>NZ_CP025995.1:0-243841 GCF_003086675.1 Stenotrophomonas sp. ZAC14D2_NAIMI4_7
ATGGATGCCTGGACCCGAAGTCTCGAACGCCTCGAAGCGGAGTTTCCGCCGGAAGACGTTCACACCTGGTTGAAGCCACTGCAGGCCGATCTGCGCGTGGACAGCCTGGTGCTGTATGCACCGAACGCCTTCATCGTCGACCAGGTGCGCGAGCTGTACCTGCCGCGCATCCGCGAACTGCTGGCCCATTTCGCCGGTTTCAGCGACGTTTTTCTTGAAATCGGCTCGCGCCCGCGGCCCTCGGACACGCAGAACGCGCCGGTTTCAAGCCCGGCAGCGGCGGTGGCTGCAGAACCGCAGGTGCCGTTTGCCGGCAACCTGGACAACCACTACACGTTTGCCAACTTCGTGGAAGGCCGCAGCAACCAGCTGGGTCTGGCCGCGGCGTTCCAGGCGGCGCAGAAGCCGGGCGACCGCGCGCACAATCCGCTGCTGCTGTACGGGGGCACCGGCCTGGGCAAGACCCACCTGATGTTTGCCGCCGGCAATGCCATGCGCCAGGCCAATCCGGGTGCGAAGGTGCTCTACCTGCGTTCGGAACAGTTCTTCAGCGCGATGATCCGGGCCCTGCAGGAAAAGACCATGGATCAGTTCAAGCGCCAGTTCCAGCAGGTGGACGCGCTGCTGATCGATGACATCCAGTTCTTCGCCGGCAAGGACCGCACCCAGGAAGAGTTCTTCCACACCTTCAACGCGCTGTTCGACGGCAAGCAGCAGATCATCCTGACCTGCGACCGGTACCCGCGCGAAGTGGAAGGCCTGGAAGCGCGCCTGAAGTCGCGGCTTGCCTGGGGCCTGTCCGTCGCGATCGAACCGCCGGACTTCGAGACGCGCGCAGCGATCGTGCTGGCCAAGGCACGCGAGCGCGGCGCGGAGATTCCCGACGATGTTGCGTTCCTGATTGCCAAGAAGATGCGCTCCAACGTGCGCGACCTGGAAGGTGCGCTCAATACCCTGACCGCCCGCGCCAATTTCACCGGCCGCGCGATCACCACCGAATTCGCCCAGGAAACCCTGCGCGATCTGCTGCGCGCCCAGCAGCAGGCGATCAGCATTCCCAACATCCAGAAAACCGTGGCCGACTACTACGGGCTGCAGATCAAGGATCTGCTGTCCAAGCGCCGGACCCGTTCGCTGGCCCGCCCGCGTCAGGTCGCCATGGCCCTGACCAAGGAGCTGACCGAACACAGCCTGCCCGAGATCGGCGACGCCTTCGCCGGTCGCGATCACACCACGGTGCTGCACGCCTGCCGTCAGATCCGCACCCTGATGGAAACCGACGGCAAGCTCCGCGAGGACTGGGACAAGCTGATCCGGAAGCTGAGCGAATGATGCACCGACGCCGATAAGGCGTCATCGCACAAAACGGTGCAGAATCCGGTAGCAAGCGCGGGATGAGTTGTGGATAAAAAAGCGGTTTGAAATCGCTGCAGATTTATCCACAGCTTTCCCCACCCCTTGGGGGTCGGTAATGCAGAGGGTTTCGCGGTCTGAAAACTCTTTTATTACAAAGACTTAGGGTTGTTTTCCAGCAATTCTGTCTCTACCAGCACCACCAAGCTTTTGATTTATTCCACATTTTTTTAAAGCATAGGGGCACGGAACCACATGCGTTTCACACTGCAGCGCGAAGCCTTTCTCAAGCCGTTGGCACAGGTCGTCAACGTGGTCGAACGCCGCCAGACCCTTCCGGTTCTGGCCAATTTCCTGGTCCAGGTGCAGAACGGCCAGCTGTCGCTGACCGGTACCGACCTGGAAGTGGAGATGGTGTCGCGGATCGCGGTTGAAGATGCCCAGGACGGCGAAACCACCATTCCCGCCCGCAAGCTGTTCGAGATCATCCGCGCCCTGCCAGACGGCAGCCGGATCACCGTCTCGCAGACCGGTGACAAGATCACCGTGCAGGCCGGCCGCAGCCGCTTCACCCTGGCGACCCTGCCCTCCAATGACTTCCCGTCGGTGGACGAAGTGGAAGCCACCGAGCGCGTGGCCATTGGCGAAGCGACCCTGAAGGAACTGATCGAACGCACCGCGTTCGCGATGGCCCAGCAGGACGTGCGCTACTACCTCAACGGCCTGCTGTTCGATCTGCGCGGCGATGCCCTGCGGACCGTGGCCACCGACGGCCACCGCCTGGCCCTGTGTGAAACCGATCTGGCCAAGCCCAGCGGTTCCAAGCGCCAGATCATCGTGCCGCGCAAGGGCGTGACCGAACTGCAGCGCCTGCTGGAAAGCGGCGATCGCGAGATCGAGCTGGAAGTTGGCCGCAGCCACGTGCGCGTCAAGCGCGACGATGTCACCTTCACCTCGAAGCTGATCGACGGCCGCTTCCCGGATTACGAAGCGGTGATCCCGATTGGTGCCGATCGCGAAGTGAAGGTTGACCGTGAAGCGCTGCGTGCTTCGCTGCAGCGTGCCGCGATCCTGTCCAACGAGAAGTACCGCGGCATCCGCGTGGAAGTCTCGCCGGGCAACCTGAAGATCAGCGCGCACAACCCCGAGCAGGAAGAAGCCCAGGAAGAGATCGAAGCCGATACCACGGTCAGCGACCTGGCCATTGGCTTCAACGTTAACTACCTGCTGGATGCGCTGTCCGCCCTGCGCGACGAGGAAGTCATCATCCAGCTGCGCGATTCCAACTCCTCTGCGCTGGTGCGTGAATCCAGCAGCGAGAAGTCGCGCCACGTGGTGATGCCGCTGCGTCTCTGACCCAGGGCGTGTTCCACGTGAAACAAGAAGACGCCCGGGTATCCGGGCGTTTTTTTTGTTCCACGTGGAGCATTGCAGCTTGTGGACTCCTGAATTCCTGCACCGCACCGTTGGTGAGCTAGCGCACGCCCACGCGCTGTGCTTCGTTCCATCAACAGCTCGGTTGGGCCTACCCCGGGGATTTGTTCGGCGAGGGGTAACTGCATCTGCAGACGCTACTGTCCACAGGTGTTGATTCGTGCACGCGAGGGCGTCCCAAGCTTTTAAATCTGGGTATAAATCTAAAGCATGGTGGTGCTGGTAGAGCCAGATTTCGTGGAAAACAAGCTTATCTAGTTGTTTTTAAAAAGATTTATACACCTGAAACCCCCTGTATATCGGGCTCTGGGGCTGGGGGGGAAGCTGTGGATAGTTTTGCCAGCGGTCAAAAGCTGCTTTTTTATCCACAGATTGCCCATGCCTTGTGCATAAGTCATACAGACCGGCTGTGGACAGCGTGGAACGCAGCGCCTGAATTTTTTGAAATCTGTGGAACCCTCGGCTGCTCCGCCCAGCAGATTTCAAGCAATCAGGGCATTGGCCCGCCCGCTCCCCTGCACCGAACTGCGCGACGGGGCCTGGCGAGGGCGCAGATCTGTTGAATTCTGCTTACGCCGCCCCTGCCAAGACCCGCAGATTTCAAGAAATTGGCGCTGTTCCTGCGGCCAGCGCGGGCAGTAATCGGCACCGCGACACGTGGAACCCATT
Organism: Stenotrophomonas sp. ZAC14D2_NAIMI4_7; assembly: GCF_003086675.1. Classification (NCBI taxonomy): domain Bacteria; kingdom Pseudomonadati; phylum Pseudomonadota; class Gammaproteobacteria; order Lysobacterales; family Lysobacteraceae; genus Stenotrophomonas; species Stenotrophomonas sp. ZAC14D2_NAIMI4_7. The sequence continues at coordinate 3,457 of NZ_CP025995.1, forward strand.
CGCTGTCCGGAGCGCGCGTTACCGTCGGCCGCCATCGCCCCCGGACTGCGATGGTGGCCTTGACCGATGCAGTAAGCTGATGGATTCCCTGCCCTGTTGCCGCCCCGAGCGGCTGGTCCCCCGCGTCCCATGCTGATCCGCCGACTCGCGTTGAACCAACTGCGCCGCTTCAGTGCGGTGGAGCTGTCGCCCCAGCCGGGCTTGAACCTGCTGACCGGCGATAACGGTGCGGGCAAGACCAGCGTGCTGGAAGCGCTGCACCTGATGGCCTATGGCCGCAGCTTCCGCGGCCGGGTGCGCGACGGATTGGTGCAGCAGGGCCAGGATGCGCTGGAGATCTTCGTCGAATGGGACGAACAGCGTTCCAGCCACCCGCCCCACCGTCGCAAGGCCGGCCTGCGCCACAGCGGGCAGGAATGGAAAGGCCGCCTGGATGGCGAAGATGTGGCCCAGCTCGGGAATCTCTGCGCGGCCCTTGCGGTCGTGACGTTCGAACCCGGCAGCCACGCCCTGGTCAGCGGCGGCGGTGAACCGCGTCGGCGCTTCCTGGATTGGGGCCTGTTCCACGTGGAACCAGACTTTCTTTCGCTGTGGCGCCGCTACTCCCGCGCACTGAAGCAGCGCAATGCGCTGCTGAAGCAAGGCGGACCCTCGCGGATGCTGGATACGTGGGACCACGAGCTGGCCGAAGCGGGCGAACCGCTGACCAGCCGACGCCAGCACTACCTGGAGCGGTTGCAGGAGCGAACGATCGCCTTGGCGACTGAGCTTGCGCCGCAGCTGGGCATCCAGGGCCTGAATCTCAGCCCCGGCTGGCGCCGGCACGAGCTGCCGCTGGCCGATGCGCTTCTGCTGGCCCGCGAACGTGACCGCCAGGCCGGTTACACCTCGGTGGGCCCACATCGCGCCGACTGGAGCGTGGAGTTCCACAGCATTCCCGGTCGCGATGCCTTGTCCCGTGGCCAGGCCAAGCTGACGGCGCTGGCCTGCCTGCTGGCACAGGCCGAGGACTATGCCGAGCAGCGTGGCGAATGGCCGGTGATCGCGCTGGATGATCTGGCCTCAGAGCTGGATCGCACTCATCAGGCCCGCGTGCTGCAGCGGCTGCTGGCCGGGCCGGCGCAGATCTTCGTCACCGCCACCGAGACGCCGGCGGCGCTGGTGGATCTGCACGACATCACCCGGTTCCACGTGGAACATGCACGGATCGTGGCTGTGCCATAGTGGCAACATCAGGGCCCGCAAGGCCCGGCTGGTATAATTCACGCTGTACCCCTACTTACCCGGCGCACCGCTCCACGTGGTGCCCGACCTGCGGAGCCTACGGCAAGCGCAATGACCGACGAACAGAACACCCCGGTAAACAACGGCAACTACGACGCCAACAGCATCACCGCCCTGGAAGGGCTCGAGGCTGTCCGCAAGCGTCCTGGCATGTACATCGGCGACGTCCATGACGGCACCGGTCTGCACCACATGGTGTTCGAGGTTGTCGACAACTCCATCGACGAAGCGCTGGCCGGCCATGCCGACCACGTCGCTGTGACGATCCACGCCGACGGCTCGGTGTCGGTGTCGGACAACGGTCGCGGCATCCCCACCGGCAAGCACGAGCAGATGAGCGCCAAGCTCGGCCGCGAAGTGTCGGCTGCCGAAGTGGTGATGACCGTGCTGCACGCCGGCGGCAAGTTCGACGACAACAGCTACAAGGTGTCCGGCGGCCTGCACGGCGTGGGCGTCAGCGTGGTCAATGCGTTGTCGCAGAAGCTGCTGGTGGACGTGTTCCAGAATGGCTTCCACTACCAGCAGGAATTCAGCGATGGCGCCGCGGTTACGCCTCTGAAGCAACTGGGCACCACCACCAAGCGTGGTACCACCGTGCGCTTCTGGCCGTCGGTGGTGGCGTTCCACAACAACGTGGAATTCCACTACGACATCCTGGCCCGCCGCCTGCGCGAACTGTCGTTCCTCAATTCCGGCGTCAAGATCGTGCTGGCCGACGAGCGCGGTGATGGCCGCCGCGATGATTTCCACTACGAAGGCGGCATCCGCAGCTTCGTGGAGCATCTGGCCCAGCTGAAAACCCCGCTGCACCCGAACGTGATCGCCGTTACCGGCGAGCACAACAACATCGTGGTGGACGTGGCGCTGCAGTGGACCGACTCCTACCAGGAGACGATGTACTGCTTCACCAACAACATCCCGCAGAAGGACGGCGGTACCCACCTGGCCGGTTTCCGCGGTGCGTTGACCCGCGTGCTCAACAACTACATCGAGCAGAACGGCATCGCCAAGCAGGCCAAGATCAACCTGACCGGCGACGACATGCGCGAAGGCATGATCGCCGTGCTGTCGGTGAAGGTGCCCGATCCCAGCTTCTCCAGCCAGACCAAGGAAAAGCTGGTCAGTTCCGACGTGCGTCCGGCGGTGGAAAACGCCTTCGGTGCGCGTCTGGAAGAGTTCCTGCAGGAAAACCCGAACGAAGCCAAGGCCATCGCCGGCAAGATCGTCGATGCCGCGCGTGCACGTGAAGCCGCACGCAAGGCGCGCGACCTGACCCGCCGCAAGGGCGCGCTGGATATCGCCGGCCTGCCGGGCAAGCTGGCCGATTGCCAGGAAAAAGATCCGGCGCTGTCCGAACTGTTCATCGTCGAGGGTGACTCGGCAGGTGGTTCGGCCAAGCAGGGCCGCAATCGCAAGAACCAAGCCGTGCTGCCGCTGCGCGGCAAGATCCTCAACGTGGAACGCGCACGCTTCGACCGCATGCTGTCCTCCGACCAGGTTGGTACGCTGATCACCGCGCTGGGCACTGGCATCGGCCGCGACGAGTACAACCCGGACAAGCTGCGCTACCACAAGATCATCATCATGACCGACGCCGACGTCGACGGCGCGCACATCCGTACCCTGCTGCTGACGTTCTTCTACCGTCAGATGCCGGAGCTGATCGAGCGCGGCTACGTCTACATCGGCCTGCCGCCGCTGTACAAGATCAAGCAGGGCAAGACCGAGTTGTACCTGAAGGACGACCCGGCGCTGGACAGCTATCTGGCCAGCAGCGCGGTTGAAAACGCCTCGCTGGTGCCGGCGTCCGGCGAACCCGGCATCGAAGGCGTGGCGCTGGAAAAACTGCTGCTGGCCTACGCCGGCGCGCAGGACGCGATCGCCCGCAACGCGCACCGCTACGATCGCCTGCTGCTGGAAGCGCTGGTCGATTTCGTGCCGATGGATCTGGAAAGCCTGCGCAATGCGCCGGCCGGCGAAGGTCTGGACGCACTGGTCAAGCAGCTCAACCAGGGCAGCCTGGGCAGCCCGCGCTTCACCCTGGAACTGCAGGACGCCACCGAAGAGCGCTCCGCCGCCGTGCTGGTCACCCGCCGCCACATGGGCGAGGAACATATCCAGGTGCTGCCGCTGTCGGCCTTTGAAAGCGGCGAACTGCGCGCCATCCATCAGGCCGCCAAGCTGCTGCACGGCCTGGTGCGCGACGGTGCCACCATTGCCCGCGGTGCCAAGTCCATTGAAGTGGACAGCTTCGCCAAGGCACAGAACTGGCTGCTGGACGAAGCCAAGCGCGGCCGCCAGATCCAGCGCTTCAAGGGTCTGGGTGAAATGAACCCGGAACAGCTCTGGGATACCACGGTGAACCCCGATACCCGCCGCCTGCTGCAGGTACGCATCGAGGACGCGGTCGCGGCTGACCAGATCTTCAGCACCCTGATGGGCGATGTGGTCGAACCGCGTCGTGACTTCATCGAAGACAACGCGTTGAAGGTCGCCAACCTGGATATCTGACACACTCGACTGCTGGCCGGTGCGCGGGGAGGCGCGCCGGCCGTCGTCCCTTGACCACAGGTAGCCGATGTCTGCTTCCGCTCCGGTTTCCGCACCGCCGCCGGTTCCTCCGGCATCCGCCGCGCCCCGCGCCTCCTCGCCGCTGGCCGGCTTCTTCATCGATCTGGGCATTGCCGTGGTAGCGCTGTTCGGGCTCAGCCTGATCAGCGGCATGGTCTGGGGCCTGACACGTACCGTGTCGATCAGCGTGGCCAATGCCAAAGCCGGTGGCGAAGCCGCCGATGCCGGTGCGCTGGCCGCCCAGCTCGGCCAACCCGGTGCCCTGGCACAGGTGGTGATGGCGCTGGTGGCCACCGGTGGCGCCGCGTTGCTGGTCTACTTCTGGCGCCGGCCGGCCAATGCCGCCGAACGCCAGCGCTCGCTGCAGGCACTGCGCCGCCCTGCGACCTGGGGCTGGACGCTGCTGGTGGCCACCCTGATCGTGATCGGCAGCAACGGCATCGCGTTCCTGGCCAAGCAGCTGGGCGTGGAACCGGTGCCCACCAACCTGCACCTGATGCAGAACGCCATTGCCCAGTTCCCGGTGTTCCTGGTGCTGTTTGCGGTGGTGCTGGCGCCGGCCTACGAAGAGCTGCTGTTCCGCCGCGTGCTGTTCGGGCGCCTGTGGCAGGCCGGCCGGCCCTGGCTGGGCATGCTGCTCAGCAGCCTGGCCTTCGCCCTGATCCATGAAATTCCCGGAACCAGCGCCAATGGTCCGGCCGAGATCGCCCAGCTGTGGCTGGTCTACGGCGGCATGGGCGCGGCGTTCTGCTGGCTGTACAAGCGCACCGGTACGCTATGGGCCGCCATTGCCGCGCACGGCCTGAACAACGCTGTGGCGCTGGCGGCGCTGGTGTTCTTCGGCGCCACGTAAGGCCACGCGCGCTTGACGAAAGATTAAGCAGGCGCGGTACACACTGCCTGCATGAACACGGGGGATTCCATGAAATCACTGCTGCTCGCCCTGCTCATTACGTCGCTGGTGGCCGCGTGCGCGACCACCACCTCGCCCACCGGCCGCCGGCAGATGGTGGGCGGCGTGTCGCAGGCCCAGCTGGACCAGCTGGGCGCACAGGCGTTCGCCGAAACCAAGCAGAAGGAAAAGATCAGCACCGACGGCCGCCAGAACGGCTACGTGCAGTGCGTGGTCAATGCGCTGGTGGCGCAGCTTCCCGATCAATACCGTGGCGTACGGTGGGAAACAGCCGTGTTCGTGGACAAGGAACCCAACGCCTTTGCCCTGCCCGGCGGCAAGGTGGGGGTGAACAGCGGCATCTTCACCGTGGCCAAGAACCAGGACCAGCTGGCGGCGGTCATCGGCCACGAGATCGGCCATGTGATCGCCCGCCACCACGAAGAGCGCATCACCCGGCAGATGGGCGCGCAGACCGGCCTGGCGGTGCTGGGAGCGCTGGCCGGTGCCTACGGCGGCGATGGCGCGGCCAGCACGGTCAATCAGCTGGGCGGCATGGGCGCGCAGGCGGCCTTCCTGCTGCCGGGCTCACGTACCCAGGAAAGCGAGGCCGATGTGATCGGCCAGCGGCTGATGGCCCAGGCCGGTTTCAACCCCGCCCAGGCAGTGGATCTGTGGCAGAACATGATGGCCGCCAGTGGCGGACGCAGCCCGCAATGGCTGTCCACCCACCCCGATCCGGCCAACCGTATCCGCGAACTGCAGCGTGACGCCCCTGCCTTGGCGCCGGTTTACCAGCAAGCACAGGCGGCCGGTCGCCGGCCAAAGTGTGGGTGAGTGCGCAGATTCATGCTGTACTGCAGCACATAAAACGATTTCTCATGCCATCCGTTTCTGATACGTTTGGCGGCTCAGATTTTTCTGACAGTCCGACTTTGCCGCTCCGGGCGGTTCGATCGAGGTGAACGATGATTTTCCGTAACCACAAAGCTGTGCTTTCCGTCCTGATCGCCACTGCCCTGACCGGCGCCGTGGTCACCGATGCGTTCGCGCAGTCCTCGCGTTCGTCCGAGCGTGGCAACCGCGGCGGCAAGCAGGCCAAGGCCGAAGTCCTGTACCCGAACGCCACCCGTGAGGAGCCGAAGGAAAAGGCGTCCTCGAAGATGGGCAGCAAGCTGCAGAAGCTGATTGACAACTACAACGATCAGAAGTTCCCGGAGACCCTGCAGGTTGCCGGCGAGATCCTGGGCAACAGCGCGTCGAACAACTACGACAAGTCGCTGGCTGCGCAGCTCGCTTCGCAGGCCGCCTACCAGACCGACGACACCGCCGGCGCGATCACCTACCTCAAGCAGGCCCTGCAGCTGAACGGCCTGGACAACAACGGCCACTTCCAGGCCATGCTCATGCTGGGCCAGCTGCAGCTGCAGGAAGACCAGACCGCCGAAGGCCTGGCCACGCTGGACAAGTACTTCGCCGAGAGCAAGTCGAACAAGCCGGAAGAGCTGATCGCCAAGGGCCAGGCGCTGTACCAGCTGGAGCGCTACCAGGAAGCCATCCCGGTGCTGCAGCAGGCCATTGCCGGCGCAACCGAGCCGAAGGACAACTGGAACCAGCTGCTGATGGCGGCCCTGTCCGAAGCCGGCCAGACCGGTGAAGCGGTGAAGACCGCCGAGGCGCTGGCAGCGAAGAACCCGAACGACAAGAAGGCGCAGCTGAACCTGGCCAACATGTACATGCAGGCCGACCAGATGCCCAAGGCCGCCGCGGTGATGGACAAGCTGCGCAGCAGCGGCCAGCTCACCGAAGAGCGCGAGTACAAGCAGCTGTACTCGATCTATGCCAACACCGAGAACAAGGAAAAGGACGTCATCGCGGTCATCAACGAAGGGTTGCAGAAGGGCATCCTGAAGCCGGATTACCAGGTTTACCTGGCCCTGGCCCAGTCCTACTACTACTCCGACCAGGTGCCGCAGGCGATCGAGGCGTGGCAGAAGGCTGCCCCGCTGTCCAAGGACGGTGAGACCTACCTGAACCTGGCACGCGTCCTGCATGCCGAAGGTCGCGTTCCGGAGGCCAAGCAGGCCGCCCAGCAGGCGCTGGCGAAGGGCGTGAAGAACCAGGCTGATGCCAAGAAAATCATCAACCTGAAGTAAGTAGGAATAACGCCTGAACGCCTGCGAGATTGATGCGCAGGCGCTCAGGATTGGTATAAGCTTGGAGGTTCCTGCGGTGTCATGCACCGCTGATCAGGGATCCCGCCCCCCGGGACTCCGGCCCCACTATTGAGCTCTTGGCGCATGACGGAACAACTAGTCGTTCACCGGTACGAACAACCCGATGACAAGGGGCTGAGCTGGCCTCGCATCGTCGGCATCGCGTTTGTAATCGCCCTGCATCTGGCCGCCTTCATGATGCTCCTGATCCCCGCTGTGGCCCCCAAGGCCGTGGCTGAGAAGGAGCGCAACGTCATGGTGACCATCGTCGACGCGCCGCCGCCACCGCCGCCGCCGCCGCCGCCGCCGCCGCCGCAGGATACTCCGCCGCCGCCGGTGAAGAATCTGTCGCCGCCGAAGCCGTCGCCCGTCCCGCCGCCGCCGCAGGCGCCGGTCGTCGACGTGCCGGAACCGCGCCCGAACGATATCGTCACCCCGCCGTCGCCTCCGGCGCCGCCGGCACCGCCGGCGTCGATCGAGGCCAGCGTCGACATCTCGTCGAAGGCCATGAATCCGCCGCGCTACCCGCCGGCCGCTTTCCGCGCTGGTATCCAGGGCGAAGTGATCCTGATCATTGATGTCGACGCCCAGGGCAACGTCACCAATGTCACGGTGGAAAAGTCCAGCCGTAACCGCGACCTGGACCGTGCTGCGATGGAAGCCGCGCGCAAGTGGCGTTTCAACGCCGCTGAATCTGGCGGTAAGAAGGCTGCTGGTCGCGTCCGCGTCCCGGTCAACTTTGCGCTGAACTGATGCGAGCGGGTGGCCGCCGGCCACCCCTCCTCCGGTTCGATTGTCTAGCTTAGCTACACCCTTTATCACCACACACAACAAAGGTAAGCGTCATGCTGCAGGAAATTTTCATCGCCGCTGCTGCCGGGGGCAATCCGTCCAACGCCCTGTCGCAGATGGGCTTCGAGCACCTGATCCACGAAATGACCACCAAGCCGGGTGATTTCGCCGTTTCCTGGGTCGTGCTGCTGACCCTGGTCGTCATGTCGGCCATGTCCTGGTACTGGACCGTCATCAACATCTTCCGCGCTACCCGCCTGAAGAGCGCTGCTGACCGCGTCGTCAGCCTGTTCTGGGATACCCCGAACGCACAGGACGCCATCCGTGCGATGGAAGAACAGCCGGCTTCGGAGCCGTTCTCGAAGATCGCTCTGGATGCTGCGCAGGCTGCTGCCCACCACCAGCGCGCTGAAGGCGGCGCCACCGGTGGCCTGGGTGAAAACCTGAGCCGTTCGGAGTTCGTCGACCGCGCCCTGCGCCAGGCCGTCACCCGCGAAAGCAACAAGCTGCAGTCGGGCATGACCCTGCTGGCCACCGTCGGTGCAACCGCTCCGTTCGTCGGTCTGCTGGGTACCGTGTGGGGCATCTACGGCGCGCTGATCAAGATCGGTGCCACCGGCTCCGCTTCGATCGACGCCGTTGCCGGCCCGGTGGGTGAAGCGCTGATCATGACCGCCATCGGTCTGTTCGTCGCGATCCCGGCCGTGTTCGCCTTCAACTTCTTCAGCAAGATCAACAGCGCGACCATCAGCAAGTTCGATACCTTCGCGCACGACCTGCACGACTTCTTCGCCACCGGTTCGCGCGTCCGCTAATTGCGACGCGCTGTACCCAGCGAGAACGTAGTCAACACGATCTAGACGGAGCCCGTTATGGCTTTCAGTAGTGGTAACAGCGGCGGCCCCATGGCCGACATCAACGTTACGCCCCTCGTGGACGTGATGCTGGTGCTGCTGATCATCTTCATCATCACGGCGCCCCTGATGTCCCACAAGGTCAAGGTGGATCTGCCGGAGGCCAATCTGGTCCAGAAGCCGGACGACACCAACGACCGCAAGGGCCCCATCACCCTGGCAGTCAAGGAAGACGGTTCGATCTACTGGAACGACGAGGAAATCGACAAGCAGACTCTCGAGTCGCGCCTGGCGACCGCCGCCCAGCAGACCCCGCAGCCGCCGCTGAACCTGCGTGGTGACCGCACCACCAAGATGCGCGTCATCAACGAGATGACCAAGGTCGCTCAGGAACAGGGCATGCTGGACGTCGGCTTCGTCGCGACCAAAGAAAAGGGGCAATAAGCCATGGCATTCAGTAGTGGTGGTGGCAAAGGCCCCATGGCTGACATCAACGTGACGCCCCTGGTGGACGTGATGTTGGTTCTGCTGATCATCTTCATCGTGACCGCGCCGATCATGACGTACCCGATCGCCGTGGACCTGCCGCAGCGCGTGCTCAACCCACCGCCGCAGCTGGTCGAACCGCCGCCGCCGATCGAACTGAAGATCGACGCCAGCAACCAGGTCTCGTGGAACAACAGCCCGATCAGCACGCACGAACTGCAGCAGCGGATGGAACAGGAGGTCCAGCGTGACCCGACCAACCAGCCGGAACTGCGGATCGATGCAAGCCCGGATTCCGAGTACGACGTGATGGCCAAGGTTCTGGCCGCCGCGAAGAATGCTCAGATGAAGAAGATCGGCTTCGTGCAGCAGTAATACGCAATACCGCAGCACAACAGTCATGACGCGACTGCAGACGCCCCTGGAGACAGGGGCGTCTTTTTTTGTGCCCGGGGGTGGGGTCAGAGCCCTTCCCTGCAGGAAGGGATCCGACCCCGGGTGCTCTGACCCCATCACCACGCACCCGCCCGCTATCATCGGCGCATGCTCGCCCTCTTCGATTCCCTGCGCGTCTGGCTTGATGGCATCGCTCATCTGGGCACGATCCTGGCCGTGGCCTACCTGCTCTACCTGCTGGCGCTGGCGGGCTGGATCATGCTGCAGAAACGCGAACCGGTCGCCACGCTCAGCTGGATCCTGTCGCTGGCCCTGCTGCCGTATCTGGGCCTCTTCATCTACTACCTGCTGGGCCCGCAGAAAGTGAAGCGGCAGCGCCTGCGCCGTGGCCGCGCGCGCTCGGGCATGGAGCACTACAGCGATGTCTGCCCGCCCGATGCCGGCTGCACCGAACTGGCCAAGGTGGCCCAGGCCACCACAGGCCTGGCGCCCAGCACCGCCACCGAAGTGACCTGGCTGGTGGATGGCGCGGCCACCTATGCGGCCCTGCTGCAGGCCATTGCCGAGGCGCGCGACCACGTGCACCTGGAGTACTACATCTTCAGCCCCGACCATGCAGGTACGGCGCTGCGCGATGCTCTGGTGGAACGTGCGCGGGCCGGGGTGCAGGTGCGCCTGCTGCTCGATGCGGTCGGCTCCTCATCATTGCCGCGGCGCTTCCTGCAGCCGCTGCTGGATGCCGGCGGCGAGGCCATCTGGTTCCACCCACGGCAGCTGCTGAAGCCCTTCAAACGGCCGTGGTTGAACCTGCGTACCCACCGCAAGCTGGTGCTTGTCGATGGGCGCCTGGCCTTCACCGGTGGCATCAACATCACCGACGAAGAAGACGAAAGCCGCAACCCCAACGCCTACCGCGACCTGCACATGCGCGTCGCCGGGCACGTGGTGCGCAGCCTGCAGCTGGTGTTCGTGGAAGACTGGCTGTACGCCAGCGGCCAGGAACCTTCGCGCTTCGATATCGCGCGGCTGTGGCCGGCCGACATGCCGCTGCGTGGCGATGGCAGCATCGATGCGCAGGTGCTGGTATCCGGCCCCGATTCGGGCTGGGAAACCATCCACCGTCTGCATGTAGCGGCCATCCAGGAAGCGCGGGAGCGGGTCTGGCTGGTCACCCCCTACTTCGTGCCCGGCGAGGCAGCGCGGATGGCATTGACCTCGGCCGCACTGGGTGGGCTGGACGTGCGCCTGCTGGTGCCGAAGATGAGCGATTCCTGGTTCGTCACCCAGGCCGCGCGCTCGTACTTCGACGAACTGCTGCATGCCGGGGTGAAGATCTACGAATACGGCCCGCGCATGCTGCACACCAAGGCCTTCATTGCCGACGATGATGTCTGCATCGTCGGCAGCGCCAACTTCGACCACCGCAGCTTCCGTCTGAACTTCGAGCTGTCGATGATGATCAGCGACCGCAGCCGGGTGGCTGCGCTGGCCGAGCTGCTGCAGGCCGAGTTCGACCGCTCGTGCCGTGTGCAGGACCAGGCGGCCCGTTCGCTGTGGCTGCACCGCCTGCCCGAGGCGTTCGCGCGGCTGGCCTCGCCGCTGCTGTAACGCAGCGCTACACTGCCGCCTGACCTGCGGGAGATCGCACATGTACTGGCTGTACCTGCTGCTGGCGCTGGGCTGCTTCGCCTTCGCCCTGAAGACCCCGCACATGGGGCTGATGTCGCTGGCGCTGCTGGCGGCGCTGGCCTTCCTGCTGGCCTGGGTACGTGGCCGCTACGTGGCCCGCTTCGGCGATCTGCAGCGTGACCCGTCCACCCTGGTCGACGCCGAACAGGTGCGCCGGCTGCGCGAGCAGGCTCCGCGTGACCCACACGATCCCCCTTCCCCGACCCCGTAGTTCCGTTCCATGACCCAGCTCAGCGTCAACGTCAACAAGATCGCCGTCCTGCGCAACTCGCGCGGCGGTGCCGAACCGGACGTGGTGCGCGCCGCCCAGGCCTGCCTGGATGCCGGTGCGCATGGCATTACCGTGCACCCGCGCCCGGACCGCCGCCACATCACCGCAGAGGACGTGCTGGCGCTGTCCACGCTGACCCGTGCCCGTGGCGTGGAATTCAACATCGAAGGCAACCCCTTCGCCCCGCCGCGGGAAGGCTACCCCGGCCTGCTGCCGCTGTGCGCGCAGACCCGGCCGGCGCAGGCCACCCTGGTGCCCGATGGCGATGGCCAGATCACCTCCGACCATGGCTTCGACTTCGAACGTGACGGCGAGCGCCTGCGTCCGCTGGTGGCAGAACTGAAAGCCATGGGCTGCCGGGTCAGCCTGTTCGTGGATGCCGGCAACCCGTTGCTCGAACAGGCCGCCGCCGTGGGGGCCGATCGCATCGAGCTTTACACCGGCCCGTATGCCGAGACCCACGCCGCTGGTGACGCCCGCGCCATGCTGGACCTGTTCGCTACCGCCGCACGCCGCGCCCAGGCGGTCGGCCTGGGGGTGAACGCCGGCCATGACCTGTCGCAGGACAACCTGCCCGACTTCCTCGCCGCCGTGCCGCAGGTGCTGGAAGTGTCCATTGGCCACGCGCTGATCGGCGAGGCGCTGTACGACGGCTTGGACGCCACCGTGAAGGGCTATCTGGCCTTGTTGTAAGGCGCCGTCGCAGCTGTTGAGACCGCCGTGGCCCAGGCTTCTGGATTGCCACGGTGCTCGGCTGCGCCTGCCCCGTGGAACCTGTGGATAACCCTGGGGTCAACCTGCACCCGGATTCGCCTGTACGCCTACAGCTACGTGAATTCCCGCCGCTTGCGCCGCCTGTGGTTAGCAATAATACTAACGGCCCAGCAACGGCCGGAGGGCGACATGCAGCACCTGCCTCTCAAGGCCCACGCCGCCATCAAGGGCCGTGGTTCCACCTCGCACCTGGCCGGCCGCTTCGAAAGCACGGTCAGCGAGGCCATCGATGACGGCTGGGCGCCAGATGAAAGCGACGAGTTCAGCGCCCCCCGCCTGCGCACCGAAGTGCGTGCGGAGACCGCGCGCAGCATCATCAGCCGCAACAATTCCCCCGATGTGGGATTCAGCCAGTCGGTGAACCCCTACCGCGGCTGCGAGCATGGTTGCTCGTACTGTTTCGCGCGGCCCTCGCACGCCTATCTGAACCTGTCGCCAGGCCTGGACTTCGAAACCAAGCTGTTCGCCAAGACCAACGCGCCGCAGCTGCTGCGCAAGGAGCTGGCGAAACCGGGCTACGTGCCGCAGCCGATCGCGCTGGGCATCAACACCGATGCCTACCAGCCGATCGAACGCAAGTTGAAACTCACCCGCCAGCTGATCGAAGTAATGCTGGAGACGAAGCATCCGTTTTCGCTGATCACCAAGAACGCGCTGGTGGAGCGCGACATCGATCTGCTGGCACCGCTGGCGGCGGAGAACCTGGTCAGCGTGCATTTCTCGGTCACCTCGCTGGACCCGCACCTGTCAGCCAAGCTGGAACCGCGCGCTTCGGCTCCGCATGCGCGACTGCGTGCGATGAAGCGGCTGCACGAGGCCGGCATTCCAGTGGGCGTGATGGTGGCGCCGGTGATCCCGTGGATCAACGACAGCGAGCTGGAGGCCGTCCTGGAGGCCGCCCGTGACGCCGGCGCCAGCACCGCCGGTTACGTGCTGCTGCGCCTGCCGCTGGAAGTGGCGCCGCTGTTCCGCGACTGGCTGGAAACCCACCACCCCGACCGCGCCGCACACGTGATGAGCACTATCCAGCAGCTGCGTGGCGGCAGGGATTACGACAGCCAGTTCGGCACGCGCATGCGTGGCCAGGGCGTGTATGCGGACCTGTTGAACAACCGGTTCAAGCTGGCGCGGAAGCGGCTGGGTTTCAATGCGCAGAACAGCCACTGGCCGAAGCTGGAATGCAGCCGGTTCGTGAAGCCGTTGCCGCCGCAGAAGGAATCGCCGCAGGGATCGTTGTTCTAGTAGAGTCGAGCTTGCTCGACGGATGTTGAACGCAGTCGAGCAAGCTCGACTCTACGAAGCGGAGGCAATCAAGCGCGACCGACGCGACGGGGTGGACGTGGCGCCTTGCTTCGGCCAAGAATCGGGGCGAGGCCCATGAAGGGCCGGACAGGAGATGTCCGTGAACGATGGTGTACTTGCCGCGGCGATCGCCGCTTCCGCTGCCAACACTCATCCCTGGATGCAGGCGCAGCATCGCCAGGTGCTGGAGTACTTCGAGCAGCGGCAGGCCTTTTCGCCGGCGACCTCGATTCCGTTGGCCGCATTCGATGTGGAGCTGGAAGAGGTGCTGTACGACATGATCGACGAAGGCTTGGTCGAGGTCGTGGCGACCGACCGCTGCTACCTGGACCGGCAGACGCTGCTGCAGCGCGTGCAGGACGACGATCGATCGGCCGAGCGCCTCAACCGCGTGCTGCTGCGCTACGTAGTACCCGTTCTGGTTATCGTGCTGATCGCCGTGTGCGTCGCGCTGGCCCTGTAGCGTCGAGCTTGCTCGACTGAGCGCGCAGCAAAGAGCCGTCGAGCAAGCTCGACGCTACCTATCCTCTGAGACAACGATCAAGATAATTCTCTGGGCACCTATCGTGCTGTTTGCACTGTTTTCCTTGCGGGCAATCGGCTTCGTCGTCTATCAAGGATTGAAAGGAGGCGGCTGTGATCGTACTCAGTAGATTGCACGCGCGATCCATCACGTTGGCGATGCTGGCTTGGCTTCCGACGGCCGCCGCCGCAGCGGATCGATCTGCGTTCTTCGTCAGCCATGCGTCATCGATTGAAGACACGTGCCTTGACGTTGATACGAGAAGCTTGCCCTTTTCGTGCCACAGAATTTTCGATGGCGCGCAGACCGTGGTCGCTGTGCGGGAATTCAAGCGTGCCTGGAATGCCGACAGGTCGAGTTTCTCGAAGCTGACGGTTGTACTTCCTGGAGTGCTGCGCGCTGGGCAGATCCTGGCTGTTGGCGATGCAGGAGTACGTGTGTTCTTCAGCAAGGGGGCGAGTGCTTTTGCAGGCAAGAGTGGCTGCTACAGCACGGCTGCTTCCGGCCAGGTCATCATCGATGCAGTCGAGCGCAACCGGATCGAGGTTTCGTTGCAGGCGACGTTCACGCTCGCAAGCCCTCTGGATTGGCCGGAAGACTGTGACGCTCCTGTCAGCATCCATCGTGAGATCAAGGCCGACAGCGCGGACATCGCCGAACTGCGCGCGTGGGAGGGAAGACCGGGGAGCGATGATTCTCCCTTTGACGAGGCGAATCCCCCGAAAAGCTAATCGGATGCGACGCCCGTGGGGACAGGATTCACCCCCCAAACAACTTCTGCGCACTCTGGAACAGGATCCAACTCGTCGCGATGAACTTGTCGCCACCCTGCGGCCGATTGCCACGATGGGTATGGGTGAACGCTGTCGGCGCGATCAGCAGGCTGCCGGTGCGCGGTGCGATCTTGCGGCCCTGGAACAGGAATTCGGTTTCGCCTTCCTCGAACGCATCGTTGAGGTACAGCGTCCACAGCAGGTGCCTGTGCAGGGTTTCGGCCTGCGGGTCCTTCGGGTACAGCTCGCAGTGCCAATACGGGTAACCGCCCTCGCCCGCCGCATACCACTGCAGGTTGATGGCGCCCGGGCGCAGGCAGGTGCGGGCCAGGTCGGCCAGCTGCTCCTGCGCCATGTCGGGGAAATCCTCGGCCGACAGTCGGCGCGGCTGGCCGTTGCTGTCCTGGATCTGCAACATCAGCGGTGCGATCAACGCCTGTGGATAACGGCGTAGATAAGTCAACAGTCCGGCGAAAACCGCCTGCTGCAGCGCGCTGTCCACATCCTTCCAGCCGTCCGCGCCACTGATGCGCAGATCCTTGCTGCGCTTGAGTTCCGGGAACACACCACTGCCCACCGCGCCCGGTGTCAGGTGCTGGCTGGCGCGCATGCGGGCGACGATGGCGGCGCAGACGTCGCTGGGGACGGCGTTGTGGATGACTTCGATGAAATCGACCGGACCCGGCTCGTGCATGCGTACATTCCTTCGGCGGCAAGGGCCTGATGGTGCCGTTTGCCGCCGCTGCTGTCACCCTGCGGTCATGTCATCGTTGTGCCATGACCGCCGTAGGGATGGCCGCCGTCAGACGCTCTTCGCGTCATGCTCCTGGTGATAGCGCACCGCTTCGGCCACTTCCTCGCGCGAGCCCAGGAACACCGGCACGCGCTGGTGCAGATGCTCGGGCTGGATGTCGACGATGCGTTCGCGGCCGGTCCACGCGGCGCCGCCGGCCTGTTCCACCAGCAGGCCCATCGGGTTGGCTTCGTACATCAGGCGCAGCTTGCCGGCCTTGCCCGGTTCCTTCTTGTCCCACGGGTAGATGAAGATGCCGCCGCGGGTCAGGATGCGATGCACGTCGGCCACCATGCTGGCGATCCAGCGCATGTTGAAGTTCTTGCCGCGCGCGCCCTCCTTGCCGGCCAGCAGATCGCCCACGTAGGCCTGCATGGGGGCTTCCCAGTGGCGCTGGTTGGACATGTTGATGGCAAATTCCTGGGTGGCGGCGGGAATCTGCATGTTGGCGGTGGTCAACACGAACTCACCGGTTTCGCGGTCCAGGGTGAAGGCGTGGGTGCCATGGCCGACGGTCAGCACCAGCTGGGTGCTGGGCCCGTAGATGCAGTAGCCGGCGGCAATCTGCTTGCTGCCCGGCTGCAGGAAGGCATCATCACCCGGCAGTTCGACATGGGTGGGGCAGCGCAGCACCGAGAAGATGGTGCCGACCGAGACGTTGACGTCGATGTTCGAACTGCCGTCGAGGGGATCGAACAGCAGCAGGAAATCGCCGCGCGGGTAGATGTCCGGTACCGGCTGGCTGTGGTCCATCTCTTCCGATGCGCAGGCGGCCAGGTGGCCGCCCCAGGCATTGGCTTCCAGCAGGATCTCATTGCTGATCACGTCCAGCTTCTTCTGCGCTTCGCCCTGCACGTTGCCGGTGCCGGCATCGCCCAGTACGCCGCCAAGGGCGCCCTTGCTGACGGCGATGGAGATGCTGGTGCAGGCGCGGGCGACCACGGCGATCAGCTGGCGCAGGTCGGCGTTGATGCGGCCGGCGTGCTGTTCTTGAATCAGGTACCGGGTCAGCGAAGTACGGGACATGGCGGGCGGGCCTTGGCAGCGGGGAAACGGCTATTGTCGCTGCTGCGCGCGGCGCGTGCGTGATGGGTTTGAGGGGAAATCGATTACAGGAGCGTTGCGCTGTGCGGCGCCTTCCTGTTTTCGAGGCGCGTGGGCGGGGGAGACGATGCAGGACACGCTGCAAGTACATCCCTGTAAGCTCGTAGGCGCCATCCATGGCGCCTGCGGTCCTGCATCGCCTCCCCCTCCCGCGCGATCCAGGCATTGCCGCGAGCGCGGAGGGGGCGGCAAAAGCAGGAGCAAAGGCAGAGCAAAAACAAAGGCGCCTTTCGGCGCCTCTGTTTTCAAGCATGTGCAGCGGTGCTTCAGCCCTTGGCGACGGTGGCCACGGCCTTGGCGACGTATTCCAGATTGTTCTGGCTGAGTGCGGCCACGCAGATGCGGCCGGTGCCGACGGCGTAGATGCCGAACTCGTCACGCAGACGCTCGACCTGCACGCGGCTGAGGCCGGAGTAGGAGAACATGCCGGCCTGCTGGTTGATGAAACCGAACTGCGGCGCGCCGGCGGCAGCCAGCTTTTCCACCAGACCGCCACGCAGGGCGTGGATGCGTTCGCGCATCTCGGTCAGTTCCTGTTCCCACAGCGCGCGCAGTTCCGGGCTGTTGAGCACACCGGCCACCAGCGCGGCGCCGTGGGTGGACGGGCTGGAGTAGATGGTGCGGATGATGCGCTTGATCTGCGACTGCACGGCCTTGGCGTCGTTGGCGGTCGGGGCGACCACCGACAGCGCGCCCACGCGTTCGCCGTACAGCGAGAACGACTTGGAGTACGAGTTGGCGACGATGAAGCTGTCGATGCCGGCCTCGGCGATGATGCGCACGGCCGCGCCGTCCTGCTCGATGCCCTTGTCGAAGCCCTGGTAGGCCATGTCGATGAAGGGGAACAGCTGGCGGTCCTTCAGCAGCTGTGCCACCTGCTTCCACTGGCTGACAGTGAGGTCGGCGCCGGTGGGGTTGTGGCAGCAGGCGTGCAGCAGCACCACGGTGCCCGGCTGCAGCGTCTGCAGATCGGCCAGCATGCCGTCGAAGTTCACGCCGTGGGTGGCGGCGTCGAAGTAGGTGTATTCCACCACGTCGAACCCGGCCGCGCCGAACACTGCACGGTGGTTTTCCCAGCTGGGGTTGCTGATGGCGATGGTGGCGTGCGGCAGCAGCTTCTTCAGCAGGTCGGCGCCGACACGCAGCGCACCGCTGCCGCCCACGGTCTGGGTGGTGGCCACGCGGCCGGCGTCCAGCAGCGGCGAGTCCTTGCCGAACACCAGCTCACGGGTGGCCTGGGTGTATGCCGGCAGGCCATCGATCGGCAGGTAGCCGCGCGGTTTTGCTTCGGTGGCGAGCTGCTGCTCGATCTGCTTGACGGCACGCAGCAGCGGAATGCGGCCGCTTTCGTCGTAGTAGATGCCTACACCCAGGTTGACCTTGGTCGGGCGGCTGTCGGCGTTGTACGCCTCGGTCAGGCCCAGGATCGGGTCGCCCGGGACCAGTTCCACGTTTGCAAAGAAGGACACGGCGGTACTCGTTCGATATGAGGGGGAGAAGAAGCGCGGGTCGCGTGGTTGCAGCCCTGGGCCGCAACCGTCCCATCGTAACAAAGCGTGCCACCGGCGCGGCGCTCATCGTCACGCTGCAGCCCGTACCATGCCGTGTCGTTTTCCCCCCGTGGTTGAAGCTGAACAATGAACGAGCCCGTGGCGCGCCGCCGCCTGCCCCTGCTGATCGCCCTGCTGCCCGCCGCCGTGGCGCAGGCCCAGACCAGCACCACCGCGCTGCCCACGGTGGAGGTGCAGGCCGTACGGGTACAGGGCATCGACCCGTTCGCGCTGCCGGCCAGCCAGGACACGGTCTGGGTGGATGATGACCGCAGCGGCGCCAATGCCCAGCTTTCCGAGGCGCTGGCCGGCGTACCGGGCCTGCTGGCACGTGACCGGCAGAACTTCGCCCAGGACACCCAGCTGTCGATCCGCGGCTTCGGCGCCCGTTCCACCTTCGGCGTGCGCGGCGTGCGCGTGGTGGTGGATGGCGTGCCGGCCACCATGCCCGACGGCCAGGGCCAGCTGTCGCATGCCAGCCTGCTGGGTGCCGAGCGCATCGAGGTGCTGCGGGGGCCGTTCTCGGCGCTGTACGGCAATTCATCCGGTGGCGTGCTGCAGGTCTGGAGCGCGCAGGGCCAGGCCGGCGATTCCTGGCGGCTGCGGGTCAATGCCGGGGCCGACAACACCCTGAGCGTGGGTGCGCAGCTGCGTGGCGCCAGTGCCGGCATCGACTACAACATCGCCGCCAACCACTTCCGTACCGATGGCTGGCGCGATCACAGCCGGGCCCGGCGCGAATCGTTGAACGCGCGCATCGGCGGCGAGCTGGCCGGTGGCCGCCTGGAGCTTCTGCTGAACGCGCTGGACGCGCCCGATGCGCAGGACCCGCTGGGCCTGACCCGCGCCCAGGTGGCCGCCAATCCGCACCAGGCCACCGCCGTGGCCACGCAGTACAACACCCGTAAATCGGTCAGCCAGCAGCAGGCCGGGCTGCGCTGGACCCGTGAAACCGGCGCCCAGCGCTGGCAGCTGATGGGCTACGGCGGGCAGCGCGAGGTGACCCAGTACCTGGCCATTCCGCCGGGCCCGCAGGCCAACCCGCTGCACGCCGGCGGCGTGATCGATCTGGACGGCACCTACGGCGGCGTGGACGCGCGCTGGGGCTGGCGCGGCGATCTGGCCGGTCGCCCGCTGGACGTGGTGGTGGGCGCCAATGCCGACCGCCAGCGCCAGCACCGCACCGGCTACGAGAACTTCATCGGCAGCACGCTGGGCGTGCGCGGTGCGCTGCGCCGCGACCAGCGCGACACCGTGCAGAACGTGGACCAGTTCGCCCAGGCCTGGTGGCAGTGGAGCCCGCGCTGGTCGTTGCTGGCCGGGGTGCGCCACAGCACGGTGCGCTTCGAGTCGGACGACCATTACATCGTTGGCCGCAATCCCGACGACAGCGGCCGCCGCCGCTACCAGGCCACCACCCCGGTGGCCGGGGTCAGCTTCGAGGCTACGCCACAGTGGCGCCTGCATGCGGCGGTGGGTCGTGGTTTCGAGACCCCCACCTTCAACGAACTGGGCTACCGCGCCGATGGCCAGGCCGGGTTGGCGCTGGACCTGGCCGCCGCGCGCAGCCGCAACCTGGAAGTGGGCAGCAAGTGGCATGCGCAGAACGGCACCCAGTTCGACGTGAGCGTGTTCCGCGCCGACACCGATGATGAACTGGCTGTGGCCAGCAACACCAACGGCCGCAGCACCTACCGCAATATCGGCCGCACCCGCCGCCAGGGCGTGGAACTGCAGTACCGGCAGCCGCTGGCTGAACAGCTGGAACTGCAGCTGGCTTGGACCTGGCTGCAGGCGCAGGTGCGGTCGGGTTACCTGGCTTGTGCCGGCAGCGGCTGCAGCGTGCCCGATACCGAAGTGCGTGCCGGCAGCCGTCTGCCCGGCGTGCCCCGCCAGCAGGCCTATGCCCGCCTGCAGTGGTCGCCCGGTGCATGGCAGTGGGCGCTGGAAGGCACCGCCAGCAGCGACGTGGTGGTGAACGATCTGGCCACCGAACGCGCGCCCGGCTACGCCGTGCTGAACCTGGAAGGTGGCCACCGCTGGTCGCTGGCCAGTGGCGATCTGCGCGCGTTCGCCCGCCTGGACAACGTGCTGGACCAGCGCTACATCGGCTCGGTGATCGTCAACGATGGCAACGGCCGCTTCTTCGAACCCGGCCCGGACCGCCGTGCCAGCGTCGGCCTGCAGTGGTCGTGGCGCTGAGCGCGCAGCGCGGCCCGTTACACACGCTTACATTCCCACACGCAGGAACACAGGACGGCGTCGCTATCATGACGCAAATGGGAATCGATCCCATTTGAATCTCCGATAAGGACTCCCCCTGTGACTGCCGATGCCCTCACCCGCGCGGGCCTGCCGCGCGCTGTTCTGCCGTGCCCGCATGCGCCTGGCCTGCGCCGCGCCCTTGCCCTGGCCGTCGCGCTGGCGCTGCCGCTGGCCGCCCATGCCGAAGCCCCGGCCGATGCCAACCCCACCACCCTGGACGGGTTGGAAGTGACCGCGCGCCGCCAGTCGCAGGCCGACAGCTACACCCTGCCGGTCAGCCGCGCCGCCATCGGCCTGGACCTGAGCGTGCGCCAGACCCCGCAGTCGGTCACCAGCGTCACCCGCCAGCAGATGGACGATCTGCAGATCGAATCCATCGATGACGTGCTGACCAGCACCACCGGCATCACCACCTATTCGCTGGACAACGCCGGCCGCACCACCTTCCGCGCGCGCGGCTTCGACATCGGCAACTTCAAGGTGGACGGCATGCTGGTGAACGGTGCCAGCAGCTTCAGTGGCGGCGGCGCGGCGCTGAACATGGATCTGTACGACCACGTGCAGGTGGTGCGCGGTGCCAACGGCCTGCTGGGCGGCACCGGCGATCCCTCGGCCACGGTCTACCTGGAACGCAAGCGGCCGACCGCCGACTTCGGTGGCGCCGCCGCGCTCACCCTCGGCAGCCATGACAAGCGCCGCCTGATGGGCGACGTGAACATGCCGCTGACCGCCGATGGTCGCGTGCGCAGCCGCTTCGTGGTCAGTGCCGAAGATTCGGACACCTTCCGCCAGCGCGAAGACATCCAGCGCCTGGCCGGACTGGCCAGCTTCGAGGCCGACCTGGGCAGCGCCACCGTGTTGAACCTGGGCGTGCAGTACGAAAAAACCCGCAACGGCGGCGCGTCGTGGGGCAGCAACGCACCGATCTGGTGGGCCGACGGCAGCCGTGCGCAGTTGTCGCGCAGCACCAACCCTGCCGCCGACTGGAGCCTGGCCAAGCGGGACAACACCACCGTGTTCGGCAGCGTGGAACAGGGGCTGGGCGCGGACTGGACGCTGCGCGTGGCGTTCGCCCACGACAGCGGTGAAAGCTTCACCAACTACGGCGTGGCCAAGGTCAACAACGCCGCGCGCAACCAGGGCTTCGCCGGCTTCTGGAACCCCGATGGCAGCGGCGCCTTCCTCAACGCCATCCACAGCGAATCGGAAACCCGCCGCGACAACCTGGACATCAGCGCCAGCGGCCCGCTGCAGCTGTTCGGTCGCGAGCACCAGCTGATGGTGGGCTTCAACGGCTACCGCAGCGAGATCACCGACTACAGCTTCAGCGCCGCGCTGGGCAACTGCAGCATCGCCGGCGTGGCGCCGTGGAGCGGCTGCCAGTACCGCGCCGTGGGCCTGCCGATCGCCGACTGGCGCAGCTGGGATGGCAGCTACGCGGGCTTTGAAACCTTCCGCACGCCTGCACGCAGCAAGACCATCACCGAGAACCCGGGCGGCTACCTGGCCGGCCGTTTCAGTCTGGCCGACCCGCTGTCGCTGGTGTTGGGTACGCGGCTGAGCAACTACAAGACCTACACCCAGACTTACACCCAGGCCGACGTGCGCACCCGCGGTGCGGCCAGTGGCGAACAGCAGGTGGTCACCCCGTACGCCGGCCTGGTCTGGGACTTCGCGGCGAACTATTCGGCGTATGTGAGCTACACCGATGTGTTCAGCCCGCAGGGCAACGTGCGCGATGCCGACGACACCCTGCTCGACCCGGTGACCGGCAAGAGCTACGAGGCCGGCATCAAGGGCGAATGGGCCGACGGCGCCCTGAACGCAGCGCTGGCCCTGTTCCGCAACGAGCAGAACAACGTGGCCGAAAGCACCGGCGAGGTGCACCCGGACACCGGCCTGACCATCTACCGCGCGGTGGACGGGGTGAAGTCCAAGGGCGCCGACCTGGAAATCAGCGGCCGCTTGGCCCAGGGCTGGAACGTCTATGCCGGCTACACCTGGCTGCAGGTCGATGGCCTGTCCTACCAGCAGGACCCGCGCCACCTGCTGCGCTTGAACACCACCTGGACCCTGCCCGGTGCGTTGTCGAAGCTGACCGTTGGCGGTGGCCTGTCGGTGCAGAGCGGCACGGTGATGTCGACCAACCCCGGCCGCCCGCTGGGCGGTGGGCGCTACGACGCCAGCAACCTGCCGATGGGCGGCTACACCCTGGTGAACCTGATGGCGCGCTATGCCCTGACCGATACCGTGCAGCTGGCGGTGAACGTGAACAACCTGACCGACAAGACCTACTACACCCAGTACGGCTTCTACGACGGGTTGATCTTCGGCGAGCCGCGCAGCACCACCTTCAGCGTGCGTGCGCGCTTCTGATCCCACCGACGGCGGCGCCTGCAACTGCGGGGCGCCGCCGCTTCTGGGAAGATGCAGCCATGACTGACAACGCCGCTGCCACTGCGCGCATCCTGATCGTCGATGACGATCCGGAAATCGGCGCGCTGCTGGCCGAATACCTGGGCCGGCACGGCCTGCACACCGATACCGCCGCCGAAGGGATGGCCATGTGGGCAGCCCTGGATCGCCAGCGCTTCGACGCGGTGGTGCTGGACCTGATGCTGCCCGGCGAGGACGGCTTGGCCCTGTGCCAGCAGTTGCGTGCGCGCACGGCGCTGCCGGTGATCATGCTGACCGCACGCGGGCGCGCCGCCGACCGCATCCTGGGGCTGGAACACGGCGCCGATGACTATGTGGCCAAGCCGTTCGACCCGCGCGAGCTGCTGCTGCGGCTGCAGGCCGTGCTGCGCCGGGCGCAACCGGCGGCGCTGGCCACGCGGCTGCGCTTTGCCGGCTGGACGCTGGACACGCGCACCCACCAGCTGCAGGCCGACGATGGCCGCCGCCACCTGCTGGGCGAAACGGATTTCATTGCGTTGCAGCTGTTCCTGCGCCACCCCGATGAAGTGCTGGAACGCGATTACCTGGTGGAACAGGTCTATGGGCGCGACCGCCTGCCCAGTGATCGCAGCATCGACATGTGCATCAGCCGGCTGCGGCAGATGCTGGAACACGACAGCCGCGCGCCGCTGCTGATCCGTACCGTGCGCCACCGCGGCTACTGCCTGGCCGGGCCGGTGCTGGCCGATGGCTGAGCCGCGCCAGGGCTGGCCGCGCACCCTGTACGGCCGCCTGGTGCTGGTGCTGGTAGCTGGCATGCTGCTGGCCCAGCTGCTGACCGGCACGATCTGGCATGACGCTCGCTACGAGCGCGTGGCCGAGATTCCCGCGCGCCTGGCTGCCGCCCACGTTGCGCAGAGCCTGCGCCTGCTGGAAGCCCCACGATCACCGCTGGCCGGCGCCGACCCTGCCTTGCTATCCACGGCCGACCTGACCGTGCACGCGGTCGACGACGGTGGCCCGGTGCCGCTGCGCGCGCGTGACCGCGCCGTTGAACACCTGCTGCAGGCCGCACTGGCCAGCGAACTGGGCGCGCCGCGCGAATTGCACCTGCAGCACCTGCGCCTGTACGACGGGCAGGGACGCGAGGATGACAAAGCGCTGTCGGCCCGCCACGTGGCCGGGCAGTTCCAGTTGCGGGTGCGCAGCAGCATCGGCCGCTGGCTGCAGTTCGACGTGCGCGAAGGCCAGGCCGGCCTGCAGCTGGAGCCGGGCCACGCCCTGAGCGACTACCTGCTGCGCATCTATGGGCTGCGCACCTTGCTGATCGTGCTGCTGGCCCTGCTGGTGGTGCGCTGGCTGACCCGCCCGCTCACCCGCCTGGGTGCCGCCGCGCAGGCGCTGGGCCACAACCTGCACGCCCCGCCCCTGCCGCTGGAGGGGCCGCGCGAAGTGCGCCAGGCCGCGCAGGCCTTCAACCAGATGCAGCAGCAGCTGCAGCAGGCTGCGCAGGCGCGCGAGGAACTGCTGGCCGCGGTATCGCACGACCTGCGCTCGCCGTTGACCCGGCTGCGCCTGCGCACCGAACTGCTGGCCGATGAAAGCGCGCGCACGCGCTGGCGTGCCGATCTGGACGACATGCAGGAGCTGGTGGATTCGATCCTGGACTACAGCAGCGCCACCCAGCTGCGCGGCGAACGTGAGCCGCTGGATATCGACGCACTGCTGCGCACGGTGGTGGACGATGCACGCGAGGCTGGGCATACCGTGCAGCTGCAGGGACAGGTGGGCGCGGCCTACCGCGGCTTCCCGCGCAGCCTGAAGCGGGCGCTGGCCAACCTGCTGGACAACGCCGGACGCTACGGCGGCGGCGCTTGGGTGAAGGCCTGGAGCGACGCACGGGCCGTCCACATCCGCATTGTCGATGAAGGGCCAGGCATTCCTGCCGAGCAACGCGCACGCATGCTGCAGCCGTTCCAGCGCCTGGAAGCCTCGCGCAGCGCGCGGCACGGCGGTACGGGACTGGGCCTGAGCATCGCCGTGGCGGTGGTGCAGGCCCACGGCGGCCAGCTGTTGCTGGAAGACGGCGAGGATGGGCGCGGGCTGTGCGTGCGCATCACCCTGCCGCACGCCGGCAGGTAGCGCCGGGCCACGCCCAGCGCAGCCCGGCAGGGTCAGCCGGTCAATCCGGGGCCTTGGCCGGCACGAAGGGCGAGGTCGGGTCGCTGGCGGGGAAGGTCTCTTCCAGCGCCTGGTCCTGGTTGTCGCTGGCGTGCTGCTTGCGCTCGCGGCGCTTGAGCGGGCTCTCCTGCCCGCCCCGGTGGCGGTCGCCACAGTCCTTGCGGTCCTGCGCCGCCTGTTCAGGGTGGTGGACCACGGGCAGGGCGTCCACGTGCTCGGCAGGCATGCCGGCGCCGCGGTCCTCGGCGTCGGCCAGATCATGCTTGGCACGTTGTTCGCCCGGAACCGGGGTGTGGGTCTGGCGCAGGGGATCTCGGCTGGACATGGGCGTGCTCCGCAGACGGGGTGTCCACTACAGCGCCACGCGGGTAAAGGAACCGCGAACCCGGCGTCATGAACATATCTGTCACGGCTGGATAACGGCACCGCCGGTATTCCTGCCCACCCGCCCTGCTGCAGGAGCCGGCCATGCCCCGTCTTGAACGCCCCGCCCCGTCCGTGTTCAACGCCCTGCTGGACCCGGCCGCGCCGCGCCCGGCGCAGCGCCGCAGCCGTCGCCATGAAGATCCGCAGGCGGTGGCGCAGGACTACCTGCAGTACATGCTGAACGACTACGAGACCCGCCGTGCGCACGGCCATCGCAACTGGCGTGACCTGTGCCCGGTGTACGCCTTTGCGCTGACCACCCACGCCGCCGATTGGCCGCGCGGCGATGCCGCCGACACCTGCGAGGAACTTGCCGAGCACTGGGAGCAGATGCGCGGGCAGTCGCGCATGGGCTGGGCGCAGGCGCGCCCGGTGGTGGAAGACGCCTGGCGCGCGCTGGACCACATTCCGGCGGCAGCGGTGCGGCCGTTGCTGCAGTGATGCAGCGCCACGCCCGCGCGCGCCTGCACCACCCGCCCTGCACGGCCCCGACACGGCTGTTTCACAGCGGCCGACGGAAGCTGTGCGCCCCGCCGCTATGCAGGTGCGTGCCATGGCCCGCCCGATCTGGACCGGAACCCTTTCCTTCGGCCTGCTGAACGTGCCGGTATCGCTGATGTCCGGTGAACGCAAGGTCGACCTGCAGTTCCGCATGCTGGATTCACGGGATCGAAAGCCGATCCGTTTCGAGCGGGTCAACGCCGATACCGGCGAAGAAGTGCCGTGGAAGGACATCGTCAAAGCCTACGAGTACGACAAAGGCAGCTATGTCGTGCTGGAAGAAGGCGATATCCGCTCGGCGGCACCGGAAAGCCACGAAACCGTGGAAGTGGAAACCTTCGTCGATGCCAACGCCATCGATCCACGCTACTACGAGAAGCCTTACCTGCTGCTGCCTGGCAAGAAAGCCGAGAAGGGCTATGTGCTGCTGCGTGAAACCCTGCGCGACACCGGCAAGGCCGGCATTGCGCGGGTCGTGGTGCGTACCCGCGAGTACCTGTGTGCGGTGATGCCGCAGGGCCATGCGCTGGTGCTGATGATCCTGCGCTATCCGCAGGAACTGGTCGATCCGGAAGACTACAAGCTGCCCACCGGCAGCCTGGCCGACTACCGCATCACCGCCAAGGAAACGGCGATGGCCGGCCAGCTGATCGAATCGATGGCCGCCGACTGGGACCCTTCGCAGTACCACGATGAATTCCGCGAGCGCCTGCAGCAGGTATTGAACAAGCGCATCAAGTCCAAGGGCGGCACCACCCGCGTGGACGAAGAGCCGGAACCGCGCGAGGACGCCACCACCAACGTGGTGGATTTCATGGCGCTGCTGCAGAAGAGCCTGGATGCCAATACGCGCACGCCGGCGAAGAAAACCGCCGCACGCAAGGCGCCGGCGAAGAAGGGCAGCAAGGTGAAGAAAGCGAGCAAAAGCACCGCTGCCAAGGCGGCGAAGGCGACCAGGAAGGCTGCGCCGCGGCGCAAGGCGGGCTGAGCCGTGTCCCTGCATCAGTACCGCCGCAAGCGCCGCCTGGGCGGGGGCAGCGGGCAGACACCCGAGCCCGACGATGCCCCGGCAGCCGGCAACCCGAAGCAGCGCCCGCAGTTCGTCATCCAGCTGCACCACGCCAGCTCGCGCCACTACGACTTCCGTCTGGAGATGGATGGCGTGCTGAAGAGCTGGGCGGTGCCCAAGGGCCCGTCGCTGCGCGTGGGCGAGAAGCGCCTGGCGGTGGAGGTGGAAGATCATCCGCTTTCCTATGCCGGTTTCGAGGGCGACATTCCCGAAGGCCACTATGGCGCGGGCCATGTGCAGGTATTCGACCACGGCAGTTGGGCCTGCGAAGGCGACCCGCTGCAGGCCCTGGCCGACGGCAAGATCGACTTCGTGCTGCACGGGCAGCGCTTGGCTGGCGGCTGGAAGCTGGTGCGCACGGCCATGAAGGGCCGCCAGGTGCAGTGGCTGCTGATCAAGCGCGATGATGCGCAGGCACGCGATGCGGAGGCCGATGACCTGCTGGAGGATGCCGTGCCAGCGCGTGCGGCGAGGGGCACGCGTGGAAAGAAACCTCGCGCTGCGCCCCGCAAGGCCGATGCACGTTGGCACGCGCGCGCGCTGAAGCTGCCCGGTGCACGCGATCATGCGTACCCGCGCAGCTTCAAGCCACAGCTCACCGACCACCGCGACAGCGCACCCGACGGCGAGGGCTGGCTGCATGAGATCAAGTGGGATGGCTATCGCCTGCTGGCCGACCTGCACGAGGGTGAGGTGAAACTGCGCTCGCGCAATGGCCTGGACTGGACCGCCGACTTCCCCGAAGTCACCCAGGCCGTGCGCGCGCTGCCGGTGCGCGATGCGCGCCTGGATGGCGAGCTGGTGGTGCTCGATGCACAGGGACGCAGCGACTTCGCCGCCCTGCAGCGGGTGATCGATGGCAGTTCGAAGCAGCCGCTGCGCTACATCGTGTTCGACCTGCCCGGCGTGGCCGGCGTGGACATCAGCCGTGCGCCACTGGTCGAACGCAAGGCCTTGTTGAAGCAGCTGATCGGGCCGGAACCGGGCACGCTGGCCTTCAGCGATCACGTGCTCGACCACGGGCCGGCGGTGTTCGCCGCCAGTGGCGACGCCGGCTTCGAGGGTATCGTCAGCAAGCAGGTGGACGCGCCCTACGTGAACACCCGCGCGCGCAGCTGGGTGAAGGTGAAACATGAAGACAGCGACGAGTTCGTCATCGTCGGACACACCGCCCCCAAGGGCAGCCGGGTCGGCTTCGGTTCGCTGCTGCTGGCCACGCCCGATGGTGGTGGCCTGCGCTATGTGGGGCGGGTCGGCACCGGTTTCGACGATGCAAGCCTGAAGAGGCTGGGCAGCGTGCTGGCGCCCTTGGCGGTGAAGACGCCGGTGCTGGAACTGCCGGCCCATGTCCCGTTGCGAGCGTCCAGCGTGCGCTGGGTGAAGCCGCAGGTGGTGGCCGAGGTCGCCTTCCGTGGCTGGGGCAAGGAAGGGCTGCTGCGCCAGGCCAGCTTCAAGCGCCTGCGCAGTGACAAGGGAAAGCAGGACCTGCGCGTGGCACAGCCTGCCGCGGCGCGCGATGACACTGCCGTGGCCATCAGCCATCCCGAACGGGTGGTGTACCCGCGGCAGAAGCTCAGCAAGGGGGATGTGGCCGACTACTACCGGCAGATGGCGCGCTGGATCCTGCCGGAGATTGCCGCTCGCCCGCTGTCACTGCTGCGTTGCCCGGACGGCGTCGGCAAGGCCTGCTTCTTCCAGAAGCACCACGGACCGGGTCTGGGCGATGCCGTGCATGCCGTGCCGCTGCAGCAGAAGAGCGGGCGCGAGGACTACGTTTACATCGACGATGCGCGTGGCCTGCTGCAGCTGGTGCAGATGAACACTTTGGAGCTGCATCCGTGGGGCGCGACGGTGGACGATCCCGAGCATCCGGATCGGCTGGTGTTCGACCTGGACCCTGGCGAAGGCGTGTCCTGGGCGCAGGTGAAGGCCGGTGCCCGCGATGTACGTGACCGCTTGCTGCAGATCGGCCTGCAGAGCTTTGTGCGACTGTCCGGCGGCAAGGGCGTGCACGTGGTGGTGCCATTGCAGCCGACAGCCGATTGGGAACAGGCCAAGGCGTTCTGCGAAGCCTTCGCGCAGGCGATGGCGCTGCAGCAGCCCGATCGCTACGTGGCGACGATGAGCAAGGCCAAGCGCCGCGGCGTTATCTTCATCGACTGGCTGCGCAACACGCGCGGTGCGACCAGTGTGTGTTCGTGGTCGCTGCGTGCGCGCGAGAGCGCGGGCGTCGCCGTGCCGCTGCGCTGGGAGGAACTGGCGCGGGTGGCCGCGGCCGATGCCTTCCCGATGGCCAAGGCATTGGCACGGGCGAAACGGCTGAAGGCCGACCCCTGGCAGGGCATCGAGGGAGTGCAGCAGGTGTTGCCGCGCGGCAATCGATAGCGCCGGGCCACGCCCGGCGCTACCAGATCAATGCAGCGTGGATCAGAAGTCCGCGCGGATGCCGAAGGTGACGCGGCGGCCTGAGAACTCGTACTGGGTGGGGAAGGCCTTGTTGATCGTATAGCCGCTGGTCTTCTCATCCAGCAGGTTGATCGCTTCCAGGTTCACCTTCCAGGTGTCGTTCAGGCGCAGGCCGATGGACGCATCCAGCTGGCCATAGGCATCGCGGTAGACCGGGTACATGTTCAGGTGGATGTACTCGACGTACTTGTCCTTGTAGTTGTACGAGGCGCGCGCGCTGAAGCGATCGTTCTCGTAGTACAGGGTGAAGTTGTACGCCTTCTCGGCCAGCCCTTCCGGCGGCGTGGGAATGTCCAGGTCCGACGCGCCGGTCAATGAGTTGTCCAGCTGGGTGTAGTTGGCATTGATGCCCCAGCCTTCCAGCGCGGGGTGCAGCATCGACAACGGCAGCTGCGCCACCAGCTCCACGCCGGTCACCTTGTAGGAACCGTCCGCATTGACCGGCTGGTAGACCTCGAAGTCGTAGTAGCCGTCCAGCGAGCCGTTGGCATTGAGCTTCTCCACGCCGGGCACGATGCCGGTCAGCGACTGCCGCACCACGCCATCGATCTTCTTGGAGAAGTACGACGCGGCCAGCAGCCCGCCGTTCTGCAGGTACTTCTCAAGGCCCACTTCCCACTGCCGGGCGGTGGTCGGCTTCAGTGCCGGGTTGCCGTCCATGAAGCGGAAGCTGCTCCAGCTGACCGTGCGGCGGTAGGCGATGTCGGTCAGCGACGGGCGCATCAGCGTTTCCGATGCGGCACCGCGCAGCACCAGGCCGTCGGCGATCTCGGCGGTCATGTTGAAGCTGGGCAGCACATCGCTGTAATCGCCACTGCTGGAAATCGGCGTGGGCGTGTAACCGTTGCTGCCATCGGCGTTCTGCACCGGGTGGAAGCCGGCCGAATCCACATCGGTGTCGATCGAGCGCACACCCAGGTTGGCATACAGCGGCACCCGGCCGATATCGAAGTAGAAATCCGCCATGGCGTACAGCGCCAGGGTCTTTTCCTTCACTTCGTAGTACTGGCCCGGATCAATCGGCGTGCTGTAGCCGGGGTAGCGGAACGTCGCGCGTGCGTAGGCGTTGGACACCTGCTGCCAGTCCAGATCGCTGGGGCGATAGCCGCCGCCAGGTGCCAGCTGGCTGATCCAGGTCGGGTTGCTGTCGGCCAGGGTGCGGGTGTTCACCCAGGCCACGCTGCCGGCGCTGGGGCCCTGGATCTTGCCGCTGCCGAACGCGCGTTCCTTGGTCTTGTCGGTATAGCGCGCGCCGAACTGCACGGCGTTGAGCGCGGGGAAGAACGCAAGCTCCAGCTGCCGGCGCAGGTCGAGCTGCGCGGCGTACTTGTCATCCTTCACGTTCTCCAGTTCGGTTTCGTAGGCCTCGAACAGGTATTTCTCCGGCGAGGCATACATGTTGAAACCGTTGGAGGCTGCACTGGGCACGGTTTCGCCGCCGTCGGCGGTCCAGCGCGTGCGCGAGGGGGCATAGGCCACATGCTTCAGGTTGGCGTAGTCCGAATCCTTGCGCGCACCGGAATAGCCGACCAGCGCGTCGATATCCCAGCCGCCCACCTTCCAGTCCAGCTTGGTGCTGAACTGACGGTAGTCGGTGTTGGCGCTGCGCTCCTTGCTGAGGATCTCGTGCTGGGTGGCGGTGTAGGACACATCCTTCAGCACGGTGATGCCATAGGCCGACAGGGTGTCGCTGTCGTAGTCGTGGATGGTGTCGAGCGTGCTGCGGCTGGAGGCCGAATAGGCGGCCGCATCGTACTCGTCCTCATGCGTGTCGTAGCCACCGAACATGGCATCGAAGCTGAGCGAGAACGTATCGCTGGGCTTGAACTGCAGCGATGCGGTGGCGCCCCACTGGTTCTGCTCGTTCAGATAGACGCGGTCGCCGACCTTGTCCTGGAAGATGATGCGACTGGTTTCATCCTTGTCCATGCGGTCCTGCACGATGATGCCCGCATCGCGCGCCAGCACCGCGGCGGCCTGCGCGCCGCGCGTGCCGGACGCCTCCAGGAAGCGCCCCATCGGCCGGAAGTTGATGCCCGAGTTGGAGTCGGTACGGTTCGTGCGCTTAGCCTTGGAGAACGACACCAGGCCACCCCAGTCGCCCCAGGTGTCGCTGGACAGGAACGAGATCTTCGGATCGATCTTGCCGTTGATCGAGTTGTGCGAAGCTTCGGCCGAGGCGCTGAACTTGGGCTCGGCATAGTCGAAGGGCTTGGCGGTTTCGATGTAGACCGAACCGGCGATGCCCCCTTCCTCGTCGGCCGCGGTCGGTGACTTCTGCACCGTCACCGTCTGCACCACGTCGGCGGCGAAGATGTCGAACTGCACATCGCGCCCACCACTGCCCGAGGCCGTGGCCAGGTTGTTGATCGAGACCAGGGTGAACTCGCTGGGCAGGCCGCGCACGCTGACCTTGCTGCCCAGGCCCTTGTTGCGCTCGATGGTGACACCGGGCATGCGCTGCAGCGCTTCGGCCAGGTTCTGTTCGGGGAAATCGGCCACGTCGGTGGCCACGATCGAATCGGAGAAACCGATGTTGGCGCGCTTGAGGTCGACGGCCTTCTCAAGGCTTTTGGCGTAGCTGCCGGTCACGGTCACCGTGTCCAACTGCTGCAGCTGCTGGCGGATATCGCCATCGGCGGCCTCTTCGGCCATCGCGTCGATGGGCAGCACGGCCAGGCCGCCGATCAGCACCGCATGCACGGCGCGGGACAAAAGCTTCGCATGGGGAGCCGCAGCGGCGGCTTCCCGGATCTGGTGACGCATCGGATGATTTCCCGGTTCCCTGTGGTGTCTTACGCCGCGCCTGCCCCTTTATCCGTAGGTGCAGGCCCCTGCGCCGCGTTGCCGACGTTCGGCGGGCACCGAGCCTAGGGGGGAATTGTTAAGCCTGTGTTGCGCTGCGCGAGGGACGGCGCCCGAACCACCAGCCCAGCAGCAGTTGCACCGGCAGTGACAGCAGCAGGGAAACCGCGAACCAGCGCGGGAAATCGCCGCCCATCAGCCACAGACCGTAACCGGAACCGAGTACCAGCAGCAGCCACACCGTCGTGCCGTGTGCGCGCGGCCAGCGCGGCGCGTAGTAGGTAGCGAAGGCAATGGCGGCGATGCCGCCCAGCACGCTGAAGGCCAGGTCCCAGCCCAGCTGTGCTTCACTGCCGGGGTGCAGGCCGAACAACGACGGCAGCCAGCCGCCGGCGCTGCTGACCAGGGTAAGGGCAAGCAGCGCACCGATCAGGGCGACGATGGACAGGAGGATGGTTTTGAGCAGGGCAGGCATGCACGCATTGTACGGCGTGCCGGCTCATGCCTTGCCGGCGGCCTGCAAGGCGGCGAACTCTGCATCGCTGAACAAGCGCGAGCGCACCAGGAAGCGCACGCCTTCGCCGTTTTCCAGCGAAAACATGCCGCCCCGCCCGGGCACCACGTCGATGATCAGCTGTGTGTGCTTCCAGTATTCGAACTGCGACGGGCTGATATGGAAAGGCGCACCGCCGATCTCACCCAGGCAGACGTCACGGTCGCCCACGATGAAATCGCCCTGCGCGAAGCACATCGGCGAAGAGCCATCGCAGCAGCCACCGGATTGATGGAACAGCAGCGGGCCGTGGCGCGCATGCAGCCGCTCGATCAGCTGCAGTGCGGCCAGGGTGGCGGTGACCTGTGGCGGAAGGTCGTTCATGGGGGCCTCGTTGCGGGTCAGAGCCCTCTGCCCTTGGCAGAGGGACCTGACCCCTTGCACGGTCGCCGCGCCCGTGGGAGAGGGGGACGGGCGCGGCAGCCGTGCGCGGGAGGGTCAGGCGGCGAAGTCCAGCACCACGCGGCCTTCAATGGTGCCCGCGTGCATGCGCGCGAACACGTCGTTGACGTTCTCCAGGCGGTCGGTGCTGACCGTCGCCGCCACCTTGCCCTCGGCAGCGAACAACAGCGATTCCTGCAGGTCCAGGCGGGTGCCGACGATGGAACCGCGCACGGTCACCCCGTTGAGCACCATGCCGAAGATATCCAGCGGGAAGTTGCCCGGCGGCAGCCCGTTCAACGACACCGTGCCGCCGCGGCGGACCATGCCCAGTGCCTGCTCGAACGCCTTGGGCGACACCGCGGTGACCAGTGCACCGTGCGCGCCGCCGATCTCCTTCTTCAGGAATGCAGCCGGATCGGTGGTGCGCGCATTCACTGTCACCTGCGCGCCAAGGCGCTCGGCAAGCTTCAGCTTGGCATCGTCCACGTCCACCGCCGCCACGTTCAGGCCCATGGCGCGGGCGTACTGCACGGCCATGTGGCCCAAGCCGCCGACGCCGGAAATCACCACCCAGTCGCCGGGCTTGGTGTCGGTCACTTTCAGGCCCTTGTAGACGGTCACCCCGGCGCACAGCACCGGTGCGATCTCCACGAAGCCCACTCCCTTGGGAAGCAGGCCCACATAGCTGGCATCGGCCAGTGCGTACTCGGCGAAACCGCCGTTGACCGAATAGCCGGTGTTGCGCTGTGTTTCGCACAGCGTTTCCCAGCCGCCCAGGCAGTGTTCGCAATGGCCACACGCCGAGTACAACCAGGGGATGCCGACCCGGTCACCTTCCTTGATGTGGCCGACCCCGCCGCCCACGGCCACGACGTGCCCCACGCCCTCGTGGCCGGGGATGAACGGCGGGTTCGGTTTCACCGGCCAGTCGCCCTCGGCGGCGTGCAGGTCGGTATGGCAGACGCCACAGGCCTCGATCTTGACCAGTACCTCGCCCGCCCCCGGGCGCGGTACCACCACTTCTTCGATGACCAGCGGCTTGCCGAACTCACGGACAACGGCGGCCTTCATGGTTCTGTTCATGCATGGATCTCCGTAGTGCGCTTGCGGACAGAATGGCGCCGGCGGCGAACCGGCGCCTTGATCACGATCAAACTTCAGAAGAAACCCAGCTTCTTCGGCGCGTAGCTCACCAGCAGGTTCTTGGTCTGCTGGTAATGGTCGAGCATCATCTTGTGGTTCTCCCGGCCGATGCCGGACTGCTTGTAGCCGCCGAAGGCCGCGTGCGCGGGATAGGCGTGGTAGCAGTTGGTCCACACCCGCCCGGCCTGGATCGCGCGCCCGACCCGGTACAGGCGCGCCGCATCGCGGCTCCACACGCCCGCACCCAGGCCGTACAGCGTGTCGTTGGCGATCTGCAGGGCCTCTTCTTCGGTCTTGAAGGTGGTCACCGCCACCACCGGCCCGAAGATTTCTTCCTGGAAGATGCGCATGCGGTTGTGGCCCTTGAACACGGTGGGCTTCACGTAGAAGCCGCCGGCCAGGTCACCCTGCAGCGTGTTGCGCTCGCCGCCGATCAGCACTTCGGCGCCCTCCTGGCGGCCGATATCGATGTAGGACAGGATCTTTTCCAGCTGCTCGCTCGATGCCTGCGCGCCGATCATCGTGTTCGGGTCCAGCGGGTCACCCTGCACGATCGCCGCCACGCGCACCAGCACGCGCTCGATGAACGTCTCGTAGATCGACTCCTGCACCAGTGCACGCGAGGGGCAGGTACAGACCTCGCCCTGGTTCAGCGCGAACATCACGAAGCCTTCCACCGCCTTGTCGAGGAAATCATCGTCTTCGGCCATCACATCGGCGAAGAAAATGTTGGGCGACTTGCCGCCCAGCTCCAGGGTGACGGGAATCAGGTTCTGGCTGGCGTACTGCATGATCAGGCGGCCGGTGGTGGTTTCACCGGTGAAGGCGATCTTGGCGATGCGCGGGTTGCTGGCCAGCGGCTTGCCCGCTTCCAGGCCAAAGCCGTTGACCACGTTCAGCACGCCCGGCGGCAACAGATCGCCGATCACTTCCATCAGCACCAGGATCGAGGCCGGGGTCTGCTCGGCGGGCTTGAGCACCACGCAGTTGCCGGCGGCCAGGGCCGGTGCCAGCTTCCACGCCGCCATCAGCAGCGGGAAGTTCCACGGGATGATCTGCCCGACCACGCCGAGCGGTTCGTGGAAGTGGTAGGCCACGGTGTCCGCATCGATCTCGGACAGGCTGCCTTCCTGCGCACGCAGGGCACCGGCGAAGTAGCGGAAGTGGTCGACCATCAACGGCAGGTCGGCGTTGAGCGTTTCGCGGATCGGCTTGCCGTTGTCCCAGGTTTCGGCATGGGCCAGCAGGTCCAGGCTCTGCTCGATGCGGTCGGCAATGCGGTTCAGCACCAGCGCGCGCTGGGCGACCGGGGTGCGGCCCCAACCCTCCCTGGCGGCGTGGGCCGCGTCCAGCGCCGCCTCGACATCCTCGGCATTGGAGCGGGCCACTTCGGTGAACACCTGCCCGTTCACCGGCGAGGTGTTGTCGAAGTACTGGCCGCTGCGCGGCGCGACCCAGTCGCCGCCGATGTAGTTGCCGTAGCGCGGCTTGAAGATCGAACGCGGATCGGTGGCATGCGGGCGGGTGGACGGTACGGCGTTCATGCGGGGCTCCCAGCGGGTTGGCGTAGTGCCCGTGCTGGCGCAAGGACGGTGCCAACTGTTGCGTGCTGCGGCGCGTCACGTGGTCCTCCGCTGCCCCGCCTGCGCACCGGGCGCGCGGCTGCGGCGCCGCAGCAGTCGCCTTTCTTGCGGGCCGGCGCCCGATGTGCTGTTAATCGGAACAGGTCCTGAAACAACTGTCGCAGAATGCGACACAGGAGGCTGTCGGTGTCCCCGCTTGCTCCCGACCCGCGCCTGGGCAGTGCCCGGCGCAGTTTCTTCGAACGCGGTGCGGCGCCGGTGGGCGCGGTGCCCGATGCCATCCTGCACTCGTGGCAGCGCTGCCAGCGCCATGGCCTGCTGGTGGACGCGCAACCCAATGCCGAACCGCTGACCGATGTCCGCCTGCGCGAGCTGCGGCAGCGCCGCGAACGGTTGTGGCGGCAGGCCCGGCCCGAGCTGGAAGGCTTGGCGGCGGAGATGACCCACAGCGGCAGCATCGTGCTGCTGACCGACGAGGATGGCTGGATCCTGGATGCCGAAGGCAGCACCGGCTTCCTGGACAAGGCCGGCCGTGTCGCGCTGATGCCCGGCGTGCGCTGGGACGAAACCAGTGTGGGCACCAATGCGATCGGCACCGCGCTGGTGGAAGGCCGCGCGCTGCAGGTCCGCGGTGGCGAACACTACTTCGCACCACACGGCATCCTGACCTGCTCGGCGGTGCCGATCCTGGACCCGCACGGCCAATGCCTGGGGGTGCTGGACGTATCCGGTGACGCGCGGCTGCCCCACCTGCACGCACTGGCCCTGGTGCGGCAGGCAGTGGCCCAGATCGAGCACCGTGGCTTTGCCGACGGGCTGCCCGACTGCGAACTGTTGCGCCTGCACCACCAGCCGGTGCTGCTGGGCAGCGCGCGGGAGGGCGTGCTGGGCTTCCGCGCTGGGCGCCTGGTCGCGGCCAATCGTGCTGGGCTGGCCCTGTTCGGGCTGGAGCGCCACGACATCGGGCGTACGCCGTACGAAGCCTTGTTCGAGCAACCGCTGTCACGGCTGGCCGACGATGGCGTGCTGCTGGACCGCCAGGGCCGCCGCCTCTACGGGCTGCGCCAGCCGCGCAGCACGCGGCGCGCGCAGGGTGCCCCCGCGCAGCGCCTGCCGCAGGCGCCGCCGTTGGTCGCAGCGGTTCCGCGCGGGCCGTTGTTCGATGCCGCCCAGCAGGCGCAGCTCGACGCGGCCGGGCGTGTCCTGCAGGCGGGCCTGCCGGTGCTGCTGCAGGGTGAAACCGGAACCGGCAAGGAAGTGTTCGCACGTGAACTGCATGCGCGCAGCGCACGCGCGGGCCGGCCGTTCGTTGCGGTGAACTGCGCCGCATTGCCCGAGGGCCTGATCGAATCAGAGCTGTTCGGTTACGAAGAAGGCGCGTTCACCGGCGCACGCCGCCACGGCAGCACCGGGCTGCTGCGCCAGGCCGAAGGTGGCGTGCTGTTCCTGGATGAGATCGGTGACATGCCGCTGGCGCTGCAACCCCGGTTGCTGCGCGTGCTGCAGGAACGCGAGCTGTCGCCGCTGGGCGGTGGCAAGCCGGTGAAGCTGGATTTCGCCCTGGTCTGCGCCAGCCATTGTGACCTGCCGCAGGCGGTGGCCGCCGGGCGCTTCCGCGCGGATCTGTACTACCGCATCGCCGACCACGTGGTGACCCTGGCACCGCTGCGCCAGCATCCCGATCGTGGCGCCGTGGTCGATGCGCTGTGGCAGCAGCTGGGCCACGACCAGGCGTTGCCCGCTGCCACCCGTGCCGCGCTGGTGGCCTGTGCGTGGCCGGGCAACCTGCGCCAGCTCAGTGCCTGCCTGCGCACCCTGGTGGCGTTGGCCGGGCCGGGCCAGCCGGCGGGCCCGGAGCTGCTGCCTGATGTCGTGCGCAATGGTGCGGCGGACACCGTGCCACCTGTACTGGCGTCCACCGCAGTGCTGGGGGAGATGGCCGAAGCGGCGATGCGCCAGGCGCTGGCCGCATGCGAGGGCAACGTGAGTGCGGCGGCCAAGCGGCTGGGGATCAGCCGCAGCACGCTGTACCGGCGGCTGGGCGCACCGCGCGGGGGGTGAGCGCGCGGCAATGCCGCGCTTGCTCGACCCACCCGTAGAGTCGAGCAAGCTCGACTTTACCGGCGTTGCATCCTTCAGCTGGCCAGTACCGAGGCCTGGCGTGCCAGGTCTTCGATGCCCTGCCAGTCGCGCGCCTGCACCAGCGCGGCGGTGGTCAGCCACGAACCGCCCACGCACAGCACGTTGGGCAGGTGCAGGAACTGCGGTGCGGTCTGCACGCTGATGCCGCCGGTCGGGCAGAAGCGCACATCGGCGAACGGGCCGTGCCAGGCCGACAGCAACGCGGCGCCACCGGCCTGCACCGCCGGGAAGAACTTGAAGGTATCCAGCCCGTGCTCAAGACCCACGATCAGCTCCGAGCCCGTGGCCACGCCCGGCAGGTACGGCAGGTCGGCATCGCGGGCGGCAGCATACAGGGTGGGCGTTGCGCCGGGTGACACCGCGAAGTGCGCACCGGCCGCCTTGGCGGCCTGCATCTGCGCCGGCGTCATCACCGTGCCAGCGCCGACCACGGCGTCGGGCACGGCCTCGACCATCGCCTTGATCGCCTCCAGCGCGCGCGGCGTGCGCAGGGTCACTTCGATCACCGGCAGGCCGCCCCGGAACAGGGCCTGTGCCACCTGCACCGCATCGTCCACGTCATCGGGGGTGAACACCGGGATCACCGGGGCCAGTTTCAGTACCGCACGTACGCGCGGATCAGCGCCGGACATCGAATCGCTCCTCGCCCACCAGGGCCAGCACGTCAGCTTCGCTGACAGGGTTGAAATCGCCGGGGATCGAATGCTTCAGTCCGCCGGCGGCCAGGCCGAAGCGCACGGTGGCCTCGGCATCCAGACCGGACAGGATGCCATGCAGGATGCCGGCGGCGAAGGCGTCGCCACCGCCGATGCGGTCGACGATGCCCTGCAGCTGGCGCACCGGCGCCTGTGCGCGGGTGCCATCGCGGCCCAGCAGCAGCGCGCCCAGTGCGTGGTGGTCCACGCTGATCGCCTGGCGCTGGGTGCAGGCCATCCACTGCAGGTGCGGGAAGGCGGCAAACGCGGCCGCCGCTGCGGCGTCCACCTTGGCCACCACATCGGCCTGCTCGAACCGCTGGCCGAGGATCACCTCGATGTCGCGGTAGTCGGCGAACACGATGTCGGCCTGCGCGAAGAGCTGGTGCAGGATCGCCTGCGCATCGCCGCCCCAGCGCTGCCACAGCTTCGGCCGGAAGTTGCCGTCGAAGGACACGCGCACGCCCCGTGCGCGCGCTGCACGCGCTGCTTCCAGCGTGGCCTGCGCCACGTCCGGGCCCAGCGCCGGGCTGACCCCGGACAGGTGCAGCCACTGTGCGCCCTGCAGCAGCACCGGCCAGTCGTAGTCGGCGGCGGTGCTGCGCGCGAAGGCCGAGTCGGCGCGGTCATAGACCACTTCGCTGGCGCGCTGCACCGCACCGGTGGTCAGGAAGTACAGGCCCATGCGCCCATCCGGGTCCTGGCGTACGCCGCGCGTGTCCACGCCATGGCGGCGCAGTTCGCCCAGCACGTGCGCGCCCAGCGCATTGCCGGCCACGGTGCTGACCATGGCCACCTCATGTCCGAAACAGGACAACGAGACACCCACGTTCGCTTCCGCACCGCCCACATGCACCTGCAACTGCGGCGACTGCAGCAGCAGCTCGCGCCCTGGCGCTCCCATCCGCAGCAGCAGTTCCCCGAAACACACGACACGACCCATTTCCGCTCCCTTACGCTGGCCGCCAGCACGTACGGCTGTACGGCGTGGAATCGCACCACGCACCCGCGTGGCGATTGGCTATCGGTGTCATTGTAGATCCGACCCGCCGTCCGCACAGCCTAGCAAACTGTCGGAAGCATTGTCCCGCAAGCGTCTTGGAGACATTGCAGATCTGTTGCGGTGCAAGATGCCGGAACCCGGAGGTGCTGTTACCGTCCGCCTTGACCAGCGGTGTCATTCCGCTGAAACACTCGCGAGACCAGACCTTTGGGAGAGGGGAAAGGCATGCATTCTCGGAACCACGCAAAAAAGACACCGGTTACCTTGCTGGCCATGGCCGTCGGCCTGGCACTGTCGGCAGGCGCAGCGGCACAGCAGCAGGGTGAAGCGCCCACCGCCACCAACCTGGACACGGTGAACGTCACCGGCTACCGCGCCAGCGTGGAAAAGGCGCTGGACATCAAGCGCAGCGAATCCGGCGTGGTCGACGCCATCGTGGCCGAGGATGTGGGCAAGTTCCCCGACCTGAACCTGGCCGAATCGCTGCAGCGGATTCCCGGCGTGGTCATCACCCGCGAAGCGGGCGAAGGCCGCAACATTTCGGTGCGCGGCCTGGGCCCGGATTTCACCCGCGTGCGCTTGAACGGCATGGAAGCGCTGACCACCGTGGGCGCCGGCGACCAGAGCGGCGGCACCAACCGCGGCCGTGGCTTCGACTTCAACGTGTTCGCCTCGGACCTGTTCTCGCAGATGATCGTGCGCAAGACCGCCTCGGCCGATGTCGAGGAAGGGTCGCTGGGCGCCACGGTGGACCTGCGCACTGCGCGTCCGTTCGACTACGACGGCTTCACATTCGCCGCCAGCGGCCAGGCCGGCTTCAACGCCATGGCTGAAAAGGCCGACCCGCGCATGGCCGCGCTGATCGCCAACACCTTCGCCGACGGCACCTTCGGCGCATTGCTGTCGGTGGCCTATTCCGAACGCCAGGCGCTGGAAGAAGGCTCCAACACCGGGCGCTGGGCCAACGGCACCAGCAACGGCGGGTTCGCCGCCAGCCCGCTGTTCCCGGCCGCGCGTAGTGCCGATGTGTACCACCCGCGCTTCCCGCGCTACGTGCAGATGGAACACGAACAGAAGCGCCTGGGCGTGACCGGTTCGCTGCAGTGGAAGCCGACCGATCGCACTGAAATCTCGCTGGATACGCTGTACTCGAAGATCGACGCCACGCGCGACGAACACTACATCGAAGCGATCTCGTTCAGCCGCAACCGCGATGCCGCCACCGGTGCCAACCGCCGCCCCGACCGCGACGGCAAGCCGGTGATGGTGGTGCGCAATGGCGAGATCCGCAACAACGCCCTGGTCTACGGCGAATTCGACAACGTCGACATCCGCAGCGAGAACCGTCACGACGAATGGAGCACCGAGTTCAAGCAGGCCAGCCTGAACTTCGATCATCGCTTCAACGACGCGTTCTCGTTGAACGGCAAGCTGGGCGTCTCGCGCTCCAAGCACGAAAACCCGGTGCAGACCACCATCATCATGGACAAGTACGATGTGGATGGTTACAGCTACGACTACCGTGGCAACAGCCGTGCGCCGGTACTGAACTACGGCATCGACCCGACCAACCCCAATGGCTGGGAGCTGGCCGAGATCCGCCTGCGCCCGCAGTACGTGGACAACGACTTCGACACCGCCGAAGTCAACTTCAACTGGAACATCAGTCCCGGCTTCCGCCTGAAGGGCGGCGTGCTGGCCAAGAACTACACCTTCGACACGCTGGAACTGCGCCGCACCAGCGAAGGCGCGGTACCGACGTTCGCCAACGGTTCGCGCATCGTGCCGGTGGACCTGACCAGCCAGGCCGGCCTGAAGGGCATCTCCGGTTCGCCGTCGAGCTGGGTGGTGCCGAACCTGGATGCCGTGGCCGACGCGCTGGACATCTACAGCAACACCGGCACGTTCGCGCTGGCACCGCGTGCCAACAACAGCCGCAGCGTGGAAGAGAAGGACCGTGGCGTCTGGCTGATGGGTGAGTTCTCCACCGATCTGGGCAGCATTCCGCTGTCGGGCAACTTCGGCGTGCGCTACGTGCAGACCGAACAGACCTCCAGTGGCGCGGCCACCGTGGGCGGCGTGCTGGTGCCGGCCACCACCAACCGCAAGTACAACGACACCCTGCCCTCGTTCAACCTGGTGGCCGAGATCACCCCGGACTTCCTGATCCGCCTGGGCGCGGCCAAGGTGATGAGCCGACCGGGCCTGGGCAACCTGACCCCGGGCGTGACCGTGGCCGTGGCCGGCGGCGCGCGCACCGTGGCCGGCGGCAACCCGAACCTGGATCCGTTCCGCGCCACCAACGTGGACATGAGCTTCGAGTGGTACTTCAACGAAGGCGCGATGGCCGGCATCGGCCTGTTCTACAAGGACATCGAATCGTTCGTGCAGACCACGCGCGAAGTGCGCCCGTATTCCACCAGCGGCCTGCCGGCCAGCCTGCTGGAAGGCACCGGTGCATCGGTCAACGATGACTTCACCTTCAGCATTCCGCTCAACACTCCGGGCGGCGAGCTGTACGGCGTGGAAGCCAACTACACTCAGCCCTTCACCTTCCTGCCCGGTAAGTGGTCGAACCTGGGCGTGCAGCTGAACTACACCTGGGTCGACACCAGCATCCAGTACGTGAACGGCAACGGCGTGGCGGTGATGAAGAACCAGCTGACCGGTACGTCGAAGAACGCCTGGAACGCCACGCTGTTCTACGAAGGCGAAGTCTGGTCCGGGCGCGTGTCGGCCACCAACCGCAGCGACTACCTGACCCAGGCGCCGGGCCAGGAAACCGGCTTCAACCTCGATGGCTACCACGGCATGACCGGCACCACCGTGCTGGACGCTTCGATCCGCTACCGCATCAGCGACCAGCTGGAACTGAGCCTGGAAGGCATCAACCTGACCAACGAAGCGTCCGACGAGTGGGTGTACTCGCCCACGACAGGCCAGCTGCCGCTGCAGTACACCGAAACCGGCCGCCAGTATCTTCTGGGCGTGCGCTACAAGTTCTGATCCAGCCGCGGCGGTGTGTGCGCACGCCGCCGCATTCCCGTGCAACGACATACGGCTGCGGCGTACTGCTGCGGCGCAAGATGCCGCGTCCCACGTGCTTTGTTACGTTCACGCATGACCCGCGGTGTCAGCACGTCGTTGCACCCGCGTCGTGCCGGA
Organism: Stenotrophomonas sp. ZAC14D2_NAIMI4_7; assembly: GCF_003086675.1. Taxonomy (NCBI): domain Bacteria; kingdom Pseudomonadati; phylum Pseudomonadota; class Gammaproteobacteria; order Lysobacterales; family Lysobacteraceae; genus Stenotrophomonas; species Stenotrophomonas sp. ZAC14D2_NAIMI4_7. Next base: position 46,505 of record NZ_CP025995.1, read on the forward strand.
GGAGGCCGGCACGAACGCAGCAACGCACCTGCAACGCTTGAGGACACCCTGGGAGGGGATTTCAGATGGATTCGTCGCTCGCGCTTCATCGCGGCCGCGCGCCGCGCGCCGTGCTTGCCCTGTCGATCGGCCTGGTGCTGTGCCAGGCCGCCCATGCCCAGCAGACCCCGGAAGCGGCCGCGTCCGCACCCGATGCGGTCGACCTGGACAAGGTGGAAGTAAAGGCCACCTACCGCGAAAGCCTGCAGCAGTCGTTGGATGAGAAGCGCTACAGCGTCGAGCAGGTCGATGCGATCTACGCCGAGGACATCGGCAAGTTCCCCGATCTGAACCTGGCCGAATCGATGCAGCGCATTGCCGGCGTGTCGATCGACCGCGAAGGCGGCGAAGGCCAGCAGATTTCCGTGCGCGGCCTGGGGTCGGATTTCACCCGCGTGCGCATCAATGGCCTGGAAGCCCTGTCCACCGCCGGCAGCGGCACCACCGGGGTGAACCGCAGCCGCGGCTTCGACTTCAATACCTTCGCCTCGGAACTGTTCAGCCGGGTCAAGGTGAACAAGACCCAGTCGGCGCAGATGGATGAAGGCTCGCTGGGTGCTACCGTCGATCTGCGCGCCTCGCGACCGTTCGACTTCGAAGGCTTCCAGGCCTCGCTCAACGGCCAGTACGGCTTCAACGAACTGTCGCGCAGCAAGGACCCGCGCGTATCGGCGCTGCTGAGCAACACCTGGGCCGACGGCCGCTTCGGTGCGCTGATGTCGGTGGCGTGGAGCAAGCGCACCATCTTCGAGGAAGGCTACAACCCGGTCCGTTGGGAACACGGCAACTACCGCAACTCCAACCAGTCCACCGCCGCCAACAACGGCACCTACGGTTTCTGCAGCCCGGTGGGCTACGACCCGCAGACGCCGCGCAACCCGGCCAGCAATGAAACCGCGCAGGGCGTGGGCAGCGCCGCCAACCAGGCGCGCAACAACGGCTGGGGCAGCTACGGCATCGATGCCACCCACTGCGGCACCGGCATCGACCGGCCGGCGGCCACGGCCGAAAACATCGCCGCCTACGAGACCGCGACCAATGCGTGGATTCCCCGCTACCCGCGCTACGTACGCACCGAACACGAGATCGAACGGCTGGGCGTGACCGGCGCGCTGCAGTTCCGCTTCAGCCCCGACAGCCTGCTGAACCTGGACCTGATGTACTCCCGCCTGGACAAGGACCAGCGCGAGGATTCGCTGGGCGCCAACCTGCATCGCACCGCGCAGTACGGCGGCAAGACCCAGATCGCCGTGCGCGAGGCGCAGGTGGATGCGCAGAACCGCCTGGTCTACGGCGTCTTCGACAACGTGGATTTCCGCACCGAATCAACCTCGATCGAAGAGACCACCGAGTTCAAGCAGGCCAGCCTGAACTTCGAACACCGCTTCAACGACGCAGTGCGCCTGGATGCGCTGGTCGGCCATTCCTCGTCCAGCTTCGAACGCCCCGTGTTCTCCATGGTCAGCTTCGACAACAGCAACCTGGATGGCTTCGTGCTGGACATGCGCAACGGCGCCAGCATGCCCTCGATGACCTTCCCGTTCGCGCTGGGCGATGCCGCATCGTGGCAGTGGCTGGGCTATGGCACCGCGCCGGTGAATGCCAACGGCACCGCGCGCGGCGGCAACATCAGCGAAGTGCGGCTGAACCCGCAGTACGTCGACAACAGCTTCGACACCGCCAAGGTCGACCTGACCTTCAACATCTCGCCCACTTTCACCCTGCGCGGCGGCCTGGCCTACAAGGACTACGGCATGAGCACGCAGGAATACCGCAACATCAGTTACGGGCGCATGTCGCAGGCGCTGCCCAGCGGCGTAGGCGTGGGCGATCTGTCCACCACCCTGGACGGCTTCGGCAAGGGCCTGGACGGCAACACGCCGAACGGGTGGTTGATTCCCGATTTCAGCCGCATCGCCGAACTGCTGGATATCTACTGCAACTGCAACACCGGCACCCTGGGCGGCGACTACCGGCTGGCCGGCGTGGGCCACTACGGCGCATCGAACAACAACTTCGACGTGACCGAGAAGAGCTACGCCAGCTACCTGCAGCTCGATTTCAACACCGAACTGTGGGACCGGCCGTTCCGCGGCAACCTGGGCCTGCGCTACGTGCGCACGCAGATCGATGCCAGCGGCTATGCGCCCTGCCAGGCCGCCAACAGCAACGACCTGTCGTCGCAATGCGAGCCGTTCCTGGGCGTGGCCAGCGCCACCGCCGATGCCGGCGAGCGCCTGCTGGTCGGCACCACCGTCGGCCACCGCTACGATGACTGGCTGCCGTCGCTGAACCTGGCGTGGGACCTGACCGATACCTTCGTGCTGCGCTTCGGCGCGGCCAAGACCATGGCCCGGCCCACCCTGTCCAACCTGTCGCCCAGCGTCAGCGGTGGCCCGACCGCGTTCGTCGATGAAGACCGCTACTACTCGATCAACCTGGGCAACCCCAAGCTCGATCCGTTCCGCTCCACCAACTACGACCTGAGTGCGGAGTGGTACTTCCAGGAAGGCGCGCTGCTGTCGGCGGCGGTGTTCTACAAGGATATCGAGACCTACGTGCAGCGCACCCGCCTGCTGACCACCTGGCAGGACATGGGCTATTCGCTGGACCTGCTGCCGGCCGGTTTCAGTCCAAATTCGCTGTTCAACGTGCAGAGCTACTTCAACACGCCGGGCGGCCCGTTGAAGGGCTACGAGCTGACCTACCAGCAGCCCTTCAGCTTCCTGCAGGGCTTCTGGAAGAACTTCGGCATCCAGCTGAACTACACCCACGTGGATTCGAAGATCAAGTATCTCTTCAGCTCCGGCAGCGGCGACACCATCGTCACCACCTATACCGAGAACGACCTGCTGAACCTGTCGCCGAACTCGTACAACGCCACCCTGTACTACGACGACGGGCGCTTCAGTGCACGTGTTTCCACCAGCTACCGCGACGCCTACATCAACCAGATCCTGACCCAGGAAAACGTCTGGGACCTGGACGGCAACCAGTACGCCACGGCCGACGTGACCGGCAAGTACAGCGTGGAGAACGTGGATTTCAACATGTCTTGGAAGTTCAACAAGCAGCTGACCGTCAGCTTCGAGGCGATCAACCTGCTGGACAGCGCCGATGAGCGTTACGTGGACTCGGCCCTGTCCCTGCCCGACCGCTACACCCATACCGGTCGCCAGTACTACCTGGGGCTGCGCTACAAGTTCTGAGCCCCTGCCTGCCCTGCCGTACCGCTGCACCGTCGAATGCTGCTGAAAGGAAGGTTCCATGCACCGCACCGCTTCTGCTTCGTCCCGTCCGCGCCGCCGCCTGCTGGTGGCCGCGCTGCTGCTGGCCAGCGCCCTGCCTGCGGGCGCCGCCGCACCGCCCACGCTGCTGTTCCACGTGGACGCCAACCAGGGGCTGACCGCGGTGACGGCGCAGGGCGAGGCGGTGCCGAACTTCCGCGACAAGGCTGCGGTGGTGGACGACGGCGCACGCGGCAAGGCGATCCAGTGGGAAGACGATGGCGTGCTGGCCTGGGATGCACCCGGCAACATCCAGGCCCAGCGCGGCACCCTGGCCTTCGACTGGCGCCCGCGTTATGCGGTGGGCGAAGCACCGTTCGTGATCTTCCGCGTGGGCTATGCCGACCACAGCAGCTGGGACATGGCCTGGCTGCGCATCGACTGGAACGGCCACGGTTTCGATGCGTTCGTGACCGATGCCAACCTGGCACGCAGCCGCGTGTCGTTCCGCATGGACACACCGCCGCGGCCGGACCAGTGGCTGCACCTGGCCTTCGCCTGGGACGAGGACCAGGGCGTGCGCCTGTTCGTGAATGGGCGCGAGGTGGCACGCATGCAGGCCACCGGTGATTTCGATGCCGCGCTGGACCAGCTGGGTCTGGCCGGGCGGGTGATGGCGCCCTACCAGGTGCAGAGCCGCTACAACTTCCTGCGCGGCAGCGATTTCCAGCACATCCGCGTGTACGACCGCATGCTGGATGGGCCCGCCGTGGCCGCACTGGCACGCGGCCAGGCGCCGGCCAGCGCGGTGGCGACGGCGACCGACGAACGCGCGTGGCGCCATCGCTTCGGTTGGGAAGGCGCCGCCCCGCCTGCACTGTCGGCGGCGGGCACGCGCATCCGCAAGATCGAGTTCGCCGACACCCGCGACCTCAAAGCGTGGATGTGGAAAGCCACCGATGGCATCGCCGAGACCACCTGGCCCGGTGTCTACAACCGTTCGCGCCTGCCCGGCCGCAACGACTACTTCCAGTTGCCGGACTGGAACACCTACGTCGAAAGTGGCCAGCACCTGGACCTGACCCTGCCGGTGGGCGAAACGGTGAACCGGGTGGAGATCCGCGGCGCGGCCTTCGGCACCCTGGCCCACGGCGCCGATGCCGAACATGCCACGCAGGTGCTGGCCACGCGCACACAGGGCGTGGTGCGCAGCGTGCAGGACATTCCCGCGCAGTCCGGCGGCGTGCTGCGCTTCAGCAACGTGGAACAAGAAACGCCGATCCAGGAAATCTGGGCCTACCACGTGAGCGAGGGCGCCGAGCCCGAAGGCACGGTGAAGCAGACCTACATCATCGACAGCCAGGCCCTGCCCGACTACACCAACCTGGACGCGCTGCGCCGCTACATCGACGGTCGCTACCCGGCCGCCGAGCGCAGCACGGTCATGGCCCTGCCCAAGGGCGCTGGTTCACGCCGCCGCGGCGCCGACACGCTGCCGGCGCAGCCGCGCCCGATCGTGCACGTGCTCATTCCCTCCGGCGTGGGCGATGCGCCGGCCAACCAGCCGTTGATCCGCAGCTGGGCCTACAGCTGGGAAAACATGCACGACGGCCTGGATGGCGTGGCCATCGACCTGCCCGCGCTGGATCTGCCGGCCACGCAGGACGGCCTGATTCCGCTGAACATCCGCATCAAGGATCCGATCTGGCCGGCACGCGACATGATCGATGTCTCGGTGTCGGTGCAGCGCGGGCAGAAGCGCACGCTATGGCTGGACCTGCGCGACCGCATCCTGACCCCCGACAGCCTGTGGCTGAGCATCGCCTCGGCCGCGCCGGGCTTCGATGCCGCCGCGCTGGACGGCGCGCAGATCCGCCTGGTGTTCAAGCCGCGCGCCGAAGCGCTGAAGGAACACGTGGCCGACCGCTTCAACCAGGTGCGTGACAACTGGGGCTTCCTGGTGGAAGAACACACCACGTCCAAGCGCCAGCGCCTGTACGCGCGTGTGTACGCCGACCTGAGCGATCTGCTGCGGGTCGACCCCGACCACGAACTGGGCCGGCTGTACTGGAACTACATCAGCTACAACAGCCAGGGTCGTCCGCCCTTCGATGCACCGCAGGTGCCCAAGGGCGTGCCCGCCTGGGCGTTCCACCAGCTGCAGGACCTGGCCCACGTGCGCCGCTTCGTGGACTGGTGGATCGACGAACGCCAGGTGGCCTACGGCGATTTCGGCGGCGGCATCTCCGACGATTCCGACCTGACCCAGCAGTGGCCGGGCCTGGCCCTGATGGGCGTGCAGCCGGACCGCCTGAACGCTTCGCTCACCGCCTTGTCCGATGCGGTGTACCGCAATGGCATGTTCAGCAACGGCCTGAGCACCATCGAAACCGACGAACTGCATTCCTACGAGGAAGGCATCAATACCAACAGCGCCATGCTCTACCTCAACTGGGGCGACCCGCTGACGGTGGAGCGGCTGATGGAAACAGTGAAGGCGTTCGACGAACGCATCATCCTGCGCAATCCGCAGGGCCACCTGCTGTTTTCCAGCAACTGGTTCGGCGGCAACAAGGTCTACCGCGAACCGAACTGGCAGTGGCAGAAGCCGTATTCGTTCCCGGTGCTGCACCCGGCGTTCCTGCTCGGCCAGTACAACGCCGATCCGACCGGTCGCAAGCTGGTGATCGGCCTGGCCGACGGCTACCTGGCCCACGCCGGCCGCGACGACAAGGGCCGCTTCACCCTGCCCAACGAAATCAACTGGGCCACCGGCGCCACCCGCGGCGGCGAACTGAACAACGGTTCCGGCAGCGGCGACATCATGCATACGTTCTGGGCCGCCTGGCGCTGGACCGGCGATGCGAAGTACCTGCAGGCGCTGGACTACCGCGTGGCGCGCGGCGGGCCGGGTGCGCTGGCCAACCTGGGCGAGAACTACGTGGAAGTGCTGGGCCGCCAGCAGGACTGGTACCCGCAGCTGACCGCCGATGCCAAGGCCGGCAAGACCGGCTTCGCCAGCCTGATGGCCTGGCAGGCCACCGGCGACCTGCAGTACATCGACGCACTGCATGCCGACGGTGTACAGGCCAAGGCGCAGCGCGAATACATGAACACCGAAGGCCATTGGTGGTCCGACCGGGTGGAAGCGCCCAGCGAGTTCCTGCAGCGTGCGCGCCTGGGCGGCATCGCGCTGAAGCGCAACCAGAGCTGGCCCGGACACACCGTGAGCTGGCGCTTCGACCGCGACGACGCCGCCGAGCAGGTCGCCCTGCTGGTGCATGCGCCATCGCGCGAGCGCTTCACGGTGACCAGCTACACCCTGGGCAGCCGCACCATCGCTGCGGACATGACCGGCTGGAACGTGGCCAGCGGCACTTGGCGCGTGCGCAGTGGGGTGGACGCCGATGGCGATGGACGCATCGACGGCAGCCCGCGCGAGCGCACCGTGCAGTTGGAAACCAGCGCTGCGGTGCCGATGCAGTTCCGCCCCGGCCGCACCGAGATCTTCGAGTTCGAGCGGGTGAGCGCGGGTACGCCGGTGGAAACCCGCCCGGACCTGGGCATCGGCCGCGGCGATCTGCGCGTGGACGGGCGCCAGGTACACGTGACCGTGCACAGCCTTGGCCATGTGGGCAGCGGCGTGGGCGTGGCGGTGCTGGAAGATGCGCGTGGCCGCGAGATCGCGCGCAGCGAGGTGCCGGCCATGGCTGCCCCGGCCGAGCTGCAGCCGAAGACGGTGGTGGTGTCGTTGCCGCTGCCGGCCGGCGACCGCAGCGGCCTGCGCGTGCGCGTGGCCCTGGCCGATGGTGGCGAGGAAGTGACCCGGTTGAACAACGTGGCCGACGTGCCGCGTTGAGGGGGCACGGACGCGGCAACGCCTTGGCGTTGAACAACGTGGCCGACGTGCCTTGCCCGCCGGCACGCGGTCAGGCCGCGTCGGTCTCCATCATCTTCACCCGGCGCTGGTACCAGCCGTCGCCCAGCGGATCAAACACGGCGCTGCGTTCCATCACGCCTTGGTACACGTGTACCGACACGGCCACGTCGTCATCGCTGGCGTTGCACAGCGTGTGGTACTCGTGCGGTGGAATCAGGCTGCCGGCGCTGCCGCGACAGCCGTACAGCGCTTCCTGCGCGGCGAAGCGGTGGCGTTCGCCCTGGCGTTCCAGCAGCGCATACGGGGTAACAATCAATTCGCCCTGCCAGACCCCTTCCACGCACCACATGGCATCGTGGTCGTGCAGCGGCGTGCCCTGCCCCGGCCCCCAGCACATGGCGATGACGCTGTAGCCCAGGGTCGGGCTGCGGTGCAGTTCGCGACGGGCGTAGTGGCCGTCCACCGGGCGGCGTACACACGGCGGCAACTGGATCTGTGGATCGGCGATGGCCTCGCGCAGCACGCGCTGCAGGGCGCCGGTGATCGCGCGCGGATCGGCCAGGCAGACGGCGCCGTCGATGGCCGCAAGCAGGCGCTCCCGGCCCGCAAACGGCAGTGGTGTGAATCGCTCTCCCATGTCGGCCAGTCTAGGCGAGCGGGGTTAACAGAATGTTGTCATCCTGCTGCGGTCACTGTGATGGAGCCGATTGCGACAGTTATCGCCGAACATCAACGAAAATGGCGGGCCAATTACGACATCATGGCAACAGCAACGGACGCAGCGCCGGCACCTCGCGGGCCAGTTCGGTCGCCACCAGGCTGGCGAACACCGCTGCGCCGTCCGCGCCCAGGTGGGTGTAATCGAAGGCCCGCTTGGCCTGCCCCATCGGTTCCAGCGCGGCGTTCTGCGCCGCCGCAGTTGCACCGGCCGCAGCGGGGGTGGCGCCGACCGTGGTGCCGCCCAGCGCGCTGGCCACCTGCACCTGGCTGGCCGGTGCCTGCGCCAACTGCATGGCCGGCACTGGCCCCAGCGCCTGCACCAGGGAGCGGCTGCGCGCATGCAGGTCCACCAGTGGCACCTGCAGTTCGCGCGCAACCGCGCGCACGCTGTCGGCCCATGGCGCCAGGTCATCCACCAGCGCCCCATCAACGAACTGGCGGCGGGTGAGCGGGGTCAGCAGTACCGGCTGGGCACCGGCGGCGCGTACCTGCAGCACGTAGCGCCGCAGGTTGTCGGGGAACTCATGCTGCAGATCGGTGGACCGCCCCGGCTTGCCCGGCTGGTCGTTGTGGCCGAACTGGATCAGCACCCAGGTGGCGGCGTAGCCCGGCGTGCGCATTTCCGCCTCGACCAGCGCCCACGAACCTTCGGCACGATAGTTGTACGTACTGCGGCCGCCACGCGCCAGGTTCAGGCAGGCCGCGAACGAGGTCACATGGTCGGCGCAGAAGCGCGGTCCCCAGCCCCCCTGCACCGCCGTGGTGGAATCGCCGACCAGCACGATCTTGCTGGCGCGGATCGGCGTGGGCGGTGGGCGGTCACTGATCGAAGGATCCATCGCGGCCTGCGCGGTGCCGGCCGCCATCAGCGCCAGCAGGACAGTCAGAAAGCGCATCTCAGGCAGTTCCTCGTTGCAGGAAAGGCACGCGCTGGTAGAGCTCGCGCTCGCCACCACGCGGGTCATCGGCGCCGCGGCTGTGCACGTCGAACAGCATGGTGCGCCGCTGCGGCAGGGTGTACGGCGCCCATGCCGGCAGACCGGCATGGTTGGGATCACCGTGGCGGGCAAAGGCGATCAGCGCATCGCTCATGCGCGCCGCCAGTGCGCGCGCCTCGCCGCTGCCGCCGGTGCGCGCGCTGGGCAGGCCGGCGTTGTCGAACACCAGCGGGATATCCAGGGTGTGGAAGGCGCGCAGGCGACCGTCTTCCACCGGCGAGGGCCAGTCCAGCTGGTAGGCCCAGGTGGGCGCCGCAGCGGCCGGCTGCCGTGCACGCGCCTCCAGTTCTTCCACCGCGCCGCGCCACGAGCGGCCAGCGGTGGTCGCGGCGAAGAACACCTCCGACGCCGTGTAGTGCGGATAGAGGCGGCGGTAGTGCTCGATCACCACCGACGGCAGCAGATCGACGAACTGCTGTCTTTCCAGCTGCGCTGGCAGGGTGTTCCAGTCCAGTGCGAAGTTGGCCGGGTCATTGCCCAGGAACGCGCGGGTCTCGTCGCGGGTGTTGCCGATCACCATCGGGATGGCCGCCGACTGTGCCGGCGCCTGCGGCCAGAACGGATGCACCGGCAGTACCACCTCGTCCAGCACCGGGCCGAAGTACAGCGCGGTGTCTTCCACCCGCGACGGATCGCGGGCCCGGGTGGCTGCAAGCAGGTCGGCCGTCGGCAGGCGCAGCAGCGCCGTCATGTCCGCCGCGCCTACGCTCTGCATGGCCAGCGCCGCGCGCTGCGCCGCTGCGCGCGGGCCGGCTGCGGTCACCTGTTGTCCGCTCATGGTCCAGGCGCGCTGGAACAGGCCGCGCGCGGCGGGCATGGCCATCAGCGTGGCGATCTTGGCGCCGCCCCCGGACTGGCCGAACACCGTGATGTTGTCGGCGTCGCCGCCAAATACGGCCGCATGCGCACGCACCCAGTGCAGGGCCTGCACCAGATCCAGCTGGCCCACGTTGCCGGACATCGCGTAGCGCGGATCGCCCAGCGCGCCCAGGTACAGATAGCCGAAGGTATTCAATCGGTGGTTCAGGGTGACCACCACCACATCGCCGCGCCGGCACAACGCACTGCCGTCGTACAGCGGGTCGCTGCCCGAGCCGTTGTTGAAACCGCCGCCGTGTATGTAGACCAGCACCGGACGGCGCGCGCCGTCGTTCAGCGCCGGGGTCCATACGTTGAGGAACAGGCAGTCCTCGCTGCCCGGGCCTTCACCGCCGCCCTGCGGTGCTGCCGCACCGTATTCCAGTGCATCGGCAATGCCGCGCCACGGCGCCTCGGGGCGCGGCGGCTGGAAGCGGTAGGCGCGGGTGTCGGCGCCGTAGCGCAGGCCACGGAACACATGCACGCCGTGTTCGCGCTGGCCGCGCACGCGGCCGCCACGCACCCGCGCCACGACCTGCGTATCTGCGCGTGGGCCGGCTGCCGCCAGCGCGGCAGGCAGCGCTGCCACCGTTGCCGTGGCCAGCGCCCAGCGCGCACTGTCGCGCAGGAAACGGCGGCGCTGCAGATCGTTCGGCGCGGTGTTCATCGGCTACCCCGGGGTCGGATCCCCTTTCCACCGGAGAGGGGCTCTGAGCCCACCCCCGTCTCACCCGCCGCCAGCCACGCCTGCGCCAGCGCCGGCCACAGCGCCAGCGTGGAACCGGGCGCAACCCGCATGCCGAAACCATGCCCACCGTGCGCGAACAGATGCAGTTCGTGCTCCACCCCGGCCGCCGCCAGTGCCTGCGCCATCAGCGCGCTGTTGTGCACGCTCACCACGGCATCGTCGCTGGCATGCACCAGCAGGGTGGGCGGCATGTCCGCGCGCACCTGCTGCTGCATCGAATACTGCGCTGCCAGTGCCGGATCCGGATGTCCGCCCAGCAGGCGCTTGCGCGAACCGCTGTGTGCGTGCGCGCCCATGTCGATGACCGGATACACCAGCACCGCCCGTTCCGGGCGCGCGCTCAGCTGGTCGATGGCATCGCGCGCCGGATAGGCCGGAACATCGAAGCCGGTGGCCAGCCGTGCCGCCACGTGGCCGCCGGCGGAAAAGCCCATCACCGAGACGCTCTGCGCATCCATCCCGCGCCGGGCCGCCTGTGCCCGCACCACGCGCATCGCACGTTGTGCATCGGCCAGCGCGGCCTGGCGGTCGCGGCCGGGCTGCGGCAGGCGGTAACGCAGCACGAACAGCGTGTAGCCCGCGCGGTCCACCCACTCCGGCAGCAAGGCACTGTCTTCCTTGTCGATCACCACGCGCTGGTAGCCGCCGCCGGGAATCACCAGCAGGGCACGGCCGTTGCTGCGTGCGGGGGTGTGCACCAGCAGGTACGGCGCGTCCACCTGGTCGACGTAGCGGTCGGGCTGCGCCGGGTCGCGGCTGCGCTCGACCACCCGCGCCGGTCCGGCTGCCCCGTGTTCGCCGGGCACCTGCCCGGCCGGCCACAGCGCGATCTGTTCGCCTGCCAGCTCCTGACCGGGCCGTTCGCCCTCGCGCAGTGGCGTGGCGCCACCGCTCAATGGCGTGGCCAGCAGAAGACCGCACAACAACAGCACTACAGGACGCAGACGCATGGCAGGCAAGGGCTCCGAAGGCAGGGAACAGCGTGCCCCCAGGCAAGGTCCGGTGCACTTGATGCGCTGCGGCTTGCACGATGACACCGGTTTACCATATACACCTCCTGCAGACGCTGTCGATGGGCAGTGCAACAAACACAGGGAGACCGTTCTTGAGCAACGAACACGGCACACACGGGCAGACGCCGCCGCCGGACGATGCGGCCGCGATCGCCCACGCCTTCACCACGGCGCGCCGCGCCGGGCAGGCCCTGCCCGCATTCCCGGGCGATATCCCCGCCGACCTGGTCAGTGCCTACCAGGTACAGGACCTGGCCATTGCCGCTTGGGATGACCAGGTGGTGGGCTGGAAAGTGGGCTACATCGCCGCCGAGCGCCGCGATGGGTCCGGGGACGAGCGCCTGCTGGGCCCGGTTTTTTCCCGTCAGCTGAAAAATGCTACCGGTGGAACAACCGACATTCCGATCTTCGTCGGCGGCTTCGCTGCGGTCGAAGCCGAGTACGTGCTGGAGCTGTTGGAGGACGCTCCGGCCGCACAGGTGCAGTGGACGCCCGAGCAGGCCGAAGCCCTGCCCGCCCGCCTATACATCGGCGTGGAAGTGGCCAGCAGCCCGCTGGCCACGATCAACGAACTGGGCCCGCGCGTGGTGGTATCCGACTTCGGCAACAACAACGGGCTGGTGCTGGGCCCGGAGATCGTGGACTGGACCACGCGCGATGAAACCGCACTGCGCGCCGAAACGCTGATCGAAGGCGAAGTGGTCGGCACCGGTGGTGCCACCCGCCTGCCGGGCGGGCTGCGCGCGGCCTACGCCTTCGCGCTGTCCCGTTCGGCGCTGCGTGGCCGACCGCTGCGCAAGGGCGACCTGATCGCCACCGGCAACGCGACCGGCATCCATGACATCACCGCCGGGCAGACCGCGCTGGTGCGTTTCGCCGGCTTCGGCGACATTGCCTGCAGGGCCGTGCCGGCCGGGTAACCGCCAGCACGCCCCAGTGAACACGCGCGGGAGGGCGCAGATGATCACACGACGTAATTTCCTGGCCGGCGGTGCTGCTGCCCTGGCCACGCCGATGCTCGCCGCCTGCGGCCGTGGGCCGGCGGGCAGCGTGGACGGCGGCGCCCTGCTGACCGCTACCGACGTGCACGTCGCCGACTACCCCACCGTGACTGCGGTGAAGTGGATCGGTGAGACGCTGCAGCGCGAAACCAACGGCCGCCTGCGCCTGCGCCAGTACCACTCGGGCCAGCTCGGCCGCGAGTCGGAAGCGATCGACATGGCCCGCTTCGGCGCCATCGACATCACCCGCGTGTACGCCGGTGCGCTGAACAACGCCTTCCCGCTGACCCAGGCGCTGTGCCTGCCTTACGTGTTCAAGTCGGTGGCGCACCAGCGTGCCGCGCTGGACGATGGCGTGGCCGAGGCCGTGCTGCGCGGTTTCGAGAGCCGCGACCTGGTCGGCCTGGCGATCTACGATTCGGGCGCGCGCTGCTTCTACAACACCAAGCACCCGATCGTGGCACCGAAGGATCTGCACGGCCTGAAGCTGCGCGTGGCCTCGTCGGACATCTTCATCCAGCTGATGCGCCTGCTCGGGGCCAACCCCACGCCGATGTCGCTGGGCGACACCTTCTCGGGCATGGAAACGCACATGATCGATGGTGCCGAGAACAACATGCGCAGCTTCCACTCCAGCCGCCACTTCGAGGCCGCGCACTACTGGTCGCAGAGCGATCACTCGTATGCGCCGGACGTGCTGCTGATGTCGCGGGCCAGTTTCGAGCGACTGCAGCCCGATGACCGGCAACTGCTGCTGCACACCGCGCGCGCTTCAGTGGCGGTGATGCGCGAGCAGTGGGATGCCTCTGAAAGCGCCGCACGCCGCGCCGTGCTCGATTACGGCGTGAAAGCCAACGAAGTGGACATGCCGGCATTCCGCGCGGCCGCACAGCCACTGCTGAAGCACTACCTGCAACAGCCGGATATCGCCGCGCTGGTTGATCGCATCCGCGCTGCCTGAGGACCCTGCCATGACCGAGACGACGACGCCCGCCGCCGGGCCTGGACAGCGCCTGCTGGACCGCATTGCCGACATCGCCATCTACTGCGCCGTGGCCGCCCTGCTGGGGCTGGTGGTGGTGCAGGGCTGGCAGGTGTTCGCCCGCTACGTGATCAACGATTCGCCCAGCTGGACCGAACCGGTCACCCTGCTGCTGCTGGCCACCGCCATGAGCCTGGGTGCCGCCTGTGGCGTGCATACCAACCGCCATTTCGGCTTCTTCCTGCTGCACGCGTACATGGGCGCCGGCCTGCGCCGCGCCGTGGATGTGCTGATCCAGCTGGTGGTGGCGGTACTGGGCGGCTTCATCGCGTTCTGGTCGACCGACCTGCTGCTGGACGGCCTGGACATCAAGGCGGCCGGCGCCAACCTGCCGCAGAGCATCAACTACCTGCCGCTGGCACTGGGCGGCGCGCTGATGGTGCTGTTCGCGCTGAACCGTGCATGGAAGGCACTGCACCAGACGGCGGCCGATACCGGCACCGATGACGCTGAAGGAGATCGTTGATCCATGGGCATCACCATTCTGTTCTCCGTGTTCGCCGTGCTGCTGCTGTTGGGCGTGCCGGTGGCCTACGCGTTGGCGGCCGCAGCGCTGGCCACGCTGCTGTACCTGGATATTCCGACCATCGTGCTGGTACAGCAGATCTCGGCGGGTACCGGCTCGGCGTCGCTGATCGCCATTCCGCTGTTCATCTTCGCCGGCGAGATCATGATGCGTGGCGGCATCTCCGAACGCCTGATCGCACTGGCCTCGTCGCTGGTCGGCCGCATGCGCGGTGGCCTGGGCCAGGTCTCGATCCTGTCCTCGCTTTTCTTCGGCGGCGTGTCCGGCTCGGCCATCGCCGACGTCTCGGCCGTCGGCGGCACCATGATTCCGCAGATGGTCAAGCGCGGCTACGACCGCGACTTCGCGGTGAATGTCAGCATCACCGCCGCGCTGGTGGCGCTGCTGGTGCCGCCGTCGCACAACCTGATCCTGTTCTCGGCCGCGGCGGGCGGCGGGTTGTCCATTGCCGATCTGTTCGCCGCCGGCATCGTTCCGGCGCTGCTGATGACCCTGGCGCTGATGCTGACCGGCTACGCCGTGGCTCGCCGCCGTGGCTATGGCGTGGAAGCCTTCCCCGGCTGGCGCGCGGTGCTGCTGCGCATCGTCTCCGCCCTGCCCGGCCTGGGCCTGGTGGCACTGATCTTCGTCGGTATCCGCGCGGGCATCTTCACTGCGGTGGAAAGTGCGGCCATCGCCGTGGTCTACGCCCTGCTGGTGACCACCGTGCTGTACCGGCAGCTGCGCTGGCGGGAGTTCTTCGACACGGTGATCCACGCCGCGCGCAGCACCGGCGTGATCCTGTTCGTGATCGCTACCGCCGCTGTGTTCGGCTGGCTGCTTGCCTACCTGCAGGTACCGACCGCGGCCGTGGACTTCCTGCAGTCGTTCGCGCACAGCCAGTTCATGGTGCTGCTGATGATCGTGGTGATGCTGCTGCTGTTGGGTACCTTCATGGACCTGGCGCCGATGATCCTGATCTGCACGCCGATCTTCCTGCCGGTGGCCAAGGCCTATGGCATCGACCCGATCCACTTCGGCCTGGTGCTGGTGCTGACCGGTGGCCTGGGCCTGGTGACCCCGCCGGTAGGCTCGGTGCTGTTCATTGGTACCTCCATCGGCAAGATCACGGTGGGCCAGAGCATGCGCACCATCTGGCCGTTCTGGTTCGCTGCGTTGGCCGTGCTGCTGATCGTCACCTTCTTCCCGCAGCTGTCGCTGTGGCTGCCGGCCGCGCTGCGCGCATGATGCGCGGGCACACGCTGCCGCTGCTGCTGGGCCTGGGCATGGCGGCCGCCGCCGCCCAGGCCGGGCCGCCGCCGGCGTCGCCGGCATCACCTGCGATCCCGGTGGCCAGCTTCAACGATGGGGTGAACCACTGGCGCAGCGGCCATGCAGAGGGTTACGCGCGGCTGCAACCGCAGCAGTACCGGCAGATTGCCGACAACCTGCTGCTTCTACAGCGCCGCTCAGGCGGCTGGCCGGTGAACCAGGACCCGCTGCGGGTGCTGGATGGCGCGGCCCGCGAGGCGGCCCGCGTGGCCCAGGATGAGCCCGGCGGCAGCTTCGACAACCGCACCACCTACACCCAGGTGGATTACCTGGCCGAAGCCTTCGCCCGCAGTGGTGACACCCGTTACCGCGATGCAGCCCTGCGCGGCCTCGATTTCATCCTGGACCAGCAGATCGAAACCTGTGGCGGCTGGCCGCACTCGGTGCCGGCGCGCACCGATTACCACGACCGCATCACCTTCGCCGACGACGTGACCAGTGGCGTGCTGACCACGCTGCGGCAGGTGCAGACCGCGCCGCGCTTTGCCTTCGTCGATGCCACGCGGCGTGCGCGGGTGGCCAGCGCCGTGCAGCGTGGCGATGCCTGCCTGCTGCGCCTGCAGGTGCGCCAGCACGGCCAGCCCACGATCTGGGCGGGCCAATACGATGCCGCCACGCTGCAGCCCGCACCGGGGCGGAAGTTCGAACTGGCCGCGCTGGTCACCGACGAGAGCGTGGGCGTGGTGCGCTACCTGATGTCCATTCCCGATCCGTCGCCGCAGACGGTGCAGGCCATCGAAGGCGCGTTTGCCTGGTTCCAGGCCAATGCCCTGCACGGCCTGCGCCTGCAGACCGTGGATGCCCCGGCCGAACAGTTCGCCCACCACCGCAGCACGCAGGACCGGCAGCTGCTGGCCGACCCCGGCGCGCCGCCGCTGTGGGGCCGCTTCCACGACCTGGCCGACAACACGGTGGTGCTGGCCGACCGCCAGGGCCAGCGCCTGCAGACCTATGCGCAGGTGGGCCGCGAACGCCGCACCGGCTACCACTGGTACGGCACCTGGCCGCAGGCCCTGCTTGACCGCGACGCGCCGGCCTGGCGCGCGCGTACCGGGCACCGCGCCCCCTGAACCCGCATCCGCACCACGGAGGAACCCGATGCTGTCCAGCACCGCTCTGAAATCCCTGTTGGCCGCCACCCTGCTGCTGGCCGCGCCTGTGCTGGCGCAGGCCCAGCCAGCGTCCACGGCGTGGAAGCGCGGCATCGAGAACCAGCGCCAGGCCGACCTGGGCGACGGCACCTTCCTGAACCCGGTGTTCGCCGGCGACCGCCCCGACCCGTCGGTGCTGAAGGACGGCCAGGACTACTACCTCACCCTGTCCTCGTTCGACGCCTACCCCGGCCTGCCGATCTGGCACTCGCGCGACCTGGTGAACTGGCAGCCGCTGGGCCATGCGATCACCCGCAACGTGGGCGCGATCTGGGCACCGGACATCGTCAAGCACCAGGGCCGCTACTACATCTACTTCCCGGCCCGTACCGGCGAACACCGCAGCAACTTCGTGGTCTGGGCCGACAGCATCAAGGGGCCGTGGAGCGAACCGATCGACATCGGCCTGGGCGGCTACATCGATCCCGGCCATGCGGTGGGCGAAGACGGCAAGCGCTACCTGTTCCTGAGCGGCGGCGACTACGTGCAGCTGGCCGACGACGGCCTGAGCGTGGTCGGCACGCCGAAGCACGTGTACGACGGCTGGAAATACCCGGAAAGCTGGGACGTGGAGGCCTATGCGCAGGAAGGCCCGAAGATCCACTTCCGCGACGGCTGGTACTACATGACCACCGCCGTGGGCGGCACTGCCGGCCCGCCCACCGGGCACATGGTGATCACCGCGCGCTCGCGTTCGATCCATGGGCCGTGGGTGAACGCACCGAACAACCCGATCATGCGCACGCAGTCGGCTGCCGAACCCTGGTGGTCGCGCGGCCATGCCACGGTGATCGAAGGCACCGACGGGCGCTGGTGGATGATGTACCACGGCTACGAGAACGGCTATTGGACGCTGGGCCGGCAGGCCCTGCTGGAACCGATCGAGTGGACCGACGATGGCTGGTTCGTGGCCAAGGGGGGCGACCTCGGCCAGCCGCTGCGCAAGCCGTCCGGTGAATCGGTGGGCGCGCATGGCATGGCCCTGTCCGACGACTTCCGCGGCAAGGCGCTCGGCCCGCAGTGGTCGTTCTTCAACCCGGCCCAGGACGAGTACCGGCGGCTGGGCTTCAGCGGCCAGGGCCTGGTGCTGCAGGGCAAGGGCGAGACCCCGCGCGACAGCTCGCCGCTGACCGCCATCGCCGGCGACAAGGCCTACCAGTTCGAGGTGGAGATGGACATCGCCCCGGGCGCGGTGGGCGGCGCCCTGCTGTTCTACAGCGACCGCCTGTACGTGGGCGTGGGCAGCAACGGCGAGAAGTTCATCATGCACCGCTACGGCGAAGAGCGCCCCACCCGCTTGGCGCCCAGCGCAAAGGGCGGCAAGCTGTGGCTGCGGATGACCAACAACCGCCACATCGTCACCATCCACTCCAGCACCGACGGCCAGCGCTGGCAGAAGTACCCGGTTCAGATGGAAGTGTCCGGTTACCATCACAATGTGGCGGGCAAGTTCCTGGCACTGAAACCGGCGCTGTATGCGGCCGGCGACGGTGCGGTAACCTTCCGCAGCTTCCGCTATCGCGCGCTGGACTGAGCGCGCGCTGGAATCCCCAGACTTACCGGGTTCACTACATGTCAGTGCGCAACAAGAACGATGCCGCCACGCCGGCATTGGCGAAGGGCAAGGCCGCCACGATCAACGACATCGCGCGACTGTCGGGAGTATCGAAGAAAACGGTTTCACGGATCATCAACAACTCGCCGCTGGTGCGCAAGGACACGCGTGACAAGGTCGAGGCGCTGATGCGCGAGGTCGGCTACACGCCCGATCCGCTGGCCCGTGGCCTGGCCTTCCGCCGCTCCTTCCTGATCGGCATGGTCTACGACAATCCCACCGCGCAGTACATCGTGGACATGCAGTACGGCGCGCTGGACGCGTTGCGCGGCTCCAGCTTCGAACTGGTGGTGCACCCCTGCGACAGCCGCAGCCCGGGCTACATCGATGGCGTGCGCCGCTTCGTGCAGCAGCAGAAGCTGCACGGGGTGATCCTGGTGCCGCGTGCGTCGGAAGACCAGGCGCTGGCCGACATGCTCGACGAAATCGGCTGCCGCTTCACCCGCGTGGCCGCGTTGCCGCTGGATGACAGTTCGCAGATGGTGGTGACCCATGACCGCGACGGCGCCGCCGAAGCGGCCGATTACCTGCTGTCGCTGGGCCACCGCGAGATTGCCCTGGTGACCGGCCCCAGCGCCTACCGCTCGGCCCATGAACGCACCGCCGGTTTCATCGACGCGCTGTCCCAGCGTGGCATCGAGCTGCCGAAGGACCGCATCATCGAGGCCGGCTACACCTTCGAATCGGGTGTGGCCGCGGCCGAGAAACTGCTGCTCGGCAAGCGCCGGCCCACCGCCATCTTCACCGGCAATGATGAAATGGCCGCCGGCATCTACAAGGTGGCGCTGCGTGCGGGCATCAACATCCCGCGCCAGCTGTCCATCATCGGCTACGACGACAGCCCGCTGGCCTCGCGGCTGTGGCCGTCGCTGACCTCGGTGCGCCGCCATACCCGCGACACCGGGCGCACCGCTGCGGCCATGCTGATCCAGCCCGAAGGCCAAGCCGCGCTGCAGATCGCCAGCGTGCGCCCGCACCTGATCGTCCGCGACTCCTGCCAACCGCCAGAGGACTGATGCCGAAGGCATCAGTCCTGTAGGTCGCAAGCTCGCTTGCGACGCCTTCGGTAGGTCGCCAGCTTGCTTGCGACACACCCTGTAGGTCACGACCGTTTGTGGGTCACGACCGTTGGTCGTGACGCTTCAGCCGCCCTATCGTGCGACGCAAAATGACACCGGTTACCAGCGTCGCTAGAATCGACCGCGAACCGCGCCGGGGCCGAACCCTTCGGCCCGCCCCCTGCTCTGGAGAAGCCATGTACTGCAAGACCCACTACGCCACCCATCCCGACGCCATCAAGGGCGCCAGCAACGACCAGCTGCGCGAGCTGTACCTGCTCGACGGCCTGTTCAATGCCGGCCAGGTGACCCTGAAGTACACCCACTACGAGCGCTTCGTGCTGGGCGGCGCCGCTCCGTTGGATGCCCCGCTGGCGCTGCCGGCGCAGACCGAACCGGCCTCGGCCGCCGGCCACCCGTTCCTGGAGCGCCGCGAGCTGGGCGTGATCAACGTCGGCAGCGGCACCGGTACGGTCACCGTCGACGGCACCGTCTACACGCTGGGGCCGAAGGACGGCCTGTACGTGGCCATGGGCAGCAAGGACGTGGTGTTCGCCTCGCAGGACGCCGCCAATCCGGCGCAGTTCTACCTGGCCTCGACTCCGGCGCATGCGCGTTTTGAAACCAAGCAGCTGTCGATCAAGGACGCGGTGGCGCTGGACCGCGGCGCGCTGGAAACCAGCAACGAGCGCACCATCTACCAGTACATCGTGCCGGCCACCTGCCAGTCCTCGCAGCTGCTGCTGGGCCTGACCGTGCTGAAGCCGGGCAGCGTCTGGAACACCATGCCGCCGCACCTGCACGACCGCCGCAGCGAGGTCTACTTCTACTTCGATCTGGGCGCCAACGACCGCGTCTACCACTTCATGGGCGAACCGGACGCGCAGCGCCACATCGTCATGCAGAACAACGAAGCGGTGGTGTCGCCGCCGTGGTCGATCCACATGGGTGCCGGCACCAGCAACTACGCCTTCATCTGGGCGATGGGCGGCGAGAACCTGGATTACACCGATATGCACGTGCTGGACATCTGCCAGCTCAAGTAAGCCCTGCCCGGCCGCCGCGCACCGCGTGCCGGCGGCCGTCGCCGCACTCCCCGCTCGCCTCTACCAAGGAACGCATACGCAATGGCCAATCCCTTCAGCCTGGAAGGCAAAGTCGCTCTGGTAACCGGTGGTAATACCGGCCTGGGCCAAGGCATCGCCGTGGCACTGGCTGCCGCTGGCGCCGACGTCGCCGTGGCCGGCATCGCCCCGCCCACCGAAACCATCGAAAAGATCACCGCGCTGGGCCGCCGCTGCCTGGCCATCGAAGCCAACCTGATCAGCATCGAGCCGGTGGCGCGCGTGGTGCGCGAGACCATTCAAGGCCTGGGCGGGCTCGACATCCTGGTCAACAACGCCGGCCTGATCCGCCGCGCCGACGCAGTGGATTTCAGCGAGCAGGACTGGGACGACGTGATGAACGTCAACATCAAGTCTGCGTTCTTCATCTCGCAGGCGGCCGGCCGCCACTTCATCGAACAGGGCCACGGCAAGATCATCAACATCGCCTCGATGCTGTCCTTCCAGGGCGGCGTCCGCGTGCCGTCGTACACCGCCAGCAAGAGCGGCATCGCCGGCATCACCCGCTTGCTGGCCAACGAGTGGGCGGGCAAGGGCGTGAACATCAACGCCATTGCACCGGGCTACATGGCCACCGACAACACGGCCGCCCTGCGTGCCGATGCGGACCGCAACAAGGCGATTCTCGAGCGCATTCCGGCAGGCCGCTGGGGCAATCCGGAAGACCTGGCCGGTGCGGCGGTGTTCCTGGCGTCGTCTGCGTCGGACTACGTGAACGGCGCCGTGCTGCCGGTCGATGGTGGCTGGCTGGCGCGCTGACGCGCACCGGTCTGTAGAGCCGAGCCCCTGCTCGGCTGTCGCGCTCTGATCGAAAACAGCCGAGCAGGGCTCGGCTCTACAGGAGTGCCGCGATGCGAAGGCTGTTGCTGCTGTTGCTGCTGTCATGCACCGCCGCGCAGGCGGCGCCGGTACGCGTGTTCATTGCCGGCGATTCCACCGCTGCCGAGTACGGCCCCGAGCGCGCACCGCAGGCGGGCTGGGGCCAGGCGCTGCAGAGCTATCTGGACCCGGCACGCTTCGAAGTACACAACCACGCCAAGGGCGGGCGCAGCACGCGCAGCTTCATCGATGAAGGACGCCTGGACGCCATCGCTGCCCAGCTGCGGCACGGCGATGTGCTGCTGATCCAGTTCGGTCACAACGATGCGAAGTTTGAAGACGCCAGCCGCTACACCGACCCGGACGGCGACTACCCGCGGTTGCTGATGCGCTACGTGCAGGCGGCACGCGAACGCGGCGCCACGCCGGTGCTGATCACCCCGGTAGCGCGCCTGCTGTATGACTTCGGTTCGCTGCTGGACACGCATGGCCGCTATACGCAGTCGATGAAGGCGTTGGCGGCGCGCGAGCAGATCGCGTTGATCGATCTGAACGATCGCAGCACGCGCTGGATCCGTGCGCTGGGCGAGCAGGGCGCACGGCCGTACTTCCTGTTCGTGCCCGAGCAGGGCAAGGCCGACGGAACGCATTTCAGCGTGGCCGGCGCCAACGCGGTGGCCTGCCTGGTGCTGCGCGAGGCGGTGCCGCTGCTGCCGGCGCTGAAACCAGCGCTGGTGCGTGACATCGACTGCGACGTGATGGGCGCAGGGCAGGGCGCCGATGCGCAGCGACCCTCGCAGGTGCTGCATGAAGACACGGTTGCCCGCATGCAGCCAGGCCCGCATGGCGGTGCCGGGCCGACCACCGCGTATCCGTTCTTTGCCGACGCAGCGGATCTACCGTTCGTGCTGCGCAAGCGGGTACTGCACAAAGGCGCCGGCATCGGCCTGCATCCGCAGCACAAGGATGAGATCTATTACATCGTGAGCGGGCAGGGCAGCTACGTGCTGGATGGAAAGCAGCACGATGTGCGCGCGGGCCACGCGCTGCTGACCCGCACGGGCAGCACGCACGCGCTGCAGCAGGTGGGCGACGAGGATCTGGTGGTGTTGCTGGCGTACCCGCGCGACTGAACGTCAGTCGAGCAAGCTCGATTCTACCGGGGGGCTGGGTCCTCGTTGTTCAACCGGTTCCGGGCCAAAGTGCCTCAAGCCCAGCCGGGCCAGGTCTTCCGGGCGCTCGAAATAGGCTTCGTCGAAGGCATGCAGCGCTTCCTGCTCCTGTTCGGTCATCGCGCCGTACAGGTCGGTCAGTTCCTTGATTTCCGGGTCATCTTCCAGCCGGTCCAGCAGCCCGCGCATGCCGGCAAGGATCGCGTGGGTCTGCACCGCGCCCATCGCCTGCAGCGCACGCAGCGCCAGCTGGCAGGTCGGGTCGCCCCAGTTGCACAGGAACTGCATGAAGCCGCCGTTGTTGATGTCCGCTTCCATGCGCCACAGCGCCACCAGCTGCTGGTCTTCATCCGACAGCGCATCCAGCGTCCATCCGGCGTCTTTCAGTCGTGCCAGCGCGGCTTCGTAGCGGTCATCCCACACCTGGTTGGGGATATCGACCACGCCTGCCTCGCGCGGCGGCAGCAGCGCCGGCCAGTTCACGCCCAGGCCATCGGCGTTGGCGACCCAGTGCGCGCGCTGTTCGGCCGTGGCTTCGAACAGCGCGGGCGCCCAGCGCAGTGGCTGGCGGGTACGGCGGCCATCGGCCAGGGTCAGCAGGATGAAGTCGTCGTCGAAGGCGACGTCGGTTACGCGCAGGCCGGCAAATTCTTCAGTCATGCCGTGGAGGATAGCGGCGCTGTCGGCCTACCCGGAAACTTCAAAACACCTGAACACTTTTGAAGTTTAGTTGCATAAACTTCAAAAGAATGAGAGGCTTTTGAAGGATAGGGGTGATCCCAGTGGAGAGTTCCGATGCGTCGGGCAGACATTGCAGGGCCCTTGCAGGCCTACCTCGTTCCCGTGGAAGGTCGGCCCAATCTGCTGGCCATGACGCCTCCTCCCACGCCTCGCCGGCTGCCTGAGGGGTATGCGGGCTCGCGGCAGCGCCTCATCGCTGCAAATGCATCGCTGGACCGTCTGGATCAGGCGATGCGGCAATGGCCTGCCCCTGACATGGTCACCCGGACGCTCGCCAGGCGCGAAGCCGTCCAGAGCTCCCAGATCGAGGGGACCCAGACCAACCTGGACGAGCTGCTGGTGTTTGAAGCCACGCTCGGCCTGGACGGGCTGCCCGCCGACGTCGTGGTGACCGAGCGTTACGTGCAGGCACTTCAACTGGGCCTTGAAGCCGTGCGAGCCAGCGGTCGCAAGGCGCTCGATCTCGCCCTGGTGAACCAGCTCCACGCCGTGTTGATGCAGGACGCCCCTGACGATTTTCCCAAGGGACGGTACCGCCAGGAGCAGGCCATCATCGGTCCGCTGGGTGGACGACCCGAGGATGCCCGTTTCGTCCCTTCGCCGCCCGACCGCATCGGTGCGGCGATGCGCGAACTCGAGCGCGCCATGTTGAAGTACGAGCCCGCCGAGGAAGAACAGTTCGAACTCAACATCATCGCGCAGCTGGCGATCGCCCACGCCCAGTTTGAAACCATCCATCCCTACAAGGACGGCAATGGGCGCACGGGAAGGTTGCTGTTGCCGTTGATCCTCGCCGCCGAAAGACATCCTCCGCTCTATTTGTCGGGCGCGTTGTTGCGCAACAAGAGCGCTTACTACGACGCCCTCAACCAGGTCCAGCTTCGCGGTGAGTGGGGACCATGGATGGATATGCTGTGCCAGGCCGTGGTGGAGTCTGCCCATGACGCAATTTCCATCGCCGATGACATGTCACGGCTCAGCGCAGCGTGGGAGAGTCAACTTCAAGGCTATCGTCGCGACTCGGTGGCACGCAGGCTTCCGCCCCTGCTGATCGGTCACCCCGTGGTGACCGCAGGCCAGGTGGCTGCGTTGCTGGAGGTTTCCGACAGGTCGGCCCTGACCGGCATCTACGCGCTTGAGGCAGAAGGCATCCTCGTCCCCGGCAATGATCGTCGCTGGGGACGCACCTATCACGCGCACGCGGTCCTGCAACGGCTCAATCAGCTCCCAACGGCACCTCCTGAGCGCCTGCGCTGAGCCCTCGCCTCACACGTCGCCGCCGTCCGCCCACCCTTCACCCGTACCCGCCTGGAACACGCGGTCGTCGGCCTGCACATCGCCGGCCGGCAGGTGGGCCTGGTCGGCCAGTGCGGCGTAGATCGGAGTGAAGTCCGGCGACGTCGCCTGCATCAGCTGTTCGAAACTGTCGATGACGAAGTAGGTCTTCTGGAACGTGTCGATGCGGTAGCGGGTGCGCATGATCCGCTGCAGGTCGAAGCCGATCCGGTTGGGCGCGGCCGATTCCAGCGAATACAGCGATTCGCCCTTGGAAGACACGATGCCGGCGCCGTAGATGCGCAGGCCCTCGGGCGTGTCGATCAGGCCGAACTCCACGGTGTACCAGTACAGCCGGGTCAGGTTCTGCAGCGCCTCCGTGCCGATCGCGTGGGCCTTCACGCCGCCACGGCCGTAGGCTTCCATGTAGTCGGCGAACACCGGGTTCATCAGCAGCGGCACATGGCCGAACAGGTCGTGGAACAGGTCCGGCTCGGCGATGTAGTCGATCTGGTCCGGGCGGCGGATCCACCAGGTGACCGGGAAACGGCGATTGGCCAGGTGGTCGAAGAAATCCAGTTCCGGCAGCAGGCCTTCCACGCCCACCAGGGTCCAGCCGGTGGCCGCGCCCAGCACTTCGTTCAACTGGTCGAAGCGCGGAATCATGTGCGCGCTCATGCCCATCTCGTCCTGTGCGTCCAGGAATTCCTGGCAGGCGCGGCCGACCAGCAGCTCGCGCTGGCGCTGGTACAGCGTGCTCCAAGTGGCATGGTCGTCGGCGCTGTAGGTGTCCCACGGCTGCTCGACCAGCGCGGTGGTGTACACCGGCACGTAGCCCTTGTCGGTCTGCTGGTGTTCGACGCGGCGGGGCTGGGCGAGGTCCATGGGGCACTCCTTGAAGGGATACCGGTGATGCTAGGGCAGGGGCCGCGCAACAGGGTTGCAAAAGTTGCGTCGAATGCGGCTTGTGGCGCAATATCCTTGCGTACTCACCGTGTTGCGGGGCAGCAATGGCCGGAGAAGTCCAGTTCGATCGCACGGATATACGCCTGTTGGCCGAGATCCAGCGTGATGGTCGCGCCACCAACGCCGAGCTGGCGGCGCGGGTGAACCTGTCCCCGTCTGCCTGCCTGCGCCGCCTGCAGCGGCTGGAGAGCGAGGGCGTGATCGTGGGCTACGGCGCACGGCTGGAGCCACGCCAGCTGCGCCTGGGCCTGCAGGCCTTCGTGCGGGTGCAGCTGGAAAAGCACGATCAGGCCGCCATCGGCCATTTCGTGGACAGCGTGCAGGGCTGGGATGAAGTGGTGGCCTGCCATGCCCTGACCGGTGACATGGACTACCTGCTGCACGTCTACGTGCGCGACCTGGAACATTTCTCGCGCTTCCTGCTGGACAAGCTGCTGAACGCCGGCGGCGTGGCCGATGCCAATTCCAGCTTCGTGCTGCGCACGGTGAAGGGGTTCCAGGCACTGCCGCTGTCGCAACTGGAATGAACGGCCGCTGCGATTTGACGGCGCCGGGCGGGTAGCCGAGCATCACCGCCCTGCGCCCGCCGCAGCGTTCCTTTCCGGTAACAGGCATGTCCGATATCCAGCCCCCGGTGCTTGCCACCACCTTCCTGCCGCTGCAGCGCAAATCGCTGGCGCGCTTCATCGCCCATGGCACGCCGCCGCAGACCGCGCTGGAACAGGCCGGGCTGATGGCCGCGCAGCTGTGCCGCACACGTCTGCACGCACCGGCGGAGATCGAGCGGCTGCTGCACGATGCCTGCACGCTGTTCGCCGCCGACGGTGCCGACGGTGCCGCCGCCGCCGCGCAGCTGGCAGGGCAGGGCGGCGGCGCGCAGCCGGAACTGGATGCGTGGCTGTCCGCACTGGCCGCGCACGGCGTGCTGCTGGCCCCGGCGGAGATCCTGCAGGACTTCATCGTGCAGTCGCCACGCGCCTATCCCGGCCAGGCCCTGCAGCAGGCGTGCCAGCAGACGTTGGCCGAGCATGCCATCCGCTTTCCTGCCACCTTCGCCAGCGATGTCGATGATGACGATGCTGCACAGGACGAGGCCGACGCCGAAGACGCGCGCGCGGTCGAACACCACGGCCTGTACACCAGCGAGCAGGCGCGCGTGCTGCGTGCCATCGCCGCCAATCCCGATGAACTGATCGATCTGGACGGCTACGCGGGCACCGGCAAAGGCCATCTGGTGCTGGCACTGATGGATGCGCGCCCCGGCCGCTACACCTACGTGGCGCCGTCGCGCGCGCAGGTGGAAGCGTTCCGCAGCCGCGTGCCGGGCAGTACCGCGGCGCGCCTGCTGACCCAGATCGAATTCGCCAACCGCCTGGCCCAGCATGCCGCGCGCAGCGGCCTTAGCAACGGCTTCGTGGCCAGCTACCGGCGCAGCACGCGTACCCCGCGCGAGATTGCCGGGCGCATCGGCCTGCAGGGCATCGGCGCGCGCACACCGGAGCAGGTGCTTATGACCGCCTTCGAGGCGATCAACCGCTGGTGTGCCTCGGCGGCGCCGCGCATGGCCTTCCAGCATTTCGACCGCTCCGTGCCGGCGGCCATGCTCGACGTGGCGCCCTATCTGCAGGCGGCCGAATATGTCTGGCGCTGCATGTTCGATGCCGACCTGCAGCGTGGCACGTTGCTGAGCCTGAGCCCGCTGCACATCGGCAAGTGGCTGGCCCTGCGCGGGGTGCGTCCACCGTTGGAGCTGGGCATGCTGCTGATCGACGAGGCACACGATCTCAGCCCGTCGTGGAAGCAGCTGCTGTCCACCCACGCGCCGGGCGTGGTCAGCCTGGGCGACCCGCACCAGTGCCTGACCGGCACCGTGCCGCGCTGGGCCGCATCGAAAGTGCTGGAAATGCATCAGTCGGTGCGGCAGGGCAACCAGGTGGACGACCTGGTGAACCAGACCTTGGCGCTGGACGGGCTGGGCCAGGACAGCAGGCCCTTCGTCGGCGCCGCCGACCGCGCCACCGGCGTGCTGCAGTACCGCGACTGGACGCAGGTGCCGATCGCCGGCCTGCGCATCCACGGCAGCGCGGCGCCTCTGGTCCAGGATGCCGCCCAGCTGCAGCTGCGCGGCCTCAGCCCTTACCTGCACCCGGCGTCACTGCGCACGCTGCGCAGCCAACTGCAGCGCCCGCTGGACGCCTGGCGTCGGCGCGGCGACAACGGGTCCAGCCAGGAGTGGCAGCGCGTGCTGGCGGCCCTGGCCGACGACGGGCAGGGCGCACTGGTGGAACTGCTGGCATCCAACGAACAGGTGCAGGCGCTGCTGCAGGTGCTGGACGCGCAGGAAGCGGCCAGTGATGGCGGCGTGGTGCTATGCCTGGCCGAACATGCGAAGAACCTGCAGTTCGACGTGGTTGCACTGTCGCCCAGCTGCTTCAGTGCAGGGCAGGGCAGTCGCATCTGGCACAACCCGGTGCGCGCGGCCTATCTGGCCATGACCCGCGCGCGGCGCCAGCTGCATGTGCCTGCCGATGGCATGGAACACCTGCAGCACACGGCCGCCCTGCAGGAACAGGCGCGGCAGGCACGCAAGCGCGAACGGCAGCACGCCAGCGGCTACCGGCCCGTGCGCTGATACCCGCGCGGGTGGGCCACCGGGACGGTGGTTCGCGCTGTGACCGGGGCCGCACAACCGGGCGATGACCACGCCGCACCTTCATGGCGCGACGTATGCTGGGCCGTGTCTTACCGCAAGGATTGCAATGCATCTGCTGAAACTGCCCGTGGCTGGCCTGTTGATCACGCTGCTGCTGGGGGCGTGCGCGCAGGCTGAAACGCCGCGTAGACCGCCGCGCCTCCTGACGAACGATCAGGGGTGCTCGATCACAATCGACAACCAGCCGATCAATCCCTACCAGGTTCCGTCACCCATCGAGCGGGCCTGCGTAGGGCCCTATCAGCTGGAGTTGCCGCAGAAATACTTCAGCACACAGATGGGGCCCGAGCACGATGGAAGCTTCTCACTCGCATTGGAGTACCCATCGCTGCAGCCGTTCAAGCCCGGCGAGCGGATGAACCTGAGTGCGGATGTCTCCATTCGCACCGTCAGAATCGACTATACCTACATTGATCGCGTCAACCTGTGGGACGTAATGCGCAAGAGCTACACGCGCAAGGAATACCAGCAAGGCGATCCGTCCGAGACCCTGGAAGAGCGCATCAAAGGTGATCCAGTGCATGGCCTGGTGCCTTATTACGTCGACGTGGCAAAGGTTCAGGAGTTCTACCGTAAGCAGGGCTTCGATGAACGCGCACCGATCATCCAGCACATCTACTGGCAGTACGACTGGTTCGTTTCCCGCAATGCAGCGGACCAGATCGACCAGGTGATCAAGTGCACCACCCGGGATGTCGCGGAATCGGGTGTCATGTACCGTGATGGAAAGATGGTCAAGAAGCCGGTCTTTGGCTTTGCCGAGTGCAACCAGCGGTTTGTCATCGAGGAACTGAGTGTCATTGCCGAAGTGCGCTATCCGCGGGAAGGTATTGCGGACTGGAAGACGATCAGGGAGCGCACCCGTGCGCTGCTGATCGACAACATCACCATGGAAGAGAAGAGGTAGCCCTATGAGCCCTGGTTTGGACGCAGATGACCTGAAGATACTTGGCGCGTAGGCCAAGGCGGGCAATCGCGAGCTGTACTTCAATTACCTCGCGCAGAAGCAGGGTAATGACGGCTACGGCCTGCTGGCACTCGGTGTCGTGCGCAACGACAACAATCCCGGTGCCACAGCGAACAGCTTTGCCGACCGGCAGGCGCGCGCCGATGGTGTTCACTTCAATGAAGTTCAGTGGCAGGCATTCGGTGTCGATCTGATCCAGCGCGATTTCGCGCTACGCGTAGCACAGCTCGACGCGGGAAGACCGGAGCTGGCGCTGAACCTCCCAGTCGATGACATCCAGAAGGCGCATGATGAGGCATTCAATGCTCGAGGCATCCATCCTTCTGCATGGACGCCGTACACGCTGCTGATGGCCGCGCGCGCCCATGGTGGCCGTGCAGAAGCCGAGGCCGTCTGGACCATGCTGCTGGACAACAACAATCGCGGCCTGGATCGCGCGGCCGAGACAACGAACCTGGTGCTCGGCAAGTACCGGAACCTGATCGACGATCCGGCCGGCTATCTGAAGAACATGGCCGAGGCACGTGGACCGCATGGCCTGCAGCCGGTGTCCAATCTCGACCCGGATCGGATTGCCTACCACGGTGCGACGTATGTGCACGACGATGCCCAGGGACAGTGGCGCCGCGAAGTCTCGGTGCCGGTGAATGCCCCGGTGCTGCCGCTGCCCATCGGCTCGGTGCCCGTGGGCAGCGTGCGCGAGACCGATCCGGCCACGCTGCGGTATCTGGACGATGCACGCGATGTGCGCCAGTTGCGCGAGACGCTGCGCGGGCAGTTCCATGCGGACGATGAGAACAAGGACCGGCCGATCATGGCCAGCCCGTTCGTGCTGAGTGATGCCACCCCGCTGCAGATGCAGCCGGAACGGCAGCGTGCCGGCATCGATCCGCGCGAGCCCGGGCATGCACGCCACGCGCTCTACCAGCAGTGCGCGGCGGGCGTGCGCGATCTCGAGGCCGGGCTGGGCAAGCCGTGGGATGCGCAGAGCGAGTGCGTCAGCGCCAGCCTCGCCACGCTGGCGGCCGGCGCCGAACTGCAGCGGGTGGACCATGTACTGATGGGACGCGGGGACGCCGCTGGGCGGGAAGGGCCGAACCTGTTCGTGGTGCAGGGCGACCCGGCCGACCCGGCGCATCTGCGCGCGCAGATGCCGGTGGCACAGGCGCTGGCGATCCCGGTGGAGCAGTCCTTCCAGCAGTTGGCGGTGAACGACCAGCGGCAGGCGCAGGAGCAGGCGCTGCAGCGTGAGCAGGATCAGCAGCTGCAGCAGGCCCGCAGCGCGCCGGTCATGGCCTGACCGGTCGCGGCGCATCTTCGCAGGCGGTCGGCGCGGCCTGCGGGCCACGCCTGCCGCTCCTGTCAGCTCAGCACTTTTCCTTGCGGCCCATCAGCTTGCCCAGGCGCGACGGTTCTTCGCACTTGGGTGCCACGACCGGGGTCGGTGCCAGTGCCGCGGCGCGTGCCTTCTGCAGCTGCAGGATCTTCGCGCGGATCTGCGGCATCGCTGCCATCGCGGCCTTTTCGCCTTCCAGTATGGCGGTACCACGCTGGCTGAAATCGGCCGCGCCGATATCCAGCACCTTCGGTCGGATCACGATGTCGGCGCGGGCCAGTTCCTGCTCGCCCAGGCGCTGGCCCATGATCGCGATCGACTGGTTGACGATGCCCAGCATGCCGGTCGGCGCCTTGCCGCTGGCCTTGCTGGAAATATCCACGGCGATCACGAACTCGGCGCCCAGCTGGCGCGCGGCGTCCACCGGCACCGGGCTGACCACGCCGCCGTCGATGTAGTTGCGGCCGCCGATCTTCACCGGCTCGAACACGCCGGGAATGCTGCTGGAGGCACGCACCGCCTGGCCGACATTGCCGCGCACGAAGATCGAACGCTCGCCGGTTTCCAGCTGGGTGGCGACGGCAGCGAAGGGCTTCTTCAACTTCTCGGCGGGGCGGTTGGCCACCTGTTCGTTGACGTAGTCCTGCAGCTTCTGGCCCTGCACCAGGCCGCCGGAGAACAGGCGCACGTCGCGGATGCTGGCTTCGTCCAGCGCTACCGCCTTGCTCTGCATCTGGAACGCGTCCATGCCGCTGGCATACAACGCGCCGACCACGCTGCCGGCGCTGGTACCGGACACCACGACAGGTTCGAAGCCGTTGGCTTCCAGCATCTTGATCACGCCGATATGGGCAAAGCCTTTGGCCGCGCCGCCGCCCAGGGCGATGCCGATCTTCACCGGCTTGGCCTGCGGCACCACGGTCGGCGGCGGGGGCGGGGTGGGCCGCACCTCTTCGCCACCGCAACCGGCCAGCAGGCCGAGCAGGGCGACGGAGAGCAGCACGCGGGGGCGGAACACGGTCATCGGCAGCGGCGCACGGGGCGCGGGTTCAGGAAAGGGCGCCAGCATACCGAAGCTGCAATTTACGTGGGTAGCACCGGGCGATACCCGGCGCTACCGTGAGAGGTCAGAAGCGGTTGTCGCCGTCCAGCATGCGGCCCAGCCCACCCAGCACCGAGCCTTCGCCGCGGTTCTTGCCACCACCCTGCGGCGCGGCCATCCACATGCGCCCGGCCAGGCGCGAGAACGGCAGCGACTGCAGCCAGACCTTGCCCGGCCCGGTGAGGGTGGCCAGGAACACGCCCTCGCCACCGAACAGCATGCTCTTGATGCCGCTGACCCGGCGCACGTCCATGTCCACCGTGGGGTGGTAAGCCACCACGCAACCGGTATCCACGTCCAGGCGCTCGCCGGCCGCCAGCTCACGCTCGACCACGCAGCCACCGGCATGGATGAACACCCAGCCGTCGCCCTCCAGCTTCTGCATGATGAAGCCCTCGCCGCCGAACAGGCCGGTCATGATCCGGCGCTGGAACTGCACGCCGATCTTTACCCCGCAGGCGCCGGCCAGGAAGCTGTCTTTCTGGCAGATCAGGCGGCCGCCATGCTGGTCCAGCTTCATCGGCAGCACGGTGCCGGGGTAGGGCGCGGCGAAGGCCACGGTGCCGCGGCCGTTGCCGGTCTGGGTATAGACCGTGGCAAACAGGCTTTCGCCGGTGACCACGCGGCGGCCGGCGGCCATCACCTTGCCCATGAAGCCGCTGCTGGCCTGCGAACCGTCGCCGAACACGGTGTCCATCTGCACCGAGGCGTCCTTGAACATCAGCGCGCCGGCTTCGGCGATCGCGCTCTCGCCCGGGTCCAGGCCGATTTCCACGAACTGCATCTCGTGGCCCACGATGCGGAAATCGATCGGGTCGCCGTGGCCGCCGCTGTTGCTTACCGGCGATTCCACGCTGCGATGCGGTGCCGGCGACGGCGGTGCGCCTGGTGGCGGGGTGGGCGCGGCCGGCTGGCGAAGCGCGGCAACGTCGGACACCGGTGTCCACCCGGACATGCCCTGGCACCAGGCCAGCGCGTGTGGATACGCCTGCGCATGGGCGCGCGCGGCCTCGTCATCAAGCGGGCCGACACGCTCGGCCTGGCCGGCGGCATGGAAGTACCACTGGGTCATTGCTGCAGCTCCGTTGCGGGAACAAACCACGAGTCTAGCCGCAGCACACGGGGGCGAATGGCAGGGCCATGAACGATCGGCATTTGCGGCGCGGGTGCTGTATTGCAACAATTATCTGGTAGCGCCGTTTTACCACCCCTCCAAACACAGCCTACCGCCATGTCTCCGACCCGCACTTCCCGTGGCCGCCTTCCGGTCGCGCGCCCCCTCGTTGCCGCTCTTTCCGCCCTGTTGCCGCTGGTAGCAGCCGCCCAGGAAACCCCTGCCGCCAAGGACCCGGTTGCCCTCGACGCCCTGCAGGTGACCGCGCAGCGGCGCGTGGAAAATGCCAAGGACGTGCCGGTGGCGATCACCGCCATCCAGGGCGAAAAGCTGGATGTGCTCGGCTCGGCCGGCGATGACATCCGCTTCCTGTCCGCACGCGTGCCCAGCCTGAACATCGAGTCGTCCTACGGCCGTGCCTTCCCGCGCTTCTACATCCGCGGCCTGGGCAACACCGATTTCGACCTCAATGCCTCGCAGCCGGTGTCGCTGGTGTACGACGACGTGGTGCAGGAAAGCCCGCTGCTGAAGGGCTTCCCGCTGTTCGACCTGGCCGGCGTGGAAGTGCTGCGCGGCCCGCAGGGCACCCTGTTCGGCCGCAACACCCCGGCCGGCGTGGTGAAGTTCGATTCGGCCCGTCCGTCGCAGGACGCCGACGGCTACGTGAAGGTGTCCTACGGCAGCTATGACACCTGGAACGTGCAGGGCGCCTACGGCGGCCCGCTGACCAGCCGCTGGTCGGCCCGCGTGTCCGCGCTGTACCAGCGCCGCGACAACTACGTCGACAACACCATCGCCAACGCGCCCAGCTCGGGCTTCGAAGGCTATGACGAAGCCGCCGGTCGCGTGCAGTTCCTGTACGAAGGTGACGACGTGGAAGCGCTGTTCAACCTGCACAAGCGCAAGCTCAACGGCACCGCACGCCTGTTCCGCGCCAACATCATCCAGCCGGGCAGCAACGCACTGGTCGAGAACTTCGACCGCGACAAGGTGTCCACCGACGGCCTGAACTTCTCCAATCTGGAAACCTGGGGCGGCAGCGCGCGCATCAAGTGGGATTTGGGCCGGGTCACCCTGCATTCGATCACCGGCTATGAAACCGCCGAATCGCTGAACCATGGCGACGTGGATGGCGGCTACGGCGCATCGTTCCTGGGTGCCGGCAACTACGGCCCGGGCTTCATTCCGTTCCCGTCCGAATCGGCCGACGGCCTGCCGCACCACCGCCAGTGGACGCAGGAATTCCGCGTCGAATCCAACGAGTGGGGCCGCTTCGACTGGCAGGCCGGCGTGTTCTACTTCGATGAAGACGTCACCATCGACAGCTTCAACTACGACTCGCTGACCCCGGGCAACCCGCAGACCGGCCATGCCGTGCAGAGCCAGCGCAACAAGGCCTGGGCCGCGTTCGCCTCGGGCGACCTGGACGTGACCGAACGCTTCAAGCTGCGTGCCGGCGTGCGCTACACCCAGGACAAGAAGGACTTCACCGCCAGCGTGCTGCAGGCCGTGTCCGGTGGTACGCCGGTCAGCGGCCCGTACCTGGCCAACAGCGATGTGGACGATGTCAGCTGGGACCTGAGCGGCGTCTACCAGATCACCGACAACATCAACGCCTATGCGCGCGTGGCCAAGGGCTTCCGCGCACCGTCCATCCAGGGCCGCCTGGCCTTCGGCGGCGTCACCCAGGCCGATTCGGAAAAGGTGATCTCGTATGAGGCCGGCATCAAGGCCGATCTGTTCGATCGTCGCGCACGCCTGGGCTTCAACGTGTTCCGCTACAACGTGGATGGCCAGCAGCTGATCGCGGTGGGTGGCAGCAACAACACCGCCACCCTGCTCAACGCCGACAAGACCATCGGCCAGGGCTTCGAGCTGGACTTCGAGGCCTACCTGACCGACCACGTGCTGATGACCCTGGGCAGCAGCTACAACGACACCGAGATCAAGGACCGCGATCTGGCGGTGGCGATCTGCGGCGGCGGCTGCACCATCACCGACCCGACCACCGTCATCAACGGCGGCACCTATGCGCTGGTGAACGGCAACCCGCTGCCGCAGGCGCCGAAGTGGATCCACAACCTGACCCTGCGTGCCGGCTTCCCGGTGAACGACGCCAGCGAGATCTACGTCTACACCGACTGGGCGTACAAGAGCCCGGTGAACTTCTTCCTGTACGAGTCGCCGGAGTTCCGCAGCCGCAGCTCGCTGGAAGGTGGCCTGCGCGTGGGCTACAACTGGGATTACGGCCAGTACGACGTGGCTGTGTTCGGCCGCAACCTGACCAACCAGACCCGCGTGGTCGGTGCGATCGACTTCAACAACCTCACCGGCTTCCTCAACGAGCCGCGCACGTTCGGCGTGGAATTCACCGCGAAGTTCTGAGGCGGTTGACCGCGTGATGCAATGAAGAAGGGCCGGCGCACTGCCGGCCCTTCTGCTTTCTGTAGCGTCGAGCCATGCTCGACTGCCGTGAGCCGAGCATGGCTCGGCTCTACGGAGGCATGCTTACAGCGCGCTCTGCGGGCGCACCTTCAGCACCGCTTCTTCTGCCGCACAGTCGCGGGCCGAGTGCTGCCCCGCCTTGCGCGCAGCAGCAATTTCCCTGCGTGCCGCCAGCAGATCCTGCTGGAACGCCGCATTGTCGTGCAGGCGCGCAACGGCGGCGGCACCCATGAAGCGGCCTTCCAGGATGTCGCTCTGCCAATGCACGTTGCACACCAGGCGGCTTTCCCCGTAGTTGCGGCCGCGTGCCTGGATGGCATCGGCGCGGTCCGGGGCGATCTCGGAAAGAATCAGCGCCCAGGCCCAGCCGATCGAGGTGTGGCCGGAGGGGTATGAACCGTTCTTGCGCAGCCCGGCTTCATCGTCGGGCGTGCAGGTGGGTTCGCCATTGACCATGAACGGGCGCGGGCGCTGGTAGTGGTTCTTGGCTGCCTTGGTGGCCGCACTGGCATCGATCCGGCTGCGCTCCAGCAGGCGATACAGCGCAGGCGTCTTCACCGCATCCACGTCCACGTCGATCGCGCACGAGAACTGGTTGGCGCCTTCCGGGAAGCCCAGTTCGGCGTCATGCGTGGCCTGGGCGAAGCGCGGTGTGCCGCGCAGGGCGCGGGCTTCACGGCTGACCTGTTCGTCCAGCGCGAAGCCGGCCGAACCGGCCGCAGGCGGGGCAGGCACCAGCAGCAGGCTGGCCGGTACCGCCGCCGCGTCCAGGTAGCCCACTGCCCGGGTGGTCACGTTGGCCTCCACCGCGGTGGGCTTGCTGGCGGTGGCGGCGCAGCTGGCCAGGGTCATGGCGATGGCAAGACCCAGCAGCGGGCGGGCAGGGCGGGCGATCAGGGACATGGGCAGATTCGGGACTGTGAACACAGGCGCCATGATCGCAGCCGCCGCCGGTTGCCGCAGCGCCCATCGGTCATACGGCCAGACCCGGCACGGTCGGCTTGTCGCCAATGTCCTGATTCCGGTCGCAGCGCACGGACTTTCACACGCCTTCAGCACCAGCATCTGCCCACAGCCGGGCCGGGGGGATCTGCTGACAAGGGAGAGATGCGATGCGCAGCACCGCAACAGGAAGTACCGTCCTGGCCCTGCTGGTGGGCCTGGCCGCCGCACCGGCACAGGCCGCCGACGTCTACGGCGTGGCCTTCGTGCATGGCACCGGCGCACAGACGAACGCCACCCAGGATTACTGGCAGCCGGCGATCATCGACACCGTGCGCCAGGGGCTGCCGAACAGCAGCAACTACGTGGTCATCAACTGCGATTTCACCCAGTACATGTGGAAGCCCGAAGCGGCCGGCTGCCTGGCCAGCCAGCTCACCGGCTTCATCGACAGCCGCGGCATCACCCAGCTGGTGGTCATCACCCATTCCAACGGCGGCAACGTGATGCGCTGGATCCTGTCCAACCCCACCTACGACAGCCGCTACCCGAAGATCATCAGCCGCACCCGCAAGGTCACCGCGCTGGCGCCGTCATCGGCCGGCACGCCGCTGGCCGACGCGGTGCTCAACGGCAATACGTTTGAAACCTCGCTGGGCTGGCTGCTGGGCTACAAGAACGATGCCGTGCGCATGCAGCAGGTCGGCCACATGGTCACCTACAACGCGCAGAACCTGTATGGCACCGCCGGCCGCCCGGCCCTGCCCAAGCCGTTCCGCGCGGTGGTCGGCAGCGATGTCGAATCGGCGGTCTGGGACAGCAACAGCTACTGCGGCGGCTACGCGGCCAATGTCGGCCTGGAATTCACCCAGAACTGGTTGTCGTCCTGTTCCGATGGCTTTCTGGAATGCAGCAGCCAGAAGGCGGCCGGCAGCCTGCTGTTCACCGACAAGGCGCGCACCCAGGGGGCAGAGCCGTTGAGCCACAACCAGAGCCGGCGCGAATGCTTCGGCCTGGGCACCATCCTGCGCAACGACCTGACCCAGTGAGGGAGACGACCATGAAGATCCATTCCACCTTCCTGGCCGCTGCCGTGCTGACCGCACTTGCCGCCGGGTCCGCCCTGGCCGCACAGCCGCTGCGTGCCGCCCTGGCCAGCGACCAGGTGCCCGCCGCGCTGGTGGCCGCGCCCCTGCCCGCCGAAGACAGCGAGCGCGTGCCGCTGGCCTTCGCCTGGGCGCTGGACCCGGCCCAGCCATTGCAGGCACCGGGCGCGTATGCCGCCGTCAGCCGCAGCTACTGGCAGCAGGTCGACGCGGCCGAGCTGCAGCGCGGCCTGGACCTGCCGCTGACCGCCCCGGACGCGGTGATCCAGGTCAGCCCGGGTGCCGGCGCACGCGCGCTGCCCGCCGACGCACTGCAGGTACGTGATGCCGCCGGTCGTACCGGCGTGGCCCGCAGTGTCGATGCGCGCCAGCTGCAGGACGCCGGCATGGCAGTGAGCGATGGCAGCAGCATGCTGCGCACCGGTGCCAGCAGCGCGGTGGGCGCCTACCGCCTGCAGAGCGCGCAGGCGCAGGGGCGCTACGTGGTGCAGGTGCTTGAACCCAACAGCCCCGTGCGCCTGGAAGTGCAGGCCAGCCAGGCACAGGTGCTGGCCGGTGGCAGCGTGCAGCTGCAGGCGCGCTTGCTGGAAGACGGTGCCAACGCCAGGCAGCTGGCGGCACGGCGCGGCAGCCTGGGCGGCGAGGCGCTCCTGGTGGCGCCCGATGGCCGCAGTTGGCCGCAGCGGCTGCTGCGCACCAGCGACGGCAGCCTGCGTGCGCAGGTGCGCATTCCCGCCCAGGCCAGCGCCGTGCAGGGGCTGTGGGAACTGCAGGTGTTCGCCCAGGCAGACGGCGTACTGCGCGACGGCAAGGTGGCCTTTGCCGTGGCCCAGCCCACCGCGCGGTTCAGCGGCCAGGCCAGCCCGGATACCGCCAGCCGTCGGGTCAGCCTGCCGCTGCAGGTGGCTGCGCCAGGCCGCTATGAAGCGCGTGGCACGCTCTACGCCACCGGCGCCGACGGCCAGTTGAAGCCGGTGGCGCAGGCGCATGCCGCAGCGTGGTTCGATGCTGCCGGACAGGGCGCACTGGTGCTGCCGTTCGACCAGGCACCGCTGCCCGCCGGCTTCGGCGCACCGTATGAACTGCGTGAGCTGCAGCTGCAGGACCAGAGCCGGATGGCACCGATCGAATCGCGCGCGCAGGCGCTGCGGTTCTGAGCAACCGCAGCGGGCCGGCAATTCCGGCCCGCTGCAACCGCGTAAGGGAGAGGCAACACCGCGATGGGGTGATACCGCGATGGGAGGGACCACTCCGGGGTAGAGTCGACTGTCAGTCGACTACCGCGCGCAGCGCGGGATTTTCGGGCCCGTACGAAGAGCAGTCGACTGACAGTCGACTCTACCGCCCTCCGGCCTGCCATCCGCCATCACCTTGTCGCGCGCTTCGACCCGGTGGTTCACCCCGCGTACGCGCTCAACCGGCCTTCGTGTTCCACCACGTGGATCGCACCGCCGAACACCGCCGACAGCGGCTCATCACGCAGCAGTTCATCGCGCGGGCCATCGGCCAGCACGCGGCCGTCGCGCAGCAGCACCACCCGCTCGATCTCGGGAATCACTTCTTCGATGTGGTGGGTCACCAGCACCAGGGTGATGCCCTGCTGGGCCAGGGTGCGCATGGTGGCGATCAACTGCTGCCGCGCCACCAGGTCCAGCCCCGTGGACGGTTCATCCAGCAGCAGCGCCTGCGGCTGGTTCACCAGCGCGCGGGCGATCAGCACGCGGCGGGTCTCGCCGGCCGACAGCTCGGCATACGCACGTTCGCGCAGGCCCAGCGCACCGGTCATGGCCAGGGTCTGGCCCACCCGCTCGCGCATGTCGGCGGTCACTTCACGGAACGCCGGCACCACATAGCTGGCGAAGAAGCCCGACAGCACCGCCTGCTCCACGGTCAGCCCGGGCATGTCGGACAGGTTGCTGCTCAGATCGCCGGTGACGATGCCCAGCTGCGAGCGCAACCGATCCACCTGCCAGCGGTTCTGCCCCAGCACTTTCACTGCTACCCGGCCATCGGCCTGGGCCAGCGGGTACAGCTCGCGGGTAATCAGCTTGATGAAGGTGGATTTGCCACAGCCATTGGGGCCCAGCAGCGCGGTGTGCTGGCCCTGGGCGATGCGCAGGCTGAGCGCGTGCAGCACCTTCACCTGGCCACGCATCACGCTGGCGTGGTCGAGTTCGATCAGGGGTGGAAGGACATCGCCGGCGCCGGCCGGTGACGGGGCGTGGGTACGTGGTTCAGGACTCGACAACGGGGTTCCCCAACGTGTGAACGGTGCCACGGAATGACGGTGCCGATCACCGTCGCAGGGTGCAGTTTGCAACGCAAGCGTCCATCATGTCTGCCATCCCCGCGTCGATCTGGAGCGCCGCCATGCCCGATGCCCTGATCTCCCTGCTGGCCCACGGCCTGCTTGGCCCGACGTGGTGGGAGCTGTTGCTGGTGCTGCTGGTCTTCACCCAGCTGACCATCTTCTCGGTCACCCTGTACCTGCACCGCAGCCAGGCCCACCGCGGCGTGGATTTCCACCCGGCGCTGGCCCACCTGTTCCGTTTCTGGCTGTGGCTGACCACCTCCATGATCACCCGCGAATGGGTGGCCATCCACCGCAAGCACCACGCCAAGGTGGAAACCGAAGACGACCCGCACAGCCCGGTCACCCGTGGCATCGGCCAGGTGTTCTGGCACGGCGTCGAACTGTACCGGCAGGCCCGTGGCCAGCGCGCGGACATCGAACAGTACGGCCGTGGCACCCCCGACGACGCCATCGAACGCCACCTGTATACGCCGCGCGCCAACCTGGGCCCGGTGCTGCTGCTGGCCATCAACGCGGCCTTGTTCGGCCTGCCGGGCGTGGCGCTGTGGGCCATCCAGATGGCCTGGATTCCGTTCTGGGCCGCCGGCGTGGTCAACGGCCTGGGCCACTGGTGGGGCTACCGCAACTATGAATCGGCCGATACCTCCACCAACCTGACGCCGTGGGCGTTCTGGATCGGCGGTGAAGAACTGCACAACAACCACCATGCCTTCCCCAGCTCGGCGCGCTTTGCGATGCGGCGCTGGGAATTCGACATCGGCTGGAGCGCGATCCGCCTGCTGCAGGCGTTGCGCCTGGCCACGGTGCTGCGCGTGGCGCCGGCCATGGACGTGCGCCCGAACATTGCCGTACCCGATGCGGACACCCTGAAAGCGTTGCTGTCGCACCGTTTCCAGGCCATGACCGACTACCAGCGCAATGTCTTCGTGCCGGCACTGCGCGAGGAGGCCGCCCACGCCGGGGCCAAGCTGCGCCGTCTGCTGCCGCGACGGTTGCGCCGCGGTCTGGTGAATGACGGTCGCTGGTTGCACCCGGACAGCCGCGCGCAGTTGCGCGCCTGGGTGGCACAGCGTCCGCGCATCGGGGTGCTGGTCGAGTTCCGCGCGCGCCTGGCCACGCTGCTGGAAGCCCGCGGCCACGATGCGGCCGAGCGCCTGCGCCAGCTGCAGGCCTGGTGCCGCGAAGCTGAAGAGAGTGGCATTGCCACGCTGCAGGCCTATGCCGCGCGCCTGAAGGGCTACACCCTGGTGGGCGCATGAAGCGAATCGCAGGAGCGTTGTTGGCCGTGCTGGCGCCGCTGTGCGCGCAGGCCCAGGTGAGCGACACCGCCACCTACCTGCAGCGCATGGACAGCGATGGCGACGGCCGGGTGAGCGAAGCGGAGTACGTGCAATGGATGCTGTACGCCTTCGACCGCATGGACCGCAACGGCGATGGCGTGCTGACCGCCTACGAGCTGCCGGGCGGCAAGGGCCGGCCGATCACCCGCGAGCAGCAGCGGCAGACCCTCATCCAGCGCTTCCACAAACAGGATGCCAACCGCGATGGCTATCTGGACGCGCGTGAACTGTCCGCACCGCCGCGCTGATCGGCGATCATGACGGCCGCACCGCTGCACGGGAAAACCTCACCATGGATGAGCGCATCGACGATGAACTGATGCAGGAGTGGACGGCATTCTGTGCCGGACGCAGCGAGCAGGAGGACTGGTATTTCTCCGGCCTGCTGCAGGGCGTGACCGGGCCGGACACGCTGGCCGCGGTGTTCGCCACCTTCCCGCATGCCGATGAACTGCGTGCGCGTGCGCTGGACGTGCTCGGTGCAGGTCACTGGGGCGACCACCTGTACCTGCAGCCGGCCCACGTGGGCGATACGCAGGCGCTGGCGCGCGCCGCGCGCGCCTGGTTGGATGAGCTGGCCCGGGTGGCCGGTGTTGCCGGCGAGCCCGCGCTGCAGGCCACGCTGCGCGCTGTGCCGGTCGTCGAAGCCCCCGCCGAGCGTCTGCAGTCGGCCTTTAGCGGCTCGGGCCCAGCGGCCTACCTGCACGATGTCATCTGCGATGAAGTGCGGCGGGCGCGCACGCTCGACAGCCCGCAGATGAACGCACTGGACGAGGCGCTCTACCACCTTGCCTCAGATCTCTATCTGGGTTGGTATATCGCCCAGCCACTGGCCCCGGCCGCGGTCGACTTCGGGCCCTATCTGGCGTTCTGGCGGCTGGGTGGGCGGGGTGCATTGGTGGAAGGTGCCTTCCTGGTCGAAGCGCCCGCCGCGGACGCGTAGGGCGCCGCGCCCGGTAGCGCCGGACCCTGCCGGCGGCTTCGCATGGCCCGGCGTAGAATCAGCGCATGCCTGAACTGCCCGAAGTCGAAACCACCCGCCGTGGCTTGGCGCCGCATCTTGAAGGCCGCCGCGTGCACGGGGTGATCCTGCGCCGCGCCGACCTGCGCTGGCCCATCCCACCGGACGTGGCCGAGCAGTTGCCGGGGCAGCGCATCGACAGCGTGCGCCGCCGCGCCAAGTACCTGCTGCTGGATACCGCCGTGGGCAGCGCCGTACTGCACCTGGGCATGTCCGGCAGCCTGCGCGTGCTGCCCGGCGACACGCCGCTGCGCACGCACGACCACGTCGATATCAGCCTGGACAACGGCCGCCTGCTGCGCTTCAACGACCCGCGCCGCTTCGGCAGCCTGCTGTGGCAGCCGGCCGGTGAAGTGCATCCGCTGCTGCAGGGACTGGGCCCGGAGCCCCTGGACGAGATCTTCGACGGCGACTATCTGTTCGAGCGCAGCCGCGGCCGCAGCGCGCCGGTGAAGACCTTCCTGATGGACCAGGCCGTGGTGGTGGGGGTCGGCAACATCTACGCCGCCGAAAGCCTGTTCAAGGCCGGCATCAGCCCGTTGCGCGAGGCCGGCAAGGTCTCCCGCGCGCGCTACCAGCGGTTGGCGCGCGAAGTGAAGGACACGTTGGGCTATGCGATCACCCGCGGCGGCACCACCCTGCGCGATTTCATCAGCCCCGACGGCGCTCCGGGCTACTTCGAGCAGGAACTGCTGGTGTACGGCCGCGATGGCCTGCCGTGCCCACAATGCGGGCGGCCGTTGAAGCACGCCATGATCGGCCAGCGCGCCAGCGTCTGGTGCAGCCGCTGCCAGCGCTGAACGTCTTCATGCGCTGCACACCGGCAGCGTTATAGTCCAGCCAACATCCGGCGGGGGAACGTTGGCGATGGATGAGGGACCGGACATCACCGTATGGCTGGACGCTGCGCGCGGCGGTGATCGCACCGCGCTGGACCGCGTGCTGACCACGCTCTACCAGGAACTGCACACCATGGCCCGGCGCCAGCTGGCCGGCCAGCAGGGGCGCACTCTGGATGCCACGTCGCTGGTGCACGAGTCGTACCTGAAACTGCTGGGCAGCCGCGGCGCCGCCCGCTTCGAAGATCGCGCGCACTTCTTCGCCTACGCGGCATCAGCCATGCGCAGCGTGGTGGTGGATTACGCGCGCAACCGCCTGGCGCGCAAGCGCGGTGGTGACCTGAAACGGGTGGCCGAGATTCCCGAGAACAGCAGCAGTGGCGTGCGCCTGGACGAAGACCTGCTGGCCCTGGACGTGGCCCTGGAACGCCTGCAGGCGGTGGATGCACACCTGGGCCGGGTGGTGGAACTGCGTTACTTCGCCGGCCTGTCCGAACAGGAGATTGCCGAACTGAGCCAACGTTCCGAACGCAGCATCCGCCGCGACTGGCAGAAGGCACGCCTGTTCCTGCTGGCCGCCATGCGCGAAGACTGAGCACCGCGACCCGGCCCGGCCGATGGACAGCGCACGCTGGCAGGAACTTTCATCCTGGCTGGACCAGTTGCTGGAACTGGACCCGGAAGCGCGGCAGCGCCGCCTGCAACGCCTGACCGAGCATGACCCGGCGCTGGGCCATGAACTGCAGCGGCTGCTGCAACAGGAGCCGGACAGCCAGGATTTCATGGCCCAGCCGCTGTGGACGGCGCCGCCACCGGGCCGCGCCGGCAGTGAAGTGGGACCGTACCGGCTGCTGCGCCCGCTGGGCGAAGGCGGCATGGGCGAGGTGTGGCTGGCCGAGCGCTGCGATGGCCTGTACCAGCGCCAGGTGGCGCTGAAGCTGCTGCGCAGCGGCGTGGCCGATCCCGGCCTGCGCCAGCGCTTCGGCCGCGAGCGGCAGATCCTGGCCCGGTTGCAGCACCCGCACCTGGCGCAGCTGCTGGATGCCGGGGTGGATCTGCACGGGCAGCCCTACCTGGCGCTGGACTACGTGGAAGGTGAGCCGATCAGCGACTACTGCCGCAGGGTGCAGCCGCCGCTGGAAGCCCGGCTGCAGTTGATGCTGCAGGTCTGCGCGGTGGTCAGCCATGCCCACGCCAACCTGGTGGTGCACCGCGACCTGAAGCCGTCCAACATCCTGGTGCGCGACGATGGCACGGTGAAGCTGCTGGATTTCGGCATCGCCAAACTGCTGGACCACGACGACACCAGCAGCCCGCACCCGGCCACCGAGATCCGCGCGTTCACCCTGCACTACGCAGCCCCGGAGCAGGTGCGCGGCGAACTGGTCACCACGCTCACCGACGTCTATTCGCTGGGCGTGGTGCTGTTCGAAGTGGTGACCGGGCACAAGCCCTACCGGCTGCGCCGCCACAGTGATGCCGAATGGGAACGTTCGATCCTGGACGTGCAGGCACCACGCGCGTCGGTGCTGCTGCAGCGGCTGGCCGACCAGCCCGGCGCGCCGCGTCGCGCGCTGCAGCGGCAGGCCCGGCGCCTGCGCGGCGATCTGGATATCGTGCTGGAAAAAGCCCTGCAGAAAGACCCCGACCAACGCTATGCCTCGGCCGAAGCGATGGCCGGGGACCTGCGGCGCTTCCTGCAGGGGCAGCCGATCCAGGCCCGTCCGCCCGGCGTGGGCTACCGCGTGCGCAAGTATGTGGGCCGGCACCGGTGGGGCGTGGCGCTGGCGTCGGTGGCCGTGCTGGGCTTGCTGGGCACCACGTCCACGGCGTTGTGGCAGGCGCGGCAGGCGCGGCTGGAAATGGCCCGTGCGCAGGCCATGCAGGATTTCACCGTGGGCCTGTTCGACAAGGCGGCCAGCCAGCGCCACGGGCATTTCGACGTGCCGCAGCTGCTGGCTGCCGGGCAGCAGCGTGGCGAAGCCGAGTTGGCCGACCAGCCGCTGGCACTGGCCGAGCTGGAGGGCGTGATCGGGCGACTGCGGATCGGTCTGGGCGACTACCAGTTGGGGCTTCAGACACTGGACCGGCAGCGCCAGCTGCTGCAGCGGGTGGACGAGGTGCCGCCTGCGTTGCAGCTGGAGGCGGTGACCCAGCGCGGGCGCGCGCTGCGCATGCTGGGCCGCGACCGCGAATGCCTGGCCCATCTGCAGCCGCTGCAGTCCCTGGCGGCGACCCAGGCCAGCGCCCTGCCGG
Organism: Stenotrophomonas sp. ZAC14D2_NAIMI4_7; assembly: GCF_003086675.1. Taxonomy (NCBI): domain Bacteria; kingdom Pseudomonadati; phylum Pseudomonadota; class Gammaproteobacteria; order Lysobacterales; family Lysobacteraceae; genus Stenotrophomonas; species Stenotrophomonas sp. ZAC14D2_NAIMI4_7. Next base: position 91,284 of record NZ_CP025995.1, read on the forward strand.
CGTCGGTGGCCGAATTCCACAGCCAGCTGGGCCGCTGCCAGGCCGAACTGGGCGATGCCGAGGCGGCACGGCGATCTTTCGCGCAGGCCCTGGCACTGCGCCACCAGGGCATTGGCGAGCGCTTCGGGCGTGCCGAATCGCTGGCCGACCTGGCCGGTCTGGACGCCGCGGCGGGGGACCTGCCGGCGGCGCTGGCCGGCTACCGGCAGGCGTTGGCGCTGCTGCAGCAGCCCAGCGATGCCAGCAGCCCGCAGGTGATCGCCCTGCACCGCCAGCTGGGCGATGTGCTGGCGCGGCAGGGGCAGGCGGCGGCCGCCGCCAGCGAACTTGAACTGGCCTGGACAGCCGCCCAGGAGGCCTGGGGCCCGCGCCACCCGGAGGCACTGGTAGTGCGACGGGCGCGCGCGCTGCTGGCGCTGCAGCGGGGCGAACTGGCGCTGGCCGGCGAGGAGCTGCGGACCGTGCAGGCGCAGCTGCTGACCGCGTTGGGGCCGAGCCATCGCGAGATCGGCCACGGTGAATTCGCCCTGGGCCAGTGGGCCAGCGCCAGTGGCGATGCGGCCGCTGCGGCGGGCCACTACGCGCGCGCGGCCACGCTGTGGCGGCAGCCCGACCACACCGCGTTGCTGCCACAGGCGCTGCTGGCGCAGGGGCAGGCGCTGCAGCAGGCCGGCCAGCCCGCGCAGGCGCGCGAGGTGCTGGCCGAAGCGCGGCAGCTGCTGCTGGCCCAGCGCGGCCCGCAGGCACCGGGCCTGCTTGGTCTGGAGGCCCGCATCGCCGCGCTGGCGCAGACTGAACCGCAGCCGGCCACCTCCGCTGCCCGTTAACGTTTGTCTGCCTATGATGGCCGACCTTTCCCTTGCTCCCGCGCCTGCATGCAACGTCGCGATTTCCTCCGCAATGCCTCCCTTGCCCTGGCTGCGTTCGGCCTGCCTGCCCTGCCTGCCTGTGCGGCCGGCAAGAGCGGCCAGCTTGGCCTGCGTCGCCTGGGCCAGCCGCAGCCGTTCGATTTCGCCACCCTCAAGGGCCAGGCCCGTGCCCTGGCCCAGGCCCCCTACAAGAGCCACAAGCGCGTGCTGCCAGGCCGGCTGGAAGGGCTGGATTGGGACCAGTACCAGTCGATCGGCTACCGCCAGGACCACGCGCTGTGGGCCGACCAGCCGGGCCGGTTCCAGGCCAAGTTCTTCCACCTGGGCCTGTACTTCCATTCGCCGGTGCGCATGTTCGACGTGGTCGATGGCAAGGCACAGGAACTGGCCTACGACGGCGCGGCGTTCAACTACGGCAAGAGCGGCATCAAGAACGGTGAACTGCCCGCCGACCTGGGCTTTGCCGGTTTCCGCCTGAACACCCGCACCGACACCGACCGTGATTTCGCCGCCTTCCTCGGCGCCAGCTATTTCCGCGCCGTCGGCAAGGAAGGCCAGTACGGCCAGTCCGCGCGTGGCCTGGCCATCGACACCGGCATGGGCAAGCCGGAAGAATTCCCCGATTTCATCGCCTACTACCTGGAACAGCCGGCGGCCGATTCCGACACCCTGGTGGTGTATGGCCTGCTGGATTCGCCCAGCGTGACCGGCGCCTACCGCTTTGCCATCACCAACGGCGACGTGCTGCTGATGGACATCGACAGCGCCCTCTACCCGCGCAAGGCAATCGAGCGGCTGGGCATCGCACCCTGCACCAGCATGTACCAGGTGGGCGAGAACGACCGCCGCATGGGCTGGGACTGGCGCCCGGAAATCCACGATACCGACGGCCTGTCACTGTGGACCGGGGCGGGCGAATGGATCTGGCGGCCGCTGCTGAACCCGCGCAACCTGCGCTTCAACATGTTCGTGGACCGCAATCCGCGCGGGTTCGGCCTGCTGCAGCGCGACCGCAACTTCGACCATTACCAGGACGACGGCGTGTTCTACGAGAAGCGCCCGTGCCTGTGGGTGGAACCGAAGGGCGAATGGGGCGAAGGCTCGGTGCAGCTGGTGGAAATTCCCACCGTGGATGAAACCTTCGACAACATCGTCGCGTTCTGGAACCCGAAGGAAAAGCCGCAGGCCGGGCAGGAACTGCTGATCGGCTACCGCCTATACTGGGGTGCCGAACCGCCGGCGCGCCCGCCGCTGGCGCACTGCGTGGCCAGCCGTACCGGCCTGGGCGGCATCATCGGCAAGAAGCGCGAGTACTTCAGCTGGCGCTTCGCGGTGGATTTCGAAGGCGGCGAGCTGGCCGGTCTGATCGACAAGGCCGACGTGGAAGCGGTGGTGGAAACCAGCCGTGGCCGAGTCGAGATTGTTTCGGCGCGCCCGCTGCGCGAGATCAAGGGGTACCGGGCGATGTTCGACCTGGTGCCACCGGAGGGCAGCAGCGAGCAGATCGACATCCGCCTGTACCTGCGCAGCGGCGGCAAGACCCTCACCGAGACCTGGCTGTACCAGTACACCCCGCCGCCGGCCGGCGCGCCCGAGCGCACGCTGTACTGAGTTGAGGTTGGTCTGCAGGGCTTGCAGCCCTACACCTGCTTCAATCAACGTCAACGGCAAACGCATGCATTCCGTGGGATGGCGGGGTGGGTCCGGTGCCGGGGGACGCCGTAAACCCGTCCATGGGGGCTTGGCCGCGGCATCCATGCCGCGGACACCCCCGCCACCGGACCCACCCCGCCTTCGACAGTTCTCCGCGATCTGTCGGAACGGCGTTCTGCTCTGGTAGGTGTCGACCAAGGTCGACACCTACCAACAGCCGCAGGAATCTGTCAGAGGCGGGGCGGTGTCGGAATGCGGGGTGTCAGCCGCATGGATGCGGCTGCCAAGCCTACACGGACGTACTTGCGGCGTCCCCGCACTCCGACACCGCCCCGCCAACCCACCGAATGCCGCTTTGGCTTTGGCCGTTGCTGTTGCTGTTGCTGTTGCTCCAAAAGCAGGTGCAGGGCTGCAAGCCCTGCAAAAGCCCCCCCCCCTTACAACGGCAGTGGGGCCTGCATCGGTTCGATCCGCCCTTCGCCACGGGTGATCTTCTTGAACTCGGCGCGGCTGACCGACACGTAGCGGTCGTTGCCGCCGATCTCCACCTGCGGGCCGTCCTGCACCGCATGGCCATGTTCGTCCACGCGCACGGTCATCGTGGCCTTCTTGCCGCTATGGCAGATCGTCTTGATCTCCTGCATCTCGTCGGCCCAGGCCAGCAGGTACTGGCTGCCCTCGAACAACTCGCCGCGGAAGTCGGTGCGCAGGCCGTAGCACAGCACCGGAATGCGCAGCTGGTCCACCACCTCGCTGAGCTGCCAGACCTGGGCGCGGCTGAGGAACTGCGCTTCATCCACCAGCACGCAACCCAAGGGTCCGTTGGCCGCCAGGTCCTGTTGCACCCACTGCTGCAGGTCGGTATCGCGTTCGAAGGCCATGCCGTCGGCACGCAGGCCGATGCGCGAGGCCACCACGCCGGCGCCGGCGCGGTCGTCCAGGCGCGGGGTCAGGATCGCCACCCGCATGCCGCGCTCACGGTAGTTGTGCGCGCTCTGCAGCAGGGTGGTGGTCTTGCCGGCGTTCATCGCCGAATAATAGAAATAGAGCTTGGCCATCGGCCTATTCTACGGCCACGTGCCCGGCCGCCGGGGCGGCCGGGAAAGACTCAGCGCGGCGCCGGCAGCGCCTGTTCGCGCCCGATGTCCACGCGCGGCGACAGACTGCGCTCCAGTTCAGCGTCCTGCGCCTGCCAGTAGTGGGTGGGCGACCAATGGGCCTGCGCGTAGTAGCGGCTGCCTTCGACGCTGGTGCTGCAGGTGTCATTGATGATCCGGGTCTGGTCCACGGCATGGTCGCCGCGCATGCACACGCCCATGGTGCCGACATAGCCGACATGGCTGCCGGTGACCTGTACACGGCTGGCGCGCATCTGCCGCTCCTGGCGCGGCTGGGCGACGGCGTCGGCATAGCGCGCATGCAGGGGGCGGCCGACCTGGCGGGCGCGTTCACGTTCTCCCGCGCTCAACTGCGACCAGTACAGCTCGCGCTTGGCCAAGGCACGCGGACCGCCGCGTTCAGCGGCCAGGTCCATCCAGGCATAGGCCCGCGGGCGATCCACGGCCACCCCGTGGCCGGACCAGTAGAGCTCGGCCAGCATCGCCTGGGAGGGCTTGTCGCCATACCAGGCGGCGCGCTGGAACCAGTGGGTGGCCTTGTCGGCCCGGTCCTGCTTCAACGCCTGCAATCCCTTCTGGCGCAGGCGCAGATCGGGATGGCCGTCCAGGAACGCCTGAGACTGGGTGACCTGGGCGTCCTGGCCAGGCGGCGGGGCTGCGGCGGCCATGGCCGGCAGCACCAGGGTGGCCAGCAGCGTGCACAGCAGACGTACGCGAACTACGTTCATGACATCATTCCTTCGATGGCTGTGCCCCAGCTATAGCACCCCGCAGGGCCCCGGGGCAAACTGCGGCTGGGCTGTGGCCGGCCCGGGCTGCCGGTACAATCTGCAACCCATGCACGGTCTCAATCCCCCCCAAGCCGCCGCCGTCCTGCACATCGAAGGCCCCCTGCTGGTGCTGGCCGGTGCGGGCAGTGGCAAGACGCGCGTGATCGTCGAAAAGATCGCCCACCTGATCGGCTGCGGGCGCTACCCCGCGCGCCGCATCGCGGCGATCACCTTCACCAACAAGTCGGCCAAGGAAATGCGCGAGCGCGTGGCCAAGCGCCTGCGCGAGCAGGATGCCGACGAGGTGACCATCTGCACCTTCCACGCCCTGGGCCTGAAGTTCCTGCAGATCGAGCACGCGGCGGTGGGATTGAAGCGTGGCTTCTCGATCTTCGATGCCGACGATGCCGCCGCGCAGATCAAGGACCTGATGTCCGGCGCCAAGCCCGATGACATCGAGGACATGAAGAACCTGGTGTCGCGCGCGAAGAACGCCGGTCTGTCGCCCGAACAGGCGATGGCCGCCGCGCGCAGCAACCGTGAAAAGGAAGCGGCCAGCGTCTACGAGCGCTACCAGCTGCGCCTGACCGCCTTCAACGCGGTGGACTTCGATGACCTGATCCGCCTGCCGGTGCAGGTGCTGGAAGAAAACCCGGATATCGCCGTGGCCTGGCGCGAGCGCATCGGCTACCTGCTGGTGGACGAATGCCAGGACACCAACGATGCGCAGTACCGGCTGCTGAAGCAGCTGGCAGGCGAGAAGGGCAACTTCACCTGCGTGGGTGACGATGACCAGTCGATCTACGCCTGGCGCGGCGCCAACCCGGAAAACCTGCAGCAGATGGGGCGCGACTACCCCGCGCTGGAAATCATCAAGCTGGAGCAGAACTACCGCTGCTCCAACCGCGTGCTGCGCGCGGCCAATGCGCTCATCGCCAACAACCCGCACGAACACCTCAAGAAGCTGTGGAGCGACCAGGCCGACGGCGAGCGCATCCGCGTGTGGGAATGCCGCAACAGCGAACACGAAGCAGAAAAGGTCGCCGCCGAAATCGCCTACGTGGCGCAGTCGCGCAAGGTGCCGTGGAGTGATTTCTGCATCCTGTTCCGCGGCAACTTCCAGTCGCGTCCGCTGGAAAAGGCGATGCAGCTGCTGCGCATTCCCTACCACCTGACCGGCGGCACCATGTTCCTGGAACGCCAGGAAGTGAAGGACACGCTGGCCTGGCTGCGGCTGCTGGTGAACCCGGACGACGATACCGCGTTCATGCGCGCGGTGCAGTCGCCCAAGCGCGATGTGGGTGCCGGCACACTGGCCAAGCTGGCCGAGCTGGCGCAGGAAAAAGACATGCCGATGGCGCAGGCGGCCGAGGCAATCGGCGCGCTGCAGCAGCTGCCGCCGCGTGCGGCCAACAGCCTGGCGCGCTTCACCGACATCCTGCGCGACCTGCGTGCGCAGACCCGCCAGGTCACCTCCGGCGACATGATCCGCAAGGTGGCCAAGGAATCGGGGTTGCTGAGCGAGCTGCGGCAGCAGGCCAAGGAAGAGGCCAGCTACCAGCGCCGTGCCAACAACATCGAGGAACTGGCGCAGTGGTTCGAGGGTGGCCCGCGTGGTGCTACCGCCGCCGACCTGGCCGGCCAGCTCGCCCTGCTGTCGCGCAGCGACAAGGACGAGGGCGGCAACCAGGTACGCATGATGACCATGCATGCGTCCAAGGGCCTGGAATTCCCCTATGTCTTCATCGTCGGCTGCGAGGACGGCGTGCTGCCGCACCAAGTCAGCCTGGACGAAGGCAACCTGCAGGAAGAGCGGCGCCTGCTGTACGTGGGCATCACCCGCGCCAAGATCCAGCTGTGGATGAGTTACAGCAAGCTGACGCGCAAGTTCGGCGAGCATGTGCGGTTGAAGCCGAGCCGGTTCTTCGAGGAAATTCCGGCCGAGGAAATCCAGCGCGATGGCGCGGACCCGGTGGCGGATGCGGCGCGGAAGAAGGAGCGCGCGACGGCGGGGTTGGCGGCGATCGAGGCGCTGTTCGATTGAGGATCGAAAAGCCACTAAAGTGGTATTCCAATCCGTCCGATTGACGCTTCTGGCCTTGAGCCTGCATCGGGTCAAGGCCTAGTGTGAGCGCACCCGAAGTGCGCGCCGTGTCCTTCATAGTGTCCAACGACATCCCTGCTGTTCTCACTCATACCTTTCTCGGGCTGGGCCTGGTCCTGCTTGTTTCAGCGCTTCTGGCCTACGTTGGTGCCAGGCGCTTCCTCGATGGGGCGGTTATTGCCGATGGCAGGATCACCCATGTGGGTGCCATCCGTGTTGATCGCGGTGGTTCGCGCACTTCAGTGGTGAAGTTCGTGTACTCGGTGGACTTCACTACCAGCAGCGGGCAAGTGATGCGGTTCATCGCAGGTCGTACCCGCCATCGTGCCTACATGACGGGCGATCATGTAGATGTGCTGTACCTGCCGGACCGCCCGGACAAGGCCCTGGTGCGTTCGCTCTCATCACCCTGGGGCCTGAGCGTCATACTGGGATTGAACGGCGGCCCATTCCTGCTGGCGGCGGGACTTCTGCGCCTGCCGCAGGCGGCGAGGGCATGGCGGCGCAGGCAGCTCCTTCGCCACGGGACACGGGTGCCAGCCAAGGTCCGGGCGATCAAGCGCGATCGCGGAGTATTTTCGGGGGGAAGGCATCCGTTCGTCATCGTCTGCGCCTGGCGCGATCCTGAAACCACTCGATGGCATGTCTTCCACAGTGCGTATCTCTGGGCCGATCCCCGTGCACAGGTGAGTGGGCGTGAACTGGATGTCCATGTCATGCCGGGCAATCCGCGCTACTACCATGTCGATACCTCCTTCATTCGATCAGCGCCGGCACCTGCACGCTGATCGATCAACCCGGCCAGCACCATGCCCACCCTCCTCAGATGTTTTTTGCTGTTCTTCTTGCCGTGGGCCTGCTGATCCTTCTGGCCGCCGCCTGGCTGTTCGTGGACGTCCAGCGTTTCGCGCGCAAGGCCGTTTCCGTAACCGGAACGGTGGTGGCCGTCCAGGCAGAGGATGCCCGCACGTGACATCACCCTGCATCGCCCGGTGGTGAGGTTCCAGACCGCACAGGGGCAGATGATTCAGTTCACCGCGTCCTTTGCTACCGGGGCACCACTGTACGTGGTCGGCGAACAGGTACAGGTACTATATCCCGGCGGCATGCCTTTCAAGGCTCGTATCCAGCACCCGAGATTGCGCTGGGGCGCACCGCTGCTGTTGGCGCTGATGGGCATGGGGTTCTGCCTTATCGCCGCATGCGTCCATCGCCTGTGCGTGCGCTACTGGCCGATCCTGTTCGGCCCGCGTGACAGGGCATGTGGCTAGGCTGAGCATCGTAGTGGCCCACTTGGCCTGAGCGTGCTGCACGGCGGACGCTGGCGTTGCAGAATCGAGGTATTCCTTCCGGAGCCCACCCATGCACCCCATCGAAAGCGAACGCCTGCGCCTGCGCGCCCTCGAGCCGGATCGCGATGCGGCGCCGATGCTGGCGCTGCTCAATGATCCCGGCTTCCTGCGCTTCATCGGTGACCGCAACGTGCGCAGTGAGGAACAGGCGCGCGAGTACATCGCGTTGCGGGTGCTGCACAGCTATGCGTTGAACGGGTTCGGCATGTACGCCATCGAGCGGCTGTCCGATGGCGCCTGGCTGGGCAATGCCGGTCTGGTGCGGCGCGATGGCTTGCCGGGGCCGGATATCGGCTATGCGGTGCTGGCGGCGTTCGGCGGCCAGGGCTATGCCAGCGAAGCGGCGCGTGCGGTGTTCGCACATGCGCGTGCGGAGCTGGGCATCGAGGATCTGTACGGCATCACCGACCTGGACAACGTGGCCTCCGGGCGCATCCTGCTGGGCCTGGGCATGCAGGAACGGGGGGTGATCCAGCTGCCGGGCGTGGACGCGGCCAGCCGCTTGTATGCCACACCAGGCGCTGCGGCGGTTCAACAGCCAGCATGAGCCAGTGGAGTAAGGTGCAGGTCTGTTTTCCTGCACGGATGCTCCGATGCTGATCAATGCGTATTCCACCCTCGGCCACGTACTGGCACCGCCACCACAGACCAACGCTGCCAACGTCCGTGGTCTTGATGACCCCGCACTGGCCCCGCACCTGGGCGGCTTCGTCAACTACGTGCTGGGCCATGGCGACGGACAGATGACCGCCGCGCGCTATCACCTGATGCGGCACGTGCAGCGCGTGCGCCAGCACTATCTGTTCGAGCTGGCCGACGCCGATCTTGAGGCGCTGCAGCCTTGGCTGCTGCAGGCCAACGCGGTGTGTTTCCTGGAAGATGGCAGCGTCCGCGATCCGGCCGGCAAGGTGCTGTTGGGTGACACGCTCGATCCGCAGGCGCAGGTGCCCTATCCCGTCGACGCCGAGCAGCGCCGGGCGCGCAGCCAACAGCAGCTGCAGGCCCACGCGGTGCATGCCCCGCCGTCATTGCCACCCGTGGTGGGCGCGGCCGAGGCACAGCTGCGCGCGCCTGCCCAGGTCTGGGCCAGAGCGCAGGCGCTGCTGGCATGTGCGCTGCGCGCCGAGGCGCTGCAGGCCGGTGACCCACCGTTGAGCCTGGCCGAGTTGGCCGAGCGTCTGCCGGCCCTGCCCGAGGCCCTGAGCCCGGCCGAGGCCGCCTTCATCGAGCACGGCGACGCCGAGGCGGCTCTGCCGTTCGGCTGGCGCTACGAGAGCCTGGCCGTGCTGTTGTGGGCGCTGGGCCTGGCCGAGGTGCTGCCGTGGCCGCAGGCGACCTGTGCCGTACCGGATGTGGTTGACGCCTTGCTGCAGGAGGCTGACCGTGGCAGCGCCCCTGCGACCCTGCGCGATACCGCCGAGCTGCTGGATGCGCTGGATCTGCATTACCGCCTGCACTGGGCTGCGCGTGAGGCCCAGCGCCAGGGTGCACCGATGCCGGGTGCGCTGGTAGGCGGTGTGATCTACGAGCGCCACTACGCACTGAACTGGTTGTTCTGCTTTGAACAGGCCGACTGGGACGACGTCGATACGCCGACCTGAGTCTGCAGGGCGAGGGCGGTCAGGCCGCCCGCGCCGGTACCCGCTCAGCCGCGCAGTGCAGCCAGCTGGGCCTGCAGTTCTGCCACGGTGGCTTCCAACTGCTCCACCCGGGCCAGCAGGTCCGGGTCGGTGCTGGCGGGACTGCTGCCACCGCCGCTGCCGGCGTACTTCGCCGCCAGTGCCGCACCATCCACTTCACCGCACAACAGGTGCATATAGCGGTCTTCGCGCTGGCCGCTGGCGCGCGGCAGCACCAGCAGCAGGCCACGCTGCTGCAGGCGTTCGATGGCGTGGCGGGCCTCGTCGGTGTCGGCGAAACGGTGCAGGCGCTCGCTGCGCGTCACCAGTTCGCCCAGGGTCTGCGGCCCGCGCAACAGCAGCATCGCCAGCAGCACGGTCTGCTGCCGGGTCAGGTCCAGCGCGGCCTGCAGGCGGTGCTCGTAGCGGTCGGCGCGCGAAGAGAAGTGCTGGCGCGCCAGGCCCAGCGTCTCCAGCTGGCGCAGGGCGTGCTGCACGCTGCCGGCATCGACGTTCATCACCGGCTCGCGGGCAGTCTTCTGGTTGGCCGCCGACTGCGCAGCGTTCACCGTCAGCGGATAGGTGTCCGGCGTGGTCGCCTCCTTCTCCACCAGGCAGCCCAGCAGGCGGGCCTGGATGGCGTCGAGCAGGGGAACGTCGGGGGTCGGGGCGGAATCGGTCATGGCAGCCTGCAGCACGCAACGGGTGAACCGGGAAGCATAGCGGCCCCGGTGGCGTCTTTGCCGGTAAAATGGGCCGGTATATCTGAATGCCGGTGAATCCTGATGCGTCGTCCCGTTGCCCTGTCCCTGAGCCTGCTCGCCACTGCGGCGCTCGGCCTGTCCGCCTGCAAGCGCGTGGATGCGCCTGCCGCTGAAGCCGCCGCCCCGGAGGCTGCGGCCGCCGCTGCCAAGGCCGGAGGCGCGCCCGATGCCACCGCCAATGACAACCTCAATGCGGTGCTGTGGATGCAGCGTGCGCAGGAATACAAGGCGATCACCGAGCAGACCTACCGCGCCGCCGCCGACCACCTGGACGTGGCGCTGAAGGAAGCCCATTGGGACGCCCTGGTGCCGGAAGAGCGCGGCAACGATGCCAAAGGCCTGAAGCCGGCGGTGGTGCTCGACCTGGATGAGACCGTGCTGGACAACTCGCCCTACCAGGCGCGCCTGGTGCGCGATGGCAAGGAATACGACGAGCTGAGCTGGGACCAGTGGGTGGCCGAAAAGAAGGCCAAGGCCATTCCCGGCGTGGTCGATTTCGCCAAGGCCGCCAACGCCAAGGGCGTGACCCTGCTGTACATTTCCAACCGCGCCGTGCACCTGAAGGACGCGACCCTGGCCAACCTGCGCGAGCAGGGCCTGCCGGTGGCCGATGACAGCGTGTTCCTGGGCCTGGGCACCGTGGTGGAAGGCTGCGAGCAGGCCGGCAGCGAGAAGAACTGCCGCCGCCACCTGGCCGGGCAGAAGTACCGCGTGCTGATGCAGTTCGGCGACCAGCTGGGCGATTTCGTCGAAGTGACCGCCAACACCAACGAAGGCCGTGACGCGCTGCTGCAGCAGTACCACGACTGGTTCGGCGAGCGCTGGTGGATGCTGCCGAACCCGACCTACGGCGGTTTCGAGCCGGCCCAGTTCAACAACGATTACAGCCAGTCGCGCCAGGCCCGCCATGACGCCAAGCGCGCCGCGCTGGACTACGCACCGTGAGCCGCGCGCCCCTGCCGCTGCGCGCTGACGAGCGCCTGATCTTCGCCCTGGACGTGCCCGACCGCGTGCAGGCGCTGGAGTGGGTGGACCGCCTGGGCGACAGCGTGGCGTTCTACAAGATCGGCATGGAACTGCTGGCCTCCGGCGAGTACTTCCAGGTGCTCGACGAACTGGCCCGTCGCGACAAGCGCGTGTTCGTCGACCTGAAGTTCTTCGATATTCCGGCCACCGCTGCGGCGGTCATCAAGCGTCTGTCGCAGTGGCCGGTCAGCTACGCCACCATCCACGGCTGGCACCCGGCCATGATGGAAGCCTGCGCGGCCGCCAACAGCAGCGACATGCGCCTGCTGGCGGTGACCGTGCTGACCTCGATGGGCCGTGCGGACCTGGCGCAGATGGGCATCGACCGCGAACCGGTCGACGTGGTGGTCGAGCGCGCGCTGGCCGCCCAGGCAGCCGGCATCGACGGGGTGATCGCCTCGGGCCAGGAAGCTGGCCCGATCCGCGCCGCCACCGGTGCCGGGTTCTCGATCGTCTGCCCGGGCATCCGTCCGGGTGGCCCGGTCGGGGATGACCAGAAGCGCACGGTGGACGTAGCCCAGGCCTTCGCCGACGGTGCCGACGCCATCGTGGTCGGCCGCCCGATCCGGCTGGCGGCCGATCCGCAGGCCGCCGCACGTGCCATCCAGCAGGAAATCGTGGCGGCTCTGGCGGCCCGCTGAGCCTGCCAGCGACGTCCCGCACGGCCGCACCCCGAACGCCATCCCACCTGCCGTGGGATGGCGTTCGCAGTTGTGCGGATGATCCTGTCGCAACCATCCCCAGCGGCGAAAACTGTGCGCGGGTCGGCGCAACGACGCGCCGCTGTGCTTCCCAATCGGTGAACCGGCACGGCCTCTGGCTGCCGGCCCACTCACGATGAAGGGAGTACATTCATATGGATCGCAACACCCTGTTCCTGCTGGCCGGCCTGCTCGCCGCGTCCAGCCCCACTCTTGCCACAGCGGCGCCAGCACCACGTGAAGCGCCGCGCATCATTGGTGGCGAGTCCGCTCAGGCGGGCGAGTATCCCTTCATGGTCAGCATCCAGCGCCTGTCGCTGGGCGACAGCGACCATGGCCGCCACTGGTGTGGTGCAACGCTGATTTCCCCGTCCTGGGTACTGACCGCGTCCCACTGCGTGGAGGGCGATCGACCTGGCGATCTGGCCGTGCTGGGCGGTGCAGGCACACTCTCCAGCGAGCCTTCGTTGCGGGCCTCCAACATCAAGGCCATCCACATGCATCCGGCTTTCAACAGCGGCAACTCGCTGGAGCACGATGTGGCCCTGATCCAACTCAACGCACCGCTGGCTGACGCACAGCCGGTCAGCCTGCGGCTTCGTCCCGATGCCAGCTACCTCAAGCCCGGCCGCGATTTCACCGTGATCGGCTGGGGCACCACCGAAAGCGGCGCCGACGCCTTCCCGACCCATCTGCAGACCGTGCAGGTGCCATTCGTGCCCTTCGCCGAATGCCAGCAGGCCTACGCAGGCGAACTTTCGCGCGGCAAGGTCATCTGTGCCGGTCGCGAAGGCATGGACAGCTGCCAGGGCGATTCCGGCGGGCCGCTGCTGCTGCGCCTGCGCGAAGGCTGGACCCAGTTCGGCATCGTCAGCTGGGGCGAGGGCTGCGCGCTGGCTGGCTATCCCGGCGTTTATGCCCGAATCGCCGAAAAACATGCCGTGGATTTCATTGAAGCGGTGTGGCAGAAGGATTGAGTCAATAAAATCAATTATTTAACTTGTGTTACATGAAGTATTGCCTGAACTTGCAGGTCGGCGTAGCATCGCCGCCATCCGGCTTCGTGCCGGAACCGTGCGACACCTTGTCCTCCGGCCCCGTGCCGGTTTGAAGAGCCTGCGATCCCCGTGATCCGGGCTCTTTTTTTGTACGCCAGCGCAATGGGGTCAGAGCCCTTCTGCCGGGCCGCAGAAGGGATCCGCCCCCGGGCTGCGCGGGAAACCGTGACCGTGCGGCTTGCCGCTGTCACCTCGCAGGCCGCAAGATGCGGACCGGTCCGGGGAGTCCGAATGCATGAGCGTGGCAAGGGCAGTGCAAACAAGGTCTGCGCGTTACGGGGGGCTGTTGGCCGTGCTGCTGCTGGCGGTGGCCGCCTGCCGCCAGTCCAGCCCGGACGCCGTCGCGCCTGCCGCTGAGCCGGTGGCCGCGGTACAGGCCATGGCCCAGCGCCTGGCCGAAGATGATCTGGTGGGCTACGCCAGGCTGTCCGTACCGCCCAGCCAGTACCAGCGGCTGCAACAGGCCTGGGACGAAGGCCACAGCCAGTGGCCGCTGACCGAACTGCCGCTGGGTGACCAGCTGCTGCCGATGCTGGCAGCCCTGCGCGAACCCGATGCCGGCCCCCGGCTGCAGCGCAGCTTCGACCGGCAGCTGGCCGGCCAGGCCAGCGCGGTGCGCCAGGCCGCGCAGTCGATGGGCAACTTCGGGGTGCAGTACCTGCAGCACCAGAAGGGCTACACGCCCAGCCAGCAGGCGCACTACGTGCAACTGGTGCAGACCCTGGCACTGTGGGCGCAGGGCGCACCGATCAGCGACCGTGCGCGGGCGCGCAGCACCATCAGCGCGCTGGTCGGCGCCGCCGGCAAGGTCGGCTTCGGCGACGAGGACGGCCTGCGTGCGGCCGGCATGGAGGGCAGCCTGCAGCAGCTGGCACCGTTCATCCACACCCTGAAGGCCGTGCTGGCCAGCTACGGGCTGGGCGTGGACGAAGCGCTGTGCAGCCTGCAGGGCGAGCTCCTGTCGGTGCAGGGCGACAACGCCCTCGTCCGAATGACCTACGAACTGGCCGGCAGCACCCTGACCCTGCAATTGCCGCTCAGCCGCCGCGAAGGCCACTGGTACCTGACCCGTACCCTGGCCGATACCGATGCCCTGCTGCGCCAGGCCGATGCCGCGCGTGCGGCCGCCGCACCGGCACCCACCGCGGCCCCGGACGCGGCCGGGGAAGCGGCAACACCGCCGCCTAAGCCATAATGGCGCCGATGTCGAAACAGAACCCGCTGCCGTTCCCCGGCGAAGAATCCCAGACGACGCCCGCCGATGCAGTGCCGGCGTCCCCCTCGACCGGCACCGGCCCCAACCCGGTACCGCCGCCTGCGGCTGCGCGTGCCGCGGGCCGCCGCCCGTTGTGGGCGCGGCTGCTGGGCCGGCTGGTGGAACCGTGGCTGTCGCTGAAGATCGAACCGGAAGACCCGGGCCAGTACAACGACGGCCGCCCGGTGGTCTACGTGCTGGAAGACTACGGCCTGTCCAACGCGCTGATTCTGGACAAGGCCTGCCGCCAGGCCGGTCTGCCCTCGCCACTGGTGCCGCTGGCCGGTGACCCCACCGGCCGCAAGCGCGCCTATCTGGCGCTGTCGCGGCGCAGCTCCAGCAATTCGCTCATTCCCGAGCAGCGCGGCGCCAAGACCCATTCCGATTCGCTGGCCAAGGTGCTGCAGGCGCACCGCGTGCGCGACGATCTGGACGTGCACCTGGTGCCGGTGTCGATCTTCGTCGGCCGCGCGCCGGACAAGCAGAGCGGCTGGTTCGCGGTGCTGTTCTCGGAAAACTGGGCGCTGGTCGGCCGCTTCCGCCGCCTGCTGGGCCTGCTGCTGAACGGCCGCAGCACCATCGTGCGCTTCGCCCCGCCCATCTCGCTGCGTTCCACCGTGGACGAGGGCCTGGAGCCCGAGCGCACGGTGCGCAAGCTGCAGCGCGTGCTGCGTACCCACTTCCGCCGCATCCGTGAATCGGTGATCGGCCCGGATCTGTCCACCCGCCGCCTGCTGGTGGACCAGGTGCTGGCCGCCGAAACGGTGCGCGAAGCCATCGCCGCCCAGGCCAAGCGCGACAACTCCAAGCCCGCCGAGGCCTGGAAGAAGGCGCATGCCTACGCCTGGGAAATCGCCGCGGACTATTCCAGCCCGGTGGTGCGTTCGGCCAGCTTCATGCTCAGCCACGTGTGGAACCGCATCTATGCGGGCGTGCTGGTGCACCACCTGGACAAGTTCAAGGCCGCCGCGCCGGGCCACGAAGTGGTGTACGTGCCCAGCCACCGCAGCCACATGGACTACCTGCTGCTGTCCTACCTGCTGTACGACCGTGGCATCGTGCCGCCGCACATCGTGGCCGGCATCAACCTGAATCTGCCGGTGGTCGGCACCCTGCTGCGCAAGGGCGGTGCGTTCTTCATCCGCCGTTCGATCCGCGGCAACGCACTGTATTCGGCAGTGCTGAGTGAATACGTGGCGCAGCTGGTCGCCGGCGGCTATTCCATCGAGTACTTCGTCGAAGGCGGCCGCTCGCGTACCGGGCGCCTGCTGCAGCCCAAGGGCGGCATGATCTCGATGACCCTGCGCGCCTTCCTGCGCCAGCCGCGCAAGCCGGTGCTGTTCCAGCCGGTCTACATCGGCTATGAAAAGCTGATGGAGGGCGGCAGCTACCTGGATGAACTGTCCGGGCGGCCGAAGGAAAAGGAATCGATCTGGCAGCTGCTGTGGGGCATCCCCAAGGTGCTGAAGCAGAACTACGGCCAGGTGGTGGTGAACTTCGGCGAACCCATCGCGCTGAACGACGTGCTGGCTGAGAAGGCGCCGGAGTGGAACGGCGAGGCGGTTTCGGAAGACGAGAAGCCGAGCTGGCTGTCCAGCACCGTCGATACCCTGGCCGAGCGCATCCAGGTGCGCATCAACGGCGCCGCCGACGTCAACCCGATCAACCTGCTGGCACTCGCACTGTTGTCCACGCCCAAGCACGCGATGGGCGAGGCCGACCTGATCGCGCAGATCGAGCTGTGCAAGACGCTGCTGGTCGAGATGCCGTATTCGGACAGGGTGACGGTGACCCCGCACTCGCCGGAGCGCATCATCGCCCACGCCGAGGAAATCAACGTCCTGACCCGCATCAAGCACCCGCTGGGTGACGTGCTCAGCGTCAGCGGCGACACCGCAGTGCTGCTCAGCTACTTCCGCAACAACGTGCTGCACCTGTTCACCGCGTCCTCGTGGGTGGCCTGCTGCTTCCAGAACAACCGTCGCATGAGCCGCACGGGCCTGGTGCAGCTGGGCCGCACGGTGTACCCGTTCCTGCAGGCCGAACTGTTCCTTCCCTGGAGCGAAGATGAATTCGCCCAGCGCATCGAGCAGACCATCGACGTGTTCGTGCGCGAAGGCCTGCTGCAGAACATCAATGACGATGACGGCGGCATCCTGGCACGCAACACCGGCCAGACCGACGAAGTCTTCCGCCTGCGCGCGATCGGCCATTCCCTGCAGCAGGCGTTCGAGCGCTACTACATCACCATTTCGGTGCTGGTGAAGAACGGCCCGGGCGTACTGGGTACCGCGGAACTGGAAAGCCTGTGCCAGCAAGCCGCGCAGCGCCTGAGCCTGCTGTACGCCCCGGCCGCGCCCGAGTTCTTCGACAAGACCCTGTTCCGCGGCTTCATCCAGAAGCTGCGCGAGCTGCGCCTGGTCTGGCCGGACGAGAACAGCAAGCTGGTGTTCGACCAGCGGCTGGACGCCTGGGCCAAGGACGCCAAGTTCATCCTGGGCCGCGAGCTGCGCCACACGATTGAACGGGTCAGCCCGGAAGCGGCGCGCCCGGACGAGCCGACCCCGCAAGCCTGAAGGTAGCGCCGGGCGATGCCCGGCGAACGGGAACCTCATCGGTAACGTGCCAACCAAGGTTGGCACCTACCCGGGCAGGCGGGAATGGGTAGGTGCGGACCTTGGTCCGCACATCTTCCACCCGTGCCAACCAAGGTTGGCACCTACCCGGGCAGGCGGGAATGGGTAGGTGCGGACCTTGGTCCGCACACCTTCCACCCGTGCCAACCAAGGTTGGCACCTACCCGGGCAGGCGGGAATGGGTAGGTGCGGACCTTGGTCCGCACACCTTCCACCCGTGCCAACCAAGGTTGGCACCTACCCGGGCAGGCGGGAATGGGTAGGTGCGGACCTTGGTCCGCACATCTTCCACCCGTGCCAACCAAGGTTGGCACCTACCAGGGCAGGAGGACCAAGGTTGGCACCTACCAGGAGCGGCGGGAACCCGAACGGGCCGTTACGCCGGTTCGTCGGGAATCTGCAGGCTTTCCAGCTTGGCGATGCAGTCCTTCAACTGCAGCTTGCGCCGCTTCAGGCGCTTGGATTCCAGTTCGTCCTCGCCATTGGCCGCCATGCGCGTGATCTGTTCATCCAGCACGCGGTGTTCGGCGCGCAGGGCGACCAGGCGTTCGACGATCTCGGCGGGGCTGTAGGTGTCCACAGTCTGCGAGCATACACAGCGACGATGACGACCGGGAGAGGGGAATTCCGACCCCCGGTCGGGGCGGCCGCAAGCCGTTAGAATGGAGCGCATGAGTGCTGTGATCTCCCTTCCCGACCCGGTGCCGCGCGCGGTGCGCGATGCGCGCGCGGGCGCGGGCGGGCATGACGCACTGGAACGGCGCCTGCGCCGCCAGGTCGGCCAGGCCATCGCCGATTTCGGCATGATCGGCGCCGGCGACAAGGTCATGGTCTGCCTGTCCGGCGGCAAGGACAGCTACACCCTGCTGCACCTGCTGCTGCAGCTGCAGAAGAAGGCACCGGTGCCGTTCGAACTGGTGGCGGTGAACCTGGACCAGAAGCAGCCGGGCTTCCCCGAACACGTGCTGCCGGAGTACCTGGCCAGCCTGGGGGTGGCGTACCAGATCATCGAACAGGACACCTATTCGGTGGTCAGCCGGGTCATTCCCGAAGGCCGGACGATGTGTTCGCTGTGCTCGCGCCTGCGCCGCGGCGCGCTGTACAACCATGCCGAGAAGCACGGTTTCACCCGCATCGCGCTGGGCCACCACCGCGACGACATGGTGGCCACCTTCTTCATGAATCTGTTCCACCACGCCAAGCTGTCCGGCATGCCGCCGAAGCTGCGCAGCGATGACGGCCGCCACGTGGTGATCCGCCCGCTGGCCTACGTGCGCGAGCACGACATCGCCGCCTACGCACAGGCACGCCAGTTCCCGATCATTCCCTGCAACCTGTGCGGCAGCCAGGAAAACCTGCAGCGCCGCCAGGTGGGCCTGATGCTGAAGCAGTGGGACATCGACCACCCCGGCCGCGTCGACCAGATCGCACGGGCCATGGGCCAGGTGCATCCCTCGCAGCTGGCCGACCCCGCATTGTTTGATTTCATGGCGTTGGACCGTGGCAGTGCACCGCCGCCGCCCGATGACCACGCACCCGCACAGATATCCGCTGCCTGAGCGGAATCGTCCTTCTTCCTCTTGCCTTCCGGAATTCCATGTTCTTTCGCAACCTGACGTTCTTCCGCTTCCCGACCGCCACTGATTTTTCCGAAGTCGATACCCTGTTGCCGCACGCCCTGCTCAAGCCGGTGGGCGCGCTGGAAATGAACTCGCGTGGCTTCATCTCGCCGTTCGGCCGCGAAGAGAAGGAGCAGCTGTCGCACCGCATCGCCGACCACCTGTGGCTGACCGTGGGCGGTGAGGACAAGATCCTGCCAGCGGCGGTGGTGAACGATCTGCTGGAGCGCAAGCTGGAAGAGATCGAGGAAAAGGAAGGCCGCCGCCCGGGTGGCCGCGAGCGCAAGCGCATGAAGGACGACCTGCTGCACGAACTGCTGCCGCGTGCGTTCGTGAAGTCCTCGCGCAATGACGCGTTCATCGATCTTCAGCACGGTTATGTGGTCGTGGACACTTCCAGCCGCAAGACCGGCGAATACTTCATGTCCGACATCCGCGGTCTGCTGGGCAGCTTCCCGGCCATGCCGCTGAACGCCGAAGTGGCGCCGCGCTCGATCCTGACCGGCTGGATTGCCGGCGAACCGCTGCCCACCGGCCTGAGCCTGGGCGAAGAATGCGAGATGAAGGACCCGGTGGAAGGCGGCGCCGTGGTGAAGTGCCAGCACCAGGAACTGCGCTGCGACGAGATCGACAAGCACCTGGATGCCGGCAAGCAGGTCACCAAGCTGGCGCTGATCTTCGAAGACAACCTGTCCTTCGTGATCGGCGACGATCTGATCGTGCGCAAGCTGAAGTTCCTCGACGGCGCCCTGGACCAGCTGGAGCACGCCGACGAAGACGGCCGCCGCGCCGAATTCGACGCCCGCTTCGCCCTGCAGAGCGCCGAGATCCGCCGCCTGTTCCTGCTGCTGGAAGAGGCCTTCAAGCTCAGCAAGGCTGACTGAACAGGCACCCCGTCGGCCGCCGGTCATCCGGCGGCCGCGCACGGCGCTATGCTGGGCACATGAGCCGCCTGCTGCGCCGCCTGATCGGCACGACCCCGCCCGCCACCGTGCAGCGCGATACCGTGCGCCTGCGCCTGGAAGATGCCGAGATCGAGGTGCTGCGCGTGCGCGACCCGCGCGCCCGCCGCATCAAGCTGAGCGTGGACGAGCGTGGCGCGCGCCTGACCCTGCCGCCGCGCGCCAGCCTGGTGATGGGCGAGCGCTTCCTGGAACAGCACCGCGACTGGTTGGCGCTGCAACTGCGCGTCTACCAGGACAACGGCCTGCCGGCGCCGCTGCAGCCGGGTGAGGCCGGCGAGCTGCCGCTGCGTGGCGAGCTGCTGCCGGTGCGCTGGCAGGAAGGCCGCTACGCCCGGCTGGAGATCGACGAACACGGCGCCTGCGTGCAGTGGCCGACCCGTGGCGGCGATGCCACGCTGCGGCGCCTGCTGCGCGAGTTCTACGAGGCACAGACCCGCGCCGATGTCGGCCGCTGGCTGCCGAAGTACCTGCCCGGCCTGCCACGTGCGCCGAGCCGGGTGCGGCTGAAGGTGATGTCCTCGCAGTGGGGCTCGCTGGCGCCCGATGGCAGCATGGCGCTGGACCTGGCGCTGGTGCTGGGCCGCCCGGAGGCGTTCGAGTACGTGCTGGTGCACGAGCTCTGCCACCTGATCCAGGCCAACCACTCGCCGGCGTTCTGGCAGGAAGTGGAACAGCGCTTCCCGGCCTGGCGCGAGCAGCGCGATTACTTCCAGCTGGAAGGCCGCCGGTTGAAGGCCATGCTGCGCCAGCTGTTGTAGCGTCGAGCTTGCTCGACGGCTCCTGGTTCAAGCACCGCGCTCAGTCGAGCAAGCTCGACTCTACGTGCGCTTTGCGGCTGCGGTCGCCCAACGCGCGGCCACCTGCGGTGCGGTGATGCACACCGCCTGGTCGGTCACGGTGGTGACGGCACGTTCCAGCAGCTGGATGTCGGCTTCGTGCTGGCGTGCCACGTGCGGGTCCTCGAAGAAGATCGCGCGCTGGCACAGGCCCTCCAGCACACGGTCGGCAATCTGCGCATCACCGCCCATCGGCCCGCTCTGGTAGCGGGTCACCCACGGCGTATCCGACGGCCAGCCGCGGCTCCACGCCAGTTCGTTCAAGCGCTGGCCGGTGGTGCCGGTGGCCACCCGCTCGCCGAACCGTGCCAGCACATCGAAGTGCGCATCGGCGAAGGCGAGCATGGCCGGCTTCATCGCATCGTGGGCAATCAGCGCCAGGGTCTGCTGGCCAAAGGCATGCAGGTCATCGGCGCCCGGGTCGGCGGCCAGACCGGCATGCACGCGTTCCACTTCCACCCAGTCGCGTGCGGTGGCCACCGTGGAAATGAACGGCTTGCCGTGGATCACGCACTGTCGCTTCAACGCGGTGGCTTCGGGAAACACCGAGGACGGGTCGACCGGATCGATCAGGTAGATGGCGCCATCCAGCACGCGATCGCCGCCCATGCCGACCACTTCCGCCACCAGCTTCATCAGTCCGCCCTGGCGACCGTACGGATAGCGGCGCAGCCCTTCGTAACCTGCCAGGAAGCCATGCCGTTCGATCGCGTCGTGGGTGCGGCCCACCGCATGCAGCGACACGCCCAGCTGGCGCAGGCCCGCTTCGCTGGCGCGCAACCAGCGGAACAGCGCCGCACGGGGATCATGGTGGTGCAGACGGTTGGCGGCCAGGCCGATGCGCATCGTGGGTTCCGGTAGCGGGTAGAAGCGGCAGTGTATGTCGTGATCGGCGCGCTAGAGCGGCTTTTGCAAGTTTCCTCATTGTTGTGCCGATCCCAGTCGCTAGCGTGACGGCAGGGCACCGAGCGGTTTCGCTGCCTGCTTGCCCGCGCCAGAGAGGATGCCAACGTGATCGTTGCCGGCCGTGCGGCCCGGGGCCTGCTGGCCATGCTGGCCGCGATGCCCGCCGCCTACGCCAAGGACGCGTGCCAGGGTCCTTGGTCAGTGGCCTATCCGGCCGATCGTCCGCCCCTGTCGATGGTGCATGAAGGCCAGCCCGCCGGCGTGCTGGCCACCTATCTGCAGGCCCTGCAGCAGCACGATCCCAGCGTGCAGGCCCGGCCGGTGCCGGCCGCCGCGCTGTCCGCCGGCCAGCTGCCCGCCGGTACCCAGGCCATCCTGGGCTGGCCGCGTGCGCAGTTGCCGACGGGATGGGTCAGCAGCCACAGCTACCTGCAGGTGCCGCAGGTGATCGTGCGCCTGCGTGGCGCGCGTCCGGTCCTGGGCCTGGGCGACCTGCAGGGCGCCACGGTCGCCAGCCCCGAAGGGCAACCGCTGGCCCGGCACCTGCGCGAAGAAGCCCCGTATGCCCTGCTGCTGCCACCCGCGCCGGTGGACAAGGCCTTCGACCTGCTGGTGGAAGGGCGGGTGGATGCGGTGGTGGTGAACCTGGCCGAAGCCAGCGCCGCGCTGCAGTTCTACGGCGATGCGCTGCGGGTGGCTGCACCGGCCGGTTTCAGCGATGCGCTGGTCATGGCCACCGTGCCCGAATGCGCGGCGCGGCTGGCCCGCCATGCACCGCTGCTGCAGGAACTGTCGCCTGCCGCGCAGGCCGAGGCGCTGGCGCGCTGGACGCCGTTGCAGGCGCAAGCGCGGCCGCCGCCGCAGCGGGCGCTGCGCTGGCTGGTGCCGACGCTGCTGGCTGCAATGGCCCTGGCGCTGGTGCATGCCTACGGGTTCTGGCGCCTGCACCGCGAAGGACTGCAACGGCAGCGGCTGGAACAGCGCCTGCTGGATGTCACCGCCAGCCTGCCTGCGGTGGTGTTCCGCGCCCGGCGCAGCAGCAGCGGCGTGTACAGCGTGCCGCATATTGCCGGCGATGTGCATGCCCTGTTCGGGGTCAGCGTGGATACGGCCCGCATCGATCATGCGCAGCTGATGGCCGCCGTGCATCCGGACGACCGTGCGCGGGTGCTGGCACATGTCGATGCCGCCGCCCTGGTGCGCGGGCCGATCGATGTCAGCTTCCGCAGCCGCGGCCGCCGTGGCTGGCGCAGGGTGCGCTCGCGTGCGCAGCCGATTGCCGTGCGTGGCGAGCAGACCGGCGACATGGAATGGACCGGCTACTGGATGGACGTGACCGACGCCCACGAGCGGGCGCGTGCCTTGGAGGACGCACGCCAGGAGGCCGAGCAGGGGGCGCTGGCCAAGACCCATTTCCTGGCCACGATGAGCCACCAGATCCGCACGCCGATGAGCACCCTGCTGGGTCTGCTGGAACAACTGGGCAGCACCGCGCTCGATGGTCGCCAGCAGCAGGCACTGTGCAGCCTGGACGAGGCCGCAACGATGCTGCGGCAGATCCTGGACGACGTGCTGGACAGCCAGCGCCTGCAGCCGCAAGCGGCGGCACTGGCGCCCCAGCCCACCGACCTGCGCGCCCTGCTGCTGGGCGTGCAGCGGCTGTTGGCGCCGCTGGCGGCAAGCAAGGGCCTGTACCTGCGCTGTGAAGTGGATCCTGCCCTGCAGCCCGGTTCGTGGGTGGATGCCCTGCGCCTGCGCCAGATCCTGATGAACCTGGTCGGCAACGCGCTGAAGTTCACCCTGCACGGTGGCGTGGAACTGCGCGTGCAGGTGCTGCGGCAGACATCGCCGCAGCAGAGCGATGGCCAGCAGGTGCGGCTGCAGGTGGCCGACACCGGGGTGGGCATCAGCCCGGCGCGGCAGCGGGCGGTGTTCAGTGCCTACACCCAGGCCGACGCGTCCACTACGCGCCGGTTCGGCGGCAGCGGTCTGGGCCTGGCGATCTGCCACGACCTGGTCGCCACCATGGGGGGGCAGCTGCAGCTGCGCAGCCGCGTGGGGCAGGGCAGCACGCTGTGGCTGGACCTGTGGTTGCCCGCCTGCACGCCGCCCGCAGCGTTACCGGTGCCAGCGCGGCCGGGGCCGTCGCAGTCGCTGCCCAGCGTCGATGTGCTGGTGGCCGAGGACCATCCCACCAACCGCCAGCTGCTGGTGAACCGCCTGCGCGGCCACGGGTTGCGGGTGCAGGCCGTGGCCGATGGCGCGCAGGCGTGGAAGGCCTGGCAGGCGCGGCCGTTCGCGCTGGTCGTCACCGACTGCCAGATGCCGGGCATGGATGGTTTTGCGTTGGCCCGCGCGATCCGTGCCGACCCGCGCCCGGGTGCGGCGCGGGTGCCGATCATCGCGCTCAGTGCCAGCGTGCTGGCCAGTACCCGCCAGGCCTGCCACGACGCCGGCATGGACCGCTTCCTGGCCAAGCCGGTGGCTGCGCATGACCTGCACGCGGCCGTGGCCGACCTGCTGGCCACGCCGCTTCAGACTGGCACGACGGTGTCAGCCGGCCAGTAGCCGCACAATGCTGGCAGCCGCATCGCGCCCTTCGGCCACGGCGGTCACCACCAGGTCGGCACCGCGTACCGCGTCGCCACCGGCGAACAGGCGCGGGTGTGCGGTCTGGTACGGCAGGCGCTGCTTGCCACCGGCGACGATGCGGCCATTGCCCTGGCTTTCCACGCCGTGCTCGGCCAGCCACGGCGGCAGGGTGGGCGAGAAGCCGAAGGCGATGATCACCACGTCGGCCTCCAGCAGCGATTCACTGCCGTCGATCGGCACCGCGTTCTGGCGGCCATTGGCATCGGGTTCGCCCAGGCGGGTCTCGACCACGGTCACGCCGATCACTTCATCGTCGGCACCGGCTTCGATCGACAGCGGCTGGCGGTTGAACAGGAAGCGCACGCCCTCTTCGCGCGCATTGGCCACTTCGCGCGCGCTGCCGGGCATGTTCGCCTCGTCACGGCGGTAGGCGCAGGTGACCTTGGCCGCGCCCAGGCGCACGGCACTGCGCACGCAGTCCATGCCGGTATCGCCGCCGCCCAGCACGACCACGCGCTTGCCGTTCAGATCGGGCAGGGCAATGGTGTCTTCCCAGCCGGCAATCGGCCGGCCCTTGGGGTCATCGCCGCTGACAATGCGGCTGTTCTGCACCAGGAACGGCAGCGCCGGCAGCACACCCTTCAGGTCCTGGCCGACCAGGCCACCGTCGGTGTAGCGGTACGCACCGGTGCCGACGAACACCGCGTCATGGCTGTCCAGCAGCTGCTGCACGCTGATATCGCGGCCGATCTCCACGCCCAGCCGGAACTGCACGCCCATGCCCTCCAGCACTTCGCGGCGGCGGTGGATCACATCCTTGTCCAGCTTGAAGCTGGGAATACCGAACTGCAGCAGGCCACCAATCTGCTCGTAGCGGTCATAGACCACCGCGGCAATGCCGGCGCGGGCCAGGCGGTCGGCGCAGGCCAGGCCGGCCGGGCCGGCGCCGATCACTGCCACGCTGTGGCCGGTGGGCTGCACCGCTTCCAGATCGGGGCGCCAGCCGGTGGCCAGCGCGGTATCGACGATGTACTTCTCGACCGCGCCAATGGTGACCGCGCCGAATTCCTCCAGCGTGCAGCTGCCCTCGCACAGGCGGTCCTGCGGGCACACCCGGCCGCACACTTCCGGCAGCGGGTTGGTGCTGTGGCACAGCGTGGCCGCTTCGTGGATGCGGTTTTCCTGCACCAGCTGCAGCCACTGCGGAATGGCGTTGTGCACCGGGCACTTCCAGCTGCAGTAGGGGTTGCCGCAGTCCAGGCAGCGGCCGGCCTGGTACTGGGCGTCTTCCTTGCCGAATTTTCCGTACAGCTCCCCCCAGTCGCCGGAGGTGCGCAGTTCCACGGGAATGCGCTGCGGCATGGTGCGGGGCAGGTCGAGGAACTGGAAAGCGTGCTTGCGGCTCATGATCGTCTCGGCAGTGCAGTGCGCGCGCTCAGGCGGCGCGGCGCAGGGTTTCGGTCAGCGACTCGATGCTGGCGGCCTTCGGTTTGACCAGCCAGAACTTGCCGATGTAATCGCGGAACTCGTCCAGGATCTGCTGCGCCCAGATACTGCCGGTCAGCTCGCGGTGGCGGCCGATCAGGCGGTGCAGGTGCTGGCGGTAGTTCTCGAAGCCCTCGGCGGACACGCGGTGGATGTCGATCAGCTCGTGGTTGTAGCGGTCGACGAAATCGCGGTCCACGTCCAGCACGTAGGCCAGGCCACCGGTGAAGCCGGCGCCGAAGTTCAGGCCGACCTTGCCCAGTACCAGCACCACGCCGTCGGTCATGTACTCGCAGCAGTGGTCACCGGCACCTTCCACCACCGCCAGCGCCCCGGAATTGCGCACGGCGAAGCGCTCGCCGGCACGGCCAGCGGCAAACAGCTCGCCGCCGGTGGCGCCGTACAGGCAGGTGTTGCCGATGATGGCGGTGCTGCGTGCCTCGAAGCGCGCGCCGCGCGGCGGGCGCACCACCAGGCGGCCGCCGGCCATGCCCTTGCCCACGTAGTCGTTGGCTTCGCCTTCCACTTCCAGGTGCAGGCCGCCAACGTTGAACGCACCGAAGCTCTGCCCGGCACTGCCGCGGAAGCGCAGTTCCAGCGGCGATTCGGCCATGCCCTGGTTGCCGTGCACGCGTGCCACCGCGCCGGCAAGGCGGGTGCCGATGCTGCGGTCGGTGTTGTGGATCAGGAAGCGGTGTTCGCCGCCACGCTTCTCTTCGATGGCCTGGGCCAGCAGGCCGTCCATCTGCGTGGCCAGACTGTCCGGCGATTCGTACAGGCGCTGGGCGGCGCAGTGGCTGCCCTCGTAACGGGCGTCGGCCAGCAGGCGCGACAGGTCCACGCGCACGCCCTCGCGCGGTGCCGCGTCGATCTGCCTCAGCAGGTCGGTGCGGCCGACGATCTCTTCCAGCGAACGCGCGCCCAGGTAGGACAGCCAGCCCCGCACTTCCTCGGCCAGCAGGCGGAAGAAGTTCTCCACGCGCTCGGGCTGGCCGGTGAAGTGGTTTTCGCGCAGGCGCTCGTCCTGGGTGGCCACGCCGGTGGCGCAGTTGTTCAGATGGCAGATGCGCAGGTACTTGCAGCCCAGCACGATCATCGGCGCGGTGCCGAAGCCGAAGCTGTCCGCACCCAGCAGTGCCGCCTTCACCACGTCCAGGCCGGTCTTCAGGCCACCGTCGGTCTGCAGCAGGGTGCGCCCGCGCAGGTCGTTGGCCAGCAGCGCCTGGTGCGCTTCGGCCACGCCCAGTTCCCACGGCACCCCGGCATAGCGGATCGAGCTGACCGGCGATGCACCGGTGCCGCCGTCGTGGCCGGAAATGGTGATCAGGTCGGCACCGGCCTTGACCACGCCGGCGGCAATCGTGCCCACGCCGGCATGGCTGACCAGCTTCACCGACACCAGCGCGGTGGGGTTCACCTGCTTCAGGTCGTAGATCAGCTGGGCCAGGTCTTCGATGGAATAGATGTCGTGGTGCGGCGGCGGCGAGATCAGGCCGATGCCCGGCTTGGCGTAGCGCAGCCGCGCGATCAGTTCATTGACCTTGTGCCCGGGCAACTGGCCGCCTTCGCCGGGCTTGGCGCCCTGGGCGACCTTGATCTGCAGCACTTCGGCATTGACCAGGTATTCGGCGGTGACGCCGAAGCGGCCCGAGGCAACCTGCTTGATCTTGCTGCGCCGCTGCGTGCCGTAGCGCGCGGGATCTTCGCCACCTTCGCCGGAATTGCTGCGGCCGCCGAGGCGGTTCATGGCGATGGCCAGCGCTTCGTGCGCCTCGGGGGAGAGCGCACCCAGGCTGATGGCAGCGGTATCGAAGCGCGGGAACAGTTCGCTGGCCGGGGCGACCTCGTCCAGCGGCGTCGGCGCAGCGGCCGGTACCAGTTCCAGCAGGTCGCGCAGTGCCGACGGCGGCCGTGCGTGCACTGCATCGCAGTACTGCTGCCAGGCACGCGGGTCACCGCTGCGCGCCGCGCGCTGCAGGGTGGTCACCACGTCCGGGTTGTACATGTGGTACTCGCCGCCGTGCACGTACTTCAACAGGCCGCCGACATCCACGCCCTGCTGGGCATCCCAGGCCTGGGCGCACAGCTCGCGGGCGTCGGCGTCCAGGCGCGCGAAGCCGGCGCCGCCGATGCGCGAAGCGGTATCGGGGAAGCACAGCTCGACCACCTCCGGTTCCAGGCCGATGATCTCGAACAGCTGCGCGCCACGGTAACTGGCCACGGTACAGATGCCCATCTTCGAGATGATCTTCGACAGGCCCTTGTAGACGCCCTTGCGGTAGCGGCGGCCGATCTGCGACTGCTCGCCGCCCTTGCTGAGCTTGAGGATGCCGCGCCGGCCCAGGTCGAACAGGGTCTGGTAGGCCAGGTACGGGTACACGGCGGTGGCGCCGAAGCCGAGCAGGCAGGCCATGTGGTGCGGGTCGCGCGCGGTACCGGTCTCGACGATCAGGTTGACGTCGCAGCGCAGGCCCAGGCGCGAGAGGTGGTGGTGGATGGCGCTGGTGGCCAGCAGCGCATGCACCATCGGCCGCCCGGCCACCGGGTAACGGTCGGACAGCAGCAGCATCACCATGCCCTCGCGGGCGGCCTGTTCGGCCTCGTCGCAGATGCGCTCGATGCCGGCGCGCAGGCCTTCGTCCTCGCTGTAGGACAGATCCAGCAGGCGGTTGGCCTGCACGTACTGGTCCATCTTCAGCAGCTGGCGCAGCTTGCGCTGGCTCAGCACCGGCGAATTAAGGATGACGTGGTTCACCGTCTCCGGGCCGGCATGGAAGATGTTGGTCTCCTTGCCGAGCTGGGTGGACAGGGACATCGCGCAGTCTTCGCGCAGCGGATCGATGGGCGGGTTGGTGACCTGCGCGAAGGCCTGGCGGAAGTAGTCGTAGAGCGGACGGCTGCGCTGGCTCAGGACCGCCATCGGCGTGTCATCGCCCATCGAGCCGGTGGCTTCCTGCTCGGTTTCGGCCAGCGGCCGCAGCACCTGCTCCACTTCTTCGCTGCTGAGCTGGTACAGCTTGTGGTAGCTGCGCAGGGTGCCTTCGTCGAAGGGTTCTTCCACCAGCGACGGATCGATCAGTTCGGTCTGCAGATAGGTCACGCCCTGCTGCAGCCATTGCTTGTACGGCGCGCGGCCACGGTTGATGCGGTCGATGGCTTCCGAATCGAGCAGGTCGCCGCGCTTGAGGTCGATGGCGATCATCTCGCCCGGCCCCAGCTTGCCTTTGCGTACCACCCGTTCGGTGGGCACTTCCCACACACCGGCTTCGGAAGCGACCAGGAAGTGCCGGTCGGCGGTCAGCATCCAGCGTGCCGGGCGCAGGCCGTTGCGGTCCAGGGTACAGACCGCATAGCGGCTGTCGCAGGCAACGATGCCGGCCGGGCCGTCCCACGGCTCGCTGTTCAGGCCGTAGAACTCGTAGAACGCGGCCAGGTCCGGGTCCTTGAATTCCAGCGACTGGGTGGCCGGCGGCACCAGGATGCGCAGCGCCTGGATCAGCTCCATGCCACCGGACACCATCAGTTCCAGCATGTTGTCCAGGCTCTGCGAATCCGAGCCGTGCATGGAAATGACCGGATCGAACTCGGCGATATCGAAGCGCGGGGTCTTCCACACCTTGCTGCGCGCCTGCGCCCAGCGGCGGTTGCCTTCGATGGTGTTGATCTCGCCGTTGTGGGCGAGCATGCGGAACGGGTGCGCCAGCGGCCAGCGCGGCAGCGTGTTGGTGGAGAAGCGCTGGTGGAACACGATCGCGCTGGAGGCCAGTTCGCGCCGCTGCAGATCGGTGTAGAAGCGGCTGAGCTTGTCCGGCAGCACCATGCCCTTGTAGCTGATCGCGTTCGGGGTGAGCGTGGTGACGTAGAAATCAGCATGCTCGCGCAGCTGCTGTTCGCTGCGGCGGCGGGCCAGGAACAGGGCCAGCGCGAAGCCGGCATCGTCCTGGCCGACACCGGCATCGACGAACACCTGTTCGATGCGCGGCAGGGTGTCGCGCGCCAGCTGGCCGCACACGCTGTCGTCGGTCGGCACCAGGCGCCAGCCGGCTACCTTGCAGCCCACCGCCTCGATCTGCTGCTGCAGCTGTGCGCGGCAGGCCTGGGCGGCAGCCTCATCGTGCGGCAGGAATACCAGGCCGGCGGTGAAGCGCGCGCCGATGGCGATGCCGGCCTCGCTGGCCAGCAGTTTCAGGAAGGCATCGGGGCGCCGCAGCAGCAGGCCGCAGCCGTCGCCGGTCAGGCCGTCAGCGGCGACGCCGCCGCGGTGGGTCATGCGCGAGAGCGCGGCAATGGCGGTGTCGACCAGCAGACGCGAAGGCTGGTCGTCGAGTTGGGCGACCATGCCGAATCCACAGGCATCGCGCTCGGAGCGCGGGTCGTAAAGCCCTTGGCGGTTGCGGGGGGCCATCTCTACCTCGATGCGAAATGAAATGAGCGGGGACACTCGTGCCCGCTCATTCCCTGGAGCGCATCGTGAGGCCACCGGATGCCTCGACTAGATCACAGTTGCTGCAACGCCGCAACACACGGTTGCGCGTGCAACCAAAGCGCTGGCAAGTGCCTGCCAGCGCAGGGGTTTTTCAGCCGCAGCGAACGCCGGTCACCACGTCCTTGGCGTCCACTTCCACATTCAGGCGATCACCCAGGAATTCCATGGTGGCAACGTCGTTGGGCTTGAGCACGCGCACCTGGCTGGCGCCGGCATCTTCCTGGGCCTGCTTGCCCACCGCATCGGTGTAGGCCTGGCCGACCAGGCTCTGCACCTGGCTGGCATCGCAGGTACCGGCCGGCGGTGCTTCGGTGGCCTTGCCGGCTTCATCAGCCGGGGCCTTGGCCGCTTCGGCGGCCTGCTGGGCATGGGCGGTCGCCGCATCCTGCTCGTCCATCGACGGCGCCTGGCAGGCGGTCAAGGCCAGCACGGCCGGCAGCAGCAGGGCGGACAGGGATCGGGCGCGGATCGGGAACGACATCAAGGACTCCAGAAAGGGATGGAAGGGTATGCCCCGAGCATAGCCGCGAACCCACCCTCACGTGTTTGTCTTGCGTTATTGACGCGTCGGCTGCACGGCGCTGGCCATGCTGCCAGCCATGCCCAACGCCCCCACCCCCGAACGCCAAGCCGCACGCGCCGCCGGCCTGCGCTATGTCGATGACACCCAGCCGGGCATCAGCCGGCGCCGCGCAGGCAAGGGTTTCAGCTACCGCGATGCAGACGGCCACGCGCTGCGCGACGCCGCCACGCTGAAGCGCATCCGCGCGCTGGCCATTCCGCCGGCCTATACCGCGGTGTGGATCTGCGCCCATGCCAACGGCCACCTGCAGGCCACCGGCCGCGATGCGCGCGGCCGCAAGCAATACCGCTACCACGCCGACTGGGCCGCCGTGCGCGACGCCGGCAAGTTCGACCGCACCATCGCCTTCGGCGAAGCGCTGCCGGCCCTGCGCCGGCGCCTGGCGCGCGACCTGAAGCAGCCAGGCTTCCCGCGCGACAAGGTGCTGGCGGTGGTGGTGGCCCTGCTGGCCGACACCCTGGTGCGGGTGGGCAATGAAACCTATGCCAAGGAAAACAAATCCTTTGGCCTGACCACGCTGCGCAACCGCCACCTGGACCTGCTGCGCGGTGGCCGCGTGCGCATGCGTTTCCGTGGCAAATCCGGGCAGCTGCACGAGGTGACCGTGGGCGACCGCCGGTTGGGCACCTTGGTGCGCGGCGTGCAGCAGCTGCCTGGGCAGGCGCTGTTCCAGTACCGCGACGACGACGGTGTCGTGCAGCCGGTCGACTCCGGTGCGGTCAATGACTACCTGCGTGAGGTGATGGGCGAGGACTTCACCGCCAAGGATTTCCGCACCTGGGGCGGCACGCTGGCGGCGGTGCAGGCATTCGCCGCCACCGAACTGCCCGAACCGGCCAGCCAGCGTGCGCTGGCCAAGGCGCAGCGCGAGGTGGTGTGCCAGGTGGCGGCCCGGCTGGGCAACACGCCGGCCGTGTGCCGCAAGGCCTACATCGACCCGTGCGTGTTTGCCGGCTGGGAGCGCGGTGAACTGGCCTCGCTGGCGGGCCTGCGTGGCCCGCGGCAGTGGGAACAGGCCACGCTGAAAGTGCTGCGCCGGGCACGGCGGTTGGCCCGGCGGGGCCGTTAAGGTCGCGGCGACTAGGGTCGACTACGGCTATTTCGGAATTGTCCGATTACGGTCTGTGCAGTAATTCAAGGATACGCCTGCGGGCGCTGGTTAGGCTGGGGTCCTGACGGATGACAAGGACGCAGACATGCCCGAGATGGATATCAGTAGTGCGGCCGACGAAGTAGTGCGGTTGCTGCGGCAGAACCAGGCACGCGCTGCCGCCGAACGGCTGGAGGCTCTGCGTGATGGCCAGGCTGCGGTTGTCCAGGAGTCACTGGACCGGTACGTCTCGGTTCGCGGCGCGGCGGAGCTGGGAGCGCTGCAGGCCGCTGGGGGTGTTGCCGCCGGGGACAGGGCCATCGTCAGCCCGATGCTGGATCGACTGCGTGAGGCGTCGCGGCCGCCGCGGATGCCAGCGATTCCGGAAACAGAAAATCTAAGTCAGGCACAACAGCACGATGTCTATGCCAGCATCATCGAAGTGCGGGGTAGTGCGGCTGCGCATCGGGCAATGGATACGCAGGATCGGGTGATTCTGGGACTGCGCGATGAGAGCCGCACTACTGACCGACGCGGGCAAGGTGACTACAACGATCGCATCGTCGTGCTCTGGAAGGATGCTGAAGGCGGACGGCATGCACGCGAATTCAATGAGGCAACAACCGAGCCTACTGCTCAGTACGATGCCCATGCTGCGACCAGGCAGCCGAGTCCGGGGTTTGAGAACGTGATTCGGAAGAAGAAGACCGAAGGAGAAGACGTCAACAGCGACGGGGTCAGGGATCTTGGCAGGTTGGCCGAGGGAACCACCGAGATGCAGGCAACGACTCATCCTCGTCGAGACAAACCTGCTGAGTTCGCGCTCCGTCCCACTCCGGCCGCCGTCACGGCGGGCTTGGGTCGCGTCGAACGTGACAGCAACGGTGACGGTTGGTTTGACGCACGCGACACCCACGGAATGCAGGAGCTCAACTCCACCTTCAAGATCCATCGTGGAAGCTCGCGGAATACCGATTCAGCCGGTTGCCAGACCATCGGTGGTGGCAAGTACGACGACTTCATCGAGGTCGTGCGCGGCACGCCCGGACAGAGCAACTGGCAATACGTCCTGACCTCGGTTGCACCGGGCCAGGTACGCGAGCGGGGTGGACAGAACGTTCCAACTGCGGCGCTGGATGATCCTCGCCTTCCCGCACACCGTG
The DNA here is from genome assembly GCF_003086675.1 of Stenotrophomonas sp. ZAC14D2_NAIMI4_7. Lineage (NCBI taxonomy): Bacteria > Pseudomonadati > Pseudomonadota > Gammaproteobacteria > Lysobacterales > Lysobacteraceae > Stenotrophomonas > Stenotrophomonas sp. ZAC14D2_NAIMI4_7. The sequence continues at coordinate 123,934 of NZ_CP025995.1, forward strand.
ACCATCCCCTGCAGCAGCAGATCAGCGAGGGCCTGCGCGCAATGGGCGGTGATTACGCCGCGAATGCAGACGAATACAGCCTGGTCATGCTGCATGAAGCGAAGGCCGCGGGCTTGACCCGTGTGGACCAGGTGGTGGCAAGTAATCCGGTGCGGGGAGCGACGGCAGGCGAGACGCTGTTTCTGGTGCAGGGCAGCTTGACTGACCCAGCCGCGCAGCGCGTCGGAGTGAATGCAGGCGAGGTTGTAGAAACTGGCGTAGAGGCCAGTCTTCGGCAGCTTCAGCGGCAATCGCAGGAACAGCAGTCGCAGACGCCCCCGCACCAGACACCTGCACAGCAGCGGGAAGCACCTGTCATGGGGGGACGCTGAGCCATGCAACACCGTTACCTGACTTCATCAGTTGTCCTGCTTTCGCTAGTGATCAGCAGCGCCTGTACTCCCACCCGTGAAAGCCCCTTGGGTCCACGCGTGATCGCGCCTGCTGGGGATTCTTCGTCTGTTGCTGCAGTGAGCGACGAAGGGTTGCCAGGGTTACCCGACGCGATTGGCGTTCTGCACGTACCAAGTAGAGCCGGCCCGTTGCCTGCAGATGCCAAGCGGATACTGACTGGGCTCGGCTGCGTTCTGGACCAGGCGGCTGATATTCTGGTGGTCGATGTGCCGGGTGAAAATGGACGCCGAGATGTCATGGTGTCCGACGATGCTGGTCCCCACTACCGGTATTGGCTCCGATCATTCTCAGGCAGTGGCGGCACCACCGGCTATCTGGTGCAGCTGAACGGATGCCCCGTCTCTACGGTCGGCATGCGGGCATACATTGCCCGCGGCGCCGCCGCGCCGCAGGACGTGACGGCGTCGGTTCTTGCGAACAGTGCGCTGCCCGACGCCGCCACCATGGCCGCCTACGCTGAGGCCGGTGTGAGCGATCTGTTCGCCCTCACCTGGAAGCTGGATAAGGTCCCGGTAGTGCGCTGGGTGGCCGAGCCCGACGTGGATCGACCCATCGCATTGGATGGCCGAACTTTCGACCGGGGCAACATGGTGCACGCGGGCTTTCTGGTATGGGAAAAGGATCGCTTCACCTTTCACAAATCCGTTCCGGCAGCCCTGTGGCCCTGCAAAAAATGGGAGGCACTTTCATGCAGTGAGGATCCTTTCCTGAAAGGCTGGTAGCGGATGGACAAGGACGCGGACATGCAGACGATCAGGACCAGACAGCCGATGCAGCACGCCGCTTCGACCGGTAAGGGAAGCCGAAGCAAGCTTCACCGTGGCCTGACGTCGTCGGCGTTCCTGCTATCGCTGCTGGCTTGCAGCACGTCCGCCACGGACCTTGGAGTCGGGCTGCCTGGATTGCCCGCCGCAAGCGGCAGCTCGGGTTCCGGGGGGAGTTACGGCCCGTTGCCGGCACACGCCAAGCAGGTGCTGACAGGGTTCGGGTGCCGTCTGGACGACACGGCCAAGGCGCGGGTGCTCCATGTACCCGGTGCGGGTGGGCGTCAGGACGTGATGGTGACCGACATCAGGGGTCGGCTTTCCACTACTGGCTCCGATCATTCTCTGGCAGTGGCGACAGCACCGGCTACCTGCTGCAGCTGAAAGGCTGTCCTGCCTCCACGGTCGGCATGCGCGCCTAAATCGCCAAGGGCGACGCCGCGCCGCAGGACGTGACTGCAGCGGTTCTGGCACAGAGCGCATTTCCCGACGCCGCCGCGATGGCCACGTACGCCAAGGCAGGGGTGAGCGAGATGTTCGCCCTGATCGAGCAGCTGGGCACCGTTCCAGTGCTGCGCCGGATTGCCGAACCGGACCCTGATCGCCCCATTGAAGAAGACGCCCGCACGATTGACCGCGGCAATTTCGTGCATGGCGGCTTCCTGGTATGGGAGGGGGATCGCTTCACGTTCCACTGGACGATCCCAACTGCGATGTGGCCATGCCGCCGCTACCCGACCATTCCCTGCAACAATGACCCCTTCGTGAAGGGACCATAGAGGTACTCCGTAGCGTCGAGCTTGCTCGACGGCGGTTACCCGCAGTAAATGGCGGTGATGTTGTTGGTACGCCCGGTCTCGATGGTCAGGCGATCACCGCCTTCGCTTGCCGCCCCCGCCGCCGGATCGGCATTGCCACTGGCTGTGTTGCCGCTGTGTTCGCGACTGCCACGGGTCACCTGCACGTTCAGGCTGTCGCTGTCCACGCGGGCGCGTTCGACGGTCATGTCAGAGGCAGCCAGCCCGACCGCGCCGCGCACCATGTCGGTGTGGCACTGGCCGGAAATCACGCCGTCGATGGGCTGGATCTGGGCGACCGGGCTGCTGCTGCAGGCAGCCAGGGCGAAGCAGACGGCGGCGGTGGCAATGGCGTGCTTCATGGCGGCGTTCCTGATAAGTGTCGTTGCTGCAGGGTGCGACGACACGCGTGGTGGCGGAATGAAGCCGTGCACGCGACGGATACAACACACTCACTGCGGCCAACCGCCCCGGTAGGGACACTGCACGAGCGGCGTCCGCCGCCCCCGGTAGCGCCGGCCTTCGGCTGGCGGCCCCTTTCCCTCCCGAGGAGACCTGCATGGCCACGACCAAGACATTGCCCGCCCGCCGCAAGGCATCGCCCAAAGTGCGCAAAGGCAGCACCGCGACGAAGCCGCTTGCCGACAGCGATCGCCCGCGCGTGGTGAAGACCGCCACCCGTAAGGCCGCCGCCAGCGATCCGCGTGCGGCCCGCGTGGCGTCGCGGCAGCGGCGACTGCAGGACCAGGAGAAGGCCAAGGATGCGCGCACCACAAAGAAAGCGGCGAAGAAGACGGCTACCCAGGCCGGCACGCGTCGGCAGCCGGAATCCATGCCGGCCCAGCATCTGCCCAAGCCGGGCCACGAATACGCGCTGGAGCTGGCGCCGCGCTTCCTCGCCCCCGATTACGTGGGCAGCGGCAAGCTGCAGGGCATGCGCGCGATCGTCACCGGCGGTGATTCCGGCATCGGCCGCGCGGTCGCCGTGCTGTTCGCCCGCGAAGGCGCCGATGTCGCCGTGTTGCACCTGGATGAAGCGGAGGACGCGGACATCACCCGCCAGCACGTGGAACGCGAAGGCGGGCGCTGCGTGGTGATTGCCGGTGACGTGCGCGATCCGCGCTTCTGCAACAAGGCGGTGAAGCAGGTGGCCAAGGCCTTCGGCGGCATCGATATCCTGGTCAACAACGCGGCCTTCCAGCTGCACTGCGAGCGCTTGGAAGACCTGGAAGACGCCCACCTGCAGGAAACCCTGCAGACGAACATCGGCGGTTACATCCAGATGGCGCGGGCCGTGCTTCCGCACCTGGGCGAGGGTGCCAGCATCATCAACACCGGCTCGGAAACGGGCATCTTCGGCAGCAAGGCCCTGATCGATTACTCGGCGACCAAGGGCGCTATCCATGCCTTCACCAAGGCGCTGGCCAGCCAGCTGCTGCCGCGTGGCATCCGGGTCAACTGCGTGGCGCCGGGGCCGGTGTGGACGCCGCTGAACCCGGCCGACAAGCAGGCGCAGGACGTGGCCGAGTTCGGCAAGGAGAGCGACATGGGCCGCCCCGCGCAGCCGGAAGAGCTGTCGCCGGCGTATGTGTTCCTGGCTTCGCCCGCATGCGCCAGCTACATCAGCGGGGTGATCCTGCCGGTGATGGGCGGTCCGCGCGGCTGACGCGGCGGTAGTGCCGGCCGCTGGCCGGCAGCTATCCTCGGCGCACGCAGACAGAAGATGGGGTGGGCATGGACGGCACCGTTGAATACCTGTGGCTGCCGCCGGGCGCGATACCGCCCGAACGGGCCTGCTCCCCTTACCGCGCCATTGTTGCTGTCGAAGCCGCCGTGGAGGCGGACTGGCAGGCGCGGGTGAGCGACTGGCTGGTGCGCAGCGGTTGCCGCTACATGATGGCCTGGGGCATCGGGCGCAGCGGCTGGGATGATGCGGTGGACCTGGCATCGTGGAGGGCGAGGGCGCCGACTTCGTGATGACCACCTTTCATGACCGCGACACCCTGGCGGAGGTGTTCGCGTTCTGCGCCATTGCCCAGCACCCTGCGCTGGAGCTGCCGCATACACTGGTGTTGCATGTGGCTGAGACGGCCGACCAGACGCGCGTGCCTGCAGGTGCTCAGGGCCCTGTTGCAGCAGGCGCATAAAGATCGGCGATGCGCGGAATGAACCGCTGCGGGTTGGCACCGACCAGGTTGGTCAGCACCACCACCGCCACGCCGCGGTCGGGGTAGACGATGAAGGCCGATCGCGCACCGCCGATGCCGGCCACCTGACGGTCCGGCGCGGCCTGCAGCACCGGCCACCCGGCGGCCCAGGGGCCGGCTCGGCCATCGGCGAGCGGCTCGGCGGTCCACATGCGCGTGCGTGCGGGATCGCCCAGCAGGCGGCCGTCGGCCAGGGCGGCCAGCCAATGTGCGGTGTCATCGGCGGTGGTCAGGATGCCGCCGCCGGCCCACAGGCTGGGCGGTATGTCGTAGAACCAGTGCGACAGGCGTGGCGGCGTGTCGGCCGCTTCGGTCGCACGCGGCGCCAGGCTGTAGATCGTCGCCGCATCGGGCACCAGGTCGTAGCTGTCGCCGAAGGTGGTGCGGTCCATGCCGACCGTGCCGAACTGGCTGCTGGCGAGGAAGCGTTCGTAGGGCATGCCCGATTGCCGCGCGATGATCCGCGACAGCAGCAGGTAGTTGGTCTGGTTGTAGGCGAAGCGCTGGCCGGGTGCGGCATCCATCGGCCGCGCGGTCACGGCCTGCCACGCCTGCGCCTCGGTACCACCGCCCAGCAGCCCGCGCTCATCGAGGATGTCCGGCAGGCCCGAGGTGTGCGTGAGCAGCTGGCGCACGCGCACGTTCTGCCAGGCCGGCGGAAGCGCATCGAGATAGCGCGCCAGCGGCCCATCCAGATCCAGCCTGCCCTGTTGCGCCAGCTGCGCGGCCGCCACGCCGGTGAAGGCCTTGGTGGCCGAGTTCAGCGGGAAGCGCGTGCTGCGCGTGGTGGCGATGCCGTTTTCGACGTTGGCCAGGCCGAAGGCTTCGGACAGCACCACCTGGCCGTCCTTGACCACGGCCACCTGCAGGCCGGGGATGCGCTCGTCCTGCATGGCCTGGCGGATCAGGCGGCGTGCCTGCTCGTTGGCGGCATCAGGGCCGGGCGAAGCGGCTGCCACTGGCAGGGCGGCGAGGAGCAGGAGCAGGACGGGCAGCGTTGGGCGGAACATGGGGATTCCCGGCGGGTTGTCGGGGGATCGGATGCGTGGGGCGGGGAGAAGGTTTAAGTCCATCACCCAACCCGACCGTTCGTCGGTCCATGACTTCCGGGGGGTTGACTACAGGTGTCGTCACGCCGACAGTAACTACACGTGTAGTCAATGGAGTGGTGCCATGCGTGGCAAGACCATCGGGGACCAGGAACTGGCCCTGCTGCAGTACATCGATGAACATGCGCCGGCCAGCGTCGGCGAGGTCGCCAGTGGCTACGGCGAGGCCCGAGGGCTGGCCCGTTCCACCGTGCTGACCATGATGGAGCGCCTGCGGGCGAAGGGGTATCTTCAGCGCCAGCAACACGACGGTGTCTACCGTTACCAGGCCACCCGTGGCCCGGAAAGCGTGCTGCAGGGCGCGGTGGCCCAGTTCGTCGACAACACCCTGCAGGGCTCGGTGTCGCCGTTCGTGGCCTATCTGTCGCAGCGCCAGCAGGTCAGTGACAACGAACTGGCCGAGCTGGAAGCGCTGGTCGCCGAACTTCAATCGCGTCGCCACGAGGGCTGAGCCATGGACACCACGATGCTGATCGCGTTGCTGGAACGGCTGGGTTGGACCAGCCTGCAGACCGCCCTGCTGGTGGGGCTGGTGTATCTGGTGTGCAAGCGGCTGCCGTCGCTGTCGGCGGCCACGCGCTGCCGCCTGTGGTGGCTGGTGTCGCTGCAGGCCGTGTTCGGCCTGGCCTGGAGCCAACCGCTGCAGCTGGCCTGGTTGCCGGCCCCCGCCGAGGTGGCGATGACCACCACCGACCTGGCCGCCGATGCGATCTATCCGCTTGCGCCCGAAGCGTCGGCGCAGCTGCTGGCCAGCGCACCGATCGACCAGACCCACGACATCGCCGCGTCCATCGGTACGGGCGCATCGCCGCTGGCCGTGTGGGCACTGGCGCTGGCCGCGCTGTGGTTGTCCGGCGTGCTGCTGATGGCGTGGCGCACCTTCGGCGAATGGCGGCAGTGCCGCGCGCTGCTGGCGGCCGCGCATCCCTGCGAGGACGCTGCCCTGGTGCAGGCGCTGCAATTGGCGGCCGATGCCCATGGCCTGCGCCGTGCACCGCGCCTGTGGATGAGCGCGCAGGTGGACGCACCGCAGCTGGTCGGGCCGCTGCGCCCGGTGCTGCTGCTGCCCGCCGGTGCCAATGCGCTGCAGGGCGACGCGCTGGACCTGGCGCTGACCCACGAACTGCAGCACCTGCAGCGCCGCGACCTGCAATGGGGGCTGCTGCCGGCCTTGGCCCAGCACCTGTTCTTCTTCCATCCGCTGCTGCGCATGGCCGTGCGCGAATACGCCCAGGCCCGCGAGGAAGCGGTGGATGCGGCGGTGGTCGGCCAGCACGGAGCCAGCCGCCACGCCTATGGCCGCCTGCTGCTGCAGCTGGGCGTGGCACCGGCACCGCATCTGGGCGTGGCCAGCGCTGCACCCAGCACCACCAGCCTGAAGCGCCGCCTGCTTTCGCTGCAGCCGCGCCGGTCCTGCCCGCGCGTGCTGGCAGCCGCGCTGACCACCCTGGTATTGGCGCTGAGCGTGGCGCCGATGCAGCTGGTGGCCGCCCCGGTGCCGCCGGCACCGCCCGCCCCGCCGTCGCCGCCGGCTGCGGTGGTGGCGCCCGCTGCACCGAAGGCGCCTGCCGCCCCGCCGCGCGCGCTGCCCGCCGTGCCGGCACCGCCTGCCGCTCCGGCCGCTCCGGCCGCGCCGCCCGCCCCGCCGGCGCCACCGGTCGATGAGGACGATGACGACAGCTTCACCACCGTAGGCCAGCTGCATCTGAGCAACGACCTGGAGCGTGGCCACGTGTTGATCGACCACGGCCGCAGCTACGCCAGCGCCACCATCGACGACATCAAGCAGGCCCGCCGCGATGTCGGCCGCGAGGGCCCGGTGCTGTGGTTCCGCGAAGGCAACAAGCGCTACGCCGTGCGTGACCCGGCGCTGATCCAGCCGCTGCAGCGCGTCTACGCGCAGTCGGCGGAAGTGGGCCGGCAGCAGGGTGAGCTGGGCCGCGAGCAGGGCGCGCTGGGGCGCCAACAGGGAGAACTGGGCCGCAAGCAGGCGGTGCATGCACGGGAAATCGCCCGCGTGGCGACGCAGGCGGCCAGCAAGGCCGTGCGCGCCACCGACATCAACCGTGAGGCGGCGGCCGAGGCGGCACGGGCGACACGCGGTGTAACCGACGATGCCGCGATTGCCCGCGCGGCCGACGCCGAAGTGCGTCGTGCAATGCAGGCCCTGCAGGACACACACAGCCGCGATATCAGCGAGCTGGCCGATCAGCAGGCCCAGCTGGGCCTGCGCCAGTCCGCACTGGGCAGCCAGCAGGCCGAACTGGGGGAACGCCAGGCCCAGCTGCAGGCGCAGGCCTCGGCGCAGGTGAAGCAGGTGATCGCCCGCGCCATGGCCAGTGGCAAGGCCCAGCAGCTGTAGGACTGCTTCGCTCGCCGGGAATGGCCCGGCGCTACCGGATCGATCGCGTCCGGTAGCGCTGGCGCGATTACATCAACCGCAGCTGGCGCCCTCGATCCTGTTCTGCGCGTCCACCTGCACGGTGACCCGGTCCTGGCGGAAGTCCATGGTGACCGCCATGCCCGGCTTCACCACCCGCGCGTTGCGCGCGCCGCTGTCGGCCACCAGCTTCTTGATGGTGGCCTCATCGGCGGTCTTGCCGGTGAATGCCTCCAGCGCTTCGGGGCGGCACTCCTGCGGGCCATCGGACACCTTGGCCGGCAGGCTGCCGCTGTCAGCGGTGCTGTTGGCACCGGCGTGGCTGCAGGCGGCAAGCGGCAGGATGCTGGCCAGCAGCAACAGGGAAGAAGAACGCATGGGCACGACTCCGCAGGATGGAATAACCGGCAGTGTCGCCGTTGCGCGTGTCAGCGGTGTCAACACTGCATGAATCCGCGCCCGGCTACGGCTGCACCAGCGCCAGCGTTTCGCGCTCGCGCTGTTCCTCGCGGATCAGCCGCTGCAGCAGCAGGGCCAGAGTCACCACGTCCTGGTGGTTGTGGTCGGCCACGCGGCGCAGGTTCACGGCATCGCCGCCGCGCAGGTAACGCAGCCATGCCGCAGGCGCTTCCGAACCCGGCAGGTCATCCTCGCGCACCACGCGCAGCAGCTGGCGTTCGATGGTGGACAGCTTGCAGTTCTCCCAGCTGCCGCGATAACGCCGGCGCGTGGGATAGAGCAGGTCCACATGGTCCAGCGCGCTGATCGGATCGCGCTGCCGGGCCAGGCGGTAGCGGGCCTTCAGCAGCGGCGCATCGTAGCTGCGGCCGTTGTAGCTGCAGAACACGGTGGACGGCTGCAGCCAGCTGGCAAAGGTGGCCAGCATCGCGTCCTCGGCAGCCATGGTGGACATCAGCAGCTGGCGGATGCGCAGGCCTTCGCCGCGCTGCGGGCAGGCATGCCAATCCGCCGCGCCGATCATGAAGGCGCGGGTACCGGTGCCACCGGCCAGGCCGGTGGTTTCGGTATCGAAGAACAGCAGGTCGCGCGCGGCCACGTGCTCGCCATCGCGGCGGGCGAAATCCAGCGACAGTGGCTGCCCGGGAATCGCCTGCGGCTGCAGTGATTCGATCAGGAACAGGCCCGGTGCGATCTCTTCGCCGGGCAGCTGCCGGTCCTGCGCGCTGGCCCGCGCCGGTGCGGGACCGCCGCGCGTGCGCAGGCCAAGCAGGCGATGCAGGCCGCCTACCTCCGGCCGCCGCAGCGGTGCCGGCGCCGTGGCAGGTGCCGCCGCGCCGGTCGGCTTGTGGCGGATCTCCTGTTCGACCCAGGCAAACACCGAGCGCTCGGCCGCAGGCTGCCGCGCATCGTTGGCGGCCATCGGGGCCGGGGCTGCCGGCGGCGGCTCGGGCGGGGCCGGCGTGCTCGCCTTCGGGTCGCCGGCCTGTTTCCGCAGCAGGCGCAGCTTGTCCAGGCTCAGGCTCACGGCGCCAGCAGCTCCATCGGGTCGCGCGTGGTCACCACCACATCCGCCACGTGCTGGCAGGCGTCGGCATCGAACAGGTCGAGCACGCGCAGCGCCAACGCGCGTGGCGAGGTGTCATCCTCTTCCTGCGCGGCCAGCACCGGGCCCACGCAGGCCGGGCAGCCGGCCTTGCAGTCGCAGCGCTGCACCAGTTCGCGCGCGCGCTGCACCAGTTCGGCCTGGCGCTGCCACAGCGGCTCGCTGAGGCCGACGCCACCGGGGAAGTTGTCGTACAGGTACACCGTCGGCACGAATTCCTGCAGCAGCTCGACGATGCCCGGATCTCCCTCGCCGCCGCGCAGCTGGCCACGGCCGGTCTGGTCGGCGATCGCGAACCACGAACCATCGCCGTTGCCGACCGACTTCTGCAGGTCGCGCGCATCGGCCATCACCGCCACGGTGGCAACGATGTGCAGTGCGTAGGCGGCACCGAGGAAACCATCCAGCGCATCCTGCTTGCTGGCGAAGGCGCGCAGCAGCAGCGCCTGCGGCAGCTGCCACCACACCGCCGTGGTGTGCAGTTCCTGGTCGGGCAGGTTCACCGGCCCGTAGCCGATGTTCTCGTGCGTGTAGTAGCGGATCTTCTTGTAGCCGGCCACGCGGCGCACCACGTGCACTTCGCCATGGTGCGAATCGCCACGGCCGGCCACGCCGCCATCGAAGCGGTCCAGCACCTTGAGCTTGGTGAAGTCGATGCTGTCGGTGTAGTAATCCACGTGGGTGCGCGTGACGTAGGCCTTGCGGCCTTCCCAGTCCAGCGTTTCCACCTGGTACGGGGTCGACTGCACCATGTGGATGGCGCCTTCGTACAACGTAAGCGCGGCCGCGGAATAGTCGACCTCGGCAATGATCTGCTGGCGGCCATCGCTGCGGTCGACCACCACGAAGTTGCCATCGGCCACCGCGCGCAGGCTGACCGCGTTGGCCGGATAACTGTCGGCGATCCATTCCCAACGCTCGCCTTCGCGGTGGATCACCTCGGTTTCGGCCAGCGCTTCCAGGAACACTACCGGATCGATCGGGCCGAAGCCATCGCCGACCCGGAACGGCAGCTCGAAGGCCGCGCAGCGGATGTGGTCGAACAGGATCAGCGGCTGGTCCGGCGCGATGCGCGCGTGTTCGGGCGAGGCCTCGGCGAAGAAATCCGGATGGCGCACCACGTACTGGTCCAGCGGCTGCGAACTGGCCACCATCACGCCAAGCGCCGGCTGCTGGCGGCGACCGGCGCGGCCGAAGCGCTGCCAGGTGGCGGCCACGCTGCCGGGGTAGCCGTTGAGGATGACCACGTCGAGGCTGCCGATATCCACGCCCAGCTCCAGCGCCGAGGTGCTGACGATGCCGTCGATGTTGCCCGCGCGCATCGCACGCTCGGTCTCGCGGCGTTCGGTGGGCAGGTAGCCACCGCGGTAGGCGCGGATGCGGGGCGGCTTGCGCGGGTCGTGGTCGAAGATGTCCTTCAGGTACTTGGTCAGCACTTCCACCATCAGGCGCGTCTGCGCGAACACCAGGGTCTTCAGCCCGGATTTGATCGCGATGCGGGCGATGCGGTTGCTCTGCGAACGTGCCGAGGCACGCAGGCCCAGGTCCGGGTTGATCACCGGCGGGTTCCACAGCAGCACCTGCTTGGGCCCGCTGGGCGCGCCGGATTCGGTGATGGCGGTGACCGGGGCTTCGATGAGGGCTTCGGCATGCGCCTGCGGGTTGCCGATGGTGGCCGAGCACAGGATGAACTGCGGTTGCACGCCATAGAACGCGCAGATGCGCTTGAGCCGGCGCAGCACGTTGGTGACGTGGCTGCCGAACACGCCGCGGTAGGTATGCACTTCGTCGATGACGATGTAGCGCAGGTTCTCGAAGAACTGCGCCCACTTGGTGTGATGCGGCAGGATGGCCTGGTGCAGCATGTCCGGGTTGGACACCACGATGTCGCCGTGCAGGCGGATCGCCTGGCGCGCATCGCCGGGGGTGTCGCCATCGAAGGTGAAGGCCTTCACGCCGAGGTCGCCGGCGCGGTTGAGTTCGAGCAGCTCGGCCACCTGGTCCTGGGCCAGCGCCTTGGTCGGGAACAGGTACAGCGCCTTGGCCTTGTCCTGCATGGCCGCGCTGACCACCGGCAGGGTGTAGCACAGCGACTTGCCGCTGGCGGTGGGGGTGACGATGGCTACGTGTTCGCCGCTCTGGCTGGCCTCCCACGCTTCCGCCTGGTGGCTGTAGAGCTGTTCGATGCCGCGCGACTTCAGGGCGGCGGCCAGGGCCGGCGGCACCGAATCGGGAATGGGCGCGTAGCGGCCCTCGCGGCCGGGAATGGCGAAGCTGCCGGTGATGCGGTCGTGGTAGCGGCGCTGCAGGCGCGCACTGAGCAGGGCGCCATCGCGCGCCGGCAGGCCGTCGCGGGTGGCGAGCTTCTGCTCGGCGTCGGCCGTGCGCTTGGCGAGTTCGTAGGCCATGGAAGAGGGAGCCGGGACGGTTTGCGAGGGGTCACATGGCACCACAGATGGGTCTCAGGGTGTGAGACCGCGGGCCAGGATGCAGTAAACCATTCAGTGCCGGGGCGGCGGCCGCGCGGCGAATGCCTGCCGGCGCGCGCTGTCGCGCTGCAGGGCGCTGTGCGCGCTGCGCAGACCCTGCACCGCCTGCCACAGGGCCATGCCGACTGCTGCAGGCCACCACAGCAGTGCGGCCAGCGGGTTGCCGGGCAGCGACCCCGCTGCGGCAGTGCCCATGATCGCCAGCAGCAGTGCCAGCCAGGCCAGGTGCCAGCCGCTGCCGCTGGCTGGAAAACGCTGGCGGTCGTCGGCCAGCCGCCAGCGGGGCCCGGCCGCCAGCACCTGCCCGTCGCACTGGCGTAGGTCCAACTGCATCACCCGGGGTGTGGAAAAGGCCGCTGCATCCTGCCATTCCGCAGGAAGCTGGACGCGGCGGTCGCGGCCCAGCAGCCAGACCGGCGCCTGCGCCGGCGTGCGCTGCAGGTTCTGCAGTCGCCCCGCGACCCGCAGCACCGGCTGCGCCGTGCGCGGACCACGGCGGCGCGGACAAGACACGCCCGCCGCCAGCATCGCCAGCACGATCAGCGGTAGCGCTGCGGACACCGGCGTGTATGCACAGGCCCACAGTGCCATCGCGGCAGTGCCCAGGCCGGCTGTGCGCAGGCGGCCGCCGCGGCGCAGCGCCACTTCCGCGGCGGATTCCAGCCGTTCACCGAGCAATCGGCTTGCGCCCACCCGGGGCAGGGCGGCCAGTGCAACGCCGTTGAGGCGGACGATGATCGCCCAATGTGCAGCGAGCACCACTTCCGCGTCATTCCATGCGGCCAGATGACGATGCGCGGCTGCAGGAAACAGCACCGGTACGCCACCCAGCCGGCCGTCGTTGAACGGTTGCCAGGGGCGATGGCTGGCGCTGGCAAGAGCGCCCTGCAGCGGCCGGATCTGATCGTCATGGATGATGCCGGTCAGCGCACGCAGGGGCGCCAGCGCCGCCTGTTCACCCGTATCCAGGGTGCGCAGCACCGGTGCCTGGCGCAGCGCCTGTAGCGCGCTGCGGGTGCGCGCCATCCATTCGGCAATGGCCGCCACCAGCATCGCCGTTGCCACGGCAAGTGCAACCAGCACAGCGACCCGCGATGTCATCTGTGCAGCACACGGTCGGCAGGGGGAAAAGCGCGGGGCTGCATGCCGGGCTCCATCGGAAAGACCCTGCAGGCTGCTGATCCGAGGCGGCGCTGACAATGACATTTGTTGCAAATCGCACCGCGCTGGCAGCGTTCCGGGCAGCGCGACACATCCTGAACGTCTGCACGGTCTGCCAACACAATCTGAAGCCGCCATGCGTATGCTCGCAGACTGGACACATCCGACAGGGCAATGGTTGTGGCACGACGGACACTGCAGGGAGCACTTCTGGCCGGCATGATGCTGGCCGTCACCGCGCATGCGCAGCAGCTGCCTGCGCCGCCGGCCGAGACCACCGTGCAGGCAACGCCAGCACAGGCGCCAGCGCAGGACAGTGTGACCACGCTGGGCGAAGTCCGTGCCTTGAAGCCGGAAGATGACCAGCCGCTTGACCTGTACCGCTTCAAGAACCCGGTGAAGTTCGGTGACAACCGCTTCAGCCGGGACTGGAGTGAGCCACCCACGCCTGAGCAGGTCAGCCTGGGCGGCGGTTACATCATGATGGGCGTGGTCAAGGGTGTGCTCGCCGCAGGCCGCGGGTTGAACAAGCTGACCGGCGGCCCGGACCAGATCCAGTCGGCCATTGCACGGCCACCGCCGGAACTGAGTGCCGACCAGCAGCGGCGCGCATTGCAGTTCTGCCAGCAGCAGGACGGCTGCGGCGCACCGCCGCAGGACTAGGCGCTATCCTGCGGTCTTTCTTTCCGAGGCTGCCTGGATGCTGCTGCGTTCCCTTTTCCTGATTGCCCTGTGCGGCCCGTCGTTGGCGCTGGCCAGCGAACTGGCAGACGACGGTTCATGCCGCAATGGTGCCTTCCCTTCGCAACAGTCCGACTTTGCCGTGGCCAAGGTGGTGGGTACGCCGCGTCTGTACCTGCTGCGCGACCTGGACGGCTGCCCGGAAAAGGGTGAAGCCGCGTGCCGCCAGCGCAGCTACGTGGTCAGCGGCGATACGGTGGTGACTGGCCGCGACCTGGGCCCGTACCGCTGCGCATTCTTCCCCAACAAGGTGGGCGGCAGCGCGGGGTGGGTGGATCGCAGCAAGCTGCAACCTGTGCCACGGGTGACGCCGACCCTGCAGGGATGGGCGGGCGACTGGAAGGACGGCGACAACGGCCTGCAGATCCGCGTGCGGGGCAGCCAGTTGCAGGTGGAAGGCGATGCCTACTGGCCGTCGGCCAATCCGTCGCTGGAAGAGCGGCCGGGTGGGCCGCACATCGGTGCGGTGAACGCGTCGGCTACGCCGCGCGGAAGCCAGGTCGATTTCGTCGAGGATACCTGCAGCGTGCACGCGCAGCTGCTGGGCGATGTGCTGGTGGTGTCGGACAACAGCGAATGTGGCGGCATGAACGTGCGCTTCGATGGTGTGTACCGGCGCGCGGGCAAACGCTGAGGGATGGGGTCAGAGCCCTTTCGCATGCGAAAGGGAGCCGACCCTGGGCTTCATCTGCGTCGCTCCAGCCACCACAGCAGCGAAGCGCACAGCACGAACGCCAGCCACCATGGCCAGCGCGGGCCGGCCACCGGCTGCATCGCCGGCGCGCTGACCGGCACGGTGGTTGCCAGCGCCTGCGTCGTTGCATCGATCATCGCCTGGCGGTGCAGGACGGCGGCGTCCTTCGCGTCGAACACATAGCGCCATACCGCCGCGTCGCCATGCTGCAGCCGCTGCCAGCCTGCTTCACGCGGCCACCAGCCAGCGCAGCGCTGCGACGCTGTGCCGGCGTCAACGACCAGCGGTACGCCAGCATCGTTCGCATCGAAGGCCTGCAGCGGTGCCTGCACGCCACACAGGGCAACGCGTTCGCCCAGCCAGGCCTGCGGCTGCGGTGACCACAGCACATCGCCGTTACGCTGCGCGCGGGCCACGCTGGCCAGCACCGTGCTCCACAGTTCGCCATGGCGATCATCGCGACCGGCGAGCACCCAGCGCCACGTGTCGGTGAGCGGCAGCAGTCCGATGCGTCCCTTGCCAACGCTGCGCCAGCCACCGATGGCTGCACCAGCCTCGTCGTGCAGCAGTGCATTGCTGCCGGGCGACTGCAGGGACAGTGCTTCCAGCGCGGGCAGGGCAGCGGTGTGCGAGCTGCGGTCGGCGACTTCGCCATCCGCGCTGGGCAGGGTGCCCGCGGCCAGCGGACCCCGCCGCGCGGCCAGCATCGCACTGTCACCGTCGCCGGGCAGTGCAACGGCATGGCTGCTGCCATCACCCTGCACCGGCAAGCCGAAATCGCGCAGGCGTTGCCGTGCGCTGGCCGACGGCACGCCGCCGCTGCGGACCAGCACGCCCAGCCCCTCGCGCAGGGCCTGGCGCAGCACGGACACCTGCCCGGCGCTCAATGCCGCCAGGCTGCGTTCGTCCAGCAGCAACAGATCGCTGCGCGCCAGGCTGGCGGCGTCCAGCGGCACCGCACCGTCACCTACGCTGAGACCGGCGCCGGTATCGGCCTGGACCTGCATCTGCAGGCCGGCATCGGTGGCCCAGCGGCGCAGGTACTTCAACTCCGGCCCCGGCGCACTGGCGCGCACCCGCAGGCGCAGCGGCGGCGCCGCAACGGTCTGCTGCGGCACCGGCACGCTGTCCAGGTCATGGGCCTGCGCATCCAGCAGGCGCAGATGGAACACGCTGCGGCCGGGCGCACGGGCGACGCCGCTGAGGCGCACGCGGCCATCGGCGCCCAACGTCGCTCGATCAACCACGGTGTCGGCCGGGTCCAGCAGTTCGGCGCGCCCGCCGGTGACGCCGCGCGCCTGGGCGTGCACCTCGAAACGGGCGCCGGGCGCCGCATCGGCCGGGGGCTGCAGCGCGATCCAGCCACGCGGCGCAGGGGATGCCTGCCACGTCACGCTCGCCGGCAGGACGGCATCGCGATCACGGGCTGCCAGCCCGGCACCGACCAGGGTGAGCGTGGCGGCAGGGTGCCTGCGCAGCGCGGTGGCCAGGTCGGGCACCCGCTGGCCACCCACTACGTCGGCGGCCTCCGGCAACAGCAGCACTGGACCGTCACTGGCCGGCACGGCGCCCGCGGCGGCGGCATCTGCGCTGAGCACGACCAGACCGCCCGCGGGCTGCTGCGCGCTGGGCGGCAACAGGCAGAAGTAAAGCAGCACGGCGGCAATCGCCTGAAGACCCAGCCGCGCCACGCGCCGGCCGCGATGCGCGGTGGGCGTGCGCAGCTGCAGCAGGCTGGCCACGACCACGATGACGGCCAGGGCAACGGCCAGCCACAGGTTCAACGCGGTGGCCGTCATGGCTGCGCCTCCAGTGCATCCAGATACTGTTGGCCCATCGCATCGGTGGCCGTGCGCCGCATCACCTGCGGCAGCGGGCGCTGCAGGGCGCGCCACAGTTGTGCCCGCAGGCGCTGGCGACAGTCCTTGCAGCCTGGCTCGATACGCAGTTGCTCGATGGCGGCGGCCAGGTCCAGTGCATCGGGCAGGAAAGCGGCATTGCGTTGCTGCCAGCTGGCCAGTGCATCCAGGTCGGGGGTGCCATCACCATCACCCAGCCGCTGCCAGGCCTCGACGATGGCCGGGTCCGGCGGTGTGCGTGGCGCCAATGGCAGTTCACGGCTGGCCAGCCCGGCGCGGTCACCGCCCAGCCGGCGGCTCTCGTCGATGGGCGGCAGCTCCGGCCCCACCCGGGCCAGGTAGATGCGCTCGGCCTGCTGCACCTGTTTGATGAAAGCCAGCGCCTTGTAGGCGAAGGGCAGTGCCTGCTCCGGACGGCCCTGGCGCAGCTCGCCTTCGGCCGACCACATCTGGTCCAGCGCGGCCTTCAACGTGGTCCGCGTCTGTGGGTCCAGCAGGGTTGCCGCTTCGGCGTGGTCGTGGGTGTGGCCGTACTCGGAAAGCACGTCGGTGGCACTGCCGAATACCGGCGGCGTATCGGCGCTACTGGCGGTGCCGCCGTGATCATGGTCATGATCGTCGCCGTGGTCGTCGTGATCGTGCGCGTCGGCGGTGGGCGCATCGCTGGTGGGCAGATCGCTGGTCGGCGGCGGCTTCGCTGCGCCCTCGCTCTCCTCGCCCAGGAACTGGCCGTAACGCAGGCGCAGGATGCGCTGGTCCACGCCGATGGCATCGCTGCGCTTCACGAACGTATCAGCAGCGAGGGCACGCCGCTGGCGGATCAATGCTTCGGCATCGATGATGATCTGCCGCTGGCTGCGGAAGTAGGCCGGCAGGGTCTTCTTGATGCGGCCTTCCAGTTCGGCGGTGAGCGCCACCTCCGCACTCGGCAGGCGCAGGATCACGCTGCTGCTGCGCGCGGTCTGCGGCCGGGGTGCATGGTTGTCGCGGACCTCCAGCTGCGCGATCACATCGCCGCCGGGCTGCGCGCCCAGTGCGGCCAGATCGAGCGTGTGGGCGAAGCGCCGTGCGCTGGCTTCGCCGCTGCCGGTCAGCGCCACGTGGCGTGTTGCGAAGGTGATGTTCTCGCCACTGCCCTGGGTGGTGGTGATTGACAACATTGCCCCCGCAGCGACGCCATAGTCATCGCTGGCTTCGAAGCGCAGCGTCCACTGGCGTTGCCCGGGCGTGCCCAGAACCAAGCTGGATGCCGGTTCCAGCACGCGCACGCTGGGCGACTGGTCGGCCACCACGTCCAGCCGATGCAGGCGGGTTTCGGCCAGCGCCGGTTCGCTCACCACGCGGTACAGCACAGGCGCGCGCGCAACGTCCTGTGCCAGCCAGTGGCCATCCTGCTCGTGCAGCGGCAATTGCCGGCCATCGTGGAACTGCAGCCAGGCCTTGGCCGGGGCGCGATCAAAGCGCAGTGACCAGGACAGCCGGCTGTCTGCGGCGACTTTGGCATCCAGCGCATTCTGGTTGAGGGTCGGCCGCCCCGTGTAGGCCGGCGCGTCCACGCGCAGGCGGGTGGACTGCAGGTGCAGCGGTCCTGGGGGCGTCTTATCGCCCGCTGTCGGCGCGTGCGCAGGCTGCGACGGTGCGCCCGCACGCGGCCAGCCCAGTGCCAGCAGCGCGATGGCCAGGCCGCCCAGCCAGCACAGCAGCAGCGCGCCGCGCGGCCAGCGCGGACGCAGCTCCGGCATTGCCCGTTCCAGGGTGGCCAGCACGTGCGTGCGCTGGCGCTGCTGCAGCGGATTGAGCGTGGCGGCATCGGCAAACAGCAGGTCGGCGCTGTCTTCGCTGCGGCCGCTGGTGTCGAGTTGCCGCTGCAGCCACTGCCGGTCCAGCCGGCGGGCGTGCGCGGTGGCCAGCGCCGCGCAGGCGAGCAGACCGACCGTGGCGACCACGCAGGCGATGTCGAACCCGCCCAGGCGCAGTGCCAATGTGGCGGCGGCCAACGCCCAGGGCAGTCCCAGCAGCAGGGTGATGAGCGCGCGTCGGCGTCGGGCGCGACGCCATGCGAGTTGAAGTGTCTTCATGCCGCCGCCCTGCGCCGCGCGCTGCTGGCCATGCAGCGTTCCAGCGCGAACAGCAGCACGATGGCCAGCAACAGCCACGTGGTGGGCTCGCGCACTGGCGCTGTGGCGGCCGGCAGTGCCGCGCGCTGTGGCGCCTGGTCCTGGGCATTTCCCAGCCGCGGTGGCGCCGGTGGCTGCAGCGCCAGCAGCAGGGAGCGCGGCAGGTGCGGATCGCGCAGTGCCTGGGTCTTGGAGGCATCCCAGTCAGCGGGCAGCGACAGCAGGCGGCCGCGGCCGACGCGCTGCTGCCAGAGCAGGGGGGCGCCGCTGGCGTCGCGCAGCAGCACACTGGCGTTCGCGGCGGGCTTGGCGGCGGTCAGCACCTGGCCACCGTCGCTCAGCCACGCCTGCCAGCGGCCGGGCAGCGCCTCGTCCCGGGTCCTCACAGCGGTTTCGCCGCGCGCGGGCAGGGCATCGACAGGCAACGCATCCGGTGCTGGCCGCACGCCCCATGCGCGCTGCAGTGCGTTCAACCAGTGCTGCGCCGCGCTGGACGCATCGGCGTGCACGCGCAGCCGCGGTGGCGCTGCTTCAGCCTGATCCGTGCTGGCTGCGAGCGGGTGCGTGTGCCATTGCACGTCGCGTGACAGCTGCACGCGTGCGCCATCCAGGCCTGGCAACGGATCGGGCACGTGCACGATCAACGGGGTGCCTGCAGGAAGCTGCGCGTCCAGTTCGCGCAGCAGGCTGGGCAGAGCGGCGCTGCCGGGTACTGGCGCTTGTTCGATGGCCGGGAAGCCGGGCGCCAGCCAATGCCAGTTCGCAGCGTCGGCGCCACCGCGCAAGGCGCCCGCATCCAATCCCGGGGCGACCACGGTCCAGGCGGCAGGCCCCGGCGCGGGGCCGGTCAACGCCGGGCGCGCCAGCAGCAGGGCCAGCGCTGCCAGCAACAGCAGGCGCACCAGCAGCAACGGCCAGTCATCGAAACGGATGCGCTGGCGCGGGCGGATCTGTGCGCGCAGCCAGCGCAGGGCGGCAAAATCCAGCGGCGTGTACGGATGGCGCCGGGCCAGGTGGATCAGCAGTGGCAGCAGCCACGCGGCAAGCGCGGCCAGGCCCAGCGGGAACAGCAGGTTCATGCGCCGCCCCCGCGGCCGAACAGGGCCTGCAGTGGCTGGTCCAGCGGCTGGTCGAGCCAGCCGGTGGCGCTGGCGATGCCGCTGGCCTGCAAGCGCGACTGCAGGGCGGTGCGCGCGGCAGCGAAGCGCTGCAGGTAATCGCTGCGGATCGCGGCGCCATCGCCCAGCAGTTCGTCGCCGGTTTCCGGATCGCGGAAGCGATGGCCGGCATCGAACGGGAAGTCGCGCTCATCGGCGGTCAGGATCTGCAGCAGCATCACCTCGCGGCGTGCGCCGGCCAGTTGTTCCAGCAAGGCGATACCGGCTTCGTCGAAGCCGTCGCCGATGGCCAGCAGCAGGTCTCCCGGGCGCACGCGCTCCCACAGCGGCCGCAGGCGCTCGGCCACCGGCCACGCGCCACGGGTTTGCAGCGCATGCAGCTGCAGATGGATGCGATCGCGCTGGCGTGCACCGCTGGCGGCCGGCACCAGTTGCAGGCCATCACCGTTGATTGCCAGCAGGCCGAAACGGTCGCCCTGCTGCAGGGCCAGTTCCAGCACACACGCGGCAACGCCGCGCATGTGGTCCAGGCGCGTGCGCTGTGGCGCGGCACGGTCGGCCTGGCCGGCCGAGGCGGTGGCGTCCAGCAGCAGCCAGACGGCGATCGGGCTTTCGCGTTCGGATTCGCGCACGAAGAAGCGATCGGAGCGGGCGTACAGCTTCCAGTCGATCTGGCGCAGCGCGTCGCCCGGCTCGTAGGCACGGTACTGGGCAAACTCCAGGCCGGCACCGCGGCTGCGGCTGGCGTGCTGGCCGATGCCGCTGGCGCCGCTGGCCAGGCGCGGCGACAGCCGCAACGTGCGCAGGCGCGCACGCACGTCTGGCGGCAGGGTCAGCGGGATGGCGGTGCTCACGCAGGAATCAACCGGGGAACGGCACGGCCTGCAGCAGCGCTGCAACCACGTCGTCGGCGCGCTTCTGCTCGGCTTCGGCGGCGAAGGACAACAGCAGGCGATGGCGCATGACCGGTGCGGCCAGCGCCTGCACGTCCTCGCGGGTGGCGGCGAAACGGCCCTGCAGCAGTGCGCGGGCCTTGGCTGCCAGCACCAGTGACTGCCCGGCACGCGGGCCGGCGCCCCACTTCACCCACTGGTTGATGGCCGCCGGCGCACCGTCGCCGGGGCGGCTGGCGCGTACCAGGCGGGTGATCCAGGCCAGCACGTCGGGGCTCACGTGTACCTGGCGCACGGCCGCCTGCAGGGCGATCACCGCCTCGGCATCCATCACCTTCGGCACCGCTGCGCTGGCGCCGCCGGTGGTCTGTTCCAGGATCTGCCGTTCCTCGTCTTCGCTGGGGTAATCGACCAGCACGTGCAGCAGGAAGCGGTCCAGCTGTGCTTCGGGCAGCGGGTAGGTGCCAGCCTGCTCGATCGGGTTCTGCGTGGCCAGCACAAAGAAAGGCGCGGGCAGTGCATAGGTCGTTCCCGCGTAGCTGACCGTGCGTTCCTGCATCGCCTCCAGCAGGGCAGCCTGGGTCTTGGGCGGGGTGCGGTTGAGTTCGTCGGCCAGCAGCAGGTTCGTGAAGATCGGGCCCTGCTGGAAGCGGAAATGACGATGGCCGGTGCCGTGGTCTTCCTCCAGCAGTTCGGTGCCGAGGATGTCGCTGGGCATCAGGTCGGGGGTGAACTGCACGCGCCGGAACTGCAGTTCCAGTGCCTGCCCCAGCGAGCGCACCAGCAGGGTCTTGCCCAGGCCGGGTGCACCTTCCAGCAGGCAGTGGCCGCCGGCCAGCAGGCCGATCAGCAGCTGCTCGACCACCGCGTTCTGGCCCACCACGGCATGGGCCAGGGCATCGCGCAGCGCATGCAGGCGCGGCAGCAGGGAATCGAGGTCGGGCTGGGTCATGGCGGTGTTCCAATCAGTTGTTCAGTGCGTACATCACGATGTTGACGCCGAAGCGGGTGTTGTCTTCGGCCAGGAAGCGCTTGTTGCGCCAGTCGTAGTCCCACTCGCAGCCGTAATCCTTGTTGCTGTAGAGCAGGCCCAGGCGGCCATCGACCTCGATGCCCTTCAGGTAGTCGTGCACCAGGTCGTCGCCCCAGCCGTTCAGTTCGAAGCTGGTGGCGGGCGGACCTTCGGGGAAGCGGAAGAAACTGCGGTACAGCGCGTGGCTGTTGGGCAGCTTCTGCAGTGCCTTCGGCCCGAACAGGCGCGCCATCTGCGCTTCGAACGACGTGGCGAACAGGCCGTCGATGTCATGGTTGCAGTCGTCGACGAAGACGAAGCCGCCGTTGCGCACGTAGCGCACGAAGTTCTGCCGCTCGGCGGCGTTGAACTCCACCAGCGTGTGCCCGGCCAGGTAGCAGAACGGCGCTTCCAGCATGCGCGGGTCGGCCAGGGCCACCACGTGTTCCTGCGGGTCCACGCGCAACGAGGTGTAGTCGATCAGCGAGGTGATCAGGTTGGACGGCATGCGCGCGTCCACGTCCCAATCGCCGGAGTCGTATTGCAGGCGGGTGAACCAGAAGTCGTAGCGCGAACTGCGCGGGCCTGCCTGCGCGAAGGCCGGCAGCGCCGCCGCCGAAGCGGCAGCGGCCAACCAGCGCAGGCAGGCCCGCCTATCCATCAGACCGCGTCGGACAGCGAGGTGAAGGTGAAATCGCGCAGCTTCATCGGCGGGATCATCATCACGTAGCTGGACTCATCACCGGCCACGCGCACCGGCTTGCCCAGCTCTTCGATGTTGTTGAGCATGATCACCGGCGATTCGTTGAAGCGGAAGTTCTTCACCGGATGCTTGATCTGGCCGTTCTCGATGTAGAAGGTGCCATCGCGGGTCAGGCCGGTCAGCAGCACGGTCTGCGGATCGACCATGCGGATGTACCAGGTGCGGGTGACCAGGATGCCCTTCTGGGTGCCGCGCACCAGCTCGGCGGTGCTCTTGTCGCCACCGCTCATCAACAGGTTGCCCGGCGTGGCCTTGGCGGTCTTGCCCTGCTTCTGTGCCCAGAAGCGCGAGTAGTCCAGGTTGGCGACCTTGCCGTTCTCGATGATGGCCATGCGCTCGCGCGGCATGCCTTCGCCATCCCACGGCAGCACCGGCGCTTCCGGGTGCCAGGGGTCGGCGTACATGCTCACGCGCGGGTCGTACACCTGCTCGCCCAGCTTGTTGCCGCCGCCCCTCTTCGACAGGAAGCTGCGGCCTTCGTCGGCCGAGCGCGCGCTGAAGAAATTCATCATGAAGCTGATCAGGCCCGCCGCCGCTGCCGGCTCCAGGATGACCGTGTACTTGCCCGGTTCCAGCGCCTTGGCCTCGGCCGATTCGGTGGCCTTGCGCATGGCGATGCGGATGTCCTGCTCGGCCTTGAAGTCGGCGGCGTCCTTCAGGTTGCGGCCGACCCAGCCCGAACCGCGGCCGTCTTCGGTGCGCACGGTGCAGGTGTAGTCGAAGCTGGTGGTGCGCTGGTAGCCGAAGTTGCCATTGCTGTTGGCAGTGGCATAGAAGCCCTGGCCATCTTCCAGGAAGCCAGCGGCGATCAGACCGTTGCCACGGCACGGGGCGATCGAATCGGCGGCGACCTTGGCGCGGAAGGCCGGATCGATGGCCGCGGTGGATTCGCTGAAGGTGGGGCTGGCGCGGTAGGTCTGCTTGCCGATGGCCGGCATGAACTCCGGGTTTTCCGGGGCCAGGCGGGCCAGGTCCTCGGCGCGGCGCACGACGCGTTCCAGCGCGGCATCGTCGAACTCGTTGATCGAGGCGGTGCCCACGCGCTTGCCGAAGGCCACGGTGACGGCCAGCTCGGTGTTGTCCACGATGCCACTGGTGGACACGTTGTTCAGGGCGAAACGGATGTTGCCGTTGATGGAACCGGCCAGTACGGCGGTGCACTCATCGGCCTTGGACAGGGCGATGACCTTGTCGAGGATGGCCTTGGCCTGGGCTTCGGTGAAGATACTCATGGTGTAAGGGCTCCTGACCGGTCAGCCGAGGCTGCGTGCGGTGTTGATGACGTTGATGCCGTTGAAGCGCGCGGTGGACGAACCGTGCGAGACCGCCGAGACCTGGCCCGGCTGGCCCTTGCCGTCGAAGAACGACCCGCCCAGGCGGTAGTCGCGCTCGTCGGCCACGGCGGTGCAGGCGTTCCAGAACTCCGGCGTGCGGATCTGGTAGGCCACGTCTTCCAGCATGCGGGTGATCGTGCCGTTCTTGATCTCGTAGAACAGCTGGCCGCCGAACTGCGCGTTGTAGCGCTGCTGGTCGATGGAGAACGAGCCGTCGCCGATGATGTAGATACCGTTCTCGACGTCCTTGATCATGTCCGGGACGCTGAGCGGGGTCTTGCCCGGCGCCATCGACACGTTGGCCATGCGCTGGAACTGTACGCTGGACCAGGAATCGGCGTAGCAGCAGCCATCGGACTCGGTCTTGCCGAGGATATGGGCCTGGTCGCGGATGGTCTGGTAGTCGACCAGCTTGCCGTTGCTGATCAGGTCCCAGCGCTTGCACTTCACGCCTTCATCGTCGTACGCGACCGCGCCGAGGCTGCCTGGCTGGGTCTTGTCGGCGAAGATGTTGACGTGTTCGCTGCCGTACTGGAAATGCTGCTCGCGCTTGTCCAGGGTGGCGAAGCTGGTACCGGCGTAGTTGGCTTCGTAGCCGAGTACGCGGTCGAGTTCGAGCGGGTGGCCAATCGACTCGTGGATGGTCAGCCAGGTATGCGACGGATCGAGGATCAGGTCGTACTTGCCGGGCTTCACCGACGGTGCCTTCAGCTTCTCCTGCGCCTGCTTGGCCGCAGCGATGGCGTCTTCCTTCATGTCGTAGGAGGAGCCGTAGTTCACCACGCCATTGGGGGTGAGCACCTTGCCGGCGGCGGCGCCGTCCAGGTACTCGTAGCCCAGGCCCATCGGTGCGGACAGGCCTTCGCGGGTGCGGAACTTGCCGCTGGCCTTGTCGATGGCGGTGACCGTCATCGGTGCCCAGATGCGGTGCACGTCCTGGTCGATGTAGGAACCATCGGTGGACGCGAAGTACTTCTGCTCGTTCACCAGGAACAGCATCGAGTTGACGAAGCTGGCACCGGCGCCCATCGCGGCCGCGTTGACGTCCAGCAGCAGGTCGACCTTCTCCTTGATCGGCACATCCATGGCGTTCTTGCGGATCGGCGTGCGCCAGCTCACTTCACCCACGCCCGGTGCCTTGGCCAGCTGCACCGGCGCGGTCTGTACGCCGGCGTTCGCCTTGGCGATGGCGGCGGCCTGCTGCGCGGCGCGGGCCACGTCGGCGGTGCCAAGCGCATTGGTGGCGGCAAAGCCCCAGGCGCCGTTGACGATCACGCGGATGCCGACGCCGGTCGACTCCGTGTTCACCACGTTCTGCACCTTGTCCTCGCGGGTGATGACGAACTGCCGCAGGTAGCGGCCGATGCGTACATCGCAGTAGGTGGCGCCGGCGCTGCGGGCGGCCTGCAGCGCGGCATCGGCCAGGCGCTTCTTCAGCCCCAGGTCGAGGCTGGATTGCAGCTGCTCGGCGGCGATCGCCTTGCCGAAGAACGACGGCACGATCAGGCCGCCCGCGGTAAGCCCGGTCAGGGCCAGGAAGTCACGTCTTTGCAAGGCTGCTCTCCACGTCGAAGGATGGGAAGACTCAGGCGCCGAGACTGCGCGCGGTGTTGATGATGTTGATGCCGTTGAAGCGGGTGGTGGACGATCCGTGCGAGACCGCCGAGACCTGGCCGGGCTGGCCCTTGCCATCGAAGAATGAACCGCCCAGGCGGAAATCCCGTTCATCGCAGATGGCGGTGCAGGCATTCCAGAACTCCGGCGTGCGGATCTGGTAGGCCGCGTCCTCGACCATGCCGGTGATCTTTCCGTTCTTGATCTGGTAGTACAGCTGGCCGCCAAACTGCGCGTTGTAGCGCTGCTGGTCGATGGAATAGGAGCCGCGGCCGTGGATCCAGATGCCGTTTTCCACGTCCTTGATCATGTCCTCGACGCTCAGCGCTGCCTTGCCCGGTGCCAGCGATACATTGGCCATGCGCTGGAACTGCACGCTGGACCAGGAATCGGCGTAGCTGCAGCCGTGCGAGGCCTCGCGGCCCAGAATGTGGGCTTCGTCGCGGGTGGCCTGGTAATCGACCAGCACGCCGTCGCGCACCAGGTCCCAGCGCTGGGTCTTCACCCCTTCGTCGTCGTAGCCGACCGCGCCCAGGCTGCCCGGCTGGGTCTTGTCGGCGAAGAAGGTGACGATGTCGCTGCCCCAGCGGAAGCCGGCGTCGCGCTTGTCCAGGGTGGCGAAGCTGGTGCCGGCGTAGTTGGCCTCGTAGCCCAGCACGCGGTCCAGTTCCAGCGGATGGCCGACGTTCTCGTGGATGGTCAGGAACAGGTTGGACGGGTCCAGTACCAGGTCGTACTTGCCGGGCTTCACCGAGGGCGCCTTCAGCTTCTCGCGCGCATGGCGGGCGGCGGCGATGGCGTCCTCGACGGGGTCGTAGGAATCGCGGTAAGCGGTGATGCCGCCGGGCAGCTGCACCTTGCCGCGTGCATCGCCCTCCAGGAACTCGTAGCCCATGCCCATCGGCGAGGACAGGCCGGCCCGGGTGCGGAACTTGCCGCTGGCCTTGTCGATGGCGGTGGCGGTGAACGGCAGCCAGATGCGGTGGATGTCCTGGTCGATAAAGGAGCCATCGCTGGAGGCGAAGTACTTCTGCTCGTTGACCAGGAACAGGGTGGAATTGATGTAGTCGGCGCCGGCGTCCAGCGCGGCGCTGTTGAGCGCCAGCAGCAGTTCCACCTTGTCCTGGATCGGTACTTCCATGGCGTTCCTGCGCACCGGCGTCTGCCAGCGCACGTCGCCCACGGCCGGGGTGGGGGCCAGTTGCACGGGGCGGGTCTGGATGGTCGCGTTGGCGCGGGCGATGGCGGCAGCCTGTTCGACGGCCCCGCGCACGGCGGCCTCGGTCTGCTGGTGGGTGGCGGCGAAGCCCCAGGCGCCATTGACGATCACCCGCACGCCCACGCCGGACGACTCCCGGTTGGTCACGTTGCCGACCTGGTGCTCGCGGGTGATGACCGACTGGTTGAGATAGCGGCCGATGCGCACATCGCAATAGGTGGCCTTGGCCGCACGCGCGGCGGCCAAGGCGACCTCGGCCAGGCGCCGGCGCTGGGCGGTATCCACCGGCGCGAGCAGCTGCTCGGCCGCGATCAGCCGCGAATGCGGCAGCACCAGGCCCGCCAGGCCCAGACCGGAAAAAGCCAGGAACTCACGTCGTTGCACAGCGTCTCTCTCTCACTTCCGTGCGGCTGGCAACGGGCCAGGCCGATCACGTCCACTCCCCGACTTTCGCCAGCGCGGGGCATGGCGGCAAGTGACTGCAGTCATGGGTGGGGAGGGTTTCGGCAGGGCTGCGCCCTGCACCTGCTCAATGCAACGGCCAAAGCCAGAGCCAGAGCCAGAGCCAGAGCGGCATTCCGTGGGTGGGCGGGGCGGTGTCGGATTGCGGGGACGCCGTGAATCCGTCCATGGAGGCTTGGCAGCCGCATCCATGCGGCTGACACCCCGCAATCCGACACCTCCCCACCTCTGACAGATTCCTGCAGCTGTTGGGAACTGCGATGGTTGTCCGCGCGGCTGTTGGTAGGTGTCGACCTTGGTCGACACGGTTTTTCTGTCAGATATCGAAATGACCCCAAGAGCTGTCCTGACAGAACGCAGCCAACTGTCGAAGGCGGGGTGGGTCCGGTTGAGGGGGCGTGAGCCGCATGGATGCGGCGACCGAGCCTACATGGACGTATTTACGGCGTCCCCCTCAACCGGACCCACCCCGCCAACCCACAGGAAACCAGCTTTTGCTGTTGCTTTGGCCGTTGCCGTTGCCGTTGCCTCTGCGGGTGCAGGGCTGCAAGCCCTGCCCAGAACACCCCCCTCGTGCACAATGGGCCGACTCCGCCTGGACCCCGCCCTGATGTCGAGCAAGCCGTATTCAGAAGCCTGCGAACGCAACCGCGAACCGATCGCCGCGGCGCTCGACCCGTGGATGGGCGACCGCCATCGGGTGCTGGAAATCGGCAGCGGTACGGGCCAGCACGCCGCATTCTTCGCCGAGCGCTGGCCGTGGCTGCGCTGGCAGCCCAGCGACCATCCCGACCATCTGCCGGGCATCGAGGCCTGGCGCGCCGAGGCGGCCTTGCTGAACCTGTTGCCGCCGCTGGCGCTGCAGGTGGAACTGCCGCCTGCGCCGGGTCTGGCGCTGCCCGAAGGAAGTACCTTCGACGCCGCATTCAGCGCCAACACGTTGCACATCATGGGCTGGGAGTACGTGCAGGCGCTGTTTGCCGCCCTGCCACCGCTGCTGCGCCACGGCGCGTTGCTGTCGGTGTACGGCCCGTTCAATTACGGCGGCCGCTACACCAGCGACAGCAATGCGCAGTTCGATGCCTGGCTGAAGACGCGCGACCCGCGCAGCGGCATCCGCGATGTGGAAGCCGTGCAGGCGCTGGCCGCGGACAACGGCTTCACCCGCCTGCGCGACGTGGCCATGCCCGCCAACAACCGACTGCTGCTGTGGCGGTTGGGGTGATCAGGTAGCGGATTGTTCGAATTGCCGCAGGCAGCGCTGGCAGCTTGCACTGATGCCGTCCACTAAACGTTCCAGAACCGGGTGGCGCATGCCCTCTGCCTGCAGTTCCGCAAGCAACGCCCGGGCGATGCCGGGCAGCCGTGTTGCCATGTCGAACAGGCCCGACAGTGCTTTCTGCGGGTCCAGCGTCATTCCATCGGCGGTGGCCTCCCAATCCGCCAGGCGGACATCCCACCAGCGGTAATGACTACCGATCTTCATGGCCATCTTGATCTTGCGTTGCTGCAGGTGTGCATAGGGCAGTGCACTTGAGATGTCATACAGCGGGGCAAGGCGAACGTTTCCTTGTGCGCCGATCAGCAGCGAATAGTTCTTGGCATGCGCGTCAGTGCCGCCAATGAGATAGTTGAACTGCAGTGCCTGCAGCAGCCTTTCGACATCCGCTCGCGGCTTGCTGGAATGTTCCCAAAGCACGCGCGCCAGATCGGCCGGCCCCGGTCCGCCTTGGTTCTGGTACTTGATGTGTGGCATGACACCCAGCGCTTGGCAGAAGTCTTCCTGGTGAACGCGTTGCCAACCCTGTGCTGTTCGTACGCGGTCGAAGCGCGTCACCGCAATGGCCTGTGCGTCCTCCATGCAGATCATTTCAGTGGACGCAGCCGACATGCCGAGTTGACTGGCCAGGCGCAGACAGAAGACCTCGTTCTCCACGAATCCGTCGTAGTCGCCACTGGGGGGTTTGAGGATATGCGTGGTGGGGAGGCGACCGGCCGGAATTGCCCAACCTCCATCGTCGCGTTGCATCAGGGCGATCTTCGGTTGCGCCCCGGCCAGGCTGAACTGGCCGACATCATCGGGTTGCCGCGCTGCAATCTGGTCCACTTGGATCTGCTGAAGGCGCTGGGCGACCTCATGGAGGGACAGCGGCTCCTGCCGATCGTCCTCACCGGCAAGTACGGCGGCGAGCCGTTCGCGTCGTACGAACTGGACCGCACCGGCACAGTCTTCACCGACATGTGACAGCAATGCGACCGGGTTGCGGGACGAAACATGGAACCGGGAAGCCCATCGCTGCAGAAGGGCCTCGTTGTCGGGCAGCAGCCCCCACAGGACCGCAGAGAGCGTGGCAGAGGGCGCGCTGTTCTCTGTCAATGGAAGTGCAAGTGACAAGGGATAGGCGCCAGGCGTCTGGCGCCAACTGTCTGCATACCGGAATGTCGGATGGCCATGTGCATCCTGTCCCAGGTATCCAGCCAGTCTGTTGGAAAGGAGTACGTTGAGGTCCATGCGGGAGGCACGATGTCCGGGAGGAAGGGGCTGTCAGACGGCCTTGTGGGGCTTTCTACGCCCCGACGTCATGGCAGTCGCGCGGTGCTCGTCCGGGCGCAGCCCGTTGCCATCCACGATAGTGTCGATATCAGGCAGTTCCAGAGGCATTTCCGACGATGCAGCGGAGGAGGCCATTCCCTCGACAGTGCCCGTAGCCAGTATCAGGCCGAGGACGTTGAGCGTCCGCAGCACCAGTTGCAGCTCCACCCGCGGCTTGCCCTTCTCCATTTCGATGACCCATTGCCGACTGACGCCTACGCGTTCGGCCAGATGGGCCTGATCCCAACGGAGTGCTTTGCGACGCTGGCGGATGACCAGGCCCAGGTCTCGGGACGTTCGCAGGATGTCCATAGGTGGAATGTATGCGCTCGGCAACATTTAATCAAAAGTCGCCGTTCGATAACATTTCAAGAATGTCATGGAACGGCGACAATTCCTGAACTGTCGACGTTCGCTGGCATTGATCGCCAGCGCTTCCGGCTCTAGATCCTTTCGGGCAGTCGGCCAAGGGCCGGTAGGGCCCTGCTGCCGGTTACGCCACCTGCACGATATGCAGCGCCTTCGGGTTGCGCCACTGCGCCAGCAGCGCCGCTTCGCGTGCCTTGGCCTGCGCGAAATGGGCTTCCTTGACGTGGCCGAAGCCGCGGATGTGCTCGGGCACGCTGGCAATCTCCACCGCCAGCGACAGTCGGTCGTCCTCCAGCCCGTCCAGCAGCAGCTGCACCGTCGCCTCGTAATCGGCAATCAGCTGGCGTTCCATGCGGCGCTCTTCGGTGCGGCCGAACACATCGAAGCGGCCGCCACGCAGGAACTTCAGCCTGGCCAGCAGGCCGAAGGCCTTGAACATCCACGGGCCGTATTCCTTCTTCAGCAGGCGGCCCTGTTCGTCCTTCTTGGCGAACAACGGCGGCGCCAGGTGGAAGCGCAGCTGGTAGTCACCCTCGAACTGCTGCTGCAGGCGGCGCTGGAAATCGCCGCTGGTGTACAGGCGCGCCACTTCGTACTCGTCCTTGTAGGCCATCAGCTTGAACAGGTAACGGGCCACGGTTTCGGTCAGCGCGGTGGAACCGCCGATGCGCTCGCCTTCGGCCGCGCGCACGCGTGCCACCAGATCGCGGTAGCGCGTGGCATAGGCGGCATCCTGGTAGTCGACCAGGAACGCAGCACGGCGTTCGATCATTTCATCCAGCGAACGCGACAGGCGCGCATCGTCCAGCGGCAGGAACGCGACGTCGCCACCGTGCGAGGGGAGGCCACGCAGTTCGCGTTCGTCGCCGGTGTTGCGCGGCGCGGCGGTGGCACCCCATTCGTTGCCTTCCCATTCGCCCGGCGGCAGCGGGTGCAGCGGGCCGGGCGTGGCTTCGGTGTCGGTGTTGCGGTTGCGCACCAGGCCGGCGGCCTGCTGCACGGCCTGCGGGTCGACCACGGCCAGGCGGCCCCAGGCGAAGGCCTGCTGGTTCATCGCCACGGCGGCGCCGTTCAGTTCGATGGCACGCATCAGCGAGTCGAACGACAGCGGCACCAGGCCGTGCTGCCACGCGTAGCCGAGGATGAACAGGTTGGCGGCGATGGCATCGCCCAGCAGCGCGGTGGCCAGCTGGGTGGCGTCGAGCTGCAGTGGCTCCTCGCCGCCCAGTGCCACGCGCACGCCGGCCACGATGTCGGCGGCCGGGAACTGCATGTCCGGGCGGGTGGTGAAGGTGCCGGGCATCGCCTCGTAGGTGTTCAACACCACCTGCGAGCGGCCGGCGCGCACCTTCGACAGCGCCCAGTAGTCATTCACCACCACCATGTCGCAGCCCAGCACCAGGTCGGCCTCGCCGGCGGCAATGCGTACGGCGTGGATATCGTCCGGGCGCCGCGCGATGCGGATATGCGTGGTCACCGCGCCGCCCTTCTGCGCCAGGCCGGTCTGGTCCAGCACCGAAGCGCCCTTGCCTTCCAGGTGGCCGGCCATGCCCAGCAGGGCGCCGATGGTCACCACGCCGGTACCGCCGACGCCGGTGATCAGGATGTTCCAGGGCTGTTCCAGCGTGCCGCGGATGGTCGGCGCCGGCAGGTTGTCCAGCAGCGTGGAGGCATCGCGCTTGCTGCCCTTGCGCGGCTGGCCACCGTGCACGGTGACGAAGCTCGGGCAGAAACCATTCACGCAGGAATAGTCCTTGTTGCAGTTGGACTGGTCGATCTCGCGCTTGCGCCCGAACTCGGTTTCCTTCGGCAGCACCGACACGCAGAAGCTCTTCTTGCCGCAGTCGCCGCAGCCTTCGCAGACCAGCGAATTGATCAGCACGCGCTTCTGCGGATCTTCCAGCTTGCCGCGCTTGCGGCGGCGGCGCTTCTCGGTGGCGCAGGTCTGTTCGTAGATCAGGATCGAAACACCCTTCACTTCGCGCAGGCGCTTCTGCACGGCGTCCAGTTCACTGCGGTCGTGGAACTCGACGTCGCTGGGGAAATGCTCGCGCTGGCCGGTCCACTTGCCGATGTTGTCCGACAGCACCACGATCGTGTGGATGCCCTCGGCGCGCATCTGCCGGGCGATGTCCGGCACGCTCAGCGGGCCGTCCACCGGCTGGCCGCCGGTCATCGCCACCGCGTCGTTGTAGAGGATCTTGTAGGTGATGTTCACCCCGGCGGCCACCGCCTGGCGGATCGCCAGCGAGCCGCTGTGGAAGTAGGTGCCGTCGCCCAGGTTCTGGAACACGTGCGGGGTATCGGTGAACGGCGCCTGCCCGGCCCAGGTCACGCCTTCGCCGCCCATGTGGGTAAAGGTGTCGGTGCTGCGGTCCATCCAGGTCACCATGTAATGGCAACCAATGCCGGCCAGCGCACGCGAGCCTTCCGGCACGGTGGTGGAGGTGTTGTGCGGGCAGCCCGAGCAGTAGTGCGGCACGCGCGGGAAGCTGGCGCGCGGCAGCGCAAGCTCGGCTTCCTTTTCCTGCATCCACTGCAGGCGCTGCTCGATCGATTCGTTGTTGAAGAACTTCTGGATGCGGCGGCCGATCACGCCGGCGATGGTGGCCGGGGTCAGTTCGCCGGTCGACGGCAGGATCCACTCGCCGCTCTCGTCGTACTTGCCGACGATGGACGGGCGCTGGCCCCAGCTGGCCGGCCAGTTGAAGAACTGCTCCTTCATCTGGCGCTCGATGAAGGCACGCTTCTCCTCCACCACGATGATGTCTTCCAGGCCCTGCGCGAAGCGGGCGATGCCTTCCGGCTCCAGCGGCCAGGTCATGCCGACCTTGTACACGCGGATGCCGATGTCGGCGCACGCGGCTTCGTCCAGGCCCAGGTACTCCAGCGCCTGCAGCACGTCCAGGTAGCTCTTGCCGGTGGTGACGATGCCCAGCCGCGCGCGCGGCGCATCCATCACCACCTTGTCGATGCCGTTGGCGCGGGCAAAGGCCTGCGCGGCCTTCACCGCATAGCGGTGCAGGCGCATCTCCTGGTCCAGCGGCGGGTCCGGCCAGCGGATGTTGAGGCCGCCGCTGGGCATGTCGAAGTCTTCCGGCAGCACGATGCGCCGCGCCAGCGGATCAACCTGCACCGAGGCCGAGGATTCCACCGTCTCGGCAATGGTCTTGAAGCCCACCCAGCGGCCGGTATAGCGGCTCATGGCCCAGCCGAGCAGGCCCATGTCCAGGATGTCCTGCACGCCCGCCGGGTTCAGCACCGGCATCATCGCGCTGACGAACTCGTCTTCGCTGCCATGCGGCAGGGTCGAGCTGCGGCAGGCATGGTCATCGGCGGCCAGCGCCAGCACGCCGCCATGGCGCGAGGTGCCGGCGGCATTGGCGTGCTTGAATACGTCGCCGCAGCGGTCCACGCCCGGCCCCTTGCCGTACCACATGCCGAATACGCCCTGCACGTTGGCGCCGGGGAACAGGTTGGTCTGCTGCGTGCCCCAGACCATGGTGGCGCCCAGATCTTCGTTCAGGCCGGGGGTGAACTTCACCTTGGCCGCTTCCAGATGCTTGCGTGCGCGCCACAGCTCCAGGTCGAAGCCGCCCAGTGGGCTGCCGCGGTAGCCACTGACGAAGCCGGCGCTGTCGATGCCTTCGGCGGCATCGCGCAGGCGCTGCATCAGCGGCAGCCGCACCAGCGCCTGCACGCCACTCAGGTAGATCCGCCCCTCGTTGCGGGTGTACTTGTGGTCGAGCGTGTAATCACGGTCGATC
The DNA here is from genome assembly GCF_003086675.1 of Stenotrophomonas sp. ZAC14D2_NAIMI4_7. NCBI lineage: Bacteria > Pseudomonadati > Pseudomonadota > Gammaproteobacteria > Lysobacterales > Lysobacteraceae > Stenotrophomonas > Stenotrophomonas sp. ZAC14D2_NAIMI4_7. The sequence continues at coordinate 157,413 of NZ_CP025995.1, forward strand.
AGGTCAGCGGAAGAGGGCGAAGTGAGTTGCGCGGTACTGGTCATGGCTGGCCCGGTGAGGATCGGCTGGCACCGGCCCTGCGCGGGGCAGGGCGGGAAAGGCGCGGATTGTAACAGTGGGGGCGTGGTGGCCCGGCACTCGCATCGGCGGCCGTGCTGGGGTTAGGATCGGGGTGTGGGGGGTTGTTGTTTCAACCAGGGGGAAGTTTGATGTCCGTTTCATTGAAGTGGCTGGCCAGCGCCGTGCTGGCCTTGGGCGTGGCCAATGCATGGGCCGCGCCGGCGCTGCCAGCGCCGCAGGAGTTCTATTTCGACACCGATGCCGCGGCTGCACCGATGGTGGTGGCCCAGGGGGAAGGTGACGATCTGGTGGCCCAGCTGATGAAGCAGCGCGAGCGCGGCCGCAAGGTGCTGGAAGCCAACATACAGCTGGCATCGGTGGCGATCGGCATGGGCCGCACCGAGCTGGGGGAAAAGCTCTATCGCGACGCGCTGGCCGACACCACGCCGCAGAGCGCCGCAGGCCGGGGCGTACGCTGGAACTACGGCTGGGACCTGATGCGCCAGGGCCAGCCGTTGGGCGCGCTGGAACAGTGGCTGTCGGCCACCAGCAGCCAGTACACCAATCCCAGCTGGGTGCCACCCACCTTCGCGTTGGCGCTGTGGCGCGCCGGCCAGCAGCAGGAAGCGGTGAAATGGTATGCCGCTGCCGTGCGCACCGAGCCCACGCAGTGGAGCGACAGCAGCCGCTACGCCGAACTGCTGCCGGGGTGGCGCGACGACGAACGGGCCAGCCTGGCCGAAGTGCAGCAGGCGTGGGCCGCCGCACCGCCGGCCTGGCCCTGAAACTGCTGAAGCACGCTGATGGCGTTTGATGCGTTCGCACTGATCCTGGCCATGCTGGGGTTGGGCATGCTGTTCGCGCGTCTGCGCGCATTGCCGGAAACTGCGCCGGAAACGCTGAACAAGGTGGTGCTGTACGTCTGCCTGCCGGCTGCGGTGCTGACCTACGTGCCACGCCTGCATCTGGATGCCAGCCTGCTGGGCCTGATGGCCACGCCCTGGTTGCTGATGCTGGCCACCTGGGCGCTGGTCAGCGTAGCCACGCGGGTGTTCGGTTTCGCCCGCGATGTGCATGCCGTGCTGCTGATCTGCGTGGCGCTGGCCAATTCCAGCTTCATCGGCTACCCGATGGTGCGCGCGCTGCTGGGTGACGCGGCGCTGCCGTATGCGGTGGTGTACGACCAGTTCGGTACGTTCCTGCTGCTGTCGACGTTCGGTCTGCTGGTGCTGGCCCGTTACAGCGGCGACCGGCCGCCCACCGCGCGCCAGGTACTGGGGCGGATCGCGCGCTTTCCACCGCTGTGGGCACTGGTCTTCGCCCTGCTGTTGATGCCGGCGCAGCCGCCGGCCTGGATCGGCACATCGCTGAAGCAACTGGCCGATGCGATGCTGCCGTTGGTGATGCTGGCAGTGGGCCTGTCGATCCAGTTGCGCCTGCGCCGCGAAGAGCTGAAGCCGCTGGCCGTGGGCCTGCTGCTGAAGCTGGTGGTGCTGCCGGCGCTGGCCCTGCCGCTGTCGTGGCTGCTGGGCATGCAGGGCCTGATGCTGCAGGCCAATGTGTTGGAATCGGCCATGCCGACCATGATTACCGCCGCCGCGCTGGCGATCTCGCACCGCCTGGCACCGCGGTTGGCGGCCGCGCTGGTGGGCTACGGCATCGTGCTGTCGCTGGTCACCCTGCCGGCATGGATGTGGGTACTGGGGTGAGGGGTGCTTTGGCAGGGCTTGCAGCCCTGCACCCGCTTCAAGCCACGGCAACGGCAACGTCAACTTCAAAAGCTGGCTTTCCGTGGGATGGCGGGGTGGGTCCGGTGGCAGGGGACGCCGTAAACCCGTCCATGAAGTGACCCCCGGGAGTTGGACACCTGATCCGACCCCGAGGTTTGCATGTATAGATATGAGGTTTGTTTCAAATTGCAGGTCGCCAAGGAGGCCTGTAACACCTCCACATCGGTCAAGGCCGTTGCCCGCCGCCATGGCCTGGAGTTCTCCACGGTGAGGCGGTGGGCAGCGACCTAGATAGCCTGGAAGCTGGCCTGGTGGAATACATCCGTTACTACAACGAGAATCGTATCCGCCTGAAATTAAAGGGCTTGAGCCCGGTAAAGTACCGGGAGCAGGCCGCGCTGGCCGCCTGATCCCCCACCTGTCCAACTTCAGGGGGTCACTTCACCATGGGGGCTTGGTCGCGCCATCCATGGCGCTCACACCCCTGCCACCGGACCCACCCCGCCTTCGACAGACTTCCGCGATCTGTCGGGACCTGCTGCTGTTGGTGCCAGCTGCTGCTGGTGGGTGCCGACCGTCGGTCGGCACGGAGCGAAGCGACCGGCTGTTGCTCTTGCTTTTGATCTTCTTTTTTCTTTTCCGTGGCTGACCGCACACGGACACTGTCAAAGGTCGGGCGGGTAGGTCGCGCGGGGGTGTCGGCCGCATGGATGCGGCTGACAAGCCTCCATGGACGGATTCACGGCGTCCCCCGCGCGACCTACCCGCCCGGCCAAACGCATGACCCGCATTCGGCGACCAACCAACAGCCACGAGGGGCTCCGCCGTTGGCTGGAAACAACCCCTCAGTCGTCCGCAGACACCGTCCGCCCCGACGCCCACTCGCGCAATGCCGCCACCTGTTCGGCCATCAGCACCGACAACGGGCGCGTGGCCCGCAGCTCGGTCATCAGCAGGTCGGTGTCCAGCGGACGACCCTCGGCATGCGCCGAATACAGGCCGGCCACGATCGCCTGCTCGATCTCGGCACCCGAGAACCCGTTCGCGGCCGCGGCCAGCGCCGGCAGGGCGAAATCATCGGGATTCAACTGGCGCCGGCCCAGGTGCAGGCGCAGCAGTTCCACGCGCACATCCGGCGCGGGCAGATCGACGAAGAAGATCTCGTCGAAACGGCCCTTGCGCAGCAGTTCGGCCGGCAGTTCATGCACCTGGTTGGCGGTGGCCACGATGAACACCGGGGCCTTGCGTTCGGCCATCCAGGTCAGCAGGTAGCCCAGCACGCGGCGCGACACGCCGCCGTCCTCGCCGCCACTGGCCAGGCCCTTCTCGATTTCATCCATCCACAGCACGCACGGCGCCAGCTGCTCGGCCGAGGCCAGCGCCTGGCGCAGGTTGGCCTCGGTTTCGCCGTGGTATTTGTTGTACAGCGCGCCCACGTCCAGGCGCAGCAGCGGCACGCCGAAGCCAGCGGCGGTGGCCTTGGCCAGCATCGATTTGCCGCAGCCCTGCACGCCCAGCAGCAGCATGCCGCGCGGCGGGTCCAGCCCTGCAGGCGCAGACCCGGCAATGAAGGCCACCCGCCGCTGGTTGATCCAGCGCTTGAGCCGGTTGGCACCGGCCACATCGCCGAAGCGCGCACTGTCGTGTTCGAAGAACAGGTGGCCGCTGCGGTTCAGCAGCTCGAACTTCAGCCGTGCCAGCTGCGGCAGGTCGTCGTCGCGCAGCGCGCCGTCGGCATAGATCAGCTGCCGGGCAATGCGCCGCGCATCGACCAGGCTCAGCCCCTGCAGGTTCTTCAGGATCTTCTTCACCGCCTCGCTGTCCACTTCCACGCGGCGGCCGCCGTGTTCGCGGGCGTAGGCATCGGCCTCTTCGCGCAGCATCTTCAGCAGCGCGTTGGCGTCGGGCAGGCGCGGGTTGAAGCGCACCGCCAGGGCTTCCAGCTCTGCCGGCAGTTCCACCTTTGCGCCGATCAGCACCAGCACGTGCGGCTGGCTGTGGCGGCGCTGGATCAGGTCGCGCAACGCCCGCTGGTGGCTGGCATAGCCCAGGTAGGGGTGGAAATCGAGCAGCAGGTAGATGCCACGCTGTTCGGCCTGGCGGATCATCTGCAGCGCCGCACTGGCATCCGGCGGCCCCACCGCCTCGTCCTCGCGTTCCAGGTCGATGCGGCGCAGGCCCTCGGTGATGGACCAGCGGTGCAGGGCACGCCAGATGTGCATCAGGGTCTGCCGGAACAGTTCGACGATGCGACCCTCATCCTGGGTCTCGATCACGATCAGGGGCGTGTTGGCGCGGATCAGCGCGCTCAGGTCCTGCAGTTCGCTCATGCGGGTTCGATCCTTCGGGGGCGCCACGATAGCAAAGGCCGGGGCCGGGGTTCAGCACAGCGCTACCTTCCGTCACGGGCGCCGGTGTACGCTCGGGGCACATACCCGGAAGCGAGGCTGGCATGAAGACGATCCTGGTGGCCGGTTCCAAGGGCGGGGTGGGCAAGACCACCGTCGCCACCCACCTGGCCGCATACGCGGCATTGCAGGGCAGGGCCACGGTGATCGCCGATGCCGACCCGCAGGGCTCCAGCACGCGCTGGGCCCAGCGCCGGGCCGGGCTGGAAAGCGCGGTGCTGCCGATCGATGTGTATCGCAAGAAGCAGTGGGCGCAGAAGCTGCCTGACGGGACCGATACCGTCATCATCGACGCCCCGGCCGGCGCGCTGGCCGACGATATCCCCCACTTCCTCGATGCCGCCGATGCCGTGGTGGTGCCGGTGCTGCCCTCGGCGCTGGACATCGAAGCCATCGTCGGCTTCCTCAACAGCCTGGCCGGCAACCCGCGCGTGCACAGCCGCAAGCTGCCGGTGGGGCTGGTGCTGAACCGGACCAAGCCGTGGACCCAGACCTCGCAGCAGGCCTTGCAGATGTTGGCCGAATGGCCCTACCCGGTAGTCACGCAGCTGCGCGACAGCCAGAGTTATGTGGTCATGACCGGCCTGGGCCGCAGTCTATTCGACTACCGTTCGGCGCAGGTGCGCGAGCACCAGGCCGACTGGGAACCGCTGCTGGCCTGGCTGAAGCTGTAAGGCTGGTGTTTTTCCTTCCTGTGTCACTCCCGTAGGCCAATGGAAAACTGCAATGCGTGAACTGATCCTGCTGCGCCATGCCCATGCCGAACCGGCCACCCCTGGCCAGGCTGACCTTGACCGGCCGTTGTCGCCGGTGGGGCTGGCCGAGGCCGAAGCCGCCGGCAAGTGGCTGAAGGACAACAACCTGCTGCCCGACTGTGTGCTGTGCTCGCCGGCGCGGCGCACCCGCGAAACGCTGGAAGCGGTGATGGCGGCCATCGGCTATGTCGAAAAGCGCCTGGAAGACAGTGTCTACGAGGCCACCCCCGGCACCCTGGCGGCGCTGGTGGATGACCGTCGCGACCTGGACCGGCTGCTGATCGTGGGCCACAACCCTGGCCTGGAACGGCTGGTGGCGCTGATGACCGAAGGCACCAGCAGCGACTACCGGGGCATGCCGCCGGCGGGCGTGGCGGTGCTGGGCTTCCCCCGCGAGGCCAGCATCGAACCCGGCGTGGCCAGCCTGAACGCGTTCTGGTGGCCGTGAAGCCATGAGCCTGGCGTTGCCGGGCCGCTGCCTGCTGGCCTGGCTGCTGCTCCCCGGCGCAGCCTGGGCCGGGGTGCCGGCGCCCTCCACCCCCACCTCCCTGCCGCCGGTGGTGAGCGAAGCCCGGCGCACGATGCAGCTGGACCTGGAACGCTCGCAGATCGGCTTCGAAGTGCGATCGCGGCTGGGCCAGCGCATCGAAGGGGTGTTCCCGCACTTCGAAGGGCGGGTGGACGTGCTGTCCGACGGTCGCCACCAGGTGCACCTGAAGATGTTCACCCGCACCGTGGAAATTCCCGGCAAGGAACGCTACACCGGCTGGATGCGCGGGCCGGAATTCTTCGATGCCGGGCGCTATCCCTTCGTCGAATTCGACTCGCTGCCGTACTGGCCGGAAACGGTGGAGCGTGGCGGTGAGATCCGGGGCCGGCTGACCCTGCGCGGCGTCAGCCATCCTGAATCGCTGCAGGTAGAGAAGGCGGAATGTGGCCGACCCGGCTATGATTGCGATGTCGTCAGCCGCGGTACCGTGCAACGAGGCCGGTACGGTATGGACAGCTGGCAGCTTGCCTTGAGTGACCGAGTGACTTTCGTATTGCGCGCGCGCCTGAGCGAGGCGTCCAAACCGTGAATTTCCTGTTGCGCGTGGTAGCGCTGGCAACGGTGTTGCTGGGCAGCGGGTGTGCGTCGTTGTCGCACGCCCAGCGTGACCGTGCCGAAGCCATCGCCGTGCAGGCGCGCTCGGCCCAGGTCGATTGCCAGCGTGCCGACCGCTGCGCGCAGGATTCACCGCTGCGCGCCCTGGCCGGCCGTGCCTTCAGCGAATCCACCGATACCCAGCCGCGGCACTACGCCACCCTGCTGGACGAGGGCGAGGGCGCGCTGGTGGCGCGCCTGAACCTGATGCGCAGCGCTACCCGCAGCATCGACCTGCAGACCTACATCTTCGACAAGGACGACAGTGCGCGCCTGGTCATCGACGAACTGCTGGCCGCCGCCCGGCGCGGGGTGAAGGTGCGGGTACTGATCGACCAGCTGTCGGCGATATCCGACCTGCAGATCCTGGGCGCGCTGTCCGGGGCCCACCAGAACTTCCAGCTGCGGGTGTACAACCCGACCTTCGGCAAGGCGCGGCTGAATTACTTCGACTACGCCGGCAGCGTGCTGTGCTGCTTCCGCCGCTTCAACCAGCGCATGCACAACAAGCTGCTGGTGATCGACGACGCCATCGGCGTGGTGGGCGGGCGCAACTACCAGGACGACTATTACGACTGGGACCGCGAATACAACTTCCGCGACCGCGATGTGTTGATTGCCGGCCCCGAAGCGCGCGCGATGGCCGCCAACTTCGATGCGTTCTGGCGCGCCCCGCGCAGCGTGCCGGCCGAGCGCCTGAACGATGTCGGCCGCACCCTGCTCAACGAGGGCGTGCCGGCGCTGCCGCCCGCGCAGTTCCGCCGCCCGGAACGGGTGGAGCGGGTCAGCGAGGAGGCCAATGACCAGGGCTTCATCACCCGCAGTTTCGTGGACACCGCACTGCCGGTGGCCTCGGTGCGTTACGTGGCCGACCTGCCGCGCAAGCACCGCCGCGAGCGCGCCGATGCACCTCTGGCCGGCCAGCACGTGACCGAACCGCAGCTGGACAGCCTGATTGCCGGTGCTCAGAAGGAAGTGATCCTGCAGACCCCGTACCTGGTGCTGTCCAAGCCGGCCCAGGCGCTGTTCCGCGACCTGCGCAAGCGGCCCGAGCCGCCGCGCATCGTGGTGTCCAGCAACAGCCTGGCGGCCACCGACAACCCCATCGTCTATGCGCTGTCGTACAAGTACAAGCGGCGCAACATGCGCGAACTGGGCTTCAACATCTTCGAGTACAAGCCGTTCCCGCTGGATGCGCCGGTGGACTACCGCAACCTGCTGCCCGACCCGATTGCCGGCACGGCCACCGAAACGAGCGGCCGCAGCAGCCTGATCGGGGGCAGCGCGGCCGGCAGCAATGCCGGCGGCAACGATGCGCCAGCCGCAACGCAGGTGGACAGCGAGCCGGTGCGCCGGGTCAACCCGCGGCTGGGCAGTGCCTACGAAAACGGCCGTGCGCGCCGTCGCGCCGCCGGCAGCGAGGTGGAAACCCGCCTGCTGCGTACCGAAACACGCCCCTCGTTCCTGGGCAGCAAGGCCGTGAACAAGCCCCTGCCGGTCACCCGCAAGGGCGCGCGCATGGGCCTGCACGCCAAGTCGCTGGTGGTCGACCGCCGCATCGGCGTGGTCGGTACCCACAACTTCGATCCGCGCAGCGAGAACTACAACACCGAAGGCGCGGTGATCATCGACGACCCGGTGTTCGCCGAACAGCTGGCGCAGAGCATCCTGCGCGACACCCACCCGCAGAACGCGTGGACGGTGGCGCCGCGCACCAAGCCGCCGGTGTTGTCCGGGCTGAACTACAGCGTGGGCAAGGCCTCCGAAGCCTTGCCCATCCTCGATTTCTGGCCGTGGCGCTATGCCACCGACTATGAGTTCCAGCCCGGCCCGGACTGCCCGCAGCCGTTGCCGCGGCAGAGCCCGGATTTCCATACGTGTTATGTGGCCGTGGGTGACTTCCCGGAAGTCAACGTCGGCCCGAAGTGGTTGCTGGTGCGCATGCTGACCGCATTCGGCGCCGGTCTCGTTCCCATTCTCTGAAGGTGCCCCATGCCGCAGGTGTTCCGCGAAGCCGTCTCGATCGACCAGCTCAATGCGCTCAGCCGCAACACCGCCATCCAGTCGCTGGGCATCGTCTTCAGCGCCGCCGGTGAGGACTGGCTGCAGGCCACCATGCCGGTGGACGAACGCACCCGCCAGCCGTACGGCATCCTGCACGGTGGCGCCTCGGTAGTGCTGGCCGAAACCCTGGGCAGCAGCGCCGGCAACCTGTGCGTGGATACCGCCAAGCAGATCTGCGTGGGCCTGGAGATCAACGCCAACCACGTGCGCGCAGTGCGCTCGGGCACGGTCACCGGCACGGCGCGTGCGCTGCACGTGGGCCGCAGCACCCAGCTGTGGGAAATCCGCATTGAAGACGAGCAGGGCAAGCTGGTGTGTGTGTCCCGGCTGACCCTGGCGGTGGTTGCAGCAGGCCACGGCTGATTCAGGTGGCCGCGTTGCCTTCCGGCGCAGCCTTGCCGCTGCGCATCGTGTCCAGCGGCGCCTGGCTGCCGCGCCGGCGCATCGCCTCGACCGTGTTCGACCAGCGCTGGAACAAGCCGGCAGGCTGGGTTGAACGCCACAGTGGCGTGGCCAGCCGCGCCCATGCCGATGCAGATGAGCGTGCGTCGTGGATGGGGGCGCAGGCCGCACGCGATGCGCTGCAGCGGGCCGGGCTGGGTCTGGGCGACATCGACTGCATCATCTCCGCGTGCGGGGTGATGGAACAGGCCATTCCCTGCCAGGCCGTGCTGATCCAGCGTGCGCTGGGGCTGGGCGACAGCGGTGTGCCTTCGTTCGATGTGAATGCCACCTGCCTGGGCTTCGTGGTGGCGCTGGAAATGGCCGGCAGCCTACTGGCGCTGCAGCGCTACCGGCGCGTGCTGATCGTGTGCAGTGATATTCCCAGCGCCGGGCTCGACCCCGATGACCCGTTGACCGCGCCGTTGTTCGGCGATGGCGCCGTGGCGGTGCTGGTCGAACATGCCAGCGACGACCAGGCATCGGCCCTGCTGGCCACGCGCCTGCGCAGCTACGGCGATGGTGCGGCGTTGTGCCAGGTGCGGACCTGCGGCACCGGCATGCGCCTGCACGATGCGCCCGAGGCCTACCGCGCCGCACACTACTTCCAGATGCAGGGGCGCGCGCTGTACCGCGAAGCGGCGCGGCGCCTTCCCGGTTTCCTGCAGGAGCTGCTGGGCAGCGCCGGCATCGACCTGCAGGGCTGCGATGTGATCGTGCCGCACCAGGCCAGCGGCCAGGCCCTGGACCACCTGCAGCGCGTGCTGGGCCTGCCGCCGCAGCGGCTGGTGCGCATCCTGGCCGAGCACGGCAACCAGTTGGCGGCATCGCTGCCGATGGCCCTGCACCATGCCCTGCTCGATGGCCGCCTGGTGCGCGGCGGGCACGCCCTGCTGATCGGTACCGGGGCCGGCCTGGCCCTGGGCGGCGCGGTGCTGCGCTACTGATGGCGCGCGTCCTGGTTACCGGCGCCAGCGGTTTCATTGGCCAGCACGTGGCACGCGCGTTGGCCCGCGACGGCTGGCAGGTACGCGCCAGTGGCCGCGATCTGGCCCGCCTGCAGCCGCTTGCACTCGACGGCATCGAAGCCTGGCCCGGCGATCTGGCGCAGGCGCCGCTGCAGCCCCTGCTGCAGGGCTGCCAGGCCGTGGTGCACTGCGCGGCGTTGTCCCAGCCGTGGGGCCCGGCGGCAGACTTCCAGCGTGCCAATGTGCTGGCTACCCAGCGCCTGCTGCAGGCCGCACAGGCGGCCGGCGTGGACCGCTTCGTCCACCTGGGCTCGCCCAGCATCTATTTCCGTTTCGCCGACCAGTACAACGTGGGCGAAGCCTTCCAGCCGCCCTCGCGCTGGGTCACCGACTACGCGCGCAGCAAGTGGGAATCGGAACAGGCCGTGGCCAGCGCCGCAGGGCAGGGCCTGCACACGGTGGTGCTGCGCCCGCGCGCGGTGTTCGGCCCGGGCGACCGAGCCATCCTGCCGCGCCTGCTGGCCGTGGCCGCTGGTGGCCGCTTCCCGTTGATCCATGCGGGCCGCGCGATGATCGACGTGACCCCGGTGGACGATGCCGTGCAGGCAGTGCGCTGCGCCCTGCGCGCCGGCCACGCATGCGCAGGGCGCGCCTACAACATCAGTGCCGGCGAACCGGTGGCCGTGCGCGCGCTGGTGCAGGGGCTGTTCCAGGCGATGGGGCTGCAGGTGCAGCTGCGCAACGTACCGCGCCGCGTCGCGCTGGTTGCCGCCGGCGTCGCCGAGACACTGGCCCGGCTGCGCCCGGGTTGCCCCGAACCACGCCTGACCCGCTACGGCGTGGGCGTGCTTGGCTATTCGCAGACCCTGGACATCAGCGCCGCACGGCGTGACCTGGGCTACCAGCCGCAGGTAGGCGTGCAGGCCGCATTGCTGCAGTTCGCCGACCACTGGCACCGCAGCGGGGGGCGTGATGGTGCGCTTTGAGTGGGAACTGCTGGAAGCCGGCCACTGCGTGCACCGGCAACGGGCGGTGCGCCAGGGGGCCAGCTGGCATCGCTGCGAATTCCCTGCGCTGGTGGCACTGCTGCGCCACCCGCAGCGCGGCTACCTGTTGTTCGACACCGGCTATTCCGACGCCTTCCTGCAGGCCACTGAGCGCTTTCCCGAGCGCCTGTACCGGTGGGTTACGCCGGTGCACCTGGCTCCTGGGCAGAGCGTGCGCGCACAATTGCAGCAGCGTGGCATCGGCACCGATCAGATCCACCAGGTAGTGCTGTCGCACCTGCATGGCGACCACGTCGGCGGCGTACTCGACTTTCCCGGCGTGCCGCTGCTGTGTTCGCGCGCCGCCTGGCAGGACCAGGCCGCACGCGGCCGCCTGCGCGCGCTCAGCGTGGGCCTGCTGCCCGCGCTGACCCGCGATGCCGCCCCGCGCATGCGCTGGCTGGAAGAACTGCGGGAAGTGGACCTTCCGGCTGCGTTCGCTGCCTTCGGCAAGGGGCGCGACGTGCTGGGCGATGGCAGCCTGCTGGCAGTGCCGCTGCCCGGCCACGCGGTGGGTCAGCACGGGCTGCTGTTTGAAGCGGCCGACGGCCGCCCGGTGTTCCTGGTGGCCGACGCGGCGTGGTCCAGTGGCGCCATTGCCGATGGCGTGCCGCCGCCGCGCCTGGTCACCGCCCTGCTGGGTCACACCGGCGCCTACCGCCAGACCCTGCAGCGCCTGCAGCACGTCGGCCGGCAGGTGGATGACCTGCAGCTGGTGCCGGCGCATTGCGGGCAGTGGCGGCCGCGCGCGCCCCGGTAGAGTCGAGCTTGCTCGACTGCCCTTCGCGGCCCGGTTGATTCCGCGCCAGAAGCCGTCGAGCAAGCCCGACGCTACCGCCATACGGCGCCGTCAACAGGACACCGTGTTCCTGCCCATGGCCCCCGTCAATAGGACTTATGGCCGAAATCGGCTGGCAGCGATGGCAGCCCTCCGGTATCGTTCGCGGATGACTTCCCCCACTCCGGCCCCCCGCGGCGGCGTGGCGCGTGTGTGCCGTTACCTGTACCGCGTACCGCTGCTGTTGGTCCATATCTTCGTGTTCCTGCCGCTGACCCTGATCGGCATGCTTCCGCCGTGGGCCGATATCCGTGTCGGCCAGGTCCGCTTGGGCGCCAAGGTGGTGAACCTGTGGCAGGGCGGCCTGATGTGGATCTTCGGCTTCCGCCTGTCACGGGTGGGCGAGCCGTTGCCCGGCGCCGTGCTGTTCGTCGCCAACCACGTCAGCTGGGTCGACATCAGCATCCTGCACAGCCAGCGCATGATGGGCTTCGTGGCCAAGCGCGAAATCGCCAGTTGGCCGGTGGTGGGTTGGCTGGCCGCACGTGGCCAGACCATCTTCCACCAGCGCGGCAACACTGAATCGCTCGGTGGCGTGATGCAGGTGATGGCCGAGCGCCTGCGCGAAGGCAAGGGCGTGGGTGTGTTCCCGGAAGGGCGTACCCGTGGCGGCCACGAAGTGGGCCCGTTCCACGCGCGCATCTTCCAGGCCGCGGTCGAAACCGGCGTGCCGGTGCAGCCGGTGGCGCTGATCTACGGCGCGCACGGCAACGCGCAGACCATCGTGGCGTTCGGCCCCGGCGAAAGTTTCTTCGCCAACTTCCTGCGCCTGCTGGGTGAACCGGCGCGGCGCGCGGAAGTGCACTTCCTGGCCCCGATCGGAGCGCAGGACCTGGAAGGCCGCCGGCGCATCGCCGAAACCTCGCGCGCGCGCATCGTCGCGGCCATGGAAACGGCGTAAGGCCGCGGTGGCCATAGACCCGCCACCGTCCCTGTCGGCCGTACCGCCGATGCTCACTGCGGCCGATTACCAGCCGCCGCGCTGGCTGCGCAACCCGCACCTGCAGTCCATGCTCAGCTCCAGCCGCATGCGCCTGCAGCGCGGCCTGCTGCTGCTGGCCGCCACCGGTGCGGTCAGTGAAGAACTGATCCTGGACGGCGGCGATGGCGTGCGCCTGCAGGGCTGGCACAATTACATCGAAGGGCGCGAGCCCAAGGGCATGGCCCTGCTGCTGCACGGCTGGGAAGGCAGCGCCGAATCCAGCTACATGCGCATGGCGGCCGCGCGCATGATCGAAGAAGGGTTCGACGTGGTGCGGCTGAACTTCCGCGACCACGGCAACACCCACCACCTCAATCCCGGCATTTTCCATTCCAACCGCATCGACGAAGTGGTGCAGGCCACCGGCGATATCGCGCGGCGCTGGCCGGGGCTGCCGCTGGTGGCCGCCGGCTATTCGCTGGGCGGCAACTTCGTGCTGCGGCTGGCCCTGCGCGCGCCCGCCGCCAGCGTGCCGCTGCTGCAGGTGGCCTCGGTCTGCCCGGTGCTGGACCCGGCCCTGACCATGGAAAGCATCGAGAACGGTCCGGCCATGTACGACTGGTACTTCCGCCGCAAGTGGGCCGGCTCGCTGCGCCGCAAACGCGATCTGTTCCCTGAACTGAGCGACTGCGACGACCGCGTGCTGAAGCTGGACATCCGCGCGCTCACCGCCTGGCTGGTGGAACGGCATACCGATTTCGGCTCGCTGCAGGCCTACTTCGACGGCTATTCCATCGCCGGCGATCGCCTGTCCACGCTGCAGGTGCCGGCCGATATCCTGATGGCCCAGGACGACCCGGTCATTCCGTACTCCACCTTCGGCAACTGGCAGTTGCCGCAGCAGGCACGGCTGGAAACCGCGTGCTGGGGTGGCCACTGCGGGTTTCTGGAAAACTGGCGTGGCGATGGCTTCTCCGAACGCTGGGTGGCCCAGCGCCTGCGCCGGGTACTGGGCGGCTGAACCGGCAGCACCGCGCGGCCCGCTACAATGCGGGTTTGCACTTGAACCGGACCGCCATGCAAGACCAGATCATCCAGGCGCTGCGCCAGAACCAGGCCGACCAGGCCGTGCAGCTGGCCCAGGCGTGGACCCACGACGAACCGGGCCAGGCCCAGGCCCACCGCTGGCTGGCGCTTGCGCTGCAGCAGCAGGGCCAGCCGCAGGCCGCGCTGGACGCGCTGCAGCAGGCACTGCAACTGGCCCCCGACGACGCCCAGCTGCACCTGCAGCAGGCCGGGCTGCTGCTCGCCCTGCGCCAGTTCGACGGTGTTGACGATGCGCTGCTGCGCACCACCGACCTGAATCCGAACGCGTTCCCGGCCTATCTGATGCAGGCCCACCTGGCGATCAGCCGCAACGACTTCGATGAAGCGCAGCGCCTGTCCACCCTGGCCGGCCGGCTGGAGCCGGATCATCCGGAACTGCTGACCATCGATGGCATGGTGGCGCTGCGCCGCGGCGATGCCGACCGCGCGCTGGCCCTGCTGTCGGCCGCGGGCCAGGCCCTGCCGGATGACCCGCGCGTGCTGTACGCGCTGGGCTTTGCCTACCTGGGCAAGGACATGCTGGCCTTCGCCGAACAGGCCTTCCGCCGCGTGCTGGTGTTGAACCCGGCCATCACCTCGCTGCATGGCCTGGTGGTGCAGCTGGCGCTGCGCCAGGGCAACCTGGACGCCGCCGCCGAGGCCATGCAGGTCGCCCTGCAGCAGCCGTCGCTGGACGTGCCGCCGATGCGCCGCCTGGCCGGTGAACTGTCGCTGCGCAGCGGCCAGCCGCTGCAGGCACTGGAACACCTGCTGCCGCTGCTGGATTCCCAGCCCGAAGACCGCCAGGTGCTGCAGCTGCTGCTGATGGCCTGGCAGCGACTGGGCCGCGAGGAAGAAGCGCGCGCACGCCTGGACGCGGTGCTGGAGGCGAACGCTTCGCTGCACGACCCTTGGCTGGCCCGCCTGGCCGTGGAAGAAGTGGGCAGCGATGCCGCCGTGGCGGTGGTCGAGCGCTGGATTGCGGCCATGCCTGCGCACCTGCCGGCACTGGAAGCACGCATGCGCCTGCACGACATGGCCGGCCAGCACGCCGAGGCCGAAGCAGTGGCCGAACGCATCGTGGCGCTGGAACCGGGCCGGGTGAGTGCTGAAACCCGCCTGATCGACGGCCTGATGCAGCGTGACCCCGACGCCGCCATTGCCCGTGTGCAGGCGCTGATCGGCCAGGCAGGCGAGGGCGCGCAGAGCGACCTGCGTACCTGGCTGGGCGAAGTACAGGACCGCGCCGGCAAGCCGGCCGATGCCCTGCGTACCTGGCTGGCCCTGCAGACCGAGCAGGCCCCGCAGCGCCTGCCGCTGCCGCCGCAGGCCAAGGCTCCGCCCAGCTGGCCGGCGCTGGCCGAGATTGACGAGGCAACGCGCCAGAGCGGTTCGGCGCCGATCTTCCTGTGGGGCGCACCGGGGTCGGGCGTGGAACGGGTTGCCACCGGTCTGGCTGCCGCCAGCCCGGTGCTGCGCAGCGATCGCTACACCAACACCCCGCCCGACGATGCCTTCCAGAACTATCACACCCTGCAGGATCTGGCGTCGGGCGTGCTGACCCCGGAACGTCTGGTGCAGCGCTGGCGCGAGCAGCTGCCGGCACGTGGCGTGGAAGATGACACCATCATCGACTGGCTGCTGTGGTGGGACAACGCGCTGCTGTGGTCGCTGCGCCCGCAGTTGCCGCAGGGCCGCCTGCTGGTGGTATTGCGCGACCCGCGCGACATGCTGCTGGACTGGGTGGCCTACGGCTCGGCCGCGCCGCTGGCGATGACCTCGCTGGCCGAGGCCGCCGAGTGGCTGGCACGCGCGCTGGCCCAGGTGGCCAGCCTGCACGAGGACGATCTGTACCCGCACGTGCTGCTGCGCATCGATGCCATCGGCAATGATCCGCGCGCGATGGCGGCGATGCTGGAACAGTTGTTCGAGCGGCCGATGCCGGTGGCCCCGCAGCTGGGTGCACCGCGCTTCCCGCCGGGCCACTGGCGCGCCTACAGCGACGTGATGAGCGCCGCCTTCGCCCAGCTCACCCCGGTCGCGGTGCGCCTGGGTTACCCGGAAGAATAAGGAGAGCCTGATGCAACTGAGCAGCCACAGCCTGGTCAACGGCGCCCCGGTGCCGCGCGAATTCGCCGCCGGCGATGCGAATGGTTTTGCGCCGGACCGTAACCCGCACCTGGCCTGGAGCGAGGTGCCGGCCGGCACCCGTTCGTTCCTGCTGGTGTGCGTGGATCCGGATGTTCCTACCGTGCCGGAAACCGTCGGCCGCAGCGACATGACCGTGCCGCGCGACCAGCCGCGCTGCGATTTCGTGCATTGGGTGATGGCCGATATTCCGGCCGACGTGCACGAGATCGCCGCCGGCAGCTGCAGCGATGGCTTCGTGGTGAAGGGCAAGACCGCGCCCACCGGCCCGGTCGGCAGCCGCCAGGGCGTGAACGATTTCACCGGCTGGTTTGCCGGCAATCCGGACATGGCCGGCGATTACCTGGGGTATGACGGCCCGTACCCGCCGTTCAACGACGAGCGCGTGCATCGCTACTTCTTCCGTGTGTTCGCCCTGGACGTGGCCAGCCTGGACCTGCCGCAGCGCTTCACCGCAGCCGACGCCTACCGCGCCATGCACGGCCACGTGCTGGCCGAAGCCGCGCTGCACGGCACCTACACGCTGAACCCCGCGCTGTAAGCCCGACCGCGCCCTCGTAGAGTCGAGCCATGCTCGACTATGCCCCCTGTAGAGTCGAGCCATGCTCGACTACGCCCCCTGTAGAGTCGAGCCATGCTCGACTACGCCCCCTGTAGAGTCGAGCCATGCTCGACTACGCCCCCTGTAGAGTCGAGCCATGCTCGACTGTATGAGAAGCAGTCGAGCAAGCTCGACGCTACTTACTTCTTCTCGATGGCAGACTCGACCACCATGTCCAGCACGTACGCCTGCGACGGTGCATCGGCCGGCGGGTTCTTCACTGCGTAGCGCTTCACCCGCACCACGTTGCGCACGCCGTCTTCGTGGGTGTAACCCTCGATGTTGCCGTAGAAGTTCTCGAACGCGCCCGGGGTGCCCTGCTTCAGGCCCTTGTCGTCGAACTTCACTTCACGCACCTGCAGGCACTGGTAGTCCGGAATCAGCGGGTGCGAGCACTTGGCGGTCTTCGCTGCCACTTCCAGGAACACCGTTTCGCCCGGCCCGCCGTAGCGCGTCTCCGCGGTGGGTTCGGCCGCGAACACCAGTACCTCGCCCTTGGCGGTGGTCAGGGTCAGGCTGCCGTCGGCACCCTGGGCGGTCTTCAGTTCACCCTGCAGGCGGCTGGATATCGCTTCATCCAGCGCCATCACCGCAGCGTCGGTGCAGGCCATCTGGGTCGATGCCATCGGGCTGATCGTCAGCGTGCCATCGGCCAGGGTGTAGCTGCCGCCCATGCGGTTGCAGGTGTTGCTGATCGACACGCGGCCGTCGGCGAAATCCAGCGTGACCGGCGCGTCGCTGCGGGCGAACAACGCGTCGATGCGTGCGCCGTCGGCGCCGGTGGCCTGCTGCAGGCGCCAGTGCTGGCCCTGCAGGCGCTGCGCGTCCAGATGGGCCACGGCCTTCTGGTCGCCGGCCTTGGCGGCCGCCGGGGCCAGGTCATCGCCGCCGGTGCCGGCCGGTGCGGTGGTCGGGGCCTGGCTGCAGGCGGCCAGCAGGGCCAGCGGCAGGAGCAGGGTAACGGTGCGCTTCATGGTGGATCTCCTTGGGAACCCGGATGCAAACGGATCACGGCCGGGCAGGGGGTTGGCCTGCCCCGGCGTGGTTCAGCTGCCGGACGGCAACCACAGCAGCAGCGCCGCGCCCAGCGCGATGCGATAGAAAGCGAACGCGGTGAAGCGGTGCGACTTGATATAGCCCAGCAGCCACTTCACTACGACGAAGCCGGTGATGACCGCGGCAACGAAGGCCACGCCCACGTCGGTCCAGTTCTCGCTGGCCAGCTTGCCTTCCTTGGCCAGTTCCAGGAACGCGTAGGCGCTGGCGGCGAACATGGTGGGAATGCCCACCAGGAAGACGAATTCAGCGGCGGCCGCGCGTCGGCTCAGGCCCAGCAGCATGGCCAGGAAGATCGCCGATGCCGAACGCGAGGTGCCGGGGAACACGCCGGCCACCACCTGCGCCAGGCCCACCCCGATGGCCACGGTCCAGGTCACCTGGTCGCGGTCGGGCAGGCGCGTGGTGTAGGCCTCCACCAGCAGCATCCAGATGCCACCGATGATCAGCGCCCAGGCCACCGGGCTGACCGTTTCCGGCAGCTCCCAGCCCAGCATGCGCACCGGCAGGCCCACCACGGCGGTCACCAGGAACGCGGCGCCCAGCTTGAACACGTAGTCGCGGTTCTCGCGCTGGCCCAGCCCGGTGGCCAGTTGCCACAGGCGCTGGCGGAACACCAGCACCACCGCCACGATAGCGCCGGCCTGGATGATGATGTTGAAGAAATCCGAACGCGGACCCAGCCAGTGCTGGGCGATCAGCAGGTGGCCGGTGCTGGAGATCGGCAGGAATTCGGTCAGGCCTTCGAGAATGCCCAGCAGCAGGGCGGAGAGCAGGTCGTACATGGGCAGGGCAGGCACGTTCGGTGGCGGGAACAAGCCCGAGAGAATAGACCATCCCTGCCGCACCAAACGGGTGCGCGCGGGTCGCTGTGCACCCCTTTGGTGCACGCGGTCGTGCACCCCGCTGGGGCGTGCCATTGCAAATCAAGCAGTTGCGTACACGAAAAAGTTGGCACGGTCATTGCTCTACCTCAGCAGGCATTCATTCCCACCCGAGGTCGTACCGATGTCCGTGGAAAACGTTGAGAAGCTGATCAAGGACAACCAGATCGAATTCGTCGATCTGCGTTTCGTGGATATGCGTGGCGTCGAACAGCACGTCACCTTCCCGGTCAGCATCGTCGAGCCGTCGCTGTTCGAAGAGGGCAAGATGTTCGACGGCAGCTCCATCGCTGGCTGGAAGGGCATCAACGAATCGGACATGGTCCTGCTGCCGGATCCGGCCAGCGCCTATGTCGATCCGTTCTACGCCGATCCGACCATCGTGATCAGCTGCGACATCCTCGACCCGGCCACCATGCAGCCGTACGGCCGCTGCCCGCGCGGCATCGCCAAGCGCGCCGAGGCCTACCTGAAGTCGTCGGGCATCGCCGAAACCGCGTTCTTCGGCCCGGAGCCGGAATTCTTCATCTTCGACGCCGTGCGTTTTGCCAATGAAATGGGCAACACCTTCTTCAAGGTGGATTCGGAAGAAGCGGCCTGGAACAGCGGCGCCAAGATGGACGGCACCAACAGCGGCTACCGCCCCGGCGTGAAGGGTGGCTACTTCCCCGTGCCGCCGACCGATTCGCTGCACGACCTGCGCGCCGAAATGTGCAAGACGCTGGAACAGGTCGGCATTGAAGTGGAAGTGCAGCACCACGAAGTGGCGACCGCTGGCCAGTGCGAAATCGGCACCAAGTTCAGCACCCTGGTGCAGAAGGCCGACGAACTGCTGCGCATGAAGTACGTCATCAAGAACGTGGCGCACCGTAACGGCAAGACCGTCACCTTCATGCCCAAGCCGATCGTCGGCGACAACGGCAGCGGCATGCACGTGCACCAGTCGCTGTCCAAGGGCGGCACCAACCTGTTCTCCGGCGACGGCTACGGCGGCCTGAGCCAGCTGGCGCTGTGGTACATCGGCGGCATCTTCAAGCACGCCAAGGCCATCAACGCCTTCGCCAACTCGGGCACCAACAGCTACAAGCGCCTGGTGCCGGGCTTCGAAGCCCCGGTCATGCTGGCCTACTCGGCCCGCAACCGTTCGGCCTCGTGCCGCATTCCGTGGGTGTCCAACCCGAAGGCGCGCCGCATTGAAATGCGCTTCCCCGATCCGATCCAGTCGGGCTACCTGACCTTCACCGCGCTGATGATGGCCGGCCTGGACGGCATCAAGAACCAGATCGACCCGGGCGCACCGAGCGACAAGGATCTGTACGACCTGCCGCCGGAAGAAGAGAAGCTGATCCCGCAGGTCTGCTCCTCGCTGGACCAGGCCCTGGAAGCGCTGGACAAGGACCGCGAGTTCCTGAAGGCCGGCGGCGTGATGAGCGATGACTTCATCGACGGCTACATCGCGCTGAAGATGCAGGAAGTGACCAAGTTCCGCGCGGCCACCCACCCGCTGGAATACCAGATGTACTACGCCAACTGATTGGGCGGCGATGGCGGCGGGTACCCCTCCCACCCGTCGCCATCGCCTCCGATCTTTGCGGCTGGGGAGCCGCATGGCGGGCCCTGTGCCCGCCTTGGTAGAGCGGACTGTTGGTCCGTTCTGGTAGAGCGGACTGTCAGTCCGCTGATCCAGGGGCAAGAGAGACCGGACACGCGACATGGGCCGCCCTCCCTCCCGCGTCGGCCGTGCAAGGAGAGAGGCACGGCCGTCCCGGCCCCGTTCGTGTCCGGTGCAACAGCCACGGCCATCGCATCGATGGCCCGTGGTTGCCTGATGCCACCGCGCAACCGCGCCGTGGCCCCATCCACCATCGGGACATGCGCATGAAACTGATCTCCGCCATCATCCGACCGTTCAAGCTCGACGAGGTCCGCGAGGCCCTTTCCGACGCTGGCGTGTCGGGCATCACCGTGACCGAAGTGAAAGGCTTCGGCCGCCAGAAGGGCCATACCGAGCTGTACCGTGGCGCCGAGTACGTCGTCGATTTCCTGCCCAAGATCAAGATCGAAACCGTGGTCACCGACGAGCGTGCCGAAGCGGTGATCGAAGCGATCCAGAATTCGGCAGGCACCGGCAAGATCGGCGACGGCAAGATCTTCGTCACCGCCGTCGAGCAGGTCATCCGTATCCGCACCGGCGAAATCGGCGCCGACGCGCTGTAAGCCCCCTTCCGGAGATTCCCCCATGAAGATGCGCCTTCTCGCCGGGTGGCAAGCCCGGTTCCATCTGGTGTGCCTGTTGATGCTGCTCAGCGCACTGGCCGCTGGCGTCTGGCCGGGCGCTGCCCATGCCCAGGCCCAGGTTACCCCGCTGGCCAATGAAACCGTGGCCGTTGAACCGCTGCAGGCCCCGGCTGCGGCCGCACCGGTGGCCGTTGAAGCGGCTGCGCCGACGTTCGACCACGGCGATGTGGCCTGGATGCTCACTTCCACCCTGCTGGTGCTGCTGATGGTGGTGCCGGGCCTGGCCCTGTTCTACGGCGGCCTGGTGCGTTCGAAGAACGTGCTGTCGGTGCTCAGCCAGATCCTGGTGGTGTTTTCGCTGGTGCTGCTGCTGTGGGTGGCTTACGGCTACAGCGCGGTGTTCAGCGCCGGCAATCCGTTCTTCGGTTCGTTCACCGAATTTGCCTTCCTGAAGGGCTTCACCCCCGATTCGGTCGGCAACACGCCCATCAAGGGCCTGCCCGATTACCTGTTCGTTGCCTTCCAGTCCACCTTTGCCGGCATCACCACCGCACTGATCGTCGGCGCCTTCGCCGAACGCATCAAGTTCCGCGCGGTGCTGCTGTTCTCGGCACTGTGGTTCACCCTCAGCTACATCCCGATGGCGCACATCGTCTGGGGTGGCGGCTACCTGGGTGAGATGGGCGCGATCGATTTCGCCGGTGGCACCGTGGTTCACATCAACGCCGGTGTAGCTGGCCTGGTCGGCGCGTGGTTCCTGGGCAAGCGCCTGGGCTACGGTCAGACCACACTGAAGCCGCACAACGTGCCGTTCACCTATATCGGCGCGATGCTGCTGTGGGTGGGTTGGTTCGGCTTCAACGCCGGTTCCGCTGCGGCCGCCGACACCGTCGCCTCGCTGGCCTTCCTCAACACCGTGCTGGCCACCGCCGCTGCGGTGCTGGGCTGGACCCTGGTGGAAGCCATCACCAAGGGCAAGCCGTCGGCACTGGGTGCAGCGTCGGGTGCGGTAGCCGGTCTGGTCGGCATCACCCCGGCGTGCGGCACCGTTGGCCCGCTGGGCGCGATCGTGATTGGTTTCGTCGCGGGCGTGGTCTGCGTGTGGGGCGTCACCGGCCTGAAGCGCCTGCTGAAGGTGGACGACACCGCCGATGTGTTCGGTGTGCATGGCGTGGGCGGCATCGTCGGCGCCATCCTCACCGGTGTGTTCAGCGCGCAGTCGCTGGGCGGCACCAAGGCCGATCTGGATATCGGCCACCAGGTCTGGGTGCAGGTGGTCAGCGTTGGCCTCACCGTGGTCTGGTCGGCGGTGGTGACCGCGCTCATCCTGCTGCTGGTGAAGGTGGTGGTGGGCCTGCGCGTGACCGAAGAGGCCGAGCGTACCGGCCTGGATGTCACCTCGCATGGTGAATCGGCCTACGAGGCCTGATGCAACGGCGGGCGGCCTGCGAAGGTCGCCCGCCACAGCACATCCATCCATGGCGTGGATCTCCTCCATGGGCATGCATCGTCGCGCCTGATCGCGCACAATCAGGGCATGCACCCGATCCGCACGTCCCTCCTGCTTTCGGCCTGCCTGCTGCTGGCCGCCTGCGCGTCCACGCCGCAGGATGTCCGCAACCCGCTGGCCACGTGGGTGCCATCACCCAACCAGAATGCGCGTGGCCCGGTGGCCATCGTCATCCACCACACCGACCAGGAATCGGTGCAGCAGAGCCTGCACACGCTGCGCACCGGCAACAGCGGCGGCCCGGTCAGTGCGCACTACCTGATCGGCGCCGATGGCCATCGCTACCAGCTGGTGGCCGATGCACGCCGTGCCTGGCATGCCGGCGCCGGCCGCTGGGGCACGCTCACCGATCTGAATTCCACGTCGATCGGCATCGAGCTGGACAACAACGGGCATACGCCATTCACCGCGGCGCAGATCGACGCGCTCATCGTCCTGCTGCGTGATCTCACCACGCGCCTGAATATTCCGCCGCGGCAGGTGATCGGCCACGCCGATCTGGCACCCACGCGCAAGGCCGATCCCAGCCGTTTCTTCCCGTGGCAGCAGCTGGCCGCCGCCGGTTTCGGCGTGTGGCCGCGCGCCAGCGATGGCCCCGCACCGGAAGGTTTCGATGCGTGGAATGCCATGGCGC
This sequence comes from Stenotrophomonas sp. ZAC14D2_NAIMI4_7, assembly GCF_003086675.1. Lineage (NCBI taxonomy): Bacteria > Pseudomonadati > Pseudomonadota > Gammaproteobacteria > Lysobacterales > Lysobacteraceae > Stenotrophomonas > Stenotrophomonas sp. ZAC14D2_NAIMI4_7. Next base: position 179,946 of record NZ_CP025995.1, read on the forward strand.
GGTTTGGTTACCCGCTGGATGATCGCGAGGCCGCCGTTGCCGCGTTCCATCGCCGTTTCCGCGGCAGTGACGATCTGCCGAAGACGCTGGACGCCGAAGACGCGCGCATCCTGCATTCGCTGCTGCTGCAGACACCGTAGCCTGATCACCCGCCGGGCGTGGCCCGGCGCTACCCCTGCGCAAGGTTGCCGGGCCACCGTCGGCCCCACTACATTGCGACGATGATCACTGTCACGTCGTCACCGCGCGCGCTCCTCACCTTCCTGGCCGTTGCCCTGCTTGCTGGCTGTGCCACCACCGGCACCGGCCCGGGCGCACCGGCCGCCCCTCCGGCTGCCGCCACCTACGCCAAGGCCGACTGGAATGCATTGCCGGTCGTTTCCGATGCCGACCTGCTGGCTGGCTTCAGCGCCTGGCGCAGCAGCTGCAGCCGCCTGAAGAACGATGCGGTCTGGGCCCAGCCCTGCACGACCGCAGCCACGGTGTCCGACAAGGACCCGGCCGCCATCCGCGCCTTCCTGCAGCGCGATCTGCAGGTCTATGCACTGCGCGCCGGCGGGCATCGCGAACAGGGCCTGATCACCGGCTACTACGAACCCATCTACTCCGGCAGCCTGACCCGCACGGCCAGCGCCACGGTGCCGGTGTATGGCACGCCCGACGATCTGATCGTGGTGCAGCTGGACAGCCTGTACCCGGAACTGAAGGGCAAGCGTCTGCGCGGCCGGCTGGACGGCAAGGTGCTCAAGCCCTACGACGATGCCGGCACCATCGCGGCCAAGGGCGCCAAGGCCCCGGTGCTGGCCTGGCTGACCGACCCGATGGACCTGCAACTACTGCAGATCCAGGGCTCGGGCCGGGTGCGCCTGGCCGATGGCAGCCAGGTGCGGCTGGCCTATGCCGAACAGAACGGCCACCCCTACCGCGCCATCGGCCGCTGGCTGGTGGACCAGGGCGAGCTGAAGAAGGAAGACGTCACCATGGACGCGATCCGCGCCTGGGCGAAGTTGCACCCGGCGCGCGTGCCGGAGCTGTTGCGCAGCAACCCCAGCTACGTGTTCTTCGTGCGCAACCCCGACAGCGCGGAAGGCCCGCGCGGCTCGCTCAACGTACCGCTCACCGCCGGCTACAGCGTGGCGGTCGACCGCAGCGTGGTGCCGCTGGGCAGCCTGCTGTGGCTGTCCACCACGCGTCCGGATGGCAGCCCGGTGGTGCGGCCGGTGGCCGCTCAGGACACCGGAGGCGCGATTGCCGGCGAAGTGCGTGCCGACCTGTACTGGGGCAGCGGCGACGCCGCCGGCAAGCTGGCCGGCGACATGAAGCAGCAGGGCCGCATCTGGCTGCTGTGGCCGAAGGGCGCCGCCCTGCCGAACTGACCCGGCCGGGGTCGGATCCCTTGGCGCCGGCAAGGGCTCTGACCCCGGATGCCTGATAATGGCGCCATTCCGAACTATCCGGCCGCAGCAATGAAGAACATCAAGAACAGCACCGCCAAGAAGTACTACAAGCACTGGGCCGAATCGGGCCTGGGCAAGGGCAACGTGCTGATGGAAGCCCGCGGCGAGAAGATCGTGCGCCAGGTGGAAATCTACGGCACCAAGCTGGTCTGGGCCGACGAGCACGGCCACAGCGACGACCGCTTCGTGCTGGCCGACCAGCCCGTCTCGTTCCTGGATTTCGACGAAGACGACGAAATCAGCGCCCGCGAATTCGAAAGCGCCTGGAAAAAGGCCCGCGAAGCCACCGGCTACCCGGTGTAAGCCACCCGCCCTTGTAGAGTCGAGCCATGCTCGACTGGCATCTCCGTAGAGTCGAGCCATGCTCGACTGGCATCTCCGTAGAGTCGAGCCATGCTCGACTGGCATCTCCGTAGAGTCGAGCCAAGCTCGACTGGCATCCCCGTAGAGTCGAGCCATGCTCGACTCCACAAAGAGTGTGGACGAAATGTTATAGAATTACATTTTGCCCGCACCCTTCCACCCCCATGAAGACCCCCACCCTGGTCGCTGCCCTCGCGGCCGCCCCCTTCGCCCCGGATGCCTTCGCGCAATCGGCCGACGCCGCGCTCACCTTGGGCAAGGTCGACGTGCACCAGCACAGCGAAGGACAGCTCAGCGCCCACCAGGTGCTGACCTCGGTGGACGTGCTGGGCGCAGACCAGATCGAAGACCGCAACGTCTCGCACAGCTGGGAACTGCTGGGGCAGATGCCCGGCATCCAGCTCACCGAAACCCGGCAGGGCGCCGAATCGGGCAAGGTCAGCTTCCGCGCCTTCAACGGCGAGGGCTACCTCAATGCCATCAAGACCCTGATCGACGGCATTCCCAGCAACGTCAACAGCGGCAACCAGCGCTTCATCGACATGCTGTTCCCGCTGGAAATCAGCTACATCGAAGTGGTGCGCGGAACCAACGACCCGCGCTACGGCCTGCACAACATCGGCGGCAACGTGAACTTCGGTACGCGCCAGGGCGGTAACTACACCGATGCGCGGCTGGCCTACGGCAGTTACAACACCCGCGATGCGCAGCTGGCGGTGGGCCGTGAAGCGAACGGCTTCGCGCAGAACTACTTCGTCGGCACTCAGGCCAGCGATGGCTACCGCGACCACGACACCTCGAAGAAGTATTCGCTGGGCGGCAAATGGTTCTACGGCTCACTGGACGACGGCCTGCGCGTGGGCCTGACCGCGCGCACCTACCACCACGAAGCGGACGAACCCGGCTTCATGACGGCCGACGAACTGCGCACACACCGTCGTGGCAGCGACCTGCGCAACGGCAACGATGGCGATGACCGTGACATGCGGCAGATCGCCGCGCACTTGGACCTGGCGCTCAGCGATGCGCTCAGCTTTGGCACCCGCCTGTACTACAACCGCTACGAAGACGACCGCCGCGTCACCTTCAGCGACCTGCCCACCGGCAACCTGCCGCGCCAGCGCCGGGTGTGGGATGAGCGCCAGGCCGGCCTGATCAGCACGCTCACCTGGCAGGCCGCGCCCGTCCTCACCGTCGAAGGTGGCCTGAACTACGAACAGCAGGACAACGGCTACATCCGCGAGCGCTACAGCTACGCCGAACCCACCGACTTCAGCGTGGCGCCGGCGCGGGTGCAGAACAACGATCGCCACAGCTTCGACAACTGGGGCGCCTACGTGCAGGCCATCTACCAGCCCGCCGAGGCGTGGAAGATCGTGCCGGCCTACCGTATCGACCGTTTCAGTGGCAGCACGCACCTGATGAACGGCGTCAGCGGGCGCCTGCAGGATTACGGCACGATCGGCCAGCCCAAGCTGAGCGTGATCCACAGCCTGAGTGCCAACACGCACGTGTACGCCAACTGGGGCCGCACCTTCCAGGTGCTCACCGGGTCCACCGCACCGGCCTATCTCACCCCCGGCCAGGCGCCGATGCAGCCGTCCACCAACACTGGCATGGAGCTGGGCCTGAAGTTCGAGCCGTTCGCCGGCAGCCAGGCGCGTCTGGCAGTGTGGCAGCAGGATGCGGAAAACGAGGTGTCCAACATGCCGGCCACCGGCACCACGGTCACTCTGGGCAAGACCCGCCGCCGCGGCGTGGATGCGCAGCTGAGCCTGCAGCTGGGCGATGACTGGACGGTGTGGGCCTCGCACGCCTATCAGGAAGCGAAGATCACCCGCGACGACCGCGATGCCGGCATTTCGCTGCAGGGCAGGGAAGTGGCGGCCACTCCGCGCCATATCAGCAACCTGGGCGTGGACTACCGCGCCAGCAACGCGCTGCGCCTCGGCCTGCAGGCCCGCGCGCAGGGCGACTACTACCTGGAAGAGCGCAACGAGGCCGGCAAGTTCGGGAGCTTCGCCGTGCTCGACCTCAGCGCCGCGTACCAGATCAACCCGCGCTGGAGCGTGGACCTGCAGCTGAAGAACGTCACTGGCCGCGACTATGCCTACGCCTGGTACGACAGCTTCTTCTGGGACAGCGCCCGCCCGATGTTCTCGCCCGCACCTGGCCGCAGCGTCTTCGTTGGCCTGAACATGAAGCTGTAACCCGGCCACGCACCCGGTAGTGGTCGAGCTTGCTCGACCTGCGGCAGGGGTCAGATCCCTTTCCTGCGGAAAGGGGTCCGACCCCGGACCTCACCGCGCATGGGGTCAGATCCCTTTTCGCAGAAAAGGGCTCTGACCCCCACACCTCGTTTTGCACTACATTGGTGCAATGTCCGACCCCTCGCCCCCGCCGTCCCTTGATGCCCTCGGCACGCCGCTGGCCTGGGCCGGGGCCGATGGCCGCATCATCGGCTGCAACCCCGCCTTCGCCCGCTGGCTGGGCGTCAGCGTGCGCCGCCTGCTGGGCCAGCCGCTGGCCGCGCTGGAAGTGCAGGGCGAGGCACTGGCCCATTTCCTGGCCCGCGACGAGCGCGACAGCCTGCGCCTGAACCGGCTGGCACTGGCGGTGCCGGGGGAAGGCGCACGCTTCGCCGAAGGCTGGATGAGCCGCCGCGACGATGGTGGCTGGCTGCTCGAAGCGCACCCGGTGGATGAATTCCCCGGCCTGGACCCGACCCAGGCCCTGCCCAGCGCGCTCAGCGCCGCCTTGAAAGGCCTGGCCCACGAACTGCGCAATCCGCTGGCCGGGTTGAAGGGCGCCGCCCAGCTGCTGGCGCGCCGCGCGTCCCAGCGCGACGCCAGCGAGCGCGAACTGATCGAACTGATCGGCTCGGAAATCGAACGCCTCAACGGCCTGCTCGACCAGCTGCTGTCGCCGGCACCGGCCGCGCCGCACGCCCCGCTGAACATCCACGCTTCGCTTGAGCGCGTGCTGCGCCTGGCAGAAAGCGAAGCCGGCTGGGCGGTGCGCCTGCAGCGCGACTACGACCCCAGCATTCCCGAATTCGCCGGCGACGCCGACCGCCTCACCCAGGCCGTGTGGAACCTGGTGCGCAACGCCATCCAGGCCGGCGCCGGGGTCATTACCCTGCGCACGCGCGTTGAACACGGCGTGCGCATTGCCGAACAGCTGCACACGCTGGCGCTGCGCCTGGAAATTGCCGACGACGGTCGCGGCGTGCCCGAAGAACTGGCCGAGCACCTGTTCCTGCCGCTGGTCAGCGGCCGCGCCGAAGGCACCGGCCTGGGCCTGGCGCTGGCGCAGCAGGTCACGCGCGAGCATCGCGGCACGCTGACCTACCGCTCGCGCCCCGGCCATACCGTGTTTACTCTGCTGCTGCCGATCGGCAACGGCACCGCCCCGGCCGAGGAGGCCCCGCGCGATGTCTGACGTCTCTCTCTCTGCGCAGCGCATCTGGGTGGTCGACGATGACCGCGCCGTGCGCTTCGTGCTGTGTACCGCGCTGCGCGAAGCCGGCTACCAGGTCGATGATTTCGACAGCGCGGCACCGGCACTGAAGGCACTGGCCGAGAACCCGCCACCGGCGCTGCTGTTCACCGATGTACGCATGCCCGGCGACGATGGCCTGGTGTTGCTGGACAAGCTGAAGGCCGCGTTGCCGCAGCTGCCGGTGGTGGTGATGTCGGCCTACACCGATGTGGCCAGCACCGCCGGTGCGTTCCGCGGCGGCGCCCACGAATTCCTGTCCAAGCCCTTTGACCTGGACGATGCGGTGGCGCTGGCCCAGCGTGTGCTGCCGGCGGTGGCCCCGGCCCTGGCCGCGCCAACGCCGGTGGCTGAAACGACCAGCGACCAGCCGCCGCAGCTGGTGGGTGACACCCCGCCCATGCGCGCGCTGTTCCGTGCCATCGGCCGCCTGGCGCAGGCGCCGCTGGCGGTGCTGATCACCGGCGAAACCGGCACCGGCAAGGAACTGGTGGCCAACGCGCTGCACCGTGAATCGCCGCGCGCGCAGGGTCCGTTCGTGGCCCTCAACACCGCTGCCATCCCGGCCGAGCTGCTGGAAAGCGAATTGTTCGGCCACGAAGCCGGCGCCTTTACCGGCGCGCAGCGCCGCCATATCGGCCGCTTCGAACAGGCCAATGGCGGCACCCTGTTCCTGGACGAAATCGGCGACATGCCACTGCCACTGCAGACTCGCTTGCTGCGTGTGCTGGCCCAGGGCGAGTTCTTCCGGGTCGGTGGTCGTGAGCTGATCCATGTCGACGTTCGCGTGGTCGCCGCCACCCACCAGGATCTGGAAGGGCTGGTCGTGCAGGGCAAGTTCCGCGCCGATCTGCTGCACCGTTTGGATGTGGTGCGCCTGCAGCTGCCGCCGCTGCGCGAGCGCCGCGAAGACATCGCGCAGCTGGCCAGCACCTTCCTGGCCGCTGCCGCCTACAAGCTGGACACGCCGCCGAAGCGGCTGACCGCCGCCGCCCTGCAGGCGCTGCGCGAACACGACTGGCCGGGCAACGTGCGTGAACTGGAGAACGTCTGTTGGCGCATGGCCGCACTCGCCGCCGCCGAGACCATCGGCGTGGCCGACGTGGACACCGCGTTGAACCGCACCCGCCAGCGACGCGGCAGTGGCCACGCGGCGGGTGCCGATCCGGGCCAGTGGGAAACCCTGCTGTCCGAATGGGCGCGCCGGCAGTTGCTGGAAGGGGCCGAAGGCCTGCATGCGCAGGTGCGCGATCGGGTGGACCACGCCCTGCTGGAGGCCGCCCTGCAGATCACCCACGGGCGCCGTGCCGAGGCCGCCGCACGCCTGGGGCTGGGCCGCAATACGCTCACCCGCAAGCTGGGTGCCGGCCGCCGCCGCGGCAGCCATTGAACGGAATCTGCACACCCTGCTCGCGCCCGCTTGCCGAACCGTTGATCGTTCATGGACGATGCAATGCTTAGTGTTACCTGCAAGGAGTCTTCGATGCGTCTCTCACATGCCGTTCTGCCGCTGTCCGCCGCCGTGCTGCTGTCTGCCTGTGGCAGCGCGCCGAAGAAGCCGCAGCCCACACCGCCGCCGCCGAACGTGATCAGCACCGCGCAGCAGGCTGAAGCGAACCTGGCGCCGGCCTCGGCCAGCATCGTCAGCGGTCGCCTGGTGTTGAAGCCGGAAAGTGGCGGCGTGCACCTGACCGGGCTGATCGGTGGGTTGCAGCCGATGCAGCAGGCCGGCTTCCATATCCATGAACGCGGCGACTGCAGTGCGGTCGATGCCAGCAGCGCGGGCAATCACTTCAACCCCGGTGGCACCGCGCATGGTCGCGCCGGCAGTGGCAAGCATCATCTGGGCGACATCGACAACCTGCAGGCCGATGCACAGGGCCGCGCCAACATCGATGTGCACCTGAAGGGCGTTACCCTGGGCGGAGGTGCCGCCACCGATATCGCCGGTCGTGCACTGGTCGTGCATGCCAACGCCGATGACTATCGCAGCCAGCCCGCCGGCAATGCCGGTGTCCGCATTGCCTGCGGCGTGATCCGGGTTACCCGCTGATCGCCCGCCGGCACCCTCACCAAGGAGATTCACATGCGTCTGATCCACACTTCGCTGTTCGCGGCCATCGCCGCCCTGGGCCTGGCGGCCTGCAGCCAGCCGGCCACGCCGGAAGCCGAAGCACCGGCCACCACCCCGGCCGAAGGTTCGGCGGCACCGGCCGATCCGGCCAGTGCCCCGGCTGCCGACGCGGCCGCTGCCGCCACCACCGATGCCACGGCCAGCGCAGAACTGGCACCGACCCAGGGCAATGAAACCAAGGGCAGCGTCACCTTCAAGGTGGTCGATGGCAAGGTGCACGTCAGCGGCCAGATCAGCGGTCTGAAGCCGGGCAGCGAGCACGGCTTCCACATCCATGAAAAGGGTGACTGCAGCGCGCCGGATGGCATGAGCGCCGGCGGCCACTTCAACCCGGGCAAGCAGGACCACGGCAGCGTGGCGGCCGATCCGCACCACGGCGGCGACATGCCCAACATCAAGGCCGACGACAAGGGCGTGGCCACCATCGATGGCCCGGTGTCCAGCAACGTCAACATCGGCAAGGGTGATGACTTCGACATCATCGGCCGCGGCCTGATCGTCCACGCCGACGCCGACGACTACAAGACCCAGCCGACCGGCAACGCCGGCGCGCGCCTGGCCTGCGCGGTCATCCAGAAGGCCCCGTAAGAAAGCACAAACGCCGGCGAAAGCCGGCGTTTCTCATTGCGGTGTCGCCAGGCCAGGCCAGGCGGATTGCATCCGGTCGCCTTACAACGGCGCCGCGGCCAACTTCCTGGCCTGCACCGCCACTGCATCGCAGGCGGCCGTGCTGCCCTCGCAGAGCGTGGCTATCTTCCGGGTGCGACGAAACGGATGTTCGCGATCCCAGCCGATCGCCGTGCGCATGCGCACCACCGAGGGCGCCAACGGATGTGGCGCGGTGAACAACACCCAGGTAGTGGCGGTGTAGTCGGGGTCGTTCTCCACCGTTTCCCTGCTCGTCTGCAGCACGACCATGCCGGCCGGCGTCTGCGCCTGCAGCCGTTCGATGTCCTTGCGCTGCGGCAGCTTCTCAGCGAACGCTGCCACGCTGGTGTACTCCAGCGGTAGATTGTCATCACCCGTGCGCACCGGGGCGCTGGCCTGGACCAGCCCGGTCAGGGCCAGTCCGAGCAGGCAAACGGCACGTCGGCACGCAGAAACGGTCATCGCACGAACTCCTGTATGTTGCGCCCGGCCGCGCCCGCGCACGGTTGCGCCGGTCCACACCCGGCGGGAGGTATCCCACGAAGATCAGCGCGCCAGCAGCGCGCGCGCGTCCTGGCCGGCCTCGCAGTGCACGAACAGCACCGGCACGCCGTGCGCTTCCAGCACCGCGGCCATCTGCCGCTGGCGCATCAGGAACTGCTCGTAGATGCCCTGCAGGCGATCACAATCGCCCTTGGCATGGTTGTAGTACGCGCACCAGCCGGCCGGGTCGAACAGCGCCATGCGGGCCTCGCCCTGCACATAGCGCAGCAGCGGTTCCGGCGTGGCGTCCAGCCACTCTTCTTCGCCCGGGGCCAGGATCGCCGTTTCGATCAGCGGCCACAGTGCAGCCAGGCCCTGGTTGTCGTACTGCATCGACATCATCGCGGCCAGGTCGTTCACCGTGAAATAGCGCGCGTGCTCAACCCGGGCACCGAAGCCCTTCTGCGCCATCAGCGCGGTATCGGCGTGGGCCATGCCATTGGCCAGCAGCGTTTCTTCCAGTGCATCGGCCACTGCGGCAATGGTGGCCGCATCGGTACCGGTCAGCAGGAACGGCACCACGCGCAGGCCACCGCCCACCAGGGTGGCATCGGCCTGGAACGGCAGCGGCACATCGCCCTGCGCATCGGCGCCGAAGGCCAGCAGGCGCGGGCCCTGGTTGCGGCCGGGCGCACGCATCTGCAGTTCTTCCAGGCGGCGGTGGATCGGCCAGCCCGGGCGCAGTACTTCGGCCGGATCGAAATGGGCGGCGGCGAAGACCAGGTCCAGCTCGGCCACCTGCGGCACCAGCTTGGAAAGATCGCGGCCGACACGTTCGGCCAGTTCGCCTGCCTGTTCGGCACTGAGGACCGCCTGGCCAGGAATTTCTCCGCCGGCCAGTTCCAGGGCCAGCACGCCAAGGGCGTTCATCGCGGGGTCGGGTTTGCTCATGGTTCCACGGTTGGCCCATCACAGGGCGGCAGCTACACTTGGCCCCATTATGCCTGCTCTGCCGTGCAGGCCATGTTGCAGACACCCTCATCCATGCCAGGTATCTCCATGCCCAACGCTCGTCCCGTCGCCATCCTCGGTGGCGTCCGCATTCCGTTCTGCCGCCAGAACACCGCGTATTCGGATGTCGGCAACCTCGGCATGTCGGTACGTACGCTGGGCGCGTTGGTCGAACGGTTCGGCCTGCATGGCCAGCAGCTGGGTGAAGTGGCCATGGGTGCGGTCATCAAGCACTCCAGCGACTGGAACCTGGGCCGCGAGGCGACCCTGTCCTCGGGTCTGTCGCCTTTGACCCCGGGGATCACCCTGCAGCGCGCCTGCGGCACCTCGCTGGACAGCATCATCACCGTCGCCAACAAGATCGCCCTGGGGCAGATCGAATCGGGCATCGGTGGCGGTTCCGATACCACCTCCGACGTGCCGATCGTCTACGGCAAGAAGCTGCGCGCGCGCCTGCTGGCCGCCAACCGGGCCAAGACCACCGGCGACAAGATCCGTGCCCTCACCTCGGGGTTCAAGTTCTCCGAGCTGAAGCCCGAGTTCCCCGGCGTGGCCGAGCCGCGCACCGGCAAGAGCATGGGCGACCACTGCGAGGACATGGCCAAGGAATGGAACATCTCGCGCGATTCGCAGGACGAGTGGGCCGTCTCGTCGCACAAGAAGCTCGCCGCCGCCTATGAGCGCGGCTTCTTCAATGACCTGATCGCACCGTTCCGCGGCGTGGAGCGCGACAACATCCTGCGCGCCGATACCTCGCTGGAAAAGCTGGCCACGCTGAAGCCGGCATTCGACAAGGTGTCCGGCCGTGGCACGCTCACGGCGGCCAATTCCACCCCGCTCACCGACGGCGCCGCGGCCGTGCTGCTGGCCAGCGAAGAGTGGGCACGCGCGCACGGCCACGAGCCGCAGGCCTACCTGCGCGATGCGCACGTGTCGGCGGTGGATTTCGTGCACGGCGAAGGCCTGCTGATGGCGCCGACCGTGGCCGTGCCGGAAATGCTGAAGCGCAATGGCCTGACCCTGCAGGATTTCGACATCTACGAAATCCATGAAGCCTTCGCCGCCCAGGTGCTGTGCACCCTGCGCGCCTGGGAGAGCGAGGATTACTGCCGCAACCGCCTGGGCCTGGATGCACCGATGGGCCGCATCGACCCGGACAAGATCAACCTGCTGGGTTCGTCGCTGGCCACCGGCCACCCGTTCGCCGCCACCGGCGCCCGCGTGATCGCCACCGCAGCCAAGCAGCTGGCCGAACGTGGCGGCGGCCGCGCGCTGGTGTCGATCTGCACCGCCGGCGGCATGGGCGTGGTGGCGATCGTCGAACGCTGATCAGAAAGGTAGTGCCGGCCGCTGGCCGGCAATCCCGAGCGCCAACCAAGGTTGGCGACTACCAGAAATGATTCGGTTCGGCCGTGCAGCGTCATCGCCGGGAGTGCTTTGGTAGATGCCGACCTTGGTCGGCCGTGCAGTGTCACCGCTCGGATGAGGTCCGAGCGCCGACCAAGGTTGGCGACTACCAGATCAACAAAAAAACGCCGCCCATCGGGCGGCGTTTTCGTTGCTGCTCCGGTGGGTGCCGACCGTTGGTCGGCACACCTCGGCCATGCTCACGGCACCCGCGGGTTGCCGAACTCGTCGCGCACCTCATTGGCGTCATACACCGGCGGCTGCGCGGCAGTAGGCAGGTCTTCCACCGTGCTGCGCGGCACGGCATCGGCCGCATGCACCAGCGCCACGCTGTCCTCGCCACGCTGCAGGCGCAGCGCATTGGCCAGGCACTGCGCGGCCAGTGCAGGTTCGCCACGCTGGGCAAAGGCTTCACCCAGTGCTTCCCACGCCGGCGCACCCGCGCCGGCGGCAACGGCCTCGTGCAGGAAGGTTTCCGCCGCCGCCCAATCCTGCTGCGCCAGTGCCACCCGGCCCTGGGCCAGACGCAGCGCCGCTGAATCGGCATGCACGTTGCGCCAGCGCTGCAGGTTGGCCTGGCGGGTGGCCAGGCGGTCTACCGGCAGGCGGCCGTACAACGCCACCAGTTCGTCGTCCCAGCGCTGGTCCAGTGCCTGTTCCAGCGCCAGCAGGGCTGGTTCGTCCCATTCCAGCGCCACCGCGCGGGTGGCATAGGCACCCACCACATCGGGCGTCGGCCGCAGCGCCTTGGGCGTGGCTTCCCACTGCGCGGCCAGCGCGTTCACATCGCCCGCTTCCAGCAGCGCCTGCGCGGCAAGCCGGGCTTCCAGTTCGCTGGCGGCCTCGCTGGGCAGCACCTTGCTCTGGCGCAGCGCGCCCAGCTGGCCATAAGCCTCGTGGGCACGGCCGGCGCGGGCCAGCGCTTCGGTGCGCAGCCACAGGCCGCGCGGCGGCAGCGGCTGGATGGCCGCCACGTCCAGCGCGTTGATCGCATCCACCGGCAGATCGCGGGCCAGCAGCTGCTCGGCGCGCAGCAACGCATGCAGCGTGGCATCACGCTCGCCCAGCCGCTGCAGCAGCGTTTCACCGCCCGCGCCGTCGGCCCGCGCCTGCGCGCTGCGCACCGCGTTGGCCAGCGCGATCGCCGTCACTTCCGAATCCTGCGCGGCACCGTCCAGCAGTTTTTCCGCACGCTGCCACTGGCCGTGCTCATAGGCCTGCAGGCCATCGATCAGGCGCACCCGGCCCTGCTTGCGGCGGTAGCGGCCCCAGGCACGGAACGGTGCGGCAATCAGGCTCCACAGCAGCCACAGCACCAGCACGGCGATGACGGCCAGCAGCGCCACCTTGGGCAGGTTGCTGTGGTAGTCGTAGCCACCATGGCGCAGGATCACCTCGCCATAGCGGTTCAGGTCTTCGGCGCCCAGCCATTGCGCGGCGACGATGCCGATGGCCACGGCCAGCAACAGCACGACCAGGGATTGCACGGGCTTCATACGGTCTTACCTCCGGTCGGTCTGGGTGCGCAGCTGCCGCAGCGTGCTGCCAAGTACGTTGCCATCGGCCTGTAGCGGCAGTTGGCGCAGGGCCTGCAGTTCAGCACGTTGCGCGCGCAGGGCTGGTGAATCCGGCCAGCGGCGCTGCGCCCACTGGTCCACACGGGCCAGCGCGGCATCGCGGCCGCGGCCATCACCGCGTTCAATGGCAGCACGGGCCAGGGTCAGTTCCAGTTCCAGTGCCTGTTCGGCGCTGGCACGTTCGCCGGCGGTCAGCGGCCCCTGCAGGCGGCTGGGGGTGATATCCACGAAGGCCGCGATAGCCGCCTGCCACCAGGGCCGCGCGACCGGCACCACGGGCGATGTGGTCTGCACCTGCGAAGGCAGGCGCTGCAACGCCTGCGAGACGGCATCCAAGCGCTGCAGGGCCAGCACGCGCGGGCCATCGCCCAGTGCATCCAGCGCTTCGCGTTCCTGCACCAGCGCCTGGCGCAGGTTCAGGCCATCGCTGTCGGGCAGTTCTGCCAGTGCGGTGGCGGCCAGGCCGTACAGGCGGCGCGCACCATCCACATCGTCGGCGAAGGCCAGGCGCTGGGCGGCCTGGGTCAGCAGCAGTTCGGCCTCGTCGCGCTGCACCGCCTGGCGGCCCAGGTTGGCGCTCTCGGTCAGCTTGGCCAGGTTTTCTTCCAGCAGCGCGCTGCGCTGGGACAGGCCCAGCATCTCGTCGCGCAGCACGCGGTTGGTGGCCGCCGCATCCTGCAGGCGCTGGCTGCTGGCGCGCTGGTCGCGGCGCAGGGCCTCCACCGCTGCTTCCAGGCCCTGCAGCTGCACGGCGGCCGTCTGCGCCTGCGCCTGCTGTTCGTGCTGCTGGTGCTGCCAGAAGTACCAGGCGCCGTAGCCGGCAGCCGCCAGGCCCACCACCACGGCGCTGGCCAGCAGCCATCGGGCAGGGGAACGGGGGGCGGCGGGGGGCGAAGTATCGTTCATCAGGCTTCCTTGTCGGCGGCGCGCCCGGGTGGGCCCGGCCGGCGGCGTTGCACACAGCATCACCGTTGGCGATCAGCGCATCAAGCGTGCGCCCGGCGCCTGTTCAGTTCGCTGCCGGGGCGGTGAGTGCAGCGTGTGCGGCAGCGGTCATCTGCGCGACAGTAGGGCCCTCGCTGCGCACCACGCGCTGCAGGCCCAGCGCCTGCGCCTGCGCGGCCAGTCGTTCGCTGGCGGCCAGCACGATCGCCTGCTGGCGCAGTCGTTGCTGCCAGGGCGGCGACAACTGCTGCCAGAAGCGCTGCAACGCCTCGCCACTGCTGACGGCCAGCAGCCAGGGTGTCGCCGATTGGGCCAGGCGCGACAAGGTACGGCGTGGCAGGCGCACCGGCACGCGTTCGTATACATCCGAACGCAGGATCTGCGCGCCGGCCCGCTGCAACTGGGCGGCAATCAGCCCGCGTCCGCCGGGGGCGGTCACCAGGCCGATCTGCAGCCCCTGCACGTTGTCCAGGGCGGGCAGGCCCAGCAGGCCTTCGCTGTCCATCCGCTGCGGTGCCTGCACGTCGGCCACGCCCACGGCCTGCAGTGCGCGTGCGGTGCCCTCGCCGACGGTCAGCCACGGGCCGCGCTGCGCGGCGGGCAGATCCACCCACGCCGCTGCAGCCGCCACCGCCGCCGGGCTGGTGAACACCACCCGCGGGCAGGCCAGCGCCTGGTTCAGCCGCTGTTCCACCGCTGCGCCCTGCAAGCGCCGCAGCCGCCACGGCGGAAACGCCAGGGTGGTCCCCCCGTAGCGGGCTGCGGCGCGGCGCAACCCGGCATGCTGCCCCTGCGGGCGCAGCGATATCAGGGTCCAGCCAGTGGGTATCGTATGGTTGGGCATTGACGTCATTATGCGGGCCCTTCGTTGTCGTGGTTGCTGCTCCGATGTCCGTTGATGCCCTGACTTCCTCGCTGGCCTCCCTGCAGGACGTGCTCGACTGCATGCCGGCCGTGCGCGCCATGCAGATCCGTCTGGATGGCTACGCCGACGGCGTGCTGCGCATCACCGCGCCGCTGGCCGCCAACGTCAACGACAAGGGCAACGCCTTCGGCGGCAGCCTGGCCTCGGTGCTCACCCTGTCCGGCTGGGCGCTGGTCAGCCTGCGCCTGCGCCTGGCCGGGCATGACGCCGAGGTCTACGTGGCCGACAGCAACCTGCGTTACCTGGCGCCGGTCTACGAGGACCTGCACGCCCATGCGGCCGCCGCCGAAAGCAGCGCCTGGGACACCTTCCTGTCCACCTTCCGCCAGCGCGGCAAGGCACGCATCAGCATCGTCGCCACCCAGCCCGGCGCCGATGGCCGCCCGGCGGCTGAATTCAGCGGTCGCTTCGTTGCCTTCGCCAAAGGGTAGGATGTCAGGCTGACGTCCTGGGGAACCCACCGATGCGCCGCCTGATCCAGATCCTGTTGTGCTCACTGTTGCTGGTCAGCGCCGTTGCCGGCGCGGCCGCCGACGACCTGACCCGCAAGCAGCGCAAGCTGCTGGAAGAAACCCAGATCGCCTACGGGGCCACCATCCGCTGGGGCACGATGGACGACGCCATCGCCTACCTGGACCCGCAGCTGCGCAAGGACAAGCCGCCCACCCAGTTCGAGTTGAACCGCTACGCCCAGCTGCGGGTGTCGTCCTACCGCGAGCGCAGCTCGGCCGCGCTGGACGGGGGCCAGGTCGAGCGCCGGGTGGAAATCGGGGTGATCAACCAGAACACCCAGGCCGAACGCACCGTGGTGGTGACCGAGCGCTGGCGCTGGGACCCGGAAGCCAAGCGCTGGTGGCAGGCGGCCGGCCTGCCGGACCTCTGGCAGGGGCAGTGACGGCCAGCCTGCGGCTTGTGCGACAATCGGCCCCCGCTTATAGACCCGTGATCTGAGTGAATTACGAAGAGCTGCTGGCCTTTGCCGGCCGAAACCCGATGCTGTCCGCAGCCCTGGTGGGCCTGACCGTGGCCATCATCGTCACCGAGGTCCGCCGCCTGTTCCGGGGCTTCAAGGGCATCAAGCCGGCTGAGCTGACCCAGCTGATGAATGCCGGTGGCGCCGTGGTGGTCGACCTGTCGGCCAGTGGCGACTTCGAAAAGGGCCACATCGCCGGCAGTCGCCAGGCACAGGCCAGCGCGTTCGGTCCGGAACACAAGCTGGTGGCCAACGCCAAGCAGAGCCCAGTGGTGCTGGTGTGCCGCAGCGGCAACGCCTCGGAAACCGCCGCCAAGGCGCTGAAGAAGGCCGGTTTCGAAAAAGTGTTCGTGCTCGATGGCGGCATTCCCGCCTGGCAGCAGGCCGAACTGCCGCTGGTCAAGGGTCGCAACTGATCGACCGCGGTGGCGGCATTGGCCTTGTGTGGGCCACCTGCCGCCCCCATCGCTGTAGTCCGACCTACGTTTTCATTGCATTCATCTGGAGTTACAGGAAATGTCCGAAGAGATCACCAACGGCGCCGCTGCGCCGGTCGATGCCGCTACCGGCCCCGCTTTCACCGTCGAGAAGATCTACGTCAAGGACGTTTCCTTCGAGTCGCCGAACGCGCCGACCATCTTCAATGACCAGGTGCAGCCGGAGCTGCAGCTGAACCTGAACCAGCAGGTGCAGCGCCTGGGCGAAAATGCCTTCGAAGTCGTGCTGGCCGTGACCCTGACCTGCCAGGCCGGTGAGCGCACCGCCTACGTGGCCGAAGTCAAGCAGGCCGGCGTGTTCGGCCTGGTCGGCCTGGACCCGCAGTCGATCGACGTGCTGCTGGGCACCCAGTGCCCGAACATCCTGTTCCCGTACGTGCGCCAGCTGGTCAGCGACCTGATCCAGGCCGGCGGCTTCCCGCCGTTCTTCCTGCAGCCGATCAACTTCGAAGGCCTGTACGCCGAAACCCTGCGCCAGCGCCAGGAACAGGGCGACGCGCCGTCGCTGGCTGATTCCGAGCCGGCCGGCAACGCCTGAGCTTGGCTACGACGTCACGGATGAGCGATACCGCTGACAAAGTCGCCGTGCTTGGCGCCGGTTCCTGGGGAACCGCGCTGGCCACGCTGCTCGCCCGGCACGGTCACCCGACCGTGCTGTGGGGGCGCGATGCCGCCGTGGTCGAAGCCATCGACCAGCGCCATGAAAACCCCCGCTACCTGCCGGGCATCCCGCTGCCGGACAGCCTGCGCGCGACCACCGACATGGCGGCCGCCTTGCAGGATGCCGCCTGGATCCTGGTGGTGACCCCGTCGCACGCGTTCAATGAAACCGTGCGCGCGCTGGCGCCGCTGCGACCGGCTGGTGCCGGCGTGGCCTGGGCCACCAAGGGCTTCGAACCGGGTTCGGGCCGCTTCCTGCACGAAGTAGCGCGCGAGATCCTGGGTGACGACGTGCCGCTGGCCGTGGTCACCGGGCCGTCGTTCGCCAAGGAAGTGACCCAGGGCCTGCCGACGGCGATCACCGTGCACGGCGACGTGCCCGAGTTCGCGCAGACGGTGGCCGAAGCCATGCATGGTCCGGCGTTCCGCGCCTATACCGGCGATGACATGGTGGGTGCCGAACTGGGTGGCGCCATGAAGAACGTGCTGGCCGTGGCCACCGGCGTGGCCGATGGCATGCAGCTGGGCCTGAACGCCCGTGCCGGCCTGATCACCCGCGGCCTGAACGAAATGCTGCGGCTGGCCGCGGCCATCGGTGCCAAGCCGGAAACCCTGATGGGTCTGGCCGGGCTGGGCGATCTGGTGCTGACCTGCACCGGCGATCTGTCGCGCAACCGCCGCCTGGGCCTGGCCCTGGGCCGTGGGCAGACGCTGCAGGACGCCGTGCGCGAGATCGGCCAGGTGGTTGAGTCGGTGCAGACCGCCGACGAAGTAATGCGACAGGCGCGCCGTCATGGCATCGACCTGCCCATTTCCGACCGCGTGCGTGCCGTGCTGCACGGCGAGCAGACGCCCGAAGAAGGCCTGCGCGCATTGCTGGCGCGGGAACAGAAACCGGAATACCCGGATACCCTGTTCAAGTGATCTGAAGAACCCCCGACCAGCGTCGGGGTTTTTTTTGGTCGCGCGCGCGGCCCATCCACGCATGGCGTGGATCTACAACGGCGGGAACCCGCTCTTGGTAGGTGCCAAGCTTGCTTGGCACAGCGCATCACCGCGCGCGGCGATCCACGCATGGCGTGGATCTACAACGGCGGGAACCCGCTCTTGGTAGGTGCCAAGCTTGCTTGGCACAGCGCATCACCGCGCGCGGCCCATCCACGCATGGCGTGGATCTACAGCGGCGGGAACCCGCTCTTGGTAGGTGCCAAGCTTGCTTGGCACAGCGCATCACCGCGCGCGGCCTATCCACGCATGGCGTGGATCTACAATCATGCCCCCACATCACGGCAAGGACAGGGAATGAAGTCCAGGAATCTCGCCATCTCATGGCTCATCGCGCTGTTGGCCGCGTGTTCGCAGGCGCCGGCACCGGCACCGCAGGCAGAGGCTACGCCTGCACCCACGACGACGCCCACGGCACCCGAGCCCGAACCGTCCATCGAAGACGGCGTTGACCCGTCAGTGTGGGACAACGAAGGCGAGCCCGAAGGCGAAACCGCCAGCGGCGACCTGAGCTGCCAGGACAACCCGCTGGCCACCTACTTCTTCACCCTGGTGGGCGGCAACACGGTGGACGACTGCGGGCGCAAGGACGCCCGGCTGCTGGCCGCGTTCGATGCGCTGATGCAGGACACCGCCGATGCTGAATCCAGCGAGCCGGGCATCGCGCCGCTGCGCGAACGGCTGCTCAGTGGGCCCAGCGCACCGGGCCAGCCTATGCAGCTGCAGGACGGCGCCTGGTGGATCTACACGGCCTGCCAGGCCCACCAGTGCCCCGGCACCGCGCTGGCGGTGCTGTACTCGCCCGAGCAGGGGCGCATGGTGGGCCGGCTCGCCGCGCGCTGCAAAGTGCGCTGGCTGGGCGGGCCCAACGACGAACAGCGCCAGCGCATCGCCCACCTGCGGCCGCTGGACCCGGCAAGCCTGGCCGGCGAGGACGAGGACTGCCGGTAAGCGGGCGGCCCGGGCTATGCGTCCGGGCGCAGGCGCGTGCTGATCTGCGCAGTCATCGCCAGGCAGGCCATCATCAGCCCTTCCACCACGCGGTCGCCGGGGTGATCGCTGGGCGGGCCGTTCTGGCGGATACGCTCGGCGGCCAACAGCATTTCCAGGCCCACACGCAGGCCGGACAGCGCGCATTCGGCGTCGGCCAGTGCCTGCTGCCGGCCGGGCATCAACTGGCGTTCGGGCCAGGGCTGGCCATCGGCGGCCGCGCCCTGGCCGATACGGCGCAGGGCGGCAACGAAGGCGCTGGGCAGTTCAGCGGTGTCGGCCGTGGCCGGTTGATCGGCGCTGGGGGCAGCGCGGTGCGGGTGCAGGCGGGGGAATTCCGGGGTGGTCATGGCTGGGGCTCCGTGCGGGACGAACGGTGGCCGCCACACAAAGGTGGCGGGCGGAGACGTGGCTCGAAAACCGGTGACAGTGAACCGGCAGGCACATGGCCTCCACGCTCCGCCCGCCATGGCCGGCAGACGGATTGCCGACCGACGCCCCGAACGCTGACGTCGGTCGGCAAGCGCAAACACTTCACTGTCAATCGGACGGGTTTTCGAGGCCCGGCCACCGGTGCGCTGGCGGCCCACCCTGTCTACCCGCGCAGCCGCGCTGCGCCCATCAGACAAGTTGCAATCGCACCACGGTGTGACGCGCCTGCGTAGTCTTCCATGCCGCCCAAACCCCTGCGGCAACAAGTGACGCAGGCGAACGCCGCCCCGTGCCGATATGCGACAACGGTCTTGATCGCGCCCCCGTACTGCGCGCCATCCAGTGCCAGTTGCGACAGCTCTGCAGTGCTACGCTGGGCCCCAACCGCCGCACCGTTCCTCCACGTTGTTCCGATAAGGGCCCGACCCATGACGGATGCCACAACGCCTGTCGACCTGTTCGCCGCACTGCGCGGCCTGCTGCGCGACGCCGCCGGTTCACTGCAGGTGGTGCACGACAGCCCCGAGCACTTCTACGCCAACGGCCCGCACCCCGACGCCAAGGGCAAGCCGCAGTTCTTCGGCGCAGTGAAGGTGTCCGGGCGCAAGCACGCCTTCCACTTCATGCCGGTCTATGAATTCCCCGAGCTGCTGGCCGGTATCAGCCCGGCGTTGAAGAAGCGCATGCAGGGCAAGTCCTGCTTCAACTTCGACACATGGGATCCGGTGCTGATGGACGAACTGGCACAGCTGGTCACGCAGGGAACAGCCCGCTACCGCGCGCTGGGCCGGCTGTAAGCGGCGCGGTTCGAACGGCAGGGCCGCTCTCAGCCTTCGTGAACGTAGCGGTCCTCGACAATCTCGGTTACCTCGTCATCCTCGTCCAGGCGGAACTCGAAATACCCATCGTGTTCGCTGAAGACGGCCACGCCCTTCGTTTCATCGATCACGCAGAATGACAGCGGCACGGCCATGAAGAAGCCGCTGCGACTTCGCAGTTCAACACGGCGCGCATGGCTGAAATCGCGCGCGCCCAGGCCTCTCTCGCACAGCTCCTGCACCGACCGCCCGCGCTTTATCGACAGTTCCTCTGCCCAGTCGCGCACGACGTCCATGGGGCTGCGGAGGGGCTTGATCTGCATGATGCTGCGGTTCCATCTGCGTGGCTGCCGAGCTTAACCTGCCGGGCCTGCCTGCTAGACTGCCGGGCCCTGCCTCATGGATGAACGCATGGCCGCACAGCGCCTGAAACTGCTGCCGAAGAACGACATCGCCGCACTGCGCGCGCGTTGGACGCCAGAGCAGGTGCCGCAGATGGCCAACCCGCGACGCAAGGATGACTGGCGTGACAAGACCATCACCAACCGGCACTGGCAGCCTTCGCCGTTCGGGCTGACCGCGGATGGCCGGTTGGACTACCGTGGGTTTCCGTATGCGGTGCCGCAGTACCAGAACCTGCAATCGGTGGATCTCTCGTATGTCTCCCCTTCGCACGGGGCCACGTTCCTGGTCCATGCCGTGATGGAAGACTGTGATTTCACCGGCGCCGCGATGGGGACTCTCGAAGAATCCTTCCTGCGTTGCCGCTTCGATCTGACGACCTTCGACAACAACGAACTG
Organism: Stenotrophomonas sp. ZAC14D2_NAIMI4_7; assembly: GCF_003086675.1. Lineage (NCBI taxonomy): Bacteria > Pseudomonadati > Pseudomonadota > Gammaproteobacteria > Lysobacterales > Lysobacteraceae > Stenotrophomonas > Stenotrophomonas sp. ZAC14D2_NAIMI4_7. The sequence goes on from NZ_CP025995.1 coordinate 200,570, forward strand.
AGCGGCGTGTTCAATGGCTGCAGCTTCGTGCAGGCCAAGCTGCTTCGATGCCATTCCAACGCGCACTTCATCGACTGTGATTTCCGCGATGCCAGCTTTGCCGATGCGGACTTCTCGCGCGCGCGCTTCGTGCGCTGCAATTTCGAAGGCGCCCGCTTCAAGCGCGCCGACCTGCACAAGGCGATCTTCGTCGGCTGCCGGCCCAGTGACACACAGCTGGCAGACTGCTATTGCAGCGATGACATCCGCTTCGAGAGCGACGAGGGTGAGGTTGTTGAGGTGACGATGCCGGCGCCGGCGGAACACCCGTTGCTGGCATGGAGCGACCGCTATCTGAAGCGGGTGGAAGGTGAGGGGTGAAGCGCGAGCGCCCCAGCGCCGGGAACCCGCCGCGCGCGTCGATGCCCTGGCGATGATCACCACATAGGTGGCAAGCATGCCGACGGCCAGGCGCATCACTTCGACCTCCCAGTTGTCACGGTACCGGGAAGGGCCGGCAATGGCCCAGTCCAGCAGCAGCGCCGCCATCAGCGCCATCATGCGGTGGGCTGAGGTGATCAGTGCATCTTCGCTGGCGTGGCCCAGATTCGGATCCCAGCGGCCGATCAGCCAGCCGAAGCCACGCCCGTAGTCCCGCGCCACCAGGTAATGGAGGAACACCACCCCGGCCATTGCGCTCAGCAGGAACTGCAACAGGGGATGCATGGGCGCCAGCGGGAGACAACGTTCCTATCTCAGCCAAAGCCCTGAAAGCATCAGGGCGCTGGCAAAGGACAGCAGACAGCGGATGACGATCATCACGCCGGGCTGCGCGCCGCTCACCGCAGGTGCCACCTTCTTCCAGTTGTCGGCGTTGTAGGTTTCATGAAAGAACTTGATGGAAGTACCGATGACGTTGATCAGTGCGATCAACACCGCCATTCCCCACAGACACAGCAGCGACATCGAGACCGCAATGGCGTACTGCTTGGCCGTGGCGACAGTGAACAACGCCAGCGATTGGGCCATCCACTTGAGCAGAACGCTGACGGCCACGGTCCCCGCAAAGACCAGCAGCAACAGCACACCGACCTTGAGCCATTGCGTCTTCGCGTCTGACTTCTGCCCGGTCCAGACAAGCCACAGGGCAAGTGCCTGGAAGACGGCGTAGAGCACTGCGTGCATCACTTGTTCACTGTGATCTTGAGGGCAGCTTTGCCGGGCGCTTCACCGGCGCGCAAGTTGCCGGACCATTTCGTCTATCACTACGTGTATCAGTGTTCGCAGCAGGTGTGCCTCTCCCTCAAGCGTTGCACCCATATCGAAGCGTTGCAGCCATGCGGCATTGTCCTGCTGAACCTGTGCGTACAACGCTCGTGCTTCGGTGCCGATGCGCTCGACCTGATCGCTCAGTCTGCGGGTGGCCAGCTGTGGAGGAAGGCCCAATGCAACACCCGCCGCCACAAGGTCATCAAACCGAAGAGTGTGGAAATGTTGCATGCCTAAAATGGGCCATGCCATTTCAGAGTGCGTCGGCCAGCGTGCATCGGGTCCCTCGAATGCGGCGGTTTCGTAGCACGCAGTTGACAGAAGATCGTAGTGCGGCGCCAGCTCGATGCCCTCGCTGTCGACCAGAAAGCTGAGGTTCTTCAGATGGGCGTCGTTGTTGCCGGTCAGCACGTTGAACACCAGCCAGTCGAACAGGCGCAGGCGCGTGGCCAGCTTGCTTCGGCAGTGCTGCACGATCGCAGCCAAGGTATCGATGCTGCCCAACGAGTACTTGAAACTGGCAGCCAGGTTCAGCAGTTGGCAGGCATCAATGGCGTGACGACGGTGTACGGCGTTGGCTGTCACCACACGATCAAAGCGTTCGATGATGAACACCGGTTCTGGCACGTAGCGCCGCTCTACCCGTGGAACCTGCAGGCCCATGCGCCCCGCCAGCCGCATCACGAACCATTCGTTGGCCACACTATGCGGATAGCCATCGCTGGTGCTGTCCGGCTTGAGGATATGGGTCGAAGGTTCCGCGCCCAGTGGTTGGTACAGTTGTCCATCCTGTTCGATCACGGCCAGCTTGTGCTGGGCCCCCGCCAGCAACATGCGCTTGGCTGCTCCCGCCGCCAATGACGTGCGCGGCAAACCGCGGATGCGTTGCGAAAGCTCGGCATCGGCAAGCACCTCGCGACTGCCCGGCGACAGAGACTGCCCGGGCGGAAGCAGTGTGAGTGAACCCGCAGATTCTGCGCCGTAGTGCGCCAGCAGCGCGAACGCGTTGGCACTGTCCAATCGGGCGTCACTGGCCATCAACGTGCGTTGCTGCTCTTCGGGCAGCAGGTTGTCGAAGTACCACTGGACCGGGCGATCGCTGCCGCCATCGACGATGTCACCCTCCTGCAGGGGCAGCGCCGGCGCGAGCGCGAAGCGGGCGGCGTCGGACAGCCATTGCGGCGCATAGTTGAAGCGCCACAGGTCTCCTGCTTCGGCCAGGGTGCCTACCAGCGTGTCGTCGATGCTGACCTGCAGTTGCGCCGGCACGTGCAGCCCGGACAGCGCGCACACCTTCGGTACGTCCTGCACATGGATCGGCGGGTGGCTCATCGCGGGTTGCCCTTTCGCCGCGTGCCCGCAGGCGTCATCGCCGCATCTGGTACGTCGATCTCCACATGCAGGCCCAACTCCTTCAGCACGGTAAACAGCTTGTCCCACTGCACGGTGGTGCCGCCGCGCTCGATCTTGGCCAGAAAATTCTCGCTCACCCCGATCCCTTCCGCGGTGGCGTCCTGGCGCAACCCCTGGTACTTGCGCACCGCTTTGACCAACGGGCCGAGTGCTGCTGCGTTGTCCAATCGGATCTTCAATGTCGAATCCTCATGAGTGCGAGGTTTTCTGTGCTGAGGACAGTCTATCGCGTTGAATCCTTACTCTGATGAGGATTTAACGTTAAATCGCTTCGGACCGCATGGAATCCGCAAGTTCATGAGGATTTTTGGGCGGTCCGTGCGAGTCCGACCAAACCGCTACAAGTTCCCTGAACGGGAACCTCATTCATGTACTGGTCAGTACAATATTCAGGGGCGATTTCACCAGCAAACGGATAATTCACACCTGTCGACCGCCTCCTCTCTCCCTCTCCCGGGAGGCGGCCGACGAAACCAAAAATAATTAAAGGTGTGTCCCGATGATCAAGAATTCGCTGCTTGCCCTGGGTCTGCTGGCTGCCCTGCCGTTCGCTGCATCGGCTGCCGATGGCCTGTCGTACAACTACGTTGAAGGCGGTTACGTGAACACCGATGCCAAGGGCGGCGACGCCGATGGCTGGGGCGTGAAGGGCTCGGTTGCAGTGCACCCGAACTTCTCGGTCTTCGGTGACTACAGCAAGCAGGAAACCGACACCTTCAAGAACGATGTCGCCCAGTGGCGCATCGGTGCCGGCTACAACTATGTCATCGCACCGAACACCGACCTGGTGGCTCGAGTTGCGTACCAGAAGTTCGACCTGAAGCACGGCCTGGACTTCAACGGCTACTCCACCGAAGTGGGTCTGCGTACCGCGTTCAACCCGTACCTGGAAGGCTATGCGCTGGCCGGTTACGAGGATTACAGCAAGAAGCACGGCATCAATCCGGAAGGCGAGTTCTACGGCCGCGTCGGCGCCACCGCCAAGTTCAACCAGAACTGGGGCCTGAGCGGCGAAGTGAAGCTGGCCAAGGCGGGCGACCGCGAGTGGTTCGTGGGTCCGCGCTTCAGCTGGTAAGACATCGCTCTGTCGTTAGTGCGTGTAAGTGGCATGTGACTCTCTCTCTCTCCCGCATGCCATCCGAAGCCCGGCCTTGTGCCGGGCTTCTTTTTTTCCAGTGCTCGCGGCGGTGCGTAGGCCCGCCCACGCGATCAACGCACTGGCGCGCCGTAACTGTCGGCCAGGATGGCTTTGTACTCGGCCAGCGTGGGCAGCCCCATGGCGCTGCGCCGTGCATCCAGGCCGGGCATGTCTTCGGTGGGGCGCAGCCGCATCGCGCCGTCCTCGCCCCGCACGAACTGGCTGCCGTAGCGTTGCGGTTTGCCCTGCGCCACCAACACGCGGTCGGTCAGCAGGGCAACGTCAGCCCGATCGGCCTCGCCCGCCATGGCGGCCTGTTCGATCAGCGGCAGTACGTCTGCCTGGAAGGCAGGATCCTGGTCAGCGTGCTGCACCAGCAGCCATGCTGCCTTGGCGCCATCGCGGCCCACCTTTGATCGTGTCGGCCATCCCTTCTCGGCGATCACCGATTTCAGCCACTCCGCATTGGCCTTGGCCAACGGGCCGATGCGCTTGAAGGCCTCCTCGCCCCCGGTCGCAATGGCGGCGTGCTGCTCGGCCTGGTCGCGGGCCTCGCGCTCCAGCAGTTCGTTGCGCAACGCTACGTCCAACTGCGCGTCCCGCTGCGTCTGCGTCGCTTCCACGCGTGCCAACACACGCTCCCAACCCGGATCAGCGCGCAACGCGTTCAGGCCAGGACGATCCTTGTGCAGGAGATCATCGACGGGCAGCCGGTCCTGCTCAACCAGCGAAACGACGTAGGCCATCGCAGCGGCGCGGTCGCCAGCGGCCGCGGTGCACTCGACCAGCAGCAGCTCGCCCGCATCAGGAAAGCGGGTGCCCTGCTGATACATCGCGCCGAGCGTAGCGGCGCAGCCCTTGAAATTGTCGTCCTGGTACTGCTGCAGGGCGCTGAAGAACGTACCGGTCTCTGCCGCATGGCCGGTGCAGGCCGCGCCGAGCAGCAGTGCGAGCAGTACCGGAGCGTCTCTGCGTGTACGGATGGATGCCATCGTGCTGTCCTCCCTGAAGCGTGGTACAGACATCTTGCCAGATGAAATCGGGGCCGCAACGCGCGAACGGCAGTCGAGCAAGCTCGACGCTACCCGGGCTGGCATCCTGGCGGTGTTGGTTCGGCTATGATCGCCGCCTCAAGCCAGCAGGATGTTCCATGAATTCCCAGCCCGCCCCGATCACCGCCCTGAACCACACGCTGGACAACGAGCCGCAGCAGATCACCGCGCCGTTGACCCATTGCGCGGCCTTCCTGGTGCTGAAGGTGAAGGACGATGCCGATTCCATCGCCACGGTGCGGCAGGTGCTGGGCAGTACCGATGATCTGATCAAGAACACCGCCATCCGCGAGATCGAGCGGACCTTCACCTGCAATGTGGCCATCGGCCATCGCGTGTGGGCGCCGGTGGTGGGCAGTACGCCGCCGCGCGAGCTGAAGCCGTTCCGCCAGATCCAGGGCGCCACCCACACGGCGGTGTCCACCCCCGGCGACCTGCTGTACCACATCCGTGCGCGCACCCAGGACCTGATCGTGGCCTTCGAGCGCAGCCTGCTGCTGGCCTTCGGCGACGCGGTGGAAACGGTGGATGAAGTGGCCGGCTTCCGCTACTTCGATGGCCGCGACCTGCTCGACTTCGTCGATGGCACGGCCAACCCGGAAGGGCTGTCGTTGCCGGAGGCCACCATCGTGGGCGACGAAGACCCCGAACACGCCGGTGGCAGCTACGTGGTGGTGCAGAAGTACCTGCACAACCTGCAGGCCTGGCGCGCGCAGAAGACCGAAGCACAGGAAGCCATCATCGGCCGCACCAAGCATGACAACATGGAACTGGACGATGCACCGGCCGATGCGCAGAAGTCGCACAAGACGCTGTGCACCATCGAAGATGCCGACGGCGAACACGAGATCCTGCGCGACAACATGCCGTTCGCGCGCCCGGGCCACAACGAGTACGGCACCTACTTCATCGGCTACACGCGCCGGCTGTGGGTGATCGAGCAGATGCTGGAGCGCATGTTCATCGGCAATCCGGCGCCGCTGCACGACCGCATCCTGGATTTCTCCACGGCGGTCACCGGCGTCACCTTCTTCGCGCCCTCGCGCAAGGTGCTGGCCGACCTGGGCGACTAAGCATGGCGGGCGGACGTCGTTTGCAGGCCGGCGCGCAGGGCGTGCTGGTAAGCCGGAACCGATAACAGCGCGGCGGGCGCTCCCTCGGCAACCACTCTTCCGCCTTCGATCAGGACGACATGATCCGCTGCGGCCATGACGGAGGGACGATGCGTCACGACCAGCACTGTCCGCTGGCCCGCAAGACGGCGCAGGATTGCCAGCAGATCACGCTCGGCCTGCGCGTCGAGGGCCGAGGTTGGTTCATCCATCAGTACGATGGGACATGCGGAAAGCAGCGCTCTGGCAATGCCGATGCGCTGCGCTTCGCCGCCTGACACTGGATGGCCGCCCGCACCCAATGGGGTGTCATATCCCAGGGGCAATGTATCGGCCAACGGGTCCAGCCCCGCGCATCGTGCTGCGTAAAGCACCGCGTCCGGGCTGACAGCGATATTGCCGTAGGCGATGTTCTCGCGCAGCGACATCCTGAGGACCGTTGGGAACTGGGGGACAACCGAGATCTGTGCCCGAGTGGCTTCGATGGGCGTTTCGGAAAGCGGCAAACCGCCGACCAGAATCTGTCCGGCACAAGGCGAATAGAAGCGCTGTAAGAGTGACAACGTTGTGGATTTTCCGGAGCCCGATGCCCCCACCAGAGCAGTGATTCTTCCCGAACCTGCGCGAAAGCTGATATCGGCAAGCACGCGGTGGTCCAGACGTCCGGGATAGGCGAATGCCACTTTGGAAAAAACCACCTCATTGCCCTCAGCGACGCGGTCCATCCCCGCGCGTACGTCGACGACCGGTTCACGCAGAACGGCGTCAATGCGCTCAAGCGCCGCCCTTGCCGACACCAGCATGCTGTGTGCGTGTGATGCTTCGACTGCAGAAAGCACGAGCACGCCCGAATACAGTCCGAACTGGATCAGTTCGCCGTTGCTCATGACACCTTGTTCGCGCAGCAGTGCACCCTCGAGCAATGCAAGCGCAATACTGCCGCCGATAGCCAGCAACGTGCCGGACTGGACCAGTGCCGTGGCGATGGCAAGCCGGCGGGCCGCGCTTCCACCTCGGGCAAGTCCCTGTGCGAATGTGGCGGCTTCCTGCGTCTCCCGGCAGAACGACTGCACCACCCTGTAAGCGGCAAGGCGTTCGCTGGCCATGGCAGTGGACGCGACAATCGCCTGCTGAAGCTGGGTAGACCTGCGTTTCAGCCACACAGAGCCGGCAAGCATCAGTAGCAGCAGGCAAGGAAGTGCAGCCAGCAACCACAGCGCCAGGTGCGCGTTGCTCACCCACAGCATGACCATGCTACCGACCCCAGTCACCAGGCACCGTGCCGCGACCGAGCAGGCACCGCCCAGGGCGAACCGGACCAACCCAACGTCCGTGGTCATGCGCGCCATCAGTACTGACGGACCGGTACGGTCGTAGAACTCGCCACCCATCCTGAGCAGGTGGGCCAGCAGCGTGCGCTTGAAGTGGGCTGCGGCGAACTCACCGAAAAGCGTGATGCAGTAGAAACGCAGTGCCGTACTGCAAGCCAGTGCGGCAGCGACGGCGCACAGCACGGATAATGCCAATGCATCCATCCGCCAGCGGTCGATCGACAGAGATAGCAGATAGGGAAACAGCAGGGTGCATGTGCAGGAAACCGCGATCCCCATCGCCCAGCCCAGCAGCAGCCACGGGTGCCGCCGAACGGCCTCCTGCAGGACCGCCCATGCCCCGGCGCGGAATGGCGTCGACGCCGCACGCGTATGCCCGTCTTCGGCCTGCGCGGGACCTTCCATGGTTCCCCGATTCCCTGATGATCGACCTGCAGCCTAGCATGTAGCGCACCGACCGCGTATCCAGTAGTCTCGCCGGCACGGACAACACATGGAAAGGGTTTGTGCCGATGAAACTGCTTCAGTTCGCAACGTGCGCATTGGTGCTGGTGTCCACGACAACGGTAGCACCGGCGCGCGCCGGCGATCAGGTTGCCGTACCGGCCGCCACGGTCGACATGGCACCTGTCCAGGTCGGGGTCAAGTCGCCGCCGATGTGGCTTTTCAGCAAGGACGGCAAGAGACTTATCGTTCTCGGTACCCAACTGCCGCTTCCCGAATCGGGGATTCTGGTCACCGGCTCCGTTCGCGATTACATCCGGCAGTCCGAGGTCGTCCTTACCGGCCCCGGACTGCGTACAGGTGATGGCGTAGGAATGCTGAAAGGGTTGACGCTCGTTTCCAGCATGCGCAACGCACAGAAGAACCCAGGTGGGCGCACGCTGTCCGAGGTGGTGCCCGCGCAGACCTACGACAAATGGGTAGCACTCAAGGCGAAGTACATCGGCAAGGACGCCAGCGTGGAGAAACAGCGACCGATGTACGCGGCCTATGCGTTGTACAGCGCTGCACTCAAGCAGCATGGATTGACCGACGTCCCTTCGCTGGGCGCAGTCATCGCCAAGGCGACGCGGGATTCGGGACTGGAGCGTCTGGATGCCCGCTACAGTCTACCCAATGACAATCTGCGCCGGACACTCAAAGAGTTTGATGTCGCAGCCGATGCCGATGCGCAGTGTCTGGATCGTACACTGGATGTACTGCAGGCGTATCTGGAATTTGCTCCGGTTGCAGCCGAGGCTTGGGCTGCCGGGGACATCCAGCGCTATCGCGACGCTGAGCAGCGCTATGTTCCCATCGAAGGCTGCTGGGCACGCTTGACCAACGAGGCCATGGCGCGCAGCTCCGGTGTTGATGACCCTTACGCCAATGTGGACGCAACGTGGCTGGCTGCTGTGCGCAACGCGCTGCGGAACAATGCGACCGTTTTCTCGACGCTGCCGGCACGCGACCTGATCAACGCTACCGGGCTTGCCAAGGCCCTGCGCGACGATGGCTTTGCGGTCATGCCGCTGTTTACCGACGCCCCCACCCAGAGCGGGACTTCCACGCCTGAACTGCGGACGGCGGCGGAACTGGCCAGGGATCTTGCGCAGCGTCACTAAACACTCTAGATTCGGCAGGCCTGAACGGACGTTCAGGTTTATGCTGACTATATGGAGATGAATTGCATGAATATCGCAGCGATGCAGCAGGCAACTGCTCTGGAACAGGCGTTGGAAGCCAGTGCGGAGCTTGTGGAGAAAATCACCACGACGTTCAACTTTGTGGGGCCGCGCGGTAAGCGCATCGACTTCTGCAGCGATTGCTGCGGGTCGAACGGCAACGATTGCGTTCCCCAGTAACTGCTGTATCGGCATTGCCTCGTAACGAGGCAATGCTGTAGCTGATCGTCGGGTGCATCGACATCTCGTCGCATGCCCCTTCGCAAAGGGAATATCGACAAGGAGTGTCATGGTCCTGCAACGAGACAGCAGCGCTGGTCGCTTGCTGCTGGATATGGTCGGTGCTGCTTGCTCGGCGCCTGGGTCGCACAAGGTGGCCTATCTGCTGCCATCCACACGGGTGAACTTCAGCGCCGTTGCCGCGGTCGTCCGCAATCATCCCGGCGTTCCCTTCGTTGGCACCTTGGTCGATGGTGCCAGGCAGCCTTTGCAGGTACTGGCCGCGCTGCGGCGCGGAGAGGCCTGCCCAGTGCTGATCATCTTCTCGGACCAGTTGTTCGGCCCTGAGATCGCGAATATTCCGTGCAAGCACGACGGCGGCAGCACGTTCTACTCCGGCTTTGAATCCATCCTGTTCGCAAAATATGGCTACACCTTGAACCTGCCGATGGGCGCGTCGGAAGTGTCGCTGCCTCCTCCCGGTTCGGTGGACGATGCGCTTGCACTGCTTCGGCGATACTTCGAGCACGCAGCTTCGCTGGGCCCGGACTGGTTACTGGCCGAACGGCAGGTCGAACGTACGCTGCCGGGGCGTATCCGCGAGGCGCGCATGCGCTCGGGGTTCCTGCGGTCGGCTGTCTACCACCGTTACGCGGAGCGACCCTTGGACACCGCAGGCCGGGCAACCCTCGGCTGCGTTGATGATGTGGAGCAGCGCATGCTTGAGGCGGGACGCTGAGATGTTCCTTCCCTCCTATCTGGTTGCCCTGTTGGCGCCGCTGCAATGGCTGGACAGGCGTGTTCTGTGGCTTGAACGGTATCTGGAAACGCCATTGAGCGACCAGGACCAACGTGCACTGCAGGTCGCATGCGCGCGTTCGGGGTGTCGCTTCGGCAAGTTCTATCATTGGTACCTTCAGAAGAAGGTGATCAGCAAGATCTGGCGCACCATCTCCCGTGAAGGTGTGCTGCGCATGACCTCGTCGCTGGACAGAACCGACTACGCCGCGTTGGATGAAGCGCTGGCGAGTCCGAATGGCCTGTTGCTGGCGCTTCCTCACCATGGCCTGTACATCAATACCATCGTCTCGCTCGTGGAACGTGTGCGCCAGCACCGGGACATCCACATTTTCTATGGCGACCCTGCCACCCATCCGGGGAACGATGTCTTTGATGGCCTGTGTCGTCGAATCTGGCTGGATGATCCCCAGTCGCGGGTGAGCATTCTGTACGACAACCGGCAGGGTCTGGCACGGGCGCTGCGAAGCCTCCAGCAGGGGGCTGCGGTCATCATCATGCCCGACGTGTTCAAAGATGAACTCGAGACGCTGCAGATTCCGTTCTGTGGCCGGGCGATGAACATCATGATGGGTACGGCCGTGTTGGCGCGTAAGACCGGGGCGACCATCCTGCCCGTCGTCTGCCGCCCACAGGGCAAGGGCATGGGGTTCAGGACCGAGATCGGGCCGCAGATTGCGTGTTGTGAGCCCTTTGACGGCGAAGGAGTTGTGGAGACTGGTCTGCTGAATTACCGCACCATGCTGAAGGTCTTCAAGTTCTACGAGAGCATCATGGACAAGGAAATCGTCTATTGGCAGTTTGCCCGACAGATGTATGCACATGATGTCGAGCTGGCGCGACTGGACCAGGCTGGCATGCTCGATGCGGCCGCAGCGCTGGTTGACGATGCGAGACTGCATGTGCCGTCGGCATTCGCGCTTGACGAGCCTGTGCCGGCCATGAGCCGGGGGGCTATATGACGCGATCTGCAGCGTCGATGGCCTGCCTGCTGCTTGCGCTCAGCGTTGGTGGCTGTACGCCAGGCACGGACGTGGTGGGCGGAAGGGGCGTGGAGGGTCGCTACAGTGCGCTGGTAGATCTTCGACCGGGCACCTTGAATCAGGTCGCGCTGGATGTCTATGAAGACTTCACCTGTCCGGCCTGCCAGACCTTCAGCCTGGAGGTGGTGCCCGCGTTGCAGCGCAGGTACGGCACTGCGCTGGTCATCAGGACCCACTACGTGGCCGCGCCTTCGACCGATCCGGCGGCGGTGATCCTGCACGACCTTGCGGTGTTGCAGGGCAAGGAAAGCGACGTCGCGGCCGCACTGTGGGCGTCGCGACTGGAACATCGCACCAGCCTGCAGAACACTGAGCGGGTGCGCGATGTGGCCATTCGGTTTGGCTTGGACGAGCAACTTGAAAGCGCGTTGGCTGATCCCCGCAGTGCCGCGCAGGCAAGCGCCGAATGGCAGCGTGTCGCGCACAAGGTCTCACATTTTCCGTATGTGCAGATCGAGGGCGAGATTGTGACCAACGGAGAGCCGCAGAATCTGCAGCGGATCATCGACAGTCTGCTGCGCACGCCGCATTGAGCGGCGGTTGGGCGCATTACGTGGATGTGGTCGGCGTGTTCGCCACCTGCGGTGCGCGCGCGGCGGCCTGCCACGCGCGCAGGCCGAACACGGCCAGGCCCAGGAAGAACACGTACAGCGCCGCGGTCACGTGCAGCGACTTGAACAGGTACGTGCCCACGTACACCACGTCCACGCCGATCCATACCCACCAGCACGCCGCATGGCGGCGCGCCTGCCACCACTGGCCGACCAGGCTGAGCCCGGTCAGCAGGGCATCCAGCCACGGCAGTGCGGCATCGGTGAAGCTGTGCATGACCGCACCCAGCGCCACGCCGCCACACACGCCGATGGCCAGGTCGCGCAGCAGCTTTCCGCGCGCCAACGGCACGATGCGGATGCTGCCTTCATCGGCGGCATGCTGGCGCCAGTTCAACCAGCCGTAGACCAGGAAACCGCCGAAGATCACCTGCAGCAGGGTGTCCGAATACAGCTTGGCTTCGGCGAACACCAGTCCGTACAGGGCCACCGACAGCAGCCCCACCGGCCAGGCCGACAGCCGGCGCCGGGCCATCAGCCAGACGCCCAGCACGCTGCACAGCGCGGCGGTCCACTCGAGCAGGGGCCCGTTCACAGCGCGAACGTCACCGACAGGCGCGCCTGCCGCGGCGCACCGGGGAACAGGTAATAGTCACCGGCGCTGCTGCCAGTGTCGCGCCAGTAGAAGCGGTTGAACACGTTGTCGACCGACAGGTTCCAGGTGACCGCACGTTCGTGCAGGCGATGCTGGAAGCGCAGGCCGGCATCGAACACCGAATAGTCCGGCGCACGCACCGCGCCATCGGCACGCGCCACGTTGGCCGATGCGTAGCGCCAGCCGCCGGTCACCTGCAGGCCCTGCACGAACGGCAGCGCGTACGCCAGGTGCACGCTGGCGCGCACCTTCGGCACGTTCACCAGCTGGTGGCCTTCATAGGCCGGCGTACCGGCATCGCGTGCGCGTGCGCGCAGCACGCTGGCGCTGGCCACCACGTGCAGTGCATCGGTCAGCTGGCCGTTGGCGGTCAGCTCCAGGCCGGTGTGGGTCTGCTGGCCTTGCTGCACGAAGGTGAAGCCCACGTCGCTGTCGTCCGGTTTGGCGTACTGGTAGGGCTGGCTGATGCGGAACACCGCCGCGCCCACGCTCAGCGCCTCGTTCGGCGCGTACTTCACGCCCGCTTCCAGCTGGCGCGATTCCACCGCCGGCAGGAAGGTGTCGGCGTTGCTGGTCCAGAACGGCGCTTCCTGCCCCAGCGAAATGCCGCGCACGTAACTGGCGTAGGCGTTCAGCTGATCGGTCGCCTTCCACACCAGTGCGGTCTGCGGCAGGAAGCGCGACAGGCGGCTGTGCCGCTGCGGGTTGCCGCGCTTGTCGTAGGCGCGCTCGTCCAGGCGCACGTAGCGGCCACCGGCCAGCCACTGCCAGTCGTCGCCGAAGCTGAGCCGGTCCAGTGCGAAGAAGGCGTGCTGGCGGCTGTCCAGGCGCCCTGCGGACGGGCCCGGCTGCAGTGGCGAGGGGTCGAACACCGGCACCTGGCCGTCGTGGTAGTTGGTGGTGCCCACGTACTCGTTCACGCTGGGGCGACGGTCCACGGTGCGGCGGTAGGTCTCGCCGCCCAGGGTCAGCTCATGGCCCACACTGCCGGTGCTGAAGCGCCCGCGCAGCTCGGCACGTGCCTGCTGGTTGCGGCGGGTGTCGTCGGGGCTGCGGTAATCGTAGACATCGTAATCGCCATTGGGCGCGAAGTAGTTGCCCGGCACGCTGCCGTCGGCGCACTGCGCGGCGTAGTAGCAGCCGTAGGCGAAGGCCACGTTGTCATCGATCACCGTGCGGCTGTGGCCCAACGCCACGCGCGACTGCCAGCTGCTGCTGAAATCGTAAGTGTGCTGCACGGTGATGTTGGTGCTGGCGATGCCCACCGGCATCTGCCACGGCTGGTAGCCCAGCAGGTGGTCACGGTCCACGCCGCGCGGCAGTTCGCTGGCACCCAGCAGCTGGTAGCCCGATGCCGAGCGCTGCGAACTGGTCTGGTAGTTGGCATCCACTTCCAGCTTGCCGCGTTCGCCGATCAGCCAGTCGGCGGCCAGCGAGTAGAAGTTGCGGCGGCCATCGAGGTGTTCGATATACGAATCGCTGGCATCCCAGGCGGCATTGAAGCGCACGCCGAAGCGCGGGGTCAGCCAGTGGCCCACGTCCACGGCGGCGTAGCGCGAGCCTTCCGAATCGGTGCCCAGGGTGACCGTGCGCACTTCGGCCGGGCGCTTGCCCACGTAGTTGATGATGCCGCCCGGGGCCATCACGCCGGCAGCCAGGCCGGCTTCGCCCTTCAGGATTTCCACCGATTCCACGTTCTCCAGCGCCAGCCGCTGTTCGCCGGCCATCGACAGACCGTTGAAGCGGTAGCCGGTGGCGGCGTCCAGCGCGAAGCCGCGAATGGCCACGTTCTGGTAGTAGCCGACCGGCGCGTAGGCATCACCCAGCGAAGCGTCGTTGCTGGCCAGTTCGGACAGCGAACGCACCTGGCGCTGTTCCAGGTAGCTGCGGTCGAGCACGTTCACCGATGCCGGGGTGTCCTTCCAGCTGCCGCCGCCGAAGGCATTGGCGCGCGAACTGGCAGAGGCGGGCTTGCCGGCCTGCACGCGCACGGCGGCCAGATCAGTGGGCGAACGATCGGAGGTGTCGGCGGCATCGGTGGCGGCCTCGCTGGCATGCAGCGGCAGGGCGGCACACAGGGCCAGGGCGAGCAGGGTGGGGCGCAGGCAGCGGTTCATTCGGTTCGTCTTCTGACAGCAAGGGAGACGAAGCGACGGCGCACGGACGCACGGGCCCAGGGAACGGGGGTGCGACAGCTGCTCAAAGCTCCCTACGCCGGTGCAAACCGGATCAGGTTCCAAGGGACTCTCTCAGCCTGGCAGATCCAGGCACCCCCGCTTCAGGTGACCATTTCACTACAAACCGTACGGATTTGCGAGTCCGGGAACGGGGCAGGGGGGGCCGGGGCTGGGGGGCAGAGTATGGAGGGGTCAGATCCCTTTCCGCAGGAAAGGGCTCTGACCCCAGGCTTGTAGGCCGCTATGCCGCAGCGTGCAGCGCCTGCAGCAGGCCTTGCCCGGCCTCGGTATGGAACCAGGCCGGGTGGCCCAGCATGAACGGCTGCCAGGCCACGTCGGCATTGGCGGTGGAGCCGGTGATGCCTTCGAAGTACTCCACTTCGGACAGTGCGAAGTCGAAATGCACCATCGGCAGCAGGTCGGCCAGCAGGTGCACGCGCTCGGCCGACAGCGTCAGTATCTGCCGGTAGCCGGCCAGCAGGGCCAAGGCGATATCGGGGCGCACCGCGTCGGCGCCGCGCTGCAGCTCCAGCCAGGCCACCGCATTGCGCTCGATGGCCGTGGCCAGGTCGAACAGCGCGCTGGTGGGCGAGGCCAGGCCGAAATCCAGCACGGTGGCGATCTGCCCGTCGCTGGCCCACAGCAGGTTGGAGACGTGCCAGTCGTTGTGCGCCCACAGCGGCGGTTCGTGCTGCAGCTTCTCGGCCAGGCCGGCATGCCAGGGCAGCACGTGCTCGCGCAGCTGCGCCTGCCAGGGAATGCGCGCCAGGTAGCGGGCCAGGCCCGGGCGATCAGGCAGGCTGGCCTGCAGCGCCGCGATGGGATCGTGTGCGCGGATCAGATCGTCGCGTGCCACCAGGATATGGGTATCGCGCTGCGGCGCCTGGTAATCGGCCGCGGCACGGTGCAGCCGGGCCAGCATGCGGCCGGCTTCCTGCGCCTGTGCGATGTCGGTCAGCAGGGACCACGAAGGTGCATCGCGATAGAGGTCCACGCCGGCGCCCACTGCGTGCAGTTCGTAGGTCCAGGGGCCCTGCTCCAGGGCGGTCTGCCCGTTGTCTGCAGCAAGCACCTGCACCACCGGTACATCACGCGCCGCCAGATGGGCGATGAAACGGTGTTCTTCCTGCAGCACGGCGGCACTGCGCACGCTGTGGTGGTGGCGTTTGATGAAAACGGCGCCGTGTTCGCCGCGCGCGATCGCTGCGGCCGAGAGCGGGCGCGGGCTGTGCCATTGCAACGTGGCAGTAGGGCCGAGCTGCGTGTAGCGCTGCCCCAACCAGGCCATGTCCTGCGCGGAAATCGCCGGCCAGTCGGCCGCGACCTCGTCGTTGTTCAGGCCCTGCACGCGGTGGGAGGTATCGGTCATGGTGGCGCGTTCGCAGATCGGTTGGGCAGCAGCACAGCACGCTCATGGTACCGCCCGTGCTGCATTCCTGCGCTGGCCCGGTGAACGGGGCGAACACCCGCGCTGGTTACACTGGCAGGCTTCGATTCTGAAAACAGGGAGGCACCGGGACGCAATCGTGCGATGTTTTTTCTCTATTTTTCTTGGCGCACTGGCGTGTGCATCGGCCGGCCAGGCGCTGGCACAGCCCCATGGCGCAGACGCGGAACCGTGGTTCGACGCAGGCGGCGCCGTCCGCTTCAACCATGGGTGGCTGGACTACGGCCCCACCAGCGGGCTGCAGCTGGAGTTGCTGCGTGCCGACATCGATGCCGGTGCCGGGCCGTGGTTCTTCTCGGCGCAGTACCGCTGGTATGACGGCTTCGATGCGGTCCACCACGCCTATGCAGGCTGGCAGTTCAACGAAGACACCGATCTGCGTGCGGGTATCCAGCAGGTGCCGTTCGGCCTGCTGCCTACGGCTTCGCAGAGTTTCTGGTTCGGCGCTGGCTACTACCTGGGCATCGAGGATGACTACGATCCCGGCCTGGTGCTGCAGCATCGCAGCGGCCACCACCTGTGGCACGTCGGCTGGTTTGCCGGCGATGAGTACGGCGACGCGGCGCGCTACGACCGCTACTCGTTCGATGTGGCACGCACGCCGGAGCTGCCCTATCGCGAGCGCGACCGGGTAAACCTGCGTTACGAGCATGACCGTGACTGGCACGGTGGAACCCTGCTGCTGGGTGCCTCGGCATTCAGCGGTTCGGTGCAGAACGTGGAAACGCGCCGCCATCATGATCACCACGGCATGGCCGTGCATGCGCAATGGGCGCGCGATGGCTGGACCACGCAGCTGCAGTGGGCGCGCTATCACTACGGTGTACCGGGCTCGACCATTGCGTTGTCGGCTTTCCAGGCACCGTTCAAAATTGCACGCAAGGCCGATGTGCCCAGCGTCAACGTGGCCTATTCGTTCGGCGAACAGCGTTGGCTGGATGACATCACCTGCTACAACAACCTGAGCATGACCCGCCCGCTGCAGGTGCCGCGCGGCGTGCGCGACTCGTGGCAGAACGTCACCGGCTGCAGCCTGGGCAAGGGCATGATGCTGACCTACATCGACTGGATCGCCGGAAAGAACATGTGGTTCGCTGGCGGCGATGGCATCGGTCTGGACCCGCAAGGGCCCTCACGCTGGCACTCACGCCTGAACCTCAATATCGGTTTCTACTTCTAGGACGCCCCTCCTCGCGGTCCGCCGCGTATTCCCTTCACGCATTTCCGTTCACGGAGGACGACATGCCGAGCTCCGCTCCGCACCCCACCCCCGTCAGGCAGCGCATCCTGCCGCAGGTATTCATTCCCACCGCGGCGATCGTCATCGCCCTGCTGGCCCTGGCCATCTTCGCGCCGGAACTGGCCACGCACTGGTTCACCGCCGCCAAGAACTGGACCGCCAACGATGCGGGCTGGTTCACCATCCTGGCCGTCGCCGGCTTCCTGGTGTTCGTGGTGGGCGTGGCCGTCAGTGGCTACGGCCGCATCAAGCTGGGCCCCGACCACAGTCGCCCCGACTACAGCTACGCCTCATGGTTCGCGATGCTGTTTGCCGCGGGCATGGGCATCGGCCTGATGTTCTTCGGCGTGGCTGAACCGATCATGCACTACGCCACCCCGCCCACCGGCACGCCCGAATCGGCCGCGGCGGCGCGCCAGGCCATGCGCATCACCTTCTTCCACTGGGGCGTGCATGCGTGGGCGATTTACGCGGTGGTGGCGCTGGCACTGGCGTACTTCGGCTTCCGCCACAACCTGCCGCTGCGCGTGCGCTCGGCGCTGTACCCGCTCATCGGTGAACGCATCCACGGGCCGATCGGCCACACCGTGGATACCTTCGCCGCGCTGGGCACCATCTTCGGCCTGGCCACCTCGCTGGGGCTGGGCGTGATGCAGATCAACTCGGGCCTGAACTACCTGTTCGGGCTGGAAGTGAGCACGCTGGTACAGGTGGTGCTGATCGCCGTCATCACCCTGGTGGCCACCGGTTCGGTGGTGGCGGGCCTGGACAGCGGCGTGCGCAGGTTGTCGGAATTGAACATGATCCTGGCAGCGGCACTGCTGGCCTTCGTGCTGGTCTGCGGGCCCACCGTGCACCTGTTGCAGGTGCTGGTGCAGAACACCGGCATGTACGTGTCGCAGCTGTTCTCGATGACCTTCAACCTGTACGCCTACGAGCCCACCGGCTGGCTGGGCGGCTGGACGCTGTTCTATTGGGGCTGGTGGATCGCCTGGTCGCCGTTCGTGGGCATGTTCATCGCGCGCATCTCGCGTGGTCGCACCGTGCGCGAATTCGTGGTGGGCGTGCTGCTGGTGCCGCTGGGCTTCACGTTCCTGTGGATGACCATCTATGGCAACACCGCGTTGTTCATGGTGCGCGCCGAGGGCGTACAGGAACTGGTGCAGGCAGTGTCCACGGACAGTTCCGTTGCGCTGTTCGAATTCCTGCGCCACCTGCCGTGGACGCTGGCCAGTTCGTGCCTGGCGGTGCTGCTGGTGGGCCTGTTCTTTGTCACCTCGGCCGATTCGGGAGCACTGGTGATCGACATGCTCACCTCCAAGGGCGAGGAGGAATCTCCGCTGTGGCAGCGCATTTTCTGGGCGTTGCTGGTGGGCGCGCTGGCGGTGGCGCTGTTGTTTGCCGGTGGCCTGGAATCACTGCAGGCGGCCACGATCGCCAGCGCGTTCCCCTTCACCCTGGTAATGATTCTGATGTGCTGGGGCCTGCTGAAGGCGATGCACCTGGATGCCACCAAGCGCTCGATCATCCGTGACGCGCGCATCCTGCTGGGCACCAGTGATGACTGGCGCGCGCGCCTGCGGCTGCTGGCGCACAACCCGGTGCAGGCCGAGGTGCTGCGCTTCATCGACCAGCAGGTGATGCCGGCCCTGCAGGACGTGGCCGGTGAGCTGCGGCGGCAGGAGCTGGAGGTCGACGTGACCCTGGGCGAGGACGGCCGCGCCTGGCTGCAGGTCGGCCATGGCCAGGAGATGGACTTCTTCTATTCGGTGCGGCCGCAGCCGTACGAGCCGCCCAGCTTCACCCTGCAGGACCCGCGCCGCGCCGCCAAGGCCGGGCGCTACTTCCGCGCCGAGGTCTACCTGCGCGAGGGCGGGCAGGACTATGACGTGATGGGCTGGACCCGCGTGCAGCTGATCCACGATGTGCTGGACCAGTACGCCCGCCACCGGCAGTTCCTGGACCACGTGCGCTGAACAGCAGAACGCCGGCCGTTACTGCGGCCGGCGTTCCGGGTGTTGCCAGGTGTACTTACCAGCCGCGGTGGCGACCGCGGTCGTGACGGTAGCGGCGATCGTCGTGGCGGTAGTAGCGGCGGTCGTGGCCGCGGTCATGGCCGTAGCGACGGTCATAGCGGCGATCGTAACGACGATCATCGTGGCGGTCCTTGGTGGTCAGGTTGCCGATGGCACCACCGGCCACGGCACCGCCCACGGTGGCGGTCGGGTCGCCGTTGGAGATCAGGTGACCGGCCACGCCGCCCACTACGGCACCCACCACGGTGCGCTTGTCCTTGCGTGACAGGGCGCTGGCATCGCCGACCACGGCCAAGCCGGCCAGCAGCGCCAGGGCGAGGCCGAGGCTGCGGAAGCTGAGTGAGGACGTATTGAACATGTTCGGGTCTCCAGTTGGGGGCATGCCACGCGGGGCAGGGAAGGCGCCAGGGCGCCGTGGCTGCCGCAGGTACCACGCTGGGCTTCGGACATTGCCGGAACATTGCGTGGGCCACCCGGTCGGCGTGCGCATTCATCTAGCGTCATGCGCCATGAAGCCCGCCTGAAAGCAGAAAGCTGAACAGCAGGGTCGGAGCCCGTCCGGCGGACGGGATCCGACCCCAGTGTCAGATCCCTTTCCGCAGGAAAGGGCTCTGACCCACCGTCGGCAACACCGGCCTCAGTGCCCCATCGCGCGCTGGTTCTGGCGCACCTGTTCCTGCTGCTGATCGTCCTGCTGCTGCAGCACGTTCGGTGCGCCCTGCACTGCACCGCTGCTCAGGGCCACGCTCTGTTCGCTGGCGGCCTTGGCATCGACCGAGGCGCGCACGGCGGCCGGGTCGCCCATCGCGCCCTGCACGGCAAACAGGCGCTCACCGTTCATGCTGGGCACCACCGAATCGATGCGCTGCAGACCGGCGGCATGGGCGTCGCGGGTGAGCGTGGCAGCGGTGGCTTCCAGTGCGTGGCGGTCCTTGAACGTACCCGGCGGCAACTGCTCCAGACCGTGCACGGCCTGGTTGTACATCGGGTTGCGCGGGTGGCGTTCGTCGTTCAGAAGCGGGCGTTCGCGCGCATCGTTGATGGCATCGAGCGTCTTCGGGCCGATGATGCCGTCCACGGCCAGGCCATTGTCCTTCTGGAACTCACGCACGGCCGCTTCGGTGTTGCGGCCGAACTTGCCATCCTCGAACAGCGGCTTGCCGTCGGCGCCCACGTAGCCCAGGTGACCCAGCTGTTCCTGCGCCTTGCGCACGCCTTCGCTGTGGTCGCCATTGCGGTGGATCTCGCTGCGCGGCGCGCTGGCGGCGGCCTGCGCAGGTGCTTCCTTGCCCTGTTCGTGCTGCTGGGTCTGGCTGCGGTTTTCCAGCAGGTCGCGCGCCTTGTGCAGCGGGTCGGAGGCGAACAGCTTCCAGTTCGGGTGGTTTTCCACCTGCTTCAGGTAGTCCTCCACCGGCATGGTGTGCACGCCCAGCTTGCCGGTGGACTGGCTGATCAGCAGCTTGTCGGTGTTGGGGTCGCGCACCACCATCACGATGTGGTCGATGCCGTTCCAGTGCTCGTGCTTGGTCTTGGCCGTGTCCAGGCCGATCACCATGCCTTCCTGCAGCGCGCCCGGCTTCAGGATGTCGTCGCGCTGCAGCAGCACGCCCGAATCCTTGTAGGCCTGCTGCACGATGCCGCCGGAACCGGCGAAGCCCAGCTTGATCTTGTCGGCATCGCCATAGACGGCGTGGCCGGCCTTCTGGTTGATCTCGTCCTGGGTCTTGTTCAGCATCGTGCCGACCCAGCCGGAGCAGTCCACGTAGCCCTGGTCCACGTTCTTGCCGGTGATGCCGTTGCCACGGTAGTACTGGCTGGAGGCGATGTTGATCGCGTACTTCACATCGTCGTACTTCACGCCGGCCTCGTAGGCGGCGGTCAGGGCGATGCCCGGCTTGTCCTGGTTGGCCGCCGCTGCTGCCGACACGGTGGCGGCGGTGGGCGCCGGCACGGTCTGGGTCGGGCCCGCGGCGGCCTGCACCGGTGTGCTGCGCGCCGGCGCATCGGCGCTGATGGCGGCGATGTTCTTTTCCGGAATGCTGATGCCGTCGTACTTGCGGTCGTAGTACTGGGCGAAGGTGCTGGCCAGGTCCTTGTCGTTCATCGTGCGCATTTCCGCACGGGTGTGGCCGGTCAGCGCTTCGATGTCGCTGCCGATCTGGCCCATGATGCGCGGGCGCATGTCGATCGGGTTGCCGTGGCCATCACGCACCACGCCGAAGGTGCCGGTGGCGATGGCGGTCTGGATGGAGCCGTAACCGGCCGCACCCTGCTGGTGGGCCAGGTAGAGGTCCAGGCCGGTGGGCGATGCTTCGCCGGACAGGTAGGGGTGGCCGGTGCGCGCGTGGCGCTTTTCCATGTCGGCCAGGTTGCGCTGGAACATGTCCGCGGCCGCTTCGGTGTTGCGGGTCGGGTCGTACTCGTGGCCACTCAGGCCGTACTGGCGCGCCGACGACGGCAGGAACTGGAACAGCCCCTTGGCGTCGGTGCGGCTGTTGTGCGCGCGCTCGTCGAACTGGCCGCCGGTCTCGATATGGGCAAAGCGCAGGAAGTCTTCGCTGGGAATGCCCTTGCGCTGGGCCACCTGTTCGATGATGTCGAGAACTTCCTGTCTGCTGTAGTCACGTTGTGCCATGACGTTTTCCTCTGGGGTTGATGGAGCGGCCTGTGCCGCGTTACGCCAACCGGACTCATCCATGAGTCATCAACATGTCGGTCAACAGGTACTGCGTGTAAGGGTTACTGCGCGACGTAGGCCTTGCGGGCGGCGTCGTAGTGGTAGCGGCGTGCATCGCCGGCACCCAGCGCACGGGTCTGCCCCGGTTCATCGATGGTGGTGCCGGTGGCGGCCACGGTGATGGCCGGCAGATCGCTGCCTGGCACGGCGCTGAAGCTGAGCGTGCCCTGGTTGCTGATGCACGGCATCACCGCGCCGTCGTCGCAGGCGGCCGAATTGTCTTCGCCGGTGTTCACCGTGCCGGCACTGGCCCAGACCTGGCCATCTTCGGACGTCTCGTAGTCCGGGTTGAACACCAGGATCTCGTAGCCTTCCACGCTGGTGCCGTTGCTGAAGCTGCGGGTGGGCACGGCCAGCACCAGCTTGCCGGCGGCGGTACGGTGTTCGACCGGCTTGCGCTTGCCGTCCACGTCCGGGGCGGTGCCATAGGCGCCGATCGCACCGATCCACGGCTCCACGCCCTTCAACACCCAGGGGCGGTCGGGCTTGTCACCGCTCAGGGTGAAGGTGGCTTCGGACAGGGTGACGCGGCTTTCCGGGCCCACGTCGTCTTCGCCGGGCTTGCCGAACTTCTGCGGCGTGTTCCAGGCAAAGCCGGTGTAGTAACGGGTGCCGGCCACTTCGTAGCTGTGGCCGAACCAGAAGGTCGCCACGGCGCCATTGGCCACTTCATAGGAGACGGCGCCGTCGCCGTCCACCTGGTAGATGAAGTACAGCACGCTGCCGGCATCGGGCGGGGTAGCAACGGCGGCGGGGGCCGCAGCGGCGGTGGCGGAGTTCTGCATGGGGGCAACTTCCTGTCGTGGCGCGGCGGCGCCCTGGGGTGACGCGGTCGAGGTCGAAGGAGTGCAGGCGCTGGCCAGCAGCGAAACGGCCAGGCCAGCCAACGCCATGCGCAATCGCGGGCGGGCGGAAGCCGGGACGTATCGGGGGGAATGGGTCATGCGCCTCTCCATGGTGTGCGGGCGTCGGGCCGGATGGCCAACGCAGAATGCGCGCCGCCCGCATTCGGGCAGCGTGGTGAGGGGCCGGTCGATTCCTTCGACCTCGCATGGGAGAGCCCATCGGCGCGGATCATGGCACAGCTGTGGCGTCGATCACAGTGTCAGCACGGGGTGGTCACCGTGAAACCGTGAAGCAGTTCTCAGATTTTGCCGTCGCGCAGGTAGTCGAACAGTTCGGCGTCGCCCTTCAGCCCGAGCTTCAGCATGGCATCGCCTTTCTGCCGGCTGATGGTGCTGACGCTCTTGTGCAGCTGCAGCGAGATCTCCTTCACGGTCATGCCGGTGCCGAGCAGGCGCAGCACTTCCACTTCCCGCGGCGACAGCGGCTTGCCGTCGCCTTCGCGCATGCGCCAGCTGCCGGCCTCTTCCACACGCTCGCGCAGGCTGCGGCTGATGTAGGACTGGCCGCGGTAGACCGCCTGGATCGCCTGCGGCAGCTCTTCCATGGACGAGCTCTTGTCCACCAGGCCGAGCACGCCGCTGTCCAGCACCATGCGCAGGATGGCCAGGTTGTTGGACACGCTGAGCAGCAGCACCGGCAGATCGGGATAGCGGCGGCGGATCATGCCGATCATCGCGAACCCATCGGCCTGGGCGCTGCCGGGCATGGAATAGTCGGTGACCAGCAGGTCGCAGGGCTGGCTGGCCAGCAGTGCGATCAGGGCCTGGGCATTGTCGGCTTCGCCAACCACCCGGCCCACGCCGCTGGATTCGATGACCGCGCGGGTTCCGATGCGGACCACGGGGTGATCGTCTGCGATGATGATGCGCAAGGTCATGCTCTAGTATGGCCTTCGGGCAGTGCCGGCCGCGAGCAGCGCGGTACCCGGCGGGTTCAAGGGAGATCGTCGCAGATGCGGAACGGCGCTGTTCGTGGATGGGTCCTGTTGCTGGGCTTGCTGGGTCTGTCGCTGCTGGCCCAGGCCGAGCCCGGACCCTTGCCGCTCACCCCGTTGCAGCGCCAGTTCCTGGCCGCGCATCCGGTGGTGGTGGTTGTCGGCCAGTATGACAGCGGCTGGCCGCCCTACGAGTTCCTGCAGGACGACCGGCCGGCCGGGCTGGGACCAGATTACCTGTCGCTTCTGACCCGTCAACTGGGCAGCAAACTGGAGTTCCGTCGCTACCCGGACTGGAACGCGGTGCTGGACGCGGCGTGCCGAGGCGAGATCGATGTTGTGATGAACATCGCCCTGAGCGCCGAGCGCACCCGTTGCATGGTCTATACCCGCGCCTACACCGAAGCGCCGCTGGCGATGGTGGGCCGACCGGGTGACCTGCGCGCGTCCGAGGCGCCGGATCTGGACGGGCTGCGGGTGGTGATCGAGCAGGATTTCATGACCGCGCCGCAGGTGCGTGTCCGCTTCCCGCGTGCCCGACAGCTTGTCGCAAACAACACGCAAGCCGCGTTGGAAATGGTCAGAGACGACAAAGCCGACGTGTTCATCGGCAATGCGTATGTCGCCACCGAGCTGATTGCCCAGGAAAAACTGCAGGGCGTGGTGCTGCTGCGGCCCAGCGATCTACCGCCCGAGCGGCTGCACTTCGGTGTGCCCAACGGCAAGCAGCCGCTGGCCGAAGCGCTGGACCTGGCGATGGCGGCCAGCAGTGCCTCGCAGCAGGAGGCGCTGGTGCAGCGCTGGCTGCCGCCGCTGCAATGGTCGGCATCGGCCCAGCTGGCCCTCAGCCAGGCCGAAAAACGCGTGCTGCAGGAACCGCTGAAGATCGGCTTCCCGCCCAATGCGCCGCCCCTGTCCTTCGCCGACAAGGGCGGCCAGCCCACAGGCCTGGCCGCCGAATACCTGCGCCTGCTGGTGAAGGCCGGCGCCAACCTGCAGATCGAACCCAGCCATGACTGGTTCGAGGTGCGGGCCAAGGCCAAGCGCGGCGATGTGCAGGCGGTGATGGGCATTCCGCTGGATTCGCAGTACCTGGGGCCCGACTGGGTGTTCAGCCAGCCCTTCATCAGCGTGCCCAACGTGATTGTCACCGCGCAGGGCAGCCCGGTGCTGCTGGGGCTGGCCGACCTGCAGGGCAAGCGCGTGCTGCTGTCCGACCCCGAGCGCGTGCGTGGCTATGTGCTGCAGCAGGCGCCGCAGGCCCGCATCATTCCGGCGCGCAGTGCCGAACAGGCGCTGCAGCGGCTGTCGGACGGTGATGCCGACGCTTACGTGGGCAACTTGGCGCTGGTCGACCACATGCTGCGCGACCGCTTCCCCGGCCGCCTGCAGATTGCCGCACCGGCCGGCTTCAACGACCAGTTGGCGCTGGCCGTGAACCACCACCATGCCGCCTTGGCCACCACCTTCGACCGCCTGCTGTTGCAGATGACCCCGCGCGAACGCGAATCGCTGCGTGGCGACTGGCTGGCCGTGGAATACCGCCAGGGCGTGCACTGGAGAGGGCTGCTGCGCTGGATCATTCCGCTGCTGCTGGTGCTGCTGACCGCCGCCACCGTGCATGGCCTGGGCCACTGGCGCCTGCGCCGTGAAGTGGCCGGGCGCCGCCACGTGGAACAGCGCCTGGCCGAGGTGACCGACAACCTGCCGGCGATCGTCTACCAAGCCCGCCGCGCGGCCGACGGTACGCTCACCTTCCCGTTCATTGCCGGCGATGTGCAGGCGCTGTTCGGCATTCCGCGGCAGCAGGCGATGGACGAGACCGGGGCGTTGCTGGGCCGTATCGACCCGGAAGATCGCGCCGCGATCCTGCAGGCCACCGCGCAGGCCGCGCGTCACTTCGCCGCACTGTCGTTCGAATTCCGCGTGCTGACCGACGATGACAGTCAGCGCTGGGTGCGCAGCCAGGCCCATCCGTATGCCGCCGAGGCCGGTGCGGTGACCTGGAGCGGCTACTGGGTGGATGTGAGCGAGGCGCGCGCGCAGGCCGATGCGCTGGCCGCGGCCAAGGTGGAAGCCGAGCAGGCGGCCGACGCCAAGTCGCGCTTCCTGGCCACGATGAGCCACGAGATCCGCACGCCCATGAGCGGCGTGCTGGGCATGCTGGAAGTGCTGTCCCACTCGCCGCTGGACCAGGAGCAGCAGCGCATCATCACGGTGATCGAGGATTCGGCGCAGATGCTGCGGCAGATCCTGGACGACATCCTGGATTACTCGCGCATGGAAGCGGGCGCCCTGCGTCTGGCACCGGTGCCGCTGCCGCTGCGCCCGCTGCTGGACAGCGTGTGCCGGTTGCTTTCGCCGCAGGCCACGGCACGCGGCCTGGAGCTGCAGGTGGAGATCGACCCGCGCTTGGCCCAGGCACACGAAGTCGATGGCGTGCGCCTGCGGCAGATCGTCTTCAACCTGCTCAGCAACGCGATCAAGTTCACCAGCGAGGGCTATGTGCGGCTGCAGGTGGATGTGCTGGGTGCCACCGCCCAGGATGGCAGCCAGCCGCTGCGACTGACCGTGTCCGATACCGGCATCGGCATTGCCGAAGACCAGATTCCGCACCTGTTCGCCCCCTTCACCCAGGCCGGCGCCTACATCCAGCGCGAGCACGGTGGCACCGGGCTGGGGCTGAGCATCTGCCGGCGCCTGGTGCACAAGATGGGCGGTGAGCTGAGCCTGCACAGCGTGCTGGGCGAAGGCACGCGGGTGGACGTGGAGGTGGCGCTGGTGGAGGCGCGCGCCGAAGACGTGGCCGCGCTGCTGGCCGAGCAGGAACAGACCGCGCTGCTGCCGCCGGCACTGCAGGCGGCGCGCGTGCTGGTGGTGGAAGACCACCCGACCAACCAGGCGATGATGGCCTGGCGCCTGCAGCAGCTGGGCGTGCCGCATGTGCTGGTCGATGACGGTCAGCAGGCCCTGGATCGCCTGGCGAAGGAACCGTTCGATCTGGTGATCACCGACTGCCGCATGCCGGTGATGGATGGCTTCGCCTTCGCCCGCCTGCTGCGCGAGCGTGAGAGCCGCAACGGCCAGCCGCGGCTGCCGGTGCTGGCGCTGACCGCCAGCGTGCTGGACGACGACGCACGACGTTGCCGCGAGGCGGGCATGGACGATGTGCTGGCCAAGCCGTTGTCACTGGCCACGCTGCGCCAGGCCTTGCTGCGCTGGCTGCCACAGGCGGCCGGGCTGGACGCGGCCGAGCGGGCCGCCGTCGATGTGCAGGAGGAGGCGGTGGATGCCACCCTGACGCTACCGGATCTGGCTGCCCTGCAGCAGCGCTTTGGTTCGCTGCAGGTGGCCACCCAGTTGCGCGACAGCCTGCTGGCCGCCACGACCAGCGACATGGCCGATCTGCGCGCGGCGTTGCGCGACGGCGACCGCGGCCAGATGGTGCAGCACCTGCACCGCATGGCTGGTGCGCTGGGCGCGGTGGGCGCGCAGGGCCTGGCCGCGCGCGCCAGCGCCCTGGAAGAGCAACTCCAGCAGGGTGACGAGGCGGCGATGGGGCCGTTGCTGCAGCAGGTGAGCGGGTTCATGGACCATCTGCAACAGCAGCTGCAGCGGCTGGCTCAGTGAACGCTGTGCTCCTGCAGGTAGGCAATCACCAGGGCGCGCCGTTCGGGGCTGGGGAACGCGTTGTACATGCGCGTGCCGGGCACCATGTGGCTGGGTGACTGCAGGAAGGTGTCCAGGGTCTGCGCGCTCCACACGAAATCGGCGCGGCGCATGGCGTCGGAATAGCCGTAGTCGGGCAGGCTGCCGGCACGCCGGCCGAGCACCCCATGCAGGTTGGGACCGAACCGATGGATGCCGCCGGCCTTCACCGTGTGGCAGCCGGCGCACAGTTCAAACGCGCGCTGCATGGCCTGCTGGCGCGCCTGTTCGGGGCTGGCCGGTGCGGCCGGCGGGCGCTGGCAGGCGGTGGCCGCCAGGGCCACGGCGAATACAGCAGCTAGAACGAGCGCGCGCATGGGCCGGCAGCATACCGGCCCCTGCGTGGACGCGGGCTGCGACACGCCGTCGCAGCCCGGTGACTTACATGCCCGAGTAGTTGGGGCCGCCACCGCCCTGCGGGGTCACCCAGACGATGTTCTGGGTTGGATCCTTGATGTCGCAGGTCTTGCAGTGCACGCAGTTCTGCGCGTTGATCTGCAGCCTCGCGTTGTCGGCTTCGCCAACGAACTCGTACACACCGGCCGGGCAGTAGCGCGCCTCGGGGCCGGCGTATTCGGCCAGGTTCACCTTCACCGGAATGCTGGCGTCCTTCAGGGTCAGGTGGCTGGGCTGGTTTTCGTCGTGGTTGGTGCTGCTCAGGAACACCGAGCTGAGACGGTCGAAGGTGAGCACGCCGTCGGGCTTGGGATAGGCAATGCGGGTGTGCTTGGACGCCGGTTCCAGGCAGGCATGGTCCGGGGTGCTGTGGCGCAGGGTCCACGGCGGGTTGCGCACGCCCAGCTTGGGCAGCAGCCACTGTTCCACGCCAGTCATCAGCGTGGCCACGGTCTGGCCCTTCTTGAACCACTGCTTGAAGTTCTTGGCCTGCTGCAGTTCGGTAAACAGCCAGCTGGCTTCGAACGCCTGCGGGTAGGCGCTCAGTTCGTCGTGCTGGCGGTCGGCCACCAGCGCATCGAAGGCGGCGTCGGCGCACAGCATGCCGGTCTTGATGGCCGCGTGGCTGCCCTTGATGCGGCTGACGTTGAGGTAGCCGGCCTCGCAGCCGACCAGCGCGCCGCCGGGGAACACCGTCTTCGGCAGCGACATCAGGCCACCGGCGGTGATGGCACGCGCGCCGTAGCCGATGCGGGTGCCGCCTTCCAGGTGCTTGCGGATCTGCGGGTGGGTCTTGAAGCGCTGGAACTCCTCGAACGGGCTCAGCCACGGGTTCTTGTAGTCCAGGCCCACCACGTAGCCCACCGCCACCTTGCCGCCGTCGGCGTGGTACAGGAAGGCGCCGCCATAGGTGTCGTTGTCCAGCGGCCAGCCGGCGGCGTGCACCACCAGGCCCGGCTCATGCTTGGCCGGGTCGATCTGCCACAGCTCCTTGATGCCGATGCCGTAGGCCTGCGGGTCCTTGCCTTCATCCAGCCTGTAACGGGCGATCAGCTGGCGGCCGAGGTGGCCGCGCGCACCTTCGCCGAAGATCGTGTATTTGGCGTGCAGGGCCATGCCGCGTTCGAAGGCCGGACCGATGCTGCCGTCCTTTTCGATGCCCATGTCGCCGGTGGCCACGCCGACCACTTCACCGTTGTCGCCGTACAGCACCTCGGCGGCGGCGAAGCCGGGGAAGATCGCCACTTCCAGCGCCTCTGCCTGCTGCGCCAGCCAGCGGGTCACCTCGCCCAGGCTGATGATGTAGTTGCCTTCGTTGTGGAAGCATTCGGGCAGCAGCGCGTTGGGCGTGCTGCGCGAACCGGTCTCGCTGAGGAACAGGAATTCATCGCGGGTGACCTTCTGCTTCAGCGGTGCGCCGCGCTCGGCCCAGTCCGGGAACAGTTCGGTCAGCGCCCGCGGGTCCATCACCGCGCCGGACAGCACGTGCGCGCCCGGCTCGGAGCCCTTTTCCAGCACGCACACCGACAGTTCACGGCCGGCCTCGATCGCGCGCTGGCGCAGGCGGATGGCGGTGGCCAGGCCGGCAGGACCGGCGCCGACGATCACCACGTCGAATTCCATTACTTCACGCGGGGGCAGGGCGTTGGCTTCAGCGCTCATCGAATGCATGACTCGTGGGTAGTGCCGGCATCGGGGCCACCGGCGGTGCCTGGGAATCGCGCGTGCAACCACGTGCGAAACGCTTGTTTGAATGTGTCAGGGTACCGGGCCGCGCGTGATCGAGCTAGATAGACGATGTTCACGTCATGATTGCTGCGGCGCAGCGTAATGCGTGTGGCCGGGTAGGTGCCAACCTTGGTCGGCACATTGTTTCACCGCCAGGACCCGCTTCCGTGTGGACCAAGGTCCACACCTGCCAGACGCGATGCTTGCGGATGACCGACAATGGCACGGTCCTGACTGCGCGTGAGTGCCATGGCTTTGCATCCGTACGATCTGTTCGATGTCCGTTCCCTGCTGAGCGAGGAAGAGCGCGCGGTGCAGGACAGCGTGGCCCGTTTCACCAACGAACGGGTGCTGCCCATCATCGGCGATGCCTTCGACCAGGCGCGCTTTCCCGACGAACTGGTGCCGGAGATCGCCGCATTGGGCCTGCTGGGCGCGACCCTGCCGTCTGAATATGGCGGTGGCGACATGGGGGCGGTCAGTTACGGGCTGATCTGCCAGGAACTGGAGCGCGGCGATTCGGGCCTGCGCAGTTTCGTTTCGGTGCAGAGCTCGCTGTGCATGTACCCCATCTACGCCTACGGCAGCGAGGAACAGCGGCGGCAGTGGTTGCCGGCGATGGCCCGTGGCGAGCTGATCGGCTGCTTCGGCCTGACCGAAGCGCATGGTGGCTCGGACCCGGCCGCGATGAAGACCCGCGCGGTACGCGACGGCAGCGACTGGCGCCTCAGCGGCAGCAAGATGTGGATCACCAGCGGCCCGGTGGCCGATCTGGCCATCGTCTGGGCGCAGACCGAGGACGGCATCCAGGGCTTCGTGCTGGAAAAGGGCATGGCCGGTTTCACCAGCCAGGAAATCAAGCACAAGATGAGCCTGCGCGCCTCGCTGACCGGTGCGCTGTACTTCGACGACGTGCGCGTGCCCGACAGCCACCGCCTGCCCAACGTGAAGGGGCTGAAGGGGCCGCTGGGCTGCCTGACCCAGGCCCGCTTCGGCATCAGCTGGGGCCCGATCGGTTCGGCCATTGCCTGCCTGGACGAAGCGCTGGGCTATGCCAAGGAGCGGGTGCTGTTCGGCCGCCCGCTGGCGGCCACCCAGAGCGCGCAGATCAAGCTGGCCGAAATGGCCCGGCGCATCACCACCGCGCAGCTGCTGGCCCTGCAGTTGGGCCGCCTGAAGGAAGCCGGCCAGCTGCAACCGCAGCAGGTCAGCCTGGCCAAGTGGAACAACTGCCGCATGGCCATTGATATTGCCCGCGAATGCCGTGACCTGCTGGGCGGTGCCGGCATCACCACCGAACACGTGGCGATCCGCCATGCGTTGAACCTGGAATCGGTGATCACCTATGAAGGCACCGAGACCGTGCACCAGCTGGTGATCGGCCGCGAACTGACGGGTATCAACGCATTCTGACCGTCATCCACGCATGGCGTGGATCTACCGGGGGTAGGTGCCAACCTTGGTGGTAGGTGCCGACCTTGGTCGGCACGGTCCATCGGCGCGCGATCACGCATGTGTGCGGACCAAGGTCCGCACCCACCAGGGGAGTTCCGCACCCGCCAGACTTGGGCCGCAGCCATTCATTGGTAGGTGCCGACCTTGGTCGGCACGGTGTTTCAGCGCGCGGCCGGGTATTGGTGCGGACCAAGGTCCGCACCTACCAGAGGAGTTCCGCGCCCGCCATAGGTGGCCCGCAGCCATTCATTGGTAGGTGCCGACCTTGGTCGGCACAGTGTTTCAGCGCGCGACCGGACATTGGCGCGGACCAAGGTCCGCACCCACCAGGGGCGGTCCGCAGCTACCCAAGGCGCATCATGCGCCGCCGGAAAACCCGTGCTGGCGCCAGGCTTCGTACATCAGTACGGCCACGGTGTTGGACAGGTTCAGGCTGCGGTTGCCCGGCTGCATCGGCAGGCGCAGGCGCTGGCCGTCGGGCAGGGCGTCGAGCACATCCTGCGGCAGGCCACGGCTTTCCGGGCCGAACAGGAATGCATCGCCGTCTTCAAACGCCACGCTGTCGTAGCGCACGCTGGCCCGTGTACTGAGTGCGAACAACCGTTTCGGCGCGATGCGCGCCAGCGCGGTGTCCAGGTCGGGGTGCACCTGCAGGCGCGAATACTCGTGGTAGTCCAGCCCGGCGCGCTTGAGCTGCTTGTCTTCCAGTGCGAACCCGAGCGGTTCGACCAGGTGCAGCTGCGCGCCGGTGTTGGCACAGAGCCGGATCACGTTGCCCGTGTTGGGCGGGATTTCCGGTTGGAACAGGATCACGTGGAACTGGGGCGCGGCATTCATCGGTGCAGTGTACCTGCCACCGCTGCCGCCTTTACGGCGCACGCCCTGCGCGGGGCAGGGCGGCACCGGTTACGGGCGCAGCAGCACCTGGGCGGTTTCGCTGGCCAGGGCCTGCAGATCGGCGGCGCTGGGGCGAACCTGCAGGGTCGGCAGGTTGGTGATCACCTGGTTGGCCACCGAGGTGGCAGCGGCGGCCAGGTTGGCGGCGTAGCGCTGTGCTTCCTGTTCGGCGGCCAGGGCGACGCGCTGTTCCAGGCTGGGGCGCACTTCGACGGCGGCCAGGGTGGTGATCGGCATTGCAGCGGCCACCGGGGCGGTCACGTAGCCGTCGCGTTCGGCCAGCTGGTCGGCACTGGGGCGCACCTGCACCGCTGCCAGGGTGGGGATGCCGCTGGCCTGTTCCCAGGCTTGCTGGGCCAGCTGGTCGGCGGCCGGGCGCACCTGCACGGTGTCCAGGGTCTTGATGGATTCGGAGGCCTGCACCGACGAAACAACCGCGGTGCCGGCGATCAGGGCGATGGCGATGGCAATGGTCTTGGCGTTCATGACGGGGCCTGTTTAGTGTTGTTGAGCGGTGGTGTGGTAGTAAGGTAGTACACCAATTCTGGGCATGCAAGAGAAATTTTCAATTTTCTCTATTTGTTCAGCTTTCAGTCAGTTTCGATCTGAAGCCCTTCCTGGCGCAGGAACTACACAGCAATCGCCGTGCCAACTTTCAAGCGTTGATTTCAAAGGATTTTTTTCGGAATGCAGGGTGTCCGCGGGGCGGACACATGTCCGTTCGGCGTGCCGTGGACACTGTCCGGACGCGTTGGCGCGGCTTACGTGACCGTTACGGCGGGGCGGTCTGGCGCCGCCTGGGCAGTGACTGCTGGCCGATACCGGGCGGGCGGGACACACGCTAGGATCGGCATTCACCAACGTGACCAAGGATCTGGAAATGTCTTTCGCCCTGCGCCCGCGCACCGCGCTGCTCGCCGTTGCCCTCAGCACCGCCCTCGGCACGCTTGCGCCGACCACCGCCCTGGCGGCCAAGCCGGCCGCGCCGGCCAAGGTGGACATTCCCTTCGAGCAGTTCACCCTGCCCAACGGCCTGCGCGTGATCGTGCACACCGACCGCAAGGCGCCGATCGTGGCGGTAAACGTCTGGTACCACGTGGGTAGCAAGGACGAGCCGGCCGGCCGTACCGGCTTTGCCCATCTGTTTGAACACCTGATGTTCCAGAGCAGCGAAAACCACGACGGCGAATACTTCGAACCGTTCAAGCAGGTCGGTGCCACCGGCCAGAACGGCACCACCAATACCGACCGCACCAACTACTTCGAGAACGTGCCGACCACCGCGCTGGACATGGCGCTGTGGATGGAATCGGACCGCATGGGCCACCTGGTGGGGGCGATCGACCAGGCCGCGCTGGACGAACAGCGTGGCGTGGTGCAGAACGAGAAGCGCCAGGGCGAGAACCAGCCCTATGGCCAGGTCTGGGAAAAGCTGAACCGCGCGCTGTATCCGGCCGGCCACCCGTACCACCACAGCGTGATCGGGTCGATGAACGACCTCAACGCCGCTTCGCTGGATGACGTGAAGACCTGGTTCCGCACCTGGTACGGCCCGAACAACGCGGTGCTGGTGCTGGCCGGCGACATCGACCTGGCCACCGCCAAGGAAAAGGTGGCGCGCTACTTCGGCAGCATCCCGGCCGGCCCGACCATGGCGCAGCCGAAGGTGGACGTGGCCAAGCGCGATGCCGATACCCGCGAAGTGATGACCGACAAGGTGCCACAGGCGCGCATCTACCGCGCCTGGAACGTGGCCCAGGTCGGCACGGCCGACATTGACCAGCTGCAGTTGCTGGCCGAAGTGCTGGGCGGTGCCAAGTCCTCGCGCCTGAGCCAGCGCCTGCAGCACCAGGACAAGCTGGTGGACAACATCAGCGCCGGCGCCTACGCCTCGCAGCTGGGGTCCAACTTCATGGTGATGGCCACGGTGAAGAAGGGCCAGGACCCGGCCCGCATCGAGAAGATCATCGACGAGGAGATCGAGCGCCTGTTGAGGGACGGCCCGACCGCCGATGAACTGGCGCGTGCCAAGACCGGCTTCCGCGCCGGCTTCATCCGCGGCATCGAGCGCATTGGCGGCTTCGGCGGCAAGGCCGATGCGCTGGCCGAATGCGCGGTCTATACCGGCGACCCGGGCTGCTTCCGCACCTCGCTGGCCAACATCGACAAGGCTACCGCCGCCGATCTGAAGCGGCTGGGCGCACAGTGGCTGGACAAGGGCAGCCACACTCTGGTGGTGGAACCGGGTGAGCGCGTGGCACTGAAGGAAGAAGCCTCGGCCACGCCCAAGCCGTTCAACGTGCCGGCGGTGGACAGCAAGTACAGCACCCTGCCCGAGCAGGTCGATCGCAAGGCCGGCGTGCCGCAGACCCGCGAATTCCCGCAGTTGAAGTTCCCGGCCCTGCAGCGCGCCACCCTGAAAAACGGCACCCAGGTGGTGCTGGCCGAGCGCCACGAGATTCCGGTGGTGCAGTTCAGCTACCAGTTCCCGGGCGGCTTCACCGCCGACCAGGGGCGCAAGCCGGGCACGGCCAACTTCACCATGAGCCTGATGACCGAAGGCGCCGGCAAGCTGGGCTCGCTGGCCTTCGCCGATGCCGCCGATGCGCTGGGTGCCAGCCTGGATGCCTCGGCCGGGCTGGATTCGGTGGACGTTGAACTGTCGGCACTGAAGGAAAACCTGGTGCCGTCGCTGGCGCTGTATGCCAGCCTGCTGCGCGAACCGCGCTTCGAGCAGGGCGAGATCGACCGCGTAAAGGCTTCGTGGATCGCCGGCATCCAGCAGGAAAAGGTCAACCCCAATGCAGTGGCCATGCGCGTGCTGCCGCCGCTGCTGTACGGCAAGGGCCACCCGTATGCGATTCCGTTCACCGGCAGCGGTGACGAAGCGGCCATCGCCAGCCTGGGCCGCGAAGACCTGGTCGATTTCCACCGCGATTGGCTGCGTCCGCAGGACGGCACCCTGATCGTGGTGGGCGACACCACCCTGGCCGAGATCGTGCCGCTGCTGGACAAGCAGCTGGGCGACTGGAAGGCCAGCGGCGATGCGCCCACGGTCAAGGCCACCACCGCCGTTGCCGTGCCCAGCGCACCGCGCGTGTTCCTGATCGACCAGCCGGGAGCGGTGCAGGCCAACCTGTTCGCCGGCCAGGTGGTTGCGCCGTCCAGCGATGCCGGCTCGACCCGCTTCGACATCGCCAACGGCGTGATCGGTGGCGACTTCACCTCGCGCCTGAACATGAACCTGCGCGAGGACAAGCACTGGTCCTACGGTGCCCGCACCATGGCCAGCAACACCGTGGGCCAGCGCCCGTGGATGGCGATGGCGCCGGTGCAGATCGACAAGACCGGCCCGGCGCTGGCGGAAATGCGCAAGGAGATCGCTGGCTTCGCCGATGGCAGCAAGCCGGCCACCGAGGCAGAGGTCAACCGCATCCGCAACATCCAGACCCTGAGCCTGCCGGGTGCGTATGAAACCGCCGCGGCCGTGGCCTCGACCATTGGCAACATCGTGCAGTTCAAGCGCCCCGACGACTACGTGCTGCGCCGCAAGGCCGAGATCGAAGCGATGACCCCGGCGCAGGTGCAGCAGGCGGCGGCCGAGATCAAGCCGCAGGCGCTGACTTGGGTGGTGGTGGGTGACCTGAAGCAGACCGAAGCAGCGGTGCGCGCGCTGAACCTGGGCGAGGTGACCGTGATCGATGCCGACGGCAACCCAGTGAAGAAGTAAGGCAAGACCCGGCCGGGGTCGGATACCTCCCAGCGGGAGGGCTCCGACCCCCGCCGTCCCCGGCTACCCCCGATTCAGGCTGTTCAGGCAGAATCGCTCCATACCCTTCCAGGATCTGCCCATGCGCGTTCTGCTGCTTTCTTCCCTGCTGCTCACCGTCACCGCCTGCACCTGGGTGCCGATCGAACCGGCCGGCAAGGCGACCCGCGTGCTGCCGGCCGGCCCGGTCCCGGCCGGCTGCATCACCAAGGGCGAGGTGGTGGTGACGGTCAAGAGCAAGGTCGGCTTCTACAACCGCAACCCGCTGCGGGTGCAGGAAGAGCTGGAAACCCTGGCCCGCAACGAGGCCCCCAGTGCCGGCGCCAACGCCGTGCAGGCCGCCGCCGCCCCGGCCGATGGCAGCCAGCGATTCGCCGCGTTCCAGTGCCCGCCACGCTGAATCCTTCACCATACGGGGAAGGCTGAATTCGTAAAGATGCGGTGAAGGCGCGGGGGTTATAGAATAGCGCCCCCTTTTGCCTGAGCCTTGGCGCTAACCTCGATGCTCTTCAAGAATGTCTCGATCGCCGGCCTCGCACACGTCGACGCGCCGCATACGTTGACGACCAAGGAAATCAACGACCGCCTGCAGCCGACCCTGGACCGCCTGGGTATCCGCACCGACGTGCTTGGCGATATTGCCGGCATCCACGCCCGCCGCCTGTGGGACACCGGTGTGCTGGCCTCGGACGCGGCCACCATGGCCGGCCGCAAGGCGCTGGAAGATGCCGGCATCACCGCCGGCCAGGTCGGCCTGCTGGTCAACACCTCGGTCAGCCGCGACTACCTGGAGCCGTCCACGGCCTCCATCGTGTCGGGCAACCTGGGCGTCAGCGACGAATGCATGACCTTCGATGTGGCCAATGCGTGTCTGGCCTTCATCAACGGCATGGACATCGCCGCGCGCATGCTCGAGCGCGGTGACATCGACTACGCCCTGGTGGTCGATGGCGAAACCGCCAACCTGGTCTACGAAAAGACCCTGGAGCGGATGACCGCCCCGGACGTCACCGCCGACGATTTCCGCAACGAACTGGCGGCCCTGACCACCGGTTCGGGTGCCGCGGCCATGGTGATGGCACGCTCGGAACTGGTGCCCGACGCCCCGCGCTACAAGGGTGGCGTGACCCGTTCGGCCACCGAGTGGAACCAGCTCTGCCTGGGCAACCTGGACCGCATGGTCACCGACACCCGCCTGCTGCTGATCGAAGGCATCAAGCTGGCGCAGAAGACCTTCGCCGCCGCCAAGATCGCCCTGGGCTGGGCCGTGGAGGAACTGGACCAGTTCGTCATCCACCAGGTCAGCCAGCCGCACACCGCCGCCTTCATCAAGAACTTCGGCATCGACCCGAAGAAGGTGATGACCATCTTCGGCGAGCACGGCAACATCGGCCCGGCCTCGGTGCCGATCGTGCTGAGCAAGCTCAAGCAGCTGGGCAAGCTGAAGAAGGGCGATCGCATCGCGCTTCTGGGCATCGGCTCGGGCCTGAACTGCTCGATGGCCGAAGTGGTCTGGTAAACAGCCTGCTGCACGATCTCCTGTAGAGCCGAGCCCTGCTCGGCTCACGCGCGCAGCGCGGCTCTTCAGCAGCGGACGAGAAAGCAGCCGAGCATGGCTCGGCTCTACAGTGCGCCGCGACTCTCCTTAGGTGCTCCGCATGCGCGATCTTCCCGGTTACCCCGCCCACCCCCAGCGTTTCGAGGTTCGCCCCGGCCTGTCGATGAGCTATCTCGACGAAGGCCCGCGCGATGGCGAGGTGGTGGTGATGGTGCACGGCAACCCGTCGTGGAGCTATTACTGGCGCACGCTGGTGGCCGGCCTGTCGGACAGGTACCGCTGCATCGTGCCGGACCATATCGGCATGGGCCTGTCGGACAAGCCCGACGACAGCCGCTATGAGTACACCCTGCAGTCGCGCGTGGATGACCTGGATGCGTTGCTGAAGCACCTGGGCATCACCGGTCCGGTCACCCTGGCCGTGCACGACTGGGGCGGCATGATCGGCTTCGGCTGGGCGCTGTCGCACCACGATCAGGTGAAGCGCCTGGTGGTGCTCAACACCGCGGCCTTCCCGCTGCCGGCGGCGAAGAAGATGCCGTGGCAGATCGCGCTGGGCCGGCACTGGAAGATCGGTGAGTGGATCATCCGCACCTTCAACGCGTTCTCGTCCGGCGCCTCGTGGCTGGGCGTGGAGCGGAAGATGCCGGCCGACGTGCGCCGCGCCTACGTGGCGCCGTACAACAGCTATGCCAACCGCATCAGCACCATCCGTTTCATGCAGGACATTCCGCTGTCGCCGGCCGACAAGGGCTGGTCGCTGCTGGAACGCGCGGGGCAGGCGCTGCCTTCGTTCGCCGACCGCCCGGCCTTCATCGGCTGGGGCCTGCGTGACATCGTGTTCGACCACCACTTCCTGAAGGGCTTCCAGGCCGCGCTGCCAGCCGCCCAGGTGCATGCGTTCGAAGATGCCAACCACTACGTGCTAGAAGACAAGCACGAGGTGCTGGTGCCGGAAATCCGCGCGTTCCTGGACGCCAACCCGATCTGATCGGTGTGCGGGGTCGGATCCCTCTCGCAGAGAGGGCTCCGACCCGCTCTGCGCGACACGGGGTCAGAGCCGTTTCTTCGAAACGGATCCGACCCCTGGCCTCGGCACGCCGGACTACGCCGCGATCGGGCTGCCGTCGCTGCCTTCCCAGTCCGCCGGCGTCAGCGGGTCCAGGCCATAGGCGATGCGGGCCTTGTCGCACTGCGGGCTGGCCTTGCCGTACTCCCACGACGCATCGACCTCGCGGCACACGCTGGGCCGGTTGGGGTGGATGGTGCAGCGTGAATACACGCCGATCTGCGCATCCAGGGCCACACAGCGCACCGGCCTGGAATGGGTGCCGCGCATGCACAGGCGGTGCGGGTCCAGCGTTTCGGTCAGCTGGTGCGGTACCCCGCCGGGGGTGACCTCGTCCGATTCCATCCAGTGAAAAGCTACGCGGTACTGGGTGCAGCAGGCGCCGCAGGTCATGCAGGGATGTTGCATGGTCAAGCCGCCTCGGGCGGCAGTGGAATGGGTGACGAGGCTGCGGATTTTCCACGAAGTCGGCCGCCGCGCAAGAAATTCCGTAAGCGGCGACAATGAACGGATGAACCGACCCTGCAATATTGCCGCGCGGCTGCCGGAACTGGCCCGTGAACGCCCCGACCAGATCGCCATCCGCTGCCCCGGCCGCCGAGGCGCCGGCAACGGCATGGCCGCCTATGACGTGACCCTGGACTACCGCCAGCTGGACGCCCGCAGCGATGCCATGGCCGCCGGCCTTGCCGGCTACGGCATCGGCCGCGGCGTGCGCACGGTGGTGATGGTGCGGCCTTCGCCGGAGTTCTTCCTGCTCATGTTTGCCCTGTTCAAGCTGGGCGCGGTGCCGGTGCTGGTCGATCCGGGCATCGACAAGCGCGCGCTGAAGCAGTGCCTGGACGAAGCGCAGCCGGAGGCATTCATCGGCATTCCACTGGCCCACGTAGCCCGTCTGGCGCTGCGCTGGGCGCCGTCGGCCAGCCGTCTGGTGACCGTGGGCCAGCGCCTGGGCTGGGGCGGCACCACCCTGGCCGCGCTGGAGCGCGCCGGCGCCGCCAGCGGCCCGATGCTGGCCGCCACCGACGGCGAGGACATGGCTGCGATCCTGTTCACCAGCGGCTCCACCGGCGTACCCAAGGGCGTGGTCTACCGCCACCGCCATTTCGTCGGCCAGATCGAACTGCTGGGCAACGCCTTCGGCATGGAAGCGGGCGGCGTGGACCTGCCGACCTTCCCGCCGTTCGCGCTGTTCGACCCGGCGCTGGGGCTGACCTCGGTCATCCCGGACATGGACCCGACCCGGCCGGCGCAGGCCGATCCGGCGCGGCTGCACGATGCCATCCAGCGTTTCGGCGTGACCCAGCTGTTCGGTTCGCCGGCACTCATGCGCGTGTTGGCCCGCCATGGCCGGCCGCTGCCGTCGGTCACCCGGGTCACCTCGGCCGGCGCCCCGGTGCCGCCGGACGTGGTGGCCACCATCCGCCGCCTGCTGCCGGACGACGCGCAGTTCTGGACGCCCTATGGCGCCACCGAATGCCTTCCCGTGGCTGTGGTGGAGGGGCGCGAGCTGGAACAGACCCGCGCTGCCACCGAGGCCGGCGCCGGCACCTGCGTGGGCAGTGTGGTGGCCCCCAACGAAGTGCGCATCATCGCCATCGATGACGCCCCGCTGCCCGACTGGTCGCAGGCGCGCGTGCTGGGCGTGGGCGAAGTGGGCGAGATCACCGTCGCCGGGCCGACCGCCACCGACAGCTACTTCAACCGCCCGCAGGCCACCGCCGCGGCGAAGATTGCCGAAACCCTGGCCGATGGCAGCACCCGCATCGTGCACCGCATGGGCGATGTCGGTTACTTCGATGCGCAGGGCCGCCTGTGGTTCTGTGGGCGCAAGACCCACCGCGTGGAAACCGCGCGCGGGCCGCTGTACACCGAACAGGTGGAGCCGGTGTTCAACACGCTGCCCGGCGTGGCGCGCACGGCACTGGTGGGCGTGGGCCCGGCCGGTGCGCAGGTGCCGGTGCTGTGCGTGGAGCTGCAGCGCGGCA
Source organism: Stenotrophomonas sp. ZAC14D2_NAIMI4_7 (assembly GCF_003086675.1). NCBI lineage: Bacteria > Pseudomonadati > Pseudomonadota > Gammaproteobacteria > Lysobacterales > Lysobacteraceae > Stenotrophomonas > Stenotrophomonas sp. ZAC14D2_NAIMI4_7. The sequence goes on from NZ_CP025995.1 coordinate 240,842, forward strand.
GCCGCGATGGCGCGGCCCTGCAGGACGCGCTGCGTGCCCATGCGGCCACCCACCTGCCCGCTGCCGGTGTGCAGCACTTCCTGGTCCACCCGGGCTTCCCGGTGGACATTCGACACAACGCCAAGATCGGTCGCGAAAAGCTGGCCGTCTGGGCCAGCGCTGCATTGGAGAAGCGTGCATGAAGATCCTGGTTACCGGTGGTGGTGGCTTCCTTGGCCAGGCCCTGTGCCGCGGCCTGCTTGAGCGCGGCCACCAGGTGCTGGCGCTCAACCGTGGCCACTACCCGGCGCTGCAGGCGATGGGCGTGGGCCAGATCCGCGGCGACCTGGCCGACCCGCAGGCCGTGCTGCATGCGGTGGCCGGGGTGGATGCGGTGTTCCACAACGGGGCCAAGGCCGGTGCCTGGGGCAGCTATGACAGCTACCACCAGGCCAACGTGGTGGGCACCGACAACGTGATTGCCGCCTGCCGCGCGCACGGCGTCGGCCGCCTTGTCTATACCTCCACGCCCAGCGTGACCCATCGCGCCACCCATCCGGTGGAAGGGCTGGGCGCCGACGAAGTGCCGTACGGCGAGAATTTCCAGGCCCCGTACGCGGCAACCAAGGCGATTGCCGAGCAGCGCGTGCTGGCCGCCAACGATGCCAGCCTGGCCACCGTGGCGCTGCGCCCGCGCTTGATCTGGGGCCCGGGTGATCTGCAGCTGGTACCGCGGCTGGCCCAGCGCGCCCGCCAGGGCCGCCTGCGGCTGGTGGGCGATGGCAGCAACAAGGTCGACACCACCTACATCGACAACGCTGCGCTGGCGCACTTCCTGGCGTTCGACGCGCTGGCCCCTGGCGCGGCCTGTGCGGGAAAGGCCTATTTCATCTCCAACGGCGAACCGCTGCCGATGCGGGATCTGTTGAACAAGCTGCTGGCGGCGGTGAATGCCCCGGCCGTGGAGAAAACCCTCAGCTTCAAGACGGCCTACCGCATCGGCGCCGTGTGCGAGCGCCTGTGGCCGCTGCTGCGCCTGCCCGGCGAACCGCCGTTGACCCGGTTCCTGGCCGAACAGCTGTGCACGCCGCACTGGTACAGCATGGAACCGGCGCGCCGCGACTTCGGTTACGTGCCGCAGGTGAGCATCGAAGAAGGGCTGCGCCGCCTGCACGCGGCCTCGTGACGGCGGCATCACGCCGCTGAAGGCTTCATCGCGCGCAGAAGTGGCCGTCACCGGTTGCACACCGCCGGATCGGGAGGATGGACCCACGCCATCCACAGCCCGACCCATCGCGAGGAGCGCCATGCTGCACTACGCCGTTATTTTCTTCGTCATCGCCATCATCGCCGCCGTGCTCGGCTTCTCCGGCATTGCCGGCGCCGCCAGCAACATCGCCTGGATCCTCTTCGTCGTGTTCCTGATCCTTGCGGTGATCTCGATGTTCCGCAAGCGCGGGTAGAGTCGAGCCTGCTCGACTGATGCACCTGTGACGCACCTGTAGAGTCGAGCCATGCTCGACTGTTGCAACAGCAGTCGAGCAAGCTCGGCTCTACAGAAGCGGGTTCCCCCGCATGCAGCACGAGAAGCGGGTTTCCCCGGTTACACCAGCGCCTTGTCGGCCGCGTGCCGTTCCAGCGCCAGTTCAATCAATCGCGTGATCAGTGCGGTGTAGCCCAGCCCACTTGCACCCCACAGCTTGGGATACATGCTGATGCGGGTGAAGCCGGGCAGGGTGTTGATCTCGTTGATGGTGATCTTCCCATCCTCGTCCAGGAACACATCCACCCGCGCCATGCCCGCGCACTCCAGCGCCTGGTACGCCTGCAGCGCGATCTGCTGGATGCGCGCCTGGCTGTCAGCCTCAATCGCTGCCGGCACCACCACATCGGCACCCGCCGCGTTCAGATACTTGGTGTCATAGGCGTAGAACTCGTCATGCACCACCACCTCGCCACACACACTGGCCTGCGGCTGCGCGTTGCCCAGCACCGCGCATTCGATCTCGCGACCGGCCACGGCTGATTCCACCAGCACCTTGTGGTCGTGGCGCAGCGCCAGTTCCAGCGCCGCCGCAAAGCCGGCCGGGTCTTTCACCTTGCTTACGCCCACCGAAGAACCCTGGTTGGCCGGTTTCACGAACAGGGGCAGGCCCAACTGCGCGATCAACGCGGCCACATCCACCTGGGCCGCCTGGTGTCGGCGGATGCACACCCACGGCGCCACCGGCAGGCCGGCATCACGCAGCAGGCGCTTGGCCACGTCCTTGTCCATCGCCGCCGCCGAACCCAGCACCGACGAGCCCACGAACGGCAGGCCGGCCATGCGCAGCAGGCCCTGCAGCGCACCGTCTTCGCCCAGCGGCCCGTGCACGATCGGCAGCACCACGTCGATCTGCCCCAGTGCTGCACCCGGCAGTAGCGCCGAGGCGGCGCCGGACGGGCGCAGCGCGATCCGCGCCGGATCATCGGCGTTGAGCAGGAACGCATCGGGCTGCAGCAGGTGCCACTGCCCCTGCTTGTCGATGCCGACCAGCACCGGTTCGTAGCGCTCGCGATCCAGCGCATCGAGGATGTTCTTCGCCGACTGCAGTGAAACTTCGTGTTCGGAAGACGTGCCGCCGAAAATGATGCCAACCCGGGTACGTGCCATGGGCAATGCGATGTCCTGTGCAACAAGGACCCACAGCATGAACCTTCCCGCGCCGACCAGGTGAGGCCCACATGAATCTCCATGGGGGGTCGGAGCCCGTTGCGCAGCAACGGGATCCGACCCCGCTTGCTCCGACAGATCGCAGCAGACTGTCAGAGGCGGGCTGGGGTGGGCAGGCGGGACCGCAGGCGCCATGGATGGCGCCTACGAGCCCCCATGGTGAAGTGACCCCCGGGAGTTGGACACCTGATCCGACCCCGAGGTTTGCATGAATAGATATGAGGTTTGTTTCAAATTGCAGGTCGCCAAGGAGGCCTGTAACACCTCCACATCGGTCAAGGCCGTTGCCCGCCGCCATGGCCTGGAGT
>NZ_CP025995.1:243851-408851 GCF_003086675.1 Stenotrophomonas sp. ZAC14D2_NAIMI4_7
CCCGAAGATCGGCCGATGATCCACTCCGACCAAGGCTGGCACTACCAGCACGAGAACTACCGCCACAAGCTCGAAAAGCACTCGCTGAAACAGAGCATGTCCCGGCGCGGCAACTGTCTGGACAACGCGGCCATGGAGAGCTTCTTCGGGACCCTGAAGTCGGAATTCTTCTACCTGAACACCTTTGACAGCATCGATAGCCTGGAAGCTGGCCTGGTGGAGTACATCCGTTACTACAACGAGAATCGTATCCGCCTGAAATTAAAGGGCTTGAGCCCGGTAAAGTACCGGGAGCAGGCCGCGCTGGCCGCCTGATCCCCCACCTGTCCAACTTCAGGGGGTCACTTCATGGATGGGTTGACGGCGTGTCCCGACTGCCCACCCCAGCCCCACTCCCCACGCAATCTGCAGTTGACGTTGACGTTGCCTCTGCAGGCGCCGGGCGGCAGCCCGGCCCAAGCCCACCACCCACGCAGGTAGAATGGCCACATGGCTCTTTCCCTGCTCAAGTCCCTCAAGCCGGTCGCTGGCCGCGCCCTGCAGATCGCCCTGAACCGCGCCCTGGCGCTGGATCCGGACACCCGCCACGCCCTGGCCAGCCTGCACGGCCGGCACATCGACCTGACCCTGGAAGCGCCGGCACTGGCCATGCGCATCAGCGTGGAAGGCGACCAGCTGCGGGTGGGCCCGGTGGATGCCCTGGAAGCCGACCTGGCCGTGCGCAGCAGCCTGGCCGGCGTACTGGCACAGCTTCCGCTGCTGGCCAACGCGCGGCGCGGCGACGACCACGGCAAAGGCCGTGTACGCGTGGCCGGCGATGCCGAACTGGCGCGGCGCCTGCAACAGTTGGCCAAGGGCTTCGATCCGGACTGGCAGCAGCCGTTCGTGAGCGTGTTCGGCGACGTGCTGGGCGTGCAGGTGGCCAACACCCTGCGCGGCGCCCTGCAGCACGCGCGCCAAGGCGCCATCGACCTGGCCCACAGCGCCGCCGAGTTCGTTACCGAAGAATCGCGCGATGTGGTGCCGCGCGGCGAATTGGATGCCTTCCACGATGACGTGGATGTGCTGCGCGACGACGTTGAACGCTTGCAGGTACGCGTGCAGCGCCTGCGGGGTGCCGCATGAAGGCGCTGCTGCGGGCCAACCGCATCGCCCGGTTGATTCTGCGTTACCGCTTGGACGACCTGCTGCAGGGCACCCCGGCCGAACGCTGGCTGCGCCTGGCCAAGCCGTTCGTGCCGCGTGCACCGGCCGCCATCGCCGCGCAGTCGCGTGGTGCGCGCCTGCGCCTGGCGTTGCAGGACCTGGGCCCGATCTTCGTCAAGTTCGGCCAGATCCTGTCGACCCGTCGCGATCTGGTACCGCCGGACGTGGCCAATGAACTGACCCTGCTGCAGGACCGGGTCAAGCCGTTCGACGGCGATACCGCGCGCCGCATCGTGGAAGAAGCGCTGGGCCTGCCGGTCAGCGAGGCCTTTGCCAGCTTCGATACCGAACCGCTGGCCTCGGCCTCGATCGCGCAGGTGCACGCCGCCACCCTGGCCGATGGCCGCCAGGTGGTGGTGAAGGTGCTGCGCCCGGGCATCGAGAAGCAGATCGACGCCGACATCGCGCTGCTGAACTCGCTGGCCAGCCTGGTCGAGCGCACCCACCCGCGTGCCGACAAGATCCGCCCGCGCGAAGTCGTGGCCGAGGTGGAAAACACCCTGGCCGCCGAGCTGGACCTGCAGCGCGAAGGCGCCAATGCCAGCGTGCTGCGCCGCTTCTGGGAAAACAGCGACGATCTGTACGTGCCGGAAGTGATCTGGAGCCACACCGCCGAACGCGCGCTGACCCTGGAGCGGGTGTGGGGCATTCCGTCCGACGACATCGTCGCCCTGGACCAGGCCGGCATCGACCGCAAGGCGCTGGCCGCCAAGGGCGTGCGGGTGTTCTACACCCAGGTGTTCCGCGACAACTTCTTCCACGCCGATGCGCACGCCGGCAACATCTGGGTCGACACCGATCCGGCGCGCCGCGACAACCCGCGCTTCATCGCGCTGGACTTCGGCATCATGGGCCAGCTCTCGCAGGAAGATCAGTACTACCTGGCCGAGAATTTCATGGCCATCTTCAACCGCGATTACCGCCGCATTGCCGAGCTGCACGTGCAGGCTCGCTGGATGCCGGACAACGTGCGCATCGACGATCTGGAAGCGGCGGTGCGTTCGGTGTGCGAACCGTACTTCACCCGGCCGCTGTCGCAGATTTCGCTGGCCGAAGTGTTGCTGAAGCTGTTCCGGGTGGCCCAGCGCTACCAGCTGACCCTGCAGCCGCAGCTGATCCTGCTGCAGAAGACCCTGCTGAACATCGAAGGCGTGGGCCGCCAGCTGGACCCGCAGATCGACATCTGGGCCGTGGCCAAGCCGGTGCTGGCGAAGATCCTGCGCGAGCGCTACAGCCCGCGCCGGGTGGTGCGCGAAATCGGCAAGCGCCTGCCGGAAATCATGACCCATGCGCCGGACATGCCGCGCCTGGTGCATGCCTGGCTCAGCCAGCAGGTGGAGGGCCGCCACGAACTGGCCATGCGTTCGCGCGATCTGGTGGCGCTGGATGCCAGCCTGCAGAAGCTGCAGAAGCGCGCGGTCGGGGCGATCACCGGCGTGGGCCTGCTGGCCATTGCCGCGCTGCTGTACGTGCTGCAGCCGCCCGGCTGGTACTGGGGCGACCTGCCCATGCTGGGGCTGGGTGCGGCGGTGCTGGGCGCGGTCGCGCTGGCCCGCGCGTGGTGGCGTTGAGCGCGCACGGCTGATCGGCTGGCAGCGCCGCGCGCTGCCAGCCCCTGCGGCTACCAGTGGTAGCCCAGACCCAGATGTGACTGCACGCTCTGGAAGCGATCCAGACGCGTTGAATGCCAGGTCTTGCCCAGTCCGGCTTCCAGCATCAGATGCTGGCCCAGCGGCTGGCTGCGGCGCAGGAAGACGCGCTTGCTGTCGTGTTCGCGCAGCAGCAGCGGGTCCGCGTCGGCGGTATACCCGGAGGTGCCCTGGCCCAGCCACAGCTGGGTGGAGCCGCGCCCACTGCTGTCCTTCAGCCGCAGCGACACCGTGGTGCCGTGGCCATCGGGGCCGTTCGACTGGCGGTGGCGCTCATGCCGCAGCGAGGCGGTCACTCGCGGGAAGTAGTGCGAGGCCCCGACCGACCAGCCGCTGACGTAGGCGCCGGCGTGGTATTCGGCGTATTTGCCGCCCACGCTCAGCACGGTCTGCGGCGCTACCTTCCATTGCAGGTCCTGCTGGATCTGCCGGTTCACGAACACCGGATCGTCGTTGGACGCCGTGGCCGCGGTGCGGGTGGAAAACCGCGGCGACCAAGTGTGATGCAGCGAGCCCTGCACCCGATTACCGCCGAAACGGGCACTGCCGTAGTCACGCTCGCCATGGGCCAGGCCCAGGTGCCAGCGGCTGTCGCCACTGCGCCCGGCCACGTCCAGGGTCTGCACATCGCGGTGGCCGAAGCCATCGGTGTAGTCGGCGTGGTCCAGTTGCAGCGCAACCCGGTCGATGCCGGCATGGGCGCTGGATACGGCCAGCAGCAGGGCGCACGGCAGTGCGCCACGGAAGATCAATCGCATGGTGGTTACTCCAGGGGTTGGGAATGCAGCTGCTGCGCCAAGCGATAGCGGCCCGGCGGCAGATTTCGCTCCACGGTGATGCGTGGGCCGAACTGGCTGCCCGCAGCGACGATGCGCCCGGGCAGGATGATCACGCCGACACCCAGCGCGGCGCGCGCGCCGATCCATGCGCCCAGTTTCTCGCGCTGGCTGTCGTGCACGTTGCCGTCCACATGCACGCAGACAGGGGCTCCATCCAGACGATGGTTGCTGGTGCGCACCAGCGCGCCCAGATAGGCGTGGTCGTCAATGCGGCTGTCACCGATGAAGCACTGCGGGCCGATGCTGACCTGCTGGCCGATCAGCGCGTGCTTCAGTTCGCTGGCGAAGCCAATGCGCGTGCCATCGCCAATCTGCAGCGGCCCACGCAGCAGCGCGTGGTTGCCGATCAGGCAGTCGCGGCCGATCAGCACCGGGCCTTGGATATGCGCGCCATCGCAGACCCGTGTACCGGCGCCGATGCGCACCGCACCCTGCACGGTGGCGCGCGGCGAGACCGGTGCCTGCGGGTCAATCGCGGGCGTCAGCGTGGCCAGCGCGGTGGCCATCGCCTGCAGGTCATTCCACCACATGCGGGTACCTCGTCGGCTTGTCGCGTGCAGGCTCGCGCCCGGTGCACAGTCCCTTCAGCCCGTGCACCAGCCAGATGGCGTAGGCCAGCAGCACGTACAGCATGGAAAACGCGGCGGCGGGCACCAGCCAGGCGCTGCGGTGGTGCACCGCGCTGACCATCGCCAGCGCTATCACGATGCCGATCCACACCAGCGGCATCACCGCCAGCACCAGCCCACCCGGGCCATGCAACTGCGCGGCGCCGAACCACACGTGCAGCGAAGCGGCCACGCCCAGCAGCGCCAACAGCAGCATCGGCAGGATGCTGAACATACCGAAGCGGCTGAGCAGCAGGCCGCGGTGCAGGCGCATGCACACCGCATAGCCCACGATCCAGCGCCGCCAGCGTCGCCATTCCTCCCGCAGCGTGTTGCATTCCTGCGGATAGACCACGCAGCGGATGCTCTGCCGCACGCGGAAGCCCTGCGCCACCAGCGACCACGACATGTCCAGGTCTTCCACCCGGGTGCGGTCGGAAAACCCCACCTTGCGCAGCACCGCGGTTCGGAACAGCCCGCACGAACCGGAGACGATGAAGGGCGCGCCGCCCAACCACTGCTGGAAGCTGCGCTTGATCACGATCATCGGCAGCTTCAAGCTGGCGCGCACATGGGGCAGGAATCCGGCGCCGCGCAGGCAGGAAGAAGGTACGCCGCCCACGGCATCGGCGCCGCGTTCGATCTCGGCCAGCAGGTGGCCCAGGCCATCGCCCTGCGGGTCGATGCGTGTATCGGCATCGGTCAGGAACACCTGTTCGGCGGTGACATGCTGCAGGCCGTGCATCAACGCGCCGCCCTTGCCGGTGTTGGCCTGGTGTACCGCAAGCAGGCGCCCGGGCCACTGCGCCTGCAGCGCGTCCAGCACCTGCGCGGTGGTATCGGTGGAACCATCATTCACGCAGATCACCCGCGCCACGTAGCGGTTGTGCAGCAGGTCGGTGAGCGAGCGCGCCAGGCAGGGTGCTTCGTTGTAGGCGGGCACGATGGCGTCGATGCTGTGCAGCCGCGCGCTGGGCCGGCGGGCGGCGTGCACCCGCAGGCGCGCGCCGATGAAGGCACACATGGCCAGGAACAGCAGCGTCTTCATCACAGCACCATCCGGTGGGCCAGGAAGCCTTCGCACGGCCCCAGCCCGATCTGCTGGCCACGGAACTGCGCATGGCAGCGCAGATGGCTTTCCTGCATGTACTGGCGTTCGCCTTGGCTGGCATGTTCGCGCAGCGCCAGGATCTTCTGCTCCAGCTGTGCGCTGATGTCTTCGAACACCTGTGGCGCGAACTGCGGCAGCGTGCTGGGGCTTTCGTAGCACAGCACCTGGCCTACGCCGCGGCAGGCGATGATCGAGCACTCATGCACGGTGCGATGGTCCTGGTGGTGGTCCTGGCCGCACATGGTGTAGACGCGCTGCGGTGCCACGGCGGCGCAGGCACGTTCGATGGTCGCGATCAGCTCGTTGCGGCAGGCCGGGAAGCACGTATCGGGAAAGTCGCACTGCTGCACGTGCAGGGCGCCCAGCTGCTGCAGGGCGCGATGCGATTCGACACTGCGATCGGCACCCTCGTGGCAGCCGCGGCCGCCACGGCTCAGCACCAGTGCATGCACGCGTGCGCCGTCGCGGGCCAGTTTGGCCAGGCTGCCACCGCAGCCCAGTTCAATATCATCGGGGTGGGCGCCGATCGCCAGAATATCCAGGGGCATGGCGGGTCCTTGCGGGATTCGGGAAACAGGCGCGTGTGCCGGGGCGTGCGCCGAGAGGGCCGGGACTATCGCAGCGCAGATGCGGTCGATCCATGCAACATTTCCGAAAAGCGCGCAGGATCACAGCGCGGTGATAGAACCGCGTGGGTTGCGCCAGTCGCTGCGGCGGCGGCGTTCGCGCGACAATCCTCCGAACGTGCCGAATGCGGCACGCACTGCAGGACGAGACATGGATCTGGCAGCACTGAAGGACGAACTGGCCCGCCACGGCGCGGCCAACGATGCGCGCGAAAGCGAACGTGGCCGGCGCATGCTGAACATCACTGCCGACACCGGCGAACTGCTGTCGGTGCTGGTGCGCTTCGGCCAGGCCCGGCGCGTGCTGGAAATCGGTACCTCCAACGGCTATTCCACGCTGTGGCTGGCCGAGGCTGCCGCAGCGATCGATGGCCACGTGACCACGCTGGAATACGCCGCGGACAAGGTCGCGATGGCGCGCGCGAACTTCGACCGCAGTGGCCTGGCCGACCGCATCACCCTGGTGCAGGGCGATGCCGGGGTCTGGCTGGCCGCGGCGGACGACGCCAGCGTGGACCTGCTGTTCCTCGATTCGGACCGCGACCAGTACGCCGGCTGGTGGCCGCAGCTGCGCCGCGTGCTGCGCCCCGGCGGCCTGCTGGTGGTGGACAACGCCACCTCGCACGCCGCACAGATGCAGCCGCTGCGCGCGTTGCTGGACGGCGACGTGGATTTCAGTACCAGCCTGGTGCCGGTGGGCAATGGCGAACTGCTGGCGGTGCGCAACGGCTGACGGCCGGGCCGCCGCTGTTTGGGGTCGGAGCCCTCTTCCTTCGGAAGAGGAATCCGACCCCACGCGGGGGCCCCCGTATAATCCGGCGGTGAGTACCGATACCGAAACCGCCCCTGAAACCGCCCCCCTGCAGCTGCTGCATCTGGATGAACGCCTGGCCGTGGTCAACAAGCCGGCCGGGCTGATGGTCCATGACAGCAAGCTGGCCCGCGGCGAAGATGATTTCCTGGCCGACCGCCTGCGCGAGCAGCTGGGCCGCCCGATCTTCCTGGTGCACCGCCTGGACCGCGCCACCAGCGGCTGCCTGCTGCTGGCCTTCGACCGCGATACCGCCAGCACGCTGGGCAAGGCGCTGATGGGCGGTGAAGTGAGCAAGGATTACCTGGCCATCTGCCGCGGCTGGCCGGCCGAGGAGGCCTGGCAGGTGGACCACGATCTGGACGGCGGGCCCGGCAAGCCGGTGAAGAAGCCGGCGGTGACCGATTTCCAGCGCCTGGCGACCGGCGAACTCTGCGTGCCGGTGGGCGAATTCGCCAGTTCGCGCTATGCGCTGCTGCGCTGCCAGCCGCTGACCGGTCGCTTCCGGCAGATCCGCCGGCACCTGAAGCACCTGTCGCACCACCTGATTGGCGATACCAGCCACGGTGATGGCCGCCACAACCGCAACTTCCGCATGCAGGGCGTGCACCGCATGCTGCTGCACGCCGAGCGCCTGCGTTTCCCGCACCCCGATGGCGGCACGTTGGATGTGCGCGCACCGGTGGATGCCGGTTTCCAGAAGGCGCTGGACCTGTTCGGCTGGCAGGTGGACTGACGGCGGCGCCGGGGTCAGAGCCCTTTCCCGTCGGGAAAGCGACCCGACCCCGATGGGGTTATTTCTTTTCCGGCTCGTTCACGATCGCTTCCAGATCCTTCTGCAGATCGGTGATCAGCGGCTGCATGCGCGTCTGGATGGCCACCATCACGTTCTGCATCAGCGCCGGGGTCTTGTCCAGCAGGCTCTGGCCGGCTGGGCTCTCGTAGAACTCGGCCATGGCCAGCACGTCTTCCTTGCTGAAGGTCTTCTTGTAGAGATCGACATACATCGGGCGCAGCTGCTGCCACGACAGCGCCTGGCGCAGGGTCTGGTTGGTGCGCGCCTGGATGCGCTGCAGCTGTTCCTGCTGCTGGGCGGTCAGTTGGCGCTGCGCGGTGGCCTGCTGGAACTGCTGCTGCTGCATCGCTTCGATCTGCGGCAGGGCCGCGTCGAGCATGGTCTGCGCGCGCGATGCGGCCAGCAGGCGGTTGATGTCGCTGTCGGTGGGCGGGGCGGCCCAGACCGGGCTGCTGCACGCGGCCAGGGCCAGCAGCAGGGCAACGCGGCGCAGGCGCGCGGGCAGGGCGGGAACAAGGCGGGTCATGCGAAGCTTCCTGCGGTACATGGAAGGCCCAGCATACCTGCTGCGCAGGCGAAGGCGGCGTGTTCGGTACCTGATCGGCGGCATACGCTGCGCGATGCCGGTCACGGCGGCGCCGGTGCCGCTACAATGCGCGCATGGGCAGTGGACCGGTCACCATCAGCGCGCAGCTTGAAATCCCCGACGGCGAGATCGTCGAGCGGTTCGTGCGTGCCAGCGGTGCCGGCGGGCAGAACGTCAACAAGGTGTCCACCGCGGTGGAACTGCGTTTCGATGTAGCCGGCTCGCCCTCGTTGCCCGAGCCGCTGCGCGAGCGCCTGCTGGCGCGCCGCGACCGGCGCATGACCGGCGAAGGCGTGCTTGTCATCGATGCGCAACGGTTCCGCACCCAGGATCGCAATCGCGAGGATGCGCGCGAGCGGCTGGCGGCCTTCATCCAGGCTGGGCTGAACGTGCCCAAGCCGCGCAAGGCCACCAAGCCGTCCCTGGGCTCGAAACTGCGTCGTCTGGACGCCAAACGCGGGCGCGCGCAGATCAAGCGCGGGCGCTCATCACGTGACTGGGAGTGATTGCTTGAACAACCCGACGCCGTTGCTGCCGGCCGTGCCGCCGAACATGCCGCAGGTCAAACCCAACGCCTTCCTGCGCTGGCTGGCGCGCTGCACGCTGCGCCTGGGCGGCTGGAAGGTGACCGGCACGCTGCCGGACATTCCGCGCCTGGTCTTCATCATCGCGCCGCATTCGTCCAACTGGGACGGGCTGTGGGGCATGGCGGCCAAGATCGCGCTGGGCATGAAGGTGAAGGTGCTGGGCAAGGCCTCGCTGTTCTGGTGGCCGCTGGGCCCGCTGCTGCACCGGCTGGGGGTGATCCCGCTGGACCGCAGTGCGCCGCAGGGCACGGTCGGCCAGGCCGTGGACCTGCTGCGCAACAACGAAAAAATGTGGTTCGCCATCACCCCCGAAGGCACCCGCAAGGCGGTGAAGGACTGGAAGGCCGGTTTCCTGAAGATCGCGCGGATGGCCGACGTGCCGGTCCTGGCGGCGTACTTCCACTACCCGGAAAAGACCATCGGCATCGGCCCGCTGTTCACCCCCACCGGCGATGATGCGGCCGACATGGCGGCCATCCGTGAGTTCTACCGCCCGTGGATGGGCAAGACCCGCGGCACGGTCTGAAACGCCCCGCAGCGGCCGCATACACGCCACGTCCGGCACATGCCGGGCGGCCGCGACAGGAGTAGGGTGGAGGGCTGTCATTCCCTACCGCCCGCCCAAGGAGCGTTCTACATGTCGCGTACCGTAGTCCTGGCCGCCGCCATCAGCCTGGCGCTGGCGGCCTGTTCCGGCAAGGAGTCCACCCCCGTGTCCGAAGCCCAGCAGACCCCGGCCCAGCAGCCGGCCGATGCCTCCACCAACCCGCTGCTGAGCGCCAGCACGCTGCCGTTCCAGGCGCCGCAGTTCGACAAGATCAAGGACAGCGATTACCTGCCGGCCTTCGAAGAAGGCATGCGCCAGCACCTGGCTGACGTGCGCAAGATCGCCGACAACCCCGAGCCGGCCACCTTCGACAACACCCTGATGGCGATGGAGCGCAGCGGTGAAACCCTCACCCGCGTGTCGCGCATCTTCTTCGGCCTGGTCCAGGCCGATGGCACCGACGCGCGCCAGAAGATCCAGGAAGAAATCGCACCGAAGCTGGCCGCGCACCAGGACGAGATCAACCTCGATCCGAAGCTGTTCGCGCGCGTGAAGTCGCTGTACGACCAGCGCGACACGCTGGAACTGGACCCGGTGCAGAAGCGCCTGGTCGAGCATTACTACGACAACCTGGTCCGCGCTGGCGCCCAGCTGTCCGACGCCGACAAGGCCAGCCTGCGCAAGCTGAACGTGGAAGAGACCACGCTGTCCACCCAGTTCCACACCCGCCTGGTCGCGGCCACCGCCGCCGCCGCCGTTGTGGTGGACGACAAGGCCAAGCTGGCCGGTCTGGACGAGAACGCGATCAACACCGCGGCCAACGACGCCAGCGCTCGCAAGCTGGACGGCAAGTTCCTGCTGCCGCTGCAGAACACCACGCAGCAGCCGGTGCTGGGTTCGCTGAGCGATCGCGACCAGCGCGCCGCCGTGCTGAAGGCTTCGGAAACCCGCGCCGAGCGCGGCGATGCCAACGACACCCGGCAGACCGTGCAGCGCCTGGCCCAGCTGCGTGCGCAGAAAGCCAAGCTGCTGGGCTTTGACACCTACGCCGATTACAACCTGGGCGACCAGATGGCGAAGACCCCGGCCGCGGCGCTGAAGCTGCTGACCGACACCGTGCCGGCGGCCACCGCCAAGGCGCGCGAGGAAGCGGCCGACATCCAGAAGGTGATCGACGCGCAGAACGGCGGCTTCAAGCTGGCCGCTTCGGACTGGGACTTCTACGCCGAACAGGTGCGCAAGGCCAAGTACGATCTGGACGAATCGCAGATCAAGCCGTACTTCGAACTGGACAACGTGCTGCAGAACGGCGTCTTCTACGCCGCCACCCAGCTGTACGGCATCACCTTCAAGCCGCGCACCGACATTCCGACCTACAACCCGGACATGAAGGTGTACGAAGTGTTCGACAAGGACGGCACTTCGCTGGCCCTGTTCTACACCGACTACTTCAAGCGTGACACCAAGTCCGGCGGCGCCTGGATGGACGTGTTCGTTGAACAGGACGGCCTGACCGGTGCCAAGCCGGTGGTCTACAACGTCTGCAACTTCACCAAGCCGGCCGCTGGCCAGCCGGCGCTGCTCAGCTTCGACGACGTCACCACGCTGTTCCATGAGTTCGGCCATGCGCTGCACGGCATGTTCTCCAACGTGAAGTACCCGTCGATCGCCGGCACCGCCACCTCGCGCGATTTCGTCGAGTTCCCCTCGCAGTTCAACGAACACTGGGCGCTGGACCCGAAGGTGTTCGCCAACTACGCCAAGAACTACAAGACCGGCGAACCGATGCCGCAGGAGCTGGTGGACAAGATCCTGAAGGCACGCAGCTTCAACCAGGGCTATGCCACCACCGAATACCTGTCGGCAGCGCTGCTGGACCTGGCCTGGCACACCCAGAAGGCCGATGCCCCGCTGCAGGATGTGGGTGCCTTCGAAGCCAGCGCGCTGAAGAAGTTCAAGGTGGACCTGCCGCAGGTGCCGCCGCGTTACCGCACTACCTACTTCGACCACATCTGGGGCGGCGGCTATTCGGCCGGCTACTACGCCTACTTCTGGGCCGAAGTGCTGGACCACGACGCGTTCCAGTGGTTCACCGAACACGGTGGCCTGACCGCGGCCAACGGCCAGGAGTTCCGCGACAAGATCCTCTCGCGTGGCAACAGCGTGGAACTGTCGACCCTGTACCGCGATTTCCGCGGCAAGGACCCGTCGGTGGAACCGCTGCTGAAGTTCCGCGGGCTGAAGTAAGAAACAGAAGACGGCGGGGGCAACCCCGCCGTTTTCCATTATGTAGAGTCGAGCCATGCTCGACTGGCCGTACCCGGGAACCTCTCCCGCCGATGTGTGGTCTGATGCAGCGACCACCCACCCGGAGCCTGTCATGGATGCTGTCGCCCGCCCTCCCTTTTCCCAACGCGCACTGGTCTGGCTGAAGAAAGAAGCCCTGCCGCTGCTGGTGATGCTGGGCCTGCTGGCGGCCGCCCGCGACACCCTGGCCAACCACTACGTGGTGCCCAGCGGCTCGATGCAGCCCACCCTGCAGCCCGGCGACCGCGTGGTGGTGGACATGCGCGCCTACGGCCTGCGCCTGCCGTTCACCCACCAGCAACTGCTGGCCACCGGCACCCCGCAGCGCGGCGAAGTGGCCGTGTTCGATTCGCCGGCCGACGGCACCCGATTGATCAAGCGCGTGGTGGCCGTGGCCGGTGACCATGTGCAGCTGCACGGCGGCCACCTGACCATCAACGGCCAGGCGCTGCAGATCGCCGGGCTGGTCGATACCGAAGCCTTCGGCCCGCGCCAGGCCCAGCTGGACCTGGACATGGGCGGTGGCCCTGACATCGCCGACCTGCAGGTGCCGGCCGGCAAGGTGCTGGTGCTGGGCGACCACCGCGGCAACAGCTTCGACGGCCGCTTCTTCGGCTTCGTCGATGCCGATGCCCTCTACGGTCGCGCGGTGTCGGTGTACTACCGCCGCGGCGACGGCTTCGAATGGCAGCGCCTGTAAACTGAATCGATACGTGCTACATATCAATCCTGACCTATCGGGTTATGGATCGACTGGATAAGGCGGCCTACGCTGGCCGCCTGATCCCCACCTTGGCCGCCCCCACGGCCACCCGATTCCATGACTGGCGAACCCGCGGCGGCCGACAGCGCCCGCCCCCGTACCCTCGATTCCGGCACTGACACCCGCATCCAGCAGGGCACCCCGGCGTTCCGCCGTACCGCGGTGGCGCTGTTCCTGGCCGGCTTTTCCACCTTCGGCCTGCTGTACACGGTGCAGCCGCTGCTGCCCGAGTTCAGCCGCCACTTCGGCGTGTCCGCCGCCGGCAGCGCGATGTCGCTGTCGCTGAGTACCGGCACGCTGGCCGTGGCGATGCTGCTGGCCGGCCTGCTGTCCGATGCGGTGGGCCGCCGGCCGTTGATGATCGCGGCCCTGATGGCGTCGGCGCTGCTGTCGCTGTGCACCGCGCTGGTGGATGACTGGACCACGATGCTGGTGCTGCGCACGCTGCTGGGCCTGGCCCTGAGCGGCGTGCCGGCGGTGGCCATGACCTACCTGGTGGAGGAGATGGACAGCCGCGCGCTGGGCCTGGCCATGGGCCTGTACATCGGCGGCAATGCCATTGGCGGCATGAGCGGGCGCCTGCTGGCCGGCATCATTGCCGACCACTGGGGCTGGCGCTGGGGCATCGGCGCGGTGTCGATCATTGCGGTGGCCAGCACCGTGCTGCTGTGGCTGCAGCTGCCGGCGTCGCGGCACTTCCAGGCCCGTCGCGGCGGCCTGCGCCAGTTGCCGTCGCGTTGGCGCACGCTGTTTGCCGACCCCGGTCTGCCGTGGCTGTTCGCCACCTCGTTCGTGCTGATGGGCGTGTTCGTCACCCTCTACAACTACCTGGGCTATCACCTGCTGGCGCCGCCGTACCACCTCAGCCAGACCGTGGTCGGGCTGATCTTCAGCGTGTACCTGGTGGGCACCTTCAGCTCGGCATGGATGGGGCAGCTGGCGATGCGGCACGGGCGTGGCCGCATCCTGACCATTTCCTTCGGCCTGATCGGCGCCGGCATCGTGCTGCTGATGCTGCCGTGGCTGGCGACCATGGCGCTGGGCATCGCGCTGGTCACCTTCGGTTTCTTCGGCGGGCATTCGGTGGCCAGCAGCTGGGTCGGCAGCCGCGCCGGTTCGATGCGTGCCGAAGCCTCGGCGCTGTACCTGTTCGCCTACTACCTGGGCAGCAGCGTGCTGGGCGCCGTGGGCGGGCTGGCCTACGCCGCGTGGGATTGGCTGGGCGTGTGCCTGTTCACCGGCGTGCTGACCCTGCTCGGCGGCGGCATCATCTGGGCGCTGCAGCAGCGCGCCCCGCAGCCGGTGACTGCCTGAACCCCGCCGGGTTCCGCGCGCGTCCGCTCTGGTAGGTGCCGACCTTGGTCGGCGCCTGGGCGCGGGCCAACCAAGGTTGGCCACCACCACTACAAGGTGTCCGCGGTCATTCCGCCGCGAACGCGCCACGCAGCAAGCTGGCGAAATTGCGGATCAACGGCGTCACTCCTTCGCGGCGCCAGGCCAGCTGTACTTCCGAATGCGCACCGGCGTCAGCCAGCGCGACGAAGCGCGCGCCTTCCACGCGGATGTGATCGCACGACGCCGGCAGGATCGCCGCACCGAGGCCCGCGGCGGCCAGGCTGATCAAGGTCGACGCCTCGCCCGCCTCCTGCACGATGCGCGGGGTGAACCCCGCCGCCGCGCACAGCGCGATCATGTGGTCGTGGATACCGGCACCGGCGCTGCGGCGGAACGCCACGAAGGGCTCCTGGGCGAAATCGCGCAGCGACAGCGCGCCGTTGGCCGACAACCGGCGCAGGGCAGGGTGGTCGGCATGCACGATCAGCGCCAACGGATCGACGAACAGGCTGTGCGCCACCAGTTCCGGCGGCAGCGCACGCTTGCGGATGATGCCCACGTCCAGGCTGCCATCCAGCAGCGCATCGATCTGCTGCAGGGTGTTCATCTCGCTCAGCTGCAGCCGCACCTGCGGGTACTGCTGGCGGTAATGCAGGATCGAACGCGGAATCTGCGGCGACAGCGGCGTGGCCCGGGTCAGGCCGATATGCAGTTCACCCTGCTCGCCGCGCTGCGCACGCTGCACTTCCTCCACCGCACTTTCCACCTGCAGCACGATGGCCCGCGCGCGCTCCTGCAGCAGCTCGCCGGCAGGGGTCAGCTGCACCCGGCGATGGCTGCGCACGAACAGGCGCGCCCCGATCAGTTCTTCCAGCTGCCGGATCTGCTGGCTGAGCGGCGGTTGCGACATGCCCAGCCGCTCGGCCGCCTGGCCGAAGTGCAGCGTATCGGCAACGGCCAGGAAGTAGCGCAGGTGGCGGAGTTCGATGGACATGGGCCCAGTCTATACATGGGGTCAGACCCCGTCGCGCAGCGGCGGGCTATGACCCCCGGTAGGTCAAGCGTATCCACGCAAGGCGTGGATCTACCGTGTCGACCAAGGTCGACACCTACCAAGAGCAGGCCCTACCGTTCCGAATGCCCGCTCTGGTCGTAATCGCGCGGGCTGAACAACTCCGGCTGCACCAGATCAATGAACGCCCGCGCCTGCGCCGACAACGCCTTGCCCCGGCGCACGATCACCCCGTAGCTGCGCTCGGGGAACCAGCGCTTCATCGACCGCGCCGCCAGCCGCTCGCCGTCGCTTTCGTGCAGGCACAGCGCCGGCACGATGGAAATGCCCATGCCCATCGCCACGTACTGCTTGATCACCTCCCAACCGCCCACTTCCAGCGCAACGGTGTACGCAATGCGGTGGCGCTGGAATACCTGGTCCACCAGCCGGTAGGTGATCTGCCGCTTCGGTGGCAACACCAGCGGATAGCGCGCGATGTCGGCCAGTTCCAGCTCGCCGCCGCTGGCCAGCGGATGGTCGTGCGGGGCAATCAGCACCTGCTCGAAACGGTAGGCCGGGGCATAGGTGAGGTCGGCCGGCACGTCGGTCATCGAACCGATGGCCAGGTCGGCCGCATCCTCGCGCAGCAGGTCGGTGCCGTCGGCGCTGATCGCGTTGTGCAGGGTCAGGCGCACATCGGGATGGTGCTGGCGGAAGCGTTCAACGATCTTCGGCAGCAGGTACAGGATGGTGGAACTGTTGGCGGCGATGTTCAGTTCGCCCGCGTCCATCCCCCGCACCTTGTCGCGGAAGCGCGCCTCCAGCCCGTCAAGGCTTTCCACCAGCGGCTGCGCCATTTCATACAGAAGCTGGCCCTCGCGGCTGGGCACCAGACGCCGCCCGCTGCGCTCGAACAAGGGTACCCCCAGCTCGCGTTCCAGCGCCTGCAACTGCAGGCTGATGGCCGGCTGGCTGACGAAAAGCGCCTCAGCCGCCCGTGAGACCGAGCCCAGGCGTACCGTCTGGCAGAACGCGCGCAGCGGCTTCAGTCGGTCGGATTTGTAGGAAAAACGCGGACTTGGCGGGCTGCGTGTGGGCATGGCGTCACAAGTATTAGCACGTTTTATGTAAAGCATTGCAAAAACTGTTTTGCCAAATACTGGGGTGCGGCGGCACTTTGGGGGCGTTCCCCCACCGCTGGAGTTGCCCCATGTCCGCCGTCGCTTCCGCCGTTCCCTACACCCCGGCCAAGGCCACCCCCGGCATCGCCCTGGCGACCCGCGTGGCCGGCCAGGACACCGTGCTGCCGGCGCCGCTGCTGGCCCTGCTGGTGTCGCTGCACCGCGCGGTGGAACCGGGTCGGCAGGCACGGCTGCAGGCCCGTCGCGAGCGCCAGGCGTTCTTCGACCAGGGCGGCCTGCCGGATTTCCGCACTGACACCGCCGCGATCCGCAGTGGCGACTGGACCGTGGCCCCGCTGCCGGCCGCGCTGCAGGACCGCCGCGTGGAGATCACCGGCCCGACCGACCCGAAGATGGTCATCAATGCGCTGAACTCCGGCGCCAAGGTGTTCATGGCCGACTTCGAGGATTCCACCTCGCCCACCTGGCGCAACCTGCTGGCCGGGCAGCAGTCGCTGGCTGCCGCCGTGCGCGGCGATCTGGAATTCACCGCCGCCAATGGCAAGCACTACACCCTGCGCCCCTTTGAGGAACAGGCGGTGCTGATCGTGCGCCCGCGCGGCTGGCACCTGGACGAGAAGCACGTGGCCGTGGACGGCCAGCCGCTGGCCGGCGGCCTGTTCGACGCGGCCGTGTTCGCCTTCCACAACGCCCGCGCGCTGCAGGCCAAGGATCGCGGCCCGTACTTCTACCTGCCCAAGCTGCAGAGCATGGAAGAGGCCGCGCTGTGGGAAACCGCGCTGTCGCACATCGAAGGGATGCTGGGCCTGCCGCACGGGCAGATCAAGGTGACCGTGCTGATCGAAACGCTGCCGGCCGTGTTCGAGATGGACGAGATCCTGCACGCGCTGCGTGACCGCATCGTCGGCCTGAACTGCGGCCGCTGGGATTACATCTTCTCGTACCTGAAGACCTTCCGCCGCCACGCCGACCGGGTGCTGCCCGAGCGCGGCCAGGTGACCATGACCCAGCCGTTCCTGAAGGCGTATTCGGAACTGCTGATCCAGACCTGCCACCGCCGCGGAGCGCATGCGATGGGGGGCATGGCCGCACAGATTCCGATCAATCACGATGCCGCCGCCAACGAACAGGCCATGGCCCGCGTGCGCGCCGACAAGCTGCGCGAAGTCAGCGCCGGCCACGATGGCACCTGGGTGGCTCACCCGGCGCTGATTCCGGTGGCGCAGGCGATCTTCGACGAACACATGCCCGGCCCGAACCAACACAGCGTGCTGCGCCAGGATGTGCGGGTGGGCCGTGATGAACTGATCGCACGGCCGCCTGGCAGCATCACCCGCGCTGGTTTCGAGGGCAACGTGGAAGTCTGCGTGCGCTACCTGGCCGCCTGGCTGGACGGCAACGGCTGCGTGCCGATCCACCACCTGATGGAAGACGCGGCCACCGCCGAGATCAGCCGCAGCCAGCTGTGGCAGTGGCTGCACACGCCGGGCCAGCAGCTGGATGACGGCACCGCCATCGACCTGGGCCTGCTCGATACCACCCTGGCCCAGCTGCCGGCGCGGCTGGGCGACACCCGTGCGCTGCCCGGCGGCAACCGCATTGCCGAAGCCATCGCCCTGCTGGGCGAACTGAGCCGCAATGACGACCTGACCGATTTCCTGACCCTGCCGGCCTACGCGCGCATCGACTGACTGCTGCGCGCTCCCACCCCGCTTCCTTCCCCGCTGCACCCGCTGCACGAACCGAACTGGAGAAAGACATGAGCACGCTGCCCACTGCCGAACAGATCCAGCACGACTGGGACACCCACCCGCGCTGGGAAGGCATCCAGCGCAACTACAGCGCCGCCGACGTGGTGCGCCTGCGTGGCACGGTCCACATCGAGCATTCGCTGGCCCGGCTGGGCGCGGAAAAGCTGTGGGCCTCGCTGCACGAGCGTGAGTTCGTCAATGCGCTGGGCGCGCTGACCGGCAACCAGGCCATGCAGCAGGTCAAGGCCGGGCTGAAGGCGATCTATCTGTCGGGCTGGCAGGTGGCCGCCGATGCCAACCTGGCCGGGCAGATGTACCCGGACCAGTCGCTGTACCCGGCCGATTCGGTGCCGGCGGTGGTCAAGCGCATCAACAACACCCTGCTGCGCGCCGACCAGCTGCACCATGCCGAAGGCAAGGACGAGATCGATTTCCTGCAGCCCATCGTGGCCGACGCCGAGGCCGGTTTCGGCGGCGTGCTCAATGCCTTCGAGCTGATGAAGGCGATGATTGAAGCCGGTGCGGCGGGCGTGCACTTCGAAGACCAGCTGGCGTCGGTGAAGAAGTGCGGGCACATGGGCGGCAAGGTGCTGGTGCCGACCCGTGAAGCGATCGAGAAGCTCAACGCCGCGCGCCTGGCCGCCGACGTGCTGGGCGTGCCGACCCTGCTGGTGGCGCGCACCGATGCCGAAGCGGCTGATCTGCTGACCAGCGACATCGATGCCAACGACCGCCCGTTCACCACCGGCGAGCGCACCGTGGAAGGCTTCTACAAGACCCGCAACGGTCTGGACCAGGCCATCAGCCGCGGCCTGGCCTACGCCCCCTACGCCGATCTGGTGTGGTGCGAGACCGGCAAGCCGGACCTGGAATTCGCACGGAAATTCGCCGAAGCGATCCACGCGAAGTTCCCCGGCAAGCTGCTGGCCTACAACTGCTCGCCCAGCTTCAACTGGAAGAAGAACCTGGACGACGCGACCATCGCCAAGTTCCAGCGCGAGCTGGGCAGCTATGGCTACAAGTTCCAGTTCATCACCCTGGCCGGCTTCCACGCGCTGAACTACGGCATGTTCAACCTGGCCCACGGCTATGCGCGCCGCCAGATGAGTGCCTTCGTGGAACTGCAGGAGGCCGAATTCGAAGCGGCCGAGCGTGGCTTCACCGCGGTCAAGCACCAGCGCGAGGTCGGCACCGGCTACTTCGATGCGGTCACCCAGGCCATCCAGCAGGGCCAGTCCTCGACCACCGCGCTGACCGGCTCGACTGAGGAAGAGCAGTTCCATGGCGGGCGCAGCGAACGCGCGGCCTGAGCCGAATCCGGCAACGGCCTATAAGTCCCGATCAGGGTGGCCAGGGAAGGGCCAGACGACGCCGGCAGGTCGGGGGACCTGCCGGCGTTGTTGTAAGCGAACTGAGCACTGCGTCAGCTGAATAGGCGCTGCGCGGGGCAACCGACCGGGATCTGCGGCGATTTGATGCAAAATGAGAAGCGGCGCACAGTTTCAAGCGGTGCTATGCTCCGATGCTCACCAGGGGACGCTGGCGGCAGGGAATGACCGGCAGGGGTTCAGCCGAGACATCAGACATGACATCCGGTATCGCCACAGCGGCGATGGCCGGGATGACGCATGCCGTGCTTTCCGACGCTGAAGTGGCCCTGTTCGCGCAGTTTGCCCAGCCGCGCCCGTTGCCGGCCGGCCAGTGGTTGTTCCTGCGCGGGCACCCGGGGCAGAGCATGTACGTCATCCTGGAAGGCCAGATTGAACTGGACTTCGGCGAGGACCTGCTGGTGAAGACCCTGGGCCGCCACGAGTTCTTCGGCGAACTGGGCCTGCTGATGGGCAACCACGCCCGCAGCGCCGGCGCCCACGCCATGACCGACTGCACGGTGCTGGAACTGGGCCCGGATGCGTTCCAGCGTCTGGTCGATGCCGATCCCGGTCTGGTGGCGCAGTTCCTGCGCCGCACGATCATGCGCGTGCTGGCCAACGAACAGGCCCTGATCAGCCAGCTGCGGCGGCGCAACCACGACCTGGAAACCGCGCTGGACAACCTGTACATCACCACCCACCAGCTCACCCATACCCGCGAGCTGGTGCGTACCGATGAACTGACCGGACTGCACAACCGCCGCGGCCTGACCCTGTACCTGAAGGAATCGCGCGCGCACCCCGACGGCCCGCCGCAGGCGTTGCTGCTGATCGACTGCGACCACTTCAAGCAGATCAACGACCGCCATGGCCACCAGGCCGGCGACCGGGTGCTGCAGAGCATGGGCAACATCCTGCGTTCGATGGCCGGCGAGCACGATCTGGCCTGCCGCCTGGGCGGCGATGAGTTCTGCCTGATCCTGCGCCGCGCCGACCGCGAGGCCGCCCAGCACGCCGCCGAGTTCATCCTCAGCGCTGTGCACGGCCTGCTGGAACGCGGCCACGGCACCCCGCACGTCAGCCTGGCCAGCATTGGCGTCAGCCTGCTGGTACCTGAGGCCGACTGGAGCGAGTGGTATGCCGGTGCCGATCGGGCGCTTTACGAAGCCAAGCGCGCCGGCGGAAACTGCCTGCGATGGGCCCACGGCCCGGACGGACAATGAGCGGAGACCCAGGTGATGAACGGCGACACCGGAACGTCGACCCCGCACAGCCCTCAGCTGCGCGCGTTGCTCTTCACCGATCTCTGCGACTCACTTACCCTGGTTGAACACATAGGTGACAGCGCAGCCGCAGAACTTTTCCAGGACCATGACCGCTTGGTACTGCGGCTTCAGCAAACCTGGAACGGACGCCTGATCGATCGGTCCGATGGCCTGTTCCTGCTGTTCGAACGCCCGATCGACGCACTGGGGTTCGCACTTGACTACCAGAGTGAACTGGCCGTGCTTGGCACCGCGCGCAATGTCAGCCTCCGTGCCCGCGCGGGCTTGAACGTGGGCGAAGTCATCCTCTGGAACAACAGTGCCGAGGCCGTGGCCCACGGTGCCAAGCCGGTCGAGGTCGAGGGGCTGGCCAAGCCCATGGCTGCGCGGCTCATGCAGCTGGCCCGCTCTGGGCAGATCCTGGTATCGGCGTCGGCTGAATCGACGGTCCGGCGCAGCGCCGGCGAGCTGGGTAGCCGAGGACAGAGTCTTCAGTGGAAATCACATGGTCGCTGGCGCTTCAAGGGCATCGCCAGTGAGCAAGAGGTGTTCGAGGTCGGCGTGCCGGGTGACGCCGAATTCCGCAGGCCTCGCAGCCACGGCAAGGCGCGCCGCTCGATTGCGTGGTGGCGCAGACCCCTGCCTATGGCGATGAATGCCGTAGCGGCGCTGGTGTTGGCTTTCATCGGCTGGTCGCTGTTGCGACCCGCGCCTGCCATCGCTTTCGCCGAACGCGAATGGATCGTGCTGGCGGACGTACAGAACCTGTCCGGCAACATGTTGCTGGACGATGGCTTCGAACAGGCCTTCCGCATCAGCCTGGAGCAGTCCCGGTACGTCAATGTTCTCAGCAACATCAAGGTGCAGGACACGTTGGAGCGGATGCGCCAGGAGCGTGGCCTTCTGGACACGCAGGCTGCAGTGGAAGTCGCGCTGCGTGAAGGCGCACGTGCGGTCGTGGTGCCGCGTGTGGAAGAGCTGCATGGTCGCTTGCGGGTGACCGCGCAGCTGATCGATCCCACCACCGGCAAGGTGGTGTGGACAACGCATGCCGAGCAGCGGGGGATGGAATCGCTGTTTGTCTCCACTGATGCGGTTACGGTGGCCCTGCGCAACGAGCTGGGCGAGGCCATGAAGCAGGTTTCGCAGACGTCGCTGCCGCTGCCGCAGGTGGCCACCAGTGATCTGGATGCACTGCACGCCTATGCGATAGGCCTGCAGGCCTACGGCGATGGTCATTACAACGAAGCGCTGCGCTTCTTCGAGCAGGCATCGCGCTTCGATCCCCTGTTCGCCTTCGCTTATCTGGGGCAGATGCGGGTCTATGTCGCCCGCGGTGATCTGGACAACGCCCGGCGCATGCTGAACCGTGCCGGTGGCATCCGTGCCCGCCTTCCCGGCCGTGATCGCCTGTATCTGGATGCATGGCGTACCGAGCTGGAAGATGGCCGCCTCGAGGAGGTGTCCGCCAAATGGAAGCTGCTGGCTGATCTGTATCCGGATTATCACGGTGCCCACGCGAACTACGCCTGGGCCATGCAGACCCTGGGGCGCTATCCCGAATCCGAAGCGTCGGCCAGGAAGGCCACCGTTGCCGCCAATCCCCTGCAGTCCATCGCATGGCAGGATGTCGGCCGCGCGCAGCTTGCCCAAAACAACTATGCCGGTGCATTGGAAAGCTACCGCGTATCCGCCAGGTTGGGGCGATGGACCAGCAACCGCCACCTCGTCGCGGCCACGGCAGCGTCAGGTGACCTCGCCGGTGCACAGCGAATGATCGACGGCGAACCCGATCGGGGGTTTGGCAACGGTTTGGAAGGCGTTGCCGTGGCGGTCGATGCCGGCGACACCGCGCGTGCCGCCGCCGCCAACAAGCGCGCGCTGAAGGCTTGCGGGGAAAGCGTGCTGGCCTGCCAGATGTTCGAACTCCAGGCGTTGCTGCTGGCTACCGAAAGCGGTCGTCCAGCGGACGCTTCCGCTTTTGATCGCGTCACTCGCGGACTGCTGGCCCGCGTCAAGGCGACCAAGGGACAGGATCGCGCCGAATGGATGTTTCTGGCCGCAGCGGCGGCCTATGGCGCGCAGCGGGCAGACCATGCACAGGTGGCAGGCGATCTATTGCCTGCCCTGAAGGAACTGTCCGATTCGGTCGGCGACCTGCGGAGTCGGCAGATGGTGACCTTGGTCGAGGCCAACGCCGACCGCCTGCAGGGGCATGCGGCAGAAGCCCTTGCCCGTCTGCAGCCTCTGTTGGATGGTACTGAACTGTTCCAGGCGCGCGTTGTGCGCTGGCAAGCGCTGGCGGCCGAGCACGACCCGGGCGAGCCAGAAGCACGCCAGTGGCTGCTGGCCAATGCAGGCCGTGCCTATGCGGAAAGTGCGGGGTCCTACGTGATGCAGCTGGTCAACACCAGCGAACTGCGCCAGGCCCGCACTTGGGCCTCGGCGCAGCAGAACGCATCCCTTACGGTGCCGGCGGGTGCCGCAGCTGCGCGTCAATCTCGCCACTGACGAAGCAGTGGGGCACGCGGAACACTGCATCGGCGGTGAGGCGTTCCACCAAGCGGTCGCGCGCCTGGGCAAACTCCTCCTTGCTGGCCAGTGGGCCCTGGGTGCTGCAATCCTTGCACGCCTCGGCGACATCGGGTGCAATCGCGCGCAGCGCCTTGCCCGGATTTTCATGGAAAACAGCTCGGAACGCGTCGTCGCTGGACAGCAGGTCGAGCAGCTGCAGCGCTTGCTCGGGGGAGAGCAGGGGAAGATCGGGGGTCATTCTACGGCCTCTGGTTCTGGGAAAAAGCGCGATGGCAGTTGCATGATGCCAGTGCAGGTAGCGGCGGCCGCCGCGATGGCTTGAGCCGACAGTTCCAGCTGCTGCGGCCGAAAACCTCTCTGTCGACTTCCCGGACCACCGCCATGCCCGTACCCCGCTTCCGCCGCTGCCAGCAGCTCATGATCGAACTGCGCACGGTCGAACACTACGCTGTGGCCGACCTGCTGGCGGGTGGAACCTCGGTCGTCAGCAGCACGCAGTGGGTTGCCGTTGCTCCGCATCTGGACGCAGCGGTCGTGCTGGACGAGGACATGCTGCTGGCATTGGGGCGGATGCCCGCTGAGCAATGGACGGAAGACGGTCCGCAGTTTTCGCGTGGCGTCATCGCGCGTCTGTGCCAAGCCGGCCTCGTGTTCGCCGATGGCGATGAGGATCACGCGTGGCAGGAGGCCGAGCGAGCCTTGTCAGCCACCTCCTGGTGGACGCCTGCGGCGGTCATGCATCGGCTCGCGCGCTGGCAGAACCAGGACAGTGTGACAGCACTGCGCGAAGCGGGACTGGAGACGGCAGCGGGCCTGTGCAGGCAACTGGGTCCGCCACCGCCGGCATGTGCCGAGCCTGGAGCGCGCACCATCGATCTGGAGGTACCTGATGAAGTGCCCTTCGATGCCTGGCTCAAACAGCGCGCTACCTGCCGCAACTTTGATCGCACACGCCTGCTCGACCTTGCCACGCTCTCACAGCTGCTATGGCGGGTGTTCGCCAGTCATGGAGAGCAGCGCGAAGGTGATGACGCGATCTTCCTGAAGAAGAACGTGCCCTCTGCGGGGGGATTGCATCCCACCGAGGCCTTCCTGCTGGTCCAGTCCGTCCTGGGCCTGGAGCCCGGCCTGTACCGCTACCATCCCATCGACCACAGCCTCAGCCCCGTTGCTGGGCCGGTTGACGATCCCGCTGCGTTGGCCCGGCGGTTTGTTGCCGGGCAGCAGTGGTTCGCCGATGCCCATGTTCAAGTGATTCTTGCACCACGCTTTGCGCGCACCTTCTGGAAGTATCGCCAGCATCCGAAGGCCTACCGTGCGGTGATTCTCGACGTTGGTCACGCCTCGCAGCTGCTGCTTTCGTGTGCGACCGAGGCCCGGCTGGGCGCCTTCGTCACCGCCGCGATCAATGAGCAGGATATCGAGCAGGTACTCGAGCTGGATCCGATACAGCAGAGCCCCATGGCCATCTGTGGGATTGGCTGGCGCAGTGAGCTGATGACAACCAGTGAGTTCGATCCCGGCCGCCAGGTCTGGCAGCCGGGAACCTGAAACCGTCACCCCGCCTCGAAATCCACCAGCACCGCGCCATCCCCCACCTGGTCGCCCGCCTTGGCGCGGTACCCCTTCACCGTGCCATCGGCCGGTGCCTGCAGGGTGTGCTCCATCTTCATGGCCTCCAGCACGACCAGCGGCGTGCCGCGCTTCACCTGGGTGCCGGCCTGGACCAGGGTGGCCACGATCCTGCCCGGCATCGGTGCCAGCAGGCTGCCGGCATCGGCGCTGGCGGTGTCCGATTCGGCAACCGGATCGTGCAGGGTGAAGCGGTGCTGGCCCGCTGCATCGAACAGGAACAGCTGGCCGCCGTCGCGCAGCAGCTGCGCCGACCGGCGCCGGCTACCCACCTGCAACGTCAGCTGCTGTGCATCGGCGGTGCCGATCAGCGTTGCCGGCGCCGCGTCATCGCACTGCACGCGCCAGCCGTCGGCCTGCGCCCACACCTTCAGGGTGCGGGTGCGCTCGCCCTGCTGCAGCGGCAGCACGCGCGCTGCGGCGGCACCCAGGCGCCAGCCATCCTGCGTCTGCCAGGGCGAATGCGGATCGCGCGCATCGCTGCCCGCACGCGCGGCGCTGGCCACGGCCGCGACGGCCGCCAGCTGCCACAGATCGTCATCGGCATCGCCCACCGCATTCAGTGCGGCCTGCTCGCGTTCGATCAGCGCGGTATCCAGCTTCGCGTTGGCGAACGAATCGGTGTTCACCAGCCGGCGCAGGAAGCCGGCATTGGTGGTCACGCCCACCACCTGGCAGTCGGCCAGAGCCTGGCTCATGCGGCGCAGTGCGGCATCGCGGTCCACGTCCCAGACGATCAGCTTGGCAATCATCGGGTCGTAGTACGGGGTGATGCTGTCGCCTTCCTCTACGCCGGTATCCACGCGCACGTTCGCCGAGGGCGTCGGCAGGCGCAGGCGGCGCAGGGTGCCGGTGGACGGCAGGAAGCCGCGGTCGGCATCTTCGGCGTACAGCCGCGCTTCGATGGCGTGGCCGTGGATAGCCAGTTGCTCCTGGTGCAGCGGCATCGGCTGGCCGGCCGCCACGCACAGTTGCCATTCCACCAGGTCGGTGCCGGTGATGAACTCGGTCACCGGATGTTCCACCTGCAGGCGGGTGTTCATTTCCATGAAATAGAAATCGCCGTCCGGGCCGGCAATGAACTCCACCGTGCCGGCGCCCACATAGCCCACCGCGCGCGCGGCATCGACGGCCGCCTTGCCCATGGCCGCGCGGCGCTCGGCGCTCATGCCCGGCGCCGGTGCTTCTTCCAGCACCTTCTGGTGGCGCCGCTGCACCGAGCAGTCGCGCTCGAACAGGTAGACCGCATCACCGTGGGTATCGCCGAACACCTGGATCTCGATGTGACGCGGGCGCTCGACGTACTTCTCGACCAGCACATGGTCGTTGCCGAAGGCCGATGCGGCCTCGCGCTGGCAGCTGGCCAGCGCATCGACGAAATCGTCGCTGCGTTCAACCTTGCGCATGCCCTTGCCACCGCCGCCGGCGCTGGCCTTGATCAGCACCGGGTAGCCGATGGCATCGGCCTGTTCGCGCAGGAAGGCCGGTGCCTGCTGGTCGCCGTGGTAGCCCGGGGTCAGCGGTACGCCGGCCTGGGCCATCAGCGCCTTGGCCGCGCTCTTGTCGCCCATCGCGCGGATGGCGCTGGCCGGCGGGCCAATGAAGGTGATGCCCGCAGCGGCACACGCATCGGCGAAGTCCGCATTCTCGGACAGGAAGCCATAACCGGGATGGATGGCCTGCGCACCCGTGCGCCACGCCGCGTCCAGCAGCACGTCGCCGCGCAGGTAGCTGTCGCGGGCGGCGGCCGGGCCGATATGCACGGCCTCGTCGGCCAGGCGCACGTGGCGCGCGGTGCGGTCGGCATCGGAATACACCGCCACGGTGGCGATGCCCAGGCGACGGCAGGTGGCAATCACGCGGCAGGCGATCTCGCCACGGTTGGCGATCAGGATCTTGGTGAACATGGCAACGGGCTTCATGGGAGCGTGCTCGGTCATGGCATGGGTTACATGCGGAACACGCCGAAGCGCGTCTGCTGCGGGGCGGCGTTCAGGCTGGCCGACAGCGCCAGGGCCAGCACACGGCGGGTGTCGACCGGATCGATCACGCCGTCATCCCACAGGCGCGCACTGGCGTAGTAGGGGTGGCCCTGCTGTTCGAACTGGTCGCGGATCGGCGCCTTGAAGGCGTCTTCTTCCGCCGCCGGCCACTGCCCGCCCTTGGCTTCGATGCCATCGCGCTTGACCGTAGCCAGCACGCTGGCGGCCTGTTCGCCACCCATCACGCCGATGCGCGCGTTCGGCCACATCCACAGGAAGTTGGGCGAATAGGCGCGGCCGCACATGCCGTAGTTGCCGGCGCCGAACGAGCCGCCGATCACCACGGTGAACTTGGGCACCTTGGCGCAGGCCACGGCCATCACCAGCTTGGCGCCGTCCTTGGCGATGCCGCCCTGTTCGTACTTGCGGCCGACCATGAAGCCGGTGATGTTCTGCAGGAACACCAGCGGGATGTTGCGCTGGGTGCACAGTTCGATGAAGTGCGCGCCTTTCAGGGCCGATTCGGAGAACAGGATGCCGTTGTTGGCGATGATGCCGATCGGGTAGCCGTTCAGATGGGCAAAGCCGGTGACCAGGGTGGCGCCATAGCGCGGCTTGAACTCATCGAAACGCGAGCCGTCCACCAGCCGCGCGATCACTTCGCGCACGTCGTAGGGCTTGCGCGTGTCGGCGGGAATCACCCCATACAACTCATGCGCCGGCAGCAGCGGTTCTTCGGGCGCCTGCACGGCCATCGCCGGTTCCGGCTTGCGCCAGTTCAGCTGGGCGATGATCGCGCGCACCCGCGCCAGTGCCTGCAGGTCGTTGTCGGCCATGTGGTCGGCCACGCCGGAAATGCGCGTGTGCACATCGGCGCCGCCCAGCTCTTCGGCAGTTACCACTTCGCCGGTGGCGGCCTTCACCAGCGGCGGGCCGCCCAGGAAGATCGTGCCCTGTTCGCGCACGATCACCGTTTCATCGCTCATGGCCGGCACGTAGGCACCACCGGCGGTGCAGCTGCCCATCACGCAGGCGATCTGGGGAATGCCCTGCGCCGACAGGTTGGCCTGGTTGTAGAAGATGCGGCCGAAATGATCGCGGTCGGGGAACACCTCGTCCTGCAGGGGCAGGAAGGCGCCGCCCGAATCGACCAGGTAGATGCACGGCAGGCGGTTCTGCTCGGCCACTTCCTGCGCGCGCAGGTGCTTCTTCACCGTGACTGGGTAGTAGGTGCCGCCCTTCACCGTGGCGTCGTTGGCCACGATCACGCACTCCACGCCGCTCACCCGGCCGATGCCGGCCACCACGCCAGCCGCAGGTACGGCATCGTCATACATGCCGTGCGCGGCCAGCGGCGCGATTTCCAAAAAGGCGCTGCCCGGGTCGAGCAGGGCATCGATGCGGTCACGCACCAGCAGCTTGCCGCGCGCGGTGTGCTTGGCACGCGCGGCTTCGTTGCCGCCCAGCGCGGTGCGCGCCAGGGTCGCGTGCAGGTCATCAACCACGGCCTGCATCGCTGCGCGGTTGCTTTCAAACGTGTCGCTGCCCGGTTGCAGCTGGGTGTTCAGTACGGTCATCGCGGTGGCCTTACAGGGTGCGCTGGAACAGTTCGCGGCCGATCAGCATGCGGCGGATTTCGGAGGTGCCGGCGCCGATTTCATACAGCTTGGCGTCGCGCCACAGGCGGCCGGTCGGGTATTCGTTGATGTAGCCGTTGCCGCCCAGGATCTGGATCGCCTGGCCGGTCAGCCAGGTGGCCTTTTCGGCGGCATAGAGGATGGCGCCGGCGGCGTCCTGGCGGGTGGTGCGGCCCTGGTCGCAGGCGCGTGCCACGGCGTAGACGTAGGCGCGGCAGGCGCCCAGGCCCACGTACATGTCGGCGATCTTGGCCTGGATCAGCTGGAAGCTGCCGATCGCCTCGCCGAACTGGTGGCGTTCGTGCACGTAGGGCATCACCACGTCCATGGCCGCCGCCATCAGGCCCAGCGGGCCGCCGGAAAGCACCACACGCTCGTAATCCAGGCCGGACATCAGCACGCGCACGCCGCCGCCGACGGCACCCAGCACGTTTTCTTCCGGCACTTCGCAATCCTGGAACACCAGTTCACAGGTGGGCGAGGAGCGCATGCCCAGCTTGTCCAGCTTCTGCGCGGTGGAAAAGCCCTTCATGCCCTTTTCCACCAGGAAGGCGGTGATGCCCTTGGCGCCGGCGTCCATGTCGGTCTTGGCGTAGACCACCAGCACGTCGGCGTCGGGGCCGTTGGTGATCCACATCTTGTTGCCATTCAGTATGTAGCGGTCGCCGCGCTTGTCCGCGCGCAGCTTCATCGACACCACGTCCGAACCGGCGCCCGGTTCGCTCATCGCCAGCGCACCCACCTTGGCGCCGCTGCACAGGTCGGGCAGGAAGCGCTGCTTCTGTTCCTCGCTGCCGTTCTTGCGCAGCTGGTTCACGCACAGGTTGGAGTGCGCGCCGTAGGACAGGCCGATGCCACCCGAAGCGCGCGAGATCTCTTCCATCGCCACCACGTGGGCCAGATAGCCCATGCCGGTGCCGCCGTATTCTTCTTCCACGGTCAGGCCGAGCAGGCCCTGTTCGCCCAGCTTCGGCCACAGCGCCAGCGGGAACTGGTTGCTGGCATCGGCCTCGGCAGCGAGCGGAGCGACCTCAGCGGCGGCAAAATGGGCCACGCTCTGGCGCAGCAGGTCGATCTCTTCGCCAAGATCGAAGTTCAGGGATGGCACGTGCATTGCGGTGGCTCCACGAGGGAAGGTGGGGAATGGACGCACCCGTGAAGGGGGAGCGGGGCCTGTTGAAGGCAGGCCCCGCACGGGCGATTCGGGCCCAGCGTAGCGGGGTTCGATGAAGAAGTGAATACAAATTCAAAAATTGAAAATAGAATCAGAACATGGCCTACAAACGCTCTGCATTAATGGAAGAACGCCTGGCCGGGGCCCGTGAACGGATCCTGCTGGCCACCCGTGCGCTGGTGGCCGCTGGCGGCTGGCGCAATGCCCCGGTGACTGCCGTGGCCACCCAGGCCGGCATGTCCACCGGGCTGATCTACCGGCATTTCCCGTCCAAGGCCGATCTGTTCGTGGAAGTGCTGAACGCGGCCGTGGCCCACGAAGTGGCGATCATGGAGCGCATTGCCGCCGAGCCGGGGCCGGTGGGCGAGCGCCTGCGCCTGGCCATCACCGCCTTCGTGCGCCGCGCCTTGGCCGGGCCGGGGCTGGCCCATGCCTTCATCGTCGAGCCGGTGGACCCGGACGTGGAAGCCGAGCGCATGCGCGGGCGTCGCGCCTTCGGTGATGTGTTCCTGCGCCTGCTGGAAGAAGGCGTGGCCAGCGGCGAACTGCCGGCGCAGGACACCCATGCCGCCGCCGCGTGCCTGGTGGGGGCGTTCACCGAAGCGATGGTCGGCCCCACCGCGCCCAGCCGCGAAGCACACCGCGACGAAGACGCGCTGGTGGACGCGATCTGCAGCTTCTGCCTGCGCGCCGTCGGCGCCCGCCTTCTGTAGAGTCGAGCCATGCTCGACTGCTTCTGTTCGCCGGGCATGGCCCGGCGCCACCCGCATGCGGCCACGGCCGCATGCTGCGCCGCACCAGCACGGGCGCCTGTTGTCGCGCGCAAAGCGCGTTCTATACTCGCCCCTACACGCAGTCGCTCAGCCGTGGTCCCACGACTACCAGCCAGGGGTAACGAAGAGTGCGGAATTACGATCTGGAGTTCCTGAAACGCTTTTCCATGGTGATCGCCCTGTTGGCCGCCATCACCCTTGGCCTGATCCTGCTGGCCGCATACATCCACACGCGTATTCCGCCTGAAGTGTCGCCCACGGCGGCCAAACGCACCGAGCAGCGCATTGCGCCCACCGGCGCGGTGTATGCCGGCAGCACCGGCGCCGCCGCGCAGGCCGCGGCCAAGGCGGCCGCACTGGCCAAGGCCGCTTCGCAGGTTGCCTACGGCGGCACCAAGGACGGCAAGGTCATCTTCGACAACCTCTGCACCGCCTGCCACACCACCGGCGTCGGCCAGGCGCCCACGCTTGACCACGCGCACTGGGACCAGCGCCTGGCGCAGGGCAAGGACACCCTCTACAAGCACGCCATCGAGGGCTACACCGGCCCGGATGGCGGGATCATGCCGCCCAAGGGCGGCAACCCGGCGCTCACCGAAGAGCAGATCCACGCCACCGTGGACTGGATGCTGGGCAACCTGAAGTAGCGTCGACTGTCAGCCGACCCTCGCGCAGCACGGGCTTTGCCGGCGGCGGCTTTGCCGGCCAAGGCCAAAACCGCCCGCGTCGCGGGGGTTTCGCATTTCAGGGTTAGTCTGTGCGCCTCAATTCATGGAGTCGTGAGTCGATGCGCCGCCGTTCCCTCGCCCTTGCTCTGTCCCTGTTGCTGCCGGCCGCTGCGTTCGCCCAGGCCCAGCCGCAGGCCACGCCGGCCCCGGCCACCAGCCCGGCCCCGCGCAGCAGCGCCACCGTGGTGCTTACCGCGGCCCCGGCCGACTGGCGCACCCTGCAGGGCCAGCACGTGCGCATCGCCGCGCCGCTCACCCTGGCCGGCACCGACGGCCTGGAACGCTTCGGCGAGCTGACCGTGGCCTTCGACGGCCGCCTGTGGCAGCCCAGCGAAGTGGCCGCCCCGGGTACTGCCGGCAGTGAGCAGGTGATGGCCGACAACCAGCGCCGCCGTCTGCTGCTGGACGACGGCAGCGACGCCCGCGACCCCGGCAGCGTGGCCTACCTGCCGGGCAACCCGGTGCTGCGCACCGGCATGCAGCTGCGCAACGTGGAAGGCACCGTGCGCGTGGACGCGCAGGGCCGTGCCCGCCTGCAGGTGGACGGCGCCTTGCAGCTGCCGGAACTGCAGCGCCCGGCCGTGCCGAAGGTGCCTGGCAGCCTGCAGATCGCGGCGTTCAATCTGGAAAACTTCTTCAACGGCGACGGCCAGGGTGGCGGCTTCCCGACCCTGCGCGGCGCGCGCACGCTGGACGAACACAAGGCACAGGTGGCCAAGCTGGTAGCCACCATCAGCGCCCTGGACACCGATATCGCCGCGCTGATGGAACTGGAAAACGACGGCTACGGTCCGCAGTCGGCCATCGCCGAGCTGGTGGGCGCGCTCAACGTCGGCCTCCCGGCCGCGCAGCACTGGGCGTTTGTTGACGCCGGCGAAGGCCCGGGCACCAATCCGATCCGGGTCGGCATCATCTACAAGCGCGGCGCGTTCAAGCCGCTGGGCAAGCCGCTGACCAAGCTCGACGGCCCGTTCGCCGAGCACAGCCGTGCGCCGCTGGCGCAGGCGTTCCAGGGCAAGGGCGCACCGTTCATGGTGGTGGCCAACCACTTCAAGTCGAAAGGCTGCCGCGACGCCAGCGGTGCCGATGCCGACCAGAACGACGGGCAGGGTTGCTGGAATGCCACGCGCGTGGAATCGGCGCGCCAGCTCAACCAGTGGGTGAAGGCCGAAGCCGCGCGCCTGAAGGTGAAGGACATCGTGCTGCTGGGCGACTTCAATGCCTACGCGATGGAAGACCCGATCCGCAGCCTGCACGACCTGGGCTGGCAGGATGCATTCAAGGTGGCCAAGGTCGAGCACCCCTACAGCTACGTCTACAACGGCTACAGCGGCCGCCTTGACCACGCGCTGCTGAGCGCCAGCATGGCCCAGCGCCTGGCCGGTGCCGCCGAATGGCACAGCAATGCCGACGAACAGGACGCCAGCGGCTACCAAGGCCGCAACGTGCAGGGCCCGTGGCGCAGTTCCGACCACGACCCGCTGCTGCTGGGTTTCGATAAATAAGATAGCGCCGGGCCACGCCCGGCGGCTTTCTGTAGAGTCGAGCCATGCTCGACTGCTTTGCGGAGACGCCGGGGTCAGAGCCCATTCCGTTGGAATGGGATCTGACCCCGGTCATGCCTCACCCCCAGGCGATCAAGCCGATTGCCAGCACCGCCAGCGCCAGGCCGGCGCGGTTCCACTTGGTGGTGGCCTCGCCGAAGGCGAACACACCCACCAGCGCGCCCAGCACCACCACGCCGATGTTCATGCCGGCGAACACGGTGGCCGGATTGTCCGGCATCGACTGGTGCGCGTGCACATAGAAAAGAATGTTGCCGCCGTTGAGCAGGCCCAGCAGCGCGCCGGCGCCAAGGTTGCGCCAGGCCAGCCGGCTGCGCCCGCTGAAGTGCCGCCACAGCTGCAGCGCCAGCATCAGCACGAAGGCCACGCTGAAACTGGCCAGCACCGCCGCCATCGACGGCGTACCGGACAGCGCCACCTGCTTCAGCAGCACGTCCACCACCGCAAATCCGCCCCACACGCCCAGCAGCCAGCCCCAGCCACCTGGCGAGGCCGCCACTGCCGGCCCACGCGGGCGCAGGCTGATGGCCACCATCGCCAGCACGCCCAGACCCAGCCCGGCCAGCTTCCACGGCGTGGCGGTCTGGCCGAAGAACAGGAAGGCCGCGGCAAGCGACAGCAGCAGCGACAGGCGCTGGGCCACATCGCTGCGCACGATGCCGGCCACCGCCACCGCGCGGCCCAGCACCAGGAAGATCGAGGGCAGCACCACCGCCAGCGCCAGCAATGCCAGCCACGGCGCATGCGGCGCGCGCAGCGCATCCAGCGGCGGCTGCAGCACCACGGCAGTCAGGGTGGCGGCGACCAGGTAGTTCCAGGTCACCATCTGCGGCACGTCCAGCGCGTGGCGGTTGGCCAGCTTCAACAACACCGAAACCAGCACACTGCAGATCACGGCCAGGGACAGGTAGAGCATGGGGCGGGCACAGGGCAGGGGCGGGGGACGGTATCATGGTGCCATGCACAAGCCCTCGTTCCCCGTTGCTCCCGGCGAAACCGCCTGTCTTGAACTGGACGGCCCGGCCGGTCCGCTGGAAGTGGTGGTCGACCTGCCCAAGGCCGACGTGCCGGCGCAGCCGATCGTGGCCATCGTCTGCCATCCGCTGTCCACCGAAGGCGGCACCCTGCACAACAAGGTGGTCACCATGACCGCCACCACCCTGCGCGAGCTCGGCATCGCCACGGTGCGCTTCAACTTCCGCAGCGTGGGCGGTTCGGCCGGCGACTTCGACCATGGCAACGGCGAACAGGACGACCTGAAGGCCGTTGCTGCCTGGGTGCGCAGCCAGCGCCCACAGGACCGCCTGTGGCTGGCCGGCTTCAGCTTCGGGTCGTTCGTTTCGCTGAAGGCGGCAGGCGAATTGCAGCCGGAGGCGCTGATCTCGATCGCACCGCCGGCCGGTCGCTGGGATTTCAGCGGCGTGCAGCCGCCGGCCCGCTGGCTGGTCATCCAGGGCGAGCAGGACGAGATCGTCGACCCGCAGGCCGTCTACCAGTGGCTGGAGACGCTCGAATTCCCGCATGAGCTGGTGCGCATGCCCGAAACCAGCCACTTCTTCCACCGCAAGCTGATCGACCTGCGCGGCGCGCTGACCCACGGCGTCAAGCACTGGCTGGGCGCGGCGGCATGAGCGAGCAGGCGTTGACCCCGTCGCAGCGGTACGCGGCCGGGGTTGCCAGCGGCGACTGGCAGGACGACCCGGCCCAGCACGCGGCCCTGGCCGAGCTGGACCGGATCCACCTGGGGCTGGTGGACAGCGCCGAAGACGGCTGGCTGGACCGCCTGTCTTCGTTCTGGAAGAAGCCCGAGCCGGTCAAGGGCCTGTATTTCTGGGGCGGCGTGGGGCGCGGCAAGACCTTCCTGGTGGACCTGTTCTACGACGGCCTGCCGATCAAGCAGAAGTACCGCACCCACTTCCACCGTTTCATGCGCAGCGTGCACGAGCGCCTGCGCGAGCACCAGGGGCAGAGCGACCCGCTGGCGAAGATCGCCCAGGAGTGGCGCAGCAACCTGCGCGTGCTGGTGCTGGACGAGTTCTTCGTCACCGACATCGGCGATGCCATGCTGCTGGCGCGGCTGCTGGAGCGCCTGTTCGCCGAGGGCGTGACCCTGGTCACCACCTCCAACACGGCGGTGGAGAACCTGTACCTCAACGGCCTGCAGCGCGAGAGCTTCATGCCGGCCATCGGCCTGCTGCAGCGCTTCTGCGTGGAACTGTATGCCGAAGGCACCGAGGACTACCGCATGCGCGCGCTGACCCGTTCGCCGGTGTACCGCGCGCCGCTGGCCGCCGACAGCGATGGCTGGCTGGCCAGCCGCTGGGGCGAACTGAGTGGCGGGCAGGCGGCCAAGGCCGGCAACATCGAGATCGAGGGCCGCAAGATTCCGGTGCGGGGCCGCGGCAAGAGCATTGCCTGGTTCGATTTCGCCGCCCTGTGCGAAGGCCCGCGCGGCCCGTCCGATTACATCGAGATCGCGCACGAGTTCAACACCGTGCTGCTGGGCGGCATTCCCGCCTTCGACCGCCTGAACGAAGATGCCGCGCGCCGCTTCGTGAACCTGATCGACGAGCTGTACGACCGTCACGTCAACCTGGTCTGCACGGCAAGCACCTCGCCGGTGGAACTGTATGCCGGCGAGCGCCTGCAGGGCGCCTTCGAGCGCACCGCCTCGCGCCTGATTGAAATGCAGAGCGCCGAGTACCTGGGTACCCCTCACCGGGCGTGAGCGCTTCTGCTGCCCGGCATCCGCTTTCGTAGCGTCGAGCTTGCTCGACTGCTTTTGGCACCGCGCGGAAAGCAGTCGAGCGAGCTCGACTCTACCGGTACGGCGGCCCCATACCGGCTTGCCCACCACCTATCCACAGGGTTGTCCCTAGCCAGCTTCATCACTGTCATGTGAAGCTGTCATTGTTCCGTTTCCGCAGCACGTTGTACCGCGCTTGTGACGCCTTTCGGTCTTGACTGCGCAGCCGGTTCCAGCAGGTCTGAAGCGTCCAAACGCGCCGCCGATGGCATGATCCTTGCGCCGCAAGGGATTACCAGATTTCACTACATTTGGCGTTGACGGCCCCCTCTACCCCCACTATCTTGTGGCCGTCGGTCGCAGCGACCCCAAGTGCCGGGGTCCCCGGCAGTACCGTTCCGCGACCGTCACCGGCAGTGGCAGGCGCAGGGTCTCAATCCCTGCGACGCCCTCCTGCCACTCTGGGGCGTCAGGTCCCAGGTCGCGTCACCCGATGCATCGAGCACCCCCAATCACGCCAAGAGGACACACGCCGTGACCACCGAATCCAGCGCCACCATCGAAAAGGAAAGCGAATTCCTGTTGACGTCGCCGCCGACGGCCAACGCGATGAGCGTGACCAAGCGCAACGGCACGACCGAGCTGGTGGATCTGAACAAGATCGTGCGCGCGGTGCAGCGTTCCTCCGAAGGCCTGCACGCCGTCGATCCGATGCGCGTGGCCACCCGTACCATCTCCGGCCTGTACAACGGCGCCACCACCCGCGAGCTGGACGAACTGTCCATCCGCACCGCCGCCCTGCTGATCGGTGAAGAGCCCGAGTACGGCCGCCTTGCGGCGCGCCTGCTGGCCAACTACATCGCCAAGGAAGTGTCGGGCCAGGAAATCTACGCCTTCTCGCAGTCGGTCAGCCGTGGCCACGAAGTCGGCCTGATCAACGACCGCCTGCTGAACTTCGTGCAGACCAACGCACGCAAGCTCAACGATGCCATCGACATCTCGCTGGACCTGAACTTCGATTACTTCGGCCTGCGTACCCTGTACGACCGCTACCTGCTGCGCCACCCGCACACCCGCAAGGTGATCGAGACCCCGCAGCAGTTCTTCCTGCGCATCGCCAGCGCGCTGAGCGAGGACGTGTCCGAGACCCTGGCGCTGTACAAGCGCATGGGCAACCTGGACTACCTGCCGTCCAGCCCGACCCTGTTCAATTCCGGCACCACCCACGAGCAGCTGTCCTCGTGCTTCCTGCTGGATTCGCCGCAGGATTCGCTGGAATCGATCTATTCCAAGTACGGCGACATCGCCCAGCTGTCGAAGTTCTCCGGCGGCATCGGCGTCAGCTACACCCGCGTGCGTTCGCGTGGTTCGCTCATCAAGTCCACCAACGGCCATTCCAACGGCATCGTGCCGTGGCTGAAGACCATGGATTCGTCCGTGGCCGCGGTGAACCAGGGCGGCAAGCGCAAGGGCGCGGCCTGCGTCTACCTGGAAACCTGGCATGCCGACATCGAGGACTTCCTCGAGCTGCGTGACAACACCGGTGACGAAGCCCGTCGTACCCACAACCTGAACCTGGCCAACTGGGTACCGGACCTGTTCATGAAGCGCGTCGAGGCCGACCAGGAATGGTCGCTGTTCGATCCGCGCGTCGTGCCGGAGTTCACCGACCTGTTCGGCGAAGCCTTCGAAGCCGCTTACCTGCAGGCCGAAGCCCAGGGCAAGGCCAACCGCACCATCTCCGCCCGCAAGCTGTACGCACGCATGATGCGTACGCTGGCCGAGACCGGTAACGGCTGGATGACCTTCAAGGACAAGTGCAACCGCGCCAGCAACCAGACCCTGCGTCCGGGCAACGTGATCCACCTGTCCAACCTGTGCACGGAAATCCTGGAAGTCACGTCCAACGATGAAACCGCAGTGTGCAACCTGGGTTCGATCAACCTGGGCAACCACTTCGACGAGCACAACGACTTCGACTTCGAGAAGCTGGCCGAGACCGTGCGCCTGGCCGTGCGCCAGCTCGACCGCGTCATCGACCTGAACTTCTACCCGATCGAAACCGCCCGCCGCGCCAACCTGCGCTGGCGTCCGGTCGGCCTGGGCTGCATGGGCCTGCAGGACGTGTTCTTCCGCAAGCGCCTGCCGTTCGACAGCGCCGAAGCCCGCGCCCTGTCGAAGAAGATCGCCGAAACGATCTACTTCCACGCCCTGGAAACCTCTTCGGAGCTGGCCCAGGAACGCGGCAAGCACCCGTCGTTCAACGACACCCGTGCCGCCAGCGGCGAACTGCAGTTCGACGCCTGGAACGTGGTGCCGGAAGACACCGCACGCTGGGATGCCCTGCGCGCCCGCATCAAGGAACACGGCCTGCGCAACTCGCTGATGATCGCGATTGCCCCGACCGCGACCATCGCCTCGATCGCCGGTTGCTACGAATGCGTCGAACCGCAGGTGTCCAACCTGTTCAAGCGCGAGACCCTGTCCGGTGACTTCCTGCAGGTCAACCGCTACCTGGTGAACGAGCTGAAGAAGCTGGGCCTGTGGACCGCCGATATGCGCGATGCCATCAAGCTGGCCGAAGGTTCCATCGCCGGCGTGGCGCAGATCCCGGAAGCCCTGCGCGAGGTCTACCGCACCGCGTGGGAACTGCCGATGCGTTCGCTGATCGACATGGCCGCCGAGCGTGGCGCCTTCATCGACCAGTCGGCCTCGCTCAACCTGTTCATGGAAAGCCCGAACATCGGCGCGATGTCTTCCATGTACATGTACGCCTGGAAGCAGGGCATCAAGACCACCTACTACCTGCGTTCGCGTCCGGCCACCAAGATCGCCAAGACCACGGTCAGCACGTACACCCCGACCGAAGCGGTGGCCTGCTCGCTGGAAAACCCGGAAGCCTGCGAGGCGTGCCAGTAAAACGCGCTGTGCCGGCCCCGCCGGCACCTCGCACCTGTAGAGCCGAGCCATGCTCGGCTGCGAAAAAACACCCACGGTAGCGCCGGGCCATGCCCGGCGGCTCACCCAGGAATTCAAGGAAACACCCATGGCCGACAAGCCCAAGCAGATGCTGCTCGATCCCGGTTTCGAACTGACCCTGCGCCCGATGCGCTACCCGCAGTTCTATGACATGTACCGGAACGCGATCAAGAACACCTGGACGGTGGAAGAGATCAACTTCCAGATCGACATCACCGACCTGCACAGCAAGATGTCGCCGGGTGAGCGCCACCTGATCCACCGCCTGGTTGCGTTCTTCGCCACTGGCGATTCGATCGTGTCCAACAACCTGGTGCTGAACCTGTACCAGCACTTGAACGCGCCCGAAGCGCGCATGTACCTGTCGCGCCAGCTGTACGAAGAAGCGCTGCACGTGCAGTTCTACCTGACCCTGCTCGACAACTACCTGCCGGACCCGGAAGAGCGCGTCAAAGCCTTTGCCGCGGTGGAAAACATCGACTCGATCAAGAAGAAGGCCGACTTCTGCTTCAAGTGGATCGACTCGATCCAGGACCTCAAGCGCATCGAGACCCGTGCCGAGCGCCGCCAGTTCCTGCTGAACCAGATCTGCTTCGCCGCGTGCATCGAAGGCCTGTTCTTCTTCGCCGCCTTCGCCTACGTGTACTACTTCCGTTCGCGCGGTCTGCTGCCGGGCCTGGCCTCGGGCACCAACTGGGTGTTCCGCGACGAGAGCGCGCACATGGACTTCGCGTTCGAGTCGGTGCGCGTGGTTCGCGAGGAAGAGCCGGACCTGTTCGACGAGGAAATGAAGCAGCAGGTCTACGACATGCTGGCCGAAGCGATCGAGTGCGAAGTGCAGTTCGCCGAGGACGTGCTGTCGGGTGGCGTGGCTGGCATTTCGACCCGCGACATGCGCCAGTACCTGCAGCATTGCGCCGACCAGCACTTTGCCAAGCTGGGCATGGAAAAGAAGTACAACGTGCGCAACCCGCTGCCGTTCATGGAACTGCAGGACGTGCAGGAACTGACCAACTTCTTCGAACGCCGCGTTTCCGCCTACCAGGTCGGCGTGCAGGGCGAAGTCGCCTTCGACATGAACTTCTGATCGAACCGGTCAGGCCTGTCGCAACGAAAAACCCCGGCAATGCCGGGGTTTTTTGTTTCTGTAGAGTCGAGCCATGCTCGACTGCCGTGCTTCTGTAGAGTCGAGCCATGCTCGACTGCCGTGCTCTTCGCGAACAGCAGTCGAGCATGGCTCGACTCTACAAAGAGCGGTTACCGCCGCCCTTCCACCGCCATGCGCACGGCCAGCCCGGCCAGCACCGTGCCCATCAGCCAGCGCTGCGCGGCCTGCCAGCTCGGTCGTGCGGCCAGGAACGCCGCAATGCTGCCGGCCATCAGCACGATCACCGTGTTCACTGCCAGGCTGACCGCGATCTGGGTGAAGCCCAGCACCACGGATTGCGCCAGCACGCTGCCGTGGCCGTCCGGGTGCAGGAACTGCGGCAGCAGGGACAGGTACATCACCGCGATCTTCGGGTTCAGCAGGTTGGTCAGGAAACCCATCGCGAACAACCGGCGCGGGCTGTCCACGGGCAACGCATGGACCGCGAACGGCGAGCGGCCGCCCGGCTTCACCGCCTGCCAGGCCAGGTGCAGCAGGTACAGCGCGCCGCCGATGCGCAGCGCGTCGTAGGCGAAGGGCACGGTCATCAGCAGGGCGGTGATGCCCAGCGCCGCGCACAGCATGTAGAAGACGAAGCCCAGCGCCACCCCGCCCAGCGACACCAGCCCGGCGCGGCGGCCCTGGCAGATCGAGCGCGAGACCAGGTAGACCATGTTCGGCCCGGGCGTGAGCACCATGCCCAGCGACAGCAGGGCGAAGGCCAGCAGGTCGGTGGCGGCAGGCATGGCGACGTTCCGTGCGGTGGGCGTGGCGCAGTGTAGCGCCGCCTGCACCGGGCCTGGCTTAACATTGCCGCACCCCACACCGATGGCCCCGCCATGACCCCCATCCCCGAAACCGTGCCGCCCATCGAAGTGCGCATGGCCGAAATCGTCTTCCCCAACCACACCAACCACATGGGCACCCTGTTCGGTGGCCAGGCGCTGGCGTGGATGGACAAGGCCGCCTTCCTCGCCGCCGCCCGCTATTCGCGCCGCACCGTGGTGACCGCGCGCAGCGACCAGGTCGATTTCAAGCTGCCCATCCGCATCGGCCAGATGGTGGAAACCGTGGGTCGCATCGTCGAAGTGGGCCGCAGCTCGATGAAGGTCGAGGTGGAACTGATTGCCGAAGACCTGCACAGCGGCGAGCGCAAGCTGTGCACCCGCGGCCACTTCGTGATGATCGCGCTGGGCGAAGACGGCCAGCCGACCGCCGTGCCGCGCCTGCCGGGCGCCCCGGCGGCCGACCCGGCCAGCTGACCACGCGCTTGCGGGGGCGCCCGCGCGCCCCCATTTCGCTGCCATGACCCCGCAGCTGACCGACTTCATCGACCGCGCCCAACGCCTGTTCGTGCTCACCGGCGCCGGCTGCAGCACCGCCTCGGGCATTCCCGATTATCGGGATACCGACGGCCAGTGGAAGCGCACGCCGCCGGTGACCTACCAGGCCTTCATGGGCGAGGCGGCCACCCGCCAGCGCTATTGGGCGCGCAGCCTGC
Source organism: Stenotrophomonas sp. ZAC14D2_NAIMI4_7 (assembly GCF_003086675.1). Taxonomy (NCBI): domain Bacteria; kingdom Pseudomonadati; phylum Pseudomonadota; class Gammaproteobacteria; order Lysobacterales; family Lysobacteraceae; genus Stenotrophomonas; species Stenotrophomonas sp. ZAC14D2_NAIMI4_7. The sequence goes on from NZ_CP025995.1 coordinate 284,544, forward strand.
TGGGCTGGCCGCGCTTCGGCCTGGCCCTGCCCAACGGCACCCACCAGGCGCTGGCCGCGCTGGAAGCCCGCGGCACCCTGCAGGTGCTGCTGACCCAGAACGTGGATGGCCTGCACCAGCGTGCCGGCAGCACGAACGTGATCGATCTGCATGGGCGGCTGGACCTGGTGCGCTGCATGGGCTGCGAACGCCGCAGCGGGCGCCAGGATTTCCAGCAGCGCCTGCTGGACGCCAACCCCGGCTGGGACGCGCTGGAGGCCGGCATCGCCCCCGATGGCGATGCGGATCTGGAGACGGATTTTTCCGCGTTCGTGGTGCCGGACTGCCCGTACTGCGGCGGCCTGCTGAAGCCAGATGTCGTCTTCTTCGGCGAAAACGTGCCGCGCGAACGGGTAGCGGCGGTGCATGAGCATCTGCAGCAGGCCGATGCGGTGCTGGTGGTGGGCTCCTCACTGATGGTCTATTCCGGCTTCCGTTTCGTTCAGGCCGCGGCCAAGGCCGGCCTGCCGGTAGCGGCGCTGAACCGCGGTCGCACCCGCGCCGACGACCTGCTGCAGTTCAAGGATGAACGCGACTGCGCCGAGGCCCTGGCCGGCTTCGTCAGCCGGTAGCGCCGGGCCATGCCCGGCGAGCGCGCAGCGCGGCCGCCGTTGCCCGCCGGGCATGGCCCGGCGCTACCGCTCACCCCCCCGCGAAACAGCGATCCATCCAGACGGTTGATCCGCAGGCCGTGCAGCGGTGCAATACGCACCCCCTCCGCATGTCGCTATCGCCTTGAGCCAGTTGTTCTCGCCGGTCACCCTCGGCCCGCTTACCCTGTCCAACCGCATCGTGATCGCGCCGATGTGCCAGTACTCCGCCGAAGATGGCCGCGCCAGCGACTGGCATGCCCAGCACCTGGGCAGCCTGGCGCAGTCCGGCGCCGGCCTGCTGATCCTGGAAGCGACCGCAGTGGAACCGCGCGGGCGCATCAGCTATGCCGACCTGGGGCTGTGGGACGACGGTACCGAAGCGGCGCTGGCGCAGGTGCTGGCCAGCGTGCGGCGCTGGTCGCCGATGCCGCTGGGCATCCAGCTGGGCCACGCTGGCCGCAAGGCTTCCACCGCTCGCCCGTGGGACGGTGGCCGCCAGCTGCCGGCCGACGATGCCCGTGGCTGGCCCACCGTGGCGCCGTCGCCGCTGCCGTTCCATACCAACGACCCGGCGCCGCAGGGGCTGGATGAAGCCGGTATTGCCGAGGTGGTGGCCGCCTTCGCCGCCAGCGCGGTGCGCGCCGAGCGCCTGGGCTTCGAGCTGATCGAAATCCACGCGGCCCACGGCTACCTTCTGCACCAGTTCCTGTCGCCGCTCAGCAACCGCCGCACCGACGACTATGGCGGCTCGCTGCCGAACCGCCTGCGCCTGCTGGTGGAAGTGTTCGACGCGGTGCGTGAAGCGGTGTCGGACAAGGTGTCGGTGGGCGTGCGTATTTCCGCCAACGACTGGGTCGAAGGCGGCTGGGACGTGGTGCAGAGCGAAGCCCTGGCACAGGTGCTGGACGCGCGCGGCTGCAACTTCCTGCACGTGTCCAGCGGCGGCCTGGACGAGCGCCAGAAGATCAGCGTGGGCCCGGGCTACCAGGTGCCGTTCGCCGCGGCCATCAAGGCCAAGAAGCTGCGCATGCCGGTCATCGCGGTCGGCCTGATCACCGAGCCGGAACAGGCCGAATCGATCCTGCGCCACAACCAGGCCGATGCCATCGCCCTGGCCCGCGGCATCCTGTACGACCCGCGCTGGCCGTGGCATGCCGCTGCCGCCCTGGGCGACAGCGTGGTGCCGGCGCCGCAGTACCTGCGCTGCGAACCGCGCGAAGCGCGCAACGTGTTCCGCGCGCGCTGAGGCCGATCACACCTGCCAGGCCGGCGGCAGGCCGGCCTGCAGGTGCTCGAACAGGGCGCGGATGCGCGCGGTGAAGTCGCGCCGGTCGCTTACGCAGAAGAACACTTCCATTGGCTCCGGCTGCCACGCGCTGGCCGGGCCGAACACCGTCTGCAGCCGGCCATCGCGCAGGTACGGGTCGGCCACGAAGGCGGCCAGCCGGGTGATGCCGGCACCGGCGGCGGCCAGCTCGGCCAGCGCGTCGATGTCATCGCAGACCATGCTGGGCGGCAGGGCCGCGTCCACCCGCGCATCGCCACGCCGCAGGGCCCAGCGCAGCGGCCGGCCATCGGTGGGGAAGCGGTGCAGCAGGCCGCGGTGGTGCTGCAGCGCGGCCGGTTCCTGCGGCGTGCCGTGCGCGGCCAGGTAGGCCGGGGCGGCGCAGAACAGGAACGGAATGCGCGCCAGCGGCCGCGCCACCAGCCCATCTTCCAGCTGCGCGCCGATGCGCAGGCTGACATCCACCGTTTCCGGACCGTGCTGTACCGCGCGATCGCTCAGGCGCAGTTCCAGCTGCAGTTGCGGGTAGCGCTGCTGCAGCGACGGCAGCAGCGGCGCCAGCACATGGCGGCCGAAGGCGCGGCTGCTGGCAATGCGCAGCGGCCCACTGGGCACGATGTCGTCGGCGGTCACCAGCGCCTGCGCACGGGCCAGGTCGGCCTCAATGTGCTGCACCTGGGCCAGGTACAGCGCCCCGGCCTCGCTCAGGGCCAGTTGCCGCGTGCTGCGGTTGAGCAGGCGCACGCCCAGGTGGGTTTCCAGACGCTGGATGTTCTGGCCCACGGCGGTGGCACTGATGCCCAGGCTGCGCGCGGCCGCGGCAATGCTGCCGGTCTGCGCAGTGCGGGTGAAGCTGCGGATGAGCTGCAACAGGTTCATGACCGCCCAGCTTGCCACGGAAACCGGCAAGCGTGGCTTGGGTCTGCACCAAGCGCGACGGGGCTGTGCACAGGCCGTCGCCCCGCTAGCCTGCCGGCCCACTTCACCGATGCGATGTGCGATGGCCCACCCCCGATCTTTCCGCTGGAAGCTGCACGCCCGCAGTACGCCGTTCGTGTTCGCCTTCTTCATGGCCAGCCTGATGGCGCTGCTGATGTGCCTGGTCATCACTGCGGCCAACGCCGGGCTGGGCAGCGGCTATCTGGCGCGGGTGCTGGCGGCCTACCAGATGGCCATGCCGGTGGCGTTCTGTGGTGTGCTGCTGGTGCGCCCGCTGGTGGTGCGCCTGGTGGCGCTGACGGTGCATCCGCACTGAAGATCGGTTGCATCTGACAGCATTGTGCACCGCCGCAGGGTGCTGCCCTAAACTTGGGTCATGCGACCCGATTCCATTCTTACCCTGTCCTGTCCCGACCGCACCGGCATCGTCTACCGCGTGTCGGGGCTGCTGTTCGACCACGGCTGCAACATCCTCGACGCCCAGCAGTTCGGCGATGAGGAGAGCGGTCGTTTCTTCCTGCGCGTGCATTTCGACCGCGACGCTGGCCTGCCGCTGGACACGGTGCATGGCGCCATGGCCGCGCTTGCCGCCGATTTCGGTATGGACTGGCAGCTGCACGACGGCCGCCGCCGCGCGCGCCTGCTGGTGCTGGTCAGCAAGCAGGGCCACTGCCTGAACGACCTGCTGTTCCGCGCGCACAGCGGGCAGCTGAAGGTGGATATCGCCGCGGTGGCGTCCAACCACGCCGACTTCGCGCCGCTGGCCGCGTCCTACCAGGTGCCGTTCCACCACCTGCCAGTGAATGCGGAAACGCGCGCGGTGCAGGAACAGCAGATCATCGATCTGGTCGAGCGCGAGCGCATCGACCTGGTGGTGCTGGCGCGCTACATGCAGATTCTGTCGCCCACCCTGTGCCGCGCGCTGGCCGGCCGTGCGATCAACATCCACCACAGCTTCCTGCCCAGCTTCAAGGGCGCGCAGCCGTACCACCAAGCGCACGCGCGCGGGGTCAAGATCATCGGCGCCACCGCGCACTACGTGACCGAAGACCTGGACGAAGGCCCGATCATCGAACAGGACGTGGCCCGCGTGGACCACGCCATGACGCCGCGCGACCTGGTGCGGCTGGGCAGCGATACCGAATCGCAGGTGCTGGCGCGGGCCGTGCGCCGCCATGTCGAACACCGCATCCTGCTCAATGGGCATCGCACGGTGGTGTTCCGCTGACAGCGGGTTGCGTGGCCGCCGGGCATGGCCCGGCGCTACCGACCGTCACCTTGGGTAGCGCCGGGCCATGCCCGGCGATGTGGTTAATCGCTTCCCGCAACAGAGGCCTTCGCACCCCATGTGTAGTGCCTGACGGCAGGTCTGGGGCATGTGGATCGAACGTCATCGATGTGCTCCAAGAGACCCGGTGGAATCGATGACCACATCGGGTCCAGCACGAAATCCACGCCCTCCCGCCGCGCGAGCTTGGCGGCTGGAATGAAGTCGGAATCACCAACGACAAGCACGATCTGACGTACCTGTCGTTTCAACGACAGCGAGGAAATATCCAAGCCGATACGCATATCCACCCCTTTCTGCCGAACTTCCGGATGCAGTTCGCTCGGCAGGAGCGCGGAGAATGTGCGCTTGCCCTTCAGCAGGGCATCGAGCGTTCTGGAGTCGGTCGTCCACGCGTTGGAGTCTGCGAGATGGCCAAGTCGCAAGGCCACTTTCCGCTTCTGCTTCAGGGCGTCATGCAGGGCGACCCTGAACAGTGCTTCGGGTGATCGCGCGTAATCAATGCAGGCACCCGATATCGGGTTGTGCATCCGTTTCCGTAAGGGTGGGCAATCGTAGAAGAAGATGCGGTAGAGATCGCGCCTGTCGCAACCCGAGGATGCGAGATGCGCCAGCGCCCAACGGTGTGCCAGTTCGGCTGCACGTTCAGGGTTGTAGGCGTTATGAGGTTCAATGCGGCGGAATCGCTTGACGAAGTAGCCGCCATCTATGAGAACTGCCGTTGGCATGCCGTTGCCTTCCCGCTTTCATCCAATGAAAAGCCCCTGGTTCGGCCGTCCCGCGATCTGTAGGGGGGCGTACTGGAGGGGCTGGATGGCTCATTGTGTTGCCGCATGAAGCGGCGCACAAGCGGCAGATCCGACACGGCGACCGGGACGATCAGGTAGCGTCGGGCCATGCCCGGCGGGCGCTCCTCAGATGACCGCAATCCCCGCCTTGCCCAAGGCCTCGCCCACCATCGCGTCGTTGGCTTCGGTCACCGGCCGGGTCAGGTCCCACAGGAACTTCACCCGGAAACCGGATTTCACCGCGTCCTGCGCACTCCACAGCACGCAGTAATCGCGTGCCAGGCCGCATACATGCACCTCGCGGATGCGGCGCTCATGCAGCCAGCCGGCCAGCCCGGTCGGCGGCCGTTCGCCCTCCGGGCCATGGTTCTCGCGGAACGCGCTGTACGAATCCACCTGCGGGCGGGTGCCCTTGCGCAGGATCAGGTCGGCCACGTTCCAGTCCACGCCCGAGTGCAGCGCGGCACCGTCGCTGCCCTGTACGCAGTGGTCGGGCCACAGGGTCTGCGGCTGCGCGTGCAGCAGGATGGTCTCGAACGGGCGCGTTCCCGGGTGCTGGCTGGCGAAGGAGGCGTGGTCGGCCGGGTGCCAGTCCTGGGTGGCCACCACCGTGCGGTAGCGGCGCTGCGCCAGCAGCTCGGCAATCGGCGCCACCAGCGCGTCGCCGTCGGCGCAGGCCAGCGCACCACCGGGCATGAAGTCCGGCTGCAGGTCGATCACCAGCAGGGCGACATCGGCGGGCAGGACGGTCATGGCAGATCCACTACAACAGAAGGGGGCGACCAGCGTGGCCGCCCCGTGCGCGTGCGTCAATCGCCCTTGGGCGTTGCCGCATCCTGGCCGTAGTACAGCAGGCCGATCTTGATGCGCTCGCGGCCGGTTTCGCGGCGGTGGCGGTTGGCATCGCGCAGCGAGTACACGCAGCCGCAGTATTCCTGCTGGTAGAACTGCTCGCGCTTGCTGATCTCGACCATGCGGCTGGCGCCGCCGCCCTTGCGCCAGTTGTAGTCCCAGTACTGCAGGCCCTGGTAGCGCGACGCGGCGCGGATGCCGCAGTCATTGATCTGCGCCATGTTCTTCCAGCGCGAAATACCCAGCGACGAACTGATGGTGTCGTAGCCGTGCTCGTGCGCGTACAGCGCCGTGCGCTCGAAGCGCATGTCGAAGCACATGGTGCAGCGGATACCGCGCTCGGGCTCGTTTTCCATGCCACGCGCGCGGCTGAACCAGTTGTCGGTGTCGTAGTCGCAGTCGATGAACGGAATGCCGTGCTGCTCGGCGAAGCGGATGTTTTCCTGCTTGCGCAGCTCGTATTCCTTCACCGGGTGGATGTTGGGGTTGTAGAAGAAGATCGCGTAGTCGATCCCGGAGGCGGTGATCGCCTCCATCACTTCACCCGAACACGGGGCACAGCAGGAATGCAGCAGCAGGCGCTTGCCGTCGGCGGGCAGGGTCAGGGTGGGGCGTTGAAGCTCGGTCATCGTCGGGTGCGTGGCAGCGTGGGGAACGGATCGGGCCGGACACCGTGAACAGGACGCACGCGGCCACAGCGCCCGCGCGCGCAGGACGACGATGGCCCCGGCACCCTCCCCGCGGAGAGTCCAGGTCGAATCAGGGGACGGTCGTGTCCCCCGGCCGGGGCCGGTATTCGGGCTGATGGACACGGGCCGCAGCCCACCTACTCCCTGCCGCTTCCCAGGCATGCGCCCAGTGCTGTTGGCAGGCTTCGTTTCCATTCACCGCTGCGGGGCAGCTCCGGAATGGGCGCGCCAGGCGCCTTCACCGGATTCCCATTCAAACCCCTGCCACCATCCAGCCGCGCCAGGGATACCTTCGGCGCGCCCACGGTGGACGCGTTGGCCGCGCGGGTCAAGGGGGTTGGGGTCAGAGCCCGTTGCGCTGCAACGGGATCCGACCCAATTGCTATGGCACCGCGAGGTAGCGCTGCCACAGATGGTTCACCAGCTGCATCGGTGGGTCGTACTGGCGCTTGGCTTCAACGAATCGCTGCCACTGCGGGTAGGCGCGGCGGAATTGTTCGCGGGTGGCATGCGGGCGATAGGGCAGGTAGTAGCTGCCGCCGCAGTCCAGCGCGGCATCGATCAGCGCCCGCGTCCAGCCGGTGGCCAGGGTATCGCTCCACGGGAAGCGTCGCTGCTTGTGGTACAGCACGAAGCAGAACACCTCCTGGCGCGCCCACGCCAGCAGCGAAGTGGTATCGGCCGGCGCGTGGCGGATCGACACGTTCAGTGCGTCCACATGGTGGTGCTGCAGGATCGCCGCCATGCGCGTGGCGAACGCCTGGAACTGCCGCACCGGGATGAAGTACTCCTGCAGCAGGTAGGTGGACATCGCGCGCGTGCGCGGCTCCAGCGAGGCTACGTCCAGGCTCGCTTCCAGGTTGCGGTGGATCACCCGCGGCTGCTGCAGCTGCTTCTGCACCACCGAACTGTCGCGCAGCTGCGCGCCGCCCGGCAGTTCGGACACTGCCCAGATCATGTTCTGTTCGTAGGCATAGCGGTCGCCCACCGGCACCAGCCGGCGGGTGTCGGTCAGCGCGCCGTTGCTGCGGCGCCAGGTCACCGCTACCGGTGCATCGAAACGCGGCGGCAGCAGATCGGCGTTGTGCATCAGCGCATCACCGCGCGCCTGCACGTTGTCGGCGAACCACCGCGGGTAGTCGGCCAGCGCGATGCGCTGCATGTGCCGCGCCATGCGTGTGTTGTCGGCCAGATCCAGTTCCACTTCGGTCACCACGGCCAGCAGCCCATAGCCGCCGATCACCGCTGCGAACAGGTCCGGGTGCTGGTTGCGCGATGTTTCCAGTACCTCGCCCGACCGCAGTACCACCTGCAGGGCGCGGATCGTCGCGGCCAGGCTGCCGCTGCCGACGTAGCGGCCATGGCAGTTCACGCCGACCGAGCCGCCCACGGTGAAGCTGCTGAAACTCTGCATCACCTTCACCGACAGGTCGTGCGGGTCCAGCAGGGCCTGCAGTTCGCGCCAGCGCATGCCGGCCTGCACGCGCACCACCTTGCCCGGCACATCCAGCCGCAGCAGCCGGTTGTGGCCGGTCATGTCCAGTTGCAGGGCGCCGTTGGCACTGGTCTGCCCGCCCATGCTGAAGCGACCACCGGCCACGCAGACCGGGCCACGATGTCGCTGTAGAACGTCTACCAGCGGGCGCTGGCCGTCGATACGGGTGATGCCCGCCAGTGGGGTGGGTTCGAGCTGGCTGATGTCGTTGCCGATGGGGGCCTGCCCGGGTGAACAGGCGGTGGCCGCCGCAGCGGCGCCGCAGCCAGCAATGAAGGCGCGTCGGGTGGTCATGGGCAGTCCCTGCAGTCCGCTTCCTGGCCGCAGTGTGCACGCGGCACGGCGCCCGGCCAAGGGGGAATCACGCTGACTGCGCAGCGGTTCTCAGGCCCTGAGAAGCCCCTGCGCCATACTGGAACCCACGCGGTGGACGGCATGCACGGGGGCAGGGCAGTGGCGGACAAATATTGCGATCTGGTCATGAAAGGCGGCATCACCAGCGGCATCGTGTATCCCAACGCGGTGCTGGCGCTGGCCCAGCAGTACCGCTTCAAGAGCATCGGCGGCACCTCGGCCGGGGCCATTGCCGCGGCGGTGGCTGCGGCGGCCGCGTATGGCGACCGCCGCCAGCAGGCCGGCGAAACATTGGCCGGTGAGGCGGGCTACGGTGGGCTGTCGGCGGTGTCGGCGCAGTTGTCGCGGCGCGGCTTCATCTACGGGTTGTTCCAACCCGCGCGCGGCGCGCGTTCGGCATACCGGTTGCTGGTGGTGCTGACCGGCAAGGCACGCTGGCCGCGCAAGCTGCTGTGCCTGGCCGTGGCCGTGTTCACCATCGCACCGCTGGAAGTGCTGGTGTCGCTGGCCCTTCTGCTGGCGCTGGGCGGCTTGGGCGGCGGCTGGAGCGGTGTGGCGGCCACCCTGCTGCCGTCGCTGCTGTGCGCTTATGGCGCAGGTGTGGCTGGCGCGGCACTGCGCGTGGCCCGTGTCGCCCGGCGCAACCTGCTGGGCCTGTGCAGCGGGCTGGGGCGCGACGCGCAGACTCCTGCGCTGACCGACTGGCTGCACGCGCGCCTGCAGCAGTTGGCGGGCAAGCCGCTGGACGCTCCGCTCACCTTCGCCGATCTGCACGATGCACCGCGCTATGCCGGCGAACCGCACAGCCCGCAGGCCATCAGCCTGCAGATGATCACCACCTGCGTGTCCCACAACGAACCGCGCACCCTGCCGCTGGGCGGGGCGCAGTTCTGGTTCCTGCGCGAGGAATTCGCCCAGTTGTTCCCGGCCAGCGTGGTGGACTGGCTGGTACAGCAGGCCGGGGCGCCGCTGCAGGTGGATGGGCGCCAGTACTACCATCTGCCGCAGGGCGCGCAGTTGCCGGTGCTGGTGGCCACACGCATGAGCCTCAGCTTCCCGCTGCTGATCAGCGCCGTGCCGCTGCACGAACCCGCCCGCCGCGAGCGCCGTTGCGAACCGGCGGCGGCGCCGGCCACGCAGGAGCACAACGTGGCCGACAGCATGGAAGGGCTGACCAGCGCCGGCCAGGCGTGCGGCCCGGTGATCACCGCCTTCCGCGTGTGCTGGTTCTCCGATGGCGGCATCAGCAGCAACTTCCCCATCCACCTGTTCGACGCGGCAATGCCGCGCTGGCCCACGTTCGCCATCAACCTGGTGTACCCGCAGCACGCTGAAGAAGTCAGCCACGGCGGCAGTACGCGCGCGGCCCTGGAAAAGTCGGTGTTCCTGCCTACCGGCAACCGCCATGGCTGGCAGCGCCACTACCAGTCCATCGCCACGCCGCTGGCCGCCGGGGAACTGGGGCGCTTCCTGTTCGCCGTGGTGGCCACCATGCAGAACTGGCGCGACCTGCTGCAGGCGCGCGCGCCCGGCTACCGCGACCGCATCGTGCACGTCAGCCTTCAGGGCGACGAGGGCGGCATGAACCTGGACATGCCGCAGGACGTGCTGACCCGCATTGCCGACAAGGGCAGCCTGGCCGGCGCGCGCTTCTGTGCGTTCTCGTTCGAGAACCACTACTGGATCCGCTGGCGCAACCTGGCGTCGGCCTACCAGCGCTACACCCTGGAAGTGGCGCGCACCGACGACCCGGCGCAGCAGGTGCTGGCCTACCGCGCCGCGTATTCCAGCGTTGCCGTGGGTGAGCCGGTGCCGCCGTCGTACAAGCTGGGTTCGGAAGACAAGCGCCAGGCGTCGCAGCAGTTGTGGGGGCTGATGGTGGAACAGGGCCGCACCTGGGAAGACCTGGGCCCGGACCTGACCGACGGCGCACCGCGCCCGCTGCCGCAGATGAAGGTGACACCGATCTACTGAGCGCGATCGATACAATCGTGCTTCTTGCTGCAAGGAGCTGTGGATGTCTGCCCGCCAGGAACTGCTGGATCTGCTTGAACGCCTTGATGCCCGCGACCCGGAGCACCTGCCGGTGGTGCCACTGGCCGCGTACTTCGAAGGCAATGATTTCGAAGAATGCATCGCGCCCAACCAATGGGGTTTCGGCCGCCCGCCGATTGCCGAGCTGTACGCGCGCCTGGCCGTGATTGCAGCAAAGCCGGAAGTGGAAGGCGTGTATGTAGGCCTGCACCAGGACTGGGGCAGCGCATTGGAAGACGACAGCGAATGGCCTGCTGCGGAGAACGTGCACGTGCTCACCCGCGCCGACGTCGAGACCGTAGAAGGGTGGCTGCAGGGCCTGGAATGTGACGGCGTGGGCGAAGGCTGGCCGTACGGCCAACACATCGACGCACCCGTGCCCTCGGAAGGTCACCGCGTGCTGACCGTGTATTGGGATTAGTAGATCCACGCCACGCGTGGATGCATTCCGCGCAGGGCCAGAGCGTGCCCACCAAGGCGGGCACCTACCCACGGCGACATCCGGATGGGGTCAGAGCCCGTTGCGCCGCAACGGGATCTGACCCCGTGCTGTTCCCACCGCTCGCAAAAAACTGTCAAAGGCGGGGTGGGTCCGGTTGCGGGGGCGTGAGCGCCATGGATGGCGCGACCGAGCTTACAGGTACTTACTTGCAGCGTCCCCCGCAACCGGACCCACCCCGCCTGCTCACAGGAAGCCCGCTCTTGACGTTGACGTTGACGTTGAGCAGGTGCAGGGCGCGGCCCTGCAAACCCCTACCTCCCCGGCAACTGCACGAACGCGCGCTGCATGCAGTCCTCGCGCGGGCACACCCGGCAACCCGGCCCGATCGACACCGAATTACCCGGGCTCTGCACATCCAGCCCCAGCGAGTACACCAGCCGCTCGGCATGCTGCAGGTCGCAGCCCAGCGCCACCGCGAAGGTCTTGCGCGGCTGGCCATGCCCCACCGGCCCGCTGCTGACCTGCCGCGCCAACCAGAAATGACGACGCCCATCGGGCATGCGCGCGGTCTGCGTCAGGATGCGCCCGGGCTGGTTGAACGCCTCGTAGACGATCCACAGCGGGCACGAACCGCCTACCTGCGAGAAGTGGAAATCGGTGGCCGAATGGCGTTTGGACACATTGCCGGCACGGTCCACGCGGATGAAGAAGAACGGCAGCCCGGGCGCACTGCGCCGCGCCAGCGTGCTCAGCCGGTGGCAGACCGCCTCGAAGCCCACGCCGAACTGGTGTGCCAGCAGTTCGATGTCGTAACTGCTGGCCTCCGCCGCGCGCAGGAAGCGCATGTACGGCATCACCAGCGCGCCGGCGAAGTAGTTGGAAAGGCCGATCCGCGCCTGCGCGATACGCGCTTCATCGTGGAAGCCCGCGCGCGCCACCACCGCATTGATCTGCGGCAGGTAGCCGCGCAGGGCCAGCTCGGCCGCCATCTGGAACGCCTGCTGGCCCGGTTCCAGATAATCCGGCAGCCACAGCGTGCGGCTGCCGGCGTCGTACTGGCGCTTCTCGCGCCCGGCCTGCAGCGCGGCCACTTCCACCAGCACGCCGTGGCGGTCGGCCAGCAGCTGGCGCAGGCGCGGCGCCACGTGGCCCGGCGCCAGTCCCCATTCGGCGAACAGGCGCTCGGCCAGTTCGTCCAGTTCGGGAATGTGGTTGTGCATGCGGTTGAAGAACTCGCGCACCTGGTCACCGGCCGGCAGGGTGCTGCCGGCGCCGGGCTCGCCCAGCTGGAACTCCAGTGCGGCGGCATGCTCGCGCAACGCCAGGTGGCGGCGGTGCAGGTCCAGCAGGGCGCGGCTGACCTGCGGCAGGTTGCCGGCCAGTGCCCGCAGTTCGGTGGCACTGACATCGGCCAGGCCCAGGTCGCGCAGGGTCTCGCCCAACGATTCCTGCAGTGCCGCGGGCTCATCGTCGTCGAACAGGGCGGAAACATCGCCCAACACCTCGCCCAGCTTCTGCTGTACGGCCGGCGTCAGCGGGCGCTTGTTGCGCTCGATCTGGTTCAGGTAGCTGGCCGACAGGCCCAAGGCACGGGCCAGATCCACCTGGCTGTAGCCGCGCTGCTCGCGCAGGCGCAGCAGGCGCAGGCCCAACTGGCGCTGGGAGGGCTGGAAATTCACAGAATTAACAGGAATCGTCTGGCGTGTTGGCCAGATTAAGCGGATTCAGCCCGGAAATCGAGGTGGGTGCTGTGAATAATGCCAAGCATCTTTCGAGCCCGTGGGATTGTCGTCATGACTGTTGCAGCGCCCCGTATCCGCATGCTGATCGATGGCCAGTTCATCGAATCGGCCACCTCCCACTGGCAGGACGTGGTCAACCCGGCCACCCAGGACGTGCTGGCGCAGGTGCCGTTCGCCACCACCAGCGAAGTGGATGCCGCAGTCGCAGCCGCCAAGGAAGCCTTCAAGACCTGGCGCAAGACCCCGATCGGTACCCGTGCGCGCATCTTCCTGAAGTACCAGCAGCTGATCCGCGAAAACATGAGCGAGCTGGCCCACATCCTCACCGCCGAACAAGGCAAGACCCTGCCCGATGCGGAAGGCGATGTGTTCCGCGGCCTGGAAGTGGTCGAGCACGCCGCCGCCATCGGCAACCTGCAGCTGGGCGAGCTGGCCAACAACGTGGCCAACGGCGTGGATACCTACACGATCATGCAGCCGCTGGGCGTGTGCGCCGGCATCACCCCGTTCAACTTCCCGGCGATGATTCCGCTGTGGATGTTCCCGATGGCGATTGCAACGGGCAACACCTTCATCCTCAAGCCGTCCGAACAGGACCCGATGGTGACCATGCGCCTGGTCGAACTGGCGCTGGAAGCCGGCATTCCCAAGGGCGTGCTGAACGTGGTGCACGGTGGCGAAGAAGTGGTCAATGCGATCTGCGACCACCCGGACATCAAGGCGGTGTCGTTCGTCGGTTCCACCCGTGTCGGCACCCACGTCTACAACCGCGCCTCGCTGGCCGGCAAGCGCGTGCAGTGCATGATGGGCGCCAAGAACCACGCCGTGGTGCTGCCGGACGCCAACAAGGAACAGACCCTCAACGCGATGGTCGGCGCCGCCTTCGGTGCGGCCGGCCAGCGCTGCATGGCCGCCTCCACCCTGGTGCTGGTGGGTGAGGCACGCGGTTGGGTGCAGGACCTGGTGGCCAAGGCCAAGACCCTCAAGGTCAGCGGCGGCACCGTGGCCGGCACCGATGTCGGCCCGGTCATTTCCTGCAGCGCCCGCGAGCGCGTGGAAGGCCTGATCGCCTCGGGCGTGGAGCAGGGCGCCAAGCTGGTGCTCGACGGCCGCAAGCCGCAGGTGGATGGCTTCGAGAAGGGCAACTTCGTCGGCCCGACCATTTTTGCCGGTGTCACCACCGACATGCGCATCTACCAGGAAGAAATCTTCGGCCCGGTGCTGGTCATCCTGGAAGCGGAAACGCTGGACGAGGCCATCGCCATGGTCAACAGCAACCCGAACGGCAACGGCACTGCGCTGTTCACCCAGTCCGGCGCCGCTGCACGTAAGTTCCAGGAAGACATCGACGTGGGCCAGGTCGGCATCAACGTGCCGATTCCGGTGCCGGTGCCGCTGTTCTCGTTCACCGGTTCGCGCGCATCCAAGCTGGGCGACCTGGGCCCGTATGGCAAGCAGGTGGTGCTGTTCTACACCCAGACCAAGACCGTCACCGCACGTTGGTTCGATGACGAGACGCTGAGCCACGGCGTCAACACCACCATCAGCCTGAAGTAAGGGCGGGAGCAGCCATGAGCCACTCGATGACGACGGACCAGGAAGAAGCGCAGCAGGCGTACCGCGAAGCCGCGCGTGACTTCGCACAGGCCGAACTGGCGCCGCACGCCGCGCGATGGGATGCGGAGGGCATCTTTCCGCGCGAGGCGATCGCCAAGGCCGGTGAACTGGGCTTCTGCGGTCTGTACATGGACCCGGAAGTCGGCGGTAGCGGCCTGAGCCGTCTGGACGCCGCCGTCGTCATCGAGGAGCTCGCCAACGTCGATCCGTCGACCGCGGCGTACATCAGCATCCACAACATGGCCTCGTGGATGGTGTCCAAGTGGGGCCAGGACGCACTGCGCGACGCGTGGGGCACCGATCTGTCCTCGGGCAGCAAGCTGGCCTCGTACTGCCTGACCGAGCCGGGCGCCGGCTCCGATGCGGCCTCGCTGAAGACCACCGCCGTGCGCGATGGCGACGTCTATGTGCTGAACGGCTCCAAGGCCTTCATCTCCGGCGCCGGTGCCACCGAGCTGCTGGTGGTGATGGCGCGTACCGGCGGTGCCGGCGCGGGCGGTGTCAGTGCCATCGCGGTGCCGGCCGACCTGCCGGGCATCAGCTATGGCCGCAAGGAAGAGAAGATGGGCTGGAACAGCCAGCCCACCCGCGGCATCACCTTCGAAAACGTCCGCGTGCCGGTCAGCCACCTTCTGGGAGAGGAAGGCGGCGGCTTCAAGCTGGCGATGAAGGGGCTGGACGGCGGCCGCATCAACATCGCCGCCTGCTCGCTGGGCGCCGCGCAGGGCGCGCTGGATGCCGCACGCCGCTACATGGGCGAGCGCCGCCAGTTCGGCAAGGCGCTGGCCGATTTCCAGGCACTGCAGTTCAAGCTGGCCGACATGGCCATCGAACTGGTCGCCGCGCGGCAGATGGTGCACTCGGCCGCGCGCAAGCTCGATGCCGGTGCCAGCGATGCCAACGTGTGGTGCGCGATGGCCAAGCGCTTCGCCACCGACGCCGGCTTCAGGATATGCAACGAAGCGCTGCAGATCCACGGCGGTTACGGCTACATCCGCGAATACCCGATCGAGCGCCTGCTGCGCGACAGCCGCGTGCACCAGATCCTGGAAGGCACCAACGAGATCATGCGGGTGATCGTTGCCCGCCACCTGCTCAACACCGAAGAGGAACTGCGATGAAGGATTGGCGTACCCAGGAGCACGTGGGCCTGAAGGTCGAGGCCGACGGCCACACCGCCGTGGTCACCCTGCACAACCCGCCGGCGCACACCTGGACCGTGCACAGCCTGGCCGCGCTGCGCGACCTGGTGGGCGCGCTCAACGCAGACCGCGACATCTACGCCCTGGTGATCACCGGTGACGGCGAGAAGTTCTTCTCCGCCGGCGCCGACCTCAACCAGTTCGCGTCCGGCGACAAGGCCGCTGCACGCGAAGCCGCGCGTCGTTTCGGTGAAGCCTTCGAAGCGCTGTCCGCATTCCGTGGCGTGTCCATCGCCGCCATCAACGGCTACGCCATGGGCGGTGGCCTGGAATGCGCGCTGGCCTGCGATCTGCGCATCATCGAAGACCATGCCCAGGTCGCACTGCCGGAGGCCACCGTCGGCCTGCTGCCGTGCGCCGGCGGCACCCAGAACCTGCCGCGCCTGGTCGGCGAGGGCTGGGCCAAGCGCATGATCCTGCTGGGCGAGCGCATCAATGCCGAAACCGCCGTGCGCATTGGCCTAGCCGAAGAAAAGGTCGGCAAGGGCGAAGCCAAGGCGCTGGCGCTGGAATGGGCGAAGAAGGCCGGCAAGCAGAGCCCGACCAGCATCGCCGCCTGCAAGACCCTGGTGCAGTCCACCCGCACCGGAACCCACGCCTCGGCGCTGGTGGCCGAGCGCGAAGCCTTCGTCGATCTGTTCGACACCGCCGACCAGGTCGAGGGCGTGACCGCCTTCCTGGAAAAGCGCGCCGCGCAGTGGAAGAACGCATGAGCACCGACACCGTTGCCGACGAAGCACCAGTGCTGTTCGAAGCGCGCGTTGCGGGCAACGGCACGCGCATCGGCTTCGCTACGCTCAACGCGCCGCGCACGCTCAATGGCTTCTCGCTGCCGATGGCGCACCTGCTGCTGAAGCAGTTGAACGCTTGGGCCGATGATGACGGCATCGCGATGGTGGTGCTGCAGGGCGCTGGCGAAAAGGCGTTCTGTGCCGGTGGCGACCTGCACAGCCTGTACAAGGCCATGGTCGCCTTCCGCGAAGGCGGCCACGCCGACATCCGCGAAAACGCGTACGCCGCCGAGTTCTTCGACGTCGAATACCGCGTCGATTACCTCATCCACACCTACGCCAAGCCGATCCTGTGCTGGGGCCACGGCATTGTGATGGGCGGGGGCATCGGCCTGATGTCCGGCGCCAGCCACCGCGTGGTCAGCGAGCGTTCCAAGCTGGCCTTCCCGGAAATCACCGTGGGCCTGTTCCCCGATGTGGGTGGCAGCTGGCTGCTGCCGCGCGTGCCGGGCAGGGCAGGCCTGTTCCTGGCCCTGACCGGTGCGCTGCTGAACCCGGGCGACGCCATCTATGCCGGCCTGGCCGATCTGCACGTGGCCGAGGAACGTCGCAGCGCCGTGTTCGACGCGCTGCTGCAGGTGGCATGGTCGAGCGATGCCGCGCACAACCACGAACGCCTGAGCCAGCTGCTGCAGTCGCATGCCAGCGATGCCGCCACCGGCCCGCTGCTGGCCAATGCCGCGACGGTCGATGCGCTGTGCGAGGGCGAGGACCTGCCCGCGATCATCGCGCGCATCCGCGACCTGCAGACCGACGATGCCTGGTTGCAGGCGGCGCAGAAGACGCTGGCCGCCGGTGCACCCGGTTCGGCGCGGCTGGCCTTCGAACTGCAGCGGCGCAGCGCCGGCCAGGACTTGGCCAGCGTCTACCGCCTGGAATACATCACCGCACTGCACTGCGCCGCCCATGGCGATTTCGCCGAAGGCATCCGCGCGCTGCTGATCGACAAGGACCGCAACCCGCAGTGGAACCCGGCCACCCTGGCCGAGGCCACCACCGCCTGGGCCGAAACCTTCTTCGTTTCCCCCTGGGCCGACGCCGCGCATCCGCTGGCCGACCTGGGTACCCCCATGGCTGAAAGGAGCCTTGCATGAGCCGCATTGCATTCATCGGGTTGGGCAACATGGGTGGCCCGATGGCCGCCAACCTGGTCAAGAACGGCCACAGCGTACGCGTGTTCGATCTTGTGCCGGCCGCCGTGCAGGCGGCAGTCGATGCCGGCGCCAGTGCCGCCGCGTCGGCGCGCGAGACCCTGGCCGATGCCGAGATCGTGATCTCGATGCTGCCGGCCAGCCGCCATGTCGAAGGCGTGTACCTGGGTGACGATGGCATCCTGGCCGCCATTCCGGCCGGAGCACTGGTCATCGACTGCAGCACCATTGCCCCGGCCAGTGCCCGCAAGGTGTCCGAAGCGGCTGCCGCACGCGGCCTGCAGATGATCGATGCGCCGGTTTCCGGCGGTACCGCCGGTGCCCAGGCCGGCACCCTCACCTTCATCGTCGGTGGCGAAGAGGACGCGCTGGAGCGCGCCCGTCCGGTACTGCAGGCGATGGGCAAGAACATCTTCCACGTGGGTGCCAGCGGTGCCGGCCAGGTCGCCAAGCTGTGCAACAACATGGCGCTGGGCGTGATCATGGCGGTGACCGGCGAAGCCATCGCCCTGGGCGTGGCGCACGGTCTGGACCCGAAGGTGCTGTCGCAGATGATGGCGGTCAGCACCGGCCGCAGCTGGGCCACCGAAGTGTGCAATCCGTGGCCCGGCGTGCTGGAAAATGCGCCGGCCTCGCGCGGCTACAGCGGCGGCTTCGGCAGCGATCTGATGCTGAAGGACATGGGCCTGGCCGTGGAAGCAGCGATGAGCGTCGGCGCCTCGATCCCGCTGGGCGAAGTGGCCCGCAACCTGTACTCGATGAACCACCAGGCCGGCCGCGGCAAGCTGGATTTCTCCAGCGTGGTGCAGCTCATCACCAGCGAGAAATAAGCGAATGCGTCCCCGGCCTGTGCCGGGGCCCACCCGAGGTGGGATGGGCGGATGCCCGGTTTCGACCGGCATCCGCCCATTTTATTTGACAAACGCAAATCCTCCCTGCGAGGATGTCCCTTGTCCTAGGACGAGGGACAGATAGGGGGCGCCGAAATGAAAAGTCAAGATTTGGTTCTGCTATTCAAAATCCACAGCCTATGGTCCAGCGAACGACCGCTACCGGCATTGCTCCGCAGTGATGCATGGAAAGGATGGGAGACTCTGGCGCCATCTGAGGTTCTCCAGCCAGATCCAAAGGAGTTGA
Organism: Stenotrophomonas sp. ZAC14D2_NAIMI4_7; assembly: GCF_003086675.1. Taxonomy (NCBI): domain Bacteria; kingdom Pseudomonadati; phylum Pseudomonadota; class Gammaproteobacteria; order Lysobacterales; family Lysobacteraceae; genus Stenotrophomonas; species Stenotrophomonas sp. ZAC14D2_NAIMI4_7. Next base: position 302,982 of record NZ_CP025995.1, read on the forward strand.
GTGAAGTTGGGTACGACGAGCATAGAAGAAGCCTGTTCACGGTACGGCAGCTCGCCGCGACGACTGGAATCAGCAAGAGCCAGGTCAGCTTGTCTTTGAACCGTAGTCTCGAAAGTGGAATTGCGGTTGTAGACAGGCGGACCGGCTTGCCGAAGGCCAATGGCAAGGCACTTCTGGGGGTAATCGTGCATGCCGTGCGATACGTGTTTCCCGCCCGCAGAGGGCAGGTCACACGTGGCATTCCCACGGCGATGGCGGCGCCAGTGTTACGTGATCAAATCGTAACCGCAGGCGAGTTCGTGCCGGTTTGGCCTGATCCTCGAGGCAGCATCAAGGGTCAGGCAGTTGAGCCCCTGTCCGAGGGCGTGGCGCAGGCGGTGGCGGATGATCCCCTGCTGTATGCGATGCTCTCCCTGGCCGATGCCATGCGTATAGGACAGGCGCGCGAGCAGTCCATAGCCGCCGACCTTCTTCGGGAAATCATGGAGTCATGATGTGACAACGTTCAATCTTCATAAGGAGATGCTCACTGCCGTTGCCTCAGCTCTTGGGCCAGAACTCATGCAGCAGGTGGCGTTTGTTGGTGGCTGCACAACCGGGCTTCAGTTGACCGATGAGCTGGCGAAGGACTCCGTCCGGCACACCATGGATGTCGACCTCATCGTGCCAGTTATTGGCAATGTCGGGTGGCAGGATCTTCAGAGGGAGTTGCTCGCACGCGGCTTCACCCATGATCTTCATGCTGAGATGCCCGCATGCGCCATGAAACTGGGTGAACTTCGTGTCGACTTCATGCCAGACGACGCGGCTATTCTCGGCTTTGGGAACAAGTGGTATGCGCCTGCCCTCCAAAGCGCCGTCACCATGGAGTTGGGTTCAACGCAGGTGAGGCTCGTAAGCCCCGTCTACTTTCTAGCCACCAAGCTAGAAGCTTTCAAGGGGCGTGGGCGCAATGATGTTCTGAGCAGCCAGGACGTTGAGGATATTCTCTCCATGTTCAATGGTCGCGCGGAGATCGTCGCAGAGGTTCTGGCGGCAGACGATGACATCAGCCAATACATCAGTGCTGGAATCGCTCGTCTACTGGAGCATCCGGATATTGACTACGCGGTGCAAAGCGCTTCGGCAGGTGACGCCGGAGTAGCAGAACTCATCTTTGAACGCCTTGAGGACGTTGCTGGAGTCGCGTCGAGATGAGAGTGCAGTGGCAGTCATTCAAGGGGGAAGGGCGTCACATCAATCAGGACGCGGGAGGCGCGTGCATCGTCAATGGCTGGCTATTGGCGATAATCGTGGATCAAGCAACGACCAGCCGTGCAGGTAGCGGACTGGCCATGGATCTGGTCACACGGTCCATGGATGAATGGAAAGCGCACCCGATCGCAACCTCCGAGCACGTTACTGCAGTTCTGCGGTCGGTTCATGAAAGCATCCGAAGAGTCCACATCTGCGAGAAGGCAGCATATGCACTCATCATGCTTGATCTCGAAAGCGGCGGAGCAACCGCCCTCTTTTGCGGAGACTGCAGAGTGGGGCGATTGTCAGCTGGAGAAGTTCATTGGCTGACCAATCCCCACACGCTTGACACCACGCTTGCCAGTATTGGCCACACTTCAAGCCAACCGGTCAGAAAAGTGCTCACCCGCAGCTTCAACGCGAAGAGATTCAGTGCTCCGGATGTGGTCGCGTTGGGGGCTCTGGGTGATGAGGAAGCGTGGGTAATGACTACCGATGGCTGCACTGAGCAGGATGGCAAGCTGATCTGTGGTGTTGCTGACGACGATGCAAGTTGCTTGTCTGTTTTTCCTTCCGGCACCCACGCCGATTTTCCTCAGGATGTGAATTGGTACATGCCCGCCTCTGCAGCTGCCGCCGACGCGGTGAGGGAATTGGAGCTGTCAACGCAGTAGAGATATAGGCTCCAACGGCGAGCCGACTTACGTCAAAGCGCAACGTGCCGACCATTAGCCGGCACGCTGCCGAACCTTCAGGCAACGATCAGGGTCACGTCGATGTTGCCGCGGGTGGCGTTGGAGTACGGGCAGACGATGTGGGCCTTCTGCACCAGTTCTTCCACCTGCTCGCGCGGCACGCCCGGCACGTTGATGGTCAGCTCTGCTTCAATGCCGAAACCGGTCGGGATCTGGCCGATGCCGACCTTGCCGGTCACGGTGGTATCGGCGGGCAGGGCGACCTTGGCCTGGCCGGCCACGAACTTCAGCGCGCCCAGGAAGCAGGCCGAATAACCGGCTGCGAACAGCTGTTCCGGGTTGGTGCCCGGGCCGCCGGCGCCGCCCAGTTCGCGCGGGGTGGACAGCTGGATGTCCAGCACGTTGTCGGACGAGACCGAACGGCCTTCACGGCCGCCGGTGGAGGTGGCCTGGGCGGTGTACAGAACCTTTTCGATGGACATGGGATGCTCCTGGTCAGTGGGTGGGTGTTTCGATGGAGCTACTTTGCCCGCTTTTCATGGACGATGGGTGACAGATCGTCCGCAAATATTGATGAATCGTCCGGCGGTGCTAGATCGTCCATTCGCGGTCGGTGGTGAACATGATGGTCAGCCAGCGGTCCGGCGAGGCATCGCCCAGCGCATCGCCGATCTCGTCGCGCAGCCGGTCCCATTCCAGCAGCGCCCGCGGCGGGTCGTCCTCGCGCACCACGAAGAACAGCTCGATCTGCTCGCCACGCCCCACCTGGGCCACGTAGCTGCGGTGTTCGACGAAGCCATGCCGGGCCACCACATCGCGAGCCACTGCATCCACGTGCGCCTGCAGTTCCGGCGGGGTGACCAGCAGGATGCCGGCCAGCGCCCGGCGCACCGTGCCCAGCGGGGCGATCATCACCAGCACGCAGACGAAGGCCAGGATGGCCGGGTCGATATACGGCCCCACCCACGCCAGCGAGGTGCCGCGCACCAGCACCCCGCCCAGGAACGCGACCAGGTAGCAGGCCGACATGCTGGCGGCGATCACCCAGTTCTTTGCGTCCAGCGCAATGAATTCCGAGCCGATGCGGCGGTTGGCGCGCACGATGAACCCCGCCAGCGTGCCCTCGGCCACGATGGACAGGCCGGCGAAGATGATGGCCGGGCCGAGCGCGATATGCCGCCCACCGGACATCAGGGCATCCACCGCATTGACCAGTGCGTACAGCGCCGCGCCGATCATCAGCGTGCCGCTCACCCCCAGCACGATCGGTTCCAGGTGCCAGAAGCCCATGGTGAAGCGCTGGTTCAACCGCGACTGCAGCGCATCGGTATTGGTGGACAGGGCGATCAGCCGGGTCACCAGCAGTGACAGCCAGGTCATCACCACGTCGATCAGGCCGTAGATGCCGTCGAAGATGATCAGCGAGGAATTGGCCAGCAGCCCGAATACCACGGCGGCGGCGGCCAGCAGCAGCGAGGCGGCGATGGACAGGCGCAGCACGCCCTGTTCGCTGCTGGGATCGAAGAACGGTGGGCGGTCGGCGGCCATGCTTCCATTGTAGAGCCGGGCCATGCCCGGCCGCGTGGCCGCCACGCCCGCGCTATCCCCGCCGCGCCGCTTCCCGTAGACTGCGCCCCTTCCACGCACCGACCCTCGACCGCAGTGATCACGCCACCCTGACCCTTGCCGCCCATCGGCAGCCGGCCCTCCGGCTCAGGAATCCGTGTCTTTCCACTGCAGCGCCACGTGGCCCCATGCCCGTGCGCGCGGAGTTTTCCCATGCAAACGTCCTATCCCCTGCGCCAGCAATGGCTCGGCAACATCCGTGGTGACCTGCTGTCCGGCATGGTCGTCGCCCTGGCCCTGATTCCCGAGGCCATCGCGTTCTCGCTCATTGCCGGGGTCGACCCCAAGGTGGGCCTGTACGCGGCGTTCTCCATCGCCGTGGTCACCGCCATTGCCGGTGGCCGCCCGGGCATGATTTCCGCCGCCACCGGCGCCATGGCCCTGGTCATGGTCGATCTGGTGAAGGACCACGGCCTGCAGTACCTGTTCGCCGCCAGCATCCTGGCCGGCCTGCTGCAGGTGCTGGCCGGCGTGTTCAAGCTGGGTTCGCTGATGCGCTTCGTATCGCGTTCGGTCATCACCGGCTTCGTCAACGCGCTGGCGATCCTGATCTTCCTGGCGCAGATGCCGGAACTGATCGGCCGTGGCCCCACCGTGTACGTGCTGTGCGCCGCGGCGCTGGCCATCATCTACCTGCTGCCGCGCATCACCCGCGCGGTGCCCTCGCCGCTGGTGGCGATCGTGGTGCTTACCGCCGCGGTCATCGGCTTCGGCATCGACGTGCGCAGCGTGGGCGACATGGGCCAGCTGCCCGACAGCCTGCCGCACTTCCTCATGCCCGATGTGCCCTTCAGCTGGGAAACCCTACGCATCCTGCTGCCGGTGTCGGCCACCCTGGCCGTGGTCGGGCTGCTGGAATCGATGATGACCCTGCAGATCGTCGAGGACATCACCGAAACGCCCAGCGAGCGCAACCGCGAGTGCGTCGGCCAGGGCGTGGCCAATACGATCACCGGTTTCTTGGGTGGCATGGCCGGCTGCGCGATGATCGGCCAGTCGGTCATCAACGTGACCTCCGGTGGGCGCGGCCGCCTGTCGTGCCTGGTGGCCGGCGTGCTGCTGCTGGTACTGGTGGTGTACGGCAGCGACCTGGTGCGGCAGATTCCCATGGCCGCGCTGGTGGCGGTGATGATCATGGTCAGCATCGGCACCTTCAGCTGGCGTTCGCTGCGTGACCTGCGCACCCATCCGCGCAGTTCGTCGGCGGTGATGCTGCTGACCGTGGTGGTCACCGTGGCCACGCACGATCTGGCCAAGGGCGTGCTCAGCGGCGTGCTGCTGTCGGCGCTGTTCTTCGCACGGAAGGTCGGCCGCATGCTGATCGTGCAGCACGAAACCCTGGGCGACGAACAGGTCTACCGCGTGCGCGGCCAAGTGTTCTTCGCCTCGGCCGGCCAGCTGGGCGCGGCCTTCGATTACCAGCACGTGGCGCCGAAGGTGCAGATCGACCTGCGCGAGGCCCACCTGTGGGACCTGACCGCGGTGGCGGCGCTGGAACGCGCGCAGGAAAAGCTGGCCGCGCATGGCGCGCAGGTAACGGTGGTGGGCCTCAATGCCGCCAGCCAGACCCTGATCGAACAGGTGGGCGGTCGCGGCGGTGCGCACTGACCGCGGCGTCGGCGGCGGGCATCTGCAACCCTCCTGATTGAAACCCGCCGTCGCCGCGGCCATGATCGGTCTGTGCCATCACGCACAGACTCAAGGACGACCCATGACTGCACGCAAGGCCTACGCTGGTTCGTTGCCGCTGCTGCTGGCCCTTGGCCTGGCCACACTGCCGGCCACGGTTGCCGCCGCGCCCGACGCCGCCACCACGACCACCATCGTCGAACACGTTTCCCACCATCGTGCGGGAACGCCCGAGGCGAAGGCGATCCTTGACTGGCTGGACCGTGTGCCCGACGCCAATCAGCGCATGATGGACCCGGAAACGCTGACCCTGCGCCAGCGCCAGGATGGGGCGACCTACACCGCACGGTGGGTGGAAGGCGCGCCGTTTCCGCTGCCCGCGTCGGGTGCGCCCGGCGAGCAGGTCACGCTGACCCATGAACGGCCGGGGGGCCAGGTCGAAACCTGGACCCTGCAGTGGGTGGCGACCGAGGGCGGCCGCTGGAAGCAGACCCACTACGAGTGGCACGGGCGGGGCGTCGGGCCCGCGCCCCAGCGGAAGCGCTGACCCCCGCATCCGCCCCCGAAGCAGTCGGGGAGATGCGTTTGCAAATTTTCTGATGGAGGAACGTGCGGGCCCAGCACACGCTTGGCCGGTGCAATCATGCACGCCATCAAGGAACGAGCAATGACCGCCTATAAAAAAGCAAAATACTTCTCTTCTGCGCTACTGGCACTTGGCTTGGCTGCAATGTCAGCAGTTGCAGGCGCGGCGCCTGCCTCCTTCGTGATCGAACAGGTTTCGCATTATCGTGCGGGCTCCAGCGAAGCGATGGCGATCGCACATTGGTTGGACAACATGCCTGATGCAGAACGCCGCGTAATGGATCTGGGTGTGCTGACCGTGAGCCATCGGAAAGTCGGTAATGGCGCCTTGGCAGTGTCGGCCGCAGCCCCGCCGGTCGCACTGCCGCCGGCGGGTGCACCCGGGGAGCGCTACACCATCACCAACGAACTCCCTGGCGGCTTCATTGAGACCTGGACCTTCCAGTGGGTGGCAGGTGATGGCGGCGGCTGGAAGCAGACGGACTATGAGCAGCACGCGCCAATTGTGGAGCCGGAACGCCCCCAGGAACTCTAACTGATAGAAGCCGGGTCGTTCTTCTGACCACCCGCATCCGCCCCGGGCAACCCCGGGGCGGGTGTTGCTCAGGCCATCATGGCCCGCGGGCCGTGCTGCTGGGTCTGCTGGTCGATCTTCTGCTGCTCGCGCTGCTGATCGCCTGCCTGCAGGGCACGCTCGCTGTTTTCCTGCACGCTCTGGCGCATGGCATCGGCGGTGGACACCGGTGCGGTGTTGCGGTTCAACGCGCTTTCGTCGTGCAGTGCATTGGCCTGCACGGCGCGGGCCATGGAACCATCCTGGTTCAGTTCCACCCGGTCCACCCGCCACAGGCCCGAACGTGCGGCCTCCACGGTCAGCGCGGCCGCCAGCTTTTCGCTGTGCTCGCCCGACGGCAGGCCACGCGCTTCCTCGGCGAACTTCACCTGCACCAGCGTCTCGGTGTACAGCCAGTTCTGCGGCTGCGCGGGTCGGACAACGGGTACACCGTCTCGCGAGTGGGCTCGGCGGCGCTGGCCTGGTCCGGGTTCGGGATTTGCCCTTGGCCCTGGCTCTGGCCCTGCGCACGCTACTGCACGTCGCTGGCCAGTGCCTGGCGGGTATCCGCGTCGGCAATGCCGGTGGCGGGCAGGCCCTGCTGCTGGAAGGTGGTGATCGCGTGGTGGCTGCCGGCCCCCCTTAGTTCCGTGTGCATCGGGGAGGGCGGGCCCTCCAACGGGTCAGTCCAGCAGTTGCAGATACTTCTGCAGCTGGTCGGCGCGTGCGCTCAGGCGCATCACATCGTCCAGTCCACTCTGCAGGTTGCCCACCTGCGAGTTGTCATACAGGGCAGTATCCAATTCGCTGTCGCGGCTGCGCGACTGCAGCCAGGCGCGCTGTGCGTTCACCAGTTTGATGCGGTTGTCGCCGATCAGGCGGGCCTGCAGCTGCGTGTAGGCCTGGTTCAAGCGCTGGTCCTGGCGGGTGCTTTCCGCCGACAGGCACGCCGCCTGTTCAATCGCACCCTGCGCGCTGTCGCGGCAGGCGGTAAAGGTGGGACTGAGGCCGCTGGGGGCTGGCGCCGCACTGGCTGTGCCGATGGCCAGGGCGGCCACCATCAGGGCGGCCAGGGGCGTGCGCATCCGCGTGTGCTGCTTCATCTGTTCTACGCATCCATTCCATGGGGAGCGCCGAACTATACCGGCTGGCCGGGGGCGGGTCGTCAACGCGGGACGATCGCCGCGATAGCTGCCCCTGGAACGGGGATGTGCGACCGCCTTCACGCAACATGAATCCAGTCAGGCACCGGCTGCTGGGGCTGCCTTAGCATGGCCGGGTGATGGGGCCGATGGACGGCCCCGCCTGGGGCGGCAGCTGCCGACCACTCGCAATGGAGGCGCACGTGATGCAGGCGATGGGCCACCTCATACCCCCTGCCGGCCGCCGCTGGGCGGCGTTGCTGCTGTGCACGGGCCTGGCCGCCTGCCAACCTGCTGCGCCTACGGCGTCGGCTGCAGCGACCGCGACGCCACCTGCTGTCCGTTATCCCGATGCGTCCTACAGCAAGGGGCGCCTGCGGCCGGCCTACTTCCGCTGCGTGGAAGGCGTGCAGGATGCAGGCACCCTGCAGACCTGTGGCAGGGAAGAACTGGCCTACCAGCAGAAACATCTGCAGGCGGCGACCGCCACCATCGTGGCGGGGTTGGATGACGGCGCCAGCGCGGCCTTCGCGGCCACCGAAGCGGCGTGGCGCCGCGATACCGACCGCTATTGCACCGCGTCCGCCAACGCCGCAGTGGATGCGCTGCTGGCCGCGCAGGAGTGCCGCCTGTCCCGCGTGGCTTACCGCGCCGATGCCCTGCTGGCGCACATCCGCTCACGCGATACCTCCTTCACCCAGGCCTCGCTGCGCCCGCAGTACACCCGCTGTGTGCAGGATGCGCGTGGCATGGATGACAAGCTCCAGGCGTGCGATGCCACCGAGTTCGCCTACCAGCAGGAACAGCTGGTCGCACAGGTGTCGCGGTTGATGGCCGGCCCGGACGGCCCGGCCAAGGACCGCTGGATGGATGAGCAGGCCTATTGGGCCAAAGACACCGACAATCGCTGCGCACCCATCAGTGACCATGTGGGTGCGCTGCTGGACGCGCAGTCGTGCCGCATCAATCGCTACGCCAACCGTGCTGTCGAGCTGCAGGCGCACACGCTGGCACCGGGTCTTCAGTGATCCGTTTTCAAGGAGATATGAGCAATGAAGGCAATGACGCTTTTCCCGTGCATCGGTCGCGCGCTGTCCGCCAATGCCGGTGCACTCGTGTTCGCCCTGGCCATCGGCACGGTCGTGGCTGCGTGCAAGGACACATCGGCGGATGCGGCCGTGCCGGCTGCCCCCGTGGCCGCGGCTGCGACAGGCAGCGCGCCCGGGCCGACCGCGCAGACGGCGCAGACGGCGCCCGCCGCGGCCACGGCGGCCGACGCCGATGATGATGACTTCCCGGCCGCGCGCCCGGATGACTCGTACAACAAGGCCACGCTGCGTCCGCAGTACACCGCCTGCGTGGATGCCTCCAACGGCGTGACGCCCGCGCTGCAGGCCTGCGGCGATGAGGAACTGCGCTACCAGGAAGACCGGTTGGCAGAGATCGTTGCAACGAAGGTGGCCAGCCCGGACAGCAAGGAAAAAGATGACTGGATGGACGCGCAGGCTGCGTGGTGGGCCGACACCAACCGCTACTGCACCTGGGATCCGCGCACCGAAGGCCAGGGCCAGATGCTGGACGCGCAGTCCTGCCGCATCAACCGCGTGGCCAACCGCGTGGACCAGTTGAACGCGGCTACCGATCACCCCTGAACCGAACCCATCGAACCGCCTAACGTAAGGAGAACTGCAGCATGGACGTAGTGACCGACGCAAAGAAGGCGATGGACGGCTGGCATCGCGGCCAGACCTCTGCAAGCTACGAAACCAGCAACCGTGGTCCCGGCTGGATTTCCTCCGGCAGGGGTGACCATGGCGGCGTGTCCTATGGCACCTACCAGTTCGCCAGCGCCGTGGGCGGGGTGGACGAATACCTGGCGGGTTCGCGCTACGGTGCCGAGTTCCGTGGCCTGGCGCCGGCCACCCAGGCCTTCAACGATCGCTGGAAAGAGGTCGCCGAGCGCGACAAGGGGGCCTTCGCCAGTGACCAGCACGACTTCATCCAGCACCAGTACTACGACAAGCAGCTGAGTCGCCTGAAGGACGCAGGCATGGATCTGCAGGGTCGTGGCCCGGCGGTGCAGGACGCGCTGTGGAGCACCTCGGTGCAGTACCGCAACATGACCCGCGGTGTGTTCGTCAACGGCCTGAAGGCGGCCTACGGCGACGATTACAAGCTGTCCGAGCTGAGCGACGAACAGATCGTACGCGCGGTGCAGGACTACAAGCACGACAACGTGCAAAGGCACTTCGAAAGCTCACCCACGCAATGGCCTGCGCTGCGCGAACGCACGCTCAATGAAAAGGCGGATCTGGTCGGGTTGGCGCGGTACGAGCAGGTCAACCGCCACCCGCAGGACTACCAGGGCAAGACCTACGAACAGGCGTTCGGTGAGCCGCTGCATCGCCCACGTGGCGGCCATGCCGCGCGCGCCGCAATGGCCGACGGCGTGCTGGTGCAGGGCGAGCGTGGGGCCGAAGTGCAGGCCCTGCAGCAGAAGCTGGCGCAGGCTGGCTACACCGGCAAGGACGGCAAGGCGCTGAACCCCGATGGCGATTTCGGCGGCAACACCGAACACGCGGTACGCCAGTTCCAGAAGGCGCACGGGCTTGAGGAAGATGGCAAGGCCGGTCGCGATACGCTGGCCGCGCTGGGCGCGGGTACGCAGACGCGTGCGCCGGCGGCCGAGCGCAGCCACGCGCAGGCACCGGCCCCAGCTGCCGCCGCCGTGGCTGCGGCCCCAGGTGGTGGCCGCATCACGGTGGTCGAGCCGTACGGCAATGTCACCAGCAATCGCACGCTGGACCACGGCATGAGCGGGGAGGCGGCCTATCGCCTGCTGAAGATCCACCATCCCAACACCAATGCCGAAGCCGTGCGTACCGGCGATGCCAGCAAGGCCGACCGGCAGTCGGGCATGGTGGAAGGCGAAATGGAGAACATCCGCACCAGCGGCGACAGGAACGGCATTCCGCTGGTGCGCAAGGACCTGATCCTGACCGACCGCCTGGCCAACCGCGACGTGATGATCCCCGCGCCGGTGGCCGGCTACGTGCAGTTCCTGAAGGATCCGACCAACGGCATCGCGATCTACAGCCACCCGGCCGGCGATCCGCGGCGCGAACTGGTTGGCCAGGTGCTGCACGGCGCGGTGGGGTCCTCGCCGTACAAGAACGGCGACTTCGTCGAGTACGGCGCGCCGCTGGTGAAGCAGTCGAACGCAGGCACCAAGGCCGTGCACGCGCACATCGAAGTGGAACCCGAGCAGTTCCGCCGCTATCTGGGCGACATGCTTAACGACCGCATCACGTTGGGCGGCAAGGTCCACGCGCAGGGGCCCGACGCCGCGCAGGCCGCACGCAGCGCAGCGCCGGCGCCGATGGCCGACGGCATGCTGGTGAAGGGCGAGCGCGGCGATGAGGTGAAGGCGCTGCAGGGCAAGCTGGCGGCGCTGGGCTACACCGCGGCCGACGGCAGGGCGCTGGGCGTGGATGGCATCTTCGGCAAGGACACCCTGGCGGCGGTGAAGCAGTTCCAGGCCAGCAACGGCCTGGACGACGACGGCAAGGCGGGCCGCCTGACCCTGGCCCGCTTGGCCGACCCGGCGGCGGTGAAGGCGGGGGCGCACGCCGCCACCGATCCGGCGCGCAGCGAACCGGCACGTACCGATCCTGCCGCTGCCCCGGCCGCGCCCAGCATGCGCGATGCTGGCCATGCCGAGAACCCGCGTTTCAGCCAGGCCCTGGAAAAGCTGCAGGCGCTGCAGCAGCAACGCGCGCAGGCCGGGCTGTGCCCGCTGTTTGGCAGCGCACAGGAGACCGAACGCGCCGCCGGCCAGTTGGCCTACGAGAGCAAGGTGGCCGGCATGCGCCAGATCGACCATGTGGTCGCGCGCCCCGATGGCAGCGGCCTGTTCGCGGTGCAGGGTGCATTGGGCGATCCGGCTGCACAGCGCGCCTTCGTGGACCGGCAGCAGGCCGTTTCCCAGTCGGTGGAAGCCAGCACCAGGCAAAGCGCGGAACTGGACAGCCAGTTCAACCAGCGCGTGCAGGACCAGCAGCAGGAGCAGGTGAAGGGGCGCGCGCAATAGGGCAGAGGGGCCCGCAACGAATGCTGGGCACGGCCGGCTGGCGCCGGCCGTTCGCCGCCACCGGCCTCTGCCGCGAACCAGGCTGCTGCCGTAATCGCAGAAAGCGGAAAAAGGGCGGCCATCTGCATGAGTGGTGGACTGCTCCTACCCCGTGCGCATCGCGGCTCGCGTCTGCTCTTGGGCGTGGTCTTGCTGGGCAATCTGGTGCTGTACCTGCGAAATCTGCTCTGCCTTGGCGAGCGACTGCTCCACGGGTGTGTTGATCGCTTCGCTGATCGCAACCGATGCGCGCTGATGTGCCGGGTTGTCGAGCTCGCCTTGCACGACGAACATGCGCTGCCCAGAGCCGTTGGTAGGCGGATTGCCCAGCACGACATGATCCACGCGTTCCAGGCCGTTGCTCTTGGCCGTTGCCAACAGACTGGCGGAGAGGCGTTCGCTGGTTGGATCAAACTCACGGCCGTGCTGCTGGTCGATGCCCGCAACGCCCTTGCGGATGGACTGCAGCATCTCTCGATCCCCTTCCATGGAAAGTGAGCTGGATGACGAATCAGGGGCGCACCGGGCTTCGTGTTCGTATGGATGCCCAGTACCACGCGCTCTTGGGGCTGCTTCTCTTGATCAGACATCCGTATCCTCCTGCGTGTGCGCGGTGATCAGGGATAGACCTGTTTCTCGCCGTCGGAATGCACAACGACCACACGTGATCCATCGTAGGGGAGGTGCACTTCCGCCTGCCACGTGTCATCCAGTGGGATCACCGATCTGGCCATGGGTTCGCAGGGGGCACCCACTGCGCAGCGTCCAATGACCACGCGCAAGGTGTCGCCGACGCGTTCATAATCCACGCCGCCGGAGTAGTGGCTGCTTTCAGGCCGGACCTTGTAACGCAGTGCGATCTCGGTTGCTGAGCGCGTTTGAACACTGATGGGCTCGACCATCGATTGCGGATAAACCGGATTCATCCTTGCTGCTGAGCATGCGGGAAGGATGATGACGACAAGAGCTGCCATTGCCATTGCCATTGCCTTGAATGCAGGTTGGCGTGGCTTGCTGGGTGACATGTCCACAACGAGTCTCTTGTGTCCATCCATGAGACACGATCTAACCATGTTGTGCATTTTTCGCGCAAGCAAAGACAAAATTCATTACGTCAAGGTGGATATGTCCGATTGCATCGGCCGCCGTTGCCCCATGACGGTGACCAGCGGTGATGGTGGTCATGACGAAGACGGAAAGTACAAAAAGAGATCTGCGCCGGCATCGGCGTACAGGGCAATTCCGTCAAGCAGCGCTGGCCCCGGCAGATACTGGATCTCGACCACCCTCAAGCAAAAAGCCACGACCGCCATGGCCGCCAGGCCGCGCAGGATCTGCAGCGAGTAGTACCGGTCCCGTTCTAAGCGATGCCCTCTTTCGGGGCGCGCATGCTACTGAGCTGGGCGGTGCGCTGAAGAGTCAGACGCGACACTGGGCACTCAAGCAATTGGCTCTACAGAGTCCTCGGGCGATTTCTCAGGTTGCAGTACCGCGTGGTGCAACGACTCGGGCCGCGCCTTGGCGACGGGGGCGGTGAGCAGCTTCACGCCCCTCATGCGGGCGGCCGGTTCCAGCAGCTCGGACAGGTAGCACAGCACTACGTTCATGGTTGCGGGCGAACAAGCAGGGATAATGACCCTTTGCCGGACATGTGGTCGCGGCCGATGCGCTGCCTGGCCGGGATGTGGCAAAGGCTCTCCTGCAGGCGCGTTCCCGCTCTACGCGGTCCGCCCAGGCCTTGGCGGCCGTCTTGGTAGGGAAGGTCCAGGTTTGGCCTTTGTGGCTCTTGCGGCGCACCATTGCGCGTCAGCGGCCTTTGCGGTTCTGCGGTGTCGCCATCGGTGTGCCAGCCCGTGTTGTGCCAGGGCGTACCTGACACACCAATGGTGCAGATGTACGGGAAAATACAGGAAATATCGGGAAATCTGAGGCGCTTCCGGGTGCTAGTATTGATGGTAAGCCTATGAAATCGTTGAATTTGAGTGATATTCGCCTGTCCGTTGCGCCCATGATGGATTGGACCGATCGCCATTGCCGCGTGTTCCACCGCGTGCTGGCGCCCGGCGCGCGGCTGTACACGGAAATGGTGCACGCCAACGCCGTCATCCACGGCGATCGCGAGCGCCTGCTCGGCTTCGACGGCAGCGAACAGCCGCTGGCCCTGCAGTTGGGCGGCAGCGATCCGGCCCTGCTGGCGCAGGCCGCGCGCATCGCCGCCGACTGGGGCTACGACGAAGTGAACCTCAACTGCGGCTGCCCGTCCGACCGCGTGCAGGCCGGCCGTTTCGGTGCCTGCCTGATGCGCGAACCGGAGCTGGTGGCCGAGTGCGTGGCGGCCATGGTCGCGGCGGTGGACATTCCGGTAACGGTGAAGTGCCGGCTGGGCGTGGACGAGGACAACGATTACGCGGTGTTCGCCGCGTTCGTCGATCGCCAGGTGCAGGCCGGCGCGGCGATGGTGGTGGTACACGCGCGCAACGCCTGGTTGAAGGGCCTTTCGCCGAAGGAAAACCGCGAAGTGCCGCCGCTGAAGTACGACTGGGCCTACCGCCTGAAGCAGGAGCGCCCGGCGCTGCCGGTGGTCATCAACGGCGGGCTGGCAACCGTGGACGCGGTGCAGGCCCAGGCCGTACACGTCGATGGCGTGATGCTGGGCCGCGCGGCCTACCACGACCCCTACCTGCTGCATCAGCTGGAGGCGCTGCACACCGGCGCGCCGCTGCGCCCGCGCGGCGAACTGTTGCGCGCGCTGCGCCCCTACGTGCAGGCACGCCTGGACGAAGGCCTGGCGTTGAAGCACATCACCCGCCACCTGCTGGGCCTGTTCCACGGCCAGCCCGGTGGCCGCGCGTTCCGCCAGGTGCTGAGCGAGGGCGCACACCGCCCCGGCGCCGACTGGGCGCTGATCGAGCAGGCGCTGGCGGTGACCGAGCGCGAGGCCGACCGCGCCGCAGCGTGATTGCAGTCACATTCCTGACTTGACAAGCGCAGTTGGTTCGTCCCGAATGTTCACTTAGATGAACGAAACGGAGGCGGTCCCGGAAAAGTTCAGACCGGATTCACTGCGCAAAACCAAGAATTTGCAAAAGATTTGTAAAGGTCGGGCCTGGCGCCCGATCCCCGGATTTACGACTTTTGAACAAATTGCCGTGCTCGGCTAGGATCGCTTCGATGTCTTCCGCTCCCTTCCACCGCCGTTTTGCCCTGGCCACCTTCGTGGTGCTGGCTGCTGCGCCGCTGTCTTCGGCGCTGGCACAACAGCCGCCGCGCGGCGACCAGGGCCGGGCGGAGATGATGGACCGCAGCGACCGCGGTGGCCGCGGCGACGAACGCTCGTTGTCCGACGCCGTGCGCCGGGTGCAGCGCACCACCGGCGGTCACATCCTGGGCGCCGAGCGGGTGCCGTTCGATGGTCGTGACATCAACCGGGTGAAATACATGGACGACCGGGGTCGGGTCCGCTACATGGACGACCCCGCCCCGGCACGTTCACAGCCGCGCACGCCGCGGTCGGATATGTCATCACTACGCGGCGATAACCCCTGAACAGGGATAGTTGCCGCATCACCCCGTACCCACAGGCCTGCGGGCCACACCCAGCACACTAGGGAGAGTTCATGCGTATCCTTCTGGTCGAAGACGAAGCCCCGCTGCGTGAGACCCTGGCAGCCCGGCTCAAGCGCGAAGGTTTTGCCGTCGATGCAGCACAGGACGGCGAAGAAGGCCTCTACATGGGCCGCGAAGTGCCGTTCGACGTCGGCATCATCGACCTGGGCCTGCCCAAGATGTCGGGCATGGAGCTGATCAAGGCCCTGCGCGATGAAGGCAAGAAGTTCCCGGTCCTGATCCTGACCGCCCGTTCCAGCTGGCAGGACAAGGTTGAAGGCCTGAAGCAGGGCGCCGACGATTACCTGGTAAAGCCGTTCCACGTGGAAGAGCTGCTGGCCCGCGTCAACGCGCTGCTGCGCCGCGCCGCTGGCTGGAGCAAGCCCACCCTGGAATGCGGCCCGGTGGCCCTGGACCTGGCGGCACAGACGGTCAGCGTGAGCGGCAGCAACGTGGACCTGACCAGCTACGAGTACAAGGTGCTGGAATACCTGATGATGCATGCCGGTGAACTGGTCTCCAAGGCCGACCTCACCGAACACATCTACCAGCAGGATTTCGACCGCGACTCCAACGTGCTGGAAGTGTTCATCGGCCGCCTGCGCAAGAAGCTGGACCCGGACGGCGAACTGAAGCCGATCGAGACCGTGCGCGGCCGCGGCTACCGTTTCGCGATTCCGCGCAACGAGGGCTGAGCCGGCTCACCCTGGCGATAGCATGATGTCCGGCCGTCTGTGGTTCTTCCGACGCTGGCGGCCGCGCTCACTGCAGGCGCGCCAGACGTTTGCCGCGTCCGTGGGCCTGGTCGCCTTCCTGGCCCTGGCCGGTTACGCGCTCGACGCCGCCTTCGCCGACACGGCGAAGGCGAACCTGCGTGAGCGCCTGAAGAACTACGCCACCGCGTATGCGGCCGGCATCGACTTCACCCGCGACCGCTCGCTGTACATCCGCGAACAGCCGCCGGATCCGCGCTTCGACGTGCCCGGCAGTGGTCTGTACCTGCAGGTGGTGATGCCCGACGGCAAGGGCAATTCCATGTCCGCCGAAGGCCCGATGCTGCCCACCGTGGGCGGTGGCCTGCTGGCACCGCGCCAGGAAGTGTTCGAAGGCCCGCTGCCGATGATCCAGATCGATGGCAGCCAGGGCTCGGTGTACCGCTATGGCCTGGGCCTGGTGTGGGACGCCGACGCCGACCCGGCCACCGAATTCCCGTACACCATCTACGTGATGGAAGACTCGCGCGCCCTGGGTGCGCAGCTGCGCGTGTTCCGCAGCCGGGTCTGGTTCTACCTGGGCGGCATCGGCCTGATCCTGCTGCTGCTGCAGACGGTCATCCTGCAGTGGAGCCTGCGCCCGTTGCGGCGGGTGATCACCGAGCTGACCAAGGTGCAGCGCGGCGAAACCGAGCGCATGAGCGAGCGCCACCCGCGCGAACTGGAACCGCTGACCGACAGCATCAACGCCTTCATTGAAAGCGAGCGCGAGAACCTGGAGCGCCAGCGCAATACCCTGGCCGACCTGGCGCACAGCCTGAAGACGCCCATTGCGGTGCTGCGCACGCAGATGGACAGCGGTGCCGGCGATGGCGCCCTGCGCGAGGAACTGGACGTGCAGCTGCAGCGCATGAACAACCTGGTGTCGTACCAGCTTGCGCGTGCGGCTTCGTCGGGCCACAAGCTGTTCTCTGCGCCGCTGCCGATCGAACCCAACGCCGAAGAAATCGTGCGTGGCCTGGAAAAGGTCTACGCCGCCAAGGGCGTGCTGTGCGAATTCGACATCGACCCGGCAGCGCGCTTCCATGGCGAACCGGGCGACCTGCAGGAACTGCTGGGCAATCTGCTGGAAAACGCCTTCAAGTGGGCCAAGCGCCGCGTGCTGCTGACCGCCCAGCCGTTGCCGGCGCCGAACGCGCGCCGCGCCGGCCTGCTGCTGGCGGTGGACGACGATGGCCCCGGCATCGCCCCGGATGACATCGGCAAGGTGCTGCAGCGTGGCGTGCGCGGCGATGAGCGCGTGCAGGGCCACGGTATCGGCCTGTCGATCGTGCAGGACCTGATCAAGGATTACCGCGGCGAACTGCTGGTGGCCCGTTCCAGCGAACTGGGCGGCGCCCGCTTCGAAGTGCGCCTGCCGCCGGGCCCGTGATCCCCGCCGCCGGGCCATGCCCGGCGAACACATGATTCACCCGACCATCGCCGGCGGCGCGCCATACAACCGCCGCAGATGCGCGGCGACCTCGGGCAGCGCCTCGGCCAGCAGATCCGGCGCGGAAAAATGGTACTCACTGGCCACCGCGAAGAACTCTTCCGGGGCCTCGGCCGCGTACGGGTCGATCAGTGTTTCCACCCCCGCATCCACCTGCATGCAGAAGGCATCGTAGGCCTGCTGGAACGTGGCCGCCCATTCGCGCTGCCAGTCGCGCGGCAGGGGCGGCGTGCCATCCATCGCCCCGTCCAGCGCGTCCAGCTTGTGCACCATCTCGTGCACGGCCACGCAGAAGCCGTCGTGCGGCGCGGCCAGGTCGGCCTGCACATCGGCCCACGACAGGATCAGCGGACCGCTGTCCCAGGCTTCGCCAATCAGCTCGTCATCCCATTCGTGCAGCACGCCAGCCGCATCCATGTGGCTGCGGTGCACGCGGAACGCATCGGGGTAGATGATCAGCTGCGACCAGCCCTGCAGCCCCACGTCGCCAAATTCCAGCAGCGGCAGGCAGCACAGCGCCGCCAGCAACACGCCGTCGGCCACCTGCAGTTGCAGCCCGCCCACCGGGGTCAGGGTCTTTTCATGCAGGAAGCGCGTGGCCAGTACACGCAGGCGCAGGCGCCGCGCATCATCCAGACCGCGCAGCCATGCCGCGCGCTGGCAGGCATCATCCCAATGGGCATCTTCGATCGGCCGCGGCGTCGGCCGCAGCCACTGCAACAACGACCTGATCAGCGGAACATGCCCGGCAGGTAACTGTGCCACTTCGGTGCACGGATGCGCGGCAGCACATCGTCATCGCCGCCACCGCCGGTGGTGGTGCTGGCCGCAGGGCGTACCGGCGCCGGCTTGGCCGCTGCGCTGGTGGGGGCGGCGCTGGGCGCGCGCTGCGAAGCGGCATCCCCGGCCGAATACACACAGGCACCCCGGCTGTCATCGAGCGCTGCCGTTGCAGACGCCGCGAAGGGCATCGTCAGCAGGATCAGGCAATGGGCATAACGGCGCATTGACGACATCCACGTTAAGGGGAGGTGAGTTCCCGATCATAGCCCGAACCCGGCCCCGCCGTGGAAGCCCCCCGGCGGGCGCCTGCCCGGCCTTTCCCGCATAATTCCTGCCTGACCTGACGGAAACTGCCGTGGACGATCGCCAACTGCTGGCCAAACTCGCTGCCGGTCGCCTGTCCGGCGATGCCCTGGCCCGTGAGCTGGGCCAGACCCGGGCCGCCATTTGGAAGCGGATTCAAGGACTTAGGGCCGCTGGTGTGGATATCCAGGGGCGCGCGGGCGAGGGCTACGGCCTGACCCGGGCGCTCGAGCTGCTCGACCCCCAAGCCATCCGCAGCCGCCTGCCCGCCGACGCCCAGGCCCTGCTGCACGATCTGCAGGTGGCCTGGACGGTGGACTCCACCAACGCCGAATTGCTGCGCTGCAGCGCGCCACTGCGCGGGGTCAGCGTGCTGCTGGCCGAGCGCCAGACCGGTGGCCGCGGCCGTCGTGGCCGCAGCTGGGCCTCGCCGCTGGCCGCCCACGTCTACCTGTCGGTGCTGCGCCTGTTCGAAGGCGGCCTGGGCCGTCTGGCCGGGTTGAGCCTGGTGGCCGGCGTGGCCGTGGCCGAAGCGCTGCACGATCTGGGCTTCGCCCAGGCCCAGCTGAAGTGGCCCAACGACGTGCTGGTGCACGGCCGCAAGCTGGTCGGCCTGCTGGCCGAAGGCGGTGGCGAGTACGCCGGCCCGGCACGCGCGG
The DNA here is from genome assembly GCF_003086675.1 of Stenotrophomonas sp. ZAC14D2_NAIMI4_7. Taxonomy (NCBI): domain Bacteria; kingdom Pseudomonadati; phylum Pseudomonadota; class Gammaproteobacteria; order Lysobacterales; family Lysobacteraceae; genus Stenotrophomonas; species Stenotrophomonas sp. ZAC14D2_NAIMI4_7. The sequence continues at coordinate 322,133 of NZ_CP025995.1, forward strand.
TCATCGGCATCGGCATCAACGTGCATATGCCGCCTGCCTTCGGTGACGAGATCACCCAGCCGTGGGTGGACCTGGATACGCTGGCCGGAACCGTGGTGGACCGCAACCAAGTGGTGGCCGCTGTACTGGCGCGCCTGCTGCCGGCGCTGGAAACCTTCGACCGCGACGGCCTGGCGCCGTTCCTGCCGCGCTATGCCGCGCTGGACATGCTGGCCGGCCAGGAAGTGCGTGTGGAACTGGATGGCCAATGGCAGTACGGCACCGCCATGGGCCTGGCCGACGATGGCGCCCTGCGCGTGCGCATCGATGGCCGCGAGCGCCTGCTGCACGCCGGCGAAGTCAGCGTGAGGGCGGCATGAGCGATTGGTTGTTCGATCTGGGCAATTCGCGTTTCAAGTTCGCGCCGCTGCAGGGCAACCGTGCCGGCGATGTGCAGGCCTGGGCGCACGGTGCCGAAGGCATGGCCGCGCAACCCGAGCACAGCCTGCCCAGCGGCCGCGTCGCCTTCGTTGCCAGCGTGGCCGCACCGTCGCTCACCGCCGCGATGCTGGACCAGCTGCAGCGCCGCTTCGATGAGGTGCGCGTGGTGCGTACCAGCGCCGAATGCGCGGGCGTGCGCATTGCCTATGCAAAGCCGGAAAAGTTTGGCGTGGATCGCTTCCTGGCCCTGCTGGCGGCGGCCACCGCGCAACGGCCGGTGCTGGTGGTCGGCGTAGGCACCGCACTCACCCTGGACCTGTTGGATGGCAACGGCCAGCACCACGGTGGCCGTATTTCCGCATCGCCCACCACCATGCGCGAAGCCCTGCATGCGCGGGCCGTGCAGTTGCCAGCCACGGGCGGCGACTACAGCGAATTCGCCAACGACACCGCCGATGCGCTGGCGTCGGGCTGCGATGGCGCAGCGGTTGCGCTTATCGAACGCAGTGCGCAGCAGGCACAGGCGCTGCTGGGCACGCCGCCCGCGCTGCTGGTGCATGGCGGCGGCGCACCGGCACTGATGCCGTTGCTGCCGGGCGCCGACTACCACCCGTCGCTGGTGCTCGATGGTCTGGCCCGCTGGGCGGTGCACCCGGCCGCAGGCTAGTATCGGCGCATGCTGACCCGTGCCCTGATTGTCGTACTGGCCATCCTCAACCTGGGGGTCGCCAGCTGGTGGCTGCTGCGAACCGAGCCCACGCGCGCACCTGCGGCAACGCCGCCCAGCGGCGTGGCCGAACTGCGCTGGCTGCCCGGCGGCACCGACGCGGTGGCCGTGGCACAGAACGCTGCCGCGCCGACCGAAGCACTGGTAGCGCGCGAAGCCGCGCCGGGCGCCGCGCTGGCGCCTGCCGACGCACCGGCTGCTGCGCCCACGCTCACGCCCACCGCCACGCCGCAGCCCACCGCCGCCGCGCCGGTGGCCGCCGTGGCCAAGCCCGCCACACCGACCCCGCCGGTCGCCGAAACCCCCGCGCTGGAAAAGCCTGCGCCTGAAACGCCGGCCGCGCCGCCGCGCTGCATCGCGCTGGGGCCGTTTGCCGACCGCGCCGCCGCCGTAGCCGCGCAGGGCCGCGCCGGCTCCCTGCTGGCGCCGGTCCGCCTGCGCGAGCAGCCGGCCGCCAGCGGCAGTGCCCGTTACCGCGTACTGCTGCCAGCCGCGGCCAGCCGCGATGATGCACAGGCCACGGTCAAGCGCATCGTCGCCGCCGGGTTGAGCGACTACTACATCATTGGCCAGGGCGAGGAGGCCAACGCCATTGCCCTGGGCCAGTACCGCAACCGCGAAGGCGCCGAACGGCGTATGGCTGCCGTGCAGGCCGCCGGCTTCCAGCCGCGCCTGGTCGCCAGCGGCGAAGCCGGGCAGTGGTGGCTGGAAGGGCAGTTGGCCAGTGGCAGCGAGCCGGGCCAGGTGCAGCAGCGCAGCGGCGCCGCGCAGCAACGGTCGCTGGAATGTGCGCGGTTGCGCTAGAATCGGGTCCCGGCCGCGCCAGGCGCGGTCGGCGCAGCACGCAGCACCCCATGCCGCTTTAGCTCAGTTGGTAGAGCAACTGTCTTGTAAACAGTAGGTCATCCGTTCGATTCGGATAAGCGGCACCATCTGGGGTTGTCCATGCGCCCCGGAAGCGGGGACAGCAAGCAGAGCCAGCGCAGTGCGCTGGCTTTTCCGTATCCAGGCCTACTGCAGCCGAATCAGCTCGCTTCCAATCTGCTGACACCGTTGCAGCATCGACTCGCCGGATGGCGTGCCAAGCCGGATGGTACCGTTCACCAGCAACGGATAGGTCTCAAGCCGCACACGATAGGCCTGCTGCGACGAGATGCGTACTGCCCGATCACCTGAAGCAAGCGGGGCTCCGGGCAAGCTCTCTTCCTTGATGAGCCCGTTGATCTTGAGTTGGGCACATAGCCCTGCGTAATAGGCGCTTCTTTCGTCGCGCGCTCGGGGATGCTTCGTCGCGACTCCCAATGCATGAAGGCTCTCATGCGCAACCAGGTCAACCAGGTTCGCGAAGGCTTGTTGTTGATCGCCGTAGACGTGTGATGCAAGTGCAAGTGTCCTACCTGTCGCAAAGCGGCCAAGCGATCTTGTCCGTATCGCCCCTGCAGTGCCTTCTGGCACGAGCAGGATCCGATAGCTGTTGGAGGCTGCCGGTATCCATGCCTCGGCCAAGGCCGCCGCCGCATCGATCCGTGAACAGACATCTTCAGCAGCGATCCCAAGCCCATCCGCGATCTGCAGGCTGATACGCCGCTCAGTGTTTGCACAGAGGTGGACATGAGTGGTGCCTACGTTGGTTCGACCAGGCAGTAAGGAAGCTGTGTGGAAGTAGCGAAGAGGGCCGATAGGTACCGAAAAAACTTCGGTGTAACCCGATGATGCAACGCCCTTGGGCAGTGTGGTGGTCGCGCAGCCTGCAATACCCATGGCGCAGACACCAATCAAGAAGATTGCGATTCTGTGCATTCCATCTCCACATGAAAGCGGGGACTGACGTCTCCGCTCCAGTCAATCAACCGGTACTGCCCATCCATGTACCTGTGCGGCGATCACTGATTGAGACCGTCGCGCCCAGTCAACCGGAAGATAACAGCGTGTCCGGCTGATGCCCACCGCTCTGGTGGGGTGTGCGGTCTGTTCGATTCGAACAAGCGGCACCACTAGCAGCCTCATCAACGCTGCTGATCCCTCAGGAACAACCACGTAATCAGCGTCGCATCCGGTCCCTGCGGATCGGTGAACGGCAGCCCCGAGGTGCTGCCGCTCCACGCATGCCCCATGCCCTGCACCAGGTAGTGCTGCACCAGCGTGCGGCCGCCGTACTGGTAGCTGTGGACCGTATAGGCATGGCCGCCCGGTACCTGCCCATTGAAGATGCTGGTTGGCGTGGTGCCCACCGAATCGTTGTCCAGACCGTCGTCGGCCAGATCGTTGGTCTGCAGGAACTGGCGGACCGCCTGCTGCCCGTTCACCGGGTTCACTGTGGTATCGGCGCTGCCATGGAACACCAGCACCGGCAGCGGTCGTGGCGAGGGCGATCCCGAACACTGCCAGGCCAGCCGCCCGTTGCTGTCAGGTGAATGGATGCTGCCGGCCAGCAGCGCATAGGCACTGCCCGATACCGTGGTCGCGCCCTTGTACATGCCGCCAGCATGCACCGCACCGGCGGCGAACACATCCGAATAGCAGGCCAGCATGATCGAGGTCATCGCTCCGCCGGCGGAAATGCCGGTCACATACACCCGTCGCGGGTCGACGCTGTAAGCGGATTTCACCGCGCCCACAATGCCGGCCAGGATCGACGCCTCGCCGCTGCCGCGCGCCTGGTTCACTGGCAACTGCCAGTTCCAGCAGCGCCCGCCATTGGCGGTCACGTTCTGCCGCGGGTACACCACGATGAAGCCCTCGCTGTCGGCCACCTCGTTGAAGCCTGACGCCTCGCCCATCAGGTTGGGCCCGGTCACGCAGCCGTGCAGCACCAGCAGCACGGGCAGCGGCTGGCTGGCCTGGTAGCCGGCCGGCACCCACACCTGGTATTCGCGGCCGCCGAACAGGTTGCCATACACACCGGCATCCCAATGACCCTCGGCGCCCGCCGCCGTAGCGCTTGCGCCCATGGCCAGGCACAGGCACAACGCCCGCCCTGCCGCTCTGATTGAATCGATGACAGCGTTCATGCCAGCTCCTGGTGCGTGCGCGATGGCCGCCGGTGACGGCGCGCCCAGTATCCCGATCCTGCCTGGGCTGCCGACTGGACCTAGGTCCACTCGCCGGGCCCCGGCCGCGCCGCTAGCCTTGGCACGATGGGCGGCGTGGGCCACCCGCGTGGCACTGGGGAGGAGCGGATGAAACGGAATTGTTTGAGCCTGATGATCGGCGCGCTGGTGGTGTCCGGGCCGGTACTGGCCCAGCAGGCGGCAGAGCCTGCGCCCAGCGCAGGCAAGGCGGCCACGGCCACCAACCTGGACAGCATCATGGTCACCGCGCGCAAGCGCGAAGAGACCCTGCAGGAAGTGCCGGTGGCCGTCACCGCGTTCACCTCCGAAGCGCTGGACAAGATGAACGTGCAGGACATCAGCGATCTGGACGCGCAGGTGCCCAACCTGACCATCTACGCGGCGCGAGGCGCCAGCAGCACGGTCACTGCCTACATCCGCGGCGTTGGCCAGTCCGATCCCACCTGGGGCGCCGATCCGGGCGTGGGCATCTACCTGGACGATGTCTACATCGCGCGCCCGCAGGGTGCGCTGCTGGACGTGTTCGACGTCTCGCGCATTGAGGTGCTGCGCGGCCCGCAGGGCACGCTGTACGGCAAGAACACCATCGGCGGTGCGATCAAGTACATCTCGCGCGGCCTGCCCACCCAGACCGAAGGCTTCGCACAGATCACCGTTGGCAACTACAGCCAGCTGGACGCCAAGGCGGCCATCGGCGGCCCGATCGGTGGCGCCGACAGCGGCCTGCGTGCGCGCGTGGCGGTGGCCAGCATGAACCAGGATGGTTTCGGCGAAAACACGTTCAACGGCCAGCCGGTCAGCGACAAGCAGATCAACGCGGCGCGCTTCAACCTGGGCGCTTATGCTGGCGATGATTTCGATGTGCAGTTCGCGCTGGACTGGATCGATGATAAATCCGGCATGCGCGGTTCGAAGATGCTGGCGCCCAACCCGTTCCTGCCGGCGTTCCAGCCGATGGACAGCCGCTACGACATCCGCTCGGGCATGCGCAACCTCAACAACGTGGAAAGCAAGGGTGCATCAGCCACGGTGAACTGGCGGCCCAACGAGGACATCGCGCTGAAATATGTAGTGGCCAAGCGCGAATCGGATAGCGATGGCAACGTCGATTTCGATACCACGCCGGTGAAGCTGGCCGACGTGAGCGGTACCTACCACGACGACCAGATCAGCAACGAACTGCAGTTGAACTACGATGCCGGCGGCCGCGTGCGCGGCGTGGTCGGCCTGTACCAGTTCAGTGGCGAAGCCGGTGGCCAGATCCAGAACAACTATTTCAGCGCGCAATTCGCCGATAACCAGGGCAAAGTGCTGACCGACAGCATCGCCCTGTACGCCGACTGGACCTTCGACCTGACCCACAAGCTGAAGCTTGACCTGGGCGCACGCTACACCGACGAGGACAAGCGGGCGATCGTGCTCAACCGCCTGTATGCCGACCCCGGCTTCAGCCGGCCGGTGGCGGTCACCGCCGACTTCAACAAGAAGACCAACTTCAGCAACGTCTCGCCCAAGGTCTCGCTGGATTACCAGATCACCCCGGACGTGATGGTGTATGGCCTGGCCACGCGCGGCTTCAAATCCGGCGGCTACAACATCCGCGCCAATGCGGTGGCGGTGCCACGCTCGGCCGAGCCGTTCGACGATGAAACCGTGGACAGTTTCGAGATCGGCAGCAAGATGGGCTTCTTCGACCAGCGCCTGTTCCTGAACCTGTCGGCGTTCCACAACAAGTACAAGGATATCCAGCTGTCGGTGTTCACCGGCATCGACACCAATGGCGACGGCGTGGCCGATGGCTTCTTCGGCGACTTCACCAACGCCGGCAAGGGCACGGTGAACGGCCTGGAAATCGAGTACCAGTACCTGCCCACCCAGCACTGGCTGATTTCCGGCAACCTGGCCTGGCTGGACACCAAGTACGACGAGTACATGGACCGCGGCGTCAACGTGGCCGACCAGATGAAGTTCACCAACGCTCCGGATTTCTCCGGCGCGGTGAACGTGGAATACCGCACCGATCTGGCCAACGGCGGCAATTTGTCCGCACGGGTGACCTACAGCTACCAGAGCGAGGTGTGGCCGACCACCGACCTGAGCCCGGTGATCCGCCAGGACGGCTACGGGCTGGTCAATGCCGGTGTCATCTGGCGGCTGGATGATGCCTGGACGTTCTCGCTGCAGGGCACCAACCTGACCGACAAGGAATACCGCACCACCGGCTACAACATTCCGGCGGTCGGTACGCTCATTGGCTTCTACGGCCCGCCGCGGCAGTACAGTCTGAGCGTCCGTTACGATTTCTAGGAGTGAACTGCATGACGCCGTCTTACCAGGATCTGTACTGGAACAGTGACGATGGCCTGCGCCTGCACGCGCGCGACCATGCACCGGCAAGCGGGGCCGCGCCACGCGGCACCGTGGTCTGCATTCCAGGCCTGACCCGCAACGCGGCCGACTTCGATGCGCTGGCCGCCTCGTTGTCGGCGGTCGGCTGGCGCGTGCTGGCGGTGGATCTGCGCGGGCGCGCCGGTTCGCAGCGCGCTGCCGACCCGGCCAGCTACAACGCGCGCACCTACGCCGATGACATGGTGGCGCTGCTGCGCACGCAGGGCATCGACAAAGCGGTGTTCATCGGCACCTCGCTGGGCGTGCTGGTCACCCTTACCCTGGCCTCGCGCGCACCGCAGCGCGTGGCAGCAGCCGTACTGAACGATGCTGGCCCGAAGGTGCCACGCGAAGCGCTGGCGCGGATCGGCAAGTACGCCGGCAAGCCAGTGCCTGCGATGGACCTGGCCCAGGCCACCGCGTACGTGGAATCGATCGGCAAGGCCGCGTTCCCGCGCTACGGCAGCGAAGATTGGCGGGCGATGGCGCAGCGCACCTTCCGCGCGCGTGAGGACGGCCTGCTGGAACTGGACTACGACCCGGCGGTGATCCGTACCACGCGGCCGTGGCTGCTGTGGCTGCTGCGCCCGGTGCTGTGGCGGGCGGTACGTGGGCTGACGTCGCGCGTGCCGGTGCTGGTGGTGCGCGGCGCGCTGTCGGACATCCTGCCAGCCGACGTGGCGCGGCAGATGGTGGCCACCTCCGACCAGGCCCGCCTGGTGGAAGTGCCGGCGGTCGGCCACGCACCGATGTTGAACGAGCCCGAGGCGCGCGATGCGATCCTGGCTCTGCTGGAGCGTGTGCGGTGACCACCGCCCATGCCGAGGCATTGCCGGTGGCCCTGCAGGACCTGTGGCGCTGGGCGGCCAGCGAGCGCCTGGGCCCGCGCAGGCGCATCGAGCAGGCCCGCATTGATGCCTTCGCCGATGCCACCGGCGACCACAACTGGATCCACGTCGATCCGCAGCGCGCCCGCAGCGACCTGCCGGGTGGGCAGACCATCGCCCATGGCTTCCTGTTGCTGGCGTTGACCGTGGAAGACGATGTGGCCGCGCTGGCCGGCTTTGCCGGCATCGCCCACGTGCTGAACTACGGCTTGAACAAGGTGCGCTTCCTGGCCCCGGTGCCCAGCGCCAGCGAGGTGCAGGTGCGATCGCGCCTGGTCAGCCTGGAACCGCGCCAGCCCGGCCAGTGGCTGCTGACCCAGCACAAGACCGTGGAAGTGGTAACGGGCGGGCAGGTGGCCGTGGTGGCCGAACAGCTGTCGCTGGTGGTGGTCGCCGCCTAGCGCGGGCCGCTGCACGGCGGCACGGGTTCTCTCTACACTGGAGCGATGTTGACGCCCTCGATCGTCCTGGTGGCCTGCATCGCGTGGACCGTGCTGCTGTTTGGCGTCGCTCTGTGGGGCGAACGCAAGGGGCACCGCCTGGCGCGAGCGTGGCCGGTCATCTACGCGTTGTCGCTGGCGGTGCACTGCACTGCGTGGACCTATTACGGTGCGGCATCGCAGGGCGTGCAGTGGGGCTTCCCGGTGCCGCCCACGCTGATCGGCATGGCGCTGATCTTTGCCTTCGGCCTGCCGTTCCTGCTGCGCTTGGGACGGCTGGCCAAGCAGCACAACAGTGCCACCCTGGCCGACCTGGTGGTGGCGCGCCTGCGCAGTGACCAGGGGCTGGCCATCACCATCACCGTGGTGGCGCTGTTCGGCATCATTCCCTACATCGCGCTGCAGCTCAAAGCGGTCAGCCAGGGCCTGGGCGCTTTGCTGGGCGATCACTTCGCCGCCAATGGCTGGCGGCTGGACATGTCGTTCTGGTTCGCCCTGACCATGGCCGCGTTTACCCTGCTGTTCGGCGCGCGCAAGGCTTCGGCCACCGAACACAACCGCGGCATCGTGGTGGCGCTGGGGCTGGAATCGGTGCTGAAGCTGGTGGCGCTGCTGGCCATCGGCCTGTATGCCGCGCTGTCGGTGCAGCAGTCCGGCACGCCGCTGCTGCAGAAGATGGTCACCCTGCCGCCGCCGGCGGTCATCCCCGATTTCCTGACCATGGTGCTGCTGGGCGCGCTGGCCGCGTTCACCCTGCCGCACCAGTTCCACGTGGGCGTGGTCGAGCTGCGCCAGTCGTCCGACCTGAAGACGGCACGCTGGCTGTTCCCGCTGTATCTGCTGCTGATCGGCCTGCCGTCGGTGCCGATGGCGCTGTATGGCGCGGTGCAGTTGCCGCCGTCGGTCTCGCCAGACCTGTACGTGCTGGGCCTGCCACTGGCCGGTGGCCACCCTCTGCTGGCCCTGGTGGCGTATCTGGGCAGCCTGAGCGCGGCCACCGGCATGATGATCCTGTCCGGCCTGACCCTGTCGATCATGCTGGGCAACCACGGTGTGGGGTCGCGCCTGCTGGGTGGCATGCAGGGCGGCGACGCCGGTGCCGACCTGCGCCCGCGCGTGCTGGCCCTGCGCCGCGCCGGCATCGTCGCGGTGTTCCTGATGTCCTGGCTGTACAGCCGGGCGATGAGCGATACCGAAGCGCTCAGCGATTTCGGCCTGATGTCCTTCACCGCACTCTCGCAACTGGCACCGGCGGTCCTGCTGGCGGTGTACCGCCCGCGTACCCCGGCACCGGCCATCATGGCCGGCATCGTGGTGGGCTCGCTGGTGTGGCTGTGGCTGGTGCTGCTGCCGATGGTGGTGCCGGCGCCGCAGCCGGGTGCCGACGGCGAGGGTCTGCACTGGCTGGCCCTGCTGTCGGTGCGCCTGCAGCCGGGGCACATCGCCATCAGCATGTGCGCCAGCCTGGCCGCGAACCTGGTGGCGATCGTGCTGGTGGCGCGCGCGGTGCGCCCCTCACTGCCGCAGCAGCGCAATGCGGTGGCGGCGGCCACCATGCGCCGCACCGCCGGGCGCTTCCTGGGCCAGGAACGTGCGCGGCAGCTGATGGAAGGGCATGCCGGGCAGATGCTGGAAGGCGAACGGGTGACCGCCATCGAGCGCGAACTGACTGCCGTGGTCGGCGCCGGCATGGCGCGGCTGCTTGTGGAAGCGGCCCGTGACGGCGGCGCGGCGCCCCTGGAAGCGGTCACCCGCGCCGTGGGCGAGGCGACCCAGGCGCTGCGTTTCAACCAGCGCCTGCTGGAAGCCGCGCTGGAAAACATGAGCCAGGGCATCAGCGTGGTCGATGCGCAGTTGCAGCTGGTGGCGTGGAACAGCCGCTACGCCGCGCTGTTCCGCTTCCCGCCGGAACTGCTGCAGGTGGGCCGGCCGGTGGTGGACCTGACCGCGTGGGCGCTGGACCAGCTGCAGATCGGCCAGCGTGCCGGCAACAGCCCCGACCACGCGCTGCAGCGCCGCGTGGCCCACATGCGGCGCGGCACCCCGCATCTGTCCGAGCGCATCTTCCCGGACAACACCATTGTCGAAATCCGTGGCAACCCGATGCCCGGCGGTGGTTACGTGGCCACCTTCACCGACGTCACCGCCTTCCGCCGCGCCGAGGATGCGCTCAAGCGCAGCAATGAAACCCTGGAGCGGCGGGTGCAGGACCGCACCGCGCGGCTGGAACAGGCGGTACACGAGGCCGAACGGGCCAACGTGGCCAAGACGCGTTTCCTGACCGCTGTGGGCCACGACCTGATCCAACCGTTGCACGCGGCCCAGCTGCTGGCCGATGCCATGTCCCAGCACATCGATTCGGAATTCCTCGGCAGCTTCCTGCGCCAGATCCGTGGGGCGCTCGATTCCACCGACGATCTGCTGTCGGGCCTGCTGGACATCTCGCGCTTGGAAGCCGGTGGGCTGGTGCCCGACCCGCGCCCGTTCGCGCTGGCCACCGTGCTGGACCCGCTGGCGCAGGAATTCGCCGTGCTGGCCGCCGCGCGTGGCCTGCAGTTCCGCTACGTGCGCACGGCGGCCTGGGTCCACAGCGATCCGCTGCTGCTGCGGCGGGTGCTGCAGAACTTCCTGGCCAATGCGATCCGCTACACCCGCCAGGGGGGGGTGTTGCTGGGCGTGCGCCGTCGCGGCCCGGCCCTGCTGATCGGGGTGCATGACAGCGGCCCCGGCATCGCCCCGGAACAGCAGTCCATCGTGTTCGAGGAATTCCACCGCGGCGACCGCAGCAACGGCCAGGGATTGGGCCTGGGTCTGACCATCGCCCACCGAATCGCCCACCTGCTGCATGCACCGTTGCAGTTGCACAGCGTGCTCGATCGCGGCGCTGCGTTCTCCATCAGCGTGGCGCGCGCCACACCGCCGGTGGTCCAGCGCCCGCAGGCCGCCAGCGGCGGCAGCAGTGCCATCAAGGGCACCCGTGTGCTGGTGGTCGACAACGATCCCGACGCGCTGCAGGCCATGCAACAGATGCTGCTGGCCTGGGGCTGCGATGTGGTGGCCGTTGCCGATGCGGGCGCCGTGGGCGGCGCCGCGGCCGATGCCGCGCTATGGCTGTTCGACTACCACCTGGACGCCGGCGATACCGGGGTGGCGCTGTGGCAGCGGCTGGTGGCCGCGCATGGTGCGCGGCCGACCGTGGTGCTCAGCGCCGATACCGGCAGCGAGGTGCGCGAGGCGGTGCGAGCGGTAGGGCTGTCACTGCTCAACAAACCTTTCAAGCCGCTGGCCCTGCGCTGGGCGATCAACCACCTGCTGGCCACGGCCACCACCGTGGGGGACTAGCGCCTCAGGCGTCCTGGGTGTCTTCAATCTGCCGTGCGGGATCGGTCAGGCCCATTTCGTGCAGCACGCGGATCGCCTGCGCGCGGTTGCGCACGCCCAGCCGCTCCATGATGCGGGTCATGTGCGCTTTCACCGTGCGCAGCTGCACCCCCAGACGGTCGGCAATCTGCTTGTTCAACAGGCCCTCGGCCACCAGGCTCAGGACCTTGTACTGGTGCGCCGACAGGCTGGACAGGCGCGCGGCCAGGTCGGCGTCCTTGTTGAACGGCGTGACCCGCGCCACCGCTTCGCGCAGCAACGCTGGGATCCAGCGCTCGCCTTCCAGCACGGTCTGCAGCGCGTGCTGCAGGTCGTTCAAGCCGGAACTCTTGGGCAGGTAGCCGGCGGCGCCCAGATCGATCGCGCGGCGGATCACGTGCGGTTCTTCGTTGGCCGACACGATGATGATCGCCAGCCCTGGCTGCAGCGCGCGGATGGTGGCCAGCCCGGCCAGGCCGTGGTTGCCCGGCATGTGCAGGTCCAGCAGCATCAGGTCGATCGGCTGGCTTTCCAGCGCTTCCAGCACGGTTTCCAGCGAATCGGCCTCGCTGATCTGCAGGTCGGCCACGGCGTCCTCGGCCGCGCGGTGCAGGGCGGCGCGGAACAAGGGGTGGTCGTCGGCGATCAGCAGGCTGGGCATGTTCCGGCGAGGTTAGCAAAACCGCTGCGGCCGGGCACAGGTACCTAGGTACGCTGGCGTGGCCTGCGTGGATCGCTAGTGTGGCCGATGAACCCGGCCGCCCTGACGCGGCCCACAAGGAGCGCACCATGCCAACGGAACACGCCGCCGCGCAGGCCTACCCGCTGCTGATCAAGCAGCTGCTGCATACGCCGCTGGCGACGCGGCCGCAGCAGGAAATCGTCTACGGCGACCGCGTGCGCTTCGATTACCGGACCCTGCAGGCGCGCATCGGCCAGCTGGCCGGCCTGTTGGCGTCGCTGGGGGTGGAGCAGGGCGATACCGTGGCGGTGATGGACTGGGACAGCAACCGCTACCTGGAAAGCTACTTCGCCGTGCCGATGCTGGGCGCGGTGCTGATGATGGTGAATATCCGCCTGGCACCGGAACAGATTGCCTACACGCTGAACCACAGCGGGGCACGGGTGATTCTGGCCAACCGCGATTTCCTGCCGGTGCTGGACGCGCTGCACGAGCAGCTGCCCGACCTGCAGACGCGCATCCTGCTGGATGATGAGGACGGCCCGCTGCCGCCCGGCTTCGCCTGCGAATACGAGGCCGGCCTTCGAGCGGCCACACCGGTCACCCGCTTCCCCGATTTCGATGAGAACACGCGCGCCACCGTGTTCTACACCACCGGCACCACCGGCCTGCCCAAGGGGGTGTGCTTCAGCCACCGGCAACTGGTGCTGCATTCGCTGGCGGCCATGGCCGCGCTGGGCAGTGCCGCCCGCCAGGGGCGCCTGCATCGCGACGATGTCTACATGCCGATCACGCCCATGTTCCATGTGCACGCCTGGGGCGTGCCCTATGTGGCTACGTTGATGGGCATCAAGCAGGTCTACCCGGGGCGCTACCTGCCGGCACGGCTGCTGCAGCTGATCGCCCGCGAACGGGTGACGTTCTCGCATTGCGTGCCCACCATCCTGCACATGCTGCTGGAGCACCCCGAGGCGGCACAGGCCGATCTGCGCGGCTGGAAGGTGATCATCGGCGGTGCGGCGCTGCCGCGTGCGCTGGCCCAACAGGCGCTGGCGCGCGGCATTGATGTCTTCGGCGGCTATGGCATGTCCGAAACCTGCCCGCTGCTGACCCTGGCACAGATCGACCCCGACGCAGTGGCCGATGCGGAACAGGAACTGTCACTGCGCACCAAGGCGGGCATTCCGGTGCCGCTGGTCGAACTGCGCATCGTCGATGCGCAGATGCAGGACGTGGCCCACGACGGCAGTGCCACCGGCGAAGTGGTGGTGCGCGCGCCTTGGTTGACCCCGGGCTACCTGCACAACCCCGAGGCATCGGCGGCGCTGTGGGAAGGCGGCTACCTGCATACCGGCGACATCGGCAACATCGACAGCGGCGGCTACCTACGGGTGACCGACCGCATCAAGGATGTGATCAAGACCGGCGGCGAATGGATCTCGTCGCTGGCACTGGAAGACATCATTGCGCTGCACCCGGCGGTGAGCGAGGTGGCCGTCATCGGCATTGCCGATGACAAGTGGGGCGAACGGCCGCTGCCGCTGGTGGTGCGGCAGGCCGGCAGCGAAGTGAGTGAAGCAGAGATCATCGAACTGGTGGCGGCACGCAGCCGCACCGGCGATATTTCCCGCTACGCCATTCCGCAGCGGGTGCGCTTCGTCGATGCGCTGGAACGCACCAGCGTGGGCAAGATCAACAAGAAGAAGCTGCGCAGCCTGCACGATCCGCAGGGGGTCGCACCGCCGGCGTGATCCGGCTCAGGCGGCCTGCAGCTGCTGCCCCACGTATTCGGCCAGCCCGCGGCAGGCCAGCAGCAGGCCTTCGCGCGTGGCGTCGCCGATATCGTCCTTGGCGGCCCCATCCACGCGCACGCGTTCGGCGGCGTGCAGCAGTTCCAGCACCGTGCCCAGGCCGGCGTTGGCGCGGTCGGCGCGGGCCAGCGCCTGGCCCTGCGCCGGCGAGCAGACCGGCCGCCGCCAGGGTTGGCCATCGGCCGCTTCACCGGCGCGCAGGCGCTGCAGACAGGCGGGCAGGGTGAGCGGATCGGGCACTTCGTTGGCGGCGGCGAAGGCCGCTTCCAGCGGGCGTGCCAGTTCCGGCGGCAGCTGCGCGGCAGCGTCGCCCAGGGTGGCGGTCAGGAACGGGTGTGGCGGTCGGGTCATGCGGGCATCCTCGAAGCGGGGCAGATCGCCACCGGCTGCGGGTGGCGGGCGATGCGTGGCTTCCAAGACCGAGTCGATGAACCGGCGGGCACAGGGCCCCCACGCAACGCCCGCCGTAGAGCCGCGGACGGATTGCCAGCCGGCGTCGTGCAGGAGGCGACGACGCCGACTGGCAAGCGTAAACATCATCGAACAACGGGCTTGGAAGTCCCGGCCACCGGATGAGGTGGCGATTCATGATTGGCACGCGGGAAGAGGCTGCGCCAATTGATTCTCGCGATGCATTCGCACTTTCTGATCAGAAAGTTGAATTGCCGTTTCTGGCTCAAAGCGCGGATTTCAAGGCAAAAACGACAGAATGCGCGCTGCTCAGAAATGCGTTGAATGGCGTGCCGTATCAAACGCCTGATGCGCATCGCATACGGGGGCGTGTAAAGATTACTTAACCCTGCCGGCGTGCCTTCATCCCATCACATGCAGGCCCGCGCGTCCAATGATGGACGCGAGGGCGCCCGTGATCGACGACCCGACTTCTTCTCCGGTCTCAGAAGCCAGGGTCACCTGGCTACGATGGCTGCCACGCCGCCCACCGCGCAGGCCATCCAGGACAGCGTGAGCAGCCGCGTCGCATAGGACTGGTTGGTGAAAGGCGGTGCTCTGCGAAGCCGTGACCTGTAGCAGAGAATGGCGGCGATGAACGCCAGCGACAGCAGCAGGTAGGAACCGGCCACCCAGCCCACCAATCGCGCGGAGCTGCGAAGCCCCGCCATCATCCAAACCCCGCTGGACCACGCGAAAATCAGTAGCGTGGCTAGAAGTACCCGGTTACCGTGCATGGTCTGTCGTCCGCAGTTCTCACGGATTCAACGAGATGATCTGGCACCGCACGCCTGTTGGCGTGTAGGTACAGCCGATCCGGTAGCCCCGATGAATCGGCGGCGAGTTTGGCCCATCCCAGCCCACGCCCAAACGATCAAGGTGTCTGACCATCTCTTCGCCCGACCCGTAACCTGCCGGGGAGTTCGGGAACTCGTAGTTCTGCGTGGCTTGGTCCTGGTTTGCAATGTCCTTTTGCGAGTCAGGAATGACGTTGCCCACCGCATCCCGTGCAGAGCCCGGGATGTAGCTGTAGTCCCGCACGTTCCAGTTGTAGTTCACCAGGATGTACGACCCGTCGGGAAACGGGACACGATTGATGATCGATATAGGCGTGGGCAGAAGAGTGGATTGAATGGCCTGCGAGAACGCAGAGATGGATGCTCGCGTAGACTCGAGGGTGTACCAGAATGGCCCCAGATTTGAGTAGCTGAATGTCCTTTGGATCGCTTCCTGACGGAGTTGTGGGGTAGTCACCGCATCCATGGCATTCATCGGAACTGTTGGGCCGTCATCGGCCGGGGCTGCTGCGGGCTCGGCCAGTGTCGAGTTGCCTGCCCGCCCGAGCTGAACCGGGATGTCAATTACAGGCAGGGTGTGGGTTACTACTGGCGAGCCACCATTGACGTCGTACAACTGCATGCCGGCGTTGAACATCGCGTGTTCCTCGGCCGTCAACATGACTTCCTTGACGACGGGCAGGCCCGCTGCAGAGAGTGGTCCGCCGCCCTGACCTTTGACGTTCATGTGGTACAGGCGGCGATTCCTGAAATCCCAGAAGTAGTAGTCACCCTCGCCGCGCTCCCTTGAAAGCGTCTGGCGCTTTCCAAGGTCGCAGTCGTCGCAGTGAAAAGCCTCAGTAGCCTGCGCGGAAAATCCACAGGCTGTCATCGCGCCTGCGAGCAGTAGATGCAATAGCGGATTCTTCATGATGCTTCGTCTTTCTCTGGAGAAATGACGGCATCTCAGACACCTTTCGCGTGGGTCGTAGCTGCCGTGAGCGGGACGATCACGCGACGGTGCAAGGCCGGTAAGAGGGAAAGTCGACATGTACGAGAATTGGGTCACACAACGCAGCTTCTCCTCTACAAGAATCAGCCTTCCCCTACACGGCAGCGATGGCGAACGCTGGACCCGCCAGCAGGCGAGACACGTCAGCGCCGGCGACCGACGCCGCAGGCCGCAACCCCAGCACTCACAGCCGCTCCGACACCTGCGCCGCATACTCCGCCCATCTGCCCGTTCCGGGCCGCTCGGGAACCGACCATGCGCTTGAAGACGCTGTCTGTTGTTGCCGCTGTGCTGGGTGTTGCGCTCACGACGCCGGCGCTGGCCGCCGTGCCCTTCCTCAATGCCCGCTGCCCCGGTGGCATCGACGTGCACGCCGACGCGGGCGGGCCGGTCTATGTGCAGGGGCGGCAGACCACCCTGAAGCATGTGAATGACCGCTACGCCGAAGCGCGCGATGCACAGAGCGGGCTGACGGTGTCCATCAGCACCGGCGACGATGGCACGCCGCAGGTCAGCTACACCGGCCGCAATGGGGCCAACGGCATCTGCCAGGCCAGCGACAGCGCGGCAGCACCGCCGCCGTCGCCCACGCACCGGCACGACAACGACGGCGATGCCGCGTTGCCCAACGAGGTCACCTGCGAATCCACCGACCAGCGCCAGGTGTCCTGCGACATGAACACCCGTGGCGCCGTGGAAGTGAGCCGTCAGCTCAGCCGCACCCGCTGCGAGCAGGGCGTGAACTGGGGCCTGTCGCGGCATTCGGTCTGGGTAAGTGGCGGCTGCCGGGCGGTGTTCCGCAACACATCCAGCGCACCCCGCGCCGCACCCGCCGGTGATACCGCGCTGGGATCGTGCAATGCGCGCAAGGGCGACCAGGGCACGCTGGTCACCCAGGTGCCGGTGGGCAGCGATTACCAGGAACTGATCATCGACTATGCCGATGGTCGCTTCCTGTGCATGCTGCGCAACAACGGCCAGGTGCAGAGCCTGACGCCGGTGCGCCGCCGGTGACCCCTGCTGCTGCACCGCCGCGTGTCGATCGGCCAGAATCTAAACTAGGCCTTCGCACTTCTGCCCGAGCTGTTTGACACGGAAACGTGAATCCCCACTTCACGTCGCGCCTATCGTGATCTTGCCGCAGTTGCCGAAGCAACCACCAATAATATCGACGCCGCCCCCGGTGGATGCCCCACCACCGCCACCACCCCCACCGCCGCCACCCCCACCGCCGCGTGACGGCTGGGGAAGGGAGGTGGAGATTTCCATCCCAGAATCAAACCGGTCGTTTCCCTGCCAGGTGTAGTCGGCGCAGACAATGCCGTTGCAAACAGTAAGGCGATCTCCCGGTGCAAGCGAGTTCGCAATGGACCAAACACTGCCACCTCGCGGGGCGAGTTGGGACTTCTCCCTCAGCAGCGTTCGATACGTTGCTTCGTCCGGATTTGGCACCGAGACGGAACATTCGCTGCATTGAATGACCGCGGCGCGCTTGCTCGCATGGGATTCTCCCACTGAAAATAGCGAGCTCAAGGCAATGAGTACGACCAACCTATTGGGTGACAGTATGTTCGTCATGTTCGATCTTTTCTGCTCCATGCAATCTATTCCTATTTTTCCGTGCAACACTTGAGGTAAATCTCATTTGCGAGTGATTGGGAGTGGGCTTTCTCCTTGGTGTTTAGTTGGATTTCGTACTTCCTAAGGTCGGCGTCGGTAACCCACCCGGGAGAAACCCTCTGGACGACTTGGGCATAAGCCAGCGCGCGGATGGGGTCTGGGGCGGAAAACTGACCGGACGCATACGCTCGTTCCAAATCTCCGATGGCGGAGATGTTTCCCTGGTCGGCGAGCTCGTTCAGATAGGTCGAAGAGTTATGCTTCCAGTTGCTCAACTTTTCGGGGTCTTGAATTACTTTATTCAGCGATCCAAGTGTTTCTTCTGGAGATAGCGCGTAAGCGCGCATTGCTTCCTGTGAACCCATCGCAGCGGATCGGGATAGCCAGTCGCCTTCGTAGATATCCTTAGCAAGAATGAGCGATTCGCATTCTTTGAGAATTCTCTCCGTTTTCTCCAGAAACCATTTCTCAGCGCCTACGGCGGCCGAGGATTCCGAAAGATCGTCAGCGCGTGATGAGTTGAACGTCCGGCACTCTGAGATAGCTAGGTGGATCTCATATGCCGCATTTGCATCGCCGCGCTCCATTCTTTGCATCAACTGTTGGACATGAAGCAACGCATCGCCATGTGGGCGGAGCTCGCGCGGTCTGATGATCTCGTACGCTCTCGGCCCTAAGGGCCGGAAGGAACCCAAAGGAATTTTCTTGTCGATTTCCAAGCGGTGTGCTGTCGACCCCGCTGAAGCAGGCATCTCCCCGCCCGTCGACTGTTCTGCGGTCTGCACACCAGCGCTGGTGACATCCAGGGAGACGGCGTCACGAGGAGTGTGGAACTCAAAGCTATAGAAGGCGGCTCCCGCGATTCCGATGGCCATCGCCGCGGCGATGGAAATCCCGATTATCTGCTTTTGCATCCTTTCCTCCGTCTCAATTGGGTCGATAATGATTGCAGAGTCCTAGGGCCTTATCCCAACGGACGCCACTGACGCGGTTATCATTTGGAATTCCACGGAGGGAGAATGCTCGACGGGCATTGCGCGGCGCGTCGCAACGCAGGTCAGGGGGTCGAATTTCAACTAATTGATCTTTTGTCCGAAAGTGGCAAATCCGACAGTGCCGTGAACGTCGTCGCGGAAAGCACAATTTCCTACTGGAATGCGCGGAGGAAGCGCGTCCGCGATGTAGTTTTTTCCTACCCGGTCGTAGCCACTGCTTCCGCCCAAGAGCACTTGGAAGCTGTGATTACGTGGGTGCGGAATGGAATTGCTGGGAAGATCACTGTGCCGCCCTGCGCAGCAGGCAGCGCCTAGCTCAAATACGCCTACGCCGCCGCTGACCCCCGCTGCTGCACCGCCGCGAGTGGTGTCACACGCCTCTGGCTAGACTGTGCTTCTTTTTCGTTCGCAGGAGGCACCCATGGCCCATCCCATTTCCGTCACCCTCATTGGTGTGCCGACCGACGTGGGCGCGGGCCATCGCGGGGCGCGGCTGGGGCCGGAAGCCCTGCGCGTGGCCGGCCTGCCCGAGGCGCTGGCCGCGCGTGGCGTGGACGTGCGCGACCTGGGCAACCTGGACGGCCCGCGCAACCCGTGGACGGCGCCGGTGGCCGGCTACCGCCACCTGGATGAAGTGGTGGCCTGGAACCGTGCACTGATGGAGGCCAGCTACGCCGAGCTGCAGGCCGGGCGCATGCCCATCATGCTGGGCGGCGACCATTGCCTGGGCATCGGTTCCATCACCGCCGTGGCACGCTGGTGCCGGGAGCAGGGCAAGACCCTGCGCGTGCTGTGGCTGGATGCGCATTCGGATTTCAACACCAGCGATGTCACCCCGTCGGGCAACATCCACGGCATGCCGGTGGCCTGCCTGTGCGGCCTGGGCCCGGACGAACTGACCCGGCTGGGCGGCAGCGCCCCGGCCATCGCCCCCACCCAGGTGCACCAGATCGGCATCCGCTCGGTGGACCCGGACGAGAAGCGCCTGATCAAGACCCACCGGGTTGATGTGTACGACATGCGCTACATCGATGAGAACGGCATGAAGCGCACGGTGGAAGCCGCGCTGGCTGGTGTGGATGAGAACACCCACCTGCATGTCAGCTTCGACGTGGATTTCCTGGACCCCAGCATCGCCCCCGGCGTGGGTACCACCGTACCGGGCGGGGTGAACTACCGCGAGGCGCAGCTGGTGATGGAAATGATTGCCGACAGCGGTCGCATGGGCTCGCTGGACATCGTGGAACTGAACCCGCTGCTGGACAACCACAACACCACTGCCGAGCTGGCCGTGGACCTGGTGGAGAGCCTGTTCGGCAAATCCACCCTGATGCGCGACTGAGCCGGCCTGCCGCAGTCTGAATGGCCCGCTGCGTCGTTCACACTCGCTCCACGCCGTTGCCGCCAGATTGCACGTCAAGCGACGACGATGCCTTCGGGTACCGCCGCCAACCGACAGAATCCGACCCGCGATGTGCGCGGTGTAGCGGCCAACCCAAGGAGAAGCTCATGAAGCGTGTAGTTGCCCTGATGCTGTTGTCGATGTTCTCGGTGGCCATGCTGTCCGGCTGCAATACCGTTGCCGGTGCCGGCAAGGATGTGCAGAAGGCTGGCGAAAAGGTCGAGGATGCCGCCAAGGGCAACTGAGCCTGCGGTGGTGCGACACACGGAAAGGCCGGGCATGTCCCGGCCTTTTTCGTGCGCGCGTGCAGCGGCCGTGCCACGCGCCGGGTAGTGAACCATTCAAGCACGTGAGCGTGCCTTTCATTTTGGATTGACCGCTGTTCAACGGGCTGTGCGCGAAGCTGGAGCCACGGTAAGAACGCCGTTGCAACCAAGGATTCCAGCAATGAACAAAGACATCATTTCCGGCAAGTGGTCGCAGCTGAAGGGTAAGGCCCAGGCCAAGTGGGGCGATCTGACCAACGATGATTTCGATGTGGCAGAAGGCAACGCCGAATATCTGGCCGGCCGTCTGCAGGAGCGCTATGGCTGGGCGAAGGACCGTGCCGAGAAGGAAGTCAGCGAGTTTTCGGACAGCGTGCGCAAGGATTACCCGGACTTCAGGTAAGTCCTGCGCTCAGACCCCCTGAGCTTCCCCCGCAGCCCGACGCCCGCGCCGAAATGGTGCGGGCGTCGTGCTGTGTGCGCTCAGCGGCGCGCCGGCGGATCGGGCACGTAGCGGTTGGGGAAGGCCTGCGGCTCCTGCGCCAGACGTGACGGTTCATCCAGGCGGATGCCACGTGCGCGCAGGTTGCGGGCACTGTCGTAGCGCAGCTGCACTACCTGGGTGGGCGTGCGGCTGGCGCGCTCGAACTGGGTGTCGCGCACCTGCGAGTACTCGCGCTCGCCATGGCCGGTGCCCAGCGCCGGGGCCTGGCTTCGTGCCTTGCTGGCGCTGCTGCTTTCCATGCGGCTGGCACTGGCGTCGGCCGCGGCGGATTCGGCGGCGGGGGCCGGCGCGGCCGGTGCCGGCGGCGGCAGATGGCGCAGCGGCGGGCGCGGGGTGGGTCGCCAGCGGTAGGCCTCGTTGAACACCGCCATGCCGACCACGCCGATGTTGTCCGGCCGCCCGGTGCGGCTGGCGTAACTGCCGCCGGGGCTGCTGAAGACGAACTGGGCCACCTCGTCCTGGCTCTTGCGCCAGCCGGTGATGTCCGCGCTCTGGCCCGGGTCGAGCACGTAGCCGGTCTGCGACGGATCAGCATCTTCGCCGGAAATGGCATTGATGCCGTCCACCGACAGCACCACCAGCACCCGCCTGGGGCTGTCGTTGTACAGGCGCACCGCGTATCGGTGGCCGCGTTCCCCGGCCACCCACTGCTGGCCGTCGGCGGCATAGCTGCGCAGTTCGGTATCGCGGTCGCGGTCCACCAGCACCATCCGCACCGGTTGTTGCGGGTAGGGGGCCGACGGCGGCGGGGCAGGCCGGAAGCCGGCCAGGGGCAGGATCAGCAGCAGGGGCAGCAGGCGCTTCATGGCAGGTCTCCGGTGGGCTCGAGTGAACGAACGCACGGCCGGCGCCGACGGGGTTGGCCCGGCACGCGGTAAACTGGCCCCGTTCATCGAAGGTTTCCGCACGCAGTCATGACGACCCGAGTCCTTACCGGCATCACCCCCTCCGGCACGCCCCACCTGGGCAATTACGTTGGCGCCATCCGCCCGGCGATCGCCGCCAGCCGCGCGCCGGATATCGAGAGCTTCTTCTTTCTGGCCGACCTGCACAGCCTGATCAAGGCCCAGGACCCGCAGCGCACCCAGCGCGCGACCCTGGAGATCGCCGCCAGCTGGCTGGCCTGCGGCCTGGACCCGGAACACGTGTGGTTCTACCGGCAGAGCGATATCCGCGAAACCACCGAACTGATGTGGTTCCTGACCGCCATCGCCAGCAAGGGCATCCTCAACCGTGCCCATGCCTACAAGGCCGCGGTGGACAAGAACCGCGAGGAAGGCGTGGATGAAGATGCCGGCGTGAGCGCCGGCCTGTTCATGTACCCGGTGCTGATGGCCGCCGACATCCTGATCTTCAAGGCCAACCAGGTGCCGGTGGGTCGTGACCAGATCCAGCACATCGAAATGGCGCGCGATTTCGCCCAGCGCTTCAACCACGTGTACGGCAAGGAATATTTCCCGCTGCCCGAGGTGGTGATCGACGAGCAGGTGGCCACCCTGGCCGGCCTGGACGGCCGCAAGATGAGCAAGAGCTACCACAACACCATTCCGCTGTTCGCCCCGCGCGAAGAGCTGAAAAAGCTGGTGTTCTCGATCCTGACCGATTCGCGCGCACCGGGCGAACCGAAGGACACCGAAGGTTCGGCGCTGTTCCAGATGTACCAGGCCTTCGCCAGCGCCGAGCAGACCGCTGTGTTTGCCCAGGCTTTCGCCGAGGGCATCAGCTGGGGCGATGCCAAGCAGCAGCTGTTCGAGCGCATCGACAGCGAACTGTCGCCGCTGCGCGAGCGCTACAACGCACTGATGGCCGAACCGGAAAAGATCGAAGCGCTGCTGAAGCGCCGTGGCCAGCAGCTGCGCGAACAGCTGGCCATGCCGCTGCTGGACGAACTGCGCCACGCCGTGGGTCTGCGCGATCTGTCCAGCGCAGGCGATATCGCCAGCGACGACGCCGGCGTGGCCCGCGTGGCCCCGCCGCTGTTCAAGCAGTACCGCGAAAAGGACGGCCACTTCTACTTCAAGCTGACGGCCGGGGACGGCACGCTGCTGATCCAGAGCGAAGGCTTCGATTCGCCGCGTGATGCCGGCCAGCTGATTGCCGTGCTGAAGCAGGCCGAGCAGGGCGACGCGCTGCAGAGCGAGCTGTTCAAGCTGGAAGCCGACGTAGAGGCCGTGCTGGCCGCACTGGCGGCGCTGCGCGGCGAGTAACGTGCCGGAACATCACGGCAATGGGTAATCGGTAGGTGCCGATCTTGGTCGGCACGTGGAACTGCGCAACGTCCCTGACGCGGAGTCTGCAATGGCCTGGTTGTCACTGCTGCTGTTCCTGCCCTGGTTCCTGCTGCTGGGCAGCCTGTACTGGCTCTTCCCGCGCCAGCCGCGCACCCTGCGGCGGCGCGTGTTCGACAGCGCCAGCCTGGTGCTGGCCTTCCTGTTGAGCATCGTGGCCATGTTGTGGGGCCACCATATCGGCCTGGTGCAGGCCGGTGCCGGCCCGATCTGGCCGCAGGTACTGGCCGTGCTGTACGCCTACGGCGCGTTCCTGGCGGTGCTGGTGCTGGCACTGCTGCTGCGGCCGAGGTACCTGGCCCGGTAAACCCGCTTTTGTAGAGTCGAGCCATGCTCGACTGCTTTTCCGCCCAGTCGAGCATGGCTCGACTCTACAGGAGCCGCCTCCGACCAAAGCCGCATCGAACCGCGCCCCTGCGGCGGCCTACCATGGGGGTCTGTTCCGCCACCTGCCAGGTGCGTGCCGATGACCGCCGACCCCAGCATCCACACCATCGATACCGGTTTCCAGCGGGCGCAGTTCGATGCCGCCTACCTGATCGTGGAAAACGATCGCGCCGCCTTCGTCGACTGCGGTACCGGTCTGTCGGTACCGGCGATGTTGCAGGCGTTGGCCGATGCCGGCCTGGGCCCGGAAGCGGTGGACTGGCTGCTGCTGACCCACGTGCACCTGGACCACGCCGGCGGCGCCGGCCTGCTGATGCAGCAGTTGCCCAATGCCCGTGCCGTGCTGCACCCGCGCGGCGCACCGCACATGATCGACCCGACCCGGCTGATTGCCGGCGCCACCGCGGTGTACGGTGCCGAGGAAATCGCGCGCAGCTATGGCCGCATCGAGCCCATTGCCGAACAGCGCGTGGTGGTGGCCGACGATGGCCACCGCATCGATCTGGCCGGCCGCGAACTGCTGCTGCTGCACACTCCCGGCCATGCGCTGCACCACTACTGTGTGTGGGATGCGCGCAGCCGCAGTTGGTTCACCGGCGATACCTTCGGCATTTCCTACCGCGAGCTGGACAGCGCCAAGGGCGCCTTCATCTTCCCCACGTCCTCGCCGGTGCAGTTCGATCCCGAGGCCATGAAGGCGTCGATCGAGCGCATGCTGGCGTACGACCCGCAGGCGATGTACCTGACCCACTACGGGCGGGTGCAGCAGGTGCGGGCGCTGGCAGCCGACCTGATCGAGCAGATTGATGCCATGGCCACCATCGGCCGCCAATGCGATGGGCGGCCTGATCGCCATCGCTGCCTGCTGGCGGCGTTGCAGGCGTTGTACCTGGAGCGCGCGCAGGCGCATGGCTGCGCGCTGGACCAGGCCGCAGTGGCCGAGGTGCTGGCCATGGATATCGAATTGAACGCGCAGGGCCTGGCCTGCTGGCTGGACCGCGTGCGTCGCTGAACGCAACGCACGCCGTCATCGCACTGTCACGCTACACTTCAGGGCATCCCTTCCTGCCGTGGTATTGCCGTGAATCCGATGCGCGTGTTGCTGCTGTCGTCCTGCCTGTTCGTCGGGGGCCTGGCCCATGCGGCCAATGATCTTCCCGGTGGTGGCATCGATCCGCAGGCGCTGTCGCGCCACGTGCGCGTGCTGGCCTCGGACGAGTTCGAGGGCCGCGCCCCGGCCACGGCAGGCGAAGAGCGCACGGTGCAGTACCTGATCGAACAGTTCCGCAGCTATGGCCTGCAGCCCGGTGGCGCTGATGGCAGCTGGGTGCAGCCGGTACCGCTGGTGCGTGCGCAGCTGGATGGCGCGGCCAAGGCCAGCCTGGCCCTGAAGGGCGGCACCCGCGCGCTGGTGAACGGCGAGGACGTGACCCTGCAGAGCCTGCAGCCGCGCAAGCGCGTGCAGATCAAGAACGCACCGCTGGTGTTCGTCGGCTACGGCATCGATGCGCCGGAACGCCACTGGAACGACTACAAGGATGTGGATCTGCACGGCAAGATTGCCGTGGTGCTGATCAACGATGCCGACTTCGAAGCCGATGCGCCGGGCGCGTTCGACGGCAAGGCGGTGACCTACTACGGCCGCTGGACCTACAAGTTCGAAGAAGCCGCGCGCCGTGGCGCCGAGGGCGTGCTGATCGTGCACGAGACCGCGCCGGCCGCCTATGGCTGGGCCACGGTGAAGAGTTCGGGCACCTCGCCGCTGTTCGACATTGAACGCAGCAACGCCGAGGCGATGGCCCAGCACACGCCGCTGCGCGGCTGGATGCAGCGCTCGCTGGCCGAGGCGATCTTCGCCGACGCCGGCCTGGATTTCGACGCCGAGAAGCGCAAGGCCATGCAGGCCGACTTCCGCCCGGTGCAGCTGGACAATGCCCGTCTCAGCGCGGAATTCGCGCTGAAGCGCGAGCAGGTGGTGACCCGCAACGTGGTGGCCAAGCTGCCCGGTGGCGAGCACGGCGATGAAGCCGTGATCTTCTCAGCGCACTGGGATGCCTTCGGCATCGGCCAGGCCGATGCCAAGAGCGACCGCATCCGCCGTGGTGCGATCGACAACGCCACCGGCGTGGCCACCGTGCTGGAACTGGGCCGGGTGTTCGCCGCCGGCCCGCAGCCGCAGCGCACGCTGTTCTTCGTGGCCCTGACCGCCGAAGAGAAGGGCCTGCTGGGCGCCAGCTACTACGCGGCGCACCCGCTGGCGCCGCTGGAAAAAACCGCCGCCGTGCTGAACATCGAAATGTTCAGCCCCGATGGCGCCACCCGCGATATTGCCTCGTGGGGCAAGGGGCGCGTGTCGCTGGAAGGGGATCTGGAGCGCGTGGCCAAGGCCCGCGGCCGCAGCTACAGCCCGGACCCCAATCTGGAAGCCGGCTTCTTCTACCGCGCTGACCACTTCGCCTTCGCCCGCCTGGGCGTGCCGGCCATCACCATCGGCCCGGGCCTGGACAAGCTGGACGGTGGCGTGGAAGCCGGGCGCGCGCTGCGCGAGAAGTACTTCGCCAACTGCTACCACCAGGCCTGCGATGCCTGGACCCCCCGCTGGGATCCGGCCGGCCATGCCGCCGATACCCTGCTGGTGTACGACCTGGGCGCCGAACTGGCCAACAGCCGCCGCTGGCCGACCTGGGAAGAAGCGTCCGAATTCCGTGGCGCCCGCGAGAAGAGTGAAGCCGCCCGCCGCTGATGGCGGGGGGGGCTGGATCGGCCGTGGTGGCGTGGGGATGACCGCGCCGCCATGACGGCGGAGGTATGGCATCGGCGCCATGACGCCTGCGGTAGGGTCGACTGTTAGTCGACTTCGCGCGAACCACGGGTTTCATGCGTCGGACGGGAAGGCAGTCGACTGACAGTCGACGTCACCCAGCCGCCATCAATCGCGTCGCCGCTACCGGCGGCCACGAAGCAGCCGCCATGCGCCCCAGGCGCTGGCGACCAAAGCGACTAAATACAGGCCGGCCCGCGGACCGGAAGCCAGCGGGCGGCCGGGATTCTCACCGCGATGCAGTTGCAGGTTCATGGGCGTGGTGTCGCCGCCCAGCACCGTGGCCAGCGCCACCAGCAGGGCAATGCAGAACAGCAGCAGGGCGATGCCGAAACCGATACGCGGCCATTGCGCCTGCGCGGGTGGGCGTCGCAGCAGCCAGGCCAGCATCGTAGCCAGGGCCGTGCCCAGTGCCACCCACATCAGCGGGGTGGCCGGGTAAACCGCAGCCACCGGCATTGCACCGGTGGCTGCCATCAGAACCGCAGCGTTACTTGCGGGTGCCGTCGAGCCAGTTCGGGCCCTTGTTGGTGAGGAAGAACACATAGACCACCAACGATACCGCGATCGTGGCGGTTACGTAGATGGCGAACCAGTCCACGTGGCCGGTCTTCAGCGCGCCCTGGTACAGCAGCGGCGCGGTGCCACCGAACAGCGAATTGGCCAGCGCGTAGCCCAGGCCCACGCCCAGGGCACGGATGTGGGCGGGGAACAGTTCGGCCTTCACCACGGCGTTGATGGAGGTGTAGCCGGTGAGGATGACGAAGCCCAGCGCCAGGGTCAGGAAGGCGAGGGTGGCATCGTGCTGGTGCGGCAGCTGGGTGATCAGGTACCAGCTGTACAGCACGCCGCCCACGCCGAAGAACACCAGCAGGCTCTTGCGGCCGATGATGTCCGACAGCCAGCCGCCCACCGGCTGCAGCACCATCAGGAACGTCAGCACGCCCAGGTTGACCAGGGTGGCGGTCATCGGATCGTCGGCGGCGAACGCGCTCTGGATCATCTTCGGGCCGTTCACCGAGTAGGTGTAGAAGGCAATGGTGCCGCCGGCGGTGATCAGGAAGCACAGCAGCAGCGGGCGCCACTGGTGCACGAACAGTTCGTACATCGAACCGGACTTCTTCGCCTTGCCTTCGCGCGCGGCTTCGATCGACGATTCTTCCATCGTCTCGTCCATGCCACGGCGCAGCCAGAACACCACCACCGCAGCGATACCACCGATGCCGAAGGCGATGCGCCAGCCGAACTCGGAGATTTCCGGCTTGCCCCAGACGCTCAGCATCAGGAACAGGGTGAGCTGGGCCAGCACATGGCCACCGACCAGGGTGACGTAGTGGAACGAGGACAGGAAGCCACGGCGGCCGGGAATGGCAGCCTCGGACATGTAGGTGGCGCTGGCGCCGTACTCACCACCGGTGGCGAAGCCCTGCAGCAGGCGCGCGAACAGCAGGATGATCGCCGCCCAGATGCCGATGCTGGCCGCGGTGGGCGTGATGGCGATGAGGAAGGAGCAGACGGCCATCAGGGTGACCGACACGGTCAGCGCCAGGCGGCGGCCATGGCGGTCGGCGAAGCGGCCGAAGAACCAGGCACCGATCGGGCGCATCAGGAACGTGGCGGCGAAGATCGCCCACACGTACATGGTGGAGTTCTTGTCTTCGGGCGAGAAGAACTGCGATTCGAAGTACACGGCGAACACCGAGTACACGTAGACGTCATACCACTCCACCAGATTGCCGGCGGAGCCTTTGAGGGTATTGGAGATCGACCGGCGCAGCGCGGCGCCGTCGGTGCTGGGGACAGCGGAATGGGACGTGGTGCTCATCCGGTTGGGGATCCTCGATGCGGCGCTTCCGTGCGGGAAAGATCGGTGCCAGCCGCGCGCGGGGCGCTGGCGGTCAGCCTCCTGGGTACTGCATCCCATGTCAACGCCAGGTGCCGGAACAGGCGGGGCAGGTCATGGGACCGCACAGGATGACAGCGGCGGGGGGGGAGGAACCATAGCTAGATCGTCGTACGCGATGCAGCCGAACCCTCTAGAATCCGGCTTCCCCCGGCTTTCTGGTGCGCCATGTCGGCTCCCCCTGTTTCTTCTGCGGCTGCCCCCCGGGGCGGCCTTGTTGCGTTGGCGTTGCTGCTGGTCTACGTGGTCTGGGGGTCCACCTACCTGGGCATCGCCAAGGCCCTGCACGGCGGCGCGCTGCCGCTCACCATGGTCTCTGGCAGCCGTTTCATCATTGCCGGCGGGCTGATGTACCTGGCCCTGCGGGTGTTGTGGAAGCTGCCACAGCCGACCCTGCGGCAGTGGCGCAACCTGGTCATCATGGGCGTGACCATGCTGGTGCTGGGCAACGGCATGGTGGTGCTGGCCGAACGCGAGGTGTCGTCGGGTCTGGCCGCCACGGCGGTGGCCTCGGTGCCGCTGTGGATGGCGCTGTTTTCCGCGCTGCGTGGCCAGCACGCCAGCCGCGGCGAGTGGCTGGGCATCGCGGTGGGCTTCGTCGGCGTGGTGTGGCTGAACGCGGGCAGCAGCCTGACCGCTTCGCCCACCGGGCTGGTACTGCTGCTGATCGCGCCGATCGGCTGGGCGTTCGGTTCGGTCTGGGCGCGCGGGCTGGATCTGCCCGGCCCGTTCATGACCGCTGCCGGCCAGATGCTGTGCGGTGGCGTGCTGCTGGTACTGATCGGCCTGGCCGTGGGCGAACGACCGACCACCCTGCCCGATACCGGTGGCCTGCTGGCGATGGCCTACCTGTGCGTGTTCGGCTCCATCGTGGCCTTCACCGCCTACGTCTGGCTGTTGCACAACGTGCGCCCGGCACTGGCTGGCAGCTACGCCTACGTGAACCCGGTAATTGCGGTGCTGCTGGGCGCGGCATTGAATGGCGAGCGCTTCGGCTGGCGCGATTTCCTGGCCATGGCGGTCATCCTGCTGGGCGTGGTGGTGCTCACCATGGCCCGGACCCGAAACAAGTGAAATGACGTAGTGAGCATGACAAAGTGAGCATGGACGAGAAAGAACAACGCCGCGGCCTGCTGGTCACCGCCTCCACCTTCGTGCTGTGGGGGCTGGTGCCGGTGTACTGGCACCTGCTCAACGAGGTGCCTTCGTTCCAGATCATCGCCCACCGCATCATCTGGTCCACCGTGCTGGTGGTGGCCTGGCTGCTGCTGAGCGCACGCCTGGGCTGGTGGCAGAAGATCGCCGCGCAGCCGCGGGCGCTGCCGATCCTGGCCGTATCCAGCCTGACCATCGCCTTCAACTGGGGCCTGTACATCTGGGCGGTGAACGCTGGCCATGTGATCGAAACCAGCCTGGGCTACTTCATCAATCCGCTGGTGAACGTGCTGCTGGGCGTGCTGGTGCTGAAGGAACGGCTGCGCCGCCTGCAGTGGGTGGCGGTGGGCATGGCTGCGGTGGGTGTGGCCTGGCTGACCATTGATGCGGGCACGCCGCCATGGATCGCGCTGGGCCTGGCCTGCTCGTTCGGACTGTACGGACTGCTGCGCAAGCTGGTGTCGGTCGATCCGGTGGCCGGCCTGGGCGTGGAGAGCCTGTACCTGTTCCTGCCGGCGCTGGGCTTTGCGATCTGGGCCGAGAACGGCCACGGCGGCGCGTTCTTCCACGGTTGGGGCTGGCGCAACGATCTGTTGCTGGTGTTCGGCGGCGTGGTCACTGCGGTGCCGCTGATCGGCTTTGCCTACGGGGTGAAGCGCATTCCGCTGTCGTTGGTCGGCATCCTGCAGTACATCGCGCCCAGCCTGCAGCTGCTGCTGGGCGTGTTCTTCTTCCACGAGGCATTCGACACCGGCAAGGCAATTGGTTTTGCGGTGATCTGGGCCGGGCTGGTGCTGTTCGTTGGCGAGAACGTGCGCGCGATGCGGGCAGCGCGGGGTCGGATCCCTTCGCAACGCGAAGGGCTCTGACCCCGAACCCTGGGAAAGCGATGGGGTCAGAGCCCTTCGCCATGCGAAGGGATCCGACCCCAGAACTTCGGAAAAAAGAACGGCGCCCCGAGGGGCGCCGTTCTGCTTCCATCTCCGGCCAGGAGAGAGTTGGCCGGAACGGGAACGCGGGTGCAGGCTTAGAAGCGCTGCTGGTACTTCATGTACATGAAACGACCGATGTCGAAGCCGCCGTAGTAGACGAAGCTGCTGTTCGGCTGGCTGTACATGATCGGACCCTGGTGGTCGAACACGTTGTTCAGGCCCAGCGAAACGGTGCCGTCCCACGGCAGGGCGTAACGCACCTGCAGGTCGTGGAAGGTGTTCGAACCCACCTTGTTGGTCGGCGAGGCATCGGTGTAGGCCGAGCTGAAGCCCGGCATGTTGCACTCGTCCATGTAGGAGCACTTCTCCTTCATGCTGGAGTAGTAGCGCGCGGTCCAACCGATGCCCAGGTTGCCGTACTGCCAGTCCAGGTTGAAGGTCGAACGCACGCGGAAGTTGCCGCCCCAGCTGGTCAGCTGTTCCACCGGAGTGGTAGCGGCGTTGTCGTTACGCTGCTCCAGATAGTCGGTGTAGGTGGTGTTCCAAGTGACGGCGAACTTGCCGAACGCAGTTTCCGGCAGGCGGTAACGCGCGCTGATGTCGTAGCCGGCGGTTTCGCGGTAACCGGCATTGACCAGCGAACGGTCCAGCGCATTGACCTGGCCGTTGCTGCCGCGGGTGAAGCGGCCGCACGCAGCGTCCGAACCCTGCACGTAGCACTGTTCCAGGATGTTGGTGGCCGACTCGCCGACGATGGCGTTGTCGATGCGGATCTTCCACCAGTCCAGGCTCAGGTCCAGGCCCTGCACGAAGTCGGGGCTGTAGACCAGGCCGACGGTCCAGGTCTTGGCGGTTTCCGGCTTCAGGTTCGGGTTGGAACCCGAATTGAAATCGGTGGTGGCCTGCTGGCCCGGCTTGCTCGCCACGCTGCCATCGCTGTTGAGCTGGCGGAAGTTGGCCGGCACGTTCAGGGCCTTGCAGCGGGCCGCCACGGTGGCGCTGGTGGCGGCGGTGGCGGCGGTGCCGAAGGAGGTATCGCACGGATCGGTGAACGAATCGCGGCTGCTGACGGTGCCGCCGTACAGGTCGTCCACGGTCGGCGCACGGAAGCCGGTGCCGTAGGTGGCGCGCACCAGCAGGCTGTCGATCGGCTTCCACTTCAGGCCGAACTTGCTGTTGGTGGTGGAACCGAAGTTGTTGTAGTCCGAATAGCGACCGGCCACGTCCAGCGACAGTTCACGGGCGAAGGCCATGTCGGCCAGCAGCGGCACCTGCAGTTCCAGGTAGACCTCGTTGAGCGAATAGTCGCCCTGGGTCGGCTGGCCGCTGGTGCCGGCAATCTGGCCGTTCTGCACCATCAGGTCCGGGGTGTAGCGTGCTTCTTCGGTGCGGTGCTCAAAGCCCATGGCGGCCATGATGTCACCGGCCGGCAGCGAGAACAGCGAGCCGGAGATGTTGGCGCTGGCCACCTTGGTGGTGGTCTGGCTCTTGTCCACGAAGCGGGCGAACAGGTAGTCCTGCACGTCCTGGTTGCTCAGCGAGCCCGGGCCGGTGTAGCCCATCGGCGCGGCCGGGTTCCACGGCACGCAGCCGGCGATCACTGCATCGCGGGTGCCGCAGTAGGCAACGCCGTTTTCGATGAACGACGGGCCCACGGCCAGGTTCACGTTCGGCTGGTACATGCTGCCGGTGCCGACGCGCTCGCCTTCATTGCGGTTGTAGGTGTAGCTGACGTTCCAGTCCCAGTAACGCGAACCGGTTTCGAAGCTGCCTTCCAGGCCCAGGCTGCCGCGCTTGGTTTCCAGGGTGTTTTCGGTGCCGCGCAGCATCTCTTCGGTGCGGTGCGAGAACAGCACGTCCTGGCCCCACAGGTTGAACGCGCTGTCCTTGGACAAGGCCGCACGGGTGCCGTTGCGCGACTGCGCGGCGGTGACCGAGTACGGGTAGCCGGCCAGGTGCTTGGTCGATTCGCGCTTGCTGTACATCGCATCGGCAACCAGGCGCAGGTTGTCGGTGAACGAGAAGCCACCGTTGGCGAACACCGAAGTGCGCTCCAGGCCGGTCAGCAGGCTCATGTTGGTCTTGGTGTTGGCACCATCGGCCGGGTTCGGCGTGTGGAAGTTCGCCGCATCGGTCGGGTCACCGCCCGGGCCGACGGTCAGTGCCTTGCCACCGACGGTGACGCTGCCCCACGGCGTGGTGCCGTTCAGGCCGTCATTGGGGTGGCGCGGGCCGTTGACGTAGCGGCTGAACTCGCGCGCACCGCCCATCACTTCGTCTTCCTTGGTGCGCTCGGCACCCACGCTGAACCAGCCGCGGTC
Organism: Stenotrophomonas sp. ZAC14D2_NAIMI4_7; assembly: GCF_003086675.1. NCBI lineage: Bacteria > Pseudomonadati > Pseudomonadota > Gammaproteobacteria > Lysobacterales > Lysobacteraceae > Stenotrophomonas > Stenotrophomonas sp. ZAC14D2_NAIMI4_7. Next base: position 354,752 of record NZ_CP025995.1, read on the forward strand.
GAAGGTCTTGCCGAAGGTAGCGCTGTAGGAGCGCTTCTGGCCGTCGCCTTCACCGTACTGGCCGACGTAGACGCTGGCTTCGCCACCGTCGAAGTTCTTGCGGGTGATGATGTTGACCACACCGGCGATGGCGTCAGAGCCGTACAGCGCCGAAGCGCCGTCGGTCAGCACTTCCACGCGCTCGACGATGGCCGACGGAATGGAGGCGAGGTCCGAATAACCGCCGGCGCTGACGCCCATGCGGCGGCCGTCGATGAGCACCAGGCTGCGTTCCGGGCCCAGGTTGCGCAGGCTGACATACATGCCGCCGAAATCGCGCGAGGAGGTCAGCGAGGAGGCGCGGCTCATGCTCGGCGAACCGGCAGCGGTCACGTCCTGCAGGATGTCGGCAACATTGACGTAGCCCTTCTTCTCGATCTCTGCGCGGTTCAGCGCAACCACCGGCTGGGCGGTTTCGACACTGGCCTGGCGGATGCGCGAGCCGGTGATCTCGATGCGGTCGAGGTTGGTGGTGTTGTCGCCTGCATCCTGTGCAAAGGCGGGGGTGGTGCAGCTGGCGGCCAGCGCGAGGGTGATCGCGTTGCGCAGCGGGGTGGTCTTCAGGAACATCCGTGAAATCTCGTGTTTCAGAAAAAAACATGCGCCCGTTCTGTGGGCGCGGAGGGTGCTGCAAACCAACGTGGGGGGCGCGATTCTAGAGTGTTTTCATTCGTAACTGTTTGTCCCGGCGTGTCACATGCGCGCGAAGATGAATCGCAACCAACAATCCACAGGCTGGATGTGCGCAGCATCACGTGTGCGCTGTTTTGCGTGCGCAGAGGCATCGATAGCGGCCGGTGCTGGGTAATCTGTAATGCGCGTGGTGTGCGGTCGTTCATCCGCGCATGGCGTCTGCACGGTAGATCTGCGCCATAAAAAACGGGCGAAGCCTTCGCTTCGCCCGCTCACATCCATCGCTTCATGCACTGCGTTGATCAGGTTTCGCGCAACGCCGTGGTGATCGGCAACCGCGCCGCGCGCAGTGCCGGGAACAACCCGCCGACCAGGCCGATGCCCAGCGCCCACTTCAAGCCGGTCCACAGCAGTTCCGGCGACACATGGAACTTGAACACCACCGCGCTGAAGTTGCTGCCGATGGTGGACACGCTGTAGCCATTGAACACCAGCCACGCCACGGCGCAGCCCAGCAGGCCGCCCAGCAGCGCCAGCAACATGGTTTCCAGCATTACCGCGGTCACCACCGGCAGGCTGCGGAAGCCGATTGCGCGCATGGTGGCGATCTCGCGCGCACGCGTAGCCACTGCCGCATACATGGTGTTGAGCGCGCCGAACACCGCGCCCACCGCCATGATGGTGCCGATCACCTTGCCGAGGATGTCGATCAGCTTGGTCAGGCCACCGCCCTGCTTGCTGTAGTACGCGCGGGTGGTTTCCACATCCAGCTTCAGGCGCGGATCGGCGGCAACGGCGGCCTTGAACTGCTCGAAGCCGGGCTTGCCTTCGGTACGCACGCTGATCGACTGCCAGGCACTGCGCTGGTAGGTGGTGGCCAGCGTATCGGCGTCGGTCCACAGTTCCGAATCATGCGCATCGCCGGTAGCGAACACGCCCACCACGGTCCAGCTCTGGTTGCCCAGGGTGAGGGTCTTGCCCACTTCCATATCGCGGAACTGGCCCTGCGCACCCTGGCCGACCACGATCTCGCGCAGGCCGGCGCTGAACTTGCGGCCCTGCACGATCTTCACTTTGTCATGCACGGCCCAGGCCTGCGGGCCAACGCCGCGGAACTGCGCATTGACGTCTGTGCCGTCGGCGCGCGAAACCAGGTTCACCACCTGCGACAGTTCCGGCGACAGCAGCGGGCGGCCTTCGCCATCGCGCGCCACGCCGGGCAGGGTGGACAGGGTGGGCACCTGTTCGCGGGTGATGACCGAGTTGGTTTCCGCCTGCGAACCGCCGCGCAGCACGATGGCGGTGGTGTCATCGCCGGTATTGCTGAGCGTGGCCTGGAAGCCTTCGCCCATGGCCAGCATGGCCACCAGCACGCCGACCACGCCGGCAATGCCGACCACGATCACCGAGGACGCGCCCCAGCGTTGCGGCAGGCTGGCCACGCCGATGCGGGTGGCGGCCAGCGCCAGCCGTCCGCCGCGGGTCAGCAGCAGCCACAACGCCAACAGCACCGCCACGGCAAGTACGCCAAACCACGGCAGGCCGATCCACAGCACCAGGCCCACCGCCAGCAGCAGCACGGTGAAGGCGTTGCCGAACCACTTCTTGAGCTTGTTCATGGGGTGTCCTCCTCAGCGGCCGGCCAGTGCGTCGACGATCTTCAGGCGCTTGGCGCGCAACGCCGGCAACAGGCCGACGATGATGCCGATCACCACGATCAGGCCCAGCCCCACCAGCCAGGTGGGCGTGGGGACGTGGGGCGGCAGCATGCCCATGCTCTTCGGGCCGATGGCCGGCAGGATCAGCGCGGCCAGGCCCATGCCGATCAGGCCGCCCAGGCCGATCAGCAGCACCGATTCCACCATCACCAGCGCCAGCACGGTGCTGTCCTTGAAGCCCAGCGTCTTCAGCGTGGCCAGTTCCGGCACGCGTTCGCGCACGGCCTGGGCCATGGTGTTGCCGGTCAGCAGCAGCAGGGTGAAGAACACCGCTCCCATGATCGAGGTCACGATCATGCCGATGTCGGCAAACTGCTTGACGAAGGCCTGCTGGAACGCCGATTCGGTCTGGGTCTTGGTCTCGTGGTCGGAGTTGGCCGAGATCGCATCGATGGCCTGGGCCACGCGCGAGGCATGGTCCGGGTTGTCCAGGGTGACCGTGTACCAGCTCACCTGGTTCTTGATGTAATCGTTGGATTCGTCGAAGTACTTCCAGTTCATCATCAACTGGCGTTCTTCGTTGCCGGCCTGTGCGCGGTCCTTGGAACGGTAGATGCCCTTCAGTTCCAGTGGCCAGTCGTTGCTGCCGCCGCGCGGGAAGATGGTGGCCTGCAGCGGAATGGTGTCACCGATCTTCCAGCCGAACTGATTGGCCAGCGTTTCGCCGACGATGGCGCCGGTGCGGGTCTGCTTCCAGTCTTCCAGCTGCGCCGGGTCGATCTGCAGTTCGCGGTACACATCGAAGTAGTTGGGCGACACCGAGAAGTTGGGGAAGAAGTTCTTCGGGTCCTGGTAGATGCCGCCGAACCACATGCCATAGGCCACGTCGCGCACGCCGGCCACCTGCCGCACCTGGGTTTCCAGGCGGATCGGCAGCGACTGGGTGATGGACAGGCGCGAGGCGACGATCAGGCGGTTGGCACCTTCCACGCTGCCGCCGGAATTGAAGGCCACGCGCACCGAATCGAGCATGCCGAACAACAGGAACGCGGCCACCACCGACAGCAGGGTCAGCAGGGTGCGGGTACGGCTGCGGAACAGCTGCGCCCACACCAGGGAGAAGTATTTCATCGCCGCAGCCTCCGTCAGTGGGCCAGCGGGGCGTCGGCCAGCTCGCCCTTGTCCAGGTGCACCGTGTGGGTGGCGTACTCGGCCGCCTTCGGGTCATGGGTGACCATGATGATGGTCTTGCCGTGTTCGCGGTTGAGCTGCTGCAGCAGGCCCAGGATCTCCTCGGCCGACTGCCGGTCCAGGTCGCCGGTGGGTTCGTCGCAGATCAGGAAGGTGGGGTCGGAAACGATGGCGCGGGCGATCGCCACGCGCTGCTGCTGGCCACCGGACAGTTCGTTGGGGCGATGGCTGCGGCGGTCGGCGAGGCCGACCAGGGTCAGCGCGATTTCGGCGTTGCGCTTGCGCTGGGCCGCGCTGAGGTGGGTCAGCAGCAGCGGCAGTTCTACGTTCTTCTGCGCGGTCAGCATCGGCATCAGGTTGTAGAACTGGAATACGAAGCCGACGTGGTGGCTGCGCCAGGTGGACAGCTGGCCGCCGCTCATCTGGTCGATGCGCTCGCCCTCGATGCTGATCTCGCCGCCGCTGGGGTTGTCCAGCCCGCCGATCAGGTTCAGCAGGGTGGTCTTGCCCGAACCGGACGGGCCCATCAGGGCGACGAAGTCACCGCGGGCGATGTCCAGGTCGATGCCGTGCAGCACCTGCACCTTTTCCGGGCCACGTTGGTAGGTCTTGGTGATGTTGCGCAGTGAAACCAGGGTCGACATCGGGAATTCTCCACAGAGGCGGGAAACAGGAATGCGCGCCGGCTGCAGGCCGGAGGGCAGGCGTCGAGCGGTGTTGCCGGCGGCGCCACGCAGGCGCCAGGCCGTTACTGCGCTTGTTTCTGCTGCACCTTGCTGCCGTCGTGCAGGGTGTCGGGCGGGCTCAGCACTACCGCTTCACCGGCGCTCACGCCCTTCAGCAGCTGGCGGTCCTTGCCCATGGCCTGGCCGGTCTGCACGCTGCGCTGCTGCACGCGATTGTCATCGCCCAGCACGAACGCCACCGACGCGCCGTCGCGCTGCACCACGGCGTTGTCCGGCACGCGCACGCCCTGCGCCGTGCTGGCCGCGGCCTGCGGCTGCGCCTGTTCCAGGAAGCTGACCCGCACGCCCATCTCCGGCACGATGCGCGGGTCCTTCACCTTCAGCGCCACCCGTACCTTCACCGTGGCCTTGCCGCGGTCGGCGGTGGGAATGATGGCGATCACCTCGCCCGGAATCTTCCATTCCGGGTAGGCATTGAGCGTGGCTTCCACCGGCATCTTCGGCTGCACGCGGCCGATGAAGGCCTCGCCCACTTCCACTTCGATTTCCAGCGAATCCATGTCCACGATGGTGCCGATGCCGGTGCGGGTGAAGCCGCCGCCCGCGGACAGCGGCGAGACGATTTCGCCCGGCTGCGCCGCCTTGGCGGTCACCACGCCGGAAAACGGGGCGCGCACGATGTTGTTGTCCACGCCCAGATCGGCAATGGCCAACTGGTCGCTGGCGACCTTGACGTTGCGTTGGGCCGTTTCCAGCTGCGCGCGCAGGCTGTCACGCTGGGCCACGGCCTGGTCGTACTGCGAACGCGAGACCAGCTGCTGGCCCACCAGCGCCTGCAGGCGGCTGGCTTCGGCGGCGGCCTGGCGCTGCTGCGCCTGCAGGCCGGCCACCTGTGCTCGTGCGGCCTGCACCTGCGATGCGGAGAGGCTGCGCTGCGCATCGGCATCGATCGGGTCCAGGGTGGCCATGATCTGCCCGGCCTCCACCCGCATGCCTTCCTCGATCATGACTTCGCGCACCTTGCCGGTGATCTTGGCCGACACCGTGGCCATGCGCCGGGCCACCACGTAGCCGCTGGCATCGAGCACCGAACTGCTGGCATTGCCCTGCTGGATGGCCACGGCCGGGGCGGTACTTACTTCCACCGCCGGTTCGCGGCCGAACAGCAGGAAGGCCGCGCCCCCCAGCAGCAGCACCAGCAGCGCCAGCACGATCCACAGCCAGCGGCGCGAACCGCCGCTACCGCGCGGGGGCGGCGGCGCGCCGCGGTCGATACGGAGTTCTTTCAACAATTCGGCAGAAGCGTTCATTGCGTTCCATCACAGGCGTTCGGGCGGGTGTGACCGGAAGCGCGGGCAGCGGCGGTTCCGGCGGTGGAGCGTGCGGCACAGCATGACGGCAGGCACGGCGGCAGGGGCAGTGACAGCTGTCATTGGAAGTTCCTGACGGCGGCAACTGCCGGATGTGACCACGGCAGCACAGGATGGCAACGTCCCCGCTACCGGCACTGCACATGGATCCGATTCCCCCGTCGCTGGCCCGCCTGCAGCAGGTGCAGGTGCACTACGGCAACCACACCGCGCTGCACGGCATCGACCTGCAGGTGCGCGCTGGCCAGGTGCTGGCGCTGCTGGGCCGCAACGGTGCCGGCAAGAGTACCGCGATCAGCGTGTTGTTGGGCCTGCGCCGCGCCGACGCCGGCCAGGTGGAACTGCTGGGCGGTGATCCGCAGCAGCGCGCCAGCCGCCTTGGCCTGGGGCTGATGCTGCAGAGCACCAACCTGCCGCCGATGCTGCGCGTGGACGAACTGGTGCAGCAGGCCCGTGCCTGCTATCCCGACCCATGGCCGTTGCCCGAAGTGCTGCAGCGCGCCGGCCTGCAGGACGTGGCACAGCGCCGCTATGGCCAGTTGTCCGGCGGCCAGCAGCGCCGCGTGCAGTTCGCCATTGCCATCTGCGGCCGGCCGCGCGTGCTGTTCCTGGATGAACCCACCACCGGCCTGGACATTCAGGCCCGGCAGGGGATGTGGCAGGCGGTGCGGCAGTTGGTGGCGGAAGGCTGCGGCGTGCTGCTTACGACACACTATCTGGAAGAGGCCGAGGCGCTGGCGCAGCGCGTGGTGGTGCTGGAAGGCGGCCGCGTGCTGGCCGACGCACCCTTGGCCGAGCTGCGCCTGGCCGACCGGCCGCGCCGCATCCGCTGCCGCAGCGCGCTGGCTGTCGAGGACGTGCAGGACTGGACGGGCGTGCAGCAGGTACAGCGCGACGGCGCGCATCTGCAGCTGCTGGCCAGCCCGGCCGAGCCGGTGGTGGCGCGCCTGCTGGCCGCCGATGCACAGCTGCGGGAGCTGGAAGTGCAGGGCGCCGCCCTGGCCGATGCATTCCTTGATCTGACCCGGGAGGCTGCATGAACACCCTCGTTCACCGTGAATCCAGCAGCGCAGACCGCTGCCGTGCCGCGCTGCGCCCCTACGCCGCCGAACTGCTGGCCGAGCTGCGCCGCGCCTGGCGAACGCCGGCCTTCGTGCTGCCGTCGCTGTTGTTCCCGGTGCTGTTCTACCTGCTGTTTGGCGTGCTGCTGGGGCGCGGCCACGCGCCGCTGTACCTGCTGGCCACTTACTGCGTGTTTGGTGCCATGGCGCCCGCCCTGTTCGGCTTCGGCGTGCAGCTGGCGCTGGACCGCGAAGGCGGCCTGCTGACCCTCAAGCGCGCGCTGCCGCTGCCCCCGGCGGCGCCGTTGCTGGCGCGGCTGGCGATGGCGGTGCTGTTTGCCACGTTGATTGCCGCGCTGCTGGTTGCCGTGGCGCATGCCTTCGGTGGCGTGCGCTTGCAGCCGCTGCAGATCCTGCAGCTGCTGGCCGTGGCGGCGCTGGCCGCGGTGCCGTTGGGTGCCATCGGTCTGCTGATCGGCAGCCACGTGGGCGCCAGTGCGGCGCCAGCGGTGGTGAACCTGGTGTACCTGCCGCTGGCGCTGCTGTCCGGCCTGTGGCTGCCGTTGGCGGCCCTGCCGAAGGTGTTTTCCACGGTGGCGCCGCTGTGGCCGACCTGGCATCTGGCGCAGCTGGCGCTGCCGGTCGTGGGGCAGCCCGCCACCGGCAGCACCCTGGGCCATCTGCTGGCGCTGCTGGCAGTGGCCGCCGCCGCCCTGCTGCTGGCGCGCCGCCGCCTGCGTCGGATCGGCTGAACTGGCATGATCGACAGCGATCATCCCCGTCTGGATTCCCCCGTGCCATCGAACTGGCTTGCGTCGCTGCTGCGCCCTGCGCCGGATTCATCGGTGGCCGATCTGCTGCGGCGTGGCAAGTCGCCGTGGAGCGGCGCCATCCATCTGCTGTGGTCGGTCTGGATCTTCCTGACCCCGGTGCTGGGCAATGGCTTCACCCTGCGCTGGCTGTTCATCACCCTGGCCAGCTATCCGCTGTTCCTGCTGCTGTACGCTCGGGTGATGCTGGCGCCGCGCCACCACGCCTGGCGCTACGCGCTGGCCATGATCGCCATGGCGCTGGTGCTGCTGCCCTGGTATCCGTCGGGCCTGAGCTACTTCGTGTTTGGCTGCGTACTGCTGCGCATGAGCGGGCGCGGCGGCTGGTGGGTGTACCTGCTGCAGCTGACCGGCCTGAACCTGCTGTTCGGCGCGGTGGCGCTGTACTTCGGCTACCCCTGGCAGGCGCTGGTGTGGATGCCGGCCGTCTCTTTCATCGTGGGCCTGGTGGTGAACGTGGAATCGCTCAGCCACCAGCGCGACGTGGCCTTGCAGCTTTCCCAGGACGAAGTACGGCGGCTGGCCACCACCGCCGAGCGCGAGCGCATCGGCCGCGACCTGCACGACCTGCTGGGCCATACCCTTTCGCTGATCACGCTGAAACTGGAACTGGCGCGCAAGCTGTACGACCGCCAGGACGAACGTGCGCGGCAGGAAATCGGCGAGGCCGAGGCGATTGCCCGCGAAGCGCTGGCGCAGGTACGCAGCGCGGTGACCGGCATCCGCGCCAGTGACCTGGCCGGTGAGCTGGCCTCGGCACGCCTGTTGCTGGAATGCCAGCAGGTGCATCTGCAGTACAGCGTGCCGCCGCCGATGCCGGTGGAGGTGGAACGCGGCCTGGCGCTGGTGCTGCGCGAAGCGGCCACCAATATCGTGCGCCATGCGCAGGCCACGCAGGCGCAGGTGGACTTCATGCTGGAAGGACGACAACTGGTGATGCAGATACGCGATGACGGCCGCGGCGGCGTGCAGGCCGAAGGCAATGGCTTGTGCGGCATGCGCGAACGGGTGGCCGCGCTGACCGGTGCGCTGGCCGTGCAGTCGCCGCGTGGCGAGGGCACCGTGCTGACCGTGCGCGTGCCGCTGGCGGCGGCCACGGTGGCGGTGGCCCCGGCTTCCCTGCCGCAGGAGGGCGCCGCATGATCCGCATCCTGCTGGCCGAAGACCAGGCCATGGTGCGTGGCGCCTTGTCGGCACTGCTGGGCCTGGAACCGGATATCGAGGTGCTGGGCAGTGCCGCCGATGGGGAAACCGCGTGGCGGATGCTGCAGCAGTTGCAGCCAGACATCCTGGTGACCGACATCGAGATGCCGGGCCTGACCGGCCTGGAGCTGGCCCAGCGCATCGCGCGGCAGGAGCTGCCGATCAAGGTGGTGATCGTGACCACCTTCGCCCGTGCCGGTTTCCTGCGCCGCGCGCTGGAGGCGGGCGTGCTGGGCTACCTGTTGAAGGACGCGCCGGCGGAGAACCTGGCCGAGGCCCTGCGCAAGGTGCAGCAGGGCGTTCGTGCGATCGACCCGCAACTGGCGCTGGATGCCTGGTCGCAGGCCGACCCGCTGACCGACCGCGAGCGCCGCGTGCTGCGCCTGGCCGGCGAAGGCCGCAGCGCCAGCGAGATTGCCGAACAGCTGGGCCTGTCGCACGGCACGGTGCGCAACTACCTGTCCGAATGCATCGGCAAGCTGGGCGTGGCCAACCGCATCGAAGCGTATCGGCTGGCGCGGCAGAAGGGCTGGCTGTAGGCAGCGGTAGCGCCGGGCCATGGCCGGCGGCCGATTTCTGCGGGGGCGCGCGCGCTTTCTGTAGAGCCGAGCCATGCTCGGCTGCTGTTCGTGTGCAGGCGCGGAAACGATCCGCCGGGCATGGCCCTGCGCTACCCCTTCAGTCCTTGCCGCGGGCCATGGCCTGGAACACGCCGTCGCGGCGCACCCACAGGTGGAACAGCGCTGCGCCCACATGCATCAGCACCGTGGCGAACAGCACGTAGGCCAGCAGGCTGTGCGCATTGCGCAGGGCCGCATACAGCGCCGGGCTGTGCGGCACCAGGGCCGGCAGGTGCACGCCGCCCCACAGGGTGATCGGATAGCCACCGGCCGACAGCATCGCCCAGCCGATCAGCGGCATCGCCAGCATCAGCGCATACAGCATCCAGTGCGACGCCGTGGCCGCCAGCACCTGCCAGGCCGGCAGATCGGCCGGCAGCGGGGGCGGACGGTGGCGCAGACGGTTGTACAGGCGCAGCAGCACCAACACGAAGATCGCCACGCCCAGCGGCCGGTGCAGGTCGATCAGCAGCGGCCGCAGGTGCAACGAAGCGACCATGGTCACGCCGATGAACAGCATGGCCACGATCATCACCGCCATGGTCCAGTGCAGCACCCGCGCCAGCAGGTTGAAGTGGCCGTTGCCGGTGTTCATCGTGCGGCCTCCTTCGGTTGTTCGACGTTGCCGGCGGCGCGTTCGCGTTCGCGCCGGTTGAAGGACTGCGAGTACACCGCCGAGCGGGCGGCCAGGATCGGATCATCGCTGCCACGCACGCCGCTGGGCAGGATCAGCGGATCGAAGTTGATCTGTCCGCAGGCGCCTTCTTCCTGCGATTGCATGCGGTCCAGGCTGAGCACGCCGGCCACTACCTGTTCGCGGGATTCGGGCCACGGCACCGACGGGTCGTCGATGGCATCGCCGGCGGCGGCGGTGCTGACCACCAGGTTCCAGCGCACCGGGCCGCTGGCCAAGCGCTGGCGCAGTTCCTGGCTGAGGAAATCGACGCTGGCCTGCTTGCGCGCCTCGGCATCCATGACCACCACCGGCGCCTGCGGCTGCCAGCGCCAGCGCACCGCGCGCTTCTGGCCCTGGGCGTTGGTGAACCAGAAGCTGTTCACGCTGTTGTAGGTGGTGTCGGCCCAGCTGCTGGTCCACGGCGCGGTCTTGGCCCACTGCTGGAACGCCTGTGCGCTGGGGTACTTCGCCAGCACGGCGGCCATCTTCGCCGGGTCGGGCTTGCCGGTGGCCGGGTCGGGAATGCCGGCGCGGGTCTGTTCGAAGAAGGCCTCGGCGGTGGGTACGGCGAAGAACGGGAAGCTGTTCATCGCCATCCGCCATTCCTGGCCGTCATCGCTCACCATCTGCACGGCCAGGCTGCGCACGCGCGCGGTGTTGTCGGCGCCATAGGGATCGCCACCGCCGATCGACAGGCGGCCCATCACCGGCACGCGTGGCTGCGAGAACACCCGGGCGCTGGACAGGGTGCGGGCCTGTGCGCTGGGTTCGAACCAGCCGCTTACGCAGATGCCCTTGCTGTGTGCCCGGCGGAAACCGGGATGGGCCGGGCCGGTGGCTTCGATGGTGTCGGTGAAGCGCTGCGCGGTGAGGCGGTCGCCGATCCAGCCGGCCAGCCACGCGAAGAGGAGCGCAACGCCGCCCAGTATCAGCGCGATCAGGGCGATCCAGGGCAGCGGCGTGTGCGGGCGGGGCGGGCGCGGCCCCTGGCCGGCGCGGGTGAAACGGAACAAGGGCATGGTCGGGTTCCTGCCTTCACTGGACGTGTGGGTGGTCGACCCGCACATCCTCGCAGAACCCTTCCAGGCCCGGTATTCAATTTTTCGTCAGATTTGCCGACCGGTTCCGGTAGCGCCGGGCCATGCCCGGCGGCATCTTCAGGCGTAACGCGCCTTCAGCATCGCCCAAGCCGAACGCAGCGCCAGCGCTTCGCCACCGGCCGGGCGACCCGGGCGTTCGCCGTCGTTCCAGGCGTACACATCCAGGTGCGCCCAGCGCTGGCCCTCGGCCAGGAAGCGTTCCAGGTACAGCGCGGCGGTGACCGAACCGGCCATGCGCGAACCGGCGTTGGCCAGGTCGGCCACGCCACTGGACAGATAGCGCAGGTACGGGCGCCACAGCGGCATGCGCCACACCGGGTCACGGGTGGCATCGCCGGCCTGCAGCCACTGCTGGGCCACGTTGTCGTCGTTGCTGAACAGCGCCGGCAGATCCGGGCCCAGCGCAATGCGCGCCGCACCGGTCAGGGTGGCGAAATCCAGTACCAGGTCCGGCTGCTGTTCGCTGGCGAAGGTGAGTGCATCGCACAGGATCACCCGGCCTTCGGCGTCGGTGTTGTCGATTTCCACGCTCAGGCCCTTGCGGGTGGCGATGACTTCGCCGGGGCGGAACGCATCGGGGCCGATCGCGTTTTCCACGGCCGGCACCAGCAGGGTCAGCCGCACCGGCAGCTGCTGCGCCATCACCAGACCGGCCAGAGCCAGGGCGTGGGCGGCGCCGCCCATGTCCTTCTTCATGTTGCGCATGCCATCGGCGGGCTTGATGTCCAGGCCGCCGGTGTCGAAGCACACGCCCTTGCCGACTACCACCAGCGCCGTGTCGCTTTCCTTGCCCCAGCGCAGCACCACCAGGCGCGGTGCACGGTGCGAGGCACGGCCAACGGCATGGATGGCCGGGAAGTTCTGCTGCAGCAGCGCATCGCCGGTGATCGCTTCGACCTGCGCACCGTGGGCGTCGGCCAACGCGCGCGCTGCATCTTCCAGCTGCTGCGGGCCCATGTCCTCGGTGGGGGTGTTCACCCAGTCGCGCACGCGCAGGCTGGCGGCGATCAGGTCGGCCACTTCACCCTGCGGCGCGGCCACCAGCTGTGCCGGTGCGCGGTTGCGCTTGCGGTAGCGGTCGAAGCGGTAGCTGCCCAGGCCCCAGCCCAGTTGCAGCAGGGCCTGTTCGTCGGCGCTCAGTTCGCTGGCCAGCTGCCACACGCTGCCTTCGGGCAGGGCGTGCGGAGCATGCGCATAGCTGTAGGCATCGGCACGGTCGCCCACGCCGATCACCGCACCGGCCAGGCCGTCGCTGCCCGGCAGCAGGGCCACGCTGTGCGCGGCGGCGTTGAAGCCCTGTGCGCCCAGCCAGGCCTGGGTGGCCGCCGGCTGGGTCGCCTTCCACGCCTCGAACTGGCTGCGGTCGAGCACGTACAGCGGCAGGGCGGTGGCGGTGGCAGGGGTGAAACCAGTGATCTCGCTCATGCGTCAGCTACTCCGGGGTGCGGCGGCGTCGAGGTTGGCATCCAGCCAATCGGCCAGGCCGGTAAGGGTGTCGAACTGCAGGTCGGGCTGCAGCTGCGGATGATTCCAGGTGGCCGCTTCGCGGTTGATCCAGCAACCGCGCAGGCCCGCGGCGATCGCGCCGGCCACGTCCATTTCAATGTGGTCGCCCACGTGCAGTACCTGCGCCGGGGCCACGCCCAGGCGTTCGCAGGCGGCATGGAAGATGCTCGGTTCCGGCTTGGCGGCGCCGTGTTCGCGGGCCCCCAGCTGGAAGGCGAAGTGATGGGCCAGGCCGATGCGCTGCAGATCGGCGTTGCCGTTGCTGAGTGCGGCCACCGGCACGCGTGCGGCAATGCGGGCCAGCGCATCCAGCGCGTCCGGATAGCACTCCACCTGGTTGCGCGCGGCGTAGAACGCCTCGTAGGCCGGCTCCAGCAGGTCCAGGCTGGCACCACTGTTCTGCAGCGCCTCCTGCAGGGTCAGCCGGCGCAGGGCGCTCAGGTCGAAATGCAGCTGTGGGTTGTCGCGGAACGAGCGCTCGCGCAGTTCGCGCATGGCCGCCACCGGATACATCGCGGCGGTGGCGGGGCTGTGTTCACGCATCCAGTCGTACAGGACCTGGTCGATGCGGGCGCCGATGGGAGCAAACGGCCACAGCGTGTCGTCGAGGTCGAGGGTGATGGCAAGGACAGGGAATTTCACCCCGCCATTCTACGCCCGCGCGGCCGGGCTTTCATTCCAGCAGCCGCGCCCAGCCGTGCATGCCCTCCAGCCGTGCCAGCACCAGCTTGATGCAGACCAGCAGCGGCACCGCCAGCAGCAGGCCGATCATGCCCCAGGCCCAACCGAACACCATCAGCGCGAGGATCAGCACCAGCGGCGACAGTTTCATGCGTCGGCCCAGCACGATGGGGGTCACCAGCTGACCTTCCAGGGTATGCAGGGCAAGGTAGGCCGCGGCCGGCAGCAGTGCCTGCAGCGGATCGCGGAATTCGACAAAGCCCATCAGCAGCATCAGCGCCACGCCGATCAGCGGGCCCACGTAGGGCGCGAAATTCAGCAGCGCCGCCACCGTGCCCCACAGCAACGCTTCCTGCAGGCCAATGCCCAGCAGCATCAGCACGCCGGCGAACAGCAGGCCGACCAGGGTGTTGATGACGGTGATGGTCAGCACGTAGCGCGATACCTCGCGCTCGATCGAACGCAGGATGTCGCTGGTGAAGCGTTGCTGCTGGCGGTTGGGGAACAAGGCGATGGCTGCGCGCTGCAGGCTCTGCCCGTAGATCATGAAGAACAGGGTGAGCAGCACCACCGCCAGTACCGAAGCGGCCAGGCGCGGCGCGCGGGTCAGCATGCGGTAGGGATCGTCCAGCTGGGTGCGGATGACCTGTACGCGGCGGCTGCTCTCGCCGCCGGCCACGCGGGCGAAGTTTTCCGCGGCCTGGTTGGCCTGCTGCACCGGCTTGGTCAGGTCCTGCACCTGGCGGGCTACCTTGCGCAGCTGCTGCGGTGCTTCCTGCGCCCAGTCCATGGCCGGGCCTACCAGCTGCACCGCCAGCGCGGTGGTCACCCCCAGCCCGGCGCCCAGGATCAACAGCGCGCCCAGTGCGCGCGGAATCCACAGTTTCTGCAGCAGCCGCAGGATCGGGTTGCCCACCAGGGCGAAAAACATGGCCAGCAGGATGGGCAGGAAGATGTCCTGCGCCGCCCACAGCGTGTACGCCACGGCCAGGGTGGCCAGAATCACCAGCGACATCGGGCCGCGCGGGCGCGACGGTGGCGGCAGCGGCGCATCGGGCGCGGGCGCGGGCGAAGAGGGGGACAACAGGGGCTCGCTCATCGGCGCACCGACCGGGAAGGGAAGCGCATTATCGTCCCGCCGCGATCAACGCGGCGGGTTCACGGTGTCAACGTTCAGAGACGTCGGTAGCGGCCTCGGCCGGCTGCGGCACGCGCAGCTCCTCGGCCGCACGCGGCGCTGCCGGGGCAGGGGCGGCCGCAGGCGCCGGCCGTGGCGTGGCCTGCCCGGCTGCCGTATCCGCCGCGGCGTCGGCAGCGGCATCTGCGGTATCGGCGGCCTCGTCGGCGGTATCGGCGGCATGGGCCGCCATCGCCGCGGCGAACGCCGCCTGGCCACTGGCCATCAGGTTGGACACCGAGCCGATCATCTGCAGCCAGCGCGCGCCATTCACCTTGCCCGGCACTTCCAGCTTGCCGGCCACGAAGCCGCCGGCCAGGCCGACCACCACGATGCGCAACGGCGACCAGCCGCGGCGCCAGACCTGGCTGAGCACGCCCCAGTTGTCCTGGGTTTCGGCCATGCGCACGGCCACCACCTGTTCGCAGCGCTTCACCCGCCGCTGCAGTGCGCCGAATTTCATGGCTTGCCCTCCGGAATCTGCACATCGGCGTCCGGGTCTTCCTCGCTGGGCTCATCGAACAGGCCCAGGCGTGACAGCTGACGCCGGGTGGCATGCATGCCGGTGTGGTGGAAGAAGTAGGACACCCGCCAGATCGCGTAGCCGGTAACAGCCAGGCTGAGCAGGGAGGTGATCAGCAGTGCCTGCAGCCAGCTCAGGCCCCAGCTCTGCAGCAGGGCGATGAGGGTGGCCGCCATCAGCAGCCAGGCCGAGGCACCGAACACGATGCCGACCCCGGCCCACGCCAGCGCACGGCCAAACGCACTGCGGGCCAGGGCGAAGTCGGCCGAGGCCAGGCGCCGCAGCGAACGCAGCGAGTGCTTGGCCGAATCGGCGGCGGCTTTGCCGGCCGCGCCGACCTGGCGGATGCTCTCGTCCAGCGGCGGGGTCGCCGCCGGATCGGGAGCCTGCGTGGTGTCTTCGCTCACGCGGCTTACTTGTTGTTGCTGCTGGCCAGCTTGGCGATCAGCCAGCCGGCGGCGAAGGCAACGCCGAACGAGGCCAGCGGACGTTCACGGATCAGCTCGGCGGCGCTGTCCACCAGATCCTTGCCCTTGTCCATCAGTGCATCGACCTGTTCCTTGGCGGCGGCACCGCCGAACTCGGCAGCGGCCAGGCCGGACAGCGCGCTGTCGGACAGTTCGGCCTTCACGTTGGCCTTGCCGATGCGCAGTTCGTCACCGGCGGCGCCGGTTGCACCCTTGATCGCACCGCCGGCAGCGCTGGCGGCCTGCTTCAGGTGGGAACCGGCTTCACCCAGGTGTTCCTTCAGGTTCTCGGTATTGGTGGGGCTCATCGAATCACTCCTGTTGCGATGGGGGGACGAACGGATGTTCGGCCGATGGGACGGGTAGCAATAGCATCGGCCGGGTATAGGGGGTGTTACGGCGGGGCGATCAGCGCATCACCAACTGGCCCTGCTGCTGGCCATTGTTGCGCAGGATGCGCAGCACCAGGGTGGGCGGGCGCTGCTGGAAATTGGCGCGCCAGCTGGCCAGGTCGGCGAATTCACCCACCGTGGCCTCGGCGATGATGTCGCCCTGCTGCAGGCCGTTGCTGGCCGCGCGGCTGCCGCGCTTGACCTCGCTGACCAGCACACCGCCCACGCCGGACTGGCGCAGCGATTCGGGCAGATCGACGAAGGTCGCCCCGCCCAGGCGCGGGTCCAGGCTGTCGCCGGTCACCGCACGTGCCTGCTCTTTCAGCGTGGCCTTGATCTGCAGCGGCTTGCCCTCGCGGCGCACGTCCAGGGTCAGCACGCTGCCCACCGCGGCCAGGCCTTCCACGTTGTGCAGTGCTTCTGCACTGTCCACCCGCTGGCCATTGGCCGACACCACCACGTCGCCTGGCTTCAGCCCGGCGCTGGCACCGGCCGAACCGGCCAGCACGCGGGTGACCAGCGCGCCGCGCGTTTCGCCAAGCCCCAGGCCCTGGGCGATCTGCGCACTCAGGTTCTGGCTCTCGATGCCCAGCGTGCCGCGCACCACCACGCCATGCTTCACCAGCTGGTCCACCACGCTGCGGGCCAGGTTGGATGGAATGGCCAGGCCCAGGCCGATGTTGCCGGCCATGCTGCCCTGCGGGTTGTAGCTGGCGGTGTTGATGCCCACCAGCTGGCCCTGCAGGTTGACCAGCGCGCCACCGGAATTGCCGGGGTTGATGGACGCATCGGTCTGGATGAAGTTCTGGTAGCCCAGCCCGCGGATGCCGCTGCGGCCGACCGCCGAGACGATGCCCGAGGTGACCGTCTGGCTGAAACCGAACGGGTTGCCGATGGCCACCACGAAGTCACCCACCCGCAGCTGGTTGCTGTCGGCCAGCTTGATGTCGGTCAGGTTCTGCGCCGGAATGCGGATCAGCGCGATATCGGTGTCGCGGTCCGAGCCGAGGAACTCGGCCTTTACCGTGCGTCCGTCGGCCAGGGTGACCTGCACGTCGTCGGCGTTGTCGATCACGTGGTGGTTGGTCAGCACCAGCCCCTCGCTGGCATCGATGATCACGCCCGAGCCCAGCGATTCGTTGATGCGTTCCTGCGGAATATCCGGGAACAGGCGGCGGAAGAACGGGTCGTTGAAGAAGGGGTTGCGTACGCGCACCACCTGTTTGGTGTTGACGCTGACCACCGCAGGCATGGCCTTTTCCAGCATCGGCGCCAGCGAGGGCACCGCCTGCCCGGCCACCGATGCCGGCAGCGCCGCGGTGGTGGGCAGTGCGGCCGGCAACGGTGCTGCATCGGCACGGTTGTCCAGGTGCGCGTTGAGGCCGGTGGCAACGAAGCCGCCGAAGGCTGCGGCAATGGCGAGCGTGAGCAGGGTGGGTAGCGGTCGCATGGCAGTCAAATTGTTGGCGTGGGTGGGGGGCCGTAGGCCTATACGGTAGAACAAGCTGAATGAGTGTGTCGCGATCCGGATAAATGGCCCATGAAAAAACCAGGGCGCCGGCGGCGTGTACGCGACCCGCGCCGGTACGCATGCAGGCAACAGGCGACACATGGACACAGCGCGATACTTGCGCAGTTCCGCGCATATGGGCAGCACGATGCCGCTTGTCCGCAACCGTCGCAACGCGTGGCCGGCGCACGTTCCAGCGCATGCAGCTGCGTGCACGCAATGTTCGCGCACCGCTGAAAAAAAGGGGTTTGCCGGATCCTGCACGGCGCATCGGCCCGGTTCGCCTACCTTAGTACCGTCGCACAGGATGCGATTGCGAAAGCGTGACCCGTTCCACGATGGCGATTGTCGGTATAGCATCGCCCCGTTTTGACAATCCAGGCCCCCAGGAGGGCAACATGAGCAACGGTAATGGTGTGTCGGTCGTGACCGACGCCGTCGAGAACGTGAAAGAAACCGCCACCAACGTCGGCGAGACCATCGCCCACGCCGCCGAAGACGCCGTGAAGTCGGTCAAGAAGACCGTCAAGCGCGCCACCAAGGCTGCCGGTACCCGCGTTGCCAAGGCCAAGAAGGCCGTGGCCAAGGTCGAAAAGACCGTTGCCAAGAAGGCCGAGAAGGCTGCCAAGTCGGTTGGCAAGACCGTTGCCAAGGCGAAGAAGAAGCTGGAAACCGCCAAGAAGAATGCCAAGGCCGAAGCCGCTGCCCTGAAGAAGGAAGTGGCCAAGAAGAAGGCGGCTGCCGGCAAGGCCGTGACCAAGAAGGCCGCCGCTGCCAAGAAGACCACCAAGGCTGCCACCAAGGCTGCCGGCAAGAAGGTCGCCACCGTGAAGAAGGCCGCCACCAAGAAGGCTGCCGTGGCCAAGAAGACCGTCGCCAAGAAGACCGCCGCTGCCAAGAAGGTTGTCGGCAAGAAGGTCGCGACCGCCAAGAAGGCTGTGGCCAAGAAGACCGTCGCCGCCAAGAAGGTCGCCGGCAAGAAGGCCGTGGCTGCGAAGAAGGTTGTCGGCAAGAAGGTTGCGGCCGGCAAGAAGGTCGCCACCAAGAAGACCGCGGTGGCCAGGAAGGCTGTCGGCAAGAAGGTTGCCGCCACCAAGAAGGTCGCCACCAAGAAGACTGCGGCCGCCAAGAAGGTTGTCGGCAAGAAGGTCGCCGCCACCCGCAAGACCGTGGCCAAGAAGGCTGCACCGCTGAAGAAGGTCGCGGCCAAGAAGGTCGCTGCCAAGAAGGCACCGGCGAAGAAGGTTGTCGCCAAGAAGGCGCCGGCCAAGAAGGCCGTGCGCAAGGCTGCCAAGCGCAAGTAATCCGCGCTGGCGCCATCAACCCTTCCGCCCTGATCCGGGCGGAAGGGTTTTTTTTTGCCTGTCAGTGGCGTGCCAGCTGCACCGTCGGCCGCCACTGCAGCACCGCCAACGCGGCCAGCGGCAAGGCACCGCCGAACACCGCCACGCCGGTCCAGCCGAAGTGATGCCAGGCCAGCGCGCCGGCCCACGAGCCGAACGCCCCGCCCAGGAACATGCCCGTCATGAAGACCGTGTTGAGCCGGCTCTTGAACTCCGGGTGCAGGCCGTACACCTGGTGCTGGTGGCTGACCAGCGCCACCTGCACGCCGAAGTCGAGCACCACCACGCCCAGCACCAGGCCGGGCAGGCCCGGCCACAGGCCCAGCAGCAGCCACGATGCCAGCGTGGCCAGCACACCCAGCCGCACCACCGGTGCCGGTCCACGGCGGTCGGCCAAGCGCCCGGCCATCGGTGCGATCGCCACGCCCACCACGCCGATGATGCCGAACAGCCCGGCCGTGGCAGCACCCAGTTGCAGCGGCGGCGCGGCCAGGTGCAGCGACAGCGTGGTCCAGAACACCGAGAACGAGGCGAACAGCAGCGCCTGCGCCCAGGTGGCCCGGCGCAGCAGCGGATGGTCGCGCCACAGTGTGCGCAACGATCCCAGCAGTGCACCGTAACCGGGCGGGTGGCCCGGCGGTGCATGCCGTGGCAGCGAACGCGCCATCAGCAGCGCTGCGCCCAGCGCCAGCGGCACGCCCAGCCAGAACATGGCGCGCCAACTGCTGGCGCTCGATACCAGCCCGGCCAGCGTACGGCTGAGCAGGATGCCGGCCAGCAGGCCGCTCATCACCGTGCCGATGGCCGCACCGCGGCGCTCCGGCGCCACCAGCAGCGCAGTGAACGGCACGATCTGCTGGGCGACGGTGGCGGCCGCCCCCAGCAGGATCGCGCCGATCGCCAAGGTGGCCAGCCCCGGCGCCAGCGCCGACACCACCAGGGCCACCGCCACCGCCAGGAACTGCAGCACGATCAGCCGCCGCCGTTCGTGGCGGTCGCCCAGCGGCAGCAGCAGGAGCAGGCCGGCGGCGTAGCCGAGCTGGGTGAGCGCAGGTATCCAGCTGCTTACCCGCACATCGCCCAGGTCATGGGCCATGGCCGCCAGCATCGGCTGGTTGTAGTAGATGTTGGCCACGCCCAGGCCGGCGGCCACGGCCATGGCGAACAACGGTGCGGCGCGCGTGGCGCCGACCGCAGTGGGGGAGGAAGACATGACACGGCTCCTGGCGGAAAAACGCGCGGGCGTGCTGCAGTGCCCGCGCGCGGGCAGACCTCAGCCTTGCACGAAGGCCAGCAGGTCCGGATTGATTACATCGGCGTGGGTGGTCAGCATGCCGTGCGGATACCCCGGGTAGACCTTCAGCGTGCCGTTGGCCAGCAGCTTGATCGACTCACGTGCGGCCGCATCGATCGGCACGATCTGGTCGTCGTCACCATGCAGGACCAGGGTCGGCACGGTGATCGCCTTCAGATCTTCGGTGAAGTCGGTTTCGGAGAAGGCCTTGATGCCTTCGTAATGAGCCTTGGCACTGCCGGCCATGCCCTGCCGCCACCAGTTCTGGATGGCGCCGGGAACGACCTGTGCGCCATCGCGGTTGAAGCCGTAGAACGGGCCGCCGGGCAGGTCCAGGAAGAACTGCGAGCGGTTGGCCGCCAGTGCTGCACGCAGGCCGTCGAACACATCGATCGGCAGGCCCTTGGGGTAGGCCGCGGTGCGCAGCATGATCGGCGGCACCGCGCTGACCAGCACGGCCTTGGCCACGCGGCCCTGCGGCTGGCCGTAGCGGGCCACGTAACGCGCCACCTCGCCACCGCCGGTGGAATGGCCGATATGCACTGCGTTGCGCAGGTCCAGGTGCTGCATGACCACCGCGGCATCGGCGGCGTAGTGGTCCACGTCGTGGCCTTCGCTCACCTGCGCCGAACGGCCGTGGCCGCGGCGGTCATGGGCGATCACGCGGAAACCCTTGGCCAGGAAGAACAGCATCTGCGTGTCCCAGTCATCGCTGGACAGCGGCCAGCCATGGTGGAAGACGATCGGCTGGGCCTCCTTCGGGCCCCAGTCCTTGTAGAAGATCTCGACGCCATCGGGGGTGGTGACAGTGCTCATCCGGGTAACTCCTCAGGGGTGGGTGGGAACGAGGTCCACGCTACGCCTGGGGTGCTCGGCGCAACATCACACGCTCGGTTCGCCGGGGCATACCTTGGTGTGATCGCCTTCGCCGAACAGCCGCTGCAGGCAGTCGGCCAGGGCAGCGGCGTCCACCGGCTTGCGCAGGAACGCCGCCGCGCCGGAGGCACGCACGCGCTGTTCCACGGCCGCGGTGGGGAAGGCGGTCAGGAAGATCATCGGCGGTACGGCGCCACGTGCGTGCAGGCGCGCCTGCAGTTGTTCACCATCGAGCACGGGCATCTGCACATCGCTGATGATGCAGGCCGGCACGGGCAGCGTGCTGTCATCCAGCAGCGCCTGGCCGTGGGCGTAGGCACGCACGGCATAGCCCAGCGCGCGCATCAGGCTGGACAGCGACGCGCGGACGCCGGCATCGTCGTCCACGATCGCGATGAGGGGGGGCGGAAACATGTGGGACTCCTTCATGCCACCCCGGACGCAACGGGTCCGGACTTGGCTGGTGTCCTTTATGCCGCAGCCGCGCGGCCGCCACCATCATACGCAGGTGTGGGTAGCGGCCCGGGCGCGGGCTGTGCTCAGTGGCCGATGCCCAGGGCTTCGGCCTGGCGCACCAGCTCGGCCAGCGAGCGCACGCCCATCTTGCGCATCACGTTGCCGCGGTGGATCTTCACCGTGATCTCGCTCAACTGCAGTTCGGCGGCCACCTGCTTGTTCATCAGGCCCGACACCACCAGGGCCATCACCTCGCGCTCGCGGCTGGTCAGGGTGGCGTAGTGCGCGCGCACGCCATCCAGCGCGCCATCGCTCTGGCGGCGCTGGCGGTCGCGTTCGATGGCCGCGGTCACCGCATCCAGCATGTCCTGGTCGCGGAAGGGCTTGGCCAGGAAATCCACCGCGCCGGCTTTCATCGCTTTCACCGTCATCGGAATGTCGCCATGTCCGGTCATGAACACCACCGGCAGGGCCACGCCCTGGGCGGCCAGCTGGGCCTGCACATCCAGACCGCTCACGCCCTGCAGGCGCACGTCTAGCACGATGCAGCCGGGCACATCGGGCAGCGGCTGCGCGCCCAGTTCGCCAGGGGCCGCGTACAGCCGCGTCTGCAGCCCGACCGAGCGCAGCAGGCTGTCCAGCGAGGTGCGCACGGACGGATCGTCATCCACGATCACCACCAACGGTGGCGCAGCGGGTGGGGGCGCGGAACGATGCATGTCAGGCGGTCTCCGGTGCAGTGGCCAGCAGCAGGGTAAAGCAGGTGCCGGTGCCGGGCGTGCTGCGTACCTGCAGCTGGCCGCCGTGGGCTTCCACGGTGGTGCGGCAGATCGGCAGGCCCATGCCCATGCCCTGCGGCTTGGTGGTGAAGAAGGGCTCGAACAGGCGCGCCACGTGTTCGGCGGCGATGCCCGGGCCGGTGTCGCTCACGTCGATGCGCACGTGGCCGTCGATCGCCTGCAGTTCGATGTGCAGGGTGCGCACGCCGGGCTGGCCGCTCATGGCCTGGCAGGCATTCAGCAGCAGGTTCACCAGCACCTGCTGCAGCTGGATGCGCTGGCCCGGCACGTCCGGCAGCGCGGCCACCTGGTCGACCTGTACCTGCACCTGCTCGCGCTGCAGCTCATGCTGCAGCAGGCGCAGGGCATCGTCCACCAGCACGGCCGGGGCCAGCACTTCGTGCGCGGGTGGTGTCTTGCCCAGGAAGTCGCGCACGTTCTTCACGATGCCGCTGGCACGGCGCCCTTCGGCAATGGTGCGCTCGATCGCCAGTTCCACTTCGTGCAGTTCCGGCTGCGGTCGGCGCAGCCAGCGCAGCCCAGCCTCGCCATTGGTCACCACTGCCATCAGCGGCTGGTTCACTTCGTGCGCCAGCGACGCGGTCAGTTCACCCAGGGTGGCCACGCGGCTGGCATGGGCCAGTTCGGCCTGCGCGGCCAACGCGCGGGCCTCGGCCTGCTTGCGCTCGTGGATGTCGACCACGAACACCAGCACCGTGCCATCGCCTTCGCGGCGGTCGGGGAAAGTGATGGTGAACAGCACCGGCACCGTGCTGCCGTCGGCGCGCACGATGGATGTCTCGCCTTCGCAGTGCGGCGCGCCGGCAACGAAGGCAGCCAGCGATGCGGCGAAGGTACGGTCGTCGTCGGCCAACACCGCATCGACCGTCGCCGGTGGTGCGCCTTCGCCGATCAGGCGGCGGAAGGCCGGGTTCAGGCCCACCAGGCGCGCCCGTTGCCGGAAGCGGGTGAGCGCCTGTGGGGATGCCTGCAGATAGGCCTGCAGCTGCGCGCGGTCGCCCACCCCATGCCGCGACAGTTCGGCCTGCACCTCGCTCCAATCCTGTTCCACCACGCCGATGCGGCTGCCGTCGAACATGCGCCGGTAGCGCTGTTCGCTGCGCACCAGCGCGGCGTGTGCTGCCTGCCGTTCGCTCACATCGGTATGCGTTTCCAGCACCCGCAGCGGCCGCCCCTGGCGATCGCGCTGCAGCACCCAGCGGCTTTCCAGCCACAGCGTGCGGCCGGCGCGGGTGCGCTGCGCCAGCAGGCCTTCCCAGCGGTCGTGCTGCAGCAGGTCCGCTTCAATCTGCGAGCGCGGCGCCGGGTAGCGGGTCTGCAGCAGGCGGTCGGCCGGCTGGCCGGCGGCTTCCTCGCGGCTCCAGCCGTAGACCTGCTCGGCGGTCAGGTTCCAGAAGCCGATCACCCCGGCCGGGTCGCGCACGAAGATCATGTCGTGCGACAGGTCCAGCAGCACGGCCTGGTCGGCCAGGGTGCGCATGGAACGCTGGTTCTGCAGGGCCAGCACGGCCGCGATCGCGATCGCCACCAGACTGACCAGTGCGCGCACGGTCTGCGGCCCCACGTGGTCGATGCCGTGCGTATCCAGATAGGCGCACAGGGTCAGTCCGGCGCCAGCCACCGCCACGGCAATGATGTCGCCGCGGCGGCCGGTACGCGCCACCAGCAGCACCGGCAGCACGTACAGCACCGCCACCGCGCCTTCCAGCGTGGACAGCGTATCGAACAGGGCGATGGCCAGCACCACCACGCAGGCCACCGCACGCAGTGCCATCGCGGGAATGATCCGGTGCGGGAACACCACGTCGCCGCCGCCGCTGGGGTGCGGTGCCGGGGTCCAGGGGGATGGGGTGCGCGGCGTTGGCATCGGGCCTCCTGTGCCAGGGTGGGGCGCCGCCTGTCGGCCACGCCGAAAGACCGCTGCTACGGTCCCTTGCCCGCCCATGCTGGGCAAGGAACCGGCGCGGCGTCTTGCACGGATGTGCGCAGCCGGCCGGGCAAACCAAGGTATGCCCCGGACGATACCCAGGTGCAATGGGCGCCGGCCCGCGCGCTGCCTACGCTGGATCCGTCCCCCACTGGAACCGCCGCCATGACCGCTCCCACCTTTTCCAGCGCCCTGCGCGTACGCAACGACCTGGGCGCGCAGGCCGCCGCCGATCTGGCCCCGGCGCTGACCGCGCTGCTGGCCGACATGTTCGCGCTGTACCTGAAGACGAAGAACTTCCATTGGCACATGAGCGGTCCGCACTTCCGCGATTACCACCTGATGCTGGACGAGCAGTCCGCGCAGGTGCTGGCCACCACCGATGCCATTGCCGAGCGCGCGCGCAAGGTCGGCGGCACCACCCTGCGTTCAATCGGCCACATCCAGCGCATCCAGCGCCTGCTGGACAACGATGCCGACTATGTCACCGCGCAGGACATGCTGGCCGAACTGGCCGACGATAACCGCCGCCTGGCCGGCTTCCTGCGTGCCACCCATGGCGTGTGCAGCGCGTACGGCGACGTGGCCAGCACCAGCCTGATCGAAACCTGGATCGACGAGGCCGAACGCCGCAGCTGGTTCCTGGGCGCCTGCCGCGAAACCCGCTGATCACCCGACCCGTCCGCATTGCAAGGAGAGCGGTAATGCACACCCCATTGGCCGTGGCCCCCGCCGAACCGTCCCCCGCCAGCCGCCTGGCCATGCTGGGCCATGATCTGAACAACGTGCTGCAGGCGGCCGCCGCCGCGATCGGGCTGGCGCTGCAGGGCGGCCGTCTGGGCCCGGCCGACAGCGCGCTGCTGGACGTGGCCGGGCAGGCCCTGCAGCAGGGTGCCGGCATGGCCCGGCTGTTCCTGGGCCAGGACATTCCGCGCCCGTGCAGCAGTGATGGCGTGGATCTGGCCGAGCTGGTGCAGGAAATGGCGCCGCTGCTCCAGCACGCCATCGCCCCGGCCCTGCAGCTGGAACTGGATGCGTGCGCGCTGTCCGGACGCGTGCAGGTGGACCGCAGTGCCCTGCAGCGTGCGCTGGTGAACCTGGCCCTGAACGCGCGCGAGGCCTGCGCGCCAGGCGCGCGCCTGCGCATCAGCACCGACACCTGCACCCTGGTGGTCGCCGGCCCCGGGCGGACACCGGGCCGCTACGGCATCGTGCGCGTGGCCGACAACGGCCCGGGCATCGATCCGGCGGTGGCCGCACGTGTGTTCGAGCCCGGCGCCAGCAGCCGTGGCCCGGGGCGCGGCCTCGGCCTGGCCCAGGTGCGCGCCGCGGTGGAAGCCAGCGGTGGCTTCGTGGATGTGCAGTCCTCGCCACGCCGCGGTACCTGCTTCCTGCTGGCCCTTCCCAGCACGATCGCCTGATCCCTACGGAGAACATCATGTCTGGTTCTGCCATGCCCCTGTCCCGTCACGTCCGTTCGCTGGCCCACGCAGAACTGGCCCATGCCAGTGCGCTGGGCGAAGTCCGCCGCCTGGACGGCACCGCGTTCCCGCTGCTGCAGGGGCTGTCGATCAAGCGCCTGCGGCTGGAAGCCGACGCCATGCGCGAAGCGCACTGGCATGCCAATGCCGATGAACTGGCCTACGTCTGCCAGGGCCAGGTGCGCGTGCAGGTGATCGACAACGGTGACCAGGTCACTGCGTTTGTCGTGTCAGAAGGGCAGATGTTCCATGTTCCCAGCGGTGCACTGCATTTGATTGAAAACCTGGGCCCCGGCCGCGCCGAACTGATCATCGCCTTCAGCCATGCGCACCCGCAGGATTTCTCGCTGCAGGCGGCCTTCGGCGCGATGAGCGACGCGGTGCTGGGCAATACCTTCGATCTGCCCGCCAGCGCCTTCGCGGCGCTGCCACGTGATACCGACACCCGCTACCTGGTACCGCGCCCACTGGGTCTGCCGCCTGCGTCGCCCGATCACGCGCAGCCGCTGCGCTTCGACGTGGAAGCGCAGTCGGCACCGGTGACCTTCCCGTATGGCCACGCACGGGTCGCCCGCAGCCAGTTCTGGCCCGCCCTGCGCCATCTGGCCATGTACTCGTTGCAGATCGGCGAAGACGGCATGCGCGAACCGCACTGGCACCCCGATACCGCCGAAATGGGCTACGTGCACCGCGGCCATGCGCGCATGACCGTGCTAGACCCCGACGGCAGCACCGACACCTACCTGTTGTCACCGGGCGATGTGTACTTCATTCCCCCGGCCTACCCACACCAGATCGAAGCACTGGGGCAGGACATCCATTTCCTGGTCTTCTTCGACCGGCCGATGCCCGCCGATATCGGCTACCGCCTGTGTGGCGCGGCGCTGCCACCGGCCACCCTGGCCGCAACCTTCGGCGTACCGGTGGAGCGCATGCCGGTGCTGCCGGCCACCGCCCGCGACCCGCTGATCGTGGCCTGCGGCAATCCTCTCGATCCCTGCACCTGAAGTAGGCCACCATGCAGGTCTTCCCGGGGAGGCCTGCGCATGCGCGGTATCGACTTCAGTTCCTGGCAGGGAGTGCTGTCCACGCTGGCCGGGCTGGTATTGATCACCTTGCTGGGCGTGGGCATCCGCCTGTTGGTCATGCAGACCCTGCAGCAGCGCCGCGAGCGTGAAAACCGGCAGATCAACGAGCGCCTGCGCACGCTGATGGCTGCCTACAAGACGCTGGGCGGCTCGTTCACCGGCGATCTGGGCGTGGACCCCACCCATCTTCGCGAACTGCGCCAGCGCGCCCATGAAAGCGGCAGCGCCGAGCCCGGCTCGGAGCGTGCGCGGCGCATCCGCGATGCGGTGGAGGCGGCGTTGTCGGACATCCTGCTGCTGGGCACCGACGAACAGGTGCGGCTGGCCGCGCGTGCCGCCACCGAACTGGCGCAGGGCCGGCCAGTGCATACCCATGAACTGGTGGTGTCGCTGCGTGACTTCGTGCGCCAGGCACTGGACCTGGCACCGGTGCCGGCCGACCTGCAGATTCCACCGCAGGGCCCAACCCGTCCGGCCAGTGGCGGCGCCGGCGGCAACAAGGCGCGGGGCGGCGAGGGCGAGGCCAAGGGCGGCCGCGGCGGTGGTGGCGGCGGTGGCGGTGGAGCGGGCGCCGGCATGGGCGGCCTGGGCCTTGGGGCCGGCGCCGCGCTGGGCGCCGGCCATGCCAGCGAAGACGACCCCAGCGCGCGCTGAGGCGCTTCGCGTCGGGTCAGTCAGGGCAACAGATCCAGGATCGGCACGAAGCCGCCATAGATCATCCGTGCGCCATCGAAGGGCATCGGGTTCTTCGACGGATCCATCCGCGGGTCTTCCATCATCTTCTGCATGCCCGTATCGCGGGTGGCCTTGTCGGGCCATTCAATCCAGGAAAACACCACCGTCTCATCCGGCGTGGCCTTCACTGCGCCGAAGAAGTCAGTGGTCTTGCCTGGCGGCACATCGTCGCCCCAGCACTCGACCACGCGCAGCGCGCCGTATTCGATGAACACGACGTCGCCCATGCGGGCGTGGGCCAGGAATTTTTCCTTGTTGGCGGTGGGCACCGCCAGGACGAAACCATCGATGTAGCTCATCACTTGCCTCCGTGGTGGACCGTGGCGGATGCACGGTCTTGCTGGTTCGACGAATCAGTGCGCGTGCAATCGACACGCAGGCGCCCATTGGAATGCAGTGCATGTGCACGCAGCGCGCGCGTATGCCAGAAACTGCCTGAATCAAGCCCGAAAATTCAGCAATGCGAAGACCGCGGTTTTCAGGGAGCGTTGTGTCGAATAACGGAGAATTTACATTCCCGATGCGATGGCGCCTTGGCGCTGCTGCACACCATAAGAAAGTAAAGGTGTACCCCCATGAAGAATTCGCTGATTGCCCTGGCTCTGGCCGCTGCCCTGCCGTTCACCGCTTCGGCCGCTGAAAACCTGTCCTACAACTACGCCGAGGCCGACTACGCCAAGACCGACGTTGATGGCGTGAAGGCCGACGGCTACGGCGTCAAGGGTTCCTACGGCTTCCTGCCGAACTTCCATGCCTTCGGTGAATACAGCCGCCAGGAAGTGGACCACACCAACATCAAGGTCGACCAGTGGAAGGTCGGCGCCGGTTACAACGTTGAAATCGCACCGTCCAGCGATTTCGTCGCCCGCGTGGCCTACCAGAAGTTCGACCAGAAGCACGGCCTGGACTTCAACGGCTACAGCGCTGAAGCCGGTATCCGCACCGCCTTCGGCGCCCACGCCGAAGTCTATGGCCTGGTCGGCTACGAAGACTATTCGAAGAAGCACGGCGTGGACATCGACGGCCAGTGGTACGGCCGCCTGGGTGGCCAGGTGAAGCTGAACCAGAACTGGGGCGTGAACGGCGAACTGAAGATGAACCGCCACGGCGACAAGGAATACACCGTCGGCCCGCGCTTCAGCTGGTAATCGCCGCGCCGCGCGCATCGCGCCGGCAACGCATCAACAGGCCCGGTCTTGACCGGGCCTGTTCTGTTTCAGCTATCGAAACCGCGCATGACCACGGCGCGGTGCGCGTGCTGCATTGCAACGAATTGGATTCCGCAGCGGGCGGTGGCGGCCTACGGTGGCATTCCCGAAATGCCGGATATGCAGCGATGCCCGTCCTTCCGCCCCTGCTACCCGACCGGCCGCGCCGGCTGGCACTGTTGGATCCGCACCCGGTGCTGCGGCTGGGCGTGGAAGTGCTGTTGCGGCAGCACAGCGGCGTGGAGGTGTGCGGCAGCTACGCCGATGAGCGCGAACTGCTGCAGCGCTTGAACCGCGAGCCCGGCGGCATAGATCTGCTGTTGATCGATGCACTGCCGCTGGGCGATCTGGGCGATGGCATGGCACTGCTGCGCCGGTTGTCGCGCCAGTGGCCGCAGCTGCCGGTGCTGGTGCTGTCGGCGCATTGCAACGCCAGCACGGTCACCACGGCCATGCAGGCTGGTGCGCGCGGTTTCCTGTCCAAGGCCACTGCGCCCGACATGCTGCTGCGCGCGGTGGATGTGGTGTCTCGCGGCGGACGATTCGTGCCGCCCGACCTGCGCGTCCAGCTCAGCCGGTCGCGCACCCTGCTTGCGGTCGCGCCCAGCCTGGCGCCGCTCAGCCGCCGCGAACGCGAAGTGCTGCGGCTGGTGCTGCAGGGCTGCAGCACCGGCGAAATGGCCCAGCGCTTCCAGCGTGCGGCCAGCACCATCAGTACCCAGAAGAAAACCGCCTACCAGAAGCTGGGCATCCGCAGCGATGGCGAACTGTTCCGCATCCGCCACCTGCTGGAATGCAGCTGAGGCCGGCTTACTGCCCCTGGTACTGCTTCTCTTCCACCAGCGCCGAACCGGCCACGCGGTTGATCTCGTTCTTCACCACGATGCGTTCGCCGTTGGTGCCGTACACGCCGCGTGCCAACTGCACGAAGGCATCGTCGAACACCTGCGCCGCTTCCTTGTCGCGCAGCTGGTCCTGGATGTCCCACATGCGCTCGTTGATCTCCTTCAGCTGCACCTTCAGCGCCTGCAGCGCGGGCTGTGCCTGCAGCTGCTGCTGCAGCAGCGGCAGCAGACCGTCCAGTTCGGTGCGCACGTTGGCGACCTTGGCCGCATCGGTGATGCGTTCGGCCTTGATCTCGAGAATGGTGATCTTGTCGATCAGCTCGCCGATCGATACCGGGGTGAGAATGGCGTCCACGCGACTACTTCCTGGAAACAGGCGGCCATGATAGCGCGCCTGTTCCCTGTCATCGCCCACGCACCGCCGCTAGGCCGGGCGTGCGCGCAGGGCGCCCGGCAGCCACAGCAGCAGGGCCAGCACTGCCACGCTGGCACCGGCCACGCACACGCCGGTCCAGCCAAAGTGCTGGTACACCTGCGCCGACAGCAGCGAGCCCAGCGAGCCGCCGATGAAGTAGCCGGTCATGTAACCGGCGTTGAGGCGGTTGCGCGCTTCTGGCTGCAGGGCGTAGATCAGGTTCTGGTTGCTGACATGCAGCAGCTGTGCGGCCAGGTCCAGCACCACCACGCCCACCAGCAGCGCCAGCAAAGAATGCGCCGACAACCCCAGCGGCAGCCAAGACAGCAGCAGCATCAGCAGTGCGATGGCGGTTGCGCGGCCGGCCTGGCCGCGGTCAGCCATGCGCCCGGCCAGACCCGCCGCCAGCGTACCGGCGGCGCCGACCAGGCCGAACAGGCCGATGGTGGCGTCGCTGTAGGCGTACGGCGGCTGCGCCAGCAGGAACGCCAGCGGTGTCCAGAAGATGGCGAACATGGCAAAGCTGCAGGCCCCCAGCAGGGTGCGCTGGCGCAGCACCGGCTCCTGCACGAACAGCGTGCCGATCGAACGCAGCAGGGCGAAATAGCCCAGCCCGGCCGAGTGATGGAAGCGTGGCAGGCCGCGCTGCAGCGCGGCGGCGGTCAGCACCAGCACGCCGGCGGCGATGGCATAGACCAGGCGCCAGTCGCCCAGGCTGGACAGCAGCCCGGCCACCGTGCGCGCCAGCAGGATGCCCAGCAGCAGGCCGCTCATCAGCGTGCCCACCACGCGACCGCGGTGTTCCGGCGCGGCCAGGGTGGCGGCGAAGGGCACCAGCACCTGCGCCACCACCGAGAACAGACCGGTGATGGTCGTGCCCACCAGCAGCCAGGTCAGGCTGGGCGCGCAGGCGCTGATCACCAGGCCGCCGGCCGACAGCAGGCTCATCACCACGATCAGGCGCCGCCGCTCGAACAGATCGCCCAGCGGCACCAGCAGGATCAGGCCGGCGGCATAGCTCAGCTGCGCGGCGGTCACCACCATGCCCACCTGCCCGAACGGCACGCCGAAGGCATCGGCGATGGTATGCAGCAGCGGCTGGGCGTAATAGTTGCTGGCCACCACTACGCCGGTTGCCACCGACATCAGCAGCACCTGCCAGCGGTGCAGGGGGGGAAGGGCAGGGCTCACGCGTTGATCCAAGTGCAGGGGCGCACAGTGTCCGCCTGCTGCGCCCATGATGGAAATGAATCATCATCATCCCTGTCATCTGAAATCGAGATACATGGGTGAACCTGAAGCAGCTTGAGTTTGCCGTGGCCCTGGCCGAAGAAGGCAACTTCACCCGTGCCGCCGCGCGCTGCCACGTGGTGCAGTCGGCGCTGAGCCACCAGATCGCGCATCTGGAACAGGAACTGGGCACGCCGCTGTTCGAGCGCCTGCCGCGCCAGGTGCGCACCACCGCGGCCGGTGAAGCGCTGCTGGTGCATGCGCGGCAGGTGTTGGCCAGCCTGCGCCACCTGCGCGCCGACGTGGCAGCGGTCAGCGGCGAAGTGCGCGGCATGCTGGCCATCGGCCAGATCTCGTCACTCACCGATATCGACGTGGTGGCCTTGCTCGCCGCCTTCCAGCACGCGCACCCGCAGGTGGAATTCCAGTTGCGGGTGGACAAGAGCGAGACCTTGATCGAGCAGGTGCAGGCGCGCGTGCTGGACGTGGCCCTGGTGGGGCTGGCGCCGTCGGCGCAGCTGGATGGGGTGTGCCAGCAGGTGCTGCTGGAAGAGGATCTGGTGGCGGTGCTGGCGCCGGCCCATCGGCTGGCAGGCCGGCGGCGGCTGGCCCTGGCCGATCTGCAGGACGAAGCGCTGGTGGATTTCCCGCGCGGCACCGGTGCGCGGCGCCAGACCGACGATGCCTTCGCCGCGGCCGGGCTGCCGCATGCGGTGCGCTTCGAGGTCAACCTGATGGAACTGGTGGAACGCTTCGTGCGGCAGGGCCTGGCGATCGGCATCGTGCCGGTGTCGATCGCCGCCGGCTTCCAGCATGTGCTGCAGGTGCCGCTGCAGCCCACGCCCACGCGCCGCGTGCATCTGGTCTGGCAGCGCCTGCCGACCCCGGCCGCGCGTGCCTTCGTGCAGGCCGTGCTCAGCCGCGCAGGCGCAGGCTCAGCCCCTTGAGGAAGTTGCGCAGCATCTGGTCCAGGCAGCGCCGGTAGTTGGTGTGGCCGGGCTGGCGGAACAGCGCACCCACTTCCGATTTGGATACACGGAAGCCGGCACTGGCGAAGATCTCCATCAGGTCCACATCGCGCAGCTGGAAAGCCACGCGCAGCTTCTTCAACACCAGGTTGTTGTCGATGCGGGTTTCCACCGGGCGCAGCGGCTGGCTTTCGTCGCGGCCGCGCAGGTGCACGATCAGGCCATCCAGGAAATGCGCCAGGGCACTGTCGCTCATCGCCTGGAAGCCGGGCTCATCCTCACGCAGCAGCCAGGCTTTCACCTGCTCGTTATCCACGGCGAATGCCGGGTCGGCCATCTGGCACAGGGTCACCACGTGGTGGTCACCCAGATCCAGGGAATAGCGCACGCTGCGCAGGACATCGTTGTTGATCATGGCCCATTGTACCGGCCCGGCCGCTGTCACCGGACTGTCACCGGATTGCAGCATCGTGGGCGCTCTCCCGCTCAGGTCCTTGCGATGCGCCGGTTCGTCTTCTCCGCCCTGCTGCTGGCCAGCAGCTTCAGCGCCAGCGCGCAGGCCTCGTACGTACCGCTGGAACAGCGGCTGAGCGCGGCGCAGCTGGCCGAGATCGGGCTCAGCCCGGCACAGCTGCAGGCGCTGAACCGCGCGCTGCGCCAGGTCGAGACCCAGGCCGCGGAGACCCACACCGCCGCCGCGCCCGTGCCAGCGGGCGTTCCCGCGCCGGCCGCCATGCACCTGGGGCTGGAAGAGGGCCCGGTAAGTGCGCGGCTGGTGGGCGAGGTGGCCGGCTGGGCGCCGGGTACCGTGTTCACCCTGGACAACGGCCAGCAGTGGCAGGTCATGAAGGGCCAGATGACGTTGCGCGCACCGCTGCAGGCGCCGCAGATCGAAGTGATACCGGGCATTGCCGGGCGCTGGTTCCTGCAGGTCGATGAAGACCTGCCCAAGGCGCGGGTATTCCGCCTGCGCTGAACGACCCCGGGGTCGGATCCCAGTGCCACGGGCACCGGGCTCTGCCCCAACCCGGGCAACCCGGCGGGCACCCCGGCCCGATATGGCAAA
Source organism: Stenotrophomonas sp. ZAC14D2_NAIMI4_7 (assembly GCF_003086675.1). NCBI lineage: Bacteria > Pseudomonadati > Pseudomonadota > Gammaproteobacteria > Lysobacterales > Lysobacteraceae > Stenotrophomonas > Stenotrophomonas sp. ZAC14D2_NAIMI4_7. The sequence continues at coordinate 387,807 of NZ_CP025995.1, forward strand.
CGCAGCCGGCGGCCGACGGTGCCAGAATGGGGGTCTGGTTCCCCACGGAGTTGTCTGCATGACCCGCACCGTCCTGATTACCGGCGCCACATCCGGCTTCGGCGCCGCCGCCGTCCATCGCTTCGCCCAGGCCGGGTGGAAGGTGATCGCTACCGGCCGGCGTGGTGAGCGCCTGCAGCCGCTGGTCGACCGTTACGGCAAGGACGTGGTGCACGCGGCGGTGTTCGATGTGCGCGATCCGGTGGCGATGGAGGCCGCGCTGCTGGCCCTGCCGCCGGCCTTTGGTGATATCGATCTGCTGGTGAACAACGCCGGCCTGGCGCAGGGCACCGCGCCGGCGCAGAGCGCCAGCCTGCAGGACTGGACCACCATGATCGACACCAACATCACCGCGCTGGTCACGCTGACCCACCGCCTGCTGCCGCTGCTGGTGGAGCGCAAGGGCGCGATCATCAACATTTCTTCGGTGGCCGGCGTCTACCCGTACCCTGGCGGCAACGCCTACGGCGGCACCAAGGCCTTCGTCAGCCAGTTCTCGCTGGGCCTGCGTTCGGACCTGCACGGCACCGGCGTGCGCGTGACCACCATCGAGCCGGGCATGGCCGAAACCGAGTTCACCGTGGTGCGCACCCATGGCGACCAGGCAGCCTCGGACAAGCTGTACACCGGCGCCAACCCGATGACCGCCGAAGACATCGCCGAACAGATCTTCTGGGTGGCCACGCTGCCGCCGCACCTGAACATCAATCGCCTGGAGCTGATGCCGGTCAGCCAATCGTTCGCCGGCTTCCAGGTCGCCCGCGAAGGCTGACCCGGGGCGCAGCTTTTTGTAGAGTCGAGCCATGCTCGACTGCTCTCGCTGCATTCAACGCCAGTCGAGCATGGCTCGACTCTACAAAAGCAGAAAAGCCGGGCAATGCCCGGCTTTTTTCATTTACTGCGCCTTGATCGCCATCGCCTGCAGGCCGGTGCCATCCAGCTTCTGCTTGGCTTCGGCCAGCTCACCGGCACTGCCATAGGGCCCCATGCGCACGCGGTAGACGGTCTTGCCATTGATCTGCGCCGATTCCACGCGTGCGGCCAGCCCCATCATGGCCAGCTTGGCCTTGGTCGCTTCGGCATCGCCAGACGCACCGAAGGCGCCGGCCTGCAGGATGTAGCGCGTGTTGTCAGCGGCGGCTGCCGGTGCCGTCGCCGCAGCCGCAGCCGACGTCGCCGCCGCGGTTTCGCTGCGTACCGGTGCGGTGGCCGGCGGGGTCGCCGCTGCCGCCGCGGGGCGTTCACTCAACGGCGCCGGCAACGGGCGTTCGCTGGCGGTGACCGCAGCGGTGCTGGCCACGCTGGCCGTTGCTGCCGGGGCGGCAGCCGGCGTTGCAGCCGGCGCAGCCGGAACCGGCTTGCCTTCCAGTGCCGCCTGCGCGCGCTGCGCCTCGGCCTTGGCCCGGCGCAGTTCCTCGGCGCGCGCGCTGGCGGCCAGTTCGGCGTCGGACATCTCCACTTCCTTGCCCGGCAGCAGGGTGTAGAAGTCGTACTGGGTGGCGGCCGGCTTTTCCGGTTCAGCCGGCTTGGCGGCAGCGGCCGGCGTGGCCGGCTGGCTGCCGACATCGGCATCGGCGTCGGCCACCGGGGCCGGCTGCGCGTTCGGGTTCGGCTGCGGCCCGGCACGCAGGAAACCATCGCCTTCGCCCTTGAACAGATTGGGCGCCGCCAGAAACACCACGGCGGCAATGGCCACACCGGCCACCAGCCACACCCATCCGGGCGTGCCCTGGCTGCTGCTGTTGCGCCTGGCCTGTGTCTTGCCGCGTCGTGCTGCCATGTCTACTGCTTCTCCGGGGAATTACATTTTTTCCGGGGCGCTGACGCCCAGGAGGTCGAGGCCGTTGGCCAGCACCTGCCGTGCCGCGTTGGCCAGGGCCAGGCGTGCATCCAGCTCGGACTGATCCAGTTCGAGGATCTTCTTGCTCTGATACCACGTGTGGAAGGCGTGTGCCAGTTCGCGCAGGTACTGCGCCACCAGGTGCGGTTCCATCAGCGTGCCGGCCGATTCCACCACTTCCGGGTAGCGCGACATTTCCACCATCAGCCACAGCGAGGCTTCGTCGTCCAGCGTGGTCAGTCCGGCCAGGCCGGCGCTGGGCGAATGGGTGATGCCCTTTTCCTGGGCCTGGCGCAGCAGGCTGCACACGCGTGCATGCGCGTACTGCACGTAGAACACCGGGTTGTCGTTGCTCTGCTGGCGGGCCAGGTCGATGTCGAAGGTCAGCTGCGAATCGGGCTTGCGCGCGATCAGGAACCAACGGGTGGCATCACGGCCGGCTTCGTCGATCAGGTCGCGCAGGGTGAAGTAGCTGCCGGCTCGCTTGGACAGCTTCACTTCTTCGCCGCCACGCATCACCGTCACCATCTGGTGCAGCACGTATTCGGGCCAGCCCTGCGGAATACCCACTTCCATGGCCTGCAGGCCGGCGCGCACGCGTGCCAGCGAACCGTGGTGGTCGGCACCCAGTTCGGTGATCGCGCGCTCGTAGCCACGCTGCCACTTGGACAGGTGGTAGGCCACGTCCGGCACGAAGTAAGTGAAGGTGCCGTCGGACTTGCGCATCACGCGGTCCTTGTCGTCACCGAAGTCGGTGCTGCGCAGCCACAGTGCGCCGCCTTCCTCATAGGTGTGGCCCGAGGCCTGCAGCTTGGCCACCGCTTCGGCTACCTTGCCGTCGGCGTACAGCGAGCTTTCCAGGAAGTAGATGTCGAAATCCACGCCGAACGCGGCCAGGTCCAGGTTCTGCTCGTTGCGCAGGTAGGCCACGGCAAAGCGACGGATGGCCTGCAGGTCGTCCGGGTCCTTGGCGCCGACCACGGTGGTGCCTTCCAGGTCCACGCTGGCGCCGGCCATGTAGGCACGGCCTACATCGGCAATATATTCACCGCGGTAGCCACCTTCGGGCCAACCGTCCTGGTCGGGGGCGATGCCCTTCACGCGGGCCTGGGTGGACAGCGCCAGGTTTTCGATCTGCACGCCGGCGTCGTTGTAGTAGAACTCGCGCTTGGCATTCCAGCCGTTGGCATCCAGCACGCGGGCAATGCAGTCGCCGATGGCCGCCGCGCGGCCGTGGCCGACATGCAGCGGGCCGGTCGGGTTGGCCGACACATACTCCACGCCCACCGTGCGGCCATTGCCGGACAGGTTGCGGCCGTAGTCGTGGGCTTCCTTCAGCACCAGCGCGGCTTCGCGCTGGTAGGCGGCCGGGGCAAGGTGGAAATTGATGAAGCCCGGGCCAGCGATCTCGACCTTGCTGACGTCCTCGCTGCGCGGCAGTGCGTCCACCAGCGCCTGCGCCACGGCGCGCGGGTTGCTGCGCGCGGCCTTGGCCAGCAGCATGGCGGCGTTGGTGGCGAAGTCGCCATGCTCGCGGGTCTTCGGGCGTTCGACCACGAAGTCCGGCGTCAGGGTGTCGGCGGGCAGGGTGCCATTGGCGCGCAAGGCTTCGATGCCTTGGTTGATCAGGGCGCGGAGGAGATTTTTCACGAGGCCTGCTGTGAGAATGAGCGGCGGAATCGCCCATTTTAGCGCAGATACCGGTCAACCCGCTGACCGGGCCCCTGCGGCCGGGGCTGCCACCGTGGCCGGTTCAGCCGGGCAGGCGGGCGTTCACCTTTGGCAGCAGACCCCGTTCAGCAAACGACACCGGGCGCCCTTCGCCCACCACGAAGTGGTCCAGCAGGCGCACGTCCACCATGGCCAGGGCCTGCTGCAGTTCGCGGGTGATGCGGGTATCGGCGGCCGACGGTTCAGGATCGCCCGAAGGGTGGTTGTGGCTGAGAATGACCGCTGCGGCGTTGTGCAGCAGGGCCCGGCGCACCACTTCGCGCGGGTAGACCGGGGCGGCATTGATCGTGCCGTGGAACAGCTCCTCGCAGGCCAGCAGGCGGTGGCGGTTGTCCAGGAACAGGGCCATGAAGATTTCCCGGGGCTGGCCGCGCAGCCGGTGCTGCAGGTAGCGGCCCACGGCGCTGGGGTTTTCGCCCACGCAGTCGCCCTGCTGCAGCTCGGCGGCCAGGTAGCGCTGGGCCAGCTCCAGACCGGCGGCCAACGTACAACTGCGCGCAGGGCCCAGCCCGGGCAGGCGGGTCAGTTCGGCGGGCGGGCGGTCCAGCAGCACCCGTAACGGACCGTGGGCCTGCAGCAGGTCGCGCGCGGTCTGCACGGCGTCGCGTCCGCCGAAGCCCGAGCCCAGGAACAGGGCGAGCAGTTCGGCATCGGACAGTGCGGCCGGGCCGCGGGCCAGCAGCTTTTCGCGGGGGCGTTCGTTCTCGGGCCAGTCGAGGATGGTCATGGCCCATCGTGGCCGCCCGCGATCGTCGCGGGCATCGGCGCTTGCCGCGCCCTGCGGTGGGGCAAGCCCTCAATCGCGCTGGCGCTTCAGGTACTCGTACAGTTCCTGGTTGCTGTGCAGGCCCAGCTTGCGCTTGGCTTCGGCCTTCTGCCGGCTGATGGTCTTGGCGCTGCGGCCGCTGTGGTCGGCAATGGCGTTCACGCTCAGACCCTCGGCCAGCAGCTGTATCACTTCCTGCTCGCGCGCCGACAACGGCGAGGGCTCGCGCTGGAACATCAGGTCACGTGACTGCAGGTGCCGGCGCAGCTGCTGGGAAACGAACACCTGCCCGCCCATGGCCGCATGCAGCGCCTGCGGCAGCTCGGCGAAATCGGCGGCCTTGTCGACCAGGCCATGCACGCCATCACGCAGCAGCCCATCCAGCAGGCCGGGATGTCGCGCGCCGGTCAGCACCACCACGGGCAGCTGTGGGTGCCGTTCGCGTAGTGTCGCCACCAGTTCCGGACCATCCGGGCCGGGGCCGGGCATGGCCAGGTCGGTCAGCACGGCATGGCAGCAGCGCTCGCCCACCAGGCGCAGCAGGCCGGCGCCATCGCAGGCGGCGCCGGCTACATCCAGACGGTGGCGTTCGAGCACGATGCGTATGCCGTGCAGGACCACCGGGTGGTCGTCGGCAATGATGATGCGCGGGTGCACGGCATGCTCCTGGGAAAACAGACGGCACACGCGGCGTGGCCGCCCATGATTCTGCAAAACAGCGCGGTCGCACAGGTATAGGAAAGTTCCGAATCGAACAACGGTCGAAGCGGAACTTCATGTGGTCATAACCCTATGTGCTGATAGCGGCCCGCTATGTGCGCCATGCACCGGGACGCCACCGCCCTTCGGGTAAGCTAGCGCCCTCGTTTGCACAGGAATTCCAGGTGGCTGATTCTCCCAACGCCTCCCCCGCGCCGGCCCGCGCGCTGGCGGGCCAGAAACTGCTGTTGTGCGTAGGCGGTGGCATCGCCGCGTACAAGGCCCTGGAACTGGTGCGGCGCCTGCGTGATGCCGGCGCCCTGGTGCAGGTGGCGATGACCGCCGGCGCCCAGCAGTTCGTCACCCCGCTCAGCTTCCAGGCACTGTCCGGCCAGCCGACCCGCACCACGCTGTGGGACAGCGCGGCCGAGCAGGCCATGGGCCATATCGAACTGGCGCGCTGGGCCGACCGTATCGTGGTCGCCCCCGGCACCGCCGATCTGCTGGCCCGCCTGGCCCACGGCCACGCCGACGATCTGGTCAGCACGCTGTGCCTGGCCAGCACTGCGCCGCTCACCGTGTGCCCGGCCATGAACCACCGCATGTGGCTGCACCCGGCCACCCAGGCCAACATCGCCCTGCTGCGCCAGCGCGGCGCGCAGGTGATCGGCCCGGTGGATGGCCCGCTGGCCGAAGGCGAATCGGGCCCCGGCAGGCTGGCCGAACCGGGCGACATCGTGGCCGCGCTGGCCGCCGTGGGGGCACCGCCGGTGGTCGAGGCCGCGCCGGAAACCCGCGCGCTGCAGGGCCTGCGCCTGCTCATCAGTGCTGGCCCGACCTATGAAGACATCGACCCGGTGCGCTACGTCGGCAACCGCAGCAGCGGCAAGATGGGCTTCGCCCTGGCCGCAGCGGCCGCCACGTTGGGCGCGCAGGTGGTGCTGGTCAGCGGCCCGGTGCAGCTGCCCACGCCGCCCGGCGTGCAGCGCGTGGATGTGCGCTCGGCCGCGCAGATGCGCCAGGCCGTGCTGGACGCGTTGCCGGCGGACATCTACATCGGTGCCGCCGCCGTGTCCGACTACACCCCGCGCCAGGTGGCCGCGCAGAAGCTGAAGAAGACCGCCGACAGCCAGTCGCTGGTGATCGAGCTGGTGCGCACCCCGGACATCCTGGCCGAGGTGGCTGCGCAGACCCAGGCCCTGAAGCTGGTGGTCGGCTTCGCCGCCGAAACGCACGATGTGGAGAAGTACGCGCGCGGCAAGCTGGTCGACAAGCGTCTGGATCTGGTGATCGCCAACCAGGTGGGCATCAGCGGCGGCGGCTTCGAAAGTGACAACAATGCGGCCACTGCCTTCTGGCAGGACGGCGAACAGGTATTCCCGGCCACCAGCAAGCGCGAACTGGCCGAACAACTGCTGGCGCTGATCGCGCGGAGGCTTACGGCATGACCCAGACGTTTTCCCCGCAGCCGCTGCAGGTGAAGCTGCTCGACCCGCGTTTTGGTGACAGCTGGCCGCTGCCGGCCTACGCCACCGAAGCCAGCGCGGGCATGGACCTGCGCGCGGCGCTGGAAACCGCATTGACCCTGCAGCCCGGTGATACCGCGCTGGTGCCCAGCGGCCTGGCCATCCATATTGCCGATCCCGGCCTGTGCGCGGTCATCCTGCCGCGTTCGGGCCTGGGCCACCGCCACGGCATCGTGCTGGGCAACGGCACCGGCCTGATCGATGCCGATTACCAGGGCCCACTGCTGATCAGCGTCTGGAACCGCGGCCGCGAAGCCTTCACTATCGAACCGGGCGATCGCATCGCCCAGCTGGTCGTCGTTCCGATTGCCCGCGTCAGCCTGCAGGTGGTGGATACTTTCACCGACAGCGTGCGGGGAACGGGTGGATTCGGCCATACCGGGGTGCGTTGACGGGGGAGATCAATGAGCGGCAACGGGGAAGCGAAGCAGGCAAAGTCGTTGGGTCGGGGGGCACCGCTGCTGGGTGTGCTGCTGGTACTGCTGGCCGGGTGGTTCGGCTGGAGCGCGGTGCAGCAGTGGCGTCAGGCGGCCAACGGCGAGGCACTGGAAACGGCCCGCGACCAGGCCGTGCAGGGGCTTCAGCAGGCCGCTGCCGGCCAGTTGCAGCAGTTGCAGAAGCACCTGCAGAGCGATCGCGTGCAGCAGGCGCTGCGCGCTGGCGATGCCGCCGCCGCGGCCCTGGCCCTGCGTGAAAGCTGGACCGGCGTGGAGCAGGTGGACGTGCTCGGCGCCGACCTTGCCGCCGCCTATGCCGACATGCCGGCGTTCGGTTACTCGCGGCTGGCCCTGCTGGAATCGGCGCTGGCCGACGGCAAGCCGGCCCTGCGCGTGGTGCGCGATGCGGGCGGCAACCGCCTGGGTCTGGCCGCCGCCGTCGAGCTGGGCAGCGCCGGCCCGGCCGTGGCCTATGTGCGCCAGCCGCTGCTGCGCCTGACCGCGCCGCTGGACCAGGTGCGTACCCCCGCCGACGGCTTCCTGGCCCTGCGCCAGGGCGGCCATGACATCGTGGCACAGGGCGATGCCGGCCTGCGCGAGAGCGCCGAGGCGCTGGCGCGCCCGGTGGCCGGTACCCCCCTGCGGTTGGCCGCGGCGGTACCCAACATCGAGGCCGGCCCACTGGGCCTGGGCGCGTTGGGCAGCGCCATCGTCGCGCTGCTGCTGCTGTTCATCGCCGTATTGCTGGTGGTCGGTCGCAACCGCCTGCCGAAATCGCTGCCGCTGCGCCGCACCGCCGCCAGCGAGGGCGACCAGGGTCCGACCCTGCGCGAGAGCCTGCAGATGTCCGCCCCGCCGCCGTTGCTGGCCAGCGGCGATGAAGGTGATGCCGTGGCGCCGCCGCCGGTCCCGCCGGTGGCGCTGGCCCCAGGCATCTTCCGCGCCTACGACATCCGTGGCGTGGTCGGCAGCGAACTGAACCCGAAGACCGCGGCCCTGATCGGCCAGGCCATCGGTACCGTGGCGCTGGAACAGGGCCTGCGCGAGGTGGTGATCGGCCGGGATGGGCGCCTGTCCGGCCCGGAACTGGCCGCCGCCCTGGCCGAGGGCCTGCGCCGCGCCGGCTGCTCGGTCATCGATATCGGCCTGGCCGCCACGCCGGTGGTCTATTTCGCCGCCTTCCACCTGCGCACCGGTACCTGCGTGGCCGTGACCGGCAGCCACAACCCGCCCGAGTACAACGGCTTCAAGATCGTCATCGGCGGTGAAACCCTGTCCGGCGATGCGATCACTGATCTCTACCAGCGCATCAGCGAAGGCCGCCTGCAGCAGGCCGCCACCCCGGGCGACTACCAGCAGCGCGACGTCGCAGCCGACTACATCCAGCGCATCGCCGACGACGTCCAGCTGGACCGTCCGCTGAAGGTCGTCGCCGACGCCGGCAACGGCGTGGCCGGTGCGTTCGCCCCGCAGTTGCTGGAAGCCATCGGCGCCGAGGTCATTCCGCTTTACTGCGATGTCGATGGCAGTTTCCCCAACCATCACCCCGATCCGAGCGAGCCGGCCAACCTGGAAGACCTGGTGCAGACGGTCAAGCGCTTCGGTGCCGACCTGGGCGTGGCCTTCGATGGCGATGGCGACCGCCTGGGCGTGGTCACCGGCGAAGGCCGTATCATCTACGCCGACCGCCTGTTGATGCTGTTTGCCGCCGATGTGCTGATGCGCAACCCCGGCGCGATGGTCATCTACGACGTGAAATGCACCGGCAAGCTGTCCGATCACGTGCTGCGCAATGGCGGCAGCCCGTTGATGTGGAAGACCGGGCATTCGCTGATGAAGGCCAAGATGCGCGAGACCGACGCCGAACTGGCCGGCGAGATGAGCGGTCACTTCTTCTTCAAGGAACGCTGGTTCGGTTTCGACGATGGCCTGTACGCTGCCGCGCGCCTGCTGGAAATCCTGGCCCAGCGCGAGGAAACCCCGGACGAGGTGCTGGCCGAGCTGCCCGAAACCGTAGCCACGCCGGAACTGAAGGTGCCGGTGGCCGATGGCACGCCGCACGCGCTGGTGGCGATGCTGGTCGATGCGGCGCAGTCGGCGGAGTCGCCCTACACGGGCGGGCGCCTGTCCACCATCGATGGCCTGCGCGTGGACTTCCCCGACGGCTGGGGTCTGGTACGTGCATCCAACACCACCCCGGTGCTGGTGCTGCGCTTTGAAGGCAACGACGAAGCCGCGCTGGAACGCATCCAGGCGTTGTTCCGCAGCCAGCTGCAGACGGTACTGGGCGACACCCCGCTGGGGTTCTGATCGAACCTGGGGGCCGGCCCATCCACGCATGGCGTGTATCTACCTGGTAGGTGCCGACCTTGGTCGGCACGCCTCACCCCTTGAACCTCAGCCCCACGCCTGGTTCGGTGAACAGGTAACGCGAATCCAGCGCCGAATCGCCCAGCTTGTGCCGCAGCTTGCCCACCAGGATCCGCAGGTAGTGGGTGTCGTGCTGGTGCGTGGGGCCCCAGATCTCCTGCAGGATCTGCGGCTGGGTCACCACCCGCCCGGCATTGCGCAGCAGCAGCGACAGCAGCGCGTACTCCTTGCGGGTCAAGGCCACCGGCTCGCCGTCCAGCGCCACTTCGCGGCGCACCAGGTCCACATGCAGGTGGCCATCATCGAACACCGGCGGCGCGCCATCGCTGGGCACGCTGCGCGTGCGCAGCACTGCGCGGACCCGCGCCATCAGTTCCTGGGTGCCGAACGGCTTGGTCACGTAGTCGTTGGCGCCGTTGTCCAGCGCCCGCACCTTCTCGGCCTCGCCGGCGCGCACGGTCAGCATGATCACCGGCACCTGGCTCCACTGCCGCAGCTGCTGCAGCACCTCGTGCCCTTCCATGTCCGGCAGGCCGATATCCAGGATCACCAGATCCATGTCCTCGCTGGCCGCCAGTTGCAGGCCCTCCTCGCCGCTGGCGGCCTGCCGCACCTGGTAACCCTGCGCACGCAGGCTGATGTCCAGGAAACGGCGGATCTGGGTTTCATCGTCGATCACCAGCACGCGTGCGGCCGGCACGCTGGCGTCAGTCGGCATCGGGCTCATGGTGGTCAGCAGGTTTCAGCAAGGGCAGGGTGATGCGGATCAGGGTACCGCGGCCGTCGCGCCCGGGCAGCGCCTGCACGCTGCCGCCGTGGGCGCCGATCATGCCCTGGCAGATGGTCAGGCCCAGGCCGGTGCCATGGCGGCCGCGGTCGCCGCGTTCCACGCTGTAGAACATGTCGAAGATGCGCGCGCGTTCGTCATCGGGAATACCCGGGCCGGCATCGATCACGTCGATCTGCAGCTGGCCGTCGGCCAACCGTGCCTGCACCTGCACGGCGGCGCCGGGGGGCGAGAACTTCGCCGCGTTCTCCATCACGTTGAACACGGCCTGTTCCACCAGCGCCGGGTGTACCCAGATCGGCGCCAGCGCGGCCGGAATGTCCAGCTGCAGGCGCACCTGCGGCTGGTAGCGCTGCAGGCGCCGCGCCGCCGAACCGATCAGCTCGTCCACGCCGATCCAGTCGCGGTTGATCTGCAGCCCGTCATGGCCCAGGCGGGTCATGTCCAGCAGGTTCTGGATGTAGCGGTCCAGCCGTTCGCCCTCCACCTGGATGGTGTCCAGCAGGGCCCTCCGGTCGGCGCCGTCCATCGCATCGCCATAGCTGGCCAGGCTGTCGGCCGAGCCGATCATCGCCGCCAGCGGCGAGCGCAGGTCGTGCGATACCGAAGACAGCAGGGCAGAGCGCAGCCGCTCGGTCTCGTTGCTTACGTGGGCCTGTTCCAGCTCGGCCACCAGGCGCGTGCGCAGCACGGCCTGGGCGATGTCATCCACCATGGCTTCGGCCAGTTGCCGCTGCTCGGGCAACAGACGGGTGTCGGGCAGGTACAGGCCGGCCACGCCAAGGGCGCGGGCATCGCCATCCAGCAGCGGCAGGAACCACCATTGGGCACCGGCCAGCGTATCGGTGAAGCGGCCACCGGGCTGGCCGTGGCGCTGCGCCCAGTCGGCCGCCGCCAGGTCGGTGTCGCCAGGCAGCACGCGGCCGCCGGTGGCAGTGTCGGTGCCAATGCGCAGCCATGCCGGCACATCCAGCGCCTGCTGCAGGGCCTGGCGCCCGGCCTGCGCCACCTCGCCCGGCCCGGCCGCGCTGGCAAGCTGCCGGCCCAGCTGCTGGCGTGCCCGTGCGTGGCGGTTGGCCGCGCGCAGGGCAATCACCTGCATGCGCAGCCGCGATGCCAGGCGCCCGGCCACCAGCGCTGCGGCCAGGAACAGGAAGACGGTGATCACCCCTTGCCGCGCGCTGATGGCGAAGGTGAAGCGCGGCGCGATGAACAGGAAGTTGTAGGCCAGGAAGCACAGGATCGCGGCCATCGCGGCCACGCTGGCGCGGGTACGCGCGGCCACCAGCACCACCGCCACGATGAACACCATCGACAGGTCGGCCATGCCCACCCAGCGTTCGCCCAGCCACGCCACCGCGCAGGCCAGCGCGGTGGCAACCAGCGCCTGCACCGGCTCGTAGCTGATGCCGCGCATCGGCGGCAGCAGGCCTTCGCGGCGCGAACGGGCGCGGGCCTGCGGCGTGCTGATGATGGTGATCTCGTAATGTGCCCCGCGCTGGATCAGCTGCTGGGTCAGGGTGCGGTTGAACATGCGGGCCAACGGACGTTCGCGGGTACGGCCCAGCACCAGCGTCGAAATGCCATTGTGCGCGGCATGGTCCAGCAGGGCATCGGCAATGCTGGAACCGTGCAGCAGCTCGGCCTCGCCACCCAGGCGCCGTGCCAGCGCGAATGCCGCATCGATCTCGCGGCGGGTGGCATCGTCCTGGCGCCGGCCCTGCACGGTCACCACCGTCCACGGTGCGTCGCGGCGTTCGGCAATGCGCCGCGCCACCCGCACCAGGTATTCGCTCTGGCCACCGCCATCAATGGCCACCAGCACGCCGCGGCGCAACGGCAGGTTCACCTCGCCACGCGCGGCCCGGGTCTCGCGCAGGCTGCTGTCCACGCGGTCGGCGGCTTCCTGCATGGCCAGTTCGCGCAGCGCGGTCAGGTTGGCCGGTGAAAAGAACGCCTGCAGTGCCTGCGCGGCCTGCTCGGGTACGTACACCTTGCCCTGCTGCAGGCGCGCGATCAGTTCGCGCGGCGGCAGGTCCACCAGCACGATGTCGTGCAGGCGGTCCAGCACCACGTCGGGCACGGTCTCGCTCACCCGCACACCGGTGATCCGCATCACCACATCGTTCAGGCTTTCCAGGTGTTGGATGTTCACCGTGGTCCAGACGTCGATGCCGGCATCCAGCAGCTCCATCACATCCTGCCAGCGCCGTTCGTGGCGGCTGCCGGGCACGTTGCGATGGGCCAGTTCATCCACCAGCGCCAGCGCCGGCCGGCGTGCCAGCAGCGCATCCAGGTCCATCTCGTGCAAGGCGTGGCCGCGGTAGTCCACGTCCTTCAGTGGCAGCTGCGGCAGGCCGTCCAGCAGGGCCTGGGTTTCGGCGCGGCCGTGGGTTTCCACCAGCCCCACCACCAGGTCCACGCCGCGGCGGCGCTGTTCCTGTGCACGGGCCAGCATGGCGTAGGTCTTGCCCACGCCCGGCGCTGCGCCGAGGAAAACGGTCAGCTTTCCGCCGGCTTCGCGCTGCAGGCCGTGCACCAGCGCATCGGCCTGGCGGGTACGCGCATCAGGGGTTCGAGCCGCTGTCATGATCACCGGTGGGCGCGCGGCCGTCGGGGCCGCACCGCGCTTCAGCCTGCGGGCGCCAGCCCTTTCAGTTCACGGTAGCGCTGCAGGGTGGTTTCGATCTCGGCCTTCAGCGCCACCTGTTGCTGCTCGAAACTGGCCTGCAGGCGCTGCTGCGAGCGCAGCTGCGCATGCCGCTGGCGGATCAGGTCGGCCTGCTTGTCGGCCACCGCGGCGCCGGCCAGTTCGCGATCACCGGCCGCGCCCAGCAGCGCCACCAGCGAATCACGCAGGCTGGCCACGTTGTAGCGGGCGGTCTTCAGGTTGTTGTCCAGCACTTCCTGGCGTTCGCTGAACACGCGCCGCAGCGCGTCTTCGTCGGAATAGGTCACCAGCATGGCCTGCTCGGTGCGCTGGCGGGTCAGCTCGGCCATCTTGTCCAGCTGGGTCTGCGCCGCCGCCGTGGACGCGGCGGCACGTTCCTCATCGTTCAACGCGCGCTCGACCTGGGCATTGCGCAGGCCGCTGTTCACGTTGAATTCCTCACGCGCGTTGTTCACCGCGTCGGCCGGCAGCGCATCGCTGCAGATCCGTTCCTTGCCCTGGTTCCAGCAGTACAGCTTCTTTTCCGCCTTGCCGCTGGACTGCGCCAGGGCGGTAGCCGGAACCGCCAGCAGCAGGCTGGCGGCAACAATGGCAGGAACTCGGAACATGCGACCTTCCCCTGGGTCAGCGTGCGGAGCGGACGCCGTACTGGGCCCGATAGGCTTCCAGCGGCTGCCGGTAGCCCACAAGTTCCGGGTTTCCGGAGGCGAAATCAAGCAGGTCGGCCAGGGTGGCCACCGCGATCACCGGAATGCCGGCTTCCTCGGCCACGGCCTGCGCGGCCGAACGGTGGTCGGCTTCCGAGGCGATCTCCTGGCGGTCCAGGGCCACCACGATGCCGGCCGGGGTGCCACCGGCGGCGCGGATGATGGCCATGGCTTCGCGGATCGCGGTGCCGGCGGTGATCACATCGTCCACGATCAGCACGCGCTTGCCGGTCAGGTCGGCACCGATCAGCTGGCCGCCTTCACCGTGGTCCTTCACTTCCTTGCGGTTGAACGACAGCGGCAGGTCGCGGCCGCGCTGGGCCAGTTCGCAGGCCATCGCGGTGGCCAGCGGAATGCCCTTGTAGGCCGGGCCGAAGACCACGTCGTACTTGATCCCGCTGGCGTCGATGGCATCGGCGTAGCAGGCGCCCAGCTGGGCCAGCAGCGAGCCGGAATCGAACCGGCCGGCATTGAAGAAATAGGGGCTCAGGCGGCCGGACTTCAGGGTGAACTGGCCGAAGCGCAGGGCGTCGGCGGTCAGGGCCAGCTGCAGGAAACGGTGGCGATGGTCGCTCATCAAAACTCTGTTCATCATCATTTGGAGCATAAATCCTAATCCAGCTGGGCCTTTCGCGCTCGTCCGGCCCGCCGTGAAGGCCCGCCCGGGGGGCGCCGGCGGACTGCGCAGCCCCATGGCCAACCGGTATGCTTGCCCGGTTTCCCGCCGTAGGTTCTTCTGCATGCGCATCATCAGCTTCAACGCCAATGGCATCCGTTCGGCCGCCACCAAGGGCTTCCTCGACTGGTTCCGCGCCCAGGACGCCGACGTTCTGTGCATCCAGGAAACCAAGGCGCAGGAAGACCAGCTGACCGACCCGATGTTCCGCCCCGATGGCCACCACTGCTTCTACCGCGATGCCATCACCAAGAAGGGCTACAGCGGCGTGGCCATCTACAGCAAGCGCGAGCCCGACCAGGTCATCACCTCGCTGGGCTGGGCCCCGTTCGACGACGAAGGCCGCTACATCGAGGCCCGCTTCGGCAATCTCAGCGTGGTCTCCTTCTATATTCCCTCCGGCAGCTCGGGCGACCTGCGCCAGGGCTTCAAGTTCGAAGTGATGGAGTGGCTGCGGCCGATCCTGGAAGAGTGGGCGCGCAGTGGCCGCGACTACGTGCTGTGTGGCGACTGGAACATCGTCCGGTCGGCGCTGGACATCAAGAACTGGAAATCCAACCAGAAGAATTCCGGCTGCCTGCCCGAAGAGCGCGACTGGCTGAACGCCCTGTGCGCCGACCATGGCCAGGCCACCGATGTCGCTTCCGGCCGCGGCTGGGCCGATGCTTACCGCCTGCTCAACCCCACCGGCGAGGATTACACCTGGTGGAGCAACCGGGGCGCGGCCCGCGCCAACAACGTCGGTTGGCGCATCGATTACCAGTTCATCACCGCGGGCCTGCGTGACCGCCTGCGCAGCTGCTCGATCTACCGCGACGAGCGTTTCTCCGACCACGCCCCGTTCACCGTGGACTACGACCTGTGACCGAGGCCGCTGCGGCGCCCAGCTACAAGGGTTGGGCCGGCATCAAGCGCGCCTTCGGCACGCCGTCGGCGCTGACCATGGCCCTGCTGGGCTTCGGCAGCGGCCTGCCGTTCCTGCTGATCGCCTCGCAGACCCTGTCCACCCGCCTGCGCGATGTCGGCCTGGACCTGGGCAGCATCGGCCTGATCAGCCTGGCCAGCTTCTTCTACCTGCTGAAGTTCGTGTGGGCACCGCTGCTGGACCGGTACGCCTTCCCGCTGCTGGGCCGGCTCGGCCGTCGCCGCTCCTGGCTGCTGGTGTCGCAGGTGGCGGTGCTGGTCGGCCTGGTAGCGCTGGCCTTCGTGCGCCCCGAACAGGGCGTGTGGCCGCTGGTCGGCTGGGTGCTGGCCGCGTCCTTTGCCGGCGCCACCCAGGATTCGGTGGTCGATGCCTACCGCATCGAGATCGCCCCGCAGACCGCGCAGGCGGCCCTGGCGGCCACTTATACGCTGGGCTACCGCATCGGCCTGATCCTGGCCGGCGCCGGTGCGCTGTACCTGGCCCAGTTCGAAGGCTGGATCGTGGCCTACCTGGCCATGGCCGCGCTGATGCTGCTGCCGATCCTGGCCACCCTGTTCTGCCGCGAGCCCGATCGCCCGGCCAACGCGGTGCAGCGCCGCATCGACGTGGCCGAAGCCTTCGTACAGCCGATCACCAGCTTCTTCAGCCGCAACGGCATCGCCCTGGCACTGGGGCTGCTGGCCTTCGTCGGCCTGTTCAAGTTCCCCGACCAGGTGATCGGGGTCATGGCCGGCCCGTTCTATCTGGATTCGGGCTTCGACAAGGCCGACATCGCCACCGTGTCCAAGCTGTTCGGTGTGTGGATGGGCATTGGCGGCGCCTTTCTCGGCGGTATCGCGGTGGCCGCGTTCGGTTTCCGTCGCATGCTGCTGGTGGCCGCGCTGGGTGTGGCCCTGTCCAACCTGGCCTTCCTGCTGATGGCGCACAACCCCGGCCAGCTGTGGGCGTTCTATGCCGCGCTCAGCGCCGACAACCTGTTCCAGGGCTTCGCCGGCACCGTGCTGGTGGCCTTCATGTCCTCGCTCACCGACCGCAACTTCACCGCCACCCAGTACGCGCTGCTGGTGTCGCTGGCCAACCTGCCGGGCAAGTTCGTCGGTGGCGTGTCCGGTTACATCGTCGAAGCCAGCTCATACAGCACCTTCTTCATGCTCAGCGCGGTCACCGTGGTACCGACCCTGCTGCTGCTGGCCTGGCTGTGGCCGCGCATCCTGGATCGCGGGCCGCCGGCCGCCCCCTGATTGCCTGCACGCCCCGGCTGCGGGATGATCGCCACGTGCGCCGGGGGGGCGGTGCCTTGCGAACGGGGAGTGAGCATGGCCGACATAGTGCTGCGCGACGTCGATCCGCTGCTGCTGGAACGTATCCGGCGGGTGGCGGTCGCGCGCGGCTGGACCCACGAACAGACCTGCCAGGCGGTGCTGGAGCAGGGGCTGTTGAGCAGTGAACTGGAAGTGCGCTCGGGCTTTGGCGATCCCGAAGTGGATGCGCTGTCGGCGGCCATCGCCGCGCTGCAGGCCATGCCCGCCGGCCAGGGCTTCGATTAGCGCCCTTGTAGAGTCGATCCATGCTCGACTGCCGTCCCCGGCGGATGCCACCCACCTCACGCCAGGTGGATCGCCCCCAGGATCCGCGGACCCTGCGCCCCGGTCACCGCCGGCAGGTTGCCCGGCAACCCCTCCATCGTGCGCTGGGCCAGCCAGGCAAAACCCATTGCTTCCACGTATTCCGGGTCCAGCCCATGCCGCGCGCTGGATACAACCTGCACGCCCGGCAGCCGCGCGGCCAACCGCCGCATCAGCTGTGCGTTGTGTACACCGCCACCGCAGACCAGCACCCGCCGCGTGCCCGGCTGCTGCGCCAGCAGCGCATCGGCCACGGTCATCGCGGTCAGCTCCAGCAGGGTGGCCTGCACATCGGCGGCACTGAACTGGCCCTCGCCCATGTGCGCTTCGGCCCAAGCCAGGTGGAACTGTTCGCGCCCGGTGCTCTTGGGCGGCGGCAGATCGAACCACGGGTCGGCCCGCCAGGCGGCCAGCAGGCTGTCATCCACCGCACCACTGGCGGCAAACGCGCCATCGGCGTCGAAGCTGCGGCCGGTGTGGCGCTGGCACCACGCATCCATCAGTGCATTGGCCGGGCCGGTGTCGAAGCCGCGCACCGCGCCCTGTTGGGGAATCAGGGTCAGGTTGCCGATTCCGCCCAGGTTCAACACCGCGCGGTCTTCATCGGCAGCGCCCAGCATGGCCAGGTGGAACGCGGGCATCAGCGGCGCGCCATGGCCGCCGGCCGCCACGTCGCGGCGGCGGAAGTCGCACACGGTGGTGATGCCGGTCAGCTCGGCAATCCGGTTGCCATCGCCCAGCTGCACGGTGAAGGCCGGGTCGGCCAGCGGCCGGTGGCGCACGGTCTGCCCGTGCGAGCCGATCGCCCGCACCTGCGCACGATCCACCCCAGCCTCGTCCAGCAGTTGGTTGGCCGCGCCGGCGAAGGCGATTGCGATCCGCGCATCCAATTCGCCCAGCTCTTCCAGCGACTGCAGCGGGCCGCCTTCGCCCAGCGCGACCAGCCGGGCACGCAGCACCGGTTCCCACCGCGCGGTCAGCCCGTGCACGAAGTGGCAGCCGCCGGCAGCGGGGAACTGCACCAGGGCGGCGTCGATGCCATCGGCGCTGGTGCCCGACATCAGGCCAAGGTACAGGGGGGCGTTCGAGTCGGCGGCGGCGTTCATGGCGGGCATAAAAAAAGGACGTGGCAAGCTTGTGCTGCCACGTCCTTGTTCGTCAACGCAGGGGCTCAGCCGCGCTTGCGGGCCGGCGCCTTGGCGTCCTTGGCGCTGGCCACCTCGGTGGCATCGGCCTCGCGGCTGGCGGGGGCCGGGCTGGCCTCGGCGTAGATCAGCTTTTCCATGCCCTGGATACGCGCCATGGCCGGTGCGGTCTGCGCGCGGAAGGCCACCAGCTCGGCGCCCTTCAGCGGTTCCGGCGGCGGCATGGTCACCGTCAGCGGGTTGCGGTGCTGGCCATTCACGCGGAATTCGTAGTGCAGGTGCGGGCCGGTGGCCAGGCCGGTGGAGCCCACGTAGCCGATCACCGTGCCCTGGGCCACGCGCTGGCCGTTCTTGATGCCGGCAAAGCGCGACATGTGCCCGTACAGGGTGGTGTGGCCGCGGCCATGGTCCAGGATCACCACGTTGCCGTAGCCACGCTGCACGCCCACGAACTGCACACGTGCATCACCGGCGGCCATGATCGGGGTGCCGGTGCGGGCGGCGTAGTCCACGCCCTTGTGCATGCGCATCTTGCCCAGCACCGGGTGCTTGCGCGCCCCGAAGGTCGAGCTCAGGCGCGCGAAGGGAATCGGCATGCGGATGAAGCTCTTCTTCAGCGAACGGCCGTTGATGTCGTAGTACTCCGACTTGCCGTTGCGCTCGAAGCGGAAGCCCGAATAGGTCTTGCCGCCGGTGGTGAAGGTGGCCGCCAGGATCTTGCTGGTGTCGACCTTCTCGCCTTCGCGCCAGGTCTCGTCCATCACCACGCTGAAGCGGTCGCCCGGCTGCAGGTCCTTCGAGAAATCGATGTCGTACTTGAAGATGTCGTCGGTCATCGTCGCGATCGCCGACGGCGACAGCCCGGCACGGCGTGCCGCGGCATACAGCGAACTGGTGATCTCGCCACTGGTGACCACCGTGCGCGTGGACGTCTCGCGCTGGGTCACCTTTTCCTTGATGTCATTGCCGGCCAGGCTCAGCTCCACCCGGTGCTCGCCATCGCGGTCGAAGCGGATGCTGCGCAGGTCGCCCGACAGCGGCATGTCGAAGGCGATCTCGGCGCCCGGGCGCAGCTTGGTCAGCGAATCGCGCGCGCCGGGATGGTCCAGCACCCGGTGCAGGGTGCTGGCCGGAATGCCGGCCTGGTCGAACAGTTCGCTCAGGGTCTGGCCGCGCTGCACCCGCAGCACCTGCCAGCTGTCGCCGGGGGTCTGCTGCTGGCGCGCCTGCGCAAGCGGCGGCAGCGGAAGGGCCAGGCTGGTGTGGCTGTCGGCGTAGGGCGCATCAATAGTGTGCGAAAAGCCGGGAACAATGGTCGCCACCAGCGCGCCAATGGTTGCGAACAGGCTCGCGTGCATCCAGTGGCGGCGGGTCCAGCGCTCGTTGAAAGCGGCGGGAAGGTGTTGCCTGAGCTTCCGGTGCAGGGCGTTGTCGTGCAGGACGTGGAGTCGTTCCTGGAAGCGCTGCTTGCGTGCGCGCCCTTGGTCGGAATTGTGCATCAGCGGTGTTTTCCTGGCTGGCCCGGGAGCGCGGGCCTGTTCGGCGGTTACCATAGACACCTGAGAAAACCGCGTCAAACCCTTGTGCCTATTGGCTTTTGTGAAGCCAATCGGGTTAACTTGGCGTTAACACCCCACATAAGAAACGGCACTGCCGGGAGTAGTCACGTGTCCTCGATTGAAGAAGCCCTTGCCCTGATCGGCCGCGGAGCCGACGAGATCCTGAAGCTCGAGGATCTGCGTGCGCGCCTGCAGGAAGGCCGCCCGCTGCGCGTGAAGGCAGGCTTCGACCCCACCGCCCCCGACCTGCACCTGGGCCACACCGTGCTGCTGAACAAGCTGCGCCAGTTCCAGGACCTCGGCCACCAGGTCATCTTCCTGATCGGCGACTTCACCGGCATGATCGGCGACCCGTCCGGCAAGAGCCTGACCCGCAAGCCGCTCAGCCGCGAGGACGTGCTGGCCAACGCCCGCACCTATGAAGAGCAGGTATTCAAGGTGCTGGACCGGGACAAGACCGAAGTCCGCTTCAATTCCGAGTGGTTCGGCAAGATGGGCGCGGCCGACATGATCCGCCTGGCCGGCCAGCACACCGTGGCCCGCATGCTCGAGCGTGACGACTTCGCCAAGCGCTATGCGGCCCAGCAGTCCATCGCCATCCATGAGTTCCTGTACCCGCTGGTGCAGGGCTACGACTCGGTGGCGCTGGAAGCGGACGTCGAACTGGGTGGTACCGACCAGAAGTTCAACCTGCTGATGGGCCGTGGCCTGCAGGAGCACCATGGCCAGAAGCCGCAGGTGGTGCTGACCATGCCGTTGCTGGAAGGCCTGGACGGGGTCAACAAGATGTCCAAGTCGCTGGGCAACTATATTGGTATCAGCGAGCCGGCCATCGACATCGTCACCAAGGCCATGAAGGTCGACGACGCCCTGATGTGGCGCTGGATCGAGCTGCTGTCCTTCGACATCAGCCAGGCCGAGGCAGTGTCGCTGCGTGAACAGGTCGCCGCCGGCACCCTGAACCCGCGGGTGGTGAAGCTGCGCCTGGCCCGTGAACTGGCCACCCGCTTCCACGACGCCGCTGCGGCCGAGCAGGCCATTGCCGGTTGGGAAGCGGCGGTGACCGGGCAGGGCGACATCACCCAGCTCCCGCTGCAGGACGTGGCCATTCCGGCCGAGGGCCTGCGGATTGCCGCGCTGCTGACCGCCGCCGGCCTGACCCCCAGCAACTCCGAAGCCAACCGCAAGCTCAAGGAGCGCGCGGTGAAGGTGGACGGTGAAGTAGTGGAAGATGGCCAGCAGGTGCTGCAGCCGGGTTTCGAAGGCCTGCTGCAGGTTGGCAAGCGCACCTTTGCCCGGGTGCGTCTGGTTGCGGCCTGACTCTTCCTTGCGGTATGCCTCCACGGGCGCGATGCATGAACGGATGCAACATCCGTTGAAAAAAATCGCCACACCCCCTTCACAAACTCTGTGGATGGGGGCATACTTCTTCTCCCCCGTCGCAGGGGTCGCCACCAAGGGGCTTCAGCGACAACAGGGCGCCCACCACCGCCGAACGAGATCATCGAACGAGGGTGTTGACAGGCTGAAAAAGTCTGACAT
>NZ_CP025995.1:411351-414250 GCF_003086675.1 Stenotrophomonas sp. ZAC14D2_NAIMI4_7
AGATTCCGTAAGTAGCGACGAGCGAACGCGGACTAGCCCTTAAGCTGATTTGGTTCTAGGAAAACGCTCTGGAAAGAGCGGCCATAGAAGGTGATAGCCCTGTATCTGAAAGGGCCATTTCAGTGAAGACGAGTAGGGCGGGGCACGTGAAACCCTGTCTGAACATGGGGGGACCATCCTCCAAGGCTAAATACTACTGACCGACCGATAGTGAACCAGTACCGTGAGGGAAAGGCGAAAAGAACCCCGGAGAGGGGAGTGAAATAGAACCTGAAACCGTGTGCGTACAAGCAGTAGGAGCTCCGCAAGGAGTGACTGCGTACCTTTTGTATAATGGGTCAGCGACTTACTGTTCGTGGCAAGCTTAACCGTATAGGGGAGGCGAAGGGAAACCGAGTCTGATAAGGGCGCATAGTCGCGGGCAGTAGACCCGAAACCGGGTGATCTAGTCATGCCCAGGGTGAAGGTGCGGTAACACGCACTGGAGGCCCGAACCCACTCCCGTTGCAAAGGTAGGGGATGAGGTGTGATTAGGAGTGAAAAGCTAATCGAACCCGGAGATAGCTGGTTCTCCTCGAAAGCTATTTAGGTAGCGCCTCATATGTATCCTCTCGGGGGTAGAGCACTGTTATGGCTAGGGGGTCATCGCGACTTACCAAACCATTGCAAACTCCGAATACCGAGACGGACTGTATGGGAGACACACGGCGGGTGCTAACGTCCGTCGTGAAAAGGGAAACAACCCAGACCCACAGCTAAGGTCCCAAATTTTGTGCTAAGTGGAAAACCATGTGGAAAGGCACAGACAGCCAGGAGGTTGGCTTAGAAGCAGCCACCCTTTAAAGAAAGCGTAATAGCTCACTGGTCGAGTCGGTCTGCGGGGAAGATTTAACGGGGCTAAGCACAGAACCGAAGCTTGGGGTGCATAACTTTGTTATGCGCGGTAGAGGAGCGTTCCGTAAGCCGTTGAAGGTGGATTGAGAAGTCTGCTGGAGGTATCGGAAGTGCGAATGCTGACATGAGTAACGATAATGCGGGTGAAAAACCCGCACGCCGAAAGCCCAAGGTTTCCTTGCGCAACGTTAATCGGCGCAGGGTGAGTCGGCCCCTAAGGCGAGGACGAAAGTCGTAGTCGATGGGAAGCAGGTTAATATTCCTGCACCTCGCGTAAGTGCGATGGAGGGACGGAGAAGGTTAGGTGTACCAGGCGTTGGTTGTCCTGGGGAAAGGCGGTAGGTTTGGATCTTTGGCAAATCCGGGATCCTTTAAGACCGAGCACCGAGACGAGCCTTTATGGCGAAGTCACTGATACCACGCTTCCAGGAAAAGCTCCTAAGCTTCAGCTTACGCAGACCGTACCGTAAACCGACACAGGTGGGTAGGATGAGAATTCTCAGGCGCTTGAGAGAACTCGGGTGAAGGAACTAGGCAACATGGCACCGTAACTTCGGGAGAAGGTGCACCCTTGGTGGTGGCTCATGCGAGCACAAGCTACCGAGGGTCGCAGTAACCAGGCCGCTGCGACTGTTTATCAAAAACACAGCACTCTGCAAACACGAAAGTGGACGTATAGGGTGTGACGCCTGCCCGGTGCTGGAAGGTTAATTGATGGGGTCAGCCGCAAGGCGAAGCTCTTGATCGAAGCCCCAGTAAACGGCGGCCGTAACTATAACGGTCCTAAGGTAGCGAAATTCCTTGTCGGGTAAGTTCCGACCTGCACGAATGGCGTAACGACAGCGGCGCTGTCTCCACCCGAGACTCAGTGAAATTGAAATCGCTGTGAAGATGCAGCGTTCCCGTGGCAAGACGGAAAGACCCCGTGAACCTTTACTATAGCTTTACACTGAACGTTGAGTTCGTCTGTGTAGGATAGGTGGGAGGCTATGAAACTGTGGCGCTAGCTGCAGTGGAGCCATCCTTGAAATACCACCCTGTCGTGCTTGACGTTCTAACCTGGGCCCATTATCTGGGTCGGGGACCGTGTATGGTGGGTAGTTTGACTGGGGCGGTCTCCTCCTAAAGAGTAACGGAGGAGCTCGAAGGTACGCTCAGCGCGGTCGGACATCGCGCACTGTGTGCAAAGGCATAAGCGTGCTTGACTGCAAGATCGACGGATCAAGCAGGTAGGAAACTAGGACTTAGTGATCCGGTGGTTCTGTATGGAAGGGCCATCGCTCAACGGATAAAAGGTACTCCGGGGATAACAGGCTGATACCGCCCAAGAGTTCATATCGACGGCGGTGTTTGGCACCTCGATGTCGGCTCATCACATCCTGGGGCTGTAGTCGGTCCCAAGGGTATGGCTGTTCGCCATTTAAAGTGGTACGCGAGCTGGGTTCAGAACGTCGTGAGACAGTTCGGTCCCTATCTGCCATGGGCGTTGGAGATTTGAGAGGGGCTGCTCCTAGTACGAGAGGACCGGAGTGGACGAACCTCTGGTGTTCCGGTTGTCACGCCAGTGGCATTGCCGGGTAGCTATGTTCGGAAGCGATAACCGCTGAAAGCATCTAAGCGGGAAGCGCGCCTCAAGATGAGATCTCCCGGGGCACAAGCCCCCTGAAGGAACCATGTAGACTACGTGGTTGATAGGTCAGGTGTGTAAGTGCAGCAATGCATTGAGCTAACTGATACTAATGATCCGTGCGGCTTGACCATATAACCTCAAGTTGCCTTGGCTTTACGACAACGTCGTAAGAGCATCCAAGTGCACGCTACGTCACAAGAACTATGCGAGGCTGGCGCCTTGTCCCCCGGGACGAGTGCGACTCTCCAAAAGCCTCCCTGGTGAAATTAGCGCTGTGGAACCACCCGATCCCATCCCGAACTCGGAAGTGAAACGCAGCTGCGCCGATGGTAGTGTGGCTCAAGCCATGCGAGAGTAGGTCATCGCCAGGGTTTA
>NZ_CP025995.1:414350-627648 GCF_003086675.1 Stenotrophomonas sp. ZAC14D2_NAIMI4_7
AAAGCCTCCCTGGTGAAATTAGCGCTGTGGAACCACCCGATCCCATCCCGAACTCGGAAGTGAAACGCAGCTGCGCCGATGGTAGTGTGGCTCAAGCCATGCGAGAGTAGGTCATCGCCAGGGTTTACACCCAAAAACCCCGCTGCTCATGCAGCGGGGTTTTTTCTTATTAAGTGAAGGCACTGCTTTTTCCGGGTACCTTCCGCCCCAAGGGCAAGATCGCGAGCTGGCGCTGCAAGCGCTGCTGCAACCGTCTCCCTGGTGAAATTAGCGCTGTGGAACCACCCGATCCCATCCCGAACTCGGAAGTGAAACGCAGCTGCGCCGATGGTAGTGTGGCTCAAGCCATGCGAGAGTAGGTCATCGCCAGGGTTTACACCCAAAACCCCGCTGCTCACGCAGCGGGGTTTTTCTTTGGGCCAAACCAAGCGCCCGGTGGATTCACGCCATGCGTGGATGGGTAGCGCCGGGCCATGCCCGGCGGAAAGCAGTGCCAACCAAGGTTGGCACCTACCGTGCGTGGATGGGTTTTGCGCGAAACCAAGCGCCCGGTGGATCCACGCCATGCGTGGATGGGTAGCGCCGGGCCATGCCCGGCGGAAAGCAGTGCCAACCAAGGTTGGCACCTACCGTGCGTGGATGGGTTTTGCGCGAAACCAAGCGCCCGGTGGATTCACGCCATGCGTGGATGGGTAGCGCCGGGCCATGCCCAGCGGAAAGCAGTGCCAACCAAGGTTGGCACCTACCGTGCGTGGATGGGTTTTGCGCGAAACCAGGCGCCCGGTAGATCCACGCCATGCGTGGATGGGTAGCGCCGGGCCATGCCCGGCGGAAGGCAGTGCCAACCAAGGTTGGCACCTACCCCTGGCGGCGGCACAAAAAAACGGCGCCCCGTGGGGCGCCGCTTCCTTGTCCAGGTGGATCAGTCGAGCACGCTCGACGCTACGGGGCCGAGGCCTTGTTCTTCATCATGGTGTCGCGGGCGGCCTTGAAGGGATTGCCTTCATACCAGTTCGGCCAGCGATTGCCACCTGCCAGTTCCTTGCCCACGCCATACATCAACTGCAGGTCTTCCACGGTGCCATCCAGCTTCCAGGTGGCCGCGTCGAACTCATCCTTCGGACCGTGGTAGCGGTTGTTACCGTAGTCGGTCGCCGCCTTGCGGCCGGCGTCAACGCCGCCGTCGCGCAGGTCCTCACCGCCATCGGCATACAGGGCTGGCACACCGGCCTTGGCGAAGTTGAAGTGGTCCGAACGGAAGTAGAAGCCGCTCTGCACCGAGGTCTCACCGTGCAGGGTACGGTCCTGTGCAGCCGCCAGCGGCTTCAGGATGTCTTCCAGCTCGGAACTGCCGAAACCAGTCACGGTCACGTCCTTGGCACGGCCGGCCACCGACATCGCGTCGATGTTGATCACCCCGGCAATCTTGTCCAGCGGGAAGGTCGGGTGGGCCACGTAGTACTTCGAACCCAGCAGGCCCGACTCTTCCAGGGTCACCGCCAGGAACACCACCGAGCGCTCCGGCTTCGGGTCCTGGTGGGCCATGGCTTCGGCCACTTCCAGAATGCCGGCCACGCCAGTGGCGTTGTCCACGGCACCGTTGTAGATGTTGTCGCCTTCTTCGCCCTCATGCTTGCCCAAGTGGTCCCAGTGGGCCATGTACAGCACGGCTTCGTCGGCACGCTTGCTGCCCGGCAGCACGCCCACCACGTTGCGCGACTGCTTCTGCGCGACCTGGCTCTTCAGATCGACCGAGGCGGTGGCCTGCAGCGGTACCGGCTTGAAGCCGCGCTTGCTGGCGTCCTTGTACGCCTGGGCCAGGTCCAGGCCGGCACCGGCGAACAGCGCCTTGGCGGCCTCGGCACTCAGCCAGCCCTGCACCGGCAGGCGGCGCTCCGGGTCATCCTTGGCCGGCAGGTCGTACTGCGGGC
This sequence comes from Stenotrophomonas sp. ZAC14D2_NAIMI4_7, assembly GCF_003086675.1. Lineage (NCBI taxonomy): Bacteria > Pseudomonadati > Pseudomonadota > Gammaproteobacteria > Lysobacterales > Lysobacteraceae > Stenotrophomonas > Stenotrophomonas sp. ZAC14D2_NAIMI4_7. Next base: position 416,282 of record NZ_CP025995.1, read on the forward strand.
CGGCCCAGGAGTTCTTCACCACATCCCAGCCATAGGAGGCACCGGCGGTGTCATGCACGATCAGCGCGCCGGCGGCGCCCTTGCGCGCGGCCTCTTCGAACTTGTAGGTCCAGCGGCCGTAATAGGTCATGCGCTTGCCGTCGAACAGGGTCTGGTCGTCGACGTGGAAGCCCGGGTCATTGACGAACATGACAACCGTCTTGCCCTTCCAGTCCTGGTCCTGGTAGTCGTTCCATTTCTGCTCCGGCGCGTCCACGCCGTAGCCGACGAACACCAGGTTGCTGGCATCCAGCTTCACTTCGGTCTGGCCGGTACGGGTGCCCACCACCATGTCGGTGCCGAACTTCAGTTCGGTGGTCCTGCCGCCCTGCTCGATCTTCAGCACGGTCGACTCATCGGCCGTGGTTTCGGTCATCGGCGCGTCCTGGAACCAGCTGTCACCGTTGCCCGGCTGCAGGCCGATGCGCTGCATCTGGTCGCGGATGTAGTTGACCGTCAGCTCTTCGCCCTTGCTGCCGGGAGCACGGCCTTCGAACTCATCCGAGGCCAGCGTCTTCACCATCTCGCTGAAGTCGGCGGCGCTGATGTCCGGCGAGAACGCGTGACTGGCCGGCTTGGCCGCCGCAGCGGTGTCGGTGGCCGGCGCGGGGGCTGGCGTGTCTTCGCCCTTGCAGGCGCTGAGCGCGGCCGCAGCGGCCAGGCACAGAAGGAGTTTACGGGGCATCGTCGGTATCCTGGATACAGAAGGGGGCCGCGCCAGGCACGGCCAGGGAACGGGGAACAGTCCCCGGTGCAGCGCGACGTCAATCCGCCGGGGCGGTATCGGTGTCGAACGGGATGGCGTCGGCGCCGGTGACCGGACCGATGCGGGCGCTGCGGTGCACGTACAGCACCACTTCGCGCTCGAACTCCAGCGGGCCGCTGACCACGGCATTGGGGCCGATGATGATGCGCGGCTTGCGGCTGGTGGTGAGCGAGACGCTGAAGTTCGGCTTGCGCACGTGCACGCCACCGGACACCTGCGAACCGATGCCGACGGTGATGTCACCGTTCACCGTTTCCACGTCCTTGCGCACCCGGCTGCTGACCAGGCCGATGCCACCGTTGACCGTTTCCACGCCGCCTTCGATCTGGCTGCCGGCGTCGCTGAAGATGCTGCCGTTGACCGTGCTGACATCGCCGTGGGCGATCACTTCGCGGCCCAGGCGAACGCCACCGTTCACCGTCTCGATGCTGCCGGTGCGTGCGCGGTCGGCCACGGTCACCCCGCCGTTGACGGTGTCGATGCTGCCGGTTTCCACGCCTTCGCCCACGCGGATGCTGCCATTGACGGTGTCCAGCTTGCCGTAGCGCTGGCCGGGATCGGCGCCGATGCTGCCGTTGACCTTGCTGATGTTTTCCTGCGCCGCCAGCGGCGCGGCGGCCAGCAGCAGGCCCAACAGCAGCGGAATGGAATGGGTTTTCATGGGGACCTCGTTGTTGTGCGGCTGGCAGGCCGCGTGCGGAGATGTCACCATTCCCCGGCACCCCCTGCAACTGCCTGAAGTCACTGGAAAGCCCTTGCGCCACAACGCCTTCCCCTCACGCCAGCATCACATCGCCGCCCGCGGCGCGCGTTGCCTGTTGCTGGGGCTGGCCTTGGCGCTGGCACTGCCGGTGCCGGGCGGGGCGCAGACCGCGTCTACCCGCGAGGCCGAGCGCAAGCTGCAGAAGCTGCGCAGCGAGCTGAAGGACGTGGCGCAGGAGCGCCGGCAGATCGAGGGCCAGCGCGGGCAGGCATCGCGGCAACTGCGCGAGGCCGACGAAAAAGTGGCCCGCAGTGGCCGCAACCTGGCCCAGACTGAAAGCGCGCTGCGCGAACAGGCCCAGGCCCTGGCCCAGGCCGAGCAGCGCCGCAATGAACTGCAGGCCACTCTGGCCAGGCAGCACCGCGAACTGGCCGGCCTGCTGCGCGCGGCCTACCAATTGGGCAATCATGCGCCGCTGAAGCTGCTGCTGTCGCAGGACACGGTGGCCGATGCCAACCGTGCCCTGGCCTACCACCGCTACCTGCAGCGCGAGCGCGCCGAGCGCATCGCCACCCTGACCGCGGACCTGAAGGAACTGGAGACGCTGCAGGCCCAGATCGCCGAGCGCCAGCAGCATCTTCAAGGCGCCCAGCGCGACCAGAAGCAGCAGGCCGCCACCCTGGCCGCCGACCGCCGCGAACGGGCGCAGACGGTGGCGTCGCTGGAAGAACGCTTCAAGGACCGGCGCGAGAAGGAACAGGCGCTGGGCCAGGATGCCAAGGCGCTGGAAACCCTGCTGGCCAACCTGCGCGCCGCCGCCGCACGCGCCGAAGCCGAGCGCCGCGCCGCCGCACGCAAGGCCGCAGCGGAAAAGGCGGCTGCCGAAAAGGCTGCACGCCAGGCCAAGGCCGAAGGCCGCCCGGCGCCGCCCACCAAGGTACCGCCGGCGGTGGCCTCGGCGCCCGCGCCGAAGGTCGGCGGCCTGGGCTGGCCGCTGTCGGGCAATCTGCTGGCCCGCTATGGCGGCAAGCTGCCCGATGGCCGTACCAGCAGCGGCGTGCTGATCGGCGCGCCGGCCGGCAGCACCGTAACAGCAGTGGCCGATGGCACCGTGGTGTTCTCCGACTGGATGACCGGCTACGGCATGATCCTGATCGTCGACCACGGCAATGGCTACATGAGCCTGTACGCGCACAACGACACCCTGCTGAAGGATGCCGGCGCGCGCGTCAGCCGCGGCGATGCGGTGGCCAAGGTCGGCAACTCCGGCGGCCAGGGCGTTACCGCGCTGTACTTCGAACTGCGCCGCGGTGGCCAACCGGTGAATCCGGACAGCTGGCTGCAGCGCCGCTGAATCCTGGCGGCTGCATGGCCGTGGGATTCAACGGGAATTTACCCACGCTTCGCGCATAATCGGTGCATGTGCCTTGGGCACGATGCCACCGTCGACAGGAGTGATCCATGCGCGCAGCCCGTACCGCCACCCTCTTGCTGGCTTTGTTGCCAGCGTTGTCCTGGGCGCAGCAGACCGCGCCTGCTGCCGCCGCCGAAAACCCGGGGCAGGCCGCCAGCAACGAAGAGGCGGTGACATCGAAGGTGCCGCTGGAAGACATCCGGCGCTTCGTGGCGGTCTACAACGCCGTGCGTGCGGCTTACGTGGACCCGGTGGACGACAACAAGCTGATGCAGTCGGCCGTGCGCGGCCTGCTGCTGGATCTGGATCCGCACAGCACCTACTTCAACAAGGAAGATGCCGAGGCCTTCGACGAGCAGGCCAACGGCGCCTATGAGGGCATCGGCGTGGAGCTGCAGCAGCAGCCGGACAACGCCTCGATGAAGGTGATTTCGCCGATCGACGATACGCCTGCGGCCAAGGCCGGCATCCTGGCGGGCGATCTGATCATTGCCATCGACGGCAAGCCGATCAGTGCCATCGACGCCAGCGAGCCGCTGCGTGGCCCGGCCGGCAGCAAGGTAGTGCTGACCATCGTGCGCGAGGGCAAGCCCAAGCCGTTCGATGTGCCGCTCACCCGGCAGACCATCCGCGTGACCAGCGTGCGCAGCCGCCTGCTGGAACCGGGTTACGGCTACATCCGCCTGGCCACGTTCCAGGCCGACACCGGCGCCGATTTCCAGAAGCATGTGCAGCAGCTGCAGAAGCAGTCCGGCGGCAGCCTGAAGGGCCTGGTGCTGGATCTGCGCAGCAACCCCGGTGGTCTGCTGACGGCCGCCGTGCAGGTGGCCGACGATCTGCTGGAAAAGGGCAACATCGTCAGCACGCGCGGCCGCATCCGCATCAGCGATGCGCGTTTCGACGCCACCCCGGGCGACCTGCTGAAGGGCGCGCCGGTGGTGGTGCTGGTCGATGCCGGTTCGGCCAGTGCGTCGGAAGTGCTGGCCGGTGCGCTGCGCGACAACAAGCGTGCGCGCGTGGTCGGCAGCCGGACCTTCGGCAAGGGCTCGGTGCAGACGGTGCTGCCGCTGGACAACGGCGATTCGGTCAAGCTGACCACCGCGCGCTATTACACGCCCAGTGGCAAGTCGATCCAGGCCACCGGCATCGTGCCCGACGTGGAACTGAAGCCGACGCCCACGCCGGAGGAAGATGCACTGCCGGCCAGCCTCAGCGATTACAGCGAGGCGACCCTGCCAGGCCACCTGCGCGGTGATGACGAAGGCACCGAGGGCTACAGCGCCGGCGCTGTGCTGCCGGGCGACGGCCCGATCGACGATGCCCTGGCAGAACTGAAGAACCCCGGTTCGGTGGCCGCGCGGCTGAAGGCGGAAGCGGCCAAGGCCGAGGCGGAGAAGGCGACGAAGGCCGCGGCTGCCAAGCCGGGGCCGAAGCCTGAGGCGAAGCCCGAACCGGCCCCGGTAAAGCCCTGACAGTAGCGCCGGGCCATGCCTGGCGGACGGCCTGTTCATCCGGAAGGCGGCGCGGCCGAGGGGGCGCCCGATAGAATCGGCTCATGGATGATTCGAACCTTGCGACCTCGATCAGCCAACTGCTTGGTCGTGATCCGCTGCCGAGTGACCGGGCTATCGGCCTGCTGGAATCCTTGGCGAGTCGCCATGGCATTGACCCGTGCCTTGTCTACTGGTGGGTAGGCAAAGCGTCGGCTGATCAGACCATCCGGTACGATGGCAGCGATGAAGGCCTTTCCTGCTTGGCTGATCTGCTGGCAGAAGCGAACGGTAAAATCTGCCTGGTAGCGTCAGATGAGCGCGCATTGCCGTGGCCGGTCTGGACCCTGCAGGTAAGTGAACTGATCCCCTTGCTCGGCGAGTTGCCGTTCTTCGAGTATTTCGTGGTGCTGGATGGCGGCGCTACGCTGCTGTTCGATACCCACCACAACACCCTGGTGGTCTGTCGCGAGTGACGCTTTAGGCGTCATCGCGGACGGAGCAGATCCGTATCAATGAAGGAGTCGCGCAAGCTCGACTCTACGGACAGGCCAAAGCAGTCGAGCAGGCTCGACTCTACGATGCGCGGCTAGAACCCGTGGCGCTTGCGCAGCTTGCGGGCGATCGCGGCGCGCACGTAGACGCCGTAGAGCAGGCCGAACAGGAAGCCGCCGATGTGCGCCCACCAGGCCACCATGCCGAAGGTCGGGCCGATGTAGGCGAACACCACCTGCAGCGCCGCCCACACGCCGATCAGCAGGTAGGCCGGGGCGCGCACGAATTCCAGGAACAGGCCCAGCGGAATCACCACCCCCAGCCGCGCGCCGGGGAACAGGGCCAGATAGGCGCCGATCAGGGCCGACACCGCGCCACTGGCGCCGATGATGATCTGGTCCGGGCTGCCCATGGTGTAGATCGCCACCAGGTTCGATACCGCCCCGCCCAGCAGGAACAGCAGCAGCAACCGCCACGGGCCCAGCACGCGCTCGGCGGGCAGGCCGAAGATCAGCAGGAACACCAGGTTGCCCAGCAGGTGCGACCAGTCGGCGTGCAGGAACAGGGCGGTGAACAGGCGCAGCACGCTGCCGTCCTGCAGGGTGGCCCAGTAGTCCAGCGGGTGGGTCAGGCCGGTGGACAGGGCGCCCCAGTCCAGCCACAGGCTGCGACGGGCGTCGTCCGGGCGCGAGATCGACCACAGGAACGCCAGCCACACTGACGCAAACAGCACTGGCGTGGCCCAGCGCAGGGCCGCCTTCTTGCGTGAGGGGAGCGAGACGAACATGGGCGCTAGCCTAGCGTGCGCGGGCATTGTGCGGGGAGGCGCCTGTTCATGTTTTGCGAAGGGAAATGCCCTGCTGCTGTTATTGTTTCATTAACGGCTCTGAGTGATACTCGCATACGGCGTCGTATGTCGGGAGGGGAATCCGGCGCGTTCTGGCGGGCCTTCGGGTCCGGTAGGCGCAGGCGCACTCAGAGCACCATCACCGCTTACCGGAGAGAGAACACGATGCAAACTGCTTCCACCATTGCCCGACTGACCCTGCTGGCCGTCGGCGTTGCCGGTGCGCTGGCCGCCGCTGATGCCAATGCCGCTGCCTTCCAGCTGAAGGAAAACAGCGCCAAGGGCCTCGGCCGCGCGTTCGCCGGTTCGACCTCTGCCGAAGGCGATGCCTCGGTGGTCGCCACCAACCCGGCCTCGATGCGCCTGCTCGACGGCACCCAGTTCCAGGGTGACGTGAGCGCCATCAGCTTCGGCGCCAAGTTCCGCGGCGAAGGCCAGTACGGCAACGGCGCCCCGATTTCCGGCGGCAACGGCGGCGACGCCGGCATGATCGCCCCGGTTCCGGCCGCGTACTTCCACGTGCCGTTCGGCGAAAAGGACAACATGCACTTCGGTGTGTCGCTGTCGGTGCCGTTCGGCTTCAAGACCGAATACGACCGTGACTGGGTCGGCCGCTACAACGGCGTGAAGACCGAACTGCAGGCCGTCGACCTGGGCGCCGCGTTCTCCTACGACGTGAACCCGTACCTGTCCTTCGGTGCGTCGGTGTTCGTCGAGCGCCTGGACGTTGACCTGACCAGCGCCGTCGATGCCGGCACCGCCATCAACGCCAGCGCCCAGCAGCGTGCTGCTGCCACCGTGCTGGCCCGTGGCGGCACCCAGGCCCAGGCCGCTGCCGCTGCCCGCCAGGCCGGTATCCAGGCTGCCCAGCTGGGCTTCTCGCCGGGTACCGCCGATGGCTACCTGCGCATCAAGGGCGACGAAATGTCCGTGGGTTACACCTTGGGCATGACCGTCAGCCCGGTGGAAGGCACCAACATCGCCTTCAGCTACCGCTCGGAAGTGGAACACAAGATCACCGACGGCAAGGCCGACTTCACCATGACCCCAACTGCGGCCGCGTTCCTGAACAGCGCTGCCCCGGGCACCTTCGTTGACAGCAACGGCCGTGCCACCATCACCCTGCCGGCCAGCGCCACGGTCAGCGTCAGTCACCGCGTGAACGACCAGTGGAAGATCATGGCCGACGTTTCGCGCACCGCGTGGAGCAAGTTCGACCAGGTCACGGTTGACTACGATTCCAACCAGCCCGACAGCGTGCTGCCGTTCCACTACCGCGACACCACCTTCGCTTCGATCGGTACCGAGTACCGTCTGAACGAGCAGCTGACCCTGCGCGGCGGCCTGGCGTACGACCAGACCCCGACCACCGATGCCCACCGCGACGTGCGCGTGCCGGACACCACCCGCAAGTGGCTGTCGCTGGGTCTGACCTGGGCCCCGTCGGAGAAGATGGAATACAGCGTGGGCTACACCCACCTGTTCACCAAGGATCCGAACATCACCTCGACCTCGGCCACCGGCAACACCGTGACCGGCAAGTACAAGGTGACCGGCGACGTGCTGGCCGCTTCGATGCAGTACAAGTTCTGATAAGGGCCACGGCCTGACGCAATACCGGGAGAGCCCCGCGCAAGCGGGGCTTTCTTTTTGTGGGCCATCCACGCATGGCGTGGATCTACCGGTGCAGCGCCGCCCACGCGCGGCGCGTGGATCGACGACAATAGCGGCATGAACCTGTCCGATCCGAATTTCCAGCTGGAGCTGGCTGCCAACATCGCCGTGGCCGGCTCGATCCTGCTGGCTGGGCGCAACAACGTGCACACCTGGTGGCTGGGCATCGTCGGTTGCGCGCTGTTCGCTGCGGTGTTCGAGCGTTCGCACCTGTACGCCGACATGGTGCTGCAGGGCTTCTTCATCGTCATCAGCGTGCTGGGCTGGTGGCAGTGGCTGCGCGGTGACCACGGCGCGCCGTTGCCGATCACCTCGCTGCGCCGGCGCGCCTGGGCGTGGCTGCTGCCGCTGGCGGTGGTGGGCACGCTGGGCTATGGCTGGATGCTGACCCGCCTGACCCAGGCCTATGCGCCTTACATCGATTCGGCAGTGCTGGTGCTGAGCGTGATCGCGCAGATCCTGATGATGCGGCGCAAGCTGGAATCGTGGTGGGTGTGGCTGCTGGTGAACACCATTGCGGTGCCGCTGTACTACAGCCGCGGCCTGCACCTGACCTCGATCCTGTACATCGGTTTCTGGATCAATGCGCTGGTGGCGCTGCGCCATTGGCGCACGCTGATGCGCGCCGACCGCGCGGCGCCAGGCGCGGCCGATGCCACTGCCTGACACGGTGCCGCGTGGGTTGGTGGTGGGCAAGTTCTGCCCGCTGCATCGCGGCCATGAACGCCTGATAGACTTCGCCGCCGCGCGCTGCCAGCAGCTGCTGGTGATCGGCTGGTCACAGCCGGGATTCGCCGGCTACAGCGCCGCACGGCGCGAGCGTTGGCTGCGTGCGCGCTTCCCGCAGGCGACCGTCGCGGTACTGGATGACGACCGCCTGGCCGCCCTGTGCCGTACCCGCGGCGTGCCGGTTCGCGCGCTGCCGCAGGACAGTGAGAGCGAGCAGGTGCAGCGCGACTTCACCGCGTGGCTGTGCCTGGCGCTGTTCGGTGGTCCGGTGCAGGCGGTGTTCACCGGCGAAGATTATGGCGATGCCTTTGCCGCTGCATTGGCCCAGCATTTCGCTGCACCGGTGCAGCATCACCGGCTGGAGCGTGCGACCGACATCGGCCAGGCCAGTGGTACGCAGCTGCGTGCCGACCCGCATGCACACCGCAGCAGCCTGTCGCCTGCGGTGTACGCCGACCACGTGCAGCGCGTTGCCTTCATCGGCGGTGAATCCACCGGCAAGAGCACGTTGGCGCGGGTGCTGGGCGAACGCCTGGGCACGGCCTGGGTGCCCGAGTTTGGCCGTACGTTGTGGGAACAGCAGGGCGGTGCGCTGCACGCGCAGGATCTGCTGCGCATCGCCGCGACCCAGCCGCAGCATGAAGAGCTGGCGGCGCAGCACGCGCACCGTTGGCTGTTCTGCGATACCACGCCGCTGGTGACGCTTGGCTACAGCGGCTGGATGTTCCAGACCGCGCCACCGGAGCTGCAATACGCCGCAGCGCGGCCCTACGACCTGCTGTTCCTGTGCGCGCCGGACATTCCCTTCGAGCAGGATGGCACGCGCGTGGGCGTGGAGTTCCGCGCACGGCAGCACGCGTGGTACCTGCAGCAGCTGCAGGCGCGCGGGGTGCGGTATGTGCTGCTGGAAGGCGATCTGGACGCGCGGGTTGCGCGGGTGCAGGCCGAGCTGGCGACCCGCGCGGACAACCGCTTCAGCGTGGTGGCCGGGTAAGCGCCGCCGGCATCGCCTGGCGCTACCGGAAGGACACAAAAAACCCCGCTTTCGCGGGGTTTTCCGTGCATCCATCACACCCGTGGAAGGGAGGGGTGTCTTAGTCGCCCAGGGTCAGCAGCGAGGCATTTCCACCGGCGGCGGTGGTGTTCACCGTCACCGTCTTTTCCGTGGCGAAGCGCAGCAGGTAGTGCGGGCCGCCCGCCTTCGGGCCGGTGCCGGACAGGCCCTGGCCACCGAACGGCTGCACGCCGACCACCGCACCGATCTGGTTGCGGTTGACGTAGACGTTGCCGACGTGGACGCCGTTGCTGATGCGGTCCACGGTTTCGTCGATGCGCGAATGCACTCCCAGGGTCAGGCCGTAGCCGGTGGCGTTGATCTGGTCGATCACCGCATCCAGCTGCTCACCCTTCCAGCGGATCACGTGCAGCACCGGGCCGAAGACTTCCTTCTGCAGCTGGCCCAGGTCCTTCAGTTCATACGCACGCGGGGCGAAGAAGGTGCCATGGGCAGCATCGGCGGACAGTTCGGCAGCGGCGATCAGGCGCGCTTCGCGGTCCATGCGCTCGGCGTGGTCCTGCAGGATCTTCAGCGCGTCGGCGTCGATCACCGGGCCGACGTCGGTGGACAGCAGGCCGGGGTTGCCGACCTTCAGTTCCTTCATTGCGCCGGCCAGCATGGTCATTACCTTGTCGGCGATATCGTCCTGCACGAACAGCACGCGCGCGGCCGAGCAGCGCTGGCCGGCGGAGGTGAAGGCCGAACCGATGGCATCCTTGACCAGCTGTTCCGGCAGCGCCGAGGAATCGGCGATGAAGGCGTTCTGGCCACCGGTTTCGGCGATCAGCACACCGATGGCGGCATCACGCGCGGCCATCGCGCGGTTGATCGCACGGGCGGTCTCGGTGGAGCCGGTGAAGGCCACGCCGGCTACGCGCGGGTCGGCGGTCAGCGCGGCACCGACGGTGGCACCGTCGCCCGGCAGGAACTGCACCACCTCGGCCGGCACGCCGGCGTCGTGCAGCAGCTTCACCGCGTAGTAGCCGATCAGGTTGGTCTGCTCGGCCGGCTTGGCGATGACGCTGTTGCCAGCGGCCAGGGCGGCGGCCACCTGGCCCAGGAAGATCGCCAGCGGGAAGTTCCACGGGCTGATGCAGACGAACACGCCGCGGCCGTGCAGCTGCAGCTCGTTGGATTCACCGGTCGGGCTGGGCAGCTTTTCGGCATGGCTGAACTGCTCGCGCGCCTGCTTGGCGTAGTAGCGCAGGAAATCCACCGCTTCACGCACTTCGGCAATACCGTCGGGCAGGCTCTTGCCGGCCTCTTTCACGCACAGCGCCATGAACTCCGGCATGCGCGCTTCCAGCTGGTCGGCGGCATGTTCCAGGATGGCCGCGCGGCTGGCGGCCGGGGTGCGGTTCCAGGCCGGCTGTGCGGCCACGGCATTGGCCAGCGCCTTCTGCACGGTGGCGGCGTCGGCGGCCTGCCACTGGCCCACCACGTCGCGGCTGTCGGCCGGGTTGGTGACCGGCAGCGAAGCACCGGTGGTGACCGCACCCGGCACCAGCGGCGCGGCCTGCCAAGGCTTCACAGCCGCGTTGATCTGCTCGGCCAGGGCGCGCAGTTCGTTGTCGTTGGCGAGGTTGGCGCCCATGGAGTTCTTCCTGTCGTGGTTCTGGCTGCGCAGCAGGTCAACCGGCAGCGGGATCTTGGGGTGCGGAATCGATTCGAACGAAGCGACCATCTCGACCGGGTCGCGGACCAGGTCGGCGATCGGCACGCGCTCGTCGGTGATGCGGTTGACGAAGCTGGAGTTGGCGCCGTTTTCCAGCAGGCGGCGCACCAGGTACGGCAGCAGGTCTTCATGCGAACCGACCGGCGCGTATACGCGGCAGGGCAGGCCCAGGCGATCGGCCGGCACCACTTCGGCGTACAGGTCATCGCCCATGCCGTGCAGTTTCTGGTGCTCGTACACGCCGCCGTTGGCGATGCTGCGTACCGCGGCGATGGTGTGCGCGTTGTGCGTGGCGAACATCGGGTAGATCGCGTCGGCATGGGTGAACAGACGCTTGGCGCAGGCCAGGTAGGACACGTCGGTGTTCTGCTTGCGGGTGAACACCGGGTAGCCCGGATAGCCTTCGATCTGCGCGCGCTTGATCTCGGCGTCCCAGTAGGCGCCCTTCACCAGGCGCACCTGCAGGCGGCGACCGGCGCGGCGCGCCATGTCGGCCAGGTGGTCGATGGTGTACGGGGTACGCTTCTGGTACGCCTGCACGACCACGCCGAAGCCATCCCAGCCGGCCAGCGATGCGTCGGAGAACACCTGTTCGATGATGTCCAGCGACAGTTCCAGGCGGTCCGATTCTTCGGCGTCGACCGTGCAGCCGATGCCGTAGCTCTTGGCCAGCTGCGCCAGTTCCAGCACGCCCGGCACCAGGTCCTTCAGCACGCGTGCGCGCTTGGCGTGTTCGTAGCGCGGATACAGCGCCGACAGCTTGATCGAGATGCCCGGGGCGTTGTTGACGTCGCCGTCCGGGCGGCCGCCGCGCGCCTTGTGGTCACCACCGATGGCGTGGATCGCACGACGGTAGTCTTCCAGGTAGCGCAGCGCGTCCTTCATGGTCAGCGCGCCTTCGCCCAGCATGTCGAAGGAGTAGCGGTAGCTGGCGTTGTCGCCCTTGTGCGAGCGCGCCAGTGCTTCGCTGATGGTACGGCCCATCACGAACTGGTGGCCCATGATCTTCATCGCCTGGCGCACGGCCAGGCGCACCACCGGTTCACCCACGCGACCGACCAGGCGCTTGAACGCGCTGGGCGCATCGGCGCGGGTGGCGTCGTTCATCTGCACCAGCTTGCCGGTCAGCATCAGGCCCCAAGTGGAGGCGTTGACCAGCACCGAATCGCTGCCGCCCAGGTGCTTTTCCCAGTCGGCATCGGCCAGCTTGTCGCGGATCAGCTTGTCGGCGGTGTCCTGGTCGGGAATGCGCAGCAGCGCCTCGGCCACGCACATCAGCAGCACGCCTTCCTCGCTGCCCAGGTCGTACTGGCGCATGAAGGCTTCGATCGCACCCTGGTCCTTGGCGCGCACGCGCACCCGGCCGACCAGGTCGGCGGCCAGCGCCTGCACCCTGGCCTGCTCCTCGGCCGGCAGGCGTGCCTGCGCCAGCAGGTCACGCACGTGGCTGGCCTCGTCCTTCAACCAGGCATCGGTGATGGCCTGGCGGAACGGGTTGGGGGGCGCCGGCAGTTCCGGCGACAGCAGCGCGCCCGGACGCAGCGCGTCGTTGGCGGTGGGGGAGGAAGAGGGTGCGTTCATGCCGGTCCGGCCAGTGGAAAACTTGGCGATTTTAATCATTTTTTGGCTGCCGGGAAGGCCCGGTTCGCACCCTTGATGAACGCCGATAGCCCCTGATGGCGGTGGATTCAGCCTGTTCAGGCCGGCTGGGCTTATTTGTGCCGAATTCGTCATTCGTGCTGCCGGGCCCGTGCTGTATTGCAACATCGGAAAAAGTGTGAATGCACCCTTGCTACCGGCGAGAGGGCAGGGCTACCATCGAGACGTTTCCCGCGGCAGGAACGCGGTTGCGACATGATCGAGGTGCTTCCAGCTCCGGATGGGTCAGGTACGCAGCTGCGGCTGCGTCCCCCACGGGCGCTCGATGCCCGGCAGTTCATCCTGTTGTTCACCGTGTTGGGCGGGGCGATGTGGCTGGTTTCGGCCGTCGGTTGGCTGGCTGGCAATGTATTCGCCCCCCTGTTCGCGCTGCTGTACAGCCTGTTGCTGGCAGCCGCCCTGCGCGCCCTGTGGCGCAGCGGCGAACGGCAGGAGGAGATCCGGGTAGTGCCGGCGTGTGTGGAGGTCATCCCCACGCCCGGTGGTTCGCCGGTGTTCCGTGCGCACCCGCACTGGGTACGCCTGGTCACTGGTGATGAGAGGGTCCGGCTGGCATCCAGCGGACGGCAGGTGGAGGTGGGGAGTTTCCTCGCGCCGGCCGAACGCCAGACGCTTGCTGAAATGCTTGAAGGCTTGCTCGCCGCCAGCGATGGCGGCAACCGACGACGCTAAGGGTCTAGGCAATGAAGCAAAGCAGCAGGTGGGGCACGAAGTGCGTTGCAGCGGCCGCCGCGGTGGTGGCCGGGGGACTGGTACCGGCACTGGCCTGGGCACAGGCGGCCGATCCCAAGCCGTGGCAGCTGAACATGGGCAAGGGGGTCACCCAGACCTCGCGCCTGGCCTGGGAGTCGAACAATCTGTCGCTGATCATCTGCACGGTGATCGGGGTCATCGTGTTCGGCGCGATGGGCTATGCGATGTTCAAGTTCCGCAAGTCCAAGGGCGCGGTGGCGGCCACTTTCAGCCACAACACCAAGGCCGAGATCATCTGGACCGTCATTCCGGTGATCATCCTTGTGGTGATGGCCTGGCCGGCCACGGCCAACCTGATCAAGATGTACGACACCCGCGACGCCGAGATGACGGTGAAGATCACCGGCTACCAGTGGATGTGGAAGTACGAATACCTGGGCGAGAACGTGACCTTCACCAGCCGTCTGGACCGCGAATCGGACCGGGTGCGGCAGAGTGGCATCGTGCCCGACCGCGAAAGCCACCCGCATTACCTGCTGGACGTGGACAACCGCCTGGTGCTGCCGGTCGATACCAAGGTGCGCTTCGTCATCACCTCCGACGATGTGATCCATGCCTGGTGGGTGCCGGCGCTGGGCTGGAAGCAGGACGCCATTCCCGGCTTCATCAACGAAGCCTGGACCAGCATCGAGCAGCCCGGCGTTTACCGCGGCCAGTGCGCCGAACTGTGCGGCAAGGACCACGGCTTCATGCCGATCGTGGTCGAGGCGGTGTCCAAGGAAGACTTCAGGCAGTGGCTGGCCCAGCGCAAGCCGGCCACGCCTGCCGAGCCGGCTGCACCGGCCGCACCCGCAGCAGACGCCGCACCTGATGCCGCCGCGCCCACTGCGGCGCCGGCAGCGCCGGCCGACGGGGCCTGATCCAACACCCGTGGCCGCCTGCGGCTGCGGTGACAACCGATTCTGAGAGGTGTTTTGCAATGGCGCACTCGGCAGTTGGGCACGACGATCACCATCACCACCAGAGCTTCTTCGAGCGTTGGTTCTTCTCGACCAACCACAAGGACATCGGTACGCTGTACCTGGGTTTCAGCTTCATCATGTTCATCATCGGTGCGGCGATGAGCGTGGTGATCCGCGCCGAACTGGCGCAGCCGGGCCTGCAGTTCGTCAAGCCCGAATTCTTCAACCAGATGACCACCGTGCATGCACTGGTGATGATCTTCGGTGGCGTGATGCCGGCCTTCGTGGGCCTGGCCAACTGGATGATTCCGCTGCAGATCGGCGCGCCGGACATGGCCCTGCCGCGCATGAACAACTGGTCGTTCTGGCTGCTGCCGGTGGCCTTCAGCCTGCTGCTGCTGACCCTGTTCCTGCCCGGCGGTGCACCGGCCGGTGGCTGGACGCTGTACCCGCCGCTGTCGCTGCAGGGCGGCTACAACGTGGCCTTCAGTGTGTTCGCCATCCACGTGGCCGGCATCAGCTCGATCATGGGCGCGATCAACATCATCGCCACGGTGCTGAACATGCGCGCGCCGGGCATCGACCTGCTGAAGATGCCGATCTTCTGCTGGGCCTGGCTGATCACCGCGTTCCTGCTGATTGCGGTGATGCCGGTGCTGGCCGGCGCGGTGACCATGCTGCTGACCGACAAGTTCTTCGGTACCAGCTTCTTCAATGCCGCCGGTGGCGGTGACCCGGTGATGTACCAGCACATCTTCTGGTTCTTCGGGCACCCCGAGGTCTACATCATGATCCTGCCCGCCTTCGGCGTGGTCAGCGAGATCATCCCCACCTTCAGCCGCAAGCCGCTGTTCGGCTACCAGGCGATGGTCTACGCCACCGCGGCGATCGCCTTCCTGTCGTTCATCGTCTGGGCCCACCACATGTTCACCGTGGGCATGCCGCTGGGCGGCGAGATCTACTTCATGTTCGCCACCATGCTGATCTCGATCCCGACCGGGGTGAAGGTGTTCAACTGGGTCAGCACCATGTGGCGCGGCTCGCTTACCTTCGAAGCGCCGATGCTGTGGTCGGTGGCCTTCGTCATCCTGTTCACCATCGGCGGGTTCTCCGGCCTGATGCTGGCCATCGTGGCCGCCGACTTCCAGTACCACGACACCTACTTCGTGGTGGCCCACTTCCACTACGTGCTGGTGACCGGTGCGGTGTTCGCGCTGATCGCAGCGGTGTACTACTGGTGGCCGAAGTGGACCGGGCGCATGTACAGCGAGAAGTGGGCCAAGGTGCACTTCTGGTGGTCGATCGTGTTCGTGAACCTGCTGTTCTTCCCGCAGCACTTCCTCGGCCTGGCCGGCATGCCGCGGCGCATTCCTGATTACAGCGTGGCGTTTGCCGACTGGAACCTGATCAGCTCGATCGGTGCGTTCGGCATGTTCGCCACGCCGTTCATGATGGCGGCGATCCTGCTGTCGTCGCTGCGCAGTGGCGAAAAGGCCGCCGACCGTTCCTGGGAGGGCGCACGCGGGCTGGAGTGGACGCTGCCCTCGCCGGCACCGGCGCACACCTTCACCACGCCGCCGACCCTGCGCCCGGGGGATCTGGCGCATGACGACATCACGCATTGAGGTGGGCCATGCATAACGAGAACCCGCTCCCGATCGGTAGAGTCGAGCCATGCTCGACTGACGCCTTGTGTAGAGTCGAGCCATGCTCGACTGGCGCCTTGGGTAGAGTCGAGCCATGCTCGACTGACGCCTTGTGTAGAGTCGAGCCATGCTCGACTGGCGAAAAGCAGCCGAACATGGCTCGGCTCTACAACAGCGAAGCGCAGCCGACCAGCGCTCGGCTCTACCAGGGTGGAGGCATCGAACAGCAACGCCAACGCGCCAAGCGCACCGCACTGTGGGTCGGCGCCATCGCCGTGCTGGTCTACGTGGGCTTCATCCTCAGCGGGGTGATCGGCCGATGAGCGACGCACCGGCCACCGCGACTTCACGCAGTGCCGGCCTGCCGCGACTGATCGGCGTGGCGGTGGCGGTGTTCCTGCTGACGTTCTCGCTGGTGCCGCTGTACCGCATCGCCTGCGAAAAAGTGTTCGGCGTGCGCCTGGAGCGCGGTCCCGGCAGTGAAGCCAGCACCGGCGCCGCCACCGGCAAGCGCACCGTGCGCGTGGAATTCGACGGCGGGGTGAATTCGCGCCTGCCGTGGTCGTTCCACCCCGAGCAGCTGACCATGGACGTGGTGCCGGGTGAACTCAACGAAGCCCTGTACTTCGCCCGCAACGACAGTGCAGGCGCGGTGGTGGGCAGCGCCGTGCCCTCGGTGGCGCCGGCACGTGCGTCGGGGTTCTTCAGCAAGACCGAATGCTTCTGCTTCACCGCCCAGACCCTGCAGGCCGGTGAAAAGCGCGACATGCCGGTGCGCTTCATCGTCGATCCGGACCTGCCGCCGGAGATCAAGACGATCACCCTGTCCTACACCTTCTACCGCAACGATGCGCTGTCCGAGCGGCTGGCTGCAGCCGCTACCTCGGAAGGCGCGCACGCCGCTCCCTGACCCGGAAACCGACATGGCCCAGACCCCGCACGACGCCAATGTGTACTTCGTCCCGGCCCAGAGCCGCTGGCCGTTCGTGGGCTCCATCGCGATGATGGTGACCATGGTGGGCGTGGCCAGCTGGTTGAACGATGCCAGCTGGGGCCGCTGGACCTTCTATGCCGGCCTGGCGATGCTGGTGCTGACCCTGTTCTGGTGGTTCAGCGATGTGGTGCGCGAATCGCAGGCCGGGCACTACAACCGCCAGGTCGATGGCTCGTTCCGCATGGGCATGGTCTGGTTCATCTTTTCCGAAGTGATGTTCTTCGGTGCCTTCTTCGGCGCGCTGTTCTACACCCGTAACCTGGGCCTGCCGTGGCTGAGCGGCGAAGGCGATGGGGTGATGACCAACGAGCTGCTGTGGCAGGGCTATTCGGCCGGCTGGCCGACCAATGGGCCGGCAGCGATCGGTGGTGCGTTCCAGACCATTCCCGCCTGGGGCCTGCCGCTGATCAACACGCTCATCCTGCTCACTTCCGGCGTGACCCTGACCATCGCCCACCATGCCCTGAAGGGTGGCCACCGCCGCCAGCTGCTGGTGTGGCTGGGCCTGACCGTGCTGCTGGGCGCGTTCTTCCTGACCCTGCAGGCCGAGGAGTACATCCACGCCTACAAGGAATTGAACCTGACCCTGGGGTCGGGCATCTATGGTTCCACGTTCTTCATGCTGACCGGCTTCCACGGTGCGCACGTGCTGCTGGGCACGATCATGCTGATCGTGATGTGGCTGCGCTCGGCCAAGGGCCACTTCACCCGCGACAACCACTTCGGCTTCGAAGCCGCCGCATGGTACTGGCACTTCGTGGACGTGGTGTGGCTGATGCTGTTCCTGT
This sequence comes from Stenotrophomonas sp. ZAC14D2_NAIMI4_7, assembly GCF_003086675.1. Lineage (NCBI taxonomy): Bacteria > Pseudomonadati > Pseudomonadota > Gammaproteobacteria > Lysobacterales > Lysobacteraceae > Stenotrophomonas > Stenotrophomonas sp. ZAC14D2_NAIMI4_7. The sequence continues at coordinate 433,913 of NZ_CP025995.1, forward strand.
TCGTCTACGTCCTTTGAGTGCGCAGCGGCAGGTACCGTCAGCCGCCGACGCCGTGCGGCTTGATCCAGCCCATGTAGATGCTGACGATCACCAGCGCGATCAGGGCCACCGACACGGCAATGCGGCGGGTGAGCGCATTGACCGTGCGCTTGGTCTGGCCGCGGTCGACCAGCAGGTAGTACAGGCCGGCGCCCAGATTCCAGACAATGACGATCAGGAACGCGATCACCAGCAGGGTCTTCAGCGAATCACTCATGCGCGGCTCGGGGGCAGGGTGGATGCGCCTATCTGACCGCGTTTGCGTGGACTTGTCATGATGCGCCAGCACACACGCTGGATCGGCTGGCTGTTGGCGCTGCTGTCGATGGCCGGCTTCACCGCACTGGGCCTGTGGCAGTTGCAGCGCATGCACGCCAAGCAGGCCCTGCTGGATGCGCAGGGGCCAGCGGTGGCGCAGGCGTTGCCCTTGGCGCAGGCGCTGGCGGCGCCCGGCGCACTGCATGGGGTGGCCGACCATGGCCGCTTCCTGCCCGGCGTGGTGCTGCTGGACAACCAGATGCGCCACGGCCGCGCCGGGGTAAAGGTGTACCGGCCGTTCCGGAGTGACAGTGGCAACGTGCTGCTGGTCGACCTGGGCTGGCGCGCGCTGCCGCCGGACCGCACCTTGCCGGTGCTGGACACGCTGCCTGCGCCGCTCTCCGTGCGCGGGTTGCTGGCGCCGCCGCCGTCAGCCGGCCTGGCGCTGGGCCCGGCCTTCAGTGAAACCGGCCTGCCCGGGCGCTGGCTGGCCAGCCGACTGCCCGCCGACGGCCTGGCCCGTGCGCTGGGCCTGGCCGCGCTGCCCGACCGCGTGCTGCGGCTGGATCCGGCGCTGCCGATCGGCGACGAGCGCGATCTGGACCTGCTGCCGAACACCCTGCCGCCGCAGCGCCACCTGGGCTACGCCGTGCAGTGGTTCGGCCTGGCGCTGACCTTGCTGGTGGTGGCGCTGGTGCTGGAATGGCGCCGGCGGCGGCGTTGACCCGCTCCGGTGGCTGCCGACGTGGGGCGGCACCATTTCCCCGACCAAGGTCGGGGGCTACCAGAACGCCGGCCGTTTCCTTTCATCCAACCATGAGAAAATGTCCGCATGAACACCGCCACCACCCCGCAGGCACGCGGTTCCGGCCGCCGCACCCTGCTGCTGCTGTTCGCCGTGTTCTTCGGGGCGATGGCGCTGGCCGCCGTGCTGCGCTTCACCGGCTGGCAGCCCACCGGGCACCGCAATGCCGGGCAACTGCTGCAGCCACCGGTGGACCTGCGCCAGCAACCGCCGACCCTGGCCAACGGCCAGCCCTACCCGTGGAACCCCGAGACGCGCACCTGGCGGCTGCTGGTGGCGCCGGCAGGTGCCTGCGACGCGCAGTGCGTCACTTTGTCGCAGGGACTGGGCAAGGTGTGGCAGCTGTTCGGCCATAACGCCGATAATGTAGAGATTCTGTGGCTGGGCACGCCGCCGGCGCCGATCGCCGCACTGCCCGCGCTGCGGCCACTGGCGCCGTCGCCCGCCCTGCGCGCGGCGTTGCCCGGTGCCGACGATCCGGCCGGATTGCCGGTCTATGTGATCGATCCGAACGGCTTCGTGATCATGCGCCATGCCCCCGGCAGTGACCTGGGGGGCCTGCGCAAGGACATGGCCACGTTGCTGAAACTGAAGTGAGTCCCGTTTGATGAGCCTTTCCGCGCGTCCGGCGCTGCACCGTAATTTCCACCGCCTGGCGTGGTTCGCCATGATCATGACCGCCAGCACGATCATGTTCGGCGCCTTCGTGCGCCTGTCCGATGCTGGCCTGAGCTGCCCGGACTGGCCGACCTGCTATGGCCAGGCCACCTGGCCGCAGCACGTGGAAGAAACCATCGGCCACCCGGCCGCCGAGATCCGCCCGCTGGAAACCCACAAGGCCTGGCGCGAGCAAGTGCACCGTTTCCTGGCCGGCGCGCTGGGCATCGAGATCCTGACCCTGGCCCTGCTGGCCACCCGCAAGCGGCGCTTCGGAAGCACGGCGGTGGTGACCGCCTGCGTGCTGGTGGCCGCCGGCATACCGCTGTACATGATGGGCTGGCATGGCACGGCCAGCGGCCTGGCCCTGGTGGGTGAGGCGATCCTGCTGATCGCCGCACTGCGCTGGGGCAACATCGATCTGGCCCGGGCGGCCCTGCTGACCCTGGCGGTGGTGATCTTCCAGGCCCTGCTGGGCATGTGGACGGTCACCCTGCTGCTGAAACCCATCGTGGTGATGGGCCACCTGCTGGGCGGCATGCTGATGTTCGGCCTGCTGGTGTGGATGGCCTGGCGGGCAACGCACCTGCCGATCACCCTGGCCGAAGCGCCGAAGCTGAAGTGGCTGCTGCGCATCGGCGTGGCCGTGCTGGTCACCCAGATCGCCCTGGGCGGCTGGGTCAGCGCCAACTACGCCGCGCTGGCCTGCGGTGGCGGCAGCGCGTCGCTGGACAACTTCCCGCGCTGTGCCAACCAGTGGTGGCCGCAGCACAACTTCGTGGAAGGCTTCACCCTGTGGCGCGGCATCGGCGTGGATTACGAAGGGGGCGTGCTGGATGGCGCCTCGCGCATCGCCATCCAGATGGCGCACCGCCTGTTCGCCATCGTGGTGGCGGCCTACCTGCTGTGGCTGGGCCTGCGCCTGTTCCGCCTGCCCAGCATGCGCGGCTGGGCCAGTGCGCTGGTGGCCCTGCTGGTGCTGCAGGTCACTCTGGGCATCCTGAACGTGAAGCTGGCCTTGCCGCTGGCGGTGGCCGTAGCCCACAACGGCGTGGCCGTTGCCCTGTTGTTCGTGCTGGTGAGCCTGCTGGCCCGCCTGCGCGCGCCGGACTGATCGCATGTTTTCCAACTATCGCCAGTACTGGGACCTGACCAAGCCGAAGGTCGTGGCCCTGATCGTCTTCACCGCTCTGGTCGGCATGGTCCTGGCTATTCCGGGCGTGCCCAGCTGGGAACAGGTACGCGCCGGTGCGCTGGGCTTCCTGGGCATCTGGCTGGCCGCTTCGGCCGCCGCTGCCATCAACCAGCTGCTGGATGCGCACATCGATGCACAGATGGCGCGCACCTCGTGGCGCCCGCTGGTGGTGGGCAAGGTCAAGCCGTGGCAGGTGCTGGTGTTCGCCGGCGTGCTGATCGTGCTGTCGATGGCGATCCTGCTGCTGTGGGTGAACTGGATCACCGCGGTGCTGACCTTCGCCTCGCTGATCGGCTACGCGGTGATCTACACCGTGTACCTGAAGCGTGCGACCTCGCAGAACATCGTCATTGGTGGTCTTGCCGGCGCAATGCCGCCGATGCTGGGCTGGGCGGCGATCACCGGCATGCAGGGCTCGTCGGACTGGGCGTATTCGTCGCTGCTGGTGCTGATCATCTTCATCTGGACCCCGCCGCACTTCTGGGCGCTGGCGATCTTCCGCCGCGAGGACTACGCCAAGGCGAAGATCCCGATGCTGCCGGTCACCCACGGCGTGGTGCACACGCGCAAGCAGATCCTGGCTTATTCGGTGGTGCTGGCGCTGGTCTGCGTGGTGCCGTACCTGGTGGGCATGAGCGGCCCGTTCTACCTGGGCGGCGCGATCGTGCTCAATGCCGTCTTCCTCTGGTACGCCTGGCGCATGCTGAACCCGCCGGACGAGCTGTTCTCGATGAAGATGTTCCAGTACTCCATCGTGTACCTGATGGCGCTGTTCGCGTTCCTGCTGGTGGACCACTGGATCCTGCCTTGGATGTGATCGGCTGATGCCGCCGGGCATGACCCGGCGCCGCTTAATCGCGGACCACTGCATCGTGCTTCAGCTTTAACGGATGTAGCGCTTGGCTACAGACGGGTCGCAAAGTGAATGAAGTAAATCAAGTCCAACCTTCGAATTCAAGCCAATCTTGACAGCAGAGGTGTTCTTGAAAAAGAAATCGAGATGATGGAGGGGGTGAAATTCTCCATCCTCGTTGCCTGGGTCATGGTCGTATCTAAAATAACCGTGGTCCTCTGCCAGAAGTTCGGCAAATGCGTCCGCATATTTTAGGCATTGCGCGACTTCAATTCCGAAGCTGTCGTTTATGCCGAGTGCGATATCTTCATGGCAGAATGAAGATGTTGCACACGTCTGAATTGCGTTGCGAAAAATGGAAATTAGTTCGCCGCTTACAGGTTCAGATAGATTATCAATATTGAAGGAAATAAAATTGCCTTCGGTAATTACTTGGAAGGGGATGGACATTGAGAAATATCCATCTCCTCTGCGAATCCAGGCCCGAGTGTAGTTTCCCGAAAAAATCGCAATGTCAAAATCATCCGGCCTGGTGATCGATGATATGTCGTGACATGTATTAACGATCTCGGCTAGGGAAAGTAAGTTTGAAAGATTGTCGCCTGCCTGACGAACCGCCTTGAACAAGTCGAGGCGGTAGCGCGGAACGTCCTTGTAATAGATCGCTGTCACAGAGGTTTGATCCTATCAAATTCAATTTCTAGGATTTTGTTAATGTATTCTTCGTCGTATTCGGAGTCGCCGACCATTGATATTATTCGATTGGTCAGCTTTGATGCGACTCGAGGGCTAGCCTTGCGTCCAGCGCAGTATCGCTTAACAATTTCTTCGAGCGATGGCTGCTCTTCGAGGACAATGAAATCTTTCTGTTGTGCAATCTCCGCGTCAGATGGAATTCGAACTTCCATGACATTTTTTTTGTAGATTGCATTAAGTCCATTCTTTATGGCTTTCACTGTTGTCGCATCAGCTGCGGGGCCGACGATGAGATGGCTTTCTAGGAATGACCTTGCCATCATAGTGTAGAGTGCGTTGCGGAAAGAAGTCTGCCGATTCAGGTCCCTGGCGACGCAAATTACAAATGGAAATTCCAAGCCCTTGGCATTGTTGACGTTGGAGATAAAAAATTTATCGGGGTTCGTCTGTTTTGTTTCAAATGAGACGTTGGATTCCCAGCCGAAAGTAGTTGCCGCATCCGCTTTGAGCTCTCCGATTACGTCGTATATATAACTGTCTTTATCCAAGAAGATTACGGCAATGTCCCCTTGCTCTGTGCTCGGGTGCCGAACCTTTATCTTTTTGATTAGGGAGACGATTGCGTTGGCGATCGGTTCTTCGCCCGAGATTGTATGGACTTCGGTGCTGCGGAAGTCCTGAGGGATGTCCTCAAATCTACGCAGCGGGTCGCGGGACAGTAGCGCCCTGTTGCCATCCTCAACATAGTGGTACCCGCACGCGTCCCATTCGTCTGGCTTCAGCCAGCGAAGTACTGGTTGCTCGAAGAGTCCCATTCCCAGAGAATGGGAGAACATGAGGTTCGTTGGCTCGGTTCGATAGCATTTCTTCAGTACCATATCTGCTCGATTCACTCGATCGTCAATGGTTCTGAATATGTTCTGGAAAACGTCTCCTGCGACAAACACTTTCTTGGACGTTACTAATTCGCAGAGCTCAATGAAGCTATTTGCGAAGTCCTGGCTCTCGTCGATGAACATGTAATCGAAAGCGAACCTCTTCTCGCCTTGAATTGCACTGATCTCAGCAACTGCCTTCTTGCAGAGAAAGTCAAAAGATCCAGCATGCAGACTCCCGAATGGGATTCCGTAGAAGTGACATATATATCTGTATGTTCCGGAAAGTGGCTCTTTTCCACTTCCCCACGAATGGAAGCAGAATAGCTTCTTGTCCCATTCTATTTGCCTCTCTACGCGCATGAAATCGAAGAAATCAGGAATTCTTTGTCTCATCGAAGAGGCGAGAATTCTGTTAAAGCAGGTAAAAGCAATTCTGGCCTCGGCGTCTCTCGAGTAAATTTCCTTCATCTTGTGCAAAAGGAGCTCTGTCTTTCCCGAGCCGGCCAGTCCTTGAATTACGAATCTCTTATTGGCACCCAACCTAAAGACAAAACTAGTCTGGTCGGTGTCAAAAAGAATGATCTTTGACTTTACTGTCTCGAGAAGGTCCTTGGCGTCGAGATTGATTCGCGTGATGTCATTGATGCTGCCGACGACCAGTGATGTGATTAGGTCAACTATTCGTGCGTCGCTGACTTTTTCAATAATCAGATCATCGAAGTCCACATTATCCTTATTTCTATATTGAAAAAGCTCCTGCCACCTCTTCTTTCTGCCAATTTTCTCTCGGTATCTGAACTTCTCCGACAGGAATGAGATATCCTCGAGCAGGTCATCGGCATAGTCGTTTAGTGCGCCCTCATCATTGCCAAAATCAATGAAGCAGGGGTGCATGCCGGCGGCAAATACAACGACTGCATTGTCATAGTCGTAGTCGGTATCGTCTTTGGATAGTGGTCTTCGCAACACATAAGTCTGTTTCTTGTGAAGCCTCGAAAACTCTTCGATTTTTAACCTGATGCCAGCCTGTTCAGCTAGGTCTTCGGCGTCAGGGGCATAGAAGCAGTAGTCGCTCATTTGCAATCGATCCTCGGGGTGCAAGCGTGGCTGTGCTTTCAGGATAGAAGGCGAAACTCCTTCACGCTAGGGGGGAAGGCGATCAGTTACGCCGCAATTATGGCTATTTGTATGCTTGTGCTTGAAAAGACTGTGGCTGAGCAGTAGTCGATGGTCGTTTCGATCGAACCTGGGACAGGACTCAAGTGCATTCAATCTTCCGCAGGACCGCTGCGCTGCTGCTGGCGCTGGGCATTGCCGTGACCGCGCATGCCGACGACACCGCCGCGCAGATCCGCCAGCACGCCGCTGACCATCGCATGCTGGTGCTGGGCGAATTCCACGGAACCCGCGAGACGCCGCTGCTGGTGCGGCAGCTGGTGGACGACTACAGCCGTACCGGTCCGGTCGTGCTGGCGCTGGAACTGCCTCGCGGGGAGACCCCCACCCTGCGCGACTACCTGGCTTCCGATGGCGGCGAGCAGGCACGCCGGCAGCTGCGCGGGCGTGCGTTCTGGACCGTGCGCTATGACCAGCACGATGGCCGTCGCAGCCGCGACATGCTGGCGATGATCGAAAGCCTGCGCGTGCTGAAGGCGCAGGGGCGTGTGATCGACGTCGTCGGCTATGACGTCAACGCCAGCAAGGGCGGCAACCAGATACGCGATGACCGCATGGCGGCCGAGCTGCGGCGGCTGTACGGGCGGCTGCCGGATGGCGCACGCATGCTGGTGCTGACCGGCAATGTGCACGCCATGCTGCAGCGGCCGGCAGGTGCACCGCCGGAAATGCAGACACAGCCGATGGCATCGCTGCTGCGCGATCTGGATGTCTACAGTGTGCGATTGGGCGCGTTGCGTGGCCAGGCGTGGGCATGCGCGGACACTTGCGTGGCGCGGTCACTTCCCGAACAGGTGGCGAGCGGCCCACGGGTCGATACCCATGCAGGACGCCAATACGACCTGTGGGTCTGGATGCCGGAACTGAGCGTCGGCACGCTCGTGGACCCGTAACGCCAGGCAACCCATCCACGCATGGCGTGGATCTTATCTCTTGCCGATCTGGCACTTTAGGTGCCGAGAGCCCGGCGCGGGCGACCGTGTGGATCCAGGTCTTGCGACCGTGAAGTAGCTTGGGTCCCCACGCCGGATTCTCCCTGAATCGCCCGAACAGTTGGTTGAGTTGGCGCTCGAACTGATAAGACTGGGCAAGCAGGGGGAGCTCTCGACCCTGTCAGCCTATCGGAGTTCTGCCATGTTTGGGATCGGGATCGATGTAAGCAAAGGCACGCTGGACGTGGCCGTCCACGAAGACCAGTTCCGCCAATTCAGCAACGACAAGCGTGGCTTTTCCAGTTTGATCCGGTGGCTGAAGAAGTGGCCCATCAAGCAGATTGTTCTCGAGGCCAGCGGGGGTTACGAGCGGGCTGCGCTGGATGCCTTGCACGCTGCCGGCCTGCCCATGGTGCGCATCAATCCGGCGCGTTCCCGACGGTTTGCCCAAGGCACCGGTCAGGCTGCGAAAACCGATAGGCTCGATGCCAAGGTGTTGGCGGAGATGGCCCATCTGCTGAAACTGACCCGCTACGTCCCGCCGGCTCCCTGGCAACAACGGCTGGCTGAATTTTCACAGTGCCGCAGGCAACTGGTGCAGATGCGGGTCAGTGAGACGCAGCGCTTGCGGCGTTTGGCTGATCCGGATCTGATTGCGATGAAGCAACGCCACATAGCTCAGCTATCTGAAGACCTGAAAAAATTGGATAGGGCTATCGCCGAGCAGGTTGAAGGACAGCCTTCCTGGAAAGACATCGGCTCCCTCAAAGGGGTGGGTCCTGTCTTGGTCAGCACGCTGGCCTGTGAGCTCCCCGAGCTGGGCAGCCTCGGGAGCAAAGCCATTGCATCCCTGGTGGGCGTGGCGCCGATGAACCGCGAAAGTGGGACGTGGCACGGCCAGCGGCGCATAAGTGGTGGGCGCGCGGTGGTGCGTGAAGCCCTCTACATGGCGGCCCTTACAGCCATCCGGTACGAACCACGGCTGCGCGATTTTTACGCTGGCCTGAAGGCCAAAGGCAAAGTGAGCAAGGTCGCCTTGGTGGCGGTCATGCGCAAAATGCTTGTGATCCTCAATGCCCGCAAGCGGGACGCCGAGTTGGCCCTCGGCAGACCCTGACAAGACAGTTGCTACTGCGGGGTAACGCCATCCGCGGTCAGTAGATCCACGCCATGCGTGGATGGTGTCAGTAGATCCACGCCACGCGTGGATGGGGTTCCCCACAACAACCCGCGCGCCCAGTCAGGGCGCGCGCTTCGCATACCGCTGCGCGATCACGCCGCAGACGATCAGCTGGATCTGGTGGTAGATCATCACCGGCAGCACGATGGCACCCAGGCTGCCGCCGGCGAACAACACCTTGGCGATCGGCACGCCAGTGGCCAGGCTCTTCTTCGAACCGCAGAACACGATGGCGATCTCGTCTTCGCGGTTGAAGTGCAGGCGGCGCGCCAGGAAGGTGATGAGCGGCATGGCGATGCCCAGCAGCACGGCAGCCACCACGGCCACGGCAAACAGGGACAGCAGCGGGGTCTTGCTCCACAGCCCTTCGGTCACCGCTTCGCCGAACGCCGAATACACCACCAGCAGGATGGTGGCCTGGTCGGTGTAGCGCAGCAGCGCGCGCTGCTTTTCCACCCAGCCGGCAATCCACGGCCGCAGCAGGTGGCCGGCCACGAACGGCACCAGCAGCTGCAGCATGATGCCGCCGATCGCGTGCAGCGGGTCGTGCACGCCGCCGGAGGTGCCGGCCAGTGCGGTCAGCAGCAGCGGGGTGAGGAATACGCCCAGGATGCTGGACAGCGACGCACTGCAGACCGCCGCCGGCACGTTGCCGCGCGCCATCGAGGTGAACGCGATGGACGACTGCACGGTGGACGGCAGCGTGCACAGGAACAGCACGCCCAGATACAGCTCGGGGGTCAGCAGCCAGCCCGACAGCGGCTTGAACATCAGCCCCAGCAGCGGGAACAGGATGAAGGTGCAGGCCAGGATGGTCAGGTGCAGCCGCCAGTGCAGCATGCCGCCAATGATCGATTCGCGAGGCAGGCGCGCGCCGTGCAGGAAGAACAGGGCGGCGATGGCCACGGTGGTGACATCGTCCAGCACCATGGCGGCGGCGCCCTTCATCGGCAGCAGCGAGGCCAGGGCCACGGTGCACAGCAGGGCGAGGGTGAAGTTGTCCGGTCGCAGGCGCGACCACCAGCGGGTCATGGTGGGCAGGCTCCTTGGTACGTGGGGTTCAGGGGGAGGTGACCGGTTCCGCCAGACGCTGGCGGGTGGCGGCTTCCAGGGATGCCAGGCCGGCCCGTTGGCCCAATGGCAGGGCTTGTTCCGGGCTGGCATGTTCATAGCGTGCGTTGACCAGGGCGAGCACGGCGCCGGCGCGGTTGCCCGAGGCGCAGTGCAGCAGCACGGGGCCCTGGGTCTGCTGCAGCGCCTGGTGCACGGCGCGCACGTTGGCTGCATCCAGGCCGTCGGCGCCGGCTACCGGAATGCGCACGTAGCGCAGGCCCAGTGCTTCGGCCTGGGCCGTTTCGTCGTAGCCGCGGTCTTCATCGGGCTGGCGCAGGTCGATGACCGTGCGCACGCCCTGCGCGGCCAGTGCCTGCAGCTGTGCGGCACTGGGTTGGCCGCCGGCATGCAGGCCCGGGCGCACTTCGTTGATCGGATTTTCCCCGGCCAGCGCGGCCAAGGGCATGCAGAGCGACAACAACAGCAGGCAGGTCAGGCGCAGCAGCATGGTCTCTCCGTGGTTGGCCGCCCTACAGGCGCAGGGTGGCGCGCGCCTTCAACAGCTCGCGCAGTTCGTACTTGTCAGTATCGTCCAGGCCCTGCTGGCGCTGCTTTGCCAACAGTTCGTCCAGACGTTGCACCAGCAGTTGTTTCTCCAGCTGGGCGACGGCGTCGTGCAGTTCCTGGGTCCAGACCGCCTCATCGCCGGGCAGGGTCTGCGCGGCCAGCGTGTGCAGCGAGGCCTGCTCTTCGCGGCCGTCGAAATGCTGCAGCAGGGCGCCGGTGCTGATGTCCGGGCGCTGTTCGACCAGCCCCAGCAGTTCCAGCAGCAGCTCCACGCCGGGCAGGCGCAGGCCCTGGAAGTGATGCTTGCCGCCCAGGGTGAGCGCCAGCGACGGCTGCTGCAGCAGTACCGCAATGGCACCACGCACCAGGCTGCGCTTGGCGATGGGCTGGATCTGCCGGGCCGGCGCGCGCTGCGGCAGCGGCGCGCGCGCGGCCGCCGCGTTGCCGCCACCCAGGCCGGTCAGCTGCGCCAGCTGCTGCTTCATCAGGTCGCCGAAGGCGCCGTCGGGAATCTGCGCCAGCATCGGCTTCGCGCGCTCGGCCAGGCGGGCCTTGCCGTCCAGCGTGCCCAGGTTGATCTCGCGGGTCAGTTCATCGAAGAAGAACTGCGACAGCGGCGTGGCCTGCTTCAGGCGTTCGTTGAAGACCTCGGCGCCTTCCTTGCGCACGATGGTGTCCGGGTCCTCGCCATCGGGCAGGAACAGGAAGAAGGTCTGGCGGCCATCCTTCATGCGCGGCAGCACTGATTCCAGCGCCTTCCAGCCGGCACGGCGGCCGGCCGCATCGCCGTCGAAGCAGAAGAACACGTCCGGCGCGTTGCGGAACAGCAGCTCGGCATGGTCGGGCGTGGTGGCCGTGCCCAGCGTGGCCACCGCCTGGGTGACCCCGAACTGGAACAGCGAGACCACGTCCATGTAGCCTTCGACCACGATCAGCCGTTCGATCTTCTGGTTGGCCTGGCGCACCTGCCACAGGCCATACAGTTCGCGGCCCTTGTGGAACAGCGCGGTTTCCGGCGAGTTGAGGTACTTGGGGCCGTCGTCCTTCTCGAACACGCGGCCACCGAAGGCGATCACCCGGCCACGGCGATCGAAGATCGGGAACATCACCCGGTCGCGGAACTTGTCGTAGACGTGGCCGCGGTCGTTCTTGGAAAACAGCCCGGCGCGGTCGAGCAGTTTCATCTTGCGCTCGTCCTTGCCCAGCGCATCGCGCAGCCCGCTGTAGCCGTCCGGCGCGTAGCCGATCTGGAAGCGGGCGCGGTTCTCTTCGTCCACGCCGCGGCCATCCAGATATGCGCGTGCTTTGTCGCTGCTCTCCAGATTCTTCTGGAAGAACTTCATGGCCGCATCCAGCGCGGCGTACAGCTCGCGGCCTTCGTCCTGCTGCTGCGCACTGCGCGGGTTTTCGCTGCGCGGCACTTCCATGCCGGCGCGCTTGGCCAGTTCGTCCACCGCGTCGAGGAACTCGAGGCGGTCGTAGTTCATCAGGAAGCTGATGGCGGTACCGTGCGCGCCGCAGCCGAAGCAGTGGTAGAACTGCTTGGTGGGCGAGACGGTGAACGAGGCCGAGCGTTCATCGTGGAACGGGCAGCGGGCGGCGTACTCCTTGCCCTGGCGCTTCAGCGGCACGCGGCTGCCGACCACCTCGACGATGTCGGAGCGGGCCAGCAGGTCGTCGATGAATGCGTCGGGGATACGGGCCATGGGCAACAGGGCAGGGGCGCGGCCGGCGGGGCCACGCAGAGGGGAACAGACAGTGCCCCTAGTTTACCCCTTGCTGGGCATCTGCCTGCGCCGTGGCCGGATCGATGCCGGCCAGCGCCAGATGGTTGCGCGCGCGCAGGCGCTCATCGATCACCGCCGTCATCAAGGCACCGACGAAGAACACCACGGTGGCGTAGTAGATCCAGACCAGCGAAATGACAAGCGCGCCCATCGACCCGTAGGCGCTGCCCGGCGCTACGGTGGCAATGTACACGCCGATGCCATAGCGCCCCAGCGCGAACAGCGCCGAGGTGATGACGCCGCCGATGAACGCCTGGCGCCAGGCCACGCGGCGGTCCGGCAGGTAGTGGTACATGAAGGCGAAGCCGGCCGCGTACAGCAGCAGGCTGGTCAGGTAGCCGATGGCCGGCAGCACCGACGGCAGCTGCGCGAAGGCCACCTGCAGCATGGTGGTGGCGGTCATCGACAGGATCAGCAGGAAGCCCAGCGCCAGCACCACGCCAAAGGAGAACACACGCTTGCGCAGCCAGGCCTTGATGCCGTCAAGGCGTTCGCCGCTGGTGCGGAAGATCAGGTTCAGTGCGTTCTGCAGTTGGGCGAACACCGCCGTGGCGCCGATGAACAGCAGCAGGGTGCTCCACAGCCCGGCCAGCGAGCCCACGTCGGGCTGGTTGTCGGCGTTCTTCAGCACGGTTTCTGCCACCGTGGCGGCACTGCTGCCGGCCACCGAGCTGATCTGTTCGACCAGGGCCTGCTGCGCGGGCGGGTACAGCGAGGCGGTCAGCCACAGCAGCAGCACCAGCAGCGGTGCCATCGACAGCAGGGCGTAGAAGGAGACCGAGGCGGCCTGGGTGAGCACATCGATGTCGACGAAGCGCTTGCCTACCGCCATCGGGAAACTGTCCTGCAGGCGCTGGACGTACTTTTGCAGATTCACGGGGACGCGGGGTGCCGGTTCGACCATGTGGCTGTTGTAGCAGCCGGGGGTCGAAGGCGTGGTGAAGCATACAGACGCAGGTAACGCCGGGCATGGCCCGGCGCTACCGGATGCAACGCAGGCTTACGACAGCTGCTGCTTGACCAGCTTGGACACCAGGCCCATGTCGGCCTGGCCAGCCAGCTTCGGCTTCAGCGCGCCCATCAGCTTGCCGATGTCGGCCGGGCTGCTGGCGCCGGTTTCGGCCATGGCGGCCTGGATGGCGGCCACGATCTCGGCTTCGCCCATCTTGGCCGGCAGGTAGGCTTCGATCACCACGATCTCGGCGCGCTCGATCTCGGCCAGGTCTTCACGGTTGGCCGCTTCGTACTGGCTGACCGAGTCCTTGCGCTGCTTGACCATCTTGTCCAGCACGGCGATCACGGCGGTGTCATCCAGCTCGACGCGCTCGTCCACTTCCTTCTGCTTGATGGCGGCGTTGATCAGGCGGATCACGCCCAGCTTGTGCTTCTCGCCGCCCTTCATGGCGGCCTTCATGTCTTCGGTGAGCTGCTGCTTCATGCTCATGAGGAACCTCGTGGTGGTGGTGGGGCGGGGCGGATGCCCGGGCCCGGAAACGCAAAAAGCCGGCGACGCTCGCGCGTGCCGGCTTCGACTCCACTGCGGAAGGGCGAGCCCGCCGCAATGAAGATGCGTCCGATCAGTACAGGCGCTGACGCTTGGTGACGTCGCGCGACGAGCGGCGCAGCTGACGCTTCACAGCAGCGGCGGCCTTGCGCTTGCGCTCCTGGGTCGGCTTTTCGTAGAACTCGCGCTTGCGGGTTTCGGCCAGCACACCGGCCTTTTCGCAAGTGCGCTTGAAGCGGCGAAGAGCAAACTCGAAGGGCTCGTTCTCGCGGACTTTGACGCTGGGCATGGAATCTCCGGGACACAGTAGAACCGGGTCACGCCCGGCGAGCCGCACATTATAGCGGCGAAAAGACAAACTGCAAGCGGCCAACCCTGAATACGGGCCGGTGGTTCGATTGCAGAGGGTTCTGCACAGCCCCCGAGGGACCGGCAGGGGCGTCATAATAGCAGGCATGCGAGTCCTTGGCATCGAATCTTCCTGTGATGAGACCGGCGTGGCGGTGTATGACACCGACCTGGCCGGCAGCGCGGCCCTGCGCGCCCATGCGGTCTACAGCCAGATCGCCCTGCACGCCGAATACGGTGGTGTGGTGCCCGAACTGGCCAGCCGTGACCACGTGCGCAAGCTGCTGCCGTTGATCCGCCAGACCCTGAGCGAGGCCGGGCTGGGCGTGGACGACATTGACGGGGTGGCCTACACGGCCGGCCCCGGCCTGGTCGGCGCCCTGCTGGTGGGGGCGGGCGTGGCCCGTTCGCTGGCCTGGGCGCTGGAGGTGCCGGCGGTGGGCGTACACCATATGGAAGGCCACCTGCTGGCGCCGTTGATGGAAGACGACCCGCCGCAGGCCCCGTTCGTGGCCCTGCTGGTGTCCGGTGGCCATACCCAGCTGGTGGCGGTGGACGCCATTGGCCAGTACCGCCTGCTGGGCGAAACCCTGGACGACGCGGCCGGCGAGGCCTTCGACAAGACCGCCAAGATGATGGGCCTGCCGTACCCGGGTGGCCCGCAGCTGGCCAAGCTGGCCGAGCAGGGCACGCCCGGCGTGTACCGCTTCGCGCGGCCGATGACCGACCGGCCGGGGCTGGATTTCAGCTTCTCCGGTCTGAAGACCCAGGTCCTGATGGCCTGGCGCGACAGCGACCAGAGCGAGCAGACCCGCGCCGACATTGCCCGTGGCTTCGAAGATGCGGTGGTGGAAACGCTGAGCATCAAGTGCGAGCGCGCGCTGGAAGCGGCCGGTACCAACGTGATCGTGGTGGCCGGCGGCGTGGGCGCCAACAAGCGCCTGCGCGCGCGCCTGCAGCAGATGGCCGAACGCCTGGGCGGCCGTGCCTGCTTCCCGCGACCGGCGTTGTGCACCGACAACGGCGCGATGATCGCCTTCGCTGGCGCGCTGCGGCTGCAGGCCGGGCAGCACAACCCGCCGAAGGTCGAGGTCACCCCGCGCTGGGACATGGCAACCCTGCCGGCCGTGTGACCCGGCAGCGCCGGGCCATGCCCGGCGGATGCATTACGGACGGGCTCCCAACGGGGACGCCGCCAATACCGTCGTCG
Organism: Stenotrophomonas sp. ZAC14D2_NAIMI4_7; assembly: GCF_003086675.1. Taxonomy (NCBI): domain Bacteria; kingdom Pseudomonadati; phylum Pseudomonadota; class Gammaproteobacteria; order Lysobacterales; family Lysobacteraceae; genus Stenotrophomonas; species Stenotrophomonas sp. ZAC14D2_NAIMI4_7. The sequence continues at coordinate 449,051 of NZ_CP025995.1, forward strand.
CCCGCTCATGCCGCTGCAACCAGCCCAGCGTATGCGGGCAGCGCGCATGGATCAGCCGCCCGATCGCGGCCAGGTCGGCACCGATGTCGCGTTCCAGGATGGGTTCGTGGTGAGCGATGCGGTTGCGCAGGTGGCGGATGCGGCCAATGTCTGCGTGGAAGGCCTTTCTGATGACACTGGGGTGAGCAGAAGGCGCATGGCGTAGAACCGCACCGAGTGCTGGTATCCACAGTGTGGAATCAAAGCGACAAGTGAACAGCTGCTGCCAGAACACCATCGGCAGGTTGGCAATGATCTCGGATGTATCGGTTACGCGGCTGGCAAGCTGTTCCAGTGCTGAAAGGGCAGACGCGCAGGATGAGGTAGGTAATCTGCGTCGAAAGGCGCTGCTCCACGGCCACCTTGGCCCGTGCTGTCGGGCAAGTGCGGATGCTGCAGCGTTGCGGGTGACCACTTCGCATAGATGGACCGGCATCATCAGTGCACCGCACATCCGCATGTTCCAGATGTACAGGGATTCGACCGAGACTCCAGGGCTGCAGGTCGATGCGATTCTCTCGTAGGTAGACAGACGCTCCGCTGACAACGCGCGCCTTAGTGCATCGTAGGGAGCCATCGTGAAGGGCGGTGGTGAAGGAGAGATCGATGTTGGGCGCAGGCGGCTGCCACCGCCATCAGGAAACGTCGTTCCCTGTGTGGCCGATTCTCTGCTTTTCGAGTTGGATAGCCCGCCGAGCTGTGTTGTCGGAATCAGCCTTGACCGACAATCTGGTCCCCGCCTAATCTGCTGGCCTGCGCCACCGGGATCCGCGGCTGTTCAACAGCTCCCCCCGGGGACAAACGGTAGTACCAAAGGGCCCTGCTAGCGGGGCCCTTTGCTTTTTCCGGCATCAGCAATGCCGCAATTGCCTCTCGCAACGAGCAGGACCGATGCGATACCTTCGTGAGCGTGTGCTCCGGGACTCGCGGCTGGATTCCAGCTTCCCCTGGGGACGTCGAGAGGTACCAAAGGGCCCCGCTAGCAGGGCCCTTTGTTTTTTCCGCGGCATCCACCGCCACCCCCCGTTCCGGGCAGGCTCACCGCCGTGCCGGTACCATGGCCGTCTGTATTCGGCTGGTAACCGCAATGGACAAGGTTTTCATCGAAGGGCTGACCATCGACGCCCTGATCGGCATCTACGACTGGGAACGGCGCATCCGCCAGGACCTGGTGTTCGATCTGGAAATGGGCTTTGACAACCGTCGCCCGGCCGCCAGCGATGACATCGCCCATACCCTGAACTACAAGGCGGTCAGCAAGCGCCTGGAGCAGGTCGTGCGCGAATCGGAGTTCGGTCTGGTGGAAACCCTGGCCGAGCGCTGCGCGCAGATCGTGCTGGACGAGTTCGAGGTGACGTGGCTGCGGCTGAAGCTGAGCAAGCCCGGTGCGGTGCGCGGCGCGCGCGCGGTGGGTGTGATCATCGAGCGTTCGCGCGACTGACGGACGCACTTTCTTCCGCCGGCCGCGGGCCGGCCTGCATGACACAGCAACAAGGAGACAACTGATGGTGGACGCGGTGGTGGCGGTACAGTGGCTGGACCAGCTGCAGAACACACTGGAACCCTATCCCGGCGCCTACCTGGCGTTGATGATTTCGGCGCTGCTGGTCGCCGCCGGCCTGGCCAACTGGGTGACCAAGCGCATCCTGCTGCGCGGCCTGCGGCGCCTGATCAGCCGCCTGCCCGGCGCCGATACCGGCCGCGGCAGCCACCTGATGCGGGTCATCGCGCGCCTGTCCAACGTGGTGCCCAGCCAGGTGATCGCCTCGGGCGTAGCCCTGATTCCCGATCTGCCGCCGCGCCTGGTGAGCGGCGTGGTGGCGCTGTGTACCGCCTGGGCGGTGCTGACCCTGGCGCTGGCGGTGTCGCACGCGCTGGACGCGGCCAACGACCTGTACGAGCGCAAGCCCGATGCCCGCAACAAGCCGATCAAGGGCTACCTGCAGGTGGTCAAGATCGTGGTGTTCGTGGCCGCCGGCCTGTCGATCCTGGCCACCCTGCTGGGGGTGAAGCTGGGGCCGCTGGTGACCGGCCTGGGCGCGGCCACCGCGGTGCTGATGCTGATCTTCCAGGACACCATCCTGTCGCTGGTGGCCAGCGTGCAGATCAGCGGCGATGGCCGCGTGCGCATTGGCGACTGGATCGAAATGCCCAGCCAGAACGCCGATGGCGACGTGATCGACATCGCCCTGCACACCATCACCGTGCAGAACTTCGACAAGACCATCACCACCATTCCGACCAAGAAGCTGGTGACCGAATCGTTCAAGAACTGGCGTGGCATGCAGGAAGCCGGCGGCCGCCGGATCAAGCGCGCGCTGTACCTGGACCAGCACAGCGTCGGCTTCCTGGATGATGGCGACCTGCAGTTCCTGGGCCAGTTCGCCCTGCTGGGCGACTACCTGCAGCAGAAGGAACAGGAGCTGGGGCAGTGGAACGGGCGCCTGCGCGAGCAGGGCGTGGCCGATGTGAACAGCCGCCGGGTGACCAACCTGGGCACCTTCCGGGTGTACGTGGAGCGCTACCTGCGCAACCACCCCGGCATCCACCAGGACATGACCCTGCTGGTGCGCCAACTGCAGCCGACCACCGAAGGCCTGCCGCTGGAGCTGTACTGCTTCACCCGCAGCACCGCCTGGGCCGAGTACGAGGCGGTGCAGTCGGACATCTTCGACCACCTGTTGGCCATCCTGCCGGCCTTCGGGCTGCGGGTGTTCCAGGCCTCCAGCGATGCCATGTTGATGGCCGGGCAGCGCCAGCAGGCCGGCTCGGAGTAAGCTGCACCCTCGCGTCCGCACCCGTATGGAACGCCCAGACTGTGGGCGGGCGCACGAAACTGAACGTACAAACCTCTCGCCAAACCGCCCGGGAACGCTAGAATGCCGGGCTTGTAAACGTTTTCATAAGGACAGCTGGTGGCCTCCGATCGCATCGAATCCCTCATTGCCCAGATGACCGTCGAGGAAAAGGTCGGCCAGCTGGGTGTCTTCGCCGACATGGTGCGTCCGTTCGCGCCGGACGTGAACCCGGAAGCGAACGTGCGCAACGCCGACCAGGTGCTGCAGCAGGTGCGCGAGGGCAAGGTCGGCTCGCTGTTCAATGGCGTGGGCGCCGAACTGGGCCGCCGCATCCAGCAGGTGGCCACCGAGGAAAGCCGCCTGGGCATTCCGGTGATCCTGGCCGCCGACGTGATCCACGGCATGCGCACCGTGTTCCCGATCCCGCTGGGCGAAGCGGCCAGCTTCGAACCGGACCTGGCCGAGCGCACCGCCCGTGCCACCGCCATCGAGGCCACCGCAGCCGGCCTGCACTGGACCTACGCGCCGGCGGTGGATATCGCCCGCGACCAGCGCTGGGGCCGCGGTGCCGAAGGCGCCGGTGAGGACGTCGTGCTGGGCTGTGCGTTCGCCGCCGCCCGTGTGCGCGGCTTCCAGGGCAGCGACCTGCGCGCCGCCGATTCGCTGCTGGCCACGCCCAAGCATTTCGCCGCCTACGGCGCGGTGATGGCCGGCATGGAATACAACATGGTGGACATCTCGCCGCAGACCCTGCGCGACGTGCACCTGCCGCCGTTCAAGGCCGCCTTCGATGCCGGCGCGATCACCGTGATGTCCTCGTTCAACGACATCAACGGCGTGCCGGCCAGTGCCAACGCCGAACTGCTGACCGACATCCTGCGTGGTGAGTGGAAGTTCCCGGGCGTGGTCATTTCCGATTACACCGCTGACATGGAACTGGTCGCCCACGGCTACGCCGCCGACGACCGCGATGCCACCGCCAAGGCGTTCACCGCTGGCCTGGACCTGAGCATGCAGAGCGGCTTCTACGCCGAACACCTGCCGGGCCTGGTGGAAAGCGGCGAAGTCCCGATGGCCGTGCTGGACGAAGGCGTGCGCCGCATCCTGTGGCTGAAGGAAACCATCGGCCTGTTCGACGACCCGTACCGTTCGCTGGACCCGGCGCGCGAAGCGGATACCTCGCACATCGCTGCCCATGACGAACTGTCGCGCGATGCCGCACGCCGTTCGATCGTGCTGCTGAACAACCGCGACAACGTGCTGCCGCTGCAGAAGACCGGGCAGAAGATCGCGCTGATCGGCCCGTTCGTGCAGGACCGCGAGAACATCGAAGGCTGCTGGACCCTGTTCGGCGACAAGCAGCGCTACGTGGACCTGGAAACCGGCGTACGCGCCGCCATCGGCGATGAAGCACTGCTGGAAGTCGTGCCGGGCAGCGAGTTGGAAGCCGCGATTCCGGGTGGCACCGAAGCGGCCGTGGCCGCCGCGCTGCGCGCCGATGTGGTGGTGCTGGCACTGGGCGAACCGCAGCGTTACAGCGGTGAAGCGCAGTCGCGCGTGGAAATCACCCTGCCGCCGGCACAGCAGGCGCTGGCCGAGGCCGTGGCGATGACCGGCAAGCCGCTGGTGGTGCTGCTGCGCAATGGTCGCGCGCTGGCCCTGCAGGGCGCAGTGCGCAATGCGCACGCCGTGGCCGTCACCTGGTATCTGGGCACCCAGACCGGCCATGCCGTGGCTGACGTGCTGTTCGGCGATTACAGTCCGTCCGGCCGCCTGCCGGTCAGCTTCCCGCAGGTGTCCGGCCAGCAGCCGTATTTCTACAACCACCCGCGCACCGGCCGCCCGGAACTGCCGACCATGTCGGAATTCAAGGCGCGCTGGCGCGAGATTCCGAACGAGCCGCTGTACCCGTTCGGCCACGGCATCGGCTACACCACCTTCGCCTACGGCGTGCCGCAGCTCAGCGCCGCGCAGCTGGGCTGGGATGACACCCTCACCGTGACCACCACCCTGACCAACACCGGCCGCGTGGCCGGCGAAGAGGTGGTTCAGCTGTACATCCACGACCGCGTGGCAAGCCGCGTGCGCCCGGTGCGTGAACTGAAGGACTTCCGCAAGGTGGCCCTGCAGCCGGGCGAGTCGACCGAAGTGAGCTTCAGCCTGACCCGCGAGCAGCTGGCATTCACCGGCCGCGACGGCGTGCTGCGTGCCGAGCCGGGGCAGTTCGACGTGTGGGTGTGTGCCTCGTCGGCGGCCGGTGAAGCGGTGCAGTTCGAGTTGTTGAAGGGCTGATCGCGCGCTCATCCACGCATGGCGTGGATCTACGGCAAGCGGTAGCGCCGGGCCATGCCCGGCGTTGCCATGCTCACGATGCACGAACACGCCGGGCGGGGCCCGGCGCTACCATCGGGCTTTCGATCCGATGGAGTCCGCGCATGCGCAAGATCGCTTTCCTGATGCCGGCCCTGCTGCTGGCGGCCTGTTCGCAGCCGCCTGCGCCGGCCGAACCCGCGGCCGGCGCACCGCCGCCGATGACCGGCGCCACGCCTGCCGAAGCGGCGGCGAGCACCACGCCCGATGCGGCTGCCGCGCCGCAGGCGGCTGCCGGGCAGGCAGGGGCCGAAGCCGATGACGCGCGTGCGCGCATCGACAGTGTGCTGGGCGGCGCGGCGCAGTACGAAAAGGTGTTCAACGCGTTCAAGACCGCCGTGGTCGGTGGCGATCGTGCGGCAGTGGTGGAGGAAGTGCGCTTCCCGCTGAATGTTGCCGGCGGCAGGAAGATCACCGGCCCGGGTGAGTTCCAGCGCAACTACGAAACCATCATCACCCCGGCGGTGGTCAAGGCCGTGTCCGAACAGGATTTCGGCAAGGTGTTCGTGAACCAGCAGGGCGTGATGATCGGCGATGGCCAGGTCTGGTTGAGCGGCACGTGCCTGGATGCGGCGTGCACGCGCAGCGACGTGAAGGTCATCACCATCCAGTAAGTGGAAAGCGAAACGGCCCCGCATGCGGGGCCGTTTCATCTGCGCACTTCCGGGAATCAGGCCTTCGGCGTGAGCTTCAGCAGGCGTGCCTTGCTGCCATCTTCCAACAGCCACAGCGCACCGTCCGGGCCCTGTTCCACTTCGCGGATGCGCTCACCCATGTTGAAGCGCTCGGCCTCGCGGGCGCTGTCGCCGTCAAAGGCCACGCGCACCAGCGAGGTGGACGACAGGCCGCCGATGAAGGCGCTGCCCTTCCACTGCGGGAACAGCGCGCCGTTGTAGAAGATCAGGCCGGCCGGGGAAATCACCGGGTTCCAGGTGACCTTCGGTGCGGCAAACTCCGGGCGGGTGTCGTGGTCGGGAATCGGGCGGCCATCGTAGTGGTCGCCATTGGACACGATGGGATAGCCGTAGTTGGAACCGCGCTGGATCAGGTTCAGCTCGTCACCGCCGGCCGGACCCATTTCCTGCGCCCACAGCTTGCCGTTGCCATCGAAGGCGATGCCCAGGATGTTGCGGTGGCCGAGCGACCAGACCTGCGCCGCCACGCCGCCCTGCGATGCGAAGGGGTTGTCGGCCGGCAGCGTGCCGTCGTCGTTCAGGCGCACGATCTTGCCCAGGTTGCTGCCCATGTCCTGCGCCGGATCGAACTTCTGTCGTTCGCTGGAACCGATCCACAGCTTGCCATCGGGGCCGAACGCCAGGCGGTGGCCGTAATGGCCCTGGCCGCTGACCTTCGGCGTCTGCCGCCAGATCACCTGCAGGTCCTTCAGCTCGCCACCGCCCTGCGCGTCCAGTGCCAGGGTGGCACGGGCCACGGCCGCGCCTCGCGTGTCCAGCGTGCCTTCCTCGGCATAACTGACGTAAACGACATTGTTGCGGGCGAAGTCCGGATGCAGGATCACGTCGCCGAAGCCGCCCTGGCCGCCGTAGGCCACCTTCGGCACGCCGCGGATCTCATGCTTGGCGCCGCTGGCGATATCGAAGTGCTGCAGCTTGCCGCGCTTTTCGGTCACCAGCAGGCTGCCGTCGGGCAGGAAGGTCATGGCCCAGGGCTGGTCGAAGCGGCTGACTTCGGTGGCGGTGAACGGGCGCTCGCCAGTGCTGGCCGGCGCTGCGGCGGCTGCGGAGGTGGCGGCCGTGTCCGGGCCGGCGGCGCTGCAGGCAGTGGTGGCAAGGATCGGCAACAGGCCGAGGGCGAGCAGCAGGGGCGTGCGGGTCATGGGTATCTCCAACGGGGATGCGGATGGCCAGGCTCTGTGTTGTATACCACCGTGGGGGTGACGGTCGTGGCCCGAAGGTCCTGCTGCCCCCTGTGCGCCGCTCCGCCAATGGTCTAGGGTGGCCGTGCCCGGGCAATGCATGCCCGCCAGTCTGCAAGGATCTGCAATGCACACCCCCGTTACCGCACGACCGTCCCCCGCCTTCATCGCCGCCTCGTGGGTGGCCCTGCTGCTGGGGGCCGTGGCCTACCTGATCGGCCTGTTCAACGCGCAGATGGCGCTGAACGAGAAAGGCTACTACCTGACGCTGCTGCTGTTCGGCCTGTTCGCCGCCGTTTCCCTGCAGAAGAGCGTGCGCGACCGGGTCGAAGGCATCCCGGTGAGCGGGCTGTACTACGCGCTGTGCTGGTTTGCGTTGCTGTCGGCGCTGCTGCTGTTGCTGGTGGGCTTGTGGAACGCCACCCTGGCGCTGAGCGAGAAGGGTTTCTACGGCATGGCTTTCGCGCTGTCGCTGTTTGGTGCGGTGGCGGTGCAGAAGAACACCCGCGACCTGATCGCCGCAGGTGCGGGTGACGCACCGCGGGGAACGGCGATTCCGCCGCTGCCGGAACAGGAATGACGGATGAGCGGTGGCGCCGAGCCTGCTGCCCGGCGCCACCGTTGTGCAGCCGTGTTCAGCGCTTGCGTGGCACGCGCTCGGATTCTTCCCAGCCACGGCGCACTGCGTTGCGCGCCTGCGCCCATTCCAGCCGGCTCTTGCCGCGTTCCTGCGCCCAGCGGCCTTCCAGCTCGCGCTCGACGTCCTCGTAGGCGCGGATGATGTCCTGCGCACGTGCGGAATGGCCCAGCTGGTAGGCCGGTTCATAGTCGTCGAAGTACAGGCTTTCGTCGTAGTACGGCTCGGCCGTGTAACGGTCGCGCCAGTAGTCGGAAACGGCCTGGCGTGGGGTGCTGTCTTCCGGCACGCGGCCGGGAATCTGGTAGTCGGGGCTCATTCGCTCGGGCTCCGTGGTGGACGAAGCCTTATGGTGCTCGTGCGGCGGTTAACAGCCCGGGCCGGTCGCGTGAAGGGCGGGTATCCCTGTTCTGTAGAGTCGAGCCGTGCTCGACTGCCGTTGGAACCCGTCGAGCATGGCTCGACTCTGCAAATTCCTACAGTTCGGGTTTCCGCGGCAGCTTGTAGATCACCGCGCCGATGGCGAAGGCGATCAGCGCCGCGGCGATGTTCTGCCAGCTGGCGCTGATGAACAGCGCCAGGCAGAGCAGCAGCGCCAGCACCGGAATCAGCGGGCCACCGGGCAGCTTCAAGGCGCCGGGCCGGTCGGCAAAGCGCTTGGCCAGCACCAGCACTGCCGCCGCCGTGCCGATATAGGCAAACAGGCGCGTGGTCATCGACAGCAGGGCCAGCTGCACGAACGAACCGGACAGCGCCAGGCCCAGCGCGATCACGCCCTGGCACAGGATGGCGGCAGCCGGCGTGCGGAAGCGCGGATGCACCTGCGCCAGCACCTTCGGCCCGTAGCCATCGCGAGCCAGGGCGAACAGGAAGCGCGGGCCCATCATCATGGTGTTGCTGTTGGTGCCGAGGATGGAAATCGTGGCGCCCACGGTGAGGATCAGGGCCAGCGCCTCGCCACCGAAGCCGGCGGCGGCATCGGCCAGCGGCGTGGCCGAGCTGGCCAGGCCGGCCAGGGTGCCCTGCGCGACCAGCTGCACTGCACCGTAGACCACGGTGACGGTGACGATCATGGTGATCAGCGCGAAGGGAATATCGCGGCGTGGGTTGCGGTATTCACCGGCGGCGGCCGGAATGTTCTCGAACCCGGCATAGGCGTACAGCAGCAGCAGGGCCGCTTCGCCCATGCGTTGCAGGTCGTGCGGATCGGGGCGCTGGCCGGAGAAGGCCAGCTGCGGATCGATGTAGAACGCGCCGATGGCCACGAACAGCAGCAGCGGCAGCATCTTGCCGATCACCAGCACGATGCCGGTGCGCGCGGCCGAGCGCACGCCGATGATGTTCACCCCGGTCAGGAAGCCCAGCGACAGCACGATGACCGCAAGCCGGCCGACGCCGGCACCGGCCCAGGGCCAGAAGCGCGCCACGGCATCGGCCAGCGCATTGCTGAGCGCGGCGGCGGAACTGATGCGGGTCAGCCAGATCATCCAGCCGATCTCGAAGCCGGCGAAACGGCCGAAGGCTTCGCGCGCATACAGGTAACTGCCACCGGGCTCATCGAAATAGCTGGCGGCCTGCGCGTAGCACAGCACCAGCAGGGCCACTACGATGCCGGCGGCGACCACGCCCCACAGGCTGAAGGGGCCGAGCAGGGCGACCGTGGCCGCCGGCAGCAGGTAGATGCCGCTGCCGATCACATCGTTGATCGACAGCCCGACGATCTGCCAGCGGCTGACCGCGCGCTGCAGTTGCGGTTCGTCCTGTGCGCTCAACGCAGTGCCCCCGTCAGTGCGGGCAGTTGCCAGCGGTCCTGGTAGTGCAGGTACTGCGCGCGCGGCAGCAGCACGAAGCGCGGCTGCGCGTCATCTTTCAGCCAGGCCAGCAGGGTGCGCATGTGCGCGGCGGTCATGGCGGTGCAGCCGGCGGTGGCCTCGGCGGGCTGGCGCCACAGATGGGCGAAGATGCAACTGCCGCGGCCGGGTTCGTTGCCGGCGTTGTGGGCAATGATGAAGCCCTGTCGATAGCGCACGTCGCCCTTGTTGTGCAGGTCCAGCCGCATCGGCTCGGTGGAATCCTTCACCGCCCCGGCACCCACCTCGCGCGCATCCACCACCTGGTTGTAGTACGGCGAGGCCGGCACATCCATGCAGTAACTGCTTTGCTGCATCGGCAGATAGGTCAGCCCGGTGCTGGCCTTGGCCGCGTAGCCGAAGGCACTGCCAATGGCGAAGACACCGGCCGGGCTGCGGCCATCGCCTTCCTGCTTCTGCGGGCCGTCCATCGGTGCGGCGGCAAGACCCAGGCCCCAGGCGCTGCCCTTGCGCCCGATCGCCACGTCGAATGCCGGGCCCTGCGGCTGCCAGCCCTTGGCGCCGCGCGTGTAGGCCTGCAGCTTGCCCTGCGTGGCATCCCAGTCGTCAGTGACCACCACCACCAGCTGGTTGCTGTGCGCCAGGGGCGGCGGCAGCGGGCTGAGGGCGGCGGCGGGCAACTGCGGCAGCAGGATCAACAGACCCACGCTGACAGCACGACGGAACAAGCGGTTCATGCAGGCACTCCGGTCAGGAATCCAACAGGTGGTCGATCCGCTCCAGGTTCATCGCCAGCTGGCGCTGGCGATCCGGATTGGCATGGCACAGCAGCACGAACAGGAAATCCAGCAGCGCGTGCATGGCACTACGGTACAGCAGCTGCGCCACCTGCGGCGCGCGGTCGTGCGCGCAGACCACCAGCGACGCGGCGGCGTGCGCGCGCAGCGGGTTGGCGGTGTGGCGGGTGATCGATACGACCTTGCCGCCCATGTCCTGGAACTGCCGCGACAGGTGTGAGAGCTGTGGCAGGTGGCCGAATTCGGAAAACACCAGCAGCACATCGCCGGGCCGCGCGGCCGACAGGTTGGCCAGCAGCAGCACCGGGTCGGTGTGGGGCACCACCAGCAGGCCCAGCAGCGAAAGGCGCATGGCGAATTCGCGCGCGTACAGGCCGTCGTCGCCCAGCCCGTACACGAACAGCTTGGGCGCGCCATCGAGCATCTGCACGATGCGTTCGATTTCCTCGCGTGGATTGGCTGCGCGGGTTTCTTCCTCGGCCTGCGCCTTGCTGCGCTGCAGGGCATCGTCCAGCCGCTGGTAGTCGTCGCCGCCCTCGGGCTCATGCGGGGCCTGCGGCGCGGCGCTGCCGGCGCGGGCCACGTCCTGGCCGATGGAATACTTCAGGTCCGGGTAGCCCTTGAAGCCCAGCTTCTGGCTGAACTTCACCACGCTGGACTGGCTGATGCCCAGCGCGCTGGCCAGCTGCTGCGAGGAGTAATCGCGCAGCAGGTGGGCGTTGTCCAGGATGAAATCGGCGATGCGGCGTTCGATGGCCGACATCTGCCCACGCTCGGCGCGGATTTTCAGCAGGGGCGGCATGGGGGGGGGCCGGGGGTTATCAAAGGCGTTGCGGTGGGTCGCGTAGAGCGGGTCATGGGGTTGGTCGGGCGGGTGGGGCCCTTGTAGAGTCGAGCCATGCTCGACTGATCGGGTCAACCCAGCATCTCCAGCCCACGCACTTCGGTGATGCCCAGCCCGGGTACATCGGCAATGCTGATTTCCGATTCGTTGAAATGCACGCCGCCGCTGACCGGGTCGAACTGGCCAAGCGAAGGGCCGTCCAGGTCGACCTTGGTGATCACATCGCTCTTGGCCACGGCCAGGTGCACGGCGGCGGCCACGCTGATGCTCGACTCGATCATGCAGCCGATCATGCACGGCACGCCATAGATGCCGGCTATGTCGGCAATGCGGATCGCGTTGGACAGGCCGCCGGTCTTCATCAACTTGATGTTGATGATGTCCGCCGCGCGCTGCTGGATCAGGTCCATCACCTGGCTCGGGCTGAACACGCTTTCGTCGGCCATCACCGGGGTGTTCACCCGGTCGGTCACGTACTTCAGGCCGTTAATGTCGGCGGCCTTCACCGGCTGTTCCAGCAGTTCCAGCACCACGCCCGCCTCTTCCAGCGTGCGCATGGCATGCACCGCCTGCTTGGCGGTCCAGCCCTGGTTGGCATCCAGGCGCAGCAGGGCGCGGCCCTGCACGGCGGTGTGGATCGCCTTCACCCGCTCGATATCCAGGCCGATGTCCTTGCCGACCTTGATCTTCAGCGACTCGAAACCGCGATCAATGGCCGACAACGAATCGGCCACCATCTTGTCGATGTAATCCACGCTGATGGTGATGTCGGTGGTGATGACCGGATCGCCGCCGCCCAGCATCTGGTACAGCGGTGCGCCGTGCAGCTGCGCCCACAGGTCGTACAGCGCGATTTCCACCGCCGCCTTGGCGCTGGTGTTGCGCTCCATGGCGGTCTGCACCAGGCCGCACAGGCGATTGAGGTTGACCACTTCCTGGCCGATCAGGCGCGGGGCGATGAAGTGGCGGACCGCTTCGATGATCGAGCCGTGGGTATCGCCCGTGATCACTGCCGTGGCCGGTGCTTCACCGTAGCCGGTGTGGCCGGTATCGGTGCGCACCAGCACCACCACGTCTTCCACGGTTTCCACCGTGCGCAGGGCGGTCTTGAAGGGGGTCTTCAGCGGCACGCGCAGCATGCCCAGTTCGATGGCGGTGATCTTCATTCAGGGGTCTTGGTGCGCAGGCGTTGGATGTTGGTGATGCGGTCGATGTAGCGGACGGTGTCGCTGGCCATCATCGGCTCCAGCGGGGTGACCGAAACACCATTCAGATGGGCCTGTACGCGCTGGCCGTCGGCGCCGAACCAGCTGCCGCCGGCGGTATCGTGGATGACCCAGGTGCGGCCGTCGACGTGGCCGATGGCCATCATCACGTGGCCGGGAATGTAGACCAGGTCGCCCACCTGCAGGTTGGCTACGGCGCGATCGCGCACCGCCTTGCTGTCCTTGTCGGTGAAGGGTAGGCGGTCCAGCGCCGGGCTGACTGCCTGCGCGCTGGTATTGCGCGGCAGCAGCACGCCGAAGCTGCGGTAGATTTCCGAAACGAAGCCGCTGCAGTCGCGGGTGTCGTAGTCGTGGCCCCAGCCGTAGCGTTCGCCCAGGAACTTGAAGGCTTGCTGCAGCAGCAGGCGCGGGGTCAGCGGCAGGTAGTCGGCGGCGGTGTCCTGCGAGCGCGGCAGCAGGGCCGGCACCAGCTTCAGGCTCCCGTCGGCTTCGCGCACCGGCAGCTGCACCACCCACGCGGCATGCGCCTGCTGGCCGTTCACCGCGGTGGCGGCCGGCCAGTCGGCCAGCACCGGCAGGCGCACCCCCATGTCCAGCTGCAGGCGCGATACGCGCGGTTCTTCCGGGGTGTAGGCGGTATGGGCGACCGCGCCGGTCACGATGCGGTAGGGGCCCTGCGTGGCGTAGCCGAGCACGCTGGCCTTCTCGCCGGTGGCCACGGCTTCGGCTTCGATCCAGGCGCTGTAGCGTTCGCTGTGCACGAACAGCCAGCGGCCATCGGCACTGCGGTGGACGACGGCCACCTTGTCACCGGGGAACAGCGCCGATTCCTGGAAGCGATCGATATCGGTATCGCCGCGGCTGCTGAAAACGCGTTGGCGGGTGGGGAAGGTACGCAGTGCGGCGCGCTTCACCACCAGGCCGTAGGCCGGGCTGACCTGCGCCGGCACGCCCTGCAGGCCCAGATTGGCCTCGATCGCGCTGCGCTGGGCCGGGGCGATGTCCTGGCCGGCGTCGTTGTACAGCGCACGCGTCGGCCACTGCGACAGGGCGGTGATGCCGGCGCGCACCTGCTGCGCCGAAAGCTGCGCGGGCAGCGCGGCGATATCCTGGATGTGGGCATCCTTCGCACGCATGCGCGCGTTCTGCGCCTGGATCTGCGCACGGTCCAGGATCGGCGCATCGGCGTTGTCCAGCCGCGCGGCCCAGTAGTCCGGGGTCAGATAGGCCTCATGCAGTCCGATCACATACGGCAGCGGTGCGCCGGGATCGGGTCCGGGCGCGGCCTGTGCGAGGACCGGCGTGGCCAGCAGGCACAGGGCCAGGGACCAGCGGCGCCAGGTGACACGGCGCGGTTTGCGGGAAGCCAGGATCATGCGCTGCACACCCTCCTCGAATGCCTGTAGGAATATTTATTCCTTTCGACGGCGAAAGCAAGAATAAATTATTGACCACCCCCGTCGCCCGTGTTACACAGCCGTTACCACCCGCGCTGGGGAAGTGTCGCTGTGGAATCCGTCGTTCGCAAACCGCGTCTGCCTGTTGCCGCCGGCCTGGGTGCCGGGCTGCTGCTGTGGGCGTGCGCGGCGGCGGCGGCACCGTCGTCTGGCGCGCGCCTGTTGCAGGTGATCGATGCCGTCGACGCCGGCCACTTCGCGCAGGCGCAGGCGTTGATCGCGCAATCGCCCGGCACGGCCGAACTGCAGTTCCAGGACGAGCGCATGCGCCGCATCCGTCTGGATTTCAGCCTGGACCGCGCCGCCGCACAGGCGGCCGTGCGCCGTTGGATTCCCGACCTGACCGACGAAGAATTCGCGCGCTGGGACCAGCGCGGCCTGATTGAACACCTGGATATCGACGGCACCCGCTGGTACTTCAAGCGCGCGCCGTCGAACCTGTTCCTGCTCAGTGATGAAGCGCGTGCGCGCCGCCGTGCCGATGCGCCGCTGCCAGCGCCCGGCCCCAATGAAGTGCTGAACGCCCACCACGCGCAGGTGCTGGCCGCGGCCGCGCGCACCGGCAACGCCGCGGTGCTGCCGCAGCGCATTGCGTTCACCCAATCGCTGACGGTGAAGGCCGATGCGGTGCCGGCCGGCGAAACCGTGCGCGCGTGGATTCCGTACCCGCGCGAGATTGCCGGCCAGCAGGAACAGCTGCAGTGGCTGGGCAGCAGGCCAGCCAACGCACAGGTGGCGCCGGCCAGCACCCTGCAGCGCACGGCCTACCTGGAAGCCAAGGCGGTGGCCGGGCAGCCCACACGCTTCGAGATCCGCTATGCGCTGACGATTTTCGCGCGGCATACCGCCATCGATACGGCGCGCGTGCAGGCCACGCCTGCCGACCCCGCGTTGCAGCCTTACCTGGCCGAGCAGTTGCCGCATGTGCAGTTCACCCCGGCGCTGAAGCTGTTCTCCGACCAGGTGCTGCAGGGCGAAACGCGGCCGTATGAAGTGGTACGCAGGCTGTTCGCCGCGGTCGATCGCATTCCCTGGGCCGGTGCGCGCGAGTACTCCACGCTCAGCAACATCAGCGATTACGCGCTGCGCGCCGGCCATGCCGACTGCGGCCAGCAGACGCTGCTGCTGATCGCCCTGCTGCGCATGAACGGTATTCCGGCGCGCTGGCAGTCGGGCATGGTGTTTTCAGACGATGGCAGCGGCTACAACAACCTGCACGATTGGGGGCAGGTCTACCTGGCGCCGTACGGTTGGCTGCCCATGGACGTGACCACCGGCGTGCTGGCCAGCGATGTGCCTGCGCTGCGCGACTTCTACCTGGGTGGCCTGGACGGCTACCGCATCGCCTTCAACGACGATTTCGGCCAGCCCCTGGTGCCGGCCAAACAGCATTACCGCTCGGAAACGGTCGACTCGCAGCGCGGCGAGGCCGAGTGGGCAGGCGGCAACCTGTACTTCGACCAGTGGAGCTATGACCTCCAGTGGCAGGTACTGCCCGCCAGGCAACCCCAGCGCGACATCCGCTAGATCCATTCCACACCATTCAATTCTTGCAGGAGAGAGCAGGGGATGAAGGCTTACAGCATCAAGCGGGCGGCGTTGAGCGTCGCCCTGGGCGCGTGTCTGGGCGTGATCGCGCCGGGCATTGCATTCGCACAGAACGTGACCGGCGCGGTGGCCGGCCGGGCCAGCGCCGGTGACCAGATCACCGTGGTCAGCAGCAGCACCGGCCTGACCCGCACGGTGACCGTGGGCGCCGATGGCAGCTACCGCCTGGGCCAACTGCCGGTGGGCGACTACCAGCTGCAGCTGAGCCGCGATGGGCAGACCCTGGGCGAGCAGGTGGCGGTGAGCGTGGCGGTGGGCGGCACCACCACGGTGAACCTGGCCAGCGGTGGCGGCGTGACCAACCTGGACGCCCTGCAGGTGCGCGGCACGCGCGTGGTCAACCGCGTGGATGTCTATTCCACCGAAACCTCGTTCAACATCAACCGCCAGGAGATCTCGCGGCTGCCGGTGGCGCAGGACCTGTCGGCGGTGGCGCTGATGGCGCCGGGCGTGGTGGGTGGCAATTCCTCGTTCGGTGGGCTGTCCTTCGCCGGTTCGTCGGTGGCCGAAAACGCGGTGTTCATCAACGGCCTGAACGTGACCGACATGTACACCCGGCGCGGCTTCAGCACGGCGCCGTTCGCGTTCTTCAACGAATTCCAGGTCAAGACCGGCGGCTATTCGGTGGAGTTCGGTCGTTCCACCGGCGGTGTCATCAACGCGGTCACCCGTTCGGGCAGCAACGAATTCAAGGGCGGCGTGGAAGTGACCGCCGAACCCAGCGCCTGGCGTTCCAGCGCGGGCGACCACTTCCACCGCGATGGCAGTGCGCATTCCTATGGCAGTCGTGACAACAATTCGTTCCTGAAGACCAACGTCTGGGGCTCCGGCCCGATCATCAAGGACAAGCTGTTCCTGTTTGCCATGTACGAAGACCGCAGCGACAAGGGGCACAACACCTCGTCCGACGGCAGTACCTGGTTCAAGAATGATTCCGGCAACGGCTTCTGGGGCGCCAAGCTGGACTGGAACATCAACGACAACCACAGCCTGGCCCTGCTGGCGTTTTCCGACGAAGGCGATGTGACCAACGCGTCCTATGGCTATGACTGGGACGAGGACGAGATTGGCGCCTGGGGCGGCGATTCGGTAACCGAAACCGGCGGCAAGAACTGGTCGGCCACCTATACCGGCCACTTCGGCCAGAACTTCACCGCCCGCGCCATGGTGGGCCAGAACAACCAGCGTGCGTTCACCAATTCGTCGCTGGACCAGGCCTGCAGCCCGGTCTTCACCGACAGCACCTACGGCAGCCGCCTGTACAAGCTGCAGGGCCTGCGCGCCGGTTGCCACCCCACCGGTACCGCGGTGGCCGAGCGTGATGACACCCGTGATGTGGCGCGCCTGGATTTCGAATGGCAGCTGGGCGAGCACCTGCTGCGCTTCGGCGTGGACCGCGAACTGATGACCACCGATCAGTCCACCCGTTACCCCGGCCCTACCGCGCTGAGCTATACCGCCTATGTGGCGCGCCCCGGCGATGAAGTGTGGGACGGCGCCAATGCCTACGTGCCGGCCGGCGTGACCGAGATGCTGCGTGCACGCAACCGGCAGTCCGGTGGCAAGTTCGAAACCGAAGCGAACGCCTTCTACCTGGAAGACATCTGGAACGTCACCCCGAACCTGATGCTGAACCTGGGCGTGCGCTGGGACCGCTTCGAGAACCGCACCGCGCAGGGCAATGCCTTCATCAAGATGGACGACCTGGTGGCGCCGCGCGTGGGCTTCTCGTGGGACATGCGCGGTGACGGCAGCACCAAGCTGTTCGGCAACGCCGGCCGCTACTACCTGCCGGTCACCAACAACATCAACGTCAACTTTGCCGGCGGCCTGACCGACGAATACAGCTACTACGTGCTGGAAGGCTGGCAGCCGCAGACCTCGCCCACCGGCTCGGCGTACATGGCGCCGATCATCGGCCAGCAGATCGGCCCGACCGATACGCGCATGAACACCGGCGGCGCCGACCTGCGGCAGAGCGTGGACAAGGACCTGAAGGCGGTCTACCAGGACGAGTACATCCTGGGCTTCCAGAGCATGATCAACCAGGCCTGGTCGTGGGGCGTGAATGCCACCTACCGGCGCATGACCCGCGCGCTGGATGACATCCGCATCAACTACACCCCGTGTGGTCCGACCCCCAGCACCCTGTGGCCGATCGCCAACCCCGGCGAATCGCTGACGATCTGGGGCGATTCCAGCATCGGCTGCGCGCAGGAAGGCTGGATCACCATCGATACCGCCAACAGCGGCTACCGCAAGGGCGGCAGCGGCGAAGTGATCGGCTATTCCAAGCCCAAGCGCACCTACAAGGGGCTGGAATTCCAGATCGACCGCGCCTGGGACGAGAAGTGGCTGTTCAACGCCTCCTACCTGTGGTCCAAGAGCGAAGGCAACTTCGAAGGACCGGTGAACTCGGACACCAACTACGGCGACACCGGCATGGTGCAGTTCTGGGACCACCCGGCCACCAACGAACGCTATGGCGTGCTGTTCAACGATTTCCGCCACCAGTTCAAGCTGCGCGCAGCGTATGCGCTGAACAAGCAGTGGTCGTTCGGCACCACGCTGCAGGTGCAGTCCGGTGGCCCGATCACCGCCTATGGCGTGATGTGGCCCAACGACAGCATCGCCGGGGGCAGCACCTCCAGCGAGGGTAGCGGCGGCGGCACCGGCTGGCTGTGCGTGGCCAACTGTTCCGGGCCGTATGACCAGCGCCAGTTCGAGTACAGCCCGCGCGGTGCGTTCGGTCGCCTGCCGTGGACCTGGACCCTGGGTGCCAACGTGACCTGGCGCTTGCCGGTGGAGGGCATCGACCTGAGCGCGCGGCTGTCGGTGTACAACCTGTTCAACAACCAGGAAACCATCAACGTGCACCAGCGCTACGAAGCGCAACCGGGCGTGTACCGCGAAGCCACCTTCGGCACGGGCACGCGCTGGCAGGCCCCGCGCTACACCCAACTGGTGGTGACGTGGAACTTCTGAGCCGCCCCGCTGGCGCCGTGCGGGGCCGTTACCGGCGTTGCGTCGGCATGGCCCTGCTGGCACTGGCACCGGCGGTCCACGCGCAGGCCACCAGCACTGCATACATCGATGCCGACGTGGCCGCCGTGGTGCAGCACGAGCACCTGCCGGGCATCGCCCTGGCCGTCGTGGAGGATGGCCGCGTGGCCTACCGCTACGTCCAGGGCGAACGCGGTGATGGCGGACGCATCGACGAAGACACGCTGTTCAAGATCGCGTCCAACAGCAAGGCCATGACCGCCGCCCTGCTGGCCCGCCTGGTGGAGCAGGGAAAACTGCGCTGGGATGACCCGGTACGCAAGTACCTGCCCGCCTTCCGCATGCATGACCCCTGGGTAGGCGAGCAGATGCAGGTGCGCGACCTGTTGATTCACAACAGCGGTCTTGGCCTGGGCGCGGGCGACCTGATGCTGTGGCCCGAGCCCAACGCCTACACCCGCGCCGACATCATCGCCGGGCTGGCCCACCTGAAGCCGGTCAGCAGCTTCCGCAGTGGCTATGCCTACGACAACCTGATGTATGTGGTGGCCGGCGAAGTGGCCGCAGCCGCCGGCGGCAAGCCCTATGACCAGCTGCTGCGCGAACAGGTGTTCCAGCCGCTGGGCATGCGGCGCTGCCAGGTGGGTGCGTGGTCGGTGAAGCACGTGGGCAACGTGGCGCAGCCGCATACCGTTCGCGATGGGCAACCGGTGGTGGTCAACGCCGACGGCGCGCGCAGCCCTGACCTGACCTCGATGGCCGCCGGTGGCATCCGCTGTTCGCTGGCTGACATGACCCGCTGGATGCAGGTGCTGCTGGACCCGGCGCTGGTGCCCGATTGGCTGGGCAGCGAGCAGCGCCGCACGCTGTGGAGCCTGCACATGCCCATGCCGCTGGGCGAACGCCAGCGCCGCTGGGACAACGCGCACTTCCATGGTTATGGCTATGGCTGGCGGGTTTCAGACATGGACGGGCAGTGGAAGGTGGCGCACACCGGTACGCTGTCCGGAATGTATTCCTCGCTGGCGCTGTTGCCCGACCGCAAGGTGGGCGTGGTGATGCTGATCAACGGCGAAGGCGAGGATGCGCGCATCGCGCTGATGCAGTCGATGTTGAAGGGCTACACCGCGCCCGAGCAGGCCGCCTCTGCCATGAGCTACCTGGGCGAACTGGCCGCCGATCGCGCGGCGCGTGCGGCCAGCGCTGGCGGGCGGCCCTCCACCGCCGGGGCGCGCGCGGCTACGTCTGACGACCTGGCGCGCTGGCAGGGCCGCTATCGTGATCCCTGGCTGGGCAACGCATCGCTCTGCCCCGGGCCAAAGGGGCTGCGCTTTGCCGTGGAAAAATCACCGAAGCTGCGGGCCAGCGTGCAGCAGGTGCAGGGGCGCTGGCTGCTGCACTGGGATACGCTGGGTGAGCAGGCACAGGCATGGCTGCAGCCGGGCGACGGCGAGCCGGCAACGCTGGACCTGCGTGCCATCGACCCCGAGATCGACTTCAGCTATGACTTCCAGGATCTGCATTTCACTCGCACTGGCGATTGCACTGGCAGCGGCGGCGACGTCCCGCGCCGCTGAGCCGCCGCGTGTTTCCACGGCCACCGATGCCACGGCGGCCGGGCTGGTCGAAATCCGCTCGCTGTCGCCGCAGATCCAGCTCGACATCCGTTACGCCGGCGCCAACAACTTCACTGGCGCCCCCGTGCCGGGCTATCAGGCGCAGGCCTGCTATCTGCTGGCGCCGGTGGCACAGGCGCTGGCCCGGGTGGAAGCCGACCTGCGCAGCGCCGGTTATGGCCTGCGACTGTACGACTGCTACCGGCCCGTGCGCGCGGTACAGGCGTTCATGGCCTGGGTGCACGATCCGCGTGAGCAATCGCGCAAGGCCCTGCAGTACCCAGACCTGGACAAGCGGCAGCTGCTGGCCGACGGTTACATCGCCGAGCGTTCGGGCCACAGCCGTGGCGCCACCGTCGACCTGGGCCTGCTGGATTGCCGCACCGGCGCGTGCGGGATGATGGACATGGGCACCGATTTCGATTTCTTCGGCGTGCGCGCGCATACCGAAACACCGGGGCTGACCCCGGCGCAGCGCGGCAACCGCCAGCAGCTGCTGCAGGCCATGGCCCGGCGCGGGTTCGCCAACTACCCGCAGGAATGGTGGCATTACACCCTGCAGCCCGAACCGGACCCCGGCACCGCCTACGACGTCCCCGTGCGGTAGGTCCACGCCAGGCGTGGATGGTTTTCGCTTTATCCCAGGATTTCATCCACGCAGGGCGCGGATCAGCTGTGTCGACCAAGGTCGACACCTACCAACCGTTGCTTCAGTCGAGCATGGCTCGACTCTACAGAGGTGCAGGGCGCAGCCCTGCCGATGCCTCTACACTGGCTGCCTCTCCCCGCACGCGCGCCCGCATGAACCTTCCGCTGCACTTCGGCCTGCTTGGCACCCTGGAAGCTGGCGGCATCGCCCTGCTGGTCGGCCTGCTGATGTACCTGCTGATGCTGCGCGTGGTGCGCGGGCTGGGTGGTTCGGTGAACCAGGCCATCGGTGCTTCGTGCGTGCTGGCGGTGATGATCGGCGCCGGCATCGATATCTGGAAGTTGTTCTACATGGGCATCGTGCGGCTGGAGTCGCCGCTGTATGCGCGCATCTTCCTGTCCACCATCCACGATCCCAACGAACTGGGCAGCCGGGTGGTGCTGGAAATCGCCGGCGCGCTCGCCGGTGTGGCCTTGGGATGGATTGTGTTCAGTTCGCGGTCATCCGCGCAGAACGTCGACTGACGCAGGTTTTTCGTTGCCTGCAGGTTAAATCCGCGCGCGCTGAATGCGCGTCTTATGAGCCGCTCACTTCGCGCTAACCACTGCGCTAAAGCATGCGCGTGGCCGAGTGGTTAATGCCGCGTGGTGGCGCCGGTCGTGGCGCAAAATCGATTCAGAAACGGGGTGGCAGGGTAGGTGCCGTGCGGAAACAACAGGCCGCGCAACACCACCCAAAGGAGACATCCCCTATGACGATTCGCAACCGTAAGCCCCTGATCGCCCTGGTCGTTGCTGCTGGCAGCCTGCTCACCCTTCCGGCCATGGCGCAGTCCGCCCAGCAGCAGGCCGCGCAGGCACAGAACCAGGCCGCGCAGGCCCAGCAGTCGGCGGCACAGGCCGGCCAGGCCGCTGACCAGGCCAGCAACGCAGCGGCCGCAGCGTCGGCGCAGGCCAGCGGTGGCGGTGGCGGCGGCCAGACCTGGGCCAGCATCGATACCGATGGCAACGGCACCATCAGCAAGGCCGAGGCGCAGGTGAACGCGGGCCTGGCCCAGGTGTTCGATCAGGCCGATGCCAACAAGGACGGGGAACTGAGCCCCGATGAGTACAAGGCCTACGTGGCGGCCCAGCAGGGCGCCGCGGCCGGCGGCAACGCCGCGCCGGGCCGCTGATCCAACACCGTCGGGACAACCGGTGCATGGGGACCCGGGCGGCTTCGGCCGCCCGGGTTTTTTCTGCGTGCCGGGGGCCTGTATCCTTGTGCGATGAACACTTCCATGCCCGCGCCGTCGCGCGCTATTGGCCTGGTCGGTTTTGACGGTGACGATACGCTGTGGAAGAGCGAGGACTACTACCGCAAGGCCGAGCAGGATTATCTGGACCTGCTGTCGCGCTACATCGACGTGCACGACACCCGCACCGCGCGCCACCTGCTGGAAGTACAGCAGCGCAACCTGGGCGTGTTCGGTTACGGGGTAAAGGGCATGGCGCTGTCGATGATCGAAGCGGCCATCGACATCACCGGCCAGCGCATCGAAGCCAAGGACATCCAGCGCATCCTGGACATCGGCCATGACACCCTGCGCCACCCGGTCGAACTGATCGACGGCGTGCGCGAATCGGTGGCGGCCATCGCCGAACACTACCCGGTGGTGCTGATCACCAAGGGCGATCTTTTCCACCAGGAAGCGAAGATCGATGTCGCCCGCCTGCACGATCTGTTCCCGCGCATCGAGATCGTGTCCGAGAAGGACCCGCAGACCTACGCCCGCGTGCTGGCCGAATTCGAACTGCCGATCTCGCAGTTCGTGATGGTCGGCAACTCGCTGCGCTCGGATATCGAGCCGGTGGTCACCCTGGGTGGCTGGGGCATCCATACCCCGTACGCGGTTACCTGGGCCCACGAAACCGAGCACGGCGTGGCCGAGGACGAGCCGCGCATGGTCACCGCCGATACCGCCTGGGACTGGCCGGCTGCGCTGGCCGCCATTGAGGCCAAGGCCGCAGCGGCCTGACAGGGCGCTGCGGCTGCGGCAGAATCGGGGCATGAACCTGATCCTGCGCGCGCTGCTGTCGATTCTGCTGCTGGTGCCGGCCACCGTGCTGGCCCAGCAGACCGCCGAACGTTCGGCGGCCTATGAAGTGAACAGCGGCGACAGCTGGCTGGATGCCCAGCTTCAGGACATCAACCATTACGCCGAGCGCTACCCCGACGCCTTCCTGGACGAAGTCTCGCGCTATGCCGACGTGCCGCGCGCCTACGTCAGCGCGCTGTTCACCGCCCACGGCTGGCAGGCTGGCGACATCTACTTCGCCTGCTTCTGGGCCAGGGCCAGCGGCCAGACCTGCCGCGACAGCGTGCGCGCCTTCAGCCAGAACCCGGAAGGCGGCTGGGAAGCGGTGGTCGAGCGCATGCCGGTGAAGCCGACCAATCTGCACCTGCGCGCCGTGCGCCACGCCGTAGTGGCCAGCTTCGAGCACTGGGACCGGCCGATCACCCTCGATACCACCCTGAAGCGCCAGCTCGGCCGGTAGCGCCGGGCCGTGCCCGGTGGGGGTCTGGTAGGCGCGAACCTCGGTTCGCACGTCTTTGCCCCGGCCCCTGCCAGATCGGTGCGAACCAAGGTTCGCACCTACCAAAGCAGTCCCCGGCTGCTGCCATGCCCGGCAGTTGCCCGGTAGGTGCGAACCTTGGTTCGCACGTCTTTGCCCCGGCTGCTGCCATGCCCGGCAGTTGCCCGGTAGGTGCGAACCTTGGTTCGCACGCCCCTATCCGTCATGCTGCTGTGCGTCTCGCCGCGGCCACGCGCTGCGGCGACAATAGGGATTCGCGTTGTTCCCCGTTCCCGTGATCGAGTAACCGATGAGCGCCTCTTTCGTTTCGCCTGATCTGATCCGCCGCCTGTTCGCCCAGGCCATGTCCCGCATGTACCGCACCGAAGTGCCGCTGTACGGCGCGCTGGTGGACCTGGTGGAGCGCATCAACTCGCAGGTTCTGGAAAGCGACCCCGCGCTGGCCGCGCAGCTGCAGCGCAACGATGAACGTGCGCGCCTGGACGAAGAGCGCCATGGCGCCATCCGCGTCGGCACCGTGCAGGAACTGGCCACCCTGCGCCGCCTGTTCGCGGTGATGGGCATGTACCCGGTGGGTTACTACGACCTGTCGGTGGCCGGCGTGCCGGTGCATTCCACTGCCTTCCGTCCGCTGACCGCTGCCGCGTTGGCGCAGAACCCGTTCCGCGTGTTCACCTCGCTGCTGCGGCTGGAACTGATCGAAGACGAAACCCTGCGCGCCGAATCCGCGCGCATCCTCGAGCGCCGCCGTATCTTCACCGACGGCGTGCTGGCGCTGATCGACCAGGCCGAGCGTGACGGTGGCCTGTCGCAGGCCGATGCCGAACGCTTCGTGGCCGAGGCACTGGAAACCTTCCGCTGGCACGGCGATGCCACCGTGGATCTGCCCACCTACCACGCCCTGCACAACGCGCACCGCTTGGTAGCGGACGTGGTCAGCTTCCGTGGCCCGCATATCAACCACCTGACCCCGCGCACGCTGGATATCGACGCCGCACAGGGCGCGATGATCGAACAGGGCATGGCCGCCAAGGCGGTGATCGAGGGCCCACCGCGCCGCGCCTGCCCGATCCTGCTGCGGCAGACCAGCTTCAAGGCGCTGGAAGAGGCCGTGCATTTCCCGGATGCGGAAGGCGGCGACGCCGGCACCCATACCGCGCGCTTCGGCGAGATCGAGCAGCGCGGTCTGGCGCTGACCCCGAAGGGCCGCGCGCTGTACGACCAGCTGCTGGCGCAGGCGCGCGATGCCGGCGGTGCCGGCAGCACCGGCGACGACTACGGCCAGCGCCTGCAGGCGGTGTTCGCCAGCTTCCCCGACGACCATGACACGCTGCGCCAGGAAGGCCTGGGCTACTACCGCTACCAGCTGACCGAGGCCGGGCGTGCCGCGCCGGAGCGCGTGGCCGATCTACCGGCCGAAGTGCTGGTGGCGGCGGGCCTGGCCACCGCCGACCCGATCGTCTACGAAGATTTCCTGCCGGTCAGTGCGGCAGGCATCTTCCAGTCGAACCTGGGCGGCGAAGAACAGCGCGCCTACGCCGCGCACGCCAACCGCGAAGCCTTCGAACAGGCGCTGGGCGTAGCGGTGAATGACGAGTTCGAGATCTACGAGCGGCTGCAGGCTGAATCGCTGGCGGCGTTGCGCGGTTGATGCAGGGGTGGGGTCAGAGCCCTTTCCGTTGGAAAGGGATCCGACCCCGACGCGGGCCATGACCGGGGTCAGCCCTTCATCGTGCCGGTATCCAGCCAGCGCTGGTGCCACGACAGCGCTTCGGGCAACAGGTGCGGGGTGTGCTTGCCGTAGCTTTCGCGGCTGGCACGGTCGAAGTAATCCTGCAGCTGCGGGCGGAAATCCGGGTGCGCGCAGTTGTCGATCAGTACCTGCGCGCGCTTGCGCGGGGTCAGCCCACGCAGGTCGGCCAAGCCCTGTTCGGTCACGATCACCGACACGTCGTGCTCGGTGTGGTCCACGTGGCTGGCCATCGGCACGATCGCCGAAATGCTGCCGTTCTTCGCCGTGGACGGGCTCAGGAACGCCGACAGGAAGCCATTGCGGGCGAAATCACCCGAACCGCCAATGCCGTTCATGATGCGCGTGCCCATCACGTGGGTGGAATTCACGTTGCCGTAGATATCCACCTCAATCATGCCGTTCATGCCAATGCAGCCCAGGCGGCGCACCAGTTCGGGGTGGTTGGAGATTTCCTGCGTGCGCATGATGATGCGCTCGCGGTAGAAATCGATGTGTTCCTTGAACGTCTCGTTGGCCTGCGGGCTGAGCGCGAAGCCGGTGCACGAGGCATAGCTCAGCACGCCGTCACGCAGCAGGTCCAGCATGCCGTCCTGGATCACTTCGGTGAACGCGGCCAGATCGCGGAAGCCACTCCTGGCCAGCCCGGCCAGCACGGCGTTGGGAATATTGCCCACGCCCGATTGCAGCGGCAGCAGGTTCGGCGGCAGCCGGCCCTTCTTCACTTCATGCTTCAGGAATTCGATCAGGTGCGAGGCGATCTGCTCGCTGGTGGCATCGATCGGGCTGAACGGGCTGTTGCGGTCCGGGCCGTTGGTGCGCACCACGGCCACGATCTTGTCCGGGTCACAGCGCAGCGCGGTATCGCCAATGCGGTCGTTGGCGTTCACCAGCGGAATCGGCTTGCGGTGCGGCGGCAGGGCGGTGCCGTAGTAGATGTCATGCATGCCATCCACGCCGGCCGGCTGCCACTCGTTCACCTCGACGATCACCTTCTTCGCCAGGTCCAGCCAGGTCTTGTTGTTGCCCACCGAAGTGGACGGCACCAGCGAACCATCTTCGCGGATGGCCGACACTTCGATCACCGCGGTATCGATCTCGCCGTAGAAACCGAACCACACGTGCTGGGCCACGTGGCTCAGGTGGATGTCGATGTAATCCAGCTTGCCCTCGTTGATGCGGTTGCGCGCATCCGGGTCGCTCTGGAAGGGCATGCGCATGGCGATGCCATCGGCCTTGGCCAGCGCGCCATCCAGCTCCGGCGCGGTGGAGGCGCCGGTCATCAGCTTGATCTGGAAGGGATGGCCCTGGGCGTGCACCGCTTCGATGCGGCGGGCCAGTTCCACGGGAACGGCCTTGGGGTAACCGGAGCCGGTGAAGCCGCTCATGGCCACGGTTTCACCGGGCTGGATCAGCGCGGCTGCGGCCTCGGCAGAGACCACGCGGTCACGAAGACGCGCGTTGGCGATGCGATCAACAGACATGACGACAGTGTTTCTGGGGGGAAAGCTCGATTATCGGCCATCCCCCCCGGTACGGGGCGTTCTACCTTCGTGGAATGGCTTTTCCGGGGCCGCGTTCACCATACCCAGCAGTTTTGTTTTGCAGTGCAGCGTGCATTGTCCGTCCGCAGCCCGCACGATGGCCCTGCATCCCGACGTGGGGGAGGGAGCAGAGCCCGCTGGCAGTTCGCTGCAAGCGGGCTTTTTTATTGCCCGTCGCCCAAGCTGAATACGCGAAGGCGGGGGTCGGATCCTTTTGCCAACGGCAAACGGCTCCGACCCCACCGCAACCCTCGGCCCCTTGGGGTCAGAGCCCTTTGCCGCTGGCAAAGGGATCCGACCCCGCTGCCATGCCAGCCGTTGGCAAAGGCATCCGGCCCCGCGAGAATCGGGGCATGACCGTTGCCCCCGCCGAAGTGCCCGCCTCCCTGCAGCCCCTGGTAGACCGCGCGCTGGCGCGCCTGGCCCAGGCCGTGCCCGAACCCATTGCCGCCGAACGGCTGCCGTTCCTGGCGCAACTGGCGGTGGCCAGCGATTTCGCCCTGGACACGCTGGTGCGCCAGCCCGGCCTGCTGGCGCAGCTGGCCGCGCCGGGCTGCCCGCCGGTGCCGGCGCCGGTGCTCGACCCGCTGCAGCCCAGCGACTGGCCGGCGCAGCTGCGGCGCTGGCGCACCGCCATGTCCACCCGGTTGATCTGGCGCGACCTGGCCGGCCTGGACGACGTGCCGCAGACCTTGGCCGGCGCCACCGTGCTGGCCGAAGACTGCCTGCGGCTGGCCCTGCAGGCGCTGCAGCAGGAATTCGCCCAGCGCCACGGCGTGGTGCGCGATGCCGATGGCCAGCCGCTGCAGCTGGTGGTGTTCGGCCTGGGCAAGCTGGGCGGCGGCGAACTCAACTTCAGTTCGGATATCGACCTGGTCTACGCCTACCCGCACGGCGGCGAATCGGACGGCCCACGCCCGCTGGCCGCCGAGGAATACTTCGCCCGCCTTGGCCAGCGCCTGGCCAAGCTGCTGGACGACACCACCGTTGATGGCTTCAGCCACCGCGTGGACCTGCGCCTGCGCCCGTTCGGCAGTGCTGGCCGGGTCGCGCTGTCCTTCGCCGCCATGGACCAGTATTTCCAGCGCGAAGGCCGCGACTGGGAACGCTACGCCTGGCTGAAGGCGCGCACCGTGGCCGGCGATATCGCTGCCGGCGAGGCCTGGCTGCAGAGCCTGCGCCCGTTCGTGTACCGGCGTTACCTGGATTTCACCGCGCTGGACGGCCTACGCGAGATGAAGGCGGCGATCACCGCCGAAGTCGCCCGGCGCGAGCTGCACGAAGACATCAAGCGCGGTGCCGGAGGCATCCGCGAAATCGAATTCCTGTGCCAGGCGTTGCAGTTGATCCGCGGTGGCCGCGAGCCGGTGCTGCGCGAGCGCCGCCTGCTGGTGGCGCTGCAGGCACTGGTGAACGCCGGGCAGATTGCCCCCGACGATGGCGCGGCGCTGCGCGAGGCTTACCTGTTCCTGCGCCGGCTGGAAAACCGCCTGCAGATGCTGCGCGACGCCCAGACCCACGTGCTGCCCGGCGACCCGCTGGACCGCGAGCGCATCGCCACGGGCCTGGGCTACCCGCATTGGGACGCACTGCGCGCCGCGCTGGCCAAACAGCAGCAGCGGGTCAGCACCGAATTCGCCGCCTTGCTGGCGCCGCGCCAGGGCCAGGCCGCGCCCGATGCGCTGGCCAGCTACTGGCGCAGCCTGCCCGAGGGCAGCAATGCCGAACTGCTGGCCGACGCCGGCTTCTTCGATGCCAACGGCGCCGACCAGTCGCTGCGCGATTTCGCCCAGAGCACCGGGGTGAAGGCGCTCTCTGACAACGCCCGCGCGCGCCTGGATCGCGTGCTGCCGGCGCTGCTGCATGCCGCCACCCGTTCGCCGCAGCCCGATGCCGCACTGAAGCGCGTGCTGGGATTGCTGCAGGCGGTCCTGCGCCGCACCAGCTACCTGGCACTGCTGGACGAACAACCCAGCGCGCTGGCACGCCTGGTCGATGTGCTGGCACGCAGCGCCCTGCTGGCCGAACGCTTGGCCGCCTATCCGCTGCTGCTGGACGAACTGCTGGATGTGCGCGTGTCTGGGCCGATGCCCGCCTTCACCGGCATGCTGGCCGAATGCCGGCAGGTGCTGCCGGTGGAAGACCCCGAATCGCAGCTGCGCTGGTTGAACGAAACGCGCCTGGCGCTCAGTTTCCGCATGGCCATGGCCACGCTGGATGGCCGCCAGGGCGCGGTGGACAGCACCCGGCAACTGGCCGAACTGGCGCAGGCGGTGGTGATGACCGTGCTGGCCCTGGCCGAGGCGGATATGCACGCCGCGCACGGGCAGGTGCCCGGCGGGCGCTTTGCCATCATCGGCTACGGCAGCCTGGGCGGGCTGGAACTGGGCTTCGGTTCCGATCTTGACCTGGTGTTCCTGCACGACCACCCGGCCGGCGTGGAGGCCAGCGATGGCCCGCGCCCGCTGGAACCGGGGCGTTGGTATGCGCGCCTGGCGCAGAAGGTGATGGCGTTGCTGGGGGCGGTCACCGCCGCCGGCCGCCTGTACGACATCGACGTGCGCCTGCGTCCCGATGGCGGCAAGGGCTCACTGGTGTCCTCGCTGGCCAGCTACACCGAATACCAGCGCGAGCGCGCATGGACCTGGGAACACCAGGCCCTGGTGCGTGCGCGCGGCGTGGCCGGCGATGCCAGCCTGCTGGCCGATTTCGAACAGGTGCGCGCACAGACCCTGGGCCGCGTGCGCGACCCGGATACGCTGTATGCCGACGTGCTGAAGATGCGCGGGCGCATGCGCAGCGAACTGGACCGCAGCGATGCCGGCCGCTTCGACCTGAAGCAGGGGCGCGGCGGTGTGGTGGATCTGGAGTTCCTGCTGCAGACCGGCGTACTGGCGCGCAGCGCACAGGTGCCAGCGCTGCTGGAACCGCGCGACACGCCGTCGCTGATCGACGCACTGGCCGTGGCGGAATTCCTGCCTGCCGGTACCGCGCAGCAACTGCAGGGCGCGCATGCAGCGCTGCTGGATGTCGGCCTGGCCTGCACGCTGGATCGCCGCCCCCGCCTGGCCCCGCCCACCCCCGCGATTGAAGACGCCTGCAGCGTGATTACCGCCGCGTGCGTGGCCGCCGGATTGCCGTTCGCGTGATGCGCGCCCGGGCGGGAACCCGCTTTGGGGAACCCGCGCTTGGTAGGTGCCAACCTTGGTTGGCACACGGAGACCCCGCAGGCCAACCAAGGTTGGCCACTACCGGGTCATGCGGGCGGCCGGAAACCCGCTTTGGGGTGGCCGTTACCGGGCTATGTGGCCGGCCGGGAATGCGCTCTTGGTAGGTGCCAACCTTGGTTGCCACACGGACAACCCGCAGGCCAACCAAGGTTGGCCACTACCGGGTCATGCGGGCGGCCGGAAACCCGCTTTGGGGTGGCCGTTACCGGGTCATGCGGCCGGCCGGGAATGCGCTCTTGGTAGTTGCCAACCTTGGTTGGCACACGGAAAACCCGCAGGCCAACCAAGGTTGGCCACTACCGGGTCATGCGGCCGGCCGGGAACCCGCTTTTGGTAGGTGCCAACCTTGGTTGGCACACGGAGACCCCGCAGGCCAACCAAGGTTGGCCACTACCGGGTCATGCGGGCGGCCGGGAATGCGCTCTTGGTAGGTGCCAACCTTGGTTGGCACACGGAAAACCCGCAGGCCAACCAAGGGCGGCCACTACCGGGTCATGCGGCCGGCCGGGAACCCGCTTTTGGTAGGTGCCAACCTTGGTTGGCACACGGAGACCCCGCAGGCCAACCAAGGTTGGCCACTACCGGGTCATGCGGCCGGCCGGGAACCCGCGCTCAGCGCAGCTCGCTGCGCAGCGGGGCCATCTTCCACAGCAGTGCGCGGAACGGGGCCAGCAGGCACACGCCGATGGCCAGCTTCACGGCCAGGTCGCCGGCGGCCCAGCTCACCCACGGCAGGGTGGAACCGGCGAAGGCGATCGACCAGAAAATGGTGGTGTCCACCGTGGCGCTGCAGGTGGTGGCCACCATCGGGGCGCGCCACCAGCTGCCACGGCGCAGGCGGTCGAACACGGTGATGTCCAGCAGCTGCGCCACGATGAACGCCGAGCACGAGGCAATGGCAATGCGCGGGGTGGCCACCCACACCGACAGCACCACCGCCACCAGGAAACCGATCCACGCCACGCGGCGCGCCGGGCCCGGGCCGAAGCGGCGGTTGATCAGGTTGCTGACCAGGAACGCCACCGGGTAGCTGAAGGCACCCCAGGTCAGCCAGTCATTGATGGGGTACTGCACCAGTACGTTGGACAGCAGCACCACCGCGCCCATGGCCAGCACGGCCAGCACCAGGGCGCGCGGGGTCAGGGGAGCAAACACGGGGGCAGGACGCACGGACATGGCGGGCGGGAAGTAAATAAGTAATCGGCCATTATCCCCCCGTACCCACGTAACGCCAAAAACCGCCGTTCAGGCGGCGCGGCAGCCTCAGTACTGCGGGCTTAGTACTGGGTGCTCAATACTGCGTGTTCCAGCCCTGCGATGCCGGCGCCGGTTCGGGAATATGGGTCAGCGGGCGGCCCTGCGCGTCACGCGCCATCAGCCCCTTTCGGCCTTCGGACGGGGTGTGGTCGAACTGCACCTGCTGCCCCACATGGAACAGCACCGACGGGTCACCCACCTGGTTCGGCCAGCGCACCGCAGCGGTATTACCCGGCTGCCCCGGCTGCTGCAGCAGGACCTCGCGTTCGCCATCCACGTTGGTGCCGATGGACACCACCTGCATCGGCGGCGGCGCGCCATTGGACGGAGGCGTGGGCGCCTGGCCCGGCGGCGGGTTGCGTGCGGCTTCGTCGGCAGCGGCCATGCTGGCCACCAGGCCGGGCGAAACATCCAGGCGCACCGGTTCCGGCGTGTTTTCCACGATGCGGTAAACGCGCCGCGCATCGGCAGAGGCGGTGGCCAGCAGGCCCATGGCCAGTGCCAGGGCGGCGGCAGTGCAGGGCAGGGTACGCATCGTCTGTTCCTCCATGGAGCGAGCGGGCGCGGGGTGGCCCCGCGTGGCCGATCATACCCAATGCCCGTGGCGGCGTTGTGCGGCCGGCACGGGCGCGCCCAGGGTCAGCCCAGCCCCAGCCGGGCCTTCACTTCGGCCGCCACCCGCGCGGTTTCGCGCAGCGGCTCGATGGTCGCGCACTGCCAGTCCAGCCAGCGCGGTTGCAGCCGCCCGCGTTCGCGCAGCTGCTGCTGGAAGCGCGCCAACCGGCCCTGCGCGGTATCGGCCAGCGCCACCGCCACCGGCAGCCGCGTGGCGCAGGCCTCAGAGAGCAGGTTCACCGAATCGGGCGACACCACCACCCGCTGTGCCCAGCCCAGCAGGCCGGCGTAGGGGTTCACGCCATCGCCGCCGTCGCCCCAGATCACATGCGGCAGGTCAGCGAAGATCGCGCGCAGGGTCTCGGCCAGTGCTGGCGGTGTGCGCCGCGAGGTGGTGGCCAGCAGGCTGCCGCCTTCGCTGCGCAGCTGTTCGGCCAGGGCCTGGAACACGCGCACCATGCCGGCTTCGTCCCACGGCGCCAGCGGCGTCGGCCCGCCCACCAGCAGCGCGGTGCGCGGGCCGGGCAGGGCATGGAAATCGGCGAAGGCGGCGCGGCCCAGGCTAAGCCAGTCATCGTCCACCGGGTTCAGGCTGCCCAGCAGGGTCAGCACATTGCTGCCGCGCAAGGCATCGTGTTCGGGCACCACCAGCAGGTCCCAATGGCGGGCGGCAATGCGCGGGTCCAGGATCTGCACCACCTTGCTGCCACGTGCACGCAGCACACGCAGCGCGCCGGCGGCCTGGCGGCCACAGCCGATCGCCAGCGGCGGCGGCTCGGCAGCCAATGTCGCCAACGCCTCACCGTAGCCGTGCACATCCCCCGGCAGGCGGCGCGGCGACATCCAGCGCCAAGGTGCGCGCGGCTGCAATACCAGCGGGCGGTGGGTGCCCAGGCGCAGCGCCGAAGCCAGCGCCACGGCCTGGCGCACATTGCCTGCACGGCCGTCGGTGATCGTCCACGGCGCGCTCGATCGTTTCACCATTGGCATTAATTCGTTTCAGCCCTGCTGGGTGTTGCAACAGTCGCGACACTCTACACTGCGGCTCATTGTTTCGCGCCGCAGCCCCTGCGCTGCTTCGCCCCTTTCCCTGTTGCTGCCCTGGAGATCCACGATGTCCCACGCGCTTGACGCTGCTGCACTGGACCAGCTGTTCCGCACCGCCCGCACCCAGAATGCATTCACCGACACGCCGGTGGACGACAGCCAGCTGCACGCGCTGTACGAACTGCTGAAGTGGGGCCCCACCGCCGCCAACGGCAGCCCGGCGCGTTTCGTGTTCGTGAAGTCGGCCGAAGCCAAGGCCAAGCTGGCCCCGGCGCTGTCCGAAGGCAACCATGACAAGACTCTGGCCGCGCCGGTCACCGTCATCGTCGCTTTCGACCAGGATTTCCACGAAAAGCTGCCGTACCTGTTCCCGCACACCGATGCCAAGGCCTGGTTCGACGGCCCGCGTGAAGGCCGCCACGAAGGCGCGTTCCGCAACGGCAGCCTGCAGGGTGCGTACCTGATCCTGGCCGCGCGCGCGCTGGGCCTGGATGCCGGCCCGATGTCCGGCTTCGACAATGCCAAAGTGGACGAAGCGTTCTTCGCCGGCACCAGCATCAAGTCGAATTTCCTGGTCAACCTGGGTTACGGTGACCCCTCGGGCCTGTTCCCCCGTCTGCCGCGTCTGTCGTTCGACGAAGCGGCGCGCATCGCGTAAGTCGCTGTCTCGGTTTCGGCCCAGCCACCTTGGCGGGCCCCTGCTGCACCGTGTATCCACCCTACGATCCGGAGAGTTTCCTGATGAGCGCCACCCGTAAACTGCTGCTGCCGCTGGCCCTGACCCTGGCCATTGCCGCCTGCTCGAAGCCGGCCGACACCGCTGCCCCGGCCGCCGATGCCGCCGCCCCGGCCACCACCGAACAGGCTGCCACCCCGGCTGCCGACGCCGCTGCTGCGGCCCCGGCTGCCGAAGCGATCCAGATCGCCTCGGGCACCTACAAGCTGGACCCGAGCCACACCGACGTGCTGGCCCAGTGGAGCCACTTCGGCTTCTCCAACCCCAGCGCCCATTTCGGCAACGTGGAAGGCACCCTGGTGTACGACGCCGCCGACGTGACCAAGAGCACCGTGGAAGTGAAGCTGCCGCTGAGCGGCCTGAACAGCTTCACCGCCAAGTTCGACGAACACCTGAAGAGCGCTGATTTCTTCGACGCCGCCAAGTTCGCCGATGCCACCTTCAAGAGCACCAAGGTTGAAGCGGCCGGCACCAACAAGCTGACCGTCACCGGCGACCTGACCATCAAGGGCATCACCAAGCCGGTCACCCTGGACGTGACCGTCAACGGCGGTGGCGAGCACCCGATGGCCAAGGTGCCGGCGGCGGGCTTCGACGCCACCACCACCCTGAAGCGCAGCGACTTCGGCGTGGGCGCGTACGCCCCGAACGTCAGCGATGAAGTGAAGATCCGCATCACCACCGAAGCCACCGGCGAAAAGCCGGCGGCTTGATGTAACCCGCTCACTCGTCGTGAGAAGGCAGAAGGCCCGCTGAAAAGCGGGCCTTCTTTTTTGGGGAAACCGCTTTGGTAGGTGCCAACCTTGGTTGGCACGCCGGTATTTCCGCGGGCCAACCAAGGTTGGCCCCTACCGGGTCATGGCCGCCGGAACCCGCTTTGGTAGGTGCCAACCTCGGTTGGCACGCCGGTAATCCCGCGGGCCAACCAAGGTTGGTCCCTACCGGGTCATGGCCGCCGAAACCCGCTTTGGCACGCGCGCCATGTCATGGCCGCCGGAATCGCTTTGGTAGGTGCCAACCTTGGTTGGCACGCCGGTAATTCCGTGGGCCAACCAAGTTTGGCCCCTACCGGGTCATGGCCGCCGAAACCCGCCTCGGCACGCGCGCCATGTCATGGCCGCCGGAATTCGCTTTGGTAGGTGCCAACCTTGGTTGGCATGCCGGTAGTTCCGTGGGCCAACCAAGGTTGGCCCCTACCGGGTCATGGCCGCCGAAACCCGCTTTGGCACGCGCGCCATGTCATGGCCGCCGTACCGCTGCAATCACCGTTGCGCGATCAACCACGCGGCGCATGCGTCGCTGGGGCTCTGCTTGGCCTTCACCGCCATGCCGCTTACCCGCACAAAGGTCTGCGCGGCCTGGGCCACCACGTTGCGGGCGATCAGGGCGGCCTGCTTGGTGGCGGCCTGCTGCTTGCGCAACTGCACGATGTGCACCGACGGGCGGCCCACCGGTGCGTACTTCTGGTCGCGGCGCAGTACATCGGCCACCTGGGCGACTTCGAATTCGGCCTGCAGGTAGCGGTGCTCGGCGTCCAGCAGTTCGCGCAGCGGCGCGCGCAGGGCGGCGGCGTCGGCGAAGGCGGCCAGGGCGGCATCGCAGGCGGCGTCATCGGCGAAACGGGTACGCAGCTTGTCGATGCCGGCCAGGGTCAGTTTGCCCATGGTGGGCCTCACAGGTGCGGGAAAGGAGCGCGATTGTGGCAGAGATCGTGGCGATGCGTTTCTGTAGCGACGAGCCGTGCTCGACTCCGTCGAACAGCAGTCGAGCATGGCTCGACTCTACAGAACGGCGGCAGTCGAGCATGGCTCGACTCTACAGAACGGCGGCAGTCGAGCATGGCTCGACTCTACAGAACAGCAGCAGTCGAGCATGGCTCGACTCTACAGAACAGCGGCAGTCGAGCATGGCTCGACGCTACAGAACGGCGGCAGTCGAGCATGGCTCGACGCTACAGAACGGCAGGGATCAATCGCCGTCGGTTTCGTCCGGGTGGGCCTTCCAGTAGCCGGTGGAACGAATCCAGTCGCGCGGTACGCCCAGGTGGCCTTCCAGGAACTTGCGCATCATGCGGGCGCGGCGCGATTCGGTGGCGATCCAGTAGAAGGTGTCACCGTCGGGGGCTTCGAAATCGGTGAACTGGTCTTCCAGCAGGGTGCTGGTGGCCGCCGGGAAGCCGTTGCGCTCCAGCCAGTGGATGCGCACGTTTTCGTACTGCGGCAGGTCCTGGCGCTCGTCTTCGTCGCTCACTTCAATCCATGCCTGCACTTGCGCGTGCTCGGGCAGCACGTCCAGCCAGCGGGCGATGGCCGGCAGCGCGGTTTCATCGCCAATCAGCACGTAGGCATCGTAGGTGTCGGCCACCACGAACGAGCCGCGCGGGCCGCCGATGGCCAGGGTGTCGCCCGGCTGCGCGCGCTGTGCCCACGGCCCGGCAATGCCCTGGTCGTGCAGCACGAAGTCAATGGCCAGCTCGCCGGTTTCGTGGTCCCACCAGCGCGGGGTGTAATCGCGCGCCGGCGAATGTTCCTTGCCCTCTGGGTAGCGCGGGCCCTCGGCGGTCATGGTGGGCAGCACCATCTCGCCACTGCTGTTGGGGAAGAACAGCTTGATGTGGTCGTCGGCGCCGGGCGAATCGAAGCCGGCCAGGTCGGCACCGCCCAGCACCACGCGGCGCATGTGCGGGGTTACGGTTTCGGTGCGCAGC
The DNA here is from genome assembly GCF_003086675.1 of Stenotrophomonas sp. ZAC14D2_NAIMI4_7. Classification (NCBI taxonomy): domain Bacteria; kingdom Pseudomonadati; phylum Pseudomonadota; class Gammaproteobacteria; order Lysobacterales; family Lysobacteraceae; genus Stenotrophomonas; species Stenotrophomonas sp. ZAC14D2_NAIMI4_7. Next base: position 485,244 of record NZ_CP025995.1, read on the forward strand.
ACGGTCAGCTGGCGGAAGCGCACATCCAGGCGCAGTCGCTTGTTTTCATGGTCGGTCATGTCAGTACCTGTAGCGGTAAGGTCGCGCGGGGCGCGCGGCAAAGGGGGAAGACCTGGCGGGCGTCAGTCTGGCTCGGTCGGGGTGATCGGCAGCGGTCCATCGCCCAGCGATCCGTTCAACAGCGCAGCGGCGTGCTGCAGGTGGGCGGCCACCTGTTCGGCCTCGCCTACGCTCCAGCGGCCGTGGTGGCGCACCAGCGCCTGCTTGAACTCGCGCAGGGCCGAAGCCAGCGGCGCCGGCAGCGAGGCCTTGGTGATCTCGCGGGCACGGTCGAACGCGCGGCGCTGGGCCAGCCGCACCTGCGGCCGCTGCACCTTCAGTTCGAATTCGCCAGCGGCGGTGATGCGGAACACGCGGCGACCGTCTTCCTCGTGCGATTCCACCCAGCCGGCCTGCTCGAAGCTGGCCAGCAGCGGGTACATGGTGCCGGCACTGGGCGTGTAGGCCTGCATGAACAAGCCGCTGATGTGCTGGATCAGCTCGTAGCCGTGGCGCGGCTGCTCGCCAATCAGGGCCAGCACCAGCAGGCGCAGGTCGCCGCGGCTCAGCACGCGTGGCTGGCCATTGCGGCGGGGCACTTCGGGGGACGGGGCCGGGCGGGCCCGCAGGGTAGCGGATCGGCTCATTTCGATATATCGGTAACGAGTGCGCAAACGATATATCGATAAGCCGGACTGGACAAGTCCAGATTCGGCCCAAACCCATGCTGCATTCAGGCCACGGCGGCCCCAACGAGAGAACCCACCGCAAAGCTGCGGTGGGTTCTGGGCGAAGCAGCTGCGGCGCCAGGTGGCGGGCGCCGCAGGGGAAGGGGCTGCCTGCGCGGTGCAGCTTCCCGCCCCACCCAGGGGCAATCCAGAGGCAGGCGCGACATGTTGGCGGCGGTTCATCGTCAGCCGCCAGAACGCCCCTACAGCAGCGCAGGCCTTGCCCTACAACGGTCATCGCCAGCGGTAACACTGCGTCCTGCCGATGCACCCAGCGGTGCAGAAGCGACACCGGAGCAGGGGTCCCGCCGCCCGCAGGTGCCTGAAAAACCAGACTGTCCGGCGCCGGGACAGCCCGGGACAGGCCTTGCGGACACAGGTCAAACGCCTCCATACGGCAGCGTAGCGAAGTGACGAAAGCCCTTGGTGCGCTACACTTTGCGGTCTAGAAATCTATACAACAGTCGCGCGCGTGCGTGCGGTAATGGGAGCGCTAATGAACTGGTTGAACGAAGTGCTGAACAACGACACCAATCCTGTGGAAACCCAGGAGTGGATCGAGTCGTTGAAGGCCGTCATTGATGTCGAGGGCCCCGAGCGCGCGCATCAGCTGCTGGAAGGCATGGTGGAACTGACCCGTCGTTCGGGTGCGTACCTGCCGTTCTCTCCCACTACCGAGTACGTGAACACCATCGAGCCGCAGCTGGAGGCCAAGAGCCCCGGCAATGCCGAGCTGGAATGGCGCATCCGTTCCATCATCCGCTGGAATGCGATGGCCACCGTGGTGCGCGCCAACCGCAAGCCGGGCGACCTGGGCGGCCACATTGCCTCGTTCGCGTCCGGTGCCACCCTGTACGACGTGGGCTTCAACCACTTCTGGCGCGCCCCCAGCGACAGCCACCCGGGCGACCTGCTGTTCATCCAGGGCCACAGCGCCCCGGGCATCTACGCGCGTTCCTTCCTGGAAGGCCGCATCAGCGAAGAGCAGCTGGACAAGTTCCGCATGGAAGTGGACGGCGGCGGTCTGTCGTCGTACCCGCACCCGTGGCTGATGCCCGATTACTGGCAGACCCCCACCGTGTCGATGGGCCTGGGCCCGCTGGCCGCCATCTACCAGGCGCAGTTCATGCGCTACCTGGAAAACCGTGGCCTGATCGAAAAGAGCGACCGCAAGGTGTGGTGCTTCATCGGCGACGGCGAGAGCGACGAGCCGGAAACCCTGGGCGCCATTGCGCTGGCCGGCCGTGAAGGCCTGGACAATCTGATCTTCGTGGTGAACTGCAACCTGCAGCGCCTGGACGGCCCGGTGCGCGGCAACGGCAAGATCATCCAGGAACTGGAAGGCGTGTTCCGTGGCGGCGGCTGGAACGTGATCAAGCTGCTGTGGGGCGGTTACTGGGATGCCCTGCTGGCCAAGGACACCGACGGCGTTCTGAAGAAGCTGATGATGGAAACCGTCGACGGCGAATACCAGAACTGCAAGGCCTTCGGTGGCGCGTATACCCGCGAACACTTCTTCGGCAAGTACCCGGAAACCGCCGCCATGGTGGCCGGTCTTTCCGACGACGACATCTGGCGCCTGAACCGTGGTGGCCACGACCCGCACAAGGTGTACGCCGCCTACCACCAGGCCGTGAACACCAAGGGCATGCCCACCGTCATCCTGGCCAAGACCGTGAAGGGTTACGGCATGGGCAGCGCCGGTGAAGCGCTGAACCCGACCCACCAGACCAAGAAGCTGGACGACGAAGCGGTGCGCCACTTCCGCGACCGCTTCAACATTCCGGTGACCGACGCGCAGCTGGCCGACGGCCAGGTGCCGTTCTACCACCCGGGCCCGGATTCGCCGGAAGTGCAGTACCTGCAGGAACGCCGTGCCGCGCTGGGTGGTTACCTGCCGCAGCGCCGCCGCAAGGCCGAAAAGAGCTTCAACGCACCGAAGCTGGAAACCTACGAGCGCCTGCTGAAGAGCAGCGGCGAGCGCAGCTATTCCACCACCATGGCCTTCGTGCAGAGCCTGAACATCACCCTGCGTGACAAGGAACTGGGCCCGCACATCGTGCCGATCGTGGCCGACGAAGCCCGTACCTTCGGTATGGAAGGCCTGTTCCGCCAGATCGGCATCTACGCGCCGTTCGGCCAGAAGTACAAGCCGGTCGACGCCGACCAGCTGATGTTCTACCGCGAAGACCAGAGCGGCCAGGTGCTGCAGCAGGGTATCAGCGAGCCGGGCGCGATCAGCTCGTGGATGGCCGCCGGCACCAGCTACTCGGTCAGCAACGTGCCGATGCTGCCGTTCTACATCTACTACAGCATGTTCGGCTTCCAGCGCGTGGGCGACATTGCCTGGCAGGCCGCCGACATGCGTACCCGCGGCTTCCTGCTGGGCGGCACCGCCGGCCGCACCACGCTGAACGGTGAAGGCCTGCAGCACGAAGATGGCTTCAGCCATCTGGTGGCCGGTGGCATTCCGAACGTGCGCAGCTATGACCCGACCTTCGGCTTCGAAGTGACGGTGATCCTGCAGCACGGCACCAAGCGCATGATGGAAGACCAGGTAGACGAGTACTACTACCTGACCCTGATGAACGAAAACTACACCCATCCGGAAATGCCGGAAGGTGCAGCCGAAGGCATCGTGAAGGGCATGTACCTGCTGACCGACGCCGGCAAGCCGAAGAAGGGCGACCTGCGCGTGCAGCTGCTGGGTTCGGGCACGATTCTGCGTGAAGTGATTGCCGCCGCCGAGCTGCTGGACAAGGACTTCGGCGTGACCGCCGATATCTGGAGCTGCCCGAGCTTCAACGAACTGCGTCGCGATGGTTTCGACGTGGAACGTGCCAACCGCCTGCACCCGGAAGGTGAGCAGCGCAAGGCCTACGTGACCGAGCTGCTGGACGGCCGCCAGGGCCCGGCGATTGCCGCCACCGACTACGTGCGTGCGTATGCGGACCAGATTCGTGCGTTCGTGCCGATGTCTTATACGGTGCTGGGTACGGATGGCTTCGGCCGTTCCGATACCCGTGCGAACCTGCGTCGGTTCTTTGAAGTTGACCGGTACTACATCGCGCATGCCGCGATTGCGGCGCTGGCCAAGGATGGGAAGATGACGGCCAAGGATGTGGCGCGGGCGATCAAGCAGTACAAGATTGATCCGGAGAAGGCTAACCCTGTTGGGGTTTGATTAGTCGGTTTATTGATGCGAGAGAGGGCGACCTAGGGTCGCCCTCTCTTTTGGAGATCTAATCGATTGAAGAATCTTGTTTACTACAGTCATTACGCTGTCGCCGCTTCGTCGGCGCCTGCAGCAAGGATGTTCTCAAGATTCAGGAAATGATTCTTGTATTCGATAATCTTCAATCTCAGCGCAGTTCCGATGTCTTCATCGAAAATGTACTCGCGCTCGCGATGGGTGAACTTAATGACCCCTCTCTCAAGGATGGTTGGTAGGCCGTGAGCCAGGAAGTTTCTTGGCCTTAGAATGTCTGTTGGAAAGTCTCCGAGGGTGATGGTTTGCAGCGCTCCAACATGCCGCTTAACTCTATTGAAATTCTGCCAAAGTTTATTGCTGTCGCACAGCTCTAGCATACAGCGCGCGGTTGGCGCCGCCCTAAAGTTTTCAAGTGCCGCTAGTTGGCCGCCGTGAAACTCCTTCCCGGCATTATAAAAGCCTTCAAATATTATTGACTGGGCTTCTGGTGCAAGAAGTTCCATTGACGATACAACCACTCTAGCGATGGAAAGGTCAAGGTCACCCACTTCGGCCATGACAATTCCACGCATGTTCTCAAGGTCGAGAACTTTCCTGAGTGATTGCTTTCCTACGCTAATTACTCGAGCAATGATGCTTCCGCGGTTCGCAACAAATATTCCCTCTAGCTTATTGCTTCTGACCTCATCCCACAGTTCTTCGGTGCTGTTAGATGAGTAAAAAATAATCTCCGTGAAAACCTGTTGATCTCGAACATTCGCAATGAAGTCTTGGCCCTCTCCAATCCCATCGAGATGGTAGTCCACAACTAATAAGTCATAGTCTGAGTAGGGGGCCTCAGCGTGGAACTCTTGACCAGTGGTCACGAACTTGACGTCTGGAACGAATCCCCACGAGGATATGGTGCCTTTCAAGTAGTCGAGGTCGAGCGAGTTGAAAAAATCAGCGTTATCGTCGAACCACAGTACTCTGTAAGTCAGCTTCATTTCATTAGCTCCAATCTAAACTCCATGCCGCGAGGGCTATTGCGGAATGCGCTGATGGTTCCGTACATAGATTCGACAATTCGTCTGGCGTGATACAGTCCGAGACCCGATCCCGCTGTAGTCGTTACGCCAATCTCAAATATAGACTCCGTGTCTTCAACTTCTTTGGACAGGCCATTGCCGTCGTCCCTGAATGATATGGATATCCGATTCTCACCTGTCTGGGAAATCTCAACGTCCAGCTTCTTCGCTAGGGCTTTGACAGAATTGGATATAATATTATCAATCAAGATCGAGAGCTCGATCCTGCTCGCCTTAATCTCAAAGGGTTCTTTTGCATTGCTGGTCACACTTAACTTTAGTGACGCTGCGGTAAAGTCCTTTGCGATATTTAGAAGGTACTGCTCGAAGAATGCAGCAACGTCGGTTAATTCCTTTTTTAGTCCGGATCGGAAGTTTGCCTTGCTTGCAAACTGAGCGACGGAAGATATGCGGCTGTTTGCAAGGGTGGCCTTCTCAAGTGCCTCAAGTGCTCTGTTACTGCCATCCACTCCCCTGAGTGAGTTAATCGCTTTTCCGATGTAGTTTCCGAGTATTACTGAGTCTTGGCTTATTTGATGATGGAATGACAGTAAATCCTTAACTTCCGTCGGAGCAACAGATTGCATGAACAGGGTTTGCGCGCGGTAGGTCTCCTTCTCCCTGCTTAGCTGCTCTACCTCCTGCTTCTTGACTGCAATCTCGACCTTCAGAGCAGCTGACTCCCTTCTGGCCGAGCGTGCAGCCTCCTCCTTCTCCTGCAGAATAGTTCTGATTCTCGAGAGGTCGGAAATCAAACTGCCTTCCGCCTTGCCTGGGTCTGACTTCTCGATGTCAGCCAGCAGAACCTTGACGTCTTCGCTCCGGGCATCGGTTACCGAATCGACTAGGCTGGGGTTGAACCAGAACTTAATTGTTCTAGCAGGGTTCGCACCCATCAAGCTCATGATGGAGAGGGCTATGCGCTGTTGCTTCTTCTCTCGCGATTCGACATAAGACTCTGCAGTGTTCTCCCAATCCAGGCCCTCCGCGCCACGCAACTCTTCGCGAACGCCCCTGGGCACACTGTCCCAATCGAGCCCGTCTACAACAAATCTCTCGAGTTTCCTCAAGGTGTCCAGAAAGAAGCCGTCTTTCAGAGACCGAAACGCCTCCGTATTCTTCAGGCCTTCTCTGCTCGAAACAGGTTCAAAGGAATTTCCACTGTCCGATATCTCTATGCGGCCGACAATGTCGCGACTGGACAAATAGCGAGTTGTGCCCTGAGTCTTTCGAACATCCAGCCCAAGCCAGTCATCGCCTCGGTCGCCATATGGTGCAATTCGAAATCCGTTAAGAAAAAGGAAAATGGATCCGAATTCAATTGATCTAATTCCGGTTTGGCGGGTGAAATACGCTTTCTTATATGGGTTCAGATAGTAGACAACAACTTTCGCATCCTCTAGATCAGGATAGGAAGAGTTGGACTCGGTTAGCCTAAATACAAGCTCGCCTTCGTGGTGTAGTTCAGTAACAATCTGCGAATCTTTGACAGATATTCTTGAGTCGATATAGGTTGTGTTGAACTTTAACTTCTCAAAAACTTGATTTTGAACATCGCCATTGACAGAGTTGTGGTAGGATTGGCCTGAATCTCGTTTTATTAGATCCTTTGCGATGAGGCTGACTTTGAATCTATTATTCTGGAACAGCTGATTCGGATTTAGGAATTTTTCGAGCGAGCGCTTGAGGTCGAGCAGGCGTTCTCTATCCCAGCTGCTGCGAAGTTTCGATATTACTAGTACCGTTCCGTTTCGAGGAAATGACGGCGCGTTGGACAGGCTTTCAGCCTCGGCGTCGGACACGACCTCTGGGAATAAGGGTATGTCCTGAATAACAAGGTCCTTATTGCCCTCAACTTCAAAATCTTCCCAATCAATTGGAAGATGTATCAGATCTCCGTTCTTCGCCCGAGTCAAAAGATCAAGTTTTGCCCCGAGACGGTCGCAAGAGAATCGCCCGACGCCCTTATTGCCAGCGTAGTAGTTTCCTTTTCCTGGGCTAGCGTTCTTTTTCTCTGAGTAGGCGATATTCAGCCATTTGTCATTTATGTCCTCGAGGGACATTCCTATCCCGCTGTCAGTAATGATGATCTTTGAGTTCTCGTCGCTCGTTCCTGAAGAGTTGAGTCCGGAGAATTCTACGGTCACAGCCGGGGATGACGCGTCGTACGAGTTCTTAACCAACTCGACTATGGCGATGTTGTCATCATTGATCAGGTCCTTTCCGACAAGATTCTTTAGTAGAGTATTGGTTCTGAAGCTAAGGGTTTTCTTCATGGCAGTTTGGCGATCTTCTTGAGTGTTCGTCCGAGAGCTTCTGCAAAAAGTGGAGGTACGGCGTTTCCAATTTGCGTATATCTCGGACACTCGTTCTTTCTATTTTTGCCGCCAGTAGTGTATTTTCCAGTAAATTTGAAGTAATCAGGGAATGATTGGAGTCGGGCATTCTCCCGTGCCGTTAGAATTCTTGCCTCAGAATAATGGATTATGTCATCCGGCAGTGTTGTGATCGTCGCTGACGGCCTATTGGGATGCAGTGGTGTTATGGCGTGTTTCTTTATTCCGAGGCGCGATCGGTCGTCCAAGCTGATAGTTCGACCCGGCGCGCAAGTTTTCATTATTAGCTGGAAATTAAATCTTGTGTTATCTGAATGTCTGGGCAGTCTCAGGCTGTCTGGGGTATAGGAAATTCCCTTTCGCATAAGCCTGATATACGCGCTTGCAAATGCCCCAGTGGAGGCAATTCGCTTGAAGGTAGAATTGCCAGTTGCGGACTCATAGGGAATGAGTGAACTGCCGGAAATCTCCAGATCCCCAATGGCTTCGCGCACCGTGACTTGGCGATCCGTCGGAAGGCATTTGCTGGAAAGGAACTTCTTCCGCTCCTTTTCTAGAAGGTCGAACGGAGTACTGCAACCAAGTTTGGAAAGCGCGGGGTCACCCTTGAGTATCGCTATCAATATGAAACGCTTCCGGGTCTGTGGAACGCCATACCGACTGAGATCTATAAGTGAAGTGAAAACTTTATACCCGCAATCGTCGAGCTTTTGAGCCACTCGCTCTGAATACGCGGACTCTTTCTCATCTCCCCCGTTCTTCTTGAAGGGAAGAGTGAAGCCGCGAACATTCTCAATTAAGAGAATCCTTGGCTTCGTAATATTGACTAGTCGTATATACTCTTCGGTCAGTCTATTCCTTGGATCGGACTGATTCCTTCGCCCAGCAAGCGAAAAGCCCTGGCATGGGGGGCCGCCCGCCAGAAGAGTTAGTTTTCCCTTGAGGCTGGAAATGTCTCCCCCGTAGCTGTCAAGGAAGGTCGATATATCTATCGCCTCCTTAGGGAGCCATTCGGGCCAATCGAATCTTCGGCTCTTTCGGCTTACAGAGATCAAGTTCTCGGAGAGGGTTGAGAATGCATCATGACTTCTCTCCACTGCGAATTTGCCATGCCACCCCGAGTTTAGTAACCCAAGTGAAAGGCCTCCACAGCCCGCGAACACATCAACGAATGTAAGTCTGCTATTGCTATCCACTATTGCTCCCCTGAGCGTCCCTGCCTGCCTATCTGTAAGAAGCATGCATAAGTTCGTAGTACTAGTCCATACCATTTGCGACTTGTGCAAGGGTTTGGGATGTCTGAGCTGCCACACCATGTGCAGTAGGTGTACAAGGCGCTTCGGATCGTTGCTTCTGGGGGACTCTGGTTACCAATTACAATGGAATCTGTGCCAGTCGAGCGATGCCGCGCTGGTCATTTGGTCTGGCAAGCAAGGGGCCGCAAGGCCGGCTCCTTGGAGGCTCTTGTAGGCAGACCCCATCAGCGATGGAGCAACGGTGATCTGGCGCTGCGCCGAATCAACGCCTATGAGATAGAGGTCAAAAAGGGTGTGGATGTCAGCTCGAAGCAAAAGTCCATTCGAGACATCATTGCTCGCCGAGTTTCGGTAGGGGATGATGTGGGCGGCTTCCAGCGCGTCAACCGCATCGCAACCCGTCATTGCGCATCTCCCGCCGAAAGCTCCTATCAGTGCGCGGCGGAACTCCGGCTGGCCGCGGCGGCGCACGATGGCCGCAAGTACACGCTCCCGTTCATCAACCTCATCCCCAGGGGTGAATGCGCCAGTGTTCTGTGCAGTCCTGGCCTCCTGTTCAAGCAGCTCCCTCGTGGGCCCGTAGACAGCTGTAGGAGCATCGTTAGTGCGCGCTAGCAGCCGAGCCAACTGCGTCTCAACCTTTGCGCCGACGTTCGCGGCCGGGCGAAGCCCTGGAAGCCAGGATTCACCAGCCTGCTCGAGCACATGAGAAATATTCTGCATGCGGTACTCCCACGCCTTGATCGAGCGGCCGTGGCGGGCTGAAAGTTCTCGGTAGACCTTGGCCTTTTCCAGATCCGACCCGCCTGACAGACGTGCCCCCATCTGACGATAGGCATCAACGGCTGCTACCAATTCGTCCTCAGTCCATCTGCTCACAGCTTTCCCCTGTCCATGAGCGCACGTGGCGTATCAGAGGAAAGTATGCCTTAAACGACACTCTGGGCCGCTAATGACCTAACCCTCGAGGGAGTTTCAGGGCGTCCAGTTGGCTACGCCCTGGGCCTGCCGCAGATGAGCCTAGTGCGGCATCGATCACGGATCACACGGTAGTCTCCGCAGAGCGCCCTCAGATGCTTCTGGACCGCAAGGGGGGGCGGGCAATCCCGTGCGATGAAGCATCGGCGGAAGGGGCGGGGAGGGGCGGCAACGGTGTGCTCCTGGCACACCCCTCAGCCGAAACGCATCTAACGCCCCCGCTCCCAATCCGGCCGCGTTCGCACCCGCCATTGCTCCCGCAACTCCCGCAGATCCGGAGCCCGCTCTCCCGCATCCCCAGCAACCATCACCACCAGTTGCATCGAGGAGTTATCCACCAGCATCACTGGCTGCCCGGCGGCGTGCAGTACGAAGTACCGCTCACTCCCATCCCCCGGGCTCTCCTCCAACCGGACGCCACCACGCGCCTCCGCAAACGCCTCAGCCTCTTGCCGCATGACCCCGAAGGAGTAATCCGACAGGCTGCGGTAGGCCTTCACCTCCAGCGTCGCTTGGGGAAGGTAGTAGTCCGAGATCACCAGACCCATCACCATGAGCGTGCTGGTTACAACAACGGGCGGCACCCTCATGGGCCGCGCTGCAGCATCTCAACCGCAGCGCACCAGACCCACATCGCAGGCACTACCCACGCACCTGCAGGCACGCGGTGGCCTGCGCGGTCAGCGCCACGCACGCCAGCATCAGCCCTTCCATCGTGCGGTCGCCCAGGTACTGCGCGGGTTCTCCGTTCTGTCGCGCGCGCTCTCCGGCCAACAGCATCTCCTGCACCACGCGCAGGCCTGCCAGGGCGCAGTCGGCGTCGGCCAGGGCCATGCGCCGGCCTGGTGCGGCCGAGCGCTCCGGCCAGGGCTGGCCATCGGCAGCGGCGCCGCTCTGGACGCGCCGCAGTGTGGCGAGGAAGGCGGTAGGATCTGCCCCGCTGTCCAATTCGGGCTCGGCATTGGCCGGGTCGGTGGCAGCGTGCAGGGGGCGGAATTCCGATGCGTTCATGGCAGTGCTCCGTACAGGACAGACGGCAGCGCCACCCCGAAGGGCGGCGGACGATGCGTGGCTCGAAAACCGGTAAGTACCAGACCGGCGGGCTCGAAAGCCCCCACGCACCGCCCGCCATGGAACGCGAACGGATTGCCAGCCGGCGCCACTCGAAGGTGACGCCGGCTGACAAGCGTAAACATCTGGTACTTACACGGGTTTTCGACGCCCGTACCACCCTTTTCCGGTGGCACGCAAAGGTGTACCCGCACAGATGTCCAATGCCAAGAAACCACAGCCAAAAAGGCCGTCAGTTCTGACGCTTCCAGCATTGTGACACGGCAGAAAATGCGCGAAACCCGTTGCAGCACAGTGGTTGCGGCGAAAGTTAAGCTGCAGCCGCTACGTCGAACGCGGAGCGCACTTCTCGCAGCAACAGATGCTTAATTGCGACACACCCTCATCCAGCGCCCACGATAAAAACAGGCCAATTGCGTCACTTACTTAACACTGACTCCCAACCCACGGCGTGGCCAGAGCGCATCGTCGCGCTCCAGATCGTAGTCACTGCCAAACGCCAGCGCTGCCTCGCTCGGGAGCAGATTGGCGTAGCAACAGGAAACCCACGCGCGGCCGGTCGGTCCGAGCTGGCGTGAGGGGGCCGCGCCAGAAAACCTAAGCCGGCCCTACCCACATTCGCAGCATCTCCTGGAGCTCATCAGGGCCCTGGTCAGGCGACAGAATATGCACGCCAGTTCGGTGGCTGGCGTGGAATGCCACATCCTCCAACCACGGGGCTCCACCGGCACGTGGCACCAGCAGTAGTGAGCAGTCGGGGCGCTGCCCATTCCAACGCAGCGCATCCTGGTAGACGTGCGCGGACCGCATAGCGTCCAGCACGTTATTCCGCGAAGTTCGGTACTTGGCATCCAGCACCAGCATCTTTTTGTCTGCTCCAATCTCGGTGGTTACCAGAATGTCAGGCTTCAACTGCAGCGAAACGCTGCTCATGCCCGATGTGCTCTGCTCCGCTGTGGAGAAGGTTCGCTGCAACAGAACTTCTACGCGAGTCCCCTCGCATGTGCCCACGTGCCGGACGATATCTACCGTCGCGCTGCGCTTGCACGTCCATGTCAGCCCGGGGAAGAGGGCGCGAACTGCTTGAACGACCTGCACGAAGCACCAGCGTTCATAGATCTCCCAGGTAGGACTCAGCCATAGCGATTCGTCTCGATCCGGTCCATCCACGCCCGGGCGAAGCGCTGCCCATCCCAGGCGGTACGCTCTTGCATAGGTGGGGTTGGCGGAGATTGCAGTCAGTCCCGATGCATCGACCTCTGCGCGCGCGACTGCAGCATACGGATCGCGCATTGCCAGGCTGCGCAGTCGCGCGGAGAAAGCATTCAGAAACATCAACTTTCTACCCATGCGAGTAGCCAGCGGCGTGCGAGCGCCTTCGGCGTCCTCGTGCTGTGCTATCCGCCGAAGGGCCTCTTCCACGTTGCTGCAGCGCAGACGCAACGCGGCCAACGAGCGGGCAAGCGCACGGTTCGCGGGGTTGTCCAGATGCTCGTAGGAGTGCATCACCTCCATGGGAGGTGCGCACGCATCCAACCCTGGCTGCCGGCGGAGAACGGCGCCAGCATCTGGATGACGCATCATCCTTCGCGCTGATGTGGCATCGATGCGCTTTACCTGGTGAAAAGGGATCCGCCGGCGCTCGTGCCGTAGCCGGGTAAGAGGGCGCTCGGCTACTGCTGTGAAGGCGGCAAGTGCGGCATCAGCATGGCGCCTCAGGCGCGCGTACTGCAGCAACACCGTTGTCAGATCGCCAGTCACGCCGATCGCAGACTGGGCGGCCTCGGTGCCAAGAACCAGTGCAGGATCGAACGCGTAAAGGTCGTCCAACATGCCTTGGAACACGTCGGACCCCAGCTTTCCTTCGTCAGGTGCCACATCCAGGTGGTACGTGGCCAGCCGGTGGCCGGCCCTATCCACAAGCTCGACAGACACCTGGCCTGCATAAAAGCCGGGGCACCACTGCAGCATCGGTCCGCTGCTGGTACTCACCGTATCCAGCAACGCCTCGTCAATATAGAGCAAGGCGTTTGCCGGAACTGCCGGGAATTGGTAGACCCCCCGCTCACGAAAGCCGCCGCAGACGGCGCCAGGAACCAGGTGGAATTCGACGCCCGACTGGTCAAGGCAGATCAGTGCTGTCATCGCATTAGCGCCAGAATCGCGCGCTTCCCTGCTCGCGCAGATCCGCACAGAGTTCACGTGCCTTGCCGGCAGACTTGCTCAACCCATGGCTTTCCAGCACGCCTGCGACCGCATCAAAGGCATCGCGTAGCCGCTTGGTGTCTTCGCCACGCAGCTTGGGCAGGATCTTGGCATACACAGAGTGATCCAAGGCTTGGGCCGCAGTGAGAGCGCCCCCTTCCACGCCGGCTTCCACGTAGCCCAGCACATCAGCAATAGTGCGCCAGCCGAAGTGCAGTCGAACGGCACGCAGCGGCGTCATCAGTGCGTTCAGTACAGCTTTTACCTGTGCCAGTGCCTCTGCTCCCAGCACCGAAGATGTCCAGCCGGGGTAGTCGTCCACCGGTATGTCCCAGAACTCGATCACGGCACTGCGGTCCAGCACCTTGTCACTCAGCCCATGGGTGGTCTCGTCCATGTTCACCGTGCCGATGATGACCAGGTTGGACGGATAGTCGATGTGTCCGGGCACATCGCCAACTTCATCCCCAAGCGCATGCAGCTCAACCGCATCGCCGCTCTCCATGGCCGACAGCAGGGGCGCCAGGTACTGCTCGGGATGGGAGAGATTCATCTCATCCAACAGCACAACGTAGGGACGGTCAGGATCTGCAATCGCACGCAGCAGGAACTCCAGGAAGCCGGTGCGCATGTACACATCGGTGTCGATCGGATTGACATAGCCAAGCAGGCTGCTCGGGTCATGCCACCCCGGTTGTACGGCAACAATGTGGTACCCACGCTGCCCTGGATCGGCCTCAGCCACGCCAGCCCACAGTGCCTTGGCATAGCCCAGAGCAAGTTGTGTCTTGCCGGCGCCGCTCAACCCGGTCAATACGGCGAAGTGGCGGCGCGGGTGTCTGCGGTTCCACAGCCCGGCGTGCAATTGCGCAATAAGACTGGGATCGAAAGCCAGATCGGCGGGGAACGATGCGGTGATCTCGCTAAGCGAGGGCAGGTTCGACCAGAGGTCCTCAACTTCATCGACGGGCGAATCCGTCCGTACCTCGTCGGCATCCTTCACTACGGGGGACAGCTCGCCAGGTGTCCAATGGATACGGGACGCCCACGCACGCCCCCGCTGGGTCAGGTGCAGGACCTTCCCGGCATCCAGCTCGGCCAGTTCCATCCCCTTGATCCAGTTGATGAGCACGGTCGGGGCGAAGTTGCTGGTCCAGCCAGGATTGACCTTCTGTAGACGGCTGATCGCCTGCTTCTGCGGAAGGGGGGCCTGGTTGAGCATGTAAAGGAGATTGTCGAAGCCCAGGATCTGGGTGAGCAGCCAGTCAGAGACCTCCTCTGTTTCGCCCGATTCCAGGAAGGCCTCGCCTCGCGGTGTCAGGAACAGATCGTCGCCAGACGAGCGCAATGCACCCCATTCAGCGATCAACGCGTTCAAGTTGGTACCCAGCGAGTTGGTCGCCAGCTTTGGATTCACCGAGCGGATATGTTCAAGGAAGTCCGCACGCTTGCGCCCTCCCTTGGCAAACTCCAGCATCGCCAGCACGCTGGCAACCGATCCGTTGATGGCCAGCATGCCGCGCCGGCGGCGGCCGGCGGGTAGCGGGTTGAGCCGAAGGTCACCAGCGGACTCGCTGGGAAGCTCAGTCGCCTCGCTGCCATTCTCCTGAACGTAGTGCACGTACAGGACCCACGGAAGGGTCATGCGTTCCTCGCGGCTGCGGAATACGATGCCAGCGCTATCCAGCCGCTGCAGGATACGTTGATGCAGCTCGGTGCGGTGGTCGGAGCCAATGCTCAGCCCCAACGCTCTGGCTAGGCTTTTCAGCTTCTGATAGTGCGCAACGGTGGTGAAGTCCTGCGGCCACAGCGAGGCGAAAACACGGTACTGCTTCAGTCTGGGCTTGCGGTCAGTAAGCGCTACGACCATCGCGCTAACTTCTTCCCACGCCGCGCCCAGCCAAGCAACACGCTCGCTGAAGGAGTCGGGCAACTTGGCTTGCTTGAGTGACCAGAGCTTCTCGGCGATTTCCTTGTTGGCAATGACGGCAGACACATCAATGTGGCCCTGCCCGGTAGCCGCGATGGTCTGGACTTCCCAGAGTTGGTGTTGGAAGTCGCGCCCGACGAACGTGTCGTAGTCAGCGGCTTCCACATGAACAAGCCATTCGGCTACGCGCGAGATCCAGCTATCCAGGCTGTGCCCATTCCGGTGTAGCTCCAGCGCTCGTGCGCTAGCTTCTCGCAGTCCGGCGTCACTAATCACATCAAAGGCCATTGCAGCCATCCCCTTGGCAGATCGAACAGAATTCACAAAAAGGCCCGTGCGCGCTCATGCCCGCAGCAGGCGTGCGTACTCGGAATCCAGGTACTCATCAACGGCGTCGTGATCAAGGCTGCCGGCGGCGATGAGTGCCTTCGTTTCAGTCAACGACACACACCCGAAGCGCACCCATGCCACCATGTTTCCTCTAAGTAGGAAGCCAATGATGTCGCCGCCAGAGCGTAGTGCTGCGTCGCCGACATCCACCAGGCAGAGGCTGCCATGGCTGACGAGCAGCATTCTCCGAAGCTCGGGAATGCTGCCAAATGGCATGCACTGCGACAGCGGGCGGTTATGCACCGCCCACTGCTTAACCACCCAGGTAATGCGGGTTAAAACTTCGGTCAGCATCACCGGTACTGCCATCGCCAGGCCGTGGCGGAAATCATAGCCCTGCTCGAAAACCCTGACCGCGATGGTGGCGAAGGTCTGCCTGTCTTTACCGAAGCTTCCTACATTCACAAACTGAAGAAGAGAATAGAACGGCATCGGAATGCCGGACCCGCGCCCCTGCGCCCCAGATGACCCGGCAACATCAGAGAACAAGTGGCCGATCCAGTTGACGAAACCGGCGAAGATCTTTGCCGAAAGCGTTCGGCCTTTCAGCTCGAAGGTCTCCGTATCCACCGAGACCAACTTCCCATCGGAAACGAAGTGCGCGGTGCTGCAGAACTGATCAAGGATGGAAAAGAACAGGCCGACCAGGTCAGGCGAATGACCAAGGCTCTTGATGTGGTGGTTGCGGGTGCTCATCTTGAACAGACCGCCAACATCGCCACCATGTCGGTGGTCATAGTTGATACCAAAGGTCCGCTCAAGCCAGCCTATCGCGCTTCTTGTAGGATCGCTGCCTTCGGCGGGGCCCTGCCAGCCCATCAGGCGGGCAAATTGCCGTACCGCCGCGTCAACAAAGGAGTCAGCTGCCTCGCCCAGTGGGCTGGCATCCGCGCCTCCTGTTGCGCTTGCCGCTCCCACAAAAAGCACATCGACAAGGCCGCCGATTACGCCGCAAGCACCTGCCAGCATGTAGTCGTACTTGTCACAGTCCGCGGCCTTCAACGAGAAGTCCTCGAGCACCATCTTCTCGAATGCCACGCGTTGACTGGGTGTCATCAGGTTTGCGAACGGATCTTCCTTTAGGTCGATCCTGTTCCGTGCCGCATAGGCAATCAACTGCGCCTCGTACTCCTCGTCGGAAGTGTCGGCAGAGATCAAAATGCCATCGATCAACGAGAGCGGCGCTATTGTTCCGGGCTGGGCATCGGGTTCGCAATGCAACTCGGCATGAATGTTGAGTGCGAGCTCTGTATCTTGCCCGGGGAAAAGCACAGAGGCATCGGCACTGGCAAGCATTGCTTCTGCCAGCGCAATGGCGTCGTCCAGCAGAATGTCCTGCTCGACCTGGGCCAACGCCATGGTATCCAGCACAGACGAGATGTTGCCGAGCTGTGCGTCGATTTCGGCGACCTGGTGCAGCTGGACACGCACGCGATTGCCGTGCGCATCCAGCTCTTCGTCCGGAGTCATGACCACAGGTTGGAAATGCCCCGGGTGGCCTTGCTGGCAAGATCTGTCACCTTGCCGGCAACCACATCGGACACACTGAAGTAACCAATCGCCTGGAACGACTGGGCGAGATCCTCCAACTCCCGAACGCCGTAGTCTGCCTTCAGTACAAGTCGTTCCACCTCGACGGTGGTCTCGTCCTTGGTCTCCTGCACCATGTGGGGCTCATAGTGGCTGATGATCCATTCCCCCAACTCCTGTCGGGTGGGGTCGCGTGTGAGGCTGCGAACCCGTTCCTCATCAAGATAGCGGGCGCAACTAAGCTTTGTTGCGCTGCTCTGTGCGGCCTCAGAACGCTCGTTAAGCACTTTGCCTGCGCCTGTAAGCTGGGTCATCAGCCGCATCAGCTTCTCGATCTTGTCGCTTTGCGCGCCGTGCATTTTGATCTGGTCATTCAGCCGAAGCGTGACGCTGTTAATGTCCGATACGAGCAGCGAAAGGGTCAGCTGGGTCTGCTTGATGACTTCCGCAAGCATCAGGCCCCTTCGCTTGAATCGGGTCAGTTCATTGGCCCCGGTCAGCTTGCGGATACCTGCGTACGTCCCGACGCCAATGAGTACAGCCACGCCAATGCCGGTGGCCATGCTGGAAAGGCCAAGGATGCCGCCCAAGCCCAGCGTGGCCAGCCCGGATGTCATGCCAGCCGCAGACATGCCAATGACAGACCCGGACAGATACACAGCAGCCAAGGGCGTGCCGACCGCGGCGGCCTTGGCTGACAGAAGCTTCATGGTTTCTGTCAGCTGATCGTCGGTGACATCCTCCTTCAGCATGTCGTGCTCGCTTTTGATCGCGAGTACAACCAGTTCAATGTCTGCCGCGGAGACGCGGAACAGCTGCTGGTGTAGATCGAGGAAGGCGAACTGATCTCGATAGCGCCCGGTCATGCAGTGATGAAGGTTGATGAGCTCCTTCACCAAAGAAACGTGGACCAGGTGAATCTGGCCATCCGGGCAGGCCTGGTCGAGGTCTGCAACCAGCTTTTCGACGAGCTCGCGCTGGTCGCTTGCAGCGATGTACACGCGTACAGCCATGCGCGATTCTTCGCTGAGATTCAGGCGCGTCATCAGCAGCATGAGCTCAGCGAACACTTTGTGGCCGAGCTCCTGCCGGTTCTCGTAGGCCGCGTTCACTGCAATCTTGACGTATGCCACCTTCAGCGACTCTGCCATGTCCTCGATGGGAATGGACTGGGCCTCTTCCTGGTGGTTCTCGAAGTTGCTGATGGCTTGCTGGAGAATATCGGCAAGCGGCGGCAGATTCAGGTAGGCGCCGCGGATATCGATACTGGCGCCATTGACCTGCGAAAGGCGGACCAGCTTATCCACCTTCCCGGCCTTGCCTTCAATGGCGACCTCGAGATACTGCGCGCTCAGCAGGTCGGAGTAGGGGAACCGCTGGGGCTTGCCCAACAGGGGGCGGTAGATGACTTGTTCGCCAGTGAACAAGAGGCCTTCCTTTGCGCTGCCGAGCAGGGTGTCGTCGTAGACCGCGACCACATTTCCCGGCTTTCCTGCGTAGTCAAAGGCGCCGATGGCGTTGTTGAGCTTCTTCTCTTCGATGTTCGGTGCGATGTAAATCCGCTTCGCGGAGATCTCCACAAGGCGTTCCCGAAGGAATACGTTGATGTTGCCCATATAAGCCCCTGTTGCGACAGATGATCTACCTGGCAGGGGGCGCTCATCCGAGCAGGGAGAGCAGGACCCGGCCTGGCCCCGTCAAGAGTGTGACGTGTTGCTCATCTTTAGAACATCAGATTTGTCTGATGTGGTGTCGGGATTAGCCTGACATCCATCAGGCTGCGGCCGGGGTTTGCTGACAGTGGGCGATCAGCCCATCCGCATGGAATACGATGGGGCCTCCTGGGCGCGTGCATCTTGGCTCTGCTGCTCCTTCTGCATCGCCAGCGCACGTTCCTGGCCGTCAACACGAAGCCCCTCAAGCTGCTGCATGGACTGCTCGACCGGCGTCTGTACCGCCAGCGCTGTCGGCATGGCCGCGCGAAGATGGGCCGGGTCTGCCGGGTCGCCCTGGATGGCGAAGACCGTGTGGCCAGCGGGGGCCTGGTGAGTGGCATTGCTGAGGGCGACGTGGTCCACCCGATGCATGCCCGCCTCGACGGCCTTCACGGTCAGGCTCGCCGCCAGCCTTTCGCTGGTTTCATCGAAGGGGCGGCCCAGCCCGGCGTCGATTTCGGCAACATGCTGCTTAATCTGCTGATGCAGTGCGGCGTTCTCGTGCCTCGTCGGCAGGCCTTGGGCGCTTGCCAAGGAGTCCTCGCGCAGGGGGACCTGTTCGGATGCCAAGGTCACCGGGCTCTTCATGATCGTCCGGTGCGGATCGTCGGGATGGAACGCATGCGACTTCTGCTGACGCTCGAGGCGGAGTTCCCGTGTCTCATTGAGCCGATCAATGGTCTGTCGATCGGTTTCCTCAATCGTGATCTGCCCCAGTGCACGGGCGACGGGGCTGCTTGCCTTTACGGCTTCACCCGCGCCCACCCGCCATTGGTCCTGTTCCGGCGAGTATTCATGCATCCGGATCTTGCTGCCGATGTGATTCGGGTCGACGCTCGCTTCGCTGATGCTGGCCAACGCGCCTGCCCTCAGCAGACTAGCACTGTAGGCCGCAGCGTCTGCAGGCTCCATGTACTGAGCAACGTTGACCACGGTGTCCTTACCGCGGATGACGCCATACGTAGAGTTGTCCAGCATGCTCTTCCAGATGGCCTGTGTCGCCTCCGTGCCACCCTTTGCATAGGCGGCCTCAAGCAGAAGTCGGGGTGTCCAGCAGTTTGGGTCGAGCTTGTGATCCTTGAACGCATCGTCATGCGCTTGCTGCACGCGTGCTACTGGCAGATTGAGGGCGAGGTCAGGCCGGTTCTCCTCCATCATCTTCTGACGCTGTTCCAGGTCCCTCAACAGCAGCGTTTGACCGAAGTCGTCCCACTGCCTTTCGCTCAGAACGCGGTTAGCGAAGCCGCTGCCCTTGCCGTGCTGGTCCGCTGCAAACTCCTGGGCATAGCTGTTGGCGGTGGCGCCGGGCATGTTGTCGTTGCGCACCACGCCCAAGGCCAGCTTTCCGTATCCATCTGACCCTTCATGCTGTGCCAGGTAGTTCCAGTAGAGCTCGCGATTTCCAGACTTCGCGTAGGCGGTCAGAACATCAATATCGCGTTGGCTCAGGCCGGGGGCGCCAGTTCTTCCTTGAGCGTTCATTGTCAGGACCTCTTGTATTTGGCAAGGGCGGTGCGCACAGCAGACTCGATGCGCTTCCAGTCTTTCAGGATGACCCGCGGATAGGTTGCAGTGATCGAGATGCTGTCCTCAACATCCACGAAGTAGTGAATGCAGCCGGCTACCCGGCTGTCTTCCGTGTCGGCCAGTCGATCACCGGAGATGGTGAGGCCGTCGGGGAAGTGAGCTTCGCTCTCGCACTTGATGAAGGTGGTAAGTTCGCCATCGCCATTTCGAGCGACGTACCAATCCTTCTCCATGCGCAGATTGCGGGGCTGGGGCATCTTCGTTTCCTGCTCCAGTGTCTTCTGGAACGCAGGCATCAATGCTTCGTTGATTGCGTAGGGCACCAGGCCGAAGCGCTCTGGCTGGGGTATCCGCAGGTCAAGCCGTTCGGTTGGGTCGTTGCGCAGTACCGATGTCGGCGTCGAGGTTTGCTCCGTGCTGGCATAGCGCTCCAACAAGCCTCTGATAGGGGTGCGATCAATATGCTGCAGGCCAATGACCACAGAGCGCTGGAAGTCTTCCATCGAACGATCCGGGCGGGTGCCCGGTGGGGCGGGGCCCAGGTCGGGCCACAGAACGGTCAGCCCAACGCTGCCATCAAAGTACGGGCCGATCTGGTTGTCGTAGTAATTGGCGGGGAACATGAATCGGTGCGGACCGATCCTGGCCTCCACAGGTTCAGTGGTATACGTGTGCCCTTTGATCGTGCGGCGCACGCTGGGATCTTCGCTCATTTGAGCCTCCTTGCTTTGCGTTTCCATGGATGAGGAATTCATACATCCGCCGGCGCCCAGTGCCAGCACTACCGTGACAGCACAGCGTAAGCTGAAAGCAGCAATCTTCATGGAGTCAATCCATCGCTCATCTAGCTGAGAAATATACGTGCCGTGCGGTCGGCGCGTCGACCACTATCGACATGATTTCTCTTTCAATGGATTCCAGATGAGGTCGAAGGAATTCAGTTATCCATTCAGCAAGCCGATTGCGTCACTTTTTTAACACTGACGCCCAACCCAGGGCGCGGCCAAAGCGCATCGTCTCGCTCCAGGTCGTAGTCACTGCCAAACGCCAACGCCGCCTCGCGCGGCGGCAGATCGGCGTAGCAGCCCAATAGAGAGGCATCCATGCCAGCATCCTGGTGGTCGATGGCGAACAGGTAGCGAAGCTCGGCATCGAAGGCGGCCAGCCAAGTGGGGTCGATGGGTGTCATGGTCATGGTCGAAGAGGTGGGCCCCCAGCATCGGTGAGGCCCGTCTCGTGGGCCAGGACTGGGCTCGTCTAGCCCCGTTACGCTCAATTGCGGAACCCCATCCGATCAGCGATGCTTCACGCAGGACAGGGACGAAGGGGGATTTCCATGGAAGGCATCGTCAACAAGCTGGTCGATCTTGCTGGCGACCAGTTTCTGGTGCCCGTCGCCCTCTGCGCGGTGTTGGTATTAATCTTCAGATGGCTGTCGGGCTTGAATCATCAGCGTACTTCAGCCCGGAAGGACTTCCTTGAGTTGTTCCGTGAGGAGAGTGCCAAGGATGACCTCTGGCTCTCCGTTGCCATCAGGCACCACTGCGGCGTCTATCTGCCGGTCTCCGTCATCCGCAAGCTGTGCGCGCTAGATCAACCCGCACTTGCCATCGTGGATGTTGCCAACGCTTGGGACCTTGTTGAGATTGATGACGCTACAGTCGAGATTCGTTGGCGCCGGGAATGGTTCGGTAATCCCAAGACCAGAAAGATCATTGCCGTAGTGCTTATGGCTGGTTACGGCGTAGCCGCCATGGTGGCCTTCCTGCTTGGCTACATCCTCGTTATAGGCAAGGTGACCGCCAGCGCTTCTTTTGGCTATTGGCTCTGGGTGATTATTGGCGTTGCCGTGGCATGGCGGTGCCTTTCTCAATCCGATCTTCTGCTCAATGGCGGTAAGAGCTTGGAGCGTTGGCTGGGGATGACATCACGTTCATAGCAGGACGTGATGTTCAGATAGCGCTCAGTGCGGCCTGGTCCGTGCTCCGGTCGGTCGACTGTTGCCCCTTCAGGCATCGCTACTCGGCCCAGGGAAATGTAGGGACTCAGCATGACGGAACATTTGCTCAACCGATCTGCATTGCTTCGGCAGGCACTGCTCGCAACCGTGGACTACCCACTGGCCGACAACGGCGTGAGGTTCCGGACTTCACTGGATGCGACGGTACTGAGCCTGCAGCATGCAGACGCGGTCCGCCTGCTGATGGAGGAGAGGCTTGAGTCCTCCGCGGCTGCGATGTTGCGCTGTCAGTTCGAGGCATTCGTCCGCGGCGTTTGGCTGCTTCACTGCGCATCCGACGATCAAGTTCAGCTTCTTTCATCATCGCCCCAAGAAGATCAGGGCGAGGGCAAGGCACTTCCGATGCTGAGCAAGATGTTCGAATCGCTAGCCCAAATGCCCGAAGTGGCCAATCTTGTTCCATTGCTGGAGGAACTGAAGAAACATGCGTGGGACGCGCTGAACTCATTCATTCACGCCGGTGTGCACGCGGTTGATCGAAGCCGCGCAGGTTTCCCATTGGAGCTGGCCGTGAATGTCGTGCGTTACAGCAACAATCTGCTGATGATGGCAGGACAGCACATGGCCATCCTCACCGGGGTCCCCGGCCTGCAGGGCGAGGTTCGCAGGCTCAGCGACGTGTATGCCGACTGCCTGTTGCTGGATGAAGGGCGTCGCCGAGCCGCCGAAGCAGCAGCGTCAGCGCCACGGTCCTAACGAGCCTTCGTTGGCGCTACAGCGACGGCGAGGAGACTCGCTGCTGCTGATCTTGCGCCCGCTGCATCTCGGCGGCCTGCTCCCGCTCCTGCCGCTGGCCAAGCGCCTCCACCTGGCTCATGCTTTCCTGCACAGGCCGCTGTGCAGCCTCTGCGGTGGCGACATGCGTGCGCATGGCAGCGGGGTTGGTCAGGTCACCCTGCACCACAAAGATGTTATGTGCGCCTGGTAAGTTCTCAGTCTGTTTGCTCAGCAGGATATGGTCTGCACGCGTGATTCCGGCGCCTTTGGCCGCAGCCAACAAACTGGCTGACAGGCGTTCACTAGTTTCGTCGAACGTGCGGCCGTTTGCTCTATCCAGAGTCTCGACCTTGCCGCGTATCTGGTCAAACAACGCCTGGTCGCCTGCACTCAGTAGACCTGGGGATCGAGGTGCTTCGCCCACAGCACGGTCAGCCTTCTCCCCTGGAACTCGCGTCAGACTACTGGTGTTGTTCAGCTCGATCCGGCCATATCCGTCTTTGCCGAGGTCGATGATCGGAAACACCTTCATCTTGCCAAGGTCCAGGCCATTGCGCTCCAGCTGACGTGGGTCCAGCCCTAGCTCACGTAGATCTACCCGGATCTCGGCAGGGGGCCTGCCTTTCCAAAGCGCTTCGTAGCCTAGTGCAATCGAGGAAATCGCTGAGGCGCCGTAGTAGTTCCGGTAGTCCGAATCCCCCTTTCTGCCCAGACTCGCCGGTCCGTCATAGAAGCATTTCTCAACTGCAGGCGTAAGGTTCGGGCCATCCTTATGGGGCAGCGTTGCCAGATCCTCGTAGCTGATGCCTGCGGCCAGTTGCGGAGCGTGTCCGGATCGATCAATGCAGCGCGATGTTGAACTTCGAGCTAGTACGAGTTCCAGTTCAGCGTCTGATGCACCGGGAGAGAAGTTCCTGATCCGGCTGTTGAGGGACCGTAAGCCACTGATCTCGGCCATCGCCTCTTCCTTTCGCCCCCAGTCAAGATACGGTCGTGCCTCTGCAGTTACATCGACACGCTCATCAAAATTTTGACGCGCCCGGGTCATCGCGGCGCCATAAGCAAGCCTGAAATTGGAGAGCGCCTCATCGCGATAGGGAGTCAGAACGCCATGCATGGCCTCGTGGCCCAGCACTTCGGTAACCACACCTAGACGGGCAGGTCCACTCCATTCGGTGAAATTGGTTGCACTAATGTAGACGGTACCAGGTTGACCATCCTTGCCGGCCTCAAAATGACCGCCGTTGTGTTCGCCATGGGAGACCTTGATCGCACCAATCTGACTCTTTTCAGCAGCGTCACCCAGGAGCGCATGAAGATAGGGAGATTCGACGATGGCCTGGCGAATGACATCCTCCGCCCCCTTCGGTAGTCGAGGATCCCTGGAAAGATTGCTGAGCAAGGGTTCTACGCGTGCATCAACTGCCTTCATGGCACATCTCCCGTGAACTGTACTTCGTAGACACACGTCTCATGCGTGGGTGCGCCTGCAGAGTAGGTCAGTAGATCAGCATAGAAAACCGTGCCGCCGTCAGACGAAGTGCGGCGGTATTGCTGTAGGCGCCCTCTCTGGAAGGCGCGCTCGCCTCCACGCGTATAACCGCTCTCCAACAGTGCTTTTCCTGCAGCAGCGGAGGTCCAGAAGCATGGAGCGTGCGGGTCATCCGTGAGAGGCTTCCCGCCGGGTCTGAAAACGGAAACCCCGTGATAGGGCACTTTCATGCCGGCCGCCAGGCCGACATAGCTGGCGTAGAACGCATAGCCGTCAGCCATCGGTTGATTCTCAGCCTTGCCGCCCGCGCGCCCCGGCTCGAACGGCGTTAGCGTGATCTTCATGGCCTTGGCGAACGCATCCTCCGAAGCATCGGCGGTTTCACGCAGCGATGCTGCGTAGGCAACGAGGCGCTGTTGCAAGGTGGCGGCATCGAGCGGCTGCGATAGTGCGTGCGCGCTTAGTGCCTGCCTTGTAACCGGTGAGACGCTCGCTGTATGGGCCGTTGTGTCAGCTGCGGGGGTACAGGCGGTGACCATGGTGGCCAGGGCAGAAAGGCCTGTAGCACCAACGTAGCGGAGGGCCCACGCCGATGTGTGCCGGCTGCAAGCCCAGCTGCGCGGCTTCGAAACCAGGGCAGGCAGAGATTTCATCCAGAGGCGTCCAGCGTGCATCAGCGCGTCCCATGCGGTGGTCGCCCTCACTATAGGGGGCGTTTAGCACGTGGTTCCAGAGCAGCCGTGCACACTTCTACGCTGAATACGCAGGTCTGTTTGTGAGACCGGTCGGAAACATGAAACGGTGCGGGGCTGTTGGTGTCCTTGAGCATGGTGCCGATATCGTCACACTACTCAGCTGTGCAGCACCAATCCCGGCATCGGCCACAGCAATGGCGTCCGGGCCAGATCGTAGTCATTGCCGTAGGCCATCGCCGCCTCGCGCGGCTCCAGATCGGCATAGCAACTCAGCAGGTAGGCATCCATGCCCGCCTCGCGGTGGTTGGTGGCAAACAGGCTCAGCAGGGCGTGATCAAATTCTTCCAGCCACTCGGCGTCGATCGGGGTCATGGTCATCCTCCTTGGGGGAGGGGAGGATGACGTGGCGGTGTCTCATGGGCTGGGACGGGGACCTGCCGAGGGTCCTGGTCAGTCCACTCCGGGCTCAACCTTGAATGCAAATTGCAACGTGATCTTGTGACTGCGCAGCAGCGCCCGAACGGCTGATTCAAGACGCTGCCAGTCACGCAGCATCACGCGTGCATAGCCCATCTCAATGGTGATGTTGTCGTCCATGTCCACCATGGAGTGGCGGCACATTGCGATCCGCTCTGCACCTGTAGATTCCAGTGCGCTGCCTTGCACCGACAACCCGTCGGGCACCCGATCGGCGGGGTCACAACTGATGAACGTGGTCAGTCTTCCATCGGTCGAGCGCGCTACATACCAATCGGGCTCCAGCGCCGGCTTACGCCGATAAGGCACGCCAAGTTCAGCCTCCGAATCCTTCACGTAGGCATCCATCAGTGCGGGATTGATCGCATAGGGCGTCAGCCCCCAACGCTCGGCTTGGGCGTCCCGCAATTCCAGGCGTTGGGCCGGGTTGCGGCTGCGCAGTGAACCCGCTTCGGCCGTGGCATCGTTGCTGGAGCGTCGGCCGAGGTAGTCAGCGATCGGCACGCGATCCAGGTAGTTCAACTCGATCAGCACCTGCCGCTGGCTGTCCTCCACCGAACGTACCGGGCGGTTGCCCGGGGGCGCGGCACCGAAGTCAGGCCAGAACACGGTCAGCATCACCCCGCCATCGGGGTGCGGACCGGTCTGGTCGTAATACAGGTTGGCCGGGAACATGAAACGATGGGGGCCCAGTCGGGCCTCTACCGGCTGCGTCGTGTAGGTGTGGCCGCCTACGGTACGTGAGCTCGATGCGTCTTGAGACAGGGTGCCGTCGGAATCCCTTTCCGTGGATGGTGCCTTGGCACACGCGGCGGCGCCGAGGGCGGCCACCAACGCGGCGCAGGCAAGCCGGCGAACCGGTACGTTGCTCATGGGCGAGTTCTTTGCGCTCGATCGTGACCATTATGGAGAGTGCTTCGCTCCATGGCGACTAGACAGGTGTGACGGGCGTCTGGATATCCCTGCATGCGGGAATGCACTGTCGAAAATAGCGCAACCATTCTTCACCGAGGTGTATAAGAGATCGTCAGGCATAGCCCTGGTAGCCATTTGATGCAGCAACGAGGGACCGCAATGCTTCCACAAGGAAGAACACTGCTCTGCTTGGCCATGACCGTGTGCATGGCATTCGTCGCCGGTTGCAAGTCCGAATACCGGCCCCAAGCGGAAGCCCATTCAGCAGCGGCCCGGTTGGACCAGGCGCCGCTGGTCAGACCGTTCCCGCTGGTGGCAATGGATAACCCAATGGTGGTCGAATTCACGTTGCCCCCCCCCCTGGGAACAGTGGGTCATCCACCTTGTTGCTTGGCATTCGTGTGCGCGGAGAGGATGGACTGAAGTCCCTCGATGCCGATAGCGAAGTGCGCGACCTCGGGCTGCCTGCCCAATTGAAGCTGGAGCGTCTGGACGGACTGCAGCCCACGGTAGTTCCGTTGGTGCGAGTGGAATCGGTGGCAGGTGGACCAGCTCGGATTGAGCCTATTGGGCCCACGGGCCACGTCGCCGGCGGCTGGTTGGATAACGTCGATCATCAGTCTCTGCAATCTGCGGGACTGCAGCCCGCTGGCAGCCACTACACCCAGGTGGCATTGGCTTGGGCCCAAGGACAAGCACCCGGGAGGTACCGGTTGAGCATCCAGCTGCTTGCGCCCGACCGGAGGTTGTCATCGACGCCGGCCGAGCTGCTGGTGGCCTATGTAAACAAGTCGAAGTAGGAGAGATTCATGGACGACAAGTACACCGTAACGATCTACGTCGCTGCGCCGGGAACGCCATTGTTGGCGGGTGGAACTGGGCCGGCCAGAATTTCGTAGACGCCTCAGCGGCACTTCAGCCAACCTCGACTTGCTGCTGCGGAACAAAAAGACGGGCCAGGAGTACAACTCCATTGCGTAGCTGCAGGCTGTCTTCAGGTATCGCGATGCCGAGTTGCATCAATGAATCAGCCCGGGAAACAGCGGCGTAAAGAATGCTCTCAAAAGTGCTGGGTTGATTGGAGAACACGTTCAGCAGTCCCTGGGCGACAGCGCGGATGAAGGGTACGGGATCGTCTGAATTCTCGATCCTCTCCTTGAAGCGCAAGATGGACTCCAGTACTTCACTGGCGCCAAGTTCCAGTGTGTAAATGCGCTCGTGTCCGCTGCTCTGAACCGAAAGCGCTTCGGTGCCGAGGATGCCGAGCGAAGCAAGCCGCTCTCCGCCACGACGGAAGGTGTATTGGTACTCAATGGCTTCGCTTCCGTCGGGCAGGGTTGCCGGCAGAACCCGTGGAAGGCCTATTCTTACCCCAGTCGATGGATCGAATGCGGAGTTGGAATCCGGCACGAACTCAATGGACATTCGATCTCTCTGTGGGTGACGGTTGTATCGCGGCTTCACTCTGCCAGCGTCCGCCTGCAGGCAGTGTCGCTGCCCAGCGTCCGGTTTCACGTCATGGGCCGCAATGCCGATGCTCGCGAGGACGGTGGTCTTCACAAGATTATCGACGATGAACTCGCTCATGGCATAGCACCTCAGTTGCCGAGCACAGGAACGTCGATACTGGCCAGTACAATGGAACCGTCGTCTCCCTCAGTGAAGTTTGCAGGCGCCGGGACGTGCGACTCCATCAGTGCCTGTCGGCTGGTCACCGCCAGGTACCGTAGGACCTCATCATTGTCAGTACGACCGGCGAATGACATTGCGAAGCCTTGTGCAAGGCCTTGGAGATAGGTGAAATCGTCATCAAGGCTACCTAACCTCTGCTTGTAGCTCAGCATGGCGTGGATGACCTGAGGTTGCCTGAGGTCAAAAACGAAAGAGTGGACCGGGCCACCCGAATCTTGGGACGTTTCATTCCACCCATTGAAGCCTACCCCGCCAACCCGCGTCTCGCCTCGATAGATGGCGAACTGATACTCGGTTCCGCGCCGGCCGTCTGCCAGGACAGTCGGTTCGATTCTTGGGCGAGGGATCCTCGTTTCGCTGACCGGATCGAGCGAAGAGTAGGGGTTGGCATGGAAGTGGAAGGGCATCTCAGTTCCTGCGTTCCGTGGGGGACTACCGACAATGATCCGTCGAAGGGACCAATTCTCGTACACAAGCATAAGCAGGGCGTCGGCATCGAGACCTGCCCGGCCGCCCTTGATGCGGAGTTACGAAGCGTACCTGCTGTACCCCGCACTCCGGCTCGCGGGCGCACTGGACTGCTCCCTGGTCCACACATTCAGCCAGCCATTGCCTGGCACGGACTGCCTCCGCCTGCCTGCTAACGCATCCATGTGATCATCCGGCCAGGACTGCAGTGCGAAACGGGGACGGCCCCCGCATCACGCCCCCGCCGGCAGCGTAATCGACTTGATGTTGACGAATTCCTTCAGACCCTCCGGCCCATGCTCACGCCCGTAGCCCGATGCCTTCACCCCGCCGAAGGGCAGGGTGGGGCCGGCCACGTTGAAGCCGTTGATGCAGACCATGCCGGTATCGAAGTACGTGGTGGCCAGCTCACGCGCGCGCTTCACATTGCGGCTGAAGATGCCGCCGCCCAGCCCGTAGCGGCTGTCGTTGGCAATGCGCATGGCGTCATCATCGTCCTTGGCCTTGATGATGGCCGCAGCGGGCCCAAACAGCTCGTCCTCATACGCCACCTGGCCCGGCGCAACATCGGCCAGCACCGTGGCCGGGTAGAACCAGCCGGTCTTGGCCGGCACATCGCCACCCACCACCAGCCGCGCGCCCTGGGCAACGCTCTTGCTCACCTGCTCATGCAGGGTGTCACGCTGGGCCTTGGACACCATCGGACCGAGCTGGGTCTTGCTGTCGTTCGGGTCGCCCATGCGGATCTGCTCGAACTGCTTTGCGTACGCCTCAACAAACGCGTCGTAGTTTTTCTCGGTCACGATGAAGCGCTTGGCATTGACGCAGGTCTGGCCGTTGTTGAACAGGCGCCCCTTCACGCAGGTCTTTACCGCCAGTTCCAGGTCGGCATCGTCCAGCACCAGATAGGCATCGTTGGAACCGAGTTCGAGCATGGTCTTCTTCAGTGCCTTGCCGGCCTTCTCCGCGACCGTGCGCCCGGCCTTTTCACTACCGGTAAGCGTTACCGCGCGCACCAGGTCGTGGTCGATGATGGCATCGGACTGGTCATGGCTGATCAGCAGCACGCCGAACAGCCCCTTGGGCAGGCCGGCTTCCTCGTACAGGTCGCGCAGGAACAAGCCGCTGCCGGTGCAGCTTTCGGCATGCTTCAGCAGCACGCCGTTGCCGGCCATCAGGCTGGCGACGGAGTAACGCACCGCCTGGTAGGCCGGGAAATTCCACGGCTGGATGCCGTACACCACGCCGATGGGCGAATGGGTCACGATGCCCACGCCATTGGCCGAGGGACGCTCCTCATCGGCCAGCACCGTCGGGCCCTGCTCGGCGGTGTACTCGCAGATGGCCACGCACAGATCCACCTCGCTGCGGCTGTCACCGATCAGCTTGCCCACTTCGTTGGTCATCAGCTGGGCAAAGGCTTCCTTCTTCTCTTCCAGCTTGCGGGCAATGGCGGCCACCACCGCGGCGCGCTCTGCCAGGCTGCGCAGGCGCCACTGCAGGAAAGCCTCGTGGCAGGCCTTGACGGTGTCCGCTGCCTGCGCGTCGGACATGTAGGCGTAGGTATCCAGCACCTGTTCGGTAAGCGGGTTGATGGTCGTGAGCTGTTGCTTGGTCATGGTCAGGTCCACCTTGTCTTGGGGAAGGGAGGGCGAGGGTAGTAGGGGCGTCAGCCGTAGCGACGGCGATGGCGGTGCAGCGCACCCTGCAGGTTGTGCAGGGCCTTCAGCATTTCGTCGCGCCAGCCATGGGCGGGCAGCTCGCGCACCGCCGAATGGGCGGCACAGACGAACGGGGTGCCCGCCCAGCGCTCGGCCAATGCGCGGGCCCAGCGATCAAACGCATCAGCGGCACCGGCGCGGGCCTGCAGGGCACGCGGCAGCGTGGGGTGGAACTTCAGGCGCGACTGCGGCAGCCACCTGCCCAGCGCGCCGGGCGCTGCCAGCACGTTCAGCGTGTCATCCACGTGGACAATGCCGCTGTGGCGGTGGCGGACCAGCACCGAACCGGCGTGCACGCTGTCACTGGCCGGCATCAGATCCAGACCCGCAGGAATAGAGAAATCCAGGTCGTCGGCAAAGTCGGCCTGGGTGGACACGTCCTCGATCACGTGCGGATCCCACGGCAGGTGCGGCGCCCGCTGCAGATGACGGCGGGTGCCGATCAGGCGGCCAGCGGGCAGCAGCCGGTGCAGCGGCTCGCAGTGCAGGGTGTGGAACGGATGCACGTTGATGATCGCGTCCACCAGTGTGCCGCCGGCGGTAAGGCCGAGCAGGGCCTGACGCTGGGCGTCACTGGGGGTGTAGCTGTCCAGCACCAAGAAGCGGCCATTGCTGCGGCGGAGTACGGAAAGCTGCGTACCTACGTCGAGCAGCCCGGCGACCTTGAAGGTGCCGCGCAGGTTCCAGAAATCGGGGGCGAGTTGCTGCATCAGGATCAGATGGCGAGGCTTTGGAGGCCATCGCTGGGGTCTGCTTGGGGGTGTGACTGATCGTGCGCAGGCTGCGATTCCAGCGGCGTGAAAGCGGGTGATGGGGATGTCAGGGGCGGCGGGGGCTTTGGGGTTCGCCCCCTTTTCATAGACGCATACCAAGGGCGCCTTGCCGGGCCCTTGAGGCGTTTCGTCCTCAATCCCTTGGCGGAATCTCCAGGCTGGCGAGAAGCAGGTAGCTGTCCAGCGAATCCAGCACGTGATGCGCGTTCGCGCGCACCCCCGCGCCGGCCAAGGCATCGTGGGTGGTCAAGGCGACGTAGCGAACGGTGATCGGTGAGCTGACGCCGGAGCCAGCAGCCGCTAGCAGCGCATGAACGATCCTGCGCAGAAACGAAAAATCGTCCTCGGTGCTACCCAGTGCTGATTTCTTGCTGAGCAAGCATTTCAATGACTGCGGATGTGTGAAATCGAGCGAGTAAATTTTCTCCCGACCCCCCTCTTCGCTGAAGGGCCAATCAAGTCCTCCTTCCGCCCCCGCGACCCCTCCGCGCTCGTCGTTGCGGGAGAACACATACCAATATTCTGCAGGTGATGGCCCGCCGCCCTGCAGGCGGGAGAGGCTGACCCTTACCACGTTCTGCATCTCGGCTTCTGATTTCGCATCTGGATAGAACGTACTTGGCATGTTTTGATCCTTCATGGTCGTTGATGCGGTGCCGGCGACTATCGCCGCATCCAACTGAGCATCTGGAAGCATCCTGGGTCGGAAGATAGAGATTCCGCTCCGTTCTACTACGGTGGACTTTCTCGGGCTTCGAAGTTGAACGGCATGACAGTGTCCATCATCAGGTCCATTCCAGTGATGGAGCCACTATACGGATACGAACAGGTCTCCTCCCACCGCTCACGCTTCTCACGAGTCGCGATTGGCTCGGATCAGGTCGATCCGTCGACACGTTCCAAGGCAGAGAGACCCTTCGCGTACGAGTAACAGAGACGCAGCGCTCAGTCCCTGCCGTTCGGAGGCATCCTTCAGGCGTTCCACGGCATTGGGGTGTATAAACAAGCCGCGCGTTATGTTCGCGATGTATCTCCCCGGTCTGAGGTGAGGATGAGGAACCTGTTCAAGCAATGGATGCTGCCCTTGCCGCTGCTACTGGCCGCGTGCGGTGGCAAGCAACCTCCTGTCTATGGCGATGGTTTCCCGGTCGCCAAGCCGATGGATCTTGTTCACGCAGGCGCCGCAGTGGAGGCGCGGTTCGAGCTGCCGCCGCCTTGGGAAGATGACCCCCGGCCTCGGACATTCCTGATTGGCTTCCGCACGGGCGGCCCACCGGGGCGCCCAGACATGAAGCCCGGCGATGCGGATTTCCTGGACAAGGCGGAGCTGCCCCTACGAGTGCAGTTGTGGAAGGTGGATGGGAGCGATGAGACGCCGGTGGTCCTGCATCGGCTCAACCCCTCGCCAGTGCCCGGAAGCCCCGTCTTCATTCAAGCAAAAAGTGACGTTTTTCCGCTGCGCTCGCCGACAGGAGCCGATTCAAACAGCTTGGTAAAGGTCGGAAAATACGACATGTCCATGGCCTATCGCCAATTCGAGGTGGCCAGTGCGACAGCCGGGAGCTTGTCGCCTGGACGATACCGTCTGCAGGTGACAAACCTGCAGGAGAATCCGCGCATCGCACATCTGAAGGTTGAGCTTCTTGTTGCCAACTACAACGTGAAGTAAGACATGGAGAGTCAAATGCAGAACTCATCCCAGGCTGGTACCGGTGGCGTGGCACACGCTGGAGAGGGCAAGGGCCCCTATACCGTGACTGTGTATCTGGCAGCGCCGGGTACCACGGTGGCGAACCAGGACGGATCGCTCCATTCCTCCTCCGCTGGCCACGCGTACTTCATGGTATCCAATTCGAAAGACAAGCATGGCTATGGATTCTCTCCAATCAGTACCGGCGTCATGGGTCCCGGCCAGGTCGTAAAGGACGAATACAAGACGTATCAGAATCCGCGCTACGCCTATCGGTTGGAGATCACCGAGGAGCAGTATGAGAAGTTGAAGGCGTACGGCGAGGCTGGAATCAATAGAAACGAGAGACAGTTTGGCTTGTACTACAACGGAGCATCGAACAGCTGCGTCGACTTCGTATGGACGGGCCTGCGTCAAGCGGGACTTCGGCCAAAGCTCGACAGTCCGGACCGGGACTTCGATGGGACGATGAAGGTGCTGCCTAATTTGGATGCGCTGAAGAGCATTCCCAAGCCATTCCCCAGTAGCACGCTCAACACGCTTGAGGAGAATCCGCTTCCGAAGAAGCCAACGCGCTTGCAAAGGCTGTTGACCGAGGTGGAAGGTCAGCAGTCTCCTGAGCGAATTGCACTCTCGAAGGACTCGCAACAACTGTTTGATCGCATGCGCTCAGAGCTGGCGACCACCGTTAGTGATGAGCAGGTGCTTTCTGCCGTCAACGCGGCAAGGGAAGCCGGCATACAGAAACCAGATCAGTTGCGTGAGGCGGTGCTTCACGACGGGAAGGTTTTTGTCATGGGCACGACACCCGGATATCGGGCGATGGTCGATCTAAGCCAGCCGCAGCAGATGTTTGCCGACGAAGTGAATCGCAGCCAGCAGATCGATGTGCAATTGGCTGAGCAACGTCAGCAGGAGAGCCAGCAGCGCGATGCAGGCGTGCAGACGGCGGGAGGCATGCGCGTGGGGTGAGCGAACTGAAAGGCTGGCGTGGTTTGGTCGTGAGGTTCTCAATTTTCAGGTGCAGTGTAGAGATTGCGTGACCTGCGGTGGTTGGGCTCAATGTCTACCTCGACCCCCATGGTGCGCGCCAGCTGCCTCACCTGCGGGTCCAGGCTTCTGGCCAGTTCCGCATCGCCCTCGATCATGATCAGCACGCGGTTTTCGCCGGGAAAGCCCGAGATGCCTGTCACCCCTGGAATCAAGCTGAAGATCAGCGGATTGTTCCGTTTCAGTATCCGACTGAACTCCGCTTCCGTGTGCACGTTCCCGGTCTCGAACACCACGCGCGTGCTTCCGCTTTCGGTCTTCACTACCCGGTTAGGCACCGGCTCAGTTCCGGTCAGTTCCACGAAGATGTGCTGATCGGGTGCATGCCGCAACGAAAGGGAGGACAGGCGGACCGCGAACTCGTCCCTGAGCGCTTCGAACGTGGGATTGAGTTCGCCTTGGATGGCGAGCCGTGTGATGGCGTCATCGATCGAAACGCTGGGGTTTTCAGTGATGTAGTTGCGGGTAACGATTTCCATTTCCGCGTCCAAATCTGCAGCGGCAGCGGCGGCGGAGGTCTGGGCATGGGTTGTTCCGCAGAACAGCGCGAGGGTAGTTGCCCATATCAGTTGTCTTCCTTGCATGTTGAACTCCTTGAAATTCCTGGCCTTTGCTGGGGGCTATGGCCCCATCCGCAAGGCCAGAGTACCTTCCGGCGCTGGACAGGGTTGTGTTCGAGTTCTCAGGCCGGTTACTTGAACAGGGGGAGCTGTTCGATATGAATACCTCTTCCAGCAACTTCCAGCTGCAATTAGGCTGGAAGCCGGTATTCAGGGGAAGATGAGAAGTATGGAGCCATCGAAGTCAAACCTGCCCAAGCGTGGGGAGTTTTTCCTGCTGATGCCTGACACAACTCGTGGCGGGAGGGGGCATGGCGTGGTGTTCGAGAATGTCAAAAACCTTAGGGTTCCTCCACGGCTTGTTCTCCGTCCTGAGGGAGGGGGATTTCCTCCGTTGATCGAAAAGCCGCTACTCGTCTATTCGCCCAAGAAGGGTGAACCTCCGGAGGACCTCGAGGGGGGAATGAGTGGCTACTGGCTGGTCTCGGCCCGCCTACGTGACGTTTTCGTCTCATTCGACCCGGACGCATTTGAATTTGTGGCGTGCGACTACAGGCTTGCTGATGCCTCCAAGGGGCCAAGCTACTTCCTATGTGATGTTACTCGCGTCTTGGACGCGGTCGATGAAGACGCTTCAACATTTCATGTTGTTCGAGACCAAGGCTATCCAGGAGGCAAGTTCTACGACCTTCGAGGAGGAAGCTCTTTGGCGTTCCGCAAGGATGTGATTGGAGCCTCGCATATTTTCCGGACGCCTTACTCAGGAAATCTGGTGTTCTGCGACAGCGCACTGCGGATTGCGGTTCTGGCCGCTGGAATCGGTGGCGGGGAAATATCCCGAGGGCTGTGGTTTACGGACGCAACAGATATCTGAAGCTGCAAGAAGAACTCTGGCCTCCGCCGGGGGCGATGGCCCCCAGCCGCAAGGCCCGAGTACCTCCCTGTGCTGGGCACGGCTGTGTTCGAGTTCTTAGGCCGGTGCCTTGGAGACCTGGCCCGGTGATGGGTTCCCCGCCGTGGCGGGCGCGGGGTGTGACGCAGGTCCGTTCCATATAGGATTTCATTGCATTCCGATTGCCCGAAGGCCCAGCCCCGAGTAAAAAGAGGCCGTTGCTGGCCATCTTGCCGGGTGCCCATTGGAAGGGAGAAGCATGTCCAATAGTGATGAACAGGAAGGGCTGTTCGACCTGCAGCTGATCATTGGGCCGACCATCGTTGCCGGCAGCCCACTGCTTCGGCGTCTGGACGTGGCCGGAGCCTTCGATATGAATGCCTCGCAGAACCGGCTCTACCTGCCTGCCGAGGCGGCCGCGGTCGCACGGGCAGTGGGCGCTGTGCGGGACTTGCAGGACATTATGAAAGTCGCGCTGATCAATGGGGATCTGGTGCTGGCCGTATAGAAGCGGGTTGCAGCGCTACAGGGATGCCAAGGAGGCACGCGATGGAGCCCACAGGCAATGGCCTGGCCGAGACGGGAGAGTACTTCCTCTTCGCGCCTGATCTGGAGACGAATCATCCTTTTCGAGGTACCGTCTTCGACAATGTGCAGGCGCTGCTTACGCCGCCCCGACTCATCCTGCGTCCGGAGGATGGTGGCTTTCCCGAGTTGCGCGAAACGCCGCGCATCATCTTTGACGCGTCTCTAGGGCCCACGCCGCGCGATCTGGAGGGTGGCTTCGATGGCTATTGGCTTGTATCCGAGCGTCTACGCAATGCCATGTGCGCAGTCGACCCGAAAGCGTTTGCATTTGTGGAGTGTGAGATCCGCATGCCGGACGGCGTGCGGGGACCGCGTTACTTCCTATGCGATGTCGTGCGTGAGCTGGACGCACTCGATGAGGAAAAATCCCGGCTGGACATAGAAGTGGGCGACGACTTCGTGAATGGAAAGTTCTACTCGATCACCGGTGGGGCGAGCGTGGCTTTCAACAGGAGCGCCCTGAGTGGCGCACACGTGTTCCTTACGCCGCTCAGTACGTTTGTCATCGCCGACCGCCGCTTCGTCGACGCCATCCGGGCGGCGGGGATTCCCAAGGCCACAAGGCTGAGCGGGATCTCCATCATCGATGCAGCACGCATCTGATCATCGTGGAGCGGGAATTAATGATGATCTGCATGGAATGGAGCCTTCGCGCATGAGTCAGACTGAGTGGTGCGAGTTCGTCCTCCTGATGCAGGATGCCAGCCGACGGGGAAGGGGGCATCGTGTGGCATTTGAGAACCTTCCAAGCCTGCGCACGCTTCCGCGCTTGATCCTGCGTCTAAAGGGCGGTGGCTTCCAAGCCATGGCAGAGGCGGCACTACTTAGGCGCTCGCCTGGAGCTTTGGTAGCCCTGTCCTCTGAAGTCGATGACTGTGTGATGAGGTTGTCGGAGTGCAATATGGCTGTCGCGATGCGACGAAAGTTCTATGCTTCAATGATGCTGCGCATACCTAGATTGTCATCCTTTAGCCTTCAAAGGTTGCCGGCGTCGTCGCTTGGATCGCTTCGCCTGACGGATTTCGATCTATATTGAGTTCTCCTCTGGTGCATCCAGGTTGGCGGTAAGCTTTTCTCTCTCGATTATTAGCTAGGACACCCCCATGACATCGAATGTTCCGAAGAAGGGCGAGTACTTCGAGTTGCGGCCAGATGCAAGGCGTCGCGGCAAGGGGCATGGCGTGATTTTTGTGAATGAATCGGAACTCAAGACGCCTCCACACTTTCTGCTGCGTCCGGATAGCGGTGGCTTCCCGGCTCTCCGCGAAGTTCCTCGTCTCGTGTACTACGAGAAGGAGGGGTGGCCGCCTCAGGATCTTGAGGCAGGCATGAGTGGGTATTGGCTTGTCTCAGCACGGCTTCGACATGTCATGGAGACGGTGGATCCCGCGGCATTTGCGTTCAACGAAACCGATTACCGCTTCGCCGACGGAGCAAGCGGAGATTCGTACTTTCTATGTGACGTTGTAAGAACGTTGGACGCGCTGGACGAAGAGTCATCTCAGTTGAAGATCATTGTCAGCGATGACTACGAAGAGGGTAAATACTATGGACTTACCGGCGATGTGCGTTTGGCGTTCAAACGGGAGGTCATTGGCGATGCACACGTGTTCCGCCTCCCGTACTACGAAGGTGTGTTCTGTGATCGCGTCTTCAAGGAGGCGGTAGAAGCCGCCGGAATAGTCACCAAGAGCTCCTCAAATGGACTCTGGTTCTACGACGCAGTGAACTGCTGATAGCCGCCTGAAGTAGGCCAAGGAGGGTTTGTGGCTGGACACACTACTCATCTGCAGGATCATCACGCGATCGAGCAGCAGACGCTAAGGCACAGCCCTCTGCTGGCAAAGTTGCAAGAGGCTGGTCGCTTCGACATCCATGCTCAAGAGAATCGTCTGTTTCTTCCTGCAAATCCTGCATATGCAGACGCTATGGGTATTACACCGCACAGCGGTGGACCGTTGGGCGAATACCAGAACGGCATGATTCGCCGTCTCAATGAGATCCAACGGTCACGAGACGGTAGGGCTGCCCTGTTGAATGATGCTGATGCCCTTGACAGAGTTTCGGCGCGCGTGGAGGCACTACGGGATACCGTGAAAGTCGGCCTCATCAATGGCGACCTGAACACAAATACCCCGGTGGGGGGAACCTCATCACTGACGAACCAGCGCGTTCGTGATTTTTTTGATGCTATCCCTGAGTACTACCAGAAGCACTCCACCCAGATTCAAGCGCTGAAAGGTTTGTCTGGGATCGATCTGGGGTGGGCAGCTGTCACGCATTCCGAAGGAGGAATCGTCACCACGCTTGATCGCATCGAGCATGACTCCAGGCCCCTGATTCGTGGGGGAAACATCGAGCTTCAGCGCAGCGGCTTGTCGCTGGCCATAGCTAACGCGCATCACGATGGTCGGGTTGTGATGACCGAGCCGAGTATTCTCATGGTGGAGCGTGTGCTGGGTGAAGATGCTGGATACCGCATCCGAACACCGCGATCTCAGCAAGGCGGCTTCGTAACCCTCGACCTCCTGATAGGCGAAGCCTCCGCCAGCCAGCTCGTCCGCTCCGGCGGTCTCCTCGCCTCCGGCGTGGACGCGATCCTGACCACCCAACGCATTTCCGAGCACCTGCAGCAGGGCAATGGCACCGCCGCCCAGTCCGAGTTCAACCACACACTCGCACGCAGTGGCGGGGGCTGGTTGGGCGGCATGGCCACGGCATCGCTCATCGGCACATCCAGCTTCGTGCCGGCGGCGGTGGTGGCGGCCGACGCGCTGTTCATGAGCAAGGCCTTCGACAAGGGCGCCGATCTGCTCGACAACCGTGCGGTGTATCAGCAGGAAGACGCGGCGGGTGTGCCTTGGAAGTTCGACGGGCTGAACTGGCAGCGCCACGCGAGGCTGGAGAATGCCGCCGAACGTTCGCCCAACGCTGTCGAGTTCAGCGTGGGTGCCAGCTATGAAAAGGCGCGTGAGCTGGGTGCCAAGGCCAGCGTGCGTGCGGTCGAGTTGGCACTGGGCAAGGCGCCCGAGCCGCAGAACCCTTTCAACCTTCCCGCTGGCCCGCAGGATGTGAACGGTCTGGATAACCAGAACTGGCAGCGCGATCCGCAGACCGAGCAATGGATCCGACAGGTCAAGACAGACGTGGTGGGGGCCAACGATCGCGGCGTGTACGAAACCCAGATAGCCACCCCGGAACGTGCGGCCGAGTTGAACCGGCAGGCCGTGCAGCGCATCGAAGACAACATCGCGCATGGCAAGGCGGCCATCGCAGCCAGCTACCTGGAAGCGCGCGCGGCAAGCCGCGCCAGTGATTTCGTGCCCTTGGTGCCGGACGCCGTGGACGCGGCACGCGCCAAGCCCGATGCGATTCTTGGGTCGGACAACACCCTGTATCACCGCGATGCGGCTGGGCAATGGTCGCACCAGGGCGTAGTGGCCCAGGGCAACATGGCGTTGGAGCTGGAGCTGACCCGAACCATCCAGCAGCCATCGCTGGATGCGCTCGAGCGCAACCTTGCCGAACTGGAGGCCAGGCCGGCACCCACGAATGCGGAGATGAACCGCAACGAGGTCCGGCATAGATACGCCTCGGCCGGCATCACGCCTTCGCCGCAGTGGATGGACGCCATCGAGCTGGCAATGGAGCGTACACGCAGCCAACACGGCATCAATGGGCCCACACTGCAGCAATTGGCGCCCCCGGTGGACGGCGTTGCGGGTGAATCGCGCGCCATCACCCATTACCAGGTGGGCGAAGACGGTGTGGCCCGGCCGGTTGCCACGACAACCACCGAAGAGCTGCAGGCGGCGTGGCGTGAAGTGCGCGAGCGCGCTGGCGAGCAGGCGCCGATACCCGAGCCGCCCGAGCTGCGTATTGCCGCACTGTCGCCGCGTGAACAGGAGGCGTACCAGCAGGCGCTGCAGGAGGCGAATCGGCAGGGCGCGGCCACGGTGGATGCAGGGCAGGTGGCGTCGGCTGCTGCACAGCATACGCGGCCGGACGATCCCGCACCTGCCGACGCGCGCGACGCCGTCGCCGAAGCACAGCGCGCAGCGGAACGGCATCGCCCGCCCACGCCCGTTGAGCCGACGGCTGCAGCTGCGCCACCGGTGCTGCCAGCTGGCCCAACACGGGAGCGCGATCCCAATGCACTGCTGCCGACGGATGACCCACGAACCTCCCAGCCATCCCGGCACGTTGAGGAAGCTGCCGAGCCCACGCGGCGCACCGAAGCCGCGCAGCACCCGGCGCCGCAGGTAGAGGCCGAACGTCCCGCTACCACGCATTCCGCGCCTGGGCCTGCAGAGCCATCGCTGCAGCCGAGCCACGACACTACGCCGGAGTTACTGCCAACGCAGGCCGAGGCAGCGCCTGTCACTGCCCAGCTTGTGCGGGACGAGCCCTCTGAACGCGAGCCCATGGCCCACGCGAGCACTGCGGTCGCAGACCCGCCGCCCCCGCCCCCTGCGCCGGACGTACAGATGGAAGCTGCAGCGCCGCTGCAGAACCAACCGGAGGCGGCACAGGTTGTGCCAGAGGGATCTGCGGAGCAGCCCGCCGTCGATCGCGCCGTGGCGCCTGAGGGCGAGCAGAGCGCAGTCAAGCCTGCGCCAGCGCCCGAGGTGGTGCTTGAGGAGGCAGTGCCCGAAGCTGCGGCACCCGCATCTGCGCCCCAGCCCGGCGCTGTTGAGCCGCTGCGGGGCGCGCCTGAGGACACAACGAACCCCACGCGCCCGGGCCATGCCGACTACCCGCTTTACCAGCAGATCTGCGAGCGCGTGCAGGACCTGGACGCCCGATACGGCCGCAGCTTCGATGCAACCAGCGAGCGGGTGGCCGCCAGCCTGCTGGTGCTGGCCAAGGACAACGACCTGGAGCGGGTGGACCACGTGCTGGTCAGCAACGCCACCGCAGAGCATCCCGCTGGCCACCGGCTGTTCGTGGTGCAGGGTGATCCGGCCGACCCCGCCCACCGGCGCGCCGACATGCCCACCGAGCAGGCGGTGCAGACACCGGTGGAGGAATCGCTGCAGGCGTTCGATGCGGTCAGCCAGGAGGCGGCGCAGCGTGCAGCGGCCAATCTTGCGCAGCAGCAGCTGGAGGACGAGCGCGTGCAGCAGGACATACAGGTGCGTGCGGCCAGCGCGGGCTAGACCGCTTGCGCGGCGCGTGCGCTCAGCGCCCGCCCGAAAGTCGCCTGTCAGTCCTCCGCCAGGAACTGCACCTTCACCCGCAACTTCACCGGCACGGCCACGCCATCGATCACCACCGGCTCGAACCGCCACTGGTTGATCGCGCTGAACGCCGCACGATCCACATCACGCAGGCGGCTGGAGAGCTCCACCAACACATCGGTCACCACACCGGTGGCATCCACATCGGCCGCCACGACTATCGGCAACGGCGGTGCCTGGACACCCTCGCGCAGGCGCGGCAGCGGCGCATGCAGCGTGGCAGGGGCGTGTTCCAGCACGAAGCCGGCGTTGTCACCGGGTTCTATGAACACCTCAGTGGTAACAGCGGGCGTTTGGGCGCTGGCTGCAGCGGAAGGTGCGCCACAGGTGAGCGCCGCCAGTGCCAGCGCCAGCATCACAGTGAATCGAGACATCGGGAATCTCCGTTTCCAGTGCCAGCCAGCGTAACGCCTGGCGACACGTTTTCACTCAAAGAAAGGCCCCCGAGGCGAACCTCGGGGGCCGTGCATTACACCTGTTCCACCGTCTGCTGGCGTTGCGGCAGCTCCGGCGGGCGTGCGCCTTGGCTCATCACCTCACGCACCTGGTGTTCCTGCTGGTAGAACTGGCCGGCCCGATCCTGCGCATCGCGGCTGTAGTCCTCAAAGACGCCGAACAGGGCGCGCGATTCGTCCGGCAGCAGGTCCAGCGCGGTGATGTGGCGCTTGCCGTCACGCGCGAAGGCCACCGAGGTCACTTCAGCCACGCACACCGCCACCCGCAGCGGCCCGAAGCGCACGGCGCCCTCGGCCAGCGTGCCGTTGCCGGCGTAGGCATTGCCCGCCACGCGCTTGGCACGGTGGTAGGTGCCGCGGTAGCTGACCCGGTACACGGTGGACTGGAAGTCCACGCGGTTCCACAGCTTGTGCGCTGATGCCAGCGCGAACTGCGCCGAGGAAATGAAGCCCAGTGCGATCAGGCCCATCATGGCCGCGCCGCTGCTGCGCGCGTACAGGAAGGCGAACACCACGCCCACCAGGCCCAGCACCAGGCCGAACAGGCCCAGCGCCAGCAGCGGACGCTGCGTGTCCGAATTCCAGGCGGCAGCAAACGCTTCGGCCAAGCGCGGTGCGCTCTGGTCGGCGCGCACGCGCGGTTCGGTTTCCAGCAGCAGGTGACCGTCGAAGGCATCGCTGCTGACATCGTGGTCCTGCGCGTAGTACTGGCTGGGGTAGGGCATGCGCGTCTTCAGGCGCTCCAGCAGGCCGCTGGTCAGATCGGGCATCTGCAGATCCTCTCGCACCAGATGGCGCGCGGCCGAGGCGCTGTAGCCGCCGGTCTGGGCGATCAGCGAAACGGTGAACAACGCGCTGGCGATCAGCGCACTGCCCAGCACCGCGATGGTGGGCAGCACGACGGTGGCCACGGCAAAGGGCGGCGTCGGCACCTGTACCGGCGACAAGGTGATGGCCAGCGGGCCGGCAATGGACACCAGCAGCAGCGCCACCATCGCACCCCAGCGCGGTGCGGGCACGGTGTCGGGGGCCGCTTCCATGGCGCCGCGGCGGATGGCCGCCAGCGTGGCGAAGGGCTTCAGCAGCAGCACGGCCAGCGCGAAGTACAGGCCGGCCATCCAGGCAAAGGCCGCAGGCTGGGCGAACACCCACGCCAGCGCGAAGCTGACCAGCACACCGGCCAGATACACGGCGCGGCGCAGCTGGGTTTCGGCATGCCAGCGGATGGCCGACGGCGCGTTGATCAGGTGCGGCACCAGGCCATACAGCATGGACAGCAGCGGATCATCCGGGCGCTGGCGCACGGTGATGCCGTCATTGATGAGCCCCACCAGGTGGTTGCTGACCGAGCCGGTGCCCGACGGCACCGCAATCTGCCCGGCCTCGCCCGGCAGCACGGTGAAGCGGAAGTAGCGCATGGCCACGCCCACATGCACGCCGCCCAACAGCAGCAGGGTCAGGCCGGTCATGGCACGGCCGACCGAGCCCAGGCCCATGGCGCGTACCTGTTCGGCGTTACTGACGCCCAGCAGCAGCACCAGGCCCATCACCATGGCGAATGCGCCCAGGGTGAGGTGCAGGGTGTTGGGCAGACGCATCGGGTTGACGGTGGCGGCCTGGGACGGCGGCGTGCTGTATTCGGTGCTCATCGGGTTCTCGAACGGGCGCTTGAACGGCATTAGCGGCGGGTTCGGGAGATTCTTGAGATGCCGGCGAGGATAGCCAGACGTTGCTTGAGCAGTGGCGGATCGAACTGCTGCTGGACTGATCGGGTCGACCGTGCAGAGGGCGCATGCGCTGCCCTCTGCACGGCCCACGGACGGCTGCCGTTCCTCCTGAGCCGTGGTCGGTTACCGCAGCTTGTAGCGGGCCAGCAGGGCGCGCGTGGCGTCCTCGACGGCCTTCCAGTCCTTGAGCAGCACGCGCGGATAGATCGCACGCACCGACAACCCATCCTGCGGGTCGATGAAGGTATGCAGGCAGGTGGCCACCGGCACAGCCGGATCGTCCATCAGCGTGGTGCCCTGCAGGGTCAGGCCCTCGTTCCCATCCTGCGGCGGGTTGCAGGTAATGAAAGTTGCCAGCGCGCCCTGTGCGTCGCGGGCGATGTACCACTCCTGGTCGGTTTCGGGCGAGCGCACTGGCGGCGCGCCGCGCTGCGCGGCATAGGCCTGGGAAAACTGCGCCATGCGGGTTTCGTCGATGGCGTACGGGGTGAGCCCGAAGTGCGGCGTGCCGGCGGTGCGCAGGTCAAGCCGACGGCGCGGGTCGTCACGGTTGATCGAGCCGTCCTCGGTGGTCGCTTCGGTGCTGGTCTTGCGTGGCAGCAGCTCGGCGATGGGCACTGCGTCGATGTAGTCCAGCGACAGGCTGATGGCGCGGTGGTGGTCGGACATGCTGCGCGAGGCGCGCGTGCCCGGCGGTGCCGCCTGCAGGTCCGGCCACAGCAGGGTGAGGCCGACGCCGCCGCCCACCGCCGGACCCATCTGGTCGTCGTACAGGTTGGCGGGGAAGGCGTAGCGGTGTGGGCCCAGCGCGGCTTCCACGGGGGCAGTGGTGTAGGTGTAGCCGTCCACGGTGTGGGACTGTGCGGTACTGGTCATGGGGGTCTCCCGGTGCTCCGGTTCCTTGGAGGGAGCCTTGCTGCAGGCTGTGCTGCAAGGCGATGGCCAGGGCCAACCAGCGGCCCGGCGGTGGCAGGTTCATGCGGCCGTTCCTTGCGGTGTACGCAGCACAATATGGCAGCGTCTGCAGCGTGCGCCACGACGCCTGTCACGCTCCAAGCGGTTTTGAAAGGATGAGGGACGCAGCTGCTCGGTGGCGGCATCCTTGTCCACTGCCCAGGGCAAGGCCGCTGGTACTTGCTGGCGCTTGGCGCACGATGGTCTGGACGTGTTTCTCGTGCGTCAGTGTTCGCTGGTTCACACATTCAGCAAGCCAATTGCGCCGCCGCCCCAACCTCCACCTGCCGCTCCACCCACCTGTGCGATCATCCGGCCAGGACCGCAGTACCCAACAAGGCAAAGCAGGCATGGAGCAGGCAACACGCTATACCGTCACCGTATTCCTGGCCGCGCCGGGCACCCCGCTGAAGAGCGGCGGCAGCTCGCCGCGCGGGCAGATGTTCCTGCAGGTGGCCGCCGGTGACGAGGCCCACAGCTATGGCTTCGCGCCACCGCGCCTGCCGCCGGGCGAAATCGCCAGCGGCGTGCAGTACGCACAGGTGCGCCACGACGACGCCGACGAGCACGTGGACCCGTACTACAGCCGTACGCTGGAAATCACCG
Organism: Stenotrophomonas sp. ZAC14D2_NAIMI4_7; assembly: GCF_003086675.1. Lineage (NCBI taxonomy): Bacteria > Pseudomonadati > Pseudomonadota > Gammaproteobacteria > Lysobacterales > Lysobacteraceae > Stenotrophomonas > Stenotrophomonas sp. ZAC14D2_NAIMI4_7. The sequence continues at coordinate 529,959 of NZ_CP025995.1, forward strand.
AAGAGCATTACGGCTGCCTGCGCGATTTTGCCGAGGAACCGGCCGAGTTCGAATTCGACGTGGACCGCCCGGCCACCATCAACCGCTGCAGCGATTTCGTCTGGGCCGCGCTGAACTACGCGCGCCTGCACCCGCTGCCCGCGCCGCTGGATGGTGGCAGCGACCTGGGCGAATTCGCCGTGCTGTTCAACCTGCCGGAAATCCAGTGCATTGCCGCACCGTTCCCGGACAGCGATCTGAACGCCGAGCATCACCACCCGATGCCCGAGCGCGAGGCCGAACTGCACCGCCAGGGAGTACGGCCCGACGATCAGCCGCCGCCCACGCCCATTGAAGTGGCCGGCACGCTGCTGGACCCCTCGCATCCCGACCATCGGTTGTTCGCACAGCTGATACAGAAAGTGGCCGAACTGGATGCCGCGCACGGGCGCACCTTCGATGACACCAGCCAGCGCATCAGCGCCAGCCTGCTGGTGCTGGCCAAGCAGAACAACCTGTCACGCGTGGACCACGTGCTGCTCAGTCGCCCCACCCAGGACAGCCCCGCCGCCGGCAGCATCTTCATCGTGCAGGGCGACCGCAACGACCCCGGGCACCGCCGCGCCAGTATTGCCACCCAAGTGGCGGCGCAGACCGACGTGGCCGATTCGCTGCGGTTGAAGGAGCAGTGATGCGCGCGGTGCATGCAGTTGTTGCGTCTGCGGCGCTTGCCTTGCTGGTGGGCTGCGGCAGTGGTTCGTCGCCGGAAGCGCCGAAGCTGCTCACCCGCGCCGAGGCCGACGCCCGCACCGTGGTGCCGTTCACCCGCGGCGTGCGGTTGGATAAGGCGGGGCGGATCGTGGATGTGACGTTTGATGCAGCGGAGCCTGAACAGTCCGCCACCCCAACGTTGATCATCGGACTCAGAAGCGAGGGTAGGGAGCCGGCGGAGGCACACGCAGTGACCGCGGCCATCGAGCGTGACGGGCTCAAGGCGCGCGTGGTACTGGAACGGCTGGATACCCCTTCGCCCGAGCCCGTTCCGTTGTGGAAAGTTTCCGACGACGGTCGCAGCCAGGTGAAGTTGGCAACGGACATTGTGGGTGAACGGCTATGGGGCGCGGATGTTGCAGTGAGCACCTTGGCCGAAGCGGGGCTTTACTCCCAGCAGCTGAGCTACAGGGAACTGCAGTGGGCCAGCGCGGGCCTTGGAGAGCGAGGCCGATATCGCCTGCGGATTGATCTGCTTGAGGATCGTCCTGATCTGGAAGGACTCCAGATTGATGTGATGGTCGGCTACGAACAACGTGGGAAGTAAACATGCAAAACGACTCTGCTGAACGAATCACCCTGACCGTTCACCTGGCCGCACCGGGTACGCCCTTGGTGGCGTTGGAGAACAACGAGCGGAAGCAGGTTGGCGCCTCCGATGTCGGGCACATGTTCCTGTCAATTGATCGCGTTGGCTCCGGCGAGCCGCAGCAGAGCTTTGGGTATACCCGAACGCCGGTTCCCGGTAATAGTGATCTCGGGAAGGTTGTCGATTACGACCTTCGTACGTATGAGAACCCTCGCTATCAACGCACGATCGAGATTACGCAGGAGCAGTACGACAAGATCGTCGAGTTCGCGAAAGATCCCGCCAAGCATGGCTTCGATGTAAAGAACTACAACCTCGGGTCCAACTCCTGCGTGGATTTCGCCTGGGGCGCCTTGAACCACGCCGGTATCCACGGCAACACCATTTTTGGTGAATTCAAGACGTACGAAGGCACCTTGAAGGTGTTGGACAACATCGGCCGGTGCAGAGCATCCGGCCGCAGGTGAAAGGCAGCGAGCTGGACCGGGAAGAATGGAAGCCGATGCCCGAGCAGACCAACGCAATACAGCGGTGGTCCACCGATGCCAATGATCCCGCCCGTGCAGATGCCTTGGCGTGGACCGGTACGCCCGCAGATCCCAGCCACGCCGACAACCCTCGCCTGAATCAGATCCACGAGCGTGTCGTTGCGATGGATGCCTTTGGCGCCGACAGCGCCAACGTCAGCGCCAGCCTTCTCGCACTGTCCAAGGAGCAGCAGTTCGCCCGCGTGGACGACGTGCTGCTCGGCGAGCGCCGCGGCGATGCAGCGCCCAACCTGTTCATCGTGCAGGGCGATCGCGCCGATCCAGCGCACCTGCGCGCCAGCCTGCCGGCGGATGTGGCGGCGCAGACCCCGGTGGCGGCTTCGTTCGAGCGCGTCGAACAGCTTGCCCAGGCGCAGCCGCAGCGCGACGCACAGCGGCAGCAGGAGGACCAGCAGCTGCAGCAGTCGCAAGGCCCGCGCATGGCCTGAGGCCGCCGCCCCGCCGCGCGCGGCCCATGCCCCGGCCCCACCTGCTACCATTGGCCTGCTAACCCAGCCAGCCCACCCTGCGCAGACAGATGCGGGGCGGGCCGTCGCAGTACGGCCCAGCGAGCCAGGACACCCTCCCGTGCCCTTTCAAGGATGCTCGCATGAACCGTTTGTCGCTTTTCCGCTCGGCCGCACTGGCCGTGGCCATCTCGCTCAGCGTGGGCGCGCCGTCGGCCTTCGCCGATAACGCCGCCGCCGCCACCCGAACCACCACCGCCGTGCAGCGCCAGGCCGTTGCCCAGGGCCTGTACGAGCTGGCCTACAGCCCCAGCCAGAAGGCCGTGTTCGTCGCCTCGTCCGGTGGCTTCGGCGAAAACGCCGGCCCGTCGCAGGTGCTGCGCCTGGACCCGACCACGCTGGCCGTGCAGACCCGCATTCCGCTGGAGCGCAAGGCCTTCGGTGTGGTGCTGGACGACGCCCACAACCGCCTGTACGTGGGCAACACCGTGGACACCTCGGTGACCGTGGTCGACACCGCGCAGAACAAGGCCATCGGCACCGTGCAGCTGATGGAAAAGAAGGTGGGCAAGGACGGCAAGGCCGGCTATACCCACGACCTGCGTGAGCTGGTGGTCGACAGCGCGGCCAACCGCCTGTACGTCACCGGTCATTCCGGCGAAGGCAGCGTGCTGTTCGTGGTGGACACCACCACGCTGAAGCTGATCGACACCATTCCTGGCCTGGGCAAGGCCAAGGCCCCGGGCCTGGCACTGGATGCAGCCAACAAGCGCGTGTACACCAGCAACCTGCTGGCCGATCTGGTGGTGGTGGGCACCGATTCGAAGAAGGTGGTAGCCGAGCACAAGATCGCCGCCGAGCAGCCGATGAACATCGCGGTGGACCCGGACGGCAAGCGCCTGTTCGTGACCGACCAGGGTTCGGAGATGATCCGCAACTACATGACCAAGAGCAGCGAGGGCTTCACCAGCAAGCACCCGGGCCAGCGCGTGCTGGTGCTTGACCGCAGCACCGGCAAGGAACTGGCCAGCATCCCCACCGATGCCGGCCCGCTGGGCATCCTGCTGGATGCACCGCGCAAGCGCCTGTACGTGACCAACCGCGATGGCGGCACGGTCACCGCCTTCGACAGCAACAGCTACCAGAAGGTCGCAACGTACGAAGTGCCCACGCACCCGAACAGCCTGGCCCTGGATGCGAAGAACAACGTGCTGTACGTCAGCATCAAGAATGGCGAAAAGGATGCCAAGGGCAGCGAAGAAAGCGTCGCCCGCATCCAGCTGTAACGCAGTAGCGCCGGGCCATGCCCGGCGAGAGCAAATGGTGTAGCGCCAGGCCATGCCTGGCGGCTTTCCGCAGGAAAGGCAGGGTGCAGACCCTGCCTTTCTCCTTTCCGGCCCACCGGAAAACCGTGGCCCCGGTCACCTTTCAGATTTGCCCTACAGGCGTGTTCACGGGCCTGTGCGAAGATTCCGCAATCGGCCTGGCCACACGCTGGCACGGACCCGATGGAATGCCGATCTGACCCATGGACGCCGTGATGCACATCGCCCCCGTGCCGCCCCTGCGCACCGTCGCACTGGCCATAGCCCTGCTCCTGCTGCTTGGCTGCGCTGCCCAGCCGCCACCGCCCCCGCCGAAGGTTCTGACCGCAGAGGAAGCCGCCGTGCGCACGGTGGTTCCGCTGACCCGCCCGGTTGCGTTGGACAAGGCGGGGCAGATCGTGGATCTGGAGTTTGAGCTGCCGCCTGAAGGGGTAGGTCTGGTCCCCCAGGTGTTCCTCGGCGTGCGTGTTTTCGGAGACGCGGAGGCCGTTTCAGAGGCGCAGACATTGCTCAATGGCGAGAGATTTCTGGCGAAAGTGCGCCTGTTCCGAAGGCATGACGGCACAGATCAAGAGCTACCGTTGACGCGCTACGACAGCGTCGATCGCCGGTTTGTTCCCTTGGATTCGGAAGGGCTGGTACCAGAAACGTTTGCAATCAGTCCTGCGCTTGCGCCTTTGGAGGCAGCCGGGCTGATCGATTCCAGCTTGCACTACAGGGCGCTGAGTCTGGCGCTTCTTCCAGAGGCACGTCCTGGCATGTACAGGCTGACGATCGAGTTGCTTGAGGATCGACCTGACTTGACGAAGATGAATGTTGAACTGTTGGTTGGCTACATGGGGAGATCAAAGTAATGGACAAGGAAGAGCGACACACCCTTACCATCTATGTTGCTGCGCCGGGAACAGAACTGGCCAACAGCACGCAGCGATCTCTCTCGGGGCATATGTACCTGGAGACGGCCTTGGGCAAAGACCGAGTGAGTCACGGGTTTCAACCGGTCACCCCGCCTGCCGGGTACGAGCAGCGGTGGTACGACATGACGGTACCCGGTGGCATCGTAGAGACTGACGTTCAGAACTATGTAGATCCCTACTATTCCAGGACCATCGAGATCAGCAAGGATCAGTTCGACCGGATCCGGGAGTTTGCAAGCAATCCGGAGAAGTACGGATTCTCGAAGAACTACGAGATGTTCACCAATAGCTGCACGGACTTCGCGTGGGCGGCAATGAAGCATGCCGGGATCCATGACGCCAAAATTCTGCGTACTGTTGATTTCGAAGGTGACATCAAGCCGATCTACAACGTCAAACCCATCCAGATGATCAAACCGCCGTACCCGGACAGCGATTTGAACAAGGAGCATTTCAACGAGATGCCCAATCAGAAGTTGCGCGAGAAAATCTTTTCTGAGAACGACGCGCCCACGCTGTCACCCGAGCGCGCGCTGGCAGCTGCAGGCGCGGATGTCAGCCATCTCAACGATCCGATGCTGGCGCAGATCAATCAAGGCGTAGCCGCGCTGGACGCACAGAACGGCCGCACGTTCGACGCCACCAGCGAGAACATCAGTGCCAGCTTGTACGCCCTGGCCAAGGCCAATGGCCTGACCCACGTCGATCATGTGCTGTTGAGCAACCGCACGGCGCAAGCCGATGCCGCGCAGAACATCTTCATCGTCCAAGGCGAACCGAGTGACCCCGCGCATCTGCGCGCGAGCATGGCAACCGCGGTAGCCGCGCAGACGCCCGCGGAAACGTCGTTCGAGCGAGCCCAGGAGCTGTCGCAAGCCGCACAGGCACGCTCGCAGGACGAGCTGCAGCAGCGCCAGGTGCAGGAACAGTCCGGGCCGCGCATGGGGTGATCCAAGCATGGTCGATTCCGTTCTACGACTCTTCTGATTGCAGTGCCGGGTATTGGCGGCTACGGTTGGATCCAGTGGCAGGGAGCCGAGAGGCCTGAATCATGCGATGGATGCACCATTGGCTTTGTGCGGTTCTAATCACCACGATGGCTTCTGCCCTTGGCGCCTGCAGTAGTCGCCTGCCGGACGCCCCCGAGCCACTGGACCTGATCCAGCCGATCGACATCACCCGGCCTGACCAGGCGGTGCGGTTCGAGTTCGAGACGAATGCCCGCAACTTCTATCCCGGTCGACCCTATGTGCTGGAACTTGAAGTGCAGCGACATGGGCCGGAGCATGGTAGAGCGCCCGACATGCGTAGTGCTCACGTTCCATTTGAAGTGTCCCTGCAGCGCTGGGTAGCCGGCGCCTGGCAGGACGTGGCTACCTCTGACATCTATCAGGCCAGGGCACACAACCTGGAAGAGCCTCTCCCTGAATGGCATGCATCGCCGGATTGGCGCTATGCAATGCACATATCGATGGACGCCCAGCGGTACAGATTGAGCATTGTCACTCTGCCGATGGAGACGAGCGCCCGGTACCGTGTGGATGTGCGCACAGTACAGCCGAGTGTAATGCTACGGGGTTACCCGGCGCAGCTTCGGATACATGCTGACCCTCTCTCTGGAAAGTAGCCAACCACGACGAGTGGTCGGAATGATGCGACCTATCTGATTCGGGTTGATCAAGTGCCTTCAGGACTTCAATGGCAGCCGATCAATGAAGTCGGCAAGGGTGGAAATTGCGATGCAAACGCGCTGGCGGAGCGCGGGGTGCTACGACCAAGGCAAGACGGTATTGGGGCGACGACGCTTGATGCGGTGAGGCAGGAATGTGCAGCTGATTGAGGTTGTTTCAACGAATCGATCGAGGTCGTCGCCCGCATGGATGCCGAGCGTGGCAAGGCAAAGGGCGAGAGAGGCCTGATTCTTCGCATCGGGTGCATGCCGCATCCCGGCATCAAAAGACCCGCAAGCCTAACGCTTACGGCGCTGTCAGCAGCACTGGGCACTCAGCCCAAACGCTGCCCCGGGTTCTGCTGCTGCTCCTGCTCGCGCGCCTGCTGTTCCGGCTGCAGCCCCACGGCCGGCTGCTGCGGGGCAATGCCCAGCTTCTGCAACGATTGCTCGGCCGGCACCTGCGCCGCTTCGGCGGTGGGCAGCATGGCGCGCAGATGGGCCGGGTTGGCCGGGTCGCCCTGCACCACGAAGATGTTGTGTCCGGCCGGGTGCTGGGCCGTGGCATTGCTCACCACCACGTGGTCGGCGCGCTCCAGGCCCTGTTCGCGGGCCTTCACGGTCAGGCTGGCGGTCAGGTTTTCACTGGTGGTGTCGAAGCTGCGGCCATGCTTTTCGTCCAGCGCGGCCACGCCCTGGCGGATCTGCTGGTGAAGGGTGTAATCGGGGTGGTCGGGGGTCATGGGGTGCTCCGTGCGGCCGCATCTGGATCTGGACGGGCAGTGTAGAACGCCTGTGGCTGCGTGGGTAACCGATTTATTGCTAGCCTGTGTGCCTGCGGCGCAGGGGCTGGCGCGCGCAGGTTTACCAGGATGCTTCGGGGAGAACGGCACGATGGACGTGCACACATTCAGGCGCTGGCTGCTGGGCATGGGGATGCTGGCACTGGCCGGTTCGGGGCATGCGCAGGCGATGCCGGCCGAGGGCGATGACCCCAGTTGCCCGGCACAGGACTTCGCGCTGTTCCTGCGCCATTTCACCGATCCGGCCGATGACCGGGTGCGCATGCGCTACACCACCGATCCGCTGGAATACGAGACGCCCGCCTACGGCGTGGCCAGCCAGGGCGGCCCGGTGGCTACCGAAGTGCACCGGGAAGCGGGGCCGGCGCGGTTGCGCCGCCTGCGGGGCGCCACGCTGCGTGCCACCCCGGCCATCACGCCGCTGGCCGACGGTGGGCAGCAGGTACGCCTGGGCGACGATGGGCAGGCCGAGCAGTACACCTTCGCGCGCCGCTATGGCTGCTGGATGCTGACCCGGGTGGCCCGCCCGCAAGGCTGAGCCGGGGCCGCGTAGGCGGGGGCGACCGGTGCTACCGTGCGCCCATCGCACCCTCACCATGACGACGGGGTACTGGATGGACACGGAACGGTCGCTTCCCGCAGTTGCGCGAGTCCTGCGCATCGGCCTGCTGCTGGCGGCCGCGCTGGTGCTGCCGGGGTGTGTGCCGATACTGAAGTTCATCCAGTGCCAGCACCTGTACCCGTACTTGAGCGACGCTGAGCGCCAGAACGAGGTGCTTCGCTGGGCCGACCAGCATGTGCTGGGGCATGCATCCAGCGAGTTCCGGCGCGGCATCGGAAGCGCGGTCGGACCGGGCAGGGACGTGCTGCGTGGCCTGCCGCCGTTGCCGCAGGATCTGCTGGGCAACGAAGTGCGCCTGGTCGCCGAGCAGGCCGACGGCATTTTCATCATCTTCATTGGCGGGCGTTCCTACCAGGGCCTGTGGATCAGCCGCACGCCGATGCCGGGTGCGGTGGAATCGGTGCCCGGCTTGTCGGACCAGTTCTTGCAAACCCGGTACGCTGGGCGCGTGGCGGTGCAGTGCTATCACCAGCGCTGACGGAGCGGACAGGAAGGCGATGGCAACGGAACTGGCGTACAGCGAGCAATTCCACGATGTGATCAATGCCGAGCGCGCCCATGAGCTGTACTGGGCGGGGGTGATCAGCGACAGGCGGGCGTTCGCCTGCCCGCAGGATGGCTGCCCGGCGCGCTATACCTGCGTCAACCTGGAAACCGATGCGCTGAACCTGCAGGTGCAACCGCATTACCGTGTGCTCCACAAGGGGCCGGCACACGCCGAAGGCTGTCCGTATGCGTCCGAGCGCGAAGCGCAGCAGGGAAGCGGCGCAGGCGAGGGCCAGACCCACGCAGTGGGCACGCCGCCGCCGGATCGGTTCCTGTTCGAGCGACCGGCCGATTACTTCACCGTGCGTGATGCGGCGCCCACCGCAGGGGGGGGCAGTGGCAGCACGCACGGCGGTGGTGGTGATGCGGCGGGCCTGCGCAGCCGTCGCACCGATTTCTATTCGGTGGCCGCGCTGGTGTCGCGCTGGTTGAAGGCTCGCCGGGACGGTACGGACGATACCCAGACGCTGACCGCGGGCGCGACCTCGGCGCTGAGCTACCGTGACATGTTCGAGAATTTTTCGCCCCGCCGGGCCCGTCTGTCCGGACAGGCACGGGTGTACTGGGGCAAGGCGAAGATCGCGCAGACGCCCGACGGTTACCGCATCCGCTTCATGACGCGCGTCGATACGCTGGGTGAGCAGGTGCTGGACCCGCCGCAGGCACCCACGGCGATGGTCTGGAACAGCGCGCTGAATGCTTCGAAGATGGGTGCGCTGCATATCAAGCGCCTGCAGCGCTTCGCCGCCAGCGGTGAGGCCTGCGTGGTGTTCATCTTCGGTACGCCCACGCTGGATACCTCGCGCAAGGACCAGCGCACTTACCTGAACTTCAAGGTGACCCGCGTCGACCACGTGGATGTGCAGGCCGATGATGTCTATGACCGCATGAAGCGCCCGCAGGGCTGACGGCCCGGCCTGCGCCGTGCACGCGGTGTCACGGCCGCGGCCGATTCCCTCACGGCGGCTATCGGTGGGCCTGCCTAGGGTAGGTGCCTCCTTTCCCACGGGAGCTGCCATGACTGCCCCTTCCATTCGCCTGCACGTTGAAGACACCGGCGGTACCGGCCGCCCGGTCATCCTGATCCATGGCTGGCCGCTGTCAGCCGAAGCCTGGAAGGCCCAGGTGCCGGTGCTGCGCGATGCCGGCTACCGGGTGATCAGTTACGACCGGCGTGGCTTCGGCCGCTCGGAGAAGCCCGCCGAAGGCTTCGACTACGACACGCTGGCCGCCGACCTTGCATCGATCATCGACACGCGGGATCTGCGGGAGGTCACCCTGGTTGGATTCTCGATGGGTGGCGGCGAGGTGGCCCGCTACATCGCCAACCATGGCCAGGATCGCCTGCACAGCGTGGTATTCGCCGCGGCGGTGCCGCCTTATCTGCTGAAGACCGACGACAACCCGAACGGTCCGCTCAGCCAGGAAAACGCCGATGCGATGCGCGAAGGGCTGCAGGCCAACCGGGAGACGTTCTTCGAGGGCTTCACCCGCGATTTCTTCAGCGCCAACGGCCAGCTGATGGTGACCGAAGAGACCCGCCAGGCCGCCATCGCCCTGTGCCACCAGTCCGACCCACGCGCGGCGCTGGGCTGCATGCAGGCCTTCGCCACTACCGACTTCCGCGCGGACCTGGACAAGGTGAGCGTGCCCACCCTGGTACTGCACGGTGACAGCGATGCAACGGTACCGCTGGAAGGCTCGGGGGCGCGCACCCACAAGGCGATCGAGGGCAGCGAGCTGGTGGTGCTGCAGAATGCGCCGCACGGCTGCAATACGAGCCATGCCGATGATTTCAACCTGGCCCTGCTGAACTTCCTGAAGAAGTAGAGCGCCACAGGCATACTGCCGCCATGGCCAGCCCCCGTACCCCGCCCTGGAAGAAGCCCAACCCGAAGGGGCAGAAGAAGCAGCCGCTGTCGCCGGCGCAGAAAGACGCCGCGCGGCAGCGGGCCGAGGAGAACGGCCGCCGATACCCGAACCTGGTGGACAACATGTGGGCGGCGAAGCTTCCACGCGGTTGAGGGGCGGGCTCAGTGCATACTGCAGAGCGAAGCCACGCCGCGGCCGATTTACTGAGCTACGCGCGGCCCCCAGGCCCGCCAGCCGATTTCCCGCCAGGGTGCCACCGAGCGCTCTGAAATCTGCACGGCGGGCGCGGCGGCCGGCGTGAGGGTGGCCAGTGCTGCACGCAAGCGCTCGGCCTGCACCGGCTGGCCCGTGGCAATCTGCAGGCGGTTGCCCTGGCGACGCACCTGCACGGCAATGACGGCGTGGGAATCGGTCGGTGGGCCGTAGCGGCCGCGCCGGTAGCGCATGCTGACCGGGCGCGCCGCCTGCATCAGCACGGGGCTCCAGGCCTGCAGCAGCGCATCCTGTTGCTGTTCGTCGATGGCAATGTCGATGACCGTGGACGGGTAACCCACGGCACTTTCCACCATCACCTGGAAGCGTGCGCCCTCCGGTGTCAGCGCAGCCGCGCCAAACGCGGCAAGAATGACCACGGCTACCGTGATCCACAGCCAGTGCCGCGGTGCCTGCGGCGGCCCCTGGAAGTGTGTCAGGTTCGGCCTGCGCCGACGCATGCGGCGGTAGCGGCGCTTTGCAGCTGGGCTGTCCAGCAGACTCTCGGCAGGCAGCGCAATCTGCTGCGCAGGGCGCTTGGCCAGGCGCGCGTTGATCCAGCGCGACGCAAGCAGCGCGACCAGGCCGCCCAGCAGCAGCGGGCCCACCAAGCGAACGAACAGATACAGCCCCAGCATCGGCATCCCTCCTGTGCAGGACGCACATGATGGCGGAGATTCGCGCCGATGTCGCATCTGCCAGCCGACAGCGGCGATGGGCTTGGCTAGCATTCGCCTTCTTCGATGCAACCACGCAGGTGGCCGATGACCGCTTTCTTCGGCCGTGTTTTCGGGCCTGGTTTGATGCTGTTGATACTGCAGTGCGTGTCACTGCTGGCGGTGGGGCTGGAGGTGGGCTACTTCCATCACCGCGTTGCATTGCTGCTTGAGCCGCTGTCACCGGCCTGCGGAGGCGAGGACGCCACCGAGCGCATGCGCGTGGCCGAACATCTGCTGGCCCGCGCCAACGCGCTGGATGACTGGGATCCGCTGGCCTGGGTGCCGGCCACCACGCTGCTGCTGGCATTGGCGGGCGCACTGGCCGCTTCGGTGGAACAGTGGCGACGCAGCAGCCCGGCGTGCCGGGTCAGCGCCGGTCGCCTGGTGGCGCTGCAGGTTGGCGCGCTTGCCCTGGGCGGTACGATGCTGCACGCCTTCGATCGCGTCTGGCAGGCCTATATCACCCTGCTGCCCGCGGCCTGCATGACCGACGCACTGACGCGCGAGGACACCTCGCTTGTGGCGTCAATGGGCTGGACCTTCCAGGTGTTCGACGCTGCGCGGGTGATGCCACCGCACGCGCCGGATGTGATGGCCATCGTGCTGATCGGTCAGCTGCTGGCGTCGATGGCGGTGGGCATCTGGCTGTGGCGGCAGCCCGCGGCGTCGATCGTGGCATGACGCCCTGCCAAGGTCGGGGTTGGCATCGTGTGGTCGGCTACGGCACGCTATGCACATGGACAAGGATGTTTCTCTGACCCGGGCCAGCAAGTTCCTGAGCCTGGTACTGCGGCACGAGCCGCAGAAGATTGGCCTGCAGCTCGATGCGCAGGGGTGGGCCGACATTGCCGACCTGTTGCAGCGGCTGGCCGAACACGGGCATGCGCTCGATCGCGCGGACCTGCAGCGGCTGGTGCAGACCAACGACAAACAGCGTTTCGCGCTCAGTGAAGACGGCCTGCGCATCCGCGCCAGTCAGGGGCATTCGATTGCGGTGGACCTGGGGCTGCAGCCGCTGGAACCGCCGCCGTGGCTGTACCACGGCACCGTGCCGCGCTTCCTGGAAGCCATCGCCACGCAGGGGCTGCGGCCGGGTGAGCGCCAGCACGTGCACCTGTCGCTGGACCGACAGACCGCGCAGCAGGTGGGCGCGCGCCGCGGCGCGCCGGTCATCCTGAGCGTGGATGCCGGCCGCATGCATGCCGAGGGCCATCGCTTCTACCGTTCGGCCAATGGCGTGTGGCTGACCGACCACGTGCCACCGAAGTACATCGCCGGATGAAGCGTTCGGCACTGACGACCGGTCGAGGCCCTGGGCTGTTCGTGTTGCCGGTGCTGGCCCTTCTGGCGCTGGCCCTGGCCGAGGCCGGCCTGCATCTGCGCGTGCAGTACGTGCTGGAGCCCGCCGCCGGCGCCTGTGCCCATCCCGATCTGGCCGCGCGCACGGCAGTGATGATGGCGATGCTGGAACGCGCGCAGGCGCTGCAGCTCTGGCAAGAGCTTCGCTGGTTGCCGATCGCCGGGGTGCTGCTGGCCCTGCTGTCTGCGCTGTGGGTGGGGCTGTCGGCGCTGCGCGGCGCCACGGGCCAGGTGTGGCGCATGGCCACCACCTATGTGCTGCTGCAGGTCGGCGCGCTGGGCCTGGCCGCGTGGACCCTGTTCCGGCAGGAGCGCGCGTGGGCCAGCGTGAAGCAGCTTGCGCCAGTGGTCTGTGCGCTGGATTCCAGTGATCCATCGGTGCCGATGGCGCAGGCCCCGCAGCTCGCCTTCAATCTGTTCCTGGGACGCAGTGCCGCGCTGCTGCACAACCCGGGGCAGTTGGCGATGGTGTTGGCCGCCGTGCTGCTGGTGGGCGTGGTGCTGGGGCTGTGGTTGTGGCGGGGCGCGCGCAGGTAGAGTGGCGGTTCCTGCCCGAACAAGGATGGATGGATGCGTTCGTTGCTGCGTGCCGTACCGTTGTTGCTGCTTTCGCTGGTGGCCCACGCCGCCGAGGCGGACCGCCGTATTGCAGTCACCATCGATGACCTGCCGTGGGCGCGGGTGGATGAGATCGTGCCGGCCGATCTGCAGCAGCGCCATGCCGCACTGATGGCGCAGCTTCACCAGGCCAACGTGCCGGTGGTCGGCTTCGTGAATGAGAACAAGCTGGAAGTGGATGGCCAGGTGCAGCCGCAGCGCGTGCAGATGCTGCGCGACTGGCGCGATGCCGGCTACGAACTGGGCAACCACACCTATTCGCACATGGATCTGAATGCCAAGGGCGTGGTGGCCTTCCAGCAGGATTTCCTGCGCGGCGAGCAGACGCTGCGGCCGCTGCTGGCCGAGCGCGGCCAGGTGCCACAGTGGATGCGCCACCCCTACCTGCGCGCAGGGCGAACCGCTGAAGAGCGGGCGCAGATGGACGTATTTTTCCAGCAGCATGGCTACCGCGTGGCGCCGGTGACCGTGGACAACGGCGAATGGGTCTGGGCGTTCGCCTATGCCAACGTAATGAACGAGCAGGCCGATTCACCGGCGCGCGAGGCGCTGCTGCAGCGCCTGCGGCGGGGCTACGTGCCGTACATGTTGAACAAGGTGGATTATTACGAACGGCAATCGCAGGCGCTGCTGGGTTACGCGTTGCCGCAGGTGTGGCTGATGCATGCCAACGAGCTCAATGCAGCCACCTTCGCCGAGCTGGTGGCTGCCACCCAGCGGCGGGGCTATCGCTTCGTGTCGCTGCAGGAGGCGCTGCAGGACCCGGCCTACGCGCGCGGTGCCGAAGGCTACAACGGCCGCTACGGCCCCAGCTGGCTGCACCGCTGGGCCATGGCCGAGAAGAAGCCCAAGGACTTCTTCGCCGGTGAACCGGTGGTGCCGCAGTGGGTGAAGCAGTTGGCGAAGGTGAATTACGAGTGAGTGTCAGCGGCGCACGGCCAGCACGCCGTCCAGCGCCAGCTCGGCCTTGAAGCCGGCCTTCTCCAGGCGCTTGGCCACTTCACGCGGCACATCGCGGCCGCTGGTGAGCTTGTTCGGCGCGCCGGTGTAATGGAACAGCCGGCCGCCCTTGCGGATGACGCGGGCCAAGTGGTCGTAGAACACCTGCGAATACAGTTCGCCGGCAATACCGAAGCGCGGCGGATCGTGCAGGATGGCATCGACGCTGTTGCTGGGCACCTGTTCGATCTGCTGCGAGACGTCGCCATGGCTGAACTGCAGGCGCCCGCCTGCGGCGGCCGATTCCGGGTCGGGCGACCACGGATTCAGCGTGCGCAGCCACATCACGTCGGCGTTCTTTTCGAACGAACGGATCTGCCCGACACCGGCTTCCAACGCACAGGCGGCGAAGTAGCCCAGACCGCCGCAGGTATCCAGGATGACTTTGCCGGCCGGCGCCACCAGTTCCACCTTGCGCCGCGCATCTTCGAACGGCGACAGCTTGGAGGTCGGCAGCATCTTGATACCGTCGATCTCGAACGTCGGCGCGCCCCATTCGGTGGGCACCAGCTTGATGAGTGAACCGCTGTAGCGGGAAATGGGCGCGAAGTCCTCGCCATCCCAGTAGTACAGGGTGCGGTCCTTCAGTTTGCCCGGCCAGGGGTAGTGCTGGCCGCGGAACTGGAAGCCCTCTGCACCGAGGGTGACGGCTTCGTCGCTGCGGCCCAGGTCCAGCGAGCCCTGCCAGTCGCCTGCTCCCTTGTCGTGCGCGCGCTGCAGCGCCTGCGCGCTGTCGCGGGTAAGCAGGGGTCCGGAGTAATGGGGCACGGGCGGTACCGGGGGGCAGGTGGGGGAGGGCATGGTACCTGACCGGCCGTGAGTGCGTGGCGGGCGCACACCCGCCTACGCTGGCGCTAGGGTGGTTGCGTGGCGAGCCGCGTACGGACCGACGTGCAGGAGAAGCCGTGGGTGGTCGCCTCACCGCCCAACCAGGACGTTCCGTCGCCGGCCACCATGCCGTTTCTCGCGCAGGCGCGCTGATGCGCTGCACGGGTGGCGTCTGGCTGGCGATCAAGTTCGTAGCGCATTCGGCCATCGTCCTCCAGCACCCAGTGCACGGTCACCCGCTCGCTCGCGTCCCCGTCGATAGGCCAATCGATCGTGCGCAGTACCAGCGTTTCACCTTCGGCAGTGGTGAGTATCTGATCGAAGGCGCCCTGCGTGGCGGGCGTTGCGGCGGCGAGCAGAAGACTGAGCAGCATGGGGGTGCCCCGGCAAAGCTTCAGACTGGGGCGCGTTGTGCGGCGGCGCCATCAGGAACCTTGCAGATCACTCACACTTCACCGCGTACACGGGCCCGGCGCCGATCAGCAGCAGGGCCATGTAGTCGCTGTCGCGGGCCTTGGCTTTCAGCGCGGCGCCGTCCTTTGCGTGGAACAGGCCGAAACCGCCGGCGCTGCGGATCAGGGCGCTGTCGATCTGCTGGGCATCGTCGGGGAAGTATTGGCTGATGTCGCTGCGGCTGGCCTTGTACAGCGCGTTCGGTTCACGCTGCCAGCTGCCGTTGCGCTCGAAGGAGACGAAGTACTGGCCGCCTTCCTTGTCGATGCGGAACTCGGCGGCGCGGCGGGTGCTGGTCGCGAAGCAGCCCAGCAGGGGATCGCTGGAGAACGGCAGGTGGGTGTCGCCGCTGCAGGCGGCGAGCAACAGGGCACCGGGCAGCAGCAGGTGGAGCGTGCGCATGGGATGTCCCCACAGGGCAGGTGCGGCTAGTGTAGGCAGCAGCCGGGCGCGGCCCGTGCAGATAATCGGCAAGAACGAGGGAGTGGCGATGGCACAGGGCAGGGCACCGTGGTGTGGGTTGGCGAGCTGGCTGGGGCTGGTGGCCGGCTGGGGCGCGGGTTGGCTGGCGGCATGGGCATTCGGCGCCAGCGCGCCGGTGGCGGGGCTGGCGGTGGCCGTGCTGGCATCGGTGCTGGTGGGCGGCGGGTTTGCGGTGGCCGCGCGGGAGCGCGGGGAGCGCCATGCGTGGCTGGGGATTGGCGGCGCAGCGCTGAGTGCCTTGCCGCTGGCGGCGTATCTGCTGCGGATGATGTTGCGGTTGTGATTGCCTCAGATCTTTGTAGAGTCGAGCCATGCTCGACTGCCTTGCACTGGAGCAGTCGAGCATGGCTCGACTCTACGAGGGCAGCGCGCATCTGTAGAGTCGAGCCATGCTCGACTGGCTCTGCTGCGGTGCGTTACGCGGTGCGGTGGATTTCCAGGGTGATGTGTACCAGCTCCTCGTGCACGCCCAGGGCCGCGCGCAGGGTGTCGGCGTCCAGGGCGGCATCGTGGGTGACCACACTGGCGGCCACCGCGTACTCGCCACGCCCCACCTGCCAGACATGCAGGTCGGCCAGCCGCGCTTGCCACGGCCCCTGCTCGATGACCTCGCGCACTTCGGCCACTACCGGCGCATCCATCTGCGCATCCAGCAGGATGCGTCCACTGTCGCGCAGCAGGCCGATGGCCCACACGGTCACCAGCACTGCGCCCACCAGGCCCATCACCGGGTCCAGCCATGCCACGCCCCACAGCTTGCCGCCCAGCAGGGCGACGATGGCCAGTACCGAGGTGGCCGCATCGGCCAGCACGTGGATGTAGGCCGAGCGCAGGTTCAGATCGTGCCCGTGCGCGTGGTCATGAGCGTGATCGTGACTGTGACCATGGTGATGGTGGGCATGGCCCGGGCTGTCATGCAGCCACCACGCGCACAGCAGGTTCACGCCCAGGCCCACGGCAGCGATGGCAATGGCTTCGTCGTAGTGGATGGGCGCCGGTACCCACAGCCGCTGCAGCGATTGCACCGCCATCAGGGCGGCCACACCCAACAGGGCGATGGCACTGGTGTAGCCGGCAAGGATCTCGATCTTCCAGGTGCCGAAGGCGAAGCGCGGGTCATGGGCGTAGCGGCGCGCACAGCGGTACGCGAACACCGACAGGCCCAACGCCAGCGCATGCGAACTCATATGCCAGCCATCGGCCAGTACGGCCATGGAGTTGAACCACCAGCCGCCGACGATTTCCACCAGCATCATGCCGACGGTCAGCCACAGGGCGCGGCGGGTATTGCGTTCGGCCAGTGGGTTGCCGTCGTCGAAGCGATGGTCGTGGCGGCGTGCGGCGGCGAGGGCGTCCAGCTGCATGGCGGTGGAGAGTCTTTTGGGATACCCCCATAGGGTATATGATTCGCGCATGGCACATGTACACACACAGAGGAAACAATTGCTGGCCCGGGTGCGCCGTATCGGCGGCCAGGTGGCGGCGTTGGAGCAGGCCCTGGATCGGCCTGAGGGAGAACCCGGCGATTGCGCCGGCGTGCTGGTGCAGGTGGCGGCCGTGCGCGGCGCCGCCCATGGGCTGCTGATGGAACTGCTGCACGAGCACCTGCAGGAACACGTGGTGGCCGCTGAAGACCCGCAGCAGCGCGCCGCCGAGGCCGAGGTGCTGGTGGAACTGCTGCGCCGCTACGGCAAGTAGCGCCGGGCCATGCCCGGAGGCGGCACTGTGGATGGATCTAGAAATGTTATACAGTAACATTTCCATCCGCAGCCTCCCGCCCCGCATGAACCCTGTTTCCCGCGCCGACCGCCGCCTGCCGGTCACCGTCCTGTCCGGCTTCCTGGGGGCTGGCAAGACCACCTTGCTCAACCAGATTCTGCGCAACCGCGAGGGCCTGCGGGTGGCGGTGATCGTGAACGACATGAGCGAGGTCAACATCGATGCGCAATTGGTGCGCGACGGTGGCGCCGCGCTGCGCCGTACCGAAGAAACGCTGGTGGAATTCAGCAACGGCTGCATCTGCTGCACCCTGCGCGACGATCTGCTGCAGGAAGTGCGGCGCCTGGCCGACAGCGGTCGCTATGACTACCTGCTGATCGAATCGACCGGCATCGGTGAACCCATGCCGGTGGCGGCCACCTTCGCCGTGCGTGATGAGCACGGCTTCAGCCTGGGCGACATCGCGCGCCTGGATACGATGGTGACTGTGGTGGATGGCAGCGCCTTCCTGGCCGACTTCGGTTCCACCCTGCGCCTGGCCGAGCGCGGCCAGCAGGCCGGCCCGGACGATGACCGCGGCGTGGTGGACCTGCTGTGCGAGCAGGTGGAATTCGCCGATGTGATCGTGGTCAGCAAGGTGGACCAGACCGACGATGACGTGCTGCAGGACACGCTGGCCGTGCTGCGCGGCTTGAACCGCGAGGCGAAGCTGGTGTTGTCGCGCTTCGGCGATGTGCCCTTGACCGAACTGCTGGATACCGGCCGGTTCGATTTCGAGCGTGCGCAGCAGGCACCCGGCTGGGTGAAGGAGCTGCGTGGCGAGCACACGCCGGAAACCGAGGAATACGGCATTGGCAGCTTCGTCTACCGCTCGCGCCGGCCGTTCCACCCGGGCCGCTTCGCACGCGCGCTGCAGCAGGGCATGCCGGGGGTGATCCGCAGCAAGGGCTGGTTCTGGCTGGCCAACCGCATGGACTGGGTGGGCGAACTGAGCAGCGTGGGGGCGGCGACCCGTACCCAGGCGGCCGGGTTCTGGTATGCGGCGCGCGAGCGTGTGCGCGCAGGCGACGAAGACACTACGCCGCTGCTGCCGCCCACGCCGCTACCGTACAGCGATCTGGGCTGGGCGCGGCAGCAGGCCGATTGCTGGAGCGCGCCGCTGCCCGGCGTGGAGGCGTTTGCGGATGACGCCGAGCATGCGGCCATGGCGCGGCTGTGGCACCCGCTATGGGGTGACCGCCGGCAGGAGCTGGTAGTGATAGGCGTGCACATGGACGAACGCGCGGTGCGCGCTACCTTGGATGCCTGCCTGTTGAACGACCAGGAACTGCGCGCCGGGCCGCTGCTGTGGCAGCAGCTGCCGCAGGCGTTTCCGGTGTGGAAGCGTTGAAGCAACAGCACCCACGCCATGCGTGGATGGCGGCCGGCTCGGTGGGGTCAGAGCCCTTCTGCGTTGCAAAAGGGATCTGACCCCGTCTGCGGGTCGCGCCACTGCCAGCCGTCGCCGCTTGCGTGCAGTATCTGCGTGGGCCGCAGTGCCTGCAGCAGATGTGCGTCGTGGCTGACCATCATCAACGCGCCTGGCCATGCGGCCAGCAGCGATTCCAATGCGTCCAGCGCGGCCAGGTCCAGTGCGTTGCCGGGCTCGTCCAGCAGCAGGACCTGCGGCGCGGGATCGGCGTACAGCACGCTGGCCAGTGCGCCTTTCACCCGCTCGCCATCGCTCAGGCTGCTGGCCGGGCGTTGGATGCGCTGCGCATCCAGGCCCAGCAGGGCCAGGCGCGTGCGCAGCTCTGCCGGGTCCGCACCGGCGTTGGCGGCCTGCACGGTCTGCAGGATGCTGCGATCACCGGCCAGCCCCAGCAGCTGCTGGTCCAGCAGCGCGACCGGCGCGTGGCGCTGCACCTGGCCGGTGCGCGCCGCCAGCTGTCCCGCCAGCACCCGCAGCAAGGTCGATTTACCGGTGCCGTTGTCGCCCACCACGGCGATGCGCTGGCCGCGACGCAGCGACAGCTGCAGCGGCGCCGTGCAGCCATGCGGCAGCACGAGATCCTGTGCCTGCAGCAGACGCGCGCTGCCACGCTCGCCGGCACCAGCAAACAAGGCCAGTTCGGGCGCCGCCTGCACGCCTGCCGCTGCCGTGCGCAGCTGGTCGGCGCTGGTCTGCAGGCGCGCCTCCTGGATCTGCCGCGAGCGGCCCAGGCTGCCTTCGGCACGTTGCTTCTGCCCGCCCAACAGGATGGGCGCCTGGTTGGCCTGCCTGGCATCGCGCGCGCCACGGGCCTGGCGCTGCTGTTGGCGTTCGTGCTGTTCGCGTGCGCTGCGCTGTTGCTGGCGATGCTGTGCGCGCGCATGGTCCAGCGCCGCGGCCGCCGCTTCGCGCTCGGCGGCACGCGCCTGGGCGTAGTGCTGCCACGGTCCGCTGTAGCGGTGCAGACCCTGCGCATCCAGTTCCACGATCTGCTGCATGTGACCCAATAGATCGCGGTCATGGCTGACGACCAGCAGGCCGCCACGCCACTGCTGCAACTGTGCCTGCAGTTGGCGGCGATGCTGGGCGTCCAGGTGGTTGCTGGGCTCGTCCAGGATCAGCCAGTCGGCGCCGCTGGCCCACGCACCGGACAGCGCGACGCGCATGGCCTGGCCGCCACTGAGCCGCGCCGCCGGCTGGCCGACGTGCAGATCATCGGGCAGGCCCATGGACTGCCACTGTTGCTGCAGGCGTTCGCGCAGGTCCCAGCGGTCGCCCACGCAGGCGAAATCCTGCTCATCGATGCTGCCGGCCTCGATACGGGCCAATGCGGCCAGCACCTTTCCGACGCCTGCCAGTTCGCCCACGGTGCCACGTGGCGGATAGCCGGGCGTGGGCAGCAGGAACACACGCCCACTGCTGCGTATCTGGCCGCTGTCGGGCTGCAGCTGGCCGGCGAGCAGGCGCGCCAGCACGCTCTTGCCCACGCCATTGCCGCCCACCAGCCCGGTGGCCAGCGGTTCGAAGGAAAACGACAGATCGGAAAACAACGGACGGCCATCGGCCAACCGATACGACACGCGATCAAGCGTGAGGGAATGCGAAGTCATGCGACCTCCAGGCAACGCCATGTCTCCCCTGCGCGCAGGGGCGGGAAGAGTCAGGCCGTCCGGTTTGCAGACGGCGGCATTACTGGCGCATGGGTCGCGAGCCTCTTGGGGGAATGATTGGACATTGTAGCGCCCGCAGGGCGCGCGGGTTGTAGAGTCGAGCCATGCTCGACTGCCTGGTGCAGAGCAGTCGAGCATGGCTCGACTCTACGGGGGAGCGTGGAGCAGTCGAGCATGGCTCGACTCTACGGGGGAGCGTGGAGCAGTCGAGCATGGCTCGACTCTACGGGGTAGCGTGGAGCAGTCGAGCATGGCTCGACTCTACGGGGGAGCGTGGAGCAGTCGAGCATGGCTCGACTCTACAGAAAGGTGGTCAGGGCACGGTTTCCAGGCGGGCGCTGACGAAATCGATGAAGGCGCGCAGCTTGGGCAGTACGTGGCGGCCGGACGGCCACAGCAGGTGGAAGATGCCGCAGGAATGCACGTGCTCGTCGAGCACGGTGACCAGGCGACCGTCGGCCAGCGCTTGGCGCACGGAGTGCACGGGCACGAAGGCCAGCCCGCCATCGCGCAGTGCCATGGCCACGCGCGCTTCAATGGTATTGGCCACCATGTTCACCGGCAGTTCCTGCGCGACTTCATCGTCGGGCCACTGCACCGGCCACGCTTCCAGCTTGCCGGTACTGGGAAAGCGATAGTGCAGCAGGCGGTGCTGCAGCATGTCCGTGGGCGTGCGCGGTATACCGTGGCGTTGCAGATATGCCGGCGAGGCCACCACGCGGCGCGGGAATATGCCCAGGCGCCGTGCGTTCATGCGTGAATCGCTGGGCTCGCCCACGCGCAGCACCGCATCGAAGCCTTCTTCGATCACATCGACCAGGCGGTCGCTGAAATCCAGTTCCAGGCGGATATCCGGATAGGCGGCCATGAAGTCGGCCAGCAGCGGCAAGGTCAGGTCGCCCACCAGCGGCAGGCTGATGCGCAGGGTGCCGCTGGGCGAGGCGCTCTGCTGGGCCAGTTCGGTACGGGCCGCATCGCGTTCGTGCAGGATCCGCCGGCAGCGTGCCAGGAACAACTGGCCTTCGGCGGTGAGGGTGATGCTGCGCGTGCTGCGATGGAACAGGCGCACGCCCAGCGCATGTTCCAGCCGGGCCACGCATTTGCCCGCCGCCGATGCGGAAATGCCCTGCAGGCGGCCGGTTTCCACGAAGCTGCGGGTTTCAGCGGCATGGATGAAGGTCTGCAGGTTGGCCAGGTTGTCGAGCACGGACATGGCGGGCGTTCCGGGGGTATGGCGGTAGTGTGGGTCCGCCCATGGTGCCGATTGCGGACCGGGCAGTCCACGATGTAGGGAGCGCGACGTGGGTTTTTCCCGCGGGTGGCGGGTTCTAACGTGGCGGCCCTCCCACCCAAGGATCGCCGTGATGAATGCACTCCCCACGTTGGCGCCGGACCCGGTGCTTCCTTCCGTGCAGCGCGTGCTGCAGCGGGCCCACCCCGGCCAGATCGTGGGGGCGGTGGTGCTGGTGCGCCAGCACGGTGCGTGGCGCCACGCCAGCGCCAGCGGGTTGGCCGACCGGGAACAGGGCCTGCCCATGCAGCGCGACCAGCTGTTCCGCTTGGCGTCGGTCAGCAAGCTGCTGCTGACGGTGGTGGTGCTGCGCCTGGTGCAGCAGGGCGTGCTGGATCTGGATGCACCGGTGCAGCGCTGGCTGCCGCAGTTCCGGCCGGCATTGGCGAGCGGGGAGACGCCGGACATCAGCCTGCGCCAGCTGCTGAGCCACAGCAGCGGACTGAGCTACCGCTTCCTGGAAGCTGACGCGCAGGGGCCTTATGCGCGGGCAGGGGTGAGCGATGGCATGGATGCCTGCCCGATCACCCTGGCCGAGAACATACGGCGGATTGGCCAGGTGCCGCTGCAGTTCGCCCCCGGTACGCAATGGCTGTATTCGCTGGGCGTGGACGTGGCCGGTGCCGTGGCCGAGGCTGCCACCGGGCAGCGCCTGCAGGCCCTGTTCGAGCAGCAGCTGGCGCGGCCACTGGGGCTGCTCGATACCGGCTTTTCCACCGCTGAGGCGCAACGCCTGGCCGTGCCCTATGTGGACGATCTGCCGCAGCCGCGCCGGCTGGGCGAAGGCGAGACCGTGCCGGTCTACGCGGACACCGTGGGCATTGCCTACAGCCCGGCGCGTGCCACCGATGCTACGCGCTTCCCTTCGGCCGGGGCGGGCCTGGTGGGCTGCGCCGACGATCTGATGGCGGTGCTGGAAGCCCTGCGCGATGTCGATCATTCGCAGCTGCTGGCGCCGGCGTTGGCCGCGCAGATGGTCAGCCTGCAGGTCGGCCGTGCCGGCCCTC
Source organism: Stenotrophomonas sp. ZAC14D2_NAIMI4_7 (assembly GCF_003086675.1). NCBI lineage: Bacteria > Pseudomonadati > Pseudomonadota > Gammaproteobacteria > Lysobacterales > Lysobacteraceae > Stenotrophomonas > Stenotrophomonas sp. ZAC14D2_NAIMI4_7. The sequence continues at coordinate 552,915 of NZ_CP025995.1, forward strand.
CCGATCCGGCGGGGTGGGGCTTCGGTCTGGGCGCGGCGGTGTTGTTTGACCCCGCTGCCGCCGCTACGCCGCAGGCCATGGGCACCTGGCGCTGGGGCGGTGCCTACGGCCACAGTTGGTTTGTCGATCCGCAGCGGGGCCTGAGTGTGGTCGCGCTGACCAACACGCTGTATGCCGGGATGCACGGGCCGTTCGTGGATGCGCTGCGCGATGCGATCTACGCCGACCTGGGCGGTGCGCGATGAGCGGCCATGCAGCGGCAGACGCCTTGCCCGCAGGTGCGGCAACGCGGCTGCCGTGGCCGGCCCTGCTGGCCCTGGCCGGCGGCGGCTTCATCACCCTGTTGACTGAAACCCTGCCGGCCGGTGTGCTGCGGCCGATTGGAACCAGTCTGGGTGTGAGCGATGCGGCGGCCGGCCAGCTGGTGAGCGTGTACGCGCTGGGGTCGCTGCTGGCGGCCCTGCCGATGACCGCGCTGACCCAGCGGCTGCCGCGCCGCCCGCTGCTGCTGGCGGCCATTGCCGGCTTCGTGTTGGTGAACACACTGACCGCGCTGAGCAGCAGCTACCCGCTGATCCTGGTGGCGCGCTTCCTGGCCGGTGTGTGCGCGGGCCTGCTGTGGTCGCTGGTGGCCGGCTATGCCGCGCGCATGGTGGTGCCGTCGCTGCAGGGCCGGGCCATTGCCGTGGCCATGGTGGGGTCGCCGCTGGCGCTGTCGCTGGGCGTGCCGGCGGGCACGCTGCTGGGGCAGCAGATCGGCTGGCGCTGGGTGTTCGCACTGATGAGCGTGCTGGCCGTGGCCCTGCTGGGCTACGCGCGCTGGGCGTTGCCGGACCTGCCGGCCACAGGCAGCGGCAAACGCACGCCGTTGGCAGCGGTATGGCGCCTGCCCGGCGTGCGCAGCACCTTGCTGGTGATGGCGCTGTACGTGCTGGCGCACAACGTGCTGTACACCTACATCGAGCCGCTGGCCCTGCTGGCCCGCGCCGGCGCCTGGCTTGACCGCCTGCTGCTGGTGTTCGGCGTATCGGCCATTGCCGGCATTGCAGTGGCCGCGTGGGGCGTGGACCAGCATCTGCGCGCCCTGGTCTGGGCGGCGGTGCTGGGCTTTGCCGCTGCTGCGCTGGCCTTGCTGCTGTGGCCTGGCAGGCCGCAGGTGCTGCTGCTGGCAACGGCGCTGTGGGGGCTGGCGTTCGGCGCGGTACCGGCGCTGTTCCAGACGGCGCTGGCGCGCCGCGCCGGTGCTGCTGCCGATCTTGCCCAGTCGATGCTGGTGACCGGGTGGAACCTGGCCATTGCCGCCGGTGGCGTGGCCGGCGGACTGCTGCTGCAGACCGGCGGTGCGCAGCAGTTGGCGTGGCTGCCGCTGGGCCTGCTGCTGGTTTGCGGGGCCTGGCTGCTGGCCCGGCCGCGGGCCTGGGGCTGACGGTCAGGTGTCTGAGAACTCGCGCTCGACCGGCACGCTGCGCGGGTTCTGCATGTGCTCGCGCGCGGCACCGTACTGCTGCTGGCGCCGATGGTGGAAGGCCACGAACTCATCGCGTGGCAACGGCCGCGAGAACAGCCAGCCCTGGCCGAACTGCACATGCTGGCTGTGCAGGTAGGCCAGCTGTGCCTCGGTTTCCACGCCTTCGGCCACCACCCACAGGCCCAGTTCGCGGGCCATCTCGATGATGTGCGGGGTGACCGGCGTGGTGGCGCTTTCGGTGCCGATCGCATCGATGAAGGACTTGTCGATCTTCAGCGCATCCAGTGGCAACTGCTCCAGGTACTGCAGGCTGGAATAGCCGACGCCGAAATCATCGATGGCGATGCTGTGGCCGGCGCGGCGTGCGGCGGCCATCATGGTGCGGGCGCGGTCGATATCCAGGAAGCCGCGTTCGGTGGCTTCCAGCCAGATCTGCTGCGGCAGGATGCCGCTGCCGGCCATGCGTGCGGACACTACCTTCAGTGCACGGCCGCTGCTGATGTCATCCGGTGCCAGGTTGATGGCGATGTGCGCGCTGCGGTCGGACACCAGCAGCTCGCGCATGTCCTTCACCACGTTTTCGATCACCACATCGGTGAGTGCCTGGATCAGACCGTGTTCCTCGGCCAGCGGAATGAAGATGTCCGGGCGTACCTGGGTGCCGTCGGGATGCTGCCAGCGCACCAGTGCTTCGGCGCCCACGCAGATGCCGGTATCCAGTTCGATGATGGGCTGGTAGTGCAGGTACAGTTCGCGGCGGCGGATGGCGGTGGCCAGTTCACCGCGCATGGACAGGCGCCGCTGCGACAACCACACCACCAGGCCCACGCCCAGGGCGGCCAGCAGCAGGCCCACTGGCACGAACAGCCAGGCCTGCTGGCGGAACGTGGCCGCCAGGGCGGTGCGCGGCGCGGTGGCGATGGCCAGCCATTGTTCGCTGCGCGCGCTGGCATACAGGGTGTCGTCGTCCAGGCCTTCGCCCGGGTCGCGCAGCAGCCTCAGCAGCAGGGCCTGGTCAATGCCGCTCTGGCGGCTCAGCAGACGTCCATCCGGGCTGGCCAGGGCCAGGCGCACATCCGGGTCGGCGATGATGCCGACGAAGTGGCGCGGGTCCACCAGCACATCGTAGGAACCGTACAGCACGGCCAGCACCTTGCGCCCGCCGGTGGCGGCCGGGCGGATGTCCACGGCGATGCCGGCGCCATCGCTGGTGACATGGTCGGCGCGGGGATGTTCCACGTTGCCTTCGAAGGCACCCCACGAGGTGCAACGCAGCCGGCCGCCCTCGAAATAGCCCATCTGGTCGATGGACGGGGTGGTCATCACCAGGGTCTGCATGCGCCGGATGTGCTCGCTGCTGCACGGGGCCATCGCGCTGGCTTCGGCCGTTTTGAGTGCAGCCAGTGCTTCCTGGTAGGACAGGTCGGCCCGCCGCAGGGTGCGTTCGGCAATGCCATGCAGCCGCTTCTGCTCCACCTCCACGGCGCTGTGCCAGGTGGCATAGACCATGGCGGCAATGGGCACGATGGCGGCCAGCAGGGCCGCAAGGACGCCGAGGATGATGACCCGCAGGCGGTTCATGGCCGGTACTCCGGGCGGGCGGGCAGGGCTGCGGGCATGGCGGCCGATCCTTGGACGGATGCTCTATCTGAGCATGTTGGCCGCCTGTGCGGAATGGGGCAGGATCGATAATCCGTCACATTGTGGCAATTGCGACAACCGATGACGGCAGCGATCCAGCTGAGACTGGCGCTCCGGGCCGCACAGGTCTACCGTCAGGGGCTTCACCCGCCCCTTCCAGCGCCCGTCCATGACCGAACCCGCCGCACCCCCGGAGCACCTGCGCCGCAGCCTGTCCAACCGCCACCTGCAACTGATCGCCATCGGCGGTGCCATCGGCACCGGCCTGTTCATGGGCTCGGGCAAGACCATCAGCCTGGCGGGCCCGTCCATCATCTTCGTCTACCTGATCATCGGCGCGATGCTGTTCTTCGTGATGCGGGCGATGGGCGAGCTGCTGCTGTCCAATCTGAACTACAAATCCTTCATTGATTTTTCCACCGACCTGCTGGGCCCTTGGGCCGGTTTCTTCTGCGGCTGGACGTACTGGTTCTGCTGGATCGTGACCGCCATTGCCGATGTGATCGCGATCGCCGCCTATGCGCAGTTCTGGTTCCCCGAACTGGCCGCATGGATACCCGCGCTGTTGTGCGTGCTGCTGTTGCTGGGCCTGAACCTGGTGACGGTGAAGCTGTTCGGCGAAATGGAATTCTGGTTCGCGCTGATCAAGATCGTGGCCATCTGCGCGCTGATCATCACGGGCGCCGGACTGGTGGCCTGGGGCTTTACCTCGCCCAGCGGCCACACCGCCTCGCTGTCGAACCTGTGGAATGACGGCGGCATGTTCCCGATGGGGCTGGTCGGCTTCTTCGCCGGCTTCCAGATCGCGGTGTTCGCCTTCGTTGGCATCGAACTGGTGGGCACCACCGCCGCGGAAACCGCCAACCCGGAGCGCAACCTGCCCAAGGCGATCAATTCCATTCCGGTGCGCATCATCATCTTCTACGTGCTGGCGCTGATCGCGATCATGGCGGTGACGCCGTGGCGCCAGGTGGTGCCGGACAAGAGCCCGTTCGTGCAGCTGTTCGTGCTGGCCGGCATTCCCGCCGCCGCCAGCCTGATCAACTTCGTGGTGCTGACCTCGGCCACTTCGTCGGCCAACAGCGGCATCTTCTCCACCAGCCGCATGTTGTACGGCCTGGCCGAAGAAGGGCACGCGCCGCGTGGACTTTCCAAGTTGTCGCGCGCGGCGGTGCCGGCACGTGGATTGCTGTTCTCGTGCCTGTGCCTGCTGGGCGGCACGCTGCTGATCTACCTGATTCCCAACCTGGTGACCGCCTTTACCCTGGTGACCACGCTGGCCACCGTGCTGTTCATCTTCGTCTGGTCGCTGATCCTGGTGGCCTACATGGTCTACCGCCGCCGCTACCCGGAACGGCATGCGGCATCGATCTTCAAGATGCCCGGCGGCGTGGTCATGTGCTGGGCCTGCCTGCTGTTCTTCGCCGCTGTGCTGGTGCTGCTGAGCCTGCAGGCCGACACCCGCCAGGCGCTGCTGGCCAGCCCGGCCTGGTTCGTGCTGCTGGGCGTGGGGTATTGGCTGCGCCGCGGGCGTTTCTCGATCTGATCGGAGAGCAGTCGGCCAACGGTCTACCCCATTCACCCGGATTTAGCGGGCGCGGCCGGATCATCCGGCCGCCATGTTCGCCCGCCGTGCCACCGTTGCGCTGTCGCTGCTGCTGGGCCTGTGGCCTGGCCTGGTGGCGGCGCGCACGGTGTACCGCTGCGTGCAGGGCAACACGGTCAGCCTGGCCACCGCGCCCGAGCCGGGCTCGCGCTGTACGGCAAAACAGATTGACGACAGCGCGGTGCAGACGCCCAACCTGTGGGGCAACATGGGGGTGTTCAGCGGCGTGCTGTACGAGCGCGAGCAGGACGGCACTCTGGTCTATTCCACCCGCAACCTGCCCGGCTCGCGGGTTTACCTGAAGTTCACCGTGGCCACGCCGCCGGGCGAGCCGGCACATGAAGGCCTGGGCAAGGTCGGCGCGCCACAGCTCGCGCCCCATGCAACGCAGTTCAAGGCAGCGGCCAAGGCCACCGGCGTGGATGACGCCTGGCTGCGTGCGATCGCCCATGCCGAAAGCAACTTCGATGCGCTTGCGGTTTCGCGCAAAGGCGCGCAGGGCGTCATGCAGCTGATGCCTGAAACCGCGGTGGAGTACGGCGTGCGCGATCCCTTCTCGCCGCAGCAATCGATCGACGGGGGCGCGCGCTACATGCGCAGCCTGCTGCGCCGCTACAACGGCGACCGCCCATTGGCGGCGGCAGCCTACAACGCCGGCATCGGTGCGGTGGCCCGTTACAACGGCGTGCCGCCGTACGCGGAAACCCTGGCCTACGTGGAGAAAGTGATGGCGCTGTACGCGCGCTACCGCCAGGCGATGGGCATCCGTAGCGAAGTGCCGGCGAAGTAGAGTGGTTCAGCGCGAAGACGCGTTTCCATACAGCGCGTAGCGCTCCACCCGGCCCACCTTGGCGATGGCCGCGCGCACATCGGCACGCTGCTTCAGCTGCCGCCAGCGAGCATCGCTCTCCACTTCGGTAGGCAGCGACGGGTAGACACGCATATCCTGCAGATCCAGCAGCACCTCGGTCCGGTCATCGGGCGACTGCAACTGGCCGATCAGCGCAGCGGCTGCACCGTCCAGATCGCCTTCTTCCAGCAGCATCTCCCGGTGGAAGGTCCGGGCCGTGTCGCGGTTGCGTACCAGGGTGGCCCGCGCGCTGGCTTCGGCGGCGGCGTCGCCACGCTTGCGTGCGGCCAGGAAGCCCACCAGCGCCTGCGCCGATTCGCCATAGGGGCTGAGGTCCTCCAGCCGTGCCAGCACCGACACTGCTTCGTCCAGCTGGTCGGTGGCAGCCAGCATGAAGGCCAGGTTGATGATGTGGTCGACATGGTCCGGCCCGCGTGCACCCACTTTCTCGGCCAGCCGAGCCGTGGCCACGGAATCGTCCAGGCGATCCAGCCGGCGCAGCGCGATCATCCGGTTGCTCATCAGCCAGGCCAGCCATTGCGCCTCTGGGCCGCGGGGCAGGTTGCCCTCGGCCACGAGTCTGGCCATGCCGTCGGTGAACTGCACGACCTGCTCGTTTTCGCCCAGCATCAACTGGGTGGAACTGAAATCGACCAGCGCGGCGTCCAGATTGCGATCGAGCAGGCTGGAAACACGCAGCTCGTCCAGGTACTGGCGCGCTGCGCGCTGCGGGTCATAGCGTGGGTCATTGCGATCGACGTAGCGGTCGAAGCGTTTGTCGCTGCGCAGGGTGATCAGTTCCAGCGGTGTACGGACGCGTTCAAGCGTGGCCGCTACATCCCGGCCCGAATCGGTGTCGATCTGCAGGCTGGCCAGCAGCACCCAGAAGGCGCCCGGTTCCAGCCCATCACTCTTCCAGCCGTTGTCGAACAGGGCCTTGAGCACCTCGCGCCGACGCGCAGGCTGGTCGCGCAGCGTGTGCTGCAGGAAGCCGATCACCTGGGTGTCGAATTCGAGCGGCTCGCGCGCATGCGCCGTGGCCTGCAGCAGATGGGTGACGGCCAGGTCGTTCTGGTCTTCGCTCAGGTCGACCGACACCAGCGGCATCAAGGCCTCTATGTCGCCCGGGTCGACCGCCAGCGCCATCTGCAGGTAGCGGCGGGCCAGAGGGTTGTCATGCTGCAGGTACGCGGTCATGCCGCCAACCCGCGCGCCCTCGGCACGTACTTCGGGGGCGAGCGTTGCCAACTGCGGATCGTCGATCAGTTTCTCGAATTCGATCATCGCGCCCAACGTGTTGCCGCTGGTGGCGGTGGTCTGCGCGTTCTCCCAGCGCTGCTGGAACGTGGTGGCGGTGCTGTCGGCAGCCCACGCAGAAAAAGGCGCAGCCAGCAGGACGGCGGACAGCGCAAGTGGCAGCAGGCGGGCAGGGGACATGGCGGTTCCATCCTTGGCGTGAGCGCTGATTGAAACCCGCCGCGCGATTGGCGGCAAGCAAAGGCCGGGTAGCCGGCGCCGCAGGTGGTGGCACAACAACAGTGCAGCGACTATCGTCGTGGGCTGAAATCGGCAGGGATGATGCGTAGCGATGGCACAGCGGCAGTGGTGGGTGGTGGGCGTGGCGGTGGTGACCGCGGCGGCGTTGGCCGCCACTTGGTGGCCTGGCCCGGCCCCCGAGATATCCGCACCCGCTGGGCCGCAACCCACGCCCCTGGCCTGGACGGCGCAGATCGAAACGCTGGCCGGCGATGGCCATCCCGGCAATCGTGATGGCGCGGCCGCGCAGGCGCGCTTTGCCGACCCCTACGCGGTGGTGCGCACGGCGCAGGGTGCGGTGTACTTCACCGATGCCGGCGACAACAACCGTATCCGCCGCTGGTGGCCCGATGGCCGCGTGCAGACCGTGGCCGGGCAGGGCGAGGGGCGCGTGGACGGCCCGGCGCTGCAGGCCAGCTTCCACACGCCTTCGGGCATTGCCGCCGATGCGCAGGGCAACCTGTACGTGGCCGACACCGGCAACCACGCGATCCGGCGTATTTCTGTCGACGGCCAGGTGACCACGCTGGCCGGCGGCGAGCAGGGGTATGCCGATGGCCCCGCCGCACAGTCACGCTTCGATGGGCCGATGGGCATCGCCGTGGATGCGCAGGGCCAGGTGTTCGTGGCCGATACCTGGAACGACCGCATCCGCGTGATCGGCACCGACGGCCAGGTGCGGACCCTGGCCGGTGGCGACCGCCCGGGGTTCACCGATGCGATCGGCGGCGAAGCGCGGTTCGATACCCCGGTGGCGCTGGCCTTCGATGCGCATGGCGCGCTGCTGGTGGCCGATCTGTTCAACAACGCAGTGCGCCGCGTGGGCGCCGACGGCACGGTCAGTACGGTGGTGAGCAGTGGTGGGGTGATGAACGCCCCGCTGTCGTTGGCCACGACCCACGATGGCGTGCTGTACGTAGGCGACCTGGATGGGCGCGTGCTGCAGATCACCCCGCAGGGCCACCAGATCGCGCTGCTGGGCAACGACCGCCTGCCCCGGCTGGCGCGCCCCAGTGGTCTGGCCGTGGATGCCGATGGCAGCGTGCTGGTGGCCGACTCCACTGCCTACCGCCTGCATCGCCTGCGCCCGCTGCCAGTGGGCGAGCTTCCTGCACCGGCCCTGGTGGGTCCGGCCGCCGATGGCGGGTTGCCCGATACGGGCGGACGCTGGCCGCTGGCACCGCAGGAGGGCTGGCACGAAGTGGTGGGCACGCTGGGCGAAGTCCGTGGCACCTTCAAGGGCGAGAGCCGCCACCACCTGCACGGCGGCTTCGATGTGCGCGGTGACGTGGGGCAGACCGTGCTGTCCATTGCCGAGGGCAAGATCAGCAGCCCGATCGCCGCCTGGAGCCTGGGCGGGCAGGGCGAAGGTCTGGCGGTGGATCGCCTGAAATACATCCACATGCGCGTGGGCCGCACGCCCCGCGGTGAACCCTTCGATGCACGCTGGCAGCCGTTGTATGCCGACGACGGAACGCTGGAGCGCATCCGCGTTCGCCGAGGCACGCGCATCCACGTGGGTGACCGTCTGGGCAGCATCAACAGCCAGGCGCACGTGCACCTGGCGCTGGGCACCGGTGGCTTCGAGACCAATGCGGTGGCACTGGGCTTCCACAACTACGCCGACCATTTCGCCCCGCGCATCACCGACGTGGCCCTGCTGGACGACAACGACCAACCCATGGCGCCGGGCAGCGATGGCGTGGTGATGGTGGCGCGGCAGGGGCGTGGCGTGCAGATCGTGGTGGAAGCGTGGGACCAGGTGGACAACAACCTGCCACGCCGCCGGCTGGGGCCGTACCAAGTGGGTTATCAGATCCTGGATGGCAACGGCCAGGCGTTGCAGGGCTACGAGCAGCCGCGCTGGAACATCGTGTTCAACCGCATGCCGCCGCAGAACCTGGCGGCGAAGGTGGCCTATGCGCCGGACAGCGGCATTACCGTGCACGGCAGCGCGGTCACCCGCTTCCGCTACCTGGTGACCAACACGGTGCGCGATGGCCTGATGGAAACCGGGCGCTGGCAGCCAGCGGCGCTGCCGCCGGGCGAGTACATCGTGCGTGCCAGTGCGCGTGACTACAGTGGCAACGAAGGCGTTGGCCGACGCGAGGTCAGGGTGCGGCTGCTGCCGTAGCGGCGGGCGCGCCGCAGCGTTCGCGTTCGGCGTCCATGTCTTCCAGCGGCCGCACTTCGATGCTGCCGAAGCGTGCCCAGGGGAAGTCGCGGGCGATGGCCATGGCTTCGTCGCGGTTGCGCGCCACGATCAGGTTGAAGCCGGCCAGCAGTTCGCGGGTTTCGGCGAAGGGGCCATCGAGCACGCGGGCGTGGCCGTCGCGCACGCGCAGGGTTTGTGCGGTGTCCACGGGCTGCAGTTTCTGTGCGGCCAGCAGGGTGCCTTCGGCCTGCAGTTGGTCGGCGTGGGCCAGGCAGTCGCGCATCAGCGCGTTGAACTCTTCGGTGGGCAGGGCCTGCAGCAGGGCGGGCTCGATGTAGATCAGGAGCAGGTACTGCTCCATGGGGTGGTCCTGGTGTAGCGGGCGGGGTGACCATGATGGCGCAGGTCTGCGCGGAATCATGCTGCAGCGCGAGAAGCGCGCCTTCGGCGGGGAACGGCGAACGGCGGAGCCCCTCCGTGGTGGGGCATTTTTTCAGGCGCGCTGGCTGGGCCGGTGGGGGTGGGGCCGCGGGACACGCCGTGAATCCATCCATGGAGGCTCGTAGGCGCCATCCATGGCGCCTGCGGTCCCGCGGCCCCACCCCCACCGGCCCAACCCAGAAACCCCAGCTTTACGCGACCAACCCCACCCCACCACGGAGGGGCTCCGCCGTTCGCCGACCCCCGCCGAAGGCGCGCTCTCCGCGAGAAAAACAATCTGCAAGGAACGTGTCGATTCCCGGCTGTGCTTTTGCTTTCGCCTTTCTCTCTTGATCTCCCGTGGCGGGACAGCCGCGTGAACCTGTCTGGGGCCGGGCGGGTGGGGTTGGCGGGGTATCCGCGCCATGGATGGCGCGGCTAAGCCTCCACGGACGGATTCACGGCGTCCCCGCCAACCCCACCCGCCCGGCTCTCTCGCAGAAAGCCCAGCTTTCCGCGACCAAGCACCCCACCACGGAGGGGCTCCGCCGTTCGCCGGCCCCCGCCGAAGGCGCGCTCTCCGCGAAAGAAATAATTTCCAGGAACCTGTCGATCCCCGTCCTCCTCGTTCGTTGTAAGAGTGAAGGGCGCGCCACTGCCGCCCACCGGAGACCGACATGAAAGTGATGGTGATCGTCAAAGCCAGCGCCGATTCCGAAGCCGGGCGCATGCCCAGCGCAGCGGAACTGACCGCCATGGGCGCCTACAACGAACAACTGGTCGCCGCCGGCATCATGCTCGCCGGCGAAGGCCTGCACGCCACCGCTCGCGGCCATCGCATTCAGTTCGGTGAGGGCGCGCCGGCCGTGCAGGCCGGCCCGTTCGGCCCGGCCGAGCAGCAGATCGCCGGCTTCTGGCTGTGGGACGTGCGGTCGCTGGACGAAGCCATCGAATGGGCGCGGCGCGCACCGTTCAAGCCCGGTGATGCCCTGGAACTGCGCCCGCTGATCACCGCCGAGGACTTCGGCGAGGCTTTCACTCCCGAATTACAGCAACAGGAACAGCGTCTGCGCGAACAGCTGGAGAACTGACCCACCGCCGGGTATGACCCGGCGCTACCCGCACCCCGGCCGCCGGAACGCCCCGGCGCCACCACCCAACGGAGCATTGCCATGAAACTGATTCCCTTCCTTGGCTTCAGCGGCCAGACCCACGATGCCATGGCGTTCTACGCCAAGGCGCTGGGCGGCCAGGTCACCTCGGAAATGAAGTACCGCGACATGCCGCCCTCCGATGAGCCCGGTTGCAGCGAAATGCCGCCGGAAACGCTGGACCACGTGGCACACAGCCAGCTGGAAATCGGTGCGGCGATCCTGATGGCCGCCGATGGTCCGGGCGGTGAAGGTGGCAGCGCCACCACCATCAACGTGGACGTGGACAGCATCGAAGAGGCCGAACGCGTGTTCGCCGCGCTGGCCGAAGGTGGCCAGGTGCAGATGCCGATTGCCGAAACCTTCTGGGCGCACCGCTGGGGTATGTTGATCGACCGCTTCGGCAAGCCGTGGATGGTCAACTGCATGAAGCAGCCGTAACCAGCCCTCTGTTCAACCCAAGGGAAGCAGACCATGAGTGCAGCACAACCGCAGATGATCTTCGTCAACCTGCCCGTGCAGGATCTGGAGGCGTCCAAGACGTTCTTCAGCGCCCTGGGCTACCAGTTCAATCCCGCGTTCACCGACGAGAACGCGGCCTGCATGGTCATCAGCGAAAGCATCTTCGTGATGCTGCTGGTGAAGCCGTTCTTCCAGCAGTTCACCACCAAGGCCATTGCCGATGCACAGGCCAGCACCGAGGTGATCACCTGCCTGTCGGCGGACAGCCGCAAGGCGGTGGATGCGCTGGTGGACAAGGCGCTGGCGGCCGGTGCCAGCGAACCGCAGCCGGCGCGCGATTACGGCTTCATGTACCAGCGTGGCTTCCAGGACCTGGATGGCCATCTGTGGGAGATCGCGCACATGGACGGTGAACCGGGGTGAGCGGCACGCTTGTGGGGCCCGGCCGTTGATGCTGTGATCGGCACATGGCCGAGCCCACCCTGACCCAGCGCATGGACACCCTGTGGCGAATGGAATCGCCCGTGCTGATTGCGCGCCTGGCACGGCTGCTGGGCGGTGACGTGGGCCGTGCCGAAGAGCTGGCCCAAGACACCTGGCTGGCCGCGCTGGAGCGCTGGCCGGCGCAGGGCATGCCGGACAACCCGGGGGCCTGGTTGATGACCACCGCACGCAACCGTGCCATCGATGTGCTGCGCCAGCACCAGCGCGTGGCCCAGCAGCACGCGCAGTGGGGCGAGCTGCTGCACCCGGCCGCGCTGCCCGCGCCCGATGACAACCCGATGCTGGAAGACGACCTGGGCGACGATCTGCTGCGGTTGATGTTCGTGGCCTGCCACCCGCTGCTGCCGGCCGATGCCCGGGTGGCGCTGACCCTGCGGCTGCTCGGTGGCCTGACCACGGTGGAGATCGCCCGCGCGTTCCTGCAGCCGGAGCCCACCATCGCCCAGCGCATCGTGCGTGCCAAGCGCACGCTGGCGCAGAAGCAGGTGCCGTATGAAGTGCCGCGCGCCGACGCGCTGCCGGAGCGGCTTGGTTCGGTACTGGAAGCGATCTACCTGATCTTCAACGAGGGCTACGCGGCCAGCGCCGGTGATGACTGGATGCGCCCGGCGCTGTGCGAGGAAGCCCTGCGACTGGCGCGCATCCTGGCCCATCGCATGCCGGCACCGCCGGTGCTGGGGCTGTTGGCGCTGATGGAACTGCAGGCCTCGCGCGCGGCTGCGCGGGTGGATGCGCAGGGGGCGCCGGTGCTGCTGGACCAGCAGAACCGCGCGCACTGGGACTGGCTGCAGATCTCCCGTGGACAGCAGGCGCTGGCGCAGGCCGTGGCCGCCGGTGGCCAGCACGATGTCTACGTGCTGCAGGCGCAGATTGCCGCCTGCCATGCCGCCGCGCGGCAGGCCGCAGACACCGACTGGGCACGCATCGCGGCGTTGTACGCACAGCTGCTGCAGGTGATGCCTTCGCCGGTGGTGGCACTGAACCGCGTGGTGGCGGTATCGCGCAGCGACGGCGCGTTCGCGGCATGGGCGCTGCTGCAGCCGCTGCTGGTGGATGCTCGGCTGCAGGGCTATGCGCCGCTGCAGGTGGTGCGCGGCGAGCTGCTGCTGCAGTTGGGGCGGGAGGCGGATGCGCGTGACGCATTTGCCACGGCGGCGGCACAGACCCCCAATGCCGCCGAGCGCGCCGTGTTGCGGGAAAGGGCCGGCCACGCCCCGGAAAACTGAAGCCGACCACGGCAGCACTTGTCGGCTGGCGCCTGAGCGGCTATGTTTCGCGCCCAGCGAGCGTGAACGCGTTCGCATTCCGTGTGTAGACCCAGGAGCGGTTGGATGTTTTCAAGGACGAAGAGCGCGCCGCGCGCTTTTGCGCGCCTGCTTGCCTATGTGTTGTGCCTGGCCGTGTGGCCGCTGGCAACCCAGGCCGCAGAGAAATCACAACAGGCCTACTGGGCCGGTTTCGCCTATACCGCCGATGCCGCTGCCGTGAAGGCGACCACGCCGCACGCGCAGGCCGTGCTGGAATCGCGCGGCCTGCTGCCGTTGAACCAGACCCTGTGGCAGGCACTGCAACGCCGCAAGCCGGCGCAGCTGGAGCTGATCGACCAGCCGGTGGCCATGCTGGACGGCACCACCAGCGCTACCGTGCTGGCCGCCGCCCTGGACCGCGAACTGGTGTCGGTCGAGCCGATCGGCAACCAGTACAAGGTGCTGGTGGAGGTGGCCCTGCAGGCGCTGTTCTTCGACTTCCGCGAGCGCCAGGTGATTGCGTCCTATCCGCTCACCCTGCAGCGCATTGACGTGCAGGATTACCGCCCGGACCGCGACGATATCGACGCGATCGTGGCCGACCTGCTGTACGGCAGTGCCGATACCAGCCTGTCACAGGTGCTGGCCCAGGCCCTGGCCCAGGCCAGGTTGCCGGAAGCGGCCACGCGCCGCCTGCAGGTGGGCGCGGTCACCCTGTCCGATGCCACGCTGGCCAAGCTGCCGGACCCGAAGTGGGCCGACACGCTGCGCGCCACCCTGGCCCACGAGCTGTCCAAGACGCTGTCGTCCAACACCGGCGTCGGCCTGCTGCCGCCAGCCTCGGGCCAGGCGATCGGCGGCGCCATGGCCGCGCGGTTTGCCGACGGCAAGGTCTACCAGCTGAAGATTCCCGAGGCCGATTACCTGATCAGCGTGCAGGTGGATGCGCTGAAGAACGGCGTGATCGAAGAAACCCCGGCGATGAAGACGATGCTGTTCGGCGCGTTCTTCACCGCGAAGGTGACCGAGCCGTTCTCGGGCAAGGTCTATTTCGAACAGCCGCTGCGCAAGGGCGCCACCAAGGTGGTGCCGGTCACGCAGTGGCAGGTTGACCAGTGGTCGGCCAGCTACGAAACCCTGCTGGCGGGCTTTGATGCCTTCGCCGGCGCCGCCGCCAAGCGTGCCGATTCACGCACCTGGCTGGACGAACAGAAGCCGGGCGGCCGCCCGTTGCAGCAGCAGACCCAAGCCCTCCAGGAGTTGATCAAATCATGTCGTTGATGCGTACCATCCTGCTCATCCTCATCGCCCTGGCGGTGGCTTCGCCGGTCGCGGCGCAGTCCGCCAGCTCGCGCGGCACCGGTTCGGCCAGCTACAGCCTGCGCCTGAGCGCCGGCACCCGCGCCGAAGCCCTGGAAAAAGCCAAGGTGAATGCACTGGAGGCGTACATCGCCGAAACCGGTGCAGCCAAACTGCGCCTGTTCGAAGCGCGCCGCGCCGAGTTCATCGGTGAAATCGACCGCTACGTGCTCAGCGCCGTGCAGCTGTCGGACAACGAAGACAAGAAGGCCAAGACCTACAGCGTGACCGTGCGTGCGGAAATCAACACCACGCTGCTGCAGACCAAGTTGGACGCGGGCTCGGCCGTGGCCGGCGCCACCGCGGCCCAGCGTTCCCTGCTCACCTTCCTGTTCATGGCGCGCTCGCAGGACACCGTGCAGTCGTTCCAGGACAAGGAATACCGCCGCGCCGACGTAAGCACCAGCTACAGCGAGAACACCCGCGAAGGTGATTCGTTCCGTGGCAACTCGGTCAGCACCAACGGCAGCATCAACCAGAACGGCTCGATGTCGGTCACCACCGGCGGCAGCACCACCGCACGCAGCGACAACATCAGCTGGAAGGTGGCCAATGCGGCTGAAGTGAACACCGCCATGACCGGTGCCTTCAGCGCCGCCGGCTATGAAGTGGTGGAAGCGGAGTACGTGGAAGGTGAGTCGCGCGGCCTGCTGAACATCGAACGCATCCGCAAGGATTTCAGCACCGGCAACGATCTGGCCCCGGCCACCCTGCGCGATACCGCCAATGGCATCCGCGCGGCCAACATTCCGTACATCGCGGTGGGCACGCTGGACGTGGGCATGCGCGATCGCGATCCGGCCAGCGGCAACACCCGCGTGTTCGTCACCGTTACCGGCAAGGTGCTGGACGTGACCGGTCGCTTCCCGCGCACCGTGTCTTCGGTCGGCCCGGTGCAGTACTCCGGTACCGGCCCGAACGAAACCGTGGCCCGTACCAACGCGCTGCAGCTGGCAGCCGAAAAGGCCGCGCAGCAGATGATCAACGAACTGAACGTCAAGGCGGTTCGCTGATCCGCCACCCCGGTGGGTGCCGAGCGTGCTCGGCATCGCCCCGGGGCTACCGATTCCCCACGTGCCGCACTGCGGCCGTCTCTCTCATAAAGGAACTCCCATGATCCGCACTACCGCTCTTGCCGTGGCCATTGCCGCCGCCACCCTGTCGATGCCGGCCCACGCTGGCCTGGGCAAGCTGAAGGACCTGGCCGGTGCCGCCACCGGCACCTCCGCCAGCGCCTCCAGCGCCGCCGCACCGGATGAAGCTGCGCAGGAAGCGCTGGTGCGCCGTTTCGTCAGCTCGCAGTCGCATTCGCTGCAGGCGCAGACCTCGTTCGCCCGCGCCTTCGGCCTGGCCGAGCAGGTGCAGTTGCTGGAAGCCGAGCGCCAGGCGCTGTCGTCCGGTTCGGTGAGCGTGGATGCCATGAAGAAGTCCGTCTCGGTGAGCGAGTCGGCCCAGGCCGCCATCGATGAGCGCGTGGCCGCGCAGCCCGAACTGAGCGCCGAATCGAAGCAGCACTACGCCGAAGGCCTGGTGTCGATGCTGGCCTCGGCCGCCGAAGCACAGAAGCTGGGCGGCGAAGCCAGCAACTTCACTGCCGGCATGAAGAACCTGGGCGCCACCCAGCTGGCCACCGTGGGCCGCAAGCTGGCTGCCGGTGCGTGGGTGGCCAAGGAATCGCCGGGCTTCATCAAGGGCCTGTACAGCTCGTCCAAGTCGGCTGTGACCTTCGCCAAGAAGAGCAAGGTGAAGGTGCCGTCCAACGCCGATTCGCTGCTCGACAGCCTCTGATAGCAGGTCCATGTCCATGCGCACCACCACCCGACTGATCGGCCTGGGCCTGGCCGCTGCCTTGCTGGCGGCCTGTGGCGACAAGGAAGCCCCGGCGGCAGACACCGCGCCGGCCCCCGCCAAGGAGAAGGCAGCCAGCGCGCTGGCCAGCAACGCACCGGCCGACGACGCGCCGTTGCGCGGCACGCCGGATTTCGGCGGCACTACCCAGGTCGCGCGCGAGGCCGATGGCATCGGCAGCACGCCGGAACTGGCGGTGCTGGCCGCCCTGCAGTCGGCGGTGGCGCAGGTCAATGGCGTGCGCGTGGCCAGCCAGATGCAGGGCCTGCGCGCAGGCCTGCATGTGGACGTGGATGGGGAACACGTCGGCGATATCCGCGCCGACGCGTTCACCCAGCAGATGATTGCCGGCTCGCAGGGCGCGGTGCTGGGCTATGAAATCCTGTCGCAGGACGAAGTGCGGCAGCTGGATGAAGAAACCATTGCCCGCGTGCGCGCCAGCGATGAAGGCTGGAGCTTCAAGGGCTCGGCCTCGGCCAGCGCGTCGGGCCAGGCCTCGGCGAAGGCCTCCGGCGGCGGTGGTTCGGCCGAAGCCAGCTACAAGGAAAACTACGAAGAGAACGTGCAGGTGGACGCCAAGCGCGGCGCCAGTTCGTTCGATTCGGACGTGACCCACCGCAGCATGCGCAGCTACTGGAAGGTGCGCGTGCGTGCGCAGATTGCCCAGTACCGCGCGCCGGACGAGCAGGGCAAGCCGAAGATCGTGGTGGCCCTGCCGCGCACCAAGTCGGGCAGCTACGCCGTGGGCGATGGTCGCGTGGATGCCGGCGAAGTGGCCGATGCCATTCGCGCGCGGCTGTCCGATACGCTGACCCAGACCCAGCGCTTCATCGTGCTGGACCGCGAATTTGGCGATGAACTGCAGGCCGAGATCGACCACATCAACAGCGGCAACGTGCGCCTGCAGGACACCGCACGCATCGGCCAGCAGTTGGCGACCGATCTGATCCTGATTCCCACCATCGAACGCTTCGAGTACCCGCGCAGCGTGCGCAACCTGCGCATGTCCGATCGCCAGGTCACCTCGTACTCCGGTGGCGGCCGCATCACCCTGCGCCTGGTCAACGCCACCACCGGCCAGGTGGTGATGTCCGACAGCTTCGACCACCAGCTGGCCTCGACCGGCCCCAGCACGCTGCCGCGCGTGGTCAATGGCCGCAACATGGCCGCCTCGATGATGGAGTCGTTGTCCGGGCAGATCGGCACGACCATCGTCACCACGCTGTTCCCGGTGTCGGTGGTGTCGGTGGATGGTGACCAGGTGGTGCTGAGCCAGGGCGGTGAAACGCTGCAGGCCGGCCAGCGCTGGCAGGCGGTGCGTCTGGGCGAAGAACTGAAGGACCCGCAGACCGGTCGTTCGCTGGGCCGCAGCGAGCACCCGTGCTGCACCATCCGCATCGATCGCGTGGCCGCGCAGACCTCGTACGGCACCATCGAAGACGGCGTGGACGCAACCCGCGGTGGCTTCCGCCCCGGCCAGATCGAGCTGCGGCAGAAGCTGGGCAGCAAGCCGGCCGCCGCTGCCACGGCAAGCGCATCGGCGGCACCGGCCGCCAGCGCACGCCCGGCCGCCAAGCCCAAGCCCAAGGCCGCTGCGGCACCGGCAGAAGACCCGAACTGGTAACACCTCGCGCGGGGTCAGATCCCTTTCCCACCGGGAAGGGCTCTGACCCCTTGGTGTCTGTGTCCGTGTCGACCAAGGTCGACACCTGCCATCAGTACCGCGAATCTGTCGAAGGCGGGGTGGGTCCGGTTGCGGGGGACGCTGCAAGTACGTCCCTGTAAGCTCGGTCGCCGCATCCATGCGGCTCACGCCCCCGCAACCGGACCCACCCCGCCTATCCTCAGGAAGCCCGCTGTTGCTTCTGCTGTTGCCCTGGCTTCGGCGGGTGCAGGGCGCAGCCCTGCCGAACCCCTTACACTCCGGTAGGTTTGTCCTGCTGGAGAGAGCAATGAAACGAGTGGCACTGGGCCTGCTGGCCCTGTCGGTGAGCAGCGCATTGATGGCGGCCACGCCGAAGTTCGATGGCGCGCGTATTTCCGCCGATGTGAAGGAGCTGGCCTCCGACGCGTATGAAGGCCGCTCGCCGGCCACCGCCGGCGAAGAGAAGACCATCGCCTACCTCAGCAAGCAGTTCGCCGACGCCGGCCTGCAGCCGGGCGGCGACCTGAAGGACGGCAAGCGCCTGTGGACCCAGGCCGTGCCGCTGCTCAAGGGCGATATCGTCGGCGCGCCGCAGCTGGCGCTGCACCAGGGCGGCAAGACCGTGGCGCTGCAGCAGGGCAAGCAGATTGCCGTGCGCGCGGCCATGAACGGCGCCAGCGCGGTGGATATCAGCAAGGCACCGCTGGTGTTCCTGGGCTATGGCGTGAAAGCGCCGGAACGCAACTGGGACGACTTCAAGGGCGTGGACCTGAAGGGCAAGATCGCCGTGGTGCTGATCAACGACCCCGACTTCGAGACCGGCAAGGGCGACTTCGACGGCAAGGGCATGACCTGGTACGGCCGCTGGCCGTACAAGTACGAAGAGGGTGCCCGCCAGGGTGCGCTGGGCGTGCTGATCGTGCATGAGACCGCGCCGGCATCCTACGGCTGGGCCACCGTGGCTGGTTCCAACACCAACACCATGTTCGACGTGGTGCGTGACAACCCGGCCGACACCCACCCGACGCTGGAAGGCTGGATCCAGCGCGATCTGGCGGTGGAGCTGTTCCGCTCGGCCGGTCTGGATTTCGAGGCGCTGAAGAAGAAAGCGCAGCAGCGCGACTTCACCCCGGTGCCGCTGACCGGCGCCAGCCTGGATGCGAAGTACGCGGTGAAGACCGAAGTAATCACCTCGCACAACGTGGCCGCGCGCCTGGAAGGCAGCCGCTACCCGGACGAGACCATCGTCTACAGTGCGCACTGGGACCACATCGGCGTGGGTGAGCCCGATGCCCGCGGCGACCGCATCTTCAACGGTGCGCTGGACAACGCCAGCGGCACCGCCTCGCTGCTGGAACTGGCCCGTGGCTTCGCCAAGGGCAAGCGCCCGGAACGTTCGGTGCTGTTCCTGGCGGTCACCGCCGAGGAAAAGGGCCTGCTGGGTTCGGAGTACTACGCCACCCATCCGCTGTACCCGCTGGAAAAGACCGTGGCGATGATCAACATGGACGGCATGGCGCCGTTCGGTCCGTCGCGCGATTTCGGCATCTACGGCACCGCCCGCTTCGAGCTGCTGGACCAGTTGAAGGACGTGGCCAAGGGCTGGGACATCCGCTACACGCCCGACCCGAAGCCGGAAGCGGGCCTGTTCTTCCGTTCCGACCACTTCTCGTTCGCCAAGCGCGGCGTGCCGGCGCTGTCCTGGTCGGCCGGCCAGGACTGGGTGGACGGTGGCGTGGCGGCGGGCAAGAAGGCGTCCGACGATTACACCGCCAAGCGTTACCACCAGCAGGGCGACGAGTGGCAGCCGGATTGGGTGTTCGCCGGTGCGGCACGCGACCTGGAAGTGCTCTACACGCTGGGCAGCCAGCTGGCCAACTCGCGCAGCTGGCCGAACTGGAGCACCGACGAGTCGTTCCGCGCCGTGCGTGACGCCAGCGCCGACCAGCGCAAGTAAGGCAAGGCGGGGCGCTGCCCCGCCACCTGCCGGTAGCGCCGGGCCATGCCCGGCGTTGCTGTAACACCTTCCATCCCCACTTTCCGGGGGTTCGTCGCAGGCCGCTTGTCTGCCCGGTGCGCCGGCCTATGCTCGGCTCACCCCTTCCCACCAAGGCACTGCCGTGTTCGCCAGCCTTACTCTCATCGTTCGTCATCTGTTGGCCTGGGCCGTGGCGCTGCTGGTGGCAGGCATGGTCTGGAGCGGCATCTTCAGCGGCATGAACGATGGCCCGGGCTGGATCTTCGGCCTGCTGGCGATGTTCCTGATGATTACTGCGCTGGGCAGCGCCATTACCCATGTGCGCCGGGTGTGGATGGTGGCCGGCAAGCTGGACGGCAGTACCTTGTCCGGCCGCCAGCGGCGCCAGGTGGAACTGCCCATGGACGCCGGCCAGGCCTACGCGGTGGTCGAGGCGGCGGTGGCCGAGCTGCCGCGCGTGGAAGACGTGGAAAATTCGGCCGGCAGCCTGCAGGTGCGCGCCTACGTGCGCCGCGTGGACCCCTGGAACGGCCGCCAGCCCTCGCGCTGGAACCTGCCGGCACGGCTGGCGATCAAGCGCAACAGCGTGCAGGCCACGGTCACTCCGGGGCAGGGCACCAGCACGGTCACCCTGCTGTTCGAACCCGATGCGGGCTGGTGGGCCGATCTGCTGGCGCTGGATGAAGGCAGCAATTACGAGAACGCTGAAGCGGTGACCCGCGCGATCAGCCGCCGGGTGGCCGACCAGCGCCGCGACGAACAGGCCGCCGCCGAGCAGACCCAGGTGGAGAAGGAACTGTCGGTGGCGCGGCTGAACCTGCTGCACGCACAGGTGGAACCGCACTTCCTGTACAACACGCTGGCCAATGCGCAGGTGCTGACCCGCACCGATCCAGGCCGCGCCGAGCAGATGCTGGGGCACTTGATCCAGTACCTGCGCAGTTCGCTGCCGCAGGTGGATGAATCGGTGTCGACCCTGGGCGTGGAGCTGGAACGCACGCGCGCCTATCTGGAAATCCTGCGCATCCGCATGGGCGCGCGGTTGGCAGTGGAAGTGCAGGTGCCCAACGAACTGCACGGCGTGCATCTGCCGGCGATGGCCCTGCAGACGCTGGTGGAAAACGCGATCAAGCACGGCCTGGAGCCCAAGCCGGGTGGCGGCACGATCTGGATCCTGGCGCGTGGCTTCGACGACCACGTGACCGTAACGGTGGCCGATGATGGGCTGGGCTTCGGCCACGGCACCAGCGGCACCGGTATCGGCCTGAAGAACCTGCGCGAGCGCCTGCGCTTGACCTGCGGCGAGCAGGCCGGCGTGGCGATCGTGGCCAACTTCCCCTCGGGCGTGGCCGCTACCATGACCCTGCCGCAGCCGGCCAAGGAGCGCACCCATGCCGCTTGAAGCCCTGATTGCCGAAGACGAAGAACTGCTGCGCCAGGCACTGGTGGAACAACTGGCGCGGCTGTGGCCGGAACTGAAGCTGGTGGCCGCGTGCGAGGACGGCGCCAGTGCGTTGGAACAACTGGCCGAGAAACAGCCGGACATCGCCTTCCTGGATATCCGCATGCCGGGCATCAGCGGCATCGAAGTGGCCCGTTCGCTGTCCGAACTGAGCCCGCGCACGCAGGTGGTGTTCGTGACCGCCTACGACCAGTACGCCATCGATGCGTTCGAACAGGGCGCGATGGACTACCTGCTGAAGCCGGTCAGCGATGAGCGGCTGCTGGCCACGCGCGAACGCATCCTGTCGCGCCTGCCATCCACGCGCCAGGACGATGCCGTTCTTGAACGGCTGCTGCAGCGACTGGGCCCGTCGCAGACGCAGCCCGAGCGTCCGCCGCTGGCCTGGATCACCGCCAGCAATGGCCGCGAAACGCAGCTGATCATGCTGGACGACGTGGTCTACTTCCGCGCCGACAACAAATACACCACCGTGGTGACCGCCGAGGGAGAAAGCCTGCTGCGCACGCCGCTGCGCGAACTGCTGGAGGCGCTGGACCCGCAGCAGTTCCGGCAGATCCACCGTTCCACCATCGTGCACATGAAGGCGGTGGCGGCGGTCAGCCGCGACGATACCGGCAGGGGCGTGCTGCGCCTGCGCCAGCGCCCGGAAACGCTGGTGGTCAGCCAGCCGTTCATGAGCCTGTTCCGCGGCATGTAGCTGGCGCCAGAAAGAACAATGCCACCGTGGCAGTGCACGGTGGCATTGTGGCTCCCCCCGCTTTCCGGGTGATCAGAACGCCGGTTGCAGCGTCATGTCGTGGTGGTGTTCGGTCTCGCCCACATGGTTCAGGCGGCCCACCAGTTCCGAGTGCTGCTTCATGCGCCCGATCTCGGTCATGATGCGGATGTCTTCATGGCGCAGTTCGCGCCGGGCGGTGACCGCCTGCTTGTAGTCCAGCACTTCCGGGTAGTGCTCGGCCAGGTCCAGCGCTTCGGCCACGCATTCCACGCTGTCGGCACTGGAGCTGATGCGCGCGCGGCTGTTGAAGGCCTTCATCCAGCGTTCGAAGCCGGCGGTGTGGTCGAACATGTTGGCCATGAACCAGATGACGAACAGGATCGACACCCACGAACCGAACACGATCACCACGCGGGTGAAAGTGATATGGAAGTCGTCGCGCCACAGGTAGTTGGCGATCAGGCCCAGGATCAGCAGCGACGCTGCCTGCCAACCGACGATGGAAGCCATCAGCCACTGGCACTTCGCCTTGGCCAGCACGGCCACCTCGTCGCGGATCTGCTGCTCGCTCAGGTTGCGCCAGTGCGCGACCTGTTTTTCGAACGGGCTGCTGTACAGCTCGTTGTCCCGCAGCAGCATTCCCAAACCCTTGAACAAAGCAATCATGGCTGGCTCCTTTCTGGAACGTGCGTCGATCAGCATTGGACGATGTGGCGGATTCAGTTCTAGCACTTCCAGCGGCCGGTGCAATGGGCGCAAAGCGAAGGGGCGCAAGGGTTTTGCCTGAATGCGTGAAGATTGGTGCGGCGCATCATCGCGTTCGGAGGCTGCGACAAGATGTCGCAGGGTGAATCGTGCTGCGTGCGCACATGCTGCCGCCGCGCGGCTGCCGGGCTCGCCGCAGGGCGCCGGATCGCCCAGAATCAAGCCGGACCGCGCAGAACCCGGTCGATTCCGCCACCCACTGGACCCCGTATGCCGCCGTTGCTGCACCGCTTGACCCGCCCGGTTACCGCGCCCATCCGCCGCTGGGTGCTCGACGCCTTCCCGCGTGGCCAGAGCGGCATCGATTACGACCACCCGCAGGGCGATCCCGGCTGGTTCGGGCCGGACAGCATCACATGGCGCGTGCATGCCGAGCTGCCGTCCATGCTGGCCGGCGGGCTGTGCGCGCTGATGCTGCAGACCCTGCACCCGCGCGCGCTGGCCGGTGTGTATGACCACTCCAATTTCCGCCAGGACCTGGTGGGGCGCTTGCGCCGCACCACGGCCTTCGTGGCCGGCACCAGCTACGCGCCCAGTGGCGAAGTGGAAACGCTGGTGGCCAAGGTGCGCCACATCCATGCGCAGATCCGCGGCCGCACCGCGCAGGGCCAGGCGTATGCGGCTGATGATCCGCACCTGCTGACGTGGGTGCACGTGACCGAGGCCTACGGCTTCCTGCAGGGCTACCGCCGCTATGGGCGCGAGGTTCCCGAAGCCATTGCTGACCGCTACTACGACGAGTACCGCTGCGTGGCCGAGGCGCTGGGCGCGGTGGACGTGCCGCGCAGCGAGGCGGAAGTGGCGGCGTATTTCTGTGCGCGCCAGCCCGAGTTGATGGCCGATGCGCGTTCGCGCGAAGTGCTGGACGTGCTGTCTGCGGTGAACCTGCCGGTGCCGGTCCCGGGGCTGTCACGCGCGGTGTTCCTGGGCGCCGGCGCAGCGCTGTTGCCGGACTGGGCCGAGGCGATGCTGGAACGCACGACTGCCCAGCGTGCGCAGGCGGCGGCTTCGGCAAAGCTGATGCAGGGCATGGCGCCGCTGTTCCGCCGCGCATTGCCCGATGGCCTGGCTACGCGGGCGTGCGCACGCATGGGCGTGCCGGTGGAAGTATTGCGCGAGTGGCCGGCAGCGCGGTGATCCACACTACGCGTGGATGGCACCCGGCGCACTGCCCTTGGTAGGTGCCAACCTTGGTTGGCACAGACAGGCAGCGGCCATCACCCATCTGGAGCCCGGGTGCCGGACGGATCGTGCCAACCCAGGTTGGCACCCACCAGGGCATCCCGCCCCCCGCAAACGAAACGGGCGCCTTTCGGCGCCCGTTCGCATTACATCACCACACCTTGACCCGCTTTTCCGGGGCCAGGTACAGCTTCTGGCCATCCTTCACTTCAAACGCCGGGTACCAGGCGTCGATGTTGCGCACGGTCAGCGCACGGAACTGGCCCGGTGCGTGCACGTCGGTCAGCAGCGAATTGCGCAGCGCCTGCTCGCGGCTCTTGCTGCGCCAGGCCTGGGCGAAGCCCAGGAAGAAGCGCTGGTCCGGGGTGAAGCCTTCCAGGGTCTGGCCCGGCTTGCCCTGCAACGACAGCTGGTAGGCATCGTAGGCGGTGCCCAGGCCGGCCACGTCGGCGATGTTCTCGCCCAGGGTCAGCTTGCCGTTCACGTGCACGCCCGGGAACGGTTCGTAGCTGCTGAACTGCGCGGCCAGCGCATCACCGGCGGCGTTGAACTGCTTCAGGTCTTCGGCGGTCCACCAGTTGTGCAGCTTGCCGGTGGCATCGAACAGCGCGCCGGCGTTGTCGAAGCCATGGCTGATCTCGTGGCCGATCACCGCGCCGATCGCACCGTAGTTCACCGCATCGTCGGCGGCACCGTCGAAGAACGGCGGCTGCAGGATCGCGGCCGGGAACACCAGGCGGTTTTCCAGCGGCACGTTCATCGCGTTGATGGTCTGCGGCAGCATGGCCCACTCGCTGTGGTCCACCGGCTTGCCCAGCTTGGCGATGTTGCGCTCGTACTCGAAGCGTTCGGCACGCTGCGCATTGCCCAGCGGATCGTCGCGGCGGATCTCCAGGCCGGTGTAGTCACGCCACTTGTCCGGGTAACCCATGCCCACGGTCAGGCCGGCCACCTTGGCCTTGGCGCTGGCCTTGGTCTGCGGTGACATCCAGGCCAGTGCATCGATGCGCTTGGCGAAGGCGGCAATGATGTTCTTTGCCATCTCGTCGGCGCGTTCCTTGGTCTTCGCGTCGAAGTGCTTTTCCACGTAGCGCTTGCCGATGGCTTCGCCGACGGCGTGGTTGGCATCGTCCACCGCGCGCTTCCAGCGATCGCTCTGCTGCGGGGTGCCGCTGAGTGCGGTGCCGTGGAAGGCGAAGCGGGCGTCGGCGAAGGTCTTGGGCAGGTAGCTGGCGGCACGGTCCAGGGCGTGGAAGGTCATGTAGTCCTTCCAGGCATCCAGCGGCTCGGTGGCCACCAGCTTGGACAGGCCGGCCACGGCCTTGGGCTGCCAGACGATGAAGTCCTGCTGCTGGCCCAGCTTGGCCGCTTCCAGGAACGCGGCCCAGTCCATGCCCGGCGCCTTGGCGCTGAAATCGGCCTGGGTCCAGGGGTTGGCGCCCTTGGTCACATCGTTGGTTTCTTCCTGGGTGGCATGCGCCTGGGCGATCTTGGTTTCCAGCGCCAGGATGCGCTGCGCCTTGCCGGCCGGGTCGGCCACGCCGGCCAGCTGCAGCACCTTGGCGATGTAGGCCTGGTACTGCTTGCGCAGTTCGGCCATGCGGCCATCGCCCAGGTAGAAGTCACGGTCGGGCATGCCCAGGCCGCCCTGCACCAGGTACGGCGCGGTGCGGTCGGGCTGCAGCAGATCCACCGACACCCACAGGCCGAACAGACGGTCGGTGTAGAAATTGGTGGCGTTCAGCAGGTCCACGTCGGCGCGCATGTCATCGCCCAGTGCACGGGCCAGGCCGGCCTTGTCGGTGATCGCACCGATGGCCTGCAGCTGCGGCTGCACCGGGGCCACGCCGCGCTTTTCAATGCCGGCTTCATCCATGTAAGCGGCGTAGTAATCGCCGATCAGCTTGTCATCGCCGCTGGCCTGCGCATTGCCGGCCGCACCTTCCAGGATGGCGCGGGTATCGGCCTGGGTCTTTTCGGCAATCACGTTGAAGCTGCCAAAGCGCGAACGGTCGGCCGGAATCTCGGTGTTCTTCACCCAGCTGCCATTGGCGAAACCGAAGAAGTCATCGCCGGCGGCGATGCTGCGGTCCATGCCGCTGGCATCGAAGCCGAAGCTGCCCAGCATCGGCTTGGCGGCAGCCGGCGCGGCGTCGGCGGGGGCGGCCGTACCTGCCGCCGGCTCGGCCGGGCGATCGCAGGCGGCCAGGGACAGGCTGGCGAGAATGGCCAGCGCCAGGGTGGGACGGCGCAGCTTGGACATGGACTTCTCTTGCGACGGAAAACCCCAAGTCTAATCCCCTGCGGCAGCGCCGGACGCGCGCCAGCACGGGTTCGGGTGTGCGCGATCTGGCTGAACACGCGCCGCCGCGCTTCACGCAGTCATCGCGCTGGTGCATGCTGCGGGGTAGGGACCCACACAGGGAATGGCCCGCGGAGCAGGTGCAGGCGTCAAGAATGCCGCGCTGCGGCCGCTCTGGTCGGGGATGTGGAGGAATCGTTCGCGCATGAAGCCAGCTGTCTGCACAGGGAATACCGACCGATGCCCGCGCTGAAACGGGCGCTGGCCCGGCCGTTGCGTGCCATCACCTGGGGCGGCGTGGTGCTGGGCGTGCTGCTGGCCGTGGGCATGGCGGCCATGCTGGCCAACGACCACCAGCGCCGGCTGGAGGCCGCGCAGCGGCAGAGCCGGGCGCTGGCAGTGGGCAGCGAACGCCTGCTGGCGCTGGAACTGCGCAACCTGGAACGGGCGCTGGCCGGGATCGCCGGCGATGCCGCCGAACTGTTCAGCAACGTGCCGGCGCAGGCGCCGAAGCTGCTGGATGCGGCCATTGCCGGGGTACTGCAGCGGCACGCCGAACTGCACAGCATCGTGGTGGTCGATGCCTACGGGCGCGCGCTGACCGGCGGTGCCGACGAACTGAAACTGCCGCTGTGGGCCGACCCGCAGCGGCGCGGGCAGGGCAGCGCGCTGTACCTGGGGCCGCCGCAGCGGGCCGACGATGGAACCTGGGTGGTGCCACTGGCCCTGCCCATGGCCGACGACCGCTGGCTGCTGGCGCGGCTGCGCTGTGGCGAGCTGCAGCGCATCATCGGCGGCCTGGACGTGGGCCCCAACGGCATGGTGTCGATCACCGATGCCGACGGCTTCATGCTGGCGCGCGTGCCCGATCCGTATGGCACGGTGGGCCGCCGCTACACCCTGCCATACCGCAACCTGTTGGGGGGACCGGCGGTGGTGGAGCTGGGCAGCTTCCCCGGCGTGGTCGACCAGATTCCGCGCATGTCCACCATCAGCACGCTGGAACGCAGCCCGCTGGCGGTGCAGGTGGGGCTGGCCGACGCCGATGTGCTGGCCGCGTGGTGGCCTTACCTGCATGCGGCGGTGGCGATCCTGCTGACCTACGTGCTGGTGCTGCTGGGCCTGCTGTTCGCAATGCGCCGCAGCACCCGCAGCCAGCAGTGGATGGCGGCCGAACTGCGCACCGGCCATACCGAACTGCGCATGGCCCACCAGGTGGGCCGGGTCTGCACTTGGTACGTGGACGAAGACGCCGCGCTGCTGCACTGGTCGCCGCTGGCGCGCGAGATCTTCGGCGTGCAGACCGATGCCCTGCCGGTGGCGGAATTCTTCTGGCGCGTACACCGCGAAGATGCCGAACGGCTGCAGCACGCGTTCCATGAAGCGTTCGCGCGCGGCGCGGTGCTGGATGAAATGTTCCGCCTGGTGCTGCCCGGCGGCGATGTGCGCTGGGTGTCCGCGCGTGGGCAGCGGGTGGAACTGGCCGACAGCCAGCGGCGCATGATCGGTGCGTTGACCGACGTGAGCGAGCGCCACCTGGCGCAGGAGCAGATGAACCAGGTCGAGCGCCGGTTCCGTCTGCTGTTCGACCGCAACCCGGCGCCGTTCTGGGTGTTCGATCCCGATACGCTGCGCTTCCTGGAAGTAAACGAAGCGGCGGTGCTGCAGTACGGCTACACGCGCGAGGAATTCCTCGGCATGAGCATCCTGGACATCCGCCCGCGCGAAGGCTGGGAGGAAGTAAAGGGCGCCATTGCCCGCGCCCGCGTGGGCGAACTGCAGGATGCGGCCGTGCGCATGCACCGGCGCAAGGATGGCACCGTGTTCGAGGTGCGCGCGCACCTGTCCAGGCTGGATTTCGACGGCCAGCCCGCCTGCCTGGTGCTGGCCGAAGACGTGAGCGAGCGCCTGGCCTACGAGCGTGACCTGGCCTACCGCGCGCGGCACAACCCGGCCACCGGGCTGTTGAACGTGCGCGCCCTGAGCGAACAGCTGGACAGCCAGGATCGCGGCTACACCATCGCCTACGTGCAGCTGCGCGGCCTGCAGCTGGTGGCCGATACGCTGGGGCGTGACATCGGCGATGCCATCCTGCAGTCGATGGCCGCGCGCCTGGGTGGGCTGGGCGCGCGCTTCGGCACGCTGGCCTTCCAGCCAGCCGAAGACTTCGTGCTGGCCATCGCCCCGCAGCACAACACCCAGTCGGTGCTGGACGATCTGCTGCAGATCGTGTCGGCGCCGATGCGCGGCAAGGATTCGCTGCACCAGTTCGAGCCGCGCATCGGCGTGGCCGTGCGCGAGGAGGGCGATGCGCTGCGCGCCGAGCAGGTGGTGGGCATGGCCGCGCAGGCGGCACATGCGGGCCGCGTGGAAGGCAACGTGGTGGCTTGGTTCGATGCGGCCGTGTCGACCCGCCTGGCCGATCGCCTGCGCCTGGCCGGGCGCATCCATGCGGCCATCGACAACGAGTTCCAGCTGTATTTCCAGCCCATCCGCCATGCCAGCGATGGCAGCCCGGCGGCGCTGGAAGCGCTGCTGCGCTGGCCGCAACCGGACGGCAGCTTCATTCCGCCCAGCGAGTTCATCCAGCTGTGCGAAGACACCGGACTGATCCTGGCGCTGGGCCGCTGGGTGATCCGCGCCGCCGCACAGGCACAGCGCCAACTGATGGATGCCGGCTGGGGCGAGCTGCCGATCGCGGTGAATGTTTCGGCGGTGCAGTTCTTCAACAGCGACCTGGTGGCCGAATTCGCCCGCGCACAGGAAGATTTCGGCCTGGCCCGCGGCGCACTGCACGTGGAGCTGACCGAGAGCAGCCTGATGCGCAAGCCGGCGCAGGCCATGCAGACCATGCGCCGCCTGCACGAGCAGGGCATCTGTGTGTCGCTGGATGATTTCGGTACCGGCTATTCCAGCATGTCCTACCTGCAGCACCTGCCGCTGGACATCCTGAAGATCGATCGCAGCTTCGTGGCCGACGTGGAGACCAACCCGCGCAATGCCTCCATCTGCCGCGCGCTGCTGTCGCTGGGCCACAGCATGGGCCTGACCATCATTGCCGAAGGCGTGGAAACCCCGGGCCAGCTGGACTGGCTGGCCGCGCATGGCTGTGACCAGGTGCAGGGCTACCTGCTGGGGCGGCCGGCGCCGCTGGAAAGAATCATCCAGGCGCTGGACGAAGTGGTCGCCTGACCGTGGAAACCCGCCGGGCCATGCCCGGCGGAGGGCCTTACACCCCGGCGTCCACCAGGTAATCGATGAAACTGCGCACCTTCGGTGCCAGATGGCTGCGGCTGGTGTATACGGCGAAGATGCCGATCGGCGGCACTTCCCAGTCGGGCAGCACGCGCACCAGGCGGCCATCGGCCAGTGCCTGTTCCAGCAGGAAATCGGGCTGCAGGATCACGCCCAGGCCGGCGATGGCGGCTTCGCGCAGCACGTCGCCGTTGTTGGCCTGCAGGATGCTGTTCACCGCCACCCGAACTTCGCCGCCCGGCCCCTGCAGCGGCCACTGGTTGCCCGAGGCCCAGTAGCTGTAGCCCAGGCAGTCGTGCGCCACCAGATCCTGCGGCGTGGCTGGCGTGCCGCGCGCGGCCAGGTACGCCGGTGCCGCGCACAGGGTGATGCGGGCCTGGCCCAGGCGCCGGGCGATCAGCGTCGGGCTGGGTTCGCGGGTAATGCGCAGGGCCACGTCGTAGCCTTCTTCCACCATGTCCACCAGGCGGTCGGACAGGGCCAAGTCCAGTTCCACCTGCGGGTAGCGTTGCCGGTAGCCGGCCAGCAGCGGCCCCAGCCGGGCGATGCCCCAGCTGACCGGTGCGTTGATGCGCTGCGTGCCCGACGGTTCCAGCGCCTGCGCCCCGACACTGGCTTCCAGCGCGTCGAATTCGGCCAGCAGGCGCACGCACTGGGCGTAGTAGGCGGCGCCGGCGCTGGTCGGGCTGACCCGGCGGGTGGTGCGGTGGAGCAGCCGGGTGGACAGGCGCTTTTCCAGCGCGGCCACCTGCCGGGTGACCCCGGCGGTGGACACGCCCAGCGCTTCGGCGGCGGCGCTGAAGCCGTTGCGCTCGACCACGGCCACGAACACGCGCATGGCGTCCAGAGTGTCCATTGTTGCGCCTTCTGAAATAAATACGGTCGTTCCATCGTATTTATCGGCTGGTGGCTGCGCAATAACCTGTACGCACTCTCCCTGAGGTACGCCCCCATGAAAACCTCCGCCGCTGCCGTTTCGCCGCTGGCCCCGTATGCCGCCACCGTGCTGCGCGTGGCCCTGGGCGGCCTGTTCCTGGTGCACGCGCTGACCAAGCTGCTGGTGTTCACCCCCGCCGGTACCGCCGCGTTCTTTGCATCGCTGGGCCTGCCGGGCGCGCTGGGCTACCTGACCATCGTGGTCGAGCTGGCCATCGCGGCGGCCCTGCTGCTGGGCGTGTACGCGCGCTGGGTGGGCCTGCTGGGCGTTCCGCTACTGCTGGGCACAATCGTGACCGTGCATGGCGCCAACGGTTTCGGCTTCGCCAACGCCGGCGGTGGCTGGGAATACCCGGCGTTCTGGGCGCTGGCGCTGGTGGTGCTGTTCCTGCTGGGCGATGGCCGCTGGACCCTGCGTTCGCGCTGATTGCCGCTTCCCCCCGTATCTGGAGAACCCCATGTCCCGCCTGCCTTCGCTGTACATCTCCCACGGCTCGCCGATGACCGCCCTGCACCCAGGGCAGGTGGGCGTGCGGCTGGCCGAACTGGCCCGTGACCTGCCGACTCCGCGTGCCATCGTGATGGCATCGGCACACTGGCTGGCGCGCCAACCGCTGGTTGGCGCGCATCCGCAGCCGCCCACCATCCACGATTTCGGCGGCTTCCCGCGCGCGCTGTTCGAGCTGCAGTACCCGGCGCCGGGCGACCCTGCGCTGGCCGAAGAAGTGGCCGGGCGCATCGCCGCGGCCGGCCTGCCGGCGGCGCTGGATGCGCAGCGCGGGCTGGACCATGGCGCCTGGGTGCCGCTGCGGCTGCTGCGCCCGCAGGCCGATATTCCGGTGGTGCCGCTGTCGATCCAGCCGATGCTGGGGCCGCAGCACCAGTTCGCGCTGGGCCGTGCGTTGGCGCCGCTGCGTGAGCAGGGCGTGCTGCTGGTCGGCTCGGGCAGCATCACCCACAACCTGCATGACTGGCGCGATTACCAGGACGGCAAGGAAGCGCCCTACGTGCGCCCGTTCATTGAATGGGTGGAACAGCGCCTGGCCGCCAACGATCGCGATGCGCTGTTCGACTACCGCCGCCAGGCACCGTTTGCCGAGCGTGCGCACCCCACCGACGAGCATCTGCTGCCGTTGTACTTCGCCATGGGCGCGGCTGGCAGCGATGATTTCGGTGCCACCCGCATCGATGCGGGTATCGATGCGGGCATGCTGGCGATGGACCTGTACCGCTTCGACGGCGCCGCGCCCGTGCAGGAGGCCGCATGAACCCCGTGCTGACGCCCGTGCTGGAGCGGCCGGCGCAGGGCAGGGCGCAGGGCCTGGTGGTGCTGCTGCACGGCGTGGGCAGCAACGAGCAGTCGCTGGCCGCGCTGGCCAGCACGCTCGATCCGCGCCTGCACGTGCTGCTGCCGCGCGCACCGCTGGTGTTCGGGCCGCAGGCGTTCGGCTGGTTCACCGTGCGCTTCGGCGCGCAGGGGCCGCTGATCGATCCAGCCCAGGCCGAAGCGTCGCGGGTGCTGCTGCGCGACTGGTTGGCCGTGCAGCAGCAGCGGCTGGGGCTGGAAGCGCGGCAGACCGTCCTGGCCGGCTTCAGCCAGGGCGGCATCATGAGCGGCAGCGTGGCGCTGACCGCGCCAGAGCGGGTGAAGTCCTTCGCGATCCTGTGCGGGCGCATCCTGCCAGAGATCGCGCCGCTGATTCCGGGCGATGTGGCCGGCGCCGGGCTGGACGGCTTGGTGGTGCACGGGCGGCAGGATGACAAGCTGCCGTTCGCGTTGGCACAGGCGGCCTCGCAGCGCCTGCACGGGCTGGGCGTGGTCCACCGGCTGCGCGATCACCCGGTGGGGCATAGCTTGTCCGCGGACATGCAGCAGGACACCCGGGACTGGATCGCGGCGCGTTTGCTGTCGCCGCCCTGACGCGCATTCATGCGGGCGGCCGCAGCGGCCGCCAGCTGTGCTAAGTTTTTTTCCTGTCTCCGGCGCACACCGGTTTTTCCGGCCCCACGCGCCGCTTCCCGGAAGAAGCATGCACACCATCGAAGTCGTCCTGGCGATGCTGGTGGCCGTTGTCGCCAGCGGTTACCTGGTTCGCGTCCTGCCCTTTTCACTGCCGCTGCCGCTGGTGCAGATCGGCCTGGGCGCGGTCATTGCCGGGGTGTTCAACCGCGGCCATGCGTTGGAACCGGAAGTGTTCTTCCTGCTGTTCCTGCCGCCGCTGCTGTTCCTCGATGGCTGGCGCATTCCCAAACAAGGCCTGTTCCGCGACAAGGGCGCGATCCTGGAACTGGCCTTCGGCCTGGTGGTGTTCACCGTTATCGGCGCCGGGCTGCTGATCCACTGGATGATTCCGGTGATGCCGCTGGCGGTGTGCTTCGCGCTGGCGGCCATCGTCTCGCCCACCGATCCGGTGGCGGTGGGCGCGATCGCTTCGAAGGCGCCCATTCCCAAACGGTTGATGCATATCCTGGAAGGCGAATCGCTGTTGAACGATGCCTCCGGTCTGGTCTGCTTCCGCTTCGCGGTGGCCGCGGTGATGACCGGATCGTTCTCGCTGGCCACCGCCTCGCTCACCTTCCTGTGGGTGGCCGTTGCCGGCCTGGCGGTGGGCGTGGCGGTCACCCTGGGCGTGTCCACCTTCCAGCGCTGGCTGTGGCGCCGCTTCGGCGAAGAGCCCGGCGCGGCCATGCTGGTGAACCTGCTGATTCCGTTCGCGGCCTATCTGCTGGCCGAAGAGATCCATGCTTCGGGCATCCTCGCGGCCGTGGCCGCCGGTATTGCCATGAGTTACGTGGAGCTGACCGGCCGCGTGTCCGGCAGCATGCGCGTGCAGCGTGCCGGGGTCTGGAACATGCTGCAGTTCAGCTTCAACGGCATCATGTTCGTGCTGCTGGGCGAGCAGTTGCCGGGCATCGTCGAGCGCGCGACCACCACCATGAACGAGACCGGCCACCAGAGTGCCTGGTGGCTGCTGGTGTACGTGGTGGTGATCAACGCGATGTTGATCGCACTGCGCCTGCTGTGGGTCTGGCTGTCGCTGCGCTGGAACCTGCTGCGCGCGCGCCGCCGTGGCCTGCAGCATGGCGAAGCACCGAACTGGCGCATCGTGGTGGCCACCTCGGTGGCCGGCGTGCGCGGCGCCATCACCCTGGCCGGCGTGCTGACCCTGCCGCTGTTCCTGCCCGATGGCAGCCCGTTCCCGGCGCGCGACCTGGTCATCTTCCTGGCCGCGGCGGTCATCCTGTTCTCGCTGGTGGGCGCCAGTGTGGCCTTGCCGCAGCTGCTGAAGGGCCTGCAGCTGCCGGCCGATTCGGGCGAGCGCAAGGAAGAGGACCTGGCCCGCAAGCTGTCTTCCAAGGCCGCACTGGCCGGGGTGGAGCGCATGCGCCAGCAGCTGGTGATGAACCAGAGCACCGACAACGTGCAGCTGTTCAATGACGCAGCCTCACGGGTCAGCCTGCTGTACCAGCGGCACCTGGAAAAGGACAACGAAGGCCCCGACGTGGACCCGGACAAGGTGAAGCGGATGGAGCAGGGCTACCGCCAGCTGCGCAGCGCGGGGCTGAATGCCGAACGCGAGGAGCTGTTCCGGCTGACCCGGCGCGGGGTGATTTCCGATGAGATCTCGCGGCGCCTGATCCGCAACCTGGACCTGCTGGAATCGCGCCAGCGCGGTTGATCCTGAAATGTAGAGTCGAGCCATGCTCGACTGCTCTTGCTATACCGATGCGGCAGAAGAGCAGTCGAGCACGGCTCGACTCTACAGAAGGCGGTTATTCCGGCTTCTGTTCCAGGAAGTACACCTCGACCTTGCCCTTGACCTTGATGGTCATCGGGTTGCCGCGGCGGTCGCGCGCCTTGCCGGCCTGCACGCGGATCCAGCCTTCGCTGACCGAGTATTCCTCGACGTTGTCACGCTCGACATCGTTGAAGCGCACGCCCACGCCGCGCTCCAGCGCCTGCGCATCGTGGAAGGGGCTGGCCGGATTGATGGCCAGGTGGTCGGGAGGGGTATCGCTCATCGCATCATTCACAGTGACGGCCACCACGGCCGGCTTCAGCGGCACAGGATAAACCGTAGAATGCCGGCCTGCCCCACAGGAATGCCCGCCATGCCCGACAACAGCGACTATTTCGACTTCGAGGAAGACGCCCACGATTTCGACGAGGACGACTTCGAGGCCCGCATCTGGAACCTGCTGGTACTGATCAACCCCGGCGATGATGAGCTGGCCCTGCAGCAGTTCAACCGCTGGCGCGAGATGCTGGCCGAGGCCGGCGAGCCGCTGGAGGCCGACGCGGACTGGCTGCCCGCGCTGTTCACCGCCATTGCCTGGCAGTCCGGGTTCGAGGTGGAGCGCGATGATCTGGAATCGCTGCAGTCGGCGGTGAACGAGCTGTCGGCGCGCTTCAACCTGCAGCTGGACTGGGGCGGCGACCTGGACGACGAGGACTTCGCCGAAGACCTGGACGGGGTGCAGCTGATGTCCACCGCCTTCGACCGCCTGCGCGAGCACAACTACACGCTGTGGAGCGTGGATGCCGGCAGCGGCGGCTTCACTGGCTGGATGGCGCTGACCCGCGACGACGATGCGCTGCTGGCGTTGTGTTCGTTGCTGAACGTGGAAGTGCGGCTGGGCAGCGACCCGTTCTGAGGCGGGTAGGTGGGTGCATTGCGCCTGATGTGCGGACCAAGGTCCGCACCTACCAAAGCAAGAGGTGCGGACCAAGGTCCGCACCTACCACCGGGCGCGGCCTACGGCCGGTATTGCGCGCGGGCGTTGGCGATCACGGCTTTGACGAGGGCGCGG
This sequence comes from Stenotrophomonas sp. ZAC14D2_NAIMI4_7, assembly GCF_003086675.1. Lineage (NCBI taxonomy): Bacteria > Pseudomonadati > Pseudomonadota > Gammaproteobacteria > Lysobacterales > Lysobacteraceae > Stenotrophomonas > Stenotrophomonas sp. ZAC14D2_NAIMI4_7. The sequence continues at coordinate 588,220 of NZ_CP025995.1, forward strand.
TCGCTGTGCCGGGAAATGGCTAGGGCGCCGAGGGCGATCGCCTGCGCGCGCAGTTCGGCGTTGACGTCGTAGTGCGCGCCGCTGGCCTTGTTCTGGAAGGCCCGCGGTGGAATGCCGAGCTGCGCCGCCATGGCGTGCAGCTCGGCCAGGGTGTCGGCCATCAGGTGCGCCCAGCGCTGTCCGCGCCAGGCATGCACCGCGTCATCGACGTAGACCGCCACCGCCGCGGCCGGCTCAGGCCTGCGGCTTGCCGTCGGTGTCGGCGTCAGCGGCCACCGGGGCCTCGGCGTCGGCAGCGGCTTCTTCGGCCACCACCGGTTCAGCGCCGGCGTCTGCGCCTTCTTCGGCTTCCACGCCTTCGAACTCGGACACCAGCTTGTCCAGGTACTCATCGGCGGTCTGGCCGGCTTCGGCGGCCAGGGTGTCCAGCAGCTTCTGCATCAGTTCGGAATATTCCAGGTTGACCTTGCGGCCTTCCTTTTCCTGCACGTTGGACAGGTGCTTGAGCATGGCCAGCATCGGCACCGGGTTATCGGCGTTGCCCATGGTCTGGCCGCCGATGGCCAGCAGCCACTCGCGGCCCTGCAGGCCGATGGCGGCGACCGGCTGGCCGTCTTCGTTGGTCAGCACGGCATGGTTCTGCACCTGCTGCTGGGCGTTCAGGCGCAGGAACGGACGCTTGGCCTGCTGCTTCTTGCGCTTGTCGCGCTTGGCCTTGGAGTTCTGGGACATGGGTGGGGTCACCTGGAAAAGGAAAGACCGTCATTGTACTGCCCTTGGTAGGTGCGGACCTTGGTCCGCACGCGTTCCAACCAAGGGATCCGACCCCTGCTAAGGCGCTTCGCCCTGCGCAGCCTGCACGTCCGGGTCGACCGTAGTGGCCGACAGCCCCACCTGCGGGCCGGCACCGGCCAGCGCGGCCTCTTCGGCGGCGTGGGTCATCACCACGATGCTGATGCGGCGGTTGATCGGGTTCTGCGGGTCCACCTTGTCGAACAGCACCGACGACGACAGGCCGACCACGCGGGTGATCTTGCTGTCTTCCAGGCCACCATCCACCAGCGCACGACGCGCGGCGTTGGCGCGGTCGGCGCTCAGTTCCCAGTTGCCATAGCCGCGCGCGGCCGAATACGCGGTGATATCGGTGTGGCCGGTCAGGCTGATCCGGTTCGGCACGTGGTTCAGGTACTCGGCCAGCTCGTGCAGGATCTGCTGCGTGTACGGCTTCAGCGACGCACTGCCCAGATCGAACATCGGCCGGTTCTGCTTGTCCACGATCTGGATGCGCAGGCCTTCCGGGGTCAGGTCCAGCAGCAGCTGGTCCTTGAACGGTTCCAGCGCCTGGCTGCGGCTGATCGCTTCCTGCAGCTCCTTCATCAGCGCTTCCAGCTGCTGCTTGTCGCGCTGCTGCTGGTCCACCGGCTGCTGCATGGCCTGCTTCTGGTTCTGGAAGGGGTCGTTGCTGTTGCCGCGGGACAGATCGGTGGCGCCGCCCAGCTTGATCATCGAAGTACTGGCGCCGCCCGGGCCGGCCATGCCCGGTGCCGGCGTGGGGCTCTGCCCGGCCAGCGGGCTGGGGTTGCGGAAGTATTCGGAAATGGCCGCGCGTTCGGGCTTGCTGGTGCTGGCCATCAGCCACAGCACCAGGAAGAAGGCCATCATCGCGGTCACGAAGTCCGCATAGGCCACCTTCCACGAGCCGCCATGGTGGCCGCCGTGGCCGGCCTTCTTGACCTTGCGGACGATGACGGTGGGCTTGGTCTCGGCCATGGCTTACTTGACCGTCTTCAGGTGCTGCTCGAAATCGGAGAACGCCGGGCGCACGTTCGACGGCAGCGTCTTGCGGGCGAATTCCAGCGCGATCTTCGGGTTGTAGCCGCGCAGGCAGGCCAGCAGCGCGGTCTTCACCGATTCGTAGATGCGGCTGTCCTGTTCCGCGCGGGCTTCCATGGCCGAGGCCATCGGGCCGACGAAGCCATAGCCCAGCAGGATGCCCAGGAAGGTGCCGACCAGCGCGCCGGCCACGTGGCCGCCGACTTCAACGATGTCGCCGCCGATCGAGCCCATGGTGATGACGATGCCCAGCACCGCCGCCACGATGCCGAAGCCGGGCAGGCCGTCGGCCACCTTGTTCATCACCTGCGAAGGCGCCATGGCTTCGGCGTGGTGCTTTTCCAGCTCCAGCTCCAGCAGCGGTTCCAGTTCGTGCGGCTCGATGTTGCTGCCGATCATCAGGCGCAGGCAGTCGGTGATGAAGTCGACCAGGTGGTGGTCGGCCTGCACCTTGGGATAGTTGGCGAACAGGGCGCTTTCAGCGGGGCGTTCGACGTGGTCTTCCAGCGCCATGAAGCCTTCGCGGCGGGCTTTGTTCAGCAGTTCATAGAGCAGGCTGAGGACATCGATGTAGTCCTGCTGCTTGTAGCGCGGGCCCTTGAACACGGCCACCATGGCCTGCAGGGTCTGCTTGACCGTCTTGGCCGGGGTGCCGACCAGGAAGGCGCCCAGGGCGGCGCCGCCGATGATGACCAGTTCGTAGGGCTGCCAGAGGGCACCCAGGCGGCCGTGGGCACCGAGGTAGCCGCCGAGCACGCTGATGATGACGACCAGGAATCCAACGATGATGAGCATGGCGTGACGCAAGGAGGGGGGATATCTCCTTGTCGGCGCGCCACCGGGATTTCTGAAGAGCGAATTGTGTGAAGTCGGTCGGCGGGGGGGGTCAGTCCGCCGTGCCGGTCTCGGCGCCGCCGCGCTGCAGCGGATTGGGCCACGGCTCGCCCTGGCCGGTGAAGGAAAGTGAGACCGAATTCAGGCAGTGGCGCTCGAAGGTGGGCGGCGGGCCGTCCGGGAAGACGTGGCCCAGGTGGCTGCCACAACGGGCGCAGGTGATCTCGGTACGCACCATGCCGTGGCTGGTGTCGCGGATTTCGCGCACGTGCGCCGGGTCGTAGGGCGCGAAGAAGCTGGGCCAGCCGGTGCCCGAATCGAACTTGGTGCTGGACCGGAACAGCGGCAGCGCGCACAGGCGGCAGCAGTAGACGCCGTCGCGCTTGTTGTCCAGGAACACGCCGCAGAACGGCGCTTCGGTACCGTGCTGCAGCAGCACGCGGCGCTCTTCGGCGCTCAGGCCGGCAACCAGCGCATCGGTCTGGGCGGCGGTGGGGGGCGTGAGGTCGAACGCGCTCATGCGGCTCTCCGGGGCGGTGGGATGCTGGCTGAAGTGGGGGTGGCGGGGCGGCGTTGCAAGTGTGATGGCCATTCATGGGCGGCACACGGGGCCGGGTGCATGGTGGGGGCAATCCACGCTGGAGCGTGCCATGAAACGCCCCCTTGTCCTGCTGCTGTCGGCGCTGCTGCTTCTGGTGGCACAGGCACAGGTTCCCACCGGCAACCCGACCGGCACCCGCAGCAGCACCACGGTGGCGCCGCCGCCAGTGGCACCGCCGGTGCAGCCGGCACGCCCGCAACCGCAACCGCTGCCTTCGCCGCAGCCCCGGCAGCCGATCAAGGCCACCGGCCCGGCGCCGATCACCGCCACGCCTGCACCGGCATTGCCGGACAAGGTCTACGACCGCAACGGTCGCATCGTGCCGGGAGTGAAGCCGGTCGGCCCCAACCGCGTGTTTGATTCGCGCACCGGGCGCTATTACGACAGCGTGCCGCAGGGCACCGGGCAGCAGATAAAGCCTTGATGGGCGGCGCCGGCCTGGTGGGCTGAACCCAGCAAAACGCGTGCGTGCCGATCACTGTTTTTTCGCCTGCGATTAACCGCTGCGGGACCACCGTGGCGCTGCGCCGGCATGGTGTCGGCGCATCTCCTTCGTCCCATGGATCGCGATCATGAAGAACCAGCAGAACCGTCCGTCCGGCAAGGAACCGCAGGGCCGCAACCCGCAGCAGCAGCAACAGCAGCAGATGGACCCGCAGCAGGCGCACAAGGGCGGCAAGCAGCAGGACCACCGCCAGCAGGGCGGCATGAAGCACCCGCAGCAGCGGTGAACGGTCAGAGGTCAGAGCCCGCCATGCGGGATCTGACCCCACACTCAACCAGGGGTCGGATCCCGCGCAGCGGGCTCTGACCCCCACATTCCCGGCAGGGGTCGGATCCCGCGCAGCGGGCTCTGACCCCACCCCCGGCACCGCTCAATCCGCAATCGGCAGCGCCCAGGTTTCTTTCACTTCTTCCATCACGATGTAGCTCTTGGACTCGCGCACATGCGGCAGGGTCAGCAGGGTGCTGCCCAGCAGCTTGCGGTAGCTGGCCATTTCGCTGATGCGCGCCTTCAGCAGGTAGTCGAAGTCGCCCGACACCAGATGGCATTCCAGTACGTTGGGCAGCTTCAGCGCGGCGCGGCGGAATTCTTCGAAGATGTCGCCCGATTTGTAGGCCAGGCTGATTTCCACGAACACCAGCAGGCTGGCCTTCAGCGCGGTGGGGTCCAGGTGGGCGTGGTAGCCGGTGATCACGCCCTCGCGTTCCAGCCGGCGCACGCGCTCGGTGCAGGGCGTGGTGGACAGGCCCACCCGTTCGCCCAGTTCGGTGAAGGAGATGCGGCCTTCGGCCTGCAGGATGCGCAGGATCTTGCGGTCGATCTTGTCCAGTTCGCGGGAGCGGGTGGCCATGGCCGTCAACCTCGGGGAATGAATCGCAGGGAAACTGCCTGACTGTAGTCCTAAAAACAGGCAAATGCTCTAGGAATGCGCGCCTATACTTCCCCAATTGTAGTCCCGGCGTGCTCAAACGCAGGGAATGATCGGGTTGGAGAGTCCCCATGCGAGTCCTCGTTCTTGGCAGCGGCGTGATCGGCACCACCAGTGCCTGGTACCTGCGGCAGGCCGGCTTTGAAGTCACGGTCATCGACCGCCAGCCGGGCCCCGCGCTGGAAACCAGTTTCGCCAACGCCGGCCAGCTCTCGTTCGGCTACACCTCGCCGTGGGCCGCCCCGGGCGTGCCGAAGAAGGCGATCGGTTGGCTGTTCGAAAAGCATGCGCCGCTGGCCATCAAGCCTGGCATGGACCTGGCCCAGTACCGCTGGCTGTGGCAGATGCTGCGCAACTGCACCCAGGAACGCTATGCCATCAACAAGGCGCGCATGGTGCGCATGTCCGAATACAGCCGCGACTGCCTGAACGAGCTGCGCGCGCAGATCGGCATCGAGTTCGAAGGCCGCGACCTGGGCACCACCCAGCTGTTCCGCACCCAGCAGCAGCTGGACGCCTCGGCGCAGGACATCGAGATCCTGGCCCAGTACGGCGTGCCCTACGAAGTGCTGGACCGCGCCGGTATCATCCAGGCCGAACCCGCGCTGGCCCATGTGGACGGCCTGGTGGGTGCGCTGCGCCTGCCGCGCGACCAGACCGGTGACTGCCAGCTGTTCACCCGTCGCCTGGCCCAGCTTGCGGCCGACGCCGGCGTGGAATTCCGCTACGACCAGGACATCACCGGCCTGCACGTCGAGGGCGAGCGGGTGACCGGCGTGCGCATCGGCAACCGCGTGGAGACCGCCGACCGGGTGGTGGTGGCGCTGGGCAGCCACTCGCCGGCCATGGTGGCGCCGCTGGGCATGCGCCTGCCGGTGTACCCGCTGAAGGGCTATTCGCTGACCCTGCCGATCACCGACCCGGCGATGGCGCCGACCTCGACCATCCTGGACGAGAGCTACAAGGTGGCCGTCACCCGTTTCGACAACCGCATCCGCGTGGGCGGCATGGCCGAAGTGGCCGGGTTCGATCTGTCGCTGTCGCAGCGCCGCCGCGAAACCCTGGAACTGGTGGTGCGCGACCTGTACCCGAAGGGCGGCGACCTGGCCAAGGCGCAGTTCTGGACCGGCCTGCGCCCGGCCACTCCGGACGGCACGCCGGTGATCGGCGCCACCCCGCTGCGCAACCTGTATCTGAACACCGGCCACGGCACTCTGGGCTGGACCATGGCTTGTGGTTCGGGCCGCTATCTGGCCGACCTGATGAGCGCGCGCCAGCCGCAGATCAGCACCGAAGGCCTGGATATCTTCCGCTACGGCCAGTACGGCAACGCCCCCCAGCAGGAGAGCCGCGCATGCGTCCTGCCCGCGCGCTGATCGATCTGGGCGCGCTGCGCAGCAACTACCGCCTGGCCCGTGAACTGGGAGGCGGCAAGGCGCTGGCCGTGGTCAAGGCCGATGCCTACGGGCACGGCGCGGTGCGCTGCGCGCAGGCACTGGAAGGCGAGGCCGACGGCTTTGCGGTGGCCACCATCGAAGAAGCACTGGAGCTGCGCCAGGCCGGTATCGGCGCGCCGATCCTGCTGCTGGAAGGCATCTTCGAAGCCAGCGAACTGCCGCTGGTGGCCGAGCATGATCTGTGGTTCTCGGTGGGTTCGCCGTGGCAGGTGGAGGCGCTGGCCGCCTTCGACAGCCCGCGCCCGCTGACGGTCTGGCTGAAGCTGGACAGTGGCATGCACCGGCTGGGCCTGGACGTGGCCGGCTTCCGTGTCGCGCACGCGCGCCTGTCGGCGCTGCCGCAGGTCGAACGCATCGTGATGATGACCCACCTGGCGCGCGCCGATGAGCTGGACAGCGAGCGCACGCATGAGCAGGCCGCAACGTTCAAGGCGGCCACCGACGGCCTGGCCGGCGAGACCAGCGTATGCAATTCGCCGGCGCTGCTGGGCTGGCCCGATGTGCGCAGTGACTGGGTGCGCCCGGGCCTGATGCTGTACGGGGCCAACCCGTTGCCGGACGACAGCGCGCTGACCGCGCGCCTGCGCCCGGTGATGACCATGCAGTCGCAGGTGATTGCCGAGCGCTGGATCGAACCGGGCGAGCCGGTGGGGTATGGCGCCCGCTTCGTGGCCAAGGTCCGCACCCGCGTGGGCGTGGTGGCGTTGGGGTATGCCGATGGTTACCCGCAGTTCGCCCCGAATGGCACGCCGGTGCTGATCGATGGCCAGCCCGGTGGCCTGATCGGCCGTGTGTCGATGGACATGCTGACCGTGGACCTGACCGCCCACCCGCAGGCCGGCGTGGGCAGCGTGGTTGAACTGTGGGGCAGCGCACCCACCCTGGCCGAACTTGCCCCGCGCTGTGGCGTGAGTGCCTACCAGTTGCCGTGCGCGGTGAAGCGCGTGGCGCGGGTGTACCGGGATTAAGGGACGCCCGTTGGGCTCTGCGTGTCGACCAGGGTCGACACCTGCCGGTGCGTGCTGCACCGGTAGGCGCGCGCTGTGCGGGCTTACCGCGCGGCGGTGACCTGCGGGGCCAGCTGCTTCCTCACCCAGTCATCGATCAGGCGCTTTTCGTAGCGTAGCGGATCGGTATCGCTGCGCACGCCGATGTTGTGCAGGTACCCGCTGTCACTCAGCTTGGCCTCGCCCTCGTTGACGATGCGGCCGCTGGCATCCTTCAGCGTGTACTGCAGGCTGATGCGCGGTGGATAGATGTCACGCATGACCCGGATGTCGCTGCCACGCTGGCCGTGCCACGGCTCATAGTCGCCTGCACGCTTGATGTCGGTCACTGTCACATCCAGCGTCTGCCCGGGCTGCAGCGGTTTGGCCGCAGTGGTCTGTATGTAGCGGGCGATCTGCTGCACCCAGTCCCCCCGCTCGGCTTCAAAACGGTTGGTGGTCTGGCGCAGCTCGGTGAACTGCGCCGGATCGGTCCACTTCACGCTGACCGGGCCGTCGGCCTGCAGCGCGCGCGGCGCATCGGGCGCGGTGACCGTGCGTGGCGCGGCGGTGGCGCTGCCAGCGGCCAAGGCACAGGCCAGCAGCAGCGTGGCGGTAGTGAAACGCGAACGGTTCATGGCAGGACTCCTGCGGCCGGGATGGCCGGCGGTCGGGGTTTCAGGGCGAGTGTGAGCCTGCCCCGGAGGCGCAGCAATGGCCAAATGCGTCACAAATGGCCGTGGTTGCCGCGAATTCATGCTCGTCAAGCATGACCGACGGCGCTTGACGCTGTGAATACGTCCTTTGGAAGATGCTGTGCGTCCATACCGGCTTGCCTCGACCCCTTTGTCCACACTGCCGCCCCTCGCCGAGCGCCCAGCCCCGCTGGCCCCCTCGCCGGAAACCGATCTGCACCGAGGCGTGCTCGAGCGCATCAATGCCGGTTTCTGCGTGATTCACGTGATCTTCGAGGGCAGCCGTGCCGTTGATTATCGCTTCGTGGAGGTCAACGATGCGTTCGAGCGCCACACCGGCCTGAAGGACGTGCGCGGCAAGCGCATGACCGAGCTGGAGCCGAACCACGAGGGCGACTGGTTCCGCATCTATGGCGATGTGGCACGCACTGGCCGGCCGGCGCAGTTCGAAATGGAAGCACGCGCGCTGGGGCGCTCGTTCTCGGTCGACGCGGTGCGCGTGGGCCAGGCCGGCGAAGACATGGTCGGCATCCTGTTCTTCGATGTGACCGCCCGTAAACAGATTGAAGTGGAGCTGGGCGAAAGCGAGGCTCGTTTCAGCGCGCTGGCCGATGGCCTGCCGATGCCGGTCTGGGTGCTGGACGAGAAAGGCCACGCGCGCTTCGTCAACAGCGCCTTCAGTGAATTCTTCGGTGGCGATGAAACCCGTGTGCCGGAAGATGTCTGGCGCGGCCTGGTGCACCCGGACGACGCTTCGGTGTTCGAGTACGAGCTGCAGGAGGCGCTGAAGGCGCAGCGCTCGATGCATGCGCTGGTGCGCGCACGACGTGCCGACGGACAGTGGCGCTGGCTGGAAATGAATGCCCGCCCGCGCTTTTCGCGCATGGGCCGCTTCATTGGCCTGGCCGGCAGCAGCCCGGACGTGACCGACCGCCGCGAGATCGAGCTGGCCCGCGAAGAACTGCTGCAGTCCGAGCGCGCGGCGCGCAGCGCGGCCGAAAACATGGCGCGGCTGAAGGACGAGTTCCTGGCCACGCTGTCGCATGAACTGCGCACGCCGCTGACCACCATCCTGGGCTGGAGCGAACTGCTGCTGCAGCGGGTGGACAACACCAGCCCGCTGTTCAAGGGCCTGAACGTGATCGCCAGCAGTGCCACGGCACAGAAGCGGCTGATCTCGGACATGCTGGACCTGAGCAGCATGCTGCTGGGCAAGGTGCAGCTGGAAGTGGAATCGCTGGACCTGCGCGGGCAGCTGGTCGAAGCCATGGGTGCGCAGGAACTGGTGGCCGAAGGCAAGGCGCTGGACGTCACCCTGCAGATGCCCGAGGAACGCTGCCTGGTACTGGGCGATGCCACGCGACTGCAGCAGGTGTTCTGGAACCTGCTGTCCAACGCCATCAAGTTCACTCCCGCCGAGGGCCGCATCGACGTGCAGCTAAAGGCCGACGGCGCGTACTGGGTGGTGACCCTGCGCGATACCGGCGACGGCATTGCGCCTGAATTCCTCAACCATCTGTTCAGCCGGTTCCGCCAGGCCGACGGCACCACCACCCGCCGCCATGGCGGCCTGGGCCTGGGGCTGGCCATCGTGCAGCAGCTGGTGGAACTGCATGGCGGTACGGTCAGTGCGGCCAGCGAGGGCCATGGCCACGGTGCCACCTTCACCGTGCGCCTGCCGCAGCATTACCCCGACGCGGACAAGCGGCCGCTGCGCGAAGTGATCAGCGGCCCCATCGTCGAACCGATGGTGGTGGAGCCGTACCCGCTGCGTGGCCTACACGTGCTGGCGGTGGAAGACCAGCCGGAAGTGCTGGAATACCTGCGGCGCATGCTGGAAGAGCAGGGCGCATCGGTATCGGCGGCCACCTCGGCCGTAGAAGCGCTGGCCCTGCTGGCCGACAACGGCCATCTGCACTACAACGTGCTGCTGACCGACATCGGCATGCCGGGCATGGATGGCTATGGGCTGGTGCGCACGCTGCGCGATGACATGGGCGTGGATGCCACCACCCTGCCGGCCGTGGCGGTAACCGCGCTGGCGCGCGCCGATGATCGCCGTCGCGCGCTGGCATCGGGCTTCCAGGAGCATGTGGCCAAGCCGTATTCGGTGGCCCAGCTGGTGGCGGCGGTGCGCCACGTGCAGGCGGCGCGCAGCGGCGACGCATTGCACTGAGCATTCACGGCTGATCGGCGACCCTGCGTGCAGGAGGTCGCCGAATGTCCCGTATCGCTCCCCGTATCCACACCGACCCGGCGCAGATCGCGCGCCTGGAATCCCTGCTGCCACAGCTGGAAGGCGAAACGCAGGTGGAACTGACCCTGCAGGATGGTCGCCGCCTGCTGGGCACCGTGGCAGTCAGGCCAACGGTGCAGCAGTTCCGTAATGAGGCCGGTGATGAAGGCACCAATGGCCAGCTGCGTCTGGACGACTACGATGCGCCCGTGCAGCAGCACTATGTGTGGCTGGACGAGATCGCCAGCGTGCGCAGGTTGCCGCCCAGGCCATGAGCACCGCCACCCACGGGGTGGCTCTACCCAGTAGAGCCACGCCATGCGTGGCCGCGGATCTTAATGTTCGAACACCGTAGGCGTGGCTTCGAACCGGCGCGCATAGGCGCGTTCTTCGGCCACGCGGGCGACCTCGTCATCGGCCAGATCCGGGGCCCCATACACCGCATAGGCCACGGCACCGTCGGCGCCATGACCGATCTGGTGCAGGCGGTAGCGCGAATGCCCGCCACCGGTGTCCTCGGGGTAATGCACGGGCGGATGGCTGCCCTCCAGATCCATCTCACTGTTGTCGACCACACCACCGACGAACAAGGCGCGCATGCAGGAGCTCCAATAGGTTGCGGGGGGAGCCCTTACCCTGAACCCTTCAATGTTGGCGGCGCATCAACGCCCCGTTGAACTTTCGCAAAGCGCGCCCGGGGCGGGGCGGGCCGAGCCGGTACAATGGACGGCCCTCACGCTTCCAGTACCCGCGCCGATGGCCGCCAGCGACGACGCCCCCCTGCAGACCCTGTTCCTGCCGTTTTCCAGCGGCGCCCTGCGCTGGCCGGAGGGTCCGGTGGCCTTCCTGCGCGCCCGCGATGGCTGGCCGCTGCGCGAAGCCGCCGGCACCCGCGAGGTCCACTTCGAACAGAGCTTTGCCCCGTTCGCGCAGCCGCTGCAGGCCAGCGGCTGGACCGTCAGCGGCCAGCTGGATGACGCCGCCGGCAAGGGCCGCTACCCGCTGGTGCTGGTGCTGCCGCCGCGCCAGCGCGAAGAAGCCCGCGCGCTGTTCGCCCGCGCCCTGGCCCTGGTGGCCGACGGCGGCCGCATCGTGGCCTGCCAGTCCAACAATGAAGGCGCGCGCTCCGGCGAGGGCGACCTGAAGCAGCTGACCGGCCTGGGCGGCTGCCTGACCAAGAACCATTGCCGGGTGTACTGGACCGCGCCGCTGCAGGGCCAGCACGATGCCGACCTGGCCAAGCGCTGGGCCGCGCTGGATGCCGTGCGACCGATCATCGGCGGGCGCTTCCTCAGCCGCCCGGGCGTGTTCGCCTGGGACCGCATCGACCCGGCCTCTGCCCTGCTGGCCGAGCACCTGCCGGCCGACCTGGCCGGCCGTGCCGCCGATCTGGGCGCCGGCTATGGCTACCTGTCGCGCGAGCTGCTGGAGCGCTGCCCGAAGATCACCGCGCTGGACCTGTACGAGGCCGAGCAGCGTGCGCTGGCCCTGGCCGAGCTGAACCTGGCGCCGCCGCCGCGCGCTGTGCCGCTGCGTTTCCTGTGGCGCGACGTGACCGCGGGCATCGAGCCGGGCTACGACGTCATCATCAGCAACCCGCCGTTCCACACGCCTTCGCGCGCCGACCGCCCGGACATCGGCCAGCGCTTCATTGCCGTGGCCGCGCAGGCGCTGCGCCCCGGTGGCCGCCTGTACGTGGTGGCCAACCGCCACCTGCCGTACGAGCACACCTTGAATGACAGCTTCGGCGCGGTGCGCGTGGTGGCCGAGCGCGATGGCTTCAAGCTGGTGGAAGCAGTGAAGGGGAAGGGCCGATGAAGCTGGTCAAGCACATCGCCAACCTGGGTTACGGCAGCCGCAAGCAGGTGCAGTGGATGTTCCGCGAAGGGCGCATCACCGATGCCGACGGCGAGGTGCTGTACGCCGATGACCAGGTGCCGCACGAGGCGGTGCGGGTTGATGGCGAGCCGCTGGACCCGCCGCCGGGGTTGTCCATTGCCCTGCACAAGCCGGCGGGCTACACCTGCTCCACCAAGGACACCGGTCGCCTGATCTACGATCTGCTGCCGCCGCGCTTCCGCGACCGCGACCCGGTGCTGTCCACCGTGGGGCGGTTGGATCGGGACACCAGTGGCCTGCTCCTGCTGACCGACGACGGCGGCCTGCTGCACCGGATCATTTCGCCCAAGTCGAAGCTGCCCAAGGTCTACGAGGTGGCGCTGAGCGAAGACCTGCGTGGCGATGAAGTGGCCCTGTTCGCCAGCGGCACCTTGATGCTGGAGTCGGAGAAGACCCCGTTGCTGCCGGCCGAGCTGGAGGTGCTGGGCCCGCGCCAGGTGCGGCTGGTGCTGCACGAAGGCCGCTACCACCAGGTACGCCGCATGTTTGCCGCCACCGGCAACCACGTGCAGGCGCTGCACCGCAGCCGGGTGGGGGGCATGGACCTGCAGGGCCTGGACGAAGGCCAGTGGCGCATGCTCGATGCCGCCGACCTGGACACGCTGTTCGCCGTATGACCGTGATCGCTGCGCTGCCGTTCCTGCCCGACGCCGTCATCTTCGACATGGACGGTTTGATGATCGACAGCGAGCGCGTCTCGCTGGCGTGCTGGAACGAGGCCGCGCAGGCCAGCGGGCTGCCGTTGGATGAGCGCTTCTTCCTGCGCATGGTGGGCCTGGGTGACCGCGACTGCCGCGCGCTGCTGCAGCAGCAGGGGCTGAGCGAGAGCACGATCGAGGCGCTGGTGGGCAGCTGCCATGATCTGTATGACGCCCGTACCCAGCATGGCCTGCCATTGCGGCCGGGCATCATGGAGTTGCTGGAACTGCTGAAGGCGCACGCCGTACCGCGCGCGGTGGCGACCTCGACCCGGCAGCCGCGGGCCAACCGCAAGTTGGCCGCGGCCGGGCTGCTGCCGTATTTCGATGCAGTGGTAGCGGGCAACGACGTGGACCGGCCGAAGCCGGCGCCGGATATCTATCTGCTGGCCGCCCGCAGGCTCGGGCAGGACCCGCAGCGCTGCCTGGCACTGGAAGATTCACCGGCAGGCACGCGCGCCGCACTGGCAGCCGGCATGACCGTGATCCAGGTGCCGGACCTGGTGGACCCGGACGACGCGCAGCGCGCCCTGGGCCACCGCATCGTGACCTCGCTGCTGGACGCACACGCACTGCTGCTGCCGCTGCTGCGGTAGGTACCTGGTGGGTGCCAACCTTGGTTGGCACGCCACACCGCTCTGGTAGGTGCCAACCTTGGTTGGCACGCCCTTCCATCACACCCGGCCGAACACCAGCGCCGCGTTCGTACCACCGAAACCAAAGCTGTTGGACATCACCGTATCCAGCTTCTGCTCGCGGCTTTCGCGCAGGATCGGGAAGCCTTCCACCGCCGGGTCCAGCTCGGTGATGTTGGCCGAACCGGCCACGAAGCCATCGCGCATCATCAGCAGGCAGTAGATCGCCTCGTGCACGCTGGCCGCGCCCAGCGAGTGGCCCGACAACGCCTTGGTCGACGACAGCGGCGGCACCGCATCGCCGAACACTTCACGGATCGCACCCAGTTCGGTCACATCGCCCAGCGGGGTGGAGGTGCCGTGGGTGTTCAGGTAATCCAGCGGACGGTCGACGTTCTGCAGTGCCATCTTCATGCAGCGCACTGCGCCTTCGCCGGACGGTGCCACCATGTCGGCACCGTCGGAGGTCACGCCGTAGCCGATCAGTTCGGCATGGATGCGTGCACCACGGGCCACGGCGTGATCGTAATCTTCCAGCACCAGCATGCCGCCGCCGCCGGCAATGACGAAGCCATCGCGGTCCTTGTCATACGGGCGCGACGCGGTGGCCGGGGTGTCGTTGAAGCTGGTGGACAGCGCACCCATCGCGTCGAACATCACGCTCATCGACCAGTGCAGGTCTTCGCCGCCACCGGCGAACATGATGTCCTGCGCGCCATGGCGGATCATGTCCGCGGCCGCGCCGATGCAGTGCGCCGAGGTGGCGCAGGCGGCCGACAGCGAATAGCTGACGCCCTTGATCTGGAACGCGGTGGCCAGGCAGGCCGACACGGTCGAGCACATCGTGCGCGGCACCATGTACGGGCCAACCTTGCGCACGCCACGGGCGCGCAGCAGGTCCACCGCACCCACCTGCCATTCGCTGGAACCACCACCGGAACCGGCGATCAGGCCGGTACGCAGCGCGCTGACCTGTTCCTGGGAAAGGCCGGCATCGGCGATCGCATCGCGCATGGCCACGTAGGCGAAGGCCGCCGCATCGCTCATGAAGCGCTTCTGCTTGCGGTCGATCTGCGCATCCAGATCCATGTCCACGCGACCGCCGATCTGGCTGCGCAGGCCGGCTTCAGCGTGGTCGGGCAGCGCGGTGATGCCCGCACGGCCGTCGCGCAGCGCCGACGAGACGGTATCCAGATCGTTGCCCAGGCAGGAGGTGATGCCCATGCCGGTAATGACGACGCGACGCATCAGAAGCTCCCGGTTTCAGTGAACAGGCCCACGCGCAGGTCGCGGGCGTTGTAGATTTCGCGGTCGTCCACGTACATGCGGGCGTCGGCCTGGGCCATCACCAGCTTGCGGTTGATCACGCGGGTGATGTCGATTTCATAGCGCACCAGCTTCGCTTCCGGCAGCACCTGGCCGGTGAACTTCACCTCGCCACAGCCCAGGGCGCGGCCCTTGCCGGGGGCACCCAGCCAGGTCAGGTAGAAGCCGGTCAGCTGCCACATGGCATCCAGGCCCAGGCAGCCGGGCATCACCGGGTCGCCGATGAAGTGGCAGCCGAAGAACCACAGGTCCGGGCGGATATCCAGTTCGGCACGAACCATGCCCTTGCCATGCGGTCCGCCGTCCTCGCGGATGTCGGTGATGCGGTCGAACATCAGCATCGGGTCGTTGGGCAGTCGGCCGGCGGCGGCGCCGAACAGTTCACCGCGGGCGCTGGCCAGCAGCTGGTCGCGGTTGAACGCGTGGAGACGAGTCATGGAAAGCGCATTCCTGGAAGCGAAAACAAGGCAACAAGTCCCCGAGGATGCACGACGGTTGCAACGGGAATCAAACCGCCGCACCGTACGCGTGCGTAGTGTTTTTCCCGGTAATCACGCATCCCGTTGATGCACAACGACCATACTTCGCCGTCTGGACCGGTACGGTGCGGTTATCATGTCAGCCAACCATGAACGCACTGCGCAAGATCATCCACGTCGACATGGACGCCTTCTACGCGTCGGTGGAGCAGCGTGACGACCCGTCACTGCGCGGCAAGCCGGTGGTCGTGGCCTGGCGCGGCGCGCGTTCGGTGGTGTGCGCGGCCTCGTACGAAGCCCGCGTGTTCGGCGTGCGCTCGGCGATGCCGGCCCTGCGTGCCGAGCGCCTGTGCCCGGATGCGATCTTCGTGCCGCCGGATTTCGCCCGTTACAAGGCCGTGTCGCGGCAGGTGCGCGAGATTTTCCTGCGCCATACCGACCTGGTCGAACCGCTGTCGCTGGACGAGGCCTACCTGGACGTGACCGCGCCGAAGAGCGGCATCACTCTGGCCACCGACATCGCCAGCACCATCCGCGCGCAGATCCGTGAAGAAACCAACCTGACTGCTTCAGCCGGCATCGCGCCGAACAAGTTTCTGGCCAAGATCGCCTCGGACTGGCGCAAGCCTGATGGCCAGTTCGTCATTCCGCCGCAGCGTGTGGACGCGTTCCTGCTGACCCTGCCGGTGAAGAGCGTGCCGGGCGTGGGCAAAGTGATGGAAGGCAAGCTGGCCGCGCGGGGCATCGTCACCTGTGGCGACCTGCGGCAATGGGCATTGCCGGACCTGGAAGAAGCGTTCGGCAGTTTCGGCCGCAGCCTGTACAACCGCGCCCGTGGCATTGACGAGCGGCCGGTGGAACCGGACCAGCAGGTGCAGTCGATTTCCTCCGAAGACACCTTCGCCGAAGACCTGCTGCTGGAAGACCTGGCCGAGGCCATCGTGCAGTTGGCAGAGAAGACCTGGAAGGCCACGCGCAAGACCGAACGCATCGGCCATACCGTAGTGCTGAAACTGAAGACCGCCCAGTTCCGCATCCTGACCCGCAGCTTCACCCCCGAGCGCCCACCCGAATCGGAACAGGAGCTGCGTGACATCGCCCTGGCACTGCGCGCGCGCGTGGACCTGCCGGCCGATACCCGTTACCGCCTGGTGGGCGTAGGCCTGGGTGGATTCCGCGAAAAGGAACCGGTGGTGCAGGGCGAACTCTTCGGGCACGACCCAACCCATCCCACAGAAATCTAGTCGTCAAACATGGGGTCAGAGCCCGTTGCGCAGCAACGGGATCCGACCCCGCGCCGTTCCGACAGACCCCAGCAAACTGTCAAAGGCGGGGTGGGTCCGGTTGCGGGGGTGTCCGCGGCATGGATGCCGCGGCCAAGCCTACATGGACGTATTCACGGCGTCCCCCGCAACCGGACCCACCCCGCCAACCCTCAGCAAGCCCGCTCTTGACCTTGAAGTTGAAGTTGAGCAGGTGCAGGGCGCAGCCCTGCAAAAAACTCCCCCCTACCTTACGGCCACTGCATCTCGCCCTTGGCCACCTTCGCACTCAGCTCCAGCGATTCAACGCCGGCCAGCGCCGGGTAGCGCGCCCGCATGGCCTGCACCAGCGCCGCACTGTCCTTGGCCTTGCCCGCTTCCACATCAAACGCCCGGATGTAATCGGCAGTGAAGCGCAGCGCGCTCGCATCCAGCGCCGCACCCGGCGCGTAATGCCCCGGCACCACCACTTTCGGCTTCAGTGCCTGCAGCTGCTGCAGCGTCTGCAGCCAATCGGCATGCGACTGCGGCGTCTGCGTGTCGGCCATCCACACGT
Organism: Stenotrophomonas sp. ZAC14D2_NAIMI4_7; assembly: GCF_003086675.1. Classification (NCBI taxonomy): domain Bacteria; kingdom Pseudomonadati; phylum Pseudomonadota; class Gammaproteobacteria; order Lysobacterales; family Lysobacteraceae; genus Stenotrophomonas; species Stenotrophomonas sp. ZAC14D2_NAIMI4_7. The sequence goes on from NZ_CP025995.1 coordinate 605,150, forward strand.
GTTCGCCCGCTACCACCGGAATACCGCCCACGATCGCGCGCAACGACGGCACCCACAGCACCGTGCGGTCCGGCGTCGGCCCGTCCAGGCCGATCAGCGGCAGGCGCTGGCCTTCCAGCTGCAGCGCATCGCCCTCCAGTACCTGCGGCACGACGATGCGCGCGGGCACATCGTCACCCATCTTCGGGCCCCAGTAGGCCAGCTTGCCGGCCTGGGTCTGTTCGATGTGGGCGACGGTCTGCGCGGTGGCGACGATGCGTGCCTGCGGGAACGCATCCTGCAGCGTGGCCAGGCCGAAGTAGTAATCCGGATCGCCGTGGCTGATGTAGATCGTGGTCAGCTGCTTGCCGCTGGCGCGGATCTTTTCGACCAGTGCACGTGCATCGCTGGCCGCGAACTGCGCATCGACCAGGATTGCCTCATGGCGGCCTTCGATCAGCACCGAAGACACCGAGAACATCGCCTGCGGCCCGGGGTGGAAGGTCTGCAGGTGCAGCTGTGAGTGTTTCGCCGTGGTGGGGGCCGCCGGCGTGGCCGGTGCCGCCAGCAGCGGTGCACTGGCGAAACCCGCGGCCAGCGCGAACGGAAGAAGCAGGGCAGCAGTACGCATAGCAATGTCCTTGTAGAGCCGAGCCCATGCTCGGCTGCATTTCAATCGGGCGCGACGCCGGGCGAGGCCCGGCGCAATGTCATCAGTACGCCGCAGTGATGATCTGCTTGGGGTACTTGCCCGCTTCCAGCTCGGCCACGAACGCGGCACCGTAATCGGCGTAGCTGATGCGGCTGTGGCCGCTGGCATCGGCGAGGAAGGTCTTCGCCTGCACGCGGTACTGGCCGCGCTCGTCGCCCGGGCCGATCTCCGCCGCCGGCGAGAAGAAGGTCCAGTCCAGGTCATCCACGGCCTGCAGGCGCTTCAGCGCTTCGCGATGCGCCAGAGCGTACGGCTTGTAGGCGTCGGGGAAGTCGGGCGTATCGACCAGCTGCACGCCCGGCGCCACCTCCAGGCTGCCAGCGCCACCGACCACCACCACGCGCGGCAGCTTGGCCTGGCGCGCAGCATCAAGCAGGTGCCCGGCAACGTCGGCCACGCGGCCGATGTCATCACCCGGGCGCGGGCCATAGGCGCTGGCCAGCACGTCGTGACCGGCAATCACCGCGGCAAGTGCATCGGTGTCGTCCAGCGCGGCGATGGCCAGCTGGGCGCCGGCCAGTTCGGCCGGCAGGTCCTTTTCACTGCGGACCACGGCCGTGACCTGGTGGCCGTTGGCAAGCGCGTGGCGGGCGATCTGGCGGCCGATGTTGCCGGTGGCACCGACGAGGGCGATCTTCATGGCGGAACTCCTTGGGGCGGAATGGGGTGGGAACGAGGCCACTTTAGGCCGCTGCAGTTGCTCGAAAAACAGCGTATAACGCGCTTGTTTGTTGCATGGAACGACCATATGGACCGATTGACCGCCATGACCGTGTTTGTCGAGGTGGCCGAGCGTGGCAGCCTGACCGCCGCCGCCGAGGTGCTGGACATGTCCCGCGCGATGGTCAGCCGCTATCTGGCCGAAGCCGAGGGCTGGCTGGGCGCGCGCCTGCTGCACCGGACCACCCGCCGCATCAGCCTGACCGCCGCGGGTGAGGCGGCACTGGCGCGCTTCCGGCAGATGCTGGCCATCGGCGAGGAACTGCAAGGCGAGCTGGCCAGCGACGATCCCGAACCGCACGGCACGTTGCGGATCACCGCCAGCGTGTCGTTCGGGCAGAGCCACCTGGCCCGCGCGGTGGCGGCATTCGTGCAGCGTCACCCCGCCGCGCGCATCGAACTGCTGCTGGTGGACCGCATGGTGAACCTGGTGGAAGAGCGGGTGGACCTGGCGGTGCGTATCGCGCGCCAGATCGATCCAGGCCTGATCGCGCGGCGCCTGGCCACCTGCCGGTCGGTGCTGTGCGCCAGCCCGACGTACCTGCAGGCACACGGCACGCCCACCGCGCCGGAACACCTGGCCGCGCACAACTGCCTGACCCATCACTACGTGGGCCGCAGTCTCTGGCATCTGCACCGCGATGGCCGCGCGCTGTCGGTGGCGGTGGGCGGCAGTATCAGTGCGAACGAGGCATCGCTGCTGGTGGAAGCGGTACGCGCCGATGCGGGCATCGCCATGCTGCCCAGCTACCAGGTGGCGCCGCTGCTGCGTAGTGGCGCGCTGGTGGCCGTGCTGCCGGACTACCAGCTGGACGAGCTGGGCGTTCATGCCGTCTACGCATCGCGTCGACAGCAGCCCGCTATCATGCGCCGATTCCTGGATTTCCTGGCCGGCTGCTTCGAGCACGATCCGGCCTTCCAGGACCTCGACTGGCAACCGACGGGCAAGGAGAGCGCATGAACCATGGAACGGTAGTGAGGGATCACCGTCGTACGACCTGGGATCTGCACGCGCAGCAGGCGCCGCCACGAACGCAGCCGGTGGATGCCGGGACCATCGCCGCCGCCCGCACGGGGCGCTGGCAGGTACACCTGACCCCGCGGGCGCTGCCGTTGGACTGGCTGGGCGATGTGCGCGGCCGCCGCATCCTGTGCCTGGCCTCGGGCGGCGGCCAGCAGGCGCCGGTGCTGGCCGCTGCCGGCGCCGATGTGACCGTGTTCGACCTGTGCGAGCAGCAGTTGGCGCTGGACCGTGCGGTGGCCGCACGCGATGGCCTGCGCCTGCAGGCGGTGCAGGGCGACATGCGTGACCTGCAGGCCTTCGGCCATGGCAGCTTCGATGTGGTGTTCCATCCGGTGTCCAACCTGTTCGTGCCCGATGTGCGGCCGGTGTGGGCCGAGTGCCACCGCGTGCTGGCGCGTGATGGCCTGCTGCTGGCCAGCTTCTACAACCCGGTGCTGTTCGTGGGCAGCGACGATGCGCCGTTGGCCGAGCAGGGCCTGATGCGCCCGCGCTTCGCCATTCCCTATTCCGATCTGGAGGACCTGCCTGCGGACGAGCGGCAGGCCAAGCAGGCGCGTGGCGAGGCGATGACGTTCGGCCACAGCCTGGGCGATCTGATCGGCGGCCAGCTGGACGCAGGGTTCGTGATCGAGCGCTTCATGGAAGATTGGCAGCCGCGCCCGCGGGTGCTGATCGAACGCTACCTGCCCGCGTTCCTGGCCACCCGCGCGCGACGGATCGGCTGACCGGATCGGCCGACCCGCAGGAGTACACTGGGCGGCCCACGTCGTACAGGTGCCGTCTCTTGTCCTATCCCTATCCGTTGGTTGTGTTCGACCTGGACGGCACGCTGGTGGACAGCGCTGCCGATATCGCCGAGGCGCTGAACCGCACGCTGGAAGACATCGGGCTGGCACGCGTGGCCGAAGCAACCGTGCTGGGCTGGATCGGTGATGGCGTGCGGCGGCTGGTGGAACAGGCGGTGCAGGCGGCCGGTCGCGAAGTGGACCTGGCGCAGGTGATGCCGGTGTTCATGGTGCACTACCGCGATTGCCTGCTGCGCAGCCCGCGCTTGTTCGACGGTGTGCCCGAGGCGCTGGCGCAGCTGCGTGCGCGGCAGGTGCCGCTGGCGATCTGCACCAACAAGCCGGCCGCACTGGTGCCGCCGCTGCTGCAGCACCTGGGCATCGGCGATGCGTTTGCACTGGTACTGGGCGGCGATTCACTGCCGCAGCGCAAGCCCAGCGGTGAACCGCTGCGGCATATCGCCGCGCACTTCGGTCTGCCGGTCGCGCAGTGCCTGATGGTGGGCGATTCGCTTACCGACTACCGCGCCGCGCAGGACGCCGGCATGCCGATCGCCCTGGTGCGCTACGGCTACCCGCGCGGCCTGGACCTGCACACCGCGCAGGCCGTGGCGGTGATCGACGACCTGCGCGAACTGCCGGGCCTGGCCGCCGACCTGCCGGCCGCGTGATGCATCGATAGCGCCGGGCGTGGCCCGGCGCCATCGTGTGCGCGGCAACCGATCACTTCGGCTGGTAGCGCACGCTCAGCTGGTACTCGCGGCCCGGCTGGTTGAACCAGGCAATGGTTTCGTACTGGCGGTCGAACACATTGGCCACGCGTGCCAGCACCGACCACGCCGGGGTAAGCGCGTACTCGGCGCGCAGGTCCAGCAGACCGTAGCCGCCTACCTTCACGGCATTGTCGGCATCGTCGAAGCGCTTGCCGGCACCCTGCACGGTCAGTCCGGCGCGGAAGTCGCCGAAGCGGCGGTCCACGTCCAAGCGCGCGGTCTGCTGTGCGCGGCGCGCCAGCCAGTTGTCGAACTGGCCGCTGCCGGCGGTGCGGTTGCGCGGGTCGGTGAAGCTGAGCTGCGCGTTGATGTCGAAGCCGGCCAGCACTGCGCCACCGGTCAGTTCCGCGCCGCGGATACGCGCCTTCTCCACCTGCTGCATCATGAAGGTGGCCGCGTCGTAGGTAATCAGATCGTCGATGCGGGTTTCATACACATCCAGGCCCCAGTGCCAGCCCTGGCCGTGCTGGGAAACGCCGATGTTGGCGCTCTTGGATTTTTCCGGATCCAGCGTCGGCACGCCGCTCCACGGGTCGTACAGATCGCTGAAGGTCGGTGCCTTGAACGCGGTGCCGTAGCTGGCGTTCACGCGCAGGCCGTGGCCCAGTTCCATCGCCCAGCCCAGGCTGCCGGTGGCGTGGTTGCCGAACTGCTGGTTGTCGTCGTTGCGCGCACTGGCCTGCAGCTGGTGGCGGCCGAAGCGCGCCTGGTACTGCACGAACACGCCGGTGTTGCGGCGGCTGTCGACCAGGTAACCGGCGCTGCTGCCATCCAGGTTGTCCTCGCTCCAGTCCACGCCGGTGCTCAGCAGCTGGCCGTCGGCCACGCCGATGTCGGCCTGCAGCGACGCGCTGTCGCGGTGCGTCTGCGCGCTGCCACGCACACCGAAGTCGCCGAAGTTGTCCGACTCGTTGTCGCTGCGGCCGACGTTGGCCGTCAGCGCCAGTCGCTCGGAGGGCGTGTAACGCACCTTGCCGGCCAGCACCTGCTGGCGGGTTTCCGAATAGTTGTAGTAGCCGTCGTAGTGGTTCTCACCATCGGCGCGCAGTGCGCTGCCTTCCACCGTCCACTGCTCGTTGAAGCTGTAGCCACCGCGCAGGCTCTTGGACAGATTGCGGTAGCCATCGCGATCGGGCTCATCGGCGAAGCAGCCGGTGAACAGGGTGGCCGAACCCCGGCAGGCATCGATGCCATCGCTGTGCTGGTAGGCAATGTCGGCGCCGAACCAGCCATTCCTGCCGCTGCCGCCGATGCCGCCGCTGGCCTGGCGCAGGCCGTTGCTGCCACCGCCCAGCTGGAAGTGCGGGGCGAAGCTGCCGGCATTGCGACGGGTGAAGATCTGGATCACGCCACCGATGGCGTCAGCACCGTACAGGCTGGACTGCGGGCCGCGCACGATCTCGATGCGTTCGATCTGCGCCAGCGGCAGGTCCTGGAACATGGCCAGGTTCAGGTCGGCGCTGTTGATGCGCACGCCATCGACCAGCACCACGGTGTGCGAGGAATTGGTGCCGCGCAGGAACAGCGAGGTCTGCTTGCCCAGGCCGCCGGCATTGGTCAGGTTGATGCCGGCGCGGCCGGCCAGCAGTTCCTGCAGCGAGGTGGCCTGGCTGGCCTCGATCTGTTCGCGGTCGATCACCTGTGCCGGCGCGATGCTGTCCTGCAGGGCGATCGGGGTGCGGGTGGCGGTGACCAGGATCGGGTCGAGCGCCTCGGCGGCTTCATCGGCCATCGCCAGCGTGGGCAGGGTGGCCAGGACGGCCAGGGACAGCAATCGGGACTGCGGCTTCATCGGGGGAACTCCGGGTGCCGCGCACGCCCGCGCGGCGAAGGGGAGGAGCCACGAGGGCAGGCACGCGCCGATGCCGCAGCTCGCGCCGCAGTCATCCAGCGCCATGCCCACCGCATCGCGACCTGAGGCTTCCGGGCCGGTCTCCGGGCTTGCCGCCTGATGGCACCTGGGCCATCGTCCAGGCGCCTTCCCGTGCGCGCGGCACAGTGGCGTGTTGCCTGGAACTGACGTGCTTACCGTTGCGGGGGCAGCGCCGGCCTGGCGTGTTGCCACGCGTCACCGGCTTCCCGTTTCAACCTGCCAGCCAAGGCCACAGGTCACCTGGAAGTGCGCGCAGTCTACGGCATCCCCGGCAACGAGTAGAGTCGAGCTTGCTCGACTGCCCGTAGAATACTGTCTCGCTCCCGTGGTGCCGTTGCCGATGTCCCGCTGTTTCCCGCTGTTTCCGCGCTGCCCGCACAGGACCTGCGCATGATCCTCGATCTGGTCCGCCACGCCGCCAATGGTCGCGATGAATTCCTGGACGGCCGCACCGACCCACCGCAGCTGGCCCGTCTGCCGCAGGAACTGGTCGATGCCTACGCCGCGCAGGAATGGCAGCGGGTGATCAGTTCACCGCGCCTGCGTTCGCTGCACACCGCCATGGCGCTGGCCACGCCGCGCGGGCTGGATGTTGACGCCGACGAGGAATGGGAGGAACTGGATTTCGGTGACTGGGACGGGCAGAGCCTGTTTGATCTGCCGGAAGATGCGCTGGCCGCCTTCCATGCTGATCCGCATGCCTTCCCACCGCCGCATGGCGAAAGCTGGGGGCATTTCGAGCGCCGCATCGCGCGTGCGCTGGACCGTCTGCTGGACGACGAGGACGCCACGCCGACCGTGGTGGTCAGTCATGGCGGGCCGCTGCGGATGGTCCTGTCGCTGGTCTGTGGCCTGCCGCTGTCGCTGTGCTGGGCGCTGCGCATCGACCACGGCACGCGCCTGCGGGTGTGGGTCGAGCGTGGTGAAGTGGGGTTGGTGGGGGAACTGCTGGAGCTGCAGCAGCCCTGAGGGCGTCGCCGGGCCATGCCCGGCGAGCGCGGCGGCCTCAATCTTCGTCGGTGCTGTCGGCCTCGTTGCCGTCGTCGTCGCCGTCATCGAAGCGCTGCTCGTGCACCGGGCCCGAGGCCGGGCCCGCAGCCTTCAACGGGTGTGCGGCAATACGTGCTTCGTAGTCCTGTACCAGCGCCTCGCGCTGCGGTTCGCTCAGCTCCTGCCAGTGGCAGTCCAGCAGCGCGCCTTCCAGCGAATAAAGCAGGTTCAGGCTGGGCTTGAAGCCGGCCCGCTTGACCTTCACGAAAGCCCCGACCGCGCCCAGCGCGACCAGGTCTTCGCGGCTGCGCAGACCGACCTGGCGCAGCCAGGCCGCACTCTTCGGGCCGATGTTGCGCAGCTTGGCCGCGCTCATCCCAACGCCTCCACGAACGCGCGCGCGATGGCTTCCAGGCCGGCCTGGTCGTCGCCATCGAAGCGGGCGACCTTGGGGCTGTCGATGTCGAACACGCCGATCAGTTCATCGCCGCGCAGCAGCGGCACCACCAGTTCCGAACGCGAAGCCGAATCGCAGGCGATGTGGCCGGGGAAGGCATCCACGTCCTCCACGCGCTGGGTCACGCGCTGGCTGGCGGCGGCACCGCACACACCCTTGTCCAGCGGAATGCGCACGCAGGCGGGCAGGCCCTGGAACGGGCCGACGACCAGCTCCTTGCCGTCGTACAGGTAGAAGCCCACCCAGTTCAGGTCGGGCAGGGCGTGGTAGACCAGTGCGGAGAGGTTGGCCGCATTGGCGATGCGGTCGGTCTCGCCGTAGACCAGGCCACGGGCCTGTTCCAGCAGCTGGGCGTATTGTTCCGGCTTGCTGCCGGTAAGCGAGGCGTTGGCGAACATGGCCGCAGTCTAGCAAGCGCGCCGGGCCAGCGATAATGAACGCTCTGTTGCCCTGCTGGAGCCCTTGCCATGCCGTTGCCCACCGTGTTGCCACCGGCGCTGTTCGTCACCGGCACCGATACCGAGATCGGCAAGACCGCGGCCAGTACCGCGCTGCTGCACGCGCTGCGCCGGCGTGGCCTGCGCGCGGTGGGCATGAAGCCGGTGGCCAGTGGCAGCCAGGACCTGGGGCAGGGGCTGCGAAACGACGATGCGCTGGCGCTGCAGGCGGCCAGTGTGCCGGTGCCGGCCTATGCCGATCTGAACCCGTATGCGCTGCGGCAGCCGCTGGCGCCGGAGCTGGCCGCCGCCGAAGACGGCGTGCAGGTGCAGCTGGCGCCGATCGTGGCGGCCTTCGAGCGCCTGCGCGCCACCGCCGATACCGTGGTGGTCGAAGGCGTCGGCGGCTGGATGGCGCCGCTGTCGGCAGACCTGGACCAGCTCGACCTGGTGCGTGCGCTGCGGCTGCCGGTGGTATTGGTGGTCGGCCTGCGCCTGGGCTGCGTGAACCATGCGCGGCTGACTGCGCAATCGCTGCAGGCGGCCGGGGTGGAGTGCCTGGGCTGGATCGGCAACCACATCGATCCGGGGATGCAGCGCCAGGACGAGAACATGGCCACGCTGGTGCAGCGCCTGCCGATGCCCTGCTGGGGCCGGCTTCCCCATCTGCCCGGTGCCGATGGCGCACAGCTGGGCACCCATCTGCGCGACGCATGACGGTAGCGCCGGGCCATGCCCGGCGATCGCGCATCAACGCGCCGCCAACTCCCGCGCGATCGCGCCCAACCGTTCCACTGCGCCGACGAACCGTGCATCCAGGCTCTGGCAGCACGACAGCCGCAGGCAATGGCGGTAGCGGGCGCCGCGCGAGTAGACATGTCCAGGCATGAACACGATGTCCTGCTGCAACGCGCGTTCGAACAGCTCGCCGGTGTCCACGCCGGGCACTTCCAGCCACAGCAGGAACCCGCCCGACGGCTCGGTGGCGCGCGTGCCGGCCGGGAAATGCTCGGCCACCAGTTGCCGCAGTCGGCCCACCTGTTCGCGGTACAGCCGGCGCATGCGATGCAGGTGGTGCTCGTAGCCACCGCCTTCCAGATATGCGGCCACGGCATCGGCCAGGAACTGCGGCTCGCCGCCGGTGCTCTGGAATTTCAGCAGCGCGATGCGTTCAGCGAAGCGCCCGCCATCGAGCCAGCCGATGCGGTAGTCCGGCGCCAGCGTCTTGGAGAAGCCGCCCACCACCATCACCCAGCCGTCGCGATCGAAGGCCTTCAGCAGCGGCGCCGGTGGCTCGCTGAACTGCAGTTCGGCGTACACCGCATCTTCGATCAGCGGCAACTGGCGGGCATTGACCAGCTCGGCCAGGCGCTGCTTTTCGGCCACCGGCATGCTGCAGCCCAGCGGGTTGTGCACGGTGGGCATCACCACCACGGCCGCCAGCGCGGTGTGGTCCAGCAGGGTGGCCAGTGCGTCCACGTTCAGCCCGTGCTGCGGGTGGGTGGGAATTTCGATGGCACGCAGGCCCAGGTTGGCCAGCAGCGGGTACAGATTGAAGTAGGACGGCGCCTCGATGCCTACCGCATCGCCGGGCTCAGCCACCGCGCGCAAGGCCAGCTGCAGCGCCTCCATTGCACCGTGGGTCAGCAGCAGCCGTTCGGCATGCGTGTGCAGGCCCATGCGCGGTCCGCGGCGCACGATCTGCGCCAGCAACCGCGGTGAGCCGTTGGTGCGTGCGTAGGTTTCCAGCGTGTGCTGGCCGTGGCGCAGCACCTGCGCCGTGTGCCGGGCCAGCTGCGCGCCGGGGTAGAACTGGCGCCCGCGGGGGCCAGCGAACGCCAGATCGACCACGCCGGGGCGCTGCTGCGCGGCCAGCACCCGCGCCATCAGCGCGTGTTGCTGCGGTGCGGTGGGGGCCGACGGCGCGTCACGCAGCGAGCGCTGCGGCGCGGACAGTCGTGGCGCCACCTCGAAGCCGGCCTTGGGGCGCGGGATCACCAGACCGGCATCTTCCAGTTGCCGGTAGGCGGCGATCACGGTGTTCAGGCTCAGCCGGCGCTGCAAGGCCATCTGCCGCAGCGAGGGCAGGCGGCTGCCCACCGGTAACCGCCCGCCATGGATGGCTTCGGCCAGCTCGTCGGACAGGCGCTGGTAGCGGGGCGCGGCCACGCCGGCCTGCTCATCTGTATCCATCGTTCTGCCCATGGTCTGGCTCTGTACCCGTCATGCCCGCCAGCCTAGCATGTTGCTGTCGGCCCGGCCTGATCGGGGCAGGGCCGAACTTTCGCAGCGCACGGTCCTGGTGGCCGTGCGCTTTTTTTTGCCGCGGGTTCGACGCTACGGTGGCATCAACGCATCGGCACCAGCGCGGGCTGGCGGCGGTACAGCGCCGGGAACTGACGACCCAGCGCGGCCAGCTTCGGTGCGTCGTAGTAGCGGATATAGGCCGCCTGCGGGTAGTTGACCATGTAGTTCTGGTGGTAGGCCTCGGCCGGGTAGAAGCGCTGGCCGCTGGCGATCTGGGTGACGATCGGCGCGCGGAACACACCGGTCTGCTGCAACTGGCCGACATAGGCGCGGCTGGCAGCCAGCTGGCGGGCATCGTCGCTGAAGATCGCCGAGCGGTACTGACTGCCATGGTCCGGGCCCTGGCGGTTCAACTGGGTCGGGTCGTGTGCAACCGCAAAGAACACCTGCAGCAGCTGACCGTAGCTGACCTGGCGCGGATCGTAGTCCACCTTCACTGCTTCGGCATGGCCGGTATCACCGCGGCTGACCCGCTCGTAGCGCGCGTTGGCGGCGCTGCCACCGGCATAGCCGGACACGGCATTGCTCACACCCTTCACGTGCTGGAACACGCCCTGCACACCCCAGAAACAGCCGCCGGCAAACACCACGCTGGCATGGGTGGCATCGTCGGCGAAGGCGGCCGCACCGGTCGGCGCGGGCAAGGCCATGGGCGCCGGACCATCGACCGGGGCGGCCACGGCACCCCGGTCCAGCAACAGCACCCCGGCCACCAGCGCGCTGGCAACCAGACCGGCCACGCCGGCGGCAATTCCCTGTTCAAAGGACAGCTTCATCGCATCCTCCCGGTTCAACCGAAGGTAAAGGCGTAGGCCTGCACGCCCGCATCAAGGAACTCGATCTCGAAACGGTGCGGCGTTACCGAACCGCGCTGGCGCACCAACTGGTACAGCCGGTGTTCGTCGACCACGCCGCTGCCATCGGCGCGCACATCCGCGCCGGCGTCGGCGGCGGGCAGCGGCTTGCCATCCAGCAGCACGCGGAAGCGCACCGGGCGCCCATCCGCGCCGGGGGCCAGCACCAGATGCAGGTCGCGTGCATGGAACTGGAAGCCGATGCGACCGCCGCTCTGTTCCAGTTGCGCCGCTTCATCGCTTACCGTCCAGCGCCCGGCCAGCCCCCAATGGTTCAACTGCAGCGCAGCGGGCAGGGTGTAGTCGAACGGCGTGTCGTCGTGCTGGCCGCCGGGCGAGGCGAACTGTTCGGCACGCGCATGGCCCAGGTAGGTTTCCGGCGAACGCAGGTTGCCCATGTCGGCCTGCGCGGCCACGCCCTGCAGGTCGGCGGCAGCGGGGTCGGCCGGTGCCGGCAGATCGGTCTGCCCGGCCTCGGTCAGCAGGCGACGGATCACCTGTTCGGAATGCGCATAGTTGCCCTCGCCGAACTGGTGCGCACGGATGTTGCCCTGCGCATCCACGAAGTAGTGCGCCGGCCAGTAGTTGTTGTTGAACGCGCGCCAGATCGCGTACTGGTTGTCCAGCGCCACCGGGTACTCAACCTTCAGCTGCTGCACCGCCTTCATGACGTTGCGCGGGTCACGCTCGAAGGCGAACTCCGGCGTATGCACCCCGATAACCACCAGGCCGTGGTCGCGGTAGCGGCGTTCCCACTCGTGCACGTAGGGCATGGCGCGCAGGCAGTTGATGCACGAGTAGGTCCAGAAATCGATCAGCACGACTTTGCCGCGCAGCTGCTCGCGGTCCAGCGGCGGGCTGTTCAACCAGCCGGTGGCGCCGGTCAGTGCGGGCAGGGTGCCTTCCATGGGCAACGGTGCATCGGCCGCAGCCGCGCTGGCCGACATCATCATCGACGGCGGCGAAGGTTGCGCGCCGGGCACGGCATCCAGCAGACCCTGTTCGATGCGTGCGGTGCTGACCGTGGACAGGCGGGTCAGCAGGCCGGTGTCCCAGCCCAGGCCGATGGCCACCACGGCCAGCAGCGCGGCAACGCCCAGCGCCTTGCGCACGGCGTCGCCCAGGCCTAACCGCGCCTGCAACGCACGGAACACACGCCCACCCACCCACACCGCCAGCGCCAGCGCGGTCATCGCACCCAGTGCATAGGCCAGCAGCAGGGCACTGGTGCCCACGCTGGCGCCATGCAGGGCGGCGCCGGTCAGTACCAGCCCCAGGATCGGGCCGGCGCAGGGCGCCCACAGCAGGCCGGTGGCGATGCCGATCAGCAGCGAGGTACCGGCGCCACCGCGGCCGGAGGCATCGGCGGCATCAGCACGCGCGCTCAAGCGCGCACCCACGCGCTGGAACGGTGCCAGCAGGTGGTCGGCCAGCCGCGGCCACAGCAGCGCCAGCGCGAACAGCGCCATCAGTGCCAGCGCCACCCAGCGCCCGATCTGGTTGGCCTGCGCCACCCATTGGCTGCCGACCGCGGCCAGGCTGGCCACCATGGTGAAGGTGAGTGCCATGCCCAGCAGCAGCGGCAGGGTGCTGCGCAGGAACGGCCGGTCGGCGCGCGCGAACACGAACGGCAGCACCGGCAGGATGCACGGGCTGAGCAGGGTCAGGGCACCGCCCAGGTAAGACAGCAACAACAACAGCATGGTCAGGCTCCTGCAGCAGAAGAAGAGGCACCCACGGGCACGCGCCAGCCACCGGCGGCGTCCTGCCGGGCCGGGCCGGGCTGGAACAGCAGCGCCACCCCGTTCATGCAGTAGCGCAGCCCGGTGGGACGCGGGCCGTCGTTGAATACGTGGCCCAGATGGCCGCCGCAGCGCCGGCAATGCGCTTCCACCCGCAGCATGCCGAAGGTGGTATCGCGGTCCTCGCCCACGGCGTTGTGCAGCGGCGCCCAGAAGCTGGGCCAGCCGGTGCCGCTGTCGAACTTGGTGGACGAGGAAAACAACGGCAGGCCGCAGCCGGCGCAGACGAAGGTGCCGCTGCGGTGCTCGCGGTCCAGCGGGCTGCTGCCGGCACGTTCGGTGGCCTGCTGCCGCAGCACCGCGTACTGCGCCGGGGTCAGCAGGCGGCGCCATTCGGCATCGCTGCGCATCACTTCAAACTGGCGTTGCGGACGCGCCTCCGCGGCCGCAGGCGTGGCCCGGCTGCAGGCGGCCAGGCCGAGCAGGCCAGCGGCGGTGGCGGCACCGCCCAGACCCAGCAGGTGGCGTCGGGTGAGGGGCATGGCGGACTCCGGGAAGGGGCGACGGGGCCATGCTGCGCCCGCCCGGGTCAACGAATCCTCACGCAGGATTCAATTTTTCGTGAGGTATCGGCCGCCTTCCCGCGCCACAATGCGGGCAGCCTCCCCACTGGCCACGAGCTGCCGATGTCCGCAAAACGCGTCCTGATCGTCGAAGACGATGCCCATATCGCTGATCTGCTGCGCATGCACCTGGCCGACGAAGGCTATGAGGTGATGCACGCGGCCACCGGCGATGCCGGCCTGCACCTGCTGGAACAGGATGGCCCGTGGGACGCGCTGGTGCTGGATGTGATGCTGCCGGGCGTGGACGGGCTGCAGGTCTGCCAACGTGCACGGTCGATGGCGCGCTACGTGCCGATCATCATCATCAGTGCGCGCGGCAGCGAGACCCAGCGCATCGTTGGCCTGGAGCTGGGCGCCGATGACTACCTGGCCAAACCCTTTTCCATGCCCGAGCTGGTGGCGCGGGTGCGCGCGCTGCTGCGCCGTGCCGAAGCCATGGCACAAAGCGCCCGCATCGATGCCGGTGCGATCGATCTGGGCGGGCTGCGGCTGGACCCGGTGGCGCGCACCGCCTCGGTGGAAGGCAACGCGCTGGAACTGACCCCGCGTGAGTTCGACCTGCTGCTGTTCTTTGCCCGCCACCCCGACCAGGTGTTCGCCCGCATGGAACTGCTGAACCAGGTCTGGGGCTACCAGCACGATGGTTACGAGCACACGGTGAACACCCATATCAACCGCCTGCGCAGCAAGATTGAAACCGACCCGGCGAACCCGCGCCGGCTGCTGACCGTGTGGGGCCGCGGCTACAAGCTGGTGGACCCGGCCGGGGCGGGCGCATGATCACGCCGAACCTGTGGCAGAAACTGGCGGCGGTGATCGCCGCGCTGATGCTGGTGTGCTGCATGGCGTTGCTGGCGTTGCAGATGCGCGCCAACACCCGGCACGAACAGGAAGTGGTGCAGCGGCTTTCGCTGGGCCTGGCCGAGCACATCGCCCAGCGCAGCGAACTGATGGACACCAGCGGCATGCGAGATGCCGCCGTGCGCGCACTGTTCGGCCAGCTGATGGCGGTCAACCCCAGCGTGGAGGTGTACCTGCTGGACGAGCAGGGCCGGATCCTGGGCCACGATGCACCCAGCGGCCACCTGCGGCGTGACCGCGTGGATGTGGCGCCGCTGCGCCGGCTGCTGGCGGGCGCGCCGCTGCCGATCCTGGGCGACGATCCACGCAGCGAGCGCGGCCGCAAGGTATTCAGCGTGGCGCCCTTGGTGGTGCAGGGGCGCCCGGCCGGCTACGTGTACGTGGTGCTGGTGGGCGAGCACCGGCAGATGCTGGCCGACGATCTGGCCGCCAGCAGCCAGTGGAACACTACGCTGTGGTCGATCGTGCTGGTCGGCAGCCTGGGCGTACTGGCCGGCCTGCTGGCGTTCTACTGGGTCACCCGGCCGCTGCGGCGGCTGACCCGGCGCATCCAGGCGTTCGACATCGACGCGCCGTCCGTGCTGCCGCCGTTGGCACCGCTGCGCTCTGGCGAGCGCGATGAACTGAAGATCCTCGAGCATGCCCATGCGCAGATGGCGCAGCGCCTGGGCGAGCAGTGGCAACAGCTGCGCCAGCAGGATCTGCAGCGGCGCGAACTGGTGGCCAACATCTCGCACGATCTGCGCACCCCGCTGTCGTCGCTGCATGGTTATCTGGAAACCATGGCGCTGAAGGAGGCCACGCTGGCGCCGGATGAACGCCGCCGCTATCTGGGCATCGCCTTGGCGCAGAGCGCGAAGGTGGGCCGGCTGGCACGCGCGCTGTTCGAACTGGCGCGGCTGGAACACGGAGAAGTGCGCCTGGAATGGGAAGTGTTCGCGCTGCCCGAGCTGGTGCAGGACGTACTGCAGAAGTTCGAACTGGCGGCACAGGCACGCGGGCAGCGGCTGCACGCCGACGTGCCGCAGGGCCTGCCGCTGGTGCGCGCCGACCTGGGCCTGGTGGAACGTGTGCTGACCAACCTGCTGGACAATGCGCTGCGCCACGCGCCGGACGGGGGGCAGGTCACGCTGACCCTGCGCGCCACCGAGGACAGCGTGCAGGTGAGCGTGGCCGACGATGGTCCCGGCGTGGCACCGGCGCTGCGCGATGGCCTGTTCCAGGCACCGGCAGCGCTGGGCGCGCGGCGTGGCGACAACGGTGGGTTGGGTCTGTTGATCGTGCAGCGCATCGTGCAGCTGCATGGCCGCCGCATCGAACTGCGTGACAGCGCGCAGGGGGCACTGTTCGTGTTCAGCCTGCCACGTGCGGACAGCGCGGTCAGCTGACGCGCCTGGCCGAACCGCAGGCAAAAAAAGACCCGGCAGAGGGAGGGATCTGCCGGGTCCGGATTGCATGGGGGGAGGGACCCATGCAATGAGCGTGGGCGTAACGTCAGTGGCTGTTGGCCGTGGCGTCCGCCGGGGATTCGTTGTGGCCCTGTACCAGTTCAGACCAGGCCTTTCCGGCCTGCAGGCCCAGATCGACCATGTCCTGCTGGGCCTGGCCCAGCCGCTGCAGGTTGTCCTGCCACAGCTGTGCGCCCTTGGGCAGCAAGCCTGCCGGGTCCTCGCTGCGGGCCAGTTCGCCCAGCCAGCCGCCGGTCGCGGTCAGGTTGCGTTCCATCACCTTCAACTGCACGCCGAACATGCTTTCTGCGTTCTCCAGCGCCATCCGGTTTGCACGGGTGGCGGCCGCCGCCAGCTGGCGGGTGGCATCACTGAAACGATCGGCGAAGGCGTTGGCCATGGCTGCGTCGAAGAAGTTGATGCAATGCAGCATACGCCGATCATGCGGCATTGCAACAAAAATAACGAAGGCGCCCGAGGCGCCTTCAAAATACCTTCAGGATCAATGGCTTGATCAGCCGCCCGGGCCCCGGTAACGGCAGCCGGAGGTACAGGTTTCGTGCACGGTGATCTCGCTCAGCGCGGGCAGTACCGGCTTCAGCTCATTCCAGATCCACACGGCCAGGTTCTCGCTGGTGGGGTTTTCCAGACCGGGAATGTCGTTCAGATAGTGGTGGTCCAGGCGCTCGTAGATCGGCTGGAAGGCCGCTTTCACGTCACCGAAATCCATGATCCAGCCGGTCTGCGCGCCGGGCTCGCCTTCCACCTTCAGTTCCACCCGGAAGGAGTGGCCGTGCAGGCGCGCGCACTTGTGCCCCGGCGGCACGTTGGGGAGGCGGTGCGCCGCCTCGAGCATGAAGACTTTGAAGATTTCCATGCCGCGATTGTACGCCGCCCGCCGCGCGCTGACCCCCTGGCATCGGTTGCTGATGTAAACATTTCATTTCCATCTTGATAAAGAGATGTTAGCTTCTCTTATATCCGTATGAAGAGATGTTATTGGTCCGCAGCAGGCCAGGCATGGACTACTGCGGAACTTGTCGTCACCACCACCCCACGAACGTCATGCCCCAGAACACCCTCCTTGCAGCGGCCCTCGCGGCTGCCCTGGCCACGCCGTTGTCCGCGGCGGCCGACACCTCCACCGACGCCAGCGGCGAGGCCAGCACCCTGGCCGCCGTGCGCGTTACCGGTTCCAACATCAAGCGCTCGGACACCGAAGCCTCCAATCCCGTGCAGGTGATCGGCCACGAGCAGCTGCAGGCCAGCGGCAAGGCCACCGTGGCCGACGTGCTGCGCTCGATCTCGGCCAACACCGGCAACGCCGCCAACGAAACCACCAACAACGGCTGGGCCTCGGGTTCGGCCGGCATCGGCCTCCGCGGTCTTTCGCAGAAGAACACGCTGGTACTGCTGAACGGCCGTCGCCTGGCCAACTACGGCTTCCCGGCCGGCGGCCTGTCAGACACCTTCGTCAACCTCAACGCGCTGCCGCTGGTGGCCGTTGAACGCATCGAAGTGCTCAAGGATGGCGCCTCGGCCGTGTACGGCTCCGATGCGGTGGCCGGCGTGGTCAACATCATCACCCGGCAGAACTTCCAGGGCGCCGAAGTCGGCGGCAGTACCGGCACCGCCGACCAGGGCGGGCTGGACGAACAGAAGCTGCACTTCGTCGGCGGCATCGGCGATCTGGACAAGGATGGCTACAACATCCTGGTCAGCCTGGAAGGCTACAACCGCGATCGCCTGGACCAGGACCAGCGCGACCTGACCAAGAGTGGGATCTACAGCGACCAGCCCGGCGGCCGCTGGAACGGCTGGTCGGCCAAGGGCGCACGCTATCTGGTAAACGGCGTCTCGGTGCCGATGCTGGACGCCAACGGCAACTGCCCCACCGGCACCACCCTGGTGGCCAGCGCGCCGATCGACGGCCTGGCCGGCAACACCTGCGGTTTCAACCAGGCGCCGTACACCACCCTTATTCCGTCCACCAAGCGCTGGCAGGCCTACGTCAACGGCACCTTCCGCGTCAGCGACAACGTCGAAGCCTTCGGCGAGGTGCTGTACAGCGATATCAAGGGCGTGTCCTGGTTCGGCAGCAGCCCGTACTTCACCCTGGAAAGTGGCCGCTTCGCGCTGAATGCCGATACCGGGCTGGCCGAACCGGTGTCCTCCAACCTGCCGGCCAGCAGCCCGTACAACCCGTATGGCCGCGCCATTCCCATCGAATACACCTTCTTCGACCTGGGCGGCACCATCAAGACCAATCGTTCTCAGGCCTACCGCGGCCTGGTCGGCCTGCGCGGCAGCACCGACAACTGGGATTGGGAAGTGGGCGCCTTCGGTGCACGCAGCAGCGAGCGCGAGACGGTGTCCGGCGGCTTCGCCAACCGCTGGGCACTGGCCGACGCGCTGGCCACGGGCAGCTACAACCTGTTGAATCCGTCGGCCACCCCGGCCGACGTCATCAACGCGATCAACATCAGTACGCTGCGCCCGGCCGAATCGGTGCTGCAGGGCATCGATGCCAAGGTGTCGGGCACGCTGGGCCGCACCTGGGCCGGTGATATCGGCTTCGCCGCCGGTGCCGAATGGCGCCGCGAGAAGCTGGATTCGGAAAACCCCTGGCAGATCGACGCCGGCCTGCAGATCCGCCCGGCCATCGCCGAGGTGCATGGCGAGCGCAAGGTCACCGCGGCCTATGCGGAAGTGAACGTGCCCCTGGCCTCCACGCTGGAACTTTCCGCCGCTGCGCGCGCCGACCACTACAGCGATTTCGGCGATGCGTTCTCGCCGAAGCTGGGCCTGCGCTGGCAGCCGCTGGACATCCTGCTGGTGCGCGCCTCGGCCTCGAAGGGCTTCCGCGCGCCGTCGCTGTCGGAAAACTCGAACAGCACCAGCATTTCCTACGGCAGCGTGATCGATCCGCGTGATCCGGACGTGCCGGGCTCGCGGCAGAACCCCACCTTCTTTACCGTCGGCAACAACGATCTGAAGCCCGAGCGCACCCGCAGCTACAACCTGGGCTTCGTGCTGTCGCCCTGGTCGAACACCAACCTGAGCGTGGACTACTACAAGATCGAGCTGGACAACCTGGTCGGCACCAACAACAGCCAGACCCTGGTGACCGACAATGTGCCTGGCGCGGTGCTGCGCGACGACCGCGGCAAGCTGCTGGCGGTCTACAACCGCTACCAGAACCTGAGCAGCCTGAAGACCTCGGGCATCGACGTGGAACTGCGCCAGCGCATTCCCACCGAATCGTTCGGCGACTTCACCGTGTCCAGCGCCTTCACCCACGTGCGTGACTACCGTCGCCCGACCGTGGTCGGCGGCCCGCTGGTGGACTACGCCGGCAGCAACCTGGGCGCCACCCTGCCCAAGAACAAGGCCACCACCACGCTGGATTGGCGCTATGCCGACGTAAAGGCCGCGCTGACCTGGTACTACACCAGCGGTTACGACCAGAAGGCCAGTACCGCGGCCGCCGCCGTGCAGGATCGCGTGGATGCCTACAACCAGCTGGACCTGTACCTGGCCTACACCGGCTTCGAGCAGCTGACCCTGTACGCCAAGGTGCAGAACCTGGCGGACAAGGAGCCGCCGTACGACGCCTCGTTCCCCGGTATCCGAGCGCCCTACGACTTCAGCCAGTACGACCTGCGCGGACGCTACTTCACCGTCGGTTTCGATTACCGCTTCTGAACCACCGGCCGCGACCGGCCAGTACTGGCCGGTCGCGCTGCCCTGCATTCCGGGAAAACACCGTGTCCTTGCATCGCCGTACCGTACTGCCGCTGCTGATCGCCGCCGCCACTGTTTTCGCCGCGCCCAGCGTGGCCCATGCGCAGAGCGCCTACTTCTTCCCGCAGGCCAGTGAAGCTGCGGCCTTCGACGCCAGCATTCCGACCCCGGAACAGTTCCTGGGCTATCCGATCGGCAGCCGCTTCACCCGGCATGACCAGCTGGTGGCCTATTTCCAGGAGCTGGCGCGCCATTCGGACAAGATCAGCGTGCGCGAAATCGGTCGCAGCTACGAAGGCCGCCCGCTGCTGATCGCCACCGTCACCGCCGCCAGCAACCAGGGCCGGCTGGAGCAGATCCGCCAGCAGCACGCGACCCTGGTCGATCCGGCGCAGCCGCGCAGCGCCGCCGGTGACAGCCCGGTAGTGGTGTGGCTGGGCTACAGCGTGCACGGCAACGAAACGTCCAGCGGTGAAGCGGCCATGCTGACCGCCTACTACCTGGTGGCCAACCGCAGCGCCGAAACCCAGCAGTGGCTGCAGCAGGCGGTGGTGCTGTTCGACCCGGCGCAGAACCCCGATGGCCGCGATCGCGCCGCCAACTGGCACAACGCCTGGGCCTCGGACCCGGCTTCGGCCGACCCGGCCGACAAGGAACACGTCGAGCCCTTCCCGCAGGGCCGCACCAACCACTACTTCACCGATCTCAACCGTGACTGGCTGGCCCTGACCCAGCGCGATTCGCGACCGAAGGTGGAGGTGTTCCACCAGTGGTACCCGAACGTGCAGATCGACTTCCACGAGATGGGCAAGGACAACACCTACTATTTCGAGCCGTCGCCGAAGAGCATGCACAGCCCGCTGATCCCGGCGGCCTCGTATGAATTCAACAAGACCCTGGCCAAGTACCACGCGCAGTCGCTGGATGCGTTGGGCTCGCTGTACTACACCGGCGAAAACTACGACAACTTCTCCCCGGTCTACGGCTCCACCTACCCCGATTTTCATGGTGCGGTGGGGGTCACGGTGGAACAGGCCAGCTCGCGTGGGCGCGTGCAGGAATCGGTGAACGGTCTGCTCACCTTCCCCTTCACCATCCGCAACCAGGTCGCCACCGGCCTGGGCACGGTGCGCGGTGCAGTGACCGAGCGCAGTGGTCTGTTCGATCTGCAGAAGACCTTCTTCCAGAGCGCACTGAAGCAGGCCGGCCAGCAGCCGGTGAAGAGCTTCGTGTTCGGCGATGCACATGATCCAGCGCTGACCCGTCGTTTGCTTGAGCTGTTGCTGCTGCACCGGATCGATGTGCAGGCGCTGCCGCGCGATGTCACCGTCGATGGCCAGACCTTCAGCGCAGGCAGCGCCTACGTGGTGCCGGTGCAGCAGGCGCAGTTCCGCCTGGTGCATTCGATCTTCGCTGAAACCCCGCCGATCAAGGGCGATGTGTTCTACGGCAGCACCAGCTATGCGATCGCGCCGGCCTATGGCGTGGCCTTCGCCGGCAGCCGCAGCCGCATCGAGGGCGGTGCCGCGGTGACCGAACTGCCGGCCGCAGGCGGTGGTGTGGTCGGTGGTCAGGCGACGTTCGCCTATGTCATTGACTGGCGTGACTACAACGCCGGCCGTGCCCTGGCCGAACTGCAGGGCAAGGGCGTGCTGGCGCGTGCCGCGTTCAAGCCATTCACCGCGGGCACGGCGCAGGGTGATGTGGCCTTCGCCGCAGGCAGCATCGTGATTCCCGTGGCGGGGCAGTCGCTGCAGGGTGCGGCACTGCTGGACGCAGTGAACGCGGCCACGCGCAACGCCGGCGTACAGGCCCACGCCCTGGCCAGCGGCCGCAGCCGCGATGGCATCGATCTGGGCAGCGACAGTGTCAAGGCACTGCGCAAGCCGGCGGTCGCGCTGGTGATGGGCGAGGGCGTAACCGCGACCGAGATCGGCTCGGCGTGGTTCCTGTTGGACCAGCAACTGCATCTGCCGGCCAGCAAGCTGGACCCGCAGCAGCTGGGCAAGGTGACGCTGGATCGCTACACCACGCTGGTGCTGTCCGGCGGCAACTACGCTGGCGTGGACGCTGCGGCGGTGGCCGCGCTGAAGCGCTGGGTGCAGGCGGGCGGTTCGCTGGTCACCTACGGCAGCGCCTCGAAGTGGGCGATCGAGCAGAAGCTGGCCGAGGGCGAAACGCTGGGCAAGGATGAAGACGCCGCCGACGAGAGCCGTCGCGCGTTCGGCGACCAGCGCGACATCGCCGCGATCGAACGGGTCAGCGGCAACATCCTCAGCGCCGACGCCGATACCTCGCATCCGCTGGCCTTCGGCGTACCGCGCCGGCCGCTGGCGGTAAACAAGGAAAATGCTGTGGTGTTGCAGCCCAGTGCCAATCCGTTCTCCACGGTGGTGCGCATCGACAGCCCGCCGCGGGTGAACGGTTATCTGTCCGAGCGCAACCGCAGCCGCGTGGCGGGAAGTGCCTGGCTGCTGGTATCGGCGCAGGGGCAGGGCAACGTGGTGTTGTTTGCCGATGATCCGGCGCACCGCAAGTACTGGCACGGCACGGATCGCCTGCTGATCAACGCGATCTTCTTCGGGAATCTGGTGAATCCGGCGAAAGCGCGGGGTTGAGGTGTTGGGCGCCTTGTTGATGCTGGGATGGGGAGGACGGAGGGGCCGCGCAGGACACGCCGCAAGTACGTCCTTGTAGCAACTGTGTTGTGGGATGGGATTTTGGCCGTCTGGCAGACAGGCACGGCAAAGCCGGCTGCCGGCCGGCAGCCGCTGCCGTGCGCCCTGGGCGTGCCTCAAGCGGGGATCGGTCCGCTTGAGGCGTCGCGCACGCGGGCGTTGAGAATGACCAGCATCTTCCGCATCACGGCCACGATGGCCACTTTCCCTTCCTTGCCGCGGGCCCGCAGCGACCGGTAAAAGTCCCGCAACCGCGGCTCATGTCGCATGGCAGACATGGCCGCCATGTAAAGCACCTGGCGGATCTCGGCCCTGCCGCCGTGGATGCTTCGTCTCCCTCGCATGGTTCCGCTGTCGTGGGAGATCGGCGCTACGCCGACCAGGCTGGCAATGGCCTTTCCGCTGATCTGCCCCAACTCAGGCAGGTAGCTGGCCAGCACCGCCTGCAGTGCCGGGCCAACCCCTTTCATCGACTTCAGCACTGCCAGT
>NZ_CP025995.1:627658-705945 GCF_003086675.1 Stenotrophomonas sp. ZAC14D2_NAIMI4_7
GTGTCCAGCTCCAGCAACTGTTCGGGCGGATCAAGGGAGAATCCGGCGTGGGCGCCAAGCTACACGGCGATCGTCGAGATCCAGGCTCATACGGCGGCCCACGCCGGCTCTCGACACCTACGCTGCCAGATTTCCATCAGATAAGGCTCGTAGGCGCCATCCATGGCGCCTGCGGTCCTGCGCAACCCCTCCGTCCTCCCCAGACAGTTTCCAGCGGGCGCGGACGCGTCAAACCCCAAGGCGGGAGCAAGGGCAAAAGCAAAAGCAAAAGCAAAAGCCGAAGCTCCTGCTTCGGCTTTTGTTCTTGAACTTGAATTTGAACTTGATCTTTCTTCTCCCGGCTACCCGGCGGGACGAGAAGGCGCTGGAGATGTCTGTAGCGTTGGGGAGCGGGGGCGGCGCAGAACCGCAGGCGCCATGGGCCCGAGGCATGCCTCGGGCGGGTTGGGCAGGACGCCCAACCCCGGTCTTGCCGTGTGCGCAGGATTGCGCACACGAGCAAGGCGCCTACGAGCCCCCATGGATGGGTTAACGGCGTGTTTCGCGCTCCCCCCGCCCCGATCCGCCCCAAGCAGAACCAACCGCAGGCTCTCAAGCCATCCCGGTAGCCAGCCCAAAAAAAGGACGGCGCGTCAGCGCCGTCCCCCGATAGCCCCCCGCGCAGCGGGAAGCACGACTAGAAGCTGGCGCGCACGCCGGCCCGGTACTCGGACGCGTCCTTGTCGAACTGGCCTTCCAGCACCACGCCCCAGGTATCGGTAATGTTCAACTGGCCGCCTGCCACGCCATACCAACGTGCGTCCTGTCCGTCGCCACCGTTCGCGTAACCGCCCTTCAGCCAGCCCTCCAGGTGGTCGGTAAACCGGCCGCGCACACCGACCATGCCCAGCACCTGATTGAACCGCGACGTCTGGCGCGACCGCTCATCGCCAACGCGATAATCCGACTCCGCAGAGCGGTGGTTCCAGGCGAACTCGCTGGTGAAATCCACGCTGTCGCTGATCGGCGCGTGGTAGCCCAGCCCGAGGTACGGGGCATCGACTGTGGTTTTCACCTTCGCAGCGCCGGCGTAGTCGCTGCCGCTGACGCGTGATGCGCCCACGATCACATGGAACTGCGGTGTGACGGCGAACGAACCTCGTACATAGCCGCCATCGCTGGTGAAGTCGCCGGCATTGCCGGCGTCCAGAATCAGTCTGTTCCAGCCACCTTCAACGTAGGTGTAGCTGAGCTCGTCGCTGGCTGTCGCCAGTGCTGGAAGTGCAAGCAACAGGCTGGCTGCCAGCAGCATCTTGCGCATCGTTCAAGTCCTTGTGTCGAGCGAGGGTGCAGGTGGGCGCCGGCACCGCAACGCAGTGCGGGGCCGGGCATTGGGTTTGCAGCGCGGGCGGATCAGAAGCTTGCGCGGACGCCGACGCGGTACTCGGCGAAGTCGTCGTAGAACTGGCCCTCGGCAACCACACCCCAGGTGCGGTTGAAGCTGACCTGGCCACCGAGGGTGCCCGTCCACGTGCCGTCGAAATTGCTGTTGCCGTCGATGTAGCCCGCCTTGAGCCACGCCTCGGTCTTCGCCGACGGCTTGCCGCGTACGCCGAACGTGCCCACGGCCGTGTTGACCGACGTCGTGCTGGAGTAGGTCACCCCATCGGAACGCACTTCGCCCTTGCCGCGGCGGCGGTTCCACGCCAGGTCTGCGGTGAAGTCCACCCGATCGCTCATCGGCATGTGATAACCAATACCCAGGTGGGGCTGGTCAAGCGTGGTCTTCACGCTGGAATAGGCATAACGGGTGGTGTCGGTCACACGCGACCAGCCACCGAACACGTTGACCTGTTCGGCGATGGCGAAGGAGCCACGCACATATCCGCCATCGGCCTTCGGATCGTTGAGTGCACTGGAACTGATCTGCAGCTGGTTCCAGCCCCCCTCCACATAGGTGTAGCTCATGCCGTCGTCGGCGATGGCCGTCAGCGGAGCACCAAGAAGCAACGTGGAGGCCAGGAGAATCTTGCGCATCATGCGTGTCCTTATCGGGTAGCGATCCAGACCGGGACACTCAGGTGGGACCCGGCTGCGACGTCGTGTCGCCGGCCGAGTCTATCCATATTTCACGCCGCGTGAACGGGCTGCGTCCCGAGCACACCGCCCGGTATCGAGCCGTTCAGAAAGATGGTGCGGCCCGTGCCAACGAAAAAGGGGCGCAGTTTTCACTGCGCCCCTTTCTGTTCTGCAACGTCGCCGTAATCAGCCGGCGCGACCGCCGCCGTTGCCGCCCTGGCCGCGGCCACGGCCGCCGCCACCACGACGCTGGCCCTGGCCGGCGCCCGCACCTGCACGCTGCTGGCCATTACCACCGCCTTCGCGACGGCCGCCGCCCGACTTCTTCGGGCCGGCATGCGCGTGGCGCGGCGCATCGCCGTGCGGACGACGGGCGTGGCTCTTGCGTGGGGCGCGTTCACCGGTCTCGTGCTCGGCCTTGCCCGGCGCACTGTTGCCCCAGCGGATCGGCACCTGCAGCTCGAAGCCCGGCACATCGCGGATATCCATGTCGCGGCCCAGCAGACGCGTGATCGCGCGCAGCAGCTTCACTTCATCCTGCGCGACCAGCGAAATCGCCTGGCCAGTGGCGCCGTTGCGGCCGGTGCGGCCAATGCGGTGCACGTAATCTTCGGCCACCATCGGCAGATCGAAGTTGATCACCTTCGGCAGTTCGTTGATGTCGATACCGCGCGCTGCGATATCGGTGGCCACCAGCACGGTCACCCGGCCGGCCTTGAAATCACCCAGCGCACGCAGGCGCTGGCCCTGGCTCTTGTTGCCATGGATCGCCGCAGTCTTGATGCCGGACTTTTCCAGGAACGCAGCCAGCTTGTCGCTGCCGTGCTTGGTACGGGCGAACACCAGGGTCTGCTCGCGGCTGTCCTGCGCCAGCAGGTGCAGCAGCAGGTCGCGCTTGCGGCCGCCGTCGACCGGGTGCACGCGGTGGGTGATGGTTTCGGCCACGGTGTTCTTCGGCGTCACCTGGATCTGTTCCGGGTTGCGCATGAACTCCAGCGCCAGCTGGCGGATGTTGTCCTCGAAGGTGGCCGAGAACAGCAGGGTCTGCCGGTTCTGCTTCGGCAGCTTGGCCAGGATGCGCTTGATGGACGGCAGGAAGCCCATGTCCAGCATGCGGTCGGCTTCGTCCAGCACCAGCAGTTCAATGCCGGACAGGTCGATGCTGCGACGCTCCAGGTGGTCGATCAGGCGGCCCGGGCAGGCCACCAGCAGATCCACGCCACGGCGCAGGATGTCCAGCTGGTTGCCCATGCCCACGCCACCGTAGATGCAGGCGCTGGGAATGCGCAGGTACTTGCTGTAGCCGCGCAGGCTGTCATGCACCTGGGTGGCCAGTTCGCGGGTCGGGGCCAGGATCAGGGCGCGCGGCTTGCGCGGGCCGCTGCGCACTTCCTGCGACGCGGTGCCCAGGTGCTGCAGCAGCGGCAGGCCGAAGGCGGCGGTTTTGCCGGTACCGGTCTGGGCACCGGCCAGCAGGTCGCGACCGGCCAGCGCCAGCGGAATTGCCTGCTGCTGGATCGGGGTCGGGTTTTCGTAGCCCTGCTCGGCAAGCGCACGCAGCAGGAAGGGCGCCAGGCCCAGCGATTCAAAAGACATTGAGTTTGCTCCAAGTACAAGAAACGCCTGACCGATCGGACAGGCGGGGGCAGATCAAACTGATCGGCTGACTCGGAGCGTTCCCGTGAACCGCGCTGCGAGAAGTTGGGTGCAGCCGGCGCGGAGCACAGGCTGGAATGCGTGACGAACGGTGTCGGAGTGGGGGCGGGCGAAGGGGCGGACCCCGGTCGCCGGCGATCCCGAAGGGAAACGGACGGCCGCTGCAGACCCGCCTAGTCTAACCGAAGCCTGAGACCTCACGCAAAAACCCCTGTTCAGGGAAGGGGAGGGGGCAGGCAGGGCTGCGCCCTGCACCCGCTACCGTCAACGTCAACGTCAACGTCAACGTCAACGTCAAAAGCGGGCTATCCGTGGGTTGGCGGGGTGGGTCCGGTTGCGGGGGACGCCGTTAACCCATCCATGGGGGCTTGGCCGCGGCATCCATGCCGCGGACACCCCCGCAACCGGACCCACCCCGCCTTCGACAGTTGGCCGCGAACTGTCGGAACGGCATTCTGCTCTGGTGGGTGTCGACCTTGGTCGACACGGATGAATTCAATCGATATCTGACAGATGTGTCGACCAAGGTCGACACCTACCAACAGCCGCGCGGAACGACAGGCGCAGTTACCAACAGCCGCGTGAACCTGTCGAAGGCGGGGCGGTGTCGGATTGCGGGGTGTCCGCGGCATGGATGCCGCGGCCAAGCCCCCATGGATGGGTTAACGGCGTCCCCGCAATCCGACACCGCCCCGCCATCCCACGGAATGCCCGCTTTTGACGTTGACGTTGCCGTTGCTGTTGCTCCAAGCAGGTGCAGGGCTGCAAGCCCTGCCGAACCCCCTCCTGCGGTAGGGTGAGCCGATGCCGCGCTGCAGCTTGGCTGCACCGTGCATTTGATTACACTTGAAACTTGTTTGCCCACGACTCCGGACACCCACCCATGAAGCTTGGTTCTTTGAAGGAAGGCGGCCGCGACGGCACCCTCATCGTCGTCTCGCGTGACCTGCGCCACGGCGTACGCGCCACCGGCATCGCCGCCACCCTGCAGCAGGCGCTGGAAGACTGGAGCCACGTCGCACCGCGCTTGAACGCCCTGTACGAATCGCTGAACGCCGGCGATGCCGATGGCGTGTTCGACCTGGACCCGCAGGCCCTGGCCGCACCGCTGCCGCGTGCCTATGAATTCGTCGATGGCAGCGCCTACCTGCCGCACGTCGAGCGTGTGCGCCGCGCCCGTGGCGCCGAAGTGCCGGAAAGCTTCTATACCGACCCGCTGATGTACCAGGCCACCAGCGCCGCCTTCTACGGCCCGCGCGATGCCGTGAAGGTGACCAGCGAGGATTACGGCATCGATCTGGAAGCCGAACTGGTGGTGATCACCGACGATGTGCCGATGGCAGTCAGCGCCGAACAGGCCGCCGGTCATATCCAGCTGATCGGCCTGGTGAACGATGTCTCGCTGCGCAACCTGATTCCCGGTGAACTGGCCAAGGGCTTCGGTTTCCTGCAGTCCAAGCCGCGCTCGGCGCTGTCGCCGGTGTTCGTCACCCCCGATGAGCTGGGCGACGCCTGGCAGGACAGCAAGGTGCACCTTCCGCTGCTGACCCACATCAACGGCGCCTGGTTCGGTGCTCCCGAAGCCGGCGTGGACATGCAGTTCAACTTCGCCCAGCTGGTCGCGCATGCGGCCAAGACCCGCCCGCTGGGCGCCGGCGCCATCGTCGGCTCGGGCACCATCGCCAATGAAGACACCAGCAAGGGTGCCTCCTGCTTCGCGGAACAGCGCACCGTGGAAACCCTGCGCGACGGCAAGCCGAGCACGCCGTTCATGTCGTTCGGCGATGTGGTGCGCATTGAAATGCTTGATGCCGCCGGCAACAGCATCTTCGGCGCCATCGAGCAGCGCATCGAACAAGCGGCCAAGCCCTGAGCATGGAGGCGGCGATGGACCTCCTGATTGATGACGGCATCGTGCTGTACACCTACTGGCGATCCAGCGCCGCCTACCGCGTGCGCATCGGCCTGGAACTGAAAGGCCTGGCCTGGGAAGGCCGGCCGGTGCATCTGGTGCGCGACGGTGGCGAGCAGCATGCCGGTGCCTATGCCGCGCTCAACCCGCAGCAACTGGTGCCCAGCCTGCTGCATGACGGCCATACGCTGAACCAGTCGCTGGCGATCCTGGAATACCTGGACGAGCGCTTCCCGCAGGTACCGCTGCTGCCGGCCGACGCCGCCGGTCGTGCACGTGTGCGCGGCCTGGCGCAGCTGGTCGCCTGCGATATCCACCCGATCAACAACCTGCGGGTGATGCAGTACCTGGAGCGCGATCTGCAGGTGCCGGCCGACGCACGCACGCAGTGGACCCTGCACTGGATGGCCGAAGGGCTGGCGGCGATGGAAACGATGCTGGCCAGCAGTGGCGACACCGGCCGCTTCTGCCACGGTGATCGCCCGACCTTGGCGGATCTGTGCCTGATGCCGCAGCTGTACAACGCGCACCGGTTCGGGCTGGACCTGGTGCCGTACCCGACCCTGCGCCGCATCGAGGCCGCCTGCCAGGGCGTGGACGCCTTCGATCGCGCGCGTCCGGAAAACCAGGTTGATGCGGTGAGGTGAGTCATTCAATGGCTGTCTTCAATGGGAAACTTGCAGTCATCGGTGCTGTAGTTGTTGCTGCCGGGGTGGCGATAGGCGCGGCTATGTGGTTCCGAACGGGATCGGCTGAGCCAATTTCGGGCGCCGATGCGGGCTCCGATTCGTTATCCGGCTTAGTCAAAGCAGGGGGGCGGACAATGGAGAGCATTGGAGCAAGCTCCCTTGCTGAAGGGCGGATTGATTCTGTCCAAGTACCCGCGTCGCAGCTTGCGGCCAGTGACCCGCGGCTGGTTGCACTGTCCAAGGCAGAGCTGGCTTGGCTCGAGAAGCATTACTATCCCACTCAGGCGGAACTGGATGCTTTGGATAGGATTGACCTGAAGGAACTTGAGCGATCAGCTGATCCGAAATCGAAGATGCTGTACGGCATTGCTCTCATCCGGCGAGGTCAAGTGCCAGGAGCGATGCCGGCCTTGAAAAATGCCGCCACGCAGGGAGCCTTCTACGCATACGAGGAGGCTGCCGCAGCCGAGTACGCAATGCTTACTAAGAGGGGAATGGATGCTCAGACGGTGCAGGACATGCTGCGAGCGAAGGTCGAAGTCGCCAAAATTCTGGGAGATCACCGGGCGGAGTATCTCCTTGGTAGGAACTTGCCAACCGGATCGGTCGCCAATCCTGCTGCCGTGCAGCAGTACACGACTGAGTTTCTGCGGCAGCTGGGTATGAATGCACAGCTCATGGGCGTGAGTGCGGCCGGTCCAGATCCCCGACCCAATGCGGATCTGTGGAGTGATGTCACAAAGCTGGGGAATTCAGACTCAGCTGACGAACAGATCGACGTCTATAGTCGCAGGTGATCTCACGAGATGAACCCTGACATCCGGTTTTCAGCAAGTCCGGTGTGGGTGGCATCGTTGTTTGAGCAGGCCTCGCAATCAGCAACGATTGCGAGGGCCGCAGCAGCAGTCCAGCCAGACGGTCCTTCGGCCCTGTTTGCGCCGCGCCGCCACGCGGCAACGACGAGGGCAAGCCGTGATACTTGGCCAAGCGTGTGACCCTGGAGTTACCCGCGCGCGTGGCCGGCCTGCGCGTTCACCAGCATCTGCCGCAGGTCCTCGCGGAACAGCCGATAGCCGGCCTCGCGGCGCGCATCATCGCCCTGCCGCAGCACCCACGCCGGGTGCACCGTGGCATAGCCGCGGGTGCCATCGTCCAGCGTGTGCCAGCGCCCGCGATCGCGGGCCAGGCTGAAGTCCCGCCCGAACACGGCCATGGCGGCGGTCGCCCCCAGGCAAACGATCAGCTGCGGCCGCACCCGCGCGATCTCGCCCAGCAGCCAGGGCCGGCAGGCATGCACGTGGCGGCTTTCCGGCCGCTTGTGCAGCCGCACCTTGCCGCGTCGCTCGTGGTGGAAATGCTTCACCGCGTTGGTCAGGTACAGCGTGGCCCGGTCGATGCCCAGCTCGGCCAGCGCACGGTCCAGCAGTTGCCCGGCGGGCCCGGCGAACGGGCGGCCGCTCAGGTCCTCCACATCGCCGGGCTGCTCGCCCACCACCATCACCCGCGCATCGGCCGGGCCCTGGCCGAACACGGTCTGGGTGGCCGGCTCCCACAGCGGGCACTGCTGGCAGGTGCTGGCCTGCGCGCGCAGCGCCGCCAGGCTCCCATCCACGGCTGGGGCCGGCAGCACCCGCGCCGGCACCCGCCGTGCAGGTGCCTGGGCAGGACGGTCGTGCATGTCCTGCACCCGGCCTGCCGCCTCGCGCACCAGGCCCGGCAGCAGCTGCGCCTCGGGCAGGTGCCGCCAGTACTTGGCCGGCATTTCCTGCTGCATCATCCGGGTGTTCAGCCGCGCCGGGTTGAAGATGCTGGCGTAGTAGGTCTGCCACAACGCCTCGCGCGCATCCTCGGCCGGCGCATCTTCGCGCCGGCCACCCGGCCCGAAGCTCAAGGCCTGGCCGTCCCACTGCACGCTGCGGCCGGGGGTCAGGATCGCCCAGCGCATGCCGGCGAAGCGGCGCGCGAAGAACGGTGCCACGCGGTCCACGATGTGGTGCTCCGGTTCGAACCAGGCAATGAACGCGTCCTGTTCGCCGGGCACTTCGCGGAAGCGCACGAAGGCCTTCATCTTGTGCGTGTCGCGGCGCACGGCCTGGGCCATTGCCATGGCCCGCAATACGTCGGCGTCGGTCGGGTTGGACAGCACGGCGCGTTCGCCATGGGTAATCCGCCACAGCAGCCGGTACAGCAAGGCCATGCGTTGTGGCTCGCGGTGGCACAGCACGGTCGCGGCCAGTTCCAGGAAATCGCGCGGTACACCGGGTTGCGCGCCCGGCGCCGGGTTGGGCGCCGCGTCGGGCAGGGCAGGGGCGTCCAGCAGCGAGGCCTCATGGCCCGGCAACCAGTCCAGCTGCGATGGTGGCACCGCAGCCAGCAGCGCCTGCCGCGCGCCATCGCGCCAGGCCTGCAGCGACCACGGCGGGTCCACGCGTAGCGACCAGCGCTGCACGTCAGGCTGCCGGTGGCATGTCGAACAGCGACCCTTGGCGCGGTGGCGGCGCCAGCCGCGCACGCAGCGCGGCCGGATCGTCCAGCGCGCTGCGCGGGTGGTGGTCGGCCAGTTGCACGAACGGCAGCAGCTTGCTCATTGGCGCCTTCAGGCGGGCCACGTCGGCCACCCGCAGCCGACCGTGCCGGCGCGCCATTAGCACCCGCTTCACGTTGCGCACGCCCAGGCCCGGTACGCGCAGCAGCAGTTCCTTCGGCGCACGGTTCAGATCCACCGGAAAACGTTCCGGGTGGCGGATCGCCCAGGCCATCTTCGGGTCGATATCCAGATCCAGCATGCCGTCGCCGCTGTTGTCGGTGATCTCATCCACGCCGTAGCCATAGAAGCGCAGCAGCCAGTCGGCCTGGTACAGGCGGTGTTCGCGCTGCAGCGGCGGTGGCTGCACCGGCAACTGGCGGCTGGCGTCGGGAATGGGGCTGAAGGCCGAGTAGTACACCCGGCGCATGTGGTAGTTGCCGTACAGCCGATCGGCGCTGAGCAGGATCTGCTGGTCGCTGGCCCCGTCGGCACCGACGATCATCTGCGTGCTCTGCCCGGCCGGGGCGAAGCGCGGCGGCCGCGGGCGCCCGCTGCGGGTGGGCGTGGCCGTGGCCGCCACGGCCGGCGGCGCGCGGCGTGCCTCCTTGGCCTCGTCGATGCGCCAGCGCAGTTCGCCCATGGCGCCGCGGATGGTATGGCTGGTCTTTTCCGGGGCCAGCGCGGCCAGCCCGGCATCGGTCGGCAGTTCCACGTTGATCGAAAGGCGATCGGCATGGCGGCCTGCACTGGCCAGCAGTTCCGGCGACGCCTCGGGAATGGTCTTCAGGTGGATGTAACCGGCGAAGCGGTGCTCCTCGCGCAGCTGCCGGGCCACTTCCACCATGCGTTCCATGGTGTAGTCGGCGTTGCGGATGATGCCGCTGGAAAGGAACAGCCCTTCGATGTAGTTGCGCTTGTAGAAATCCAGGGTCAGCGAAACCACTTCTTCCACGCTGAATCTCGCGCGCGGCACGTTGCTGGAGACACGGTTCACGCAGTACGCGCAGTCGTACACGCAGAAGTTGGTCAGCAGGATCTTCAGCAGGGACACGCAGCGGCCATCGGGCGTGTAGCTGTGGCAGATGCCCATCCCCTCGGTGCTGCCAATGCCGCCGGACGTGCGCGAATCGCGTTTGCCGGCGCCACTGGAAGCGCAGGAGGCATCGTATTTGGCGGCATCGGCCAGGATGGCCAGCTTGCGAAGGGTTTCCATGGCCGAAACCTACGCAGGGGCTGTCTCATTCGGTGAGACAGCCCCTTAACCCTTCAGGATTCCCGCCGGCTCAGAACCCGTGGGTGATGCTGGGCTGGGTGGCCGAGGAGAAATCGGCGTAGGGATCGTGCTCGCCACTGCCGCCTTCGGACAGGCGGAACTTCAGCGCCAGACCATCGCGCGAATCGGCCGCACGCAGCGCCTCTTCCTGCTCGATCACGCCGCTCTTGGCCAGCCGGAACAGGCACTGGTCGAAGCTTTCCATGCCTTCTTCCAGCGACGATTCCATCGCCGCCTTGATCTCGTGCACCTGGCCGCGGCGCAGCAAGTCGCGGATCATCGGCGTGTTGATCAGCACCTCGGTGGCCGGCAGGCGGCGTCCGGCCTTGTTCTTCACCAGGCGCTGGCTGATTACCGCCCGCAGGTTCAGCGCCAGGTTCATCAGCACGTTCTTGTGCGCGCTTTCCGGGAAGAAGTTCAGGATGCGCTCGATGGTCTGGTCGGCATTGTTGGAATGCAGGGTGGCCAGGCACAGGTGGCCGGTTTCGGCGAAGGCGATCGCCGCCTCCATCGTTTCCGCATCCAGGATTTCGCCGATCAGGATCACGTCCGGCGCTTCACGCATCGCGTTCTTCAGCGCGTTGTGGAAGGCATGGGTGTCCAGCCCGACCTCGCGCTGGTTGACGATCGACATCTTGTGCTTGTGCAGGTATTCGATCGGGTCCTCGATGGTGAGGATGTGCCCGGTGGTGGTGCTGTTGCGGTGGTCGATCATCGACGCCAGCGAGGTGGACTTGCCCGAGCCGGTGGACCCCACCACCAGCACCAGCCCACGCGGGGTCATGATCACATCCTTCAGCACCTGCGGAAGATTGAGTTCCTCGATGCTGGGAATGCGGCTGCGGATGGCACGGATGACCATGCCCACCTCGCCGCGCTGCTTGAACACGTTGACGCGGAAGCGACCGGCGTCGGGCAGGGCAATGGCCATGTTGAGCTCCAGCTCGCGCTCGAACTGCGGCACCTGGCCTTCGTCCATCAGCGAGTAGGCGATCTTCTTCACCATGCCCGGCGGCAGGCCGGTATTTCCCAGCGGGTACAGCTTGCCTTCGATCTTGATGTACACCGGCGCGCCGGTGGTCAAGAACATGTCCGAGGCGTTCTTTTCGGTCATCAGCTTCAGGAAGTAGCCGATATCCATCGCGAATTTTCCCCAACGAAACCGCCAGCGACCGTTGCAAGCACGGCGTCGGCTTGACGACAATGGCCACGTACCGACAACCGGGCACGGGCCTCCCCAATGAAACGACTTAGCTTCGCACAAATGCGCCAGGGCCTGTATGTGATGGCGTTGGCATTCGCGGTGTCTGCCCCCGTTGGGGCGCAGGAAGCCGCCCTGGAACTGGCCCAAGCCCAGCAGGCCGTAGAAAAGGCCACCCAGGCCGATGCCGACCAATATGCGCCAGACCTGATCGGCCTGGCCCGACAGGGGCTGGAACAGGCCCAGCGCGCCGCCGGCGACCGCCGTGAGCGCAAGAACGCGCCGGCGCTGGCCCTGCGTGCCGCCGCCGACGCCGACCTGGCCCGCGCCCGCAGCGAGGAGGCCACCGCGACCGCCCAGCTGCAGCTGCGCCGCAACGAGGTGAACCAGCTGCAGCGCCAGCTGTCGACCGGGGAGGACCGCCGATGAAGACGCTTTCCACCCTTGCACTGGCCACCGCGCTGGCCCTGCCGGGCCTGGCCCTGGCCGCCGACAACCCCATGGTGGGGCAGTTGACCCAGCGCCTGATGGCGATCCAGGCCAACCCGGACACCGCTGAGCTGGGCGCCTTCGAGCGCATGCAGGCCCAGCAGGCCATCGCTACCCTGGAAAAGGCCAAGCGCCGCGACCAGGAGCTGGCCACCTACCTGGCCGAGCGCCGTGTGGATATCGCCGAAACCAGCGTGCGCGCCGCCCTGGCCGCCCGCGAGGTGGACCACCTGGAGCGCACCCGCAGCGACCTGCTGATCGAAGCCAGCCGCCGCGACGCGGCCCGCGCCCGCCAGGAAGCCGAACAGCTGCGCATGCAGGCGCAGATGCAGGCCGAGGAGTCCGAGCGCCTGCGCCTGGCCGCCGAGGCCGAGACCCTGGCCCGCCAGGACGCCGAAAACGCCCTGACCAGCGTGGCCGGCAAGCAGCAGCAGCGCCTGAGCGCGGCCCAGCAGAACGCGGCCAAGTTGGCCCGCGAAGAGGCCGAGCTGGTGTCCGGGCAGAAGCTGCCGGGCTCGAAGTTCGACGGTCGTGGCGAAGTCTTCACCCTGGGCGGCGACGCTTTTGCCGCCGGTGCGGCCGGCCTGTCCGGCGGGGCGAAGAACCAGGCCAAGGCCCTGGCCGAGTACCTGAACATCGGCAAGAAGGGCCGGGTGCGCATCGAGGCCTACGACAGCGCCACCGGCGTGGGCCAGAAGCGTGCCGAAGCCCTGCGTGACGCGCTGGTGGCGGCCGGTGTCGCAGGCAACCGCATCCAGGTGGCCGGCAAGAAGGCCGCGTCCACCAAAGCCCGCTCGGCCGAGGTCATCGTGGCCCCGTAATTGCTTGAATTTGTTTGTTTTTCGTTGCTTTGAGTATTCAGCCTGAACCCCGCCACGGCGGGGTTCGGTCTTTTTGTCGCAGGGGCTTGAACCCGGCCTGCAGCAAGCGTAGGGTCAATCGTCCGGGACGCAATGCCGCGGACCGGACGATGGGAGGGCCGGGCCGATGCAAGCAGGGCGCGAACCGCAGCAGACCGACGTGCGCAGGCCAGTGCCGCGGGTCGTGGTGCGCACCCATGTGGCCATCTCCCGGCGCTCCTCCATGAACAACGCCCCGTGCCTTGCGGCCGGGGCGTTCGTGTATCTGTCGAAGGAGGTCCATCATGTTTGAAGATCAGCCCCAGAGCGAGATCGACGCCCGTCGCGCGTGTGATCCGGAGTTCCGGGCACTCCATGACCAGCACCGTAAGTTGAACAAGAAGTGCATGGACGCGGAGTTGGGTGTCCTCCCGATCGATGATGTCACCCTGGGTCGAATGAAGCGCGAGAAGCTGCTGGCCAAGCAACGCCTTCTGCGTATGTACGAAACCCCGCTCCCCACGACGTCCCCCACGCACTGACGCACGCGCTCACGCCCGGAACGGCGTGATCCGGCCATCGAAGGCCCGGCCAGGCACGTGACCTGGCCCCGCGGTATCGCCGGAAACGGCGGCCGCGCCAAGGCACCACAGGCGGTGGTGCCTTGGCCCGCAGGCCCCGGCCTGTGGAAAACCCTGCAGCCTGAGTCCACCGATGCGGGCGGTACCGGTCTCCTCGTCGATCCGGGGCCGTCCGCATCCTCCTTTCTTGGCCCGCCTGACCCCGCTTTGGTAGGGGCCAACCTTGGTTGGCCCGCCCTGGTCGCTGTCCAGCCGAGCACGGCTCGGCTCTACAGACACGCACGCATCGCGGTGCCTGACTTTCGGCGCCATCCGTCGGATAATCCATGGTCCGGCCCTGCGCGGCGCGAAACGAAAGTCCCCGAATGCCCATCCATTCTTCCGTCCTCGAACTCATCGGCAAGACCCCGATCATCAAGGCCCAGCGCCTGGATACCGGTGTCTGCGAGCTCTACCTGAAGCTCGAAAGCGCCAACCCGGGCGGATCGATCAAGGACCGCATCGGCCTGTCGATGATCGAGGCCGCTGAAAAGCGCGGCGATCTGAAGCCCGGCGCCACCCTGGTGGAAGGCACCGCCGGCAACACCGGCCTGGGCCTGGCTCTGGTCGCGCAGCAGAAGGGCTACAAGCTCATCTTGGTGGTTCCCGACAAGATGAGCCGGGAAAAGATCTTCAACCTGAAGGCCATGGGCGCCGAAGTGCGCCTGACCCGTTCGGACGTGGCCAAGGGCCACCCGGAGTACTACCAGGATCTGGCCCAGACCATCGCCGAGCAGACCCCCGGCGCCTACTTCATCAACCAGTTCGGCAACCCGGACAACCCGGCCGCGCACGAATTCGGCACCGGCCCGGAAATCCTGGAACAGATGGGCGGTGACCTGGACGCGATCGTGTTCGGTTGCGGCAGCTCGGGCACCATGACCGGCCTGTCGCGCGCCTTCGCCAAGCTGTCGCCGAAGACCGAGCTGGTGCTGGCTGACCCGGTGGGGTCCATCCTTGCCGAGTACATCAACGACGGCAACCTGAACGACAAGTCCGGCAGCTGGCTGGTGGAAGGCATCGGCGAAGACTTCCTGCCCTCGATCTCCGATTTCAGCCGCGTCAAGAAGGCTTATGCCATCACCGACGCCGAGAGCTTCCACACCGCCCGCGAATTGCTGGGCAAGGAAGGCATCCTCGGCGGTTCGTCCACCGGTACCCTGCTGGCCGCGGCGCTGAAGTACTGCAAGGAGCAGACCACGCCGAAGAAGGTGCTGGTGCTGGTCTGCGACACCGGCAACAAGTACCTGTCAAAGATGTACAACGACTACTGGATGCTGGACAACGGCTTCCTGGAGCGCCCGCAGCACGGCGATCTGCGCGATCTGATCCTGCGCCCGTACGGCCAGCGCGACACCGTGGTGATCGGCCCGAACGACCTGCTGACCACCGCCTACCAGCGCATGAAGCTGTACGACGTGTCGCAGCTGCCGGTGATGGACGGCGACCAGCTGGTCGGCATCGTCGATGAAAGCGACGTACTGCTGCACGTCTATGGCGACGAAGCGCGTTTCCGCGACCCGGTGGCTACGGCCATGGTCAGCAAGCTGGACCGTCTGGACGTGAAGTCGCCCATCGAGGCCCTGCTGCCGGTGTTTGATCGCGGCCAGGTGGCGATTGTGATGGACCGCAACGCCTTCCTGGGCCTGATTACCCGCATCGACCTGCTGAAATTCCTGCGCCGCCGCGTGCAGTAAGCGCACGATCGCGCGCGTTCGCTGCTGAATCCCGGTTTATCCGCGTCAAAGCCCGTTAAGGGCGCGCTGATAGACTCCCGCTCCTTCGACGGCGCCGAACACCGGCGCCATTCAGGAAACGAAATGTCCAACGCTTCCAAGCCCGATCGCGCGCTGGCCCTGGCCACGCTGGCCATCCACGGCGGCCAGTCGCCCGATCCGAGCACCGGCGCGGTGATGCCGCCCATCTACGCCACCTCCACCTACGCACAGTCCAGCCCGGGCGAGCACCAGGGTTTCGAGTACTCGCGTACGCACAACCCGACCCGCTTCGCCTACGAGCGCTGCGTGGCCTCGCTGGAAGCCGGCACCCGTGGCTTTGCCTTCGCTTCGGGCATGGCCGCCAGCAGCACCGTGATGGAACTGCTGGACGCCGGCAGCCACGTGGTAGCGATGGATGACATCTACGGCGGCACCTTCCGCCTGTTCGAGCGCGTGCGCCGCCGCACCGCCGGCCTGGATTTCAGCTTCGTCGACCTGACCGATCTGGCCGCCTTCGAAGCGGCGATCACCCCGCAGACGAAGATGGTCTGGATTGAAACCCCGACCAACCCGATGCTGAAGATCGTGGACATCGCCGCGGTGGCTGCCATCGCCAAGCGCCATGGCCTGATCGTGGTGGTGGACAACACCTTCGCCTCGCCGATGCTGCAGCGGCCGCTGGAACTGGGCGCCGATCTGGTGCTGCATTCGGCCACCAAGTACCTCAACGGCCATTCGGACATGGTCGGCGGCATGGTGGTGGTCGGTGACGATGCGCCGTTGGCCGAGCAGATGGCGTTCCTGCAGAACTCCATTGGTGGCGTGCAGGGCCCGTTCGACAGCTTCCTGGCCCTGCGCGGCCTGAAGACGCTGCCGCTGCGCATGAAGGCGCATTGCGCCAATGCGATGGCGCTGGCGCAGTGGCTGGAAAAGCACCCGGCGGTGGAAAAAGTGATCTACCCGGGCCTGCCTTCGCACCCGCAGCATGAACTTGCGGGCAAGCAGATGGCCGGCTTCGGCGGCATTGTCTCGATCGTGCTGAAGGGCGGTTTCGAGGCGGCCAAGCGCTTCTGCGAAAAGACCGAGCTGTTCACTCTGGCCGAATCGCTGGGTGGCGTGGAAAGCCTGGTGAACCACCCGGCGGTGATGACCCATGCGTCGATTCCGGTGGCACGCCGCGAGCAGCTGGGGATCAGCGATGCGCTGGTGCGGCTGAGCGTGGGCGTGGAGGAGCTGGGGGATCTGCAGGTGGATCTGGAAAGGGCGCTGGCGGCATAAGCGCCGCGCCTGGGGCGCGGCTGGGTGGTGACTGCAACCTGGAGCAGAAGATGAACGCATATGACCGTGGCAAGGGAGAAACCATTGCGTCGCGTGTGCCGGAGGGCATCCAGGACTGGCCGGTTGAGCGTGTTGCCACCGACGCAGGCGATCTCTGGTTTCCGCTGGATGATCTGGTGATGCGCGAACATGCGCGCAACAGCGGGCATTGGGATCCAGCCGTAGGCCGTGTCCTGCTGGACGCCGCCAGGAACCGCGGCGACGGGCTGTTCATCGACGTTGGCGCGAACGTGGGCTATTTCTCGTGCCTGCTGTCCAAGCACCATCCCGCGCTGCGCACCCTGGCCTTCGAACCGCAACCGAAGATGAGCAGATTGCTGCAGCTGAACGTATGGCCGCATGGTGACCGCGTTCGCGTGCACGGCTGCGCGCTCGGCGAAGAACGCGGCGTGATCGGTCTGCGCAGCTCCCGCAACAACCTGGGCGACACCCGCGGCGTGGATGAACAGCAAGTCGACATGCTGGCACCCTGCATCAGTCTGGATGCGCTCTATCCCGATCTCCAGGCCGATCTGGTCAAGATCGATGTGCAGGGCTACGAATTGCAGGTGCTGCGCGGCATGGCCGGCGTTATTGCACGTTCGCCGGATATCCGCATCGTGGTCGAGTTCAGCCCAGAGTTGCTGCGAGCCGAGCATATCGACCCCTTGCAGGCGCTGGATGCCTACCGCGCCTTCGGGCTGCGAGTGCTGGTGATAGGCAACGGAACACTGCAGGAACTGAACAACAGCGAGATCATGCGCTACTGCAGCTCTGCTGGCACATCCGGCCAGGTGGATCTGCTGCTGTCGCGCGGCTGAGCGTTTTTGCGTGGTAACGACTAGAAGAACGAAGAAGGAATTCATGACAATGCAGAAGGCAGTAATCGTCACCGGTGGCGCAGGTTTCATTGGCTGCGCGCTCTCATCGCATCTCAAGCAGTTCGGCTTGCCCATCGTTGCGGTGGACAACCTGCACCCCCAGATCCACGCCGAATCGCGCCGTCCCGATGCGCTCGACGCAGACGTCGAACTGCACGTGGGCGACGTGACCGAAGCCAGCACGTGGGAGCAGGTCCTCGATCGCTGGCACCCTGCCATCGTCGTGCACCTGGCCGCCGAAACCGGTACCGGCCAGTCGTTGACGGAAGCGTCCCGGCACGCCCACGTCAACGTGGTGGGCACGACCGCGATGCTGGACGCATTCTCCGCACGCAAGCTGGTACCTGACCATGTGCTGCTGGCCTCCAGTCGCGCGGTGTATGGCGAGGGCGCCTGGCGCGATGCCGATGGCACCACGTTCTATCCGCCGCCGCGTTCGCATGCGGTGCTGGCCCAGGCGCAGTGGGACGCGCTGTCGCCGTCGGCAACCGGTCCTGCGCAGCCGTTGCCACATTCGGCAGCAACCGTGTACCCGGCGCCGACCAGCGTCTATGGTGGTACCAAGCTGGCGCAGGAACACATTCTGGCGGCCTGGTGCGGCGCCATGCAGGTCCCGCTGTCGGTGTTCCGCCTGCAGAACGTGTATGGCCCTGGCCAGTCCCCGTTCAATGCCTATACCGGCATCATCACGCTGTTCCACCGGTTGGCACGCAAGGGTCAGGCGCTGGACATCTATGAAGATGGTCAGATCGGTCGCGATTTTGTCTACATCGACGATGTCGTGGCGGCGTTGATTGCCGGCCTGCGCAAGCCGCCGACCAGCGTGCGCACGCTGGATGTCGGCAGTGGCGTGGTCACGACCATTGCAGACGCCGCCCGCTCCATCGCTTCCATGCACGGCGCGCCGGAACCGGTGGTATGCGGCAAGTTCCGCGATGGTGACGTGCGGTGGGCCGTTGCCGATGCAGCCCCCCTGGCAGCTGGGCTGGATGTGCAGGCGCGGGTTTCCTTCGATGAAGGTGCGCGCCGCGTTGGCGAATGGCTGATCGAGCGGGGTTACGCATGAGCCAGACCGTGTCCGGTGCGAGCTCCATGGCGGTCGTCACGGTGGCGGCAATCACGGGATCGCCGCAGGACTGGCTGGACTCCGTCCGTTCGCTGGGCACCCTGCAGGACAGCGAAGCCTGCTTCATCGCGGCCTGGGATCACATGAACGCGGAGCGCTGCTTCAAGGGTTCTGCCGCACAGTTGCTGCCGATGTGGACGTTGTCGGCCGGTGTGGCGGGCGTGCTGGAGCAGCAGCAGGCCGTGGAGGCCGTGCTTGTGGTCGGCTCGCCTGTCGCGGTGCCCCCGGCGCTGCTGCGCCGCGCGCTGGCGTGGATGCGTGATGACCCACGCATCGCTTCGGTTTCGTTCCTCTCCAACGCGGCTGGGATGCTCAGTTTCCCCTACCGCAATTCGCCAACGCCCTACGGTATTGGCGGCATGGATGAGGCCGGTGTCTGCGAGCGCCTGCGCCAGACGGCTCCGGATAGTGGCCCGGTGTCGTTGCAGGTCCCGGTGGGCCCGGCCGTGCTGGTGAATGCCTCGGTACTGCGCGCGCTGGGCGGGCTGGATGACCAGCGTGACAATCTTGTTTCGCTGTCGCTGGCTGAATTCGGTCTGCGCAGTTCACGCCGCGGGTTCCGCCACGTGCTGGATGCTGGCAGCTATGTCACCGCACAGTGGACGAGCGCCGGTGCGCCGGTAGAAGCGACCGAGGATGCGGCTTCACGCGCGTCACTGCACGCCGTCGACCGTAGCTTCCCCGCCTTGCATGACCAGCTTCGGAGCTCGTCGAAATCGCCGCTGGCCATCGCACTGGATGTGGCCCGGTCGAAGGTGCAGGGGCTGCGTATCCTGATCGACGGCTCCTGCCTGGGGCCGATGGAGATGGGTACGCAGGTGCAGACGCTGGCGCTGGTGCGTGCGCTGCTTCGACGTGACGATGTGAGCCGTCTGATTCTTGCCGTGCCGCACGGTCATCTGCCTGTGTACGCGGCAGACCTGATGCTGCAGCCCAAGGTGACCCTGTGCAACGCGGCTGACCTGCGTTTCGAAGGGGCCGATGAGGTGGACATTCTGCATCGTCCTTTCCAGCCCGACAGCCTGATTCCCTGGGATCGCTGGCAGCAGCTTGCCAAGCGCACCGTGGTGACCCTGCAGGATCTGATCGCCTACCGCATCGGCAGCTACCACGACACCGGCGAACGTTGGTTGCAGTACCGCAGCAACATTGAAACTGCAGCGCGCAATGCCGATGCGATCGTGGCGATCTCGGCCGATACGCGCGATTCCATCGTGGAAGAGCGCCTGCCAGTGGACCTGCAGCGTATCCACATCGCCAAGAACGGCGGTGATCACCTTGGCGATACCGATGTCGAACAGGTACCGGCAGAGCTCGTGGAGCGCGGCATGGCTGCCATGCCCTTCCTGCTGGTGTTGGGTGCCAGCTATTCGCACAAGAACCGCGACCTCGCCATCCGCACCTGGAATGCACTGCGTGAGCGCGGTCATGCCATCGGTCTGGTGCTGGCCGGTGCCGTTGTCGCGAAGGGTTCGTCGCGGCAGGAAGAGGCGCTGGCGCGGCGGAAGTCGTCCGAGGACGCGCTGCTGGTGCTGCCTGACGTGAGCAGTGCCGCACGCAACTGGCTGCTGCGCCATGCCGCGATCGTGCTGTATCCCACTTCCGCGGAAGGTTTCGGGTTGGTGCCGTTCGAGGCGGCTGCCATGGGTACGCCGACCGCTCACGTCAACTTCGGGCCCTTGCGCGAGCTGATCGATTCACCAGACCTGCCGCGCGATTGGGACCCTGCGAAGATGGCAGATTACTGCCAGCAGCTGCTGCAGGATCCGCAGCAGGGTGCCCGCAACATCCGTCACATCCTGGTGAGCGGTGCGGCCCTGACCTGGGATGCAACCGCCACCGACCTGGTCCACGCCTACCGCCAGATTCTGGCCGGCGCACCGCGCCATTAATGGAAGAATTGAACGCATGAATACCACTGACCTGGATGGAATTTCCCTGGAACAGGCGCTGATCGACTTTGAAGTTGCCAACGCCCGTGTAATGGACCTGACGTCGCGCCTGACGTCGATGAGTCGTGAGCTGATCAGCGCACGTTCGGAACTGGAGCGGATCAAGGTCGAGCAGGCCATGCGGGCCGCGGCCGGCACGCCGGCCCCGGGCCTGGTGACCGAGCATGCCCAGCTGCAGGAACGCTTCGAGCGCGTGCGTTCTTCGCGGGCGGTGCAGATCGCGGCGATCTTCAGCGGCAAGCTGCGGCGGTTCCTCTGATGGCACGGCCGCGCATCCTTCATTGCATCACCGTCTACAACGGGCGGGCATTTGTTCCGGCTGCCATTGAAAGTGCGATCCGCATGGACCAGACGCACGCGCAGATCGATGTGCTGGTGCTGGATGATGCCAGTCCCGAGCCGGGCTGGAGCGAGGAATTGGCCGCGTTCTGTCGTGAGCGCGAGGTCATGTACTACCGTACCCCGCGCAACCTCGGAATTCCCCGCAATGTAAGCTTGGGCATGCTGACCGCGGTCAAGCGTGGCTACGACTACGTGGTTATCAGCAACTCCGACGTGCTGTACCCGCGCGACCTGATGGGGCAGATGCTGGAGGTATCGCGCCAGCCGGGTATCGGTTCGGTTACCGCATGGTCGAACAATGTTTCGATCTACTCGCTGCCCAATGAAGACCCCAACCGCTTCCTGCACGACCAGGGTGTGGTGGACTGGGTGCATGCTGGCTTGGCCGGGCATTTCGGCAATGCTGCGATGGATATCCCAGCGGGTATCTCGTTCTGCATCCTCATCTCGACCGATGTCGTCCGCGAGGTCGGCATCATGGATCCCTGTTTCGGTCGTGGTTACTGCGAAGAAACGGATTGGAGCCTGCGCAGTCTGGCGGCGGGCTACCGCATTGCCTTGGCACCGGGCACCTACGTGTTCCATCACGGCCGCGGCTCGAACCTGGACGCCGGTATTGTTTCGCCCAACGCAACCACCGTTCCGGGCAACGAGGCGATCATCGATCTGCGCTACCCTCTGTTCCGCCAGCAGGTGGACGCGTTCGTACAGTCCGGCGTTCTTGCCCGTGCCCATGAAGACGCCATCCGCAAGCTGGTGATCAGTGCCGGGCAGCAGTTCGGTTACGGCATTGACGTTGGTTGGGTGGCGCGGGACCGCAGTGATGAGAGCAGAGTCAATATCCTGCTGTCGCCGGATGGCGTCACGGATGATGTCGTTGCAACGTTCCGTGGTTTCCGTCTGCCCCTTGCCGTGCAGAAGGGGGATATCGCACACACGATCCGGGACGCTTTTGGCAGTGAGCCAAGCGTGGTGAATCTGTTTGATCGCGGGCAGCTTGCCTCTGCCCTGGAGAGTCAGTTTGCGGGCTCGGTGGAGAGCTGCTTCAACTCCTATCCGGTGCGCATATGACTCATGAAAAGAAGGCGGAGCTGAGCCATCGGACCAATAATTTCGATTTCGTCCGCTTCGTGGCGGCGACCAGCGTTCTCATCAGCCACCACTTTGCGCTCTCGGCCTTGCCAGAGCCCTTGGTGCTGAAGTACCAGACGCTGGGGGGATTTGGTGTTTTCGTGTTCTTCTCCATCAGCGGGTTCCTCGTTGCGCAGAGCTGGCAACGGGATCCGAACCTGATCCGCTTCGCGCATCGTCGCCTGCTTCGCATCTGGCCGGGCCTGTTGTGCGTCCTGCTGCTGTGCGCACTGGTCCTGGGTCCAATTGTCACCACGATGCCGTTGGCGGATTACTTCAGCGACGAGCTGACCTGG
The DNA here is from genome assembly GCF_003086675.1 of Stenotrophomonas sp. ZAC14D2_NAIMI4_7. Classification (NCBI taxonomy): domain Bacteria; kingdom Pseudomonadati; phylum Pseudomonadota; class Gammaproteobacteria; order Lysobacterales; family Lysobacteraceae; genus Stenotrophomonas; species Stenotrophomonas sp. ZAC14D2_NAIMI4_7. The sequence continues at coordinate 649,686 of NZ_CP025995.1, forward strand.
ACGTATTTCAAGACCATGTTGTTCCAGGTACAGCCGTTCCTGCAGGGCGTTTTCCCGCAGAGCCCGGTTGCCTACATTCCGAATGGCGTGCTGTGGACGATTCCGATTGAAGTCCATTGCTATGGATACCTGGCGCTGCTGGGCATGATCGGTGTGCTCCGCTGGCGCTGGCTGCTGCTGGCAATGACCGTCGCCTTGGCGGTCTGGTACTACGGAATCCACGATGCAGAGGGCGTGTTCCGAAACGGTGGTGGGCGGATCCACGAAGTGGAGTTTGCAACGTTCTTCTTCTCCGGTGTCCTGCTGCATTACTTCCGCGAGATCTGGTCGACCCCCGCGCGGGCATTGATGACCTTGTTGCTGGCGGTTGTGATGGGCGGCGTGCTGGTAGCGTTGGACCATCAGCTGATAGCGGCGTTCGTGATTACGCCCTTCATCTTCGTCGCTCTGGGTAACGCCAGTTTTCCGGTGCTGCGCAGGTTCGGGCGCTTCGGCGACCTTTCCTATGGCATTTACATCTACGCGTTTCCGGTCCAGCAGACGATCATCTGGGCGCTGGGCGATCGGCTCTCCTTCTTGCAGAGCCTGGGAATGGCACTGGCCATTACCTTCGTTCTCGCTTGGTTGTCGTGGCACCTGATTGAGCAGCCGGCGCTGCGTCTGAAGCCGAAGACGCCCCGGGCGGCCAGCAGGGAAGGTCAGTTGGCGGCACAGCCTGCTGTGTCCTGATCCGTCCCTTCGGCCGGTTCTACAAAAGCAGAAGGCCCGGGTGTCGATGCCCGGGCCTTCTTCTTTGGTGTCATCGCGACGATTAGGTGCGTGCGCTGCGGTAGACCCGCGCAAGCCCTCGCGCCATGGCCGCCATTCCGGGCAGGCGCAGCAGGCGATCGATCCCCCGCCCCAGGCGCATCCCAGCACGCTGGCCCGACGTGCCCGGGGGCGGCGGCGGCAGGGTGGCCTCCAGTGCATCCAGGCGACGCAGGACGGTAGTGACCTGCCGGCCATCCACGCGGCGCATGGCTTCCGCCAGGGCGGCGTGGACTTCCAGCGCTGATCGGCGCCATCCGTCCTGTTCACCCGGCTGGCGCACCGAGCTCCAAGTCGGCAGCCCCGCACCCAGGCGGGTCACCAGTTCGCGGGTTGTCTGGTAACGGTGGATGTTGGCCGATGCGGAAATCTGCCCGGCCAGTTCACGGTTCAGGCCGGTATCGCGCACGAATACCGGGCGCTGGTGGGCCAGGGCATGCAGCACCGGGAATCCAAAGCCCTCGTAATGGCTGGGGAACACCACCAGTTCCGCATCACGGTAGAACGCGCGGAATGTGTCTTCATCGATGTGTCCGGCCTGGAAGGCCTGGATGTCGGGCGAGCGTTCGATGTCCTGCGGGTAGCCGATTGCGATGATGCTGCGGCCCGGCAGCGCGCTCGCCAGGGCATCCGCGGTCTCCTTCACGAACTTGTGCGCGTAGTGGTTGCCAATCACCAGGATGTGCTGACCTGCAGCAGATGCCTCCGGGGCCGGCATGGCATAGTCGGCGGGGTCCAGCGAGTGGCGAGACACACACTGCAGTACGTGCGGCCCAATGGCGTAGCGCTGCCGGATGCGATCCAGGGTGAAGGCCGAGTTGGTGAACAGCACGCTCATGTTCTCCAGCGCAAAGCGCCAGACATCTTCATCCATCTCCAGCGCCAGATATCCGCAGTCGCTGGAAATGGTGTCAAGCATGAAGATGCCGACCACCGGTGCGGTGGTGAACAGGCGGTTCAGTACACCCACCTGGTAGGGCTGGCCAATCCGAACCACGGCAGCCGCACGTTCGCTGGTCTGGCCCGGCTCGAGCCTTGCAAGCCCAGCGAACTGCTCCATGCCGTGGAAGGTCCAGGCTTCCAAGCTCATGATCACACCGATGCGTACGTCGTCCGGCCAGGACTTCAGCGCTGCAGCGACCAGCTTTACCCCGGACTCGAAGGTGCCGTTGTGGAAGGCGCCAAACGAAGAGAAGTCGAAGGCGATCAACCTGCGTCCGTCGGCGGGATGCAGCGTCTCCAGCAGCGATTCGGCGCGGTACTCCGGCGAACGGTAGTAGCGCTCCACCAATGCCTGGTACTCCGGATACCGCTCGCGCAGCACCGTGGCGTTGTGTGCATCGCGTTCACTGCGTTGCTGCTGGGTGGTGGCGAAGGATTGTTCCCCCTGGTGCCACACGAAGGCATGGTTGGCCAGTACGGCGCGGTAACCTGCGCGATTGGCGCGCATGATCAAATCGTTTTCTTCGTTGTATCCCTTGCCGTAGATGGCGTCGAAGACGCCGAACTCGGCCAGCAGCGTGCCGCGGATCCAAAGTGCGAAACCGATCGCGGTCGGCGCAAGACTGAAACGGGGCAGGCGACGTGCCAAGGGCTGGAAGCGGGCAAACGCTTCGGCCGCGCCCAGGTCCTGCAGTTCCAGCGAATGAGGCAGCGTCGCCAGCGTGGCATTGTTGCTGCGCGGGCAGACGAAACCGAACATCGGATCGAGCGCGGCCACGGCCAGCATTTCTGCGATGGCGCCGGGCAATACCTCGGTGTCCGAATTGAGCAGCAGAACGTCTGCCCCCTCGGCGATTGCACGCGCGAACGCATGGTTACAGGTGCCGATGAAGCCCAGGTTCTCGTCGTTGGCGACACCGTGAACAGGCACGCCATCAATCCCTTCGCGCAATGCAATGTCCAGCGTGTCTGCCAGGCCTGCATGTCCAGGGCTGTCGTTGTACAGCCAGACCGATGCCCCTGCCTCGATCAGTTCGCCAGCCACGCTGCGCAGGCCCCGCATCAACGGTGTTACCAACTGCTCGTTGCGGTAGAAGGGTACTACCACGTGCAGCGTCGCGGCGGCAGCGGACTCTGCTGGCGTAGCCGTCGTTGCAACCTGGCGTCGCGCGGGTTCAACCGCGGGCGCTCCTGGCAGCATCTCGGGCAGATACTGCGGCTTCTCCAGCAGCAGGGCCACCACGTCTTCCAGGGTGTTGATCGGTCGCATGTCCTGCAGCGGCAGGGTGTCCACGCGTTCTTCGGGCACCAGGAACAGGGCACATTCGGCATTGTCACCGAAGAAATTATCGGCGCAGCCGTTGATGTTGTCGGGGTTGAACGCAGGATAGATGGCGCCGAATGCGCGATAGCCCAGACTGTCGGTGGATGCCAGCGTGGCCGCCGCACCGCTCACTGAATTGCACTCGGCGAACACCACGGGGCGGCAACGCCGCAGCGTCTGCCGTGCGCCGGAGATGACGTTCGCTTCCATGCCCTCGACGTCAATCTTCAGCAGATCAAGCTCTGGCAGTTCCAGCATGTCCAGGGTGATCAGCTCAACCTGGTAGCCCTCGCCCTGGTCGATCAGGGCCAGGCTGCCAAGATTCTGCGTGCCCGCTTCCGGATCCTGCAGATGGATGATGCCAGGCTGGTCGGACACGCCGACGTTGCGGGCACGAATGCGCGCATCCAGACCGTTACGGTGGATGTTGCGTCCGAGCACGGCAAACGTGTCGCGGCGTGGCTCGAACGCGAGCACCTGCCCCAACGCGCCGGTGGCGTGGGCCAGGGCGATGGCATGGGTGCCAATGAACGAGCCGACGTCGGCGACCACGCTGCCCGGCTGGACGAAACGGCGCAGCAGGTCCAGCTCCGTTTCCGCCCACTCGCCATACCAGCGCAGTGAATCGGCGACGACTGAATCACCGGGGAGGGTTTCGAAGACGCCATGGCGTCCGCTGATCGTGGTCATGAGCTGTGCGAGGTACGGAACGAGACATCCAGCGGATAGGCGCCGGAAATGCCGTGGACGAGCTGGGAGTTGAGGGCCGTGAGAACAATCACATCGTGCAGCCAATGGTGCTGCACATGATCATCGCCGGGGCCTTCGGCTAGGGCTACATCCAGGCTGTACTCGCCACGGACCAGGCGCGGCAGCCGCATCTGGAAGGTGACGGTGAACTCGCTGCCGGCTTCGACCGAAATGGCTTCTTCCCGCAGATAGCTGTCCGAACTTTCTGCAACAACAAACTGCCCCTTGCGGTCTTTCAGCATGAAGCCGATGGCCGGGTAGGACAGGGTCTTGCTTGCCCGCGCGGTAATGGACAGGCGGACGTCGTCACTGGAGGTGAATTCGGTGAGCAGGTTGCCCTCCACATCGGTGAACACCGCGCGTTCGATGGATGCACCGCCTGCGCCGAATCCATCGGCGTCGGCGCGGAAGCTGCCGGCATGGAACTGCGTGGGCTGTACGTTGGCAGCCTCATAGCTGCCCGGTCGGGCTACCGGCGTGCTGGCAGACTCGGGCGCATCGAGTCGATCGGCGTACAGGTCACGCAGATAGATCGCGGAAATCTCCCGGGCACTACCGACATCACACAGGTAATGGCCGTCTTGGCGCCGCAGCAGGACGGCCGATGCGCACAGCGCATTGACCGCGCCCATATCGTGGCTGACGAACAGCAGCGTGCCGCCCTGGCGCTGGAAACCGGCAAGGAAGCGCATGCACTTCTGCTGGAAGTAGGCATCGCCAACGCTCAGTGCCTCGTCAATGATCAGGATGTCAGCATCTACGTGGGCGATGACGGCAAATGCCAGGCGCACGTACATGCCGCTGGAATAGGTCTTCACCGGCTGCTCTATGAAAGCGCCGATGTCGGCGAACGCGGCGATCGCATCGAAGCGCTTGGAGACCGTCTCGCGATCGACCCCGTACAGCGATGCAGCAAGGAACACGTTCTCGCGGCCGGAGAATTCCGGGTTGAAGCCCGCACCCAGTTCCAGCAGCGCCGCCACGCGGCCGTTGACCGTGATCTGGCCTTCCGTGGGCGTGAGCGTGCCGCAGATCATCTGCAGCAGGGTGGATTTTCCCGCGCCGTTACGGCCGATGATGCCCACGGTCTCGCCACGACGGATCGTGAACCCGACTTCGCGCAGGGCCCAGAATTCGCGGTAGTACTGGCGACGGCCGCGAAACAGCATCTGCATCAGGCGGTGTGCCGGCTTCTCGTACACATTGAAGCACTTGCCCAGGTCGCGGACCTGGATCGCAATGTCAGAGCACATCGGCAAACCCCTTGCGCGTACGCTGGAAGAAGGAGAAGCCGAAGAAAAACACCGCGGCCGAAACCAGCAGGCAGATCGGGTAAACCACCGGGTCCAGACCCTTGCCCCAGATCAGGACATCGCGCATCTGCGCCACGATCGGCGCCAGCGGGTTGATGTTGAGGAACGGTTGCAGCGACGCCGGGATGGCATCGATGGGATAGAAAATCGGGGTCAGGAACATCACGGCCGTGGTGATGATCGCGGTGATCTGCGCGGTATCACGGAGGAAAACACCCAACGCCGACAGCAGCCAGGCCAGGCCGGTCATGAACAGGATCATGGGCAGCATCACCAGGGGGGCCAGCAACGCGGTGAGCGGTGGCAGCCCTGTGGAGACCAGATAGAACAGGAGCCAGACCACCAGGTTGACTGCCAGGCTGAACATCGCCGTCAGCACGCTCACCCACGGCAGGACTTCCAATGGGAAAACGACCTTCTTCACATAGTTGGCATTGCCAACGATCAGGCTGGGAGCCCGGTTGAACACTTCGGAGAACAGGTTGAAGACCAGCAGCCCGCTGAACAGCACCAGTGCGAACTCGGTGCGGGACCCACTGCCGCCAGGCCAACGGGCCTTGAACACCTCGCTGAACACGAAGGTGTAGATGGCCAGCATGAAGATGGGCTGCACCAGCGCCCAGGCCAGACCCAGCAGGGAGCCACGGTAGCGGGCGGCGATCTCGCGGGCGGCCAGGGCCAGGACAAGGCCTCGGTTCTGGCGCAGGCTACGCAGCAGGTGGAGCGGGGAACTTGGGTAGGCTTCCATTCATCGCTGACAAAGGGATCGACCTCCTAGTTTACTGTGCAGCGCAGGGGGGTGCAGCGTGAATGTTCAGGTTGGCCCGCGCCCCTGGCGCGCGAACGTGAAATGCTTGTGCCCCAGGTAGGCGGTGGCAATCGGGACGGCGACGCCGACCAGGTGCGCGCTCAGTGGAATGTCCAATGGCCAGGACAGGGCGGGCAGTACCCAGCGCTTCAGGAGCACGCTGATGGCCAGGGTCTGCAGCAGGCTGATGGCATTGATGCCGACGAACCATGCGAGCTGCTGTGCGATCGGGCGATCCGATCCCTTGAACACCAGAAGTCGGTTGAGGATGAAGGCGGTCAGCATGCCCAGGCCATAGGCCAGGCAGACCGCTACCTCAAACGGGGCCACCAGGCTGAACAGGATTCGACTGCCCACGTTGACCGCTGCCGCGGTGCCACCACAGAGCACGAAGAGCAGGAACTGGCGGCTCACGCGGGTTCCCCACGGCGGTGATTGGAGGACAGGGCAACCGCGCCGGTCAGGATCATCAGTGTCACTACCAGCGCAATGAACAGCCCCTGTCCGCGCCGATCCTCGGCCATTAAGCGCAACATGCTGAGTGTTCCAACCGGAATCGGTGGGGTCACGGCGACCCACCCATGCGGATCCTTGTCGATGATCTGCAGTTGGTACTCGTCGGCGGGAAGGGTCAGTACATGCGGCTGCCAGCGCTCGCCGGCAACGCCGCGAGAGGCCAGCTCGATGGTGTGCTGCCTGCCCACCAGCGTCGCGGCAACCAATGGCGGGCCATAGCCGCCCTGGAAGTACAGCATGCGGCCGCCTGGGAAGGGCACCGTGGTGCTGCGGCACTCTGTGATGTTGCTGTCACCGCTGTCGACGAGATAACTGCCGAAGGCCTGTGCGCGGTGCGGCAACCCGGCGAATGCGCCGGGCTGCTCGATCGCGCTGCAATGGTCCATCGAGAAGGGCAGGGGGCGCCTGATCTCCACGGGCATCAGGTCGGCGGCATCGGGTTGCGAGAGCACGCGACCGATGCGGTCCGCGTCGGGGTAGGGTAGGCGTCCTGGTGCGTCCCGCAGCGCTTCAACATCGGTGTCACGCAGGTAGTCGCTCAGTATCTGTTCCTGCCTGACACCCGCTACGGAACGTTCCTGCATGCCATTCTGGGCGATCAGGAACGATGGGAACGAGGACAGAGCGACCCAGCCGATGAAGACGGCAGGAGCCAGTGATCGCAGCCAGAGTCGCCGGCCGTCGGCGTTTCCGAAGCATGCGTGCAGCACCAGCCACAGGTTGTTGATTACCCCGATGGCCAGCAGATCGGTGTAGCGCGAGCTCACGGCATTGTGGACTTCGGTGCCCCGTGAATACGCCATAGCGACCGCTTGAACCAGCACCCAGCCAGCAATAGCGAACGCAAATCTCTCGCCGCGCGAAACACGGTGGCGCGACACGACGCGGCGCAGGAGCACCGCCGTCAGCGCGGCCGTTGGCAGCCACAGAACCACTACGCTGATCCAGCGAGGACGCAGCGGCCACGCCAAGGTGTTGCGCAACGCGTCGAGGAACTGGCCCACTGACTGCGCATGGAATGCGTCGCCATGCGGTGGGTCTGGAAGGATCAAAAAGCCGGAGACGACCACTGCCAGCATCAGTGCAAGCGCAATGATTCCGCCGCGACGGTCCACGTCGGCAGCCAGCAGGCGATAGATGAGCAGGCCTGCGGCCGCGGCGGCGGCAAAAATGCCACTTGCCATCGTAAACAGCGCCAGCACGGCGCAGACAAGCATGCCGATGAGGCGGCGTCGGTCAAGTGCGTCGGCCGACGCCAGCCACGCCGTGAATACTGACAGCAAGGCCAGGATGAAGAACTGGTTCTGGAAGCCGGCGATCAGGTTCTCCCATCCGAATGGCGCTGCGGCCAGACAGAACACGCCGATTGCCAGGAACGGACGTGCCGCCGGTGGCAAGGTGCGCATGCCGACCCAGGCCATCGCACCCAAGGCGGCGGCATGGGGGATGATGTTGAACAGCATTTCCACCTTGGCATCGAACTGGTTGCCATTGGCGGCAAACAGGCCCAGTGAGATCAAGCGGGTGAACAGGATGCGATGTTCATTGTGCGCAGCGAAGAAATGGCCGACGCCCAGCTCGCCGCGCAGGTAGGGCAGCAGCAGGTTGTCGAACTCGGCGTCCCACTGGTCCCAGAAAGGGCTGCTGCTGCCAAAGCGCAGCACCAGGTAAGCGCGCACGGCCATCATCGGCACCACCAGGATGCCCAACAGGAACACCGGGTTCAGCGGCTCGAAGCAGCGGGACATCCGGTCAAGCGCAGCGCTCACCATGGGCTTCATCAGCGCAGTGCCTCGTCCACCAGTGCCTGGGCCGTGTTGATGCTCTCGTTGATCGAACGGTCCTCCGGGTAGTAGTACGCGGTATCGGCCATGAAGAAGCCCTGCACCGGCGTGCGCATGGACGGCAGCATGTCCTGGAAGCCCGGCGGGCAGATGGTCTGGGCGAAGTCGTAGCGATGGCAGTGCGAGGCCAGAACCCAGTCGCGCTGGAAGGCCGGGTTGATGCGCGCCAGGTAGCCCAGTACCTCTTCGATCAGCTCGGCGTTTGAACGCTGCCACTTCGGATGGGTCTTGGGCATGTAGTAGGGCGCGTACAGGATCTTCTGGCCCGGATCGTGGCCCGGGTTAAGGTTGCTGTATTCGATCACGCCGGGAATCTCGATTCCCGGATCGCTGATGTTCATCCAGAAGTTCTCGCTCACCGCATGCTTCAGCTTGAGGATCACGCAGGCGACGGGAATGTTCTGCACGGCGGCGACCTTGTCGCGGAAGTCGGCAGGCAGCCCCGGCACCAATGCCGGCACATACTGGATGGGGGCAGTGGAGATCACTCCGTCATAGGCGGTGAACTCGCCGCCGATCGATACGCCGGTAACCCTGCCGTTCTCCGATACCACCTCATCGATGCCACGGGAGAGCTCGATACGGCCTCCTCGCGCCTGGATGTCCTGCACCATGCGGTCCAGCAGCGTCATTGAACCACCTTCCAGGTAGCCCATGCTTTCATTCATCAGGTTGCGACGGGACAGCGCCACGCGCTTGATGCGCGTGCCGATCCAGCTTGCCGACAGATTGTCCTTGAACTCGAAGAACTTCAGTCGGAAGGCGTCCTTCCACATCACGTCGTAGGCCTTCTGGCCGACCCAGCGCCGGATCCAGGTGCCCGCTTCCTCTTTGTCCAGTGCCGTCCAGTCCTTGATGCCCTTGGTGTACATCACGTGCAGGGCATAGCGGAACTTGCTGATCGGCCCCAGGTGCGGGAAGGCAAGCAGTGCAAACGGATTGCCCCACTTGTAGAGCTTGCCCTGATAGAAGTAGCCCATCTTCGTGTCGGTCCAGCGCAGCGCCTTGGACAGGCCATAGCGCTCCAGCAGAGCAAAGAGTGGGTAATCGGTCTTGCAGATGAAGTGGTAATAGCGCTCGATCGACAGTCCGTCGAAGTCGAAGTTGGCCGACATACCGCCAATGCGATCATCACGCTCGTAGATCGTGACCGAGTGGCCAGCGTCGAGGAGTTTCACGGCGGCCATCAGGCCCATGGGGCCAGCGCCGATGATGGCAAATCGCTTTTGGGTCATGACTGGTTACTCGATTCTGAAGGGCATGCTGGCGGCGTACGAAGGGTTGCAGTACGCGGCCTTTTCGATTTTGTAGCGAGCGTCAGCGTGGTTCAGCGCTGCAGCACGATGTGGCTGTAGCGCGGGTCGGTATAGCTTTCGCGGATCGCTTCCTCGAACGGCGTCTGCTTCACGCCGAATGTGGCTTCGGTGTCGATACCCTTGAAGTCGTCGCCGGCGCTGAGCGCCTTCAACTGGTCCGCGGTGAACGGCGGTTTGCTGCTGAACAGGCTGTAGACCTTCAGCAGGAACCCGAAGAAGCCGATCGGGATATGCACGATCACCGTGTGCAGCTTCTTCACCCGCTTGATGGTGCGGATGATGTCCACGTAGTCCACGCGGGTATCGCCCACGATGTCGAACACCTCGCCATTGGGCTCGGTCTCGATGCACTTGGCGATGCAGCGGCAGAAGTCGCGTTCGTACAGCGGCTGGCGCATGAACCTGCCGTCACCCGGAATCGGGAATACCGGGGTGCGCGCCATGAAGCGCGACAGCCAGCCCAGATGCTTGGGATCGAACCATCCGAACATCAGGGTAGGGCGCAGCACGCAGTGGCGCTGGCCACTGGCCACGACCATCTCTTCCTGCTCGCGCTTGGTGTTGGTGTAGTCATCCTTGGCCACCGAGTTCACCACCGACGAGCTGATGTGCACCATGTAGGGCACGGCGGCATCCTGGGTGGCCTTCAGCACATGCTCGGTAGCGGTGATGTTGTTGCGTACGAACAGATCGGTGGTCTTGCCGGTGATCTGTGCATGCAGCTGCACCACGCAGGCCGCGCCGTTGAACTCGGCTGCCCATGCGCCCGGCTCGGCAAGGTCTGCGTGCAGTACACGCACGTCCGGGTGCAGGTCCTGCAGGATGCGCAGATTGTGCGCGTGCTTGTCGATGGCGACCAGCTGGGTGTAACCCTGCTGCTTGAGCTCGACGATCAGGTTCTGACCGACCAGGCCGGCAGCGCCGGTAATCACGATCTTGGCGTGCTTGTCGGTCATGTCAGAGCTTGATCCTGCGGAAGATGAATTCGGGAATGTTCTTGATGATCATCATGATCGCCCACCAGAAACCCGGCAGGTAGGCCACGGCCTTGCGCTTGCCGATGGCCTTGAGGATGCCGGCCGCCACCTTGTCCGGAGTAGCCCACAGGGCGCCCTTCTTGAACGCGGCGGTCATCGGCGTGTCGACGAAGCCCGGTTTGATCACCAGCACGTTCACCCCGGCCGGGCGCAGGCGCTGGCCCAGCCCGCTCAGGTATGCGGTAACGGCGGCCTTGGCGCTGCCGTACAGGTAGTTGCTGGCGCGGCCGCGGTCACCGGCCACCGAAGAAATCACCGCCAGGCTGGCACCGGACTGCAGCCGCTGTGCAAGCGCGGCGGACAGGGCGATGGTGGAGGTGCCATTGGTCGCGAATTCCTGCAGGGACAGGTCGACCGAGGCATCGCAGGCCGCCTGGTCGGGCAGGGTGCCGTGGGCGATCAGGACGGTGTCCACACCGCCCAGCGCGCCCCAGGCGTTGTCCAGCAGGGCGCCATGGGCGGCCACATCGTTCACGTCCAGCACGCCGCTGTGCACGTGCGGTGCACCGCGTACGCGCAGGTCGGCGGCAATGGCGTCCAGCCTGGCGGCACTGCGGCCGACCAGATAGAGCGCGGCACCGCGTGCGGCGTACAGGCGGGCCACCGATTCGGCGATGGCCGAGGTTGCGCCGATGATCAGGATCTTCTGCATGCTTACTCCATCACCCGGCGCCAGAAGCCGGATGAGAATCGGGGGTCGATGAAGCGGGAGAATGCTTCCCAGGCCGGGTAGGCCTGGCGGAACAGGGTGCCGGACATGCGTGCATCCTTGGCCGCATACACTGCACCGCCGGCCTCACTGACGATGCGGTCCAGGCGGTCGAGCATCTTCAAGAGGTCGGCGCCGTCGTTCGGGAAATCCAGGGCCAGGGTGGTCCCCGGCCGCGGGAAGGAGAGCATGCCCGGGGAGGGCCGGTCACCGAATTCCTTCAGCACCGCCAGGAACGAACCGCGCCCGCTGCGGGCTATTTCGCCCAGCAGCGCGGCAGTGGCATCGCGTGCGGTGGCCGGCGGCAGTACGCACTGGTGCTGCAGGAAGCCGCGCGGGCCATACATGCGGTTCCAATGGTTGATGCCGTCCAGCGGATAGAAGTAGCTCTGGTAGTGCGAGACGTGGCGTGCGCGGCGCGCCGGCTGGCGCCAGTAATACAGCGTATTGAACGGGCGCAGGGTAAGGCTGTTGACCAGCGAGACCGGCGGCACCAGCGGCATGCTGCGCTTGGGCGCCGAACTGGGGGTAGCCGCATGCGCGTCGCCCGGTGCATGGTCGCCGCGCAGGAAGTGCCCGCGGCCCAGCGCGCTGCCCTTGGCCAGGCAGTCGATCCAGGCAACGGTGTATTCGAAGTCATTGGCCGAATCGCGCGACAGCGCGAAGAACTCGTCCAGGTTGTGGAAGCGGATCGATTCGGTTTCGATCCACGGGCCGGGCACACGCCGCAGCTGCAGTTCGGCCCAGGTGATGAAGCCGGTCAGGCCCAGGCCGCCCACGGTGGCGGCGAACAGGCCGTTGTCATCGGCCGGGCTGAGTTGCTGGCGAACACCGTCACTGCGCAGCAGTTCCAGACAGCGCACGTGGTGGCCGAAAGTGCCGGCACGATGGTGGTTCTTGCCGTGCACATCGTTGCCGATTGCACCGCCCACGGTGGCATAGCGGGTACCCGGGGTGACCGGCAGGAACCAGCCACGCGGCAGCGCGATATCCAGGATGTCGGCCAGGGTGACCCCGGCCTCGCACCGCACGATGCCGGTGGCCGCATCGAAGTCGATGAAGCGGTCCAGGGCGCGGCTGGTCAACAGGGTGGCGCCCGGGTTCAGGCAACTGTCGCCGTAGCTGCGGCCATTGCCGTGGGGCAGTACCGTGCCGCCTTCCGGCGGCAGCGGCAGCAGGGCCGCACGGTCGAGCACCGGAACGATCCGCTGTTCGACCCGCGGGTAGCGCCCCCAGGACTGGCCGAGCGCTGCACTCATATGGCGATCAGCACAATCAGTACGCACAGCGCGATGACGATCTGGCTGCCGCGGTCCATGGCCGCGAACACGATCGGGTCATCATGCATGTCGCCGCGGTGGGAGACGATCCACATGCGGCTGATCCAGTACAGCAGGATCGGGCACAGCAGCCAGAGCAGCTTGGGGTTCCTGTACAGCTCCATGCTCTCGGGGCTGTTGATGTAGAGCGCGAACACCAGCACGCCGATATAGCCGGCGGCGGCACCCAGCGACTGCACCAGCGGCAGGTCGGCCACCGAGTAGCCGCGGCCGATGGCCATTTCCTTGCCGTTGGCCAGCGCCGAAGCCAGTTCGGTATAGCGCTTGAGCATGGCCAGGCTGAGGAACACGAACATCGAGAACGCCAGTAACCAGAACGACAGTTCGGAATTGATCGCCACCGTGCCGCCGATGATGCGCACCGTATACAAGGCCGCCAGCAACACCACGTCGATCATGACGATGCGCTTGAGCTTGAGCGAATAGCCCAGGGTCATCACGTAGTAGCACAGCAGCACGCCGGCGAAGGCCGGGCTGCACCACAGCGCCAACGCGAAGCCGGCCAGGGTAATCAGCGGTGCCACCAGCAGGCCGTGCAGCAGCGGCAGCGTGCCGGCGGCGAAGGGCCGCTTGCGCTTGCGCGGGTGCATGCGGTCCGGGGTCAGGTCCAGCAGATCGTTCAGCAGATAGACGCCGGATGCACACAGGCCGAAGGCCAGGAAGGCCACCGCTGCGTCGACAATGGCCACTGGATCCAGGAAGCGGTGGGCGGTCAGCAATGGCACCAGCACCAGCAGGTTCTTCAGCCACTGGTACACGCGCAGGGCCTTGATCCAGGTCAGCAGGCCGCCGTTGTGGGCGGGCAGGTGTGCCAGGACTTCGGTCTGGCGGGCGGCATCGCGGGCCAGGCCGCTGCCGTTGTTCACTACGATGGCGCCACCGGCACGTGCCCAGACCTTCAGGTCGACGCGGCCGTTGCCCATGTAGTCGAAGCCGCGCTCACCGAAACGCTCGGCCAGCGCGGCGCCCTTGTTGTTGCCCGACAGGTTGGTGTGGCCATCGCTGGCCATCACTTCTTCGAACAGCCCCAGATGGTCGGCAATCGGCTGCACCAGCAGTCGGTCAGACGCCGTGCACAGCACGCGCGGCCGTTGCGTGGTGGTGCGCAGCATCTCCAGCACCCGCTCGTCGTAGGGCAGCGTTTCGGCGGGCAGCTGCACGCGCGAGGCCAGCTGGCGCTTCACGTGGGCCTTGCCACGCAGCAGCCAGAACGGCACCAGGAAAATGTACAAGGGGTTGTGGGCCAGCAGGGCCAGCAGCGATTCGTACAGGATGTCCGAGCGAAGCAGGGTGCCATCCAAGTCGACGCACAGGGCACGTGATGAGGTCACAGCGAACGTGCCTCTGCGCAGAAAATGGCCTGATACTGCATGTACTTCCCTATCCGCGCGATTGAATTCGTCCTGAATGATAAGGGAACCCAGCGTTGCCCGCAGCGGCCAGTGCCTGCCCGCAATTCAGCGAGTGAACGGCGCTGTGCGGCGCATTTCCAGCCATGCCACGGCGATCATACCGACCACGACTGCCAGCCACAGGCTGACCGTTCGGATGCCAATCGCGACGGTCAATGCGGTATCCACCGCAACACCTGCTGCGCCAAGCATGAGAACGATAGCGGCTTCAGTGGTACCCACGCCGCCGGGCACGAACGAGAGCGCACCGACCAGCATGGCCAGGGGGTAGATGCCCAACGCCAGGGGCCAAGGCAGCGCAATGCCCATGGCGTGGCACAGCAGCGCAAAGGCGGCAGCGGTCAGCAGCCAGGCGGCGAAACCGTGCAGGCTGGCGTGCAACAGCAGGCGAACGCGCAGCAGCGGGCCCAGTGCGCTCGCACCGCTTACCAGGAAATGACCAAGGCGGCGCAGCTGCGCACCCGGCAGGTGTTCGATGCACCGATGGGCGGTGCGCGCCAACGGGGGCCAGCAGCCCAGCAGGGCCAAGGCCAGCACCACAGCCAGAATGATCGCGGCCAGCGCGCCGAACGCGGGAATCAGGTGGGCGGCACCGATCGCCAGAGCGGTGATCACCAGCAGGTCCTGCGCACGTTCAAAGATGAAGGTGGCCAGGGTGGCGCTGGCCGGAATGCCCTGCCAGCCGAAATAGCGGATGCGCAGCAGTTCGCCGGCCTTGCCGGGCGAGGCGGTGAAGGCAAAACCCGCAAGGTAGGCCAGCGCGCCCCGGCCCCAGCTGTGCGGGCGCAGGCGCTGCTCAGCGAGCACGGCGCGCCAGCGCTGGTAGCGGAACAAATAGCTCGCCACTACCAGGGCACTGCACAGCAGCAGCGTACTGGCGTGGTCTGCCAGTTGCGAAAGGATGTTGCGGTCGCGGTCGAGGTACCACAGGACCGCCAGATAGGCCGCCGCCGTGGCGGCGACCCAAAGGCCTGCGCGGCCCCGGCGAGCCGGCTTCACCGGCGCCGGGGACGTGCAGTCAGGCATTACAGCGCCTTTTCCAGCTCCGGCAGGATCGCAAACAGATCCCCGACCAGGCCGATATCGGCAATCTCAAAGATCGGGGAGTCCGGATCCTTGTTGATCGCCACGATCGTGCCGGCATCCTTGATGCCGGTCAGGTGCTGGATGGCACCGCTGATGCCCACGGCCACGTACAGTTCCGGCGCGATGATCTTGCCGGTCTGGCCCACCTGCAGATCGCTGGGCACGTAGCCGGCGTCGACCGCGGCACGCGAGGCACCGACGGCGGCACCCAGCTTGTCGGCCAGCTGGAAGATGACCTTGAAGTTCTCTTCCGAACCAACGCCGCGGCCACCGGAGACCACGCGCTTGGCGGCCTGCAGGTCCGGGCGGTCGCTGGCACCGGCGGCCAGGCCCACGAAACGGGTGTGGGTCGGCAGGGCCGCATCCACGCTGGCTGCTTCAACGGTGGCATTGCCGCCCTGGGCCGCTTCCGGCCACGAGGCGGCGCGCACGGTGGCGACCACGATCTGATCGGCCGGGGCTTCCACGGTGATGATGGCGTTGCCGGCGTAGATCGGGCGCTTGAAGGTGTGGCTGCCTTCCACGCTCATCAGGTCGGAGACCTGGTTGACGCCCAGCAGGGCGGCCACGCAGGGCATCAGGTCCTTGCCGAAGGTGGTGGACGGGCCGAACACGTGGCTGTAGCCCTTGGCCAGCTGCGCGATCTGCGGGGCCAGCACCTGGGCAATGGCCTGCGCATTGGCGGCGTTGGCCACGGTCAGGACCTTGGCCACGCCAGCGATTTTCGCGGCTTCAGCGGCAACGGCGGTCGGGTCGGCGGCCAGCACCAGCACGTCGATGCTGGCACCGCTGATGGCGGCGGCGGCGCTGACGGTCTTGGCGGTGGCGGCGTTGAGCTTGCCGTCGTGGTGCTCGGCGATGACGAGAATCTTGCTCATTACAGCAGCCCCTTCTGCTTGAGTGCGGCAACCAGTTCGGCCGCGTCCTTGACCATCACACCCTTGCTGCGCTTGGACGGCGCGGCGTACTGGGTGGTCTTGAAGGTGTCGGCGGCTTCAACGCCCAGATCGGCCAGCTGCAGGGTTTCCAGCGGCTTGGCCTTGGCCTTCATGATGTCCGGCAGCTTGATGAAGCGCGGCTCGTTCAGGCGCAGGTCGGTGGTGACCACCGCCGGCAGGTCCACTTCCAGCGTTTCCAGGCCGGCGTCGACTTCGCGGGTGACCGTGGCCTTGCCGTCGGCAATGTCCAGCTTGCTGGCGAAGGTCGCCTGCGGGCGGCCCCACAGCGTGGCCAGCATCTGGCCGGTCTGGTTGGCATCGTCGTCGATGGCCTGCTTGCCCAAGATCACCAGGTCCGGCTGTTCCTTCTCGATCAGCTTGAGCAGGGTGCGCGAGGCGGTCAGCGGCTGGATGGCCTGGTCGGTCACCACGTGGATGGCGCGGTTGGCGCCCATGGCCAGGCCATTGCGCAGGTGCGCCTGGGCGTCGGCCGGGGCGATGGTGGCGACCACCACTTCCGTGGCGATGCCCTTGTCGCGCAGGCGCAGCGCTTCTTCCAGTGCGATTTCATCGAAGGGATTGGGGGACAGCTTGACGCCGTCGGTGACCACGCCGGAACCGTCCGGCTTGACCTGAATGCGGACGTTGTAGTCCACCACGCGCTTGTACGCGACGAGGATTTTCATCTGGTACTCGATCCTTGTAGTGCCGGCCGTTGGCCGGCTCACAGTAACGGGAAACGTCCGGTCCTCGCACAGCAACCGGTTCGGGGGTGGGATCTGGATTCTAACTGGCCTTGCGTGACCATGCGAATGCGTATGGTTTTGTTGCGTTGCGTCAAAAAAACCCTGAATCTGCCTGCGCCGTTCACCTCGCGCAGGCAGTCGTGAAGAACGCCGCCCTGTATGCTGTGGCGCTGTGTTGGAGCACCTGCGGGTGCTCCCAGGATGAATTCACTAACAGGAGAACAGGTAGTGCCCACTTGGCTTGTCACCGGCGGCGCCGGCTTCATTGGCGGTAACTTCGTTCTCGAAGCCGTCGCCCGCGGCATCAAGGTCGTGAACCTGGATGCGCTTACCTACGCCGGCAACCTGAAGACCCTGTCCAGCCTGGAGGGCAATCCGAACCACGTGTTCGTGCAGGGCGACATCGGCGACCGTGCCCTGGTGGCGCGCCTGCTGGCCGAACACCAGCCCGATGCGGTGCTGAACTTCGCCGCCGAAAGCCACGTGGACCGTTCCATCGACGGCCCGGGCGCCTTCATCCAGACCAACGTGGTGGGCACCCTGGGCCTGCTGGAAGCGGTGCGCGACCACTGGAAGGGCCTGCCGGCCGACGAGAGCGCGGCCTTCCGCTTCCTGCACGTGTCCACCGACGAGGTGTACGGCACCCTGGGCGAGACCGGCAAGTTCAGCGAAACCACCCCGTATGCGCCCAATTCGCCGTACTCGGCGTCCAAGGCGGCGTCGGACCACCTGGTGCGCGCGTTCCACCATACCTACGGGCTGCCGGTGCTGACCACCAACTGCTCGAACAACTACGGCCCGTACCACTTCCCGGAAAAGCTCATTCCGCTGGTGATCGCCAAGGCGCTGGCCGGCGAGCCGCTGCCGGTGTACGGGGATGGCAAGCAGGTGCGCGACTGGCTGTTCGTGACCGACCACTGCGAAGCGATCCGCACCGTGCTGGCCAAGGGCCAGGTGGGCGAGACCTACAACGTGGGCGGCAATTCGGAAAAGCAGAACATTGAAGTGGTGCACGCGATCTGCGCGCTGCTCGATGCACGTCGTCCGCGCGACGATGGCCAGCCGCGCAGCAGCCAGATCACCTACGTGACCGACCGCCCCGGCCATGACCGCCGCTATGCGATCGATGCGTCCAAGCTGAAGAACGACCTGGGCTGGGAACCGGCGTACACCTTCGAACAGGGCATCGCCTTCACCGTTGACTGGTACCTGGACAACCAGGAATGGGTGAACGGCGTGCTGGATGGCAGCTACCGCCTGCAGCGCATCGGCACTTCGGCCTGAACCCGGGAGACGACATGACCCAACGCAAAGGCATCATCCTGGCCGGCGGTTCCGGCACGCGGCTGTATCCGATCACCAAGGGCGTCAGCAAACAGCTGCTGCCGGTGTACGACAAGCCGATGATCTACTACCCGCTGAGCGTGCTGATGCTGGCGGGCATCCGTGAAGTGCTGATCATCAACACCCCGCACGAACAGGCGTTGTTCCAGCAGCTGCTGGGCGATGGTTCGCAGTGGGGCATGGATATCCAGTACGCCGTGCAGCCCAGCCCCGATGGGCTGGCCCAGGCCTACCTGATCGGCAAGGACTTCGTCGGCGGCAAGCCGAGCTGCCTGGTGCTGGGTGACAACATCTTCCACGGCCACGGCCTGCGCGAAGTGCTGCGCAACGCCGACCAGCGCCACCAGGGCGCCACCGTGTTCGGTTACTGGGTGAATGATCCGGAGCGCTACGGCGTGGCCGAGTTCGACAAGAACGGCAAGGTCATCGATCTGGTGGAAAAGCCCGAGAATCCGCGCTCCAACTACGCGGTGACCGGCCTGTACTTCTACGACGGCAACGCCAGCGACTACGCCGCCGAGCTGAAGCCTTCGCCGCGTGGCGAGCTGGAGATCACCGATCTGAACCAGCACTACCTGCGCGAAGGGCAGCTGCACCTGGAAGCGCTGGGTCGTGGTTATGCTTGGCTCGATACCGGTACCCACCAGTCGCTGCTGGAGGCATCCAACTTCATCGAAACCATCCAGACCCGCCAGGGTCTGCAGGTCTGCTGCCCCGAGGAAATCGCCTTTGGCAAGGGCTGGATCAGCGCCGAACAGCTGGAGGCGCTGGCCGCACCGCTGATCAAGAATGGGTACGGCCAGTATCTTCATAAACTCGCATTGCGTGGAGTCGTTCCGTGAAAGTGATTGAAACCAAGTTGCCCGGCTGCGTGGTGATCGAACCGGCCGTGTTCGGCGATGCCCGCGGCTATTTCTTCGAAACCTGGAATGCCGAGCGCTTCGCTGCGCTGGGCCTGCCGGATCGTTTCGTGCAGAGCAACGTCTCAACCTCTGCCAAGGGCGTGCTGCGCGGCCTGCATTACCAGTGGCCGCGCCCGCAGGGCAAGCTGGTCAGCGTGCTGGAAGGCGAGGTCTACGACGTGGCCGTCGACATCCGTCGCGGCTCGCCCACCTTTGGCCAGTGGGAAGCGGTGGTGCTGAGCGCGGAGAACAAGAAGCAGTTCTGGATTCCGGAAGGCTTCGCGCATGGCTTTGCGGTGCTGTCCGAGCGTGCGGTGTTCAGCTATCTGTGCACCGAGGTCTACCTGAAGGACTTCGATGCCGGCGTGCGCTGGAACGATGCCGATATCGCCGTGGACTGGCCGATCAGTGCGCCGACGCTGTCGGCCAAGGACGAGGCCGCGCCGTTCCTGAAGGACATTGCCGAGGACCGCCTGCCGGTCTACACCGCATGACCGTGCTGGTGCTTGGCGGCAACGGCCAGGTCGGACAGGAGCTGCTGCGCGCACTGGCCCCGCTGGGGCCGGTGGTGGCGACCACGCGTAGTGGCCAGCTGCCCGATGGCAGTGCCTGCGAAGTGGCTGACTTCGGCCAGCCTGACAGCCTGCCGGCGCTGCTGGACCGCCTGCAGCCTTCGGTGGTGGTGAATGCCGCCGCCTACACGGCGGTGGATCGTGCCGAACAGGACGCGGAGGCCGCCTTCGCGGCCAACGCGCAGGCGCCGGGCGTGATCGCGCGCTGGTGCGCGGCCCATGGCGTGCCGTTCGTGCATTACTCGACCGACTACGTGTTCGACGGCCAGGGCAGCGCGCCGTATCGCGAAGACGAGCCGACCGCACCGCTGGGCGTGTACGGCACCAGCAAGCGCGACGGCGAGGATGCCGTGCGTGCCGCAGGTGGGCGCCACCTGATCTTCCGCACTGCGTGGGTGTATGCCTCGCATGGCGCGAACTTCCTGCGCACCATGCTGCGGGTGGGCGCCGAGCGTGACCAGCTGCGGGTGGTGGCCGACCAGATCGGCACGCCGACGCCGGCCGCGCTGATCGCCGATGTCACCGCGCAGGCGCTGCAGCATCCGGGGCAGCTGTCGGGCACCTGGCACCTGACCGCCAGTGGCCAGACCAGCTGGCATGGCTTTGCCGAGGCGATCTTCGCGCAGGCACTGGCGAGTGGCGTGCTGGCGAAAGTGCCGGCGGTGGAAGCCATTGCCAGTTCCGAGTACCCGACCCCGGCCAAGCGTCCGGCCTGGTCGGTGCTGGACAATCGCAGGCTGCAGGAGGACTTCGGCATCGAACTGCCGGCATGGCAGGACGGCTTGAAGCGGGTGATGGCGGAGATTGCCACCGCGTAGCGTCGAGCTTGCTCGACTGCGGGCGGTCGCGGCATACGCGCCGCTCCGCTTGTGGATCCACGCATGGCGTGGATCTACTGGTCAGGGAAGGGGTCAGAGCCCGTTGCGCAGCAACGGGATCCGACCCCAGCGGTCCAGCTCAGCTGCGCCCGTAGGTGTCCTCGAAGCGCACGATATCGTCTTCGCCCAGGTAGCTGCCCGACTGCACTTCGATCAGTTCCAGCGGCAGCTTGCCCGGATTGCGCAGGCGGTGGGTCACGCCCAGCGGAATGTAGGTGCTCTGGTTTTCGCTCAGCAGGATCACTTCATCGCCACGGGTGACTTCGGCGGTGCCGCTGACCACGATCCAGTGCTCGGCACGGTGGTGATGCATCTGCAGGCTGAGCGTGCCACCGGGCTTGACGGTGATGCGCTTGACCTGGAACCGCTCGCCGTTGTCGATGGAATCGTAGGCGCCCCACGGGCGGTAGACCTTGCGGTGCCAGGTGGCTTCGCTGCGGCCATCGGCCTTCAGCTGCGCCACCACGGTCTTGACCTCCTGCATGCGATCGGCCTTGCCGACCAGCACTGCATCGTCGGTCTCGACCACGATCACGTCATCCAGGCCGACCATGGCCACCAGACGCTGGCCGTAGGCGTAGGTGTTACGGCAGTCAATGGCGATCACATCGCCCTGGTGGGCGTTGCCGTCGCCATCCTGCTGCGACACATCGCGCAGCGCCGTCCAGGAACCCACATCGTTCCAGCCGGCATCCAGCGGCACGACCACGGCATCGGCGGTCTTTTCCATCACCGCGTAGTCGATGGAGTCCGACGGCACCGCAGCGAACGCATCCTTGTCCAGGCGGGTGAAGTCGGCATCGCGGCGCGCCTGCTGCCAGGCGCTGCGACTGCCGGCCAGCATCTGCGGCTGGAAGCGCTCCAGTTCCTGCAGGTAGCGCGAGGCCTTGAACAGGAACATGCCACTGTTCCAGTAGTACTGGCCACTGGCCACGTAGCCGCTGGCGGTTTCAAGGTCGGGCTTTTCGACGAAGCGCTCGACCGCACGCGTACCCTGGCCGTCGGCGGCCTTGATGTAGCCGTAGCCGGTTTCCGGGCCGGTCGGCACGATGCCGAAGGTGACCAGCTTGCCCGCTTCGGCAGCGCCAGCCGCCGCCTGCACGGCGCTGCGGAACGCGGCTTCATCGGTGATCACGTGGTCCGAGGGCAGCACCAGCAGCAGCGCATCGGCGCCGTCACGGGTGGCCTCCAGCGCGGCCACGGCAATGGCCGGGGCGGTGTTGCGGCCCATCGGTTCCAGGATGATCGCGGCCGGTTCGGCACCGACCTGCTGCAGCTGTTCGGCCGCCACGAAGCGATGTTCTTCGTTGGCGATCACCAGCGGGCCGCGGCTGGCGATCGGCGCCACGCGCTGCCAGGTGGCCTGCAGCATGGTGCTGTCGCCGGCCAGGGGCAGGAACTGCTTCGGGTAGGCTTCGCGCGACAACGGCCACAGGCGCGTGCCGGAACCACCGGACAGGATGACGGGTTGGATGATGCTCATGATCTTCCTTTGATTATTTCTGCAGCAGGGAGGAAATCTCGTCGGTGCGCGCCTGCATCAGCGCAGCGTCGCCTCGGGATTCCACGTTCAGTCGAAGCAGCGGCTCGGTATTGGAACTGCGCAGGTTGAAGCGCCACTGGCCGAAATCGGCGCTGATGCCATCGGTATGGTCCAGCGCCGGGGCCTGGTCCGCGAAGTGCGCCATCACCCGCGCCACGGCGGCCTTGGCATCGGCCACCTTGAAGTTGATTTCGCCGCTGCAGGGGTAGGCCGCCATGCGGTCTTCCACCCAGTCGGCCAGCGAACGCCCACTTTCAGAGACCAGCTGCGCGATCAGCAGCCACGGAATCATGCCCGAATCGGCATAGGCGAATTCGCGGAAGTAATGGTGCGCGCTCATTTCGCCGCCATACACGGCATCTTCGGCGCGCATCTTTTCCTTGATGAAGGCATGGCCGCTCTTGCACAGCACCGGCACGCCGCCGGCCTGTTCCACCATGTCGGTGGTGTTCCAGACCAGGCGGGGATCGTGCACGATCTTGCCGCCCGGGTTGCGCGCCAGGATCGCCTTGGCCAGCAGGCCGACCAGGTAGTAGCCCTCGATGAAGCGGCCGCTGTGGTCGAAGAAGAAGCAGCGGTCGAAGTCGCCATCCCAGGCAATGCCGAAATCGGCGCCGTGTTGGCGCACGGCCTCGGCGGTTGCAGCGCGGTTTTCCGGCAGCAGCGGGTTGGGAATGCCATTGGGGAAGTTGCCATCGGGTTCGTGGCAGATGCGGATGAACTCGAACGGCAGGTGCGGTGCCAGCAGGTCGACGATGGCGCCGGCACCACCGTTGCCGGCGTTGACCACCAGCTTCAGCGGCTTCAGCTTGCCGGCATCGACGTAGCTCAGCAGGTGCTGGATGTAGGCGCTCTTGTCGTGCTGCGTGGTCTGCGCGGCACTCGGCGGCTGCTCGCTGCCGGTATCGGCGGCCACGGCATCGGAGATAGCGAACAGGCCGGTATCGGAACTGATCGGCCGCGCGTTTTCCTTCACCAGCTTCATGCCGTTGTAGTCCATCGGGTTGTGGCTGGCGGTCACCATCACGCCGCCGGCCGCACCCAGGTGGTCGGTCTGGAAATAGACTTCCTCGGTGCCGCACACTCCGATGTCGATCACTTCGCGGCCCACGCCGCGCAGGCCCGCGGCCAGCGCATCCTGCAGGGCCGGGCTGGTCAGGCGCACGTCGTGGCCCAGCACCACCGGTCCGGGGGCGAGCTGCGCGGCCAGGGCCACGCCGATGCGGCGGGCCAGGTCTTCATTCAGTTCTTCCGGCACGCGGCCGCGGATGTCATAGGCCTTGAAGGCGGGCAGGGGCATCGAGCGAGTCCTTGGTGAGATCAGTCCTCTAGTGTAATCCGAGGTGGGTTTGGGAATCGTTCCCATGCTGAAACGCCACCTGACCGGCGGGCGTTTTCACGTGGGGACAGGCTTGCGTCGCCGCCGCGCCTTTGGTGTCACCCCCGGCAGTGGCGCCAGCAGCGCCTCCAGATCCTCATCGTTGAAGCGTGGTGCGGCCGAATCGGCGCCTTCCAGCAGGGTGTCGGCCAGCGCGGCCTTGCGCTGCTGCAGCTCGGCAATGCGCTCTTCGATGCTGCCGGCGGCAATCAGCCGGTAGACGAACACCGGTTGCTGCTGGCCGATGCGGTGCGCACGGTCGGTGGCCTGGCTTTCCGCCGCCGGGTTCCACCAGGGGTCGAAATGGATGACCGTGTCGGCCGCGGTCAGGTTCAGGCCGACGCCGCCGGCCTTCAGGCTGATCAGGAAGATCGGCACCTCGCCCTGCATGAAACGCTGCACCGGGGTGGCCCGGTCCTGGGTGTCGCCGGTCAGCTGCACATAGCCCAGCCCCAGCTCGTCCAGGGTCTGGCCGATCAGCGCCAGCATGCTGGTGAACTGCGAGAACAGCAGGATGCGGCGGCCTTCTTCCACCATGTCCGGCAGCATGTCGCGCAGCAGCTCCAGTTTCGCCGAGGGCGCCTGCCGGGCCGGCGCTTCACCGGGCAGCAGGCGCGGGTCGCAGCAGACCTGGCGTAGCTTCAGCAGCGCATCGAGCACCACGATGTGGCTGCGGCCCAGCCCCTGGCTGGCTACCGCTTCGCGCACCTTGGCTTCCATCGACGCGCGCACGGTTTCGTACAGGTCGCGCTGCGCGCCTTCCAGTGCCACGCTGCGGGTGATCAGCGTCTTGGCTGGCAGTTCGGTGGCCACCTGGTCCTTGCGCCGGCGCAGCATGAACGGACGCAGGCGCTGCGCCAGCAGGTGCGCGCGCTGCGGGTCGGTGCCGCGCTCGATCGGGTGCCGCCAGTGCTGGTTGAACAGCTTCTCGCTGCCCAGCAGGCCGGGCAGCAGGAAATCGAACTGGGTCCAGAGTTCGCCCAGGTGGTTTTCCAGCGGTGTGCCGGTCAGGCACAGCCGGTGCCGTGCATGCAGCGTGCGCAGGGTGACCGCCGCGCGCGACTTCGGGTTCTTCACCTGCTGCGCCTCGTCCAAGATCAGCAGGTGGTAATCGTGGGCCTGCAGCGCCGCTTCATCGCGCCACAGCAGCGGGTAGGTGGTCAGCACCAGGTCGTGTTCGCCAATACGCGCGAAGTCGTCGGTGCGGTCATTGCCGTGCAGGACCAGTACGCGCAGGTCGGGGGTGAAGCGCGCGGCTTCGCTCTGCCAGTTGTGCAGCAGCGAGGTGGGCACTACCACCAGGGCCGGTTGCTGCAGCCGACCGGCCTCTTTTTCCAGCAGGATGTGCGCCAGCGTCTGCAGGGTCTTGCCCAGGCCCATGTCGTCGGCCAGCACGCCGCCCAGGTCCTGCTGGCGCAGGTACTGCAGCCAAGCCAGGCCCTCGCGCTGGTATGGGCGCAGAGTGGCGGCCAGGCCGGCGGGCGGCTCCACCTCGCCCAGTGCGGGCGCCTGCATCAGCCGTTGCACCAGCGCCCGGGTGTCCTTGCGGCTCTTGAACTGCAGGCGGGCATCGTCCTGCAGTGCCCGCAGGCGGCCACGGTCGCGCGCGGACAGGCGCAGGGCGCCGCCGCGCTGGGTGAACAGGTCGGCCAGCAGGGCGATGACCGGCTTCAGCCGGCCGGCGCGAAGTGCGATGCGGGTGTTGTCGCCGGCCGACAGCAGGATGTTCTCGTCGTCGCCAATGCTGTCGATCTGCCCGCGCAGCCAGCGCGGATCGGTCTGCAGCACCTGCTGCAGCAGCGGCGCCAGCGCCACGCTGCGGTCATCGACCTGGATATCCAGCGCCAGCGTGAACCAGCCCTCATCCTTCGGGTCGGCCTGGATATCAAGCTGGATATCGTCCACCCGGGTGATGCGGTGGCGGAAATCGTCGGCCGGTTCGATCTTCCAGCCCAGTGCCTCCAGGCGCGGCACTTCATCCAGCAGGAAATGGGTCCAGTCGTGCGTGCGCAGGTCGAACTGCGGGCCGGCGCCGTCCAACACCGCGCGCGGGTTCTGGTCGCGATACAGCTGCGCGCTGCGCAGTTCTTTTTCGCGCCGGGCTTCTTCGGCCAGGTCGCGCGGCAGCAGGGCCAGACGGCCCTCGGCATCGTGCGCGAACAGGGTGGGGTCATCCAGGAAGCGCACGTGTTCGTCGTACTCGAACGCCACGGTGGCCACGTCGGCCCACTGCGACGGCGCGCGGTAGCCCAGCCAGGCCGGACGGAATTCCACCGTATGCAGGCGCAGCACCGGGGTCATGGCCTGCACCTTCAGCGTCGCAAGCGCGGCGCTACCGCCGGGGCGCGGCAGGGCCGGGTCGATCTGCATCAGCAGCTGGGCCACGATGGGTTCTTCGTTGGGCAGCAGCGGCGGCAGCTCCAGGAACTCATCGGCGTCGGCCACGGCCACGTCCAGCAGCAGCGCTCCGACTTCGCCGGTGGCCGGGTCCAGGTAGCAGGCCGACTGCCCCAGCACCATGCCCTGCGCACCGCCTTCCACTTCCAGCCAGGGGGTGGGCAGGGTCGTGCCCTGCTGAGGCAGGCTGCGCCAGCCCAGGGTGCCACGGCGCGGTGCACCGCTGCGGGCGGGCACGCGCTGGCCCGGGCCGTCGCCATGGATCCAGCCATGGCCACTGGCCACGATCAGCTGCAGGGTCGCGTTGAAATCGAACTGGCGGCCCTTCATGCGGCCCTGGCGCAGCGCCCACAGCTGTGCCAGCACGGCCACGTCGTCCTGGCTGAGGTAGCCGGGCGGTTCCAGCAGCAGGTCGGGGGTGACGTCCAGCAGCTTTTCGAAGGTCAGCGGTCCGCCGGCGGCCTGATGAGTGCGGTGCGGCAGGATCGCAGGCCGGTTCTGGAAGGTGGCCAGGTCGAAGGCGATGCCACGCGGCTGTACGCGCGCCGGCGTGCTGCGCGCGGCCTGCCAGCGCGACAGTTCGTCCAGCAGTTCGGCACGCGGCGGCATGGCCAGGTCCTGCGCGCTCAGGGGTGTCGGGTCCTGCGCCAGCTCGGGTTCCAGCAGCTGGATGACCAGCACCGTGGCCACGTGCTTGCAGTTCTGCCCCACCGGGCAGGTGCAGTGGCTGTGCAGGCGGCTGCGCGCGGTGCGCGTGCTGGCGGCCAGGTCGATTTCCACGTGGTAGGGCTGGCGCGCGCTGCCCTGGACTTCGGCAGTCAGCAGATCGCCCTGCAGCTGCAGGTCGCGCACGCTGGACAGGTAGTGCGCGGTCTTCTGCAGCGTGCGCTCGTCGATCCAGCGCAGAAGGTCTTCGTCGGTGTAGGTCAGGGCCATCGCTACCTGCGGGGGCGGCGGCGTGGTGCGAGCCACGCTGCGTGGAGGGTGCGGCATTCTACCCAAAGCCCCTGCAACGCCCCGACAATGCTGCGGCGCATCCAGGGCCCGGGCGGGCCTGCGGCTAGAATGCCCTCATTCTTACCGTGCAGGGCAGTACAGCAATGCAGCAATCGACTTCCAGCAGCAAGCGCAGCAAGCGCTTCGCCTCGGCGGCGCAGGCGCTGCAGGGCGTGGTCGCCGATGGCCAGATCCTGGCCGTGGGTGGCTTCGGCCTGTGTGGCATTCCCGAAGCGCTGATCGCGGCGCTGCGCGACAGTGGCGCCAAGGGCCTGACGGTCATTTCCAACAATGCGGGCGTGGATGGCTTCGGCCTGGGCCAGCTGCTGGAAACGCGGCAGATCAAGAAGATGATCTCGTCCTACGTGGGCGAGAACAAGGAATTCGAACGCCAGTTCCTGGCCGGCGAGCTGGAACTGGAATTCAACCCGCAGGGCACCCTGGCCGAGCGCCTGCGCGCCGGCGGTGCGGGCATTCCGGCGTTCTTCACCGCCACCGGCTACGGCACCGTGGTGGCCGAGGGCAAGGAAACCCGTGAATTCGACGGCAAGCACTACGTGATGGAAACCGCGCTGCGTGCCGACGTGGCCCTGGTGAAGGCGTGGAAGGCCGACGAGGCCGGCAACCTGGTGTTCCGCAAGACCGCGCGCAACTTCAACCCGGCCTGCGCGATGGCTGGCAAGGTGTGCATCGTGGAAGTGGAGGAGGTGGTGCCGGTGGGCGCGATCGACCCGGACCAGGTGCACCTGCCGGGCATCTACGTGCACCGCATCGTGCACAACCCGCATCCCGAAAAACGCATTGAACAGCGCACGATCCGCGCGGAGGGCAACTGAGATGGCGTGGACCCGTGACGAGATGGCGGCCCGCGCCGCCCGAGAACTGACCGATGGCGCCTACGTGAACCTCGGCATCGGCCTGCCGACCCTGGTGGCCAACCACATTCCCGAAGGCGTGGACGTGTGGCTGCAGTCCGAGAACGGCCTGCTGGGCATCGGCCCGTTCCCGACCGACAGTGAAGTGGACGCCGACCTGATCAACGCCGGCAAGCAGACCGTGACCGCGCGCGCCGGTGCCAGCTACTTCGGCAGCCACGACAGCTTCGCGATGATCCGCGGTGGCCACGTGAACCTGGCCATCCTGGGCGCCATGCAGGTGACCGACAAGGGTGACCTGGCCAACTGGATGGTGCCGGGCAAGATGGTCAAGGGCATGGGCGGCGCGATGGACCTGGTGGCCGGCGTGCAGCGCGTGGTGGTGCTGATGGAACACACCGCCAAGAACGGCGAGCACAAGATCCTGGCCGAATGCTCGCTGCCGCTGACCGGCGTGGGCGTGGTCGATCGCATCATCACCGACCTGGCCGTGTTCGACGTGACCGACAACGGCCTGCTGCTGGTGGAGGCCGCGCCGGGTGTGGGCGATGATGAACTGAAGGAAAAGACCGGCGTCGCGTTCGCGCGCGCCTGATTGAACGCACGGGGGCCGTTGGCCCCCGCTGCTCAACTGCGGCGGGCGTAGGCGTACGTCGTGTCCGGGGGTGAGGGCAGCCCGAGCAGCGTGGCTGCATCCCGCTGGTGGTAGCCCGCATGGCGCGCGACCAGCGTGAACGTCCGCTCGACCGCATGGGCGAGGGTGCCGTCCACCTGCCCGGCCTCGGTATCGAACAGCGAAGGCTGCAGGTGCGTGTCCAGCATGGGCCGCAGAGCTTCAAGCCGCACCCAGAACATGCTCCCAGCGATGAAGCTGTCGGCGTTGATGTCGCCCTGCGCCACGCCAAAACGGCTCAGCAATGCCTGCACGTTGCGTTCGTTCGCGCCCCAGAAGTAATCCAGGCGTTGTACGTGCCCTTCCGGCGGCACCAGGCCCAGCGCGGGGTCCTTGGCAAAGGCCTCCACGATGCGGGATGCCCGGTCTGGCGCCATCAGACGATCAATCAGCTCGTTGCGCCAGCGGTCGCCATCGCTGCGGTGCGTGGAGCGCTTGGTGTGCAGCTTCAGGACCACGTCCTCGCCCTGTTCAAGCAGCGAATCAGCCACGTGCAGGAAGGGAAGAATGTCCCGGCCATGGTTGGCAAATGCATGGATTTCAGCATCGATGCTACTGGCGGTCAGTACCTGCTTGATCTGCGCATGCCGCTCGTGAGTGGTGGTGACCACCACGCGCCACTGCAGGCCGGTGGCTTTCACCTTGTCCAGCAGTTCGGCGAACACGTCCGGATACCATGCATGAATCACCACGCACGGTCTTGTTGTCCTCTGCCGGAGTCCTGCCGGCGACAACGCCTCACGCGTGGCCTGCAGCCAGGCATGCCCGAGCCGTGCGTCCGGTTCCAGCACGGCGCCTTCGGCCCATTCGTTCCAGGCATTGATGAACACCATGCGCTGGTTCTGCGGGGCCTGCGCCAGGCGCTCATGCACGGTGCTGCGCAGCCAGTCGCGGTAGCCGCGCGGCGACGCATGCAGATACACGCGCCCGCGCCCGGAACGCCGGGCCTCGTTGTCCCAGCCCGGGTTGACCCCGGGATAGAGCGGGTAATCGGGCAGGGGCCGGGCGGCGATTTCGCTGGCCAGCTCGCGCCAGTCGCGTACGTCGCCGTTGAAGTCGGGATTGAGCAGCCACTGCTGCGCCGACAGCGAGCGCGGGTTGCTCATGTTGGGCGGGAACTCGACCGCCGCATCGAATCCAATGTCGCGCGGATCGGGGCGCTCGAAGCCCTGCACATAGGCCAAGTGGATCTCGCCCACGCCGTTGTCGCGGCACCAGCGCCGCCAGCGCTCGGCGGTGGCGCGCGCATCGGGCAGCAGGTTCGGGCGGTAGACCAGCAGCATCGGTCGGCCATCGACTTTCAGCGCACGGCGGTCGCGCAGGTACGGCGCCACGCGGGCGATGAATGCCAGGTCATCATCGGCGCTGTGCTGCTGGCCGATCAGGATGTCGTCGTCGCGGCCGTCCCAGCGCCGTGCCCAGTTTTCATTGGCCCAGCACAGGCAGAACGGCAGCGCGATGCTGTCATCTTCCAGCCACTGCCGCAGCGGGTCTTCCATCAGCGTGCGGCCGCTGAACCAGTAGTAATAGAAGCAGAACGCGCCAATGCCGTGCTCGGCGGCAAGCTGCGCCTGGTCACGCATCACCTGCGGATTGCGCAGGTCATAGAACCCGAGATCGGCAGGCAGTCGCGGTTGGATGTGGCCTTCGAACTGCGGCAGCGCACGGGTGACGTTGCGCCATTCGGTGAAGCCCTTGCCCCACCACGCGTCGTTCTCGGCAAAGGTGTGGAACTGCGGCAGGTAGAACGCGACCAGGGTGGCGGGCATCGGCTCAGGCAGCGCGGCCGTCTGCTGCGGGCGGTGGCCGATGGCGGCTTCGTCGGCACGCCAGCGCAGTTGCGCGCTGGCCCGTGGGCCACCGGTGTCCTGCTGCCCCTTCGGCGGCGGGGGCACCCAGTCGCCATGTCGGGCCAGCAGGCGGGTGCGCAGGCGGTCGCGCTGCGCCTGCGACATCGGCAACGCGCGGAACACCGCGCGCAGCAGCGGAAACAGGGCCTGGCGCAGGCGGCTGCTGCTCATGGCTGGGCGCCCCGGTAGTGGACGTGGACGGCAGGCGGCGGAAGCGTGGCAACGGTCATGCCGCCATTTTCGGTGCTGGCGGCCACGACGGCAAACGCGGCCGTGCTAGCGTGTGGCGATGCTGTTTCCCCATGACCTGCCCGACGCGGATGTGCGCCACCTGCCGGGTTGGCTCCCCCCCGCTGCGGCCGATGCCCTGCTGCCGGCCCTGCAGGCGCAACTGCCGTGGGAGGTCCACCGCATCCGCATGTTCGGCAACTGGGTGGATTCGCCACGCTTGAGCTGCTGGATCGGCGATCCGCAGGCGCGCTATCGCTATTCCGGCGCATTCTTCGAACCGCGGCCGTGGACGCCGCTGTTGGAATCCTTGCGTGAACGGCTGCTGGCCGAAGGCATCGGCCGCTTCAACAGCGTGCTGGTGAACCGCTACCGCAGCGGCGGGGATTACATGGGCTGGCATAGCGATGACGAGCCAGAGCTGGGGACTGAACCGCTGATTGCCTCGTTGAGCCTGGGCGCGGCACGCCGCTTCCTGCTGCGTCGCCGCGATGAACCGGCGCGCAAGGCCGAATTCCTGCTGGGCCATGGCGATCTGTTGCTGATGGGCGGCAGCACCCAGCGCTATTACCAGCATGCGCTGCCGAAGATGGCGCGGGTGCAGGGCGAGCGCATCAACCTGACGTTCCGGTGGATCACCCCGCGCGGGTGACGGTTGGGTCAGAGCCCTTCCCTGCGGGAAGGGGGCATGCCAATGGGGTCGGATCCCTTTCCCGACGGGAAAGGGCTCTGACCCCTGCAATCTCAGCGCGGCAGCGCCTGGCGGTCGCGCTGCCCGCTCACCAGCGTCCAGCCCACCACATCCTGCGCGATCTGCTGCAGACCGCGTTCGAACGCGGCGGCCACGGCCGGCACATCGGTGCTGCCCACCGGCTGTTGCTGGCGGAAGGTGCGGTCGGCGACCACGCGCTGGTCGGCCACGTGAATGAGTTTGGCGTTCAGTTCAATCACCACCGTCGGCGTGGCCTGGCCCTGGTAGTCGGACTCGAAGCGGCGCACATCGGTGGTCAACTTGTAGTCGGCGCGGATGCCGGCGGCCACGCGGGCCACGCCGGGCAGGCGGCCGGAATCTTCGAAGCCGCGCAGCAGGGTGTCTTCGATCATGTCGGTGGCCGGCTGTGCCCAGCTGGCGCCGCGGTAGATCTCCAGTTCCGACGGCGTGGGCCGCACGTTGATGCGCGGGCTGTCGACCATGCGTGCGGCGCTGGGCTTGGCCAGCACCAGCTGCCAGTCGCCCTGCGGCCAGGCCGGGTCCACCTTCACCTGCACCGCAGGCGAATACAGGGTGACCGGGTTCTTGTCGCCGCTGCCGAGGATCGAGCAGCCACCCAGCAGGGCAACCGCCGAGGCGGCCAGCAGCAGGCGCGGAAGGGTCATCGGGCTCATTTGGGTTCGAACTCCTTCGGTGCATCGCGGCCCAGCAGGTAGCGCGCGGGGTTGTTTTCCAGGCGGTCGCTGACCCGGCGCAGGTCGCGGATCAGGCCGCGCAGTTCGGTCAGCGTCGGGCCCAGCTGGCCCAGGCCGTCGTTGGCGAAGCTGTTGATGGCCGCGCGGTTCTCGCCCAGGATCGAATCGGCATTGCCGGCGGCCGAATCCAGCTTGCCCAGGGTGGCATCGAGCTTGTCGATGATGCCCGGCAGCTGCTGCACCAGGTTCTTGTCCAGGCGTTCGATGGTGCCGTTGGTGGTCTTCAGCGTGGCATCCAGGCTGCGGGCCGCGTCGCGCGCACTCAACAGCAGCGCCTGGGTGCCCTGGTCACGGTCGGCCAGGCCGCCGCTGATCGTTTCCAGGTTGGCCAGGGTGGCGTTGATCGAGGCGACGTTGCGGTCGCTCAGGATCTGGTCCATGCGTTCGACGATGCGGTTGGCCACGTCGGTGATGTTCTGCAGCGCTGACGGCGTGGTCGGGATGATCGGCGCCGGGTCCTTGTTCACCGTGGTCAGGGTGGGCGCCTGCGGGGTGCCGCCACTGAGCTGGATGATCGACGGGCCGGTCAGGCTGGTGATGGCCAGCTTGGCGCGGGTATCGGTCTTCACCGGCGTGTTGGAATTCAAGCGGATGCGCGCGACCACCTGGCGCGGGTCGTCGGGCACCAGGTTCAGTTCAGTGATCGACCCCACCGCGATGCCGTTGTACTGCACCGGGCTGCCCACCGACAGGCCGGTGACCGCTTCGCGGAACACCACGCGGTATTCCTGCCAGGTACGGTCGGAGGAGTACTTGGCCGCCCACAGGCCGAAGGCCAGCAGGGCCAGGCCGGTGATCAGGGTGAACGCGCCGATCAGCACGTAGTTGGCTTTGGTTTCCATGGCTCAGGCACTCTCGATCTGTTCGCCACGCGCGGCGCGCGCGCGGGGTCCGTGGAAGTATTCCTGGATCCACGGATGATCCAGTTTCTCGATGTCCGGCAGCGGCGCGTTGGCCACCACCTTGTGGTCGGCGATCACCGCCACCCGGTCGCAGATGGCGTACAGCGTGTCCAGGTCGTGGGTGATCAGGAACACGGTCAGGCCCAGCGCTTCCTGCAGGGTCTTGATCAGGCGGTCGAACGCGGCCGCGCCGATCGGGTCCAGGCCGGCGGTGGGCTCGTCCAGGAACAGCAGCGGTGGGTCCAGCGCCAGCGCACGGGCCAGGCCGGCGCGCTTGCGCATGCCGCCCGACAACTGCGACGGCAGTTTGTTGATGGCATCGGCGGGCAGGCCGGCCAGCTTCACTTTCAGCAGGGCCAGTTCGTAATGCCAGCGTTCGGGCAGTTCGCGGTGGTGTTCCTTCAGCGGCACCTGCACGTTCTCGCCCACGCTGAGCGAAGAGAACAGGGCGCCATCCTGGAACAGCACGCCGGTGTTGCGCTCGATGTGCAGGCGGCTTTCCGCATCATCGGCGCGTGCATCGCGGCCCAGCACCTCGATCTGGCCGGCGTCGGGCACGCGCAGGCCCAGGATCGACCGCATCAGCACCGATTTGCCGGTGCCCGAACCGCCGACCACGCCCAGGATCTCGCCGCGGCGCACGTCCAGGTCCAGCCCTTCGTGCACGGTCTGGCTGCCGAAGCGGTTGGTCAGCCCACGCACGCGGATGGCCAGGTCGTGGCCTTGGTCATCCTGCATCGGGGTGTCATCGGGGTGTGGGTGTGTGCTCATCTCACCAGTCCATGTGCATGAACCACAACGCCGCGAAGGCGTCGATGATGATCACCAGCGAGATGGTCTGCACCACGCTGGAGGTGGTGCGTTCGCCCACCGACTGCGCCGTGCCTTCCACCTTCAGCCCTTCCAGGCAGCCGATCAGGCCGATCACCAGGGCGAACACTGGCGCCTTGGACAGCCCCACCAGCATGTGCCGCACTTCCATGGTTTCGTGCATGCGCGCGATGTACATCTGCGGCGGAATATCCAGATCGAACGCGCCCACGGTGATGCCGCCGGCCAGGCCGGCCGCCATCGCAATGAAGGTCAGCAGCGGCAGGGTGACCAGCAGTGCCAGCAGGCGCGGCAGCACCAGCAGATCGATCGGGTCCAGGCCCAGGGTGCGCATCGCATCGATTTCTTCGCGTGCCTTCATCGCGCCGATCTGCGCGGTGAACGCACTGGCGGTGCGGCCGGCCAGCACGATGGCGGTCAGCAGCACGGCGAATTCGCGCAGGAAGGCGATGTTCACCAGTTCCACCACGTAGATCTCTGCGCCGAAGTCGCGCAGGATGGTGGAGCCGAGGAAGGCGATCACCGCACCCACCAGATAGGACAGCAACGCCACCAGCGGTACCGCGTCCAGGCCCACCTGTTCCATCTGGTGCACGGTGGCGGTCAGGCGGAAGCGGCGCGGTTCCTTGAACAGGCGCGCGGCCTTGACCAGGTTTTCGCCCAGGAAGCTGCACAGCGCCTTGATGTTGTGGCCGGTGGTGTGGACGCTGACGCCCAAGCGCTCCAGCGCGGCCAGCACGCCGAAGTCGCGCTTGGGCTTGGGCCGGTCGTCGGCCACTTCTTCGATCGTGCACACCAGCGCCTGGTGGTCGGGGCGGAAGTGCAGGGCCTGTTCGCCCAGGTCGGCACGATGGGCTACCCGCAGCACCTGCAGCACGCCGGCCGAATCCAGCTGTTCGATGGCGGTGGCGTCGATGCCGGTCAGTTTCTCGGGAACGTCGCGCAGCACCTCGGCCGCCGCAAGTGCGGTCTTCAAGGTCCAGTGGCCGGACAGATGGATCAGCCCGGGGTCGTGGGCATCCTGTTCCAGCCGGGGGCTGTGGTTCGGGGTCATGGGGGCCATTCGGGTCGCAGCATAACCGTTCTGAATTGCACGTCGCGTCGAACCGGGATGAATTTCTCCTGCCGGGCCCGCTGTAGGTAATACTACGGCGCATGTCCGCCGATGCTCACGCCATCCCCACGCCCCAGGCCACCTATGCGCAGCGCGTGGCCTTTGTTTCCGAGATCGCCGGTCGCCTGCACAGCTATGGCACCACGGCCCAGCGCCTGGAGGCCGCCGTGGTGGCGCTGGCGCGGCAACTGGACCTGGATTGTGAGCCGTGGTCGAACCCCACCGGCATCATCCTCAGTTTCAGTGACCCGGCGCGCGCCATCGGTTCCAGTGACATTACCCGTGTGATCCGCCTGGCGCCGGGCGAGAATGACCTGCACAAGCTGAGCGTGGCCGACCGCATTGCCGAGGAAGTGGCCAACGGGCGCATGAGCCTCGCCCAGGGCCATACCGCGCTGCGCCAACTGGACAAGGATCCGGGCCGCCGCGGCAAACTGCGCACCATCCTGTCCTTCAGCCTGGGCGCGGCCGGCGTGGCCGGCATGTGGAAGCTGCCGTGGCTGGACATCGCTACGGCTGGCGTAATCGGCCTGATGATCGGCCTGCTGGGCATGCTGACCGATCGCCGCCCGGCCACCCGCGAAGCCGGCGAAGCGCTGGCCGCGCTGCTGGCCGGCATGGTCGCCACCCTGGTGGCGGCGTTCGTGGGCGCGCTGAATCTCAACACCGTCATCATCGCCTCGCTGGTGGTGCTGCTGCCGGGCATGTCGTTGACCAACGCGGTGAACGAGCTGGCCAGCCAGCACTGGGTATCGGGCACGGCGCGTTTTGCCGGTGCGCTTACCACCATCATGAAACTGAGCGTGGGCGCGATGATCGCGGTCACCCTGGCCGATGTACTTGGCCTGGACCCGGTGATCCGTGCCTCGCGCCCGCAGGGGCCGTGGGTGGAATGGGGCTCGCTGCTGACTGCGGCGTTCGCATTCGCCATGTTGTTCAAGGCCAACCGCCGCGATTACCCATGGGTGATTGCCGCCTCGGTGGCCGGATATGCCATTTCCAAATTCGGCGGCCACGCCTGGGGCGCACCGGCGGGCATTTTCCTGTCAGCCATGCTGCTGACCGCCGGCGGGAATCTGTTTGGCCGCCTGGTCGGTCGCCCGGGCGCGATCATCCGCCTGCCCGGCATCATCATGATGGTGCCCGGCAGCACCAGCCTGCGCGGCGTGCTGACCCTGGTGCAGCAGCAGGACGTGGGCGCCGGCCAGAGCGTGTTCCTGACCGTGCTGAACGTGGTGATGGCGCTGGTGGCCGGCCTGCTGTTCGGCAACCTGCTGATGCCGGCGCGCAAGACCCTGTAATGATCTGGGTGGGTGTGGACCGTCGGTCCACACATCCGGGCAGAAAAAACGCCGGCTTCCGCCGGCGTTTTCTCATTCAAGCCCGGGCAGGACTCAGGCCTTCTTGATCAGGAAATCTTCCGGCTTCTTGTTGCCCTTGGCGGTCAGCTCGGCCATCCAGCGCGGCTGCTTGCCGCGGCCGGTCCAGGTTTCCTTCGGGTTGGCCGGGTTGCGGTACTTCGGTGCCACCTTGCCCAGCTTGCGGCCGGCGGTCTTGGCCGGAGCCTTGGCAGCCTTGCGTGCACGCGGTGCCGGGGCAGCAGCGCCACCGAACAGTTCGTCGATGGTGTAACCCTCGGTCTTGGCCAGCTTGGTCAGCTGGGCGCGCACCTTGGTGATCGGGCGGCGCTTGGCGACGATGGTCTGCTGCTTCTTGGCGGTACGGATCAGGGCGCCCAGCTCTCGTGCCGACAGGCCGCTCAGGTCGATGCTCATGCAGTTACTCCGGGAAATACTAGTGATGGACAGGGACGAGCCGGTCCATGGCGGTCGCTGGACAGGGTAATGTCGATTTACTGCCAGCACAAACATTTATTGGTTACTGATATTACGAATTGCGACTGCCGACATATTCAGACGCTGATGCCACCGGTGGACGCAAAAAAAAAGACCGGGGCGGACCCCGGTCTTTCCATCAGCCCTGCAGTCGCTGCAGCAGGGTGGCCTTGTCCAGGCTCTCGGCCTCGCTGGCCTTGCGCGAGCGGTACTCGTAAGTACCGGCGGCCAGGCCGCGCTCGCTCACCACCACGCGGTGCGGCACACCGATCAGCTCCATGTCGGCGAACATGGCGCCCGGGCGCAGGCCGCGGTCGTCCAGCGCCGCATCCAGGCCGGCGTCACGCAGTTCCTGCAGCAGTGCAGCGGCGGCCTCGGCCACGCCCGCATCGCCCTTCGGGTTGATCACGCAGACCACCACCTGCCAGGGCGCCATCGCCTCGGGCCAGATGATGCCGGCCTCGTCGTGGTTCTGTTCGATGGCGGCGGCCACCACGCGCGAGATGCCGATGCCGTAGCAGCCCATGGTCATCACGGCGGCCTTGCCGTTCTCGTCCAGCACGGTGGCCTGCAGCGCTTCGGCGTACTTGCGGCCGAGCTGGAACACGTGGCCGACCTCGATGCCGCGGGCGATCTTCAGCTCGCCGCCGTCGCGGGCGCGGTCACCGGCACGTACGTTGCGGATATCCACCACCTCCGGTTCCGGCAGGTCGCGGCCCCAGTTCACACCGGCCAGGTGGAAACCGGCCTCGTTGGCACCGACCACGAAGTCGGCCATGGCCGCCACTTCGCGGTCGGCCAGCACGCGGATCGCCTTGGCCGGGCCGACCGGGCCCAGGAAGCCGGGTACGCTGCCCAGGTGCTCGGCGATTTCCGCTTCGCTGGCAAAACGCTGGTCTTCCAGGCCGGCCACCTTGGCCAGCTTGATCTCATTTACTTCGTGGTCGCCGCGCACCAGGGCCAGCACGAAGCCGGCTTCGGTCATCAGCGCCACCGACTTTACGGTGCGCTGCAGGTCGATGCCCAGCAGGGCGGCCACGTCTTCGCAGGTCTTCTGGGTGGGCGTGTCCACCTTGCGCAGGGTTTCAGCGGCGGCCGCGCGCGGGGCCGGATCGGCGGCCACGGCCGCTTCCATGTTGGCCGCATAATCCGAGCCGGTGGAAAACACCAGCGCGTCTTCGCCGGAATCGGCGATCACGTGGAATTCCTGCGACGCATCGCCGCCGATGGCGCCGGAATCAGCCTGCACCATGCGGAAATCCAGACCCAGGCGAGTGAAGATGCGGCTGTAGGCCGTCTTCATGTTTTCGTATTCGCGCACCAGGTCTTCATCGTGCAGGTGGAACGAATACGCATCCTTCATCAGGAATTCGCGCGCACGCATCACGCCGAAACGCGGGCGGATCTCGTCGCGGAACTTGGTCTGGATCTGGTAGAAATTCACCGGCAGCTGCTTGTAGCTGGACAGCTCGCTGCGGGCGAAATCGCACGCCGCTTCTTCGGCGGTGGGGCTGTAGCAGAAGGTCTGTTCCTTGCGGTCCTTGATCTTCAGCAGCTGCGGGCCGAACTTTTCCCAGCGCCCGGTCTGTTCCCACAGTTCCTTGGGCTGGATGGTGGGAATCTGGAATTCCACGGCGCCGGCGCGGTCCATTTCCTCACGCACGATGCGTTCCACCTTGCGCAGCACGCGCAGGCCCAGCGGCGACC
Organism: Stenotrophomonas sp. ZAC14D2_NAIMI4_7; assembly: GCF_003086675.1. Lineage (NCBI taxonomy): Bacteria > Pseudomonadati > Pseudomonadota > Gammaproteobacteria > Lysobacterales > Lysobacteraceae > Stenotrophomonas > Stenotrophomonas sp. ZAC14D2_NAIMI4_7. Next base: position 688,066 of record NZ_CP025995.1, read on the forward strand.
AGGTGTACAGGCCCGAGGCGAGCTTGCGGATCATGCCGGCGCGCAGCATCAGCCGGTGGCTGGTCAGCTCGGCGTCGCTGGGGGTTTCCTTGGTGGTGTGCAGGTGGAACTGGGAGAGGCGCATCGTCGGCTTCGGGATAACGGCAGAGACGCCTATTCTGCCAGCCCGGCCGGGGGGTGGGGTACTGGCAGGGCTTGCAGCCCTGCACCCGCTGCAATCAAAGGCAACGTCAACGTCAAAAGCTGGTTTCTTGGGGATGGCGGGGTGGGTCCGGTTGCGGGGGACGCCGTGAATACGTCCCTGTAGGCTTGGCCGCGGCATCCATGCCGCGGACACCCCCGCAACCGGACCCACCCCGCCTTCGACAGACTTCCGCGATCTGCCAGAACGGCTTTCTGCCTTGGTGGGTGTCGACCTTGATCGACACAGATGAATTCATTCGATTTCTGACAGATGTGTCGACCAAGGTCGACACCTACCAACAGACGCCGGCCAACTGTCAGAGGCGGGGCGGTGTCGGAGTGCGGGGTGTCAGCCGCATGGATGCGGCTGCCAAGCCTACACGGACGTACTTGCGGCGTCCCCGCAGTCCGACACCGCCCCGCCATCCCACGGAAAGCCCGCTGTTGATGTTGCCCTTGCCCTTGAATTGAGCAGGTGCAGGGCTGCAAGCCCTGCCGAACCCCCCATCAACCGGCCGGGGGGCAGTAGGCTTTGATGGCGGCTTCGGCCAGGCCCTTCTGTGCGCTGCGCTGTTCCGGGGTCAGGGCCGTGTCTGCCTTGCCGTCGCCATCGGTGTCCTGCATCACCGGGCCGCTGCCGTCCAGCAGGGTCACGTTGGCACGCGCCGTGCTGCACTGCTCCGGCACCGGGGCTGCTTCCGCAGTGGCCGCCGCCTGCGCCTGCGGGCTGCGTGCCTGCTCGCGGGTTTCGTATTTAGCACCGGCCGGCGGCGTCTCCGAATACTGGGTCACGCCCTTGGCGTCCTTCCACTTGTAGACCGGGCCGGCCTGCGCCGTGGCCGTGGCCGTGGCCAACAGCAGCAGAAAACCAAGGCAGGGCAGGGCACGCATGGCAAACTCCACAGAATGGGCGTAGAACGCCGATTGCAGCATTGCCGCCGACCGCTGGCAAGTCGATTAAACTGGATTCCATGGACCCGATCACACCGCCGCCGCGTTCGCGCACGATTTACCTGCTGCCCAACCTGTTCACCACTGCCGGTCTGTTCTCCGGCTTCTACGCGATCATCGCCGCGGCCAACGACCAGTTCGTCAATGCGGCCATCGCCGTGTTCGTGGCGGCGGTGATGGATGGCCTGGACGGGCGCGTGGCGCGCCTGACCGGTACCAGCAGCGAATTCGGCGTGCAGTACGACTCGCTGGCCGACCTGGTCAGCTTCGGCATGGCCCCGGCGCTGGTGATGTACCACTGGTCGCTGTCCGAACTGAAGCTGGACGGTGAGCTGGCCGGCCGCCTCGGCTGGGCCGTCGCCTTCCTGTACGCGGCGTGCGCGGCGCTGCGTCTGGCCCGCTTCAACACCCAGGTGGCGGTGGTCGACAAGCGCTGGTTCGTCGGCCTGGCCAGCCCGGCCGCGGCCGGCTTGATGATGTCCTTCGTCTGGGCCTTTGCCGATGGCACGCTGGGCTGGAGCGGTGACCAGCTGCGCTACGTGGCGCTGGCAGTCACCGTGGTGGCGGCCCTGTTGATGGTCAGCCGGGTGCGCTTCTGGAGCTTCAAGGGCGGTGCTGCCAAGGGCACCCGCTCCGATCGCGTGCCGTTCCTGGTGCTGGCCCTGGTCCCGATCGCCATCGCCATTGCGGTCATTGATCTGCCGCGCGTGCTGCTGGCCGTGGGCGTGTTGTACGCGCTGTCCGGCCCGGTGATGTGGGCGCTGCAACGCCTGCGCAAGAAGCCCGAGGTCGCGTGAGCCAGGACCTGCCCGTGTTGTGGTCACCGGCCCAGCAGGCCTGGCTGCAGGCCATGGGCTACACCGTGTTCCACGACGGCCAGCTGGCCGCCGAGCTGGACGCGGCGCTGCAGTTGAGCGTGGCCGAAGCCGAGGCGTCGTCGACGCCCGCGCCTGCGCCGGAACCGACGCGATCCGCACCGCGCATGGCGCCTGCCGACAGCGCCGATGTTCCGTTCGAGCCGCGTGCCGAGCGCGCCACTGCGCCGCGTCGGCCGCCACCGGTGGTGGCACCGGATACCGCTCCGGCGGCCGCCCGCCCGCTGCCTTCGGGCAACGCGCGGCAGCCGGCGGTGCGGCTGCCCGACCGCCTGCAGATTGCCCTGCTGCGGGCATCGGGCTGCAACCCGAATGACCCGGCCACGCAGGCATTGATGGACAGCTGGCCGCTGGAAACCCTGCGCCGCGACCCGGCCGCCAAGCGCGCGCTGTGGCCGCAGCTGCGCGCGCTGCGCAAGCGGGGCACGCCATGAGCGCGGTCGCCCAGCCGGGACCGGTCAGCCTGCGCGCGCTGCGCGAGAATGACCTCAACGCGGTCATGGCTATCGAGGTGCGCGGCTACCCGTACCCCTGGACCCGTGGCATTTTCCTGGACTGCCTGCGCGCGGGTTACCCCGGGCTGGCGATGGAACAGGACGGCCTGCTGATCGGCTATGGCGTGCTCAGCCTCGCCGCTGACGAAGCGCACGTGCTCAACATCTGCATCGATCCGCTGGTGCAGTCGCGCGGGCTGGGCCGGCAATTGCTGCGCGCGCTGGTCGAGATGGCCCGCAACCGAGGCGCGCAGCGCGTGTTCCTGGAAGTGCGGCCGTCGAACATGCCGGCGCTGCGGCTGTACCACAGCGAAGGCTTCAACGAGATTGGCCGGCGCCCGCGTTACTACCCGGCGGCGCAGGGCCGTGAAGATGCGCTGGTGATGGCCATCGAACTGGTCGCTGACGACGTGCAGGTCATGCCGCCGCTGTAGTTGCTGCTGCGCTCGCCGGGCATGGCCCGCGCTACCTCACGCCAAGCGCAGTGCCAGCACCCCGCCCATGATCAACCCGGCCGCCAGCCAGCGTGCGCGCGGCACGCGTTCGCGCAGCAGGAACACGGAGATCAGCAGCGCGAAGACGATGGACGATTCGCGCAGCGCGGAGACCATTGCCACCTGCACCTGGGTCATCGCCCACAGCGCCATCGCATAGGAGGCGGTGGTGCCGATGCCGCCGGCCACACCCAGCGGCCAATGCTGGCGCGCGTAGGCCAGCACGGCGCGGCGGCGGGTGTACAGCGCCCACGCCGGCAGCGGGATGCCCGACAGCAGGAACAGCCACAGTGTGTAAGCCAACGCGTTGCCCGACTGCCGCGCGCCATGCGCATCGACCAGCGTATAGGTGGCGATCATCAGCGCGGTCAGCAGGGGCAGGCCGAGCTGGCCGCCGCGCGCGCCCAGCGCCATGCACAGGATGCCGGTGCTGACCAGCACCACGCCCAGCCAGGCTGCAGGCGGCAGCGACTGGCCGAGCAGGCTGCCGGCCAGCGCGACCAGGATCGGCGCGCAACCGCGCATCAGTGGGTAGGCCAGGCTCATGTCCACCTGCTGGTAGCAGCGTGCCACCAGTCCGTAGTAGATCACCTGCAGCAGCACCGAGGCCGCCAGCCAGGGCCAGCTGTCTGCTGCGGGGAACGGCAGCAAGGGAAGGGCGGCTGCCGACAGCAGCGCGGCGCTGCCGGTGACCAGCACGGTGCCGAGGAACTTGTCTGGCCCGCGTTTGACGATCGCGTTCCAGCTGGCATGCAGCGCAGCAGCGGCCAGGACCAGCAGGAAGATGGAAAGCGGCATCGACCGATGATGCCATGCGATGGTGGGTGCCAACCCTGGTTGGCACGTCCAGCGATGGCAGGGTAGGTGCCAACCTTGGTTGGCACATCCAGCGATGGCAGGGTAGGTGCCAACCTTGGTTGGCACATCCAGCGATGGCAGGGTAGGTGCCAACCTTGGTTGGCACATCGTTCAGTGCGGACCAAGGTCCGCACCTACCAGAGCGGAAGCAGGGTAGGTGCCAACCTTGGTTGGCACATCGTCCAGTGCGGAAGCAGGGTAGGTGCCAACCTTGGTTGGCACATCCCACCCCTGCAGCGTTACAGCTTCGCGCGCTGTTCCTGCAGGCCCGCCAACTGGGTGTTCCAGTCGACCAGGCGCACGCGCTCCTGCTCGACCACGGCCGGCGGCACCTTGTCGGTGAACTTGGCCAGCTTGGTCTCGCTCTTTTCCTTCTCGCTTTCCACGCGCTTGATCTCCTTGTCCAGGCGCGCGCGCTCGGCATCCAGGTCGACCAGGCCTTCCAGCGGCACCAGCAGCTTCAGCTCGCCCACAATCGCGGCGGCGGCCGGCGGTGCGCTTTCGCCTTCGGCCAGCCACTGGATGCTGTCCAGCTTCAGCAGGAACAACAGCGATGCGCTGAAGCGTTCGATGCGCACCCGATCCTGTTCGAGGCCGGCCTGCAGGCGCAGCGGCACCAGCTTGGACGGGGCCACGTTCAGTTCACTGCGCACGCGGCGCACGGCACTGATCACCGCCTTCAGCCATTCCACGTCGGCCTCGGCCTGGGCGAAATCACCGGCGAATTCGTCGGCGGTGGGGTACGGGCGCAGCGACAGCGTGGTTTCGGCCAGGCCCAGGCGCGGGGCCAGCTGCTGCCACAGCTGCTCGGTGATGAACGGGGTAAGCGGGTGCAGCAGGCGCAGCAGCGCTTCCAGCACGTACAGCAGGGTGTGGCGGGTGCTGTCGGCATCGGCGACGTCGGCACCGTTCAGCGCCGGCTTGCTCAGTTCCAGGAACCAGTCGCAGAACTCGTTCCAGGCGAACTCGTACAGGCACTGCGCCAGCAGGTCGAAGCGGTAGTTGGCGTAATGGCCCTGGGCCTCGGCGGACACCGCGGCCAGGCGCGCCAGGATCCAGCGCTCGGCATCGGTGCGCGGGGTCGGCACGCCGGTGAATGCAGCACCCTCGGTGTTCATCAGGGTGAAGCGGCTGGCGTTCCACAGCTTGTTGCAGAAGTTCTTGTAGCCCTCGGCGCGGTTCATGTCGAACTTGATGTCGCGGCCGTGAGTGGCCAGCGCGGCGATGGTGAAGCGCAGCGCGTCGGCACCGTGGGCGGCAATGCCGTCCGGGAACTCCTTGCGGGTGGCCTTCTCGATCTTCTCCACCATCTTCGGCTGCATCAGGCCGCCGGTGCGCTTGGCCACCAGATCGTCGATGCTGATGCCGTCGATGATGTCCAGCGGGTCGAGCACGTTGCCCTTGCTCTTGGACATCTTCTGGCCCTGGCCGTCGCGGATCAGGCCGGTGAAGTAGACGTCCTTGAACGGGATCTTCCCGGTCAGGTTGTCGGTGGCCATGATCATGCGCGCCACCCAGAAGAAGATGATGTCGAAGCCGGTGACCAGCACCGACGACGGCAGGTAGCGGTCGAAGCCACGCTCGGCCATGGCCTGCTCGTTCGGCCAGCCCAGGGTGGAGAACGGCCAGATCTGCGAGGAGAACCAGGTTTCCAGCACGTCGCTTTCCTGGGTCAGCAGCACGTCGCTGCCCAGGTTGTTCTTTGCGCGCACTTCGTCTTCGCTGCGGCCCACGTAGCAGCTGCCGGTGGCGGCATCGAACCAGGCCGGAATGCGGTGGCCCCACCACAGCTGGCGGCTGATGCACCAATCCTGGATGTTGGTCATCCAGTGGCGGTAGGTGTTGATCCAGTTCGGCGGCACGAACGCGATGCTGCCGTTCTCGACCAGTTCCAGGCCACGACGCGCCAGCTCGTCCATCTTCACGAACCACTGATCGGTCAGGTAGGGCTCGATCACCTGGCCGGTGCGGTCGCCGCGCGGCACCTGCAGCTTGTGCGCCTTGGTTTCCACCAGGATGCCCAGGTCTTCCAGTTCGGCCAGCACGGCCTTGCGGGCTTCGTAACGGTCCAGGCCCTGGAAGCGTTCGGGCGCGTTTTCATTCAGCGCCGCCACCGGGGTGAACAGGTTGATCATCGGCAGGCTGTGGCGCACGCCCACCTGGTAATCGTTGAAATCGTGCGCCGGGGTGACCTTGACCACGCCGGTACCGAACGCGCGGTCCACGTAGTCATCGGCGATCACCGGCACGCGGCGGCCGGTCAGCGGCAGCACCACCTGCTTGCCGATCAGGTGCGCATAGCGCTCGTCTTCCGGGTGCACCATCACCGCGGTGTCGCCCAGCAGGGTTTCCGGGCGGGTGGTGGCCACCACCAGGTAATCGCGGGTTTCGCGCAGGGTTTCCACGCCGTCGGCATCGCGCTCGACGTGCTCGTAGCTCAGGCCTTCGTCCAGCGTGTAGGCGATCGACCACAGGAAGCCGTCTTCCTCGGCGCTCTCCACTTCCAGGTCGGAAATGGCGGTCTTCAGCACCGGATCCCAGTTGACCAAGCGCTGGCCACGGTAGATCAGGCCCTGTTCGTGCCAGCGCACGAAGGCCTCGACCACCGCTTCGGACGGCTGCGGGTCCATGGTGAAGGTGCTGCGCGACCAGTCGGCCGAGGTGCCCAGGCGGCGCATCTGCCGCTCGATGGTGTCACCGGACTGCTGCTTCCACTCCCACACCTTGCCGATGAAGCCTTCGCGGCCCAGCGAATCGCGGGTCTCGCCCTTGCCTTCCAGCGCCAGGTTGCGGCTGACCACCATTTCGGTGGCGATGCCGGCGTGGTCGGTACCCACCTGCCACAGCGTGTCGTAGCCGCGCATGCGGTGGTAGCGCACCAGCGCATCCATCAGGGTCTGCTGGAAGGCATGGCCCATGTGCAGGGTGCCGGTCACGTTCGGCGGCGGCAGCAGGATGGTGTAGGGCTCACCCTGGCCGGACGGCTTGAAGTGGCCGGCGTCTTCCCAGGCCTTGTAGAGGTCGGTCTCGAAGGACGTCGGGTCGTAGCTGGAGGCGAGTTGGGTCATGCGGGGGAACCAGGAGGTAATCGTTGAAGGATCAGGGCGCGGCAGCGGCCCATCAAGGGGGCCGGCGCGGCCTTACATGTCGTGCTTGTTCAGGTCGTAGCCGGCGGTCTTGTACTGGCGCCAGCGCTCGCGCAGCGGTTCGCGCGCTTCCGGGTCGGCCGGCACCACTTCCAGCACGCGCTCGCACTGGCCCAGCCAGGGCTCGTCGCGCAGGTTGATCACCAGCGGGCGCATCGGCGCTTCGTCGCCGGGGATGGAAATCAAGACCACGGCCTCTTCCTCGTCCACGTCCTCGCCCACGATCTGGTGCGGGATGTAGGCATCCTCGTCGAACGACCAGAGCAGTTCGTCCAGCTCTTCGGCCTGGGCCTGGTCGCGGGCCAGTACCAGGGCGGGCAGCCCGGCATCGTTGGCCTTGCGCGCCAGTTCGCAGACCAGGCGCAGCGGCTCGGTCAGGAAGCGGGGCTTGGCGATCAGGTAGAAATCAGCGCGGGGCATGGCAGGGTCCGGGTCGGGCAGGGGCCCGGCGTGCCGGGCGGGGGCAGGCCGGAGGATGCCCCGGCCGGCAGGCGCCGGCCAGGGGCAGGTACGGCATCAGGCACGGGCGACCTGGTCCAGCAGCCACTGGCTGAGCAGGCCCACCGGGCGGCCGGTGGCCATGCCACGCTTGCCTTCGTCGCTGGCCACGCCGGCGATGTCCAGGTGCGCCCAGCGCTGCCCTTCGGCAAAGCGCGACAGGAAGCAGCCGGCGGTGATGGCGCCGGCCCAGCGGCCGCCGATGTTGTAGACGTCGGCGAAGGTCGAATCCAGCATCGGCTGGTACTCGTCCCACAGCGGCAGGCGCCAGGCGCGGTCGAACACGTGCTCGCCGGCGGCCAGCAGTTCGTTGGCCAGGTCGTCGTGCTTGCTCATCAGGCCGGCGGTCTGGTGGCCCAGGGCGACCATGCAGGCGCCGGTCAGCGTCGCCACGTCCACCAGGGCCTGCGGTTCGAAGCGCTGTGCATAGGTCAGCGCGTCGCACAGGATCAGGCGGCCTTCGGCGTCGGTATTGCCCACTTCGATGGTCTTGCCCGACATCGAGGTGATCACGTCGGACGGGCGGTACGCATTGCCGTCAATGGCGTTTTCCACGGCCGGCACCACCACCACCAGGTTCAGCGGCAGCCTGGCCTTCACGGCCGCGACGAAGGTGCCGATGACGTTGGCGCCACCGCACATGTCGTACTTCATTTCCTCGATGCCGCCCTGGGTCTTCAGGTTCACGCCACCGGTATCGAAGGTGATGCCCTTGCCGACCAGCACGTAGGGCTTGGCATCGGCAGCACCGGTCCACTTCAGCACGACCAGGCGCGGGCGGTTGGCCGAACCGCGGGCCACGGCCAGCAGCGAGCCCATGCCCAGCGCTTCCATCTGGGTTTCGTCGAGGATTTCGGCCTCGGCCCCCGCGTGCTCACCGGCGAACTTCACGCCCACTTCAGCCAGGTAGGCCGGGGTGCAGTAGTTCGGCGGCAGGTTGCCCAGCTCGCGGGCGAACTCGACGCCGGCGGCGATGGCCAGGCCCTGGGCCAGGGCCTGGGCGTCATCACCGGCGATGGACAGCTGGGCCAGACCGGCGTCATCGGCCTTCTTCTTGCCCAGGGTGGCGGTGTAGCGGTAGGCGGCGTGGTCGGCGGCAATGACCGCCTGGCGGATCGCCCAGGCCGCGTCGCGGTCCTTGATGGCCACTTCGGACAGGGTGAACAGCGCGCTGCGGGCGGCACCGGCCTTCAGCGCGCGCACGGCGTCGCCAACGGCCTTCAGGTACTGCGGCACGCCGAAACGGGCGGCATCGCCCAGGCCGACCACCAGTACGCGCGGGGCCGACACGCCCGGCAGGTCGTGCAGCAGGGTGGTGGCGCCGGTCTTGCCGGACAGGTCGCCGCGCTGGGCCAGGGCGGCCAGGCGGCCGCCACTGGCGGCGTCCAGCGCCTGCGCGGCCGGGGTCAGGCTGTGGTCGGCATAGGCGCCGACCACCAGGCAGTCAACGGTGGCGGCAGCCGGAGCGAGGTGGTTCAGGGTGAATTCGAGGGCCATTGAGCAGATTCCATTGGCGAGTCCGTACAATCGCAGGCCGTTTACGCCCAGACAGTAGACTGGGCGGCACCGCGAACGAACCCCAGAGTTTAAACCACCGCCCCATGTTGAAGCTCGACCGATACCTGCTGGGCGATTTCGTCCAGAGTTTCCTGGCTACCCTGATCGTCCTGCTGGTGGTCAGCGTGGGCGGCGTGCTGGTGGACATCCTCGGCAACATCGCCGACGGACGCCTGCCGGCCAAGCTGCTGTTCTCACAGCTGGGCCTGCAGTTCATCGCCTACATGCCGCTGATCCTGCCGCTGGCGCTGATGCTGGGCCTGCTGCTGGCCATCGCCCGGCTCTACCGCGATTCGGAAATGGCAGTGATCACCGCCATTGGCGTGGGCCCCAAGCGCCTGCTGCGCCCCCTGCTGATGCTGGTGGTGCCGGTGGTGCTGGTGGTGGGCGCCTGTTCGCTGTGGCTGGGCCCCTGGGCCGGGCGCACCGCCGAACAGATGATCCAGGACGCCAACCGCAGCGTGCTGATGGCCGGCCTGGAGCCGGGCCGGTTCACCCCGCTGCCCAATGGTGGGGTGGTCTACCTGTCCTCGATTTCGCCCGATGGCACCCAGCTGGGCAAGGTGTTCCTGCAGCGGCAGAAGGACGACCGCCTGGAAGTGGTGTCCGCCGCCGGCGGTCGCATGTACTTCGAAGGCGAGCGCCAGCGCTTCCTGGAACTGGACGACGGCCACCAGCTGGAGGGCCCGCTGGCCGGCGCGCTGGATTACCGGCTGGCCACCTTCGCTCGCAATGACGTGGCCCTGCCCGACGGTACCGAGGCGCGCAAGGACGATGATCCGGAGCTGATGGCGACCACGAAGTTGATCAGCGATGACCGCCCGGAGGCCCAGGCCCAGCTGCACCGCCGCCTGGCGCCGCCGCTGATCGCGCTGGCCTTCGCCCTGCTGACCGTGCCGCTGGGGCGCAGCTCACCGCGCCAGCAGCGCTACGGGCGCATGATGCTGGCCCTGCTGGCCTACATGGTGGGCACCAACCTGACCTTCATCGGCGCCGGCTGGATCGCTGACGGCAAGATTCCCGGCGCGCTGGGCCTGTGGTGGCTGACCCTGCCGCTGCTGGCGTTCGCCATCTGGATGTACGCGCGCGATGGCCGCCTGGCCCGCCCGAAGGGAGGCCGCGCATGAAGCTGCGCCCGATGCGTTTCGATTTCTACTTGGGCCGTGCGGTGTTCACCACCGTGCTGCTCACCTGGGCGGTGCTGACCGGCCTGGACGTGGTGATGGCCTTCTCCGGTGAGTTCAAGGACATCGGCAAGAACGGTTACTCGCTGGGCCATGCCGCGGCGTGGGTGCTGTACACGGTGCCCCGCCGCGCCTACACCTTCTTCCCCACCGCCGCGGTGATCGGCGCGCTGATGGGCCTGGGCCAGCTGGCGGCCACCTCCGAACTGACCGCGCTGCGCGCGTTGGGCCTGTCGCGCAAGCGCCTGAGCGTGTCGGTGGCCATCGCCCTGTCGTTGCTGACCGGGCTGATGGTGATCAGTGCCGAGACTCTGGGCCCCTGGGGCCAGAACCGCGCCGATGCGCTGAAGATGAGCGCCAAGTGGGGCACCGACATCGCCGTGGCCCGTTATTCGGGCATGTGGGCGCGCGAGGGCGATACCTTCCTGAATGCCGCCAGTGGTGAAGAGCAGCTGGTGGGCGAGAAGGGCACGCGGCTGATCCTGCGTGACGTGCGCCTGTACCAGATTGCCGACGACGGCCGCATCGCCACGCTCACCCATGCCGCCACTGCCGAGCACGACAAGGACGGCTGGGTGCTGACCGGTGTGCGCCGGGATACCTTCGGCGAACGCTCGGCCACCCGCCAGGAAGCAGCCCGCGAACCGTGGAATTCGAAGCTGGATGCCGGCGCGCTGGCCACCGGCATCGCCAAGCCGCGCAACCTGAGCGTGTCCGAGCTGAGCACCAGCATTGCCTACCGCGAGCGCAACGGCCTGGATGCGCGTGATTTCGAGGATGTGTACTGGAGCCGCTGGTTCTACCCGGTGAACGTGCTGGCGCTGTGCCTGGCCGCCGTGCCGTTCGCCTTCGGTTCGCTGCGCAGCGGCGGCATGGGCAAGCGCCTGTTCCTGGGCATCCTGTTCGCGCTGGGCTTCTGGCTGCTGCAGTTGTTCTTCGGCCGCATGGCCGGTGCGTTGAAGTTCGATTACCGCATTGCCTACGCGTTGCCGCCCATCGTCATGCTGGCGGTGTCCGGCTGGCTGTTCAGGCGCCGGTAGCGTCGGCGCGGCCGCCGGCCGCCCTCACCCCGTTTCAAAGGACCCGGCAGGTCCGCGCCTTTCCGCGCGGGCCCTGCCTTCACCGCGAGCGCGCGCGTTGCGCATCTCGCTTCACTTCAAGGATGAACATGATCCGCGCACGTCTGTTTCCCTCGCTTGCCGCCCTGCTGTTGCTGGTCGGCTGTTCAGGTCCGGTCGATTTCGAGATCGACAACCCCACCGACACGCCGGTCACCCTGACCATCGACGCGCAGCCGCACGTCATTCCGGCGCACACCACGGTACCGATCAGCCTGGAGCCCGGCCAGCACCGGCTGCAGAACGAGAAGATCGGCACGGTGCGCATGGTGGTCTATGCCGATGGCATCGGTGGCCTGATCAACCCGACGCTGGGCGAGTACGTCATCGTCACCGAGCAGTACGTCACCAGCAAGACCAATTCCGGCGGGCTTGCGTCGAAGGTCGAGCTCAATGACGTGGTGATCGACGGTCCCTACGTGAAGGCGACCGGCCTGTTCATTCCGCGCAGCTGGGACGTGGGCCTGCTGGGTGAACTGCCGACCACGGTGGTCTCCAACAGCCCGGACACGTCTTCGGACTACCGCACCAAGCTCTTCAACGTGCCCGGCTTCTTTGAGTACCTGGACGCCGAGGACGATCTGCGGGCCGCCTTCGGGCCCGCGGGTTACCAGACCCCGCAGGCAACGGTCGCGTTCACCGAAACCAGCCTGCCGGAGCTGCCGGCCGCATTCGAGGAACAGGGCAAGCCGATGCGCGACCTGTACGCGCAGTATCTGGCCGCCAGCGATGCCGGTGAGCAGAAGCGCCTGAAGAAGGCCAGTCTGAAGCTGTGGCAGGAGTTCGCCAAGGCCCAGGGCAAGCTCAACGGCAAGATCCCGGTGCCCGATGACGTCAAGGCCACCGCGTTCTCGTCGCAGTTCTTCGAACTGTGGGCACAGCCGGCGGTGATCCTGCCAGCTGACCGGTAGCGCCGGGCCATGCCCGGCCGATTCCTTCAGCGCTTGGGCACCCGCACCATACGGGTGCCACTGGCGCGGTCGTGCCAGGTCAGGCGTTCGCGATCCAGCCACGCCCACCAGAACCCCAGCCCGCCCAGCAGCAGCGACAGCGTGCCCATGGCGAAACGCCGCCACAACTGGCCGCGCCGCAGCGCCGTGCCATCGCGCGTTTCCAGCTTCAGCCGCCACGGGCGCATGCCCAGCGTCTGCCCGCCGCGCCGCCAGCTGGCCGTGGCATAGGCACCGGTGATGACCCAGCACACCGCCCACAGCAGCCACTGCCAGGCACTGAACGGTGCGATGTTGTCGCGCTGCGCATGGCCACTGACCGTATAGGCCACGGTGAACACCGTGCCGGCCAGCATCCACAGCGCCAGCACCGGCCACAGGTCGTAGAACAGGGCCAGCAGGCGCCACAGCAGCAACGTGCGGGGGCGATCGGAACCGGGCGCGGCCGCGGGGACCCTTTCACTGGCGGGGCTGGACATGCGCCGAGCATACGCAAAGCTGGCCCTGCCCGCAGCGGCCCACGTATCCTGCGTGCATGGCCGTTGTTTCCACCCCCGCCGAGCGTCGCCAACTGGTCCAGCAACTGCCCGAGCCGCGCGGCGAAGACAGTGCGCGCGTCCAGCGTTTCCTGGACGCGGCCTGGGCCGAGAATGGCCTGGCCCGCGCCACCCTGGACAGCTACCGGCGCGATCTGGAAGGCCTGGCGCGCTGGCTGGACGGCCGCGATGGCGGCCTGGCCGGGGTAGAACGCCCGGGCCTGTTCGATTACCTGGCCTGGCGCACGCGTCATGGCTGGTCGCCGCGCAGCAACGCACGTCTGCTGTCCGCCCTGCGCGCCTTCTTTGCCGATGCCGTGCGCCGTGGCGAGCGCAGCGAAGACCCCAGTGCGCTGCTGGATCCGCCGAAGCTGCCGCGCCTGCTGCCCAAGGCCCTGGCCGAGAGCCAGATCGATGCACTGCTGGCGGCACCGGATATCGACAGCCCGCTGGGCCTGCGCGATCGGGCCATGCTGGAACTGATGTACGCCGCGGGCCTGCGCGTGAGCGAACTGGTGCTGCTGCCGGCCACGGCCGTGAACCTGCGCCAGGGCGTGCTGCGGGTGACCGGCAAGGGCAGCAAGGAACGCTTGGTACCGCTGGGCGAAGAGTCGCAGCACTGGCTGGAACGTTACCTGCACGACGCGCGCCCGCTGATGGTGGGCAAGGGCAAAGTGCAGGCGCTTGCCGACGGGCAGACGCCGTTGTTCATCGAACCCAGCCTGCACGCACTGACCCGGCAGGCGTTCTGGCACCTGGTCAAGCGGCACGCGCAGGTGGCCGGCATCGACCCGGCGCGGATCAGCCCGCACGGCCTGCGCCACAGTTTCGCCACCCACCTGCTGAACCGTGGTGCAGACCTGCGCGCGCTGCAGATGCTGCTGGGCCACAGTTCGCTGTCCACCACCCAGATCTACACGCTGGTTGCGCGCGAGCACTTGCAACAGCTGCACGCCCGCCACCACCCACGCGGCTGAGCGGGCGGCTGAACCCGCGCGCGGGTGTGTGCTCGCGTTCGCGGTGCCGCTGCCGGGCCTGTGTCAGAATCGGAAGTCATCTTCCCAGCAGGTTGCTCCATGCTCCGATTCGCCATTGCCGCTGTGTTCGGCGCGCTCAGCCTGACCGCCTGTGCGCAGCCGGCACCGCCCGCCGCCAAGGCCCCTGCTGCTGCGGCCCCCCGGCCGGCGGCGGCCAACCCTGCCGCCGAACAGGCAGTGCGCACCGCGCTGTCGGCACTGAACCCGGGCTTCACCATCGACTACATCGGCGCCGCGCCGTTCCCCGGCTTCCGCGAAGTGCTGGTGTCGGGCCAGCTGCTGTACGTGTCCGACGATGGCCGCTACCTGTTCCAGTCGCAGCCGTATGACACCCAGGCGCGCGGGCCGGCCAACAGTGCGGGGCTGCTGGATTACCGGCGTGGCCTGCTGGCCAAGGCCAACCATGGCGACCGCATCGTGTTCGCCGCGCCGAATGCCAAGTACACCATCAGCGTGTTCACCGACATTGAGTGCGGGTACTGCCGCAAGCTGCACCAGGACATCGCCGAGCTCAATCGCAACGGCATCACCGTCGAATACCTGGCGTTCCCGCGCATGGGGCTGGGCAGCAAGGACTACACCGACATGATCTCGGTCTGGTGCGCGGCTGATCGCCGGCAGGCGCTGACCAACGCCAAGCGCGGTGGCAGTGTGCCGGCCAAGAACTGCACCAACCCGGTGGCCATGCAGTACGCACTGGGCCAGCAGCTGGGGGTGAATGGCACGCCGGCCATCTTCGCGCCCGATGGCACCCAGCTGGGCGGCTACCTGCCGCCGGCACAGCTGCGCGCCGCGCTGGAGAAGCTGTCGGCCAAGCGTTGATTGGAATGCCGCCGGGGTTGCCCCGGCGGATGTCGCACGTCTGCGAAAGGCCGGGGACGCGATGCGTCCCCGGCCTTTTGCTTACTTCAAGCCATCACTGACCGCCTTGGTCAGCGTGCCCTGCGCATCGTCGCCGCTGAATTCCCAGACGAACGCGCCGCCCAGGCCCTGGGTCTTCACGTACCCCATCTTGCGGGTGATGTTGGCCGGGGTGTCGAAGCTCCAGAGCGTGCTGCCGTTGTAGATCCAGGTGGCACCGGCGGTGTTGTCGGTGTAGCTGGACCACGCCAGGTTCTTCAGCACCTTCCAGTCTTCGATGCCGGCTTCGTAGGTGCCTGGTGCCGCACCGGTGGCGGTCTGGTACAGGCCGTTGTTGGCGTTGGCCACCCCGGTCCAGCCACGCCCGTAGTAGCCGATGCCCAGGTTCAACTTGGCTGCCGGCACGCCGCGGCTGATGAACGCCTCGATCGCATCGTTGCTGTTGTACAGCGCGGTATCACCGGTGGACGGATCATTGGGCGAATCGAACAGCGCCGAGTGGTGATTGGTCTTCGCATCCCACGCGCCGTGGAAGTCGTAGGTCATCACGTTGATGTAGTCCAGGTACGGGTGGTACGCGGCCGGGTCGGTCACCCGCACCTTGTCGATGCCGGCACCCACCGCCACGGTGAGCAGCAGCCCGGGGCGCACCGCATCCAGCTGGCGGCGGAACTCGGCAAGCAGCGCGGTGAAGTTGGCATTGTCCTCCGGCGTGCCGCAGGCCAGGCCACAGGCCACCGGGTATTCCCAGTCGATGTCGATGCCGTCGAATACGCCCAGTGCCGCACCGGTGCCGCCTGCGCCGTCGGTCACCGGCAGGTTGCCCTTGATGTAGGCGTCGATGCACGAGGCCACGAACGCCTGCCGATTGGCCGGCTGCGCGGCGCTGGAGAAACCACGCGACCAGGTCCAGCCGCCCAGCGAGATCAGCACCTTCACGTTGGGGTACTTCGCCTTCAGCTGCTTCAACTGGTTCCAGTTGCCGCGCAGCGGCTGGTCCCAGCTGTCGGCGCTGCCGCTTACGCTTTCGCCTGCACCGAAGGCCTTGGTGTAGTCGGCGAAGGCGTCGCCACCCACGCCCGTGTTCGGATCGGAGGCCTGGGTGACGCCCACTTCGCAGCGGTTGTTGCGCACGTTGCCAAAGGCGTAGTTGATGTGGGTGAGGTGGGCGGCCGAGCCGCTGCTGTCGATGTTCTTCACCCGGTAGTTGCGGCCATAGATGCCCCACTGGGTGAAGTAGCCGATGACCCGCTTGCCGGTGCCGCTACCGCTGTCGGCCAGGGTGGTGGCGCTGGTCGCGGTGCCCTGTGCCGAGGCATTGCCGGCGTTGTCGCGGGCTCGCACGCGGTAGCTGTAGGTGGTGGAGGCGGTCAGGCCGCCGTCGACATAGCTGGCGCTGGACGGCGAGCCGACCAGGCTGCCGTTGCGGTACACGTCGTAGCCGGCCACACCGCTGCCGCCGGCGTTGTCGGTGGACGGGTTCCAGCTGAGCGCAATGCTGCTGGACGTGCGCGTTCCCACCGCCAGGCCACCGGGCACGCTGGGCGCGGTGGTATCGCCGCTGGCCGCGTTCACCGTGATGGTGATGGTGGGCGTGCTGGTGGTGGCGTTGTTGTTGTCGGTCGCGACCGCGCGCAGGGTGTGGCTGCCGGCGCTGGCGTTGGCCCAGCTGGCGCTGTACGGGGCGCTGGTGTCCACCCCGATGGAACTGCCATCGCGGAAGAACTCGACCTTGCTGACACTGCCGTCGGTGTCGCTGGCGGAGGCGCTGACCGTGATCGTGCTGCCCGCGCTGAAGCTGGCGCCATTGGCCGGGGAGGTCAGGCTGACCACCGGCGGCTGGTTGGCGCTGCTGCCATCACAGGCGCCCAGGTTGGTGTAGTAGGGCGCCCCGGCCGGGTGGTCCGGCGGGGCGTTCCAGATGTCCTGGTTGGCCCGGTAGAGCACGCCTGCCTTCTGCAGGGTGTCGCCGGCCCGGTAGATTCTGGCCTGGTCCCATTCGGCCACGCCGGCACAGCTGGCGGCCTGGGCCAGGCCGGGCAGGGCGACGGCCCCGGCGGCCAGGGCCAGCAGCCAGGCCAGGCGGCGCGGGCGACAGCGGCGGGGGGAAGGTTCGGCACTGCGTACATCGGCACTCTGCACAAACGTGTCGTACATGGTGTTTCTCCGATCGACCAAGAGGCGCGCGGGCCCCGATGGCACCGCGCGTAACGCAGGTCCGGGCGTCGCCGGGGAAGGCGACGGTGGGAGCGGACGGGGTACCTGGCCGGGCCGGGGAGAGAGTCCGGCTGGCCGGGTAGGGACAACGTTGTCATCAATTGCCGGGTCAATCCGTGAGCCAGCGCATGGTTCCGGGATTTCGGGGTTCCCGCGAAGAGCGGCGCTGGCGCGCGGTTGGCTGCCATCGGCGGAGCCCCCTCGTGGCTGCGGATTGCGGCGAACAGCGGATTTCTGGGGGAGGGCCGGGCGGGTGGGTTGCGCAGGGGACGCTGCAAGTACGTCCTTGTAAGCTCGTAGGCGCCATCCATGGCGCCTGCGCCCCTGCGCAACCCACCCGCCCGGCCACGGACAGGTTCCTGCGCGCGCCAGCCACGAAAGACAAAAGAAAAATTCAAAAGCAGACGCCGGTCGCTGCGCTCTCATCCACGCCATGCGTGGATGGATCCATCCGATATCGCAACAGATCCGGGGTCAGAGCCCGTTGTGAAGCAACGGGATCCGACCCCGTGCCGTTCCGGCAGCTCGCGGGAAACTGTCGGAGGCGGGGTGGGTCCGGTTGCGGGGGTGTGAGCGGCATGGATGCCGCGACCAAGCCCCCATGGTGAAGTGACCCCCGGGAGTTGGACACCTGATCCGACCCCGAGGTTTGCATGAATAGATATGAGGTTTGTTTCAAATTGCAGGTCGCCAAGGAGGCCTGTAACACCTCCACATCGGTCAAGGCCGTTGCCCGCCGCCATGGCCTGGAGTTCTCCACGGTGAGGCGGTGGGCAGCGACCTACCGGCTGCATGGTCGTCAGGGGTTTAACCGCAAACCCCGGTCTTACGATCTCCAGTTCAAGCTGGCCGTCCTGGAGAAGATGAGCCAGGACGGCATGTCCGCGCGCGAAGCGACCACTTTCTTCCAGATCGGCAGCG
>NZ_CP025995.1:705955-1664622 GCF_003086675.1 Stenotrophomonas sp. ZAC14D2_NAIMI4_7
CAAGAAGCTTTCGCCCGAAGATCGGCCGATGATCCACTCCGACCAAGGCTGGCACTACCAGCACGAGAACTACCGCCACAAGCTCGAAAAGCACTCGCTGAAACAGAGCATGTCCCGGCGCGGCAACTGTCTGGACAACGCGGCCATGGAGAGCTTCTTCGGGACCCTGAAGTCGGAATTCTTCTACCTGAACACCTTTGACAGCATCGATAGCCTGGAAGCTGGCCTGGTGGAGTACATCCGTTACTACAACGAGAATCGTATCCGCCTGAAATTAAAGGGCTTGAGCCCGGTAAAGTACCGGGAGCAGGCCGCGCTGGCCGCCTGATCCCCCACCTGTCCAACTTCAGGGGGTCACTTCATGGACGGGTTTACGGCGTCCCCCGCAACCGGACCCACCCCGCCATCCCACAGGAAACCCGCTGTTGCTGTTGCTCCGGCTGTTGCTCCGGCTGTTGCTGTGGCTTGGGCGCCTCTGCGGGTGCCGGGCGCCGCCCGGCCAAAGCCCACCCCCCGGTTCCGGTACAATGTCGGGCCCGTTTCCCAACTACGGTTCCCCGGACATGATGGTCCTCGAGGGCGCGCCCGCCCTGTCGCTGTTCCGCCGCGAACGCCTTGAATCCCGCCTGCAGTCCATCGCTCCCTCTCTGCGCATCAGCGGTGCCTGGCACGTCTACTTCGTCCAGCCCGAAGGCACGGCCGCCCCCGACGTGGCCACCCTGTGCCGCATCCTGGAAGCCCAGCCGCAGGCGCAGGCCGTGGCCGACGGTGCGGTCAGCCGCGTCGTGGTGCCCCGCCTGGGCACGCTGTCGCCGTGGTCCAGCAAGGCCACCGAACTGGTGCGCGGTGCCGGCCAGCCGGTCAGCCGGGTGGAACGCGGCCTGCGCATCGACGTGCAGGGCTGGCCGGCCGACGCCGCCGCCCAGCAGGCGCTGGTGAAGGCCCTGCATGACCCGATGACCCAGTCGGTGCTGGACACTGTCGACCAGGGCCAGGCCCTGTTCACCACCCCGGCGCGGGGTGAACTGGAACGCGTGCCGGTGGACCAGCTGGAGGCCGCCAACCAGCGCCTCGGCCTGGCCATGGCCCAGGACGAGATCGACTACCTGCGCGAACGCTTCACCGCGCTGGGCCGCTCGCCCTCGGACGTGGAACTGATGATGTTCGCGCAGGCCAACTCCGAGCACTGCCGCCACAAGATCTTCAACGCCAGCTGGACCATCGACGGCCAGGAACAGGACCGTTCGCTGTTCCGGATGATCAAGAACACCCACCAGCAGACCCCGCAGCACACGCTCAGCGCGTACAGCGACAATGCTGCGGTGATCGAAGGCCATCCGGCCTCGCGCTACCGCCCGGACCCGGCCACGGGCGAATACCGTCGCGAGCCGCAGGTGCCCAGCGCGTTCCAGATCAAGGTGGAAACGCATAACCACCCGACCGCGATCGCGCCGTTCCCGGGCGCCTCGACCGGCAATGGCGGCGAGATCCGCGATGAGGGCGCGACCGGCCGCGGTGGCAAGCCGAAAGCCGGCCTTTCCGGCTTCTCGGTCTCGCACCTGCGCATTCCCGAGCTGCCGCAGCCGTGGGAGGCGCCGCGCGCGCTGAACCCGCGCATGGCACCCGCGCTGGAAATCATGACCGACGGTCCGCTCGGCGGCGCCGCGTTCAACAACGAGTTCGGCCGCCCGAACCTGCTCGGCTACTTCCGCAGCTTCGAGCTGCCTGAAGGCGCCGACCTGGTGCGTGCCTACGACAAGCCGATCATGCTGGCCGGTGGCCTGGGCGCGATCGACCGCATCCAGGTCGACAAGATCCAGCTGCAGGCCGGTGATGCGGTCATCGTGCTCGGTGGCCCGGCCATGCTGATCGGCCTCGGTGGCGGTGCCGCCAGTTCGGTGGCCTCCGGCGAAAGCGCCGAGGACCTGGACTTCGCCAGCGTGCAGCGCGACAACCCGGAAATGGAACGCCGCTGCCAGGAGGTCATCGACCGCTGCGTGGCGATGGGTGCCAACAACCCGATCAAGTTCTTCCACGACGTCGGTGCCGGTGGCCTGTCCAATGCCATCCCCGAACTGCTGCACGACTCCAGCGTTGGCGGTGTCATCGACCTGGGCAAGGTGCCCACCGATGATCCGTCGCTGTCGCCGATGCAGCTGTGGTGCAACGAATCGCAGGAACGCTACGTGCTGGGCGTGGCCCAGGAACGCCTGGCCGAGTTCGCCGCGCTGTGCGCCCGTGAGCGTTGCCCGTTCGCCGCCGTCGGCGTGGCCACCGCCGAAGAACACCTGGTCGTGGCCTACGGCGCCGTGCCGGGCCACACCCCGGCCGATGCGCCGATCGACCTGCCGATGGACGTGCTGTTCGGCAAGCCGCCGAAGATGCACCGCGATACCGCGCACCCGCCGGCACCGCGCTGGCCGGCGCTGAAGACCGGTGGCCTGGACCTGCAGGAAGCCGGCCTGCGCGTGCTCGCGCACCCGACCGTGGCCTCGAAGAACTTCCTGGTCACCATCGGTGACCGCAGCGTTGGTGGCCTGACCGCGCGCGAGCAGATGGTCGGCCCGTGGCAGCTGCCGGTGGCCGATGTGGCCATCACCCTGGCCGACTTCGACGGCGTGGCCGGCGAAGCGATGTCGCTGGGCGAGCGCACCCCGCTGGCCCTGCTCGATGCCGCGGCTTCGGCACGCATGGCCGTGGGCGAAGCGCTGACCAACCTGTGCGCGGCCCCGGTCGATGCGCTGGATGAGATCAAGCTGTCGGCGAACTGGATGGCCGCTGCCGGCCATCCGGGCGAAGACGCGCTGCTGTACGACGCGGTGAAGGCGGTGGGCATGGAACTGTGCCCGCAGCTGGACATCAGCATCCCGGTGGGCAAGGACTCGCTGTCGATGCAGGCGCAGTGGCACGACCAGGGCGAAGCCCACAAGAGCGTGTCGCCGGTGTCGCTGGTGATCTCGGCGTTCGCGCCGGTGGCCGACGTGCGCCAGCAGCTGACCCCGCTGCTCGACCGCGACGTGGACAGCGAGCTGTGGCTGATCGGCCTGGGGGCCGGCAAGCAGCGCTTGGGCGGTTCGATCCTGGCCCAGGTGCATGCCGACCACGGCGACCTGCCGGCCTTCGCCGGTGCCGCCCCGGACCTGGATGACCCGCAGCGCCTGCGTGGCTTCTTCGAACTGATCCGCGATGCGCGCCAGGCCGGCCTGCTGCTGGCTTACCACGACCGCAGCGACGGTGGTGCCTTCGCCGCACTGTGCGAAATGGCCTTCACCTCGCGCCTCGGCCTGGACATCACCCTCGATGCCTGGGGCGATGATCCGTTCCGCAGCCTGTTCAACGAAGAGCTGGGTGCGGTGGTGCAGATTGCCCGCGAAGACCGTGCGGCCTTTGCTGATCTGATCGAGCGCCATGCACTGATCGAGTGCGCGCAGCGCATCGCCAAGCCGACCACCGCACCGGTGGTGCGCGTTTCGCTGGGCGGCGAAAACCTGGCCGAGTGGCGCTGGGAAGCGCTGTTCGACGCCTGGTGGTCGGTTACCCACGCCATGCAGAAGCGCCGCGACAACCCGGAAAACGCCGACGCCGAGCGCGAGATCGCCCGTGCCTTCAACGCCCCGGGCCTGAAGCCGAAGCTCAGCTTCGACCTGGCCGAGGACGTGGCAGCGCCGTTCATCAACACTGGTGCGCGCCCGCGCGTGGCGGTGCTGCGCGAGCAGGGCGTGAATGGCCAGATTGAAATGGCCAACGCCTTCGAACGTGCCGGCTTCAGCGCGTTCGACGTGCACATGAGCGATCTGATCGAAGGTCGCGTGGCCCTGCAGGACTTCACCGGTCTGGTCGCCTGCGGCGGCTTCAGCTACGGCGACGTGCTGGGTGCCGGCCGTGGCTGGGCCACCTCGGTGCTGGAACGCAGCGCGCTGCGTGATGCCTTCGCCGCGTTCTTCGCCCGCGAAGACAGCTTCGCGCTGGGCGTGTGCAACGGCTGCCAGATGATGAGCCAGCTGAAGGACATCATTCCCGGTGCCGAGCACTGGCCGCAGTTCCGCCGCAACGCCAGCGAGCAGTTCGAAGCCCGTACCGCGCTGCTGGAGGTGGTGGAATCGCCGTCGATCCTGCTGCGTGGCATGGCCGGCTCGCGCCTGCCGGTGGCCGTGGCCCACGGCGAAGGCCGTGCGGTGTTCGCCAATGCGGTGGACCAGGCGGCTGCACGCGTGTCGCTGCGTTACATCGATGGCAATGGCAACGTGGCCAGCCAGTACCCGCTGAACCCGAACGGTTCGCCGGACGGCATCACTGGCCTGACCAGCAGCGACGGCCGGGTGACCATCATGATGCCGCACCCCGAGCGCACCCCGCGCGCGCTCAACCTGAGCTGGGCACCGGCTGAATGGCGGGGTGATTCGCCCTGGATGCGGATGTTCCGCAACGCACGCGTCTGGTGCGGCTGATCGTCCACCCCGCGCACGCGCCAATTCGATGACGTATGGAAACCCGCCGGTAACCCCGGCGGGTTTTTGTTTATATTGCGTGAATATCGTGTGCTGTCCACGAGTTACACCGCGTTACACGCGCTACGACATGTTCACGTGGTTCTAACGAAATAACCGCATAAACGGATAAAACGGTGAACTGGTTCACGACAGTAGGTTTTGTTCCGTCAAACTCTTGACGGAAGATAATCTTCACGTTAACACTGCCAGTCCGTTTTGAATTCATTCATTTCGTAGTAACGCATTGCGCAACGGAAGGCGCTCTTGCCTCTCTGCGCGTTCTGCGCGAACACCGTCGTAAATCACGCGAATAGACGCCCCCAGGGGACGTTGGGCCGGATGGCCCAGCGATGGCGTTGCTTTGCCTAAAAACCAGTCCACTCAGGAGCCGTATCGATGAATCGGATTTATCGCAAGGTCTGGAACAAAGCATTGGGTCAGTTGGTCGTTGCCTCGGAACTGGCAACCTCGGACCAGGCCGGTACGGTTGTCGACAAGCGGCAGAAGCAGGGCGGCAGCGCGCCGACGGTGCTTGCCGCGGGCCTGCTGATGGCCCTGGGCTGGACAAGCCTGGCGCAGGCGCAGTCAGTGGAAGTAGGCGGCAACGCCAATTGCGTAACGATCAGCAGCAGCGTGATCGACCAGTGCGTGGTCGATGGCAGCGCCAACGCCAGTGGCCGCAACGCCGTTGCAGTCGGCACCGGCAGCACCGCCAGCGCGGCCAACAGCGTGGCGCTGGGCGCCGGCTCGACGGCCAACCGCGCCAACACGGTGTCGGTCGGCGCCAGCGGCAACGAACGGCAGATCACCAACGTGGCCGCGGGCACGGCGGCCACCGATGCAGTGAACCGCGCGCAGCTGGATGCGCAGGCACAGGCACAGGCGCAGGCCACCCAGGCCGCACTGGCTGCGGCAGCCGCCGAAGGCAGCCGCTACTTCAAAGCCGACGGTGCCGGCGATGACAGCGATGCGGCGCAGATCGACGGCCAGGGCGCATTGGCCGCCGGCGCCGACGCCAGCGCCAGCGGCGACGACACCACTGCGCTGGGCAGCGCCGCGCAAGCCAGCGCCGACAGCGCGACGGTCGTCGGTGCGCAGGCCCAGGCCAGCGGCAGCGGCAGCACCAGCGTCGGTGCCGGCAGCATCGCCAGTGGCACCGCATCGGCCGGCTTCGGTGTCGGCGCTGAAGCCACCGGTGGCTACAGCACCGCGCTGGGCGGCCTGTCCAACGCATCTGCGTTCAACGCAACGGCGGTCGGCAATGCCGCCAACGCCACCGGCTCCAGCAGTGTCGCGGTCGGCGGTGATGCACAGGCCAGTGGTGCCAACAGCACCGCTACCGGCCAGGCCAGCATCGCCAGCGGCAGCAACAGCGTGGCCGTCGGTGGCGCCCTGTTCGGCCTGCTCGCAACTGAAGCATCGGGCGATTACTCCACCGCCGTCGGTGGCGGCGCGTGGGCGCCGGGCACCAACAGCACCGCGCTGGGCAACGCCGCCGAAGCGCAGGGCGACAACAGCGTCGCCCTGGGTGCCGACTCCATCGCCGACCGTGACAACACCGTGTCGGTGGGCGGCGCAGGCAACACGCGCCAGATCACCAACGTGGCCGCCGGCACCGAAGGCACCGATGCGGTGAACAAGAACCAGCTGGACGAAGTGGCCGCCGCCGCCGAAGCAACCAGCAAGTACTTCCAGGCCAGCGGCAGCGACGACAGCGACGCCGGCGCACTGGCCGAGGGCGACAGCGCACTGGCCGCCGGTGAAGCAGCCAACGCCATCGGCGATGGCACCACCGCACTGGGCGGCGGCGCACTGGCCATTGCGGCCAACGCGACCGCCGTGGGCTACAACAGCTCGGCCACCGGTGAAAATGCCGCGGCCGTGGGCAGCAACGCGCAGGCCAGCGGCAGCGACAGTGCCGCCCTCGGCAGCGGCGCGGTGGCCAGCGAAGTGAGCAGCACCGCGACCGGTACCGGCGCGCAGGCCACCGGCGTGTACAGCACCGCCAACGGCGCCGAAGCCATCGCCAGCGGCGCGCAGTCGCTGTCCAGCGGCTTCCGCGCCTCGGCCTCGGCCGATGGCACCACCGCCGTCGGTGGTTACAGCGAAGCCAGCGGTCGCCTCGGTTCGGCGCTGGGCTACGGCACCGTGGCCAGCGGCGCCAACAGCACCGCGGCCGGCGTGTTTGCCACCGCCACGGGCGCCGGTTCGGTGGCCGTGGGCGAGGCCAGCGAAGCCAGCGGCGATGAGAGCGTGGCGATCGGCGGCAGCACCTATTTCGGCCTGATTCCGGCGCGCGCCAGCGGCTACGGTGCGGCGGCCTACGGTGCCGGTGCCTGGGCCACCGAAGACTATGCAACGGCCATCGGCTGGAACGCCTGGGCCGATGGTGCGCAGTCCACCGCACTGGGCGCCAGCGCCACCGCCAATGGCAGCAACAGCGTGGCCATCGGTGCGGCCTCGCAGGCCGACCGTGACAACACCGTGGCCGTCGGCGCCGACGGCAACGAACGCCAGATCACCCACGTGGCCGACGGTACCGAAGCCACCGATGCGGTGAACAAGGGCCAGCTGGATGCAGTGGCCAGCGTGGCTGAAAACACCAGCACCTACTTCAAGGCCACCGGCAGCGATGACAGCAGCGCCGGTGCGTTCGCCGATGGCAGCAATGCCACCGCCGCCGGTGAGGCCGCCAATGCCCTGGGCAATGGCACCACCGCACTCGGCAGTGGCGCCACCGCGGTCAACAGCAACGCCACCGCGGTGGGCTTCAACGCTCTGGCCAGCGGCCAGAACAGTGCCGCCTTCGGCAACAACGCGCAGGCCGTCGGCCCAGGCAGCGTGGCCGTCGGTGGTGCCGCGGTGGATGAGCAGGGCAACCCGCTGATCACCAACGGCGGCGTGCCGGTCGATACCGGTGCGACCAGCGCCGGCGTGGGCGGCACTGCTGTCGGTGCCAGCGCCGAAGCCGGTGGCTTCGCCTCCAGCGCCTACGGCGTGGGTGCGTATGCCGGCGGTGCGCAGTCGGCGGCGTTCGGCGCCGTGTCCAACGCCATTGGCGACTACTCCACCGCGCTGGGCACCAGCAGCGTGGCCACCGGCACCAGCAGCGTGGCCATCGGTGGCCCGGCCGACCTGATTCCCGGCCTGGGCTTCTTCGTGCAGACCCAGGCCAGCGGCGAAGCCGCCACGGCGGTCGGCGCCGGTGCCATTGCCAGCGGCGACTACGCCACGGCCAACGGCACGCTCACCGAAGCGTCGGGTGCCGAGGCGACGGCCGTGGGCTACTTCGCCTACGCACCGGGTGAACAGTCCAGCGCGCTGGGCGCACAGACCTGGGCCAGCGGCGCGCAGAGCACGGCGGTCGGCTTCTATGCCACCGCGCGCGGCGCCAACAGCGTGGCCCTGGGCGCAAACTCAGAAGCGGTACGCGACAACAGCGTGGCCGTGGGCAGCAGCGGCAACGAACGGCAGATCACCAGCGTGGCCGCCGGTACCGAAGCCACCGATGCGGTGAACAAGGCGCAGCTCGATGCCGTGGCCGACACCGCCGATACCACCGCGCACTTCTTCCAGGCGCAGGCCGAAGAGGGCACCGATGCCGGTGCCTATGCCGAGGGCGCAGGTGCGGTCGCGGCCGGTTCGGCCAGCAATGCCATTGGTGCCGGTGCACTGGCGCAGGGTGCCGGTGCCGGCGCGCTGGGCGCCGATGCCGTGGCACTGGGCCGCAACACCTTCGCCGACGGCGATGGTGCGGTGGCTGTGGGTGGCCTGGGCCAGGCCTACGACGAGTACAACCAGCCGCTGCTGGACGACGAAGGCAACCCGGTGCAGGTGGGTACCACCGCCTCGGCCGGTTCCACCGCAGTGGGCAACGCGGCGCAGGCCACCGGGCTGACCAGCAATGCCTTCGGCAGCGGCGCGCAGGCCACCGGCGACAACAGCTTTGCGGCGGGCAGCAAGTCGCGCGCCACCGGCAGCTATGCCGTCGCCGTCGGCGACAGCGCGTTTGCCAAGGCCGACGACAGCACTGCCGTGGGTGGCTACAGCACCGCCAGCGAAGCCGGCGCCACCGCGTTCGGTTCCGGCGCCTGGGCAACCGGCAGCAACGCCTCGGCGTTCGGCCCGGCCGCATGGGCCAGTGCCAACGGCGCCACCGCCATCGGCTACAACAGCTGGGCCAACGGCACCAGTTCCACGGCGGTCGGTCGCGGTGCCTTCAGCTACGGTGCCAACAGCGTGGCACTGGGCTTCCAGGCACTGGGCAACAGCATCAACAGCATCGCCATCGGCACCAACACGGTGGCCGGCGGTGAAAGCGCCATTGCACTCGGTGCTGGCAGCACAGCCAGCGGCAGCAATGCGGTCGCGCTGGGTGCAGGGTCGGTCGCCGACCGCGATGGCAGCGTATCGGTGGGCAGTGCCGGTAACGAACGCCAGGTCACCAATGTGGCCGCCGGTACCCAGGCCACCGATGCGGTGAACAAGTCGCAGCTCGACGCCGTCGCCGCCACCGCTGAATCCACCAGCAAGTACTTCCAGGCCAGCGGCAGCGACGACAGCGATGCCGGCGCCTATGTGGAAGGGGACAACGCGCTGGCGGCCGGTGAAGCGGCCAATGCCATCGGTGACGGTGCCAGCGCGCTGGGTGCCGGTGCCAACGCCATCGGCAGCAATGCGCAGGCCATCGGCTTCAACGCCCTGGCCACCGCCGCCAACGCCAGCGCGGTCGGTGCCAATGCACAGGCCACCGGCGAGTACGCCACCGCACACGGTGCCGAAAGTGAAGCCAGCGGCGAACAGAGTGCCGCCTTCGGTGCGGCCGCCGTGGCCAGTGGTGCCGGCAGCACCGCCAGCGGCGTGCTGTCCGAAGCCAGCGGCGAAGAAGCGGTGGCCGTGGGCTACTTCAGCACCGCCAGCGGCGAGGCATCCACCGCGGTGGGCAGTGAAAGCGTGGCCAGCGGCACCGCCTCGGCGGCCTTCGGCATCGGCGCCGAAGCCACCGGCGGTTACAGCACGGCCATCGGCGGCTATTCCAGCGCATCGGCATTCAACGCCACCGCACTGGGCAACTTCGCCAATGCCTCCGGTTCCAACAGCGTCGCCCTGGGCGGCGATGCCGAAGCCTCGGGCGCCTACAGCACCGCCACCGGCCAGGGCAGCCTGGCCACCGGCACCAATGCGGTGGCCGTGGGTGGCTCGTTGTTCGGCCTGCTGGCCACCGAAGCGTCGGGTGATTACTCCACCGCCGTCGGTGGCGGCGCGTGGGCACCGGGTACCAACAGCACTGCGCTGGGCAACGCAGCCGAATCGCAGGGCGCCAACAGCGTCGCTCTGGGTGCCGACTCCATTGCCGACCGTGACAACACGGTGTCGGTGGGTGGCGCAGGCAACACGCGCCAGATCACCAACGTGGCCGCCGGTACCGAGGGCACCGATGCGGTGAACAAGGACCAGCTGGATGCCGTGGCGGCCGCAGCCGAGGCCACCAGCAAGTACTTCCAGGCCAGCGGCAGCGACGACAGCGATGCTGGCGCGTATGTGGAAGGGGAGAACGCGCTGGCGGCCGGTGAAGCGGCCAATGCGATCGGCGATGGCAGCACTGCCCTTGGCAGTGGCGCCACTGCGGTTGCGGCCAACGCTACTGCGGTCGGCTTCAACAGCCTGGCCACCGGCGGCAATGCGGCAGCGGTCGGCACCAACGCACAGGCCAGCGGCGAAGACAGTGCCGCCCTGGGCAGTGGCGCGGTCGCCAGTGAAGTGAGCAGCACCGCTACCGGTGCTGGCGCACAGGCCAGCGGCGTGTACAGCACCGCCAATGGTGCCGAAGCCATCGCCAGCGGCGCACAGTCGCTGTCCAGCGGCTTCCGCGCCTCGGCCTCGGCCGATGGCACCACCGCCGTGGGTGGCTACAGTGAAGCCAGCGGTCGCCTGGGTTCGGCACTGGGCTACGGCACCCTGGCCAGCGGCGCCAACAGCACTGCCGCCGGTGTGTTCGCCACCGCCAGCGGCGCCGGTTCGGTGGCCGTGGGTAATGCCAGCGAGGCCACCGGCGATGAAAGCGTGGCTATCGGTGGCAGCACCTACTTCGGCCTGATCCCGGCCCGTGCCAGCGGTACCGGCTCGGCCGCGTTCGGTGCCGGTGCCTGGGCCACCGACGACTACGCCACCGCCATCGGCTGGAACGCCTGGGCCGATGCGGCCGACGTCACCGCACTGGGTGCCAACGCCAGCGCCAGTGCGGCCAACAGCGTCGCGCTGGGCAGCGGTTCGCAGGCCACCCGTGCCAACACGGTGTCGGTCGGCACGGCCACTGCGCAGCGGCAGATCACCAACGTCGCCGCCGGTACCGAAGCCAGCGATGCAGTGAACAAGGGCCAGCTGGATGCGGTTGCCGCCACCGCCGATGCGGTCGGCCAGCGCTTCCAGGCCAGCGGCACCGGCACGGCAACGGCGTCGGGTACCGACGCGGTGGCCATCGGCGCCAATGCCACGGCCAGCGGCAGCCGCAGCAATGCGGTCGGCAGCGGTGCCACCGCCATCGGCAATGCCGCTCTGGCCCTGGGCGCCAACAGTGGCGTCACCGGCAACAACTCGGTGGCCCTGGGTGCCGGTTCGCGCGCCGTCGAAGCCAACGTGGTGTCGGTCGGTGGTGGCAATGGCACCGCCGGTCCGGCCACCCGACGCATCGTCAACGTGGCCGATGGCCGCATTGCCGCCGGCAGCACCGATGCGGTCACCGGTTCGCAGTTGAACGTGACCAACCAGCGCGTGGGTGCGGTGGAAACCCGCGTGGGTGACTTCGACTCGCGCATCGCCACCATGGAAACCAGCACCGCCAATGCCGTCGGCTACGACGATGCCAACCGCGATCGCCTGACCCTGTCCGGCATGGATGGCACCACGATCGACAACGTGGGCGCCGGCAGCATCGCCGCCGGCAGCCGCCAGGCGGTCACCGGTGGCCAGCTGTTCCAGTCGCTCAGCGATGCCGCCAGCTTCCTCGGCGGTGGCGCCAGCGTCGGCCTGCAGGGCGTGTTCGTGGCACCGAACTACGTGATCCAGGGCAGCACCTACAGCAACGTGGGCGACGCACTGGGCGCGCTGGACCGCAAGGTGACCGAGCTCGACCAGCGCACCGCCGGTGGTTCCAGCCGCGCCAGCACCGCCAGCACCGCCACGGCCAGCCTGCGCAGCGCCAGCACCACCGCGCAGGCGTCGGTGGCCGAACTGTCCGCAGCGGCCGAGTCGGATCCGGTGGCATCGCGCACCGACATTCCGGCCAAGCCCAGCGTGGGTGGCACCAGCGCCGCACAGCCGGCTGCCGCCGTCGGTGCGGTCAGCGTGGGTGAGGGCGCAGTCGCCAGCGCGGCCTCGTCCACCGCCATCGGCCAGGGCGCGACGGCCTCGGCCGCCAACGCGGTGGCCCTGGGCCAGGGTTCGATCGCCGATCGTGCCAACACCGTGTCGGTGGGCAGCGAGGGCAACGAACGCCAGGTCACCAACGTGGCCGCCGGTACGGCCGCCACCGATGCGGTGAACAAGAGCCAGCTGGACCGCGGCATCACCACCGCCAACAGCTACACCGATAGCCGCGTGCAGGCCGTCGCCGACAGCTTCGATGTGTTCAAGGGCGAAGTCGATGGACGCCTGCGCCACATGGACCGCCGCATCGACCGCCAGGGTGCGATGAGCGCGGCCATGCTGAACATGGCCACCAGTGCCGCCGGTATACGCACCCAGAACCGGGTCGGCGTCGGCATCGGTTTCCAGGGCGGCGAATCGGCGATGTCGCTGGGCTACCAGCGTGCGATCAGCGATCGCGCCACGGTCACCCTGGGCGGTGCGTTCAGCAGTGATGACGCCTCGGTCGGCGTCGGTGCCGGCTTCGGCTGGTAAGCGCAAGCGCGTGCCGGTGGCCACGTGCCACCGGCGCGTCATGCAGTGAAGGCCTGAGGGGGCGAGGCACGGCAACCCTGGTGGGCCAGCCAGGGCAGTCGCAGGGAATGATGGCCGTAGTGAGCTCCGCCCGAGCAATGGGTGGAGAAGGAAAGCTCAACCATGACCTTGAAGAGGATTTCGAACGTGACCAAGAAGCAGAACCTTCGCATCAACGTACTGGCTGCCGCCGTGCTGTCGCTGACGGTCGGCGTCGGTGCCGCCCATGCGATCAATCCGGGCACGCCCAGCGCACCGGCACGTGTGGCCAGCGCCGACCAGCAGGCCGTGGACGGCATCATCGTCAAGTACCGCGCCGGTACCGCCGCCGCCAGTGACCGTTCGAGCAAGCTCACCGTCGTGCAGTCGGCGCTGTCGCGCGCGATTGTCAGCAGCGGCACCAGCAGCCGCGCGCTGTCGCTGTCGCCGCAGGTCGAGCGCAAGCTGGGCACCGGTGGCGATCTGATCCGCCTGAAGTCGCGCCTGGCCGGCGCGGAAATGAAGAAGGTGCTGGCCGAGCTTAACGCCGATCCGTCGGTGCAGTACGCCGTGGCCAACGTGCGCCTGCAGCGTTCGGACCTGCGCGCCAGCAATGCGCAGCCGGCACTGGTGCCCAACGATCCGAACTACACCCAGTACCAGTGGAACTTCTACAACGCCACCAGCGGCGTGAACGCGCCGGCGGCGTGGGATGTCTCACAGGGCGAAGGCGTGGTGGTGGCCGTGCTCGACACCGGCATCCTGCCGGGCGTGCCGGACTTCGGCGACAACCTGCTGCCGGGCTACGACTTCATCAGCGACAAGGAATCCTCGCGCCGCCCGACCGACGGTCGCGCCCCGGGCGCCACCGACTACGGTGACTGGGTGGAAACGGCCAACGAGTGCTACAACGGCTCGCAGCCGGAAGGCAGCTCCTGGCACGGTACCCACGTGGCCGGCACCATCGCCGAAGTGACCAACAACGGCAGCGCGCTGGCGGGCCTGGCCTACAAGGCCAAGGTGCTGCCGGTGCGCGTGCTCGGCAAGTGCGGCGGCACCCTGGCCGACATCAGCGACGCCATCACCTGGGCCTCCGGTGGCACCGTGGCCGGCATTCCGGCCAACACCACTCCGGCTGAAATCATCAACATGAGCCTGGGCGGCGGCGGCGCGTGCGACGCGGCCTACCAGGATGCGATCAACGGCGCCGTCTCGCGCGGCACCCTGGTGGTGGTGGCCGCCGGCAACGAAACCGACAACGCCGCCAATTACCGTCCGTCCAGCTGCGCCAACGTGGTCTCGGTCGGCGCCACCCGCGTCACTGGCGGCATCACCTACTACTCCAACTACGGCACGGTGGTCGATCTGGCCGCACCGGGCGGCGGTGGCAGCGTGGACGGCAACCCGAACGGCTACATCTGGCAGGTCGGCTCCAGCTCCGACACCACCCCCGATGCCGGTGAGTGGGTGCTGATGGGCAAGGGCGGCACCTCGATGTCCTCGCCGCACGTGGCCGCCGTGGCCGCGCTGGTGCAGAGCGCCCTGGCTGCCAATGGCAAGGATCCGCTCAGCCCGGCTGAGCTGGAAACGCTGCTGAAGCAGTCGGCACGTCGCTTCCCGGTCACCATCCCGGCCGCCACCCCGATCGGCACCGGCATCGTCGATGCCAAGGCCGCGCTGGATGCCGCGCTGAAGGAACCGTGCACCGAGAACTGCGAACCGGAAGGCATTCCGCTGACCAACAAGGTTGCCGTCAGTGGCGTGGCCGGCGCTGCCGGCAGCGAAACCGTCTACACCTTCCAGGCTGAAGCCGGCAAGCAGTTGAGCGTGCTGACCTATGGCGGCACCGGCAATGTGTCGGTGTACCTGGCGCAGGGCCGCGTGCCCACCGCCACCGACAACGATGCCAAGTCGACCCGCCCGGGCAACACCGAAACCGTGCGCGTGGCCAAGCCGGTTGCCGGCACCTACTACGTGAAGGTGGTGGGCGAGGCGGCATTCGGCGGCGTGACCATCCTGGCCACCCAGTAACGGCCCAGCGGTTGCAGATGTTGTCGTAAGTGAATTGGCGGCGCCCGTTACCGGAAGGTGACGGGCGTCGTCTTTTGTTGTCCTGCGCGTGCAGGACGGCGGAAACCCCGGCCAAACTGCTAAAGTCAGGGCGATCGACAGGAGAGTCATGTGAACGCGCTCGCAGCTACCGCCCACGACGACGCCGAAGGCCGCATCCTGGATGCCCTGCTGTCGCGTGGCCGGTTGAAGGATGCTGACCTGGCGCGCGCGCGGCCACTGCATGCCGAAGCCGGCGGCAGCCTGTTGGCGCTGCTGGTGCGGCTGGGGCTGGTCTCCGAACGTGACCAGGCGCAGGCCAGCGCCGACGTGGTCGGCCTGCCGCTGCTGGAAGGCAAGCAGTTGCCCGAAGCTCCGCCGCAGTCGCTGGCCGAAGGGCTGCCGCTGTCGCAGCGGTTCCTCAAGCAGTTCCATGTCTGCCCGTTGGCGCTGGACGAACACGGGGTACGCCTGTGGCTGGCCGATGCGCACGATCCCTACCCGCAGCAGGCCGTGCAGCTGGCGCTGGGGGTACCGGTCACCCCGGTGCTGGGCATGCGCGCGGAAATCGACGATCTGGTGGAACGCTGGTTCGGCCAGGGCCGCAGCGCGATGGGCGCCATCGTGGAAACCGCCGATGGTGAAGGCGGCGCGGTGGACGATATCGAACACCTGCGCGACCTGGCCTCGGAAGCGCCGGTCATCCGCCTGGTCAACCTGGTCATCCAGCGGGCGGTGGAACTGCGCGCCTCGGATATACACGTTGAACCGTTCGAAAGCCGGTTGAAAGTCCGCTACCGCGTGGACGGCGTGCTGGTGGAAGGCGAAAGCCCGCCGGCCAACCTGACCGCGGCGGTGATCAGCCGCATCAAGATCATGGCGCGCTTGAACATCGCCGAGCGCCGCCTGCCGCAGGATGGCCGCATCATGCTGCGCGTGCAGGGCAAGGAACTTGACCTGCGCGTCAGCACCGTGCCCACCGCGCACGGCGAAAGCGTGGTCATGCGCCTGCTCGACCGCGAAACCGTGGTGTTCGACTTCCACCGTCTCGGTTTCACCGATGCCTTCCTGCCGCAGTTCCGCAAGGTGCTGGAACAGCCGCACGGCATCCTGCTGGTCACCGGCCCCACCGGCTCGGGCAAGACCACCACGCTGTACACCGCGCTCAGCCAGCTCAACACCGCCGACGTCAAGATCATCACCGTCGAAGACCCGGTCGAATACCAGATCGAAGGCATCAACCAGATCCAGGCCAAGCCGCAGATCGGCCTGGATTTCGCCAACGCGCTGCGCAGCATCGTGCGCCAGGATCCGGACATCATCATGATCGGCGAAATGCGTGATCTGGAAACCGCGCGCATCGCGATCCAGTCGGCGCTGACCGGCCATCTGGTGCTGTCCACCCTGCATACCAACAACGCTGCCGGTGGCATCACCCGCCTGCTCGACATGGGCGTGGAAGACTATCTGCTGACGTCCACCATCAACGGCATCCTGGCCCAGCGCCTGGTGCGCCGCCTGGAGCCCACCCACGCCGAGCGCTACGAGGCCTCGCCGGAGGAAATCGAACGTTTCGAACTGCGCCGCCTGCAGCCGCAGGGCACCATCCACCTGTTCCGCCCGAAGCCGTCGGCGCTGGCGCCCACCGGTTATCTGGGGCGCACCACCATCATGGAATTCCTGGTGATGAACGATTCGCTGCGTCGCGCGGTCATGCGCCGCGATGGCATGGGCGAGATCGAACGCATCGCCCGCGAAGCCGGCATGCGCACCATGTACGAAGATGGCCTGGCCAAGGCGTTGAGCGGGCAGACCACCATCGAAGAAGTGCTGCGCGTGACCGAGGAGGGTTGATGCGCGCCGGAGCCTGCTGCTGACATGCCGAACTACCGCTACAAGGCGCTGAACCCGCACGGCGAAGTCTTCGATGGCCAGATGGAGGCGGCCAGCGAAGCCGAGCTGATCGCGCGCCTGCAGGACCAGGGGCACCTGCCCATGGAAACCCGGCTGGCCGATGGCGGCGCCGTGGGCGGCAGCAGCCTGCGTGGCCTGTTCCGGCCGCGGCCGCTGCAGGGCGCGGCATTGCTGCAGTTCACCCAGCAGCTGGCGACGTTGCTGGCTGCTGGGCAGCCGCTGGATCGCGCGCTGTCGATCCTGCTCGGCCTGCCCGAAGACGAGCGCTCGCGCCGGGCGATCACCGACATCCGCGACGTGGTGCGTGGCGGCGCGCCGCTGTCCACGGCACTGGAACGGCAGCACGGTCTGTTCTCGCGCCTGTACGTGAACATGGTGCGTGCCGGCGAAGCCGGTGGCAGCCTGCACGACACGCTGCAGCGCCTGGCCGATTACCTGGAACGCAGCCGCGCGCTGCAGGGCAAGGTGGTCAACGCCCTGGTCTACCCGGCCATCCTGCTGGTGGTGGTGGGCGGCGCACTGTTGTTCCTGCTGGGCTACGTGGTGCCGCAGTTCGCGCAGATGTACGAAAGCCTGGACGTGGCGCTGCCGTGGTTCACCAACATCGTGCTGCAGATCGGGCTGTTCGTGCGCGACTGGTGGATCCTGCTGCTGGTGGTGCCGGCGGTGCTGGTGCTGCTGCTGGAACGCAAGCTGCGCCAGCCCGCGTTCCGCCTGGCATTGGATGGCTGGCTGCTGCAGCGCCGTGGCATCGGCCGCCTGCTGGGCGAACTGGAAACCGCACGCCTGGCGCGCACCCTGGGCACTCTGCTGCGCAACGGCGTGCCGCTGCTGGGGGCGCTGGGCATCGCCCGCAACGTGCTGGGCAACCGCGCGCTGGCCACCGACGTGGACAGCGCCGCAGACGAAGTGAAGAACGGTGCCGGCCTGTCGCTGGCACTGTCGCGCGGCAAGCGCTTCCCGCGGCTGGCCCTGCAGATGATCCAGGTGGGCGAAGAATCCGGCGCACTGGACACCATGCTGCTGAAGGCGGCCGACACCTTCGAACAGGACAGTGCCCGCCGCATCGATCGCCTGCTGGCGGCCATGGTGCCAGCCATCACCCTGGTGCTGGCCTCGGTGGTCGGCGCGGTGATCGTGGCCGTGCTGGTGCCGCTGTACGACCTGACCAATGCCATCGGTTGATGATGGCCCTTCCCACACTCCCGCTGTTCCGTACCTGAAAGGACCGACCATGATTGCTTCCCGTCGACCGATCCGCCTTTCCTTCACCGCCGCCCGCCACCAGTCGGGCATGAGCCTGCTGGAAATCATCATCGTCATCGTGCTGATCGGCGCGGTGCTGACCCTGGTCGCCAGCCGCGTGCTGGGCGGCGCCGACCGCGGCAAGGCCAACATTGCCAAGGCGCAGGTGCAGACCGTGGCTTCCAAGATCGACAACTACCAGCTCGATACCGGCAAGCTGCCGGGCACGCTGGAAGACCTGATCAACGCCCCGGCCGGTACCGGTGGCTGGCTGGGCCCGTACGCCAAGGCGGCCGATCTGAACGACCCGTGGGGGCACGCGCTGGAATACCGCGCACCGGGTGAAGGCCAGCCCTACGATCTGATCAGCCTGGGCAAGGATGGCAAGCAGGGCGGCAGCAGCGTCGATGCCGATATCCGCTACGAGCCGTAAGCCTGCATGACCCGCATCCTGCCGCGCCGGTTGCCCCGCCCGCGCCTGCACGGCAGGCGTGCAGCGGGTCTGTCGCTGCTGGAAATGCTGCTGGTGATCGCGTTGATCGCCGCCATCGGCCTGATCACTGCCGCCGGTCTGTCGCGTGGCTTTGCTGGCATGCAGCTGCGCAGTGCCGGCAAGGACATCGCCAACCAGCTGCGCATGGTGCGCGCCCAGGCCATCGCGCGGGGCGAGCCGCAGCGGTTCGTGATCGAACCGGCGCAGCACCGCTGGACCGGTGCCAACCAGCGCCAGGGCACGTTGCCGGAAACGCTGCAGGTGCAGTTCGAAGGCGCCGCCCAGTTGTCCACTGGCGCAGGGCAGGGTGTGATCGAGTTCCATCCGGATGGCGGTGCCAGCGGTGGCCGCATCCGCCTGCAGCGCGACAGCGCCGAATGGCGCATCGACGTGGGCTGGCTGACCGGCGAAGTACGTTCCGGCCCGTGGCAGGCGCAATGAAACGGCGCGCGCGTGGCTTCACCCTGCTGGAAGTGATCGTGGCCTTCGCCCTGCTGGGCCTGGCGCTGACCTTGCTGCTGGGCAGCCTGTCCGGCGGCGCGCGGCAGGTGAAGGATGCCGAGCTGCGCACCCGCGCGGTGCTGCATGCGCAATCGTTGCTGGCCGCCGCCGGGGTGGAGGAACCGTTGCAGGCCGGGCGCCAGCAGGGTGAGTGGGAGCAGGGGCGCTTCCATTGGGAACTGCAGGTGCAGCCCTGGGTGGAACCGCGCGCGGGCAACGTGCCGGTCGCCGATTCCCCCGGCGCGCCCTGGCTGGCCGAACTGCAACTGCAGGTGCGCTGGGGCGATGGTGCGCGCGAGCAGTTGCGCTGGCGCAGTCTGCGCCTGCTGCCGCCGGACCTGGAGCGTGCACGGTGAAACGGCAGGCACGCGGCTTCACCCTGGTGGAAGTGATGCTGGCCACGGTGCTGCTGGCCGGCGGCCTGGCGCTGGCCTTTGCCAGCGTGCGTTCGGCCATGGCGGTCAGCCAGCGTGGCGAACAGATCGCCGCCGACAGCGAGCGCATGCGCGCGGTGCAGGGGCTGCTGCGGCGGCAGTTGAGCGCGGCGTTGCGCAGTCCGATGGAAGTACCCGACCCCACCCGCGAGCCGGTGTACTTCAGTGGTGACGAAAGCGGCATGCAGTTCGTGGCCGATCTGCCTGGCTACCTGGGCCGCGGAGGCCCTTACCTGCATGCGCTGCAGGTAGATGGCCAGGCCGGCGAGCGCCGCCTGTTGCTGGGCCTGGTGCTGCTGCAGGAAGGCGAACAGCTGCCGGAAACCCCGCCGCGCGCGCCGGAAGTGCTGGTCGAGCACCTGCGCGATGTGCAGCTGCGCTACCGCGGCGTGGATGCCGCCAGTGGCCAGATGACCGACTGGTTGCTGCGCTGGGACGATACCCGCCGCCTGCCGCTGCTGGTGGAAGTGCAGGTGCGCCCCGCGCGCGGGCCGGCCTGGCCACCGCTGGTAGTCGCCCTGCGTGCCGGTGGTGCCGCCGGAGGCATCCGATGAGGATCCAGCGCGGGGCCGCGCTGGTGCTGGTGCTGTGGCTGATCGCGCTGATGACCGCTCTGGTGGGCGCATTCGCGCTGACCGCCCGGGTCGAGCACCTGCAGCAGCGGGTGCTGGATGACGACGGGCGCGGGCAGGAACGCGCACGAGCCGGCCTGGAATATGCGCTGATGCGCCTGCGCGCCGATCCGCAGCGCCCGGCCTGGCAGGCCGACGGCCGCACCTACCGGTGGCAGTTCGACGATGCCCGCGTGGATATCCGCGTGGTGGACGAGAACGGCAAGATCAATCTGAATGTCGCCGACGCCGTGCTGCTTACCGCCTTCCTGAAGGCATTGGGCGAAAGCCCCGACGATGCGCAGCGGCTGGCCGGGGCCATCATCGACTGGCGCGATGAGGACAGCCTGCAGCAGCCTGGTGGCGGCGCCGAAGCGCCCGACTACGCAGCGGCCGGCCTGCCGTATGGCCCGCGCAACAAGCGCTTTGAAACCCTGGGCGAACTGCAGCGGGTGCTGGGCATGCGCGCGGCGCTGTACCAGGCCATGCTGCCGCACATCACCCTGTACAGCCGCATGGCGCGGCCCGATCCGCGCTTCGCCACCGCCCCGGTTCTGGCAGCGCTGGGGCTGGACGCCGAGCAGGTATTGGCGCAACGGGCCCAGCAGGAGCGTGACGAAGATTCAGGTGCGGGCACGTCAACCCTTGCCAGCGGCAGCGGCACCTATAGTATCGAGTGCCGCGCCATCGACGGCAGTGGACGCCAGTCGGTTCTGAAGGCGGTGGTACGCAACGGCTCGGGCGGAGTGCCCGGCCAGACCTACACAGTGCTTCGCTGGGAGCAGGGAATGGCAGCAAGATGACAGCATGGCAGGACAGCGTGCGGCAGGTGCAGGGCCGGATCGGCCCTGGCGTCGGCCATTTCCTGCGCTGGTGGCGGCAATCGTTGCTGGCCTGGGTGCCGGCACGCTGGCAGTGGGCGCTGGGCTGGTCGCAGGCACGCCTGCTGCTGCAGCGCGATGGCGACCAGGTGCAGGTCTGGCGTGATGGCAGCGCGGGCCCCGAACGCGTGGTGCGCCTGCCGTGGCCGCTGGCGCCGGCTGATCTGGACCGCGTGCTGGAGCCGCGCCTGCGGCGCCTGCCGCGCGTCTGGCTGCTGCCGGTGGCACAGGTGCTGCGCCGCAGCCTGCGCCTGCCCAGCGCCGCCGCCGATCGCCTGCACGCCGTGGTGGGCTATGAAATCGACCGGCAGACACCCTTCGAAGCCAGCCAGGTCAGCTATGACGTGCGCGCCCTGGGCACGGCCGGCGACGGCCTGCTGCAGCTGGAGCTGGTCGCCTGGCCGCTGCGCCAGCTGGACACCTGGCGCAGCCTTGCCGGTGACTGGGCCGATGCCCTGGCTGGCGTGGATGCCATCGACGAACACGGCCACACACTGCAGGTGAACCTGCTGCCGCCGGCGCAGCGCCAGCGCCGCGTGGATCCCAGCCGTCGCTGGAACCTGCTGTTGGCGGCCGCAGCCTTGATGATGCTGGTGCTGGCCGCGCTGCAGTTGCTGGATAACCGGCGCGACGCCGCCGACGCTCTGCGCGAACAGGTCGAGCGCAGCGCCCGCAGTGCCCGCGGCGTGGCCAGCGAACGCAGCCAGCTGCAGGCGCTGATCGACGGCGCCGCCTTCCTTGAAAAGCAGCGCAGCCAGCGTGCCACCACGGTGGAACTGTGGACTGAGCTGACCCGGCGCCTGCCCGACGGCACCTATCTGGAAAAACTGGCGATCGAGAACAACAGCCTGCAGTTGATCGGGCTCAGTGGGCAGGCATCGCAACTGGTCGCGCTGCTGCAGGATGCGCCGCAGTGGCGCAAGGTGAATCTGACCGGCGTGCTGCAGGCCGACGGCGCCAGCAGTGGCCGCGACCGCTTCACCCTGACCGCCGAACTGCAGCCGTTGCCGGCCGCACCCGTCGCCGCCCCCGCTGCACGCAAGGAGGCGGCCGATGCCGATGCCCAACCCGCGCCGTGACCGCTGGCTGGCGCTGGCCCTGCTGCTGGCCGTGCTGGGCGTGGCTTACCTGCTGCTGGTGCACCCCTGGTTCACCCAGCCGCTGCTGGCCATCAACGAAGACGTGGCCGCGCTGCGCGAACGCCAGCAGCGCGTGCAGGCGCAGCTGCAGCAGCAGCCGCAGATCGAACAACGCTTGAAGGAAACCCGCCAGGTGCTGGAACAGCGCCCCGGCTTCCTGCGCGAAGCCACTGCCGAGGCGGCTGCCGCCGCGCTGGGCGCACGGCTGCAGGATGCGGTGGCCATGGCCAGCCCGGGCAACCGCAGCTGCACGATCAGCAACCGCACGCCGCTGACCGACAACCGACGCGATGCCGAATTCGTGCGCGTGGCCATGCAGGTGCGGCTGCGCTGTGGCGTGGCCGAACTGGCCACCGTACTGCACAGCCTGGAAACCGGCAGTCCGCGCCTGTTCGTGGACAACCTGAACCTGATCGCGCAGCGGTTCCAGCAGTCGGCCAATGAATCCGGCCTGGGCCTGGATGTGTCCTTCGAGCTGGCCGGCTATCTGCTGCCCGGCGCGGCGGCCGACAGCGCAGCGCCGGCGGCTGCCAACGCTGCGGTCGTTGCACCGGAAGCAGCTGCTCCGGTTGAGCCGGCCGCGGATGTCGCGGCCGATGCTGCTGCCGATTCCGATGCAGGGGAGGGCGCCCAATGAAGCTTGATGCGCTACCCCTGCGCACGGGGCTGCTGCTGGCCGTGGCGGGTTGGGCAGGCGCGCTGTGGCTGGCCACTGGCTTCGGCCTGGGCAGCCGCCTGCCAGCGGGCCCGGACGATGCCGGCCGTGCCGCCGCATTGCCCTCGCTGCCGCCACTGGCTCCCGAACGCATGGCCGCGGCCGACAGTTACAGCGCCATCAGCGAACGCCCGTTGTTCGCCGAAGACCGGCGCCCGCGCCCGTATCTGCTGGGCGGCAGCGAACCGGCCGCCAGTGCCGCCCTGCGCCTGACCGGCGTGTTGCTGACCGACAGTTTCAGCATGGCCACCTTCACCACCGAGCAGAACCGTTCGCTGCGCCTGCGCCTGAACGGCGAGGCCGTGGACGGCTGGCAGTTGGTCGCGCTCGAACCGCGCCAGGCCACGGTCATCGGCCCGTCGGGCAACCAGGTGCTGGAACTTGCCACTTTCAACGGGCAGGGCGGTGAACCGCCGACCGTGCTGCGCGGGGCCAACGGCGCGGTGCCGCCGGCAGGCGTGGTGGTGCCGCCACCGCCACCGAGCCCGGCCAGCAGCAGCAACAGCAGCGCACAGCGCCCGGTCGATCTGGCGGCCTCCGCGACTGCCGGTCCGGCGGCGCAGAGCACGTCCGCCGCCAACACCAATGCCAACGGTCCCAGCGAAGCGCAGATGCAGGCCATCCGCGAACGCATCCAGGCCCGTCGCCGTCAGCTGCAGCAGCAACAACAGCAGCAACAACCGTCGCCGCCCACGGGCGATGGCACCAACCGATAGAGTGAATGCATGAACCTGCGTTTCCTTTCTTCCTCGTTCCTCCTTGCGCTGCTGGTCGGCTGCACCACGGTGTCCGGCCCGCACGTGCAGCGCAACGGCAACCCGCAACCCACGCCGCCAGCCGGCCAGGCCGCCGCCGATGCGCAGGTGGCCGAAGGTGATGGCCAGAGCGGCGCGCCGCAGGCGGTCATCCGTCGTGGCAGCGGCACCATGATCAACCGCGAAGCGGCGCGCGCGCCTGCGCCGGCGTTGAATACCGCCAGCAGCGGCAGTGCCACCTTCAATTTCGAGGGCGAATCGGTACACGCGGTGGTCAAGGCCATCCTCGGCGACATGCTGGGCCAGAACTACGTGATCGCACCGGGCGTGCAGGGCACGGTCACCCTGGCCACGCCCAAGCCGGTGTCGCCGGCACAGGCACTGAACCTGCTGGAAATGGTGCTGGGCTGGAACAACGCGCGCATGGTCTACAGCGGCGGCCGCTACAACATCGTCGCCGCCGACCAGGCCCTGGCCGGCACCGTCGCGCCCAGTACCGCACCGGCCTCCAGCGCCCGCGGCTTCGAGGTGCGGGTGGTGCCGCTGCAGTTCATTTCCGCCAGCGAAATGAAGAAGGTGCTGGAGCCGTACGCGCGGCCCAACGCCATCGTCAATGTCGATACCGGGCGCAACGTGATTACCCTGGGCGGCACCCGCGCCGAGCTGGAAAACTACCTGCACACCGTCGAGATCTTCGACGTGGACTGGCTGTCGGGCATGTCGGTGGGCGTGTTCCCGATCCAGTCGGGCAAGGCCGAACAGGTCGCTGCCGATCTGGAGAAAGTCTTCGGCGAAGACAGCAAGACGCCCAGCGCCGGCATGTTGCGTTTCCTGCCGCTGGAAAACGCCAACGCCGTGCTGGTCATCACCCCGCAGGCGCGCTACCTGGACCAGATCCAGCAGTGGCTGGACCGCATCGATACCGCTGGTGGCAGCGCCCGCCTGTTTTCCTACGAACTGCGCTACATCAAGGCCCGTGACCTGGCCCAGCGCCTGTCCGAAGCGTTTGCCAGCAGCAACAACCGCAACAACCGCGGCGGTGCCACCACGCTGGCCCCGGGCGCGCAGCCGATGCAGCTGGACAGCACCGGCCAGACCGACACCCGCACCGACAGCGGCACGCTGGGCGGCACCGGTTCCAGCAGCAGCGGCATGGCCAGCACCATGAACCTGCCGCAGCGCCAGGAAGGCAACATCAGCGTCAGCCTGGACGTGGAAGGCGACACCGTTGGCGTTTCGGCGGTGGAAGAAACCAATGCGCTGCTGGTACGCGCCACCCCGCAGGCCTGGCGGTCGATCCGCGAAGTGATCGAGAAGCTGGACGTCATGCCGCTGCAGGTGCACATCGAAGCGCAGGTGGCCGAAGTTTCGCTGCAGGGCGAACTGAGCTACGGCGTGAACTGGTACTTCGAGAACGCCGTGCAGGGCCAGACCTTCCCTGGCGCCACCGGCGATGCCACCCTGCCCAGCGCCCTGGGCCGCAACGTGTGGGGCACCTTCGCCGGCGCGATCACCGGCAGCGAGGGGCTGGGCTGGACCTTCCTGGGCAAGAACGCCGCCGCGGTGGTCAGCGCGCTGGACAAGGTCACCGACCTGCGCCTGCTGCAGACCCCGTCGATCTTCGTGCGCAACAACGCCGAAGCCACCTTGAACGTGGGTGACAAGGTGCCGATCAGCACGGTGTCGGTGAACACCGGCGTGGGCACCGACAATACCTACAGCCAGGTGCAGTACATCGACACCGGCGTGATCCTGAAGGTGCGCCCGCGGGTGACCCGCGATGGCACGGTGTTCATGGACATCGTGCAGGAAGTGAGCAGCGCCGGCGAAGTGGCGGCCAACTGCGACCCGACCCGCACCCAGTGCAACCCGCGCATTTCCACCCGCAAGCTGTCCACGGAAGCGGCCATCCAGAGTGGCGACACCATCATGCTGGCCGGCCTGATCACCGATTCGGGCACCGATGGCCACAACGGCATTCCTGGCCTGAGCCGGATTCCGGTAGTGGGTGCGCTGTTTGGCAGCAAGACGCGCAACAGCCGTCGTTCGGAAGTGATCGTGCTGTTGACCCCGACAATCGTGCGCAACGGCCAGGAAGCGCGCGCGTTGACCGACGAATACAGCAGCCGCTTCCGCGCCATGGAGCCGATCGCCCCCGGCGCCCGCAAGAAGTAAGGCCGGCAGGGCCTGCGGCCCTGCACCCGCTTCAAGGCAACGGCAACGGCAAAAGCGGGCATTCCGGGGGGGGGGGGCGGGACGGTGTGGGAGTGCGGGGACGCCGCAAGTACGTCCTTGTAGGCTTGGCAGCCGCATCCATGCGGCTGACACCCCGCCCTCAGTGGTAAGGCCGGCAGGGCCTGCGGCCCTGCACCCGCTTCAAGGCAACGGCAACGGCAAAAGCGGGCATTCCGGGGGGGGGGGGGCGGGACGGTGTGGGAGTGCGGGGACGCCGCAAGTACGTCCTTGTAGGCTTGGCAGCCGCATCCATGCGGCTGACACCCCGCCCTCCGACACCGCCCCACCTCTGACAGATTTACGCGGCTGTACGGCGCCTGTCGTTCCGCGCGGCTGTTGGTAGGTGTCGACCTTGGTCGACACATCTGTCAGATATCGAATGAATTCATCCGTGTCGACCAAGGTCGACACCTACCGAGGTAGAGCGCCGTTCGGGCAGATCGCGGCCAACTGTCGAAGGCGGGGTGGGTCCGGTTGCGGGGGTGTCCGCGGCATGGATGCCGCGGCCAAGCCTACATGGACGTATTTACGGCGTCCCCCGCAACCGGACCCACCCCGCCATCCCCCAGCAACCCAGCTTCTGCTGTTGCTCCGGCTCTGGCTCTGGCTTCTGCGGGTGCCGGGTGCAACCCGGCCAGTGCTACCCTTCGCCCAACGACAACCACGGAGGCGGGATG
Source organism: Stenotrophomonas sp. ZAC14D2_NAIMI4_7 (assembly GCF_003086675.1). NCBI lineage: Bacteria > Pseudomonadati > Pseudomonadota > Gammaproteobacteria > Lysobacterales > Lysobacteraceae > Stenotrophomonas > Stenotrophomonas sp. ZAC14D2_NAIMI4_7. The sequence goes on from NZ_CP025995.1 coordinate 732,012, forward strand.
GGGGCGATCGTGTTGTTGCCGCTGGGCGTGGACGATGCCGTACTGGACCGCTGCCTGGCCGCGCTGGATGCCGGTACCGCGCCCGGTACCGCCGTCTGGTTGGCCGACGATGCACAGGCCGGGCCGCGTGCGCAGGCGGTGGTCGAACACTGGCTGGCACATACACCGCTGCAGGCCGAATACACCCGTCGCGCACGACCGCTGGGCGAAGTGGCCCACCTGGATGAAATGCTGCGGGCCTGCGAAGGGCTGGATGTGGCCGTGCTCGCGCCCGACTGCGTGCCAGCCCCCGGTTGGCTGCAACAGCTGCAGGCCTGCTTCGCCCGCGATGCCGCCATCGCCACCGCCACGCCCTGGTGCAACGCCGGCGAAACCGCCGCCTGGCCCCGGCTGGGCGAGATCAATCCGGAACCGGCTGATCCGGTCCTGCTGGCCCACACCTGCGCCGCCTTGCCCAGCCTGCACCCGGAACTGCCTTCGGCGGTGACCCATGCGGTGCTGGTGCGAGGCAACGCGCGCCGCCGCGCGGGTGGCCTGGACGTGGACAGCTACCTGGGCTGGAACGCCGCGCTGGTGGACCTGAGCCTGCGCATGGCAGGCCTGGGCTGGCGCAACGTGCTGTGCGAGAACGCCTTCGTCAGCCGCGCCGGCGAAGCGCCCAGCCGCGAAGGCGACTTGGAAGCACTGGCGGCGCGCTGGCCCGGCTGGATGCCGCGGCTGGCCGACTTCCTGATGCACGACCCGCTGCACGGGTTGCGCCAGGATCTGCAACAGCAGCTGCAGCAGGCGATAATGCCGCGCGGGCAGGGCGACCTGTTCGCCCCACCACCTTCGCCGGAGTTGCCCGCTTGACGTCCGCCATTGCCGCCATCGTTGTGACCTACCAGAGCGGCAGCACCATCGATGCCTGCCTGTCGCGGCTGCGCCAGGCGCAGGACGTGGCCGAAATCCGGGTCATCGACAACGGCTCGCTGGACGACACGCTGGACATCATCCAGCGCCATGCCAGCCACGACGCGCGCGTGCGCTTCATCGGCAATCCGGACAACCCCGGCTTCGCCGCAGCCAACAACCAGGGCGTGGCCGATTCGCACAGTCCTTGGCTGGCCTTCATCAACCCGGACCTGATGGTCGAGCCGGACACCCTGGCCGCGCTGCGCACGCGTGCCGAAGGCCTGGGGGATGCGCTGCTGGGGGTGGAGCAGGTGGACGAGCAGGGCCAGGCCGACGATGCCGTGCGCCGCCGCGATCCGGATTTCCTGGCCATGCTGCGCTCGCCGGGCCGTGGTGGCCGGCTGGCCATTCCGCGTGATCCGCAGCAGACGCTGCAGGTGGTGCCGGCCCTGTCCGGCGCGCTGCTGCTGATGCCGCGCACCCTGTTCGACCGTATCGGCGGCTGGGATGCGGGGTACCGGCTGCATGCCGAAGACCTGGACCTGTGCCGCCGCGTGCGCGATGCCGGCGGGGTAGTGGCCATCGCCAACGATCTGCAGGTTACCCACGTGCGTGGGGTTTCCAGCCGCTCGCGGCCGTTCTTCGTGGAATGGCACAAGCACCGTGGCCTGTGGCGCTACTTCAGCAAGTTCGAGGCGAAGCAGCGCTCGTGGCCGGTGCGCGGGCTGGTATGGGGCGCGATCTGGGCGCATGCGCTGATGCTGGTCCCCCGGTTGCTGCGCAAGGCGTTGTGACCGCCGGGCAGGGGCGGGGTATTTGCCCGATTGCGGGAACGCGATTCACCTGATCGGGCGCATAATGGCGTCATGGCCATCATCCAGTCCCTGCTCGACACCGACCTGTACAAATTCACCATGATGCAGGCGGTGCTGCACCAGTACCCCAGCGCCCAGGTGCAGTACCGGTTCAAGTGCCGCAACCCCGGTATCGACCTGGCGCGCTACATCGAACAGATCGATGAAGAAATCGACCATCTGTGCAGCCTGCGCTTCACCGATGCCGAGCTGGACTACATGCGCGGCCTGCGCTTCGTGAAGCCGGACTTCGCTGACTTCCTCGGCCTGTTCCACCTGGACCGCAAGTACATCCGCCTGCGCCCGTCGCAGACCGTGCCCGGCGAGATCGACCTGGACATCACCGGGCCGTGGCTGCACACCATCCTGTTTGAAGTGCCGCTGCTGGCGATCATCAACGAAGTCTGGTTCCGCAACACCACCACCGCTGATTTCGCCGAGGGCGAGCGCCGCCTGCAGGCCAAGGCCGCGCTGCTGCGCGATACCCCCGGTTTCGAACAGTGCCGCATTGCAGACTATGGTAGCCGCCGGCGCTATTCGCGCGACTGGCATGCACGCCTGCTGCCGCTGCTGCGCGATGCGCTGGGCCCGCAGCTGGTGGGCACCAGCAACGTGCATTTCGCCCGCCTGTACGGCATGACCCCGCACGGCACCATGGCCCACGAGTACCTGCAGGCCTTCCAGGCACTGGGGCCGCGCCTGCGCGATTCGCAGGTGGCGGCGCTGGAATCGTGGGCGCGCGAGTACCGCGGCGACCTGGGCATTGCACTGTCCGACGTGGTCGGGCTGGATGCCTTCCTGCGCGACTTCGACATGTACTTCTGCAAGCTGTTCGACGGCGTGCGCCACGATTCGGGCGACCCGTTCGACTGGGGCGACCGCATGCTGGCGCACTTCCAGCAGCGCCGCGTGGATGCCCGCAGCAAGGTACTGGTGTTCAGCGATGGCCTGGACATCACCAAGGTCATGCGCCTGTACGACTACTTCCGTGGCCGCTGCCAGGTGGCCTTCGGCGTGGGCACGCACCTGACCAACGACCTGGGCCCGACCCCGCTCAACATCGTCATCAAGATGGTCCGCTGCAACGGCCAGCCGGTGGCCAAGCTCAGCGATTCGCCGGGCAAGAGCATGTGCGATGACCCCGGCTACCTGGCCTACCTGCGCCAGGTGTTCGAACTTCCTCCCGCAGAACCGGCGTGAGGCAGCGGCGTGTGCCTTCGGGCGCGCGCGTCAGGTTGACGTGTTGACCATGTGTTGATGCCGCAAGCGTGAAGATCGACGGTATCATGCCGTCCATGCCACGCAATTGTGACGCGCGTCATCAATTGCATCGTTTCCGCTGCAGTTTTTTTCTGCCTGCCCGCCCATGAACCTACAGATCGTTGTCGAAAGGATGTCGGCGTGACGCCGCCGCGGCTGGCCGTGACGGACGTTGCGGCCGAGTTCGTGGAGATGCGCCCGGGCGGCGTGTACTGGGCCGTGGCCGCCGGCAGTGCGCCGGCCGACCTGCTCGGGGCCGGCACGCTGGCGGCCGCGAGCGACGTGCACGAGGCGCTGCTGGTGACCCTGGGGCGCACCGTTGAACCCCTGCTGGCCTTGTTGCAGCCCGACCAGGGGCCGGCACGCGTGCGCCTGTTCCAGCGCTCGCATGCAGGCATGCAGCAGGCACTGCGCAGCCTGCCGGGCGATCTGCCGCGCGCCTCGTCGGCGGCCACTGCGCTCAGCATCGTGCAGTTCCCGGTGGCGGCGCTGGATGGCTGGGACGATGCGCGCCTGGCGCGCTGGTGCCAGCAGTTGCAGCAGTGGGCACAGCGCGCCGGCCAGGTGCTGCTGCTGTTGTGCCACGGCGAAGTGGCCACCCTGGCACCGCGCCTGCTGCCGTTGAACCGCAGCTGCGCGGGCGTGGCCCAGTTGCACCCGCACCGGGGCGCGCTGCAGTTGCTGCTGCACTACTGGGCCAACAGCCATGGCGTGGTGGCCCAGCGGGCATTCGCGGTGGAAGCGGTGGGCAACCAGTTGCAGCGGATCGCCGATGACCAGACCGACGCGGTGAGCGTGGCCGGTGATGGCGGCAGCGACTGTGATCTGTTCCTGGCCCAGGCCGATGTGCTGGAAGGCGCGCCGCCGTTGTCGTCGGCGTGGAAGCTGTACGACGGCTGGGCGGGGTTGATGCCGGCCGCGCTGCGCGCCAACGAAGCCACGGTGGTGCTGGCCATCAATGAAAACGCGCAGGTGGATGCCCTGGCCCGTCTGCTGCACCGCCTGCGCCGCGAGCGCGGCGATGCGCTGAAGCTGGTGGTGCGCGAGCTGCAGCCCTGCCTGCGCTATGCCGACGAACGCCTGCTGCTGCAGTGTGGTGGCAGCCTGGTGGTGCCGGCGCACACGCCGCTGCCGCGCCTGCTGACCCTGCTTGATGCCGTGCAGCGCCAGCGCTGGCAGGGGCAACTGGCCGATGACCCGGAACCGCTGATCCGCTCGCACCGGCCGCCGCCGATCAGTGGCCTGGTCAGCGTGGCCCGCTTCCGCCAGATTGCCGGCGAGCGCATCGATCTGGATGGCAGCGCCGTGGAAAGCGCGGTGCTGGCGCTGCAGCCGGTGGCCGGCCTGCGCGCCGAACAGACCCTGCAGCAGCTGCGCATCCGTCGCCAGGGCGATGTGGTCTGCGTGTACCGCGGGCAGGTTCGGTTGTTCCTGTTCGGCTGTCGCCGCGATGCCATCGAGCAGGCGCTGTCCAATCTGTTCCGCCTGCCGTGGCGCGAACTGTTCGACGGCTACCAGCGCTTGGCCGAATACGATCTGGCCTCGATGAATGCCACCGGCAGCGACCCCGAAGCCGAGCCGTTGCCGCCCCCTGACGCCACGCCCGAGGCGGCGCCGGTGCAGGTGGCGACGTTTGCTGAACCGAAGCCACTGCGGCTGGGAGAGGATGCATGACCACCGACCAGCAGCTGTGGACGTTGATCGTTGCCTGCGCGGTACTGATGATTCCCTTTGGCGCCATGCTGGGTGCGCTCTGGCGCATGGCGCGCCGCGCCGTGCAGCGCCTGCTGCCGCCGCGCCAGCTGCGCCGCGTGGGCGTGCGCCAGCGTGCGCCGCGGAGGCCTGCATGAGCCCGCAGCCGTTGCCCGCTTCGCCCTTCGCCTGGGCCGACCTGCGCGGTTGGAACCTGTATTTCCTGTCCAAGGTGGCGCTGGCCTGGATGGGCGCGCTCAACCTGAAGCTGCTGCCCAACCTGCTGTTCCTGGCCGCGCTGCTGGTGCCGCTGCGCTGGCGCTGGGCGCGCATTGCGCGCACGGTGGTGGCGGTGCCGGTGGGCGTGGCCCTGTATTACCAGGACACCTGGTGGCCGCCGTTCCAGCGCCTGCTGGCGCAGCCGGGCGTGCTGGATTTTTCCGCCGACTACTGGCTGGAGCTGGCGCAGCGCTTCATCAACTGGCAGATGGTGGCGGTGCTGTCGCTGCTGGTGGTGGGCTACGTACTGCTGAAGCCGTGGCTGCGGGTGACCACGCTGAGCGTGCTGGGCATGCTCGGCATGGCCGTGCTGGCCCTGCCATTGCCGGCGGGCTGGAACTGGGGGCAGGGCCAGGCGGTGGCGGCCACCGGCACCGGCGGCGCAGCCACGCGCGCGCTGGCACCGGCCAGCAACGATACGCTCAACGCCTGGCTGGCCAGCTTCTACCAGCAGCAGGCCACGCTGAAGACCACGTTCCCGGCGCCGGCCAGCGGCGCACCGTTCGACGTCATCATCCTCAACATCTGCTCGCTGGCCTGGAGCGACCTGGATGAAGTCGGCCTGCGCCAGAACAACCTGCTGGACCACATGGACGTGGTGTTCGACGATTTCAATTCGGCTACCGCCTACAGCGGCCCGGCGGCGATCCGCCTGCTGCGCGCCAGCTGCGGCCAGACCTCGCATACCGCGCTGTTCGACCCGGTGCCGGCCGAATGCCAGTTGTTCTCCAACCTGCAGCGGCTGGGCTTCCAGAGCGAACTGGCGATGAACCACGACGGCCACTTCGATGATTTCATCGGCGAACTGTCGCGCTACGGTGGCCTGCAGGCCAAGCCGATGGATATCAGCGGCTTCCCGCGTGCACTGGTGGCGTTCGACAAGTCGCCGCTGCGCCGCGACGGTGACGTGCTGATGGGCTGGCTGAAACAGCGTCAGGCCGAATCCAGCCCGCAGGTGGCCCTGTTCTACAACACCATCTCGCTGCACGACGGCAACCGCATCGTCGGCGCCGATGGCCGTGCCGCTGCCGCCGATTACAAAGCGCGCGCGAACATGGTGCTGGGCGACATGGCCGGTTTCGTCGATGCGGTGGAAAAGAGCGGGCGCCGCGCGATGATCGTGGTCGTGCCCGAGCATGGCGCGGCCCTGCACGGTGATCGCATGCAGATTCCGGGCATGCGCGAGATTCCCAGCCCGTCCATCACCCATGTGCCGGTGGGGGTGAAGCTGGTCGGCATGGGCGCGCCGGCCGCAGGTGGCCCGCGCCACGTGCCCGAACCCAGCAGTTTCCTCGCCATTTCCGAACTGGTGTCGCGCGTGTATGCGTTGAACGCGCAGTCGCCGCCGGCCGACCGGGACTGGAACAGCCTGCTGCAGGGCCTGCCGCAGACCCCATCGGTTTCGGAAAACGAAGGCGCCAAGGTCATCGATTACGACGGCAAGCCGTGGCTGCAGCTGCAGGGCAGCCAGACCTGGAGCCCCTACCCGGAGGACAAGCGCTGATGGCTGACATCCTGGCGGTGCCTGCCACCCTGTCGGTGGAAGAGGACGACATCGACCTGCTGCGCCGCAGCCTGGCGATGCCGGACATGCGGTACGTGGATTTTTCCGCGAACAACGAGCGCGCCCAGGCACTGGCGCGCTGGCCGCTGCTGGCCGAGCTGGAGCGCCTGCCATGACGTTGACCCTGTCATTGCAGGGCGTGCGCGGCGGCACCGGGGTGACCACGGTGCTGGCTGCATTGGGCCAGGCGCTGCATGCGCAGGGCCAGCGTGTGCTGCTGGTGGAAATGAGCCCGGACCAGATGCTGGGCCTGCACCTGGGCCTGGCCGCCGGCGAGCGCGCCGGCTGGGGCCGCGCGCAGTTGGACGGCGCTGACTGGCGCGCGGCGGCATTTGCCTGCGCAGCCGGGCTGGCCGTGCTGCCCTATGGCCAGGTCGATGCCAGCGAAGCCCTGCAGCTGGAACACGCGTTGGCGGCAGCGCCGCAGACCTGGGCCGAGCGCCTGCCCACGCTGTCGGCACAGTTTGACTGCGTGCTGTTCGATCTGCCGCAGCGCCTGCCCGCGCATGCGGCGGCCATCAACACCCACGCCGCCTGCCGCCTGCCGTTGCGGCTGGCCTGCGTTGACCCGGCCAGCCATGTGCAGCTGCACCGCCAGCGCGAGGACGGCCGGCGCCTGCTGGTGAACCGCTACGACCCGGCCGTGCAGGTGCAGCGCGACCTGATGCAGCTGTGGCTGCACAGCCATGGCGCCGGCCTGCTGCCGCAGCCGCTGCACGAGGATGCGCAGGTGCCGGCGGCGCTGGCCAGCAAGCAGCCGTTGGGCCAGCATGCGGCCGATTCGCTGGCCGCTGCCGATGTGCAGGGGCTGGCCCTGTGGTGCCTGGCGGAAGCGGCGCGCCTGCGACAGGCGGAGGCTGGCCGGCGATGATGAGCCAGCGGGTCTATTACCTGGACTGGGGGCGGCTGCGCCACCGCGTGCATGCGGCCTGGCCGACCCGCGCGGTGCTGTGGCTGCTGCAGGCCCTGGGCTGGGCGCTGCTGCGCCTGGAAGGACCCGCCTGGCAGGGCCTGGCACCACGGCTGCGCGCCGCCTTCCCGCAGCTGCAGGGCGACCGCCGCTGGCGCCCGGGTGACCCGATCCGTCTGCTGGTGCAGGCGCTGTGGCTGTCGGTGGTGCGCCTGGTGCCGCGCCGATCGCTGCGCCGGCAGCGACTGGCGCGCGCACGCCAGCAGCGCATCGCCGAACTGCGCGGCGCGGCCGGTCGCGGCCACGTGCGTTACCTGCGCACCATGCGCGATGCCCCCAAGGATGTGTGGAACAGCCGGTTCATGGCCTGGGCCGGCGAGCGCGCGCGCGCGCTGTCGCCGCGCGCGCGGCGCTGGGTGACGGCCGCCATCGGTGTTGCCACCCTGGGGCTGGCGCTGCTGTGCGTCACCCAGCCCTTCAGTTACCTGGCGCAGTTCGTGTTCGTGCTGTTGCTCTGGGCCATCGCCTTGCTGGTGCGGCGCATGCAGGGGCGCTACGCCACCCTGGTGCTGGTGGTGCTGTCGATCACCGTGTCCTGCCGTTACCTGTGGTGGCGCTACACCGCCACGTTGAACTGGAACAGCACCTTCGACCTGGTCTGTGGCCTGATCCTGCTGGCTGCCGAAACCTATTCCTGGCTGGTGCTGATGCTGGGCTACGTGCAGGTGGCCTGGCCGCTGCGCCGGCGCCCGGCCCCCCTGCCGGCCGACGTACGGCAGTGGCCCACCGTCGACGTGCTCATTCCCACCTACAACGAAGACCTGTCGCTGGTGCGGCATACGGTCTACGCCGCGATGGGCCTGGACTGGCCGGCCGACAAGCTGCGCATCCATATCCTGGACGACGGCAAGCGCGAGGAATTCCGCGCATTCGCCGAACAGACCGGGGTGAACTACATCACCCGCACCGACAATCGCCACGCCAAGGCCGGCAACCTGAACCATGCGCTGACGCTGATCGACGGTGAACTGGTCGCCATCTTCGACTGCGACCACCTGCCGGTGCGTTCGTTCCTGCAGGTCACCTGCGGCTGGTTCGGCCGCGATCCCAAGCTGGCGCTGGTGCAGACCCCGCACCACTTCTTCTCGGCCGACCCGTTCGAACGCAACCTGCAGGTGTTCCGCAGCGATCCCAACGAAGGCGAGCTGTTCTACGGCCTGGTGCAGGACGGTAATGACCTGTGGAACGCCGCCTTCTTCTGCGGTTCGTGTGCGGTCATCCGCCGCGAGGCGATCGATGCCATTGGTGGCTTCGCTACCGAAACCGTCACCGAAGATGCGCACACCGCGCTGCGGCTGCACCGCAATGGCTGGAACTCGGCCTACCTGCGCATTCCGCAGGCGGCGGGCCTGGCCACCGACAGCCTGGGCGCGCACGTGAACCAGCGCATCCGCTGGGCACGCGGCATGGTGCAGATCTTCCGCATCGACAATCCACTGATCGGCAAGGGCCTGAGCCTGTTCCAGCGGTTCTGCTACGCCAACGCCATGCTGCACTTCCTGGCCGGTATTCCGCGCCTGGTGTTCCTGACCGCGCCGCTGGCGTTCCTGCTGCTGCACGTCTACATCATCTATGCGCCGGCACTGGCCATCCTGCTGTTCGTGGTGCCGCACATGGCCCATGCCAGCCTGACCAACGCGCGTATCCAGGGCAAGTACCGTCGCCCGTTCTGGGGCGAGGTGTACGAGACCGTGCTTGCCTGGTACATCGCGCGGCCGACCACGGTGGCCTTGTTCAGCCCCGGCCGCGGCAAGTTCAACGTGACCGACAAGGGCGGCACCCAGGATGGCGACCGCTTCGACTGGCGCGTGGCACGACCATACCTGGTGCTGGCGCTGCTGAACGTGGCCGGCCTGTGCTTCGCGGTCTGGCGCTTCATGCACGGCCCGGTCGATGAGCGCGGCACGGTGATCGTCAGTTCGCTGTGGGTGCTGTACAACCTGCTGATCATCGGCGGCGCGCTGGCGGTAGCCGCCGAAGTGCAGCAGGTGCGGCGCACGCACCGCGTCACCACGCACCTGCCGATGGCCCTGCAGGTGCCCGATGGGCGTCGCCTGCGCGGCGTGCTGCAGGACTATTCCAACGACGGCGTGGGCGTGGAGCTGGGCAACGACCCCGGCCTGGCCGAGGGTGCGCGGGTGCACGTGCTGCTGGGCCGTGGCCGCCGCGAGTTTGCTTTCCCGGCGCGCGTGCAGCGCACCATGGGCCACCGCCTGGGCCTGCTGCTGCAGTTCGACAGCGAACGCCAGCGCGTGGAATTCGCCCAATGCACCTTCGCCCGCGCCGATGCCTGGCTTGACTGGCATGCCGGCTACCAGCCCAAGAGCCTGCCGCGCAGCCTGTGGAGTGTGCTGGTGCTGGGCTGGCGGGGTTACCGGCGGATGGGCGATTTCGCCCCGTTCGACCTCGACCGGCCCGTGCACTGGAGCCGGCGCCTGCTGCGCTGGATGGCCAGCTTCGCTCCGCAACGTCCGCTTCCCTCCCACCCGGCTGACCCAGCCGCTGACCCAGGGCTTCGTCCATGAGCATTTCCTCTCCTCTGCGCTGGCTGCTGCTGCCGTTGCTGGCCCTGCCGGTCGCTTCGGGCAACAGTGCCCCCGCGCCGGCCCGCCTGCCCGCGACCACCGGGTCCACGCCTGACACCGCACCGGCGCAGGTGGCGGTACCCACGCCGGTGAATGCCGCCGTGGTACCCGCGCCGCGGCCGGAACCGGCGCAGGCCGAAACCTGGGCGGGCAGTGCCTGGCCGTGGCAGCGCCAAAGCACCTTTGCCGAGCTGGGCCGCCGCCAGGATGTGCTGCTGTCGGGCGTGCGCAACACCACCACGCTGGAATTCCAGGTGCGCCGCGATCGCCTGGCGCGCGAAGCCGAGCTGGACCTGAGCTTCACCCCGTCGCCGTCGCTGCTGCCGACGCTGTCGCATCTGCGGGTGTATCTGAATGACGCGATGATGGGCGTGGTGCCGATCAGCAACGACCAGCTGGGGCGCCCGGTGCAGGCCAAGCTGCCGCTGGACGCGCGCCTGATCGCCGATTTCAACCAGGTGCGGCTGGAGTTCGTCGGCCACTACACCGATATCTGCGAAGAGCCCACTCACAGTTCGCTGTGGGTGAATGTATCCAGCAACAGCACGCTGCGCCTGGGCGGCCAGCCGCTGGCCATGCAGGACGACCTGGCCAACTTCCCGCTGCCGTTCTTCGATCCGCGCGACACCGCGCGGCTGGAACTGCCGGTGGTCTACGGCACCGCGCCGACCCTGGCGCAGCAGCGTGCCGGCGCGATCATGGCCTCGTACTTCGGCAGCCTGGCCGGCTGGTGGCGGCAGGCGCGCTTCCCGGTCAGCTTCGGTGCGCTCCCGGACAAGGGCCATGCCGTGGTGCTGGCAGTGAACGGCAAGTTCCCGCCGGTGATCGCCAACCACGCGCCGGTGCAGGGCCCGGTGGTGGAACTGATGGCGCTGCCGGACGACCCGCAGCGCAAGCTGCTGCTGGTGCTGGGCCGCAACGACGATGACCTGCAGAAGGCCGTGGCTGCAATGGCCGCGGGCAACGTGCTGTTCCGCGGCAAGCAGGTAGCGATTGACCAGATCAAGCCGCTGGCCCCGCGCAAGCCGTACGACGCGCCGAACTGGGTGCGCACCGACCGTGCCGTGCGCCTGGGTGAACTGCTGGATTACCCGCAGCAGCTGCACGCCAACGGCGTGGCGCCGCAGCCGATTACTCTCAACCTCAACCTGCCGCCGGATCTGTTCATCTGGCGCAACCAGGGCATCCCGCTGAACCTGCGCTACCGTTACACGCCGCCGTTCGGCAGCGACGAATCGCGGTTGGGCGTGGCCATCAACGACCAGTTCATTTCCAGCTTCCCGCTGGTGCGCCGCAACGGCAAGCAGGGCCTGGAAGAAATCCGCCTGCCGGTACTGGCCGGTGATGCCGGTGCCGACGCGGGGCGTCTGCTGATTCCGTCGCTGAAGCTGGGCGACCGCAACCAGCTGCGCTTCGATTTCAACTTCGCCAGCGTGATGGGCAGTGCCCAGCGCGACCATTGCCAGACCGTGCTGCCGCCGAACCTGCAGGCGGCGATCGAAGAAGATTCGACCATCGATTTCTCCGGCTTCCACCACTACATGGGCCTGCCGGACCTGTCCGCGTTCGCACTCAGCGGTTTCCCCTTCACCCGCATGGCCGATCTGTCTGAAACGGTGGTGCTGGTGCCGGCGCAGGCCAGCGAAGCGCAGGCCACCCTGTTGCTGAACCTGGTGGGCGGGCTGGGCGTGCAGACCGGTTACCCCGCCTACGGGCTGCGCCTGTCCAACGATTGGAAGCAGGCCAGCACGTTGGACGCGGACCTGTTGATGCTGGGCGCACTGCCCGATGAGCTGCGCGGCAGCGACCAGCTTTCGCTGCTGATCGACGCCCAGCGCACGCGCCTGTTGAACGGCCAGTCGCCGTCGCCGCAGCAGGCAATGGAACAGGCCCGCCGTGGCAGCCGCCAGGGTGACCCGGCGGTGACCGAAGTGGCGGTGACTGCCGATGCACCGTTCGCCGCCATCGTCGGCCTGCAGTCGCCCCACCACGCGCAGCGCAGCATCGTCTCGCTGGCTGCCAGTGGCGCGGCCGACTACGGCCTGCTGGACGATGCGCTCAGTGACACCGGCAAGCGCCAGGCCATCGCCGGTTCGGTGGCGATCCTGCGCACCTCGGGCATCCACAGCCAGTTCGTGGGCGAGCACTACTACGTCGGCTCGCTGCCGTGGTGGTTGCTGCTCTGGTATCACCTGGCCGACCACCCGGCGTTGCTGGCGGTGCTGGCAACGGTGGTGGTGCTGATGGTCGCCTTCCTGCTGTGGCGCGCACTGCGCTGGGTGGCTGCCAAGCGGTTGGGCCCGGACCACTGATGGCACGCGCGCGGCATCCGCTGGTCGCCGCCTCCGGCCTGGTCCTGCTGGGCCTGGCCGGCGTTGGCGCGTGCCAGGCGCAGGCGCTGCCGGCCACGCCGGGCGGCACCGTGGCCGAGCAGCGGCAATGGCTGCTGGAACAGGTACGCATTGGCGAAGCCAGCGGCCGCCAGGGCCTGATCGAAGACGCGCTGGCGCGGCTGCGCATGCTGGCCCCGGATGACCGCAGCACGCTGCTGGCGATCCTGGAAGTGCAGCTGTCGCAGCAGAAGATGGCCGACGCCGATGCCACCCTGCAGCGCCTGCGCCAGCTGGGTGCGGGCAGCCGCGAACTGGTCGCCGGTGAGCGCCTGTGGCGGGCGTACCGTGGCGATCTGCAGCAGGACCTGCAGCAGGCGCGGCTGTTCGCCGCCGGTGGCCGCAGCGACGAAGCACTGGTGATCTATCGCCGCCTGTTCAATGACGATCCGCCCGGCCTGCAGTTGGGCCTGGAGTACTGGCGCCTGCGCGGCGCGCAGGCCGATGGCCGCGCGCTGGCGATCCGCGAGCTGAGTGCGCTGGACCGCAGCTATCCGGGCAATACCGCGCTGCTGCAGACGCTGTCGCAGCTGCTGTTCGCCGCTGGTCGCGATGCCGAGGCGCTGGCCGCGCTGGAGCGCATGGGGCGCAACCCCGAAGCGCGCACGCTGGCTGCCGATGCCGAATGGGACTTCCTGCAGGACCAGCCGGCCGACGATGCCAATGTGCGCCGGCTGCAGGCCTTCATCACCCGCAATCCGAACTTCAACGACATCGCGCTGGTGCGCGAGCGCTATGCCGACCAGCACAAGCGGGTAAGCGATCCGGCCTGGCGAGCCGGCCTGCGCGGCCAGCAGCTGCTGGATCGCGAGCGCAATGCCGAGGCCGAGCGGGCGTTCGTGCAGGCGCTGCGCGGCTACCCGCGCGAAGCCGAATTCCTGGGCGGGCTGGGCATGGCGGTGATGCGGCAGGGGCGCCGCGAACAGGCCATCAGCTATTTCCAGCGTGCCGTGCAGGCCACGCCGGCCGGTGACAGCACCGACAAGTGGACCGACCTGCTGGCCAGTACGCGTTACTGGCTGCTGCTGGACCAGGCCGAAGCGGCACTGGCCAGTGGCAGCGTGGATCAGGCGCAGGCGCTGTACGAGCGTGCGCGCCGCCAGCAACCCGGTGAGATCAATGCACAGCTGGGGCTGGTGGACGTGGCCGTGGCCCGTGGCGACGATGCCGGCGCCGAACGCCTGCTGCTGGCCGCGCAGCGCCGCGCACCGCGCGATGCCAATGTGATCCGCAAGCTGGTGCAGCTGTATGGGCGCACCGATCCGCAGCGTCTGGAAAGCTTCATTCATTCGTTGCCGGCCGCGCAGCAGAAACTGTATGCCGAAGACCTGAGGCAACTGCAGATCAGCCGGCTGCGCGAGCGCCGCGAACAGGCGCTGGCCGCCGGCGATGCCGCCACTGCAATCAGTCTGGGCCAGCAGTTGCGCCAGGAGCTGCCCGGCGATGCGTGGCTGGCCTATGCATTGGGCAATGAACTGCGCAGCGCTGGCCGCGACGACGACGCCGATGCGGTGGTGGCCGACATGGCCGCGCGCAATGACAGCAGCGAAGCGCGCTATGCGCAGGCCTTGTACCTGTCCGGCAGCGATCGCCTGCCGCAGGCGCTGGCGGTGCTGGACAGCGTGCCGCGCGAGCGCTGGGACGATGACATGCGCGCGCTGTCGCAGCGCCTGCAGCGGCAGCAACTGGTGGAACACCTGTGGGAGCTGCGCGCGCAGGGCCGCGAGCCCGAAGCCATCGCATTGCTGCAGCAGCAACCACCCAGTGCCGACAACGACCTGCTGCTGGCCGAATGGGCACGCCTGCGCGGTGATGCGGCACAGGCACTGCATTACTACCAGCAGGTGCTGGCCGCGCAACCGGACAACCTGGATGCCCAGTTGGGCCAGGTGCAGGCGTGGATCGCGCAGGGCGATCTGCCGCGTGCGCGCCAGCAGATGCACGACGCGCCGCCGCAGGTGGCCGACGATGCGCTGGGCCAGCAGCGGCAGTTGGCCGGCATCTGGACCGACCTGCATGAGAATGCGCGCGCGCTGCAGATCCTGCGCGGGCTGCTGGCGCGCAAGACCGAAGCCGATGCGCAGTCCTGGCGCGATGCGGCGCGGCTGGTGCGTGCCGACGACCCCGAGCAGGCGCTGGACATGTATGCCCAGGCCATGGCCGACAACGGCCTGCTGGCCCCGGCGCAGGCGACGCCGCGCGACAACCGCGCGCTCACCCTGGCCAGCCGCCAGACCGGGGGCGATGACTGGCTGCGCAGCAGCCTGCGCAGCGACGTGGACACGCTGTACCAGCAGCAGAACCCAACGCTGACGGTGATGCAGGATTCCGGCCGCCGCAGCGATGGCACGCCGGGCCTGTCACGGCTCTCGCGTGACACCCGCATCGCCCACCTGGACGCACCGTTTGCCGGTGGCCTGGGCTGGGCGCGCATCGAGCAGGTGCACTTCGATGCGGGCCGGTTCCAGACCGGCGACGATGGCACCTTCGACGAAGATTTCGGCAGCTGCGATCTGGATCTGCTGCAGGCCGATGGCACGGAACTGCGCGCGCCCGGCTGCAGCCGCTTCGTGCACCAGCGGCGCACTTCCGGTGCCGGTTTCGCCGTGGGCTGGCGCACCCTGGACGACCGCTGGAACATCGACCTGGGCCATACCCCGTCCAACTACGTGGTGGGTAATTGGCTGGGTGGAGTCACCCTGAACGGTGACCTGGGCCGGCTGGGCTGGGGCGCCACGGTGTCGCGCCGGCCGATGACCAATTCACTGCTGTCCCAGGCCGGCGCCGTGGACCCGCGCAGTGGCATTGCCTGGGGCGGGGTCACCGCCAATGGCGTGACCTTCAGCCTGGGCTACGACGAAGGTGGCCGCAACGGCATCTGGTCAAACTGGAGCTGGCACCGCCTGACCGGTCGCAACGTGGAAGACAACACCCGCGCCCGGGCGATGGCCGGCTGGTACCACAAGCTGATCCAACGCCCGGACATGCGCCTGGACGTGGGCACCACGGCCATGTACTGGCGTTACCAGAAAGACCTGGGCGGTTATTCGCTGGGGCAGGCCGGTTACTACAGCCCGCAGCGCTATGCCTCGCTCAGCCTGCCCGCCAGCTTCGCCTGGCGCAGCGACAACTGGTCGCTGCGCGTGGATGCGTCCTTCAGCGTGTCCAGTGCACGCACTGCATCCATCAGCCGCTATCCCGACCAGGCCCTGATCGAGCGGGTGATCGCCCAGCTGGAGCCGCAGTACGGCCCGCTCACGCTCGACCCGGATGGCCTGTACACCAGCAGTGGTCGCAGCAGCGGTACTGGCTCGCGCCTGTACGCGGCGGTGGAACGGCGCCTGGGCGACCACTTCGTGCTGGGCGCGGCCGGTACGCTGCAGCGCAGCCGCGATTTTTCGCCGAACACTTTCCAGCTGTATCTGCGCTATACCCTGAAGCCGTGGCAGGGCAACCTGCCGTTGCCGGTGTCCCCGCTGGTGCCCTATGGCGAATTCCGCTGATCCGCAGCGCCGCCGCCTGCTGCAGGTGGCCGCGACCCTGCCGCTGCTGGCCCATGCCGGCGTGCATGCGCAGCCCGCGCCGCGCTGGCCGGCCTGGCAGGTACTGCTGGCCAGCAGCCTGAGCCGCGACGGGCGCATGATCGACCGCAGCCAGGACGACCAGCGCACCACGTCCGAAGGGCAGTCCTATGCGCTGTTCTTTGCCCTGGTGGACAACGACCAGGCCTTGTTCGACCGGGTGCTGGCCTGGACCCAGGACAACCTGGCCGGCGGTGACATGGCCGCGCGCCTGCCGGCCTGGCTGTGGGGGCGCGATGGCAAGGGCGTCTGGCGCGTGCTGGACGACAACCCCGCCTCCGATTCCGATCTGTGGCTGGCCTACGCGCTGCTGGAAGGCGCGCGGCTGTGGCGGCGGCCGGCATTGCAGGTGATCGGCCAGGGCATGCTGGCGCAGGTGCGTGCGCGCGAAATCGTCGAACTGGATGGGCTGGGGGCGATGCTGCTGCCCGGCCCGCAGGGGTTCATCGAAGATGACGCCACGCGGGTCAATCCCAGCTACCTGCCATTGCCGTTGCTGCGGCGCTTCGCCGCCGTGGACAAGCAGGGGCCGTGGCAGGCGCTGGCCCGCAACACGGTGGCGCTGCTGCAGCAGACCAGCCCGCACGGCTTCGCGCCGGACTGGGCGGCCTGGCGCAAGGGCGCGTTCGTGGTGGATCCGGTGAAGGGCCCGGTGGGCGGCTACGATGCCATCCGCTGCTATGCCTGGGCCGGCATGACCGCCGCGCGCGACCCGCTGTTCCGGCCGCAGCTGCAGGCGTTGTCTGGCCCGCTGCAGCGCCTGCGCAGCGGTAGCGCGATGTGGGAAAAGGTGGATACCCGCAGCGGGCAAGGGCAGGGCGAAGGCAATTACGGGTTCCGTGCCGCGCTGCTGCCGTATTTTCAGGCGCAGGGCGAAACACAGCAGGCGCAGGCGTTGTTGGCCAGCCTGCCAACGGTGGAACAGCAACGCAGCGCCGAGCCGGCCTACTACACGCAGATGCTTACCCTGTTCGGCCGCGGCTGGATGGAAGGCCGCTGGCGCTTCGCCGCCGACGGCCGCCTGCAGCCGCGTTGGTAGGGGCACAACGCGGGGTCAGAGCCCTTTGCGCCGCAAAGGGATCTGACCCCAGCCGCAGCCGACGGGGTCGGATCCCGTTGCACAGCAACGGGCTCTGACCCCAACTGCAACCGACGGGGTCGGATCCCGTTGCACAGCAACCGGCTCTGACCCCATTCGACGGTCATTCCAGCGCGTAGCGCAGCACGAACAGCACCGCCACCAGCCACACCGCCGGGTGCACTTCGCGCCAGCGCCCGGTACCGGCCTTCAGCGCGGCATAGGCAATGAAGCCAAACGCCAGGCCATTGGCGATGGAATAGGTGAACGGCATGGCCAGCGCGCACAGCGCCGCCGGCACTGACTCCGTCAGGTCGCTCCAGTCCACTTCCACCAGCTCGCGCAGCATCAGACCGGCCACGAACAGCAGGGCAGGGGCGGTGGCATAGCCGGGCACCATCGCCGCCAGCGGCGAGAACAGCAGTGCGGCCAGGAACAGTGCCGACACCACCAGCGCGGTCAACCCGGTGCGGCCACCCACCTGCACGCCCGACGCGCTTTCGGCGAAGGCGGTAGTGCTGCTGGTGCCCAGCAGCGAGCCGGCCACGATGGCCGTGCTGTCGGCCAGCAGCGCGCGACCGAAGCGCTTCGGCGCGCCCGGCAGCTTCAGCAGGCCGGCACGCCCGACCACGCCGTACAGGGTACCGGTGGCGTCGAACACTTCCACCAGCACGAACACCAGCACCACCTGCAACAGCACCGCGATCGGCGCGCCGCCGTCGTGGTGCAGCAGGCCGGGCAGGTCCAGCTGCAGGAAGGTGGGGGCCAGGCTGGGCGGCAAAGACACCAGCCCCTTGAACTGGACGTCGCCCAGCGCCCACGCTGCGGCTGTCACCGCCAGGATACCGATCAGGATCGCGCCGCGCACGCGGCGTGCTTCCAGGATCGCGATCAACAGGAAGCCGCCCAGGGCCAGCAGCGGCGGCGCGGTATTCAGCGGGCCCAGCGCCACCAGCGTGTCTTCGTTGGCAATGATCACGCCCGATTTCTGCAGTGCGATGATCGCCAGGAACAGACCGATGCCGGCCACGATGGCCGAGCGCAGGGACGATGGAATGCCGGCCACCAGCCAGGCGCGCACGCCGGTCAGCGACAGCACCAGGAACACCAGGCCGGAAATGAACACCGCTGCCAGCGCCTGGTGCCACGGCAGGCCGGCGGCACCGACCACGGTGAAGGCAAAGAACGCGTTCAGGCCCATGCCCGGTGCCATGCCCACCGGGAAGTTGGCCGCCAGCGCCATCACCGCCGAACCCAGCGCCGCCGCCAGGCAGGTGGCAACGAACACCGCGCCGGCATCCATGCCCGTGGTCCCCAGGATTTCCGGGTTGACGAAGACGATGTAGGACATCGTCAGGAAGGTGGTGACACCGGCCAGCAGCTCGGTGCGCACGGTGGTGCCGTGCTGCTGCAGCTGGAACAGGCGTTCGAACAGGGACATGGGGGAATCTCGACCCGTTGGTGGCAGGTACCGACCGTTGGTCGGTACGCCTTGAAGCGTCGCGACCAAGGGTGGCGACCCACAAAGGAGAAAGGCCGCGCGAGCGCGGCCTTTCCGGTTGTCTTACTTCAGCGCCTTGAAGCGCAGGCGCTTCGGCGCGGCGTCGTCGCCCATGCGGCGGCGCTTGTCTTCTTCGTACTCGCGGTAGTTGCCCTGGAAGAACTCCACGTGCGAATCGCCTTCGAACGCCAGGATGTGCGTGGCGATGCGATCCAGGAACCAGCGGTCATGCGAAATGACGAAGGTGTTGCCCGGGAACTCCAGCAGCGCATCTTCCAGCGCACGCAGGGTTTCAATGTCCAGGTCGTTGGACGGTTCGTCGAGCAGCAGCACGTTGCCACCCTGCAGCAGGGTCTTGGCCATGTGCAGGCGGCCACGCTCACCACCGGACAGCGAACCGACCATCTTCTGCTGGTCCTGGCCCTTGAAGTTGAAGCGGCCGATGTAGGCGCGCGACTGGATCTCGATGCCGTTGATGTTGAGGATGTCCAGGCCGCCAGCGATCTCCTGGAAGACATTGTGGTTGCCTTCCAGCGCGTCGCGGCTCTGGTCCACGTAGGACAGTTTCACGGTCGGGCCGACCACGATCTCGCCCGAATCCGGCTTTTCCTGGCCGGTGATCATCTTGAACAGGGTCGATTTACCGGCACCATTGGGGCCGATGATGCCGACGATGGCGCCGGCCGGCACCAGGAAGCTCAGGTCGTCGAACAGCAGGCGGTCGCCGAACTTCTTGGAAACGTTCTTGAACTCCATCACCGCATTGCCCAGGCGCTCGCCCGGCGGGATGAAGATTTCATTGGTCTCGTTGCGCTTCTGGTAATCGACCGACTGCAGCTCTTCCAGGCGGGCCAGACGGGCCTTGCCCTTGGTGCGGCCGCCCTTGGCGTTCTGGCGCGACCACTCCAGTTCCTTCTGGATCGCCTTCTGGCGGGCCTTTTCCTGGTTGTCTTCCTGCTTCAGGCGCTCATCCTTCTGGGTCAGCCAGTCGGTGTAGTTGCCCTTCCACGGAATGCCGCGGCCGCGGTCCAGTTCCAGGATCCACTCGGCGGCGTTGTCCAGGAAGTAGCGGTCATGGGTGACCGCCACCACGGTGCCGGTGTAGCGCGCCAGGAACTGTTCCAGCCATTCCACCGACTCGGCGTCCAGGTGGTTGGTCGGTTCGTCGAGCAGCAGCATGTCCGGCTTCTGCAGCAGCAGGCGGCACAGCGCCACGCGGCGCTTTTCACCACCGGACAGCTTGCCCACGATGGCATCCCACGGCGGCAGGCGCAGCGCATCGGCGGCCACGTCCAGCTGGTTTTCCAGGGTATGCGCGTCGCCGGCGGCCAGGATCGCCTCCAGGCGCTCCTGTTCCTTGGCCAGCGCGTCGAAGTCGGCGCCTTCCTCGGCGTAGGCGGCATACACCGCTTCCAGCGCGGCCTGGGCCTGCAGCACTTCGCCCACGCCTTCCTCCACCGCTTCACGCACGGTCTTGGTCGGGTCCAGTTCCGGTTCCTGCGCCAGGTAGCCGACCTTGATGCCCGGCTGCGGGCGGGCTTCGCCCTCGAAATCGGTGTCCACGCCGGCCATGATCTTCAGCACGGTGGACTTGCCGGCGCCGTTCAGGCCCAGCAGGCCGATCTTCGCGCCCGGGAAGAAGGACAGCGAGATGTCCTTGATGATCTGCCGCTTGGGCGGGACCACCTTGGACACGCGGTTCATGGTGTAGATGTATTGCGAGGACATGAGGTCTCCGTAGGGCGCGGCCCTGCACCCGTCCGTCAGCGGGAAGATCCCGGACGACAGCGGGCACAGACTGAAATGGAATACCGCCAATTATAGCCGGAACCGCCTGTCACCCGCGCCGCCCCTGGCCCCCGGGGCTGGCCGCTGCCTGAATACTGCGTCACATCCTGCAGATCGGAACCGTTTCCAGCCAATATCCGTTCAGACGCAATGCGCAAGATTGGCCTCACCACCCACCCGAGCAGAGGTTTCTCATGCGCATCAACCGAATCATGGCCGGAGCCGTGGCCTCTGTGCTGGCCCTTGGCGCTGTCGCCCCGGCGTTTGCCGACAACGACCACCGTGACCGCCGCGAGTGGCGCGAAGACCGCCGTGACGACCGCCGCGAGTACCGCCGCGACGTCCGCGAGGCCCGTCGCGACTACGAACGTGATCGCCGCGATGCCCGCCGCGACTGGAACCGCGACCACGACCGCCGCTATTACCACCCGGCGCCGCCGCCGCGCGTGGTCTACCGCCCCGGCTATCGCCCGGGCCCGGGCTACGGCTGGCAGCGTGGGCACCGCTACCGCGATTACTACCGTGGCCCGATCTACGTGGTGAACGATTACCCGCGTTACCACCTGCGTCGCCCGCCGTACGGCCACCACTGGATCCGCGACGACCGCGGCAACATGCTGCTGGTGGCCGTGGCCACCGGCATCATCGCCGACTACATCATCAACAACCGCTGATGCAGCAACGGGGTCGCAGCCCTTCCCGCAGGGAAGGGCTGCGACCCCAACAGCACCGGGTTGGAACCTCTTCCAACGGAAAAGGCTCCGGCCCCTTTCTGCGTTTAGAACGCCACCGACAGATCCAGCTGTGCGCCGACATCGCGCTGGCCATCGCCGCGCTGCCCCTGCATCTGCAGCGACAGACGGCTGGTGTCGGTCGGGCTGACCGCCACGCCCAGCTGGGCCAGCGCACTGCGGCGGGCCAGCGGTGCGGCGGCAATGCTGAAGTCCTGCGCACCTTCGATGAAACGCGCGGTGGCCTGCGGCAGGCGATCACCGCCGGCCACCTGCCAGCCCACGCGCGCGGTCAGCGCCGCACGGTCACGCTGGCCGCCACTGATGTCCCAGTCCGCGCGCAGCGCGGCCAGGCCGGTGCGGTAGCGGGCAGTTTCGCCATCCAGCTGCAGGGCACTGTGCCCGCCGTGTTCCTGGCTGCCATCGCTGCGCAGGCGCACCTGTGCCAGTTCCAGTTCCGGGGTCAGCTGCAGGCGCGGCCCACCGAAGGTCCAGCCGGCACGCAGGAAGGCGGTGGTGCCGGTGGCGTCTTCGCGTGCGGCCAGGCCTTCGGACAGCGTGCTGCCCACCTGCGCGGTGCGGGTGCTGTCGGTGCGGTAGTCGGCGCGGCTGACGCCCGCACGCAGGCTCAGACCCTGCCAGCGGTACTGGCCGTACACGCCGTACTCGGTGCTGTCGGTCTCGGCGCGTGCATCGCGCTGGGCCAGGCGGCTGACCAGCTGCTGCTGGCCCGCGGCCACGCCCAGTTCCAGTGCATCGCCGAACATCCAGCCGGCACCGGCCATCTGCCCGTGCTGCGAACTGCGCAGCCCGGCGTTCTGCGCGCTGGCATCGGTACGCCGCTGGCTGCTGCTGCCGGCCACCCACGCGCGCACGCCCGGGACGATCTGCCCGGCCATCGCCGCACCATCCAGATGGCGGTCAATGCCATCGTGCAGGAAGCGGTTCTGCAGCAGGGCGCCGCGGCTGGCCGCATGGATCTCGCCGGACAGGCTGTCGAACGCGGGCACCACATCGGCCACGTCCAGGCGCACCACCGCGTCATGGACCGCGTTGCCATTGCCCAGCGCTTCCACCGCGCCGGCCACGGCCTTCTGGTTGTTGTTCACTACCACATCGGGGAAGGCCAGTTCGATGTCCGGCATCGCGATGTCGTTGCGCTGCATCGTCAGGTAGACGTGGTTGGCGTCGTAATCCAGGGTCGGGGCCAGGAACGCCAGGGTGCTGCTGGCGCCGGTGAATACGCCGGCCACGCCGCCATTGGCGGTCAGCACGGTGTAGCGGGTCGAGGCCTGCCAGTCGCCTTCAGCGGCCACTGCCAGCGTGCTGGCATTGCCCAGCGTTGCAGTACCGGTCACCAGCGTGTGGTCGCTGATGCCATTGGCGCTCACATCCACCCGGTACTGGCTGCTGCTGTCGAACGCGAGATCACCCTTCACCTGCAGCTGGCCGATGCCACCTGCCGTCGCACTGCCTGGCGACAGCACGCTGCCGGACAGCAGCTGCACACCGCCCACGCTGCCGCGACCGGTCAGCCAAGCGCCCTGATCCAGCTTGACCTGGCCACCCAGCAGACCATCCACTTCCAGCTGGCCTTCGCTCACCCAGGCCGTGCCGCTGAAGGCGCTGCTGTCGCCGGTCAGGGCCAGGTAATGCCTGCCCTGGCGCAGCACGCCGCTGCCGCTCAGCTGGCCCGCATAGGTCAGCACGCGGGTGGTATCGGTCTGGAAGGTCCCTGCGCTGCCGATGTCGATGTTGCCGGTGGGCAGCGCATTGCCGACCGCGCGCACGGTGCCGCCCAGCACGCGCACCTGGCCGGCGAACGGGGTGCTGCCCAGTACCAGCTCGCCGCTGTCGTGCTTTTCCAGCACAGTGTTGGCCGCGCCACTTACGCCGCCGGCAAAGGTCACGCTGTCACTGCCGGCAATGTGCACGTCGGTGGTGCCCAGCAAGCGGACGCTGTTGGCAAGGGTGGTCATGTTGACCAGGCCGAGCGATGTACCGTCGGCGAAGGTCACCCGACCGTTGCCGGCGGCCTGGTTGCCGGCCAGTGACAACGTGCCCTGGTTGATGGTCAGGTCACCCATGAAGGTGTTGTCACCTTGGAGCATCAGTACGCCGGCGCCGGTTTTCGCCAGGCCACCGCTACCGCTGATATTGCCTTGGATATCGAGGTTGCCGATCGCATCCAACTGCGAATCGGAGGTTACCCGCATGTCGCTGGAAACCGTGAGCCAGCCCGGGTTGCGAAGCACGCCGCCGGACAGCTCCAGGTCACCCGTGCCGGCGCCGGTGCTGATGGACGTCAGCAACGAGGTGGTGTCACCCACGGCCAGTACGCCGTTGTTGCTCACCACCAGCCTGCCTTCGCTGCCAGCGGCCGATGCCAGCTGGATCGACCCATTGATGGTTGCCGAAGCGGCGTCACTCACGGTGAAGCGGCCAAGCCCGGCATCGCCCAGCGCCAACGAGTCGCTGATCCATTCGCCACCAGCGCCGCTCAGCTGCACCAGCCCCTGGCTGCCAGCAGCTTCGCCCAGGGTCACGTCGCTGGCGAAGAACCGGCTGGAGATGTTGGCCGTGGCATGCCCGTTCCTGCCGATCACGGTCTGCGCGCCGGTGGTGTTCATGCCGCCGTCGCTGCCGATGGTCAGGGTTGCGGTGCCGCCCTGGTCGGCCATCACCAGTCCGCTGGAATAGACGCCGGCTCCGTTGTAGACCGACAGCGCGCCGGTACCGCCGCGACCCACGGTCAGCAGGCCATTGTTGTACCAGCGCGAGGCGATGTTGTTGACGGTGGCCGTGCCAGTGCCGCCGGCATCACCCACGACGGCCGAATCGCTGCTGACGACCGCGCCGCCCATCACCATCATCTCACCCTGGCCATGCACGCCAACGCCAAGGCTGCCGGTCGTGAGCTCCGATCCGGCCTGGGCCACCTGCAACAGGCCGTCACTGTTGGCGACGTTGCCGATCAGCATCTGGCTGCTGTTGACCTTGCCGCCATTGCTGATCTGCACGCGGCCCGTGCCTGCATTGCCGACGTAGATCGTGTCTGCCTCCCACAGCGAACCGGCCCCGTCGGCCATCACGAAGCCATCGCTGCCCGGCATCGAGCCTACCCAGGCATTTTTCGTGTACAGGTAGGCGCCGCCCAGCACGGACAGTTCGCCGCTGCCTTCGTGTCCCACGCCGATGTCATAGTTGATCCGCCACGAAGCGTCTGCGCCGTGGACGATGGCAATGCCCTTGTGGCCAGCGGCAACACCCAGCGTGGCGGTGGCGGTGGTCAAGCCGCCCACACCGGAGATATCCAGCACGGCATCGGCAGAACTACCGAGGTAGACATGCCAGGACTTGGTATCGGCGGTGGTCAGCCCGACGGTGTACCCGTCGATATAGGCGTAGTTGGTGGAGTTGGTGTCATTGGGCACACCGGCGGTCCAGCTTGACGCGTCGTACCAGTCACCATCGGCGGTGCGAACGGTATTGACCGCCTGCGCTCCGGCGCTGATGGCCAGGCCCACGGCCAGCGCGAGCAAGGAAGCGCGGCGTGCGGGGGCGGACGTACGGCGAGTGGCCAGTGTCGAAGCAGGCTTGCAGCTGTGGAGCGAATGGATCACGCGATTTTTCCCCTGTTTGGACAGGGCGTATCGGCGGCGATCTCGCGGGCTTTAGGTTTGCTACCCTAAATCGTTCATGTTTTCAGGGGTGTGAATCACAATTCAAGAATCTGGATTCATCGCGTGAGGTGCTGCCCCCGGTGTTCATGCCCACCATTGGCACGCAGCACGGCCAGCCCATCATGCCATGCCAGCCGCGCCAAGCCCCGTTGGCCGCGGTCGCCGCCGCCCCCCGGCGCGCTTACAATTACGGGCCCGCTGTCCCCCTACTGCCTGGAGTGACCGATGTTCCCGCGTGACGTCCGCATCGAAACCTACGATCCCGAACTGGCCAAGGCCATCGCCGCCGAAACCCAGCGCCAGGAAGACCACGTCGAGCTGATCGCCAGCGAGAACTACACCAGCCCGGCCGTGATGGAAGCCCAGGGCAGCCAGCTGACCAACAAGTACGCCGAAGGCTACCCGGGCAAGCGCTACTACGGTGGCTGCGAGTACGTGGATATCGCCGAGCAGCTGGCGATCGACCGTCTGAAGCAGCTGTTCGGGGCCGACTATGCCAACGTGCAGCCGCACAGCGGCTCGCAGGCCAACCAGGCCGTGTACTTCGCCCTGCTGCAGCCGGGTGACACCATCCTGGGCATGAGCCTGGCCCACGGCGGTCACCTGACCCACGGTGCCAAGGTCAATGCCTCGGGCAAGCTGTTCAATGCCGTGCAGTACGGCGTGAACGACCAGGGCCTGATCGACTACGACGAAGTCGAGCGGCTGGCCCTGGAGCACAAGCCGAAGATGGTCGTGGCCGGTTTCTCGGCCTACTCGCAGGTGATCGACTGGGCGCGCTTCCGCGCCATCGCCGACAAGGTCGGTGCCTACCTGTTCGTGGACATGGCCCACGTGGCCGGTCTGGTCGCCGCCGGCGTGTACCCCAGCCCGCTGGAACACGCGCACGTGGTCACCTCCACCACCCACAAGACCCTGCGCGGCCCGCGCGGCGGCATCATCGTCGCCAAGGGTGCTGACGAAGATCTGGTCAAGAAGCTGCAGTCGATCGTGTTCCCGGGCATCCAGGGCGGTCCGCTGATGCACGTCATCGCCGGCAAGGCCGTGGCCTTCAAGGAAGCGCTGGAGCCGGGCTTCAAGGCCTACCAGCAGCAGGTGGTGAAGAACGCCCAGGCGATGGCCACCACGCTCATCGCGCGCGGCTACAAGATCGTTTCCGGCGGCACCCAGAACCACCTGATGCTGGTCGACATGATCGGCAAGGACGTGTCCGGCAAGGACGCGGAAGCCGCGCTGGGCAAGGCCCACATCACCGTCAACAAGAACTCGGTGCCGAACGATCCGCGTTCGCCGTTCGTGACCTCGGGCCTGCGCCTGGGCACCCCGGCGGTCACCACCCGCGGTTATGTCGAACAGGACTGCGTGGACCTGGCCAACTGGATCGCCGACGTGCTCGACGCGCCGGCCGATGAAGCCGTCATCGCCCGCGTGCGCGATGCCGTCAGCGCGCAGTGCCGCAAGTACCCGGTCTACGGCTGATTGAAGCAGGGGTCAGATCCCTTTCCGCCAGGAAAGGGCTCTGACCTCGACACACGGGAATCCTGCGCATGGATGAGCGCCGCCTCAAGCGCCTTTACATCGCCCTGGCGGTGCTGTTCGGCCTGCCCAGCCTGCTGCTGGGCGCGGTCGGCGCCTTCATCGCGGCGATGATGGGCGTGTTCGCCTTCATCCGCGTGGACGCAGACAGCCTGCGCTTCGGCAGCGGCCTGCTGCTGTGGGGGCTGGCCGGGCTGTCGGGCCTGCTGGCCTGGGTGATGCTCAGTACATTCTGGCTGCGCGAAGGCTTCGCCGGCCTGCGCGCGGCCTGGTCGGGCTGGTGGTGGCAGCTGGCCCTGGGCATGCTGGCCACGCTGCCGATGCTGGTGCTGGCACTGACCTATTTTTCCGAACTGGGCCTGACGGTACTGAACGGCCTGTTCGCCGGGCCCTCGCTGCTGGTGCCCGCCACCGTGCTGTTCTGGCTGCGCTGGCTGGGCCCGGCCTCGTCCGCTGCGCAGGGCCGCGACCGTGGATGAGCGCACGCATCGGCGCATCTACATCGGGCATGGCCTGCTGTTCGGGCTGCCGGCGCTGCTGGCCGGTGGGTTGGTGGCCGGCTTCGGGGTCTACACGTTCCTGACCCGCAACGCCTTCATGGGGGGCGACGAAGGCACCGTGCTGTTCCTGTGGTCGGCCGCCGGCCTGGCGGGTCTGGTCGGCTGGCTGTGGCTGAGCGTGTGCTACCTGCGGCAGGGCCGCGCGGCCTTGCGGCACACCCGCGCGTTGCCATGGATCGGGTTGGCGCTGGGCGGGCTGGCGGCGCTGGGCGTGGTGGGCTACATCGGCTTCGCCTTGGCCAACGGTAGTCCGTGGCAGGTGCTGGGCTATCTGGTGCTGGGGCCGCCATTGCTGGTGCCTGCAGTGCATCTGGCGTGGTTGCGCTATGTCCCAGGGAAGGCGTGACGTGGACAATAATTTGCCGCCCAAGGCCTTCTCAGGTACCGTTGCGACGCTGCCATGACCGTGGCGGTGCATTTGCCCCCTGAGCCAGGCGTTCCATGCATTGCCCCTTCTGCCAACATGCCGATACCCGCGTCATCGATTCGCGCGTCTCTGAAGACGGCGCGACGATCCGCCGTCGGCGTGAATGCGAGGCGTGCAACGAACGCTTCAGCACCTTGGAAACGGTCGAACTGAAGCTGCCGGCCATCGTCAAGAGCGATGGCACCCGCGAGGCGTTCGACCAGCGCAAGGTCCGTGCTGGCTTCGACCGCGCGCTGCAGAAGCGCGCCGTGCCGGAAGAGAAGATCGAAGCCGCCGTCCGCGCGGTCGTCCACCAGTTGCGCATCAGTGGCGAACGCGAAGTGCCCTCGATCAAGGTGGGCGAGTTCGTGATGAACGAACTGCGCAAGCTCGACCACGTCGGCTACGTGCGCTTCGCCTCGGTCTACCGGAGCTTCGAGGACGTGGCCGATTTCCGCGAGGAGATCGAGAAGCTGGAACGCGACCTGCCGTCCAGCACCGAACAGCTGCAGCTGCTGGGCGATGTCATCGCCCTGACCAAGAAAAAGAAGGGCTGACCACCCGGTAGGTGCCAACCTTGGTTGGCACGGAGGCGTCCATCCACGCGTCGCGGATCCACGACCATCGCCGGTAGCGCCGGCCCATGCCCGGCGGGATCGACGGCGCTACCATGGCGCCATGACGACTTCGTTCTCCGCCCTCGACCACCTGCACATGGCCAACGCGCTGCGTCTGGCCGAACGTGCCGCCTACACCACCCGCCCCAATCCAATGGTCGGCTGCGTGATCGCCCACGGTGAGCGCGTGGTCGGGCAGGGCTGGCACCAGCGTGCCGGCGGCCCGCATGCCGAAGTATTCGCGCTGCGCGAAGCGGGCGACGAGGCGCGTGGTGCTACCGCCTACGTCACCCTGGAACCCTGCGCACACTACTGCCGCACGCCACCGTGTGCGCTGGCCCTGATCGAAGCAGGCGTGTCGCGCGTGGTCGCCGCGATGCGCGATCCGTTCCCGCAGGTCGATGGCGGGGGCTTCGATCTGCTGCGCGCGGCGGGCATTGACGTCGCCGAAGGTCTGATGGCCGCGCAGGCGCGCGAATTGAACAAGGGCTTCCTGTCGCGGGTGGAGCGTAACCGGCCGTGGCTGCGGGTCAAGCTGGCCGCCAGCCTGGACGGCCGCACCGCGATGGCCGATGGAACGTCGAAGTGGATCACTGGCGCGGCCGCACGCGAAGATGTGCAGCACTGGCGCGCACGTGCGGGCGCCATCCTGACCGGTGCCGACACCGTGCTGGCCGACGACCCGATGCTGACCGTGCGCCTGGCCGACACCGAGGTGCTGCCGCCACTGCGCGTGGTGCTGGACTCGCGCCTGCGCTCGCTGGAATGCGGCCGCGTGCGCGAGGGTGAGGCGCCAACGCTGTACCTGCACGATGCGGCGGTGAGCGCGCCGGACGCGGCCGATGCCGAGTTCACCAGCGTGCCCAGCGTGGACGGGCGGCTGGACCTGGGCGCGGTGCTTGCCCTGCTGGCCGAGCGCGGCATCAACGAAGTGCATACCGAAGCCGGTGCCACCCTGGCCGGTGCGCTGCTGCGCGGCGGCTGGGTGGATGAGCTGTTGCTGTACCAGGCGCCAACGCTGCTGGGCGACAACGGCCGCCCGCTGCTGGCCGGCCTTGGCATCCAGGCAATGGACCAGCAGCGTCGCTTGCGGGTGGTCGATCAGCGCCAGGTGGGCCAGGACCTGCGGTTGCTGCTGCGCCCGTGACACAGCGGTAGGCGCCGACCTTGGTCGGCGCTGGGAGCCATCCACGCAGGGCGTGGATCTACCGGCTTACGCGCATTCGTCGGTCCACATCATTTCGGCCACCGGGCGCAGTGCCTTGCATTCCTGCGTCATCGCTTCGGCCGACTGCACCTGCGCCTTGGCCTTCAGTTCCTCGGCCATGGCGTCCACGCCGCTGATCTGGTCCGGGGCGATCTTCGCCACGCAGCTGCGGTGCTGTTGCAGCAGCAGGTCGCAGCCCGGCACGCCGGTCACCTTCGGCGCATCGGCGGCGGCGGCGTCCTGCATCCATTCGTCGAACGGTGCCAGCGCACCCACCACCGGGCCGATCAGATCGTCGAAGTTGGCGCTGTACCAGAACGCGCCGTCCTTGGCCGTGTACAGCTTCAGGCTGCCGGTGATCGGCTGGCGCGGGCCGTTCTGCAGGGCCTGGGTGTAGGCCTGGGTGAAGCGGATGCGCGTGGCCGGGGTGCCTTCGGCCAGGCTTTCGGCGAACAGCGGACGCACGCCAGACAGATCCACCGCCTGGCAGCGGAACTGCACCGTGGCGATCTTCTGGTCATCCACGTATTCGTTGTCTTCCACCTGGCTGCCGGTGGCGCGGCACTGCGAACCCTGCAGGGCCTTGGCGTACATCGCCTCGGCGGCGGCCGGGTCGGCCTTGGCGCCTGCGCCGGCCAGCACCACCTGCCACGGTTCGGCCAGCGCCTTGGCCAGCGCTCCGGCCGGCGGGCTCAGCGCGTCTTCGCCGTTGAAGGCCGGCTTCAGTGCTTCGTTCAAGCGTGCGGTGGCAGCCGTGTCATCTTCCAGCAGGGCGCGCGCGTACAGGTCGAAGGTCTGTTCGGGGGTCAGTGCGGCCGGGGCGGCGCCGGCCAGCAACGGGGCGCCGATCAGCGCGGTGGCCAGCAGGGTGCGAAGGGGGGGCTTCATGACGGATTTCCTGTTCCAGAGGCGCGCAAGCCTAGCCCATCCGCATGAAAAAAAACGGGCCCCTTGCGGGGCCCGTTCGATTACACGACGAGGATCGAGCAATCAGAAGCTGGCGCGCACGCCGGCGGAGAACTGGGTGACGTCGCGGTAGCCGGCCACTTCGCCGACCAGACCCCAGGTCTTGGTGAAGTTGATCTGGCCGCCGACCGAGCCGACCCAGGTGCCTTCGAATTCATTGCCACCGTCCATGTAACCGGCCTTGATCCAGGCTTCGGTCATGCGCGACGGCTTGCCACGCAGGCCCATGGTGGCGCGCACCAGGTTGGTGTGGTCCTTGCTGGTCAGGCGGCCGAAGTCCACGTCCTTCACGGTCAGCTCGGCCTGCTGGCGCACCCAGGCGATGTCTGCGGTGTAATCCACGCGGTCGCTGAAGGGCATGTGGTAGCCGATGCCGAGCTCCGGCTGGTTCAGTTCCAGCTTGAAGGTGCCGTAGGTGTAATCGTAGGACTTGCTGGCGTAGTTCCAGGCGCCGAAGACGTGCACCTGCTCGGCCAGCGCGATCGAACCGCGCAGGTAGCCACCGTCGATCTTCGGATCGTTCAGGTCGTCATCGCTGGTCTTGAACTGGGTCCAGCCACCTTCAACGTAGGTGTAGCTCAGGGCTTCGGCCTGGGCCGACAGCGGGGCAGCGGCCAGCAGGGCGGCCACGATCAGGATCTTGCGCATGGAGGTTCCTGTAAGAAATTCAGTCCATTGGCGGGATACCGTCGTGGCAGCCCGTGGCGACGTCATGTCGTCCGACCCGGGAGTTTAATGAAAAATTTACAGATTGCGAGCGACTCCCGTCACAGCTGGGGCCGGCGAGTAGGGCGCGCCTGGGGCAGAGCCAATTGCTGCCCAATGGGACCCGACCCCGCGGCACCCCGTTCAGCCCGGGCTGGTACACTAGGCGCGCCGGTTCGCCGGTACACAAACGTCTTCAGGGCGGGGTGCGATTCCCCACCGGCGGTAGGTGCGCAAGCACGAGCCCGCGAGCGCCCCGGCCCACGGCCGGGGGTCAGCAGATCCGGTCCAATGCCGGAGCCGACGGTATAGTCCGGATGAAAGAAGACGGTGCCACAGGGCCTTCGCGGCCCTGCGCCCGCCTGTTTGCCTTGCGGCGTTTTTCGCTCACTTTCCGCGGAGAACGTTTCTTGTTTACTGGAATCATCGAAGGCGTCGGCCGTCTGGCCGCACGCGAAGCCATCGGCGGCGATGTCCGCTTCACCTTCAACGTCGGCAATCTGCCGTTCGACCACGTGCAGATGGGCGAGAGCATCGCCATCAACGGTGTCTGCCTCACCGTCATCGCATTCGACGCCAGCAGTTTCCAGGCTGATGCCTCGACCGAGACCCTGGGCCTGACCACGCTCGGCCAGCTGGCTGAAGGGGCGGTCATCAACCTCGAACGCGCCATGCGCCCGACCGACCGCCTTGGCGGCCACCTGGTCAGCGGCCACGTCGATGGCCTCGGCCAGGTGCTGTCCATCCACGAAGATGCACGCGCCCAGCGCTGGCGTTTCGCCGCGCCGGCCGCGCTGCGCCGCTACATCGCCAAGAAGGGCTCGATCTGCGTGGACGGCGTCAGCCTCACCGTCAATGAAGTGGACGACGAAGGTTTCGAAGTCGCGCTCATCCCGCACACCGTGGCCAACACCGCCTTTTCCGCCACCGGCGTGGGCAGCGCGGTGAACCTGGAAATCGACCTGGTTGCCCGTTATGTAGAGCGCCTGCTGGGCGAAGGAGCACGCGCATGAATTTCGCCCCGATTCCCGAGATCCTCGAAGACATCCGCCAGGGCCGCATGGTCGTCATCGTCGATGACGAAGACCGCGAGAACGAAGGCGACCTGATCATGGCCGCCGAGCTGGTCAAGCCGTCGGACATCAACTTCATGGTCACCCACGGCCGTGGCCTGGTGTGCCTGCCGCTGACCCGCACCCGCGCCGCCGATCTGGGCCTGGCGCCGATGGTGCAGGCCAATACCGCGCAGTTCCAGACCAATTTCACCGTCAGCATCGAGGCGGCCGAGGGCGTGACCACGGGCATTTCCGCCCATGACCGCGCGCACACCATCCGTACCGCGGTGAAGCCCAACGCCAGGCCGGCCGACCTGCACCAGCCGGGCCACATCTTCCCGCTGATCGCCCAGCCTGGCGGCGTGCTGACCCGCGCCGGCCATACCGAAGCGGGCGTCGACCTGGCCATGCTGGCCGGGCTGGAACCGGCCGGCGTGCTGGTGGAGATCCTCAACCCGGACGGCAGCATGGCGCGCCGCCCGGAACTGGAACTGTTCGCCCGCGAGCACGGCCTGAAGATGGGCTCCATCGCCGACCTGATCGCCTACCGCCTGGCCACCGAAAAGACCGTCGAGCGCGTGGACGAGCGCGACATCGACACCGAATTCGGCCCGTTCAAGCTGGTCACCTACCGCGACCGCATCGCCCACGACCTGCATTTCGCCCTGGTCCGTGGCACCCCGTCGGCCGATACCCCGACCCTGGTGCGCGTGCAGGTGGAAAACCCGCTGGCCGACCTGCTGCACTGGCGCCGCGATGATTTCGGCGTGGCCGCCACCGATGCCCTGCGCGCGATTGCCGCCGAAGGTGCGGGCGTGATGGTGGTGCTGTCGGCCCCGCGCGACGGCGAGGCCCTGCTGGCCCGCCTGCGCCAGCAGCCGGCGCCGGTGGTGCCGGGCAAGGACAAGGACGTGGGCCAGTGGCGCCGCAACGGTGCCGGCTCGCAGATCCTGTCCGACCTGGGCCTGGGCAAGCTGCGCGTGCTGGGAACCCCCCGCCGCCAGGTGGGCCTGGCCGGCTACGGCCTGGAAGTGGTGGAAACGGTGACCCTGTAACGGTCGCCCGATGGAGTCGGAGCCCGCGGCGCGGGATCCGACCCCGGTAGCGCCGGGTCATGCCCGGCGGATCGACCCAGCCTCTGGTAGGTGCCGACCGTTGGTCGGCACACCATGCGGTAGAATCACCCCCTTATCGAACCCCCAAGCCGCATATGAGCCACTACGAAGGCGATCTTCGCACCCCCGAGTCGGCGCGCTTTGCCATCCTGGCCAGCCGCTGGAACGCCCGCATCACCGATACCCTGGTTGCTGGCGCCCGCCAGAGCCTGGCCGGCAACGGCATTGCCGAAGCCAACATCGACGTGATCCGCGTGCCGGGTGCCTGGGAGCTGCCGCTGGTTGCCGCGCGCCTGGCCGCCGCCCATGAACACGCCGCCATCCTCACCCTGGGCTGCGTGATCCGTGGTGATACCCGCCACTACGAACACGTGGCCGACCGCTGTGCCGAAGGCCTGATGCGCGTGCAGCTGGATTTCGGCGTGCCGGTGCTGAACGGCGTGCTGGCGGTGGAACGCGTTGAAGACGCCGAGGCCCGCGCAGGCGGCAGCCACGGCAACAAGGGCGAGGAAGTCGCACTCGCCGCACTGGAAATGGTCAATCTGCTGGAGCAACTGCCATGAACAAGAACACCCAGGGCAAGCCCTCCGGTAAACCCGTCCGCCGTGATGGCATCGACCCGGTGCTGCGTTCGCGCGCCCGCCGTCGCGCCGTGCAGGCGCTCTACGCGTGGCAGATCTCCGGTGGCAACGGGCAGTCGCTGATCGCCCAGTTCGCCCACGAACAAGCCCGCGAAATTGCCGATCTGGCGTATTTCGAAGCGCTGGTGCATGGCGTGCTGGACAACCGTCGTGACATCGACGAAGCCTTGGCCCCGTACCTGGACCGCGGCATCGAAGAAGTGGATGCCATCGAACGCGCCGTGCTGCGCCTGGCTGGCTACGAGCTGCGCTACCGCCTGGATGTGCCATACCGCGTGGTCATCAACGAAGCCATCGAATCGGCCAAGCGTTTTGGTTCCGAGCACGGCCACACCTACGTCAACGGCGTGCTGGATCGTGCCGCCGTCGAATGGCGCAAGGTGGAATCGGGTCACTGACCCCCTGGGTCCCGCATCGTTCATTGAACGGCGCGGGAAGCTGCTTCGGTAGAGTCGACTGTCAGTCGACTGCCTTTCGATCAGCAGTCGTAGTGTCGGACGGGAGAGCAGTCGACTAACCGTCGACGCTACCCCTGCGGTTCCATCCGATCGGCACGATCCGCCCGCATCCGCGCCCTCCGCCCATCCATGCACCCCGCCGGAGCGCCCCATGTCCCTGGCCGAATTCGCCCTCATCGACCGCATCCGCGCCCGTACCCTCGAGCGCGACGACATCCTGCTCGGCATCGGTGACGACGCCGCGCTGCTGCAGCCGCGCGCCAACGAACAGCTGGTGGTCACCGCCGACACGCTCAACAGCGGCGTGCACTTCCCGGTGGAAACCCCGGCCTTCGACATCGGCTGGAAGACGCTGGCGGTCAACCTGTCCGACCTGGCCGCGATGGGCGCGCGCCCGGCGTGGTGCACGCTGGCGCTGTCACTGCCGGAAACCTCCGAAGACTGGATCGAGGCCTTTGCCGATGGCTTCTTCGCCCTGGCCGACCAGCACGACATCGCGCTGATCGGCGGTGATACCACGCGCGGCCCGCTGTCGCTGTCGGTCACCGCGATGGGCCAGGTGGCCCGTGGCCAGGCGCTACGCCGCGAACGTGCGCAGGTGGGCGATGACATCTGGGTGAGCGGCACGCTGGGCGATGCGGCGGGTGCACTGCGCCTGTGGCAGCAGGGCGCCCTCAACGTAGCCACGGCCACGCTGCTGGGCGACTACGAATACCTGCGCCTGCGTCTGCTGCGTCCGACCCCGCGCGTCACCCTGGGCCTGCGCCTGCGCGCGTTCGCGCATGCGGCGGTGGATGTGTCCGACGGCCTGCTGGCCGACCTGGGCCATATCGCTGTACGCAGCGGCGTGGCCGCGCAGGTGGACAGCGACCTGCTGCCGATTTCGCCGGAACTGCGCGCGCTGCTGGGCCGTGACGGCGCGCGCGAGTGCGCGCTGCGCGGTGGCGACGATTACGAACTGTGCTTCACCGCCGCCGCCGACCAGCGCGATGCCCTGCTGTACCTGGCGCAATCGCTGGACCTGCCGCTGTCGCGTATCGGCCGCATTGTCGATGGGCAGGGTGTGCAGGTGGATGGCGAAGCCGCAGACGGCGGCTACCAGCACTTCGCCTGATGGAAGACGCCGGGCATTGCCCGGCGCTACCGCGGTGGCGGGTACCAACGCCGTGTCGACCGAGGTCGACACCTACCATGCGGGGTACATCGGCCCAGCCCGGCGCTACCGCGGTGGCTGGTACCAACGCCGTGTCGACCAAGGTCGACACCTACCATGCGGGGTACATCGGCCCAGCCCGGCACATTGTTCTGGTAGGTGCCAACCTTGGTTGGCACGAACGTGCCAGGCCTATGTACCGACACCATGCCGATCAAGATCGACACCTACCCCAATATGGCGAGCGACTGTGCTTCAATCATTCACGGGTAATCTGCCTGCAACACGGCCTCGCCCTTGATCTCACCGGGGGCCAGGGCACCTGCGGTGCGTGCATAGCGGGCAGTCAGGTCGATCGGGTTCGGGCCGGTATTGGCCTGGCCGTATTGCCACGGCTGCTGCATGCGTACCGGTACACCCGCACGCAGCAGTTCGATCCGCACCCCTTCGGCGGTGGAGCCGGCGGCAGGTTCCAGCGCGCTGCCGGTGTTGCCTGGGGAGTGCGCGTCGGTCAGTGTCAACGTCACCGGAATGCCATCGTGCGAGCAGTCCATGTTCACGCTGAAATCGCGCTCCGCGGCCGAACTGTCTGGCAAAAGCAGCTCGGCAGGCGCCACGTCGTCCAGCACCACCGACACCGCCTGCATCGTGCAGGCATGGATGACCGAAACGTCGAAGCCCAGCTCAAGCGTATCGTTGCCGATCAGCGACGCATCGTCCTTGGGATGGATGCGCAGCCCAAGCATTCGCTGTATCGGTTGGCTCTCCACGCCACGGCGGCCTGACACTGTCAGTTCAACCCGTAGGCGCGCGTTGCGGCGGGCAGGCATCGTATAGGTCAGCATCTGCCCATCGGCTAGGAACGGGAGGGTCGACGAGGCTCCATCCGCTTCCTCGTACAACCCCAGCAGGACGAAGGGCGAAGTGGACGAGGTCTGGAACTTGCCATAGGTGCGACCCTTGTATTCGACCGTGCCCATCGGCTGCATCGGCGTGTCGAACTCGACGACGAATTCAGTGGGCGCGGTGGTCGAACACCCCCCGAACTGCACCCCCAGCCGCGAAAAGGAATACGCGAACTGCTCGGTGTCTTCCAGCACGACGGGATAGACGGTGCTCATATAGCCATCGGTGACCGTTGTGCAGGCCTGCGCCGTGTTGGTGGTCAGTGCGGCCAAGCCCAGTAAAGCCATCGAGGCGACCAGCCAGGTTCGCAGGTGCATGGCCGTCCTCAGCGCGCAACCTGCGCCGTATGCTCGCGGGGCGAGCCATAGTCATCCAACCACTGGAACGTGACCGAACGCGGCATCGCCACGCCCTGCGGCAAAGGCAGTCGCAGCTGAGCGCCCGGCGCGATCATGTCCACGTCCACCTTCTGGCCACTGGCCAGGGTCAGTGTGCTCACTGTCACGTGGTAGGCGCTGGGGTTGCGTACCTGCAGGGCGGTGCCATCGGCCGACCACTGCAACGTCGCCGCTGCATCCCGGGCCGCACCCGGCAAGCCGGCCGGGCGATGGAACAGCTTCACCCGTGTACGCACCGCGAACTGCAGCAGGTTCTTGTCTGCTGCATTCTCGGGCTTGGGCGGAATATCCAGCAGGTTGAAGTAGAACACCGACTCGCGATCGGTTGGCAGCGCTGCTTCACCGGGACGCGGCGCGTAGGTGATGCGGAAGGCCTGGCCCTGCTTGGCCTGCAGCAGGCGTGGCTCGGCCGGGGTCAGTCGGAACGGCGTGCGCACGTGCTCGGGGCGGGCCTGGCTGTCGCCGCTGTCGATCCACACCTGCACCATGGCCGGCTGCTCACCGCGGTTGCTGGCCTGCACGGTCACGTCGCGACCTTTACTCGCGTCATGCACGATGCGCGTGCCCTGCAGGGTCACGGCGGCATGTGCGGGTACCGACAACATGCAGGCCAGCAGCAGTGCGATGCGTGTTACTGCGCGGAAATTCATGGTTTGACCTCATCTGCATGCCCGTGCCGGCCCGGGCAGGGCCGGCACGGGCGCGGGCTTACTTGTAAACGACCACGAAGTCGCCGGAGGCATTGGCAGTGCCGGCGGTCGCGTTCTGGCCCGGCGAGGCGTACCACGCGCTGTAATCCAGCTGGCCGCTGCCGGCGGCAGGAATGGTCACCCACTGCACCGGGTCCTCACCGATCTTCTGGTGGTTGCCAGCGAAGTCATACAGCGCCACGCCTACGTTGGTGGCACCGGAGCCGGCGTTCAGCGCCAGGTTGCCGGTGGAGCCGTCCGGCGCGCCGCCGAAGCGCACGCCCACGTCCTGCTCGGCGCCCGAGCCGGAGCAGTCGAGCTGGATGCTGAAGTTCTTCTGGCCAGCACGGGTGTTGGCATTGAGCGAGGTCAGTTCGACCTTGCCCATGGCCACGGTGATGGTGCCGGCAGCGGCCTGCACTTCGCAGGTGGTCGGCATGATTTCGCCGGTGATTTCCAGCTTCTCGGCGAAGGCCGACGGCACAACGGCAACCAGCAGGCACGCGCCCAGAGCGCGGGTAATGCTCAACATGAGGATCTCTCAGTAGACAGGGAAGGCGCTGCCGACCGATCCGGCCAGCCAGCAGCGAGGAGTCTCCCGGTGCCGGCCCCCTACGGAAATGCAATTAGTTGCAAATCGCTCTTGATGGGCTGGAACTGCAACTAATCCGATGGGATTGCAGGTCTCTCGCTCCTAGACTCTCGCCCACTTCATTCCCTTCAGGTGCACCCGATGAGTATCCGGTCGCGCTGGTGCATCGCCGCGCCGTCATGGTGTCGTTCAAGCGTGCTTGCTCTTGCCGCGGCCACTGCAGCGGCGCCACTGCAGGCGGCCTGCACGCGCGTGAATCCCGCCGATGATGTCATTGACCACGTCGCTTCGCTTCCCAACTTCGATCTGCCCGGCAGCTACTACTCCGGCGGCAGCTACAAGTCCGTGCTCGCGGACGCGTTCGACTGCCCGGCAGGGCAGCCCTACTTCATCGTC
The DNA here is from genome assembly GCF_003086675.1 of Stenotrophomonas sp. ZAC14D2_NAIMI4_7. Classification (NCBI taxonomy): domain Bacteria; kingdom Pseudomonadati; phylum Pseudomonadota; class Gammaproteobacteria; order Lysobacterales; family Lysobacteraceae; genus Stenotrophomonas; species Stenotrophomonas sp. ZAC14D2_NAIMI4_7. The sequence goes on from NZ_CP025995.1 coordinate 770,262, forward strand.
GAGCTTTCCTTTCCGGCGCTCAGCTACGAGCGCGAAGTAGTGGCCGAACGAGAGACCTATGCAGGCTACAGCCTGGGCGAGCGTTCGCCACTCATCGGCTTCGGCTATGTTGCCGGGCCGGATTCGTCCGGTGCTGTCACCGAGCCGGTACCGCTGCGTGTGGGCCAGACCAATCGCGTGCCGGGTGGTGCCACTGGCGTCGCGCGGGCATACGGCGCAGGCCTGTACGTGCAGGCGTTCTTCAGGGGCGGCGCGATGGAAAGCGTCCCGCGCACGCTGGTAGGCACGGCGGTGTCGTGGCCTGAGGACGATCCGTCGCAGCGCCTTCAGCATGTGGTGACCGTGCAGTTCAACGTGCCACCGCTCAGCTGTGTTCTGTCCCAGGCGTCGCTCACCCTCGGCCTGGCCAGCGCCGATGATCTCCCGGCGCCTGGCAGCTCCAGCGGCGAGGCCGATCTGGAGGTCGCCATGAACTGCCCCAGTGCCAATGTCGATGTCACCTTCACTGTGGCCGATGCGCAGGGCAACAACCGCGCGGACGGCGTGCTTACCCCGGCCGCCGGCAGCACCGGCAGTGGCGTACAGGTCCAGCTGCTGCGCGGCGGCGCTCCGCTGCCGTTGGGTGTCTCGTGGCGGCACGGTTACTCGGCCAAGGGTCTGCAGGCCATTCCGTTCAGCGCGCGCTATCTGCGCACGGCCGATCCCATCCTTCCTGGCGACATCAAGGGAGAAGCGTTGCTCACTGCGGAGTACCGCTGACCGGCGCCCCTTTCATTGCGATGCGCGCGTTGCCGTCGCCCCTACGGAGTTCAGTTCCATGTTCTGTCCTGCATCGGTTCCAGACCGACACCGCATTACACACAATGCACTGGCAATGCGACTGCGCCCGCTTGCCGTTGCCGGGCTGTGGGCAGCCCTTGCCGGTAGCGCGCACGCGGCGTGCCAGACCGTGATATCCGATGCGTTTTTCGATCAAGAGTTCGAAGCGCGGTTCACAGAAGCGCCGGATGCAGTCATGGGATACGGTCTGGTTGACCTGCACCTGCGCTGTGATGGTAGCGAGGACCGCGTGGCCGTCATGCCGACACTGGGCAACCTGCGTTATGTGCGGGATGTTCCCCACGAGTACGATGACAACGGTCCTGTCGGGTACGCACCTGCGTTCGAATTCTCCACGGATTCACCACTCCTGGTGTTTGATTACAGTGCGGTACCGGATCAATCAGGAACGGGCGGGGCGCGTGCCTACCTGGAGCCCGGCCGGAGGGTGGACGTTGCCGTTGATCCGCGCCGGGCGGACGTGTTCCTGAGACTCTACGTCACCGCGTTCTCGCGCGGTGGCCAGATGCAGGCGCAGCCCGTGCGCAGCCTGGGTACGGTGGAGTCTTCCATCGGTGGCGCCAGTGCGCGCCACCATATTGCGGTGGGGTTCCGCTTCCGCGCGCAGACCTGTGCCGTCACCCACCCGCATGTGACGCTGGATGACATCGATCTGGAAACGCTGCGCGCGCTGCCCGACGCTGCGGAGAAGCATTTCAGCATCATCGTGAACTGCCGCGCCGGCGGCCGTCCCCTGACGCTGGAACTGGTGGACATACACGCGCCAGGCAACCGTACCAACCTGCTTTCGCCGGCACCGGGCACCACCGCGACAGGCGTTGCCCTGCAGGTGCTGCACCAGGGCCAGCCGCTTGCAATGGCGACGCCGTGGGACTACGGCACGACCCAGAGCGGCAGCCAGTCCATTCCCTTCAGCGCCCGATACCTGCGCACCGCAGATGCATTGCAGGCGGGCGCCGTGCTGGGCGAGGCCACGCTGCTGGCCACCTACCAGTAGTTGATCAATTACCTCATCGCAATGGCCCGGAACATGTTCTGCCTTCCTTCCTACCGTATTCCGCTCTTCCAGCGCAGCATGTTGCCCCAGGCCATCGCGCTGGCCCTGTGCGTGGCACCTGCGACGGCCATCGCCGACGAACTCCAGTTCAGCGATGGCTTCCTGATCGGTGGCCAAGCCATCGACATGCAGCGCTATGCACAGGGGAATCCGCTCCCCGATGGCGACTACGCGCTGGAGCTGCATGTCAACGATGTCCACCAGCGTGACGTGGATATCGCCGTACGCGATGGCGTGGTGTGCCTGCCCACGGCGTTGGTAAGCCAGCTGGACCTGAAGGACGACATCCGGGCGGAACTCAGTGACGATCCTGATACCTGCGTCGATCTGCCACGCATGATTCCCGGCGCTACCGTTGCGCTCGACAGCAGTACGCTGCGGTTGAACATCGGCCTGCCGCAGGCGGCGCAGGCGCGGCGCGCACGCGGCTATGTGGCACCTGACCAGCGCGATCGCGGCATTACCGCCGGCTTCTTCGACTACAGCCTCAACCACAACCGCAGTGGCGGGCGTGACAGCACCTATCTTGGCCTCAATGCCGGCCTTAATATCGGCGCCTGGCGGCTGCGACATCGCTCGTCCATCAGCCATGGCAGCGAGGGCCGCCGCCACGATGTGATCGGCAGTACGCTGCAGCGCGACCTGCCCGGCTGGAACAGCCAGCTGCTGCTGGGTGAAAGCAACACCGGGGGCGAGTTGTTCGAGAGCGTGGCATTCACCGGTGTGCGCGTGGCCACCGACGAACGCATGCTGCCCGATTCGCTGCGCGGCTTCGCGCCGGTGGTGCGTGGCATCGCCGAGGGCAACGCGGTGGTGCGCATCCGCCAGAACGGCAACATCATCCACGAAACCACGGTGGCGCCGGGCCCATTCGTCATCGAGGATCTGTATCCCACCCATTTCGGCGGCGATCTTGAAGTCACCGTCACCGAGCCCGATGGCCGCGAGCAGCGCTTCAACGTCAACTTCTCCGCCGTGCCGCAGGCACTGCGTCCCGGCGCCAGCCGTTTCAGCGCCACGGTTGGCCAATTGCGTGACACCAGCGACCGCTGGGAGGAACTGCGCTTCGCCGAAGCGACCTATGCGCGTGGCATCAGCAATCGACTGACTCTGCTCGGCGGCGTGCAGGCAGGAGAGGACTACCAGGCGGTGCTGGCCGGTGCAGCGGTGAACACACCCGTGGGGGCCTTCGGTGCCGACATTACCCACTCGCGCGCGCAGCCGCTGCTCTCCGGGCCGGTGTCTGGCAACAGCTTCCGCATCAACTACCAGCGCTACGTCGCGCGCAGCGGCACCAACTTTGGTCTGGCTGCCTACCGCTACAGCACGCGAGGCTACCTGTCGCTGGGTGACTTCGCGCGCGTGCGCAGTGATGACTGGGGCTACAGCAGCCGCGCCCGCCAGCGCTACCAGATGAACTTCTCGCAGAAGCTGGGCCAACGCAGCACGCTGTATCTCAGCGGCGGCCATACCCGCTACTGGGATAGCGCGCGGCGCCAGAACGATGTGCAGCTGGGTGTACAGACGGTGGTAGGCATGGCCAACATCGGCGTATCCGCGTTGCGCTATCAGATTGGCGAAGGGCGCCAGGACACGCGCTATGCGCTGACCCTCAGCGTGCCGCTGGGCCGCAGCCCCAGTACGCCGCGCCTGAGCAGCCAGCTCAGCCACGCTGCCGGTGGCACGCAGGCACAGCTGGGCATCAACGGCGCGCTGGGCGAAGACCGCGCGCTCAGCTACAGCCTGTCGGCCAGCGACGGCGGCGGCAGCCAGGGCAATGCCAGCGCCTATGCTGCCTACCAGGGCAGCCGCGGCAATTTCAACGCCGGCTACAGCCGCAGCGGCGATTACCGCAACCTCTCGCTCGGTGCCAGCGGCAGCATCGCCCTGCATCGTGGCGGGGTGAACCTGGGGCCACCGGTGGGCGAGGGCTTTGCACTCATCCATGCCGATGGCGCGCAGGGCGCGCGCGTCGGCTATGGCGGCCAGATCCGCGTGGCCGGCAATGGCTATGCGCTGCTGCCGCACGTCAGTCCGTACCGCTGGAACCAGATCGATCTGGACCCCTCAGGCCTGCCGCTGGAAGTGGAACTGCTGCAGACCTCGCAGCGGGTGGCCCCCACCGCAGGCAGCATCGTACGCGTGGAATTCGGCGCACGCCGCGAGCGCACCTTGTTCATCGATGCCACCGATGCGCTGGGCCAGCCATTGCCATTCGCCGCGCGGGTGGAAGACGAACTGGGCATGCCCCGTGGTGCGGTCGGCCAGGGCGGCGTCATCCAGCTGCGCGGTGCACAGGATGCTGGCGCATTGATTGTCGACCCGGACGGCGCGCAGCGTTGCCGCCTGGAATACCGCATGCCGGACGCACCCGACAGCTACGGCTTGTCGTGGAGCCAGGCGCTGTGCGTGCCGCTGGCGGCACCCGCACGCGGCCTGCAGGCCGCGGTTCCGTCACTTCCCTGATATCCCCCGTTCCCACAGGAAATTGCCGATGAACATTTCCCTTCTGCGTATCACCGCCCTCATTTCGATCACTGCCGCAGCCCCTGCCGCACTGGCCGACACCGCCACTCTCACCATCAGCGGACGCGTGCTGCCGGGCACCTGTACGTTGAATGCACCGGCCATTACGCTCGATCCGGTCAAGGCCAACGAACTCACCCAGGGTGACAATCAGCTGAAGGCCGGTACGCTCGATTTCAGCGGCTGTGTGGGCGTGACCAAGGCCACGCTGTCCTTCGCCGGCACCGCTGCCGATGGCGATGCCGAGCGCTGGAAGAATACAGCGGCTACCGATCCCGCCGACGGTGTTTCCATCGCGCTGCTGGCCGGTGCCACCGGCACGACCTATCTGAAGAATGGCGACACCGGCATAGAAGTGCCGGTCACCGGAGCCACCGCCAGCTACGCGCTGCGTGCCGGCTACTACCTGCCCACGCTGGGCGCGATTGCAGCCGGTGCGGTACAGGCCGACATCGTGGTAACGGCGGCCTACGATTGAAGATGTACATACTCAGTTCCTTTGCGATCCGCGGCGCCGTGTTGTTGGCGCTGACCAGCGCTCCATTCGGAGCGAGTGCGCGGTGCGTACCTTCCACGCCTAGCGTGTCCTATGCCCAGACCGTGCCCGTTCGTTTCGTGGAGGCGCCGGATGTGCTGTTGCATACCGCTGCCAGCGAGGGAATCAGCTTCGTCTGCGACCATCGGGAAGATGCATCACTACGGCCATTGATCGCAGGTCTGAACTATGTTCGTCATATCGATGGAGCACCCGCCTACGAGATCAGCCAGGATTCACCGCTGGTGGTCGTCTGGTTCGCAAGCGAGTTCGACGATGGTAGCGAGGCGCTGGAAGGGCCGCTGGACGCATTCGGGCAGAACTCGTGGCACTTCCCCTTGGGTAAAAGTCAGACTTGGGCGAAACTGTTCTTTTACTCTCGTGGCGGTCCCATGCGGCCGCAGCTGCAGAGATCCTTGGGCAGCGTGCAGGTCGATGGTTCGGGGGGCGCTGAATTCCGTTTCGATATTGGGTATGAATTTCACGGTACGACGTGCGCGCTTTCCAATGCCAATGTCGTCCTCGATCCAATCCCGGCGCAGGATCTGGATGCCGCCTCTACAGCGGGGGACAAGGACTTCGTCGTGACGATGAGCTGTGGTGTACCGGGACGACCGGTTTCCCTGCAGATCCATGATGCGACCGATCGCGGCAATGCATCAGATGTACTCGCGCCCGCTGCCGGGTCGGGAACGCAGGGTGTAGGGCTGCAGATCATGCACAAAGGCTTCGCCCTGCCGATGGGGCGCGTGTGGGCGCACACCGAATCCACGGGTGCGGCGGAGGATATCGCCTTCACCGCGCGCTACCTGAGGCTTCCTGGAAAGCCCTTGGTTCCAGGCGCGATCATCGGTGAGGCTATATTGCTTGCGGACTACTACTGACAGATGTTCACGCCTCCTCCTGTAGCTGAACCCGTGGGGGCATACGAAATGAACGGCAGTGCGGGCTTGCAGTCGGGTGCACATTGGTGCAGTTGCAGTACTAGCGACTTCAATCCTTGGTACTGCGAATCGACATTCCGCTCTATCGCGATAAGATCCGGGCGCCACCCACCTTGGCTGGCATCTGCAGGGGCCCACACCGTCAGTCTGTGCGCAGTTGCCGGGCGATGTGCTCAGCCAGGCCGTGGCAGGCCAGCAGCAGATGCTCGCGCGTGTTGTCCGCTAGCGGCTGGCCCGGTGGTAGCGCCTTTGCACACGCGTTCGCTGGCGTGCAGCAACTGCAGCAGCCCCGCCAGGGTCGAAGCGGCAAGGTCTGCGCGCTCGTGGAAGGCGCGTTGTGGCGATGCAGAATCTTCGTTCGCCGCCCTCAAGGCCAGCTCCAGTCGGCCGGCCAGATCGTGCGGAAGGCGGGCGGCGGCATCGCCCAGTGCGGCGATCACGCGGGGGTAGTGGGCGGCGGTCGTGACAGCATCCTCAATGGGCACGCGCTGTCACGCAGCGGGCGCCGGGGTGGCAGGCGGCGACGGCCGCCCGGCAAGGCCACTTTGCGGGCGCGATGGCGGCGAGCCTATGCAATTAGTCTGAAAAGCAGGCGCGTCCCGCGCAGGTTCAAGCCTGATTCACCGCAGGCCCTACGCCGCGCGCAACTGCACATCCAGGTATTCGGCCAGCCCACGGCAGGCCAGCAGCAGCCCTTCGCGCATGTCATCCCCGATCTGCTGGCCATCGTCGCCATCCACGCGCACGCGCTCGCTGGCGTGCAGCAGTTCCAGCAGGAAGGTCAGCCCGGCATTGGCGCGATCGATGCGTGCCCGCACCATGCGTTGCGCTGGTGTGCGGCCGTTGCTGGGCCATGGCTGGCCGTCGGCGCCTTCCACCTGGCGGATACGCTGCAGGCAACTGAGCAAGGTGATGCGACCGGGTGCGTCGGCGTCTGCGGCGTGGCTGGCGGCCAGGGTGGTTTCCAGGGCGCGGGCGATGGCATCCGGCAGCTGGGCGGTGGCATCACCCAGGGTGGCGAACAGGTACGGATAGGAAGAGGCTTTCATGGCGGCATCCTTGAGCGCGAGGCGAGGGCCACCGCTGCGCGTATGCGAGGGTGGCGGACGGTGCGTGGTTCCAATACCGGTGGTGGCACTGTGAAACGCCGGCGGGCACGAGGCCCCCACGCACCGCCCGCCAAAGAAGCGCAGACGGATTGCCTGCCGACGCCGCTCAACAAGGAAAGAGCGACGCCGGCAGACAAGCGTAAACAACAGTGTTACCAAACGGGATTGGAAGCCCGTGCCACCCGTTGTCGGTGGCCGCACATGAATCGCACGCAGCACCCGTGCTGCCAATGAGAAAAGTTGGAAGGTCGAAAAGTTCGCAAAGTGATGGCACAACGGCCGTGCGTGCCGATTGCGACAAACCTGTAGAGCCGAGCCTATGCTCGGCTGCTTCTGCCGCGGTTGAAGCCGAGAGCAGCCGAGCGTGGGCTCGGCTCTACAGAAAACAGAAAGCAGAACGGCACCGGATCTTTCCGGCGCCGTTCTTTCATCTACATCACCACTTATAGGCAAGGCTCACGTTGCCCGTTGCTTCGCGATAGCCGTGGTCACCGCGCATCACACCAAACCCGCCCCATGCGCTGAAGCCGGAGCGGAATTGCACGCGCGCACCGGCATTCAACTCATAGCGGTTGCGCGGCACGCTGGCCTTCAGCGCCTCATCATCAAACGCCATGCCGTTGCTGGCGCCATCGCGGTACCAGTTGGCCACCACGTACGGGCTGACCGACGCACCGGCCGCCGAATGGCCATCGCCCTGCAGACGCAGGCCCGCGCGACCGGACAGGCCGCTGTCGCCCAGGCTGCGCACGATGGTGCCGTTGGCTTCCTGGTGGCGCTCAGTGTTGGCATCGGTGTAGACCAGCTGCAGTTCCGGCTGCAGGCTCAGCGCAGTACTGCCGATCTGGCCGATGCCGAAGCGATAACCGGCTTCCACGGACGACTGCCAGATATCCGAATCGTAGCGTTCCTCGGCCAGGCCTTGGCCCTGCACGCGGTTGCGGAACTGGCCGCGCTGCACGCTGGCATCCACATACAGCGCATCGCTGGCCCAGTTGCCGTACACACCCAGCGCGCCACCGTCCACCTTGCCGCGTGCGCTGTAGCCGGTCACCTGCGAACGCGAGGTGGCGCTGGATTGCGCCAGCGTCCCCATCACGCCCACGCGGCCGCGGCCGTCATCGAAAACACCCACGTCCGCGCCCAGCTGCAGGCGCGAGCGATCCACGCGCAGGTCGAGCTGGTCTTCAACTGCGGACAGCTTGCTCTGGTTGGCATCCACCCGCGCCCAGCCGCGCACGCCATCGCTGGCAGTGCTGCCGCCCTGGCGATCACGCCAGGTGTGGCGCAGCAGCTGGTCCATCGCGAACTGGTTGGCCAGGTAGGCGCCGGCTTCCGGACGGAGCACCGGGGTGGGGTCGACGGGATCGATCGGGTCGATCGGGTCGATCGGGTCGATCGGGTCAATTGGATCGATGGGCGTGCACTCGGGCAGGCTCGGGTCCACCAGGCACGGGTCCGGGCCGGCGCCCGCCTGCGAGCGCAGGTACCAGTTGCCGTTGGCATCCTTCACCAGGAAGTACTCGTACTGCCCGCCGACCGCGCGGCCCTGCAGGTCGAACTGCGCGTTGGAGGCGCCACCAATGTCGATCAGCTCGATGCCGCGATCCGTCTTCGCCCCTGCGCCGCCGGCATTGAGCACGCGTACATTGGCCTGGCCGTTGGCATCGCCGGTAATCACCAGCTTGTCGGTCAACGAGGTGTCGTCGCCCAATGCCGTATTGAAGACCACCAGGGTGCCATCGGCGCTGAACGCATCCACGGTCAACGTGTTGAAGGTGCTGCCATCGCCCAGCTCGAGAATGGTCGCGCCGCGCATCGACAGCTGCCCTGCCTTGCTGTCGCCGGTCAGCCTCCAGCGGGAATCGTTGATGCGCAGATCATCGATGTTGCTGGCTGTTCCAATCAAGGCACTGTCGTTGTCCAGCTGCACCGAAACGTTCGTCCGCTGTTCAGCAACAAGATTGCCGACGAGCTGGGACTCGGAGGCCGTCAGCGCAACGGTACCGCTGCCTCGCGCGTTAAGGGCAACCGCACCGGTGACGAGTGAGCCACCCGCCAGATCGATGAAGGCTGTTAATCCGGAGTTGGCGCCCGCAGAGAGGCCCGGTCCTGTTCCTGCGCTGACGGACGAACCCTGCAGCTGCACGCTGCTGTCCGACGACGCTGCGCCAACAGAGATGCCACCGTCGGCGCCGGACAGTGATGATCCACGAACCGTTGCGGCTGCGTTGCTGATCTGCAGGGCACCGCTGTTGGAGGACCTGCCGCCAACCAGGGTCGAGTTGGAGATTTCCAGCGTCGCCCCATTCAAAACCCACGCCGCCAGAGCACCGGCCGAGATCGTACTGTCGGACAGCTGGATGACGCCACCGGGGGCACTGCCGGGGCCGTACCCGATGTAGAGCCCGAACTCTTCGCTGGTGATCGTGGAGCGACGCATCTGTGCATCACCGCCACGGAGTTCGATCCCAACGCCGGACGAGGTCACGCGCAGATCTTCGGCGGAAAGGTTGCCGCCCAGCTGCAGGATGCCCTGTACGCCCACGGTGCTTCCCCCATTGGCGATCACGTTCACGTTGCGCAGTTCGAGCGTGCCGTCTTCCTTGGCAAACGCCCGGGTTGCCACCGAGATGGTGCTGTCGGCCATTTCCACATGCGTATCAGCATCGTACTGGCTGAAACCGGTGTAATCCGACTCGACCGTCGTGTTTCGCATGGAAAGGCTGCTGCCCGATCGCAGAATGCCTGCATGCGGCTCAAGTAGGCCTGTCGCAATGATGCGGCTGTTTGCCAACACGGCTTGGGACGAATCGTCCAGCCGGAGGCCCACTCCACTGGTGATGGTTGCACCATCAGCGGTCAGCATCGCCCCTGTTGCCGATACAGACCCACTGGTTGCTCCCGGTGCCAGCGTGAGCGTGGCGCCTGTACGCACATTCCAGTGTTCGGTGGCATCGCCCTCGTTGACCGTATGTGAGGTGCCTGGTGCGACCGTGCCGGCCAGTGCCGCCACCGGGGCCATGGACATGAGAACAGGCAGCAAGGCCAACGCGAGTGGACGTAGTGCCAAGGACTGAGCGCGGGAGTGGACGATCATGGGTGTGTCCTTCTTGGAGGGGGATGGTGGGACGCTGCGTGCCAACCAAGTGCCTCTGTTCAGGCTGGTGACGTATACGACGCTGGCGTGTGGAGGCCGCGTGAGGCGCAGCAGTCGTCTACGATTGCAGGTGTCCGGAATTCCCGTGCAGTGTGCTCAGCGCGGTCGCGGCTTCCCATGCAAGTTGTTGTAAAGCTGGCTTGACGCCGATCCCGGATTCAGGTGGCGGACACGATTGCGACAGCCTGTCGCAGCAGCTCTGCAATGCATTCGATGGTGATGCCGGCACGCCGCATTGAGCATGGAACTGTCTTTAACGGAGAGATTCCATGCAGCTACAGATCTACCATCCGGCTGTGCTTGCCAGTGCGCTTGCTGCGGCCCTTTTCACATGGCACGACGCCTCCGCACAGCAGGTCGTGGCCGACGGTGACGAGCAGACGCCACCGCCAGGCGACTACCACACCACCGAGCCGGTCCTGCCCGGTGATCCCTCGGGCCATGCGTTCTACGCCATCAACGGTGGTCGCATTCTGCCGACCGGGGCTGTGAACCTCTCCACGACCGGGCGTGGCGCGCACGCCGCGCATGCAGAAGGCGCTGGCAGCGTGATTTCGCTGCTTGGGGGGGCGGTGATCACCAGTGGTGTCTCCGCGGCGGGTGCCTCGGCTGCCGCAGGCGGCCGCCTGGAGGCAAGAGACGTGGTGATCCATACCACCGGCAACGGCGCCCACGGCGTGCAGGTGCAGGAGGGCGTTGCCGTGCTGCAGAACGTTCAGGTGCGGAGCGAGGGTGGTGACGCGCTGCGGCTGATGGGTGGCACGCTGCAGGTGCAGGGTGGGGTCTTGCAGATAAGTCGCACGGGTACGTCTGGCCTGTATGCCGACGCCGGTGCCGCCACGCTGGACGGTGTTTTCATTGAAATGGCCGGCAACGCACAGAACGGCGTGCTTGCCACCGGAACCGCCGACGTGGAACTGCGCAACGCAAGCATCACCCGGACCGGCCACGGCGGCGTCGCTGCAACTGCGCATCGTGAAGCTTCGCTGGCCCTGCACCAGGTCGATATCGACCTGCGGGGCGGGGGCGGCATAGGCCTGGCGATGGGCGGACGTGTCGATGTTTCCGACAGCCGCATCGCCGTGCACGGTGACAACAGCTATGCGGTGGAGCAGACCGGCGGTGCACTGACGGTGCAGGGCAGCGCGCTTTCAGGCGCTGTGGGCGTCAGGCTCAGGGACAATGCCGCAACAGTGCTGCTTGACAGTACTGTGCGCGGCGAGGCGATGGCGCTGGAGATCAACGGGCGTGGTATCGCCGCATCGGTCGAGCGGAGCGTGATTGCCAGCACCGGTGGCACCGCTGTCTGGATGCCGAACCAGTCGATGCTGACGCTGCGGGATTCCTCGGTGACCGCGCAGGGCGAGCGTGGCCTCGGCCTGGATGTGAGAGGTGGGCATGCGCAGCTCTTCGGTACACAGGTACGCACCCAGGGCGGTTCCGGCCATGGCCTGTACGCGCATGATGATGCAGGGCGCGCCCCGTTGATCGAGGCATCCGGCGTGCAGGTCCTCACTGAAGGCGATGGCGCCTCCGCCGTGATCGCACGCACCGGCGGCACGATCGCGGTGCACGACAGCCATCTGCAGACCCTGGGCCGCGCTTCCCATGGGGTCATCTCAGGGGGGCACGGCGAAGTCGTGCTGGGCAACACGCATGTGCGCACCGAAGGCGAAGGGGCCTGGGCGGCGGTGATCAATGACAACGGCCGGATGAGCATCGATGGCGGCTCGCTGGTAAGTGCGCGGCACGGTGGCGTGTGGCTGCGCAGCAGCCGCGACCCGGGCCTGACCTTGTCCAACGGTGCGCTGCTGTCCGGTGGCAATGGCATTGGACTGGCCCTGGATGCCGCGGTGGCGGGCCGCTTCGACGTGGCGCTGGAGGGCAGTTCGCAGATGCTGGGCAACATCGTCATCACCCCGGAGGATGAGGACGCCGGCCTGGTGCCGCAATCCGACGTGCATGTGCGCCTGCGTGACGGCTCGCTGTGGCAGGGCACTTCGGATCTGGTGCAGACGATGGCGATTGAAAGCGGCAGCCAATGGACCCTGACCGGCGATGCCACGGTGGGTGAACTGCAGGTGCGCGGCAGCGGCCTGGCTCTGTCTGATGGGAGCGGCACGTTCAATACGCTTACCGTGGAAGGCGATCTGCACGCCGAAGGCGCGCACTTCCTGTTCAACGGCGCGCTGGCCGGTGATGAAAGCGCTGTTGATCGCCTGCAGGTGCGGGGCGGTACCAGCGGTGATGCATCGATCATGGTGCGCAACATCGGCGGCGTTGGCGCGGCCACGGTAGATGGCATCGCACTGATCGAGATCCAGGGTGCGTCCTTGGCGGCCTACACGCTTGCCGGTCGCGCAGTGGCCGGTTCCCACGAGTACTTCCTGTTCCAGGGCGGCCTGATCGATCCCACCGATGGCAACTGGTACCTGCGTTCGCAGTGGTTCGATGTCTGCGAGGACGACCCGGGTGCGCCGGGTTGCGGCGTCGACCCGGGTCCGGGCCCTGGGCCTGACCCGGGTGAGGGCGGCGAAGAAGGTGGCGGTGGCGATCCGGTCATTCCGCCGCCGGTGCTGCGCCCGGAGGCCGGCGCGTACCTGGCCAATCAATCGGCAGCGCTGAACATGTTCTCCCATCGTCTGGACGACCGCATCGGCGCCGTATCGCTGGGCGAAGATCGCGCCGCGTGGGCGCGCGTCGGCCGCCAGCAGGCGGACTTCAGCGCGGTCGGTGGTCAGCTGTCGGTGGATGGAAACACTTCGTTGCTGCAGATCGGCAGCGATCTGCAGCGCCGTGGCAATGCGGTGTTCGGCGTGATGCTGGGCAGCGGCCGTGCCGACAGTTCGGTGGTGTCCGACCTGACCGGTTACAGCGCCAAGGCGCGCGTACGCGGTAATGCCGTGGGTATGTACGGCACGTGGTTGCAGGAGGCTGAAGGCACGCACGGAGCGTACGTCGATGCAAACCTGCAGTACGGCCGTTTTGACAACCGCGTGCAGGGTGTAGGCCTGCAGCGCGAGACCTACGGTTCGCGCATGGCGAGCGCATCACTGGAGGCCGGTCATACCTTCAACGTGTGGCAAGGGGCATCCAGCAATGTGTACATGCAACCGCAGGTGCAGCTGTCGTACATGGATTTCCGTGCGGATCGGCACGTGGAAGCCAACGGTACCGTGGTCGACCGAGCCGATGCGGGTGGCCTGAGTGGACGACTGGGCGTGCGTGCGTTCGGACAGCGTGCAACGGCTGGCACGCTCGTGCAGCCCTACATCGGGGTGAACTGGCTGCGGGGCAGCGGTAGCAGTACGTTGCAGCTCAACGGTGACACGCTGGGCGCGGACGTGCCGCGCAACCGTTACGAAGTGCAGGCCGGTGCCGAGCTGAAGCTGGGCCAGCGCCGGGGTGCATGGGGTGGTATGAGCGCGCAGCGTGGTGACCACGGCTACCGCAACGTGGGTGGCCAGGTGGGTCTGCGAATGGCCTGGTAAGTAGTTCTGACGGGGTCGGAGCCCATTGCCTGTGCAATGGGATCCGACCCCGTTCGCGATCCCGTTCGGATCGGCAGCGCCGGGCCATGCCCGGCGGAACGCTACACCGGCGGCAGCACCTTGCCCGGGTTGAGGATGCCATCCGGGTCCAGCGCGGCCTTGATCGCACGCATCGTCGCCAGCGTTTCCGCGCTGAATGCCTTCGCCATGAAATCGCGCTTGGCCAGGCCGATGCCATGTTCGCCGGACAACGTGCCGCCCAGTGCCAGCGTCAGTTCGAAGATCTTCGGCAGCGCGGCGTGTGCACGCGCGTTCTCGTCGGCATCTTCCGGGTGGTACAGGATGTTGACGTGCAGGTTGCCGTTGCCGGCATGGCCGAAGGTAACGATGGTCAAGGTGTAGTCGCGTGCCAGCGCCTGCACACCGGCCACCAGATCCGGAATGCGCGACACCGGTACCACCACGTCTTCATTGATCTTGCCTGGCGCCACGCTGCGCAGCGCGGGCGACAGCGCCTTGCGCGCGGCCCACAGCTGATCGCGCGCGCGGCCTTCCATCGCCACGTCCAGTGCGATCATGCCGTCGCCTTCGGCGGCGCTGGCCAGCGCCTGCAGCAGGTAGGGCAGGGTGTCGTGGTCGCCATCGGCTTCGACCAGCAGCATCGCGCCGGCCTCGGGCACGTCGGCGCCATTGAGGCGCAGCAACTGCAGGCTGCGCGCATCCATGAATTCCAGGCGGGTGGGCACCACCGGCTGTGACATCAGGCGCGACACGGCAGCGGCCGCTGCATCGGCATCGCGGTACAGCACGCGCAGGCCGGCCTGGCTGACCGGCAGCGGGGTCAGTTTCAAGGTGGCTTCCACGATCAGCGCCAGCGTGCCTTCGCTGCCCACCAGCAGATGGGTCAGGTCGTAGCCGGTGGAATCCTTGGTGTAGGCGCCGCCGCAACGGATCACTTCGCCCGCGCCGGTCACTGCCACCAGGCCCAGCACGTTGTCGCGGCTGGTGCCGTACTTCACCGCGCGCGGTCCGCCGGCATTGCAGGCCAGGTTGCCGCCCACGCTGCAGATCTCCGCGCTGGACGGGTCCGGTGCCCAGAACAGGCCGTGCGGTGCCAATGCCTGTTGCAGTGTGCCGTTGAGCACACCCGGCTGCACCACGGCACAGCGGTCGCCGGCGCGGATCTCGACAATGCGATCCATGCGCGTGAACGACAGCACGATGCTGCCGGGCAATGGCACGGCCGCGCCGGTGGTGCCAGTGCCCGCGCCGCGTGCCACCAGGGCGATGCCATGCGCGCGGCAGGCACGCACCAGCGCTTGGACCTGTTCGATGTCGGCCGGCAGCGCCACGGCAGCGGGGCGTTGGCGGCGCCAGGAATTGTCCTGCGCATTCGCCTCCAACGTGCCGTCATCCATGCGCCAGCCCTCCGCGCCCAGCAGCGTCGACAGTTCGGTAACGAGGGCGGCAGGCAGGGCAGTGCTCATGAGGGTTCTCGCGGAACAGCAGGGTCGGGGTGGATCAATTTCCAGGCAACCACCGCGCAGGCCAGTGGCAGCCACACCCAGCGCAGTTCCGACAACAGCGTGGCCAAGCCACGTGCGCTGAAGAACTGCGGGGCAAACGGCGAAACGCGGATCGGTCGCCACGGCGCGAAGAAGCGATGCTCGCTCCACGGCCAGGCCAGGGCAACGCCCAGGCCGCCGGAGGTCATCGCATCCAGCAGCGGATGGCTGGCCGCGCACACAAACACGAACGTCGCCGCTTGTAGGGGCGATGCCACCGTTGGCGCTGCCTTGGTAGGTGCCAACCTTGGTTGGCACAGAACCGCCGACCAAGGTCGGCGACTACCGGGGCTTTGAACCGGCGACCAAGGTCGGCGGCTACCGGGGCTTTGAACCGCCGACCAAGGTCGGCGGCTACCGAAGAACGCCAGCACCGCCGCCAACGCGGCCAGCACGCCGGCAAACAGCAACGAATGGCTGGCACCGCGATGGCCGAACGCATCGGCATAAGGGATATGCAGGGCAAACGCCAGCACATCGGCGTCGGGCAGCATCGCGGCAATCACGCCGGCGGCCAGCACGCGCGGCGGAATGCGGCCGCGGTCCGCGGCGCACCACAGCGCCAGCGGCACGGCGGCATGGGTGATGATCGAAGGCATCAGCAGTCATCCAACCGGAACGCATCGCGCAGCCAGCGCAGCTGCGGCGGATCGCCACTGGCTTCGACCACATCGAAACGGCAGGGCGCATCGGCCAGCGCAGGATGCTCCTGCAGGTACAGCAGCGCCGCATGGGCCAGGCGTCGGCATTTGCGCGCATCCACCGAAGCGGCACCGCCACCAAAATCAGACCGCGCGCGGTAACGCACTTCCACGAACACCACGGTGCCCGCGTCGTCCATCACCAGATCCAGTTCGCCGCCGCGGTAGCGCACGTTGCGTGCGCGCGGCAGCAGGCCGGCCCGCTGCAGGTGCTGCTCGGCGGCGGTTTCCACCGCCGAGCCCCGTTGCAGGTGCTCAGCGACCACCGGCGATCGGCATCGGCCGGCCACCGCTGAAGGTGGACCACGCTGGCTGGCGCAGGATGTTGCCGTTGCTGTCCAGGTACAGCGTGCCGGTGGCGCCATCCAGGCCGCCCTCGTTGGACAGCTTGTCCAGGTAAGCGCTGATCTTCCACGCATCGGCACCGAAGGCGAACAGGCGGCCGGCGGCACCGCGTGCGCTGGGCAGGGTCTGTGCCACCTGTGCGGCCAAGGGCACGCCGGACACGCTGCGTACGTTCCACGCTTCGTTCGGATAGATGATGCCGTCCAGTGCCACGTCTTCTTCCACCTTGCCGCTGCCGGTGGTCAGCTGGCTGGTGCCGACGCGCGTTGCGCCACCGGCCCCGGCCAGGGCCAGCTGCGGTGCCAGCAGGCGTGCCTGCGGGGCACGTACGGCCAGGAACACTGCATCGATCTGGCCGGCGTTGCGCACCTGCGCGCTGACATCGCCCACCGCCTCACCCACCGCCACCGTGGCGGCGACCGTGCCGCCGCGCTGGGCAAAACGCTGCGCGAACGCGGCGGCGGCGCGGCGGCCGGTGTCGTCGTTGCTGTTGATGACCAGGGCGCGGTTGCGCTCGCGGCCCCGCATGTATTCGGCGGCGACGATGCCATCGTCTTCCGGTGCCAGCGAGAAACCGGCGCTGCCGGCCGGTGGCGCATCCTTGCCGCGGTTCAGGCCCAGCACCGGCACCGGCAGCTGCTGGCGGCCGTAGACCGCGTCCACTTCATCGCGGCCGAGCGGGCCGACCACGAAGTCGGCACCGGAAGCCACGGCCTTGTCATACGCGGCCAATGCACCGGCCGGAGTACCGGCGGTATCGAAGAAGCTGATCTCCGGGCGGCGTCGGCCTTCGCCGTAGTACGCCGCCAGCAGGCCATCACGCACCGGCTGTGCAGCAGTGGCCAGGCGTCCGCTGAGCGGCAGCAGCACGGCCATCTTTGCCGGTGGGCGATAGCCATCGCTCATGGCCGGCGGGCGCTTGCTGGTGTCGAACTGGGCCGCGCCGTCGCGGTCGAATGGGCGCGGCAGCGGCAGGCCGCGCGCAATCAGCGCGCGGCCTGCGAAGTTGTACAGCGGGTCGTTGGCCGGCAGCGCGGCAGCGCGGCTGCGCAGGGTGGCATCGTCCAGCGTGCCCAGCAGGCCGGCGATCGCGGCCTGGTTCTCGTTGCGGGCGGTGCCGGTCAGGCCGGCATGGGCGCGGGCACGCTCGGTCGCGGCGGCGAAGCTGTCACCGCTGGCCTGCAGGGCGCTGGCGCGGGCCAGGTACCACCGGGTGCGCAGGCTGGGGTGCACGTTGTCACCTGCGTCCTTCAGCAGGACCAGCACCTGTGCCGGCTGCTTGTCGGCCAGGGCCAGCTCGGCGCCGGTCAGCTGGAAGCGCTGCAGGCTGGCACCGCTCAGCTGGCGGGCGGTCAGCTGGCCCAGCAGGCTGCGCGCGCGGGCGCTGTCACCGGCCAGGTGCCAGGCCCAGGCCGCGTCGGCCAAGGTATTGCTGCGGGCGGTGCCGCGCAGGGTGGCGGCCTGCGCTTCCAGCTGCAGGGCGGCGTCGCGCGGCTTGCCTTGTTCGATCAGCGCCAGCGCCTGGCTCTGGGCCGGCGATTCAGGGGCGCTGGTCAGGCTGGTGGTGGCACAACCGGCCAGCAGCATCAGCGAGAGCGACAGGGCGGAGATGCGTGCGGCGGGCTTGTTCATGATCGGGTCCATGCGATGAGGGCAGCGGCCTTGGCCAGGTACACGCTACGATTCTACCCTTGCCCCGTGAGTACCGCTGAAATGAGTGTGCCAACCCTGTATGTCGTCGCCACGCCGATCGGCAACCTGGCCGATCTGAGCCCGCGCGCGCAGGAGGTGCTGCGCTCGGTGGCGGCCATCTGTGCCGAAGACACCCGCCGCAGCGGCCAGCTGCTGTCCCATTTCGGCATCCAGCAGCCGCTGGTGGCCCTGCACGAACACAATGAAGAGGCCCTGGCGCAGCGCCTGGTCTCGCGGCTGCAGGCCGGCGAGTCGCTGGCACTGGTCAGCGATGCCGGCACCCCGCTGGTCAGCGATCCGGGGTTCCGCCTGGTCCGCGCCGCGCGTGCGGCCGGCATCAAGGTCAGCCCCATTCCGGGCGCCTGCGCTGCCATCGCCGCGCTGAGCGTGGCCGGCCTGCCCAGCGACCGCTTCAGTTTCGAGGGCTTCCTGCCGGCCAAGGCCAGTGGTCGCCGCGACCGGCTGCAGGGGCTGGCCGGCGAAGTGCGCACGATGGTGTTCTATGAATCCTCACACCGCATTGCCGAATCGCTGGCCGACATGGCCGCGATCTTCGGCGGCGAGCGCCCGGCGGTGCTGGCGCGTGAGCTGACCAAGCTGTTCGAAACCGTGCTGGATGGCGATCTGGCCAGCCTGCTGGCGCGGGTGGAAGCCGACGACAACCAGCGCAAGGGTGAGTTCGTGGTGATGGTGCAGGGCGCCGGGGACGATGAAGAAGCCAAGCTGGCCGAGGGCCGCCGGGTCTACGCCAAGCTGAGCGAGCACCTGCCGCCGTCCACCGCCGCCAAGCTGGCCGCCGAGCTGACCGGCGCCCCGCGCAAGGCGTTGTACGGAAGTTGATGGAGTGTGCGGACCAAGGTCCGCACCTACCAGGGCAGCGCGATCGGTAGATCCACGCCACGCGTGGATGCAAGCACCGCACGCTGTGATCAACACGGCAGAAAAGGCGTGCGTGCGCTAGAATGCGCGCTGGCGGAGTCGGCCAGACAGTCGCGTCATCCCTTCGGGGGTGCCGAGGAAAGTCCGGGCTCCATAGGGCAAGGTGCCAGGTAACGCCTGGGCGGCGCAAGCCGACGGAAAGTGCAACAGAAAGATACCGCCTACGTCTTCTTCGGAAGGCCGGTAAGGGTGAAATGGTGCGGTAAGAGCGCACCGCGAGTCTGGTAACAGACCGGCACGGCAAACCCCACCTGGAGCAAGACCAAATAGGGATCCTTTGGCGCGGCCCGCGTTGGATCCGGGTAGGTTGCTTGAGCGTTGCGGTGACGTAACGCCTAGAGGAATGACTGTCCACGACAGAACCCGGCTTATCGGCCGGCTCCGCCCCTTCCTTCTGCATATGCGCGGGGTCAGGGCCCTTTCCTGCGGAAAAGGATCCGACCCCGCTGCCCTGCCTCAGCCCGGCGTGCGGTACTGGCCGGCGGAAATGAACTGCGAGAAGCGTTCGCACCACACCACGACCGTGGTGTAGTCCTCCACGTCCACATTGGCCGGCACGTCCACCAGGAAGCGGTTGAAGGTCTTGACCTCGCCAACGCGCAGTGCGCTGGCCTTGATCCGCTCGAAGTCGGCATTGTTATCAACGAATTCGCGGGTCAGGTAGACCTTGTAATCCGGGCCGGGCGCGATCTTGCCGTCAAAGGCGATCTGGCGTGCACTGACGCTGACCTTGCCTTCGGCCCAGTGCAGCGCATCGCTGCCCTTGAGATTCTTGTGGAAGCTGGTGCGGTAGGTGGCGTCGGCCATCGCCGCCTGCACTTGTTCGACCGGCGGGTCATCCGGCGCAATCAGGATCGGCAGGAAGTACACGCCCAGCCCGAAGCCGAGGCCGAGGGTAAGCAGGTGGGTGGCGAGCGGAACGAGGATGCGGCGCATGGGTGTCTCCTTGGGTGGGGCCGGCAGGTGCGCGGCGCAGGGCAGTGCATGGCCACCCTCAGAGGTCGCGTGCGGCATTCATAGGTACAGCGCCAGAGGCGGAAAGGTACAGCGAGCCCGTTGCCTCGCCGCAACCCTTGGCGCGCGGGCGTTGGCGATCTCACCCCGTAAACTGAATGACGTTTCTGGCTCGATAAGGGGGCGAAGCCAGAGCATGCGGATCGCGACAGTCACGACCGCCGGAGGGGCGATCAGAAGCTGGCTTGGCTCTGTCCGGTGAACACGCCCTGTGGGCCGAAGCGGCGTTCGTGCATCTGGCCGTGGCCATCGGCATCGATCAGCAGCACGGTGCTGGCGCGGGTGCCGTAGTCGTCCCCGCGGATGAAGGCGGGGCTGAGCCAGCGTTCGCGCTGCAGGCCGATGCCGGTGTCGGGCAGGTCGCTGTCGGCCGGACGGTGTTCGTCGGCGAGGGCTTCCCAGAGTGCGGCCAGTTCCGGGATCGGATCCCTTTCGCTCTGCGAAAGGGATCCGATCTCTTCGGCCTTCAGCCAGGACGAGAGGGCGGCCATCAGCCGGCGGGTCTTCGGCCACGGGGCATCCAGCGCGCCATTGGACATGCCGTGCACGCCCGCGTCCAGGGTCTGCCGCTCGGCAGGGTGGTTGCCGAGGTATTCCAGGGTCTGGCCATCGGCCAGCAGCAGGTTGAACGGTGCGTAGGCACCGGCCACGGCGGCCAAGCGGTCCATGTGGGTGCCCGCGGGATCGCGCCCGCGCAGGAAATCGGCGACCAGTGCGCCACGTGACGGCCCGCTCTGTGCGGCCAGCGGGTCGCGCACGTTGGTCACCACCGCCATGCGGCCGGCCGCACCGACGCCGGCCCAGCCACCGCCCGAACGCAGGTCGCGCCCGCCGATGATCGCCGGTTCGTTTTCCCAGGGCGCCAGCGCCGCCGTGGGGCGGGCGTGGAACTCATCGCGGTTGCCGACCATCACCAACCGCCAGCGCGGGTGCTGAAGCCAGCCAAGAGCAAGCAGGCACATGGCGTCATTGTGCCCGGTTTGCGCAGTGTGGCGTCGCTTTCAGCGTGTTCCGGATGAATGCGCGATCGATGTTTCACGCCATCTACACGCCCCTGAACTTCGGTTCAATCTCAAAAATTGAGACGGATCAGCAACTTGTGGATAAGCCTTGAACAATTCTCTAAACATTGCTGCAAGCCATTGATGCGGCAGGCGATTTCCCTGCTGAAAAGTTGTTGACAACCCTTGGTCCGCTGCTAAGGTGGGCATCAGAGGGAAATCCGGGTGTTTTGTGGGTTTTCGTGGTTCAATGTTTCACCGGGCGAAGGATAGGTGCACGCGTCGTGTTCCAGGGCGAGACGGCCATCACAGTTGACGACAAAGGACGCATGGCGGTTCCCACCGCCTACCGCGACCTGGTCGCGCGTGCCAGCAACAACCGTCTTGTCCTGACCTACAACCCGTTCGAAGCCGGCTGCCTGTGGCTGTATGCAGAGTCGGAATGGGAACGGGTCCGCGACGATGTGATGTCCAAACCCAACACCCAGCGCGTCGTGCGCCTGTTGCAGCAGAAGCTGGTCGGCTCGGCCGCCCACCTCGAGCTGGACGGCAACGGTCGTATCAGCATTCCCGCCAGCCACCGCGGTGCGGTGGGCATTGAAAAGAAGGCGGTATTGCTCGGTATGGGCGACAAGTTTGAATTGTGGAGCGAGCAGGCGCATCGGGCCCTGATCCAGCAGACATTGTCTGACGAGGATCTGGGTGATGGGCTTCTCGACCTGAAGTTGTGAGCCGGGGTGCCCGGATGCGCCCAGAAGCGCAGACCGGTCACCTTCCGGTGTCGCAGTCGCCGGCGGTGCACCTGCCGGTCCTGTACACCCAGGTCATCGAAGGCCTGAGGGTGATCGAAAACGGACGTTATCTGGATGGCACGTTCGGTCGTGGCGGTCATGCACGTGGCGTGCTTACTCAGCTCGGTCCCGAGGGGCGCCTGCTGGTCATGGACAAGGATCCGGAAGCCATTGCCGTTGCCGAGCGCGATTTCGCGCCGGACCCGCGCGTGTCCATCTTCCGTGGCAGCTTCGCCCAGCTGCTGCAGTGGAACGAGACGGCCGAAGGCCTGGATGGCGTGCTGTTCGACCTGGGCGTGTCCTCGCCGCAGCTGGACGTGGCCGAACGCGGTTTCAGCTTCGGCAAGGACGGCCCGCTGGACATGCGCATGGACCCGGACAGCGGTGAAAGCGCCGCGCAGTGGCTCAACCGCGTGGAAGATCGCGAGATCGCCGACGTGCTGTGGACCTACGGCGAAGAGCGGCAGAGCCGCCGCATCGCCCGTGCCATCGTGGCCCGCCGCGAGAAGCAGCCGTTCACCCGTACCGCCGAACTGGCCGAGCTGATCGCCTCGGTGATGCCGCGCAGCAAGTCGGGATCCGATAAGAGCCGGATCCACCCGGCCACGCGCAGCTTCCAGGCCATCCGCATCCACATCAACCGCGAGCTGGCAGATCTGGAAGCTGGCCTCGATGCGGCCGTGGAACGGCTCAAGCCCGGTGGCCGCCTGGCCGTGATCAGCTTCCATTCGCTGGAAGACCGCATCGTCAAGCAGTACATGAACCGCCTGGCCAAGGCGCCGCCGGCCAACCGCCGCCTGCCCGAAGCAGCGGTGTTCGTGCCGACCCTGGACCTGATCGGGGGCGCCATCAAGGCCACCGACGAAGAACTGGCGGCCAACCCGCGTGCCCGCAGCGCCGTGCTGCGCGTGGCCCAGAAGCGGGAGGCCGGTGCATGAGCCGGCTGCTGCTGATCATCCTGTTGGCCTGCACCGTGGCCTCGGCGATCGGCGTCGTGTTCGTGCGTCACCGTCACCGGCAGACGTTCATCGAGCTGTCGCGCGCCGAGCGCACGCGCGATGACATCAACCTGGAGTTCGGCCGCCTGCAGTTGGAACAGGCCACCTTGGCCGAGGCCAACCGGGTGGACCGCATCGCGCGCGAAAAACTGGGCATGAAGTTCCCTGAAGCCGCCGATGTGGTGGTGGTGCGCCCATGAGCAAGGCCGGCCGCAACCGCCCGCGCAACGCCTTCAACCTGCGCCAGCGCCTGCGTTGGGTCGCCCTGGCGCTCGGCCTGTGCTCGGTCTCTTTGGTCGGTCGCGCCGCCTACGTGCAGATCGTCAACGCCGATTTCTACCAGCGCCAGGGCGAAGCGCGTTACCTGCGCGAGCTGCCGATCAAGACCTCGCGCGGCATGATCACCGACCGCAACGGCGAGCCGCTGGCGGTGTCCACCCCGGTCGCCTCGATCTGGGTGAACCCGCAGGACCTGCTGCGCTCGCCCGAGCGCATTCCCGAGCTGGCCCAGGCCGTGGGCATGTCGGTGGACGAACTGAGCAGCCGCCTGTCGCAGAAGTCGGACAAGGAATTCATGTACCTGCGCCGCCGGATCAATCCGGACGAAGCAGAGAAAGTGGTGGCGCTGAAGATTCCGGGCGTGGCCGCACAGCGCGAGTTCCGCCGCTTCTACCCGCAGGGTGAGGCGATGGCGCACGTGCTGGGCTTCACCAACATCGACGACCGCGGCCAGGAAGGGCTGGAACTGGCCTTCGACGAATGGCTGCGCGGCAAGGCCGGCGCCAAGCGGGTGATCCGCAACCGCAAGGGCGAAACGGTGGAAAGCGATCTGCTGCGCGCCGCCGAGCCGGGCAAGGACCTGACCCTCAGCATCGATCGCCGCATCCAGTACCTGGCGTTCAAGGAACTGCGCAACGCACTGGTGGCCAACAAGGCCGCCGGCGGTTCGATGGTGATCATGGACGTGGCCACCGGCGAGATCCTGGCCATGGTCAACCTGCCCACCTACAACCCGAATTCGCTGAACGGTGCGGTGCCGGACACGCGTCGCAACCGCGCCGTGACCGACCTGGTCGAGCCGGGCTCGACGATGAAGCCGCTGACCATTGCCACGGCGCTGCAGGCCGGGGTGGTGACCAAGGACACCATCATCGACACCAACCCGGGCTACATGACCCTGGGCCGCTTCACCATCCGCGACGTGCCACGCAACAACGGCGTGCTCAACGTGACCGGGGTGATCACCCGCAGTTCGAACGTGGGTGCTGCCAAGGTTGCGGCCAAGCTGCCCGATCAGACCTTCTACGATTCGATCCGCAGCTTCGGTTACGGTTCGGTGCCACACAGTGGTTTCCCGGGTGAATCCGGTGGCGTGGTGCTGCGCCCGGCGCGCTGGTCGGGGACGTCCAAGACCACCATGTCCTACGGCTACGGCCTGAACGTCACCCCGCTGCAGATCGCCACGGCTTATTCGGCCCTGGCCAACGGCGGCAAGCTGATCGCGCCGACCTTCGTGAAGGGCCAGCGCAACGAAGGCAAGCAGATCATCGATCCGGCCGTGGCCAAGGAAGTGGTGGCCATGATGGAAACCGTGGTGACCCAGGGCGGCGCCAAGCAGGCGGCGGTGCTGGGCTACCACGTGGCCGGCAAGACCGGTACGGCGCGCAAGGCCGGCCCGGGCGGTTATGAGCGTGGCCATTACAACTCGCTGTTCGCCGGCGTGGTGCCGGCCACCAACCCGCGCTTCGCCACGGTCATCGTCATCAACGACCCGCAGGGCGGTAAGTTCTATGGCGGTCTGGTCTCGGCGCCGGTGTACCACAACGTGATGGAAGGCACCCTGCGGCTGATGGATGTGCCGCTGGACGACCTGCAGTCGTGGTTGGCCGCCCAGCAGTCCGGAAAGATGGGCCATTCGGCGTCCATCCTGCCGGCACCGCCGGCTGAAACCGCGTTGCCAGCCGATGCTGCCGCCGAATTCGACGCCGCGCTGCCCAGCGCGCAGAACCATGTGCCGGCCCCGCCCGCGGGAGGCACGCAATGAGCCCTTCGATGTTGCTTTCGCAGTTGCTTCCCGACGTTGCCCTGGCGGGCAATGATCCCGTTCTGACTGGCCTGGTGCTGGACAGCCGTGCCGTGCGCCCCGGCAATGCCTTCGTGGCGATTGCCGGTTTCGGCGCGCATGGCCTGGGCTTCGTCGACCACGCGCGTGCCGCCGGCGCCAGCGCCATCCTGTTTGAACCGCCGGCCCCCGCCGAGCTGCCTGCGCCGGCCGACGCCATCGCCGTGCCCGGCCTGCGTGCCCGCCTGGGCGCGATGGCCGACCAGTTCCATGGCGCGCCGTCGCGCGCGATGACCATGGTGGGCGTGACCGGCACCAACGGTAAGACCTCCACCGTGCAGCTGCTGGCCCAGGCCTGGCACCTGCTCGGTACGCTCAGTGGCAGTATCGGCACGTTGGGCGCCGGACTTTATGGTGCGGTCGAGCCGACCGGCTTCACCACCCCGCTGGTGCTGCAGATGCATGCGCTGCTGGCGCAGCTGCGCGCCGACGGTGCGCAGGCCGTGGCGATGGAAGTGAGCTCGCACGCGCTCGACCAGGGCCGCGTGGATGCGGTGCACTACGACGTGGCGGTGTTCACCAACCTCACCCGTGACCACCTGGATTACCACGGCGACATGGCCAGCTACGGCGCGGCCAAGGCACGCCTGTTCCATCGCCCCGGCCTGAAGGCCGCGGTGGTGAACCTGGACGATGCGTTCGGTCGCCAGCTGTTTGCCGGCCTGCCGGCCGGCGTGCAGCCCATCGGCCTGAGTTCGCGTGGCGCCGAGGGCGCACGCGTGCGTGCCGAAGCCCTGCAGCTGGACGGCCGCGGTATTGGTTTCGACCTGGTGATCGACGGCGCGCGCGCTGCGGTGCAGTCGCCGCTGCTGGGCCGCTTCAACGTGGACAACCTGCTGGCCGTGGCCGGCAGCCTGCATGCACTGGGCGAACCGGTCGAGCGCATCGCCGGCGTGCTGTCGGCACTGCAGCCGATCCGTGGCCGCATGAACCGCCTCGGCGGCGAAAACGGCCTGCCCACCGTGGTGGTCGACTACGCACATACGCCCGACGCGCTGGAACAGGCGCTGGACAGCCTGCACGGCCACCTGCAGGGCGCGCTGTACTGCGTGTTCGGCTGCGGTGGCGAGCGCGATACCGGCAAGCGCCCGCAGATGGCGGCCATTGCCGAGCGCCTGGCCAACCAGGTCATCGTGACCGACGACAACCCGCGTGGCGAAGACGGCGACGTGATCGTGGCCGATATCCTGGCTGGCTTCACCAATGCCTCGGCCGTGACCGTGCAGCGCAGCCGCGCGCGTGCGATCGGCCTGGCGGTGAAGCGCGCCGGTGCGGGCGACATCATCCTGATCGCCGGCAAGGGCCACGAGCCCTACCAGGAGGTCAATGGCGTGCGCCACGACTTCGACGACACCGAAGTGTCGGCTGCCGCCCTGGCTGCAAAGGCCGGTGTGATTGCCGCGCAGGCAGGGGAGGGCATCGCATGAAGCGCACCCTGCTTTCGCTGATCGCGCACTGGGCCGGTGGTGAGATCCACGGCGACGACGTGGCCATCGACGCGGTCAGCAACGACACCCGCAGCCTGGGCGCGGGCAGCCTGTACGTGGCCCTGCGCGGCGAGCGTTTCGACGGCCATGATTTCGCCGCCGACGCGCACGCGCGCGGCGCCAGTGCGCTGCTGGTCGAGCGCCTGCTGCCATTGGACGTGCCGCAGGTGCTGGTGGCCGACAGCGAACTGGCCCTGGCCAGGATCGCCGCCGGCATGCAGCGTGACCGTGGCACCGAGGTGTTCGCGATCACCGGCAGCAACGGCAAGACCAGCGTGAAGAGCCTGCTGCTGTCGATCCTGCAGCAGGTGGCCGCGCACACCCACAAGGTGGTGTACGCCAACCCCGGCAACCGCAACAACGAGATCGGCCTGCCGCTGGCGGTGATCGATGCACCGGAAGATGCCGACTATGCCGTCTACGAGATGGGCGCCGGCAAGCCGGGCGACATCGCCTACCTGACCGACATCGCCCGCCCGCGCTACGCGCTGGTGAACAACATCGCACCGGCGCACCTGGAACGCATGGGCAGCCTGCTCGGCGTTGCGGTCACCAAGGGCGCGATCTACGCAGCACTGCCGGCCGATGGCGTGGCGGTGATCAACGTGGACGATGCCTACGGCCGCTGGTTCGAACAGCATTTCATCGGTACCCCGGCCCGTTGCCGGGTGCTGCGCTACGGCCTGGAACACAGTGCCGACGTCACCGCGCGCGATATCCGCGCCGGTGCGCAGGGCAGCCAGTTCACTCTGGTTGCGCCGCAGGGCGAGGTGGGCGTGGTGCTGGGTCTGCCCGGCCGCCACAACATCAGCAATGCGCTGGCCGCTGCCAGCCTGGCACTGGGTGCAGGCATCGGCCTGGACCTGGTGGCCGCCGGCCTGGCCGCCGCGCAACCGGTGCCGGGCCGCCAGATCGCCCACACCCTGCACAGCGGTGCAGTGCTGGTCGATGACAGTTACAACGCCAACCCCGGTTCGCTGTCCGCGGCCATCGACGCCCTGGCCGCTGCGCCGGAAGAGGGTTGGCTGGTGCTGGGTGACATGCGCGAGCTGGGCCCCGATGCCGAGGCCCTGCACGCGCAGGCTGGCCTGCGCGCCCGCGCGGCCGGTCTGAAGCGTCTGTACGCGCTGGGCCCGCTCAGCGCCGCCGCCGCGGTTGCCTTCGGTGAAGGTGGCCGCCATTTCGCCACCCATGATGCGCTGTCGAAGGCGCTGCAGG
This sequence comes from Stenotrophomonas sp. ZAC14D2_NAIMI4_7, assembly GCF_003086675.1. Lineage (NCBI taxonomy): Bacteria > Pseudomonadati > Pseudomonadota > Gammaproteobacteria > Lysobacterales > Lysobacteraceae > Stenotrophomonas > Stenotrophomonas sp. ZAC14D2_NAIMI4_7. The sequence continues at coordinate 797,797 of NZ_CP025995.1, forward strand.
ACGAGTTGCACGCTGGTGTGCGCTGCCTGGTCAAGGGTTCCCGTGGCAGTGCCATGGACCTGATCGTCAAAGCGCTGCTGGCGCAAGGAGAGGAATCCCCGCATGTTGTATGAACTGGCTCGATGGTTGCAGCAGTTGGAGAGCCTGTTCGGGCTGTTCAACTACCAGACCTTCCGCGCGATCCTGGCCGCGCTGACGGCGCTGTTCCTGTCGCTGTGGCTCGGCCCGGCGGTGATCCGCCGGCTGGCCCAGTTCAAGGGCGGCCAGCCGATCCGCACCGATGGCCCGCAGACCCACTTCTCCAAGGCCGGTACGCCCACCATGGGCGGCTCGCTGATCCTGCTCACCGTCACCCTGTCGGTGCTGATGTGGGCCGACCTGCGCAATCGCTACGTCTGGCTGGTGCTGGCCGTGATGCTGTGCTTCGGTGCCATCGGCTGGTACGACGACTGGATCAAGATCGTGCGCCGCGACCCGAACGGTCTGAAGTCGCGCTGGAAGTACCTGCTGCAGTCGATCTTCGGCCTGGCCGCGGGCATCTTCCTGTTCCAGACCGCCGACGTGCCGGCGGCGCTGACCTTCTACATCCCGATGTTCAAGTCGGTGGCGCTGCCGCTGGCCGGCATCGGCTTCGTGGCCATCGCCTACTTCTGGATCGTCGGCTTCTCCAACGCGGTGAACCTGACCGACGGCCTGGACGGCCTGGCGATCATGCCCACGGTGCTGGTGGCCTGCGCGCTGGGCGTGTTCGCCTATGCGTCGGGCAACGCGGTGTTCGCCAACTACCTGCAGATTCCGCAGATTCCCGGCGCCGGTGAGCTGGTCATCATCTGCGCGGCCATTGCCGGCGCGGGCCTGGGCTTCCTGTGGTTCAACACCTATCCGGCCATGGTCTTCATGGGCGATATCGGCGCGCTGTCGCTGGGCGCGGTGCTGGGCACCATCGCAGTGATCACCCGCCAGGAACTGGTGCTGGTGATCATGGGCGGCGTGTTCGTCATCGAAACGCTGTCGGTGATGATCCAGGTCGCCTCGTTCAAGCTGACCGGCAAGCGCGTGTTCCGCATGGCGCCCATCCACCACCACTTCGAACTGAAGGGCTGGCCCGAACCGCGCGTGATCGTGCGCTTCTGGATCATCTCGGTGGTGCTGGTGCTGATCGGCCTGGCCACGTTGAAGGTGCGCTGAGCATGAACGACCTGTCCCGCCAGGCAACCCGCCTTGAAGCCATCGAAGGCAGCTACGACAAGTGGCTGCTGGGCGCGATCATCGCGCTCACCGGCGTGGGCGTGGTGATGGTGGCGTCCAGTTCGATCGCGCTGATGAGCAGCCCGTTCTACTACCTCAACCGCCACCTGATCTTCCTGGCGGTGGGCATCGTGCTGGCAGTCATCGCCGCGCGCACCGAACTGAAGTCGATCGAGCAGTACAACCAGGTGCTGCTGCTGGGCTGCTTCGCGCTGCTGCTGGTGGTGTTCATTCCCGGCCTGGGCAGCAGCGTGAACGGCGCCCGCCGCTGGATCAACCTGGGTATTTCCAAGTTCCAGACCGTGGAAGCGGTGAAGGTGCTCTACATCGTCTGGCTGTCCAGCTACCTGGTGCGCTTCCGCGATGAAGTGAACGCGACCTGGCCGGCCATGCTGAAGCCGCTGGGCGTGGCTGGTGCGCTGGTGGTGCTGCTGCTGCTGCAGCCCGACTTCGGTTCGTCCACCCTGCTGCTGGCCATCACCGCCGGCATGCTGGTACTGGGCGGGGTGAACATGCCGCGCATGTCGATGCCGGTGGTGATCGGCCTGGTGGGCATGAGCGCACTGGCCATCATCGAGCCGTACCGCATGCGCCGCATCACCTCGTTCCTGGACCCGTGGGCCGACCAGCAGGGCGATGGCTACCAGTTGTCCAACGCGCTGATGGCGGTGGGCCGCGGTGAGTGGACCGGCGTGGGCCTGGGCAATTCGGTGCAGAAGCTGTACTACCTGCCCGAAGCGCATACCGACTTCATCTTCTCGGTCACGGCCGAGGAATTCGGCTTCCTGGGCACCTGCGTGATCATCGCCCTGTACGCGCTGCTGGTGGGCCGCACCTTCTGGCTGGGCATGCGCTGCGTGGAAATGAAGCGCCACTTCTCCGGTTACATCGCCTTCGGCATCGGTCTGTGGATCAGCATGCAGACCTTCGTTTCGATCGGCGTGAACCTGGGCATCCTGCCGACCAAGGGCCTGACCCTGCCGCTGATCTCGTCCGGCGGTTCGTCGGTGCTGATGACCTGCGTGGCGATGGGCCTGCTGCTGCGCGTGTCCTACGAATTGAAGCGCGCCGAGCGCCGCCAGGCCGTGCGCATCGGCGCGGCCGACGAAGGCATGCCGGTGGCAGCGGCCAGCGCGCCGGCAGCCCCGGCCGCACCGGCAGCGGCGCCTTCGGTGGCCAACGCTGCGGCCAGCACGACTGCCGCGGCAGGGCCCGCTGCGGCCGCGCGCGGCACCAGCCGCCTGCAGTCGCGCATTGAACCGACCTTCGGGAGGCTCTCATGAGTGCTGCCCCGACCACCACTGCCAGCAACCGCCCGGTGATGATCCTGGCCGGCGGTACCGGCGGCCACATCTTCCCCGGCCTGGCCGTGGCCCGCGTGCTGCGCGAACGCGGCGTGCCGGTCACCTGGATGGGCGCCGACGGCGCGATGGAAACCCGCCTGGTGCCGCAGCACGGCATCCACATCGATACGCTGGCCATCACCGGGCTGCGTGGCAAGGGCAAGCTGGCCCTGCTGGCCGCACCGTGGCGGCTGATGCGCGCGCTGCGCGCGGCCGGCATGATCATCCGCCAGCGCCAGCCGCGTGCGGTGGTCGCCTTCGGTGGCTTTGCTTCCGGTCCTGGCGGCATGGCCACGCGCCTGCATGGCCTGCCGCTGATCGTGCACGAACAGAACCGTGCGCCGGGCCTGACCAACCGCATCCTGTCGCGCTATGCGCGCCGCCTGCTGACCGGCTTCCCCGGGACCTTCGCCAAGGGCGAAGAGTTCGTCGGCAACCCGGTGCGTGCGGAAATCGCCGCCATCGCACCGCCGGAACAGCGCTTCGCCGACCGTCACGGTCCGCTGCGCGTACTGGTGGTCGGTGGCAGCCAGGGCGCACGGGCGCTGAACACCGGCGTGCCGCAGGCCATTGCCGCGCTGGGCGCCGGCGTGGCAGTGCAGGTGCGGCACCAGAGCGGCGAGAAGATGCACGCCGAAGCGGTCGAGGCGTATGCCAAGGCCGGTATGCAGGCTGAGATCACGCCCTTCATCGCCGACATGGCCGACGCCTTCGCGTGGGCCGACCTGGTGGTGTGCCGTTCCGGCGCGTCGACCCTGGCCGAACTGTGCGCGGTGGGCGTGGGCAGCGTGCTGGTGCCATTCCCCGCCGCCGTTGATGACCACCAGACCCGCAATGCGGAGTATCTGGTGGAGCGCAACGCGGCCGTGTTGCTGAAGCAGGACGGAACGCTGGCCGACGGCATTGCCGCACTGCTGCGCGAACTGTCCGAAAATCCCGCCCGCCGCATGCAGATGGCGCAAGCCGCGCGTGCCCTGGCCAAGGTCGATGCCGCCGAGCGCATCGCCGATATCATTCTTGAGGAAGCAGTATGAAGAAGGCCTGCCATAGCGCCTGCCACGCGCGAGGCCGCGCATGATCCGCCGCCTGCATGACACCAACGATCTGGTGCGCGCGTTCCCGCGCGTGCATTTCGTCGGCATCGGCGGCACCGGCATGAGCGGCATCGCCGAAGTGATGCTGACGCTGGGCTACGAAGTGTCCGGTTCGGACAACGCCGACAACGCGGCCACCCGCCGCCTGGCCGGTCTGGGTGCGCGCATCATGCGCGGCCATTCGGCGGCCAACGTGCTGGGCACCGACTGCGTGGTGGTGTCCAGCGCCATCCGCGAAGACAACCCCGAGCTGATGGAAGCGCGCAGCCAGCGCATTCCGATCATGCCGCGCGCGGCCATGCTGGCCGAGCTGATGCGCTTCCGCCGCGGCATCGCTGTGGCCGGCACCCATGGCAAGACCACCACCACCAGCCTGACCGCGGCGGTGCTGAGCGAAGGCGGTCTGGACCCGACGTTCGTGATCGGTGGCCAGCTGCTGGCCGCGGGTGCCAACGCCAAGCTGGGCGGTGGCCAGTGGCTGGTGGCCGAGGCCGACGAAAGCGATGGCAGCTTCCTGCGCCTGAACCCGCTGATGTCGATCATCACGAACATCGATGCCGACCACCTGGAAAACTACGGCAACGATTTTGCCCGCGTGCAGGCCGCGTTCGCCGAGTTCCTGCAGCGCCTGCCCTTCTATGGCCTGGCCGTGCTGTGCATCGACGACCCGGAAGTGGCCGCGCTGGCCGCCAAGACCCCGCGCCATGTGATGAGCTACGGCATGAGCCCGCAGGCCGACGTGCGTGCGGAAAACGTGGTGCAGGAAGGTTCGCGCATGCGCTTCACGCTGCGCCTGCCGCAGGGCACCAGCCAGGAAGTGGTGCTGGCCCTGCCGGGCAAGCACAACGTGCTGAACGCACTGGCCGCTGCGGCGGTGGGCTGGCAGCTGGGCGTGGCCCCGGACGCGATCGCGCGTGCGCTGGAAAGCTTTGCCGGCGTCGGCCGTCGCTTCAACGATCTGGGCGAAGTGACCACCGCCAGCGGCGCCAAGGTGCGCATCATCGACGACTACGGCCATCACCCCAGCGAGCTGGAGGCAGTGTTCGCCGCGGCACGCGGCGGCTGGACCGACAAGCGTCTGGTCGTGGCCTTCCAGCCGCACCGTTACAGCCGTACCCGCGACCAGTTCGACAAGTTCGCGGCGGTGCTGTCCAGCGTGGATGCACTGGTGCTGAGCGAGGTGTACCCGGCCGGTGAAGAACCGATTGCCGGTGCCGATTCGCATGCGCTGGCCCGTGCCATCCGTGCGCGCGGCCGCAGCGAGCCGGTGGTGGTGGGCAAGGCCGCCGAACTGGCCAGCGTGCTGCCGGACGTGCTGCAGGACGGTGACCTGCTGCTGATGATGGGCGCCGGCGATATTGGCGCCGTGGCCAGCCAAATCGCCGTGGAAGGCTTCAAGGTGGAGGGCCAGGCGTGAGCACGCTGACCTTCCCGCCGCTGCGCAGCACCGACCCGGCCGTGTTCGGCCGCGTGGCCGTGCTGCTGGGCGGCACGTCCAGTGAACGCGAGGTCTCGCTCGATTCCGGCCGCAACGTGCTGGAAGCGCTGCAGGCGCGCGGCGTCGATGCGTTCGCCGTCGACGGTATTCCGGCGCTGGCCAAGGCGCTGGCCGGCGGTGGCATCGACCGCGTGTTCAACATCCTGCACGGCCACAACGGTGGCGGTGAGGACGGCATCGTGCAGGGCCTGATGGACGCCTTCGGCGTGCCGTACACCGGCTCCAGCGTGCTGGGTTCGGCACTGAGCATGGACAAGATCCGCACCAAGCAGGTGTGGCTGTCGCTGGGCCTGCCGACGCCGCAGTACCGGAAAGTGGACGCCTCCACGGTGCACGCGTTGGCAGCCGAACTTGGCCTGCCGGTGGTGGTGAAGCCGGCCAACGAAGGTTCCAGCGTGGGCATCAGCCGGGTCACCGACGATGCCGGCCTGGACGAAGCAGTGGCCTTGGCCGCGCGCTACGACGGCCAACTGCTGATGGAACAGATGGTGCTGGGCGACGAACTGACCGTGGCCATCCTGGGCGATGTGGCGCTGCCGTCGATCCGCATCGTGCCCAAGGGCCAGTGGTACGACTACAACGCCAAGTACATTGCCGAGGACACCCAGTACCTGTGCCCGGGGCTGGACGGCGCCGACGAGGAAGAGATCGGCCGCATCGCCCTGGCCGCCTTCCGCGCGGCGGGCTGCCGTGGCTGGGGCCGGGTGGATGTGATGCGTGACCGCGCGAGCGGCCGCTTCTTCCTGCTGGAAGTGAACACCGCCCCGGGCATGACCAGTCATTCGCTGGTGCCCAAGGCGGCAGCACAGGCCGGCATCGGTTTCGAGGAACTGGTGTGGCGCGTGCTGGAACAGACCCTGGAGGCATCGCACGCATGAACGCGGTGCTGCGCATCTTCGTCTGGCTGTTGGCGCTGTCGGTGGTTGCACTGCCGGTGGTGGCCGTGGTCAATGGCTGGGTCGGCGCCGAGCGCTGGCCGCTGGCGAAGCTGCGCGTGCACGGTGAATTCAAGCGCGTGCCGCCGGAGCAGCTGCAGCAGGTGCTGCTGCCGTATGCCCACGCCGGTTTCTTCGCGGTGAAGCTGCAGGACGCGCAGGACGCACTGGAAAAGCTGCCCTGGGTGGAAAGCGCGCGCGTGCGCAAGCAGTGGCCGGATGTGCTGGAAGTGACCTTGGTCGAGCACAAGCCGTTCGCCCGCTGGGGCAACGACCGCCTGCTGTCCGAGCAGGGCAAGCTGTTCCCCACGCCGAAGAAGCTGGCCGACCTGCAGCTGCCCGAGCTGGACGGCCCGGACAGCCAGACCGAAGAAGTGGTGAAGCTCTACAACGATTCGCGCGCGCTGTTCGCGCCGGCCGGCGTGGATGTGCGCCGGCTGAGCATGGATGCGCGCGGCAGCTGGTCGCTGCTGCTGAGCAATGGCACCGAAGTGGTGGTGGGCCGCGACGATGCCCGCTCGCGCCTGCAGCGCTTCGTGCGCGTGCTGCCGCAGCTGGCCAACCAGGCCGCACCGATTGAACGGGCGGACCTCCGCTATACCAATGGTTTCACGTTGAGCTGGGGCACCCCGCCCCCGGCCGACGCGCCGGCCACCCCGGCACGAAGGACGCAGGAAAGGACATGAATCGCAAGGGTGACAAATCGCTGATCGTCGGCCTGGATATCGGCACCTCCAAGGTGGTGGCGCTGGTGGGCGAGTATTCGCCGGGCAACCCGATCGAAGTGATCGGCATCGGCTCGCATGAGTCGCGCGGCCTGAAGCGCGGCGTGGTGGTGGACATCGAATCGACCGTGCAGTCGATCCAGCGTGCGGTGGAAGAGGCCGAGCTGATGGCCGGCTGCGAGATCCGTTCGGTCTACGCTTCCATTTCCGGCAACCACGTGCAGTGCAAGAACTCGCCGGGCATCGTGCCGATCCGCGACGGTGAAGTGACCTGGGGCGACCTGGATCGCGTGCTGGACGCGGCCAAGGCGGTGGCGATCCCGGCCGACCAGAAGATCCTGCATGCGATCCCGCGCGAATACGTGCTGGACGATTCGCAGGAAGGCATCCGCAACCCGGTGGGCATGACCGGCGTGCGCCTGGAGGTGCATGCGCACCTGGTGGTGTGCGCGCAGTCGGCCGCGGCCAACATCAGCAAGTGCGTGCAGCGCTGCGGCCTGCAGGTGGACGACCTGGTGCTGTCCTCGCTGGCCTCCAGCGTGGCGGTGCTGACCGCTGACGAAAAGGAGCTGGGCGTGGTGCTGGTGGACATGGGCGCGGGCACCACCGATATCGCCGTGTTCGTGCAGGGTGCGATCTGCCACACCGCATCGCTGCCGATCGCCGGCGACCACGTCACCAACGACATCGCGCACATGCTGCGCACGCCCACCCCGGAAGCCGAGCAGATCAAGGTGCGCTACGCCTGCGCCCTGGCCCAGCTGGCCACCGCCGAGGAAAGCATCCAGGTGCCGTCGGTGGGCGACCGTCCGCCGCGCCGCATGCCGCGCCATTCCCTGGCGCAGGCGGTGCAGGGGCGCTACGAGGAAATCTTCGAGATGGTGCAGGCCGAACTGCGCCGCTCCGGCTTCGAGGAGCTGGTACGTGCCGGCCTGGTGCTGACCGGTGGTGCATCGAAGATGGAAGGCGTGGTCGAACTGGCCGAGGAAATGCTGCAGATGCCGGTCCGCGTGGGCATTCCGCAGCACGTGACCGGGCTGGGCGAAGTGGTGGGCAACCCGGTGCATGCCACCGGCGTGGGCCTGCTGCTGATGGGCAGCCAGAACGAACACCCGCGTCGCCCGTCGCTGCCCACCGGGCGCGCCGGCAGCATGTTCAAGAAATTGAAGACCTGGTTCCGCGGCGAGTTCTGACGCGCAACCTGCAACTCCCGGGCGTGCCCGGTCGCAACACCCGCAACACCTGCAGTACCGCTTCAAGGCAACACACAACCCACACAGCCGCAACGGCAACATGACGCGCAAAGGCAGGAGGCCTGAACGCCCATGCCACCGAAAGCGGATACAACGAGGACACGGACATGGCGCATTTTGAACTGATCGAAAAGATGGCACCCAATGCGGTGATCAAGGTTGTTGGCGTGGGCGGCGGCGGCGGCAATGCCGTGGCGCACATGGTCAACTCGGCAGTGGATGGCGTGGAATTCATCACCGCCAACACCGACTCGCAGGCCATCAAGAATTGCGGTGCCAAGCTGCAGCTGCAGCTGGGCACCAACGTCACCAAGGGCCTGGGCGCAGGCGCGAATCCGGAAGTGGGCCGCCAGGCCGCGCTGGAAGACCGCGAGCGCATCATGGACGCCCTGCAGGGTGCGGACATGGTGTTCATCACCGCCGGCATGGGCGGCGGCACCGGCACCGGTGCTGCACCGGTGGTGGCCCAGCTGGCCAAGGAAATGGGCATCCTGACCGTGGCCGTGGTCACCAAGCCGTTCCCGTTCGAAGGCCGTCGCCGCATGCAGGTGGCGCTGAAGGGCATCGAGGAACTGAGCCAGCACTGCGACTCGCTGATCACCATTCCCAATGAAAAGCTGATCACCGTGCTGGGCCGCAACGCCACCATGATCCAGGCGTTCCGCGCTGCCAACGACGTGCTGCAGGGCGCCGTGCAGGGCATCGCCGATCTGATCGTGCGCCCGGGCCTGATCAACGTCGACTTCGCCGACGTGCGCACCGTCATGTCCGAAATGGGCCTGGCGATGATGGGTACCGGCACCGCCCGTGGCGATGACCGCGCCCAGGCCGCTGCCGAATCGGCCATCCAGAACCCGCTGCTGGACGATGTGAACCTGGCAGGTGCCAATGGCATCCTGGTCAACATCACCGCCGGCGCCGACTTCACCATGGCCGAGTTCGACGAGATCGGCCGCACCATCGATGGCTTCGCTTCCGAAGACGCCACCGTGGTGGTCGGCACCGTGCTCGACCCGGACATGCAGGACGAAGTGCGCGTGACCGTGGTGGCCACCGGCCTGAACCGCGTCTCGGCCAGCAAGAGCCAGCGCCCGGGCGAACGTGCGCCGATCAAGCTGGTGCGCAACGCCACCACCGGCCAGCCGGAATTCGGCGACTTCGACAACGGCGGCGATGCGGTGTCCAAGGCCGTGGGCGGCATGGGCCTGGGCCTGCGTCGTGCCAGCAGCGACAGCGTGGCCGCGTCCACTCCGTCGGCACCGAGCGCTTCGTCGCCCGCGGCGGCGGAACTGCCCAACGATTACCTGGACATCCCGGCGTTCCTGCGCCGCCAGGCGGACTGAGCGGGGTAGCCCGGGGCTTGTCCCCCCCGGGTTGCGCCACCATGTCCTGAAATGCAGGCGCCGGGCCAGGATGGGCCCGGCCGCCTTGCTTCGCGCGTCCCACCGGCGTCTACACGGCGTTTCAGCCGGGGTATGGGACCCTGCGTGTTAATCTAGTGTGTCACTTCCGGTCTGCCCCCCATGATCCAGCAACGCACTCTCAAGAACACGATCCGCGCCACCGGCGTTGGCCTGCACAGCGGTGACAAGGTCTACATGACCCTGCGCCCGGCACCGGTCAACCATGGCATCGTGTTCCGTCGTGTCGATCTGGACCCGGTGGTGGAGGTGCCCGCCAAGGCCGAACTGGTCACCGAAGTGACCCTGTGCACCGGCCTGACCTGCAACGACGCCAAGATCCAGACTGTCGAACACCTGATGTCGGCCCTGGCCGGCCTGGGTGTGGACAACATCATTGTCGAACTGTCCTCGCCGGAACTGCCGATCATGGACGGTTCCTCCGGCCCGTTCGTGTTCCTGCTGCAGTCGGCCGGCATCGTGGAACAGAACGCGCCCAAGCGCTTCATCCGCGTGCTGAAGACCGTGGAAGTGACCGAGGGCGACAAGGTGGCCCGCTTCACCCCGTACGAGGGCTACAAGCTGGGCTTCACCATCCAGTTCGACCACCCGATGATTCCGGCCAAGCAGTCGCGCCAGGAAATCGAGTTCTCCACGCAGGCCTACACCAAGGAAATCTCCCGCGCGCGCACCTTCGGTTTCATGCGCGACCTGGAATACATGCGCGAGCGCAACCTGGGCCTGGGCGGCTCGATGGACAACGCCATCGTGCTGGACGAGTTCCGCGTGTTGAACGAAGACGGCCTGCGCTACGCCGACGAATTCGTGCGCCACAAGATTCTTGACGCCATTGGCGACCTCTATCTGGCCGGTGGCCAGGTGCTGGGGGCCTACGAGGGCTTCAAGTCGGGCCATGCGCTCAACAACAAGCTGGTGCGGGCGCTGATGGCCGATGCCACCGCCTGGGAATGGGTGACCTACGAATCGCCCAGCGTGGAAGACCCGGTGGTGTATGCCATGCCGGCTTACGCGTAACTTGCCAAGTTGTTGAATTGAAAAGAAACGACGCCGCCTCACAGGGCGGCGTTGGCGTTTCTGCGGCCCCGCCGGCTGGCGCCGTGAAGCGTGACGTGAATGCGCTCACCGGGTCACGGTTTTGTGAACCTGACCGATAGAAAGCCTGAATTTAACGTTGTTTTAACAACAATCTAACGACTCGACCACGGGGTGCCGCTAGGATGCGACCCGGCCCCCGAAAATGTTTCACGCTGCGGTGACACGCGCGACGGGGAGCGGAGCTGGATGCCCCGCTGCCATCAGGACCCTTTTCCCGTTTTACCGGGAACATCCTGCAAGGCTGCCAAGGCGTCGCGTAGCCCTTTGTGCGTGGCGGCTGAAACTGCGTGGGGGCCATTCCGGTTGTCGTGCGCTGGGGAGCGCGAGGGAGTGGGAGACGCAGTCTTGATGGTCACCTTGGTGGCCTTCAGCCCGATGGACCGGGCCGCGTCGAGCAACTGGGCTTCGGCAAGCCGCAACTTGGCATGCCAGACCGGGGATTCGACGAGAAAAACGAGGTGTTCGCCGTCCACATTGGCCAACCGGCAACGGTTGCGCAGCGGGGGCGGCAGTTGGGGGCGCAACTGACGGTCCAGCGCGTCGAGCCACAAGGCACGCCGCAGCGGGTTCCCGCTTTTGTCCGCCATCACTGCATCCAGGGCCGGTTTCGGCTTGGACGCAGGGCGAACGCTGGATTTCGGCTCAGACATGAAAACTCACTGATGGCATTCAAAAAGATCGTAATCAAAACGCGTGAACGTCAGGCCAAATCGCCGCTCACGCGTCTGCGGTTCTACTTCGAGGACCGTCCCCGCGCCCTGCTGGGCAGCGTGCTCGGGGTAGGCTGCATTATCGGCCTTGCCGGCGGCTTCGGCGCCAGCGCGCTGAACGACTCGCGCCTGCAGGCCAAGGTCGACCGCCAGGAAGCCGAGCTGGCCAAGGTCCAGCGCGATGCGCAGACCCAGGTCAACGCACTGGCCGCGCGCCTGGGCGAGCTGCAGGCCCAGGCCACCCGCCTGAACGCGCTGGGCGAACGGCTGACCCAGATGGGCAAGCTGGAAGACGGCGAATTCGACTTCAACGAGACCCCCGGCCTGGGTGACGGCGATGCCGGCGGCCCGACCGCGGACATCCCGGTGAAGGACGTCAACGCCGACTTACAGGTGCTGGAGCAGCGCTTCGCTGCTTCAGGCCGCCAGTTGTCGGTGATGGAATCGCTGATGTTCGACCACCAGCTGCAGCAGAACGCTGTGCCCTCGCGCATGCCGATCCGCAACACCTACATCACGTCCAATTTCGGTACCCGCGCCGATCCGTTCGGTCGCGGTGCCGCCACCCACAAGGGCATGGACTTCCACGCCCGCGTCGGTGACCCGGTGATGTCGGTGGCCGATGGCGTGGTCAGCTTCTCCGGGGTGAAGGGCGGCTATGGCAACGTGGTCGACGTGGACCATGGCAACGGCTACGTGACCCGCTATGCGCACAATTCGCGCCTGGTGGTGAAGGTGGGTGACCTGGTGCGCGCCGGCCAGGAAGTGGCCAAGGCCGGTTCCACCGGCCGCTCGACCGGTGCCCACGTGCACTTCGAAGTCTGGGAAAACGGCAACGTGGTCAACCCGCGCAAGTTCCTGGGTGACGGCGGCAACACGCCGGTGGGCCGTATCAGCCGCGGCTGATTGCGCGCTGGGGGCAGAGCCCTTTCGCCATGGCGAAAGGGGGCCGACCCCGTTTCCGTGTGGGGTCGGCTCTCTTCCGCAACGCGGAAGGGGTTCTGACCCCATCGCGCAAGGGTTGAAACCCCTGCCGCCCGTCCCAAGCTACAATGGGTGTTGCCATCGACAGGGCGCCAGGCGCCCTGTTTCGTTTGCGGCGGACGGATCCCCAGGGGGACGACCGGGCCGCTGTGTCCATCCAACCCGGTTCCTTCAATGATCAACAGCCTGCTTACCCGCGTATTTGGCAGTCGTAACGAACGACAGCTGCGCCAGCTCAACCGCATCGTCGCCAAGATCAATGCGCTGGAGCCGGAGATCGAGAAGCTTTCCGACGAGCAGCTGCAGGCCAAGACGCCGGAGTTCAAGCAGCGCATCGCCGGTGGTGAAGCCCTGGACAAGGTGCTGCCTGAAGCCTTCGCGGTCTGCCGCGAAGCCGGCCGCCGCGTGCTGGGCATGCGCCACTACGATGTGCAGCTGATCGGCGGCATGGTGCTTCACCTGGGCAAGATCGCAGAAATGCGCACCGGTGAAGGCAAGACCCTGGTGGCGACCCTGCCGGTGTACCTGAACGCGCTGGAAGGCAAGGGCGTGCACGTGGTCACCGTGAACGACTACCTGGCCCGCCGCGACGCCGCGCAGATGGGCAAGCTGTACAACTGGCTGGGCCTGAGCGTGGGCGTGGTGTACCCGGGCATGCCGCACAGCGACAAGCGCGAAGCCTACGCCGCCGACATCACCTACGGCACCAACAACGAATTCGGTTTCGATTACCTGCGCGACAACATGGCGCTGTCCAAGGCCGACCGTTACCAGCGCGGCCTGCACTACGCCATCGTCGACGAAGTCGACTCCATCCTGATCGACGAAGCGCGTACCCCGCTGATCATCTCCGGCCCGGCCGACGATTCCCCTGAGCTGTACATCCGGGTGAACCGCATCGTGCCGAACCTGGTGAAGCAGGAAGCCGAAGACGGCGAAGGCGACTTCTGGGTCGACGAAAAGGGCAAGCAGGTGCACCTGTCCGAAGCGGGCATGGAACACGCCGAGCAGCTGCTGGTCGACGCCGGCATCCTCGACGGCCAGACCGAAGGCCTGTACGCGGCGCAGAACCTGACCGTGGTCCACCACCTGAACGCCGCACTGCGCGCGCACGCCATCTACCAGCGTGACGTGGACTACATCGTGCGCGACGGTGAAGTGGTCATCGTCGATGAATTCACCGGTCGTACCCTGTCCGGCCGCCGCTGGTCCGACGGCCTGCACCAGGCCGTGGAAGCGAAGGAAGGCGTGCCGGTCCAGCGCGAGAACCAGACGCTGGCCAGCATCACCTTCCAGAACCTGTTCCGCATGTACAAGAAGCTGTCCGGCATGACCGGTACGGCCGATACCGAAGCATTCGAATTCCAGAGCATCTACGGCCTGGAAGTGGTGGTCATCCCGACCAACCGCCCGACCATCCGCAAGGACAGCCCGGACCAGGTGTTCCTGAACCGCAAGGGCAAGTTCAATGCGGTGCTGGCCGACATTGAAGAGTGCGCCAAGCGCGGCCAGCCGGTGCTGGTGGGTACCACCTCGATCGAAACCTCGGAAATGCTGTCTGAGCACCTGCGCAAGGCCGGTGTGAAGCACGAAGTGCTGAATGCCAAGCAGCACGACCGCGAAGCGACCATCGTCGCCAACGCCGGTCGTCCGGCCGCGGTGACCATCGCCACCAACATGGCCGGCCGTGGTACCGACATCGTGCTGGGTGGTTCGCTCGAAGCGGAAATCCACGAACTGGGCGAGGGCGCGACCGACGAGCAGAAGGCTGCGGTCAAGGCCGAATGGCAGAAGCGCCACGATGCAGTGAAGGCCGCCGGCGGCCTGCATATCGTCGGTACCGAACGCCACGAATCGCGCCGTATCGATAACCAGCTGCGCGGTCGTTCCGGCCGCCAGGGTGACCCGGGTTCGTCCCGCTTCTACCTGTCGCTGGAAGACAACCTGATGCGCATCTTCGCCTCTGACTGGGTGCAGAAGGCCATGCGCATGATGGGCATGAAGGAAGACGACGTCATCGAAGACCGCCTGGTCAGCCGCCAGATCGAGAAGGCGCAGCGCAAGGTGGAAGCGCACAACTTCGACATCCGCAAGAACCTGCTGGACTTCGACGACGTCAACAACGACCAGCGCAAGGTGATCTACTCCCAGCGCGATGAACTGCTGGACGCCGAATCGGTGAAGGACAACGTCGATGGCATCCGCGACGACGTGATCTTCGACGTGGTCGCGCGCTTCGTGCCGCCGAACTCGATCGACGAACAGTGGGATCTGCGCGGCCTGGAAGCCACCCTGGAATCGGATTTCGGCCTGCAGATGTCGCTGGTCGACCTGGTCAAGTCGCACGAAGAACTGGACGCCGAAGCCATTGCCGCCAAGGTGCTGGAGCGCGTGAACCAGCACTTCGCCGAGAAGGAAGCCGGCGTGGGCGAAGAGACCATGCGTGCGCTGGAAAAGCACGTGATGCTGACCGTGCTGGACCAGAGCTGGAAGGAACACCTGGCCCGCATGGACTATCTGCGCCAGGGCATCTACCTGCGCGGCTATGCGCAGAAGCAGCCCAAGCAGGAATACAAGAAGGAAGCCTTCGAGCTGTTCTCGGACATGCTGGAAAACGTGAAGCGCGAAGTGGTGACCCTGCTGGCCCGCGTGCGTATCCGCAGCGACGAGGAAGTGCAGGCACTGGAAGCGGCCGAACGCCAGCAGGCGCAGGCACGCCTGAGCCAGTCGCAGTTCCAGCACCAGGACGCCGGCGGCTACAGCGCCGACGAAGAAGCCGCCCAGGTGCAGGCCGCCCAGCAGGGCGTGGCGCAGCGCCAGCGCGACGAACCGAAGGTCGGCCGCAATGATCCGTGCCCGTGCGGCAGTGGCAAGAAGTTCAAGCACTGCCACGGCCAGCTGAGCTGAGTAAACCGAGCTGAGTCGTAAAAGCCCCGCGAACGCGGGGCTTTTTTCGTTCTGGCAGATGCGTCTTGTGAGTCATTGCTCATAACGAGAGTTTTCAGATTTATCTGACCCGCGTGTCGGGACAACCCCCACACCAAAGTCAGACCCGCGCCATGGGCATGCCCCGTTCGCGCCCGTATGTTGCACGGGCTCTGCGGTGGGACTGCAGAACCTGCCGGCGGAGCTGCGCCGATGTCGCCCCCGCGACACCGCGCATCCCTGATCGACAAACACATGGAGCTTCATGAACAGGATCTATCGCCAGGTGTTCAACCACACCACCGGCCAGATGCAGGTTGCATCTGAACTGACCACGTCACATTCGCCCGGCCGCGCCAGCGTCGGCCACGTCCACCGTTCGTCGTCGCTGCGCAGCGCGCTGCTGCTGGCGCTGGGCCTGGCCGCGCTGCCCGCGCAGTCGGCACTGGCAGCCGTATACGATTTCACAGACGACGAGACTGTGTCCGACAGCGCCGCCTACGCTGATGGCTTCCGCATCGGTGTGAATTCGCCGGTCACCATTGACCTGGTGTCGGGCGCGGTGCTGACTGCCAACGGCCCGATTTCGTTGGGTACAGCGGTCGGCGGCGTCGGCACCCTGAACGTGATCGGCCCCGGCAGCGGCGTCGTGCTGAACGACACGTTCGAAGACATGCGCGTGGGCGATGCAGGCAAGGGCGTGCTGAACCTGACCGGCGGCGGCACCGTGACCGTGGCCCGCAACGTGGTGCTGGGCAACGTGTCCGGCGGCGAGGGTGCAGCGCTGGTCAGCGGCGTGGGTTCCAAGCTCACCGCACGCCAGATCGATATCGGCAAGGCCGGTAACGGCAGTCTGGTGATCAGCAATGGTGGCGTGGTCGATACCACCGCAGTCAACAGTTCCACCCTGCTGCAGGGCATGCGCATCGGCGCGGACGCAGGCAGCACCGGTTCGGTCACCGTCGACACCGGCGGCGTACTGAACATCGCCAACAACCACCTGATCGTCGGCCAGCGCGGCCAGGGCGAGCTGAACGTGGCCAGCGGCGGCATCGTCAACGTCGGCCAGACCCTGGCCGTGGGCATCGTCAACGGTGCCACCGGCACAGTGAACGTGACCGACGGTGTATTGGTGGCGCAGGACATCCTGCTCGGCCAGGACGCCGGTTCGACCGCGACGATGCGCGTATCCGGTGCCAGCACCGTGCAGACCGACACCTTCGAACTGGGCGAACGCGGCAATGCACTGCTGCGCGTGGAAAACGGTGGCGTGCTGCGTGCCACCACCTCGCTGATCGCCGAAACACCGGACGGTTCGTCGGGTGACAGGGGCCAGGTCGGCCGCATTGAAGTCAGCGGTGCCGGTTCGGCCATCGAATCGGCGCGCGTGGATGCCACCGCCAGCCTGTTGATCGAGAACGGCGGCGCGATCCGTTCGGACGTGGCCAACATCAAGAATTCGTTCGGTGCCGGTACCGGCGCCAGCCGTGCCAAGGCCACCCTGACCGGCGCCGACAGCCAGTGGATCAACACCGGCGTGATGGAAGTCACCACCGACCTGCAGGTGCTCGATGGCGCCCGCATCAGCACCGACACCCTCAGTGTGTCCGGCGGCTCGGACTTCCCGAAGGGCACCGCCGCGCTGTACCCCGAACAGGTCGTCGTCAGCGGCGAGGGCTCGTCCATCGCCGCTGCCAACGGCATCTCCGTCGGCCGCACCACCTTCGATCCGCTCGGCGTGCTGGTGGTGAACAACGGCGCCAAGCTCAGTGCCGGCACCGGCTATACCCTGGACAACAGCGGCTACCTGGTCATCGGTGGCGGGCTGCAGGACTGGACCAGCGCGGACGGCCCGACCTGGGCAGCGGCCGAAGCGGCCGGTGAACTGGATGGTTCGCCGATCACCATGAACAACGGCCAGGGCGGCCTGCTGTTCAACCACACCGGTGACATCACCCTGTCCAACACCATCGCCAGCTCGTCTGCGTCGATGACCTACGGTGGCCTGCACCAGCTGGCCGGCAGCACCACGCTGGACGGTGACCTGACCGCCTTCGGCGGCGACATCAACGTCAGCGGCGGCACCCTGGTCATCAATTCCGATACCTATACCGGCCAGGGCTACACCGGCAGCAGCCAGGCGGTGACGCAGGACATCACCGTGACCGGCGGCACCCTGGTGCTGAACGGCGCGTCGGGCTTCCAGCAGGAGATCAACTACGGCACGGGCCTGGGCAGCGCGATCATCCGCAGCTCGACCGCCAACATCCGCGACGGCGGCGTGCTGGCCGGCAACGCCACGGTGGGCCAGACCTTCGTGCGCAACGGCGCGGTGCTGTCCCCGGGCCAGAACGGTGTGGGTGCCATCACCATTGATGGTGACCTGTACTTCAACAACATGGCCGTCACCGCTGAGCAGGTCGCCGGCAAGGCGTTCTATGACGTGGACGTGCTGGGCAACGGCCAGGCCGACCTGCTGACAGTGGCTGGCAAGGCCTACCTGGGCAAGGTGAACTATGCCGGTCAACACGGTGCCACCGGCGTGCGCATCACCGCGCTGGACCCGGCCACCAGCTACCAGAATGGCCAGAGCTACACGATCCTGAGTGCGGCCGGCGGTATTGAAGGCCAGTTCGATGACGTGATCTCGCGTTCGGCCTTCCTCGACCCCAGCCTGGTGCAGACCGGCAACGACGTCCGTCTGCTGATCGCAGTGAAGAATGGCGAGACGGGCCCGGGTCCTGGCCCTGGCCCCGATCCGGGACCGGGTCCGGGTCCGAACCCGAATCCGGGCACGCCGGGTACCCCGGGCGAGGGCGGTGGGGTGACCCCGCCGGCCGTGTTCGGTGCCGTTGCCGCCACCGGCAACCACCTGGCCATCGCCGGCGCGCTGGATACCCTGCAGCAGTCCGGGCAGGCGCTGGCGCTGTACAACCAGCTGCTGATGCTGGACGCCGACGAAGCGCGTCTGGCCTTCGATCACCTGTCCGGCGAGATCCATGCCAGCAACCGCGCGTTGCTGCTGGACGATCGCTTCCTGCGTGAAGGCATTTCCCAGCGCCTGCGCACCGACCCGACGATCAAGGCGCAGGGCGGTGGCTTCTGGCTGTCCGGCGGTGGCGCCGCCAATCGCCAGGACGGCGACCACGGCAGCGCCCGCAGCCGCCAGCACCGCGAAGGCCTGATGGCTGGCCTGGACTGGACCTTCGGTGAAGCCTGGACCGTGGGCCTGGCCGCCGGTGCCGAGTCGCTGCGCCAGCAGGTGGACGCGCGCAGCAGCAAGGCCGATGTCGACGCCGTGCATGGTGGCCTGTATGCCTCCTACCGCATGGGCGAAGCGTGGTTCACCGCCGGTGCCAGCTATGCCGACTACGACCTCGATACCGATCGCACGTCGATCGTCGGTGGCATGCAGCAGCGCCTGCGCGCCGGCTACAGCGCCGATGCCGTGTCCGGTTTCGCCGAAGGCGGCTGGGACATGGATCTGGATCGCCTGGTGCTGACCCCGTACGTGGCCGTGGCCTATACCCGCCTGTCCACCGATGCGGCGCAGGAAACCGGCGGCAGCACCGCGCTGCTGATCGATGCCAGCAAGGACGAGGTGTGGACCGCGACCGCCGGCCTGCGTGCCAGCTGGGACATCAGCGCTGGCCAGGACGACGGTGCCCGCCTGGTGGCCGGCCTGGCCTGGCAGAACGCCGCTGGCGATGTGCGCAGCAGCTCGCGCCAGCGCTTTGCAGTGGGCAGCAGCACCTTCAGCATCGACGGCGTACCGCTGGCCCGCAACGTCGGCATCGCCGAGCTGGGCGTGTCGGTGAACATCGGCGACAACAGCCGTCTGTCGCTGGGTGCACAGGGCCGCGCCGGTGGCGGCCAGCACGAGCTGGGCGCGCAGATGACCTGGAACGTGCAGTTCTGATCACGCGTACTGCGTGGATGTAGACCGGGGGCCCCGCAAGGGGCCCCCTTGTCAGGGTTGCGCTGGGCGCCGCCGATTGGGCATGCTCTGGCCATGCCTCCCCCGAAACGATCGATTCATGTGGTGGCCGCAGTCATCACCGACGCCCGCGGCCGCGTGCTGCTGAACCGCCGCACCGAGAACCGGGACATGGCCGGGCTGTGGGAATTCCCCGGCGGCAAGCGCGAACCGGGTGAAACCTCCGAACAAGCTTTGGTGCGCGAACTGCGCGAAGAGCTGGGCATCGAGGCCGACATCGGCGACTGGCTGATGGATGTGCCGCAGCATTACCCCGACAAGCACCTGACGCTGGAAGTGCGCCATGTGCGCAGCTGGAAGGGCAGTCCGCGCGGGCGCGAAGGCCAGGCCATCACCTGGGTGGCCCAGGACAAGCTGGGCCGCTATTCGATGCCGCCGGCCGACCTGCCGGTGGTGGCTGCACTGCGCCAGCCCGACCAGTACCTGATCACCCCGGCGCCGGCCGCCGATGACGCGCTGGCACAGCAGTGGCAGCAGCGGCTGCAGCAGGCGGTTGCCGCCGGCCACCAGCGCATCCAGTTGCGCCTGCCGGCGCAGCATCCGCAGCGCCAGCTGCTGATCGAAAGCGCCATTGGCTCCCACCGTCGCGGTGGCCCGCAGTGGCTGGTCAACCGCGATATCGAACTGGCCGCTGCGCTGGGGGTCGGGGTGCACCTGGGCAGTGAGCAGGTGCTGGCGCTGGCCGAGCGCCCCTTGCCGGTCGGCCAGCTGGTGGCCGCCTCGTGCCACGACCTGGCACAGCTGCAGGCTGCGCAGCGGCTGGGCTGCGACTTTGCAGTGCTGGGGCCGGTGCAGGCCACTGCCAGCCATCCCGCTGCCACGCCGCTGGGCTGGGAAGGATTCGCCGCGCTGCGTGCGCAGGTGTCGTTGCCGATCTATGCGTTGGGCGGGATGGAACCACACCACGTGGCCGACGCCCGCCGCCACGGTGCACAGGGCATCGCCGCGATCCGCGGCCTGTGGCCCACCTGAGCGGGCGCCTGAGGGGTCGGATCCGCGCGCAGCGCGGCTCTGACCCCAGAGGTTGACCCCTCCCGTGGATGCGGCCTCAAAGGGTGATCCAGAAACACCCGTACTGCCGCCGCAACCCCACCACCGTCGCCGCGCGCGTAGCGCTGCCTGGCAGCGTCTGCTCCAGCCGCAGCCCCACCGGGTGGCGGCGCACAGGCGTCTCAGCGCCCTCACGGTCGGATCCCTGCATCGCAGGGCTCTGACCCTCATCCACCACCTGCTGCGGGTACACCGGCACCACATCCACCAGCGGGCGCCGCACAACAGATTCCAGCTGCCCCAGGATGCGCTGCGCTCCTGCATCGGACACGGCACCCCACAGATACAGCGACGACAGTCGATTCACATCGCCGGTCGCCACGGCGGTCTGCACCGACTGCACCAGCTCGCTCAGCCGGCGCGGGCACTGCGCACCCAGTGTGTCGCGCTGCGCGGTGGCACCGGCCGGTGCGGGCGGCGGTTGCCGCGACCGCGCGCCCAGACTGTCGCAGGGGCGGTCGGTGTACACGCTCTGGCCCTGCGCATCGGTGCAGCGGTTCAAACGCGTGGCCTGGGCGTGGGCCAGCACCGGCAGACTGGCCAGCACGACAGCCAGCACGGCGGGAATTGCGAGATTCATGGCTCCAGCGTAACGCCGATGCCGACAAAGTTGTGCGTAGTCAGCCCTGCAACAGCTTCAGCACCGACACCGTCGGCTTGGCCAGGTTCAGGGTGTAGAAGTGCAGGCCCGGCGCCCCCCCGTCCACCAGGCGCTGGCACAGCCCGGCGACCACCTCGGCACCGAACGCCCGCACCGATTCCGCATCGTCGCCATATGCCTGCATCTTGCGGCTGATCCAGCGCGGGATTTCGGCGCCGCATTGTTCGGAAAAGCGGCGAAGCTGGCTGAAGTTGGCGATGGGCATGATGCCCGGCACGATCGGCACGGTCACGCCCAGCTTGCGCACGGCATCCACGAAGTGGAAATACGCATCGGCATTGAAGAAGTACTGGGTGATGGCGGCATCGGCGCCGGCATCGATCTTGGCCTTGAAATGCCGCAGGTCGGCCAACGCATCCGACGCCTGCGGGTGGGTTTCCGGGTAGGCGCCCACTTCAATGTGGAAGGCGTCGCCGTGTTCGGCACGGATGAAGGCGATCAATTCGGCGGCATAGCGCATGTCGCCGGGGAATCCCATACCCGAGGGCAGGTCGCCGCGCAGCGCGACCAGCCGGCGGCAGCCGATGGCGCGGTACAGCTTCAGCAGTTCACGGATCTCCTGGCGGGTGCCGCCTACGCAGGACAGGTGCGGTGCCGCGTCGAAACCATGGTGCTGGTTGAGGTGGCGCACCGTTTCGGAGGTGTAGCTGAGCGTGGAGCCACCGGCGCCGAAGGTACAGGACACATAGTCGGGCGCGTAGGCCTTCAATCGGGCGGCGGCACGGTCCAGCTGGCCACGCTGCTCATCGGTCTTGGGCGGGTAGAACTCGAAGCTGATGGCGGTCATGGCACGGGCGATGGCGGCGGGTGCGGTTGAGTATATCGCTCCATCAAGATGGATGTGAAGTTGCGTGGTGTGAAGAACCGTCCCGTTGCGAGCGACCGTTCACCCCGCTGCCGGGCCGTTGCTCCTGAATCGCAACCGCGGACCCCGCTCCGCCGCCACGCTGCTGCCGTGGCAATTTCGCCCGATGAAGGAGCAGTGCAATGAAGAGCCTGTTGGCACGACTGGTGATGATGGGCACGGCGATGACGGCGCTGGGGACCGGGCTGGCGCACGCCGCCACCCCGACCAGCGGCACCGTCCAGGTCGAGGTCGTCGGCACCGGCCGTCCGCTGCTGATGATTCCCGGCCTGAACAGCAGTGCAGAGGTCTGGCGCGAGACCTGCCTGATGCTGAAGGACGTGCAGTGCCATCTGCTGCAGCTGCCGGGCTTTGCCGGCGCGGCGCCAGCCGATCCGCTGCCGGACGACTTCCTGTCGGCCATGCGCGATCAGGTGCTGGCCTATGTGCACACCCGGAAGCTGCACCGTCCGGCCGTGATCGGCCACAGCCTGGGCGGCGTGCTGACCCTGGCCATGGCTGTGCAGGAGCCGGATGCGCTGGGGCCGTTGATCATCGTGGACGCGGTGCCGTTCTACGCCGGCATGCAGAACCCGCAGGCCACTGCGCAGAGCGTGCGGGCGCTGGCCGGGCAGATGCGCACCTCCATGCTGGCGGCAGACGCGGCCAGCTACCAGGCACAGGCCGAGGCGGCGCTGGCGCCGCTGACCAACGTCGCCGCG
Organism: Stenotrophomonas sp. ZAC14D2_NAIMI4_7; assembly: GCF_003086675.1. Classification (NCBI taxonomy): domain Bacteria; kingdom Pseudomonadati; phylum Pseudomonadota; class Gammaproteobacteria; order Lysobacterales; family Lysobacteraceae; genus Stenotrophomonas; species Stenotrophomonas sp. ZAC14D2_NAIMI4_7. Next base: position 820,302 of record NZ_CP025995.1, read on the forward strand.
CGACTGCCGGAGCTGCAGCGCTGGGGCCGCGACAGCGACCGTGCCAGCACGGCGGGTGCGATGTATTCGCTGCTGGTGCATGACCTGCGGCAGGACGTGGCGAGCATCCGTTCGCCCACCCTGGTCCTCGGTGCGTGGGCGTCGTACCAGGCCTTCGGTGCCACCGAAGCGTCGGCGCGCACGATCTTCCAGACGCAGTACGCGGCACTGCCAGATGTGCGCATCGAATTGAGCGCCAGCGGCCACCATTTCCTGATGTGGGATGATCCGCAGTGGCTGCAGGCGCAGGTGCAGGCGTTCCTGGATAGCCACCGCTGATGCTTGCTGCCTTGGGTTTCCACCATGACTGATCCCACCTCCACGCTACGCTTCTGGCTGATCAACGGCATCGGCTGGCTGCTGTTCGGCCTGCTCAGCCTGGCCATGAGCGGGGCCTTCGGTGCGGGCGCCAGCAGTGGCGGCACGTTGATCAGCGTGGGCCTGGCCATTGCGCTGTGCGTTGTCAGCGGCGCCATGCGCGCGCTGGCGGTGGCGCGCCACTGGTGGCAGCTGGAGGTCGGCGCGCTGGCCGTGCGTCTGGCGCTGGCGGTATTGCTGGGCGCGGCCCTGGCGCAGCTGCTGCTGACGGCCGTGCTGCAACCGGCACTGGCGCTGGGGTGGGTGGATTTCGCTGGCCGGCCGGCCGATTTCCGCCCACTCGCGCGCGTGCTCTACTGGCTCAATACCGTGCTGGTGCTGGGCCTGTGGACCGCGGTGTGGGCCGGCCTGCACAGCGTGCGCCGTGCGCGCCATGCCGAACTGGCCCGCCTGCGCGCCGAGGCCGAGCGCAGTGCGCTGGAGCGCGATGCCCTGCGCGCCCGGCTCAATCCGCACTTCGTGTTCAATGCACTGAACAACCTGCGCGCGCTGATCCTGGAAGACCCCGAGCGCGCGCGCGATATGGTCACCCGGCTGTCGCGCACGTTGCGCCAGGCATTGGCGCACAACCGCAGCGAGCAGGTCACCCTCGCCGAGGAGCTGGCCGTGGTCGATGACTATCTGGCCATTGAAAGCGTCCACTTCGAGCAGCGCCTGCAGGTGCAACGCCACATCGATGCCGATGCCCTGCACGCGCGGCTGCCCGCGATGGCGCTGCAGCTGCTGGTGGAAAACGCGATCAAGCACGGCATCGCCCAGCGCGCGGGTGGTGGCGAGGTGCACATCCGCGCAACGTTGGACCGCGATGTGCTGCGCCTGCAGGTGGACAACCCACGACCCAGCGGCAGCGATGATATCCATGGTCATGGCATCGGCCTGGCCTATCTGCGTGCGCAGCTTGGCAGCGAGGGACGATTCACCTTGCAGCTGGTGGGCGAGGGCATGCAGGCCGTGCTGGAGATTCCGCAATGAGTGGCATGCTGCGCGTGTTGATCGTTGATGATGCGCGGTTGGCGCGGCAGGAGCTGCGCACGCTGTTGTCGGCCTGGCCGTGGGTGCAGTGCGTGGGTGAGGCCGATGACGTGCCAGCCGCCCGCGAAGCGATCGCCACGCTGGCACCGGACCTGGTGCTGCTGGATGTGCAGATGCCCTCTGGCAGCGGCTTCGACGTGCTGGACGGGCTGGAGCGCGTGCCGGCGGTGGTGTTCGTCACCGCCTACGACACCTACGCGGTGCGCGCCTTCCAGGCCAACGCGCTGGATTACCTGGTCAAGCCGGTCGAGGCGCCGCGACTGCTGGAAGCACTGCAGCGGGCACGCCAGCGCGAGGACATGCAGGCCGAAGTGCCGGCGGCGCGTGGCACGCTGGGTGCGCATGACCAGGTGTTCGTGCGCGACGGCGAATGCTGCTGGTTCGTGGCGGTCAGCGAGATACGCCGCCTTGTTGTGGATGGCAACCATACCCGGCTGTGGTTCCGCGGCGAGAACGCCCTGCTCAGCCGCAGCCTGAGTGCGCTGGAAGCACGACTGCCAGCGGACATGTTCTTCCGTGCCAACCGCAACACGCTGGTGAACCTGCGCCGCATCCGCGCGGTGACCCCCAGCGTGGGTGATGGATACGACCTGGCACTGGATGATGGCAGCGAAGTGGAAGTATCACGGCGGCAGGCGCGGGAACTGCGCGAGCGGATGACGCTGTAAGCGGAAGCTCTGACACGCACTCATAACTCTGCACTGACTGGACTGGTGAGGAAGCCCCAGAGCAGTCTCGCCATCACCGCCGGAGAACGTGCCTGCGTGCGCGCATGGTCCAGCAGCGCATCCAGGCGCGGGCGGTCGTAAAGATGGCCTGCGAGCAGCACCGCATGGATGCGGCGGGTATTGCGGATGTCCTGCAGGGGATTGCCGTCGAGCAGCACCAGGTCGGCGGCTTTGCCTACCGCCACACTGCCGTGCACGGACTGAAGTTCCAAGTGACGCGCGGCCTGCAGTGTGGCCGCGCGCAGCACATCGGCCTGGCCCAGGCCGGCCTGCTGCAGCCATTGCAGTTCATCGTGGTAGCGGAATCCGCCCAGGCCAGTGTCGGTGCCGACCAGTACCTGCACGCCAGCGCGATGGGCGGCGCCGGTCAACGCAAGGCCATGGCGGAAGTAGGCCTGCAGTGCGGCATCGCCACGGCGGCCGGGATAACGTGCGGCGGTAGCCTGAAGATCATCGCGCCAGGCCCAGCGCGACAATGGATCCAGATAGGCCAGACGAGGGTCGTTGATGAGGGCCGGATCACGGGCGCGCGCATCTTCCTCGCGGGTGACATGGGTGGGCACGAACACGGCACCACTGGCGTGCATCAGCGCGAACGCTTCCTCGCAGACTGCGGACTGGTGACCTGCGACCATCTGCTCGGCCAGCGCCGTTGGATCCTCACCATCGAGCTTGCCTTCGCGCCATTGCGTGGCATTGTCGAAGCAGTGGCGGGCAAATACATGCGCGTGCTCGAAGCTCCGCTGGCCGGCCTGCAGCGCATCCTGCAACTGGACCGCCTTGGGCAGGTGGCCGACCAGCGGACGCTGCAGGCGCTGTGCCTCGACAGCCAGCTGTTGGTAGGTATCCGCGCGCAACCGGTTGTAAACCTTCAATGCATCGATGCCGCGGGCATCGTATTCGCGTGCACGGCGCACTGCTTCATCTGCCCGCATCGCGGGATCTTCGAAGTAGAAGCTGGCCACCTGCACGAAGCGGGGCGCGACCTGCTGCCCTGCAATGGCCTGGGCGGTCCAGCGGCGCTTGTCGGCCACGCAGGCGATCAATGGATCAGTGCGCTGCGGGCAATCCATCATGTCGCGTGTGCCGGTGATGCCGTTGGCCAGCATCATTGGGAATTGGAGCTGGGGTGACAGCTGCAAGGCGTGGGTGTGCATGTCCCAGAATCCCGGCGACAGCCAACGGCCGCCGGCATCAATCACTGGTAGCGCCGGATCCGGGGTCGCATCGCCAATGGCAGCGATGCGGCCTTCGCGTACCGTCACTGTGGTGGGTTCGCTGGCCTGTCCGTTCACCACATCCAGCACCCGCACATTCACGATCACCCGGCTGTTGCCGGTTTCGGGCTTCGGCGGTGCCTGCAGTGGCCAGAACAATGCGGCGGCGAACAGCAAGGGAGGCGTTGCCAGGCTGGCGGTGGATACCAAGGCCAATCGCTTCCAGCGGCGGCGAGGGGAGGAGGACAATGCGCGTGCTGCTTCCATGAGCCGGCGATCCTTGCAGGAGGTTGCCGGCAGGGTGCGACAATGGCGGCCCTGGCGCCAGTGACCTTCGGTTCGCGGCCCCTCGGCCGGGCCGCAGCGGTTACCCTGTGCTGGACCTTCTGCTGCCACCACAAATGTCCATCGTCCTCACCGAATTCGCCCGTCCCCGCCTGTTCCCGCGCGTGCCGCGTGGCAACACCATCCAGGACGTCAGCGCCGAGCAGTTCCAGGCGCACCTGAACGCGCATGCACCGTTCAAGGTGCTGGATGGCTATGCGCCCTTCTGCAAGCTGTTCGTCTACGAGAACTGGACCAGCACGCGATGCCTGACCGTGCCGGTGACCGATGCCAACCGGCACCTGCTGCGCAGCGGCTATGAAGCGCGCAACCGCGAGGAGCTGCCGGTCTTGGTGCGCTGGTTCGAGGGCGTGGAATCGCCGCGCGCGAGCTATCTGGTGGTGATCCTGTACAGCGCCGAGCAGCTGGCGAAAGAAGGCTCGCCGATCGAAGCCGACTGGGGCATCGTCGGCTGCATCTACACCGCCGAGCCGGAAGAAGTGCCGATGGCCCCGATCACCATGATGCGCAATGCGCTGGGCGTGGAGGAGGGCGGTTCCGGCGTGCCGCTGGACCGCGACGCGTACCGGCGTTCGGTGGAATTCTGGGAAAACAACGCCAACTGGCGGCCGTAGGGGGATGCCTGCCGCAAGGTGAACGTGGCAAGGACGGCGGGGGCGCTACCATGGCGTCGGTTGAACGCATGGAGCACAACATGGAACACAACAGGACGGTTCGCTCATGGATGCCGATTGCGCTGTGCGTTTCGGCGCTATTGGCAGCCTGTGACGGTTCGGCGGCACGATACGAGGCAGGGGCTGCCTGTGGCGGCTTGTCCGAGGTGACCGCGATTCGCGATGCCGGCGTTGACGCGCTGCGGTCCCAGGCGGAAGCAGGGCGGTGCACCTTCCATGCCGACGCCGATGATGCAGCCGCGCTGGCACGCCAGCAGGCAATGTTGCAGGCGGTGTCGGTCATCGCCTGCGGCGCGCCGGCCATCTCCGTGGGTGAAACATCACCGGTACGCTTGGCGCTGCAGCTGCCCGCGCGCTGCCCGTTGTCATCCAGCACGCCGTTGATTTCCACAGGCAGGGGCTGGCACAAACGTCAGCCGTTCTCGATACCGTTCTATCCCCCTGCCGCCATTCGCGAGCAGCAGGAGGGGCGCGTCGAGCTGACGCTTCTACTGGATGCGCAGGGCAAGCCGCAGGCGATCATCGTGGCCCGGTCCACGGGTCACCCACTGCTGGATGAGGCCGCACTCAAGCATGCCCGTGCATGGCACTATGAGTACGAGGCACCGGGAAAACCGGCTTCCATGAGCCTTGTGCACGATACGGTTGACTTCAAACTCAACTGATCCGTTCATGGCTGCGGGGCGGTCTTCCACTCCCACCAGGGGTAGTGATACTCGCGCTCGGTGGCCTGCCAGTGCTGGCCGCAGTGGGTGCAGGCGACGCTGTGGCAGTCGCCCCAGCCATCCTCCGCTGCGTCGAGCGACAGCAGCTGCATCTGCCCGTGTTCGATCAGGCGACGAGGGTCGAAGAACGGATAGCCGGGGTTGAGTGCACACAGGCAGCCAGCGCCCGCCTGCCAGTAACGCAGCCGCTGCAGCGCCGCCTTCAGGTGCGCCTGGTTGCTGACCAGCATGCCGCCCAGCGCAATGCCCGCGCTGCGCTGCTCGATCAACGCCGCATGCGGTGCCAGTGCATCCAGCGGCGCGGCATCGAACAGTCGGGCGAGCGTACGCGCGGCGTCGGTGATGCGCCCGCCGTCGCCTGACAGCAGGTCCTGCAGCAGCGCCTGCGCCTGGGCATGGTCGAGAACGGGTGCTGGCGCCGCAGACCATGGCCAGCGCATCAGCGCGCCCTGCCAATAGCGGCGAAATGGCCGCCGGTGAGTTGCAGCAGATCGCGCGGTGCCAGTTCCACTTCCAGGCCACGACGGCCGGCGCTGACGTGCAGTGTGCGCAGTGATTGCGCACTGGCATCGAGGAAGGTACGCAGGCGCTTCTTCTGACCCAGCGGGCTGATGCCACCGACCAGATAGCCGGTCGCGCGCTGCGCGGCATCGGCGGTAGCCATTTCGCACTTCTTGCAACCCGCGGCTTCGGCCAGCGCTTTCAGGTCCAGCTGGCCGGCCACCGGCACGATGGCCACCAGCAGCTCGTGGGTTTCGGTGCTGGCCAGCAGGGTCTTGAACACCTGCGCCGGGTCCAGGCCGAGCTTCTCCACGGCTTCGCCGCCATACGAGGGGGCGTGGGCATCGTGCACGTAGCTGCGCACGGTGTGGGCGATCTTCTCGCGCTTGAGCAGATTGATGGCGGGGGTCATGCGTGCATCGTAGCGCGCAGGCGCGGGCCTGCCTTGACCGAGGCTACTGGCGGGCCCCTGCGATAATGCGCGCTGCACACCGTCTGGAATCCCATCATGCGCGCACCGCACCTGCTTCATGGCCTGACCTTGGATAGCGCGCCGTGCGCGGGGCCCTACCCGCCGCAGGGCTTCTGGCCGATCGCCGAAGGTGCGCTGGGCAACGGTGATCAGTTCGGTCTGTACTGGCCATTGGGTCGCGAGGCTGAGCCGCCCGTGGTCTGCGAAATGTTCCATGACGAAGGGCGCATGGTCTTCCGCCATTCATCGCTGGATGTCTTCGCGCAGTGGCTGGATGCCGGTGGCGCGGAGGAAGACGACGATGAGGGCGGGGCGCCGCATGGGCACGCGGTCCCGGATGCGGAATCGCCGTTGCCCTTGATCGAGCGCGCGCAGCGGCATGTGCAGGCCGCTGAGCCGGCCCAGGCGGTCACGCAGCTGCAGGAGGCCTGCAGCCGCTTTCCGGAGTTGCAGCGCGCATGGGCGATGCTGGCAGGGCAGCAGATGCGCCTGGGCCAGCATGCAGCGGCCCAGGCGGCGGCACGTGCCGCCATTCTGGCGAACTGGGCGTTCGGTATTCCCGAGCCTGGCGTGCTGCGCATCCTGCGTGCAGCCGATGCTGGCGGCGATCCCGTGCTGGTGATGGCCCAGCAGATGGGATTCGCCTTCGGTGGCGCCAAGACCAACCCGGACTATGCGCTGATGCAGGCGTGCATTGATCAGTGCTGGCAGGTAGGCGACACGCTGGCGGCACTGCGTGTGAGCCAGAACCGCTGCTACGCGCTGAGCAGCGAGACCGTGTCATTCCAGCAGCGCGAAGGATTTGATCTGGATTCCTGGCGGCGCGACTTCGCCGCGCGGTGCAAGAGTGCGCTGCGCGATGACCGGCAGCGCATGTAGATCCAGGCCATGGGGTCGAAGCCCTTTCCGGTGGGAAGGTATCCGACCCCGTTACGCGGAATCAGCGCGACATCGACTGCTGGGTCTGAATCTGTTCCTGGGTCTGCCGCTGCGACAGTTCGTTGTCCAGCGCCTGGCTCTGCCGCGTGCTGTCCTGCAGGTTCTGGTTCACCGCCTGCGACAGGTCGACGTAGGTGCGGTGCATGGCGGGATCGCCGAGCTGGCCCTGCACCGCGAACACGCCCTGGTTGTCCGGCCGCGCCAGCACGGTGTCGACCTGGCTCATGCCGGCCACCTTGGACTCGTAAGCCACCTGGCCAGCAGCGTTCTCGAGCTGGTTGCGGTCATTGAACAGCGGCGACAGGCCGCCCTGGCGGCGCTGATCTTCCAGCGCTTCCAGCTTTTCCACGACCTGCTGGTAACGCGGGTTGTCGGCGTGGCCCGGGCTGGCCATGGTCGGTTCGGCCGCTGCGCGTTGCTGTTCGACCGCCTGCGCGTGCTGCTGGGTGGCTGCATCCAGCGCGCCCAGGGTGCCGTCGCCCGCCTTGCCGTCGACAGTGAGCTGGTGGTCGCGCTGGAACTGCTTGACCGCTTCCAGGGTGCCGGGGCCGAAATCGCCATCGGCCACCAGCGGCTTGCCGTCCCTGCCCAGGTAGCCCAGGTCCGACAGCTTCTGCTGCATGGCCTGCACCTCATCGCCCTTGCTGCCGTTGATCAGCACGCCGTTGCCCGCAGGCGTGCCGGGCGAACCGTGCGAGGGGGCATGGGTGGGAGTGATGCCGATCTGTGTCATGGCCCGGTCGAAGCGCTCATCGCGGCTGGCCACGGCGCCCGGCGCCTGGATGCCGTATTTGGTTGCATCGACGAAGTTCTGCACGTCGCCGCGGGTCGGCGGATTGCCGGCCTGGATGGTGCCGCCCTGCAGCTTTTCCGCGTTGCCGGCCAGATAGTTGATGAACTGCGGGCCCATGCTGCCGAACTGATTGTCGTAGTCGGCCATGGCCAGCTGCAGTTCCGGGTTGGCCGCGATGGCATCGGCGGCGGCCGGGTTGGTGGCACGCACCTTGGCGATGGCGTCGTCGACGCGCTCGATGGCGCTGTCCAGCTTGGCGTTGGTGAGCTCGTCCATCTTCGCCTGCGGAATGGCCTGCAGCTTGGCGTCGAGCCCCGCCAGCTGCTGGGTGCTCAGCCCGCCCTGCTGCGACAGCAGTTCGATGTCACCGGCGGTGAAGCCGTTGTCGCGCAGGAAGCGCCGGGCCTGCGGGTTGCCGCCAACGTCGAACTGCACCAGCCCGAACGAGTAGGTGCTGGCGCCCTTCTGCGCGTACGCGAAGTGGTCCAGGTGGCGGGTATTGCCGCCCAGCTCAGTGTTGAGGAACAGCGTGGACAGCTGTTCGCGGGTAAGTGTGGAATCCGTTGCCATGGTCATGGTCCTTCAAAGAGGGAAAAAGAGCCGGGCGCGCACGGCGGATCTCAGCCGGCGCAGTGCTGCTGGGTGAAGCCGAGCAGCTGGCGGGTGGCCTGGGTGCCGTAGGCGGCCGGTGCCGGCTCCAGCGCGAACTGGCCGACCATCTGGTTGCTGCACAGCTGCACGTTGCGCTTTCCGGCGGTGGTTTCCTGGGTGCAGTTGGCCGCCAGCAGGGCGTTGGGGCCGCCGCCCATGTTGGTGGCGGCGCTGCAGCCCAGCAGTCGGCCTTCCTGACCGTTTTCGCCCAGCAGCGTATTGAAGGCTGCCAGCTGGCTGTTGGGGTCGCGCAGGACCAGCGTGTCCACGCACTGCTGCTGGCCGTCGGGCGTTTCGCAGGCGTCCTGGTCGATCAGGCCGTCACGGGTGGCGGTCAGCACCTTGATGCGGTCGGCGAACACCTGCTGCAGGCACTGTGCGTCGCCGCAAAGGTCGCGCGTGTGCTGGGTCCAGCGTTGCTGCTCGGCCTGCAGCCTGGTCTGGCCTGCACTGTCCAGGGTGGCCTGTGCGGTGGCCAGGGCCTTGCCAAGGTCCGCGTCCAGGCCGGTCAGGGCCGGGTCTTTGCAGATCAGGGTCTGCGCCGGCGATGCGCCATCGGCACAGGCGGTGCTGCCTGCGGGGCCGGCAGCCGGGGCGGTGGCCTGGGCGTCGCTGGACGGCGGGGTGCAGGCGGCCAGCAGGGCCACCCAGCACAGGGTCATCAGGGGCTTCAGGGCCCGGGTCATACGTTCACTGCTGCGCTGCATGTCGATCCTTTGATGTCTGCGTCCTGGCGCATGGCCTGCGGGCGGCAGGCATGGGGCGAACCATGGAACGGGGGCGCCGTGGCGGCCGCACGGAGCGGGCTGGGCACTGGAACAGCTGCGGCGGGGCCGCAGGGGGGGGAAGCGTAGCAAGCGACTTCGTAGGGCTCTGTGACAGGGCGCGCGGAACGCAGAACGGGCGCCCGAAGGCGCCCGTTCTGTGTGTATCCGTTGCGGGGGGCAGAGCCCTTTCCTGCGGAAAGGGATCCGACCCCGCGGCCTTTGTAGAGCCACGCCATGCGTGGCTGCATCGGCCGATCAGTAGCGATAGTGGTCCGGCTTGAACGGGCCCTGCACCGGCACGCCGATGTAATCGGCCTGTTCCTGGGTCAGGGTGGTCAGCTTCACACCGATCTTTTCCAGGTGCAGGCGGGCCACTTCTTCGTCCAGGTGCTTGGGCAGCAGGTAGACCTTCTTCTCGTAGCTGTCCTTGTTGGCCCACAGGTCGATCTGGGCCAGGGTCTGGTTGGCGAACGAGTTGGACATGACGAAGCTCGGGTGGCCGGTGGCGCAGCCCAGGTTCACCAGGCGGCCTTCAGCCAGCAGGAAGATCGCATTACCAGCACTTCCATCAGAAGCCGGGAAGATGTACTTGTCCACCTGCGGCTTGATGTTCACGTGCTTCACGCCCGGGAACGCCACCAGCGCATCGACCTGGATTTCGTTGTCGAAGTGGCCGATGTTGCAGACGATGGCCTGGTCCTTCATCGCGCTCAGGTGCTCGATGCGGATGATGTCCTTGTTGCCGGTGGTGGTGACGTACAGGTCGGCACGGCCCAGGGTCGATTCGATGGTGTTGACTTCATAGCCTTCCATCGCCGCCTGCAGGGCGCAGATCGGATCGATCTCGGTGACGATCACGCGCGCGCCATAGGCGCGCAGCGAGGCGGCGCAGCCCTTGCCCACGTCACCGTAGCCGCAGACCACGGCGACCTTGCCGGCCAGCATCACGTCCATCGCGCGCTTCAGGCCATCGGCCAGCGACTCGCGGCAGCCGTACAGGTTGTCGAACTTGCTCTTGGTGACCGAGTCGTTGACGTTGATCGCCGGGATCAGCAGGGTGCCGGCCTGGGCCAGCTGGTACAGGCGGTGCACGCCGGTGGTGGTCTCTTCGGAGACGCCCTTCCAGTCCTTGACCACGCGGCCCCAGTAACCCGGGCGCTCGGTGGCAACGCGCTTGAGCAGGTTCTTGATGACCTGTTCTTCGTGCGAGGACGAGGCGGTGTTGACCCAGTCGCTGCCGTTCTCCAGCTCGTAGCCCTTGTGGATCAGCAGGGTCACGTCACCGCCGTCGTCCACCACCAGCTCCGGGCCGGTCAGGGTGCCGTCGGCCAGGGTGAAGGTCAGCGCGTCCAGGGTGCAGTCCCAGTACTCTTCCAGAGTTTCGCCCTTCCAGGCGAACACCGGGGTGCCGGTGGCGGCGATGGCCGCAGCGGCGTGGTCCTGGGTCGAGAAGATGTTGCACGAGGCCCAGCGCACGTCGGCGCCGATGTCCTTCAGGGTCTCGATCAGCACCGCGGTCTGGATGGTCATGTGCAGCGAGCCGGTCACGCGCACGCCCTTCAGCGGCAGGCTGGTGGCGTGCTTGCGGCGGATCGACATCAGGCCCGGCATTTCATGCTCGGCGATGTCCAGTTCCTTGCGACCCCAGTCTGCCAGGGTGATGTCGCGGATCTTGTAGTCACCTTCGGTGGAGAAGGTCTTGGCAACAGCGTTCATGCAGTAGCTCCGGTTGTGGACGAGCGGGTGCTCGCATCTAGCCGGGCGCCGTTGTTACAAAGCCACCTTACCGAGCCTGGCCGGGCCTCATGGGTTCCGGTCGCAGCGCCCCTCGGCAGGGGAGAACGCCCAGTATATCGCGGCCCCCAACCATCGGCAGATGGGGGCCGTGGCGCTGCCTGTTAAGGTCGGGATATTCACGCACCGAAACAGGAAGAACGATGAGCAAGCACGCGCGCCGCCAGCGGCGCTGGACCGGTCTGGTCCTGTCGATGGCCCTGCTGGCCGTAGCGCCGCTGGCCTGGTCGGCCGGTATCGCCCCGGCCGCTGCCGCCCAGGCCGCCGCCGGCTACGAACTGCCGTCGGCCGCGCTGCAGGCAGTGGTGGACGCGCCGCGTGCGCCCACGCTGTCCCTGTCGCCGCGGCGCGACGTGGCCGCGCTGATGCAGATGCCGCCGCTGCCGTCGATCCAGGTGGTGGCGCAGCCGGAACTGAAGCTGGCCGGCGTGCGCATCAACCCGCGTACCTTCTCCGACAGCCGTTTCAGCTTCGGCCAGAAGCTGTGGCTGATGAACGTGGCCGACGGCAAGGAGCGGCAGATCAGCGGCTTGCCGGCGCAGCTGTCGATTGCCGGCCTGGCCTGGTCGCCCGACCAGAAGTGGCTGGCCTTCAACCAAGTGGACGCGGCCAGCGGTGCCAACGAACTGTGGCTGGTGGACGTGGCCGCTGGCAGCGCCCGCCGCCTGCAGGCCGGTCTGAACACGGTGTTCGGCGAGGGCTACCAGTGGCTGCCTGACAGCCGCGGGCTGATCGTCATGACCCGCGTGGCCGGAGCAGGTGATCCGCCGCCGGCCGATGGCGTGCCCACCGGCCCGGCCGTGCAGCAGACCGGCAAGAGCAGCGGCGTGGTGTCCATCCGCACCTACCAGGACCTGCTGAAGAACGAGGCCGATGCGCGCCTGTTCGACTACTACGCCAAGGCCCAGCCGATGCAGGTCGGCCTGGACGGGCAGACCCGCGCGCTGGGTGCGGCGGGCATCTACCTGGATTTCAGCGTATCGCCCGATGGCAACTACCTGCTCAGCCAGCGTGTGCAGCGTCCGTATTCCTACGTGGTGCCGGTGGGCAGCTTCCCGCGCCGCATCGAAGTGCTGGACCGCAACGGCCAGCTGGCCCACACCGTGGCCGTGCGGCCGCTGGTGGAAGGCCTTCCGACCGGCAACGATGCCGAAGTGACCGGCGTGCGTGACATCAGCTGGCGCGCCGACGCCGGCGCCACCCTGGTCTGGGCCGAGGCGCAGGACGGCGGCGATCCGAACCGCGAAGCGAAGGTGCGCGATGCGGTGTTCATGCAGGCCGCGCCGTTTGAAAAGCCGCCGGTGACCCTGGCTCAGCTGGGCAGCCGTTTCGCTGGCATCACCTGGGGCCGCGGCGACCTGGCCCTGCTCAATGAGTCGTGGTGGAAGACCCGCAACAGCAAGACCTGGCGCATCGCCCCGGACGATGCCGCGCAGGCGCCGCAGCTGCTGTGGGACCGCGACGCCCAGGACCGCTACAACGATCCCGGCCGTGCCGGCGTGGTACGCGATGTGAACGGTCGCGCGCGCCTGCAGACCACCGCCGATGGCCGCAGCATCTTCCTGTACGGGCAGGGCGCTTCGCCGGAAGGCGACCGTCCGTTCGTGGACCGCTTCGATATCGAAAGCCGCCAGGCCACGCGCCTGTTCCATTCGCAGGCGCCGGCCTATTCGCTGCCGGTTGCGCTGCTGGACCAGGAAGGCACCTCGCTGCTGCTGACCCGCGAAAGCCCCGACGAGCCGGCCAACTACCAGGTGCAGTCGCTGGCCGATGCCAGCGCCGCGCCGCGCGCGCTGACCCACTTCGCCCACCCGTTGCCGCAGCTGAAGGGCGTGCAGAAGGAGCAGATCCGCTACAAGCGTGCCGACGGCGTGGACCTGACCGCCACATTGCTGCTGCCGCCAGGCTACGACCCCAAGCGCGATGGCCCGCGCCCGCTGCTGATGTGGGCCTACCCGGGCGAGTTCAAGAGTGCCGCCGCGGCCAGCCAGGTGACCGATTCGCCGTACCGCTTCAACGCGGTCAGCTACTGGGGGCCGCAGGCGTTCCTGGCCAAGGGCTACGTGGTGCTGGCCAGCCCGACCATGCCTATCATCGGCGAGGGCGACAAGGAACCCAACGACACCTACATCGAACAGCTGGTGGCCAATGCGCAGGCCGCGGTGGACGAGGTGGTGCGCCGTGGCGTGACCGATCGTGACCACATCGCCATCGGTGGCCATTCCTACGGTGCGTTCATGACCGCCAACCTGCTGGCCCACACCCGCCTGTTCAAGGCTGGCATCGCTCGCAGCGGCGCTTACAACCGCACGCTTACCCCGTTTGGTTTCCAGGCCGAGGAACGCAACTACTGGCAGGCGCAGGAGGTCTACCAGAAGATGTCGCCGTTCAATTACGCCGGTGACATCAAGGATCCGATCCTGTTCATCCACGGCGTGGACGACAACAACTCCGGCACATTCCCGATCCAGAGCGAGCGCATGTTCGCGGCGGTGAAGGGCCTGGGCGGCACTGCGCGGCTGGTGATGCTGCCCAATGAATCGCATGCCTACCGCGCACGCGAATCGATCATGACCATGCTGGCCGAAAGCGAGCGCTGGCTGGAACAGACCCTGGGACCGGTGCCGCAGGGCAAGGCGAAGAAGAAGCGCTGACGCGTGTTTGACGGCGGCCCCTGCGATGGGGGCCGCCGATGTAGAGTCGAGCCATGCTCGACTGCCGAAATCCCGCGCTGCGCGCGATGGTCGACCAACGGTCGACTCTGCCCCTTCAGTATCTCCCCGATTGGTATATCCGTAGCCGGACGATACGTGCAGATGAAACCATTTTCGCGCCGCAGCAACGGCGGCGAACTGGGGTAGGCTTGGCGACGGATCATGCCCAGAGGTTCGTGCGTCGCCGATGAACGAGTACCGCAGCAGCATCGAATTCGCTTCCCCCGATCTTCCGCTTCGCGATGATGTGCGCCGGCTGGGCGCACTGGTTGGCGATCTGCTGGTGGAACAAGTCTCCGCCGCGTTCCTCGATGATGTGGAGGATGTGCGCACCCGCGCCATTGCCCGCCGCGAGAACCAGGCGCCGCTGGCCGAACTGGCACAGGGCCTGGCCGGGCGTACGCCGCAGCAGGCCGAAACCATGGTGCGTGCGTTCAGTACCTACTTCCAAGTGGTGAACATTGCCGAGCGCGTGCACCGCATCCGCCGCCGCCGCGATTACCAGCGTGCCGGTACCGCCGCGCCGCAGCCTGACGGCCTGCAGGACGCGCTGCAGCACCTGAAGGCGCAGGGCGTGAGCCTGGACGAACTGGCGCAGTGGTTGCCGCGCATCGACATCGAACCGGTGTTCACCGCCCATCCCACCGAAGCGGTGCGCCGTGCACTGCTGGAAAAAGAACAGTTGATGGTGGCCAGCCTGGTGGACAACCTGGATGGCCAGCGCACGCCCGGTGAAGCCGCCGCCGACGCCGCGCGCTTCCGCATGGCGCTGACCGCCTCGTGGCAGACCACCGATTCATCGCCGGTGCGGCCCACCGTGGATGACGAACGCGAACACGTGGGCTTCTATCTGGTGCAGGTGCTGTACCGGGTGATTCCGGTGTTGTACGAATCGCTGCAGCAGGCGCTGCGCGATACGTATGGGCAGGAACTGCCGCTGCCGCGCCTGCTGCGCTTCGGCACCTGGGTGGGCGGCGACATGGACGGGAATCCCAATGTCGATGCCGGCACCATCCGCAACACGCTGGATGCGCAGCGCCAGGCGGTGCTGGGGCGTTACCAGAAGGAACTGCTGCAGCTGGCCAGCCTGCTCAGCCAGTCCACCGAGCGGGTGGCGGTGAGCGAAGCACTGCAGGCGCGCGTGGCGCAGTACCAGCAGCAGTTGCCGCAGGTGCAGTCGCGGCCGCGCCATGCCGATATGCCCTACCGCCTGCTCAACGACCGTATGCGTGCGCGCGTGCAGGCCACGCTGGATGACGGCGAAGGCGCCTACGCTGGCCCCGATGAGCTGATCGAGGATCTGCAGCTGATCCTGGACAGCCTGCGTGCCAACCGCGGCGAGCATGCCGGTGGCTTTGCGGTGCAGCGACTGCTGTGGCGGGTGAAGACCTTTGGCTTCCATCTGGCGCGGCTGGACGTGCGCCAGGAATCGAGCGTGCATGCGCGCGCGCTGGCGGCGGTGCTGGGCGGTGACGATGCATGGAAGGCGCTGGACGCGCTGGGCCGGGCGCGGTTGCTGGGCCCGCACGCCAGCGGCGAAACACCATTGCCGGCCGGCAGCGATGAAGGCAACGCGCGCCTGGATGCCGTGTTCGCGGCGCTGGCCGATGCGCGCGCGCGCCACGGTGCCGATGCCGTGGGCAGCTACATCATTTCCATGGCGCATGACCGCAGCGACGTGCTGGCCGTGCTGGCGCTGGCGCGGCGCGGCGGCCTGGTCGATGACGAGGGCGCGGTGCCACTGGATATCGCCCCGCTGTTTGAAACCGTGGACGATCTGAAGCGCGGTACCGCTACCCTGCGTGACCTGCTGGCCGACCCGGTGTATCGCGCACACCTGCGCGCACGGGGCGATGTGCAGATGGTGATGCTGGGCTATTCGGACAGCAGCAAGGACGGCGGCATCGCGGCATCGCGCTGGGGCCTGCAGCGTGCCCAGGTGGAACTGCTGGAAGTGGCCGCCGAACAGTCCATCGGCCTGACCTTCTTCCACGGCCGTGGCGGCTCGATCAGCCGCGGCGGTGGCAAGACGACCCATGCGGTCGATGCCTCGCCGCGTGGCAGCGTCGATGGCCGCCTGCGGGTGACCGAGCAGGGCGAGGTGATCCACCGCAAGTACGGCATCCGCGCGCTGGCGTTGCGCTCGCTCGAGCAGTCCACCGGCGCGGTGCTGCGCGCCAGCCTGCGCCCGCGTGCGGCCGAGCCGCGCGAAGACGATTGGCGGCCGGTGATGGACCAGGTGGCTGCCGCCAGCAGTGAGGTCTACCGGGCGTTCGTCGGCCAACCGCAGTTCATGGACTACTTCCGCACGGCCACGCCGATCGACGTGATCGAGCGGATGACGCTGGGCTCGCGGCCCTCGCGGCGGCTCGGCCAGGATGCCGCGCTGGGCAACCTGCGCGCGATTCCCTGGGTGTTTGCCTGGAGCCAGGCGCGCGCGGTCATTCCCGGCTGGTACGGCGTGGGCAGCGGTTTGCAGGCGGCGGTCGATGCGGGGCATGAAACGACCCTGCGCACGATGGCGCGTGACTGGCCGTTCTTCCGCACGTTCCTGGATGACATCGCCATGGTGTTGTCCAAGGGCGATATCACCATTGCCGAGCAGTTCTCGCTGCTGTCCGGTGACCTGCACGGGCGGTTCTTCCCGCAGGTGCAGCGTGAGCTTGAGCTGACCCGGCATTGGCTGCTGGCGCTGATGGGCCAGCAGACCCTGCTGGACCACGATGCGCGGCTGGCGCTGTCGATCCGCCTGCGCAATCCCTACGTGGACCCGATCAGTGTGTTGCAGGTCGATCTGCTGCAGCGCTGGCGGGCCAGCGGGCGCCAGGACGACGATCTGCTGCGCGCACTGGTGGCGTGCGTGAACGGGGTTTCGCAGGGCGTGCAGAACACCGGGTGATGCGCAATGGGGGGTGCCGGCCGTTTGCCGGCAACCCCGCGATGTCGGATGCACGGCTTGCCCCGCGCCTTCCGGTATCCTCCGGCCCCATGAAGCATTCCTGGCGTATCACCAAATACTGGCAGCGGATGCCCGAGGGGTACCTGTGCTCACCGCCCGAAACGTGGACTGACTTCAGCGATGTCGGCAAGCGGGTGAGCATCGAGGATTACCTCGTTGTCGAGGATGCCTATCTGGACGCGATCAGGCGTTTCTGCATCGGCATCGGTGTCGAGTCACTGAGCATCCAGTCGCTTGAACGGCGTGACTCGCACCTCTACCAGGAGGGCCAGCCGCTGGATCTCGATGGGATCGAGCAGGTGGCGCGCGACGTGCTGCGCAACGTCATCTGGTGCAAGCTGGTGAGCAATAGCGCCGAAGTTCACTTCGGTTACGACTACTACCTGTACGTGGTGTCGTCGGTAGACGCGTCGGCCGCATTGGCACAGGTCGATCCGCTGCTGAACATCGAACAGTTCCGGTCGCCCTATCTGCCCGAACAGCAAGGGTAGTGCCGGCCGCTGGCCGGCAGCCCCTTCAACCTTCCGGCGACGGCGGGTTCGAGGCCAGCAGTTCCAGGTGCCGCTGTTCCATTTCCTGGCGCAGCTGGCGGCGGATGAGCGCAGCGGCGTGGCGGCGGCGCTCGTCGCTGGTTTCCAGCTGCAGCGGCGGCACGGCGGTGGGCTTGCCGGTCTCGTCCACGGCCACCATGGTGAAGAAGCAGCTGTTGGCGTGGCGCACGCTGCGCTTGAGGATGTCCTCGGCCACCACCTTCACGCCGATTTCCATCGACGAGGTACCGGTGTAGTTCACCGAGGCCAGGAAGGTGACCAGTTCACCCACCGCAATGGGCTGGCGGAACATCACCTGGTCCACCGACAGGGTAACCACGTAGCTGCCGGCGTAGCGGCTGGCACAGGCATAGGCCACCTGGTCGAGCAGCCGCAGGATCGCGCCGCCATGGACCTTGCCGGAGAAATTGGCCATGTCCGGCGACATCAGCACGGTCATGGACAGCTGGTGGGATTTGAGTTCGGTCGACATGGCCCGATTGTATCGGGCGCGGGCCGGGCGTGCCGCCCGCGCCGATGGCACGGGAGACGTCAGCCGGGCTGCACGCGCGTGCGCAGGTCCGCGTCGGGGAAGCCGCGGGTCAGGTAGCGCGGCGGGTGGATGTGTCGGGTATCGGCTTCCAGCAGGTGGCCGAATTCGCGCATTGCCACGTGCCACTCCACCATCTGCGTATCGCGCTCTTCCACCACCAGCGCGATGAAGTCGGTCTGCGGCAGTGAGGTCTCCACGCCTTCGGACCAGCAGCCGATGGAGATATGGTTGCTGCCGTCGACGATGAAGTTGGCCACGAACACGTCGTGCGCGTGCAGCGCATGCACCTTGTCCAGCTGCTCTTTCTGGGTGGCGTACAGCCCCGCGTGCAGCTGCAGGCGCAGGGCGCGCAGTGCCTGCTGCAGTGTTTCGCTGGCCGGGGTGAAGGGCTGCAGCTGGCCTTCCACGTAGTGATGCATGTCGCCGCTGATCACCCGGCCATCGTCCAAGGCCTCGCTGGCCTCGGCAACCATTGCCTGCTGCGCGTCTTCATCACGTTCGCCGGCCACCAGCAGCACGTCGCGGGTGGGCAGCATGAACACCGGCGGGCCTGCCAGGGGAAGGCGGTGCAGCAGTTCGGGCAGCAGCACGCGGCTGCTGTCATAGGCATCGCTCCAGGTAGAGCGGAACAGCCCCGGGGCGATCTCGACGAAGGGCGCATCGTCCAGTGCACGAAGGTTGTCGCGCGCGATCGCCAGTGCCTGGTCCAGGGTGATGCCCCATTCCTCGGGCAGGTCGCGGGTCTGGGTAGCGGTGTGCTGGTCGTAGTCCACGGCCAGCAGTTCCACGCATTCCCCGGTGAGCGGGCGGTACTGCAGGGACACCCGGGCGTCCAAGCCGTTCTCTTCCATCTCCTGCAGGATGATCTGGTCGAGCAGGTTGCGGTTGCGGATCACCGGGCGCAGCCGGTCGCGGATCTCGGTAAACGGCAGCGGTTCCTCGCTTGCCATGCCCAGGATGCTGGTGAAGCGTTCCAGTACGTCGCGCTGGCGGCCGCGTTCCACGTCCAGATAGGCACAGTAGGCGTTGTGCAGGTTGAAGAACGAACCGCCGTCGTAGGCGATGCGGAACTGATCAGCCTGGTATTCCAGCGGCTTGTCGATGCCCAGCCGGCGTGCGGTCTGGATGACTTTCGCGGCAAATGCCTCGGGGGTGGGCTTGTCCTTGAACCAGCGGTCGAACAGTCGGGACATCATGCGCCATCTTCCTTGATAGAGGGCTGCATGCTGGCGTGGCGGGGGCTGATTTGCAAGGTGGCCGGCGGGCTGCATGCCGTCGCAGGTAGTGGCCGGCGCTGCCAGAAAGCAGAAGGGCCGCTTTCGCGGCCCTTCTTCAAGGTCAGCCGACTGACAGTCGGCTCTACCCGTCGGCTTTACTTCAGCTTGGCGTCGGCGCGCAGGGCGGCGGCGCGGTCGGTCTTCTCCCAGGAGAAGGCCGTGGCGTTGACGGTCTCGCCTTCGCCGTTGAGGTAGCTGAACTCCTTCGGCTTGCGGCCGAAGTGGCCATAGGCCGCGGTCTGCTGGTACATCGGGTGGATCAGGTCCAGCATCTTGATGATGCCGTACGGGCGCAGGTCGAAGTGCTTGCGGATCAGCTTCTCGATCTTGTCGTCGCTGATCTTGCCGGTGCCGAAGGTGGTGACCGAGATCGAGGTCGGCTCAGCCACGCCGATGGCGTAGGAGACCTGCACTTCGCAACGGTCGGCCAGGCCGGCGGCCACCACGTTCTTGGCGACGTAGCGGGCAGCGTAGGCAGCCGAACGGTCGACCTTGGACGGGTCCTTGCCGGAGAACGCGCCACCACCGTGACGGGCCCAGCCGCCGTAGGTGTCGACGATGATCTTGCGGCCGGTCAGGCCGCAGTCGCCCACCGGGCCGCCGATCTCGAACTTGCCGGTCGGGTTGATGTGGAACTTGGTGCCCTTGTGCAGCCACTTGGCCGGCAGCACCGGCTTGATGATCTCTTCGCGGACGGCCTCGATGAGGTCCTTCTGCTTGATGCCCGGGGCGTGCTGGGTCGACAGCACCACCGCGTCGATGGCCGAGACTTCGCCGTTTTCATAGCGCAGGGTGACCTGGCTCTTGGCGTCCGGGCGCAGCCAGGACAGCGGCGAGTTGCGCTTCTTGCGGATCTTGGCCTGCTGTTCCACCAGGCGGTGCGACAGGTGGATGGCCGCCGGCATGTAGCTGTCGGTTTCGTTGGTGGCGTAGCCGAACATCAGGCCCTGGTCGCCAGCGCCCATTTCTTCGGGCTTCTTGCGGTCCACGCCCTGGGCGATGTGCGGCGACTGCTTGCCGATCAGGTTCAGCACGCCGCAGGTGGCGCCGTCGAAGCCGACGTCCGAACTGTCATAGCCGATGTCCGTGATGACCTTGCGGGTCAGCGCTTCCAGGTCGATCCATGCGCTGGTGGTGATTTCACCGGCGACGATGGCAACACCGGTCTTGACCATGGTTTCGCAGGCCACGCGCGCGCGCTGGTCCTGGGTCAGGATCGCGTCCAGCACCGCATCGGAGATCTGGTCGGCAACCTTGTCCGGATGGCCTTCGGAGACCGACTCGGAGGTGAAGAGATAGCTGGACATCAGGCGGTATATCCCTTGATTCGGATGGAAAGATGGGCGCGCATGATACACGGGGTGCGCCGCCTGTGCATTGTGAACCCGGACAGGTTGCCGGTGGTTAAGGCGGTGTGCCCATCTTCACGGGCCCTGCGGGGCGCAAGTGCCTGATGTTGCAGGGGCAGTGTTCCATTGGCGTGACCATTGGCAGGCCGTCGGGCCGGGGGGATGCGCGGGGCAGGGCCGTCATTTTTCTGCCGCCAAACCGCCATCTGCCTGCCTTGGCGGGGGCGCAGGCTCTGCGCCAATCCGGCCGCCGGGCACCCGCGAGCACGCCATGCAGGAACTGCAGCAGCGCCTCCAGCAACGCTTCCCCGAATGGTTCCATGGCCGCCGGGGGCAGTTCGCCCGGCCCCTGCTGCGCGGTATCGGTCGCTGGTCGCGGCTGGACCGCATCGAGGCCTTCCTGCAGCGCAGCGAAGGCCTGCGCGGATTCGACTTCGTCTCTGCGAGCCTGGATTTCCTGGGCAGCCCCTACCAGCTGGAATCCGACGCCCTGGATCGCATCCCGGCGCAGGGGCGGCTGCTGATCGTGGCCAACCATCCGTCCGGGGCGCTGGACGCGCTGGCCCTTCTGGATGCGGTGGGCCGGGTGCGGCGCGATGTCCGCATCGTGGCCAACGACCTGCTGGGTGCGCTGGCGCCGCTGCGGGAGCTGCTGCTGCCGGTGCGCATGCTGGGCGGCAAGGTGCAGCGCGCCAGCCTGCAGGCAGTGGAACAGGCGCTGGCCGCCGAACAGTGCGTGATCGTGTTCCCCGCCGGTGAAGTGTCGCGGCTGTCGGTGCGTGGCATCCGCGATGGGCGCTGGCAGCGTGGCTTCGTCCGTTTCGCCCGCGCATCGTCGGCGCCGGTGCTGCCGGTACGGGTGCAGGCGCGCAATTCACTGCTGTTCTACAGCGCCTCGGCCTTGTTCAAGCCGGCCGGCACCGCCTTGCTGGCGCGCGAGATGTTCGCTCGCCGCGGGCGCCCATTGCGGCTGCAGATCGGCCAGCCGATGCAGCTGGCCCATGGTGATGCCAGCGCCCAGCTGCTGGCCGTGCGGCGCGCGCTGTACGCCCTGCGCTGCAGCGACGTGGCCGCGCCGGCGCAGGAACCGCTGGCCGCACCGCTGCCGCCGGCCGAGGTGGCCAGGGCCGTGGCGGCGGCCCAGCAGCTGGGACAGACCGGTGACGGCAAGCAGATCCTGCTGGCGCGCTGCGCAGCGGGCTGCCCGCTGCTGCTGGAACTGGGGCGCCTGCGCGAACTGACCTTTCGCCGCGTGGGCGAGGGCACCGGACGCGCACGCGATCTGGATGCGTTCGACCTGGACTACCAGCACATCGTGATCTGGGATGCGGTGGCGCAACGTATTGCCGGTGCCTACCGCATCATGCGCGGCGCCCAGGCGCTGGCCCGCCGTGGTCTGGGCGGCCTCTACAGCGCTTCGCTGTTCCGCTATTCCGATGATGCCATTCCACGCATCGCCGAAGGGCTGGAGCTGGGCCGCAGCTTCGTGGTGCCCGATTACTGGGGCAGCCGCAGCCTGGATTATCTGTGGCAGGGCATCGGTGCCTACCTGCAGTGCCAGCCGGGCATCCGCTACCTGTTCGGCGCGGTGTCCATCAGTGCGGCTTTGCCGCGCGATGCGCGCGAGCAGCTGGTGGCTTACTACCAGCGCTATCACGGCGGGGCGCAGGGTCTGGTCGAATCGCATCGCCCGTTCCAGTATTTCGCCGCGCCGCCGAGTTACGGTGAACTGGACGCTGCCGGTGCGTTCGAGGTGCTGAAGGCCAACCTGGCCGCACTGGGAACGATGGTGCCGACGCTGTACCGGCAATACACCGAGCTGTGCGAACCCGGAGGTGCCCGCTTCCTGGCGTTTGGCGTCGATCCGGATTTCAGCGATTCCATCGACGGCTTGATCGAGGTGGACCTGGAGGCGATCCGGCCACACAAGCGCAAGCGCTACCTGCGCGATGCGGGGGCGGTGGCATGAGCGGGGTGGCGCCGCTGCCGCCGCGCCATCGGGCCGTGTTCGTGTCTGACGTTCACCTGGGATCGCCGCATTGCCACGCCGCAGAACTGGCGCGCTTCCTGGGGCGGTTGCGCTGTGAGCGGCTGTACCTGGTGGGCGACATCATCGACCTGTGGTGGATGGCCCACCGCGGCGCGCGCTGGCGGCAGTCACACAGCGATGTGGTGCAGGCCCTGCACGCGCTGCGCAGGGCAGGCACCGACATCATCTACATTCCCGGCAACCACGATGCCTCGCTGCGCCAGGTCTGCGGCATGATGCTGCCGGCCATGCAGGTGCGCCGGCGCGCCATCCATGTGACCGCCGATGGCCGCCGCCTGCTGGTGGTGCACGGCGACGACTACGACGGCGTGACCCATTTCGGCGGCCTGCAGGAACGCTTCGGTGATTGGCTGTACTACCGCATCCTGACTGGCAACCGCCTGTTCAACGCGGTACGCCGCCCGCTGGGGCTGCGTTACTGGTCGCTGTCCGAGTTCCTGAAACGGCGCAGCAGTGCCGCCGAGCGCTACATCCAGCGTTTCGTGCAGGCTGGCCTGGACGATGTACGGCGGCGGGGGCTGGATGGCATTGTCTGCGGGCACATCCATCGCGCGGCGCTGATCGAGCGTGATGGCCTGGTCTATGCCAACGATGGGGACTGGGTGGAAAGCCTGACCGCGCTGGCCGAAGACCATGACGGCGGCCTGCGCCTGCTCGACCACAACGGCCGGGCCCTGGTGGAGCTGCCAGGCGCACGCATCCGACAGGCCGCGTGATGCAGCGCGAGGGGTAGAGTCGACTGTCAGTCGACTGCTCTTCTGTGACACCGCGAAAATCCCGCGCTGCGCGCGATAGTCGACTGACAGTCGACTCTACCGCCGTTGCGCCGTACGTCGACCCTGCGCGCGCCTTCGCGCTAGCATCGCGGCATGGACTCATTGACCCAGATCGTACTCGGTGGCGCGGTAGCTGCAGCCATCGCTCCGCCCGGCCATCGCCGCGCGGCCCTGCTGGCCGGCGCGGCGCTGGGCACCCTGCCGGACCTGGACGCGCTCTGGCTCGGCTTCACCGCCAGCGACCCGGTGGCGAACATGGTCGAGCACCGCAGCTTCAGCCACTCGCTGCTGGTGCTGCCCTGGGTGGCCGCCACGATCTGGTGGCTGTTCAAGCGCTTCGGCCATGGGCGCGTGGCACAGTCGCCGCTGCGCTGGTTCTGGGCGATCCAGCTGGCGCTGGTGACCCATCCGCTGCTCGATGCGTTCACTGTCTACGGCACGCAGTTGTGGTGGCCGCTGCAGCCGCCCCCTGCAATGGGCTCCAGTGTGTTCATCATCGACCCGGCCTACACCGTGTGGCTGCTGCTGGGCTGCGTGCTGGCCTGGTTCGGTCGCGCGCGGCCCTGGGCCGGCAAGGTGCTGGGCGTGGCGCTGCTGGTCAGCAGTACGTACCTGGGCTGGGGGCTGGTGGCCAAGGCGCAGGTGGACAAGGCCGCGCAACAGAGCCTGGCCGCGCTGGGCCTGGGCGATGCGCCGCGCTTCTCGGTGCCGATGCCGTTCAACACCCTGCTGTGGCGGGTGGTGGCGATGACGCCCAATGGCTACGTGGTGGGCGACCGTTCGCTGCTGGCCGACAGCGGTCCGATGCAGTTCGAAGGGCATGCGTCGAACGTACAGGCACTGCGCGAGGTGGCGGGCCTGCCCGCGGTGCAGCGCCTGCAATGGTTCAATCGCGGCTTCATGCGCGCGCAGGTGGTCGATGGCACGCTGGTGCTGAGCGATCTGCGCATGGGCCTGGAACCGGACTACACCTTCAACTTCGCCGTCGCCCGGCAGGCCGACGGGAAGTGGCAGCCGATCGTGCCCGAGCAGCGCCGCACCGATTACAGCAGCCCGCAGGCGCGGGCCGAGATGAAGGGCCGGCTGGCAGTGATGTGGCAGCGCATCTGGCACACCCCGTAGACCCACCCCATGCGTGGATGGGTTCTCAATACACCGTGGCGCGGCCCTGCACGAACGAATAGAAGAACACGGCGTTGGGGTCGTTCTGTACCAGCCGGAACTCGCGGCGCATGCCTTCGACGGTGTCTTCGTCCACCGCACCGGCCTGCAGCAGCTGGTCGGCGGCCGACAGCAGCAGCTGTTCCCAGAACGCGATCATGGTCTTGCGGCGTGCCGGTTCGCGGTTGTCCAGGTGGATGGTCTTGATTTCGGTATGCACGTCGCGGAAGCCGCCGGCCAGCAGCAGGTTGCCCAGCTTGGCGCCGACGAACGGGTCGCCGCCGTGGTCGTACTGGAAGTCGTTGAAGGCCATCCAGTAGCGCCAGATGTGCGGCGAATACGGATCGAGCAGGAACGAAGCATTCATCACTTCGGTGATGTACACCGGCGAGCCCGGCGCCAGCACGCGGCGGACTTCGCTCAATACGCGGGCAGGCGAAGGCACGTGCTCCAGCACCCAGCACAGGAAGGCCGAATCGAAGCTGCGCGCCTCGAACGGCAGTTCACCGGCATCGGCCTGCTGCAGGGTGTAGCGGTCGCTGCACCAGGGCGTGCGCGCCAGGTTCTCGCGCGCCGTGGCCAGCTGGGCCTCGCTCAGGTCCACGCCGGTCACGTGCAGGTCGGGGAAACGGCGCAGCAGGATCTCGGTCTGCGCGCCCACGCCGCTGCCCACTTCCAGCAAGCGGCGGGCGCCGCTGTAGTCGATCTGGCCGAAGATGCTCGATTCAAGCAGGCGCGCCTGGGTCATCAGGCGCTGCTGTTCGGTGCCGGAAAAGCCGTGCAGATAGGTGGGGGAAGAGATCGGCGGGGTCATGGTGTTCTCTTGTAGAGTCGAGCTTGCTCGACTGTTCGGGAAAGCCAGTCGAGCAAGCTCGACTCTACGGGGTGAGGCCGTCGTCCGATAACGACGGGGCCGGCGTGGTCAGGCGGCTGTGGGCATGGCCGGCTCCCCGGCGATCAGGCGGTCGAAGTATTCGGCCGTCAGTGCGATCTGGCTGGCCGGGTCTTCGGCGCGGTTCACCACGGCGCGGAAGGCAGCGTTTTCCGGGCGGTCCTTGGCGTACCAGCCCAGGTGCTTGCGGGCGATGCGCACGCCCTGCGGTTCGCCGTAGAACGCGTGCAATGCATGAAGGTGACCCAGCAGGATGTCGCGCACTTCGGCCAGCGACGGTGGCGGCAGTTCCTGGCCGGTGGCCAGGTAGTGCGCCACTTCGCGGAAGATCCACGGACGGCCCTGCGCGGAACGGCCGATCATCACCGCGTCCACGCCGGTCTGCCGCAGCACCTTCGCGGCCTTCTGCGGCGAATCGATATCGCCATTGGCGATGACCGGAATGCGCAGCGCAGCCTTGATCTCGGCAATGGTGCTGTACTCGGCCTGGCCGGTGTAATGCTGGTCACGGGTGCGGCCGTGTACCGCCAGCGCGGCAATGCCACTGTCTTCGGCAATCCGCGCAATCAGCGGGCCATTGCGGTGGTCGCAGTCCCAGCCGGTGCGGATCTTCAGCGTGACCGGCACCGGCACCGCGTTCACCACCGCCTCCAGGATGCGTGCCACCAACGCCTCGTCGCGCATCAGCGCGGAACCGGCCCAGGCGTTGCACACCTTCTTGGCCGGGCAGCCCATGTTGATGTCGATGATCTGCGCGCCGTGGTCGACGTTGTAGCGGGCGGCCTCGGCCAGCTGCTGCGGCTCGGTGCCGGCAATCTGCACGCTGATCGGGGCCGGCTCGCCGTCATGGTCCATGCGGTGGATGGATTTGCGCGTGTTCCAGAAGCGCGGGTCGCTGATGGTCATTTCCGAGGCGGCCAGACCCGCACCCAGCCGTTTGCACAGCAGGCGGAACGGTTTGTCGGTGACGCCGGCCATGGGCGCCAGCACGACGTTGGGGGCAATGGTGTACGGGCCAATCTGCATGTGCCCATTGTAGGGCGCGGGCGGGGCGAAGGCCCGCCGCCAGGGGCGCCCATTCAGGCCGATCCGGACCGAGGTCATGCCGCACCGGAATCAGCAGATGCTTGACGGTTGCTTCCACCGCCCCAAGGGCTGGGCCATGGTGGGCGGCTGGGCGGGCGGCGGACACAAAAAAACCCGGGCACTGGCATGCCCGGGGTTCTCATCCACGCAGGGCGTGGGTTTACACGTCAGCCGGGGTGAAGCGCGGCATGGCCGCGGCTGCGCCTTCCTTTTCGGTGGAACGGCCGGCGAACTGGTTGGCGAAACGCACATGGCGCGCGAACGGGGCGTCCGGCACCTGGGCGATCGAGGCGGCCAGTGCGCCGTTGAACGCATCGCCGGCACCGGTGGTATCGATCGCCTGCACCTGTTCGGCACCCACGCGGTAGTAGGGCTGGGTATCGCCGCGCAGCTGCTCGTCGGCATGCGACACGAATACACCCACCGCACCCAGGGTGACCACTACGGTGCCGTTGCCCACCAGCTTGCGGCACAGCGCGTGCAGGCTGGCGCCGTCCAGTGCGGCCACGTCGTCGGCGTCCACACGCTCGCCCACGTGGCGGCCGAGCAGGGCGGCGAACTCGGTCTCGTTCGGGGTGATCACATCGGCCAGTTTCAGCAGGCCGATGCTCGAGGGGGCGTCGGCCGGTGCGGCGTTCAGCACGGTGGTCACACCGGCTTCGCGCGCCGCAGCCAGTGCGGCCTCAATTGTCTGCACCGGCGATTCCAGCTGCACCAGCACCACCTTGGCACCGGCCAGCAGCGCCTGCTGCTGTTCCAGGAACGCGGTGCTCAGCGCGGCGTTGGCGCCAGGGCCGATGACGATGGTGTTGCGGCCACGGGCATCGACGTAGATGCCGGCGGTGCCGGTCGGCTCGCTGCTGGCCTCGGCGATCAGGGCGAAGCCATCCTGCGCGGCCAGGTCACGGGCCATGGCGCCACCGGCGTCGTCGCCCAGCGCGCACAGGAAGTGCGTGTCGGCACCGGCGCGGCTGGCGGCTACGGCCTGGTTGAAGCCCTTGCCACCGGGGCCGGTGCTGTAACGGCCGGCAATGGTCGCACCCGGTGCCGGCAGTGCTTCGCACCGCCACACGTGATCGACATTGAAGGAACCGACGACAACGACACTGCTGCTCATAGGGAATCTTTTCTCAAACAGGGGTTCAGCTGAAATGGGTCAGCACGCCGGCGATGGTGGCCGTCATGAAGGTAGCGATGGTACCGCCCAGCACCGCGCGCAGGCCGAACTTGGCCAGGTCGTGGCGACGTTCCGGGGCCAGGCCACCGATGCCACCGATCTGGATGGCGATCGAGCTGAAGTTGGCAAAGCCACACAGCGCGTAGGTTGCGATCAGGCGGCCTTCGTCGGACAGGCTCACGCCGGCCACCTGGCCGTTCACGATCTGCGACAGCTCGGTGTAGGCCACGAACTCGTTGATCACGACTTTCTGGCCGATCAGCGAGCCCACCGTGGTGGCGTCGGCCCACGGGGTGCCGATCACCCAGGCGATCGGCGCCAGCACGTAGCCGAAGATGGTGGACAGGTTGGTCGGCTTGCCGATGGCGGCAGCCAGGCCGGTCACATCACCGATCCAGGTCAGCGGGGCATTCAGCAGGGCGATCAGAGCAATGAAGGCCAGCAGCATGGCGCCGATGTTCAGGGCCAGCTTCAGGCCATCGCCGGCGCCAGCAGCAGCGGCGTCGATGATGTTGCTGGAGGTCTTCTCCACTTCCATCTTCACCGTACCGCGGGTCAGCGGGGTGCCGGTTTCCGGAATCAGCAGCTTGGCCACCACCAGGGTTGCCGGCGCGGCCATGATGCTGGCGGCCAGCAGGTGCTTGGCGTAGAACGCCTGCTGCACCGGGTCGCCACCGCCCAGCATGCCCACGTAGGCCGCCAGCACGCCGCCGGCGATGTGGGCCATGCCGCCGATCATCATGGTCAGCAGCTCGGACTGGGTCATCTTCGGAATGTACGGGCGCACGGTCAGCGGCGCCTCGGTCTGGCCGATGAAGACGCTGGCGCAGACGCTGGTGGTTTCCGCACCGGACACGCGCATCACCTTGGTGATCGACCAGGCCATCACGCGCACGATGCCCTGCATGATGTTCAGGTGGTACATCACGCCCATCAGCGCCGAGAAGAAGATGATGGTCGGCAGCACCTGGAAGGCGAAGATGAAGCCGTAATTCTTGGTGTCCATCAACGAGCCGAAGATGAAGCCCGAGCCTTCGTTGACGAAGCTCAGCACCTTCACGAAGCCCTTGCCCAGGGCATCGAACACATCACGGCCGCCCGGCACCAGGATCACCAGCGCCGCGAACGCGATCTGCAGGGTGATGCCGGTGACGACCAGTTTCCAGTCCACCGCGCGCTTGTTATTGGAAAACAGCCAGGTGATGCCGATCAGCACCGCCAACCCGAACAGGCCGAAGCCGATCCTGCCCAAACCTTCGACCATGTGGTGACTCCCCTGGGGCGTCGCGAAAAACGGGAAGCCTAGTGCAGGGCAGGGGCCGGAGCAAGGAAAAGCCGTCTGCCGGTTCCCATCGGCACCGAACAAGCCAGCAACGGCAAGGGCTTGGCGGTTGCCGGGACAGGTAGAATGGGGACTCGATCCCGGCCCGGATGCGGGCCTGCAGCAGGAGATTGTCATGCTCTACCGTCGCCTGGGCTCCACCGGCCTGCCGATTTCCGCCCTGTCCTTCGGCGCCTGGGTGACCTTCGGCGACCAAGTCGCCCGGGACGAGTCGCGCAACCTGGTGGCCGCCGCCTGGGACCATGGCATCAACTTCTTCGACAACGCCGAGGGCTATGCCAACGGCCGCGCCGAGCAGGTGATGGGCGACGTGATTGCCGATCTGCGGCTGCCGCGCGACGGCTACTGCGTGTCCAGCAAGGTGTTCTTCGGCAGTGCCAAGGACCCGCGGCCGACCCAGCGCGGCCTGTCGCGCAAGCATGTAACCGATGCCTGCCACGCCGCGCTCAAGCGCCTGCGGGTGGACTATCTGGACCTTTATTACTGTCACCGCCCGGATCCGGACGCGCCCATCGCCGAGACCGTGCATGCCATGGACACCCTGGTGCGGCAGGGCAAGGTGCTGTACTGGGGCACGTCGGAGTGGTCGGCCGCGCAGATCCAGCAGGCGCTGGAAGTGGCCGCGCGGCACAACCTGCAGGGGCCGTCGATGGAGCAGCCGCAGTACAACCTGCTGCACCGCGAGCGGGTGGAAGTGGAGTACGCCCCGCTGTATGAAGCCCCGGGCCTGGGTACCACCATCTTCTCGCCGCTGGCGTCGGGGCTGTTGAGCGGCAAGTACGACGATGGCATTCCCGCCGACGCGCGCCTGGGCCGTGACGGCATGGGCTGGCTGCAGGACCTGGTGCTGGGCGCCAACGCCGCCGCGCGCCTGGCCCAGGTACGCCGCTTCAGCCAGGTCGCCCGCGAGCTGGGGCATGCCCCGGCCAGCCTGGCCATTGCCTGGTGCCTGCGCAACCCGAATGTGTCCAGCGTCATCCTCGGCGCCAGCCGCGTGCCGCAGCTGCTGCAGAACCTGCAGGCGCTGGACGTGCTGGCGCAGATGAACGAGGCCGGCTGGGCACGGGTGGAAGCCGCGTTCGTC
The DNA here is from genome assembly GCF_003086675.1 of Stenotrophomonas sp. ZAC14D2_NAIMI4_7. NCBI lineage: Bacteria > Pseudomonadati > Pseudomonadota > Gammaproteobacteria > Lysobacterales > Lysobacteraceae > Stenotrophomonas > Stenotrophomonas sp. ZAC14D2_NAIMI4_7. The sequence continues at coordinate 850,307 of NZ_CP025995.1, forward strand.
TGACTGGTGGCGCCGAACCCGCGCGCCACGCCTTTCGTAGAGTCAAGCTTGCTCGACTGCTCCTGAGCAAGAGCAGGCGAGCAAGCTCGACTCCACCCACTCAATAGTCATTGTCTATTGGAATTCAGAATCCAATAGATATTCTCATCGCTCGAATTGAGAATGGTTGTTGATTGTCAACTGAGAATCATTATCATCTATCGCGTCCCTCGCACGAGTCCAGACGCTCATGAATGCTCAACCTGTACTGCTGCGCCCCGAAACGCTGACCCTCCGCGACCGCCCGGTGCGTGCCGTTCCGGCCGAAGAGGTCATTGACAGCGAAGCCCTGCTCAAGGGCCGTCGTGAAATCCTGATCCAGCACGGCGACCGTTTCTATCGGCTGCGCCACACCAGCAACGACAAGCTGATCCTGACCAAGTAACGCGGCCCGGTCGCCCGCATCCCTCCCACCTGCCGGCCCGCTGGCAGGGTGGGCGACCCGTCCGCTCCCGCTCTCTCCCCCTCGGCTGTCCGTGCACGTTCTGCGTGCCGGTGGCCGGGGGTTCCCCCTGTTTGCCCGAAGACCCAAGACCGATGACCCGCCAGACCGCCCTGTCGATCGCCCTGTGGATGGCCCTGCCCCTGTCCGCCCATGCCGCCGCCGAAGCCGATGCCGCGCCGGACGCGCGCGAATTTGATCGCGTGCAGGTCACCGCCACGCGGACCGAACGCGCCGTGAGCGATGTGGCTGCCACGGTGGATGTGATCGACCGCGAACAGATGGACCGGCATCTGGTGCAGGACATCCAGGACCTGATCCGCTACGAGCCGGGTCTGTCGGCCAGCCGCAGCGCCACCCGCTTCGGCCTGGGCAGCATCCGCATCCGTGGCCTGGACGGCAACCGCGTGCGCATCCAGACCGATGGCATCGCCATGCCGACCAGCTTCAGCATCGGCTCGTTCTCCAACGCCAACCGCAACTTCACCGATCTGGACACGCTCAAGCGCGTGGAGATCGTGCGCGGCCCGGCCAGTTCGCTGTACGGCTCCGATGCGCTGGGTGGCGTGGTGGCCTTCGTCACCAAGGACCCCACCGATTACCTGAAGGATGGCAAGGACAGCTACGTTGGCCTGAAGTTCGGCTACGACGGTGAGTGGCAAGGCCTGCTGGGCGGCATCACCACCGCCTTCGGTGGCGACCGCTGGAGCGGCATGGTCAACATCAACCATCGCCAGGGCCAGGAAACCGACAACCAGGGCGACGTGCGCAGCCGCGACAACACCCGTACCGCGGCCAACCCGCAGGATCGCGACGGTCGCAGCGGCCTGGCCAAGCTGGTGTTCGCGCCCAGCGCAGACCAGCGCTTCCGCCTGACCGTGGAAGGCAACGAAGACAGCACCGATACCGATGTGCTGTCGCTGATCGATCGCACCACCACCACCGGCATGAAGGCGCACGACACCCAGGAGCGCACCCGGGTGTCCTTCGCCCATGAAATGGATGCGCTGGACAAGGCATTCGCCGACAGCCTGCACTGGCAGGTCTACAGCCAGCACAGCGAAACCACCCAGGTCACCGACGAAGACCGTGCCAACCGCACCCGTCGCCATCGCGAGTTCAATTTCGACCAGCAGGTGTATGGCCTGCAGGCGCAGTTCAACAAGTCCTTCAGCACCGGCAGCGTGGAACACGCACTGACCTATGGCTTCGAAGGCGCGCGCACCGAGATCCGGCAGAAGCGCGATGGCTATCAGGTGCTGGCCAATGGCCAGGTGACCAGCACGCTGCTGCCCGATGTGTTCCCGGTGCGCGATTTCCCGATCAGCAAGACCACCGAACTGGGCCTGTATGCACAGGATGAAATGCGCATGGCCGGCGGCAAGCTGTCGCTGGTGCCGGGCGTACGCGTGGACCGTTACGAGCTGAAGCCGGACGTGGATTCGATCTTCGCCCAGGATAATCCCGGCGTTGCCGTCACCAGGCTGGAAAAAACCAGCGTTTCGCCCAAGCTGGGAATGGTCTATCGCTTCACCGATGCCTGGTCGCTGTTTGCCGGCTATTCGCGCGGTTTCCGCTCGCCGCCGTACAACGACGTCAACCTGGGCTTCACCAACTTCGCCTTCGGCTACACCGCCATTCCCAACCCGGATCTGAAGCCGGAAACCAGTGATGGCGTGGAACTGGGCCTGCGCTTCCTGTCGCCGGCGGCGTACGTCAGCCTGAGCGGCTACTACAACGACTACAAGGATTTCATCGAGTCGCAGTCGCTGGTCGGCACCAACGCGCAGGGCCTGATGGTGTTCCAGTCGCGCAACATCGCCGATGCGCGCATCTACGGCGCCGAGCTGAAGGCCGGCGTGGATTTCGGCCAGATCAGCCCCGCGCTGCAGGGTTGGGCGTTGCGCAGCGCAGTGGCCTGGTCGCGCGGTGACAACAAGACCGAAGACACCCCGCTGGATTCGGTGGACCCGATGCGCGGCACGGTCGGCCTGATGTACGACACCGATACCTGGGGCGTCGAGCTGGCCGGCACCTTCGTCAAGCGCAAGGACCGGGTCGCTTCGGCCACGGTCTACCGCCCGGCCGGCTACGGCGTGGCCGACCTGATGGCGCACTGGAACTTCGCCCCCGGCGCCACCTTCAACGTGGGCGTGTTCAACCTGGGTGACAAACGCTACATCGACTGGTCCAACGTTGGCTCGACCCTGTCGGCCAGCAGCAGCGTACTGGACCGCTATACCAGCCCCGGCCGCACGCTGTCGGCCAGTCTTGCCGTTTCCTGGTGAATCCCATGAGCCGAGCCCTGTCTGCACGTCGTCTGTCGTCGTCCCTGCCGCGGGTGCCGCTGCAGGTCTGGCCCACGCCGGCGCAGCTGGCCGCGCTCGGCACCGTGCTGTGCCTGTACCACGCCGATGGCAGCGAGATCGGTGGCTGGCGCCAGGCGGTTTCGGTCCACGCCTGCCAGGGCGTGGACAGCGAAGGCCTGCGCGAAAGCCTGTGTTTCCTCGATGCCCGCGGCCGCTGCGTGTGGCGCCTGTACCTGCTGCCGGACAGTGATTTCCTGGCCTGGGACCGGCTGGTGGCCGCGTTGCCGTCGGCGCCGCCGCGCGATGTCGATGGCAGCGTGGGCGAACGGCTGTGGCGGCGCCTGGCCGGCCATCTGGGCGGGCAGCGTTGGCGCCTGTGCGCACTGCGCCTGCATGCGGCCGAAGAGGGCCGTACGCTGGCCGCCAGCCTGTCCACGCTGTCCTCGCTGGGGGCGGCCACCGCGCGCCGCATCGCCCGCCTGGAAGGCGCGGAAGGCGAACTGGCCGTCGATGACTGCTGCTGTGCCGACGCCGCGCGCCGCCCGGCCCCGCGCGCGCCGGACGATCTGCCGCTGGTGCGCCTGTAGGCACGCGCCCGCGGCAACGCGCCTGATGGAACGACTGCCGGCCACGGATGGCCTTTCCATGAACCGTAGAGCAAGGAAATTTCGATGAAGTTGCAGACAGCCAGTGCGATGCTGCTGCTCGCCGCCACCGGCGCAGCCCACGCCCAGCCCTCCGACATCGCCCGCGACCACGCCAGCATCCTGGCCATGCAGGGCGAGTACACCGTGGATTTCGCCTTCGACGAAACCGTATTGCTGAAGCCGGGCTACGAACGCGCGCCGGCCATGCGCAGCGGCGGCAACGAAGTGGTGGTGGTGGTGGAAGACAGCCCGAAACGTGTGGTGCTGCAGCACCTGCTGCTGGATGAAAAGAGCGGCCATGTGACCAAGCACTGGCGGCAGGACTGGGTGTACGAAGCGCCCAACCGTTTCGAATTCAGCGCCGAGCAGACCTGGCTGGTACGTACCATCCCGGCCGCGCAGAACCAGGGCGCCTGGACGCAGTGCGTGTACGAAGTGAGCGATGCGCCGCGCTACTGCGGCACCGGCCGCTGGAGCTATGACAACAACGTGGCGACCTGGACCAGCGATCTGAGCTGGCGCCCGTTGCCGCGTCGTGAGTACACCAAGCGCAGCGACTACAACGCGCTGGCGGTGATCAACCGCCACACCCTGACCCCGAACGGCTGGACCCACGAGCAGTTCAACACCAAGGTGCAGCGCAACGCCGACGGCAGCCAGGTGGAAATCGCCCGCGAGTTCGGTTTCAACGACTACATCAAGACCACCGAGGTCGACTTCACCCCGGCCCGCGATTACTGGAAAGCCACCGCCGGTTACTGGGGCAAGGTGCGCCAGCGCTGGGACGGCTTCCTTGGCCAGGCCCCGGGCGTGCACCTGAAGACCAAGCTGGACGGCATGGCGATGATCATCCCGCTGTTCACCCAGGCCCAGGACATCCAGGACGGGAAGAAGGTGAAGGACGCGCAGATCGACGAGGTCTTCGCCAAGTACGTGGAAAAAGCCCCCTTGTAGCGTCGAGCCATGCTCGACTGCGTCTCTCCGGCAGCGCATCCACGCGTGGCGTGGATCTACTGAGCGGACATCTGCTTCGGTAGGTGCCGAGCTTGCTCGGCACGCTCTTCGCCGGCGATTGCACGTGGCATCCATGCTTGCGGTCGCGTTACATGGCGCATGATGCGTATTGTTTTGACGCATTTAGCCAAATTTCCTCGAAACCTCCGATCGTAGGTTGGGTGTGCGATAGGGTGGGTGGTTCATTCACCCATGATCATGCCGGTTGATGAAACTCTCCGAACTCTGCAGTCAACTGTTGTCCGGTGAATCCTGCGACGACATCGACAGCTTCTATCTCGAAATCGACCACTTCGAGGAGGTGGAACTTGTCTCGCGCTTGAGTCGGATCGATGGAGTGCTGGAGCGCCTTGGGCCTCGATGGACATCGGCCTATCTGCTCAGTCTTTGCAGTCACGTCCTTTCAATCGTCCGCATTGCTGGCAAGGCGCGCGGTGGTACGGGCTCGGAGATGTTCCTCGCATTGAGCTTCACCGACTTCGAGTTGCACGCGCAAGAGGGCATCCTGCTTCCAAGCGTCTTCTACTATCCAGGCTCCGAGGGCCTCGCGTTCGGGAACCGCCGTCGGCACGAATCCGGCAGGGTGGCTTCGGCTGAAATCGACGTTGTTCGCTCCGTGTTCGAAGACGCTGGCATGCTCGCTGGATTTCGCTTCTGCGAGAGTCGCACTGATGGTCCCCCAGGTCATGACGTGGTCCGTGTCTTTGCGATTCCATTGTTCGAAAATGAGGTTCGCTGATGCACGTGCAAGAGCGCCAGGTGGTCGAAACCTACCTGTCCGATCCGCAGGTATATGTTCGTCTCGAACAGCATTTCCTCGGCGCGTTCAGGGCCGGCATCCAGGCGGCCAATTTACGTGCTGAAGACTTCCGCAGCCGCATTACAACGTCTTCTTCGTCGATGGTACGAAAGACAGCCAAGTCAACCACATTTTCTCCGCTAAGCATCTGACCTGCGGCAACATCGTCGGCATCGTCATTTTCGAGAGTCACCCGGACTGCACCGAGGTCCACAATCGGGTAGGGGAGGACAATGCCAAGGACGAGCTCTGCGTGTTCATAACGCTTTCGGGACTGCAGCGTGCGATGGGTAAGACCGTGGCTTGGGCGAAGCAGCAGGCGTTGTGAACCGCATCCACGCATGGCGTGGATCTACCTCCGCTTTGGGTAGGTGCCGAGCTTGCTCGGCACGCGTCCGGCTCAGGATACCGGCCCGCCAAGGGTGCCCAGGTCCAGCCCGGCGTCCTGGAACGCACGCAGGGTGGCCTGCAGGCTCGCCTCGTCATCGCGCGTGCGAACGCCCATGATGGCTTCGCTGCAGCGCGCGCGGTCGGTGCTGCACGCAGTCCGGTCGGGCAGCAGCAGCGCCGTCTGCGCGACCAGGATCGCCATGTGCGCTACTTCCTTCCGCGGCTTCGGTTGGCCCTGGTAGAACCGGTCGAACTCCGCGCGCAGGTCGGCCAGGGCCTCGGCATCGCTGCGGGTGCGCGCAACATCGGTCGCCACCAGATAGGTCTGGTGGCCCTCGTGGAAGGCGCGCACCTCATCGGCCAGCACCGTGTCCAGTACGAAGGCCTGTACGGGGTCCGGTACATGGCCAGGCGCAGTGCGGGCCGATGTGGCCGACATCGCCAGCAGCAGTGGCACGCCGACCAGCAGGGCGCGCAGGCAGAAGCCGTACTTCATTCCTATTCCTTGAACATCAGAAACGCGGCTACCACGATCAGCGCGAACGCGGCCCAGTGGTTCCACTTCAGCGGCTGGTCCAGGTAGAACGCGGAAAACACCGCGAACACCAGCAGGGTGATCACTTCCTGCATGCCCTTCAGCTGCGGCGCCGAGTACACCGCGCTGCCGAGGCGGTTGCCCGGCACCTGCAGGCAGTATTCGAAGAAGGCGATGCCCCAGCTGACCATGATGACCAGCATCAGCGGCGCGCTTTTGTACTTCAGGTGCCCGTACCAGGCAAAGGTCATGAACACGTTGCTGGCGACCAGCAACAGCACCGGGTACAGGTAAGCGGTGAACGGCATCGGCGTACGCCCTGGGGGAAAGGCGGCAAGCATACGCAGCGCGGCGTGGACTGCACATCCACGCCGCGCTGTCGGTGCTCAGGCCTCGCGCAGGGCCAGCGCCGGCGGGGTGTGCAGGATCCGCCGGGTACCCCACCAGCCGGCCAGCAGGCTCAGGCCGATGCCCAGCACGCCGCCCAGCAGCAGGCCCGGCCAGGGCGGCAGCAGCGGCAGTTCGAACACCTTCTGCGACACCAGCAGGCCGATGGACGCCGCTGCGCCCACGGCCAGCATGGCGGCCAGGGTGCCCAGCGCACCAAATTCCACCAGCACGGCGCCGCGCAGTTGGCGGCGGGTGGCGCCCAGGGTGCGCAGCACCGCGCTGTCGTAGCGGCGCTCGCCGGCGGTGGCCTGCAGCGCCGCCAGCAGCACCAGCACGCCGGCCAGCAGGCTGAACACCATCACCAGCTGCACCGCCTGCGCGACCCGGTTCATCACATCGCGCACCTGCGAAATCACCGCGTCCACATCCAGCAGGGACAGGTTGGGCTGGGCGCGCACCAGCTCACCCAGGCCTGCGGCCTGGCCGGCGGGCAGATGGAACGCCGACAGCAGGTTGTGCGGGGTATCGCCCACCGCGTTGGGATTCAGCAGCACGAAGAAGTTCGGCCGGAAGGTGTTCCAGTCGGCCTTGCGGATGCTGCTGACGGTGAACTCGCGCTGCTGCTCGCCGACGGCAATGGTGATGCGATCGCCCAGGTGCGCGCCGTAGCGCCGCGCCCAGCCGGTTTCCACCGAGGCCTCCGCCGCGGTGCTGTCGGCCTGCCAGAAGCGGCCCTCCAGCAGTGCATTGGCCGGCGGGAAGGTGCTGCGCCAACTGAAGTTCAGCGGGCGGTTCTCGTCGTCGTCCTCGCGCGGGCCGTTGTTCGCCCCGTTGCCTTCGGCGCCGGCCTGGTCCACGCGCAGCGGCGGCTTGCCGTTGATCGCGATCAGGCGCCCGGTGGCCATCGGTTCGATGCTGGCATCGTCCGCGCCCAGGCCCTGCAGGGTGGCCAGCACGCTGTCGCGCTGTTCGGGCTGGATGTTGATCAGGAAGTAATTGGGGGTATCGGCCGGCAGGCGCTCGCGCCATTGCTGCAGCAGGCCCGGTCCGGTCACCGCCAGCAACAGCAGCGCGCACAGCGACAGCGACAGGCCCACCAGCTGCATCACCGCCAGCAGGCGGCGCCGGGTCAGTGCGGCCAGGCCCAGCCGCCAGTTGCCGTGCAGGCGGTGCTGCAGGCCGCGCAGCACCTGCAGCAGCACAAAGCCCAGCACGCCGGCAGCCAGCGCCAGCGCGGCCAGCCCGCCCAGCACCCACAGCGCCAGTTTCAGATCGCCGGTCACCTGCACCGCCAGCAGCAGGCTGGCGCCCAGCGCGGCCACATAGGCCAGCAGCGAGGCCGGTGGCAGTGCGGCGAACGAACGGTTCAGCACCCGCATCGGCGGCACCCCACGCAGGCGCAGCAGCGGCGGCAGGCCGAAGCCGAACAGCAGCAACAGGCCGATGCCGGCGCCGGTCAGTGCCGGGGTGGCTTCAGGCAGCGGCAGGCGCTGAGGCACCAGACTGCCCAGCACCTGCACCAGGCCCTCCTGCGCAGCCATGCCCAGCGCGATGCCCACGGCACAGGCCGGCACCGCCAGCATCAGCAACTGCAGGGCCAGGCCCAGCAGGATGTCGCGCTGGCGCGCGCCCAGGCAGCGCAGCACGGCCACCTGGTCGATGCGGCGCAGGGCGAAGCGGTTGGCGGCCAGGGCGGTGGCCACGCCGGCCAGCAGCACCGCCAGCAGCGCGCTCAGGCCCAGGAAACGGCCCGCCAGATCGAAGGCCTGGCGCACCCCGCGTTGGGTGTCATCCACGCTCAGCACGCGCATGCCTTTGGTCTGTGGCAGCAGCCACTGCCGGAACGCGGCGATCTGCGCCGGTTCGCCGGCGAACATCAGCCGGTAGTTGATGCGGCTGCCGGGGCCGAGCAGGCCGGTGCCGTCCACGTCGGCGCGGTTCACCAGCAGGGTAGGGGACAGCGTCAGCAGGTCGCCGCCGGTATCCGGCTCGGCTTCGATGATGCCGGCGATGCGCAGCGTGCCCGCGCCGAATTCCAGATCGTCGCCGGCCCTCAGGCCCAGCGCCTGCAGCAGCCGTGGGTCGGCGTAGGCCTGGCCCTTGGGCGGCATGCCGGCGCGCTCGATCAAGGCCCCGCCCGGGGTGGCGCGCACGCGCAGGCTGCCGCGCAACGGGTAGCCCGCTTCCACCGCCTTGATACTGGCCATCTGGCTGGCATCGCCCTGGAACAGCACGCTGCCGAAGCCGGCAATGCGGGTATGGGCCAGGCCGCGTCGCTGTGCTTCCTCGGCGAAGGCCGCAGGCGGTTCATTGCGGCTGCCCACGCCCAGATCGCCGCCCAGCATTTCTGCGGCACTGCCGGTCAGGGCCAGGTTCACCCGGTTCACCAGGGTGCCCACGGCGGTCATCACCGCCACGCCCAGCACCAGCGCGGCGAACACGGTCAGCAGGTCGCCGGCCAGCGCCTCGCGGCGCAGCGCACGCCAGGCATGGCGCAGCAGGTTCATGCGTGCGCCTCGTGGGCGACATCCTGCAGGCGGCCGTTGTCGATGCGGTGGATGTGCTGGCAGCGCTGGGCCAGACGCAGGTCATGGGTGACCAGCACCAGGGTGGTGCCACTGCTGGCATTGAGTTCGAACAGCAGGTCGCTGATGTGCTGGCCGGTGGCCTGGTCCAGCGAGCCGGTGGGCTCATCGGCGAACAGGATGCGCGGGCGGCTGACGAAGGCGCGGGCCAGGGCCACGCGCTGCTGCTCGCCACCGGACAACTGGCGCGGGTAGTGGCGGGCACGATGGGCCAGGCCCACCGCCTCCAGCACCTGCTGCACGCGGGCCGGGTCTTCGCGGCCGGCCAGTTCCAGCGGCAGGGCCACGTTCTCGGCGGCGGTCAGCGCCGGCAGCAGGTGGAAGCTCTGGAACACGAAGCCGACTTCGCGCGCGCGCAGTTGCGCCCGGGCTTCTTCGTCCAGCGTGCCCAGGTCCTGCCCGGCCAGGGCGATGCGGCCGTGGCTGGGCAGGTCCAGCCCGGCCAGCAGGCCCAGCAGGGTGGTCTTGCCGGAACCGGAGGCGCCGACAATGGCCACGCTGGTGCCTTCATGGACGGTCAGGGTGATGTTGTCCAGTATGTGGACTTCACCCTCCGGGCCCTGCACGGTCTTGCCGACCTGGTCGACGGCGATGGCGACGGGCGCGCTGCGGGGGGACAGGCTGTCGATGAGGAGACTCCAAATGCGCGTTACAGGATGGAGCCGGCAAGCCGGCACGATGATGGTGCTGCTGCTAGGGTTGCTGCTGGCGCCCCTGCTGGCCTGTGCCAAAGGTCCGGGCGGCACCGTGCTGGTGCTGGGCGACAGTCTCAGTGCCGCCCACAATATCCCGGCCGATGCCGGCTGGGTCAGCCTGCTGGACAAGCGGGTCAGGCAGCAGTCGAAAACCCCGCCGCGCATCGTCAATGCCAGCATGAGCGGAGAAACCACCGCCGGCGCGCTCACACGCCTGCCAGGCCTGCTGGCGCGGGAATCGCCCAGCGTGGTGGTGATCGCCCTGGGCGGCAACGATGCCCTGCGCGGGCTGACCCCGCTGCAGGTGCGCGGCAACCTGGAAAAGATGGTGCAGGCCAGCCAGAAGGCCGGGGCGAAGGTGCTGCTGCTGGGCATCGACGTACCGCCCAACTACGGCCCGGGCTACCGCCAGCGTCTGGCCGCGGTCTACCGGGGCCTGGCCGACCAGTACAAGGTGCCGCTGCTGCCGTTCCTGCTGGAAGGCGTGGCCCTGCAGCCGGGGCTGATGCAGGCCGACGGCCTGCACCCCACCGCGCAGGCGCAGCCGAAGCTGCTGGACAACGTCTGGCCGCTGCTCAAACCCCTGCTATGAACCGTTTCCGCGCGTCTTGACGGAACTTCACATCGCGTCCACCGTCGATGGGGCATGTTTCACAAAGCTGAAGACAGAGGGAATCACATGCGTCAGACGAAGGAGACTTCCGGCTTGGTGCTGGTGGTCGAGGACAACCGCAACATCTCCGAGATGATCGGCGAGTACCTGGAAGGCCGTGGCTTCGAGGTGGATTACGCGCAGGATGGCCTGGACGGCTACCGTCTGGCTGCCGAGAACAGCTACGACGTGGTCGTGCTGGACCTGATGCTGCCGCGCCTGGACGGCATCGAGGTATGCCGCCGCCTGCGCAACGATGCACGCAAGTCGACGCCGGTGCTGATGCTGACCGCGCGCGACACCCTGGACGACAAGCTGACCGGCCTGGGCTTTGGTGCAGACGATTACCTGACCAAGCCGTTCGCCATCCAGGAACTGGAAGCCCGGTTGCGCGCGCTGATCCGCCGCGAGCGTCGCCAGGTGGGTTCGGAAGTGCTGAAGGTGGCCGACCTGGTGCTCGACCCGGTCAGCATGCGCGCCACCCGCGCCGGCACCGAACTGCAGCTTTCGCCGATCGGTCTGCGCCTGCTGACCATCCTGATGCGCGAATCGCCGCGCGTGGTCACCCGCCAGGAAATCGAGCGTGAGATCTGGGGCAATGGCCTGCCCGATTCGGACACCCTGCGCAGCCATCTGTACAACCTGCGCAAGATCATCGACAAGCCGTTCGACCGCCCGCTGCTGCATACCGTGCAGAGCGCCGGTTACCGCATCGCCGATATCGCCCAGCCGATGGCCTGATCGGTGCAGGCGCAGGCACAGACCCGCCCCGGCCCTGGCCGGGGCCGGGGGCAGGGGACGTGCCGCATGCTGTCGCGGCGGTCACCGTCCGTGCACGAACGTGGCACGTGGCGCTGCCTATAATCGCAGCGCTTCGACCGGGACCCCGCAATGCCGCACGGCCTGCCGCGCAAGATCCGCATCGTTTTCATCCTGCAGGCCGTGCTGGCCAGCCTGGGCATCCTGCTGGGTGCCTGGCTGGTCGCGCTGGTGATCAAGCACAGCCTGGTGGGCGCGGCCCTGCGCGAAGAGGCGGCCTACTACTGGACCCTGCACGCGGCCTCGCCGGTGCAGCCGCCGCCCAATACCCACAACATCCGTGGCTACCTGCTGGAGCGCGGGCAGTCCAGCCTGTCGCTGCCGGCCAACCTGCGCACGCTCGAGCCAGGCTTCCACGAACTGCCCGGCGATGACCAGCTGGTGCTGGTGGACGCGCGGCCCGAGGGGCGCCTGTACCTGGTGTTCCTGCGCTCGCGCGCGGAAATGCTGGCGTTCTGGTTCGGCATCGTACCGGTGCTGCTGACCCTGCTGGCCGTATACGGCGCCAGCTGGGTGACCTACCGCGCCTCCAAGCGCCTGGTCTCGCCGGTGAACTGGCTGGCCCGGCGTGTCTCACGCTGGGACCCCGGGCACCCGGAAGCCGCCGACCTGGAGCCGGACAAGCTGCCGGCGGACATGCAGGGCGAGACCCGGCAGCTGGCCGCGGCACTGCATTCGCTGGCCACCCGGGTCAGCGACCACGTCGCCCGCGAACGCAACTTCACCCGTGATGCCAGCCATGAACTGCGCACGCCGCTGACGGTGATCCGCGTGGCCAGTGACATGGCGCTGGCCGACGACGGCCTGGAACCGCGCCTGCGCCGCAGCCTGCAGCGCATCCAGCGCGCCGGGCGTGACATGGAAGCGGTGATCGACGCGTTCCTGATCCTGGCGCGCGAGGCCGACATCGAACCGCAGATCGAACTGTTCGATGTCAGCGAGGTGGTGCGCTACGAAGTGGACAATGCGCGCGAACTGCTGGGCAACCGCCCGGTCAGCATCGCCCTGCACAGTGCCGAACCGGTGCAGCTGCACGCGCCACCACGGGTACTGCAGGTGGTGGTCAGCAACCTGGTGCGCAATGCCTGCAACTACACCGACGAAGGGCGCATCGACGTGGATGTGCTGGCCGACCGGGTGGTGGTGCGCGATACCGGCATCGGCATGTCCGAAGAGGCGTTGGCGCGGGCGTTCGAGCCGTTCTACCGCGCCGAACCGGACCGCCCGCAGGGCACCGGCCTGGGCCTGTCGATCGTGCGCCGCCTGTGTGATCGCTTCGGCTGGACGGTCAGCCTGGCCAGTGAGCCGGGCAAGGGCACCGAAGCGACGGTCATCTTCCGCTGACGCTGCACCGGGGTCGGATCCCGTTGCCACGCAACGGGCTCTGACCCCACGCCCGATCCCGGTAGATCGACGCCATGCGTGGATGGGGAGGTGGCGCCGGGCCATGCCCGGCGTCCGCAATGGCTCAGTTGCAGTTGACCTTCGGCGCCAGCGCCTTGGTCCAGATTGCATACCCGGCCGGGGTCATGTGCAGCATGTCCTCGCGGAACAGCTTCGCATCGGGCTGGCCATCGGCACCCAGCATGGGGGTGTAGATGTCGGTGTAGCCGGTGTTGGGCAGCTTCGCCAGCGCGGCCTTGATCTGCGCGTTGGCCTCGTTGATCGCCGGCAGCAGGTGCGCACGCGACGGGCTGGGCTTGATCGACAGGTATTCCACCTTGGTCTTCGGCAGGTCGCGGTGCACGCGCTGCACGAAGGCCACCACGTCGTCGCGCACCTGGCTGGCGCTGCGGCCGCTGTTCAGATCATTGTCGCCGGCATAGAAGAACACCTTGCACGGGGCATACGGCACCACGATCCGGTCGGCGTACCAGGTGCTGTCGCGCACTTCCGAACCGCCGAAGCCGCGGTTGAACACCGGCTGGGTGGGGAAGTCGCGGGCCAGGGTGTCCCACATGCGGATGGACGAGCTGCCGATGAATTCGATGCCACCGCGCGGCGGCGGCGAAGTGCGGTCGGTCTGGGCGAAGGCGGCCATGTCGCCGGCCCAGGCCACGTTGGACACCTGGTCGGGCACGGACGGCGATGCCGGCGGGCTGAGCGCCTGGGCCAGCGGTGCGGCAGTCAGCAGGCCCAGCATCAGCAGGCAGGTACGGCGACGGGTCATCGGGCTCTCCAGCGCAACAATAAGGACGTTCATCATAGGAGCTGGGCCGGCAGGCCGCTTGTCCCTGTCAGGTGGCGCACGGCAGGGGCCGGGGTGCCACGGCGGCCCTTGTGGCAAAATGGGCGCCATCTGCCCCTCCCTGTGCCTTCATGATCTCCTGCCGTGCGTCTGAGCGGTCGCTGCGCCGCGCCCCTGTTGCTGGACCCTTCGCCCGTGGCTGACAACTTCGGCCACATGCCCCGCGGCCCGCGCCGCATCTTCCAGGCCGCCCGCTGGTCCTGGCAGGGCCTGCGCGCCGCCTGGCTGCACGAATCTTCGTTCCGCCTGGAGGTCTACCTGCTGGTACTGCTGGCGCCGTTGGCGCTGTGGCTGGGCCAGACGCCGGTGGAGCGCGCGCTGCTGATCGGCTCGATGCTGCTGGTGCTGGCCATGGAGCTGGCCAATTCGGCCATCGAAGCGGTGATCGAGCGCTATGGCCCGGAGATCCACGAACTGGCCGGCCGCGCCAAGGACATGGGTTCGGCGGCGGTGTTCGTGCTGATGATGAACGTACTGCTGTGCTGGGCCCTGGTCGTGGTGCCGCACCTGTTGGCCGGCACCTACGGCTGAACCTCCCATTCCCCACTGCCTTGAAGAGTTTCCATGTCCTTTGAGTTCCTCGCCGACCCCAATGCCTGGGTGACCCTGTTCACCCTGAGCGCGCTGGAAATCGTGCTCGGCATCGACAACCTGGTGTTCATCTCCATCGCCGTCAGCAAGCTGCCGGAAGAGCGCCGCCCGTTCGCCCGCAAGCTCGGTATCGCCGTGGCCTGCATCACCCGCATCCTGCTGCTGGTGTCGCTGGCCTACCTGGCGCACATGTCGGCCAACCTGTTCAACGTGGCCGGCATGGGCATTTCCATCCGCGACCTGGTGCTGATCGTCGGTGGCCTGTTCCTGATCATCAAGGGCTACCTGGAGATCAAGGAACTGATCACCGGTGGCGACGATGAAAACCCCGCCACCAGCAAGGCCTCGGGTGTGTTCGGCATGGTCATCCTGCAGATCGCGATCATCGACATCGTGTTCTCGCTGGATTCGGTCATCACCGCAGTCGGCATTGCCGACCACATTCCGGTGATGGTGGCCGCGATCCTGCTGTCGGTCATGGTGATGCTGCTGGCCGCCAACCCGCTGGGCCGCTTCATCGACGCCAACCCGACGGTGAAGATGCTGGCGCTGGCCTTCATCCTGCTGATCGGTGCGGTGCTGATCCTGGACGGCCTGGACGTGCACGTGCCCAAGCCCTACATCTACGCCGCAATGGGCTTCTCGGTGCTGGTGGAGTGGCTGAACCTGCTGATGCGCCGCCGCGCACGCGAACACCACGTGCCGGGCGCCGGCGACTGGTAAGCGCGTTTCCTGGAACCCCCGGCCTGGCCGGGGGTTCTGCGTCAGGGGGATCTGTGAACCGGGGTCAACACTGTTTCCCCGCCACGGGGCTTAATCCGGCCGGGCAAAGCGCGCACCCTGTGCGCTTCTTTTCACAGGCCTGCCCCACGCAGGAAACGTCCATGAACTCCAGAGCCGCCTTGCTGGCCCTTGCCGTCGGCGCCTTCGCCATCGGCACCACCGAATTCGCGCCCATGGGCCTGCTGCCGGTCATCGCCGACGGCGTGGGCGTGGGCATTCCCACTGCCGGCATGCTGATCACCGCCTACGCAGTGGGCGTGATGTTGGGCGCGCCGGTGATGACCCTGCTGATGGGGCGCTTCGGCAAGCGCACTGCGCTCATGCTGCTGATGTCGATCTTCGTGGTCGGCAACCTGCTGTCGGCGCTGGCGCCGAACTATGGCCTGCTGCTGCTGTCGCGGCTGGTTACCAGCCTCAACCATGGTGCGTTCTTCGGCATCGGCGCGGTGGTGGCCGCCAGCCTGGTGCCGAAGGACAAGCAGGCCGCGGCCGTGGCCACCATGTTCATGGGCCTGACCATCGCCAACATCGGCGGCGTGCCCTTGGCTACCTGGGCTGGGCAGCAGCTGGGCTGGCGCCTGTCCTTTGCCGGTACGGCGGTGCTGGGCGTGGTGGCGATCACCGCGCTGGGCCTGGCCCTGCCGGCTTCGGCGCCGGGCCCGCGCCCGGACGTGCGCCGTGAGCTGAAGGCGATCATGCAGCCGCAGGTGCTGCTGGCGATGGCCACCACGGTGCTGGGCGCCGGTGCGATGTTCACCCTCTATACCTATGTGGCGCCGGTGCTGACCGAGCTGACCGGTGCCTCCAATGCATTCATCGCGGTGTCGCTGGCGCTGGTGGGCATCGGCTTCACCGTCGGCAATGGCATTGGCGGGCGCCTGGCCGACTGGTCGCTGGACGGCGCCACGCGCATCCTGCTGGCGGTGCTGGCCCTGCTGATGCTGGTGCTGCCGCTGGCATTCATGAGCCACGCCACCGCAGCGGTGGGGCTGCTGCTGTTCGGTGCGGCCACCTTCGCCATCGTGCCGCCGTTGCAGATCCGGGTGATGCAGGCGGCGACCGAGGCACCGGGGCTGGCTTCGTCCATCAACGTGGGTGCGTTCAACCTGGGCAATGCGCTGGGGGCCGCGCTGGGCGGGGCGGTGATCAGCCTGGGCCTGGGTTATGCGGCCATTCCGGTAGCCGGTGGGTTGCTGGCGGCTGCCGCGCTGGTGCTGGCGTGGTGGGGGCGGGCGCGCGCCCCGGCCGCCGAAGCCTGCTGAGGGGGTGGGTTGCGGCAGGGCTTGCAGCCCTGCACCCGCCGAATCAACGTCAACGTCAAAAGCGGGTGTGCTGAGGGATGGCGGGGTGGGTCCGGTGTCAGGGGACGGCGCAAGTACGTCCACGTAGCCTCGGTCGCGCCATCCATGGCGCTCACGCCCCTGCCACCGGACCCACCCCGCCTTCGACAGTTTTCCGCGGTCTGTCGGAACGGCATCCGCTCTGGTAGGTGTCGACCTCCCGCTCTGGTAGGTGTCGACCTTGGTCGACACGAATGCCTGGAGCATGGGCTTTTGCTTCTGCTCTTTCTTTTGATCTTCCCGCGGTGCGCAGGAAACCGTACGAGGCCGGGTGGGTGGGCGTGGCGGGGGTATCCGCGCCATGGATGGCGCGGCTAAGCCTCCAAGGACGGATTCACGGCGTCCCCCGCCATGCCCACCCGCCCGGACTACCCCGATGATCGATGAGCACCACCACCGCGGAGGGGGCGGCGCCCGATGGCCGATCTTTCACCGCGTCCGTGGCATGCTCGGCACATCGTCCACCCGGAATCGCCACCATGCGCCTGTTCACCCGTGTCCTGCCCCTGCTGCTGCTGGCCGGCCTGCTCTCCGGCTGCGGCTACAACACCATCCAGCAGAAGGACGAGGCCGTGAAGGCCAGCTGGTCCGAAGTGCTGAACCAGTACAAGCGCCGCGCCGATCTGGTGCCCAACCTGGTGCAGACCGTGAAGGGCTTCGCCAGCCAGGAAGAGCGCGTGCTGACCGAAGTCACCAACGCCCGCTCGCGGGTCGGCCAGATCAACGTCAACGCCGATGACGAAGCCTCGCTCAAGCAGTTCCAGCAGGCGCAGGGCGAGCTCGGCAGTGCGCTGTCGCGGCTGCTGGTGGTCACCGAGAACTATCCGGTGCTGAAGTCCGACGCCAACTTCCGCGACCTGCAGGCGCAGCTGGAAGGCACCGAAAACCGCATCACCGTGGCCCGTGGCCGCTACATCCAGCAGGTGCAGGACTACAACACCTACATCCGCTCGTTCCCGCAGCTGATCACCGCCAGGATCTTCGGCTACCAGCCCAAGCCGAACTTCAGCGTGGAAAACGAGGCGCAGATTTCCAACGCGCCGGCGGTCGATTTCGGCAACGCGCCGCAGCAGCCGCCGGCAGCGCAGCCGGCGAACTGATCCATGCGCCTGCTCACCGCGCTGCTGGCCCTGCTGCTGTGGCTGCCGCTGGCCGCGCAGGCGCAGCAGCTGGCGCCGATTCCGGCGCTGGATTCGCCGGTGGTCGACACCACCAGCACGCTTGATGCCACGCAGAAGCAGGCACTGGTGCAGCAGGCGCTGGCGCTGCAGCAGCGCAAGGGCAGCCAGCTGCAGGTGCTGGTGGTGCCTAGCACCCAGCCCGAGGACATCGCGCAGTACACCACCCGTGTGTTCGATCAATGGCAGATCGGCCGCAAGGGCGTGGATGACGGCGTGCTGCTGGTGGTGGCCAAGGACGATCGGCGGGTGCGCATCGAACCGGGCTACGGGCTGGAGGGCGCCATTCCCGATGCCATTGCCAACCGGGTCATCCAGGAATACCTGGTGCCGCGCTTCCGTGCCGGCGACTACGCCGGCGGCATCACCGAAGCGACCGCGGTGCTGGTCAAGCTGATCGATGGCGAGGCCCTGCCGGCGCCGGTCAGCAGCCAGCGCGATTCTGAAAGCGGCGACGGCGGCGATACCTGGGCGCTGGCGCTGTTCATCGGCGTATTTGCCGGCAGCATCCTGCGCGGGGTGTTCTCGCGGGTGCCGCGACCGCTACGCGGCCTGTTGGGCGGTGGCGGCGCCGCGCTGGCGGCCTTCCTGTTCACCTCCACGCTGCTGGCCAGTGGCCTGGCCGGCATCGTCGGCCTGATCGTGGCCATGCTTTCGGGCCACCCTGGCCGCTTCGCCGGTGGCGGTGGCTGGGGCGGGGGCAGTTGGGGCGGCGGTGGCGGCGGTGGTTTCGGCGGTGGTGGCGGCAGCTGGGGCGGCGGCGGTGGCCGTTCCGGTGGCGGTGGCGCTTCGGGGGGCTGGTGATGATCAGGCGTATCGGACGGCACCTGTTTTCCCCGTCGCTGCGGCGGGCCTTCCCGCCGGCGGCGCTGCAGGCGATCACCGAGGCCATCGCCAGTGGTGAACAGCGCCACGGCGGCCAGGTCATGTTCGCGGTGGAAGCCGATCTGCCCCTGCACGCGCTGTGGCGGCGGGTGACCCCACGCCAGGCGGCCGAACAGGCCTTCGCCCAGCTGCGCACCTGGGATACCGCGCACAACAACGGCGTGCTGATCTACTTGCTGCTGGCCGACCATGCCATCGAGATCGTGGCCGACCGCGGCCTGCACGGCCGGGTCAGCCCGGCGCAATGGCAGCGCATCTGCACCCATCTGCGCGAAGGGCTGCGCGGCAGCGAGCCGGTGCAGGCCCTGCGCGATGCCATCGATGAAGTCTCCGGGCTGCTGGCCGGGCACTTTCCGCCCGGTTCGGGGTCCGACGATGACGGGCTGCCCAACACCCCGCAGCTGCTTGGTTGAGCCGCGGCGGCGCTGGCCCGAGAATAGGCGTTCACCTGCAGGGCACCTTCCATGATCTATTTCCACGATATCGACCCCATTGCCCTTTCGCTGGGGCCGATCAAGGTGCACTGGTACGGCATCATGTACCTGCTGGGCTTCACTGCAGCCTGGCTGCTGGGCCGCAAGCGCATCGCGCAGGGACGCCTGCCGGGCGTCGATGCCAACGGTTTCTCCGACCTGCTGTTCTACGCCATGCTGGGCGTGGTGCTGGGCGGGCGCATCGGCTACATGCTGTTCTATGCACTGGGCGATTTCCTGTCCAACCCGGTGCTGCTGTTCAAGGTCTGGGACGGTGGCATGAGCTTCCACGGCGGCCTGCTGGGCGTGGTGGTGGCATGCTGGTGGTGGTCGCGCAAGCAGCGCCTGCACCTGTTCGACACGATCGACTTCATGGCGCCGCTGGTGCCGATCGGCCTGGCACTGGGGCGGGTGGGCAACTTCATCGGCGCCGAGCTGTGGGGCAAGTACACCGACGGCACCTGGGGCGTGGTGTTCCCTTCGGGCCTGCCGGCACCGCTGAACCAACTGGACGCGGCCACGCTGAAGGCACAGTTCGCCACCGGCGCGCTGAACCCCTACGCGCGCCACCCCTCGCAGCTGTATGAAGCGGCGCTGGAAGGCGTGGTGATGTTCACTGTGCTGTGGATGGTGTCGGCCAAGCCGCGCCACCGCTACCTGGTGTCGGGCCTGTTCGCGCTGATGTACGGCATCTTCCGCTTCGGCCTGGAGTTCGTGCGCATGCCCGACAACGGGGTCTACATCGCCTTCGGCTGGCTGACCAAGGGCCAGCTGCTGAGCCTGCCGCTGGTGGCGCTGGGCCTGGTGCTGCTGGCACTGTCGCGCCGCGCACCGGTGCTGCAGCCGCAGCCGCTGGTGGCGGCGGAGGGCAAGGCATGAAGGCCTACCTGGACCTGCTTTCGCACGTGCTCGAACACGGCGCCGAGAAGAGCGACCGCACCGGCACCGGCACCCGCAGCGTGTTCGGCTGGCAGATGCGCTTCGATCTGAACGAAGGCTTCCCGCTGGTCACCACCAAGAAGCTGCACCTGCGCTCGATCATCCACGAGCTGCTGTGGTTCCTGAAGGGCGACACCAACATCGGCTACCTGAAGGACAACCAGGTCCGCATCTGGGATGAGTGGGCCGACGCCAATGGCGATCTCGGCCCGGTGTACGGCAAGCAGTGGCGCAGCTGGGCCACCGCCGATGGCCGCGAGATCGACCAGATGCAGTGGCTGGTGGACGAGATCAAGCGCAATCCCGATTCGCGGCGGCTGGTGGTCAGTGCCTGGAACGTGGGCGAGCTTTCGCAGATGGCGCTGATGCCGTGCCACAACCTGTTCCAGTTCTACGTGGTGGACGGCAAGCTGAGCTGCCAGCTGTACCAGCGCAGCGGCGACATTTTCCTGGGCGTACCGTTCAACATCGCCAGCTATGCGCTGCTGACCCATATGGTGGCGCAGGCCACGGGTCTGGGCGTGGGCGACTTCGTGCATACCCTGGGCGATGCCCATCTGTATTCGAACCACTACGAGCAGGCCCGTGAACAGCTGTCGCGTGAACCGCGCGCGCTGCCCAAGCTGTGGCTGAACCCCGAGGTGACCGATCTGTTCGGTTTCCAGTTCGACGACATCCGCATCGACGGCTACGACCCGCACCCGGCCATCAAGGCCCCGGTGGCGGTGTGAGTGCGATGAAACTTTCGATGGTCGTAGCGCTGGACCGCAACCGTGGCATCGGCCAGGGCAATGCCATGCCCTGGCACCTGCCGGACGACTTCAAGCATTTCAAGGCGCTGACCCTGGGCAAGCCGATCCTGATGGGGCGCAAGACCGCCGAATCGATCGGCCGGGTGCTGCCGGGGCGGACCAACCTGGTGCTGACCCGCAGCGGCCAGGTGCCGTTCGAAGGCATGCGTGCGGTGGCATCGCTCGAAGAAGCCAAGGCCATTGCCGAAGGCGAGGGTGCCAGCGAGCTGTGCATCATTGGCGGTGGCGAGATCTTCCACCAGCTGCTGGACCAGGCCAGCGACCTGTACCTGACCTGGGTGGACGCCGAGGTGCCGGCCGACACCCATTTCCCCGAGGTCGACCCGGCGGTCTGGCAGGAAACCAGCAGCGAGCCGCACCCGGCCGACGCACGCCACGCCTACGCGTTCCGCTTCGCGCACTACGTGCGCCACTGATCGCCGCTGTCTGTAGAGTCGAGCCATGCTCGACTGCTGTTGCCGACGCCGCAGTCGAGCATGGCTCGACTCTACGAAACAGCGTTGAACGTATCAGCCCTGCGGCGGCGCGCTGTTGCCGTTGCCGTTGCCACCACCGCCACCACGGCGACGGCGACGACGCGGGCCACGGCTGGCGGCAGGTGCTGCGGCCGCTTCCTTGTCCTTGTCCTGCGCGGCAGCGGCCGGCCGCTCGCGCGCCGGTCGTGCCGGCGGGCGGGCATTGGCTACCGGCGCCGGCACGTCACGCCCCGGTACCTGCACCACGCGCAGTTCATCGGTATCCAGCTGCAGGGCGGTCAGCTTGCCGCCCCAGACCGCACCGGTGTCGATGGCGTGCACGCCCTGGGTGATGGTCAGGCCCAGCGCCGACCAGTGGCCGCACACGACCTTCAGATCGCGCTCCACCCGGCCGGGTACTTCGAACCAGGGGTACAGACCCTGTTCCTGGGTGCCCGGCGTGCCCTTGTCTTCAATGCCGATGCGCCCGCGCGGCGTGCAGTAGCGCATGCGGGTGAGCACGTTGATGATCGCGCGCGAGCGGTCATAGCCGGCCAGGTTCGGGGCCCAGCTGGGCTTGTCGCCGTACATGTTGCGGAACAGCTTGCGGTAGCCGGCGCCGTGCAGCTGCACTTCCACTTCGGCGGCGTGCTTTTCGGCCATCTGCGTGGTCCACTTCGGCGCCAGGCCGGCGTGCACCATCATCCAGCCCAGCTCGCGGTCCACGTGCACCAGCTTCTGCAGGCGCAGCCACTCCAGCAGCTCGTCGCGGTCTTCGGCCTGCACGATGCGCAGCAGGTCCGGGTTGACCTTGCGCTGCTCTTCCTCGGTGCGCGCGCCCACGGCCAGCAGCGAAAGATCATGGTTGCCCAGCACCACCACGCTGTGTTCGCGCAGCGAATGCACCAGGCGCAGGGTTTCCAGCGATTGCCCACCGCGGTTCACCAGGTCGCCGCAGAACCACAGGGTGTCCTGCGCCGGGTCGAAGCGGATCTTTTCCAGCAGGCGCTGGGTTACGTCGTAGCAGCCCTGCAGGTCGCCGATCGCCCACACACTCATCGTCCGGCCTCCGTGTCAGTGCAGGGTACGCGGGATGGCCAGCACGAAAGGTGCGACCGGCGCGGCAAATTCAGTGCCATCGTCGGCAACCATGTCGTAGTGGCCCTGCATGGTCCCGTGGTCGGTGCCCAGCATGACACCCGAGGTGTAGTGGAAGTCTTCACCGGGGCGCAGGCGCGGCTGCTCGCCGATCACGCCATCGCCATCGACATGCTCGACGCGACCGTTGGCGTCGGTGATGCGCCAGTGGCGCGCGACCAGGCGCGCGGCCACGCGGCCACGGTTGCGGATGCGGATCGTATAGGCGAACGCATAGCGGCCGTCTTCCGGCGCGGATTGGTCGTCGAGGAAGCGCGGGGCAACTTCAACGGAAATGGCGTAAACGTCAGCGTCTTCCATACCGGCAGTGTAATCAGGTGGCATTGGCCAAAGCGATGAATTCAGCCACATCCAGCTGTTCGGCACGGGCATCGGGGCGCACGCCGGCAGCGGCGAACTGTTCGGCGGTCACCACCTTGCTCAACGCGTTGCGCAGGGTCTTGCGGCGCTGGCCGAAGGCGGCCTTGACCACCTCGGCAAAGCGCGCGTGATCGTGGATGGCGATCGTGGCCGGATCGCGCGGCACCAGCCGCACTACGGCCGAATCGACCTTCGGCGGCGGCCGGAACGCGCCCGGCGGCACCACGAACAGCGAGGTGACCTGGCAGTACGCCTGCAGCATCACGCTCAGGCGGCCATAGACCTTGCTGCCCGGGCCGGCGGCCATGCGGTCGACCACTTCCTTCTGCAGCATGAAGTGCATGTCGCGGATGACCGCGGCATGTTCCAGCGCATGGAACAGGATGGGCGAGGAGATGTTGTAGGGCAGGTTGCCGACCAGGCGGATCGGCTGGCCGGCGGCCAGTTCGGTGAAATCCACGCGCAGCACGTCGCGGTGGACGATGGTCAGCTCGCCCAGCGGTTCGGCGGCCGCGGTGAGCGGCGCGATCAGGTCGCGGTCGAACTCGATCACCGTCAGCTTCGGGTGGACGCGCAGCAGGGGCAGGGTGATCGCGCCCTGGCCAGGGCCGATCTCGACCAGGCGGTCGCCATCCTTGGGGTTGACCGCCATCACGATCTTGTCGATGTAGTGGCGGTCGGCCAGGAAATGCTGGCCAAGCTGCTTCTTGGCCGGGGCGGTGAACACCGGGCCGGAGGGGGAATGCGGGGAATTCATGCGCTCAGTGTACGTTGCCGGGCCAATTGCGCACACAGGGCCGTGGCGGCCTGCAGGCTGGACGGGTCGGCAATGCCGCGTCCGGCCAGGTCCAGCGCGGTGCCATGGTCGACCGCCACGCGCGGGTAGGGCAGGCCCAGGGTCAGGTTCACGGCCTGTTCGAAGCCCGAATACTTCAGCACCGGCAGGCCCTGGTCGTGGTACATGGCCAGCACGGTGTCGAAGCCGGTCAGTTTGGCCGGCAGGAAGGCGGTGTCGGCCGGCAACGGCCCGACCAGATCCATGCCCTCTGCGCGCAGGCGCTGCAGCAGCGGGATGATCAGGTCCAGTTCCTCGCGGCCCAGGTGGCCGTCTTCGCCGGCATGCGGGTTCAGGCCCAGCACGGCGATACGCGGGGCGGCCAGGCCGAACTCACCGCGCAACGCGGCATGTACCGTGCGCAGGGTGTGTTCCAGGGCGGGCGCGGTGATCGCATCGGCCACCTCGCGCAAGGGCAGGTGGGTGGTGGCCAGCGCAACGCGCACGATGTCGTTGGCCAGCATCATCACTACCTTCACCCCGGCCTGGTCGGCCAGCAGTTCGGTGGTGCCGCTGTAGGCAATGCCGCCTTCGTTGATGACGGCCTTGTGTACCGGGCCGGTGACCACGCCGTGCAGCTCGCCCGACAGGCAGGCCTGCCCCGCACCGAGCAGGGCGCCGATGACAGCGCTGGCGTTGGCCGGGTCGGCCTGGCCGAAGCGGCTGGGCGCGGCATTGGCCACCACGCGCAGGCGCAGATCGCCAGGCAGACGCGCCTGCGCATCTTCCGGCAGCAGTTGCAGGGGCAGGTTCAGCGCGGCGGCGGCCGCGCGCAGGGTGTCCGGGTCGGCGAAGGCGAGCAGCCGGCAATCATCGCGCGGCTGCTGTACCAGGCGGACACACAGTTCCGGACCGATCCCGGCGGGCTCGCCCGGTACCAGCGCGAGCTCGGGGCGCATGGGTCAGGACTGCGGCGGGGTGGCGGTGTTTTCCGCCCGGTCGCCGCTGCGGAAGCTGACGTAGGCTTCGCCACGCAGTTCCTGCAGGAAGCGGTTGTATTCCTCCTCCAGTTTGCGGCGGCCGATGGTTTCACGCACCTGGGCACGCTGGTTGTCGCTGGTCACGTCGGTCTGGCGCGTGGCAACGCGCTGCACGATGTGCCAGCCGGCATCGGTACGGAACGGCTGGCTGACGCCGCCATCCTGGATGCCTTCGACCTGCTGGCCGAACGCCGGACCGAAGGCATCGGCCGGGAACCAGCCCAGATCGCCGCCCTGGCCCTTGCTGTTGCTGTCTTCCGACGATTCCTTGGCCACCTGCTCGAAGTCGGCACCCCCGGCCACGCGGGCACGCAGGGTGTCGATCTTGGCCTTGGCGGCGGCATCGGTCTGGTTGCCGTCCACGCGCACCAGGATGTGGCGGGCATGGTATTCGGTGACCGTGTGGGCACCGGCGGCGGCGTTGGCATCACGCACTTCCACCAGCTTCAGCAGCTGGAAGCCGCTGGGGCCGCGGATCGGGCCAACCACATCGCCGGCCTTCATCTGCTGCATCATCTGCGCGAACGCCGCCGGGATTTCGTCCAGCGTGCGCCAGCCCAGGTCGCCGCCTTCCAGCGCGTTGGGGCTGTCCGAATAGCGCACGGCAGCGGCGTTGAAGTCCAGCTCGCCCTTGTCCAGCAGGGCCTTCACGCCGTCGGCCTTCTTCTGGCCGGTGGCGATCTGGTCGGCGTTGGCGCCGTCGGGCAGGGCGACCAGGATGTGCGCCAGGTGGTACTGGTTGCCGGCGGTGGCCTGCTGCTTCAGCGCGGCATCCACTTCACCTTCGCTCACGCTGATGCGGCTCTGCGCGAAGCTCTGGCGCAGGCGCTGCACGGTGATTTCGTCGCGCACCGAGGAACGGAATTCCTCGAAATCGATGCCGTCATGGGCCAGGCGCTGGCGCAGGCTGTCCAGGTTGGAACCGTTCTGCTGGGCGATGGAGTTCATCGCCTGGTTCAGTTCCTGGTCGCTGACGCGGATGCCGCTGCCCTGGGCGCGGGCCACCTGCAGCTTCACCAGCACCAGGCGCTCCAGCACCTGGCGGCTGAGCACGTCGTCCGGCGGCAGCTGGTTTTCGCGGCCCACGTACTGGGCCTTGATGTTGGCGATGGCGCGCTGCAGTTCACTCTGCAGGACCACGTCCTCGTCGACGACCGCGGCAATGCGGTCCAGCGGCTGGGCCTCCTGCGCGATGACCTGCAGGGGGGCGGACACGCTGGACACCGCCAGCAGCGAGGCGAGAAGAACGGGGAAGCGCTTGGTCATGGGATCAGATTCGGATCGTAGTCGTCCCGGGTCACCCCGGTATTGCTGGGCGGCACCAGATAAAGGTCGTCGCGGTTGTAGCCGAGGATAGCACGGCGCAGGGTACGGTCCGTGTCCTGGCCCAGCGAGCTCAGGCCCTTCAGCACGAACTCGATCTGGATGGAATTGTTCAGATCGCCTTCGCGGTTGCGCACGTAACGGCGGGCCACGGCGCGCACGGCCAGGCAGCAGCTGTCCCACTGCACGCCGCCGATGATTTCCAGCGGCGCCTTGTCTTCCAGCGAATAGTAGTAACGGCCGACCAGGCTCCAGCGCGCATTCAGCGGGTACAGGAACGACAGGTCGGCCTGCTTCAGCAGGTCGGTGCCGTCGGGGTTGATGCGGTGGCGGTAGGTCAGGTTGACCACGCCATCGTTGGACATCAGGTAGCGGGCGCGGAAGCTGGCCAGGTCCTCGCGCTTGTACTTGGGGTCCCACTGGTAGGTGGCGCTCAGGGTCCAGCGGTCGTTCACCATGTAATTGGCGTCGGCGATCCAGGCCGACTTGCCCTTTTCCACCGGTGCGCCGCCCGGGGTGGTGGTCACCCGCGATTCGTCGAAGTACTGGATCTGGCCGATGCTGGCCGAGAACCGTTCCTTGCCGGTGGTCTGGTCGATGAAGCGGGTGCCCAGCGCCATGGTCAGCTGGTTGGCATCGTTCTGGCGGTCGGCGCCGGTGTAGCGCGAATCGCGGAACAGCTGGCCCCAGCTGAAGGTGAAGTCACGCGTGTCGAACAGCGGCAGGTCGTCCTGGTTGCGGTACGGCGTGCGCAGGTAGAACAGGCGCGGCTCCAGGGTGTGCAGGAACGACTTGCCGCCGATGGTGGTTTCGCGGTCGAAGAACAGGCCGGCGTCCAGGCTGGCGATCGGCAGCGAGCGGCTGGGCGAGGTGTTGCCGCGCAGCTGGTCGGCGCTGGCCGTGGTCACGTCCACGCCCTGCGAGGTCAGCACGGTCCTGCGGATGTCGTCGGCCAGGCCGCGGTCCAGCTGGTAGGCGGTATAGCGGTAGGCCAGGGTGGGCGTGACATACCAGGCCGCGCCGCTGAACGGGAACGAGACGTAGGGCTTCACGTCCAGGCGCGAGCCGCCATACATGCGGGTGACCGTGCCATTGCGCACGTACTCGCCCTCGGCGTCGACGGTCTTCTCGTTGATGTCATCGTGGGTGAAGCGCACCGCTTCGGCGTAGATGCCGGTTTCCATCCACGGCAGCAGCGGCTTGTCCCAGGTGAAGAACACCCGCGGCTGGCGGTTGTAGGCCAGCGCCCGCTCGGTCAGGGTGTAGTCGGTCAGCTGCCAGCGGTCGGCCATGATGCCGGCGGTCCAGTCCTTGCCGGTGCCGTACAGGCCGATGGTGCTCTGCAGGTTCGATGCGGTCACGCCCAGCAGACGATTGGAGAAATCCTCCACGTAACGTTCGTCGCTCACCCAGGCCAGGTTGGCGCGGGCCTGCCAGTGGCTGTCCACGTTGTGGTAACCACTGAACATCACCCGGCCGCGGTCGCGGTCGCGCAGCTTGTCGTTGGGGATGTAAGCGGTCAGCAGTTCGCCGCGGCCGCCGTTGTAGAGATAGCGGAACTCGTTGTCCAGCATCAGCCCGCGCTCGCTCATGTAGCGCGGCATCAGCGTGTCGTCGTAGTTCGGCGCCAGGTTCAGGTAGATCGGCTGGGTGTAGTCGAAGCCATTGCGGCCGGACATGCCCAGCTGCGGGAACAGCAGGCCGGTCTTGCGGCGGTCGTCGATCGGGAACTTGAAGTACGGCGCCCACAGCACCGGCACCTTGCCGATGCGCAGCACCGCGTTGCGGGCGGTACCGAAGCCTTCGTCGTTGTCCACGTCGATCTGCGGCGCGGTCAGCTTCCACACCGGCTGCGAGGGGTCGCAGGTGGTGTAGGTGGAGCGGTGCATCTGGCCCACGGCGCCCTGCAGGTCGACCGATTCGGCCTCGCCGTTGCCACGGCGCGACACCAGCTGGTACTGGATGTCGGTGATTTTGTGGGTGTCGCTTTCCTGGTTGCCCTCGGCGCGCTTGGCCACCATGCGGATCGAGGAATCCTGGTAGCGCACGTTGCCGTCGGCGATGTAGTTGCCGGTGTCGGTATCGAAGCTGAGCTTGTCGGTGCCCACGAACTGGTCGCCGCGGCGCAGGGCGACGTTGCCCTGGTACTGCGGCACGGTCGTGGTGCCCAGCAGCTGGTCGCCTTCGATGTCGGTGGGCTGCTGCTCGCGCTGGGCGCTGGCGGCGGCCGCGTCCTGCCCCGGTACCGGGGTGGGGGCATCGGTGAAGGCGGGAATGACTTCGGTGGCCGGGCACAGGCCCCAGTTGAGCGGCTTGTCATCGGCCATCGCCGGCAGGCAGACAGCGATGCTCAGGGGCAGGGGAAGCAGGCGGAGGGCTCGGCGCACGCGGTTCGGATTCGGGCGAAAACGGACCGTAGATTGCCCCATCCCTTGCATAGGGGCAATGAAGGCGTCCGGCCGAGGCCGGTTCGGGTTCATCCTGGGCGTGCCGCAGCGGCGCCCTGCAGCAGGGTCTGCACGTGGGCCACGCTGCATTCGGCCAGCGCCTGCAGGTCGTAGCCGCCTTCCAGCATGGACACCACGCGGCCGGCCCCATGGCGCCGCGCCAGCGCATGCAGTTCGCCGGTGATCCAGGCGAAATCCTCGGTTTCCAGCATGAGGTCCGCCTGCGGGTCGCGCAGGTGGGCATCGAAACCGGCCGAAATCAGCAGCAGCTGCGGGCGGAAGTCGTCGATGGCCGGCAGCATCTCGTCGGCCCAGACATTGCGGAAGCGGAAGCCACCGCTGCCCGGCGGCAGCAGGATGTTCATCAGGTTGCCGGCGCCACGGTCGCGGCGCAGGCCCGAGTTGGGGAACAGGCCGGCCTGGTGGGTGCTGTAGTACGACACCCGCGCGTCGTGCTGGAAGATGTCCTGGGTGCCGTTGCCGTGGTGCACGTCGAAGTCGACCACGGCAATCCGTTCCAGCCCGTGGCGGTCGCGCGCATAGGCGGCGGCGATGGCGATGTTGTTGAGCAGGCAGAACCCCATGGCCGTACTGCTGGTGGCATGGTGGCCCGGCGGGCGCACCGCGCAGAACGCCAGCGGGTCATCGCCCAGCATCACCGCGTCGACCGCGGCCACGCCGGCACCGGCGGCGTGCACGGCGGCGCTGGCCGAACCGGGCGAGGTCCAGGTGTCCATGTCCAGCTGGCGCAGCGGCAGGGTCTGCGGCTGCAGCACGAAGTCGAGCAGGGCGCTGTCGTGGACCCGGCTCAGCTCGCCGAACTTGGCCGGCGGGGCCTGCTGCCAGTCCAGCTGGCCGGGGAACGCCTGCTGCAGGGCGTCGAGCACCACCTGCAGCCGTTGCGGGCATTCGGGATGGCCCGGGCCCGGGTCGTGCAGCAGGCAGGACGGATGAGTGAAGACCCGCACGTGATCAGGCCTGCCGGTGCTGTGGTTGCCACAGCGCTTCGCCGTGGCCATCGGCGCGGGCCAGCACCCGCGCCAGCACGAACAGCAGGTCCGACAGGCGGTTGAGGTAGTGCAGGGCTTCGCTGCGCACGGCCTGCGCCCGGGCCAGGCTGACCGTTTCACGCTCGGCGCGGCGCACGATGGTGCGGGCCAGGTGGCAGCGCGCCGCCGCCTCGCCGCCCGCAGGCAGGATGAATTCCTTCAGCATGGGCAGGCCGGCGTTGTAATGGTCCAGCTGCTGTTCCAGCGCGGAAACGTCGGCGGCATGGATGGCTGCATGGCCAGGCACGCACAGCTCGGCGCCCAGATCGAACAGCTGGTGCTGCAGATGCACCACCAGCGCACGCACGTCGTCAGGCAGTGGCACGGCCAGCAGCACCCCCAGGGCGGCATTGGCTTCGTCCACGGTGCCGTAGGCGGCGACCCGCAGATCGTCCTTGGCCACCCGGCTGCCGTCGCCCAGCCCGGTGCTGCCGTCGTCGCCGGTGCGGGTGTAGATGCGCGAAAGCCGATGACCCATGCCGGTGCTCAGTGGTGGATGTCGCGGCGGGCCTGGTGCAGCTTCAGCATCTGCTCCACGGCCAGTTGCAGCGCGGCAGCCAGGGCCACGTAGATGGCGGTGGTGCGCAGGTACGGCCCGAACCACTGGGCATAGTTCTGTGCCCAGCCGGCCAGGGTCGGTTCGGCCACGTTGCGGCTGGTCCAGTAGAACCCGCCCTGGGCCAGCAGGTGGCACAGCGCCACCGAGACCACCAGCAGCGGCACGCCCTTGGCCAGTACCGACCAGTGCGCGCCGTGGTAGTTGTGGCCCAGCAGCAAACCGCCGGCCCACAGCGAGAAATACGCCGGCAACAGCAGCCAGTAACCGGGCGACACGCAGTAGTGCTGCCAGAAGTCGATCCCCGCGCTGCGGATCACGATCCAGTCCACCAGCACGGCGAACACCATCAGCAGCGGGAACGCCCAGCGGGTCCAGCGGGCCAGATGGAAGCCGCCGATGAAGAACACGGCCCAGGAGGCATCGGGGATGGCCGCGAAGTGGTTCACCCGGGTTGCCGCCAGCAGCAGCACAAGCACGGACAGGACAAAGGCGCGATGGGCGGTGTCGGACATGGCGAAGACCCGTGGGGCGGATTCAGCTTCCATTCTAGCCCGCCGCGCGGCCCTGCGCAGGCGCGGCGTGCCGGGTCTGGATGGCGTGGCGAGCGCGTATCATGGGCCCATGAGTGAACGACATGACGTGCTGATCGTCGGTGGCGGTCTGGTCGGAGCCAGCCTGGCCATCGCCCTGGAACGGCTGGGCCGCAACGTAGCGCTGCTGGAAGCCAGCCCGGCCGGTGAACTGCCGGCGGTGTTCGACCAGCGCAACCTCAGTTTCGCCGCGGCAACCGTGAACGCACTGACCGCGCTGGGGGTGATGCAGAAGCTGGCGATGCCGCCGGGGCCGATCCGGCGCATCCACGTCAGCCGCGCCGGCGACTTTGGCCGCGTGCAGATGGAGGCGGCCGATTACGACCGGCCGTGGTTCGGCCAGGTGGTAGTGGCCCGCGATTTCGGCCAGGCGCTGGAGGCGCGGCTGCAGGAACTGCCGCAGCTGCAGCGCTACCGCCCGATGCGTTTCATTGGTTTTGGTGCGGTGGTCGACGGCTACCGGCAGGTCCATGTGGCCGACGATGCGGGCGAGCGCGTGCTGCTGGCCCGGCTGGTGGTGGGGGCCGATGGCACGGCCAGTGGCGTGCGCGATGCGCTGGGCATTGCGGTGGACCGCCACGATTTCCAGCAGACCCTGTTCGTGGCCCGCGTGCGCAGCCAGCGCGCGCCCGATGGCAGCGCGTGGGAACGCTTCACCGATACCGGCCCAACCGCCCTGCTGCCGCGCGGCGACCGCCACTTCGGCTGTGTGCACGGCGTGGCCCGCGACCAGGCCGAGGCGGTGATGGCGCTGGACGATGCAGCCTGGCTGCAACGCCTGCAGCACACGCTGGGCTGGCGCGCCGGGCGCTTGCTGGAATCTGGGCCGCGCAGTGCCTACCCGCTGGTGCAGGTACTGGCGCGCGCGCTGGTGGGCGAACGCGCGGTGCTGCTGGGCAACGCCGCGCAGACCATCCACCCGTTGGGTGCGCAGGGCTTCAACCTGGGCCTGCGCGACGCGCTCACCCTGGCAGAGCTGCTGGAAGCGGCCGATGAAGATGCGGGCAGCGATGCACTGCTGCGGGCCTACGTGGCCCGGCGCGCGGAAGACCGGCAGCAGACCGTGGCGTTTTCCGGTGGGCTGGCCCGGCTGACCAGCAATCCGGCACCGCTGCTGCGCCCGCTGCGCAGCCTGGGCCTGGTGGCGGCACAACGCGCCTCGGTGCAGTCGATGCTGGTAGGCGGTGCCATGGGCTTCCGTGGTGACGTGCCGCGCCTGTGCCGCGGGGAGGCTGCATGAGCCGGCGCATGCGACTGGATGTGGCCGTGGTGGGCGGCGGCGTTGTCGGCGCTGCGTGTGCACTGGCGCTGGCCGATGCCGGTCTGTCGGTCGCCCTGGTCGAAGGCCGTGAGCCGCCGGCCTGGCAGGCCGCGCAACCGGATCTGCGGGTGTTCGCTTTCGCCGCCGACAACGTGCAGCTGCTGCAGCGCCTCGGCGTCTGGCCGGCCATTGCACAGGCGCGTGCCTGGCCCTACCGGCGCATGCAGGTGTGGGACGCGGCCGGCGGCGATGACCTGCTGTTCGACGCAGACCGCTTCGGTCGGCGCGAGCTGGGCTTCATTGTTGAGAACGCGTTGCTGCAGGACCGCCTGTGGGCCGCATTGCCGGCGGCGGGCGTGCAGCTGCATTGCCCGGCCCGGGTGGAAGCGCTGGAACAGGACGACGAAGGTGTACGCCTGCGGCTGGACGATGGGCGTCGCGTGGATGCCGCATTGGCCGTGGCCGCCGATGGCGCCGATTCCACCCTGCGCCGCCTGGCCGGGATCGAGGTGGAATCGCACGATTATCACCAGCGCGGCGTGGTGGCCTACGTGGACAGCGCGCTGCCCAACCAGGCCACGGCCTGGCAGCGTTTCCTGCCGACCGGCCCGCTGGCCCTGCTGCCGGTGGCCGAGCGCCGCAGTTCGATCGTGTGGACCCTGCCGGAAGACGAAGCGGCACGCGTGCTGGCGTTGGACGACGCCGCATTCAACCGCGAACTGACCCGCGCCTTTGCCGGCCGCCTGGGCGAACTGCGCCTGGCCTCGGCGCGCGCGGCGTTCCCGCTGCGCCGGCAGCTGGCCCGTCATTATGTGTCCGGTCGCGTGCTGGCGCTGGGCGATGCGGCGCACGTGGTGCACCCACTGGCGGGGCAGGGGGTGAACCTGGGCCTGCGCGACGTGGCCGCCCTGCAGCAATGGCTGGCGCCCTCGCCCGAGCGGCGTGGCCAGCCGCGCCTGTCGCCACAGCGGCTGCAGCGCTGGGCGCGCGAACGGCGCAGTGACAACCAGATTGCCGCCTACAGCTTCGATGCGATCAACCGGCTGTTTTCCAACGACGAAATGCACCTGACCCTGGCCCGCGGCCGCGCGCTGGGTTGCGTGGGCAAGTGGCCGCCGCTGGTACAGGCATTCTGGAAGCGCGCCGCCGGGGTCTGAACGGCACGCCGCTCTGGTGCCCACCGACCGCGCGGCACGGCTTTGGTAGGTGCCAACCTTGGTTGGCACGTCTGTCAGACCACGTCGGCCCATATGGGGCGGAGGCGTTTCCGAGGTTGTGCCAACCAAGGTTGGCACGTCTGTCAGGCAACGTCGGCCCAGATGGGGCGGAGGCGTTTCCGAGGTTGTGCCAACCAAGGTTGGCACCTACCGACTGCGCGGTGCGTTGCCTTGGCACCCACCGACCGCGCGGTACGCCGCTCTGGTAGGTGCCAACCTTGGTTGGCACGTCTGTCAGGCCACGTCGGCCTAGATGGGGCGAAGGTGTTTGCGAGGTTGTGCCAACCAAGGTTGGCACCTACCCACCGCGCGGTGCGTTGCCTTGGCACCCACGACCGCGCGGTACGCCGCTTTGGTAGGTGCCAACCTTGGTTGGCACGTCTGTCAGGCAACGTCGGCCTAGATGGGGCGAAGGTGTTTGCGAGGTCGTGCCAACCAAGGTTGGCACCTACCCACCGCGCGGTGTGCGCCTCAGCGCAGCGGCGAGGCCAGCACCGTGATTTCTTCACGGTCGTGGTACAGCTGCTTGGCCCGCACCACCAGCGGCTTGCCCGCTTGTTCCTGGAACAGGTCCAGGCACAACCGCGTCTCGTCCCAGCGCTTCTTCATCGGCAGCTTCAGGTTGAAGATCGCGTGCCGGCACCAGCCCTCGCGGAACCAGGTGGCCATGCGTTCGGCCACGCGGCGCGGCTGTTCGACCATGTCGCAGACCATCCAGTCCAGCGCCTGGTCCGGGTGCCAGTGGAAGCCGTCGGCGCGCAGGTGTTCGACCAGCCCGGTATCCAGCACGTGCTGGCGCAACGGGCCATTGTCGATGCTGAGCACATGCACGTGCTGGCGGGTCAGCACCCAGGTCCAGCCGCCGGGGGCGGCACCGAGGTCAGCCGCGCGCATGCCGGGTTTCACCAGCGCCTCGCGCTCGTCCGGTGCCAGCAGGGTCAGCAGTGCCTCGTCCAGCTTCAGCGCCGAACGCGACGGGGCTTCGGGCAGCAGCTTGAGGCGCGGGATGCCCAACGCCCACGGCGCGCTGTCGGCCGGGTCGGCCACGCAGACGAATGCATGGGTGCCGTCGACGAAGACTGCATGCAGCCGCGGCAGCCGCGGGTTCGGCTTGTCGGTCAGCTTGCCGGCCTTGCGCAGCGCCGGGCGCAACGCATTGCCGAACGCGCGGGCCAGCCCGGACAGTGGCTTGCCGGCATCCGAATCGGGGTGTTCCACCCACAGATCGCCGAAGCGCGGCGCATCGGCCAGCACCTCCAGCATCGGGGTGATGCGGTCAGCCGGGTTCAACTGCGGCAGCTCGGCCAGTACCACCAGCTTCTGCCGCGCGAAGATCAGTTCGCGCCACGGCAGGCGCGGAGCCAGCGCGGCGGCTTGGTCGCACATGAACAGCACGTAGCCATCATTGCGCTGGGTGCGTGCATAGCCGGCGAAACCGGCCTGGCCCGCGCGGTGCTGCAGCTCGCCGGCCAGCTCCGGCTCGAAGCCCTGCCGGCACAGGCAGAGCAGGCCGATCCCGGTCTCAGTAACGGGTGCCATCGGCTTCCCCATAGGCACGCAGCACGCTGCGCGCGGCATCGCGGTTCAGGCCCTGCACCACTTCAATGCCGCGCTTTTTCAGTTCGCCCACCCAGTCGGCCGGCAGCGGGCCTTCGTCGAACGGGGTCAGTTCTTCCACGTCGGCCGAGCTGGCACCGATCAGCAGGCGGTCGATGCCGGCCCACACGGTGGCGCCATAGCACTGGCAGCACGGCTGCGAGCTGGTGGCCAGGGTGACCGGCGACAGCACCGCGTTCAGGCGCGGGGTCTGCAGGCGCTGCTGGGCCAGCATGTAGGCCATGTTCTCGGCGTGCGCCAGCGAGGTAGCGTGCGGCACGACGCGGTTCACGCCGGCGGCGATCACCTTGTCATCGGGGCCGAACACGACGGCGCCGAACGGGCCGCCACTGGCGTGTTCGACATTCAGCCGCGACAGCTCGATCGCCAGTGCGACCTTGGCCTCGTCGCCCGGATAGCGACGATCCAGGTCGATCTGGTCGTGGATCCAGGCGGGAAGGGTCAGGTGGACTTGCGCGTACAGCATCGCGGGGGTGCCTCGTAGGGTGGAAAGGTGGGGCAGGAACAACAGCCGGCGCGCAGTGTAGCCGCAGCGGCATGCAGCGGGGGTGTCGGCGCGGGATCAGGCGTCGGTTTCGGCGTCGGTGTCGGTGCGGATCACCACGTACTGCTTGCGGAACTCCAGCCCGGCCTGCGGCCAGCGCGCAGCGTAGGCGCGCAGCAGGGGCAGGGCGGCGGGGAAATCATGGCCGTTCACCCGGCAGTCGGCCTGGCACTGGCCGTCGGCATCGCGCGAGGCGAACAGACGGATGCCGAGGAACTGGCGGGTCTTCAGCAGATCGTTGAATGCCTCCAGGCTCTGGGTGAACAGGCAGCAGGGGCAGGACCCGTGGTCGTCCTCGCTGCACGCGGCGGCTTCATCGCGGGGTTCGCCGCGGTAGTGGGCCAGAGGCCCCAGCACCACCGCGCGCGCCAGCGCCGTGCCGGTTTCTTCGGCCGGGTAGCGCAGGGTCAGCATCTGCAGTTCAGGCGCATCGTCGGCGCCGACGGCCGCCTGCAGGGTGGCCAGGTCGACCCGCACCCAGTTCTCGAAGCCGGACAGCACGGCGTCCTGCTCGCTGTCACCGGCGGCGTGCTGGTACTCGAACAGGCCGTCGGTGAACAGGTCCGGATGGCGTACCTCGATCACCGTGGAGGTCTGCCAGCCGCCGTTGTCGCGCGCGTTCGACGCAACGCCGTGCGCGACCAGGCGCAGGCCGCTGTCCAGCACCAGCTCGGCGCCGTCGACGGTGCAGGCGATGTCGCGGCCCTGCAGGACCTGCATCAGCAGGGGAAGAAAGGGGTTGGCGGTAGCGGTCATGTCAGGCCTGTCAGTGAAAGGGGGCAGCGGTCACAGCGCATCGCGTTCGGCGCGATAGCGCTGCGCCTGTGCCTGCTGTTGCGGGTCATCGCCATGGTCGCGCAGCCAGGTGTCCAGCTCGCGACGGTAATCGGCGCGGAAGGCGGGGTTGCCCGGACTGAACTGCAGCCTGCGTGCAGCCACCTCCACCCGCTCGCGTGCACGTGCGCGTGACTGGGCGATGCCATGCGGCGATTCGTTGGTCAGGATCACGATGCTGCGCGGGAAGCCCGGCGCGTACTTCACCACGAAGGGCTGGCCCTGCGCGGGAATGCGGATCGTGTTTTCCAGCGGCCACAGCGAGATCGTGTTGGTATGGAACACCACGTCCACATCCTGGCCATCGGCGGTGTGCACCCCCCCCTCGTAACGCCAGATATAGCGGTCGTTGAGGGTGGAACTGGTTTCCTCGGCCTTGACGATCACCGCCTCGCCACGCTCGCCGATCCCGTTCACCCAGGCCGCGTTGACGAAAGAACCCAGGAATACGTTCAGCATCGCCAGCGGAAACATGGCGATGAGATACAGCGGGGTGCGCCGCCACCACGACAGCAGCCCGGCCAGCGCCATCAGCACCGGCAACGCCAGCAACGGGTGCTGGGACAGGAACCAGAGCAGGGCGGAGGGGGCGGCGGTCATTGTCGCGGGCATGCGGGCGCCGTCCTGGCGCCCGCGCGGTTCCTCAGGCCGACCAGGTGTCGCGCAGGGTCACGCTGCGGTTGAACACCGGCTTGGCCTCGGTGTGGTCGCGGCGGTCGGCAACGAAGTAGCCGGTGCGCTCGAACTGGAACGACTGTTCCGGGGCGGCGCTGGCCGCGGCCGGTTCGACATAGCCGGTGACGGTACGGCGCGATTCCGGGTTCAGGTAATCGCGGTAGGTCTTGCCCTCCGATTCGTCGTCCGGGTTCGGCACCGAGAACAGACGGTCGTACAGGCGGATTTCTGCCGGCACGCCATGCACGGCGCTGACCCAGTGGATGGTGCCCTTCACCTTGCGGTTGGCGCCCTCCATGCCCGGGCGCGATTCCGGATCCAGCCAGCCGCGCAGCTCGATGATGGTGCCGTCGGCATCCTTGATCACTTCATCGCAGCGGATGATGCCGGCACCGCGCAGGCGCACTTCGCCGCCCGGTACCAGGCGCTTCCAGCCCTTGGGCGGCACTTCGGCGAAGTCCTCGCGGTCGATCCACAGTTCGCGTGCGAACGGCACCTGGCGGCTGCCGAAGCTCTCGTCCTTCGGGTGGTTGCTGAAGGTCAGCTGTTCTTCATGGCCCTCGGCCAGGTTGGTCAGCACCAGCTTCAGCGGGTCGATCACCGCCATGCGGCGTGCCGCAGCGCTGTCCAGGTCCTCGCGCAGCGCGCCTTCGAGCACGCTGAAATCGATCAGCGAATTCTGCTTGCTGATGCCCACGCGTTCGGCGAACAGGCGCATCGCCGCCGGGGTGTAGCCGCGGCGACGCAGGCCCTGCAGGGTCGGCATGCGCGGGTCTTCCCAGCCGTCCACCAGCTGTTCGGTCACCAGCGCCATCAGCTTGCGCTTGCTCATCACCGTGTAGTTGATGTTCAGGCGCGAGAACTCGATCTGGCGAGGCTTGGCCGCTTCGCGCGGCAGGCCGGCGTCGACCAGCGGCTGGGTCAGCGCATCGTCATGGGCGAAATCCACGTTGTCCACACACCAGTCGTACAGCGGGCGGTGATCTTCGAATTCCAGCGTGCACAGCGAGTGGGTGATGCCCTCGATGGAATCGCCCAGTGCATGCGCGAAGTCGTACATCGGGTAGATCGGCCACGCGTTGCCGGTGTTCTGGTGCTCGACGTGCTTGATGCGGTACAGGGCCGGATCGCGCAGGTTGATGTTGCCGCTGGCCATGTCGATCTTCGCGCGCACGGTGCGCGCACCGTCGGGGAACTCACCGGCACGCATGCGGCGGAACAGGTCGAGGTTTTCCTCGACGCTGCGGTCGCGCCACGGCGACGGGCGGCCCGGCTCGGTCAGCGTGCCGCGGTAGGCGCGCACTTCCTCGGCCGACAGGTCGCAGACATAGGCCTTGCCCTGTTCGATCAGCTTCTCGGCGGCCAGGTAATAGGTCTGGAAGTAGTCCGAGGCATGGCGCAGCTCGTTCCACTCGAAGCCCAGCCAGCGCACGTCGTCCTGGATGGCGGCCACGTACTCCGGATCTTCCTTGGCCGGGTTGGTGTCGTCGAAGCGCAGGTTGCACACGCCGCTGAACTCACCGGCCAGGCCGAAGTTCAGGCAGATCGACTTGGCGTGGCCGATGTGCAGGTAGCCGTTCGGCTCGGGCGGGAAGCGGGTCTTGATCGCCTGGTGCTTGCCGCTGGCCAGGTCCTCGCGCACGATCTGGCGGATGAAATCGCGCTTCTCGTGGCTGTCGGCGGGGGTCTCGGGGCTGGCGGGGGTGTGCTCGGACATGAGTCTGGGGCGAAAAAGGGCAGAAAGACCAACAGTCTAGCGCGTACCGGCCAGGGCTGCCGGGGTTTGCCGCCATGCCCGGCGGGCGCAGCGGCGCGATTCAGGCCCCGGGCGTATGCTGGAACCCTGCCCCGAGGAGCTGCCCCATGCACATCGTGTACAAGGCCGACAACCTGTTCGACGCCCACCTGGTGAAGCACGCGCTGGAAGACGCAGGCATTCCCGCCTTCGTGTTCGGCGAATCGCTGCTGGGCGGCATGGGTGAGCTGCCGCTGT
Organism: Stenotrophomonas sp. ZAC14D2_NAIMI4_7; assembly: GCF_003086675.1. Taxonomy (NCBI): domain Bacteria; kingdom Pseudomonadati; phylum Pseudomonadota; class Gammaproteobacteria; order Lysobacterales; family Lysobacteraceae; genus Stenotrophomonas; species Stenotrophomonas sp. ZAC14D2_NAIMI4_7. Next base: position 888,769 of record NZ_CP025995.1, read on the forward strand.
TCGGCGTGCTGCGGGTCGGCATTCCCGATGCGGCGCGGCCGCAGGCCGAGGACATCGTGGCCGGGCTGGACTTGGGCCAGGGCCCGGCCGACCCCATTTCAGATGCAGACGATTGGGCCGGACAGCCGGCGTAGGAGCGCATCATGTTGGGAATTGGCCAGGGCATCCTCGGCATCGGGGCCTTCAAGCAGCGTCTGCCGCGTGCGGAAGAGGCACTGCCGGGGCGCGAGCAGCCGTTGCCGCTGCACAGCAACCAGCACTTCGTGAACAGCCATCCGCTGAAGGACCGCTTCGCTGGCCTGCAGCAGATCCGTTTCGCCCTGGGGTGTTTCTGGGGCGCCGAGCGCAAGTTCTGGAGCGAACCGGGGGTGTACAGCACCTCGGTGGGCTATGCCGGTGGCATCACCCCGAACCCGACCTACGAAGAGGTCTGTTCGGGCCTGACCGGCCACACCGAAGTGGTGCAGGTAGTGTTCGACCCGGCGGTGGTCAGCCTGGAGCGGCTGCTGCAGTTGTTCTGGGAAAGCCATGACCCGACCCAGGGCATGCGCCAGGGCAACGACACCGGTACCCAGTACCGTTCGGCCATCCATGCCACGACCGAGGCGCAGTACGCGGCCGCGCTGGCCAGCCGCGAGGCCTATCAGGCACAGCTGGATTCGGCCGGTTACGGGCCGATCACCACCGAGATCGTGTACCCGGCGCCGGAGTACTACTACGCCGAGGATTACCACCAGCAGTACCTTGCGAAGAACCCGAACGGCTACTGCGGCATTGGCGGCACCGGCGTGAGCTGCCCGATCGGGCTGGATGTGGAGGCGCCGCGCTGACGCGCGGAGGTCCCCCTGCGGTGGGCAACGTCAACATCAACATCCAAAGCGGCTCTGGATTGCTGTGAGCCTGGCGGGACGGGTTGGGTTGTCGGGGGACGCCGTGAATCCATCCCTGGAGGCTTGTGAGCGCCATCCATGGCGCTCGCACCCCCGCCAACCCAACCCGTCCCACCCCTGACAGTTTCCCGGTGGCGGTGGGCAAGAGCATTGGGTTTCTGACGAACTGATGGAAAAGAAAAAGGACGCAGCCTTCGCCGCGTCCTTTTTCTTTGGTTGTGCAATGCCCCGTAGAGCCGAGCCATGCTCGGCTGCGAGCAAGCGCAGCGCGCGACCCGCTGTTGCTCTTCTTTCTTTCTTCCGTGGCGGGCGGCTACAGGAAACTGTCAGAGGGCGGGCGGGTTGGGTTCGCGGGAGTGTCCGCCGCGGGGATGCGGCGGCCAAGCCTCCAAGGATGGATTCACGGCGTCTCCCGCGAACCCAACCCGCCCGACCCAGCGCGGCTGTTGCTCTTGCAGTCAGTCGAGCAAGCTCGACTCTACGAAACCGCCCGCCACGAGGGGCTCAGTCGTTGGCCGCAATCACAGTTCCGAGCGGATCCGCTCGCGCAGCGCCTGCAGGTCTTTGGCGAAAGCGTCGATACCGGTGGCCAGCTTTTCGGTGGCCATCGGGTCCGCTGCCAGGTCGGCCGCGAACTTCGCCGCGTCGATCGGGGTCACCGCCACGCCGTCGGCCGCACCGGCCACCAGCTTGCGCGGCAGCTCGCCGTGGTCGGCGTCCAGCTTCTCCAGCAGGTCCGGCGAAATGGTCAGGCGGTCGCAGCCGGCCAGCGCTTCGATCTGTGCGGTGGAACGGAACGAGGCGCCCATCACCACCGTCGGCGAACCACGGCGCTTGAACTCGGCATACACGCCGCGCACGAACTTCACGCCCGGGTCTTCGTCGATGTTGGCCGGGGTCTGGCCGTTGGCCACGTACCAGTCCAGGATGCGGCCCACGAACGGCGAGATCAGGAACGCGCCGGCCTCGCTGCAGGCCAGCGCCTGGGTCGGGTTGAAGATCAGGGTCAGGTTGCAGTCGATGCCTTCGGCCTGCAGGATGCGCGCCGCTTCCACGCCTTCCCAGGTGGCGGCGATCTTGATCAGGATCTTTTCGCGCGGCACGCCGGCATCGGCGTACATCTGGATGAACTGGCGGGCCTTGGCCACGGTGGCCTCGGTGTCGTGGGCCTGGTCGGCATCCACTTCGGTGGACACGCGGCCCGGCACCAGCGTGCTCAGCAGCGCGCCGACGCCGATGGTCAGGCGGTCGGCCACGGCGTGCACCACGGCTTCGCGGTCACCGCCCTGCTGGCGGCCCCAGGCCAGTTCGCGTTCGATCAGCTCGGCATAGACCGGCAGGTCCAGCGCCTTCTTCACCAGGGTGGGGTTGGTGGTGCAATCCACCGGCTGCAGGCGCTTGATCGCGTCGTAGTCACCGGTATCGGCAACGACCACCGACAGTTCGCGCAGCTGGGACAGTTTGGACGGGGTACTCATTACGGCTCCTGGTGCAGGGAAATCGAATCGCGCGCGGTGCGCAGCGGTAATCAGGGACGGTCGTTGTGGACCGCAGTCACGCGCAGGCGCAGCTTGCGGCCGCCGGGCGCGTTCCAGTCGATGCTCTGGCCGATGGCCAGGCCAAGCAGGGCACTGCCGACCGGGGCCAAAACGGAAACCTTGCCTTCATCGACATTGGCTTCGCGGGGGAAGACCAGGGTCAGGACGTGCTTCTCGCCCGACACTTCATCTTCGCACTCCACGCGCGAATGCATCATGACGATGCCTTCGGGAATCTGGTCCGGCGCCAGCACGGTGGCCCGGTTGAGTTCTTCGGCAAGCGCGAGCGCGGCAGGCGTCTGGCTCAGCGCAGGCGAATCGAGCATGGCCTCGAGGCGGTCCATGTCGAAGGTCGACACAGTGATGGATGGCGGCAGGCCGCTGGCGGTGTTCATGGTGGTGCTCCTTGGTTGAAAGCCATGCAAAAGGCGGCGCTTCGAGCGCCGCCTGGGACTATTGTGGGGACAAATGTGGCCGGAATCGACTCCTGGCCGTGCCGCGGCAGGTTCGGCGGGGTTCAGCCGTTCAGCAGCGGCTGCGCCACCACCGGCGCTTCGCCGGCCGGCACGCCCTGGTCGTCCAGGGTGAACAACGCCTGCGGCAGCTGTTTGAACTGATCGGCCAGGTCCATCAGGAAGCCATGCATGGCCGAGCTGCGCCGCCAGATCATGGCGATGCGGCGGCTGGGCCGGCCTTCGCCCACGAAATCGATCAGGCGGATGTTGCTCGAGCGCGGCACCGGCGGCTGCACCGACAGGCTGGGCAGCAGGGTGATGCCCACGTCGGCGGCGACCATCTGCCGCAGGGTTTCCAGGCTGGTGGCGCGGAATTCGGATTTTTCGTTGGCGCCGAACAGGCGGCACACTTCCAGCGCCTGGTCGCGCAGGCAATGGCCGTCTTCCAGCAGCAGCAGCTTCTGCGTGGCCAGTTCCTGCACATCCATGTGTTCGCGGCGGGCCAGCGGATGGCGGCCGGAAACGGCCAGCAGGAACGGCTCTTCAAACAGGAATTCGGCATGCAGCTGGTCGTCCACCACCGGCAGTGCCAGCAGCGCCGCGTCCAGCCTGCCATCGCGCAGGCGCTCCAGCAGTACGTCGCTCTTTTCTTCCACCAGCAGCAGTTCCAGCTCCGGGAAGCGGCTGCGGATGCGCGGAATGACGTGCGGCAGCAGGTACGGCCCCAGGGTGGGGAAAATGCCCAGGCGCACGGTGCCGGCTTCAGGGTCGCGGTTGCGCCGCGCCGCTTCCTTCAACTGCTCCACTTCGGACACGATCACCCGCGCCCGCGCGGCCGCTTCCTGGCCGGCAGGGGTCAGCATCACCTTGCGCGGCGCACGTTCCACCAGCGGCAGCCCCAGCTCTTCCTCCAGCTTGCGGATCTGGGTGGACAGCGTGGGCTGGCTGACGAAACAGGAGGCGGCGGCCCGGCCGAAATGCTTGTGATCGGCCAAGGCCACCAGGTACTTCAGATCGCGTAGGTTCATCCTTCAGACCCCAGGGAAAACGGACCGGCGGTCGGCATGGTCGACCCAGCAGGCTAACGATGTTCCCGGTGGGCTGGGAACGGTGGTTCAGGCCGCTTCGGCCACCGCACCACTGCCGGTGTTCACCGACGAGCGGATCAGGTGGTCGAAGGCGCTGAGTGCCGCAGTGGAACCGGCGCCCATGGCGATGATGATCTGCTTGTAGGGTACCGTGGTGCAATCACCGGCGGCGAACACACCCGGCACGTTGGTCTGGCCACGGTCGTCGATCACGATCTCGCCGCGCGGCGACAACGCCACGCTGTCCTTCAGCCATTCGGTGTTGGGCAGCAGGCCGATCTGCACGAAGATGCCTTCCAGCTCGACGCGGTGGGAATCGCCGCCCGCGCGGTCCTTGTAAACCAGACCGGTCACCTTGCTGCCATCGCCGAGCACTTCGGTGGTCTGCGCGCTGGTCAGCACGGTCACGTTGCCCAGGCTGCGCAGCTTCTTCTGCAGCACTTCGTCGGCACGCAGGCTGGAATCGAACTCCAGCAGCGTTACATGCGACACGATGCCGGCCAGATCGATGGCCGCTTCCACGCCGGAATTGCCGCCGCCGACCACCGCCACGCGCTTGCCCTTGAACAGCGGGCCATCGCAGTGCGGGCAGTAGGCCACGCCCTTGTTGCGGTACTGGTCTTCGCCCGGCACGTTCATCTGACGCCAGCGCGCGCCGGTGGACAGGATGACCGAACGCGACTTCAGTATCGCGCCATTTTCCAGCTGCACCTGCACCAGGCCGTCTTCACCGGCCGGCACCAGCGCGCTGGCGCGCTGCAGGTTCATGATGTCCACCTCGTACTCGCGCACGTGCTGTTCCAGCGCCGTGGCCAGCTTCGGGCCTTCGGTCTCCTTCACCGAAATGAAGTTCTCGATGGCCATGGTGTCCAGCACCTGGCCGCCGAAACGCTCGGCGGCGATGCCGGTCCGGATGCCCTTGCGCGCGGCATAGATGGCCGCTGCGGCACCGGCCGGGCCACCGCCCACCACCAGTACATCGAAGGCGTCCTTGGCGGCGATCTTCTCGGCATCGCGCTTGCCGGCGTTGGTGTCCAGCTTGGCCACGATCTGCTCCAGGGTCATGCGGCCCTGGTCGAACACTTCACCGTTGAGGTAGACGGTGGGCACCGACATGATCTCGCGCTGTTCCACTTCTTCCTGGAACAGCGCGCCGTCGATGGCCACGTGTTGGATGCGCGGGTTCAGCACCGCAGCCAGGTTCAGCGCCTGCACCACGTCCGGGCAGTTCTGGCAGGACAGCGAGAAGTAGGTTTCGAACTTGTATTCGCCTTCCAGGTTCTGCACCTGCTCGATCAGCTCGGCGGTGGCCTTGGACGGATGGCCGCCGACCTGCAGCAGGGCCAGCACCAGCGAGGTGAACTCGTGGCCCATCGGCAGGCCGGCAAAGGTCAGGTGGATGTCTTGGCCCGGGGTGCCCAGGTCGAACGAGGGCACACGGCCCTGGCCGTCGCGCAGCACCTGCAGCGAAATCTTGTCCGACAGGCTTTCCAGGGTCTGCAGCAGTTCCAGCATTTCCTGCGACTTGGCGCCATCGTCGGCGCGCGCGGTGATCTGGATCGGGCGGGTCACGCGTTCCAGATAGGTCTTCAGCTGCGACTGCAGGTTGGCGTCCAACATGGTTCTCTCCTGGTTTCAGGCAAAGCGTGGGCGTGGCACCGCTGTAGAAGGTAGCGGACCAGCAGGGGGTAGGGGTGAACCCAAGACAGCGACCGTGGAAGGGGCTGGCTGGCCAAGGCTGGCGTGCGTTGGCTGTCTTGGGTTCACCCCCACGCCGGCGTGGGGCCGGCACGGGGATGAAGGGCGCGCGCTGGCGTGGGGCCAACGCAGGCCGGTAGCGCTTTAGATCTTGCCGACCAGGTCCAGCGACGGGGTCAGGGTCTTCTCGCCTTCCTTCCACTTGGCCGGGCAGACCTGGTTCGGGTTGGCAGCGGTGAACTGGGCGGCCTTCAGCTTGCGCAGGGTCTCGGCCACGTCACGGGCGATCTCGTTGGAGTGGATCTCCTGGGTCTTGATCACGCCTTCCGGGTTGATGATGAAGGTGCCACGCAGGGCCAGGCCTTCTTCTTCAATGTGCACGCCGAAGGCGCGGGTCAGCTTGTGGGTCGGGTCGCCCACCAGCGGGAACTGCGCCTTGCCCACGGCCGGCGAGGTTTCGTGCCAGACCTTGTGCGAGAAGTGGGTGTCGGTGGTGACGATGTAGACCTCGGCGCCGGCCTTCTTGAATTCGGCGTAATGGTCGGCCGCGTCTTCGATCTCGGTCGGGCAGTTGAAGGTGAAGGCGGCCGGCATGAAGATCAGGACGGACCACTGGCCCTTCAGGCTGTTGTCGGAAACCTTGATGAACTCGCCGTTGTGGTAGGCGTTGGCTTCGAACGACTGGATCGGAGTGTTGATCAGGGACATCGTTTTTCCTCTGGGTGAAGGGGAGTGGGTGAATCGACAGGAGCTAGGTTACCCATTCCGCATCGATAAGAACAATGCATTGATTTCATCTATTCAATAGTCTTTATCTATTGAAATTCAATGGGTGGGTTGCCCGTATGGCCCTGGACGCTCTGCAACTGTCTGTATGGAAAGGAAAATTTCCTGAACCGACGACATTGGGCTGATAGCTGGCCCTTATGCCGTTCCCCCAAACCTGAACCAACCCCGCTTTTGTAGAGTCGAGCCATGCTCGACTGCTTCTGCGTCGTAGAGTCGACCAAGCTCGACTCTACAATTGCGGCATGACCTTTGAATCCGAATCATCGCTGCGCCAGATCGTGGCCGCGGCCAGCGCCCGCCTTGGCGGCCTCGACGCCCGCCACGAGGCCGAACTGCTGCTGCTGCACGTACTGGACCGCCCGCGCAGCTGGCTGTTCGCCCACGCCACCGATCCGCTGCCGGAAGCTGAACAGGCCGCGTTCGAGGCGCTGCTGGCCCGCCGCATGGCCGGTGAGCCAGTGGCCTACCTGACCGGCCGCCGCGGCTTCTGGACACTGGATCTGGACGTCGACGCCGCCACGCTGATCCCGCGCCCGGAAACCGAGCTGCTGGTGGAACTGGCGCTGGAGCGCCTGCCGCTGGACCGCGCCCTGCAGGTGGCCGACCTCGGCACCGGCAGCGGCGCGATCGCCCTGGCCCTGGCCAGCGAGCGCCCGCAGGCGCAGGTGCTGGCCACCGATGCCAGCCCCGCTGCGCTGGCCGTCGCCGCGCGCAATGCCGCCCGCCATGAACTGCGCAACGTGCGCTTCGCCGAAGGGGGGCCGGACTGGTATGCGCCGCTGCAGGGCGCGCGCTTCGACCTGATCGCCAGCAATCCGCCCTATATCGCCAGTGACGATCCGCACCTGCAGCAGGGCGACCTGCGCTTCGAACCGGCCACGGCACTGGCGTCGGGCGTGGATGGCCTGGACGACATCCGCGCCATTGCCGAAGGGGCCTGTGCGCACCTGCAGCCCGGTGGCTGGCTGCTGGTCGAACACGGCTGGGACCAGGGCGCGGCGATCCGCGCGCTGTTCGACGCCGCGGGCCTGGCCGAGGTAAGCACCGCGCAGGACCTTGAACAGCGCGACCGGGTCACCCTGGGGCGGCGACCGGCCTAGAATGGGGGTTCTCCTGCCAGCGGCAGGGCACCACCACGGAGCTGCAAGCATGCGTACGCTGTACCCCGCCATCACCCCCTACGACGTCGGCACCCTGAAGGTCGACGACCGCCACACGCTGTACTTCGAACAGTGCGGCAACCCGGACGGCAAGCCGGTGGTGATGCTGCACGGGGGCCCCGGTGGCGGCTGCAGCGACAAGATGCGCCAGTTCCACGACCCGGCCAAGTACCGCATCATCCTGTTCGACCAGCGCGGCGCTGGCCGTTCCACCCCGCACGCGGACCTGGTCGACAACACCACCTGGGATCTGGTGGCCGATATCGAAAAGCTGCGCGAGCACCTGAAGGTGGATCGCTGGCAGGTGTTCGGCGGCAGCTGGGGGTCGACCCTGGCGCTGGCCTACGCCGAAACCCACCCGCAGCGGGTGACCGAACTGGTGCTGCGCGGCATCTTCATGCTGCGCCGCTGGGAACTGGAATGGTTCTACCAGGAAGGCGCCAACCGCCTGTTCCCAGATGCCTGGGAGCACTACCTGAAGCCGATTCCGGCCGTCGAGCGCCATGACCTGATCTCGGCGTTCCATCGCCGCCTGACCAGCGAAGACGAAACCACCCGGCTGGAAGCGGCCAAGGCGTGGGCGGTGTGGGAAGGCGCGACCAGCTTCCTGCACGTGGACGACGACTTCATCAACAGCCACGAAGACCCGCACTTCGCCCTGGCGTTCGCCCGCATCGAGAACCACTACTTCGTCAACGGCGGCTTCTTCGAGGTGGAAGACCAGCTGCTGCGCGACGCGCACCGCATTGCCGATATTCCCGGCGTGATCGTGCACGGCCGCTACGACGTGGTCTGCCCGCTGGCCAACGCCTGGGACCTGACCAAGGTGTGGCCGAAGGCGAAGCTGGAAATCACCCCGGCGTCGGGTCATTCGGCGTTCGAAGCGGAGAACGTGGACGCGCTGGTGCGCGCCACCGACAGTTTTGCCTGAGGCAAAACTGTCCACGCATTCCACCTTATCCCCGCGCCTGTCGGCGCGCCCCCTTGAACAACAAGGGGGCTCTGCTCCAGGTCGGCTACGGTGCGCTGATCAGTAGAGCCAGGCCACGCCTGGCTGCTCCTGCATTTGAATCTCATCCACGCATGGCGTGGATCTACCAGTGCCCGGCCAGCAGGGCTTCGGCCAGCACCTGCAGCTTCGGTGAGTGCTGGCGCGACGGCGGGTAGATCAGCGACAGCGCGCGGCTGCGGCCTTCGAACGGCTGCAGCACGCGCTGCAGGCGGCCGTCGGCCAGTGCGTCGGCCACGGCGAAATCCATCACCTGCACGATGCCGATGCCGGCGATGGCCGCTTCCACCAGCGGGTCGCCGCTGTCGAACACCATGCGGGTGGCGGGCGCCATCTCGCACAGCTGGCCGTTCTGCATGAACTGCCAGTCCACCACCCGCCCACTGCGCAGATTGCGCACCGCCAGGCAGGCGTGGGCCTGCAGATCGGCCACCTGCAGGGGCGTGCCGCAACGGGCCAGGTAGGCCGGGCTGGCCACCGTGACCCAGCGCAGCGGTCGCAGCGCGCGCGCCACCATGCGCTGGTCGGCAATCGGGCCGGTGCGCAGGGCCGCATCGAAGCCTTCTTCCACAAGGTCCACCAGCCGGTCGCTGAGCACGGCCTCCACCTGCAGCTGCGGATGCCGTTCCAGCAGTGGCCCCAGCATCGGCACCAGTACCTTGCGCCCGAACATCGAGGGCGCGCTGATCTTCAGCACGCCCGAGGGCATGCAGGGGCGGTCGGCCAGTTGCCGCTCGGCGTCCTCCAGCCCGCACAGCAGCGGCGTTACCTGGTCCACGAACTGGCGGCCATCCGGGGTCAACGCCACGTTGCGGGTGTTCCGCTGCAGCAGCTTCACGCCCAGTGAGGCCTCCAGCCGCCCAATGGCGCGCGACAGGCCCGATTGACTCAGCCCGAGCTGACCGGCGGCCACGGTGAAACTGCGCGCTTCGGCTACTTGGACCAGCATGCGCACAGCGTTGAGATCGGTTGACGGTCCATTCATGCGAAAAATCATCGCAGATATCGACGTGGAGGGGTTTATTGATCGCGCTGCATCAATGAGACTGCGCTCCCCCCTTGCTCCAGACCGCCGATGCCTCCCCTCAAGTACCCCCGCTGGGCACTGACCCTGCTTGCCACCGCGCAGCTGATCATCGCTCTGGATGCCACCATCATCTTCGTCGCCCTGCATGACATGGGCCGCGCGCTGCAGATCAACGCGCAGCAGCTGCAGTGGGTGGTCAGCGCCTACACCGTGGCGTTCGGCGGCAGCCTGCTGCTGGGTGGGCGCGCGGCCGACCTGATCGGGCGCCGCCGCTTCTACCGGCTGGGCATGCTGCTGTTTGCTCTGGCCTCGCTGCTGGGCGCGCTGGCGCCCAATGCCACACTGCTGATCATCGCGCGTGCGGCCCAGGGCATCGGCGCCGCGCTGTTGTTCCCGGCCACGCTGGCACTGATCAACACGCTGTACGCCGAAGGCCCGGTGCGCAACCGCGCGCTGGCGATCTGGAGCATGGCCAGCGCGGTCGGCCTGGCGCTGGGCACCCTGCTTGGCGGGGTGCTGACCCAGGCCTTCGGCTGGCCGGCGGTGTTGGCGGTGATCGTGCCGCTGGCCACCGCATGTGCGATCGCCGCCGGTGTGTGGCTGCCGGCCGACGGCCCGCGCGCGCAGGGCCGTTCGTTCGACCTGGCCGGCTGCATCACCGTCACCCTGGGCGGCAGCCTGCTGGTGACCACCCTGGTGCAGGGGCCGGAATGGGGCTGGACCGCGCCGGCCACGCTGGGCTGCCTGGTGCTGTCGGCGCTGCTGCTGGTGGCCTTCGTGCAGATCGAGCAGCGCAGCCGCGATCCGCTGATGCAGTTCGCGCTGCTGCGCCTGCCGGGCCTGCGCGCGGCACTCGGCCTGACCTTCGCCTTCATGAGCAGCTATGGCGTGCAGTACTACTTCATGGCGCTGTACTTCCAGGATGGCTACGGTTGGAGCCCACTGCAGGCCGGTCTGGCGTTCCTGCCGGCCACCGCCGTGTGCACGCTGGGCATCCAGCTGGCCGAGTGGGCGTTGCAGCGCTGGAGCGCACGCAAGGTGCTGGTGCTGGGGCAACTGGCCGGTGCCCTGGGCATTGCCTGGGTGGCGGCCACCCTGCCGCACGGATCGAACTTCTGGCCGCTGCTGCCGGGCGTGGTGGTGCTGAGCATCGGCCAGGGCATGACCTGGACCTCGATGTGGATCGTGGCCGGGCAGGGCGTGCCAGCCGCGCAGCAGGGGGTGGCCTCGGGCATGGCCGCCACCGCGCAGCAGATCGGCGGCGCGCTGGGCCTGGCGGTGCTGGTGATGGTGGCCAATGCCGGCGCCGGCGCGGCCGGGTCGGCGACCGCGCTCGACGGCCTGGTCCGTGCCGAATACGGTGCCGCGTTGTTCGCCCTGTTCGGTGTGCTGATCGCGCTGGGCCTGCGCCCGGCAGCGGTAGACTCGAACGCCCCTGCCTGCCTGGCCAATGACGCATGATCGAACCGCTGGACCTGGAACAGACGCTGCAGGCCTTCGCGGCCTGCAACGATGACCACGACGTGTACGCATCCTTCGGCTGGGTGCATGCCAGTGAAGGCGATCTGCTGCAGGCGCGCTTCTGGTTGCCGCCTGATGAGGCCACCGCCTTCGACGATGACAACGACGTGCCGGCCCAGGCGCGCGCGCTGGGGCTGACCCCCTACCTGGAGCCGGCCACGTTTGCCGACGTGCTGGACGTGCAGAAGCGCCAGCATCCGTTGTCCGGCCTGGCCGACTACGCGCAGGCGCTGGCCTACTACCACGAGTACGACGCGTTCCAGCAGGTCGAGGGCATTGATGAAGCGCTGGGCGAAGCCACGGCCGAAGCGCAGGCGGCGGCGCGCGCGGCCGGTGTGGGCGCGGGCATCTTCGCCTCGTTCGATCTGCAGATGGTGGCCTGTCCGGACGCTCAGCTGAAGGCCGCTGCACAGCGCGTGGCCCGTCTGCACGAGGTGCCGGTAGGCGAGGCGCTGGCACGTTGTCGTGCACTGCCGCTGCTTTTGGGCGAAGCGCTGGACCGTAACCGCGCGCAGGCCATCAAGGACGACTTCGAGGCCATCGGTGCAACCGTGCAGGTGCACGGGTTCAAGCCGTTCCCGTGGATGGACGCGCCCCGCCTGCGGTAGCGCCGGGCCATGCCCGGCGGCATTACGTTGCACCGCCGCGATGCGGCTCGCCGGGCATGGCCCGGCGCTACCGGGCTTCGGTCACCCTGCCGCCAGCAACGCCGGCTGCAATGCACTGAAAATCCGCGCCAACCGCTGCGCCCATGCCTGCTGGCCGGCGGCATCGGCAATCAGGTCCTGGCGGATCTCCAGTTCCACATGCACCAGCCCACGGTCTTCGCCGTGCACCGGCACCGCGTAGTCGCTGTTGCGGTTTACCGAATACGGTTCGTTGTCGCCCACCACCAGATCGCCCTCGTTGCGCAGGGCCTGCAGCAGCGCCTGGGCGAAGCGGGTGTCCTGGTGGTAGAGCACGCCGGCGTGCCACGGTCGCGCCACGCCGTTCATTGCCGGGGTGAAGCTGTGCATCATCACCAGCAGGGTCGGTCGGCCCGCATTGCGGCGTGCGTCCAGTTCGGCATCGATGCGCGCGTGGTACGGCGCGTGGATGGCGTCGATGCGCTGCTGGCGCTGTGCCGTCGACAGCCCGGCGTTGCCCGGCACCACCGTGTGGTCGCTCACTTCCGGGATCAGCGTGGGCGAGGCCAACGGGCGGTTGCAGTCGATCAGCAGCCGCGAATAGGTCTGTTCGATCGCCCAGGCATCGAGCAGCCCGGCCAGTGCACGGGTGGTGCCGGCAATGCCGATGTCCCAGCCGATATGGCGATCCAGCTCGTGCTGCGGCAGGCCCAGCTGTGCCAGGCCACGCGGCACCTGCTGGCCGGCGTGGTCGGCCAGCAGCAGGTAGGGCGACGCCCCCTGGGCGCGGTGGACGGTGTAGATGGCCGGGTCGTCGGCACCCAGCAGTGCCGGCAGCCCGTGCAGGTCGGCGTCAGCCACGCGGGCGACCATCCAGGTGGTGTTCGATCATCCACAGCCCCGCCCACAGCTTGGCGTCCAGCTCGTAGCCTTCGCCCATCTTCTGCACCAGCCAGGCCGCCGCGTCGCTGCGCGGGATCTCGTGCACGGTGATGTTCTCGCTGTCGTCGCCGCCGCCGCTGCCCACCCGGCGCAGGCCGGTGGCGCGCACGAAGGCGATCTTTTCGCTGCTGGCGCCGGACGAGGTCGGGCCGATCATCAGCACTTCGGCATGGTCGGCGGTCCAGCCGGTTTCTTCCTCCAGCTCGCGCACCGCCGATGCTTCAATCGATTCGCCCGCATCCACGTCGCCGACCAGGCCGGCCGGCATTTCGATGGTCGGGGCCTGCAGCGGCACGCGGAACTGTTCGACGAACAGCACCTTGTCCTCGGGGGTGACCGCGATGATGATCGCGGCCAGGCCGCCGGCGTGGGTGCGTTCGCTGTATTCCCAGGTGCCGCGCACCACCATGCGCTGGTACTTGCCTTCGTAGACGACACGCGGTGCTTCAGTGTTGCGCTGGCTCATGTGGGCTCGCTGGGTGTGGGAAGAGGGTCGGCCATGCCGGTAGCGGCGAACAGGCGGCGCCGGGTCAGCGGCCCGAAACGCAGGGTCTGGCACAGGCCATCCAGCAGTTCCGGGTCGGCAGGCTGGCGCAGCAGGCCCAGTGCGCTGCCGTCCAGCGGCGCGTCCAGGGCAATGGTGGTCAGCTGCCGCCACAGCAGGGCGTGCTCGCGCTGTTCGCGCAGGCGCACGGCCATCTGTGCCGCGCCGCGCAGGCGCAGGAACGGCACTTCATCGATACGTTCGAACAGCGCATCCATGCTGCCGAAATGGGCCAGCAGCACCGCCGCCGACTTGGCACCCACGCCGCTGACGCCGGGAATGTTGTCCACCGCATCGCCGCACAGCGCCAGGTAGTCGGCAATCTGGTGCGCGTGCACGCCGTGGCGGCCCTTCACCCCGGCCACGTCCCAGCGCTGGTTGCGCGCGTAGTCCCACTGCTCGTCGTGGTCCAGCAGCAGCTGCGACAGGTCCTTGTCGGCGGAAATGATCACCCCGCGGTGGCTGCCACGGTGGCGGTGCAGGGCGCTGCCGATCAGGTCGTCGGCCTCGAAATCATGATGGGCCAGCACCGCCAGCCCCAGCGCGGCGCACAGCGCCTTGCAGTGCACGAACTGGCGCTTCAGCGCTTCCGGTGCCGGGTCCCGGTTGGCCTTGTAGGCCGGGTACAGGCGGTGGCGGAAGCCACTGTCCAGGGCTTCGTCGAAGGCGATGGCGATATGGCGCGGGCGCTCGCGTTCCAGCAGGTCCAGCAGGAAGCGGGCAAAGCCATGCACGGCATTGGTCGGCCAGCCCTGGCTGTCCTGGAATTCGTCCGGCAGTGAGTGCCAGGCGCGGAACACGTAGATGCTGGCATCGACCAGGTACAGCGGCGGCGCGGGCTGGGCGCTCACGGCATTCACGGTGCGGTCCAGTCCTGCAGCAGGGCCGCCGCATCCGGGCGTTCGCGCTCGGGCACGGCCGCCTTGGGCGTACCGATATGGATGAAGCCGGCAATCCGCTCGCCGTCGGCCAGGCCCAGGTGCGCGTGCACGGCGGGGTCGAAGGCCATCCACGCGGTCAGCCACTGCGCGCCGAAGCCCAGCGCCTGCGCGGCCTGCAGCAAGGCGAAGCAGACGCAGCCGGCGGTCATCAGCTGTTCCTGCTCGGGCACCTTGGCGTCCGGGCGCGGGCTGGCCACCACCACGATCACCAGCGGGGCGTGGCTGAAGCGCTGCCGGTCCTTCTCGAACACGGCATCGCCGGCGTGCGGATCGCGCTGGCGGCTGCGTTCGGCCAGGAAGTCGCCCAGAGTGTGACGCGCATCGCCGGCGATCTTCAGGAACCGGAACGGCACCCGCTTGCCGTGGTCGGGCACGCGCACCGCCGAGGCCAGCATGCGCAGCAGGGTGGCCGGGTCCGGTCCGGGTTCGCCCAGCTGCCGCGAGGGCACCGAGCGGCGGGCATCCAGGGCGAGCAGGGCAGCGGGGTCGGGCATGGAATCTGAACCGGTCATCACGGGCACATGATTATAGTCGGGGTGGTTGATGACGCCCGTCGCGTCGCGTCTGCCATTCAAATAACAAACTGTGATGAACGTCATGCCACTGGCGCGGCGCCAAACGCCGCTTCCCCTCGCCTCGCAGGCCCCGCACGGCTTACGATACCCGTCTTGCCGGGCCGCCGGTCGTGAGGTTTGAAGTGAGGACTGTTTCACTGTCCGTGACAGGCTGGCCGGCCTACCATCGGCGTACCGGTGCATGGGGTGCACCGGCCGCCGCGATGTCCATGATGTCAGTCGCAACAGAGAAGGTGGGGAGCCTTCCCGAATGATGAGCGCGCCCACTCCGATGGGATCGCCGGGTCGTGACCCGGCCCAGCTTCAGCTTGCCCGGGACATGGTCCTGCCGGCGCTGTGCCAGGCATTTGCCGCGGCACTGGCCCGCTTCGACGATGCCTTGTTCGACCGTGCCGGCAATGCCGGCGCGTCGCAGCTGCTGTTCCTGGATGCCATGCGTGAACTGCGCCGCCGTCGCGCCGAGATCGAGGCCGCCTATGCCGGCCACCTGCAGCGGGCCTGGGCCGCACTGGCCACGGGCGAACCGCTGTCGGCCGAGGCCACCCTGTCCGGGCCGGCCGAAGAAGGCCTGAGCCTGATTCCCGAACATGTACTGGAATCGCGGCTGGCCGTGCGCAACTTCGCCACGGTGCTGCTGCGCGATTTCAAGCCGGTGCTGGCACGCCTGGACCGCCGGCTGGGCTGGCTGGTCGGCGCCGGCGAACTGGATGCCGACCGCAATCCGGTCAGCCCCGAGCACCTGGGCGTGGCCATCCACGAGGCGTTCGCGCACTGCGAACTGGCCCCGGAAGTGCACCTGGTGCTGATCAAGCTGTGCGAGCGCGACCTGCGCGTGCCGGTGGGGCGCATCTACGAAAAGCTGGACGAACAACTGGCCGCCGCCGGGGTGATGCCGCAGATGGGCGCGCCGCGTCGTGCCCCGTCCGCCGCGCCTTCGCGCCCGCCGCCGGGCCTGGATGACCTGGTCGAACAGCGCGCCACGCCCGGTTTCGACACCGATTTCAGCGACGAAGAACAGGCCGCGCCGGCCTGGGCGCAGCGCTTTGCCGCGCGCTGGTCAGAGCGCCGCGGGCATATGCAGCAGCACCTGGGCGTGGAAGAAGGCCCGGCCGGTGAAGGCTACGGCGGCCAGCAGGGCATGCTGCTGGAAGCCCTGCATGAGCTGCTGCAGCAGACCCGCCACGTGCGCGAAGATGCAACGTCGGCCGCGCAGGTGGCGGTGGGCCAGCATCGCCCGCTCAGCCAGCGCGAAATGATGTCGGTGCTGTCGCTGCTGCAGGCCACGCCCAGCGCCACGCTGCGGGCGGCCATCGGCGAAGACGGCGAATCCCTGGCGCAGCGCCTGAAGAGTGAAGTGCTGTCCAGCGCGACCCGGCTCGGCGCCGATCCCGGGCAGACCCGCCTGGACCCGCAGGACGAGGATGCGATCGATCTGGTTGGCATGCTGTTCGACGTGATGCTGGACGAGCGCGAGCTGGAAGGCCGTTCGCGCGAGCTGATCGGCCGCCTGGTGGTGCCGTTCGTGAAGGTGGCCATGCTCGACCGCCGCATGTTCGTGCAGAAGACCCATCCGGCACGCAAGCTGCTCAATTCGCTGGCCGAGGCGTGCGAGGGCAACACCGGCGAAAGCCAGGCCGAGCGCATGCTGATGGCCAAGGTGGAAGAAATCATCGAACGCCTGGTGGCCGAGTTCAACGAGAACCTGGCCATCTTCCTGACCCTGGAAGAAGAGTTCCGCGAGTTCCTGGTGCAGCACCGCCGCCGCGTGGAAATTGCCGAGCGTCGTGCCGCCGAGACCCAGCGCGGCCAGGAAAAGCTGGAAATGGCCCGCAGCCGGGCCGGTGCCGAACTGGACCGGCGCATCGGCGATGCCACGCTGCCCTCGGCCATTGCTGAATTCCTGCGTCAGCCATGGCAGCACCACCTGACTCTGGCGCTGCTGCGCGAGGGTGAAGAGGGCAGTTCGGTGGCCGAGGCCCTCAGCCTGGGCGATGGCCTGCTGGAAGAAGTGGCCGAAGCGCGCCGCCAGATCGTCGGCAAGCCGTGGCTGCAGGCCTGGCAGCCGGCACTGGCCAAGGTCTTTGGCAGCGTGGGCGTGCACGGCGATGCCGCCAGCGCGGCGATCGATGCACTGCACGACACGCTGCAGGGCATTGCCGAATCGCGCCCGGAACTGCAGCGCGCGCTGCCGGAGCTGCCGCAGGTGGCGCTGCCGACGCCGCCGGCGCCGGAAACGGCGGCCGTCGAACTCGGCGGGCAGGTGGATACCGACGATTTCGACAACGCCGACGCCGATCGCTTCCGCCGCATGGAAATCGGCAACTGGCTGGACTTCGTCGACAAGGACGGCAAGGTGCAGGCCGGCAAGCTGTCCTGGGTCAGCCCGATCTCCTCGCGCCTGCTGTTCGTCAACCGCCGCGGCGTGCGCTTCTGCGTGGCCTCGCCGGAAGAACTGGCGGTGATGGTGCGCCTGGGCCGCCTGCGCGCCCACGTGGACGATGGCGCCTTCGACAGCGCCATGCAGGGCGTGATCGACCGCCTGGACCCGGGCAGCGCCACCCTGCACTGAGCCGGGCACCCCTGCTAGGATCGGGAAAACTCACCGATCAGCGGGGACCTGCATGGCCGTGGCGTTGCTGGGGATGAAGGAGACCGCGCCGGGCGAACGGCGCGTTGCGCTGACGCCGGAAACGGCGAAGAAGCTGGGCGCACTGGGCATTACCGTCTGGTACGAAGCCGGCGCCGGCCTGGCCGCCGGTTTTCCTGATGCTGCCTATGACGATGCCGGCGCACGCGCGTTCGACGCGGCGCGCTGGCCCGAGATCGACATTCTGCTGTGCGTGCAGAATCCGCCCGCGGCGCAGTTGAACCTGCTCAAGCCCGGAGCCAGCGTGGTCGGCCTGCTCGCGCCGGCGGCCGATCCCGCCCTGGCCGCGTTGGCGGCCGACGACCGCCTGCGGCTGTTCCCGCTGCAGCAACTGCCGCGAACCACGCGTGCGCAGGCCATGGACGTACTCAGTTCGCAGGCCGGCATGGCCGGCTACAAGGCGGCACTGATCGCCGCCGATCGCGCGCCGCGCTTCTTCCCGATGCTGACCACGGCCGCCGGCACGGTGCGGCCGGCCAAGGTGCTGGTGATCGGCGCTGGCGTGGCCGGGCTGCAGGCCATTGCCACGGTACGTCGTCTCGGCGCGCAGGTGGAAGGCTTCGATGTGCGGCCGGAAACCCGCGAGCAGATCCAGTCGCTGGGCGCGCGTTTCCTCGACCTGGGCGTGAGCGCGGTGGGCGAGGGCGGCTATGCGCGCGCGCTGACCGACGAGGAACGCGCCGAGCAGCAGCGGCGGCTGGGCGAGCACCTGCGCAGCGTGGACGTAGTGATCTGTACCGCCGCGGTTCCGGGGCGGCCGGCGCCGACGATCGTCACTGCGGCCATGGCCGAAGGCATGGCGCCGGGCAGCGTGATTGTCGATCTGGCCGCCGAAAGTGGCGGCAACTGTGCACTGACCCAGCCCGGCCAGTGCATCGAACACCACGGCGTGGTGATCGACGGGCCGCTGCACCTGGCCAGCCGCGGCGCCACCCAGGCCAGCGAGATGTATGCGCGCAACCTGCTGAACTTCGTGGCGCTGTTCGTGCGCGAAGGGCAGGTCGCGTTCGATTGGGACGACGAACTGCTGGCGAAAACGCGCTGGCAACCCTGAAGCGGTAGCGCCGGGCCATGCCCGGCGGATTTGCCGCCTGCCGCTGCGCTCGCCGGGCATGGCCCGGCGCTACCCGATTACCGCGGCCTGGCCGGCGGCGGGTTCTCGCGCACCCAGTCGCTGCGCTGCTCGGGCGTCATCTGCGACCAGCGCTCCCGCAGGGCATCGCGCTGGGCTGGGCTCAGCTGGCGCATCTGCCCGAACAGGGCGCGGGCCTGCTCCCGCTGTTCCGGGCTCATGTGCTCGAAGCGGCGCAACCCGCGGCGCGCCTTGTCGCGTTCTTCCGGGCTCATCGACTGCCAGCGCTGGCCGTGCGACAGCATGCGCTGGCGCTGTGCGGCGTCGGCGCCGTTCCAGCGGTCGCGCAGTGGCGCCAGCAGCGCTTCACGCTGGGCCGGACTCAGCTGTTCCCACGCCGGTAGCGGCGCCGCAGGTGCCACGCGCGCGGGCGCGGCCGGTGCGGAGGACTGGGCCAACGCCGGCGCCGCCGGCAGCACGGCCAAGGCGATCAGGATCGGCAGGGTTGAAACTCGCAGCATGGTTCACTCCATCGCCAGGTCGGTGTCGCCCAGCCACAGGTACAGATCGGGATTCTCGTCGTACAGCGCGCCGTTGTCGTCCACCGCGGCCACGGCAGGTGGCGCCACCGGCGCAGTATGCGGGGCGGTACCGGTGAACTGCACGCCGATGCCCAGCGCAACCACCAGCGAACACGCGGTGGCCAGCCACCAGCGGCCACGGTCGCGGCGCGCCCCTGCAGCACCGTGCCGGGCCTGGCGCAGCCGCGCCAGCGTGGCCGGGGAAAGCGACTGCAGCGCGTGCCCGTGCAGGCTGCGCAGGGCGTCGTCGGAAGGCAGGGAGCGGTTCACGGGTCGATCTCCAGATGGTCCTGCAGCGCCTGTCGGGCGCGTGCCAGATGGGTTTTGACGGCACCTTCGCTGCAGCCCATGGCGCGCGCGGTGGTGGCGCCGTCCAGGTCCTGCAGTACGCGCAGGGTGAAGGCTTCGCGCTGGCGGGCGGGCAGGGTGCGCAGCGCCTGCACCAGATGCTGGTACTGCTGGCGCTGCTCGTGCGCCTGCGCCGGGTCCGGGCCGGGGTCGGCCCAGTCGATCTCACCGCCGTCGGCGTCCTGGTTGTCGCGCCAGAACGGCAGGCGGAAGCGGCGTCGCCGCTGCATGTCGATCACCCGCCGGCGCAGGATGCTCCAGAACAGCGGCGCCCACTCGGCGGCCGGCTTGTCGGCATAGTCCAGCATGCGCATCAGCGCATCCTGCACGGCGTCCAGCGCATCGTCGCGCTGGCGCAGTCCGGCTTCGGCGAAGCGGAACGCGCGCGGGCCGACGCCGGCCAGGAACGCCTCCAGCGACGCCGGCAAGGCCTCGCTGTCAGCGGTCGGGGGAAGAGGGCTGCTCACCAGCACAGGGTACGGTTCCTCGCTCACGGTCACCATCGACAACGCGTGAGCGCGCCCGTGGTTGACCAGACCGCGCACCGGGTTCAGCCCGTGGTTATGATGGGGCGACGAAGACAGAGCGGGAGGCGTTGCCGATGAGTGACGGGTTCGTGGCGCTGTACATCTTCATGCTGGCCGCCATTGCCGGCCACGTGATCATTTCGCGGGTGCCGGTCATCCTGCATACCCCGCTGATGTCGGGTTCCAACTTCATCCACGGCATCGTGCTGATCGGTGCCATGGTGGTGCTGGGCCACGCCCAGACACCGCTGGAAAAGGCACTGGGCTTCCTGGCCGTGGTGCTGGGGGCGGGCAATGCTGCCGGTGGCTACGTGGTAACCGCGCGCATGCTGGAAATGTTCAAGCCCAGCGCGCCCAAGGGCGACAAGGATGCAGCCAAGGAGCCGCAGGCGTGAACATCAGCACGGTTGAACTGCTCGACTGGCTGGTCAAGGCCAGTTACCTGGTGGCCGCCACCCTTTTCCTGCTCGGCCTGCAACGCATGGCCTCGCCGCTCACCGCACGCAGCGGCATCCGCTGGGCCGGGCTGGGCATGCTGCTGGCCACCACGGCCACCTTCTTCCTGCCCGAACTGCACAACGTGCCGCTGATCCTGGTGGCGCTGCTGCTGGGCGCGGGCCTGGCGTGGTGGTCGGCCGGCAAGGTGGCCGTGACCGACATGCCGCAGATGGTGGCGCTGTACAACGGCATGGGCGGCGGTTCGGCCGCCGCCATCGGCGCGGTGGAACTGCTGCGCTACGCCTTCCTGGCCCACCGCGATACCAGCCACTGGAGCGCGCAGGCGCTGGCCGACCTGGCCGCTCGCCAGCCCTCGGCCACCGTGCTGCTGCTGGCGGTGGTCGGCGCGGCCATCGGTGCGGTGTCGCTGTCCGGTTCGGTCATCGCCTGGGCCAAGCTGGATGGCCGCCTGGACAAGCGGGTGACCTGGCCCGGCCAGCAGGTGTTGAACCTGCTGGTCGCGCTGGCCGTGGTGGTGCTGGGCATCATCGCCGCCAGCACGCTCAGCACTTGGGCCATCGTCGGCTTCTTCGTGCTGGCGCTGGCCCTGGGCGTGCTGATGACCCTGCCGATCGGTGGCGCCGACATGCCGGTGGTCATCTCGCTGTACAACGCCTTCACCGGCCTGGCGGTGTCTTTCGAAGGCTACGTGCTGGGCAACGAGGCGCTGATCATCGCCGGCATGATGGTCGGTGCGGCCGGCATCCTGCTGACCCGGCTGATGGCCAAGGCGATGAACCGGCCGATCCGCAACGTGCTGTTCTCCAACTTCGGTGGCGGCGCGGGCGGTGAAGCGCAGGCGATCACCGGCTCGCAGAAGCCGATCGAAGCGGCTGACGTGGCCGCGATGATGGCGTTCGCCGAACGCGTGGTGATCGTGCCCGGCTACGGCATGGCCGTGGCCCAGGCCCAGCACAAGATCTGGGAGCTGGCGCAGCGTCTGGGCCAGCGCGGGGTGAAGGTGAAGTTCGCCATCCACCCGGTGGCCGGGCGCATGCCCGGGCACATGAACGTGCTGCTGGCCGAAGCCGGCGTGCCCTACGACCTGATCGCCGACATGGACGACATCAATCCCGAATTCGCCACCACCGACGTGGTGCTGGTGATCGGCGCCAACGACGTGGTCAACCCGGTGGCACGCACCGACCCGGCCAGCCCGATCTACGGCATGCCGGTGCTGGACGTGGTGAACGCGCGCAACGTAGTGGTGATCAAGCGCG
This sequence comes from Stenotrophomonas sp. ZAC14D2_NAIMI4_7, assembly GCF_003086675.1. Taxonomy (NCBI): domain Bacteria; kingdom Pseudomonadati; phylum Pseudomonadota; class Gammaproteobacteria; order Lysobacterales; family Lysobacteraceae; genus Stenotrophomonas; species Stenotrophomonas sp. ZAC14D2_NAIMI4_7. The sequence goes on from NZ_CP025995.1 coordinate 910,465, forward strand.
GCAAGGGCACCGGCTTTGCCGGCATTGAAAACGCCCTGTTCTATGCCGACAACACGCGCATGCTGTACGGCGATGGCGCCGAGGCCGCCGCCGCCCTGGTCAGCGAATTGAAGGCCCTGGACGGCGGACATTGAGGGGCGGTTGCATCCGGTAGGTGCGGACCTTCTCAGCTGAGCGGAGATTGCACCCGGTAGGTGCGGACCTTGGTCCGCACGCTCCTGGCGGGCAGCAGCAATCGGCTCGCTCAGCGCGCCAGCCAGGCGCCCACCACCACGCCCACTGCCAGCCAGATCCATTCCATCGCCCCGTTGGCCAGGTTGGTCAGGGTCCAGGCCAGGTGCGGGCCCATGCGCAGCGCGGCATCCATCGGGTTCAGCCCGATCGAGCCGCCCATCCACGCACTGGCAATGCTCCAGTACGCCACCGCGCTCACCAGCAGCGTGCCCAGCACCACCAGGGCAATGCGCAGCCGGCCGGGGCCAAGCGTACCCAGGCGCAGCATGAACACCAGTTCCAGCGCGGTCACCACCGCCATCCAGCCGACCTGGCGGCCGGTCATCAGGGCCAGCAGCACCCAGGCCATGGGAGCGACAAGCAGGCCCAGCAGCAGCATGAAGGGCCAAAGCCAGGTCACGGTCCTGGCACGTGTGGCATTGGAGGACATCGAAGCTTCCTGAAGGTCAGCCACAGGATACTGTGGTTTGCCGCAGCGCACCGGCGTCGGTGGGGCGGGCGGGGTAGAATGCAGGCTTGCGCGGCCCGGTCCGCAGCCCCATATCGATCCCCATGTATTCCCGTAGCAGCGAACCTGTCCACTTCGAACGCGACTGCGAGGCCGTGATGGTCCCGCAGGGCGACACCGTTACCCTGCCTGCCGGCAGCTATGGGTACATCACCCAGGCGCTGGGCGGCAGCTATTCGGTGTTTGTCGAAGGCAATCTGTTCCGCATCGCCGGCAAGGACGGCGACGCCATCGGCAAAGAGGCGCCGGCGCCGCTGGAGCTGCCTGACGACGCCACCGACGAGCAGGTCGAACAGCTGGTGTGGCAGCAGCTGCGCACCTGCTTCGACCCCGAAATTCCGGTCAACATCGTCGAACTGGGCCTGGTCTACGAAGTGGAGATCAAGCATCTGGATGAAGGACAGCGCGAGATCGACGTGAAGATGACGCTGACCGCGCCGGCCTGCGGCATGGGCGACATCCTGGTGGACGATGTGCGCAGCAAGCTTGAAATGATCCCGACGGTGGCCCAGGCCGACGTCGAGCTGGTGTTCGACCCGCCGTGGAACCAGCACATGATGTCCGAGGCTGCGCGGCTCGAAACCGGCATGCTTTGACCCACGGTCCCGCAACTGGCGGGGCCGGCACTACCCGCAACCAGAACAGGAATCCTCCGGTGTCCCAGTCCATCCCCAGCTTCGCCGTTACCCGTTCGGACCACCCGCGCAGCGCTGAAGAGCGCGCCCAGATCCTGGAGAAGCCGGGCTTCGGCCTGCACTTCACCGACCACATGGTGGAAGTGCGCTGGGACAAGGATGCCGGCTGGCACAATGCCAACGTGCGTGCCTACGGCCCGCTGCAGCTGGACCCGGCCGCCGCCGTGCTGCACTACGGCCAGGAAATCTTCGAAGGCATCAAGGCGTACCGTCATGCCGACGGTTCGATCTGGACCTTCCGCCCGGACGCCAACGGCCGTCGCCTGCAGCGCTCGGCCCAGCGCCTGGCGCTGCCGGAACTGCCGGTGGAGATCTTCGTTGAATCGCTCAAGCAGCTGATCGCGCTGGACAAGGACTGGGTGCCGTCGGCCGACGAATCCAGCCTGTACTTCCGTCCGTTCATGATCGGCGACGAAGCCTTCCTCGGCGTGCGCGGCGCGCACAAGGCCGGCTACTACGTCATTGCCAGCCCGGCCGGCCCGTACTTCGCCAAGGGCGTTGCCCCGGTCTCGATCTGGCTGTCCACCGAATACGCACGTGCGGCCAAGGGCGGCACCGGTGCGGCCAAGTGCGGTGGCAACTACGCCGCTTCCCTGCTGCCGCAGCAGAAGGCGCAGGCGCAGGGCTGCTCGCAGGTGCTGTTCCTGGACCCGGTGGAAGGCAAGTACCTGGAAGAACTGGGCGGCATGAATGTCTTCCTGGTCTACAAGGACGGCACCCTGGTCACCCCGGAACTGTCCGGCAGCATCCTGGAAGGCATCACCCGCGAAAGCATCCTGCAGCTGGCACGCGACCGTGGCATGAAGGTCGAAGAGCGCAAGGTCACCATCGATGAGTGGAAGCAGGGCGTGGCCTCGGGCGAGATCGCCGAAGTGTTCGCCTGCGGCACCGCCGCGGTGGTCACCCCGATCGGCCAGCTGAAGGGCGAAGGCTTCTCGGTGGGCGACATCAACGCGCCGGCCGGCGAAGTCACCATGTCGCTGCGCAAGGAACTGACCGACATCCAGTACGGCCGCCTGCCGGACCGCCACAACTGGCTGGTCAAGCTGGGCTGATCGCCCCCACGGAGCGGTGAAGTCGAGCGTGCTCGACTGCATCGCTCCGCGCGTCTGTAGAGTCGAGCCATGCTCGACTGCTCTTTCAGGTTTCCCCGGAAAGCCCGTCCCCGCGACGGGCTTTCTGCGTTGTGGCGACCCATCCCGGCGGCCAAGCCGCCGATGTCAGCAAAGACATGGCAGGACAGCCAAAGTCCCAGTCATGTCTGTGTACGGGATGTGAAAGTTCCTTCACCTTCACAAACCCTCCACACGGAAAGTCTCAGAACAGACATTTCATGTTGCTGAAAAGACACTGAAAATCTTGTGGTGTCCGGAACGAGCCATTAGCGTCAACTGACAGCGGATCGACAGGGGAATCCGCTGACTCACCGGACGCCGAGCCGCGCCCTCGTTCCTTGCCAAGCGCTCGCACCGGTGCTTCTGCCGATTCCGGCATTCACACCACTAGAAAGGGAAATTCCGATGTCCCAGGTTTCGCATCTGCGTGCGCGCAAGTCGTGGGTGGTTCTCAGTGCGTCTGTCGTTACCTCCCTGCTGCTGGCCGCCCCGGCCTTCGCCGGTGACGTCCAACTCAGCGGCCTGCAGTCCGCTCCGACGCACCAGCGCTTCATCGTGAAGTACCGCGAAGGCAGTGCCCCGGTGGCCAACACCACCGCACTGGCTTCGTCCCTGAAGACCGCCGCGGCCGGTCTGTCCAGCAGCCAGGGCCGCGCCCTGGGCCTGCAGGAGGTCCGCAAGCTGGCCATCGGCCCGACCGTGGTCAAGACCGACCGCGCGCTGGACCAGGCCGAATCCGAGCTGCTGATGCGCAAGCTCGCCGCCGACCCCAACGTGGAATACGTGGAAGTCGACCAGATCATGCGGCCGACCCTGGTGCCCAACGACGCCCGCCTCAGCGAACAGTGGGGCTTCGGCACTTCCAATGCCTCGATCAATGTCCGCCCGGCCTGGGACAAGGCCACCGGCACCGGCGTGGTCGTGGCCGTGATCGACACCGGCATCACCAGCCATCCGGATCTGAACGCCAACATCCTGCCCGGCTATGACTTCATCAGCGATGCCGCCATGGCGCGCGATGGCGGTGGCCGCGACAGCAACCCGAACGACGAAGGCGACTGGTACGCCGCCAACGAATGTGGCGCCGGCTATCCGGCCTCCAATTCGAGCTGGCACGGGACCCACGTGGCCGGCACCATCGCTGCGGTGACCAACAACAGCACCGGCGTGGCCGGTACCGCCTTCAACGCCAAGGTCGTGCCGGTGCGCGTGCTGGGCAAGTGCGGCGGCTACACCTCCGACATCGCCGACGCGATCGTCTGGGCCTCCGGTGGCACCGTCAGCGGCGTGCCTGCCAACGCCAACCCGGCAGAAGTCATCAACATGTCGCTGGGTGGCAGCGGCAGCTGCTCCACCACCTACCAGAATGCAATCAACGGCGCCGTTGGCCGTGGCACCACCGTGGTGGTCGCCGCCGGCAACAGCAACACCAACGTGTCCTCGGCCGTGCCCGCCAACTGCCCGAACGTGATTGCGGTGGCCGCCACCACCTCGGCCGGCGCCCGCGCCAGCTTCTCCAACTACGGCACCGGCATCGACGTGTCGGCACCGGGTGCCAACATCCTGTCCACCCTCAACACCGGCACCACCGTCCCGGCCAGCGCCAGCTATGCCTCCTACAACGGCACCTCGATGGCGGCACCGCACGTGGCCGGCGTGGTCGCGCTGATGCAGTCGGTGGCGCCGAGCCCGCTCAGCCCGGCGCAGGTGGAAAGCATCCTGAAGAGCACCGCGCGTGCGCTCCCGGGCGCCTGCTCCGGCGGTTGCGGTGCGGGCATCGTCAACGCCGATGCAGCGGTCACGGCCGCCATCAACGGCGGTGGTGGCACCACCCCGGAACCGGGTGGCACCGTGCTGCAGAACAACGTGCCGGTGACCGGCCTGGGCGCGTCCAGCGGCGCCTCGCTCAGCTACACCGTGCAGGTGCCGGCCGGCAGCAGCCAGCTGCGCGTGGCCATCAGCGGTGGCAGCGGTGATGCCGATCTGTACATTCGCCAGGGCAGCGCCCCGACCGATACCACCTATACCTGCCGCCCGTACCTGAGCGGCAACAACGAGACCTGCACCGTGAACAGCCCGGCCGCTGGCACCTGGCACGTGCGGGTGAAGGCCTACAGCACCTTCTCGGGCCTGACCCTCAACGCCCAGTACTGAGCCCAAGTCCCTCTCCAAGGGCACGCCCCGGCTTCGGCCGGGGCGTTTTTTTCATGGGCGGCGGCTGCATCAAAGCGTCGCGGTGCAAGGTACTTGCTCCTGCTGGCCGCACGCGGCGATCTGTCAGGAGGGGATCATCCCCTCAACCCAGCAGCAACCGAAACGCCGAATCCATCCGCGCGACAGCGCGCCGTGGAACCTCAGACCGACTCGAAGCGGTTGGCGGCCACGTTCTTGCGCACGTGCTGCGGATCGAAGATGCGCCCGTTCATGGCGATGTACACGCCCGACGGCAGCGACTGCACCGCGCCGATCGCACAGCCGATGTTGAATTCGGCGTCCGAACCGCGGAAGCGCGCCGGGCTGAGCGCACCGGTCATCACGATGGTCTTGTCGGCGATGGTCGACAGCACCTTGCCGGTCTGCACCATCGAATCGGTGCCGTGGGTGACCAGCACGTGGCGGGTCGGCTGCGCGGCGATGGTGGCCCGGATCAGCTCACGGTCCTCATCGTTGATGTGCAGCGAATCCTTGCGCAGGATCGGAATCACGTTGAAACGGAAGGTCACCCCCAGCTCGCGCAGGATCATGCCGATCTGCGGGTCGCCGATCTGGTAGTCCGACTTGTCGTCGAAGTAGATCTTGTCGATCGTGCCACCGGTGGTGACGACCAGGAGTTCTTCCATCATGTGCATGCGCGAAACCAGACCAGGTACAGCGGCGCGGGGCCGGGAACACAGATGATAAGGCCCGACGGGCGCAGCGTCAGCGCCGCTTGCTGAAGCGGGCCCGCAGGCCGGGCAGGCTGGCGGCGAAGATCACCAGCAGCGCCAGTGCCACTTCGATCAGGGCCAGCGCGCGGGTCTGCGGGTGGCTCCAGGCGCTCATCACGCCGTGGCTGAACCAGCCCAGCGCCAGCACCGAGGCCCAGAAGCCGGCCTTGCGCCAGCCCAGGCGCAGGGCGATCGCCAACGCCAGCGGCGGCGCGGTGAATACCAGCTGGGTCGCCAGCCAGTGCTTGTCATTGATGAACCAGCCCACGAACAGCGCGGCCAGGCCCAGCAGCGCCAGCAGCAGCACGGTATGGGGCGCGCGGTTCATCGGGCCAGGCGCTGCGCGATATCGGCCACGCGCCGGCCCAGCGCCCGCGCCAGCAGGGCTTCATCCTCGCTGGGCTGCGGGTCGTCTGCGGCGCCGGCCACGTGGCTGGCACCGTAGGGCGTACCGCCGCCGGTGGTGTGGCTCAGCGCCGGCTCGGTGAAGGGGATGCCCACGATCAGGCAGCCGTGGTGCAGCAGCGGCAGCTGCATCGACAGCAGGGTCGATTCCTGGCCGCCGTGCATCGAGGCGGTGGAGGTGAACACCCCCGCCGGCTTGCCGGCCAGCGTGCCGTTCACCCATTCGGCGCCCAGCCCATCCAGGAAATGCTTGACCGGCGCGGCCATGTTGCCGAAACGGGTGGGGCTGCCCAGCAGCACGCCCTGGCATTCGGCCAGGTCCTGCACGCTTACATACGGGGCGCCTTCATCGGGCACGGGCGGCTGCGCGGTCTGGGTCACGGCGGCCACCGGCGGCACCGTGCGCAGGCGCGCGCTCATGCCCGGCACTTCGCCGATACCGCGCGCGATCTGGCGCGCCAGCCGTGCCACCGAACCGCCGCGGCTGTAGTACAGCACCAGGATTTCGCCCATCGTGCCCAGGTCTCCTCATCGTGTGGACGCCAGTATGGCTATCCTGCACGCATTCCGCATCGGGTACCCTTGCGCCGATGGAACCTCTGGATACGCTCAACCTGTGGATGGAGCGCGCGCGGGATCGCGCACGGACCGCCAGCTTCGGCCGCTTCCTGTGGCGGCGCTTTCTCGACGACCGTCTGTTCCAGGCCGCCGCCGCGCTGGCCTACACCACCGTGTTCGCGCTGGTGCCGCTGGCGATTGTGGTGTTCGGCGTGCTGTCGGCCTTCCCGGTCTTCGACCGCTGGAGCGACCAGCTCAGCGACTACGTGTTTTCCAACTTCGTGCCCAGCGCCGCGCGTGCGGCCGAAGGCTATCTGCGGCAGTTCTCGGCCAGTGCCGGCCAGCTCACCGCGGCCGGCTTCATTGCCCTGGTGGTGTCGCTGCTGATCACGCTCAACAGCGTGGAAGAGACCTTCAACCAGATCTGGCGGGTCGGCTCGACCCGGCCCAAGCTCACCCGCTTCCTGGTGTACTGGACCGTGCTGACCCTGGGCGCGATGCTCGCGGCAGCGTCGCTGGCGGTGTCGGCGCGGGTGCTGGCGCTGCCGCTGTTCGGCACCCAGGAAGGGCGCTGGCTGGCCGACCTGGGCCTGCGGCTGGCGCCGGTGCTGATCGAATTCATCTGCATCATGCTGGTCTACCGCGTGGTGCCGCACCACACGGTGAAGTGGCGCCATGCGATTCCCGGCGCCGTGCTGGCCGCGGTGATGCTGGAACTGGTGAAGTGGGGCATCGGTGCCTACCTGGGCAGTTTCCAGTCCTACCAGAAGCTGTACGGCACCGTGGCCTTCGTGCCGATCCTGCTGCTGTGGATCTACTTGTGCTGGGTGGCCGTGCTGCTGGGCGCGTCGCTGGCCTCGTCCATGGCCGCCTTCCGCTACCAGCCGGTGGAACTGCGCCTGCCGCAGGGCTACGAGTTCTATGGCCTGCTGCGCCTGCTCGGGCGATTCCACTACGCGCGCGCGGCCGGCAAGGGGCTGGATGACGACGAGATCCTGCGCATGGAGCCGATGCTGACCGACTCGCTGCTGCAGGACCTGGTCTGCAACCTGCAGGACATTGGCCTGCTGCGCCGCGATGAACGTGGCGAATGGCTGCTTGCGCGTGACCTGGACCAGGTCAGCCTGGCCGATCTGTACGAATGCACCCAGCTGCGCATTCCGGTGGCCGAGCAGCACCTGCCTTACCGCGACGACAGCCTGGGCCAGGCCGCGCTGGCGGCGCTGGACGAACTTCGCCTGCCGCTGCGCGAGCGCCTGAAGCGGCGCGTCAGCGATATCTATTCCGCTCCCGGAGACACCCCATGATGCACAAGACCCCGTTGCTGCTGGCCCTGCTGCTGGCCCTGGCGGCCTGCAAGCCGGCACAGGAACCGGCGCCCTCCAGCAGCGCGCCGCCGGCGCAGGCGCCCACGCCGGCCGCACCGGCACCGGTTGAAGAGAGCCCGGCCGAGCGCACCACGGCCGAATTTCCCACCCTGAAGATGAAGGCGGTGGACGGCAGTGACTACGACCTGGCCGCGCACCGTGGCAAGTGGGTGGTGGTGAATTTCTGGGCGACCTGGTGCGCGCCGTGCCGCAAGGAAATGCCGGAGCTGTCGGCGCTGCACGCCATGCGCAACAACATTGAAGTCGTTGGCCTGGCGTACGAGGAGATCGAAGTGCCGGAGATGCAGGCGTTCCTGGGCAAGCATCCGGTGACCTATCCGATCGTGGTGGTCGATCCCTTCGACCCGCCGGCCGATTTCGCCATTCCGCGCGGGCTGCCGCTCACCCACCTGATCGCCCCCGATGGCAAGCTCGCGCACACCTTCCTGGGCCCGGTCACCGCCGGCGACATCGAACAGCAGATCGCCGCGGCCCGGTAGAGTCGACCGTTGGTCGACTGAAAACACGGCGGGGTCGGATCCCGTTGCCACGCACCGGGCTCCGACCCCTTCCCGGATCATCCACGCATGGCGTGGATCTACCGCGCCTCGACCGGGAACGCCTCGATCGGCTTCAGCACGTCATAGTGCTCGCGGTGCAGCTTGCCCTTCAGCGCTGGCAGTTCCGGCAGCGGTGCATCCACCCGCGTGTCCGGCAGCCGGTCCAGCAGGTTGCGCACCAGGGTCAACCGCCCCAGCCGCTGGTCGTTGAAATCCACCAGGGTCCACGGCGCCTGCTCGCGGTGCGTCGCCCGCAGCATCGCCTCGCGTGCCTCGGTGTAGGCGCTGTACTTGCTGCGCGATTTCAGATCCACCGGTGACAGCTTCCAGCCCTTCAGCGGATCCACGTGCCGCTCGGCGAAGCGCTTTTCCTGTTGGGCCTGGTCCACGCACAGCCAGTACTTGAACAGCAGGATGCCTTCATCCACCAGCAACTGCTCGAACACCGGTGCCTGGCGCAGGAAGCGCTGGTACTCGCTTTCGCTGCAGTAGCCCATCACCCGTTCCACGCCGGCACGGTTGTACCAGCTGCGGTCCATCAGCACGATTTCGCCGGCGGCGGGAAGATGGCTGGCGTAACGCTGGAAATACCACTGGGTGGCTTCGCGGTCGGTCGGCTTGGGCAGGGCCACCACCCGGCACTGGCGGGGGTTCAAGTGCTGGCTGATCGCCTGGATCGCGCCCCCCTTGCCGGCGGTATCGCGGCCCTCGAACAGCACCAGCAGGCGCTGCCCGCTGTGCTGTACCCAGCGCGCCATGGCGGTCAGTTCCAGCTGCAGCGGTTGCAGCAGTGCGTCGTAATCCTTGCGTTTCAGCTTGCCCATGGGTGCACCACGCGGAAAGGAACCCCGAGCCTAGCGCAGCGCTTGCCCAGCCGATGTCGAGGCCGGGGTAGAGTCGACCGTTGGTCGACTATCGCGCGCAGCGCGCGCTGTTCCTGGGCGCCTGCGAAGGGCGGTCGACCAACGGTCGACTCTACCCAGCCACGCCTGTCCAGCCGTGCTCACGCGCCAGCGCCTGCAGCAACGCGGACAGATCCACCGCAAACCCGGCCATGTCGAACACGCCGCTGCGCTCGCGTGCCTGCGCCAACTGCGCGCGCAGCGCCGACAGGGCCGCCGGGTCGTTGCCCAGCGCGCTGGCGGTCGCCACGAAGGCGGCATCGTCAGCCACGTTCATCGCATCCAGGCCCAGGTGATGGTTCAGGCTGCCGGCCACGCGTGCGGCGAAGGTCTCGCCCGGACAGGTCAGCACCGGACAACCGGCCCACAACGCATCTGATGCAGTGGTGTGCGCGTTGTAGGGATGGGTGTCCAGGAAAAGGTCGGCCAGGGCGTAGCGCGCCAGGTACTGGGGATGCGCGAGCTTGGCCATGAACACCAGCCGCGACGGGTCCACGCCCGCGGCCTGCGCGGCATCGCGCAGGCGTGCATCGGCCTTGCCCGGCCCGGACAGCAGCCACAGCACGCTGCCCGGTACCGCCTGCAGCACGGCGAAGGCGCGCGCCATGCTGCGCGGGTTGAGCTTGTAACTGTTGTTGAAGCAGCAGAACACCACGCCCTGTGCGGGCAGGCCGCAGTCGGCGCGGCTGGGCGCCGCTTCCACAATGCGGGTGTTGTCCGACGGCTGGAACGCACGCGGCAGGCGCAGTACGCGTTCGCTGTAATGCGGTTCCAGCGCAGCGGGCAGGGCGAAGCCATCGGCCACCACGGCATCCAGCCACGCTGCACCGGACGTGCCGGGGTAGGCCAGCCAGTTCAACTGCAGCGGGGCAGGGCGCATGGCCAGCACTTCCGGCGCGCCACCGCCGCCCCAGCCGCGCAGGTCGAACAGCAGGTCGATGCCCTGCGCGCGGATGCGTGCGGCGGTGTCGGCGTGGCGCAACCCCGCTACGTCGTGCAGCGTGGTCGCCGCCTGCAGGCGCTGGCGGATGCGGCTGCCATCGTCGCGGTTCAAGGCAAACAGATGCAGCTGCAGTGCCGGGTCGGCCCGCAGCTGCTCGAACAGCGCCACCGTCAGCAGACCGGTCGGATGGGCGCCGAAGCCGTTGGACAGAAAACCCACCCGCAACGGCCCGCGCGCGCGCACCTGCGCCGGCGGCAGCGGCCGTACCGATGCGGCCACGGCCGTTGCCCGGCTGCGCGCGCAAGTCAGCTGTTCGGCTGCGCTGGCGTCTTCGCTCAGGAAGGCAAACGGTTCAACCACGCCCTGGCCGGAGGCCACCGCACGGCGGACCTGCGCGGCCAGCGCATCCAGATCGCGCCAATCGCACAGGCGGCGCTGCCAGGCCAGGCGCTGGGCGGCGATATACGGCTCACCCGGCATCAGGGTGTGCGCGCGCCGGTAGGCGGCGGCTGCGCCCTCGGCGTCGTTGGCATCTTCCAGCGCATGGCCCAGCCACAGGGCAATGCCGGGATGCTGCGGCGCCAGCGTGGATGCCTGGCGCAGCAGGGTGGCTGCATCGTCATGGGCGCCGGCCATCCAGGCCACCCGGCCCAGTCGTGCCAGCGCTTCGGGGTGGTCGGGGCGCAGCTGCAGTGCGCGCCGCGCGGCGCGTTCACCGGCGGCAATGTCGCCCGCTTCCAGTTCCACGTCGGCCAGCATCACCCAGGCGACGAAATCGCCCGGCTGGCGGGCCAGCGCCTGCTGCAGTTGCTGCCGTTGCTGCCAGGCCGACACCGTGCTCAGCCCGCCGAAAGCTGGGCCAGCGCGTCCACCTGGTGCTCGTGGCTCAGGCGCTGCAGCAGCGGGTCCAGATCGCCCGCCAGCACATTGGGCAGGTCGTACAGGGTCAGCCCTTCCACGCGATGGTCGGTGATCCGGCCCTGCGGGAAGTTGTAGGTGCGGATGCGCTGGCTGCGATCGCCGCTGCCCACCTGCAGGCGGCGTGATTCGGCCTGCGCGGCGTCCTGGCGCTGGCGTTCGGCATCCAGCAGCTGCGCCTTCAGGCGCTTCATCGCCTTGTCCCGGTTGGCGTGCTGGCTGCGCTCGGTCTGGCATTCCACCACCACGCCGGTCGGCACGTGGGTGATGCGGATGGCCGATTCGGTCTTGTTCACGTGCTGGCCGCCGGCACCGGACGAACGGAACGTGTCGACCTTCAGGTCGGCGGGATTGATGACGATCTCATCCACCTCGTCCGCTTCGGGAATGATCGCCACCGTGGCCGCAGAGGTGTGGATGCGGCCCTGCGATTCGGTGGCCGGCACGCGCTGCACGCGGTGCGTGCCCGATTCGAACTTCAGGCGCGAGAACGCGCCGCGGCCGACCACGCGGGCCACCACTTCCTTGTAGCCGCCATGTTCGCCGGGGCTGTCCGATTCGACCTCGACTTTCCAGCCCTGGCGCTCGGCATAGCGGGCGTACATGCGGAACAGGTCGCCGGCGAAGATCGCCGCTTCGTCGCCGCCGGTACCAGCGCGCACTTCCAGGAACAGGTTGCCGTCGTCGCGCGGGTCGCGCGGCACCAGCAGCAGCGCCAGTTCCTGCTCCAGTTCCTGCAGGCGCGCCTGGGCAGCGGCGATCTCTTCGTCGGCCAGCTCGCGCAGGTCCGGGTCGGCGCGCATCCCTTCAGCGGCCGTCAGGTCGGCCTTGGCGCGGGCCTCTTCGGCCAGCGCGGTGGCGATCGGTTCCAGTTGGGCGAATTCGCGCGAAAGATCGCGGAAACGGGCATTGTCGGCGACCACGTCGGGTTCGGCGAGCAGGCGTTCCAGTTCTTCGCGGCGCTCGGCCAGCGCTTCCAGCTTACGGCGCAGGGTCGGCGTCATCGGGTCTCACGGGGGGATGGTGGTAGCCCGGCGTTGCCGGGAACAGGCGCTGCGCGGCGCGGGTCAGTTCGGCATCGCCGCTGAGTGCGGCCGCGCGCAGGGCCGCAGTGGGCGGGTGCAGCAGGCGGTTGGTCAGGCCATGGGCCAGCAGTTCCAGGACTTCGTCGGCCGACTTGCCGTTGGCCAGCTGCTGGCGCGCACGCTCCAGCAACTCGGCGCGGGTGGCTTCGCCGAACGCGCGCAGCTGCCGCAGCGGCGCCTGGTGGGCGCTGGCCTGCAGGGTTTCCACATAGCGCGAAACCTGCAGGTCGATGATCGCCTCGGCCTCGGCGGCGGCCTCGCGGCGCCCGCGGCGGTTGTCTTCCACCGCACGCTCGAGATCGTCCACCGTGTACAGGAAGGCGTCGTTCAGCGTGGCGACATCGGCTTCGATGTCGCGTGGCACGGCCAGATCGAACAGCAGCATCGGCTTGTGCCGGCGCGCGCGCAGGGCATTGGCCACGGCAGCGCGGTGGATCACCGGCTCACGCGCGGCGGTGGCCGAGAACACCACGTCGGCCTCGGCCAGGTGGCGTTCCAGTTCGGTCAGCGGCAGGGCCACGCCGCCGTGGCGGCTGGCCAGTTCCTGGGCGTGGGCCAGGGTGCGGTTGGCGATCAGCAGGCGCCGCACCTTGCCTTCGCTCAGGTGGCGGGCGGCCAGTTCGATGGTTTCGCCAGCGCCGACCAGCAGCACGGTGGATTCATCCAGGCGCGCGAATGCGTTCTGCGCCAGGCGTACCGCCGCCGAGGCCACCGACACCGGGTTGGCGCCGACCTGGGTATCGGTACGGGCGCGCTTGGCCACCGAGAAGGTCTGCTGGAACAACCGGTCCAGGCGCTGGCCCAGCAGGCCGTGATCGCGGGCGGTGGACCAGGCGTCCTTCACCTGGCCCAGGATCTGCGGTTCACCCAGCACCATGGAATCCAGCCCGGTGGCGACCCGGAACAGATGGCGCACGGCATCGGCGTCGGCGTGCTGGTACAGGTAGCCCTGCAGATCGCCGGCCTGCTGCTGCAGCCAGTGGTCCAGCGCCTGCGCCGAATCGGCGACCGCGTACAGTTCAGTGCGGTTGCAGGTGGACAGCAGCACCGCCTCGGCGATCTGCGGGGTATCGCGCAGTGAACCGAGCGCGCGCGGCAGCGCCTCACCGGCGAAGGCTGCGCGTTCGCGCAGTTCCACCGGTGCGGTCTGGTGATTCAGTCCGAGCACCCACAGGGTCATTGTTCAGTTGCTTGCGATAAGCTGCTGGCCATTGGACGACATTTTAAGGCCCCGATGCCGACGATGCCCGCATTGATTCGCATCCCCAGTGTTCTGCTGCTGTCCCTGGCCTGTGCCCAGGCGGTGTCCGCAGCGCCGGCCAAGGCCCCCGCACGGGTCCCGGCCGCCGAAGCACTGGCCCTGGAACCGGTGATCGCCGGCGAATTCGCCCTGCAGGCCGGCAAGCTGGCCGAGGCCGCGCGCTGGTACCTGCAGGCGGCCCAGCAGACCGACGGCGATGCCGGCCTGGCCGAGCGCGCCACCCGTATTGCCATGCTGGCCAACGAGGATGCCAATGCCGCCAAGGCGCTGGCCCTGTGGCAGCAGCGTGCCCCGGCCTCCCTGCCGATGCGCAGCGCCGCGGCCGCCCTGGCCATGCGCCAGGGCAATGTGAAGACGGCCCGCAGCGAACTGCAAGCACTGCTGCAGGACCGCGACGAGCAGGGCTGGAAGTTCGCCCTGGCCGCCCTGATCGGCGGCGGGCGCGATCCGGCGGTACCGGCGCAGGTACTGGGCGAACTGGTCGATGCCAACGCCATTCCGGCCAGGATCGAGGCCTGGCAGGAGTTCGGACGGCTGGCCCTGCGCATGGAAAAGCCGGAGCTGGCGCAGCGCATGATCGACGAAGTGGTGCGCCGCTTCCCGCAGGAACCGCGGGTGGCGCTGCTGCGCGCCAGCCAGTTGCAGCAGGCCGGGCAGACCGGGCAGGCGCTGACGCTGCTGCAGGGCGTGGAGCCGCAGACCCGCCAGGACCTCGAACTGCGCAACGCGGTTGCCATTGCCTATGACAGCCTGGGCCAGCCGGCCGCGGCCGAACGCGTGCTGGCATTCGGCCCGCAGGACGTGCAGACCTGGGGCATGCGCGCATCGCTGCTGGCCAAGCAGGGCGACAAGGCGGCGCTGGGCAATCTGTACAACGAACTGTCGCGCCAGGCGGCCAAGCCCGATCCGGCGCAGCGCCTGCTGCTGGGCAAGATCGCCGAGTACCTGCAGCGTTATGCCGAGGCGGTGAACTGGTACCACAGCGTGCCCGGCGGTGAAGAACTGAGCGAGGCGCGCCTGCGTGCGGCCAACGCGCAGGGCCTGGCCGGTCGCCAGGACCTGGCCCTGCAGGAAGTGCATGCCATCCAGTCCGACGCGACGGTGGACGATGACGTGCGCCGTGATGCCTATCTGCTGGAAGCCGAACTGCGCCAGCGCGCCGACGATCTGCCCGGCGAACTGGATGCACTGGCGCGTGGCCTGGCCGCCTATCCGGATGAAAACGCGCTGCTGTACGCGCGCGCCCTGGCCTGGGAACGCCGCGACGATATCGCCCGTGCCGAGGCCGACCTGCGCAAGATCCTGGTGACCGAGCCGGAAAACGTGCCGGCGCTGAATGCACTGGGCTACACCCTGGCCGACCGTACCGGGCGCTACCAGGAGGCGTTGGAACTGATCGACCGCGCGCGCGTGGCCGAACCGGACAACGCGGCCATCGTCGACAGCTACGGCTGGGTGCTCTATCGGCTGGGACGCAACGAAGAGGCGCTGGTGCAGCTGCGCCGTGCCTGGACCCTGGCCAAGGACCCGGAAATCGCCGCCCACGTGGGCGAAGTGCTGTGGGTGCTCGGCAAGCATGACGAGGCCCGCCACTTCTTCGATGAAGCGGCCAAGCTGGACCCCGAGAACCGCGCGCTGCTGCGCGCCCGCGAGAAATTCAATCCATGAGTGTTTCCTCGATCCGCCCGCTGCTGCTGGCGGCGGTGACCCTGGCGGTCAGTGCCTGCACCAGCGTCGGCACCCAGAAGACCCCGGCGCCGGACGTCGTCTACACCGTTTCGCCGGCCGCCGAGCGCACCGAAGAGGCGCGCGTGCAGGCGCTGCGTGCGCAGCCGGACTACGCCTTCCAGGGGCGGGTGGCGGTCAGCAAGGGCAAGAACGGCGGCAGCGGCCGCATCGACTGGGTGCAGCAGGGCAGCGAGTACCGCGTGCAGCTGAGCGCGCCGGTCACCCGCCAGAGCTGGACCCTGCAGGGCGACGCAGTGCAGGGTGGGGCGCGGCTGGAAGGGCTGGGTGACGGCCCGCGCACAGGCGACGACGCGCGCCTGTTGCTGCTCGATGCCACCGGCTGGGACATCCCGGTCAATGAACTGTCCGACTGGACCCGCGGCCTGGTGCTGCGCGGCAGCGGCGAAAGTGCCGTGGAGCGTGATGCCGAGGGCCGCCCGCGGCGCATGCAGCAGGCCGGCTGGCTGATCCAGTACCTGGACTGGTACCCGGCGCAGGACGGGCGCCCGGCCCTGCCGCGGCGCATCGAGGCCAGCCGCGAGGACGCCAAGGTACGCCTGCTGGTGGACCAGTGGGGCGCCGACGCCCCATGACTGCGCAGATTGACGCCGACGGCTGGTCCTGGTGGCCGGCCCCGGCCAAGCTGAACCTGTTCCTGCATATCACCGGCCGCCGTGCCGACGGCTACCACGAACTGCAGACGGTGTTCCGTCTGCTGGACTGGGGCGACCGCATCGGCCTGCGCCTGCGTGAAGACGGTCAGGTGCGCCGCGAAGGCGACGGCCTGGCCGGCGTGGCGGAAGACCAGGACCTGGCCGTGCGCGCAGCGCGGTTGCTCAAAAAAGTGGCCAATGTCGCCCAAGGTGCGGATATCATCGTCGAAAAGCATGTGCCTGCGGGTGGCGGCTTTGGCGGTGGCTCGTCCGACGCAGCCACCGTACTGGTGGTGCTGAACCGGCTGTGGCAGGCCGGCCTGGATGAAGATGCGCTGGCCGCGCTGGGCCTGCAGCTGGGGGCCGATGTGCCGGTGTTCGTGCGCGGGCGCAATGCCTGGGCCGAAGGGGTGGGCGAGCGCCTGCAGCCGATCGCGCTGCCCGCGGCCTGGTATGTGATCGCCGAACCGGGCGTTCATGTTCCGACTCCGGCCCTGTTTGCTGACCCGGATTTGACGCGCGACAGCCCAGTTGCGAAAATAGAGGACTTCGCTTCCGGCGCTCTGGTCGGAAACGTGTTCGAGCCGGTGCTGCGCCGTCGCGAGCCTGCCGTCGAGGCGGTGCTTGCCGCGTTGAGCCGCATAGGCCGGGCACGTTTGACCGGGTCCGGAAGTGGTTGTTTCGTCGAGTTCGATTCGCAGGCTGCCGCAGAGCAGGGACGAGCGAAATTGCCGAAGGAGTTGCGGGCAAGGGTGGCAGCGGGCGTCATGCGTTCGCCACTGCTGGAAGCACTCGAGCAACACTGATTCATCACTGCAGGGGCGTCGCCAAGAGGCCCAAGGCACCAGGTTTTGATCCTGGCATTCGTAGGTTCGAATCCTACCGCCCCTGCCAATTGCGGCTGTGTCCGCGCCTTCCAGCGCATCGACCGCGCGGGACGTGGAAACAGCCGCGGTGTTGTCAGCAGCAAGGGCCCAACGGTCCTTGCCGCTACCGGATCCCCGCCACTCGTCCCCGCCCGAGACAATCATGATGCAAGAGTCCCCGAACCTGCTGGTATTTTCCGGCAACGCCAACAAACGTCTGGCGCAGAACATCTGCAAGGAACTGGGGGTTCGCCCGGGCAAGGCACTGGTCTCGCACTTCTCCGATGGTGAAGTGCAGGTGGAAATCGAAGAGAACGTGCGCAAGCAGGACGTCTTCGTGATCCAGCCGACCAGCGCGCCGAGCGCGGAAAACCTGATGGAACTGCTGGTGCTGATCGACGCGCTCAAGCGCGCATCGGTGAACAGCGTGACCGCCGTGGTGCCGTACTTCGGTTACTCGCGCCAGGATCGCCGCATGCGCTCCTCGCGCGTGCCGATCACCGCCAAGCTGGCGGCGAAGATGTTCAGCACCGCTGGCGCTGATCGCGTGCTGACCGTCGACCTGCACGCCGACCAGATCCAGGGCTTCTTCGATATCCCGGTGGACAATGTGTATGCGTCCCCGCTGCTGCTGGCCGACATCTGGCGCGCCTACGGCACCGAGAACCTGATCGTTGTTTCGCCGGACGTGGGCGGCGTGGTCCGCGCCCGTGCGGTGGCCAAGCGCCTGGATGACGCCGACCTGGCGATCATCGACAAGCGCCGCCCGCGCGCCAACGTCTCCACCGTGATGAACATCATCGGTGACGTCGAAGGCAAGACCTGCGTCATGGTCGATGACATCGTTGATACCGCCGGCACCCTGTGCGCCGCTGCCGCTGCCCTCAAGGCGCGCGGTGCGCTCAAGGTTGCTGCCTACTGCACCCACGCGGTGCTGTCGGGCCCGGCAGTGGACAACATCACCAATTCCCAGCTCGACGAGCTGGTGGTGACCGACACCATCCCGCTGAAGGACGCCGCGCGCGTGTGCAGCAAGATCCGCCAGCTCAGCGTGGCGGAAATGCTGGCCGAAACGATGCGCCGCATCGCCTTCGGTGAGTCGGTCAGCTCGCTGTACGTCGATTGAGAATCCGCCCCTGCCGGCAACGGCGGGGGCATGCCCCGGATGCTTCTGGTCGCGGAAGCATCTTCAAACCGCCTCGCCGCACGGCAAGGCAACAACCTGAGTAGTCGAAAATGTCGAAGACCCATGAAATCAAGGTCACCAAGCGTGAACTGCAGCGTAAGGGTGCGAGCCGCCGCCTGCGTCACGCTGGTGTGATCCCGGCCATCGTGTACGGCGGCAACGCCGAGCCGGTCGCCATCAGCCTGGACCACAACGAAATCTGGCTGGCCCAGCAGAACGAGTGGTTCTATGCCTCCATCCTGGACCTGAACCTGGACGGCCAGGTGCAGAAGGTCCTGCTGCGTGACATGCAGCGCCACCCGTACAAGCAGCTGATCATGCACCTGGACTTCCAGCGCGTGAACGAGAACGAAGCCCTGACCGCTTCGGTCCCGCTGCACTTCATCAACGAAGACACCTCGCCGGCTGGCAAGGCTGCCGACGTCGTGGTCACCCACGAACTGAAGGAAGTGACCATCACCTGCCTGCCGAAGGACCTGCCGGAGTCGATCGAAGTCGACCTGGGCGGCCTGAACGCCGGTGACGTGGTGTACCTGTCCAACATCAAGCTGCCGAAGGGCGTGGAAATCCCGGCCCTGGCGCTGGGCAAGGACCACGACGACGCCATCGTCACCGCCAAGGCCGGCAAGGTCGACGCGGCCGACGAAGAAGCGGCTGCCGCCGAGTAATACCGTCGCGGTGCCTGCCTTCGGGCAGGCACCGTGCTGGAAGGAACCATGGCAGGATTGCGACTGATCGTCGGTCTGGGCAACCCCGGATCGGAACACGCCCGGACCCGGCACAATGCCGGGTTTCATTTCGTTGAGGCCTTGGCTGAAAAAGCCGGTGCGCGCTGGAATGTGGACAGCAAGCTGTTCGGCGAGACCGCCAAGGTCGAGATCGCCGGGCAGACCGTCTGGCTGCTGAAGCCGGCCACCTTCATGAACCTCAGCGGCAAGTCGGTGACCGCCGCACAGCGGTTCTGGAAGATCGAACCGGAAGAAACCCTGCTGGCCCACGACGAGCTGGACCTGCCGCCCGGTGCGGTACGGCTGAAGTTCGACGGCGGCCACGGCGGCCAGAACGGCCTGCGCGACACCATGCGCCTGCTCGGCCACGGCAAGTTCCACCGCCTGCGCGTGGGCATCGGCCACCCCGGCCACAAGGATCGCGTGGTGGGTTGGGTGCTGGGTCGCCCGTCCAAGGACGACGACGTGCTGATCGCGCGCGCCATCGACGATGCCATCGACGTGCTGCCGCTGGCCGTACAAGGCGATTTCAACGAAGCGATGAAGCGGCTGCACACCCCGCGCTGACCATGACCGACCCGCGGACTCCCTGCACTGCGTGTGGTGCCATGATCCTGCTGGCGACGGCCGCCCGGAACGATGGGCTCTGCATGCCGTGCCGGAATGGAACGCGGCAAAGCATGGAACAGGCCAGGGTGCGAAACCGGGAGATGCGCGAAGCGCAGGAGCGCTTTGAAGATTCTCCGGAAGGACGCTACTGGCGCTGGCTTGTGCATCAGGTTCACAAGACAGAGAGTGGAGTGGAAGGGCTCTCGATAGCCGATCGGCGGTACTACATGATTTCGGTGGTCAGTGGCGAAGTGTGGCGCGGTGGGATCGGAACGTACTTCGATAGTTCTTCAGGCGGCTACTACGAAGAGACGCTTGCTGGCCTTGAAGAAGTGGGGCTCGTCGAACTGGGCGACGTGCTGAGAGAAGCCAAGGTGGCCGTGTTCGGTGATGAAGCGGTGCCCAAGGATGAGGGTGCTCGCTGGGAAAGAATGTATGGTCAGCATGCTGAATTGCCGGACGGCGTCGAAGTTCTGCTGGACCGCTTGAGCCAGCGCTTCTGCGAGACCGAGCAGACGCTAGGGCTTTCGGCCGTGTTGCAGGCCTACGCTGAGAAGCACAAGCTTTACGCCGCGTTCTGACGCGGAAGATGGAACGGGCGATTGGGGATTGAGGGCATGCCCGCAGGCGAGCCTTGAATCCCGAATCATCCACTTACACTCAAACCCGGATTTCAACCCATGGGTATCAAATGCGGCATCGTCGGCCTGCCCAACGTCGGCAAGTCGACCCTGTTCAACGCGCTGACCAAGGCGGGCATCGCCGCGGCGAACTTCCCGTTCTGCACCATCGAACCGAACGTCGGCATCGTGCCGGTGCCGGACCCGCGCCTGGGCGAACTGGCCGGCATCATCAATCCGCAGAAGGTCATTCCGACCGCCGTGGAATTCGTTGACATCGCCGGCCTGGTCGCCGGTGCGGCCAGCGGTGAAGGCCTGGGCAACAAGTTCCTGGCCCACATCCGCGAAGTCGATGCGATCACCCACGTGGTGCGCTGCTTCGAGAATGCCGACGTCATCCACGTCAACAACAAGGTCGACCCGATCTCGGACATCGAAACCATCGATACCGAACTGGCGCTGGCCGACCTGGACAGCGTCGAGAAGGCACTGAACCGCGCCGAGCGCGCCGCCAAGGGTGGCGACAAGGAAGCGGCCGCGCGCAAGCCGGTGCTGGCCAAGCTGCAGGCCGCCCTGGCCGACGGCAAGTCCGGTCGTTCGGTCGGCCTGGACGAGGAAGAGAAGGCGCTGGTCCGTGACCTGTTCCTGCTGACCCTCAAGCCGGTGATGTACATCGCCAACGTGCTGGAAGACGGTTTCGAGAACAACCCGCACCTGGATGCCGTGCGCGCCCACGCCGCCGCCGAAGGCGCGCAGGTGGTGCCGGTGTCGGCGGCGATCGAAGAAGAGCTGTCCCAGCTCGACGACGAAGACCGCGATACCTTCCTGGCCGATCTCGGCCTGAGCGAGCCGGGCCTGAACCGCGTGATCAACGCGGCCTACAGCCTGCTGGGCCTGCAGACCTACTTCACCGCAGGCGTGAAGGAAGTCCGTGCGTGGACCGTGCGCAAGGGCGCCACCGCCCCGCAGGCCGCCGCGGTCATCCACACCGACTTCGAGAAGGGCTTCATCCGCGCCGAAACCATCGCGTATGACGACTTCATCAAGTACAAGGGCGAAGCTGGCGCCAAGGAAGCCGGTCGCCTGCGCCTGGAAGGCAAGGAATACCGCGTGCAGGAAGGCGACGTGCTGCACTTCCGCTTCAACGTCTGATCGACCGCGCGTTGTGATGTTCACCAGGGCCCCGCAATGCGGGGCCTTGCTGTTTCCGGGCCCCGCGCAGCATGCTGCGGGGCGGATCGAGCGACCAGAGAAGGTGCGACCATGAGAACTCCGCAATCCGATCTGCCGCGTACCGGCGGCATGGCGCGGGGGCTGCTGGGCCTGCTCCTGCTGCTGGCGGTCGCGGTGTGCGCCGTCATCGCGCTGGGCGCGGTGGCCAGCGCGTTCTCGCTGCAGGACCGCGAACATGTGCAGGCCGCCGTGCATATGTTGCTGGACGATACGCCGTCGTGGCGTGGCGGCCTGGCCTTCGTTTTGCAGCGACTGACCACCACGTTGTCGGGGCCGACCGGTCTGATGCTAATGATCGCCGTAGCAGCAGCCTGGGGAGCCACATCCGCTACCGTTGCCTGTGCCGGGGTGGCTACCGCGCCCGTCGGGCGTGCCGCCGGCGGGCGGCTGCGCGGCGTGGGCGTGTGGGTGGTGCGCGCAGCGCTGCTGATCGTCGCGCTGCCGTTGCTCTACAGCGGACTGCGCTCGGCACTGGAAGTGCTGCGGGGCTGGGGACGGATGCGCGCGATGGGCATCGAAGGCACGATCGCGGCCCGGCACATGGTCGTTGGTGGAACCGACTTTCATATCGCGGTGTCGTGCCTGCTGGGTGTAGCGCTGCTGGCGCTGCTGCTGCCGACGCTGCGTTGGCGCGCGGCTGGACAAAAAAACGCCACGCGCTGAAACGCCTGCGGGGCGTGGCTCATGGCCACTTGTCCACACCAAACCCCCACCGATCTGCACGTGGGATGTGGAAAACCCGGCACGCCCTGTGGGGCCGAGCCCACGCTCGGCTGACGCACACCAGCGCCGGGCATGCGCCAGATGCTGGATCAGCGCGACCACACGCAATGGACAAAATGTCACCACGTCTGGAAACGCCTGCCGTACGGCGCTTCCGATGACTTGTCCACACCAAACCCCCATCGCTTTCCACGTTCCATGTGGAAAACCCAAACGCCCGCGGCCGCACGCCTGGACAAAAAATCACCAGTCGCTGAAACGCCTGTGCTGCATGGCTCCCTGCGGCTTATCCACACCAAACCCCCACCGCTTTCCACGCGGGGTGTGGAAAACACGTGGCCCCAGACGCAAGGGGCCCGGTCCTGCCGACCGGGCCCCGCTTTGCATCACCAGTGGTAGGACACACCCAACTGTCCGCCGATATCGCGGAAGCCCCTGCCTCCGCTCTGCCGACTGATCTCGCCCCACCCGCGCCAGCCACCCGTCAGGTCCAGCTGTACACCGGCCTTGGCTTCGTAGATATCGCGCGGCAATTGCCGCTGCACCAGCTCGCCATCCATGGCAATGGCCGCGTCGTTGCCGCCGGTCCACCAGTTCACCGCCACGAAGGGATGCACCTGGCCCTGGCTTGGTGCAAGCGCGCGGCTGTACAGGCGCAGGCCGACACGGGTCGTGGTCTCGCCGCCCCCGCGATCCTCCACCAGGGTGCCATTGGCTTCCACCACGCGGTCGGCGTCGTAGTGGCCATGGATGACCTGCAGCTGCGGTTGCAGGTAGATGCCGCGTTGCGTGGTGTAGTGCAACGGCAGGGTGTAGCCGGTTTCGGCCGACGCGGTCCAGCTGTGCGCATCGTAGCGCTCCTTCTGCAGCCCTTCGCCCTGCACGCTGTTGCGGAAGCGGCCGTACTGCAGCCAGCCATCCACATACAGGCCCCGTTGCATGGCCGCGTCCTGCAGCCAAGTGGCATACGCGCCCACGCTGCTGCCCTCAACCACGCCATGGGCGGTGTAGCCGGTCAGCGTGGAACGGCTGTCGTTGCGTGCCCGGCCATGGCCCAGCATCGCGCCCACCTGCAGTTCGCCCTCGCCATGCACAGCGAAGCGGCGGCCTACGCCAAGCAGCACGCTGTCCATCGAGCCGTCGACCTGCACCTGGCGGCGGCTGTCGTGGCTGTCAGGCTGGTTGCTGCGCACGTGCAGCCACGCAACCGCTTCGCCGGTGTGGCCCGCCTGCGCGGCCGGGTCGCCGGCACGGTCGTACAGGCCATGGCGGAACATGCCCAGTGCGCTGCTGC
This sequence comes from Stenotrophomonas sp. ZAC14D2_NAIMI4_7, assembly GCF_003086675.1. Classification (NCBI taxonomy): domain Bacteria; kingdom Pseudomonadati; phylum Pseudomonadota; class Gammaproteobacteria; order Lysobacterales; family Lysobacteraceae; genus Stenotrophomonas; species Stenotrophomonas sp. ZAC14D2_NAIMI4_7. The sequence goes on from NZ_CP025995.1 coordinate 933,583, forward strand.
GGTTGGCCTGGTAGACCGCCGGTTCCGGGCGCTCCGCCTTCGGCGGCTGCGGCGGCAACGGCGGGTCCACCGGATCGATCGGCGGGTTGACCGGCGGCGTCGTCGGGTCCACCGGCGGCGTCGGCGGATCCACTGGGTCGACCGGCGGATCCACCGGCGCCGCGTACTGCGAACGCAGGTACCAGTTTCCGTCGTCCGGCGTGCTGACCCCACCCTTGAACAGGAAGTAGTCATAGGCGCCGGCCACGGCGCGGCCCTGCAGGGTGAACTGCGCATCGGACTGCCCGTCCACGCTGATCAGGCGGATGCCCTCGCTGGTCAGCGCGCCGGCGCCGCCCGCGTTGCGCACGCTCACCGTGGCGGTGCCGCTGCTGTTGCCCTTGATCACCAGGCCATCGCCCAGCGAGGCATCGTCGCCCAGCGCACGGTTGAACAGCCACTGGCCACCATTGCCGATGTAGTCGCCCGTGACGGTGACGGTCTTGAAGCCCGACGCATCAGGGGCATCGAAGGCGATGAGGCCGGCATGCTCGAGCGTGCCCAGGCTGGAACTGGCGCGCACGTTCCACTGGCTGCCGGCATCGAGCCCCAGCTGCGCCACCTGGTAGCCGGATTCACTACGCAGCGCACCGCTGAACTGCGTGCCGTTGTTCAACAGCATGTGCACGTCGGCGGTGGCGCTGTCGACCAGCACATCGCCGGCCAGGGTACTGGCATCGGCCACGAAGTCGATGCGGCTGGTAGCCACGCTGCTGCCATCGGTGAACACCGTGTCGCTCACCCGCAGCAGGCGCCCGCTGCCGGCACCGGCGTTCACATCACTGTTGTTGACGGTCAGCGCATGGTTGCTGCCCTGCAGCCAGAACGCGGCGCCGCTGTCGGTTTCGATGTGCGCGTTGTTGAAGGTCGCGCGGTTCCAGTACGGGCCGAACGCAGTCAGGTAAGAGCGATAGGCGCCGCTGTTGCTGCCGGTCATGCGGATGTCCACATTGTCGGCCATCGCCAGCTGCGCGGTGTTCATGTGCACGATGCCGAACACGTTCTCGCCAGCGCTGCGGATCGTCACGTCATCCAGGGAGACGTCGGCTGTCGAACCGCCCAGGAATACGCCACCGCCGCCGTTGCCGGCGATCTCCAGCGCGGTTCCCTTCAATTGCCCCTGGCTGCTGGTGCTACCGGTCGAGCCGGTCACGCGCAGCCCGTAGACGGTATCGCCATGGGTGGTGATCGTTCCGCCCTGGACGCTGGCCAGCCCGCCATACACTTCCACACCGTGGCCGTCGGTGCTGGTCCAGGTGTCCACCGTGCTGTCGGTCAGGTACAGGCGCGATTCGTCGCTGGACAGCCAGAATCCGGAGAAGCCGTCGCGCACGTCGAAACTGGCATCGCTTGCGGTCAGGCGGCCCCAGTTGTTGATGTTGGCGCCGTAGCCGCCCACGGTGCTGAAGCGGCCACCGACGATGTCCACGCTGGAGTAGACGCCGGTGTTGCTGTTGCCCATCACCCGGATGTTGCCGCCGATGGCATCGGCCTCGACGTTGTCCAGCAGCAGGCTGGCACCGCCGCCGATGTCGAACAATCCACCGTGCAGCTGCGTGTTGTGCAGTTCGGCGCGGCTGCCGCTGCCGCTGGCACTGACACCGGCCAGCGTGCCGCCAGGCGCAATCTCGATACGGCTGTTGGAAACCGACAGCAGGCCGCCACTGGTGGCTATCAGGCGTGCGCCGCGTGCGCCCTGGATCGTGCTTCCGTCAAAGCGGATCGCGCTGTCGGTGCCGGTGGCGGTGGCCAGCGCCACGCCGGCAGTGGAGTTCAGTGAGCCACCGCGGAACAGGATCTGGCCGCCATTCTGCGCGACCAGCGGACCGCGTCCGCCGGCAGAACCGGCACTGCCGATATCCACGTTGCTCGTTTCGATGATGCTGCCGGCCGCATCGGCGAGCAGGGCATAGGCGGACCCACTGCCCAAGTCGATGGTCAGATCGTTCAAGGCGACCGAAGCACCGGCCAGTGCGCGCACCGCGCTGCCCGATCCGGTCACCAGGATCGGTGCGCCATTGAGGGTGAGCCGGGTACTGGCGTCCTTTGCAGTCACCGCAAACTGGATGCCGCTGTTCACGACGCGGTTGCCGGCGTCGATGGTCTGTTCGCTTCCGCCTTCTACGGTGATCGGAGCGAGGTCGGCCGCCTGCACGGGTAGCGCCGCGCACAGTGCGGTCGCCAGCAGGCTGGGGATAAGGGGGGCGCGGCCAGCACGCGCGCGCGCAGGCGCACGGCGGGGCCGTGAGGAGAAGACGTTCATGATGGTGGACTTCCTGTGGCAGGGCGCAGCACGGCTGCGCGGTCTGGCGCGGCAGGGCCGCGTCGCTGCGGAAACCCGCTCCATGGCCGCTGTCGCGCCGCCGGGGCTTCCGTCCCACCGGGTGCCTGTCCAGTGTTGTCAGGCACACCGTGGCGGGATGTCACCAGCCTAGAAATCAATCCGGGCCGATGGAATCAGACGCTTCCTAAAGCACACGCGGGCAGGTGCCCGGCACGCTGCCGTTCAGGCGAACAGCGAGGCCTGCAGGCAGTACTCGATCAGGGCCTGGTCGCTGTCCACGCCCAGCTTGCGCATTGCGTTGATCTTCTGCGTGCTGACCGTCTTGGCGCTGCGCTGCAGCTGCCGGGCGATATCGCCCACGCTCATGCCGCCGGTAAACAGGCGGATGACTTCCAGTTCGCGCGGCGACAGCCGCGCACGCACCGCATCGGCGTCGGCCGGTTCAGCCAATGCCACCGGCAGCAGGCCCGGTGGCCGGTAGATGCGATCGGCCAGCACCGTGCGCAGCGCCTGGACCAGGCTGCCCAGGCCGTGGCTCTTCAGCACTACGCCACTGGCCCCGGCGGCATACATGGCCGCCACCAGCGAAGGATTGGACACCATCGTCAGCACCAGCAGGCGCGCGTCGGGGAAGCTGCGGCGCAGGTAGGAGATCAGCTTGATGCCGTCGCCGAAGCGCTCGTCGCCGGGCATGCTGTAGTCGGTGATCACCGCCTGCGGCTGGGTAAGGCGCATCAGCTCGACCAGGGTGGCCGGGTCCGCGGCTTCGCCCACAACGTCCAGGTCGAGTTCGCCGGCCAGCACCTCGCGAATGCCGGCAAGCACGATCGGGTGGTCGTCGGCGATGAGGATACGTGTGGTCATGGTGGGGTCGTGTCGCGGGAAGAAGGAGGAGAGGGCGGGGGGGCCAAGGGGCGCAACAGGGCCTGCAGGCGCTGCTGGAAACGCTGCACCGGCTCAGCGAGTGTGGAAAGGCTATCGCCCTCGGCGATGCGCTGTTCCAGCTGCAGGCCGGTGTCGACCAGATCCGGTGCGCCCACGATCACCAGCGCTCCACGGATCCGGTGGAGCATCTGCGCAACGCGCGCAGGCTGCGACTGGCCCATCGCTTCGCGCAGGCTGTCCATGTCGGCCTGCATGGTCTGCACGAACAACGCCTGCATCTTTTCCGGCACCTGCAGCGGTGCATCCGCGGCGACACCTGCATCCACCTGCGGCATCGGCGAGGTGTTACCCGCCGTGGCTGGTGTTCCGTCGGCCAGCGAGGCCAGCAGGCGCTGCAGGGCTTCCAGGCTGATCGGCTTGACCAGCACGCCCTGCATGCCGGCTTCGCGGCAGCGCTCGCGTTCGGCCGGATCGGCATTGGCGGTCGCGCCGTGGATGGGCACGCCCACGCCGCGTTCGCGCAGCGCCCGGGCCAGGCCATAGCCATCCAGGCCGGGCATGTTCAGATCGGTCAGCACCAGCGCGAAGGCGCCCTGCTGCCAATAGCCCAGCGCTTCGTTGCCATCGCTGGCGACCACTGCGTGGCAGCCCAGCTGCTCCAGCTGGTCGCGCAGAATCGCCTGGTTGATCGGATTGTCTTCGGCCACCAGCACCTGCAGGCCGAAGCGGCGGGGTACCGGCAGGCGCCCGCCTGCGTCGGCCGGCAGCGGGCGCCCGGCTGCGCTGGCCAGCGCCAGCACGATCGCATCCAGGCGGTGCAGGCCCACCTGCCAACAGCCCTCCACCCATTGCGGCTGCACGCCGCCATCGCGACAGGCCACCACGTGCATGCCGTCCCAGGCGGGCACCGTGTCATCCAGCACCAGGTCCAGCAGCAGAGGCGTGGTTCCGGGCGCCCACACGGCATCCTCGCGAAACGCGCTGGCCTGTGCGCCGCGTTGCTGCAGGCGTTCGCACACCGACTGCACCAGTTCGCGGATGCCGCCCCGTACCTGCACTGGCAGGCCTGCCGGCAGCTGCGGCGGGGCCGACTGCAGTGGGTCGGCGTGCGTGGCCGGCAGTGGCAGTTCTACGCTGAAACTGCTGCCCAGCCCGCTCTCGCTGACCATGCGCAGCTGGCCGTGCATCAGCGCCACCAAGTGCGCGCAGATGGCCAGGCCCAGGCCGGTGCCACGCATGGCATCGGTGCCGGGGTTGGCCTGGAAGAAGGGCTCGAATAGATGCGCCTGATGCTCGCTGGCGATGCCGATGCCGGTATCGGCCACCTGCCATTGCAGAGTACCGCCGTCGCCGTGCGCGGTCACGCCCAGGCGCACCACCACACGGCCGCTGTCGGTGAATTTCAGCGCATTGCTGATCAGGTTGTTGAGGATCTGGCGGATGCGCGCGGCATCACCGCGGACCGTGGCCGGTACATCGGCGTCGATGCAGGCGTAGAACTGCAGGCCCTTGTTCGCCGCCGCCGCGGCGTAGGAATCGAGTGCGTCTTCGGTCAGCCGCGCCGGATCGAACGCACCCGGTTCCAGGCCCAGCTGACCGGCTTCGGCCTTGCTGACATCGAGGATGTCGCTGATCAACTGCATCAACGTCGACGAGGACCGCTGGATGGTGGCCAGATAGTCCTGCTGGCGCGCGTCCAGCGGGGTCAGCCCCAGAAGTTCAAGAGTACCCAGCACGCCGTACAGCGGCGTGCGGATTTCGTGGCTCATGGTGGCCATGAACTGACTCTTGGCCCGGTTGGCCTGGTCGGCAGCGCGGCGCGCCTGCTGCAGCACCTGCTCGGCTTCGTGCTGGCTGCTGAGGTCGATGAACAGGCACAGTACCGCCGGCTCACCGCGGTAGCGCGCAGGCGCGGCGGTAATCAGCAGATGGCGGTCATCCGGGGTGGTGTAAGCCAGACCGTCGCCCAGCGTGGTGCCACCGGCGGCCAGCATGCCGCGCCGCCACGGGCCCTGCCAGCCGCCCTGGTCGTGGTCGTCGCCCAGCCAACGCCGGGCCAGCTCGTTGTCCAGCAGTACGCGGCCATCGCCACGGTGCAGCAGGCACAGCCCGATCGGCGCATTGTCCAGCACGGCGCGGCTGAAGGCCTCGCTTTCCAGCAGGCGTGCCTGGTTGCTGCGAAGCGGCTCGATCACCGAACGCCGGTAGGTGCGCAGCGCCAGGCTGCCGCCCAAGGCCAGCAGCAGGGCCACCACCATGCTACCCAGCAGCGGCCCGCGCGGATGCTGGAAGACCTGCTGCCAGCCCACGTGGTACACCGCCAGCCAGCCCCGTTCGCTGCGCATGCGGAACACCAGACCATCCAGCCCCGCCTTCCATGAGGTTCCCGCGGTGCTGGCATCGGCGGCATCGCCCAGCAGCAGGCGCTGGTTGCCGTCGAACAACGAGAGGCTGTTGAACACCGGCGTTCCCAGCACCTGCTGGTAGTCATTCACACGCGCCGGATCGAGCAGGCAGGCCAGCGCCGCCAGAGAATCGTCGCTGGGCTCGCCCCACAGCCGAGCATCCTGCGGAGCATGGGCCACGGCCAGTAGCCGGGTTTTGTCGTCGCGCCACGGGACGGGTGTCCAGATGATCCCGCCACTTCGCAACGTCGGGCGCTCGCGCAGCACCTGGTGGATGCTGGCCAACGCGGGCTGCAGGTGATGCGGGCTGCTCTGCCCGGCCTCGCCGGCGGCGCCCTGGATCGGCGCCAGCAGACCACGCTGGCCCTGGCCATCGACCAGCAGGCACTGTGGCGGTGGATAGCGCGACGCCGCCCAGAACGTCCCGTAGAAGCGCAGGAAACGATCCCCCAGCTCGGCGGGCGGTGCCAGGTACTCGGCCTGCTGGCCAACCAAGGCGAAGTCGGCGAACAGCGGACCCGGCATCGGCGGCCCGCCGGTCACCGGTACCGGCTGCCCGCGCGCACCCACATCATGCAGGCGCCACTGGCGCAGGAATCGCTCCTGTTCCTGCAGCGTGCCGTCCAGCCGGCGGAAGTGGTAGCGGATCTTGTTCTGCTCTTCCTGGAACAGCTGCGTGCCGGTGGACAGCAGCAGCCCGGCCTGCAGGGTGGCCAGCACCACCACGCCGATCAGCAGGGCATGGACGCGCAGGGAACGGCGTGCGAGTCGGCGGACGGGAGCGGCCTCGGCCGGCATGGCAGGTCTCGGAACGGAGGGTGGTCTGAGGCGTCAGCCTGTGGCTGTGGCGCGCGCCCGGACAGGATCGTCAATACTGCTTGATGGATTCGTGAAGCCTGCACGCGCTGTCAGTGCACGCAGGCCATCGACAACGCGTGAGCGGACGACGGCGTTTCCTCATCCAGCAGCCGGGTGAACTCGTCCGATGGCAGCGCCTGCGAGATCAGGAAACCCTGCACCTGGTTGCAGCCCAACTGGCGCAGCGCGGCCAGGTCGGCATCGCTTTCCACGCCCTCGGCGACGATGGTAAGTCCCAGCTGATTGGCCAACGAGATGACCGTAGACAGGGTCAGGTGCAAGGCCGGATCACGCGCGCAGCCACTCACCAGTGCACGGTCGATCTTGACCTCGGTGAAGGGCGTACTGACAAGGTTATGCACTGAACTCAGTCCCTGGCCGAAGTCGTCCTGGGCCAGGCCAAAGCCCTTCATGCGCAGGCGGCAGGCGCCGGCATAGAAATCGCTGACGTGGCTGGTGGTGCTGTTTTCCATCAGTTCGAAGCACAGCAGGCCCGGCGTGCCGCCGTGGGCCAGGGTCAGCGCCAGCAGTTCGTCGGGCAGGTCAGGCTGTTCCAGCAGGTGCGGCGGCAGGTTGATCGACACCGGTACGCGGAAGCCCTGTTCGCGCCAGCGAGCCTGCGCGCGGACGCTGGCCTTGAGCATCACCCGCAGCAGCTCCCCTTCCAGCCCGTGCCGGCACAGCGCGGGCAGGAAGCTGCCGGGCGCCAGCGTGCCCAATTGCGGGTGGGTCCAGCGCACCAGCGCCTCGGCGGCAACCACGCGCCCGGACTGCAGCGATTTTTTCGGCTGGAACCAGGCGGTCAGGCTGCCATCGGCCAGCGCGGCACGCATCTGCGGCGCGTCCGGTTCGGGCAGGGCCACAGCGGGGCCCCTGGCGGCGGGCGCGCGGGGTTGTGCCAGTGCCTGGAACAGCGCATCGACGTCGGCGGCCGCCACCGGTTTGGGCAGCAGCCCGACCACGTCCAGACCCAGTGATTCGGCCATCAGCCGTGCCGAAGTCATCATCCGCCGCGATGCCGCACTGACCACCGCAAGCCGCGGCGGTCGCGGCTGCACGGCCAATGCCTGGATGAACTGGATGCCGTCCTGGCCGGGCATCAGCAGGTCGCTCACCACCAAGTCGTAGGGCTGGCAGGCGCACAGCGCGATAGCCGCTTCCACGTCCTCACAGGCGTCGACGTGCACACCGGCGCGGGCACTGAACAGATTGAACAGAAAGCCGCGCTGGAACGGTTGGTCTTCCAGGATCAGGATGCGTTGTGCGGTGGCAGACGGATCGAGGGCGCGCGGAATCATGTGGGATCTCCTTGGCGAATGGCGGCCAGCGCCTTGCGCAGGCCGGCGATGTCGATGGGCTTGCTCAGATAGCCCTGCATGCCACTGGCCAGGCACCGGTCGCGTTCTTCAGCGGTGGCATTGGCAGTGGCACCGATCACCGGCACCGGGTTGCCCTCGGCACGAAGGTGGCGGGCAAGGGTGTGGCCATCCATGCGTGGCATGTTGATGTCGGTCACCACCAGGTCGAAGTCCTGCGCGCGGCACAACTGCAGCGCCTCCAGCCCGTCGTGGGCGAGCTCGACCTCGCAGCCCAGTGCCTGCAGCTGCTCGCCCAGAATTACCCGGTTGATCGGGTTGTCTTCCACCGCCAGCACGCGCAGGCCCAGTGCAACCGGCGCGGCGGCCCGCACGGCTTCGGGCTGCGGCGCACGCTGGCCTTGCTGGCGGGCGACGGCTCGGCCGATCGCACCGATGCCATGCAGGGTGACCAGCAGGCTGCCATCGGCACTTTCGGTGGGCTGCTCGCCACCCTCGATCGCCGCGACCACGCGCGGCCCACGCCAGTCCAGCGGAAATTCGGCCTCCCCCTCCATCAGGATCGCGCCATCGCGGTCCAGCAGCGCCGGGTCGCCGTGCAGCGGCTGCGCACTGGCGCCCCAGCGCCGCAGCCAGCCCACCGCGCTGTCGACCAGTTCACTGTCGCGGCCGCGAACGTAGACCGGGGGTTCGGGCAACAGGACCGGGCCATCATCGGCGCCGGCCACAACGGGCAGCGGCAGGCGCACGGTGAAGCTGCTGCCCAGGCCGCGCTCGCTCACCACCCGCAGTTCGCCGCTCATCAGGCGCACCAGGCGGTCACTGATCGAAAGGCCCAGGCCGGTGCCCTGCGCGCTGGCCGTGCCGCGCACCTGGCGGAAGGGTTCGAACAGGCGTGCCTGCTCGTCGGCCGCAATGCCCACCCCGGTGTCGGTCACCTGCCAGGCCAGCACGCTGGATTCACCATCGCGCTGCACCACGCGCACGCGCAGCACCACACGGCCGTGGTCGGTGAACTTGATCGCGTTGTTCAGCAGGTTGCCCAGCACCTGGCGGATGCGGTCGGCATCACCCAGCACGCGCGTCGGCAGCTGCGGATCGGTACACACCAGCATCTGCAGTCCCTTGCGGGTTGCGGCGGCGGCAAAGCTGCGCAGAACGCATTCGGTCAGTTCGCGTGGGGAAAATGCGCTGGTTTCCAGGCTAAGCTGGCCCGATTCGATCTTCGATACGTCCAGCACATCGCTGATCAGCTGCAGCAGCACCGACGAAGAGCTGGCGATGGTGCGCAGGTACTGCGACTGGCGCGCATCCAGGGCGGTGTGGCCCAGTAGTTCTAGCGTGCCCAGCACGCCGTACAGCGGCGTGCGGATCTCGTGGCTCATGGTCGCCAGGAAAGCGCTCTTGGCCTGGTTGGCCGCATCGGCCGCCTGCCGTGCCGAGGACAGCGCAGCCTGCACTTGGCGATGGCGGGAAATATCATGGAACACGCAGAGCAGGACATCGTCGTCCTGGTAGCGGCAGGCGGCGTGCAGCACTTGCAGCTGGCGCCCGTCATGGGTGGTGAATTCCAGGCCGCGGCCGCGTTCGCCAGCGTGGTCGCGCCAGGGCGCCTGCCAGTCACTGTCTTGGCTGTCTTCGCCCAACCAGTCGCGCAGCAGCTGGTTGGACAGCAGCAGATGGCGGTCGCTGCGGCGCAGGACACAGATCCCCACCGGGGCCAGGTCGATCACGGTGGAACTGAAATCCAGGCTTTCCAGCAGGCGGCGGTGCTGCAGCAGCGCAGGCTGCAGCAACTGGCGGTCGATCCGCAGCCGCAGCAGACGCAAGGCAATCCCGGCCAGCACAAGGAAGCCGGCGCAGACCAGCAGCGGCATAGCCAGGTCGCCCAGCAACAGGCGGGGCGGAAGGTGGTAGACCAGCCGCCAGCCGTCATTGCCCACGCTCTTGACCAGGGCCACGCCGCGCGGCACGCCGCCGCTCCAGATCGCGCCAAAGCTGTCGTCCTGGCGTTGCTGAAGGGTCTTCCAACCTGCGCTGTCCAAGCGCGGTGCCACACTGGACAGGGTGGGGTACCCCTGCCGGTCCAGCAGCGCGTAGCCGCCGATGCCTTGGCCGTCGATCATCGCCGACGCGGCGGCGCTGTCCAGCAGCAGCACCAGCCACTGCGCGGGGTGCGCGCCGGGCTGGATGGGCTGGGCCAGGGCCACGCCTTTGTCGCCAGCGCGAAGCCAGTACACCGGGTCGGTGCGGGCCAGGCTGCCGCTGCGCACCTGCAGGGCGTGCGGTGCAGGCAGCTGCCCTATATCGACATCGACATCGACATCGGCGCGGCCGCCGGCCAGCCAGTGCGTGCCGCGGGCATCGATCAGCAGCAGGTGGGTCTGCAGCAGCTGCAGGGTCTGCTCGGTTCGCTCCGGCAGCAGCAGGCGCTGGCCGGGACGGCCGCCGGGCCCGTTCAGCGGCAGCTGGCGCACGCCTTCGTTGTCGGCCGGCGCTGCCGCCGGGTCGGTGGTCACCACCGCATCGTTCAGGAAGCGCAGCAGGGCCTCGCGCTGGTCGAAGTAGATCTGTGCGCGGTAGGCGGCGGCGTTCATGTCGCGTCGATGGGTGGACACATCCTCGGTCAGCGCACCCACCAGGTAGAAACCGACCGCTGCGGCCAAGCACAGGAACACGCACACGGTCAGCCAGCGCAGCAGCACCGAGGCGGTGGTCGGCAGGGCGACCTGGGGCAGCGAAGGGCGGAGAAAGCGGAACATGCCCTGATGCTAGGCAGGCCCCCAGAGCCCCGGAATCAGCCATGTCCTAAAAGCGGCGGGCGCGCGCTGCCGACGTGGCCGTGCACGGCCACCGTTCAGCTTGAAACGGACAACCCCCGCCGTTGCGGGGGTTGCCGGGGGCCATCGGGGCAGGGCGCTTACAGCGCGCTGCCACCAAACTTGTGGGTGTACTGCAGGTTGATCGTGCGCCCCACCGTGTCGAACCAGGAAACGTCGTAGTAGGGGTACGCCGTGTACGTGGCGTCCTTCGGCGGCATCTTGTTGAACACGTTCACCACCGACAGCGACAGCCGCGCGTGGTCGTCGAAGCGGTACTGCACCGACGCGTTGTAGCGGTAGGTCGCCCTGATGTACGGGCTGTCGCCGCTGTCCCAGTCGAACACCTGGTCATAGCTGTCCGAGGTCGGCAGCTTGCCCAGCCGCGAGCCGTACACCGTGGCCGACCACGCCGCCTTTTCCCAGGTCACGCTCAGGCTGGTCTTGGTGCGCGGAATGTCGAAACCACTGTTCACCGCGAACTGGTCTTCTACCGGGTCGCCCGGGAACTGCTGGAAGTCGTGCTTCTTCACCCAGGTGTGGTTGCCGTTGAAGGAGAACTCGCCGATGCCGGTCTGCACGCGCCAGCGCAGGCCCACGTCCACGCCCTGGGTGCGCTCGCGGGCGATGTTCACCGGGTTCACGTGCACGCCGTACAGGCGGCCGTCGTCGGTGCGGGTCACCCGGGCCAGGGCATCCACGCAGGTGGCCGAGGTGGCGTCCAGCTCGCCCAGGCGGCAGGCCGCCTCGTCGCGCAGGATCGCGTCCACGTTCATGTCCTGCACCTGGTTGCGCATGTCGATGTCGAACCAGTCCGCGCTGATGTCGAAGCCGCCGCCGGGCGACCAGACGAAACCGGCGCTCCACGAGGTGCTGGTTTCCGGGTCCAGGCGGCGGTTGCCTTCGCGGCTGCGCACCAGGTTCTCTTCGTAATCGCTGCAGTCATCGGCGCCGTCGCTCAGGCAGCCGTAGTAGTCGTTGCCGGCGGTCTCGTCGTTGCCGGGGCCGGCATACACGTAGTGCAGGTCCGGTGCACGGAACGCGGTGCCGTAGGAACCGCGCACCAGCAGGGTGTCGATCGGGCGCCATTCCAGGCCACCACTCCAGGTGGCCTTGCCGATCGTGTTGCCCGAATAGCGGTACTGATCGTAACGGCCGGCCACGCTCAGGTTCACGCTGTCCAGCAGCGGCATGCGCAGCTCGGCGGCGGTGGCCCAGCGGTTGCGCGAGCCTTCGCCGTTGGAATCCTTCCAGCTGTAGTAGTAGTACTGCGTGGCCAGCGGATCGGGATTCAGCGCGTACGCCTGCTGGCCCACTTCCACGGTGGCGGCAAAACCGGCATCGCCGCCGGGCAGGCCGAACAGCGCGCCGTTGGTCAGGGTGAAGGCGGCCGTTTCCGTGCGCGACTTCGGCGTATAGGTGGTGCGCGCGGCGATCGAATCGTACTCGGCGCGGGTCAGCGGACGGTACAGGCGGTCCGGATCGGCGTTGTAGATCGGGAAACCGTCGTCATCCTCGCCCAGCTGCGGGCCCAAGAACAGATCGTTGGCCTTGGCCGCCACGATCTGCGGCCAGCTGATCCGCGACTGGTACTGCGAATGGCTCAGGGCCGCTTCGTAATCCCAGTTGCCGGTCAGGTTGCCCTTGAAGCCGGTGGTCACGCTGAAGGTCTTCTGCGTGCTGCGCACCATGGCGTTGCGCAGGCCTCCCATTTCCTCCGGCGAGAACTGGCGCTGCCAGAACTCGATTTCACCGGTGGCGGCATTGTTGAAGTAGCCCGACTCGTCACCATCGGGCGCCATGCGGCCCCAGGAGGTGACATCGCGCATCAGCGCCAGACTGTGGTAGCCCAGCTGCACATCGGCGAACCACTGCTGGCCGTTGTCGAAGTCGTAGCTGAGCGAGGCGTAGCCATTGGCGCCGCGGCGCTTGCTGAGGATGGTGCCGTAGCCGATCGACGCATCGCTGCCGCAGTAGTAGCCGTAGCGCGGGCGGAAGGCATGGTAGGTGCTGCCGTTGTTCTGCCCGGCCAGGGCATCGCAGGTGGCCGCACCCGGGTCCAGGTAGTCATCGTTGTAGTCGGTGCGCAGGTAAGCGCGGCGGGCGATGCGCGAGCCCTCGGTGGGGCCGTCCTGGGTCGAATCCTGCTGTTCGCGCTCGTACGCCCACAGCGGGGTCTGCGATTGCAGCTCCACGCTGTACACCGCGTTGAAGTTGCCGCGGCTGAAGCCACTGGCCAGGCTCATGTCGAACGAATCGCCGCCTCCTTCGGTGGTGGTGCCCATGCGCACGTCCACCGTGGTGCCATCGGCCTGCTTCTTCAGGATGAAGTTGACCACGCCGGCGATCGCGTCCGAGCCGTAGATGGCCGAGGCGCTGCCGGTCAGTACTTCAATGCGCTCGATCATGCCCAGCGGAATGTTGGACACGTCGGTGAAGTTGCTGCGGCCCTGGAACGGCATCGGGAAGTCGGCAATGCGGCGGCCGTTGACCAGCACCAGGGTGTGGTTCGGGCCCAGCCCGCGCAGATCGACCTGCTGTGCGCCGGGCGAGAAGTCGGCACCGCTGGACGACTGCTGGCTCTGCGTCTCACCGCCGTTCTGGGTCATCGCGCGCAGCACGTCCGGCACGCTGGTGAAGCCGGACGACTGGATCTGCTCAGCGCTGATCACGGTGATCGGTGCCGGGCCTTCCACCTGCGCACGCGGAATGCGCGAGCCGGTGACCTGCACCGCGTCCAATTGTTGAACCGAAGCGGTCGCCGGGTCCTGGGCTGCGGCCGAAGCAGCCACCCCCATCAACGCCAGCTGGATCGACCACGCCATCGCCTGTCTACGCATGAAGAATTCCCGGAAGTGATGCCGGCCCGCAGAGGAGGGGCCCTGTCCCCCATTCAGTTTTCCCGGATGGGCGCGCGCATTTAACGCCTTTTTTATGTCCTTGACTACTGTCTTCCTATCTGGCAAAGAGTGAAAACGGTTGCAAGTCGATTCTGTTCAGGGAGATCAGCATGCGACAGGCCTTTTCCGGTCTCTGGCTTCGCCTGGCCCTGTACACGGGGATGGCGCTGGCGTGGGCATTCCCGGCCGCTGCACAGACCCTGCAGGATCCCGGCTTTGCCTATTACGAGACCGGCGACCTCGACGCGCCCCGGCCGGGCCCGCGCGCGCCGGCAATGATGCTGATGGGCGGCGGCGAGTGGGTGCCGGCGGCCTTCCAGTGGTGGCTGCGGCAGGCAGGCAACGGCCGTGTGCTGATCCTGCGCGCGTCCGGCGGTGACGACCTGCAACAACGCCTGCACAACGACATCGGCGGCACCACCGCAGTCCAGACCCTGGTCTTCGACAGTCGCCGCGGTGCCGACGATCCCGCCGTGCTGCGGGTGGTAGCGGCCGCCGACGCGATCTTCATCGCCGGTGGCGACCAGGCCCGCTACATCCGCTTCTGGAAGGGCACTGCGCTCAATCGGGCTCTCGACGCCCACGTCCGCGCCGGCAAGCCGATCGCCGGAACCAGTGCCGGGCTGGCGATCCTGGGCGGCTATGCGTACGGCGCGCTGGATGGCGGCAGCATCGATTCGGCCAGTGCGTTGGCCGACCCGCGCGGCGCGGCAGTCACCCTCGACCATGGCTTCCTGAAGATGCCTTACCTGCAGCGCGTGGTCACCGACACCCATTTCGACAAGCGCGACCGCCTGGGCCGTCTGATCGTCTTTGTCGCCCGGGCCGCGCAGGACAGTGGCGATCCGGACATCGTCGGCATCGGCGTGGACGAAGACACCGCGCTGTGCGTGGAGCCCGATGGCCAGGCGCGCGTCTACAGCGCGGACGGGCAGGGCCGGGTCTGGGTGGTGCGCCCCGGGCGTGGTGCCGACCACCTGGTCGAGGGCGAACCGCTGCGCTTCCATGCCGTGCCGGTCACGGTGGTCGCCTCGGGTGGCCGGCTGCGGCTTGATGATTTCCAGGCCGACGTGGACGATCAGATGCTGGCCGACATCGACGACGGCCTGCTCGAGCTCACCCGCCGCTAGCGCCCGGCGCTACCGGACCCCATTCCTTGGAGACGTACCCGATGAAACTGCGCCTGGCGCTGTCTGCTCTGTTGTCCCTGCCCCTGCTCGCGCAGGCGGCTGCGCCCTCACCGCTGCTGGTCATCCATGGCGGCGCCGGCGTGGAACGCAAGGACCTGTCGCCAGCCGAGGAGAAGGCGGCGCGCGAGGCCTTGAAGGCAGCGCTGCTGAAGGGGCATGCCGAGCTGGCCGCGGGCCGCCCGGCGCTGGCCGCAGTGACCGCCGCGATCACCGTGCTGGAGGACGACCCAACCTTCAATGCCGGCAAGGGCGCGGTGTTCACCCATGACGGGCGCAATGAACTGGATGCGGCGGTGATGGACGGCGCCAGCCAGGCGGCCGGTGCGGTCGCGGGCGTGCAGCGGGTGCGCAATCCAATCCTGCTGGCGCAGACGGTCATGCAGAAATCCCGCCACGTGATGATGGTGGGGCAGGGGGCCGAGGCGTTTGCTGCCGAGCAGGGCATTGCCCTGGTCGATCCCTCCTACTTCCGTACCGACAAGCGCTGGCAGCAGCTGCAGCGGGCACTGAAGGAAGAGGCCAGTGGCCAGGCCCATGCCGATCTGGAAACGGCCAGGCACTTCGGCACGGTCGGTGCGGTGGCCCTGGACGCACACGGCCATCTGGCGGCAGGCACCTCCACCGGCGGCATGACCAACAAGCGCTACGGCCGGGTCGGCGATTCGCCGATCATCGGCGCCGGCACTTGGGCTGATCCACAGTGCGCCGTGTCGGGTACCGGCTGGGGCGAGTACTACATCCGTACCGCGGCGGCGCACGAGATCTGCGCGCGCATCCGCTACCAGGCGCAGTCGCCGGAACAGGCGGGGAGGGCGGTGATCAACGAGATGATTCCGAAGATGGGCGGCGACGGTGGTGCGATCGTGCTCGCCGCAGACGGAAAAATGGCCACGCCGTTCAACACCCAGGGCATGTATCGGGGCTGGATTGGCGCCGACGGTGTGCCACATGTCGCTATTTTCGCCAGCGATCCGCTGCCGCTTCCCGGGCAATAACCTTGTGCATCAAGGGGTTTGCAACAACGTGTGAAAAAAGTGGAAAAAAGCGTTGACAGCCCCCCACCTCATCAGCAGAATAAGCGGCTCACCACCACACACCGCACCGCTTCGGCGGCACGGGATGGGGCGGTAAGGAGGGATACCCAAGCGGCCAACGGGGGCAGACTGTAAATCTGCTGGCTTACGCCTTCGGTGGTTCGAATCCACCTCCCTCCACCAGTTTCACGTTGTGACATTCCCGGCGCGGGAGTAGTTCAATGGTAGAACCTCAGCCTTCCAAGCTGATGGTGCGGGTTCGATTCCCGTCTCCCGCTCCATTGAATGAACTTTGAATATTATCGAGTTCGTGTCATAATGCAAAACTCGGCTCACGTAGCTCAGTCGGTAGAGCACTTCCTTGGTAAGGAAGAGGTCGAAGGTTCGATTCCTTTCGTGAGCACCATCTTAAGCATCACCTCTCAGACGAATTCGAGATAAGCAGCCATGGCCAAGGGTAAGTTCGAGCGCACCAAGCCGCACGTCAATGTCGGCACCATCGGTCACGTCGACCACGGCAAGACCACGCTGACCGCCGCACTGACCAAGATCGGTGCCGAGCGCTTCGGTGGTGAATTCAAGGACTACTCGGCGATCGACGCCGCGCCGGAAGAAAAGGCGCGTGGCATCACGATCTCGACCGCGCACGTCGAATACGAATCCACCACCCGTCACTACGCCCACGTCGATTGCCCGGGCCACGCTGACTACGTCAAGAACATGATCACCGGTGCCGCCCAGATGGACGGCGCGATCCTGGTGTGCTCGGCCGCTGACGGCCCGATGCCGCAGACCCGCGAGCACATCCTGCTGTCGCGTCAGGTCGGCGTGCCGTACATCGTCGTGTTCCTGAACAAGGCCGACATGGTTGACGATGCCGAGCTGCTGGAACTGGTCGAAATGGAAGTCCGCGAGCTGCTGAGCAAGTACGACTTCCCGGGCGACGACACCCCGATCATCTCGGGTTCGGCCCGCCTGGCGCTGGAAGGCGACCAGAGCGACATCGGTGTGCCGGCCGTGATCAAGCTGGTCGATGCTCTCGACAGCTGGATCCCGACCCCGGAACGCGACGTCGACAAGCCGTTCCTGATGCCGGTGGAAGACGTGTTCTCGATCTCGGGTCGCGGCACCGTGGTGACCGGTCGTATCGAGCGCGGCGTGATCAAGGTCGGCGAAGAAATCGAAATCGTCGGTATCCGTCCGGTGCAGAAGACCACCGTGACCGGCGTCGAAATGTTCCGCAAGCTGCTGGACCAGGGTCAGGCAGGTGACAACGCCGGTCTGCTGCTGCGCGGCACCAAGCGTGACGACGTTGAGCGTGGCCAGGTTCTGGCCAAGCCGGGTTCGATCAAGCCGCACACCAAGTTCGACGCCGAAGTCTACGTGCTGTCGAAGGATGAAGGTGGCCGTCACACCCCGTTCTTCAAGGGCTACCGTCCGCAGTTCTACTTCCGTACCACCGACATCACCGGTGCGGTCGAGCTGCCGGAAGGCGTCGAGATGGTGATGCCGGGCGACAACATCAAGATGGTTGTCACCCTGATCAACCCGGTCGCCATGGACGCCGGCCTGCGCTTCGCCATCCGCGAAGGTGGTCGTACCGTCGGTGCGGGCGTGGTTGCCAGCATCCTCGAGTAATCCTGCAAGACCGGCGGTTGCTTAGCACTGCCGGTTGCGCGAGTGGCGGGCCGGGAACCTCGGTCCGCCTTCGCCGTCTAAGGGAAGGCAAGTTTCAATCTGTACGCCAGTAGCTCAATTGGCAGAGCAGCGGTCTCCAAAACCGCAGGTTGGGGGTTCGAGTCCCTCCTGGCGTGCCATCTGCCACCCTATCCAGCGGCCCAGCCGTCGCTAAAGCAGATATAGCCCGATGAATAGCAAGATCGAACACTCCAAGGATACTTCCGCCACCGGTGGGGATATCGTCAAGTACGCCCTGGCCTCGCTGCTGGTGCTGGCTGGTCTGTTCGTCTGGTTCTGGTTCTCCGCTGATTCCGGTCGTGCCACCCAGTTGGGGGCGTGGACGGGTCAGCTGCGTGCGTTGGCGGTGGTGGTCGGTCTGGTTGGCGGTGTCGGCGTGTTCATGCTGACCGGCAAGGGGCGCGACACCCGCGAATTCCTCTCCGAGTCGCGCTTCGAACTGCGCAAAGTGGTCTGGCCGACGCGCCAGGAAGCCGTTCGCATGACCTGGGTCGTGATTGTCGTGGTAGTCATCCTCAGCCTGCTGCTGGGTGGCTTCGACTTCCTGATCCAGAAACTGACTCAGTGGTTCCTGAGCCGCTAAGGAGAAATGCATGAAGCGTTGGTACGTCGTTCACGCCTATTCGGGCTTCGAGAAGTCGGTTGCGCAGGCCCTGCGTGATCGCATCGCCCGTGACGGCATGGAAGAGCGCTTCGGCGACGTCCTGGTCCCGACCGAAGAAGTGGTCGAGATGCGTGCCGGCCAGAAGCGTCGTTCCGAGCGCAAGTTCTTCCCGGGTTACGTGCTGGTCCAGATCGAGACCCACGAAGAAGCCGGTATTCCGCGCATCGACAACGAAAGCTGGCACCTGGTGAAGGAAACCCCGCGCGTGATGGGCTTCATCGGCGGGACCGCCGATCGTCCGCTGCCGATCGCCGATTCCGAAGCCGAGGCCATCCTGAATCGCGTTCAGGAAGGCGTGGAAAAGCCGCGCCCGAAGGTGCTGTTCGAGCCGGGCCAGATGGTCCGCGTCACCGACGGCCCGTTCAACGATTTCAATGGCGTCGTCGAAGAAGTCAACTACGAGAAGAGCCGTCTGCGCGTCTCGGTGCTGATCTTCGGTCGTGCCACCCCGGTCGAGCTCGAGTTCGGGCAGGTCGAAAAGGCCGTCTGACTGGCTGTAGAGTCGAGCCATGCTCGACTCCTGGCCTCGGACGGTGGTGCAGTCGAGCATGGCTCGACGCTACAGAAGGAACCGGGCATTGCCCGGTTTCCTTCGTTTACGTGCTGCTTCAGGCACGTGAAGAAAAAACCTGCTATAGTGCGCGGCTCCCGCTGGGATGCCAGCGGAGCCAGGCCGCCGCAAGGTGGCCTTCGGCATGATTTCAAAACGCGATGCCGGGACGCGTGATTCCCGGTCCGATGGGGAGCCTGTTGTCGAAAGGCGCTAGCACCCGGAGAGCACTCAAATGGCAAAGAAAGTTGTCGGTTACATCAAGCTGCAGGTGAAGGCCGGTCAGGCCAACCCCTCGCCGCCGGTCGGTCCTGCGCTGGGTCAGCGCGGCCTGAACATCATGGAATTCTGCAAGGCGTTCAACGCTGCAACGCAGAAGCTCGAGCCGGGTCTGCCGGTTCCGGTGATCATCACGGCCTACTCGGACCGTACGTTCACCTTCATCACCAAGAGCACCCCGGCCACCACCCTGCTGAAGAAGGCCGCTGGCATCTCGTCGGGCTCCAAGCGCCCGAACACCGAGAAGGTCGGCAAGGTCACCCGTAAGCAGCTGGAAGAGATCGCCAAGGCGAAGGAACCGGATCTGACTGCCGCCGACCTGGACGCCGCCGTGCGTACCATCGCTGGCTCTGCCCGTTCCATGGGCCTCGTGGTGGAGGGTTAATAAGATGGCACAGACCAAGCGTGAGAAGGCCATCAAGGCCGCCGTTGTCCCGGGCAAGTCGTACGCCTTCGAGGACGCGATCAACATCCTGAAGAGCGCCACCAAGGCCAAGTTCGTCGAGTCGATCGACGTTGCCGTGCGCCTGGGCGTCGATGCGAAGAAGTCCGACCAGCAGGTCCGTGGCTCCACCGTGCTGCCGGCTGGTACCGGCAAGTCGGTCCGCGTTGCCGTGTTCGCTCCGGCCGGTGCCAAGGCTGACGAAGCCCTGGCCGCTGGCGCCGAAGCCGTCGGTATGGACGACCTGGCCGAGAAGATGCAGGCCGGCGATCTGAACTACGACGTCGTCATCGCGACCCCGGACGCCATGCGCGTCGTCGGTAAGCTGGGCACCGTGCTGGGCCCGCGCGGCCTGATGCCGAACCCGAAGGTCGGCACTGTTTCCCCGAACCCGGGTGAAGCCGTGAAGAACGCCAAGTCGGGCCAGGTCCGTTACCGCACCGACAAGGCCGGTATCATCCACTGCACCATCGGCAAGGCCGACTTCGCCGAAGACGCGCTGAAGTCGAACCTGACCGCGCTGCTGCTGGACCTGATCAAGGCCAAGCCGGCCACCTCGAAGGGCACCTACCTGCAGAAGGTTTCGGTCAGCTCGACGATGGGCCCGGGCGTCACCGTCGACCAGTCGTCGCTGACCCTGAAGTAATTGTTTCAAGCGGTCACGGTACCCTCGGGCACCGTGACCGTGACATTTGAAGGCGTCGCCGGCAGTCCATCGCTGGCGGTAGCCGTCAAAGACCGCAGGCGCGGTCGTGGCAATACCGGCGACGGGCACGGAAGCTCGATATGGCAGGGAGTCGCCGCCGGAGCAGCAATGACCGCTTAATCGATTCTTCGGAATCAACCTGCGTAGATGGTGCCCTTCTGGAGTTTTTCTGGTTCACGCACGTCTGGGATCTTCCCCGATTGCACTCCAGGTCTGGAACGGCCCACCCCCGGAGCATCATTCCGATGTTCCCGGCGTCCAGGACGGATGCCGCACAGGACCGCACACGGCAGGAGCCGTAAGCGGAGTTCAATTGGAGGAGTGCAATGGCTCTCAATCTGTCCCAGAAGCAAGAAGTAGTCGCCGAGCTGGCAGACGTCGCCGCCAAGGCCCACTCCTTGATCGCAGCTGAATACGCTGGCACCACGGTCGCTCAGATGACCGCGATGCGCAAGCAGGCTCGTGAAACCGGTGTTTTCTTGAAGGTTGTCAAGAACACCCTGGCGTCGCGCGCTGTTGAAGGCACCGAGTTCGCAGTCGCACAGGACCAGATGGTTGGTCCGCTGCTGTACGCGTTCTCGCTCGAGGAGCCCGGCGCAGCCGGTCGCCTGATCAAGGAAGCCGCCAAGGGCAACGACAAGCTGAAGGCTAAGGTCGTCGCCATCGGTGGTGAAGTGTTCCCGGCAAGCCACGTCGACGTGCTGGCATCGCTGCCGACCCGCGACCAGGCCCTGGCCATGCTGGCCCGCGTCCTGACCGAGCCGGTCACGATGTTTGCCCGCGCCATCAAGGCAATCGGCGACAAGCAGGGTGGTGGCGACGTCGCCGCCGACGCTGCTGAACCGGCCGCCGAGACCGCCTGAGTTTCGACTAATCGTGGTTCCTGACGGAACCTCAATCCAGAAAAACATCCAAAGGTAATTATCATGTCCCTTACCAACGAACAGATCGTCGACGCCATCGCCGAGAAGTCCCTGATGGAAGTGATGGAGCTGGTCAAGGCCATCGAAGAAAAGTTCGGCGTCTCCGCCGCTGCTCCGGTTGCCGTGGCTGCTGCCGCTGGCCCGGCTGCCGCTGTTGAAGAGCAGACCGAATTCACCGTCACCCTGAAGTCGGCTGGCGACAAGAAGGTCGAAGTCATCAAGGCCGTCCGCGCCATCACCGGCCTGGGCCTGAAGGAAGCGAAGGACCTGGCCGAAGCCGGTGGCGTCCTGAAGGAAGGCGCTTCGAAGGACGAAGCCGAGAAGATGAAGAAGGACCTGGAAGCTGCTGGCGCGACTGTCGAAGTCAAGTAAGCACTTCCCTTGCATCGTCATCGATTCACGGCGATGCAGCCAAGGCTGGGGGCGTAAGCCCCCGGCCTTTGGTCGTTCCTGCGGTACCGGTAGAGTCGACTGTTAGTCGACTGTTTCAAAAGCAGGAAAAAGCCCAACACGGGCTGCAGTCAAACCCCGGCCGGCCAGCGCAGCGCGCGGCAGCAGGGGCGTGGTAGCAGACGAGTTGGCAGTTGGAAGTAGCGGGAGAAGGCGTGCTGGTGCCGGCAATACCAGCGACTTCCAACTGACAATTTCAAGTTCCCTTCGGGTTGTGGACGCACGACCCGCACAACAAGGTGGAAGACCTCATGACGTCCTATTCGTTCACCGAAAAAAAGCGCATCCGCAAGGATTTCGGCAAGCAGCGCTCGATCCTGGAAGTTCCCTTCCTGCTCGCCATCCAGGTGGATTCCTACCGTGATTTCCTCCAGGAAAACGTCGATCCGGCCAAGCGCGCCGACTACGGCCTGCACGCTGCGCTGAAGTCGGTCTTCCCGATCGCCAGCTACAGCGGCAATGCGGCCCTGGAATACGTCGGCTACAAGCTGGGCGACCCGGTCTTCGACGAGCGTGAGTGCCGCCAGCGTGGCATGAGCTACGGCGCGCCGCTGCGCGTGACCGTGCGCCTGGTCATCTACGACCGTGAGTCGTCGACCAAGGCCATCAAGTACGTGAAGGAGCAGGAGGTCTATCTGGGCGAAATCCCGCTGATGACCGAAAACGGCACCTTCATCGTCAACGGCACCGAGCGCGTCATCGTCTCGCAGCTGCACCGTTCGCCGGGTGTGTTCTTCGACCACGACCGTGGCAAGACCCACAGCTCGGGCAAGCTGCTGTACAGCGCCCGCATCATTCCTTACCGCGGCTCCTGGCTGGACTTCGAGTTCGACCCGAAGGACGCGCTGTTCACCCGTATCGACCGCCGCCGCAAGCTGCCGGTGTCGATCCTGCTGCGCGCGCTTGGCTACAGCAACGAAGAGATGCTGGCCGAGTTCTTCGAGATCAACACCTTCCACATCAACCCGGATGAAGGCGTCCAGCTGGAGCTGGTGCCCGAGCGCCTGCGTGGCGAGACCCTGGGCTTTGACCTCGCCGACGGCGACAAGGTCATCGTGGAAGCCGGCAAGCGCATCACCGCGCGCCACATCAAGCAGCTGGAAGCCTCGGGCATTGCCGCCCTGGCCGTGCCGGACGACTACATCGTCGGCCGCATCCTGTCGCACGACGTGGTCGATGCTTCGACCGGTGAACTGCTGGCCCAGGCCAACGACGAAATCAGCGACGAACAGCTGCAGAACTTCCGCAAGGCCGGCGTCGATGCGGTGGGCACCCTGTGGGTGAACGACCTGGATCGTGGCCCGTACCTGTCCAACACCCTGCGCATCGATCCGACCAAGACCCAGCTGGAAGCCCTGGTCGAAATCTACCGCATGATGCGTCCGGGCGAGCCGCCGACCAAGGATGCCGCGCAGAACCTGTTCCACAACCTGTTCTTCACCTTCGAGCGCTACGACCTGTCCGCGGTCGGCCGCATGAAGTTCAACCGTCGCGTGGGCCGCAAGGAAACCACCGGCGAAGCCGTGCTGTACGACCGCAAGTACTACGGCGAGCGTAACGACGAAGAGTCCAAGCGCCTGGTTGCCGCCCACGGCGACAGCTCCGACATCCTGGACGTGATCAAGGTCCTGACCGAGATCCGCAACGGTCGCGGCGTGGTCGATGACATCGATCACCTGGGCAACCGTCGCGTGCGTTCGGTCGGTGAAATGGCCGAGAACGTGTTCCGCGTGGGCCTGGTCCGCGTCGAGCGCGCGGTCAAGGAACGCCTGTCGATGGCCGAATCCGAAGGCCTGACCCCGCAGGAACTGATCAACGCCAAGCCGGTCGCCGCAGCCATCAAGGAGTTCTTCGGCTCCTCGCAGCTGTCGCAGTTCATGGACCAGAACAACCCGCTGTCGGAAGTGACCCACAAGCGTCGCGTCTCGGCCCTGGGCCCGGGCGGTCTGACCCGTGAGCGCGCCGGCTTCGAAGTGCGCGACGTGCACCCGACCCATTACGGCCGCGTCTGCACCATCGAAACCCCGGAAGGCCCGAACATCGGCCTGATCAACTCGCTGGCCGTGTACGCCCGCACCAACCAGTACGGTTTCCTCGAGACCCCGTACCGCAAGGTCGTGGACGGCAAGGTGTACGACGAAGTCGAATTCCTGTCGGCCATCGAAGAAAACGAGTACGTCATTGCGCAGGCCAACGCGCTGACCGACGCCAACAGCGTGCTGACCGAGCAGTTCGTTCCCTGCCGCTTCCAGGGCGAATCGCTGCTGAAGCCG
Organism: Stenotrophomonas sp. ZAC14D2_NAIMI4_7; assembly: GCF_003086675.1. Classification (NCBI taxonomy): domain Bacteria; kingdom Pseudomonadati; phylum Pseudomonadota; class Gammaproteobacteria; order Lysobacterales; family Lysobacteraceae; genus Stenotrophomonas; species Stenotrophomonas sp. ZAC14D2_NAIMI4_7. Next base: position 957,298 of record NZ_CP025995.1, read on the forward strand.
CCGGCAGAAGTCCACTTCATGGACGTCTCGCCGATGCAGACCGTGTCGATCGCAGCCGCGCTGGTTCCGTTCCTGGAGCACGATGACGCCAACCGTGCACTGATGGGCGCCAACATGCAGCGCCAGGCCGTGCCGACCCTGCGTGCGCAGAAGCCGCTGGTGGGTACCGGCATCGAACGCGCCGTGGCCCGTGACTCGGGTGTGACCGTGAATGCCCGTCGTGGTGGCGAGATCGTGCAGATCGACGCCGCGCGCATCGTGGTGAAGGTGGTTGAAGAAGAAATCGTCGGCGCCACCGATGCCGGCGTGGACATCTACAACCTGGTCAAGTACACCCGTTCGAACCAGAACACCTGCATCAACCAGCGTCCGCTGGTCCAGGTGGGCGACATCATCGCCCGCGGCGACGTGCTGGCCGACGGTCCGTCCACCGACATCGGCGAACTGGCCCTGGGCCAGAACATGCTGATCGCGTTCATGCCGTGGAACGGCTACAACTTCGAAGACTCCATCCTGCTCTCCGAGCGCGTGGTGGAAGAGGATCGTTACACCACGATCCACATCGAAGAGCTGACCTGCGTCGCGCGTGACACCAAGCTGGGGCCGGAAGAAATCTCCGCCGACATCCCGAACGTGTCCGAGCAGGCACTGAACCGCCTGGACGAAAGCGGCGTGGTGTACATCGGTGCCGAAGTCCGCGCCGGCGACATCATGGTCGGCAAGGTCACCCCGAAGGGCGAAAGCCAGCTGACCCCGGAAGAGAAGCTGCTGCGCGCGATCTTCGGCGAGAAGGCTTCGGACGTGAAGGACAGCTCGCTGCGCGTTCCGCCGGGCATGGACGGCACCGTCATCGACGTGCAGGTCTTCACCCGTGATGGCATCGAGAAGGACAAGCGCGCCCGTCAGATCGAAGAATCTGAAATCAAGCGCGTCAAGAAGGACTTCGACGACCAGTTCCGCATCCTGGAAGCGGCCATCTACATGCGTCTGCGTTCGCAGATCGTGGGCAAGGTGGTCAACGGTGGCGCCGGCCTGAAGAAGGGCGACGTGATCTCCGACGCCTTCCTGGACGGTCTGAAGAAGGCCGACTGGTTCGCCCTGCGCATGAAGGACGAGGACGCCTCGGAAGCGATCGAGCGCGCACAGAAGCAGATCCAGGCGCACGAGAAGGAATTCGAGCGTCGCTTCGCCGACAAGCGCGGCAAGATCACCGCCGGCGACGACCTCGCCCCGGGCGTGCTGAAGATGGTCAAGGTGTTCCTGGCCGTGAAGCGCCGCATCCAGCCGGGCGACAAGATGGCAGGCCGCCACGGTAACAAGGGTGTGGTGTCCAACGTGGTGCCGGTCGAGGACATGCCGTACATGGCCTCGGGCGAAACCGTGGACATCGTGCTGAACCCGCTGGGCGTGCCGTCGCGTATGAACATCGGGCAGATCCTGGAAGTGCACCTGGGCTGGGCAGCCAAGGGTCTGGGTCGCAAGATCCAGGCGATGATGGAAGCCCAGGCGGCCGTGGCCGACCTGCGCAAGTTCCTGGACGACATCTACAACCACGATGACACCAACGTGGCCAACCGTGTCGACCTGTCGCAGTTCAGCGACGAGGAACTGCTGCGCCTGGCCCGCAACCTGACCGACGGCGTGCCGATGGCCACCCCGGTGTTCGACGGTGCCACCGAAGCGGAAATCAAGCGCATGCTGGAACTGGCCGACCTGCCGAGCAGTGGCCAGACCCAGCTGTACGACGGCCGCACCGGTGAAGCCTTCGATCGCCACACCACCGTTGGCTACATGCACTACCTGAAGCTGAACCACCTGGTCGACGACAAGATGCACGCCCGTTCGACCGGTCCGTACTCGCTCGTCACCCAGCAGCCGCTGGGCGGCAAGGCGCAGTTCGGTGGCCAGCGCTTCGGTGAAATGGAAGTCTGGGCGCTGGAAGCCTACGGCGCGGCCTACACCCTGCAGGAAATGCTGACGGTGAAGTCCGATGACGTGCAGGGCCGCAACCAGATGTACAAGAACATCGTCGACGGTGAGCACGAGATGGTCGCGGGCATGCCGGAATCCTTCAACGTGCTCGTGAAGGAAATCCGCTCGCTGGCCATCAACATGGAACTGGAAGACAACTGATCCATGCCGGCGCGGCGGTAACCGCCGCCGCGCCGCTGGCAGTGAACTGAAAGCCCATCGACACAGCATTCCTCCTTTCGGAGAACACCATGAAAGACCTGCTCAACCTCTTCAACCAGCAGCGCCAGACGCTGGACTTCGACGCGATCAAGATCGCGCTGGCCTCGCCGGACCTGATCCGTTCGTGGTCCTTCGGCGAAGTGAAGAAGCCGGAAACCATCAACTACCGTACCTTCAAGCCGGAACGTGACGGCCTGTTCTGCGCCGCCATCTTCGGCCCGGTGAAGGACTACGAGTGCCTGTGCGGCAAGTACAAGCGCATGAAGCACCGCGGCGTGGTCTGCGAAAAGTGCGGCACCGAAGTGACCCTGGCCAAGGTGCGCCGCGAGCGCATGGGCCACATCGACCTGGCGTCGCCGGTCGCGCACATCTGGTTCCTGAAGTCGCTGCCGTCGCGCATCGGCCTGATGCTGGACATGACCCTGCGCGACATCGAGCGCGTGCTGTACTTCGAAGCCTACGTGGTGACCGAGCCGGGCCTGACCGCCCTGGAGCGCCGCCAGCTGCTGACCGAAGAACAGTACCTGCAGGCCCGCCAGGAGCACGGTGACGACTTCGACGCCGCCATGGGCGCCGAGGCCGTGTACGAACTGCTGCGCACCATCGACCTGCAGTCGGAAATGACCCGCCTGCGCGAAGAAATCGCCAGCACCGGTTCGGAAACCAAGCTGAAGCGACTGACCAAGCGCATCAAGCTGATCGAAGCCTTCCTGGAATCGGGCAACCGTCCCGAATGGATGGTCATGACCGTGCTGCCGGTGCTGCCGCCGGACCTGCGTCCGCTGGTTCCGCTGGACGGCGGCCGCTTCGCGACCTCCGACCTGAACGACCTGTACCGCCGCGTCATCAACCGTAACAACCGCCTGCGCCGCCTGCTCGAACTGAGCGCGCCGGACATCATCGTGCGCAATGAAAAGCGCATGCTGCAGGAATCGGTCGATGCGCTGCTGGACAACGGCCGTCGCGGCCGTGCCATCACCGGCACCAACAAGCGCCCGCTGAAGTCGCTGGCCGACATGATCAAGGGCAAGCAGGGTCGCTTCCGCCAGAACCTGCTGGGCAAGCGCGTGGACTACTCGGGCCGTTCGGTCATCGTGGTCGGTCCGTACCTGCGCCTGCACCAGTGCGGCCTGCCGAAGAAGATGGCGCTGGAACTGTTCAAGCCGTTCGTCTTCGCCAAGCTGCAGCGTCGTGGCCTGGCCACCACCATCAAGGCCGCCAAGAAGCTGGTCGAGCGCGAAGAAGCCGAAGTCTGGGACATCCTGGAAGAGGTCATCCGCGAACACCCGGTGATGCTGAACCGTGCGCCGACCCTGCACCGTCTGGGCATCCAGGCGTTCGAGCCGGTGCTGATCGAAGGCAAGGCCATCCAGCTGCACCCGCTGGTCTGCACCGCGTTCAACGCCGACTTCGACGGTGACCAGATGGCCGTCCACGTGCCGCTCTCGCTGGAAGCCCAGCTGGAAGCGCGTGCGCTGATGATGTCGACCAACAACATCCTGTCGCCGGCCAACGGCGAGCCGATCATCGTGCCGTCGCAGGACGTCGTGCTGGGTCTGTACTACATGACCCGCTCGCTGGAAAACAAGAAGGGCGAGGGCATGGCCTTCGCCAACATCGCCGAAGTGAAGCGTGCCTACGACAACCGCGTGGTGGAACTGCATGCGCGCGTCAAGGTCCGCATCACCGAAGTGGTGACCGACGAGGAAGGCAACAAGCAGAACAAGACCTCGATCGTGGACACCACGATCGGTCGCGCCCTGCTGGCTGAAATCCTGCCGGAAGGCCTGCCGTTCGCGCTGGCCAACACCGAGCTGACCAAGAAGAACATCAGCCGCCTGATCAACTCCAGCTACCGCCAGCTGGGTCTGAAGGACACGGTCGTGTTCGCCGACAAGCTGATGTACACCGGCTTCGCCTACGCGACCCGCGCCGGCGTCTCCATCGGCATCGACGACATGCTGATCCCCGACGAAAAGAAGGGCATCCTCACCGAGGCCGAAGCCGAAGTGCTGGAAATCCAGGAGCAGTACCAGTCGGGCCTGGTCACCGCCGGCGAGCGCTACAACAAGGTGGTCGACATCTGGTCGCGTACCAATGAACGCATCGCCAAGGCGATGATGGACACCATCGGTACCGAGAAGGTGGTCAACGCCAAGGGCGAAACCATCGACCAGAAGTCGATGAACTCGCTGTACATCATGGCCGACTCCGGTGCGCGAGGCAGCCAGGCGCAGATCCGTCAGCTGGCCGGCATGCGCGGCCTGATGGCCCGCCCGGATGGCTCGATCATCGAGACGCCCATCAAGGCGAACTTCCGCGAAGGCCTGAACGTGCAGGAGTACTTCAACTCCACCCACGGTGCCCGTAAGGGTCTGGCCGATACCGCGCTGAAGACCGCGAACTCGGGTTACCTGACCCGTCGTCTGGTCGACGTCGCGCAGGACGTGGTGATCACCGAGGTGGATTGCGGTACCACCGAAGGCCTGATCATGACCCCGATCGTGGAAGGCGGCGACGTGGTCGAGCCGCTGAAGGACCGCGTGCTGGGTCGCGTGGTTGCCGAGGACGTGTTCCTGCCGGGCAACGACGAAGATCCGATCGTGACCCGCAACACCCTGCTGGACGAAGCCTGGGTGGCCAAGCTGGAAGATGCCGGCGTGCAGACCATCAAGGTCCGCTCGACCATCTCCTGCGAATCGGCCTTCGGCGTCTGCGCCCGCTGCTACGGCCGCGATCTGGCCCGTGGCCACCTGGTCAACATCGGTGAAGCGGTCGGCGTCATCGCGGCCCAGTCCATCGGTGAGCCGGGTACTCAGCTGACCATGCGTACGTTCCACATCGGTGGTGCGGCGTCGCGAGCTGCAGCGGTCGACAACATCACCGTCAAGACCACCGGCTCGGTCAAGTTCAGCAACCTCAAGTCGGTCGAGCATGCCAACGGCTCGCTGGTCGCAGTGTCGCGCTCGGGCGAAATCTCGGTGCTCGATGCCCACGGCCGTGAGCGTGAGCGTTACAAGCTGCCGTACGGTGCCACCATCACGTCCAAGGACGGTGATGCGATCAAGGCTGGCCAGACCGTGGCCAACTGGGATCCGCATAACCACCCGATCGTGTCGGAAGTGGCCGGTTTCATCCGCTTCATCGACTTCGTCGACGGCATCACCGTCATCGAAAAGACCGATGAGCTGACCGGTCTGGCGTCGCGCGAAATCACCGATCCGAAGCGTCGTGGTGCACAGGCCAAGGACCTGCGCCCGATCGTGCGCATCGTCGACGCCAAGGGCAACGACCTGTCCATCCCGGGCACCGATCTGCCGGCGCAGTACCTGCTGCCGCCGCGTTCGATCGTCAACCTGCAGGACGGCGCCCCGGTGGGCGTGGGCGACGTGGTCGCCAAGATCCCGCAGGAAGCGTCCAAGACCCGCGACATCACCGGTGGTCTGCCGCGCGTGGCCGATCTGTTCGAAGCACGCAAGCCGAAGGATCCGGCGGTGCTGGCCGAGCGTTCGGGCATCATCAGCTTCGGCAAGGACACCAAGGGCAAGCAGCGTCTGATCATCAAGGACACCGATGGTTCGGAACACGAAGAGCTGATTCCGAAGTACCGCCAGGTGATCGTGTTCGAAGGTGAGCACGTGACCAAGGGCGAAACCATCGTGGACGGCGAACCGAGCCCGCAGGACATCCTGCGTCTGCTGGGCGTCGAACCGCTGGCCGCCTACCTGGTGAAGGAAATCCAGGACGTGTACCGCCTGCAGGGCGTGAAGATCAACGACAAGCACATCGAAGTCATCACCCGCCAGATGCTGCGCAAGGTCGAAATCACCGACCAGGGCAGCAGCAAGTTCCTGAACGGTGAACAGGTGGAGCGTCAGCGCGTGATCGAGGAGAATGCGCGTCTGGCCACCCGCAGCGAACTGCCGGCTCACTTCGATCCGGTGCTGCTGGGTATCACCAAGGCATCGCTGGCCACCGAATCGTTCATCTCGGCGGCGTCGTTCCAGGAAACCACCCGCGTGCTGACCGAAGCTGCCGTCCGCGGCACCAAGGACAACCTGCGCGGCCTGAAGGAAAACGTCATCGTCGGCCGTCTGATTCCGGCCGGTACCGGCCTGTCCTACCACAGCAGCCGCCGTCGTGGCGCTTCGGGTCTCACCGACTCGGAGATGCAGGCCCTGACCGGTACCCCGGCCGCGGCCGAAGCACCGGCTGCCGAAGTGGAAGCTGAACAGGCTTCGGAAGACTGAAACACCGGTCCGGCCGCAACGCCGGACCACCCGCACCGGTAGAGTCGACTGTCAGTCGGCTGCACCGATCGGGCCTGGGATAGGGCAGGGTGGACCGCTCGCGGTTCACCCCGCCAACCTGAACGGGGTACATGGAGGCCCCCCAGTAACGTTCCGGGATCAGGAACGGGCTTGACAGAACGCGTTTGACTGCGTTCCTGACAGGTTGCTACAATCGTCTGTCTCAGCAGGCCAGAATTTTGGCCTGCTTTAACATTTCCGCATCTCTGGCCGGATTTCCGGCCACCAATCAGAAGAACCTACTGATGGCGACGATCAACCAGCTGGTCCGCAAGCCGCGGCAAGCTACTACGTACAAGAGTGCCTCGCCGGCGCTCGACAAGTGCCCGCAGCGCCGTGGCGTCTGCACGCGCGTCTACACCACCACCCCGAAGAAGCCGAACTCGGCTCTGCGCAAGGTTGCGAAGGTCCGCCTGACCAACCAGGAAGAAGTCATTTCCTACATCGGCGGTGAAGGCCACAACCTGCAGGAGCACTCCGTGGTCCTGATCCGTGGCGGTCGCGTCAAGGATCTGCCGGGTGTGCGTTACCACACCGTTCGTGGCTCGCTCGACGCCGCCGGCGTTGCCAAGCGTCGCCAGGCCCGTTCCAAGTACGGCGCCAAGCGTCCGAAGGCCTAAGGGGAGAGCACTATGTCGCGTAAGGGTAATACTCCGCAGCGTTCCGTCCTGCCGGATCCGAAGCACGGAAGCGAAACCATCGCCCGTTTCATCAACATGGTCATGCAGAGCGGCAAGAAGTCCGTCGCTGAAAAGATCGTGTACGGTGCCATGGACGTCATCTCCGAGAAGAACGCCAACTCGATCGAGCTGGTGCAGAAGGCTCTGGACAACGTCGCCCCGGCGGTCGAAGTGAAGTCGCGTCGCGTCGGCGGCGCTACCTACCAGGTGCCGGTCGAAGTGCGCGCCTCGCGCAAGATGGCCCTGGCCATGCGTTGGCTGATCGACTCCGCGCGCAAGCGTGGTGAGAACACCATGCCGAAGAAGCTGGCTGCTGAACTGATCGACGCCGCGGAAAACCGTGGTGGCGCCATCAAGAAGCGCGAAGAAACCCACCGCATGGCCGAAGCCAACAAGGCATTCGCCCACTACCGCTGGTGAGTTTGACGGCCTTGTAAAACAGGCAGGGCAGCACCATCACGGTGCTGCCTCGCGGCCCCAGAAGGGCTGCGCCAATCCGAAGGCCGCCGCAAGGCGGCGTTCGGCCATCCGAAATCCAAGAAATCTGAGAGGCTCCCCGTGGCCCGTTCCACTCCCATCGAGCGTTACCGTAACTTCGGCATCATGGCCCACATCGATGCCGGCAAGACCACCACGTCCGAGCGCATCCTGTTCTACACCGGCAAGAGCCACAAGATCGGTGAAGTGCATGACGGCGCCGCCACCATGGACTGGATGGAGCAGGAACAGGAACGTGGCATCACGATCCAGTCCGCTGCCACCACCGCGTTCTGGAAGGGCATGGACAAGTCCCTGCCGGAGCACCGCTTCAACATCATCGACACCCCCGGGCACGTCGACTTCACCATCGAAGTGGAGCGCTCGCTGCGCGTGCTCGACGGTGCGGTGTTCGTGCTGTGTGCCGTCGGTGGCGTGCAGCCGCAGTCGGAAACCGTGTGGCGCCAGGCCAACCGCTACAAGGTGCCGCGCATTGCGTTCGTCAACAAGATGGACCGCACCGGCGCCAACTTCTACAAGGTCCGTGACCAGCTGAAGGCCAAGCTCGGCGCCGTCGCCGTGCCGATGCAGCTGCCGATCGGCGCTGAAGAAGGCTTCAAGGGCGTTGTCGACCTGCTGAAGATGAAGGCCATCCACTGGGATGAAGCTTCGCAGGGCATGAAGTTCGAGTACGGCGAGATCCCGGCCGAGCTGCAGGAAAAGGCTGAAGAAGCCCGTACCTTCATGATCGAGACCGCGGCTGAAGCCAGCGAAGAGCTGATGGAAAAGTACCTGGGCGGCGAAGAGCTGGCCGAGTCGGAAATCATCAACGCGCTGCGTACCCGCACCCTGGCCACCGAAATCGTCCCGATGTACTGCGGTTCGGCGTTCAAGAACAAGGGCGTGCAGGCCATGCTGGACGGCGTGATCCAGCTGCTGCCGTCGCCGGTTGACGTGCCGGACGTGACCGGTACCGACGTGGACGACGAAAACGTCGCCATGACCCGCAAGTCCGACGACAAGGCTCCGTTCTCGTCGCTGGCCTTCAAGATCATCACCGACCCGTTCGTCGGCGCGCTGACCTTCTTCCGTGTCTACTCGGGCACCCTGAATGGCGGCGACACCGTGCTGAACTCGGTGAAGGGCAAGAAGGAGCGCATCGGCCGCATCCTGCAGATGCACTCGAACAACCGCGAAGAAATCAAGGAAGTTCTGGCCGGTGACATCGCCGCTGCCGTGGGCCTGAAGGACACCACCACCGGTGACACCCTGTGCTCGATCGACCAGCCGATCATCCTGGAGCGCATGACGTTCCCGGAGCCGGTGATCTCGATGGCCGTCGAACCGAAGACCAAGTCGGACCAGGAAAAGATGGGTCTGGCCCTGGGCCGTCTGGCACAGGAAGATCCGTCGTTCCGCGTCAAGACCGACGAAGAATCCGGCCAGACCATCATCTCGGGCATGGGCGAGCTGCACCTGGACATCATCGTCGACCGCCTGAAGCGCGAGTTCAACGTTGAAGCCAACGTCGGCGCGCCGCAGGTGGCCTACCGCGAAACCATCACCCTGGCTGACGTGAAGTCGGACTACAAGCACGCCAAGCAGTCCGGTGGTAAGGGTCAGTACGGTCACGTCGTGATCGAACTGTCGCCGATCACCGCTGAAGACCGTGCCGACGCCAAGATCGCTCCGCTGATCAAGGACGACTTCCTGTTCATCAACGACATCACCGGTGGTGTGATTCCGAAGGAATTCATCCCGTCGATCGAAAAGGGCCTGCGCGAAACCATCACCAGCGGTCCGCTGGCTGGCTTCCCGGTCGTGGACGTCAAGGTGAAGCTGGTGTTCGGCTCGTACCACGACGTCGACTCTTCGGAAATGGCGTTCAAGCTGGCCTCGTCGATGGCCTTCAAGCAGGGCTTCTCCAAGGCCAAGCCGGTTCTGCTGGAGCCGATCATGAAGGTCGAGATCGTGACCCCGGAAGACTACCAGGGTGACGTGATGGGCGACGTCAGCCGTCGTCGCGGCGTGCTGCAGGGTTCCGACACCACTGGTGACGGCTCCGCTTCGATCATCAACGCGATGATCCCGCTGGGTGAAATGTTCGGCTACGCCACTGCGCTGCGTTCGCAGACCCAGGGCCGCGCCACCTTCACCATGGAATTCGACCATTACGAGCCGGCGCCGAACAACATCGCCGAAGCCGTCATGAAGAAGGGCTGAGCCTCGCTCAGCCTCTCCTGAAAACCACTTTCAAAATCAAGGTAAACAACAATGGCAAAGGGTAAGTTCGAGCGCACCAAGCCGCACGTCAACGTCGGCACCATCGGTCACGTCGACCATGGCAAGACCACGCTGACCGCTGCACTGACCAAGATCGGTGCCGAGCGCTTCGGTGGCGAATTCAAGGATTACTCGGCAATCGACGCCGCTCCGGAAGAGAAGGCTCGTGGTATCACGATCTCGACCGCGCACGTCGAATACGAATCCACCACCCGTCACTACGCCCACGTCGATTGCCCGGGCCACGCTGACTACGTCAAGAACATGATCACCGGTGCCGCCCAGATGGACGGCGCGATCCTGGTGTGCTCGGCCGCTGACGGCCCGATGCCGCAGACCCGCGAGCACATCCTGCTGTCGCGTCAGGTCGGCGTGCCGTACATCGTCGTGTTCCTGAACAAGGCCGACATGGTTGACGATGCCGAGCTGCTGGAACTGGTCGAAATGGAAGTCCGCGAACTGCTGAGCAAGTACGAGTTCCCGGGCGACGACACCCCGATCATCTCGGGTTCGGCTCGTTTGGCGCTGGAAGGCGACCAGAGCGACATCGGCGTGCCGGCGATCATCAAGCTGGTCGAAGCGCTGGACACCTGGATTCCGGAGCCGGAGCGTGCAGTCGACAAGCCGTTCCTGATGCCGGTGGAAGACGTGTTCTCGATCTCGGGCCGCGGTACCGTGGTGACCGGTCGTATCGAGCGTGGCGTGATCAAGGTCGGCGAAGAAATCGAAATCGTCGGTATCCGTCCGGTGCAGAAGACCACCGTGACCGGCGTCGAAATGTTCCGCAAGCTGCTGGACCAGGGCCAGGCAGGCGACAACGCCGGTCTGCTGCTGCGCGGCACCAAGCGTGACGACGTCGAGCGCGGCCAGGTTCTGGCCAAGCCGGGCACCATCAAGCCGCACACCACCTTCGAAGGCGAAGTGTACGTGCTGTCGAAGGACGAAGGCGGCCGTCACACCCCGTTCTTCAACGGCTACCGCCCGCAGTTCTACTTCCGTACCACCGACATCACCGGTAAGGCCAACCTGCCGGAAGGCGTCGAGATGGTGATGCCGGGCGACAACGTGAAGATGGTTGTCGAGCTGATCAACCCGGTGGCAATGGACGAAGGCCTGCGCTTCGCCATCCGCGAAGGCGGCCGTACCGTCGGCGCCGGCGTGGTCTCGAAGATCATCGCGTAATCTGGTAGTATCTGCGCCCCGATGTTGCCTGGGTAGGGCATCGGGGCGTATCAAATGGGAAAGCAGGCACAGGATGTGCCTTGTGTTCCCCGGACCAGGAACGGTCAATGCCATTCAGGCGGCGTCAACAGGCAACTGTTGACAGCTGCCTTGCGTGCCATTATGCTTCCACGTCTGGGCAGACCGGGAAACTGGCCTGCCTACGTTTTTGGGGTCTATGGATTGACCTTGTCGGCCTGCAGGAGTGCGGGCCGTCTGTATTCAGGGATTTCACGGGGCAAAGCAACCCAGAGGCTTTGTCTGTCGCTCTTTTAACGAAGGAACCTACCGCCATGGCGGACCAAAAGATCCGGATCCGGCTGAAAGCGTTCGATCATCGTCTGATCGACCGTTCGGCCAGCGAGATCGTTGAAACGGCCAAGCGGACCGGCGCGCAAGTGCGTGGCCCGATCCCGCTGCCGACCAAGATCGAGCGTTACACCGTCCTCGTTTCCCCGCACGTCGACAAGGACGCGCGTGACCAGTACGAGACCCGCACGCACAAGCGCGTGCTCGATATCGTTGACCCGAATGACAAGACCGTGGACGCGCTGATGAAGCTCGAACTGGCTGCCGGCGTCGACGTTCAGATCAAGCTGACCTGAGGACTACGACCATGACGAAGAAGTATTCGTTGGGCTTCGTGGGCCGCAAGGCTGGCATGAGCCGCGTGTTCACTGAAGATGGCCGCTCCATCCCGGTGACCCTGATCGAAGCAACCCCCAACCGCATCGCGCAGATCAAGACCGTCGAAACCGACGGCTACAGCGCCGTGCAGGTGACCGTCGGCGCGCGTCGCGCTGCCCTGGTCAACAAGCCGGAAGCCGGCCACTTCGCCAAGGCGAAGGTGGAAGCGGGTCGTGGCCTGTGGGAATTCCGCGTTGAAGACGCGCAGCTCGGCGATTTCGCCGTTGGCGGCGAAGTCAAGGCGGACATCTTCGAAGTCGGCCAGATCGTCGACGTCCAGGGTGTCACCAAGGGTAAGGGTTTCCAGGGCACCATCAAGCGCCACAACTTCCGTATGGGCGATGCAACCCACGGTAACTCGCTGTCGCATCGCGCGCCGGGTTCGCTGGGTCAGCGCCAGACCCCGGGTCGCGTTTTCCCGGGCAAGAAGATGTCGGGCCACATGGGCGCGGTGCAGCAGAGCACCCAGAACCTGGAAGTGGTCAAGGTCGACGTCGAGCGCGGTCTGATCGCAGTTCGCGGCGCCGTTCCGGGCGCGGCGGGTGGCGACGTGATCGTCCGTCCGGCGAGCAAGGCATAAGGAGAGATGACGATGGAACTCGTTATCACGGGTAGCAACAACAAGGTCTCGGTCTCCGACGCCGTGTTCGGTCGCGATTTCAGCGAAGATCTGGTCCACCAGGTCGTCGTTGCTTACCGCAACGCCGGTCGCGCCGGCACCAAGGCACAGAAGACTCGCTCCGAAGTGGCTGGTACCACCAAGAAGTCGAAGAAGCAGAAGGGCGGCGGCGCGCGTCATGGCGCACTGACGGCTCCGATCTTCGTCGGCGGCGGTGTCACCTTCGCGGCCAAGCCGCGCAGCTTCGAGCAGAAGGTCAATCGTAAGCAGTACCGTGCCGCCATGTGCGCGATCCTGTCCGAGCTGAACCGTCAGGGCCGTCTGACCATCGTGGAGTCCTTCGACGTCGAAGCGACCAGCACGAAGGGTCTGATCGCCAAGCTGGCCGGCCTGGAAGTGGGCAAGCGCCCGCTGATCGTCACCGAGGAAGCCTCCGAGCACCTGTACCTGTCGGCCCGCAACGTTCCCTACGTGGAAGTGCGTGACGTGCAGGGTCTGGACCCGGTGTCCCTGGTTGGTGCCGACACGGTCGTCATCACCGCTGACGCGGTCAAGAAGGTCGAGGAGTGGCTGGCATGAACAGCAACGAAAAAATCTTCAGCGTGCTGCGTGCCCCGCGTGTCTCCGAAAAGACCGCGCGCCTGCAGGAACTCTCCAACCAGTATGTCTTCGAAATTTCGAACGAAGCCACCAAGGCCGATGTAAAGGCCGCGGTTGAGCAGCTGTTCGACGTCAAGGTCGAAGCCGTCAACGTGGTCAACGTCAAGGGCAAGAACAAGTCCTTCCGTAACCGTGCTGGCCGCCGCGGCGATTGGCGCAAGGCGTACGTTCGCCTGGCCGACGGCCAGTCGATCGATGTAACGGCCAAGGCCTGAGGTACATCCCATGCCATTGATGAAATTCAAGCCCACTTCTCCCGGCCGCCGTTCGGCCGTGCGCGTGGTTACTCCCGACCTGCACAAGGGTGCTCCGCACGCCGCACTGGTCGAGTCGCAGAGCCGCTCGGGTGGTCGTAACCACCACGGCCGCATCACCGTGCGTCACGTCGGTGGTGGCCACAAGCAGCACTACCGCATCATCGACTTCAAGCGCAACAAGCTGGGCATCCCGGCGCGCGTGGAACGCATCGAATACGATCCGAACCGCACCGCCCACATCGCCCTGCTGTGCTACGTCGACGGTGAGCGCCGCTACATCATCGCCCCGAAGGGCCTGAAGGCTGGTGATCAGGTGATCGCTGGTTCGGACGCCCCGATCAAGGCTGGCAACACCCTGCCGCTGCGCAACATCCCGGTCGGTACCACCATCCACTGCATCGAACTGAAGCCTGGCAAGGGCGCTCAGATCGCCCGCGCCGCTGGTGCGGCCGTGCAGCTGGTTGCCCGCGAAGGCATCTACGCCACCCTGCGCCTGCGCTCGGGTGAAATGCGTAAGGTTCCGGTCGAGTGCTGCGCCACCATCGGTGAAGTCGGCAACGACGAGCACAGCCTGGAAAAGCTGGGCAAGGCCGGTGCCAAGCGCTGGCGCGGCGTCCGCCCGACCGTTCGTGGTGCTGCCATGAACCCGGTTGACCACCCGCACGGTGGTGGTGAGGCGAAGGCCGGCCAGGGTAACCCGCACCCGGTCACCCCGTGGGGTGTCCCGACCAAGGGTTACAAGACGCGCCATAACAAGCGCACTCAGCAGTTCATCGTCCGCGATCGTAGGGGCTAATCGACCATGGCACGTTCACTCAAGAAGGGCCCGTTCGTCGATCACCACCTCGTCAAGAAGGTGGAGGCCGCTGCGGGCAGCAAGAAGCCGATCAAGACCTGGTCGCGCCGTTCGATGATCCTGCCTGACATGGTAGGCATCACCATTGCCGTGCATAACGGCAAGAACCACATCCCGGTTCTCGTCAACGAGAACATGGTCGGCCACAAGCTCGGCGAATTTGCCATCACCCGGACCTTCAAGGGTCACGGTGGTGACAAGAAGTCGGGCAAGTAAGGAGAGATGACAATGGAAGCGAAAGCCATCCTGCGCACTGCGCGCATCTCCCCGCAGAAGGCTCGTCTGGTCGCTGACCAGGTGCGCGGTCTGCCGGCCGAGCGTGCGGTCAACCTGCTGAAGTTCTCGGACAAGAAGGCTGCCCACCTGATCAAGAAGGTGGTGGAGTCGGCTATTGCAAACGCCGAGAACAACCAGGGCGCCGACGTCGACGAGCTGAAGGTTCAGACCATCATGGTTGATGAAGGTCCGACCCTGAAGCGTTTCATGGCGCGGGCGAAAGGCCGCGGTACCCGCATCCTCAAGCGCACCAGCCACATCACTGTGGTTGTGGGCGCCGGCAAGTAAGCGGATAAGGAAAAGACCATGGGTCATAAAGTTCATCCGATTGGTATCCGCCTGGGTATTTCCAAGGACTGGAACTCCAAGTGGTACGCCAACAAGGCCGAGTTCGCTGGTTACCTGGCAGCCGACCTGAAAGTGCGCGACATGCTGCGCAAGAAGCTGGCTCAGGCCGGCATCAGCAAGATCCTGATCGAGCGTCCGGCCAAGACCGCTCGCGTGACGATCCACACCGCCCGTCCGGGCGTGGTGATCGGCAAGCGCGGTGAGGACATCGAGAAGCTGCGCAAGGAAGTGAGCGAGATGATGGGCGTCCCGGCGCACATCAACGTCACCGAAGTGCGCAAGCCGGAACTGGACGCGCAGCTCGTTGCCGAGTCGATCGCCCAGCAGCTGGAGCGTCGCATCATGTTCCGCCGCGCAATGAAGCGCTCGGTCGGCAACGCGATGCGCCTGGGTGCCCTGGGCATCAAGGTCAACGTCGGTGGCCGCCTCAACGGTGCAGAAATCGCCCGTTCGGAGTGGTACCGCGAAGGCCGCGTGCCGCTGCACACCCTGCGTGCCGACATCGACTATGGCTTCGCTGAAGCCAAGACGACCTACGGCATCATCGGCATCAAGGTCTGGATCTACAAGGGCGAAGTCTTCGATTTCTCCCAGGTTGGCCAGGAAAAGCAGGACGACACCCCGTCGCGCAACGATCGTCATGATCGCGGCGACCGCGGTGACCGTCAGCGCCCGGCTCGTGAAGCGAGGTAACGACAATGTTGCAACCCAAGCGAACCAAGTACCGCAAGGTACACAAGGGCCGTAACGAAGGCCTGAGCTGGAGCGCCAACGCTGTCAGCTTCGGCGAGTACGGTCTGAAAGCAACCGCCCACGGTCAGCTGACCGCGCGCCAGATCGAAGCGGCCCGCCGCTCGATCAGCCGCTACGTCAAGCGCGGCGGCAAGATGTGGATCCGTGTGTTCCCCGACAAGCCCATCACCAAGAAGCCCATCGAAGTTCGAATGGGTTCGGGTAAGGGTAACGTGGAATACTGGGTGGCCCAGATCCAGCCCGGCCGCATGATCTATGAAATCGAGGGTGTTACCGAAGAAGTGGCACGCGAGGCATTCCGCCTGGCCGCCGCCAAGCTCTCGGTCACCACCACTTTCGTGACCCGGACGGTGCGCTGATGGATATCAAAACTCTCCGTGAAAAGTCGGCTGACGAACTCAAGGCCCACCTGATCGACCTGCGTAAGGAACAGTTCTCTGTCCGTATGCAGCAGGTCACCGGCCAGCTGCCGAAGACCCACGACATCCGCCGGGTCCGTCGCGAGATTGCTCGCGTCAAGACCCTGCTCGGCAGCACGAAGTAAGGATGGCCGCTATGAGCGACAATACTGAAAACAAGGCGCTGCGCACGGTCGAAGGCCGTGTCGTCAGCAACAAGATGGACAAGACGGTTACCGTCCTGGTTGAGCGTCAGGTCAAGCACGCGCTGTACGGCAAGTACATCAAGCGCTCGACGAAGCTGCACGCCCACGATGCCGACAACGCCTGCAAGGAAGGCGATGTCGTCCGCGTGACCGAGATTGCTCCGATGTCCAAGACCAAGAACTGGCGCGTGGTGGAAGTCATCACGCGTGCGGCTGAATAAGGAGTCTGAATCATGATCCAGATGCAGAGCTACCTTGACGTCGCGGACAATTCGGGTGCCAAGCAGGTGATGTGCTTCAAGGTGCTGGGTGGTTCCAAGCGCCGTTACGCCGGTATCGGCGACATCATCAAGGTCACCGTGAAGGATGCGATTCCGCGCGGCAAGGTCAAGAAGGGTGAAGTGTATGACGCCGTCGTGGTGCGTACCCGCAAGGGTGTGCGTCGCGCCGACGGCTCGCTGATCCGCTTCGACGGCAACGCTGCCGTTCTGCTGAACAACAAGCAGGAGCCGATCGGTACCCGTATCTTCGGGCCGGTGACCCGTGAACTTCGTTCGGAGAAGTTCATGAAGATCGTCTCGCTCGCTCCCGAAGTGCTGTGAGCGACAGGAGATAATCATGGCTAACCGTATCAAGAAGGGCGACCAGGTTGTCGTCAATGCCGGCAAGGACAAGGGCGAGCGTGGCGAAGTGCTTCGCGTCGACGGCGACCGCGTGGTCGTTGCCAACGTGAACATCGTCAAGCGCCACACCAAGCCGAATCCGCAGGCAGGCGTTGCCGGCGGCGTGGTCGAGCGTGAAGCGTCGATCCATATCTCCAACGTGAATGTGCTGAACCCGGCTTCGGGCAAGGGCGAACGCGTTGGCTTCAAGGTGCTGGAGGATGGACGCAAACTGCGTGTGTTCCGCTCCAGCGGTGAGGCGCTCGACGCCTGAGGAATGTGAAGATGACTTCCCGTCTCGAAAAGTTTTACAAGGAAGAAGTGGTGCCGGCGCTGATGAAGCAGTTCGGCTACACCAATCCGATGGAAGTGCCGAAGCTGGTCAAGGTCACCCTGAACATGGGTGTCGGCGAAGCGGCCACCAACAAGAAGATCCTGGAAAACGCCGTCGGCGACATGACCAAGATTTCCGGCCAGAAGCCGGTTGTCACCAAGTCGCGTATCTCGGTTGCGTCGTTCAAGATCCGTGATGGTTGGCCGATTGGCTGCAAGACCACGCTGCGTCGCCACAAGATGTACGAGTTCCTGGATCGCCTGATCAACATCTCGCTGCCGCGCGTGCGCGACTTCCGAGGTGTTTCCGGTCGTTCCTTCGACGGTCGCGGCAACTTCAACATGGGTGTGAAGGAACAGATCATCTTCCCGGAAATCGACTTCGACGCTGTCGACGCGATCCGCGGCATGGATATCGCCATCACCACCACTGCGAAGACCGACGCGGAAGCGAAGGCGCTGCTGGCAGCGTTCAAGTTCCCGTTCCGTAACTGATTCGTCGAGGATACCGAAATGGCAAAGACCTCCATGGTCAACCGCGACATCAAGCGGGAAAAGCTGGCCAAGAAGTACGCCGACAAGCGTGCCGCTCTGAAGAAGATCGTCTCCTCGCTGGAGTCGAGCTACGAAGAGAAGATCGAAGCCGCAACCAAGCTGGCCAAGCTGCCGCGCGATTCGTCGCCGAGCCGCCAGCGCAACCGTTGCGAGCTGTCGGGCCGTCCGCGTGGCGTCTACAGCAAGTTCGGCCTGGGCCGCAACAAGCTGCGTGAAGCCACCATGCGCGGCGACGTGCCGGGCCTGCGCAAGGCCAGCTGGTAATCCCAGCCGGTCCTGCGACCAGGAACCCCTCCGGGGGTTCCTGAACAGGTCAGGGCAGGCATTCAGGCTTGCCCAAGCAAAAAAACCCGAAGAGCCCGGCGCAAGTCGGGCTCTTTTGGCGTATACTCCCGCGTCTTGCCCTGCGCGAGCGGGGTTGTAGGGGTAGGCCATTGGCCTGCCGCAAGAAGGGACCTGGCCCGTTTCCAGGAGACAACAGATTTTCGCGAAAGCGGATATCGGTGCACTCAAAGGTACTCATATGAGCATGACTGATCCCATCGCCGACCTGCTGGTCCGCATCAAGAATGCGGCCGCGGTTGGCAAGCAGACGGTGAAAGCCCCGTCGTCCAAGATCAAGGTTGCGATCGCCCAGGTCCTGAAGGACGAGGGTTACATCACCGACCTGCGCGTGACCCAGCTGGAAAACAACAAGTCCGAGCTGGAAATCGTGCTGAAGTATTTCGAAGGCAAGCCGGTCATCGCGACCCTGAAGCGCTTCTCGCGTTCGGGCCTGCGCCAGTACCGCGGCAAGAGCGAACTGCCGAAGGTCATGAACGGCCTGGGTATCTCCATCATTTCCACCTCCAAGGGCATCATGACTGATGCGCAGGCGCGCCAGCTGGGCGTCGGCGGCGAAGTCCTGTGCTTCGTGGCCTAAGGCGAGAGGAGTAAGAATATGTCCCGCGTAGCCAAGAAGCCCGTCGACCTGGGTAAGGTTGAACTGAACGTCCAGTCCGAATCCGTCACCGTCAAGGGCCCGAAGGGCACCCTGTCGCTGCCGAAGCCGGCCGGCATTGCCATCAACGTCGAGAACGGCGTTGCCACCCTGAGCACCGAGAATGCGGATCTGATCCCGCTGACCGGTACCGTCCGCGCCATCCTGTCCAACATGGTCAAGGGTGTTTCCGAAGGCTTCGAGCGCAAGCTGGAGCTGGTCGGCGTGGGTTACCGTGCTGCCATGCAGGGCAAGGACCTGAGCCTGTCGCTCGGTTTCTCGCACCCGGTGGTGTTCGTTGCTCCGGAAGGCATCACCATCACCACCCCGACCCAGACCGAGATCCTGGTGCAGGGCGCCGACAAGCAGGTCGTTGGTGAAGTCGCCGCCAAGATCCGTGCGTTCCGCAAGCCGGAACCGTACAAGGGCAAGGGCGTGAAGTACTCCGACGAAGTCATCATCCGTAAGGAAGCCAAGAAGGCCTAAGCGCGAGTCCCTCACCAGGGAAAAGCCTGACCTTCAGCTTTCAAGGAAAACACATCATGAACAAGAACATCGCCCGCCTGCGTCGCGCCAAGTCGACCCGTGCTCACATCCGCGAGCTGGGTGTGGCCCGTCTGTCGGTGCTGCGCACCGGCCAGCACCTGTACGCACAGGTCTTCACCGCCGACGGCTCCAAGGTGCTGGCTGCTGCCAACACCACCCAGGCCGACATCAAGGACGGCCTGAAGAACGGCAAGAACGCCGACGCCGCTGCCAAGGTTGGCCGCATCGTTGCCGAGCGCGCCAAGGCCGCTGGCATCGAGAAGGTTGCCTTCGATCGTTCGGGTTACCGTTACCACGGCCGCATCAAGGCCCTGGCTGACGCCGCCCGCGAAGCCGGCCTGCAGTTCTAAGAGGTCAGGGCAGGGGACAATCGTCTCCTGCCCGCCTGCTCGCCAGCCTGAGCGAGGCTGGACGGCGCCGCTCTTCTGCAGCGGCCCACCGGAACAACGCGGTACTCCACAACCATAAGCGGCCCCGAGCCGTACATACCCAAACAACCAAGGAATCAAGATGGCAGAAGAACGTCAGCAGCGGGGTCGCGATCGCGACCGCAACCGCGAAGAGAAAGTCGACGACGGCATGATCGAAAAGCTGGTCGCGGTCAACCGCGTCAGCAAGACCGTCAAGGGCGGTCGCCAGTTCACCTTCACCGCCCTGACCGTGGTCGGCGACGGCGAAGGCAAGGTCGGTTTCGGTTATGGCAAGGCGCGCGAAGTGCCGGTTGCCATCCAGAAGTCGATGGAACAGGCTCGCAAGAACCTGGTCAGCGTTGACCTGAACAACGGCACCCTGTGGCACACCATCAAGGATGGCCACGGCGCTGCACGCGTGTTCATGCAGCCGGCTTCGGAAGGTACGGGCGTCATCGCCGGCGGTGCCATGCGCGCTGTGCTGGAAGCGGTGGGCGTGAAGAACGTGCTGGCCAAGGCCACCGGTTCGCGCAACCCGATCAACCTGGTGCGTGCCACCGTGAAGGGCCTGACTGCAGCGCAGTCGCCGGCTCGCATCGCGGCCAAGCGCGGCAAGAAGGTGGAGGAACTCAACCATGGCTAATGAGTCCAACAAGACTGTGAAGGTGCGCCTGGTGCGCGGCCTGCGTGGTGCTCAGTCGCGTCACCGCCTGTCGGTGCGTGCTCTGGGTCTGAACAAGCTCAACGATGTGCGTGAACTGAAGGACAGCCCGCAGGTTCGCGGTCTGATCAACACCGTTCACTACCTCGTCAAGGTTGAGGAGTAATCGATCATGACTCTGCGTCTCAATGAACTGAGCCCGGCACCGGGCGCCCGCACCGAGCGCACCCGCGTCGGTCGCGGTATCGGCTCGGGCCTGGGCAAGACTGCCGGCCGCGGCCACAAGGGTTCGTTCGCCCGTAAGGGTGGCGGCAAGATCAAGGCTGGCTTCGAAGGCGGCCAGACCCCCATGCAGCGTCGTCTGCCGAAGATCGGCTTCCGTTCGCCGATCGCCAAGGACACCGCTGAAGTGCTGCTGTACGCGCTGGACAAGCTGCCGGCCGGTGAGATCGACTTCGCCGCCCTGCGTGCTGCCAAGCTGGTCCCGAGCACTGCCAAGAAGGCCAAGGTCGTCGTCAAGGGCGAAGTGACCAAGGCGTTCACCCTGAAGGGTATTGCTGCCACGGCTGGTGCCAAGGCCGCGATCGAAGCTGCCGGCGGCAGCGTAACGGAGTAAGAAAATCATGGCGCAAGCTGGCATCGGTAACCTCGCGGGCGGAATGGGCAAGTTCACTGAACTTCGCCAACGTTTGCTGTTCGTCGTCGGGGCTTTGATCGTCTATCGCATTGGCTGCTACGTGCCGGTGCCGGGCGTCAATCCCGATGCCATGCTTGCCATGATGCAACAGCAGGGCGGCGGCATCGTGGACATGTTCAACATGTTCTCGGGCGGCGCCCTGCACCGTTTCAGCATCTTCGCGCTGAACGTGATGCCGTACATTTCGGCATCCATCGTGATGCAGCTGGCCGTCCACATCTTCCCCGCGCTGAAGGCGATGCAGAAGGAAGGTGAGTCCGGCCGCCGCAAGATCACCCAGTATTCGCGCATCGGCGCCGTGCTGCTGGCAGTGGTGCAGGGCGGTTCGATCGCCCTGGCCCTGCAGGGCCAGGTCTCGCCGTCGGGCGCTCCGGTCGTCTACGCACCGGGCATGGGCTTCGTGCTCACCGCTGTGATCGCGCTGACCGCCGGCACCATGTTCCTGATGTGGGTCGGTGAGCAGGTGACCGAGCGCGGCATCGGCAACGGTGTGTCGCTGATCATCTTCGCCGGCATCGTGGCCGGCCTGCCGGCCGCGGTCATCCATACCTTCGATGCCTACCGCGACGGCAACATCCAGTTCATCCAGCTGCTGCTGATCGCCATCGTGGTGCTGGCCTTCACCTTCTTCGTGGTGTTCGTCGAACGCGGCCAGCGCCGCATCACGGTGAACTACGCACGTCGCCAGGGCGGCCGCAACGCGTACATGAACCAGACCTCGTTCCTGCCGCTGAAGCTGAACATGGCGGGCGTGATCCCGGCCATCTTCGCTTCCAGCCTGCTGGCCTTCCCGGCCACGCTGACCATGTGGGCGGGCCAGGCCGCCAACCAGAGCACCTTTGGCCAGATCCTGCAGAAGGTCGCCAATGCCCTGGGCCCGGGCGAGCCGCTGCACATGATCGTGTTCGCTGCGCTGATCACCGGCTTTGCGTTCTTCTATACCGCGCTGGTGTTCAACTCGCAGGAAACCGCCGACAACCTGAAGAAGTCGGGTGCGCTGATTCCGGGCATCCGTCCGGGCAAGGCCACCGCTGACTACATCGACGGCGTGCTGACCCGACTGACCGCGGCCGGTTCGGCTTACCTGGTGATCGTCTGCCTGCTGCCGGAACTGATGCGCACGCAGCTGAACGCCTCGTTCTACTTCGGTGGTACTTCGCTGCTGATCGTGGTGGTGGTGGTGATGGACTTCATCGCCCAGGTGCAGGCGCACCTGATGTCGCACCAGTACGAGAGCCTGCTGAAGAAGGCCAACCTGAAGGGTGGCAACCGCGGCGGCTTTGCTCGCGGCTGATCAGCCTGTTATACTTTCGTCTTCCTGACGTGATGGTCCCTCCGCTTCGCGGACTCCGGCCACACAAACGAAGGGCGGCCCCCGCAGCGGTTCCGGGTGGGGGTGTGATGAGGTGGTCCCGCGCAGGAGTAGCGCGGGCGGCCCCGGAGGAAACTCCTGGTCCAACCCCATCCGGCGCCGGAGCCTGGGCACACTCCCCAGGCCGGGTTCATGAAACCAATGGTTTCACGGGCTTCCATGTAAACCGGAACCTTGTTAGTATCGCTAGTTCACTTTTTTGATCCATCCTGCCGGATTGGCGCGCCTACGGTGCGCTGTCGGCCATCACTCAGCTGGAGAACCGCGTCATGGCGCGTATTGCAGGCGTCAACCTGCCAGCCCAGAAGCACGTCTGGGTCGGGTTGCAAAGCATTTACGGCATCGGCCGTACCCGTTCGAAGAAGGTCTGCGAAGTCGCAGGCGTTGCTTCGACCACCAAGATCCGCGATCTGTCGGAGCCGGAAATCGAGCGCCTGCGCGCCGAAGTCGGCAAGTACATCGTGGAAGGCGATCTGCGCCGTGAGATCGGTATCGCGATCAAGCGCCTGATGGACCTGGGCTGCTACCGTGGCCTGCGTCACCGTCGTGGCCTCCCGCTGCGTGGCCAGCGCACCCGTACCAACGCCCGCACCCGCAAGGGTCCGCGCAAGGCGATCAGGAAGTAAGGGACTGACATATGGCTAAGCCCGCTGCTAAGACCAAGAAGAAGATCAAGCGCGTCATCACTGATGGCGTCGCCCACGTCCACGCTTCGTTCAACAACACCATCGTGACCATCACCGACCGCCAGGGCAACGCTCTGTCGTGGGCGACCTCCGGTGGCGCTGGCTTCCGCGGTTCGCGCAAGTCGACCCCGTTCGCAGCCCAGGTGGCTGCTGAAAAGGCCGGTCGTGCTGCGCTGGACTACGGCGTGAAGTCGCTGGAAGTCCGCATCAAGGGCCCGGGTCCGGGCCGTGAGTCGGCCGTGCGTTCGTTGAACAACGTCGGCTACAAGATCACCAACATCATCGACGTGACGCCTATCCCGCACAACGGGTGCCGTCCGCCGAAGAAGCGTCGCGTCTAAAGGGAGCGATAAGAAATGGCTCGTTATATCGGTCCTACCTGTAAGCTCGCCCGTCGCGAAGGCGCCGACCTGTCCCTGAAGAGCCCGGCGCGTGCGCTGGACTCCAAGTGCAAGCTGGAGCAGAAGCCCGGCCAGCACGGCGCCACTGCCCGCAAGGGCAAGCTGTCCGACTACGCCACCCAGCTGCGTGAAAAGCAGAAGGTCAAGCGTATCTACGGCCTGCTGGAGCGTCAGTTCCGCAACTACTACAAGAAGGCCTCGACCAAGAAGGGCAACACCGGCGAGAACCTGCTGCAGCTGCTGGAAACCCGCCTGGACAACGTCGTCTACCGCATGGGCTTCGCCGTGACCCGTCCGGCTGCCCGTCAGCTGGTGTCGCACCGCGGCGTCACCGTGAATGGCAAGTCGGTCAACCTGGCTTCGTACCAGGTCAAGGCTGGCGACGCCATCGCTCTGTCGGAAAAGGCTGCCAAGCAGCTGCGCGTCCAGGAAGCCCTGACCGTCGCCGCCCAGCATGACCTGAGCCCGTCGTGGGTCGAAGTGGATTCCGGTAAGTTCACCGGCATCTTCAAGGCTGTTCCGGATCGTTCGGACCTGCCTGCGGACATCAACGAAGCGCTGATCGTCGAGCTGTATTCGAAGTAATTCACATTGGAGAGCCCCCGGCGACGGCCGGGGGTTCACTAGGAGAACCCGCAACATGACGGTTACCGCCAACCAGGTTCTGCGTCCTCGCGGTCCGCAGATCGAACGCCTTACCGACACCCGTGCAAAGGTCGTTATCGAACCTTTGGAGCGGGGTTACGGGCATACGCTGGGCAACGCCCTGCGTCGCGTGCTGCTGTCGTCCATCCCGGGCTTCGCCATCACGGAAGTCGAAATCGACGGCGTGTTGCATGAGTACACCACGGTCGAAGGTCTGCAGGAGGACGTGCTCGAAGTCCTGCTGAACCTGAAGGACGTGGCCATCCGTATGCACTCCGGCGACAGCGCCACCCTGTCCCTGTCCAAGCAGGGCCCGGGCGTTGTCACCGCTGCCGATATCAAGGTCGACCACAATGTGGAGATCCTGAACGGCGAACATGTGATCTGCCACCTGACCAAGGACACGGCAATCAACATGCGTCTGAAGATCGAGCGTGGTTTCGGCTACCAGCCGGCTGCTGCGCGTCGTCGTCCGGACGAAGAAACCCGTGCCATCGGCCGTCTGGTCCTGGATGCCTCGTTCTCGCCGGTCCGCCGTGTCGCCTACGCCGTGGAAGCGGCGCGTGTCGAACAGCGTACCGACCTGGACAAGCTGGTCATCGACATCGAGACCAACGGCACCATCGATGCCGAGGAAGCCGTGCGCACCGCCGCCGACATCCTCAGCGACCAGCTGTCGGTGTTCGGTGACTTCACCCATCGCGACCGCGGTGCGGCCAAGCCGGCCAACAACGGCGTGGATCCGGTGCTGCTGCGCCCGATCGACGACCTGGAACTGACCGTGCGTTCGGCCAACTGCCTGAAGGCGGAAAGCATCTACTACATCGGCGATCTGATCCAGAAGACCGAAGTGGAGCTGCTGAAGACCCCGAACCTGGGCAAGAAGTCGCTCACTGAAATCAAGGAAGTGCTGGCCCAGCGTGGCCTGTCGCTTGGCATGAAGCTGGAAAACTGGCCGCCGGCCGGTGTCGCCAGCCACGGCATGCTGGGCTGATACAGCTCCCTGTTGTACCTGAAGGCTCCACCGTTCGCGGTGGAGCCTTCAACCGGTTTACGAAACACGCCACGACGAACCGAAGGTTCGCGGGCAGGTCGTCCAGGACGGATGACCAGGACCATCCGCAGTCCGTGCAACAACGCCAGGAAGGCGACATCGATCCACAACGTCTCATCATTAACCAAGGAATTCCACCATGCGTCACCAGAAGTCTGGCCGTAAGTTCAGCCGCACCAGCGCCCATCGCGAAGCGATGTTCAAGAACATGGCTGCCTCGCTGTTCAAGCACGAGCTGATCAAGACCACCCTGCCGAAGGCCAAGGAACTGCGCCGCGTTGCCGAGCCGCTGATCACCCTGGCCAAGGTCGACTCCGTCGCCAACCGCCGTCTGGCCTTTGCCCGTCTGCGTGACAACGAAGCCGTGGGCAACCTGTTCACCATCCTGGGCCCGCGCTACGCGAACCGTCCGGGCGGCTACCTGCGTCTGCTGAAGTGCGGCTTCCGCGCCGGCGACAACGCGCCGATGGCCTACGTCGAGCTGGTTGACCGTCCGGCCGTGGCCGAGGCAGTGGCCGAGTAATCGGACCGCTCCAACGCGACACAGCGAAAGCCCGGCGACTGCCGGGCTTTTGCGTTTCCGGGGGGCGGATCCGACCCACACCGTTCCGACAGGCGTGGCCTGCAGCGGTTCGAACGGCGCAGTGTCTCGGTTACGCTTGGCGCCTGATCCATTCGAGCGTTGCTGATGAATCCTCTGCGTTGGCCCTTCCGCGCCCAGTTCCTGCTGGGCTTCCTGATCTGCGCAGGCCTGCTGGGCTATGCCATCTTCCTGCAGCTGAAGATGGGGCTGGAGCCCTGTCCGCTGTGCATCTTCCAGCGCCTGGCCTTTGCTGCCCTTGGGCTGCTGTTCCTGATCGGGGCGCTGCATGGGCCGTCGAACCGACCGGGCCGGGCGACCTACGGGATTCTCGCCTTCATCGCCGCCGCAGTCGGGTTCGGCATTGCCGCACGCCATGTTTACGTGCAGCTGCTGCCGCCGGAGATGGGCGCGACCTGTGGCCCGCCGCTGAGCTTCCTGAGCGAGACGATGGGGCCGTTGGAAGTCTTCCGCACCGTGCTGACCGGCACCGGCAACTGCGGCAACATCGACTGGACGTTCCTGGGCCTGACCATGCCGATGTGGTCGGGCGTGTGGTTCGCACTGCTGGCGCTGTGGGCACTGGCGGTGTCGCTGCGCAAGGTGGTGCGTTGAGAAACAAGCGGGGTCGGAGCCCTTTGCTGCGCAAAGGGATCCGACCCCTGTCTGCTCAGAAGTCCTGCTGCAGGCTGAGGTAGGCGCCGCGGCGCGGGCCCCACTGCGGGGCAAACACGCCCACGCCACCGCCATCACGCAGCTGGTAGCTGCGATCCAGTGCATTGATCACCGCCAGCTGCACGTGCAGCGGATGGCCGCTGTCGGCGTTGAAGTCATGCCCGGCGCTCAGGTTCACCTGCAGGTAGGACGGCAGCTCGCCGCCATTGGGTACGGTGTCGGTGTCGGAGCGCAGGCCACTGCCGAACACATAGTTCGCACCCACCCGGTTGTGCCCGGCAAAGGCGTAGCTCAGGCCGCCGGACGAGGTCAGACGCTGGTCGTGGTCCAGGTGGATCCAGTGCTGGGCCGCATAGGCCAGCGCGCCCGGATCCAGGTTGTACTGGCCGGTGATGACGTCGGTGCCGATCGCCTTGCTCAGTGCCGCGTTGAAGTAGGCGCTGAAGGGCCCGTTGCTGTAGTCGGCGCTGAATTCCAGGCCACGGATATGGCCACGGCGGTAGTTGAAGGTGGAATAGATGTAGGCGGCGCCGAACTGGCCTTCATCCTGCAGACGGTCCACGCGGCGGTCGTAGACATCCAGGCCCAGGGTGAGGTGATCACTGACCTGCTGCGAAACGCCGATGTCGTAGTAATCGCTGCGCTCGGCCAGCGGCGTGGTGGTGCCGCCGCCGGGCTGTGCGTTGGTGGTGCCGTCGTACAGGGCGATGTCGGTGCTGCCGATCAGTTCGCTGGCCGGCGGGGTGAAGTAGCGCGAATAACCAGCGTGGACGGTGATGCTGTCGCTGGCATTCCAGACCACGCCCAGGCGCGGGCTCAACTGGCCTTCGGTATGGCCGAAGGCGGTGTAGCGGTCGCCGCGCAGACCGTAGTTCACGGTCCAGTCGTTACCGATGCGCCATTCGTCCTGCACGTACAGGGCAGCGGTGCGGGCGGTGAATGCGTTGGCATCGGCAATCTGCAGCGGCGTGGTGCTGGCCTGCTGGCCCTGCGCATCCACCGGGAACACCCAGCTGGCGTTGCTGGCGCGCGCATCCTCGTGATTGCCGTACAGGCCATAGCGCAGGGTGTGGTTCATCCCCAACGGGGTGGAGAAATCGGCCTGCACGGTGCTGGCGCGGTTGCTGCGCTGTACCTGCGAGGCGACGCCGCTGAACACCAGGTCGCCGGCGACGTCGGGATTGAAGCCCACATCGCTGTAGCGCTGGCCGGCCGAGAGCTGGTAGGCGGTGTCGCCCAGGTTGCCCTGCAGCACCAGCATGCCGAAGCGGGTGGTTTCGCGCTGGGTTTCGTCCAGCCGGCTGGAGTCGAACGTGGTGGTGTCCAGATAGCCGAACTGCGGTTCCTGGCCGGGGTTCACCGGAATCTGGAAGCGGTTGTTGGCGAAGCCGGCGAACAGGCTCAGGCGCGTGTTGTCGTTGACCAGGTAGGTCAGGTCGGCGAAGGCCTTGCCCTGGTGAGTGTCGTCATGCTGCGGCCGGCGGGCGTTGGTCGGGCTTTCCAGGCCGACCTCGTTCTGGTCGTAGTTGCCGGTCAGGAACCAGCTCCAGCGCCCCTGGCTGCCCCACCACGAGGCGTTGGGGTTCACCTTGCCGTACGAGCCAGTGGTGATGCCGGCGCTGCCGCCATTGCCCAGCTCAGCGCCACTGCGGGTGGTGATGTCGACCACCGCGGCGGTGCGCTCGCCGAACTGGGCCGGCAAGGCGCCGTCCATCAGGCGGATGCTCTTGATCGTGCGCGCATCCAGGGTCTGGCCGAAGCCGGAGATGGATTCGGGCAGCAGCACGCCGTTGATCCGGTACTGCAGGTTGGCGTGGTCGCCGCGCACGTGTACGCCGCCGTAGGAATCCTGGACCACGCCCGGTGCCTGCAGCAGTACCTGGCTGAGCGGCGCTGCGGCGCCCAGCGGCTGTTTCTGGATGTCCTCGGCGGTGATCTGGTACTGGCTGCTGCCGATGTCCGGCGACAGCGCGTTGCGCGCCTGGTCGAGCTGGGCGCTGACGGTGACCACGTCGAGGTCTTTCACGGCCGGGGACGCGCTGTCGGCGGCCAGGGCGACGGTGGGCAGGCTGGCCAGGGCCAGGACGAGGGTGACGGCCGTTGCGAGCGGGGAGGGCTTCATGGTCGGGATGAGGTCGAAGGGAGGGGGAGGCCGGTCCATGACGGGAAGTGTTACTTCCTAACAACTGAGTGCGGATCATGCGCCTGCCCGGGGCGCTGCGGGCATGCCGGTTGTGGCGGATCGGCATGCGCTTTCTGCGCCGTTCAGCTGGTCGGCCCGGGTCTGGCGCTTTGCGTCAGCCGCGCCCTCTGCGACCATGAACGTCCCCCTCCTGTTCCTTCGGATGTCCGCAATGAGCCTGTCCGCCGTTCCGCCTGCCGCTGACCCTGCCACCGCCGCCGTGGGCGCTGCCTGGTCGCCGGAAAGCTGGCGCGGCAAGACCGCGCTGCAGATGCCGACCTACCCGGACCCGGTGGCGCTGGATGCCGCCCTGCACGAACTCAAGCGCTTGCCGCCGCTGGTGACCTCCTGGGAGATCCTGGCGTTGAAGCAGCAGCTGGCCGACGCGCAGGAGGGCAAGCGTTTCCTGCTGCAGGGGGGCGATTGCGCCGAGAACTTCAGCGACTGCGAATCGGGCACGATTTCCAACCGGCTGAAGGTGCTGCTGCAGATGAGCCTGGTGCTGGTGCATGGCCTGCGCCAGCCGGTGATCCGCGTGGGGCGCTTTGCCGGCCAGTACGCCAAGCCGCGTTCGGCCGACACCGAGACCCGCGACGGCGTAACCCTTCCCAGCTACCGCGGCGATGTGATCAACGCGCCGGCGTTCACTGAAGCGGCGCGGCTGCCGGACCCGAAGCGGATGCTGCAGGCCCACGCGCATTCGGCGATGACGATGAACTTCGTGCGTGCGCTGATCGATGGCGGCTTCGCCGATCTGCACCACCCCGAGTACTGGAACCTGGACTGGGTGCGGCATTCGCCGTTGGCTGCCGAGTACCAGAAGATGGTGGCCTCGATCGGCGACGCCGTGCACTTCATGGAAACCCTGGCTGGGGCCCGCGTACACAACCTCAACCGCATTGATTTCTACACCTCGCACGAAGCGCTGCTGCTGCCCTACGAGCAGGCGCTGACCCGGCAGGTGCCGCGCCAGCAGGGCTGGTTGAACCTGAGCACGCACTACCCGTGGATCGGCATGCGTACGGCGGCGCTGGACGGCGCGCACGTGGAATACCTGCGCGGGGTGCGCAATCCGATCGCGATCAAGGTGGGCCCGTCGGTGCAGCCGGACCAGTTGCTGCGCCTGATCGATGTGCTGAACCCCGAGGACGAACCGGGCCGCCTGAGCTTCATCCACCGCATGGGCGCGGCGCAGATTGCGGAAAAGCTGCCGCCGCTGCTGGATGCGGTGAAGCGCGATGGCCGCCGCGTGCTGTGGGTGTGCGATGCCATGCATGGCAATACCGAAAGCACGGCCAATGGCTTCAAGACGCGTCGTTTCGACAATGTGCGCAGCGAAGTGGAGCTGTCCTTCGATCTGCATGCAGCGGCCGGCACGCGGCTGGGCGGCGTGCACCTGGAGCTGACCGGTGAGGATGTGACCGAATGCACCGGCGGTGCGCGTGAACTGACCGAGCGTGATCTGGAGCGCGCCTACCGCTCGACGGTGGACCCGCGCCTGAACTACGAACAATCGCTGGAGATCGCGATGGCGATCGTGCGCAAGCAGGAACAGGCGCGGTAAGGGTTTTTTCGGCAGGGCTTGCAGCCCCTGCACCTGCTTCGGGGCAACATCAAAAGCGGGCTTTCCGCGAGTGGGCGGGGCGGTGTCGCAGTGCGGGGACGCCGCAAGTACGTCCGTGTAGGCTTGGCCGCCGCATCCATGCGGCGGACACCCCGCACTGCGACACCGCCCCGCCTCTGACAGGTTCACGCGATCTGTCGGACCGGCACGGGGTCGGATCCCGTTGCGCAGCAACGGGCTCTGACCTCGGATTATTTCGATTCCGATTGAGATTCATCCACGCATTGCGTGGATCTACCAGACCGCGGGAATCTGTCGAAGGCGGGGTGGGTCCGGTTGCGGGGGTATCCGCGCCATGGATGGCGCGGCTAAGCCCCCATGGAAGGGTTTACGGCGTCCCCCGCAACCGGACCCACCCCGCCATCCCACGGATACCCAGCTTTTGCCGTTGCCGCTGCCGTTGCTCCAGGCAGGTGCAGGGCCGCAGGCCCTGCATCAAACCCCACCCTCTGACGTGATGCTCATGCCGCCTGCGCGACCCTGTGGGTTCATGCAATGAGCGAGGGTCTGCGGTGGGCTGGCAACATGTGCAGGACTATCTGTGGCCGATCGGTGCGGCGCTGCTGCTCGGCGGCCTGGCCGCGTGGGGCGTGCTGGCCCTGTATCGCCGCCTGCGCGGGCGCGACCGGCGGCGCGCGCGCATCGGTCGGGTGATCGGGCCGCCGTTGGCGATGGCCTTGCCGCTGTTGCTCCTGGTGCCCGCGTTGCAGGCCACGCCGCTGCCCGAGCGCATGCTGGACCAGGTCCTGCGTGGCGTGCATATCGGCCTGACTGCCTGCTTCATCTGGTTGCTGGTACGGGGCGTGGCGGCCGGCGAACGCGCGATCCTGCGCAGCCATCCCATTGATGTGTCCGACAACCTGGAAGCGCGCCGCATCCAGACCCAGACGCGCGTGCTCAGCCGCGTGCTGATGGGCGGCATCATCGTGCTCGGTGCGTCGCTGGTCCTGCTCACTTTCCCGATGGTGCAGAAGATCGGTACTGCGCTGCTGGCATCGGCGGGGCTGATCGGTCTGGTTGCCGGTATCGCGGCCAAACCGGTGTTCGGCAACCTGATTGCCGGCCTGCAGATTGCGGTCACCCAGCCGATCCGGCTGGATGACGTGGTCATCGTGGAAGGTGAGTGGGGCCGCATCGAAGAGATCGGCAGCAGCTACGTGGTGGTGCGTATCTGGGACGAGCGGCGCATGGTGGTGCCGTTGACCTGGTTCATCGAGCACCCGTTCCAGAACTGGACGCGACGCAGCGCCGATCTGCTCGGCACGGCGTTCCTGTGGCTGGACTATCGCGCGCCGATCGCGGCGATCCGTACCGAGCTGGAGCGCATCTGTCGCGGCGAGGCGCTGTGGGATGGCCGTGTCTGCGTGACCCAGGTGACCGAAACCAGCGAACGGGCGATCCAGGTG
Organism: Stenotrophomonas sp. ZAC14D2_NAIMI4_7; assembly: GCF_003086675.1. Taxonomy (NCBI): domain Bacteria; kingdom Pseudomonadati; phylum Pseudomonadota; class Gammaproteobacteria; order Lysobacterales; family Lysobacteraceae; genus Stenotrophomonas; species Stenotrophomonas sp. ZAC14D2_NAIMI4_7. The sequence continues at coordinate 988,990 of NZ_CP025995.1, forward strand.
CGTCTGCTGGTCAGTGCGCGCAATTCTGGCGATGCGTTCGATCTGCGCTGCCTGGTGCGTGAGCGCATGCTGGATTTCCTGGCCCGTGAACATCCGCAGGCGCTGCCGCAGGTGCGGGCGCGGCTGCACCAGGATGATGAGATGGACATGCCACGTGGGCCGCGTGCGCGTACCGCCGATGTGCGTTCGCCCGGTGCCGAGGATGGCGAGGCGGCCATCGTGCCGGTGGAATCGCTGCCGGACCGGTAGCGCCAGGCCATGCCCGGTGAGCGCAGCGGCGTCAGGTGATCAGGGATCGCCGGTGTCGATCAGGGCATCGGTATCGAAATGCGGCGGCCTGCGCGCGCGGGTGCGCTGTTCGTAGGCATAGCCCATTTCGATCAGCTTCGGTTCGCTCCATGCGGTGCCGATGAACAGCAGGCCCGCCGGCAGGCCATCGATCTGCCCCATCGGCACGGTCAGGCTGGGGTAGCCGGCCACGGCGGCCACACTGTAGCTCTCGCCGGGGAAGTCGTCGCCACGGCTGCGCAGCGGCGAGGCGGTGCCGGTGGTGGGCGCGACCAAGGCGTCCAACCGTTGTGCCGCCAGTGCCGCATCAATGCCTTCCGGGCCCGCCAGGCGCCGGGCATCGCTGCGTGCGCGGATGTAGGCGGGGTCGGACAGGCCCGGAGTCGCGTTGGCTTCCTCCAGCAGCGATTGGCCGAAACGGCCCAGTTCCTGCCCGCGGTTGGCCTGGTTGAAGGCGATCAGTTCGGACAGGCTGCGCAGCGGGGCGTGGTAGGTGGCGAAGTAGCGCTCCAGCCCCGCCTTGAACTCGTACAGCAGCACCAGGCGCTCGGCGTCGGCCCAGGCGCCGGCGTTGGGCAGTTGCACCGGCACCACCACGGCGCCGGCGCGGCGCAGTTCGGCCGCCGCGTGCTGCATCAGCGGGGCCATGCCGGGGTACTGCGACAGCGGCGTCTGCAGCAGCCCGATGCGCTTGCCGCGCAGGCCGTCCGGGTCCAGCCGGGCGGTGTAGTCGTAGACCGCACGGCCGGGCATGGTGGCGGTGGCTGGATCGGCCGCATCGCGACCGGCAATGGCGGTCAGCACCGCGGCCGCATCGGCCACGCTGCGGGTCATCGGCCCGGCCGTGTCCTGGCTGAAGCTGATCGGGAGGATGCCCTCGCGGCTGACCAGGCCGACGGTGGGCTTCAGCCCGACCACGCCGTTGATCGCGGCCGGGCAGACGATGCTGCCGTCGGTTTCGGTGCCGATGGCAACGCTGCCCAGGTTGGCGGCCACCGCCACCGCACTGCCGCTGCTGGAGCCGCAGGGAGAATGGCTGAGCCGGTAGGGGTTGCGGGTCTGGCCACCGCGTGCGCTCCAGCCGGATACCGAGTTGGCATCGCGGAAGTTCGCCCACTCGCTCAGGTTGGTCTTGCCCAGCACCACGGCGCCGGCTTCGCGCAGGCGCCGCACCAGGTAGGCATCGCCCGGGCGGAAGCCCTGCAGGGCCAGTGAGCCGGCGCTGGTGGCCATGGGCGCGGCGTTGATGTTGTCCTTCAGCAGCACCGGGATGCCGTGCAGGGGGCCGCGCAGGCGGCCGCTGCGGCGTTCGCGGTCACGCTCGCCGGCTTCCTTCAAGGCATCGGGGTTGAGCTCGATGATCGCGCGCAGGCGCGGCCCGGCGCGGTCCAGCGCGGCGATGCGCTGCAGGTAGGCCCCGGTGAGGGTGACGCTGTCCAGCTCGCCGGACACCATGCGCGCCTGCAGGTCGGTCACGTCGGTTTCGGCGTAGGGGAAGGGGGCGCTGCTGGCCGCAGGTTCGGCGGCATGGGCGCTGGGCGCGGGCGAGCTGCAGCCAGCACTGGACAGTGCCGCCAGGGCGAGGATCAGGCAGGTGGGCAGGGTCGGCAGGGACAGGCGCATGGCTGGGCGTGCGAGGCTCCGGCGGCCAGTCTAGCCGCTGCTCAGCGCTTGCGCTTGCGCAGGTCGCGCGCCAGCACGTAGACGACCACCAGGTTGATGGCCAGTACGCTGCCCGAGGCCCAGCCCGGGTGGCGGATGATGGCGTAGATATCGAAGGGCAGGTAGATCGAGGCGGTCAGGCAGCCCAGCCACGAGGCCCAGGCCCTGGCCTTCCACAGGCCCCAGGCTTCGACCAGGTGCAGCAGGCCGTAGCCGATCATCGCCGCCGCGGCCAGGTGCACCGCGTCGGGACTGATCATGTTCAGCAGCGAGGGCAGGGTGCCGTGATCCGGGTCCAGGCTGAAACGCCGGATCAGGGCATTGACCCCGTCGCGAAGCGGCTGCGGACCGAGCATTTCCAGCCCGGTCGCCGCCAACAACGCCAGCATCGCCTTGCTCGCTTCGAGCAGGGCGATGACATGGAGACCCGGATGCCGATGCGGATCCGGGTTGTAGCCGTTCTGGCTCACGGTCTGCTGGCTCAGCCGCCGCGCGAGGCCTTCTTGCGGTCGCTTTCGGTCAGGAACTTCTTGCGCAGACGGATCTCCTTCGGGGTGATCTCGACCAGCTCGTCGTCTTCGATGAAGTCCAGGGCCTGTTCCAGCGAGTACTTGATCGCCGGGGTCAGCTGGATCGCATCGTCCTTGCCCGAAGCGCGCATGTTGGTCAGCGGCTTGGTCTTGATCGCGTTGACGGTCAGGTCGTTGTCCTTGGAGTGGATACCGACCAGCTGACCTTCATACACGTTGTCGCCTTCAGCAGCGAAGAGCTTGCCGCGTTCCTGCAGCGGGCCCAGCGAGTAGGCGGGGGTGACGCCCGGCGCATTGGCGATCATCACGCCGTTGATGCGCTTGGCGATGGCGCCCTGTTCCTTCGGACCGTAGTGGTCGAACACGTGGAACAGCAGGCCCGAACCCTGGGTGAGCGTCTTGAACTCGTTCTGGAAACCGATCAGGCCACGGGCCGGGATCGAGTATTCCAGGCGCACGCGGCCCTTGCCGTCCGGCTCCATGTTCTTCAGCTGGCCCTTGCGGGTACCCAGCTTTTCCATCACGCCGCCCTGGTGCACTTCTTCGATGTCCACCACCAGCTGCTCGATCGGCTCCATCATCTGGCCGTCGATTTCCTTGATGATCACTTCCGGGCGCGACACGGCCAGCTCGTAGCCTTCGCGACGCATGTTCTCGATCAGCACCGACAGGTGCAGTTCGCCACGGCCGGAGACCAGGAACTTGTCGGCGTCTTCCAGCTGTTCGACCTTCAGGGCCACGTTGTGGACCTTTTCACGGTCCAGGCGGTCCTTGATCTGGCGGCTGGTCAGGAACTTGCCACCGGACAGGTCCTTGTTGCCGGCGAACGGCGAGTTGTTCACCTGGAAGGTCATCGAGATGGTCGGCTCGTCGACGGTCAGGGCCGGCAGCGCTTCCGGGGTGTCCGGGTGGCACAGGGTGTCGGAGATGGTCAGCTCCGGAATACCGGAGATGGCGACGATGTCACCGGCTTCGGCGGTGTCCTGCTCGATGCGCTCCAGGCCCAGGAAGCCCAGCACCTGCGCGACCTTGCCGTTGCGCTTCTTGCCTTCACGGTCGATGACCGCGACCTGCATGTTCTTCTTCAGGGTGCCGCGCTGGATGCGGCCGATGCCGATGACGCCCACGAAGTTGTTGTAGTCCAGCTGGCTGATGCGCATCTGGAAGGCGCCTTCCGGGTCGACTTCCGGCTTCGGCGCGTGCTGCATGATCGCTTCGTACAGCGGGGTCATGTCGCCGTCGCGCACGGTGTCTTCCAGGCCGGCATAGCCGTTCAGGGCCGAGGCGTAGACGATCGGGAAGTCCAGCTGCTCGTTGGTGGCACCCAGCTTGTCGAACAGGTCGAAGACCTGGTCGATCACCCACTCCGGACGCGAGCCGGGGCGGTCAACCTTGTTGACCACCACGATCGGCTTGAAGCCCATCGCGAACGCCTTCTGGGTGACGAAGCGGGTCTGCGGCATCGGGCCGTCCATCGCGTCGACCAGGATCAGCACGGTGTCGACCATCGACAGCACGCGCTCGACCTCGCCGCCGAAGTCGGCGTGCCCCGGGGTATCGACGATGTTGATCCGGTTCTTGATACCGGTCTTCTTGTCTTCCCAGGTGATGGCCGTGTTCTTGGCCAGGATGGTGATGCCGCGTTCCTTTTCCTGGTCGTTGCTGTCCATCACGCGCTCGGCGAGGACGGTGCGCTCGGACAGGGTGCCGGACTGCTTCAGCAGCTGGTCGACCAGGGTGGTCTTGCCATGGTCGACGTGGGCGACGATGGCGATGTTGCGAAGATTTTCGATGGACATGCGAAAGGGGGCCAGTCGGCGCCGGATTTGGAAAAAGAAGTCCAACATTATACGTCTAACTTGACGCTTGGCGAAAACCCATGTTGCAGGACCGCCCGAGCCCCATTCAGCTGGGGCCTGAACGGGGGCCGGGGGCTGCGCCGATGGTCGAAGCCGCCAGCGCCACGGGGCGGGTGTAAACTAGGTGGCTAGACGCGTTCCCCTCTGCATCAAGGATCTTCATGTCCCTCATCGCCACTTTCGACACCACCCAGGGCCCGATCAAGGTCGAGCTGTTCGCCGACAAGGCGCCGCTGACCGTGGCCAACTTCGTGAACCTGGTCAAGCAGGGCTTCTATGACGGCCTGATCTTCCACCGCGTGATCGCCGACTTCATGATCCAGGGCGGCTGCCCGCAGGGTCGCGGCACCGGCGGCCCGGGCTACAAGTTCGAAGACGAAACCAACAACGGCGTGAAGCACGAGGTCGGTTCGCTGTCGATGGCCAATGCCGGCCCGAACACCAACGGCAGCCAGTTCTTCATCACCCACATCAAGACCGATTGGCTGGACGGCCGCCACACCGTGTTCGGCAAGGTGCTGGAAGGCCAGGCCATCGTGGATTCGGTCAAGCAGGGCGACGTGATCCATTCGATCACCCTGGAAGGCGATGTCGACGCCGCGCTGGCCGCCAAGGCTGATCGCGTGGCCGAGTGGAACAAGATCCTCGCCGCCTGATTCCCCTTTGAAACGGCCACCCACGGGTGGCCGTTTCCACGTTCCCCGCCGCCCGCCAGGCCTGCGTGGCCACGCCCGCGGCGTCCTATCCAACGCTTGCAAGCAAGAGGAAACCCCCATGAAAGCACCCGTTCGTGTTGCCGTGACCGGCGCTGCCGGCCAGATCGGCTACGCCCTGCTGTTCCGCATCGCCTCCGGCGAAATGCTGGGCAAGGACCAGCCGGTCATCCTGCAGTTGCTGGAACTGCCGGTGGACAAGGCCCAGGCCGCCCTGAAGGGCGTGATGATGGAACTGGAAGACTGCGCCTTCCCGCTGCTGGCCGGCATGGTCGGCACCGACGACGCCGAAGTGGCGTTCAAGGACGCCGACATCGCCCTGCTGGTCGGCGCGCGTCCGCGCGGCCCGGGCATGGAGCGCAAGGACCTGCTGCTGGAAAACGCCAAGATCTTCACCGCCCAGGGCGCGGCGCTGAACAAGGTCGCCAGCCGTGACGTGAAGGTGCTGGTGGTCGGCAACCCGGCCAACACCAACGCCTACATCGCCATGAAGTCGGCCCCGGACCTGAAGCCGGAAAACTTCACCGCCATGCTGCGCCTGGACCACAACCGCGCGCTGAGCCAGCTGTCGAACAAGCTCGGCAAGCCGGTTGGCGGCATGGAAAAGCTGGTGGTGTGGGGCAACCACAGCCCGACCATGTACCCGGACTACCGTTTCGCCACCGCCGATGGTGCGTCCATCGCCGATGCGATCAACGACCAGGAATGGAACGCCAACACCTTCATCCCGACCGTGGGCAAGCGCGGCGCGGCCATCATCGAAGCCCGTGGTTCGTCCTCGGCCGCTTCGGCTGCCAACGCCGCCATCGACCACGTGCGTGACTGGGTGCTGGGCAGCAACGGCAAGTGGGTCACCATGGGCGTGCCGTCCGACGGTTCCTACGGCATTCCGGAAGGCGTGATCTTCGGCTTCGCCGTGACCACCGAAAACGGCAAGTACACCCTGGTGAAGGATCTGCCGATCGACGACTTCAGCCAGAAGTACATCGACAAGACCCTGGCCGAGCTGGAAGAAGAGCGCTCCGGCGTGGCCCACCTGCTGGGCTGATACGGGCCTCGGCCGGTATGCAGAAAACGGGGAAGCTTCGGCTTCCCCGTTTTCGTTTGAACGACGACGGACACCGATGATCCACCTGCATTACATCGATGACGCGCTGCTGCTGGCCGAGAAGCCGGCCGGCCTGCTGTCCGTGCCGGGCCGCAGCGAGGAAAACCAGGACTGCGTGGTCACACGCCTGCAGGCGGTATGCCCGGATGCACTGACGGTGCACCGGCTGGACCAGGTGACGTCCGGCCTGCTGCTGCATGCGCGCGGCAAGGCGATGCAGGCGGCGTTGTCGATGCAGTTCGAGCAACGGCAGGTGGGCAAGCGTTACGAGGCCGTGCTGCAGGGCCTGCTGGCCGACGATGCCGGTGAAGTGGACCTGCCGTTGATCGTGGATTGGCCGAACCGGCCGAAGCAGATGGTCGACCATGCGCGCGGCAAGCCGGCGCTGACGCGTTGGCAGGTCTTGGCGCGCGATGTGGAGGCGGGCACTACGCGCGTGGCGCTGGAGCCGGTGACCGGCCGCAGCCATCAGTTGCGCCTGCACATGGCCAGTCTTGGCCATCCCATCGTCGGTGACGTGCTGTACGGCGCCGCGCCGGCGCAGCGGGTGCATCTGCATGCGTGCGCGTTGGCGTTCACGCATCCGGTAACCGGTGCTGCGCTGGCGTTCGAGTCCGCGGCGCCGTTCTAGGGGGGAGAGGGCGGCAGGGCTTGCAGCCCTGCACCTGCTTTGGGGCAACAGCAACAGCAGCAGCGCGCATTCCGTGGGATGGCGAGGCGGTGTGGGCTTGCAGGACACGCCGCAAGTACGTCCATGTAGGCTCGTAGGCGCCATCCATGGCGCCTGCGGTCCTGCAAGCCCACACCGCCCCGCCTCTGACAGGTTCACGCGGCTGTTGGTAGGTGTCGACCTTGGTCGACACATCGGTCAGATATCGAATGAATTCATTCGTGTCGACCAAGGTCGACACCTACCAGAGCAGAACGCCATTCCGACAGATCGCAGGAAACTGTCGAAGGCGGGGTGCAGGCCTTTGCTCTTGCTTCGGCAGGTGCAGGGCTGCAAGCCCTGCAGACCACACCCACCCCCTACCAAGGTAGGGCGGCCCGGCCGCCAGCCCGGCACTATGCTCGAACCCATGACTTTGTCTGGGAGGGCTGCGTCATGAACTACGAGGAAACCTACCGCCGCTCGATCGACGAGCCGGAGGCGTTCTGGGGCGAGGAAGCCAAGCGCATCTACTGGCATGTGCCGCCGAAGCAGGTGCTGGACTACAGCAACCCGCCGTTCCGCCGCTGGTATGTCGGCGGCGAAACCAACCTCTGCTACAACGCCGTCGACCGCCACCTCGTCGATCGCGCCGACCAGCTCGCGCTGGTGGCGGTCTCCACCGAAACCAACGTCACCCGCGAAATCACCTATCGCCAGCTGTACCGCGAAGTGAATGACTTCGCCGCGGTGCTGCAGCGCCTAGGTGTCGGCCACGGCGATCGCGTGGTCATCTACATGCCCAACATGGCCGAAGCCGTGTTCGCCATGCTGGCCTGCGCGCGCATCGGCGCCGTGCATTCGGTGGTGTTCGGTGGCTTTGCCGCGCACAACCTGGCACTGCGCATCGACGATGCCAGGCCCAGACTGCTGATCGCCGCCGACGCCGGCATGCGCGGTGGCAAAGTCATTCCGTACAAGGGCATGGTCGATGCTGCCTGTGCCGAGGCGGCCAATCCGCCGCCGCATGTGCTGATCGTCTCGCGCGGGCTGGATGCTGCCGGACCGCGCGTGCCGGGGCGCGATGTGGACTACGCCGAACTGCGCGCGCAGGTGGGCGAAGTGGATGTGCCGGTCACCTGGCTTGAGTCCAGTGAACCCAGTTATCTGCTCTACACCTCTGGCACCACCGGCAAGCCCAAGGGCGTGCAGCGCGATGTAGGCGGCTATGCGGTGGCCATGGCGCAGTCGATGGAAACGGTGTTCGACTGCCGTCCGGGCCAGGTGATGTTCTCCACCTCGGACGTGGGCTGGGCCGTGGGCCATTCCTACAACGTGTATGGCCCGCTGATCGGTGGCTGCACATCACTGCTGTACGAAGGGCTGCCGACCAACCCGGACCCGGGCATCTGGTGGGCGCTGTGCGAGCAGTACGGCGTGCGCACGATGTTCTCCTCGCCCACGGCGATCCGCGTATTGAAGAAACACGATGCCGACTTCATCCACCGCCATGACCTGGATGCCCTGAAATATCTGTTCCTGGCCGGCGAGCCGTTGGATGAGCCTACCGCGCACTGGATCAACGATGCGCTGGGCAAGCCGATCATCGACAACTACTGGCAGACCGAAACCGGTTGGCCGGCGCTGACCCTGCTGCCGGGGCTGGACATGAAGCCGGTGCGCTTCGGCTCGCCGGGCTTCCCCAACCTCGGTTACCGCATGAAGGTGATCGACGAGAACACTGGCGAGGAAGTTGCGGCTGGGCAGAAGGGCGTACTGGTCGTTACCCCGCCGCTGCCGCCGGGCTGCATGAGCACGGTGTGGAACGACGATGCACGCTTCATGCAGAGCTACTTCAGCCATTTCAAGGAACTGCTGTACAGCTCGCTGGACTGGGCGATCCGCGATGACGATGGCTACACCTTCATCCTCGGCCGCACCGACGATGTGATCAACGTGGCCGGCCACCGGCTGGGCACGCGTGAGATCGAGGAAGCCATTTCTGGTCACCCGCGCGTGGCCGAGGCGGCGGTGATCGGGGTGAAGGACGAGCTGAAGGGGCAGGTGCCGCTGGTGTTCGTGACCTTGAAGCAGGGCTTGCAGGGCGATGATCCGGCGCCGGTGGTGGCCGAGATGATGGCCGCCGTTACCGCCTCACTGGGTGCGGTGGCGCGGCCGGCGCACATCCACGTGGTCAATGCGCTGCCCAAGACCCGCTCGGGCAAGTTGCTGCGGCGCTCGCTGCAGGCGCTGGCCGAACAGCGCGATCCGGGCGATCTGTCCACCCTGGACGATCCGGGCGCCTTGGAAGAGATCCGCCGCGCGCTGGGGCGCTGACGGCTTCGGTAGCGCCGGGCCATGCCCGGCGTGCGAAGCGGATGGAAAAGCCGCCAGGCATGGCCTGGCGCTACCAGACCTCCGGCGGAACATGCGCTAAGCTCGGCCTTGGGGAGCGCGCCCCGCAGGGCGCGCAGTCACGGCGCACCAGGCAAGGGGGATGCATGGCATTGCTGCATGGCAAGACGGCCGCTGGCCGCCAGGAAATCGAAGACCGCGGCCGGCGCCTGCCGGCGGCGCTGCGTTCGCTTCTGCTGATGGTCGACGGGCAACGCAACGACACTGAACTGCAGGCACTGTTCGACGGCCTGCGTGCGCCAGTGGATGCGCTGCAGCAGCTCAGTGCGATGGGCCTGATCGAGGTGGTCGGCGGTGCCGCCGACGCGGTGCCCGCGCGCGGAATCAGCAGTGGGCGCGAACAGGATCCAGCGCTTTACCAGCAGCTGTATGACGCAATGAGCGAGGCGGTGCGCCGCCATCTGGGCCTGAAGGGCTACTTCCTGCAGCTGAAGATCGAGCGCTGCAAGGATGCGCTGGCACTGGAGCGGCTGTGCCCGGAACTGCTTGCGGCCGTGGGCAGTGCGCGCAGTCCGGCACTGGCCCAGCGCTGGTGGCAGGAAACCCAGGCGCGCCTGGCCACCACCGTCGCCGGGGTCGTGCCCGGCTGACGCAAGGCGTACAGTGGCCTGTTCTTTCCACTGGAAGCGCCACGTGCAGGACGACATCGACGACACCGATACCCCCGGCTGGGATGCGATCAATGCGGCCCTGGCGCCGCTGTATGCCGGGCAGACGCCGCAGCATTACGGCACGGCACTGCCCTATACGCTGGGCGGCCAGGATCCGCTGGATGGCATCAGCGTGTACTGGGCCGATGCGCCGCAACCGCATTGGCACTACGTCACCTACGGCTTTTCCGAGCTGTATGCCAAGGAAAGCAGCGATGCGCAGGTCAGTGGCTATGGGTTCGAGCTGACCTTCCGCCTGGCCGCCAGTGCCGGTGAAAGCGCCGGCAGCACCCCGCCGGTGTGGCCGATGAACCTGCTGCAGAACCTGGCGCGCTATGTGTTCGGCAGCGGCAACGTGTTCGAGGATGGCCACCATCTGAATGCCAACGGCCCGATCGCGCTGGAGACCGACACCCGCCTGTGCCACCTGGCCTTCGTGGCCGACCCGCAGCTGCCGCCGCGCGACACCGCCAACGGTCACCTGCAGTTCCTGCAGCTGGTCGGCTTGACCGACGAGGAAATGGAGGCGATCAAGCGCTGGTCGACCCGCGGCGTGCTGCAGGTGCTGCAGCCGGCGATGCCGCTGTGGATCAGCGATCTGCACCGCGGCAACCTGCTGGATGATCCGGCGCTGGCCGCGCAGGTGCAGGAAGGCAGCCAGCGCGAAGGGTCGACCACCGGCATGCTGTTCGTCGAGACGCTGCACTGGCGCCAGCAGGACGGCGTGACCACGCTGGTACTCGGCGCGGGCCAGGTGCACAGCGTTGCCGAACTGCTGGGTCTTCGCCTGCGCCACGGCAAGCCGCTGGAACTGGTCAGCGGTGAACGGCAGTGGACGTTCGCCCCGGGCGGGGCAGAGGCCGCCAGCGGGGTCGGCGATGACAGCGCGTACTGGGTGCTGGACGAAGCCGGCCTGCAGGCGGCTGCGGCGCTTCCGGCGCAGCGCGGGGTGTACCCACTGGATGCGGCGCTGCAGGTCGAGGTGGTGCCGACCCAGCTGCGCGACGGCAAGGGCAACGTCATCCGCGAGATCGGCTGAGCGTACCGGTGAAGCCCATGGGGTCGGAGCCGTCTGCTGCGCAGGCGGATCCGACCCCGGGGTCAGATCCGTTCGCGCGGCGGACGGCTCTGACCCCGCACTGGCATCAGGCCAGGCCTTCGGCCTTCAGCACGGCCTGCACGCCGGCGTCGGCGTCCATGCGCGCCTTGTAGGCGGCCAGGTTGTCCAGGCCGGACAGGTCCACCTTGGTGCCGGCTGCCCAGCGCAGGGTGATGTAGAAGTAGGGGTCGGCGAAACTGCGGAAACCGGCCAGCCACGGCTTGTCGGCCAGCTGCTTGTCGGCGGTTTCGAACAGCCCGCGCAGGCGCTTGTGGGCCGCGGCACGGACCGCGTCGTACTGGCCTTCGTCGGCAATGAACTTGCCCGGTGCGAACAGCGGCGAGAACGCCGGGTGCACGTCGGAATTGACGAAGGACAGCCAACGGGCCGCTTCAGCGCGCTGGCGCGGGCTGCCATCGCCGCCCAGGCCGGCCTGCGGGAAGCTGTCGGCGATGTAGCCCATGATGGCCGCGTTCTGCACCAGCACGAAGTCGCCATCGACCAGCGCCGGTACGGCGCCCGCCGGATTGATCTTCAGGAATTCCGGACCCTTCAGGGTGTCCTTGTTCAGCAGCTCGACGTCGAACGGCTGGCCGGTCCACTGCAGGGCGATGTGGTCGGCGGTGGAGCAGGCACCGGGCTTGCTGTACAGCTTCATGGGAACTCCAGGGTAGGGCGTGGTGGAAACACCCACTATCCCAGAGCCCCGGCAGCGGCGGCAACGCTGCCGCCGGCAACAGATCGTTACGACTGGCGAGGCTTGAGGTTCTGCACCTTGTAGAAGGTGTGATCGCCGATGGTGGCCACCTGGTAGGCGTTGCGCCAGTTCGGGCTGGCAATGGCCAGTGCGGCGAAATGGCTGGCGCCGGGCACGATCTCGCGGCGTTCGCCGGCCGGCAGCGCCCAGTTGCGCTCGGCATCGAAGGCCACGTTCATGGCTTCGCTCCAGGCGGCGTCATTGCCCAGCTGGGTGCCGGGCGATACCAGGGTGGGCGCGAACTGCTTGCGCGCGGTGACCACCTGACACATCGAATCGCCCCACAGCCCGCTGTCCAGGCGGCGCAGGGCCACTTCGGCCACGGCCTGCTGGCCGCGCAGGGTCTGGTCGCGGGCTTCCAGATAAACGGTGGTGCTCAAACACAGCGAATCAGCCGCAGGCTGCGGCAACAACTGCGACAGCCAGAGAATCCAGGCCAGTTTCATATGACTCCTTGCTCCGTATGGGCCGCACCTCGCGGTTCCGGCTGCGGGGGGCGGCCGGGGGCTGGGTACGACTTGGCGTGATGGGGAGGCGGCCATCGGGGCCGCCCCGTGGGCGGCCTCCAAAACGTTGATCACGAACCGATCAGGGAGGACCGCACCGGCTCACCGGAAACTGGCTGGTGAGCGGAAAGATGGCGCAAGGTAGGGGGCTGTTACCGAACGCTTCCTGAATCGTCCGGCTTGACATTCAGCTTCGGGGGCGGTGACGGAAATCACATTGGCGCCCCCATTCATCTGCAGATCAGAGCGCGGCGGCGACCCGGCTGCCCTGGTTGATTGCACGTTTTGCATCCAGTTCGGCTGCCACATCGGCACCGCCGATCAGCTGCGCGGTGATGCCCGCAGCTTCCAGTTCGGCCTGCAGCGCACGCTGCGGTTCCTGCCCGGCGCAGATCACCACGTGGTCCACCGGCAGCAGTTGTTCGCTGCCGTCCACGCGGATGCGCAGGCCGGCATCGTCCACGCCCAGATACTCCACGCCACCGAGCATGCGCACGCCCTTGGCCTTCAGCGTGGCGCGGTGGATCCAGCCGGTGGTCTTGCCCAGGCGGGCACCGGGCTTGCCGGGGCTGCGCTGCAGCAGCCACAGCCGCCGCGGCGAGGCTTCCACCGCGGGCGTGGCCAAGGCGCCGCGCGCCTCGAAGCGGGCGTCCACGCCCCACTCGGCCATCCAGCGCTGCGGGTCCAGCGCGGGGGAGGGGCCGTCATGGCTGAGGAATTCGCCCACGTCGAAGCCGATACCGCCGGCGCCGATGATCGCCGCACTGGCACCCACCTGCACCCGGCCCAGCAGCACGTCCAGATAGTTCACCACCTTGGGGTGGTCGGCACCGGGGAAATCGACCCGGCGCGGCACGATGCCGGTGGCCAGCACCACGTGGTCGAAACCGGTCAGGGACGTGGCATCGACGTGGGTGCCCAGGCGTACGTCCACTCCTGTTTCGGCCAGCTTGTTGCGGAAGTAGCGCAGGGTCTCGTGGAATTCTTCCTTGCCGGGAATGCGCTTGGCCACGTTGAACTGGCCGCCGATCTCATCGCCGGCATCGAACAGGGTGACCTGGTGCCCACGCTCGGCGGCGACCGTGGCGCAGGCCAGCCCGGCCGGGCCGGCGCCGACCACGGCGATCTTCTTCGGTGCGGTGGTTGGGCGGTAGACCAGCTCGGTTTCGTGCGCGGCGCGCGGGTTCACCAGGCAACTGGCCAGCTTGTTCTCGAACACGTGGTCCAGGCAGGCCTGGTTGCAGGCGATGCAGGTGTTGATGGCCTCGGGGCGGCCGGCACGGGCCTTGTTCGTCCATTGCGGGTCGGCCAGCAGCGGGCGTGCCAGCGACACCATGTCGGCGCCGCCACTGGCCAGGATGCGCTCGGCAACATCGGGCATGTTGATGCGGTTGGTCGCCACCAGCGGCACCTTCACGTGCGGCTTCAGCTTGGCGGTGACCCCGGCGAACGCCGCGCGCGGCACCGACGTGGCGATGGTGGGAATGCGCGCTTCATGCCAGCCGATGCCGGAATTGATGATCGTCGCGCCGGCGGCCTCGATGGCCTGGGCCTGCTGCACGATCTCTTCCCAGTTGCTGCCGTTGTCCACCAGGTCCACCAGCGACAGGCGGTAGATGATGATGAAATCCGGGCCGCACGCCTCGCGGATGCGGCGTACGATCTCGACCGCGAAGCGCATGCGCTGGCGCGCGTCACCGCCCCAGGCATCGGTGCGTTTGTTGGTGCGTGGGGCGATGAATTCGTTGATGAGGTAGCCCTCCGAACCCATCACCTCCACGCCGTCGTAGCCGGCCTCGCGGGCCAGCTTCGCACTGCGCGCGTAGTCGGCGATATGGCGTTCGACGCCGCTGGCCGACAACGCACGCGGGGTGAACGGATTGATCGGCGCCTTCAGCTTCGACGGCGCCACCGACAGCGGGTGGTAGGCATAGCGACCGGCATGCAGCAGCTGCAGGCAGATCTTCGCGCCGTGCTGGTGGGCGGCGGCGGTGAGCTGGCGGTGCGGGCGTACTTCCCAGGGCCAGGACAGCTTGCCGCCGAACGGCTTCAGCCAGCCGACCACGTTGGGTGCGAAACCGCCGGTGACGATCAGGCCCACGCCGCCCTCGGCGCGCTCGGCGAAGTAGGCGGCCAGGCGCGGGAAATCACGGGCGCGGTCTTCCAGGCCGGTGTGCATCGAGCCCATCAGGACCCGGTTGCGCAGCTGGGTGAAGCCCAGGTCCAGCGGGGCGAACAGGTTCGGATAGGCGGTTTCGTTGGCTGGCGACATGTCGATACGCTTGCGTACGGAAGCGCGAAGCGTGCCGTGAAACGGCGGCCGGGGCAAGGGGCGCCCCGGCCGCGACCGATCACCCCACGCCGCGCTGCGCGCTCGCCGGGCGGGGTGCGGCGCCCGCCGCCGGGGCGCGGCCGATGCCGAACCAGCCCAGGGTGATGCCGCACAACGGCCCGATCAACACGGCGAAGGCCAGCGTGCCCAAGCCGACATCGCCGCCCAGCCACCACCCCAGCAGCAGCACGCTGCCTTCGATCAGGCTGCGCACCTTCCAGATCGGCCAACCGGTACGGGCGTGCAGGCCGGTCATCAGGCCGTCGCGTGGGCCGGGGCCCAGGCGCGCGCCGATGTACAGGCCGGTGGCCAGGGCGACCAGCAGCAGGCCGCCGGTAAACAACGCCACCTGCCAGCCCAGCGCGGTGGCCGGTGGCAGCAGCCACAGGCCAATCTGCGCCGAGGGACCGATCAGCAGCACGTTCAGCACGGTGCCGGCGCCGGGCTTCTGCCGCAGCGGCCACCACAGCAGCAGCACCAGCGCGCCGATGGCGTTGGTGGCCAGGCCGAACGACAGCGGCGTCTGCGCGGCGATGCCCTGCGACAGCACATCCCATGGGGCGACGCCGATGCCGGCGCGGATCATCAGGGCCGCACCGAAGCCGTACAGGAACAGGCCGGTGATCAACTGCAGCAGGCGCAGGGGCAGGGCGGTAGGCATGGAGGACTCGGGAATGGGGGAGGACAACTGTTGCCACCGTAATCCCGATTTCCGCGCTGCAATAGATACAGATGCGGGTCAATCCGCGCGCACAGCCGGCAGCAGAGTAAAGCTTGCTCGACTGACAAGGCCGGTAAAGTCGGGCTTGCTCGACTTCGCGAGACAACAGTCGGGCACGCTCGACTCTACCGGGCCGTCATTCCCAGCCGGCCAGCGCCAGCTTGCCGATCGTGCGCCCGCTGGCCAGGCGCTCATGCGCTGCCTGCAGGTTGGCGGCGTTGATGCTGCCCACCACTTCGCTCAGGGTGCCGCGCAGCTGGCCGGCGTCGATCATGCTGGCCGCACGGTTGAGGATGCGGTGCTGTTCAATCTGGTCGGCGGTCTGGAAACGCGCGCGTGCGAACATGAATTCCCAGTGGATGCCGATGCACTTGGCCTTGTAGGGATCGCCGATGCGCAGCGGCCCGCGCGGCTCGACAATCAGCCCGACGTGGCCTTGCGGCGCCACGATCTGTCCCAGTTCGTCCCAGTAGTGGTCGGTGTCGGCCAGGTTCAGGGCCACCTGCACGCTGTCCACGCCCAGCGCCTGCAACTGCGGCAGCAGGGGCTGGTGGTGGTCGATCACATGGGCCGCGCCCATCCGTCGGCACCAGTCCACGGACGCTTCGCGCGAAGCTGTCGCAACAACCTCGAAACCGGCGTGCTGGGCCAACTGGATCGCCATCGAGCCCACACCGCCGGCGCCGCCGATCACCAGCAGGCGTTGCCCGGCATGGCGGCGCCCGTCCAGCTGCAACGGCATGCGCTGGAACAACAGCTCCCACGCAGTAAGCGTGGTCAACGGCAGGGCGGCAGCTTCGGCGAAATCCAGCGTGGTGGGCTTGCGCGCCACCAGCCGTTCATCCACCCATTGATACTGCGCGTTGCAGCCCGGGCGGGTCACGTCGCCGGCGTAATAGACCTCGTCGCCGGAAGCAAACAGGCTGGCCTCTTCACCGATCGCCTCCACCACCCCGGCCGCATCCCAGCCGAGTACGCGGGGCCGGTCGAGCATGGCCTCGGTGGTGGCCGCGCGCTGTTTGCCATCGACGGGGTTGACCGAGATTGCCTGTACCCGCACCAGCAGATCGCGCCCCCGCGGAGGCAGGGGCGGAGGCAACTGCACATCCTGCAGCGCAGGCAGAGATTCACGACACAGGGCGACGGCTTTCATCATGACTCCGGCTCGGTTCGCGCGTTCATCATAAGGTTCCTCACCTCGATGGGCGCGCGCTGAATCGTCGCGAGTTTCCCTTTTCCGCAGTTGTCACATTGTGTCCTTAATGCCCTTCAAACCCTTGTGCCACGGGGGTATTGCGGATTTTCATGATCCTGTATAGGGTTTCAACGTCGGACCGGTGGCTGGTCGGGTACGACGCTTCACATGTTACGGGACTGTTAACATGACCTTCACCCGCCTGAGCATAATGTTCGCGGCGGTGGCGTGCTGAATCGGCTGTCTGAACATCGACGCAGTAGTGCTGGCCCATGCCTCTACCGGTTTCATACCCCCGAAATAGGAGCTGTACTCAATGAACAAGAAGATCCTTACTGCCGCGCTGCTGGGCGGTCTGGCTTTCGCCCAGGCTGCGTCGGCGCAGGAGTTCGATGACCGCTGGTACCTGACCGGTTCGGCTGGCTTCAACTTCCAGGACAGCGACCGTCTGACCAATGACGCCCCGTTCGTCACCCTGGGTCTGGGCAAGTTCATCAGCCCGAACTGGTCGCTGGACGGTGAGCTGAACTACCAGAACCCGAACTTCGACGCCAACCAGGATCTGAACTGGTCGCAGTACGGCGTGTCGTTCGACCTGCGTCGCCACTTCATCCAGGAAGGCCGCGGCTGGAACCCGTACATCGTCGGTGGCCTGGGCTACCAGAAGTCCGAGGAAGAGTACGCTGCCCTGGACAACAACGGTCCGCGTGAGCGCAAGGACGGCAACCTGTCGGCCAAGCTGGGCGTCGGCCTGCAGACCACCTTCGAAAAGCGCGTTGCTGTCCGCGCCGAAGTGGCCTACCGCGCTGATTTCGACGACCAGAGCGTTGCCGCTCGTGACGAAAGCTGGTTCGGCGACGTGCTGGCTTCGGTCGGCGTCGTGATTCCGCTGGGCCCGGCCCCGGTGGCAGCTGCCCCGGCTCCGGCTCCGGTTGCCCCGAGCTGCGCCGACCTGGACGACGACGGTGACGGCGTCAACAACTGCGACGACAAGTGCCCGAACTCGCAGCCGGGTCAGACCATCGGTCCGGACGGTTGCCCGGTGCCGGTCTCGATCGACCTGAAGGGCGTGAACTTCGACTTCGACAAGTCGAACCTGCGTCCGGACGCTGTGGCCATCCTGTCGGAAGCTTCGGAAATCCTGAAGCGTTACCCGGATCTGCGCGTTGAAGTGGCCGGTCACACCGACTCGAAGGGTACCGACGCTTACAACCAGAAGCTGTCCGAGCGTCGCGCCACCGCGGTGTACAACTACCTGACCCAGAACGGTGTGGACGCTTCGCGTCTGCAGGGCCCGATCGGCTACGGCGAGAGCCGTCCGATTGCCCCGAACACCAACCCGGATGGTTCGGACAACCCGGAAGGTCGCGCCAAGAACCGTCGTACCGAGCTGAACGTCCAGAACTAAGTTCTGACGCTCTGCCAGTAAGACACAGCAGGACCCGGCTTCGGCCGGGTCTTGTTGTTTGTGGAGCCAGGGAATGCGCGGGTACCGCGCAAAAGACAACCGTCCATCGGTTTTTTTCCAGAAAACCAACAGGTTGCCGTATTCATTGAAGGTTCCGCTTGAAAGCTGTGCCGGCATTGCTAAACTCGCCGCGTCACTTCCTTTCGTGGATGCCCCTCATGTTGCGCTCTGCATCGGCCGCCGTTCTGGCGCTGGCCCTGGTTCCCGCTGCCCACGCCGCGGTTGATTGCTCGGTCAACACCAGCGCGTCGCCGCTGCCTCTGCCGGCCACCGCCATCGCGCCGGTGGCTGACGAGCTGTACATCCGCGGCAGCCAGCTGGGCATGTCCGCCGGCGTGCTGGGCAGCAGCTACGATCCGTCGCAGTCGCTGGACCAAGTGCTGCAGCGCCTGCGCATCGATGGCTGCCAGAACATCGCCAAGGCCATTCCGAGTGCGCCGGCGGTGAAGCCGAACGACCCGGCCGCGTACAAGCCGCAGACCGAGTTCGACAACACGCCGTGGCGCTTTGACATGAGCCAGAACGGCAAGCGCATGACCGCCGAAGAGTTCGACGCCTGGATGAAGGCGCGCGGCGTGCGCGTGGTGAAGGCACGCCCGGCACCGGCCGCGGCGCCGGCGCCCGCCACCGAAGCACCGGCTGAAACCAAGCCGGGCGAGAAGAAGTAAGCCGCGCGGGGAGCAGAGGCTTGCGCACGCGCCGCCCGCCTGCCACCCCCGCCGCCCGCGCCCACGCACCGCGTGGGCGTGCGAATGCCACTGCGGCATCGGCCGGTGTGCGCCATGGCCTGGCCCGCGTGTTGTCAAAGGCGGGCATCTGCTCGCGTACCGAAGCCGCGCGCTGGATTGCCGAAGGCCGCGTGCGCGTGTCCGGGCGCATCGTGCGTGACCCCGAATTCCCGATTGCCAGCCCGGCACCGCCGATCGAGGTGGATGGCCAGCCGTTGGCGCCGCCGCAGCGCCTGTACCTGATGCTGAACAAGCCGCGCGGGGTGGTGACCACCGCCCAGGACGAGCGTGGGCGCGACACGGTGTACCGCTGTTTCGACGGCGCCGGCCTGCCCTGGGTCGCCCCGGTGGGGCGCCTGGACAAGGCCAGTGAAGGGCTGCTGCTGTTCAGCAACGACCCGCAATGGGCCGCGCGCCTGACCGATCCGCAGACCGGGCCGGACAAGACCTATCACGTGCAGACCGATCGCCTGCCCGACGACGCCACCCTGGCGGCGCTGCAGGCCGGTATTGAAGACGAGGGCGAGTTCCTGGTGGCCCGCGCCGTGCGCGTCCTGCGCAGCGGCGACAAGACCGCGTGGCTGGAGGTGGTGCTCGAGGAGGGCCGCAACCGCCATATCCGTCGCCTGTTGGCGGCCTTCGACCTGCAGGTGCTGCGCCTGGTCCGGGTCGCGATCGGCGGGCTGGTGCTTGGCGATCTCGGCAAGGGGCAATGGCGGGAGCTGCAGGTCAGCGACCAGCAGCAGCTTGTGGCTGCTGCACCGGGCTGAAGTCCGGCCCACGGCTGGCCGCGGCCAGCCACCGTTCCAGGCGTAGGGGGCGCCTGGTTTTCGATTTACTTGAACGGAGTGTGCCCATGTACCCGACCCTCAACCGAACCCTGCGCTGCGCCGGCCTGCTGTTGCCGCTGGCCGTGCTGACCGCCTGCAGCGGCCACAAGAAGGTGGCCAAGGCCGAAACCCCGGCCGAGGCGCCGGTGGTGGAGGTAAAGACCCCGGAACTGGATGGCCGCGGCAGCTACCGCTTCATGATGAGCAACGGCGACCAGAAGATGACCGCCGACCAGTTCGACGCCTGGATGAAGGCCAACGGCATCCGCGTGGCCAAGGGCAACGCGCAGGACGCCGCCGCCAGGCCGGTGGTGGTGGCCAGCAAGGACGAACCGAAGGGCAAGCAGAAAAAGAAGAAGTAAGCCGGTAGGTGCCGGCCTTGGTCGGCACGCCATCAGTCCCGGTAGGTGCCGACCTTGGTCGGCACGCTCTGTCCGGTGGGGTCAGCACGCCATCAGCCCGGTAGGTGCCGACCTTGGTCGGCACGCTCTGTCCGGTGGGGTCAGAGCCCTTTCCTGCGGAGAGGGATCCGACCCCGCGCGGGGTCAGCACGCCATCAGGCCCGGTAGGTGCCGACCTTGGTCGGCACGCTCTGTCCGGTGGGGTCAGAGCCCTTTCCTGCGGAAAGGGATCCGACCCCGCGCGGGGTCGGCACGCCATCAGGCCCGGTAGGTGCCGACCTTGGTCGGCACGCTCTGTCCGGTGGGGGCAGAGCCCTTTCCTGCGGAAAGGGATCCGACCCGGACCTGATCAGCCCTTGATCACGCCCAGTTCCACGCCGATGCGGGTGAACGCATCGATCGCGCGGTCCAGGTGCTCGCGGGTGTGGGCGGCACTGATCTGGGTGCGGATGCGCGCCTGGCCCTTGGGCACCACCGGGAAGAAGAAGCCGATCGCGTAGATGCCTTCTTCCAGCAGGCGCTCGGCGAACTTCTGCGCCAGCGGTGCGTCGTACAGCATCACCGGGCTGATCGGGTGCACGCCCGGCTTCACGTCGAAACCGGCGGCAACCATCTTTTCGCGGAAGTAGGCGGTGTTCTGCACCAGCGTGCTGCGCAGGTCATCGGCGGCGGCCAGCATCTCGAACGCCTTGATGCCGGCGGCCACCACGTGCGGCGGCAGCGAGTTGGAGAACAGGTACGGGCGCGAACGCTGGCGCAGCAGTTCGATCACTTCGGCGCTGGCGCAGGTGAAGCCGCCGAGCGCGCCGCCCATGGCCTTGCCCAGGGTGCCGGTGATGATGTCGATCTTTTCCAGCACGCCCTTCACTTCGGCCGAGCCGCGGCCGCTGGCACCGAGGAAGCCGGTGGCATGGCATTCGTCGATGTGCACCAGCGCGTTGTACTTCTTCGCCAGCGCGGTGATCTCGTCCAGCGGGGCGATGAAGCCGTCCATTGAGAACACGCCGTCGGTGGTGATCAGCTTGGTCTTGCAGCCGGCCGCATCGGCGGCTTGCAGCTGCGCTTCCAGGTCGGCCATGTCGCAGTTGGCGTAGCGGAAGCGCTTGGCCTTGCACAGGCGCACGCCGTCGATGATCGAGGCGTGGTTCAGTGCGTCGGAAATGATCGCGTCGTTCTCGCCGAGCAGCGGCTCGAACAGGCCGCCGTTGGCGTCGAAGCAGGCCGCGTAGAGGATCGTGTCCTGCTTGCCGAAGAAATCGGCAATCTGCTTTTCCAGCTGCTTGTGCAGGTCCTGGGTGCCGCAGATGAAGCGCACCGAGGCCATGCCGAAGCCATGGCTGTCCAGCGCGTCCTTGGCCGCCTGGATCAGGTCCGGGTGGTCGGCCAGGCCCAGGTAGTTGTTGGCGCAGAAGTTCAGCACGGTGCGGCCATCGTCGAGGGTGATCTCGGCCGACTGCGGGCTGGTGATGATCCGCTCGGACTTGAACAGGCCCTGGGCGCGGATGGCGTCCAGTTCGTCGGCGTAATGGCGGGTCAGGGCGGAGGAGGCGTCGGTCATGGCGTGGGCACGGCTCAGCACGGGAAACCACCGATTCTACCGGGCAAGCTGGGCCGTCGACCGGGCAGGGCGCGCCACCGCCATGCCCGGCACATGTTGCATCGCAATAGCAAACGGGTTAAAAATTCGTGAACCGGCCGTGTCTGGCCCGGTTGCCGCTTCCGCCTTCCACGCCACCGCCCCCCACCGGAGACGCCCATGAAGCACGCCCGTGCCTGCCTGTCCCTTGCCGCCGCCCTTGCCCTGGCCCCGTTTGCCGCCAGTGCCCAGGAGGCCGAGTCGCCTTACAGCTGGAATGTCACCGCTGTTTCCGATTACCTGTTCCGTGGCGTCTCGCAGACCGACGAAGATCCGACCCTGCAGGCCGGCTTCACCTACACCAGCCCGGTCGGCCTGTATGCCGGCGTGTGGGGTTCGGGCGTGGATTTCGGCCCGGGCGACCCGAGCGTTGAAGTGGATTACCAGATCGGCTACGGCATTGACGCGACCGAGCGCGTGAACTTCGATGTGCTGCTGAACCGCTACACCTACCCCGGTGCCAGCGAGCTGAACTACAACGAGCTGATTACCACCACCACGCTGGATGACACCTACAAGCTGACGGTGGCCTACAGCAACGATGTGTGGAACAGCAGCACCGATGGCTGGTACTACGCGCTCGGTGGCGAGTGGGGCCTGCCGCAGGACTTCACGCTGAGCGCCAACGTCGGCCGCAGCACCTTCGAAAAGGGCATCGCCAAGGATTACACCGACTGGAACGTCGGCGTCAGCCGCCAGTTCGGCATGTTCAACGTGGGCCTGGGCTACTACGGCACCGACAGCGACGGCCGCTACAACTCGGGCAAGCTGGCGCACAGCCGCGTGATGCTGAGCGTGGCGATCGGCAACTGACGCCGCTGGCGTTGCGGCAGGTGCCAGGCTTGCCTGGCACGCTCTACGAAAAAGGCGCCCGATGGGCGCCTTTTTCAGTTCCGGAGCGTGCCGAGCAAGCTCGGCACCTACCATTCGCGCGCGGAACCGAGGATCAATTCCAGCTGAGGACGACCTTGCCGGCCTTGCCTTCTTCCATCAGGTCGAAGCCCTTCTGGAAATCGTCGATCGGCAGCTGGTGGGTCATCACCTTGCCCAGCGGGAAGCCGGACAGCACCAGCTGGGTCATCTTGTACCAGGTCTCGTACATCTTGCGGCCGTAGATGCCCTGCACGGTCAGGCCCTTGAAGATGATCTTGTCCCAGTCGCAGCCGGCGCCCTTGGGCATGATGCCCAGCATGGCGATCTTGCCGCCGTGGTACATGCAGTCGAGCATGTCGTTGAACGCGCGCGGGTTGCCGCTCATTTCCAGGCCCACGTCGAAGCCCTCCATGTGCAGTTCCTTCATTACGTCCTTCAGCGACTGGTTGGCGACGTTCACCACGCGGGTGGCACCCATGTCGGCGGCCAGCTTCAGGCGGAAGTCGTTGACGTCGGTCACCACCACGTTGCGCGCGCCGATGTGCTTGCAGATGCCGGCGGCGATGATGCCGATCGGGCCGGCACCGGTGATCAGCACGTCTTCGCCGATTACATCGAACTCCAGCGCGCAGTGCGCGGCGTTGCCGTAGGGGTCGAAGAACGCGGCCAGCTCGGACGGAATCTGGTCGGGGATCGGCCACAGGTTGCTGGCCGGCATCACCATGTATTCGGCGAAGGCGCCGTTGACGTTCACGCCGATGCCGACGGTGTTCGGGCACAGGTGCGGGCGGCCGCCGCGGCAGTTGCGGCAGTGGCCGCAGACGATGTGGCCTTCGGCCGACACGCGCTGGCCGATCTCGTAGCCGGTGACGGCCGAGCCGAGCGCGGCGATGCGGCCGACGAACTCATGGCCGATGGTCAGGCCCGGCTTGATGGTGCGCTGGCTCCACTCGTCCCACAGGTAGATATGCAGGTCGGTACCGCAGATGGCGGTCTTTTCCAGCTTGATCAGCACCTCGTTCGGGCCCGGGGTCGGAACCGGAACCTCTTCCAGCCAGATGCCCTTGGCGGCTTCGCGCTTGACCAGGGCCTTCATCGTTTGCTGCGCCATCGGGTGGAACTCGTCAGGGGGAAAACGCGGATTATAGAGCGCTGGGCGCAATTCCCATGTTGCGCTGCGGGTGCGAAGCACCCCCCGGCAGCGCCAGGCCATGCCCCGCGGACCGGCCCGCGCAGCCCATGACTTCCGGGCATCGGGCGGGGCAGGGGGCTGGGCTACACTCGGCGGTTCCATCATCAGGGGCTGCTCGATGCGCTCGAACCTGCTTGCTTTCTCCATCGTTGCCAGCCTTGGGCTGGTCCAGGTCGCCCATGCCGCCGAAGGCATGTGGGTGCCGCAGCAGCTGCCGGAAATCGCCGGCCCGCTGCAGAAGGCCGGCCTGAAGCTGTCCCCTGAACAGCTGGCCGACCTGACCGGCGACCCGATGGGCGCGGTGGTCGCGCTCGGCGGCTGCACCGCCAGCTTCGTGTCCCCGCAGGGCCTGGTGGTCACCAACCACCACTGTGCCTACGGTGCCATCCAGCTCAATTCGACCGCGCAGAAGAACCTGATCAAGGACGGCTTCAATGCGCCCAAGCTCAGCGATGAACTGAGCGCCGGCCCGAACGCGCGCGTGTTCGTGCTTGACCAGATCACCGACGTCACCGCCCAGGCCAAGGCCGCCATCGCCGCCGCCGGCAAGGACCCGCTTGCCCGCAGCCGCGCGCTGGATGCCTTCGACAAGGCCCAGGTGGCCGCCTGTGAAGCCGACGCAGGCTTCCGCTGCCGCCTGTACTCGTTCAGCGGCGGCAATACCTACCGCCTGTTCCGCAACATGGAAATCAAGGACGTGCGCCTGGTCTACGCGCCCCCGGGCAGCGTCGGCAAGTTCGGTGGCGACATCGATAACTGGATGTGGCCGCGCCATACCGGCGATTTCTCGTTCTACCGCGCCTATGTGGGCAAGGACGGCAAGCCGGCGGCGTTCTCGGCCGACAACGTGCCCTACCAGCCCAAGCACTTCCTGAAGTTCGCCGACCAGCCGCTGGGCGCCGACGACTTCGTGATGGTGGCCGGCTACCCGGGCCGCACCAACCGCTACGCCTTGGCCGGTGAGTTCAACGAGACCGCCAGCTTCACCTACCCGACCATCGCCCGCCACTACAACGCGGTCCTGAAGATGATCGACGAGGCCGGCAAGGCCGACCCGGACGTGAAGGTGAAGTACGCCGCCACCGCGGCCAGCATGAACAACGTGGCCAAGAACTACCAGGGCCAGCTGGAAGGGTTCAAGCGCATCGACGCCGCCGGCCAGAAGCAGGCCGAAGAAGCGGCCGTGCTGGCCTGGCTGAAGAAGCAGGGTGCCGCCGGCAAGCCGGCCCTGGCCGCGCACGCGCAGCTGGTCCAGCACCTGGCCACCAGCAAGGCCACCCGTGAACGTGATCTGTTCGTGGGTCAGTTCAACAACACCTCGGCGGTGGGCGCAGCCATCACCCTGTACCGCCTGTCGATCGAACGCAGCAAGCCGGACGCCGAGCGCGAAGCCGGCTTCCAGCAGCGTGACCTGACCACCATCGAAGGTGGCCTGAAGCAGATGGACCGCCGCTACGTGGCGAAGATGGACCAGCAGCTGCAGACCTACTGGCTGGACCAGTACGTGGCGCTGCCGGCCGCGCAGCGCGACAACGAAGTGCTGAACAAGTGGCTGGGTGGCAGCAACGAAGCCGCCGTGAAGTCGCTGGTCGGCAAGCTGTCGGGCACCGAGCTGGGCAGCCTGGACGCGCGCCTGAAGTGGTTCAACGCCGACCGCGCCGCCTTTGAAGCCAGCACCGATCCGGCCATCCAGTACGCCGTGGCGGTGATGCCGGCGCTGCTGAAGCAGGAAGAGCAGAAGAAGATCCGCGAAGGCGAATCGCTGACTGCCCGTCCGCTGTACCTGCAGGCCGTGGCCGACTACAAGAAGAGCCAGGGCGAGTTTGTCTACCCCGATGCCAACCTGTCGCTGCGCATCACCTTCGGCAACGTGATGGGCTACGGCAAGGACGGCGTGCAGTACACCCCGTTCACCACCTTGGAAGGCGTGGCCGCCAAGGAAACCGGCGAAGATCCGTTCGATTCGCCCAAGGCGCTGCTGCAGGCGGTCAAGGCCAAGCGTTACGGTGGCCTGGAAGACAAGCGCATCGGTTCGGTGCCGGTGAACTTCCTGTCCAACCTGGACATCACCGGTGGCAACTCCGGCTCGCCGGTGCTGGATGCGCACGGCAAGCTGGTTGGCCTGGCCTTCGACGGCAACTGGGAATCGGTCAGCTCCAACTGGGTGTTCGACCCGGTGATGACCCGCATGATTGCCGTGGACAGCCGCTACATGCAGTGGATCATGCAGGAAGTGGCGCCGGCGCCGCAGCTGCTGAAGGAACTGAACCTGGCCAAGTAAGGTTCACGGTCGCAGCGCCGGGCCGCGCCCGGCGGAATCCGCCTGCAATGCCCGAAACCCCGCGACCGGTGTCGCGGGGTTTTTTCATGCCCGGTCCGGCCCGGTGCGCCGAACAGGTATCATCCCTGTTCCGCGTACTTCACAGGATGTGAACGAAACGGAACCCTCCTCCCCCAGGACCCCTTGTTCGCATGCGCATCCTGCTTGCCCGTCACGGCGAAACGCCGTGGAACGCCGAAGGCCGCTACCAGGGCCAGATCGACATCCCGCTTTCGCCCATCGGCGAAGCCCAGGCCCAGGCTCTGGGCGCCCGTCTCGCTTCGGTGGACATCACCCGTGCGGTGGCCTCGCCGCTGTCGCGCGCCCAGCTGACCGCCCAGCTCGCCCTGGGTGCCGATCGCGCCGGCATGCTGCAGGCCGAGCCCGATCTGCAGGAAATCGCCCACGGTGAGTGGGAAGGCCTGCTGGCCAGCGAGATCAACGAAAAAGACCCGTCGCGCCTGAAGGCCTGGCGCGAGGAACCCGATACCGTGCTGATGCCGGGCGGCGAGTCGCTGCGCCTGGTGCTGGAGCGCAGCTGGCGTGGCCTGGCCCGTGCCGCTGAAGGCCTCGGCGAGCACGACACGCTGCTGGTGGTCGCCCACGACGCGGTCAACCGGGTGATCCTGTGCAAGGTGCTGGGCCTGCCGATTTCCCGCCTGTGGACCTTCCGCCAGGCACCAACCACCCTGAACCTGCTCGAAGGCGCCGACCTGGACAGCCTGGAAGTGGTGCGCCTGAACGATTGCGCCCACCACACGCCGTTCTTCGGCGAAGCCAAGCACCGCGCGCTGTAAACCCTTCCAACGAACCACCTGCTGCTGCTGGAACCCTTGCCGTGACGAACACCCCGACCACCCTGGCCGATTGGCTGGACTACATTGAACGCCAGCACCCGGCGAGCATCGACATGGGCCTGGAGCGCGTGCGCAGCGTGGCCGCGGCGATGGGGCTGGGCGCACCGGCCGGGCGCACCATCGTGGTCGGTGGCACCAACGGCAAGGGTTCCACCGTCGCCTTCATCGAAGCCATCGCCCGCGCCGCCGGCTGGAAGGTCGGCGCCTACACCTCGCCGCACCTGCTGCGTTACAACGAGCGCGTGCGCATCGATGGCCAGGACGTCGACGATGCCGCGCTGGTGGCGGCGTTCAACGCGGTGGAAGCGGCACGCGGGCGGACCACGTTGACCTATTTCGAGTACGGCACGCTGGCCGCGCTGCACCTGTTCGCGGCGGCCGGGCTGGATCTGGCCGTGCTGGAAGTGGGGCTGGGCGGTCGCCTGGACGCGGTGAACATCGTCGATGCCGATGTGTCGGTGATCACCACTGTGGATATCGACCACGCCGAATGGCTGGGCGAGGACCGCGAAGCCATCGGCGCCGAGAAGGCCGGCATCATCCGTGGCTGGAAGCCGGTGATCCTGGGCGAGACCGATCCGCCGTCCAGCGTGCTGGCCCGTGCCTATCTGCTGGGTGCCAACGCCATCCGCGGTGGCAGCGACTACTTCTACGAACCGATCGATGCGCAGCGCTGGCGCTGGCGCGATGTCGGCACCCGCCTGGAGCTGCCGACGCCGGCGCTGGCCGGCCCGATCCAGCTGGCCAATGCCGGCGCGGCGATCGCCGCCCTGCGCGCGTTGGACAAGCCGGTGCCGCGCGCGGCCTGGGCCGAAGGTGTGGCCGCCGCGCGCATTGCCGGCCGCCTGCAGGCATTCGAGCGCGATGGCATGCAGATCCGGGTGGATGTGGGACACAACCCGCAGGCGGCCGGGCAACTCGCGCGCGCGCTGAAGGCCGAAGTCGTGCCTGGCCGTACCCTGGCGGTGTACGCCGCGCTGCAGGACAAGGACGCGGTGGGCGTGGTGAATGCGCTGCAGGACGTGGTGACGCAGTGGGCCTTGGCCGGCCTGGATGGCGCCCGTGGGCAGAGCGCGCAGCAACTGCAGACGCGCCTGGCCGACACCGGCGCGGCAGCGGCCGCCCTGGCCGACAGCGTCGAACAGGCCCTGCAGCAGGTGCTTGCGCAGGCCCAGCGCGGCGATCGCGTGCTGGTGTTTGGCTCGTTCCACACCGCAGCACAGGCGCTGGCGTGGCTGCAGGCCTCGGCCTGACCTGCGTTCAGCCGACGCCGACGCCGTTTCGCCCGGCACCCGTATAATCGACCCAACTTCCGCCTGTCGCCTGCCTCACGTGGATACACCCCTGAAACAGCGTTTGATTGGCGCCATCGTCCTGGTGGCCTTGGCCGTGATCTTCCTGCCGATGCTGGTCAAGGGGCCGGCCCCGGACAGCGGTGTGGCCAATGTGCCGATCACCGCGCCCGATGCGCCGGGCGATGGCCAGTTCGAAACCCGTGAGCTTCCGCTGGTGGCCCCGGCAGGCGGCGCCACCGGCCTGCAGAGTGGCCAGGCCCGTCCGCTGGACGAAGCGGCCGCACCGGCCACCCCGCCCACCGTGGACACCTCGCCGGCCGTTGCCGCCGGCAACTACGCGGTCACCTTCGGCGCCTACGCCAGCCAGGCCGATGCCGAGGCGGTGATCGCCTACCTGAAGCGCTCGCAGCTGCCGGGCTTCTCGGATACCACCACCATCAACGGCCGCGCGGCATGGCGGGTGCGCGTGGGGCCGTATGCCGATCGTGCCCAGGCCGAGGCGGCCCGGCTGCAGGCGGTGAAGGTGCGGGCCGACGTGAAGGCCGAAGTGATCACCCTGGACGCGGCTCCGGCCGCCGCCGTTGCGGCCAGCCCGGCGGCGACCGCACCCAGCGCCAGTACCCCGGTGGCCGCACCGTCGCCGGCCGCTACGGCCAACCCGGTGCGCAGCGAAGCCCTGCCGGCCAGCACGCCGGTGGCGGCAGCACCGAAGCCCGAAGCGCCCAAGCCGGCACCGAAGCCGGAAGCGCCCAAGCCCGAAGCGGCCAAGCCGCAGCCCAAGCCTGAGGCCACCGCAGCAGCCAAGCCGGCACCGGCCACCCCGGCCGCGCCTGCGGCCAGCAGCGTCGGTTTCGCCGTGCAGCTGGGTGCCTTCGGTCAGGCCAATGACGCAAATGCCTTGCGCGACAAGGTGCGTGCGGCCGGTTTCAGCGCGTTCGTCGAGCAGGTGCGCACCGACAAGGGCACCTTGCACCGGGTGCGGGTGGGGCCCGTGGCCAGCCGCGCCGATGCCGACCAGTTGAAGGCCCAGGTGGCTGCCAAGGTCGGCGTGGCCGGCATGGTGCGCCCGCACCCATGACCTGTACGCCGCCTCGTTGCCAGCGCCGCCGAAGGAGCGGGGCGCCATGATCGACGTGGTGCTGCTGATCGTGATCGCCGCCTCCACCCTGCTGGGGTTGCTGCGCGGCTTTGTGAGCATCGTCATCGGCACGGTGTCGTGGCTGGTGGCGGCCTGGGCGGCCTTCGCCTTCGGCAATGATGCCGCCCGCTGGTGGGCGGCCCCGGCCGCCCCCGGCGGCGAACACTTCGTCGGCGGCTATCTGGGCGTCGGCATCGGCGTGATGATCGTGGTGGCCGTGATCGGCATGGTCATCAAGCACATCGTCCACCGCAACATGCTGGGCAGCCTGGACCGCCTGCTGGGCGGGGTGCTGGGCGCCGTGCGCGGCGGTCTGATCGCCGCCATCCTGCTGCTGCTGGGCAGCTTCACCCCGCTGGCCGCCGAACGGTCGTGGCAGGCCTCGGCCATCCGCCCGGTGCTGAACCCGGCCGTGGCCTGGATGAACAGCAAACTGCCGCACTGGCAGGTGCCCGGTGCCGATCTGCTGCCCAAGGCCTTGCCGATGGACGCTTTGTCCCCATCTGCGTTGATGGAACTGGGCAAGAGCGCTGGCGCCGATTTGGGCAAGCCGGGCGCGACAGGCGATAATGGCATCCTCAACCAGGTAGTGGCGGGCAGCGGATGGCTGCGGCCCGCGAAAGCGGAACAGGGCGAAGCATACGATCCGGCCGAAGTGCGCCCGGATGCCCCTGCACTGCCGGGCAACATCGAGCCGGACGATCCGGCCAACGTCGACCGCAGGCGCGGCGACCACTAAAGGCCAGGCACGGCCACCTTCC
Organism: Stenotrophomonas sp. ZAC14D2_NAIMI4_7; assembly: GCF_003086675.1. Classification (NCBI taxonomy): domain Bacteria; kingdom Pseudomonadati; phylum Pseudomonadota; class Gammaproteobacteria; order Lysobacterales; family Lysobacteraceae; genus Stenotrophomonas; species Stenotrophomonas sp. ZAC14D2_NAIMI4_7. The sequence goes on from NZ_CP025995.1 coordinate 1,018,973, forward strand.
TTGTAACTGGGCACTGCCCAGCGGAGACCTCGCACCATGTGTGGCATCGTCGGAATCGTCGGCAACCAGAACGTCGCCGGGCAGTTGTATGACGGCTTGACCGTCCTCCAGCACCGTGGCCAGGACGCGGCAGGCATCGCCACCGCCAGCGGCAGCCGCCTGCGGGTGCAGAAGGCCACCGGCCTGGTCCGCGATGTGTTCGATGCGCGCACCATGTCCACCCTGGAAGGCAGCGTCGGCATTGCCCACGTGCGCTACCCGACCGCCGGTTCGGAAGGCATGGACGAGGCGCAGCCGTTCTACGTCAATTCGCCCTACGGCATCGCGCTGGCCCACAACGGCAACCTGATCAATACCGAAGCCCTGCGCCAGCAGGTGTTCGAGCAGGACCGCCGCAACGTCAACACCGATTCGGACAGCGAAGTGCTGCTGAACGTTTTCGCCTACGAACTGGAGCAGCAGCGCCAGCTGAGCCCGGAAGCGGCGATCCGTGCGGTAGCCGGCGTGCACCGCCGCTGCAAGGGTGGCTATGCGGTGGTCAGCGTGGTGCTGGGCCTGGGCCTGGTCGCCTTCCGCGATCCGCATGGCATCCGCCCGCTGGTGCTGGGCAAGCGCAGCCACGCCGAAGGCGATGAGTACATCGTGGCCTCCGAATCGGCGGCGCTGGACATCCTCGGCTTCCAGCGCGTGCGCGACGTGCAGCCTGGCGAAGCGCTGGTGATCACCGCGCGCGGCGAGCTGTTCTCGGAAATCTGTGCAGAGCCGGCCGAGCACACTCCGTGCATCTTCGAATACGTGTACTTTGCACGCCCCGATTCGATGATCGACAACGTGTCGGTGCACAAGGCGCGCATGCGCATGGGCATCAAGCTGGGCGAGAAGATCCTGCGCCTGCGCCCGGACCACGACATCGACACCATCATTCCGATTCCCGATACCTCGCGTGACGCCGCGCTGGAAATTTCCAACGTGCTGGGCGTGAAGTACCGCGAAGGCTTCATCAAGAACCGTTACGTCGGCCGCACCTTCATCATGCCGGGCCAGGGCGAGCGGGTGAAGTCGGTGCGCCGCAAGCTGAATCCGATCCACCTGGAATTCCGCAACCGCGTGGTGCTGCTGGTGGATGATTCCATCGTGCGCGGCACCACCAGCCAGCAGATCGTGCAGATGGCGCGCGATGCCGGTGCACGCAAGGTCTACCTGGCCAGCGCCGCGCCGCCGGTGCGCTTCCCCAATATCTACGGCATCGACATGCCGGCTGCCGAAGAGCTGGTGGCGCACAACCGCAGCGTGGAAGAAATCGAAGCGCACCTGGGCTGCGACTGGCTGGTCTACCAGGACATCGAAGACATGGAAGCGGCGGTGCGCGAAGGTAACGCCGCATTGCAGAACTTCGATTCGTCGTGCTTCAACGGGCATTACCCCACCGGTATCGAACCGGGCTATTTCGAGCGCATCCAGCAGTTGCGTTCGGACGATGCCAAGCACAAGCGCCGCGCCTGAGGCGCAGCCGGTGGTTGACGTGCCCGATGCCGGCGGTGACCTGCTGCGCGCCGCGCAGCAGTGTCTGGCCGAAGCCGATCCGCTGCGCAAGGTGGCACTGACCCAGGCCTACGCAGCGGCCTTCCGCAGCGGACGCCTGAAGGTGCCGGCCGATGCGCCGCCGCCCGAGCCGATCCGCATGCCCGGGCGGCCGCCGCAACTACGGCTGGTGCATCCGCGCGAAGTGCCGCGGCGCGGGTTGGGTGGCGTGGAAGGGCGGGCTGCCTTCATCCACGCCATCGCCCATATCGAACTGAACGCGATCGACCTGGCCTGGGATGCGGTCTACCGCTTCCGCGGCCTGCCGCCGGCCTTCCACGCCGACTGGGTGAGCTGCGCCGACGACGAATCGCGCCACTTCATGCTGCTGCGCGAACGCCTGTTGGCGCATGGCCACGATTACGCCGATTTCCCCGCCCATAACGGTCTGTGGGAAATGTGCGAGAAGACCGCCCACGACGGCCTGGCACGCATGGCCCTGGTGCCACGCGTGCTGGAAGCGCGTGGCCTGGACGTAACGCCGGGCATGATCGAGAAACTGCGCAACGTCGGCGATGCTGCTACCGCTGATGTGCTGGAAGTCATCCTGCGCGAAGAAGTGGCCCACGTGGCCGCCGGTTCGCGCTGGTACCGCTGGTACTGCGACCGCGCCGGCGTCGAGCCGCGTACGCGCTTCAAGGCATTGCTGCAGGAGTTCGCCGGCGGATACCTGCATGGGCCGTTCAATCTGGAAGCGCGCCTGCTGGCCGGTTTTGACGAAGACGAGCTGGCCAACCTGGTGGAACAGGCCGGCTGAGCCGCAGGGCAGGGCGTCCATCCACGCTGATGCCCTGTGTGCCAAGCAAGCTTGGCACCTACCGGATGCCGGTTTGCGCAGCAAACCCACGCCATGCGTGGATAGACCTCACGCGTTGGGCAACACCATCCGCCGGCCATCCACCGTCGGCCGGTTGATGTAGAACAACCCCGGCCCCGGGCGGTACGGCAGCTCGCTCACCCCCGCATCGGCGGCGAAGGTCAGCGCGGTATCGCCCAGTGCATCGAAGTTCCAGTGCGCCGACTGCATCAGGTAAAGGCGTCGCAGCAGGGCTTCCTGGGTCGGCGTAAGCGCCTGCCCCGCCAGCAGCCGGCGCGCGATCGGCTGCAGCGGCGCTGGCAGCTCCCAGCCCGGCACCTGCGCCGCGTCGGCACTCCAGCGCACCCCGGCTTCAGCGGCGCGCTGCTGCATCACCTGCAGGGCGATCAGCTGGTAGCGCCAGTCGATGCGCCTGCGCAGCACCACCGCAGCGGTCACGTGCAGCACCGGTGCCATCATCACGCTGCGGCTGCCGGCGCGGCGCTGCTGCTGCCACTGGTGCCACACATCCACCCACACTTCCTTTTCCGTCGCTCCCAGCTGCTGGCGCCAGCGCTCGGCATCGGCCTGCGCTTCGGCGTAGACCGTGGTGGCCTGCAGCATCGCCAGCGTGGGGGTCTGGTAATCGTCCACCGGCGCCCGCCGCAGCGGCTGCCGGCGCGGGCGGCCCAGCAGCTTCGGGCCTTCTTCCAGCTGGTCGTAGCCGCCGCCGATGTTGGCGTGCACGCCCGGCAGGGCAATCTCCTCATGGGTCGGTGCAACCGTGGTCAAGGCGTAGTGCTGGCGATGCTCGTCGCGCGCACTCAGCTGCACCACACGCTCGGCAATGCCCGCGGGCAGAACGATGCGCGGCTGCTCGTCGGCGCGCCGGCCGCTGACCGCCACCACGGTGTCGAACAGACCAACGAAGCGCAGTGCAGGGCGCGGCAGGGCGAAGTCGGCGGCGCAGGGCAACCCGGCGCCCTGCAGGCGCAGGCGCCACTGGCCGGCGTCCCAGCCGTGCAGCTGGTTGGCCAGGTCGCGCGCGGCCGCTGCCCCGCGCGAAAAGCCGAAAAGATCGACCTGCACCCCGTGCAGCGGCTGCTGCCAGTGCGCTGCCAACGCCGAAAGCGCGGCTGGCAGCAGCTCGTGCAGTGCACGCTGCACCTTGGCGCGCACGCCGCTGGCGCCAATGCCGAAGGCCAGGCCGATCAGATCATCCTCGGCATCGTCGCGGGTTCCCACCCCTTCCACGTAGATCGCCAGCGACGGCTCGGCCAGCGGCGCGCGACGGCTGTCCGGATACAGCTGGTGCAGGCGCGCGATGTTGGTGGTGCCGTTGTCGTAGCTGCTGGTCAGCCGGCTCTGGTAGGTCGAATCGTCGTCGGCACGCAGCAGGGCAGGACGCGGTTGCGGTGGCTGCGGCCGCCCGCGCGCCAGGTTGTGCGCGTTGTTGCGGGTGCCATCGAAGAACAGGCCCAGGTGCAGCACGGCGCCCTGCGCACTGTCCCCGTTGCGGGTCTGACCTGCAGCCATGTGCATCCCCTGTGGTGGTCATGTCACGGCGGCGCGAAGGCCGTGTATGGGCGCAGTGTACAGCGGCTCTTGACCTGCCTGAACGCTGCCGCCGGCCGTCACAGATCCGCATGCCGGCCGGCGCGAACGCTTGTATTCACGGGCGCTGCGCAGGCCATATGGCCACACCCGGCCCCCGGGTCGTGCTGCATCAACGCTGTCTACTTCACTCCAAGGAGCGACAAGATGATGTCCAGATACATCGGTCAAGCGGCAGGTGGTGTGTTGTTGGGGCTGTGCGTGGTGGCCGCCGCGCAGGCGGCGCCGTTGTTCGAGCCGGTCACCGTGCTCAGCCGCGCTTTGGCCAGCAGTGAACCGCAACTGGGGCGGCTGCTGTCGGCACCGTCCACCGCAACGGTGCAGGAAGTGCGGGTGGATGCGGCGGCCACCACGCAGTCGCAGCTGGAATTCGAGTTGCTGGGGCAGAAGGTGCAGGCCACGCGCAGCCGGGTCGATGCGCTGGCCGACGGTGGCAGCGTCTGGTACGGGCAGATCCGCAGTCCTTCCGAACGGCTGCAGAAGGCGGGCGGCAGCCTGCAGGACGATCCGGCGAACTCGGTCATCCTGGTGCGTTCGGGCAACACGCTTACCGGTTCCATCCGTAAGGACGGCACGTTGTACCGGCTGCGCCCATTGGGCGATCGGCATGTGCTGGTGGAGGTGGATGAATCGCGCATGCCTGCCGATCATCCGGCCGACTACAACCAGCTGCCGAAGATCAGCATGCCGGCCAACGATCGTGTCGGCATCGCGCAGGCGTCATCGGGCAGTCCGGCGACGATCCGCGTGCTGGTGGTAGCCACCAATGCGGCGGTGGCCGCCTATGGCGGCAACATGCAGTCGCTGGTGCAGCTGGCGGTGGCCGAATCCAACCAGGGCTATGCCAACAGCAATGTGGGCATCACCCTGCAGCTGGCCGGGTATGAAACCACCACCTACACCGAGTCCGGCAATTTCAGCACCGACCTGGCGCGCTTCCGCAGCACCAGCGATGGCTACATGGACAGCATCCACACCAGCCGCAACAACACTGCGGCCGATGTCGGCGTGCTGCTGATCAACAACAGCAGCTATTGCGGGCTGGCCTCGGGCATCGGCTCCACCGCATCCACCGCGTTCGCGGCGGTGTATTGGGACTGCGCGACCGGCTACTACTCGTTCGCCCACGAAATCGGCCACCTGCAGAGTGCGCGGCATGACATCGCCACCGATCCCAGCACCTCGCCGTATGCTTACGGCCATGGCTACCGCTATGAGCCGGCCAGCGGATCGCGCTGGCGCACGATCATGGCCTATGCCTGTTCGGCCGGCTGTCCGCGGCTGAACTTCTGGTCCAATCCGAACATCAATTACAACGGTGTGCCGATGGGCATTGCCAGCAGCGCCGACAACCAGCGCGTGCTGGTGAACACCAAGGCCACCATCGCCGGCTTCCGCTGACGCGGTTACCGGATGGCAACCGCCGACCAAGGTCGGCGTCTACCGGCCTACGCGCTCTGGTAGATGCCAACCTTGGTTGGCGCCCGCCAATCCGTCATTCGCGCTGCAGCGATTGCAGCTGCCAGCCGTCGGCATCCACGCGCAGCACCGAACCCTGTTCGTACCAGTCGCCCAGCACGATGCGGGTGCAGCTGCGGCCACCGGCCTGCAGGCTGTGGATGGCCGGGCGATGGGTATGCCCGTGGATCATGGTGTCCACGCCATGGCGTGCGAAGGTGGCTTCCACCTCCGCCGGGGCCACGTCAGTCACCGTCTCAAACTGTGCCCGGTCGCCCTGCTTCATTTCCGACTGTCGGGCCTGGCTGGCATCGCGTGCCTTCTGCGCGAACGCAATGCGCGCCGCCAGCGGCTGCGCCAGGAACTGCGCCTGGAACACCGGATCGCGGGTCTGCGCGCGGAACTGCTGATAGGGAATGTCATCGGTGCACAGCAGGTCGCCGTGCTGCAGCATCACCGCGCGGCCGTACAGGTCGATCACGCAGGGGTCGGGCAGGATGCGCAGGCCGGCGCGGCGCGCATAGTCTTCGCCCAGCAGGAAATCGCGGTTGCCGCGCATGAAGTAGATTGGCACGCCGCCGTCGGCAAGCGTCTTCAGTGCGTCGGCCACGGCGTCGGCCACCGGCGAGGGCGTGTCATCGCCGATCCAGGCTTCGAACAGATCGCCCAGGATGTACAGCGCATCGGCGCCGGGCACATCCTCGCGCAGGAAGCGCAGGAACAGGTCGGTGATGGCTGGACGGCTGGGGTCCAGGTGCAGATCGGAAATGAACAGCGTGGTCATGTGGGCATTCTAGGGCATCGGCCCGCCGCGTCGGGCCGGGGTCAGAGCCCTTTCCGCAGGAAAGGGATCCGACCCCCGGAATTACACTGGCAGCGGCAGCCAGGCCAGGCTGGCCCACGCCAGCAGCGTGGCGATGCCCGTCGCGGCCAGTACATCGCTGGGATAGTGCAGGCCCAGCACCACCCGCGACAGTCCCACGCCCAGGGTGAACGGCACCAGCAGCGGCGCCAGCCACGGGTAGTAGGCCAGCGCCACGATGGTGAACGACACCGCATGCAGGGTGTGTCCCGACGGGAAGCTGAACTCGTCCAGCGGGGCCACCCAGGCGCGGATGCGCAGGTCGGCGGCATACGGGCGCGGGCGCCGGGTCCAGCGCTTCAGTCCCTTGTACAGCAGCAGGGCGGCCAGCCCGGTGGCGGCCATGTGTACCGATGCACGCAGGCCGTCGAAGCCGTCCACGAGCACCAGCGCGCCCATGAGCATGTACCAGAACACGCCGTCGCCCAGGCGGCTGATCACCGCGAACAGGCGCCGCACCCGGCGGCGGCGGCAATAGTGGTTGGCGCGGCGGCACAGCCGTGCTTCGCGCCCGGCCAGCGATTCAAGCGGCGTGGTGCGCATGGCCGTTCCTCCGCGCCTGTGCCAGTTCGGCCAGCAGCGATTCGAACTCGGCCACCACCTGCTGCGGGTGCAGGCGCTTCATCGCGCGGGCGGCATTGCTGCCCAGCTCGCGGCGCAGCGCATCATCGCTGGCCAGCTGCACGGCGGCCTCCACGAACTGCGCATCGTCGTCCACGGCCGCGCCGTTTTCACCGTTGCGCAGGTATTCGCGCGCGGCACCGTAATCGAAGGCCACCGTGGCCAGGCCGCTGGCCATGCTTTCCAGAGTCACGTTGCCGAACGTCTCGCTGCGGCTGGGGAACAGGAACAGATCGCCGCTGGCGAAATGACGGGCCAGCGCGTCGCCGCGCTGGATGCCGCAGAAAATGAAGTCGGGGTTGTCGTGGGCCAGTTTCTCGCGCGCCGGGCCATCGCCCACGAACACGAAGCGCGCCTTCGGTCGCACCTGCTGCAGGCGGCGGAAGGCCTTCACCGCCAACCCCAGGTTCTTCTCGGCAGCGATGCGGCCCACGTACAGGGCCACCAGTCCGTTGCCGTCCACGCCCCATTCCTCGCGCAGCGCAGGATCGCGCCGGGCCGGGTCGAACTGCTGGCTGTCCACCGCGCGCGCCAGCAGGCGCACGCGCTCGAAGCCCTGTTCACCCAGGAACTGCTGCAGCTCGCGGGTCGGCACCAGGGTGGCATCGGCCTGGTTGTGGAAGCGCCGCATCCAGCGCATGGCCGCCGACTGCAGCCACGCCACGCCGTAGTCGGGCAGGTATTCGTCGAAGCGGGTGTGGAAGCCGGTAGCCACCGGAATGCCCAGCCGCCGCGCGGTGCGCAGCGCCGACCAGCCCAGCGGGCCTTCGGTGGCGATGTAGATCGCATCGGGGCGGTGCTGCTGCCAGTGCCGGCCCAGGCGGATGGGGGCGGGCAGGCCGAAGCGCAGGCCGGGGTAGCGGGGCAGGGCCGCCCCCGGCACCAGCAGGGTGCCCGGGGCCGACTCCAGCGCTTCACTGGCCTGGCGTGGGCGGATCAGGTCGACCTCGTGGCCGGCGGCGCGCAATCCCTGCTCCAGGCTCTGCACAGTCAGTGCAACGCCGTTGACCTCCGGCGGATAGGTCTCGGTGACGATGGCATGGCGCATGGCGGGCCTCCGGTTTTCCGGCATGCTCGGCGCTGGCGATGTAGCCGTTGTGACCGTAATGCGACCGCCCGATGACGGTGCCCGGGCCGGCTGCACGCAGAAAAAACCACGGCCCCGAAGGGCCGTGGTCGTGTCAGGTCATGACGGCAGCGCGGTGGATCAGAAGCGCTGCTGGTACTTCAGGTAGACGAAGCGACCGATGTCGTAGCCACCGTAGTAGGAGAACACCGAGTTCGGCTTGGTGTACATGTTCGGGCCGTACTTCTCGAACACGTTGTTGGCACCCACCGACACGGTGGCATCCCACGGCAGGTTGTAGCGGAACTGCACGTCGTGGAAGGTGACCGAACCGCGCTCGTTGTAGTTGCGCGCGCCGGAGTACCACGGTGCACGCACGCCCGGATCGGAGCACTCATCCGGATGCGCGACCACGCTCAGGCACTGCTCCTTCACGCCGGAGTAGTAGCGGGCGGTCCAGCTGACACCGAAGTCACCCTTGTCCCAACCCACGGTCAGGTTGGAGCGCACGCGGAAGCCGCTGGTGGCATTGGTGGAAATGCCGTTGACCGGGGTCGGCACCACGGTGGTGTCGTTGGTGGAACGGAAGATGTTCGAGCTGACGTAGGTGGTCGACCACTGGGTGCTGAAGCTGCCCAGCGCGTCGGTGTCCAGACGGTGGGTCAGTTCCATGTCGTAACCTTCGGTTTCCAGGAAACCGGCGTTACGGTTGCCGTAGGTCAGCTTGTTGACGATGCCCAGCACCGGATCACGGGTGAACTGCGCGCAACGCGAATCGATGCCCTGCTCGTAGCAGTCGATCAGGATCTGGTTCGGGCTGTCGGCAACGATGGTGTTGTCGATGCGGATCTTCCACCAGTCCAGCGACACGTTGAAGTTCTGGATGAAGCTCGGGCTCCAGACCAGACCCAGGGTCTTGCTCTTGGAGGTTTCCGGCTGCAGCAGCGGGTTGGAGCCGTTGGTGAACGGCACCGGGGTCTGGTCGGTGCTGCTGGTGATCGGCACGTTGCCCTGCTTCAGCTGACGGTAGGTGTCAGCGTTGGCGATGTCGCGGGCGCAGCGGGCGCGCACGGCGGCGCTGGTGCGCGACGGACCGTAGACGGTGTCGCAGGGATCGGCGTAACCGGTGGTGAAGGTTTCCGAACCGCCGCCGTACAGGTCGTTGATGGTCGGGGCGCGGAAGCCTTCAGCCCAGGTGCCGCGCACCATCAACTGTTCGATCGGGCGCCACTTGAAGCCGAACTTGCTGTTGAGCGTATTGCCGAAGGTGTCGTAATCCGAGAAGCGGGTGGCCGCGTTCAGGGTCAGCTCCTGCGCGCCCGGCAGACCGGCCAGGATCGGCGCGTTCAATTCCAGGTAGGCTTCCTTCACCTTGTAGCCGCCACCGGTCGGGCCCGCGGCCAGGTTGGTGGTGGCACCGGTCTGGGCCAGCGCATCGGGAATGAATTCACCGGTTTCCTTGCGGTGTTCAACACCGAAGGCGAAGCCCAGGTCGCCGCCCGGCAGGGTCAGGATGCTGCCGGCGATGGTGGCGAAGAAGTTCTTGCCCACGGTCTTGCCGGAGGAATCCTCAGCCGGCATCAGGTAGTCGATCAGGGCCTGGTTGCCGGTCAGGCCGTACGGGTTCACCACGCCGGCAGCGACCAGCGGGTTCCAGACCATGCAGTTGGCGATCGGTGCGGCGGCGCTGCCGCACTCCACCTTGCCGGTGGCGGGGTTGAAGTACGACGGGCCGACCGCGTTCTTCACCCGTTCCTTGTGCAGGTTGCCGGTGGCGTGCTGGCGCAGTTCGTTCTTGTTGTACTGGTAGCCCACTTCCCAATCGAAGTAGCGCTCGCCAATGTTGAAGGTGCCATCGAAGGCGGCCACGGCGCGGTAGGTCTTCAGCTCACTGTCGCTGACGCGCGGCACTTCCCAGGTGCGGTGGTTCCAGGCCACGGCGGTCGGGGTGGCGTAGCCGTTCTTGCGGCCGAACGGGTTGAAGTAGCTGTCGATGGACATCGAACCGATGCCGGCGGTGGACGACTGCAGCGGGTAGCCGGCGATCTGGCGGCTCGATTCGCGCTTGTTGTAGCCCAGCTGGGTGCTGAAGTGCACGTTGTCGGTGATGTTCAGGCGACCATCGACGAACACCGAATCACGCTTCAGCGGATAGTTCAGGTGCATCTGTTCGTTGGTGTTGCTGACATCGCCATCCGGTGCATTGGCATTGGTGATGTGGTAGTTGGCCGGGTTCAGCGGGTCGGCGCCGCGGTTCAGCGAGTAGCTGCAGGTTGCGGTGGCGCAGCCCGGACCCTTCAGGCCGGTGATCTGGCCCCACTGGCTGACCGTGGTCCACGCTTCGGTCGGGTGGCGCGAGGTATTGCCGAAGGCGCTGAAATCGCGGTCCTTGGCCCACACCGCCTTCTCTTCCGAATGCTCGGCCGACAGGGTGATCGAGCCGCGGTCGTTGGCCCAGCCGGCCACCACGTCGAAGCGGTCGCGGGCGCCGTCGCCCTGGCTGTACTGGCCGTGGTAGACGTTGGCGGTCACGCCGGTGGCGTTGTGGCGGGTGATGATGTTGACCACGCCGGCCATGGCGTCCGAACCGTAGATGGCCGAGGCACCGTCCTTCAGCACTTCAATACGCTCCACCGCCGACACCGGCAGGCTCGACACGTCCTGGTAACCGGAGGTGCTGATGCCCAGGCGCTTGCCGTTCACCAGCACCAGGGTGCGCTGCGCGCCCAGGTTGCGCATGTCGATGTAGGTGCCGCCCGCGTTTTCACCGGCGCTGAGCACGTTGGCGCGGCTGATCGCCGGGCTGCCCATGGCGGTGACGTTCTGCAGGATGTCGGCCACCGAGCTGAAGCCCTGGCGTTCGATGTCCTTGCGCGAGATCGCCAGCACTGGGTTGGCGTTTTCCACGTCAACCTGGCGGATGCGCGAACCGGTGATCTCGATGCGGTCGAGGGTGGTGGGGGCGCCGTCCTGGGCCAGGGCAGGCAGCGCGATGGTCGCGGTGCCGACGATCAGGGCATGGCGGATCGCCTGGCCCAGCACGGTGGAGCGTGAAGTCATCGAGTCTCTCTCTCTCGTTGAGTCTGCAGATGCAGGCCAAAAGGGCCTGCGAAAGCCGGATTCGCCTGTTGGGACTGAGCCGGTGACTTCGATTTATTCTCGTTCGTTAACCCCCTGTAAAGAGGGTGTTGCAAATTGTGTCGCAGTTTTTCGCGTTCAGTTCACGCAATTTGAACAAAAGCAAGGGCTTAGCGTCATGACGAAAGTCACGGGTCAGGCTCGAATCAGAAACCTGAATCCGCATTCAGCTAGTGAACTGCGCAAAACGCAACGAACAACGGCCCACTGAGGGGCCGTTGTCGGGGTGCTGCGGGAGGGGCAGGGCTGCCCGCCGGGGCGCCGTTCAGACCACGAACGGGCGGAACTGCAGGCCCAGGCCAGCCAGGCCTTCGGTCTCGCCGATCAGGTCCGCGCGCAGCAGCGGGCGCGCATCGATGAAGGCCTGTGGGACGATCAGCGACAGCCGGCTGTCGTCGGCGGTCAGTTCCAGCGCCGGCGGCGGCACGTCTTCGTGGGCGCGGTTCAGCAGCACCGCCAGGCGCAGCAGCGCGGTCAGGCGCCGTGCGGTCAGCAGCAGGCGTTCGGGCAGGGCATCGAACGCGGACTTGCCGACGCTGCGCCGGTGGCTGCGCACCAGGGCGGCCAGCATCTGCTGCTCCTGGCGTGAGAAACCGGCAATGTCGGAGTTTTCCAGCACGTAGCTGCCATGCACGTGGTAGCCGCTGTGGGCGATCATCAGGCCCAGCTCGTGCAGGCGCGCGGCCCAGCCGAGCATGCGCGCATCATCGGCATCCAGCTTCCAGCGTTCCTGTACCTGTTCCAGCAGGCCCAGCGCGGTGTCCTGCACGCGGTCGGCCTGGGCGGTATCGATGCCATAGCGCTGGGTGAGCGCGGCCACCGATTCATCGCGCGGATCGTTCTCGCCGGCGCGGCCGAGGATGTCGTACAGGATGCCCTCGCGCATGGCCGCCTTGCTGACCAGCAGCTTCTGCAGGCCCAGCGCCTGGAAGGCGGCTTCCAGCACCAGGATGCCGCCGGCGATGATCGGCCGGCGGTCGCTGGACAGGCCGGGCAGCTCGATGTCGTCGATCTTCTTGGCCTTCAGCAGCTCATCGCGCAGCTGCGGCAGGGCTTCGGCGGTGATCGCGCCCTTGCTCAGCTTCATGCTGGCGCAGATCTCGCTGATCGCCTTGTGCGTGCCCGATGAGCCCAGCGCTTCGTGCCAGCCCAGCACGCGGTACTTGCTGGCGAAGGGCTGGAACTCGCGGCCGATCTCGGCCAGCGCATCCTTCCAGCGCTTGCGGCTGAGCTTGCCGCCGGGGAAGAAGCGGCGGGTGCTGGCGATGCAGCCGGCCTGCAGGCTCTCGCGTTCCAGGGTCTGCATGCCCTGGCCGATGATGAATTCGGTGGAACCGCCGCCGATGTCGATCACCAGGCGCCGCTGGTCGGCCTTGGGCGGCTGTGCATGGGCCACGCCCAGGTAGATCAGGCGGGCTTCTTCGCGCCCGCTCACCACTTCGATGGCATGCCCCAGCGCGGTTTCGGCCGGCATCAGGAAGGCCTGCGGCGAGCGCAGCTGGCGCACGGTGTTGGTGGCCAGGGCGCGCACCCGGTGCGGGGGAACGTTGCGGATGCGCTGGCCGAAGCGGGCCAGGCATTCCAGCGCGCGCTGGCGTGCGGCGGCGGACAGGCCGCCCTTGCCATCCAGGCCATCGGCCATGCGCACGGTTTCGCGCAGGCGGTCGATCACCCGCAGCTGGCCGAGCGTGTAGCGCGCGATGACCATGTGGAAGCTGTTGGAGCCAAGGTCGATAGCGGCCAGCAGGTCGCCATCCTGCAATGCGGGCGGAGTCGTGGTGGTATGCGGCATGGGCGAATGTTAGCCGAAGGGGCGGTGTGCTCGTCACCGCGCGGCCTTCACATTTTGTAGGGGGCGTGCGGCAGGGCTGCGCCCTGCACCTGCTCAATGCAACGTCAACGTCAACGTCAACGTCAACGTCAAAAGCGTGCATTCCGTGGGATGGCGGGGTGGGTCCGGTTGCGGGGGACGCCGCAAGTACGTCCTTGTAGGCTTGGCCGCGGCATCCATGCCGCGGACACCCCCGCAACCGGACCCACCCCGCCTTCGACAGTTTCCTGTGAACTGTCGGGCCAGGTGGGGTCGGATCCCGTTGCTGCGCAACGGGCTCTGACCCCGGTGTTATGGGGGCGCCGTCCTGTGCTGCTGTGGGTAGGTGTCGACCTTGGTCGACACGGTAGATCCACGCCATGCGTGGATGGGCTCCAACGTGCCGACCAAGGTCGGCACCTACCGGCTGTCCGGACGGCGCGGGGTGGGCGCCGTCCTGTGCTGCTGTGGGTAGGTGTCGACCTTGGTCGACACGGTAGATCCACGCCATGCGTGGATGGGCTCCAACGTGCCGACCAAGGTCGGCACCTACCGGCTGTCCGGACGGCACGGGGTGGGCGCCGTCCTGTGCTGCTGTGGGTAGGTGTCGACCTTGGTCGACACGTTGCGGCTGTCCGGACGGCGCGGGGTCGGATCCCGATGCTGCGCAACGGGCTCTGACTCCGGTGTTCTGGGGGGACGCCGTCCTGTGCTGCTGTGGGTAGGTGTCGACCTTGGTCGACACGGTAGATCCACGCCATGCGTGGATGGGCTGCAACGTGCCGACCAAGGTCGGCACCTACCGGCTGTCCGGACGACACGGGGTCGGATCCCGTTGCTGCGCAACGGGCTCTGACCCCAGTGTTCTGCATGGAGCGCGTTGTGCCGACCAAGGTCGGCACCTACCGGTTCACAGCCCCTGCATCAGCGCCATCTGCGCCGAATGCGGTGCTTCGTCGTGGGCCGGGGCGCGCTTGTGGTACACGCCCTCGGCATCCAGCTGCCACGCGTTGAGGTTGTCGTCCAGGTAGTTCTGCAGCACTTCGCGGTAGACCCGCTTGGCCAGTTCCGGGTCCAGGATCGGGAAGCCGGTTTCGACCCGGCGCAGCAGGTTGCGTTCCAGCCAGTCGGCGCTGGCGCAGTACATTTCCGGTGCGCCGTCATTGCCGAACCAGTACACCCGGCTGTGTTCCAGGAAACGGCCGACGATGGAGCGCACGCGGATGTTGTCCGACACCCCCGGCACGCCCGGGCGCAACGTGCAGGCGCCGCGGATGATCAGGTCGATCTGCACCCCGGCCTGCGAGGCGGCGTACAGCGCGCGCACCACCTGCGGTTCGTTCAATGCGTTCATCTTGGCGATGATGCGCGCCGGGCGACCGGCCGCGGCGACGCGGGTTTCGCGCTCGATCCTGGCCAGGATGCCGGTGTGCAGGGTGAAGGGCGACTGCAGCAGGCGCTTGAGCTTCATCTTCGAGGCCAGCCCCGACAGCTGCTGGAACAGCAGGTGCACATCGTTGCCGATGTCCGCGTCTGCAGTGATCAGGCTGATGTCGGTGTACGCGCGGGCGGTACCGCTGTGGTAATTGCCGGTGCCCAGGTGTACGTAGCGACGCAGCTTGCGGCCCTCGCGGCGCACGATCAGCAGCATCTTGGCGTGGGTCTTGTAGCCCACCACGCCGTACACCACCTGCACGCCGGCTTCCTGCAGGCGGTCGGCCAGGCCCAGGTTGGCCTCTTCGTCGAAGCGCGCGCGCAGTTCCACCACCACGGTCACGTCCTTGCCGTTGCGGGCGGCCTGGATCAGCGCCTCCACGATCTGCGAGTCCTTGCCGGTGCGGTAGAGAGTCTGCTTGATCGCCAGCACGTTCGGGTCGATCGCGGCCTGCTTGATCAGGTCCAGCACTGCGCTGAACGCATCGAAGGGGTGGTGCAGCAACAGGTCCTGGCGGGCCACGGTGTCGAAGATGCCGTCGCTGTCGCGCAGCGTGCGCGGTGTCATCGGCGGGTACTTCAGGTCCGGCTGCGCGATCAGGTCATACAGCTGGATGATGCGGTTGAGGTTCACCGGACCGTCGATGCGGTACACCGCGTTCTCGGTCAGGCCGAAGTTCTGCAGCAGGGTGCGCACGATCTCGCGCGGCATGTCATGGGCGATCTCCAGCCGCACCGCCGGCCGGTAGCCGCGGTCCACCAGCTCATCGCGCAGGGCCAGCGCCAGGTTCTCCACTTCTTCCTCGTCCACCACCAGTTCCGAATTGCGGGTGACGCGGAACTGGTAGGCACCCTGGACTTCCATGCCCGGGAACAGTTCATCCACGAAGGTGGACAGGACCGAGGACAGGAACACGAAGTTCTGCGGGCCCCCCAGCTTTTCCGGCAGCTGGATGATGCGCGGCAGCGAGCGCGGTGCGCGCACGATGGCCAGGTGGCCGGCGCGGCCGAACGCGTCGGTGCCCTTCAGCACCACCACGATGTTCAGCGACTTGTTGAGGATCTTCGGGAACGGATGCGCCGGGTCCAGGCCCAGCGGCGACAGCACCGGCATGATCTCGTTGCGGAAGTACGCGCGCAGCCAGCGGCGCTGGCGGTCGCTCCAGGAATGGCGGCCAAGTACGCCGATGCCCGCTTCCATCAGCGCCGGGCGCAGGGTCTCGTTCCAGCAGCGGTACTGCTGGTCCACCAGTTCGGCGGCGCGCTCGTGGATGGCATTGAGGATGGTCTGAGGGCTCATGCCATCGGGGGCCGGCGGCAGGCCGAATTCCTGCGCGTGGCGCACGGCCGCGGCACGGATCTCGAAGAACTCATCCAGGTTGGTGCAGGAAATGCACATGAAGCGCAGGCGCTCCAGCAGCGGCACCTGCGTGTCCATGGCCTGGGCCAGCACGCGGAAGTTGAAATCCAGCTGCGACAGCTCGCGGTTGATGTACAGCGCCGGGTCGCGCAACGGATCGCTGTCCGGGCTCACGGGGAGGGGGAGGGATCCGAGGCTGCTCATGGCGTCATTCTTCGATGGAAGTCAGGGGGGCGGTGTCGCGCGTTCGTACGTGGTCGGCATCGAAATGGCAGGCAAACACCGAGCCCTTGCCGACTTCGCTGTCGATCTCCAGCCGGGCGTGGTGCAGGCCGAGGATGTGCTTGACGATGGACAGACCCAGGCCGGTGCCGCCGCTCTCGCGCGAGCGGCTGCTGGACACCCGGTAGAACCGTTCGGTCAGGCGCGGCAGGTGGCTGGCCGGAATGCCGTAACCGGTATCGCGCACGGCCAGCACCACGCCGTCGCCTTCGCGGCGGAACTGCACGTCGATGCGGCCACCGGCCGGGGTGTAGCGCACGGCGTTGGTCACCAGGTTGGAGAAGGCGCTGTGCAGCTCCTTGGTCGAGCCCTGCAGGTCCACCCCGGCCAGGTCGTCCACGTTGATCTGGTGGCGGCCCTGGCTGTGTGCCTCCGCTTCGCGGCGCAGGGTGGCCAGCATCGGCTGCATGGCCACGGTCTCTTCCTCGCTGTGTTCCTGCGATTCCAGCCGCGACAGGGTCAGCAGGTCTTCCACCAGCTGGGCCATGCGCTGGCTCTGCTTGCGCATTTCTTCCAGCATCGGGCCGGTGCCGGGGAAATCCTCCGGGTCCATCATGTCCAGGTAGCCATGCACCACGGTCAGCGGCGTGCGCAGTTCGTGCGACACGTTGGCGACGAAATCGCGGCGCACCTGTTCCAGCCGCAGCAGCTTGCTGACATCGCGCGCGATCAGCAGCCAGTAGTCCTGCGAGTAGGGAATCAGCCGCAGGTTCAGGCGGATGGCCGGGTCGACCGGCGAGGGCACGTCCAGGATCGGTTCGGCATTGCGCCCGCCGGCCAGCCAGTGGGCCAGCGGCATCGGTTGCAGGCGGTCCACCAGCGCTTCGCCCAGATCGCCGGGGTGGTGCAGGCCGAGCAGGGCGGTGGCCGCTTCGTTGAACCACTGCACGCGCTGGCTGTTGCGGTCCAGCACCACCACCGCATCGGGCAGCGCGGCGGCGGCGGCACGGTAGCTGCGCAGCATGTCCAGCAGGCGGCGCTTGCGCACGCGCATTTCCACCTGGTTGCGGTACAGCAGACGGTCCAGTTCGTTCCACACGCCGGAGCCTTCCTCGGCGGTTTCCCAGCGCTGGCGTGCGGTCAGCCGGCGCAGCACGCTGCGCAGGCGCCAGTAGTGCCAGGTCAGCGTGGCCAGCGCGGCCAGCGCGATGCACAGCCACAGATGCCCACTGAACCACCCGACCACGCCGGCCAGCACCAACACCGCTGCCACGGAGGCCAGCGTCTTCAACCAGGCGGAGCGGATGTGGCGGGGCATTGCGGTCTCGTCGTTGGAGGCGGCGGTTCACGCGGTGAACCGAGGGTTATAGCAGAGTTGCCGACACCGGCACCGGCAGGTGCGCGGTGCCGGCACGACGAGGCTCAGGTCGCGGTGGAGAAGCGGTAACCGGCGCCGCGCACGGTCTGCACCATGTTCTCGGCGTTGAACGGTTCCAGCGTCTTGCGCAGGCGGCGGATGTGCACGTCGATGGTGCGCTCCTCCACGTACACGCTGCCGCCCCACACATGGTCCAGCAGCTGCGCGCGGGTGTACACGCGTTCGGGGTGGGTCATGAAGAAGTGCAGCAGGCGGTATTCGGTCGGGCCGATCGGCACCGGCTGGTCGTTGGCGAACACGCGGTGGGCGGCGCCGTCGATGCGGATCGGGCCGACCGACACGCTGCCGTCCTCGTCGTCATCGCGGGCGCGGCGCATGACCGCGCGGATGCGCGCCAGCAGTTCGCGCGCGGAGAAGGGCTTGACCACGTAGTCGTCCACGCCGGCTTCCAGGCCGCCCACGCGATCATTCTCTTCGCCGCGTGCGGTCAGCATGATGATCGGCACTTCGCGGGTCAGCGTTTCCTTGCGCCAGCGACGGGCCAGATCCAGGCCGCTGGTGCCCGGCAGCATCCAGTCCAGCAGGATCAGGTCCGGCACGCGGTCGGCGATGGCGGTCTGGGCTTCACGGGCATCGCCCGCGTGCACCGGCTCGTAATCGCCCTTGCGCAGGGCGAAGGCGACCATTTCTCGGATCGCGGGCTCGTCATCGACGATCAGGATGCGTTTCTGCACGAGGACACCGTAGGGCTCGGTTACTGGAGTGGTGCCAGTAGACTACGGTTTGATGACATGTTTGTGACGACCCGGCCGGATAAATCTCCTGCTGCCACACACCGGTCATCCGCGCTTCAACGGCGGTCCAGCTCCGGGTCCTGCACGCCCTGGCGGCGCAGCTCCAGCACGGTGGGGGTGATCGCCTCGATGCGCGCATCCACGCGGGCGCGGCCCACGTAGTCCAGCTCCGGATTGCGCTTCAGCGCCTGCAGCTGCATCAGCGCCTGTTCCGGGCGGCCTCCCAGGAAGGCGGCCTCGGCATAGGCTTCGCTTGCGCGCACGCTGTCCCCGGCCAGTTCGCTGGCACGGGCGTAACGCTGCTGGAAGACCGGATCGTTACCACTTTGCGACAGCAGCGGGCGCAGCATGGTCTGGGCGCGCTGGCCGGCCTCGCGGCCGCCCTGTTCGTTCAGGATCTCGGCATAGGTCAGCGCCACCGGTCGGCTGTTGGGGTGCTGGCGCAGCAGCTGTTCGAAGCGTGCGTTGGCCTGGGCGGGCTGGCCCGAGCGCGATTCGGCTTCGGCCAGGGCCAGTGCCAGCCACAGGTTGTCCGGATGGGTCTGGACCAGGGCGGCCAGTGCCTGGCGCGACTGCGCCGCACCGCTGCGGCCGCCGCGCATGCCGGCCAGGGCCTGGCCATAGCGCTGCGCATCGGTCAGCCCGTTCTTCTGCCGCTTGGCCAGATCGGCGTACTCGCGGTCCACCTCGCCGCTGTTGTCGCCACTGAGCACGCGCAGGCGCTCGCGGGCCCAGTCGAAATCGCCGCTGGGGCCGCGGTTGAGCTGGCCGATCGGCAGGCGCAGCACGCTGCCGGGCAACAATGGGTTGTTGCCGCGCAACAGCGGCTCGGACAGGCTGGGGTCGGCCGGGTTGACCCGCTCCTTGCGCTCACCGCCGGGGGTGGTGGTGGTCAGCACCACCGTGTCCTTCTTCATCTGCTCGGCGCGCGCCTTGGCTTCGCTGATGCGCGTGGTGTTGACCGGGTGGGTGCGCAGGAAGTCGGGAATGCTGTAGCCGCCGTCGTTGCCGCGCATGGCCGCGGACATGCGCTCGAAGAAGCCGGCCATCGCGTCTACGTCGTAACCGCTGCGCGACAGGGTGCGGATGCCCAGGCGGTCGGCTTCGGATTCGTTGGAGCGGGTGTAGTTGATCTGCCGCTGCTGCATCAGCCCCATGCCGGAACTGATCGCGGCCATGGTGGCGTCGCCGGACGAATTGCCGCCGCTGGCCTGGGCGGCCACCACCGCCGCCAGCATGCCCAGCAGGATCGGAATCTGGTCGCGCTGGGCCCGTTCCACCCCGCGCAGCACGTGCTGCTGGGTGACGTGGGCGATTTCATGGGACAGCACCGCGGCCACTTCATCTTCGCGCTCGGCGGTCAGCACCAGGCCTGCGTTGACCCCGATATAGCCGCCCAGGGTGGCGAAGGCGTTGATCTGCCGGTCCTTCATCATGAAGAAGGTGTAGGACTGGCGGGGCTGGTCGCTGTTGGAGCCCAGCCGGGTGCCCATGGTCTGCAGCCAGTCGTTCACCAGGGGGTCGTCCAGCAGGTAACCGTAGTTGCGCAGCTCGCGCAGCATCATGGCGCCGTACTCGGCCTGGCGGGCCGGGGTCAGCAGCTCGCCGGCCGACGAGCCGATGTCGGGCAGCTTTTCCTGGGCGCGGGCCGGCGGCATGGCCAGGGCCAGGGTAACGGCGGTGGTCAGCAGCAGGGCTCGCAAGCGGGACATCCTCGGGGCAGGGCGGGCACAGCGTGGCAGGGCAGGGGGCAACCCTTCGTTAATCCACAGTGTTGCGGTGGTGGCGTGGAAATTCCAGCGCACCGGTACCATATACAGACCGTCGATCCATCGTGGAGTTTCCCGTGACAGCCCAGCCCACCGGCGCCAGCCCCGCCATCACCATCTATTCCACCGCCGTCTGCCCGTACTGCGTGGCCGCCAAGAACTTCCTCAAGAGCAAGGGCCAGCAGTGGACCGAGGTCCGCATCGACCTGGACCCGGCCGAGCGAGAGAAGATGATGGCCCTGACCCGCCGTACCAGCGTGCCGCAGATCTTCGTGGGTGAAGTCCACGTGGGAGGCTATGACGACATGATGGCCCTGCACCGTGAAGGCAAGCTTGAGCCGCTGCTGGCCGGGCAGGGCCAGGCATGAGCGCCGCCGACGAGGGCAGCAAGGACCGGATCGCCGAGTTCACCGCATTCCGCAAGCGCATGAACGAGCGCATCCTGGGTGAACCCAACCAGGTCGTGCGCCGCTTCTTCGCGCTGGACACGCAGACCTACCAGGCCGGCGCGCTGGATGTGAAGACCAAGGAACTGCTGGGCCTGGTGGCCTCGATGGTGCTGCGCTGCGATGACTGCATCAGCTACCACGTTGCCCAGTGCAAGGAAGCGGGGGTGACCCGCGAAGAGTTCTTCGAGACCTTCTCGGTGGGCCTGGTGGTGGGCGGTTCGATCGTCATTCCGCACCTGCGCCGCGCCGTCGATTTCCTCGACCAGCTCGAAGGCGGCGCCGCCGCCCCCGAAGCGCACGAGCACTGAGACAACGCCGGGCCAATCCCGGCGCGCAGCTGAACGAACAGCCGCCGGGCATGAATCCTGTCCACGGCCCGGCGGCAGGCTTCCCGCGCATGGCGATGCGTTCGTCTCGATGGCGCTCGCCGGGTCATGATGCGCGGCCCGGCGCGACCGGACGCGCCAAGGGTCTTTCCCGCTATCTCTCAGCCGAGGAGCCCCTTCTTGTTGAAGGGGCGCGCCGACAGGCGGGGGTAGAGGAGGAATGCGCGGGCAATTATGTCTTGGCCCGGGCCGGGACCATCGTCTACTTGGGTAGCCGCCCCCGGCTAAGGCATAATTGCGGGTGAAACTTCCTTTGCGCCGGCGTTTCCGGGCACGTCCGGACGGCGTACTTCCCCCTGTTCGGAACATCGATCAATGACGCAGAAAATTACGGTCATCCGCGGCGACGGCATCGGCCCGGAAATCATGGACGCCACCCTGTACGTGCTGGACCAGCTGAACGCTGGCCTGGAATACGAAGACGCCGACGCCGGCCTGGTGGCCCTGGAAAAGCACGGCGACCTGATGCCGGCGGTGACCCTGGAATCGATCGCGCGCAACAAGGTGGCGCTGAAGAGCCCGCTGACCACCCCGGTCGGTGGTGGCTTCACCTCGATCAACGTCAGCCTGCGCCGCCATTTCGACCTGTACGCCAACGTACGTCCGGCCCACACCTTCCCGAACACCAAGTCGCGTTTCGACAACGTCGACCTGATCACCGTGCGTGAGAACACCGAAGGCGCGTACCTGGCTGAAGGTCAGGAAGTCTCGGCCGATGGTGAGACTGCGTTCTCGGGCACCCGCATCACCCGCAAGGGCTCCGAGCGCATCGTGCGCTACGCCTTCGAGCTGGCCCGCAGCGTCGGCCGCAAGAAGGTCACCGCCGTGCACAAGGCCAACATCATCAAGTCGACCTCGGGCCTGTTCCTGAACGTCGCCCGTGAAGTGGCCGCGCAGTACCCGGATATCGAGTTCCAGGAAATGATCGTCGACAACTGCTGCATGCAGTTGGTGATGCGTCCGGAACAGTTCGATGTGATCGTCACCACCAACCTGTTCGGCGACATCATCTCCGACCTCTGCGCCGGTCTGGTCGGCGGCCTGGGCCTGGCCCCCGGTGCCAACATCGGCAAGGACGCGGCGATCTTCGAAGCCGTGCACGGCACCGCGCCGGACATCGCCGGCCAGGGCAAGGCCAACCCGTGCGCGCTGCTGCTGGCGGCCGCACAGATGCTGGACCATATCGGCCAGCCGGAAAACGCCGAGCGCCTGCGCAAGGCCATCGTGGCCACCATGGAAGCCAAGGATTCGCTGACCGGCGACCTGGGCGGCACCGGCACCACCATGGGCTTCGCCAAGGCCATCGCCACCCGCCTGTAAGCGGACGGTCGATCGCGGTTGGATACCCAGCGGGGCGCCTTCGGGCGCCCCGTTGCGTTTGCGGGTGGATCCACGCACGCGTGGATGGCGGAACGCCCATCTGTGCGTTTCCCGCACAGATCATGTGCCGGAACACGGCTGGTCCGTGCGCTGTCGGCTGCGCATCCTGTGCCGACTTTCCCATGCACACGAGCTGCCCCATGAACCTTTCCGCGTTTGGCCTGGCCAGCCTGATCGGCATCGCCGCCACCACCCCCGTCGCTGCGGCCGAGCCTTCCCATCCCACCATCCGCCACATGGCCGGTGCGCCTTCGGTCACTGCACTGGATGCAGCGAAAACCGCGGTGCTGGTCATCGACTTCCAGAACGAATACTTCGATGCCAGTGCCGCGCCGGGCTTCAGCGGCGGGCGCATGGTCATTCCCGATGGCAAGGCGGCGCTGCGCCAGGCCAAGCGCGTGGTCGATTTCGCCGATGCCAATGGCATCCGCGTCATCCACGTGCAGCACGTGTTGCCGGCCGCTGCCCCCCTGTTCGCACAGGGCAGCGTCTACGCCGCGTTCCACCGTGACCTGCAGCCGCGCCCGGGCGACACCGTGGTGCAGAAGGACAACGTGAGCGTGTTCGCCGGTGCCTCGGCCGCCGTGCTGGACCAGGCGCTGAAGGATGCCGGCATCGACACCCTGATCGTGACCGGCCTGCAGACCCACGCCTGCGTGGTCGGTGCTGCCCGTGACGCCGCCGCCGCCCCGCGCGGCTACCGCGTGCTCGTGGCCAGCGATGCCACCGCCAGCCGCGACCTGGACCTGGTTGGTGGCCAGCGTATCGGTCACCGCGCGCTGCACGAGGCATCGTTGGCGCAGATCGAAGATGCCTTCGGCCAGGTGCTGAGCACCGATGCGGTTCTGGCACTGCCGGTGCGCAAGGCTGGCGACGGCGCTTGATAAGCTGGCGGGGCCCGCAGATCGCGGGCTCCGCTTCCGGGAGCTGTCTTCGATGGATCACTTCGCCGCCCTGCGCGCGCTGCGCGCCATCGTCGAAGCAGGCAGTTTCAGCGCCGCCGCCGAGCGCCAGGGCACCACCCATTCGGCAATGTCGCGGCAACTACGGCAACTGGAAGAGCACCTGCAGGTGCGCCTGCTCGACCGCAACAGCCGCCGCCTGTCGCTCACCGAGGCAGGCCGCGAGTACTACGGCGAAGCAGTCGGCCTGCTGGATCGCCTGGAAGCGGCCGACGACCGCGCCCGCGCCGGCCAGGCGCAGCCCAGTGGGCGCCTGCGCATCAGCGTGCCCCAGGTGGTGGCCAGCCAGGAACTGCCGCATTGGCTGCCGGCTTTCCTCGCCCGCTACCCGCAGGTCTCGCTCGATCTGTCGGCCGACGATCAACTGGTCGACATCGTGGGCGGCGGTTTCGATCTCGCGCTGCGCATTGCGCCATCGCTGCCGGACAGCCAGCTGGTAGCGCGCGAGCTGGCCCGTTGCCCACGCATCCTGGTGGCGGCACCGGCGTATCTGGCCCGGCATGGCTTGCCGCGGCAGGTGGCGGATCTGCAGCAGCATGCGCTGCTGGGCTTCAGCCCCACCGCTGCCAGTGCGCCGTGGCACTTGCACGGCCCGCGTGCCGCGACCGCCACGATCGACGCCGGCCAGCGCCTGCGCGTGGATGCCACGCCGGCCCTGTATGCGGCGGTGCTGGCGGGCATGGGCATCAGTCTGTTCACCGCATTGACCGTTCAGGAGGACCTGCGTGCCGGTCGCCTGGTGCGCGTGCTGCCGGCCTGGCATGGCGGCCAGCGCTGCTACTTCGCGCTGTATCCGCACGCACGTGCGCTGGCGCCCAAGGTGCGGGCGCTGATCGACCATCTGGCCACGCACTATGCGGCGTGGCGCAGTGGCTGATGCTCAGGCCGGGCGGAACATGCGGAAGCGTTGTTCGGCACTGACCCGGAAGTAGTCGGCCGGGCCGCCACCGCGCAGGATGGGATCGCCAGCCGCGGTGTCGTAGATGCCATCCACCAGCAGTCGCTGGTCGATATGCACGGCCACTACTTCGCCCAGCACCAGCCAGCCGTTGGTGTCCTGCCCGGCGGCATCGCGCAGGCGCACGATCTGCGTGCAGCGGCACTCCATGCTGACCGGGCTCTGCGCGACGCGCGGCGGGCGCACCTGGGCGGACGCCAGCGGGGTCAGCCCGGCCAGGGCGAACTCGTCCACCTCCGGCGGCACCGCGCGGCAGCTCTCGTTCATCGCCTCGGCCAGCTCGAACGTGGCGAGGTTCCAGACGAACTCGCCGGTGGCCTCGATGTTGTGCAGCGAATCCTTGCGGCCCTGGCTGGAGAAGCCGATGATCGGCGGGATGTAGTTGAACGCGTTGAAGAAGCTGTAGGGCGCCAGGTTCAGCGCGCCCTCGGCGTTGCAGCTGGAGATCCAGCCGATCGGGCGCGGACCGATGATGGCGTTGAACGGATCGTGCGGCAGGCCATGGCCTTCGGCCGGGCGGTAGCTGTGGAAGCGGGGGAGGGACGTGTTCTGCATGGCGTGGGGTTCCAGATGAAAAAAACCGCGACCCTTGCGGATCGCGGTTTGTCGTTTACGGCAGTGTCTGCGATCAGCGCTGCTGGATCTTCGACAGCAGGCGCAGGAATTCGACGTACAGCCAGACCAGGGTCACCATCAGGCCGAATGCGCCATACCACTCCATGTACTTCGGTGCACGCTGGGCCACGCCGCTTTCGATGAAGTCGAAATCCAGCACCAGGTTCAGTGCGGCCACCACCACTACGAACAGGCTGAAGGCAATGCCCAGCCAGCTGGCGTCATGGATCACCGGTACGTTGATGTTGAAGAAGCCCAGCACGAAGGAGGCCAGGTAAAGCAGGGCGATGCCGCCGGTGGCCGCGACCACACCAAGCTTGAAGTTCTCGGTCGCCTTGATCAGGCCGCTGCGGTAGGCCATCAACAGGGCGAACAGGGTACCGAAGGTGAGCAGCACGGCCTGGAACACGATGCCCGGGAAGCGCAGCTCGAACACCGCGGAAATGGCACCCAGGAACAGGCCTTCCACCAGCGCGTACAGCGGCGCGGTCACCGGCGACCATTCCTTCTTGAACACGGTGATCAGCGCCAGCACCAGGCCGCCGATCGCGCCGCCCATGGCGTACAGCTTCGCCCCGGCCATCACCTGGCCGTAGTCGTCCACGGTCTGGTTCCAGGCAAAGGCAGCGGTCAGCACGGTCAACAGCAGCAGGATGCCGGTCTTGTTGACGGTGCCATTGAGGGTCATGGCCTGGTCGGGGTGGGTGACCACCGAGCCGCTGGCCAGGTCCAGGAAGGTCGACTCGGAAAGAGCCGGGTTGCCGCTGCGCATGCGAAGTCTCCGTGCGAAAAGGGATCGATACGGCCATCCGGCCGCTGGCTGCGAGCATAGCCGATGGCTGCTTACGCTGCTGTGGTGGTCGCGCCGGGGCGCCCCAGTTCCTGCCGGCCGCGTTGACAGGCTGCGCCGCGCTTGGCCACAATGGCCAGCTCGCCGGGCCTGTGCCTGGTGGGGAAGCATCACCGGGGTATAGCGCAGTCTGGTAGCGCGCCTGCTTTGGGAGCAGGATGTCGGGGGTTCGAATCCCTCTACCCCGACCAATCCCACGCCATGTCGGATTGGACGCCGTTCCGGTTCGGGCGCCCGTAGCTCAACTGGATAGAGCACCGGCCTTCTAAGCCGGCGGTTACAGGTTCGATTCCTGTCGGGCGCGCCATTGGCGCGACAGTCCAGGGTATCGCCGGCCCGATGTGAAGAAGTGCTTGCAAAAGCGCGGCGGCTGCACCAGAATGTCGGACTCGCTTCGGCGGATCGGAACTTCGGTCACGGCCCCGGGCAACGTTTCAAGCTTCAGCGCCAGCAGCATCGGCGGTGCAGCGAAAGTTTCAGTGGTGGCTGTAGCTCAGTTGGTTAGAGTACCGGATTGTGATTCCGGTGGTCGGGGGTTCGAATCCCCTCAGCCACCCCACTGATTCAACCGCATCGGCAGCGCCGACACGGTATTGCAATAAACAGAATGCACGTTACAATGTGCGTCTGAGTTTCACGGGCTGTTAGCTCAGTTGGTAGAGCAGTTGACTCTTAATCAATAGGTCCAAGGTTCGAATCCTTGACAGCCCACCAAGACGGAAGCCACCTGGTTCGCCAGGTGGCTTTTTTCTTCAGATGTAACCCCCGCGATGGATCGCCGGTTGCAGTACTTGTTTCAACGCTGTTGAAGAAAGTGCTTGCAACGCCCTCGCGGATCGGGTCATAATTCGCGCCCCGATTTCGGGCTGTTAGCTCAGTTGGTAGAGCAGTTGACTCTTAATCAATAGGTCCAAGGTTCGAATCCTTGACAGCCCACCAAGACGAAAGCCACCTGGTCCGCCAGGTGGCTTTTTTCTTTTCTGCGCTATTCGCGACAGGGGCGCGGCGCCTCAAGGTCGCATCCGTGCCACATGCGTCAGCGATGTTCTGCAGGATGTGCGCTGCATCCCAGCGCGCCCTGGGCGAGTGCTTCCCAATGAAGATTCCGCGCCGCCGTGCGCATCTTCCAGGAATGTTTTGATGGCCCCGATCAATCGTCATGCCGTCGCCGTGGCAATGCTTGTCGCGATCGCCACTGCGGGATGTGTCGCAGTTGACCCTCCGACGCAGGCGGAGGCCGCCGTGGCAGCGCCCGATCCCGCGCACACTGTCGAACGCCCGGAGGGCAGTGCGTTCCAGCCCGCGCAGCCGCTGGATCCCGCCGAAGGGCAGCTGTCCGCCCCCGCAGGTATCGCCGTGCAGCGTTCGGCCGATGGGCAGGCGATGCAACTCCGCACCCTGGACGAAGCCGAGGCGGCTGCGGCGGGCGACGATGCCCAGCCCGCCCAGCCGGTCGATCCCGCGCCCTGACCCTGGCAAGGGGGACGGCCAAGCCCTGCACAGTGCCTGCGCAGTGGGGGTGGGAAAATATCGGCATGGATCCCGATACCTCCCATTCCCGCCCGCGCTGGCTGGGTTCGCGCCAGCAATGGCTGGAGCGCCTGGCCCTGTGGGGTGGCGCGGTGGCCGTGGCGCTGGCCGCGATTGTCTTCGCCAAGGCCAGCGACGCGGCGTTCTCGGTGTTCCGCCGCGTGCACGACGCCTCGCCGTGGTGGCCGCTGCTGCTGACCCCGGCGCTGTTCGCCCTGCTGGCCTGGCTGACCCAGGGCATTCTGCGGCCGACCCGGGGCAGTGGCATCCCACAGGTGATCGCCGCGCTGGACACGCCCGACCGTGCCTTCCGCAAGCAGAACCTGTCCCTGCCGGTGTCGCTGGGCAAGCTTGGCCTGACCGTGCTGGCCCTGCTGGGTGGTGCATCGGTCGGGCGCGAAGGCCCGACCGTGCACATCGGCGCCAGCCTGATGTACATGATCGGCCGCGCGTTCGGCTTCCGCGATCCACGCCAGGCGACCCACTTCCTGCTGGCCG
The DNA here is from genome assembly GCF_003086675.1 of Stenotrophomonas sp. ZAC14D2_NAIMI4_7. Classification (NCBI taxonomy): domain Bacteria; kingdom Pseudomonadati; phylum Pseudomonadota; class Gammaproteobacteria; order Lysobacterales; family Lysobacteraceae; genus Stenotrophomonas; species Stenotrophomonas sp. ZAC14D2_NAIMI4_7. The sequence goes on from NZ_CP025995.1 coordinate 1,046,504, forward strand.
GTGGCGCCGCCGGTATCGCCGCTGCCTTCAACACCCCCTTGGCGGGCGTGGTGTTCGCCATTGAAGAGCTGTCCGGCCGCTTCGAACACCGCTTCTCCGGCACCCTGCTGACCGCAGTCATCGTGGCTGGCGTGGTGTCGTTGGGCCTGCTCGGCAACTACACCTATTTCGGCCGGGTCAGCGCCACGCTGCCGCTGGGCATGGGCTGGCTGGCGGTGCTGCTGTGTGGGCTGGTGGGTGGCCTGGCCGGTGGGTTCTTCAGCCGATTGGTGCTGGCGGCGGTGGATGGTAGGCCGCGCTGGCTCGGGCGCAGCCGCAGTGCGCACCCCGTGCTGTTCGCCGGCGCCTGTGGGCTGGCCCTGGCCGTGCTCGGTCTGGTGTTCGGGCTGGGCGCGTTCGGTACCGGCTACGAGCAGGCCCGCGAACTGGTGCAGGGCGGTGGCGGGGTGGGGCACAGCTTCGGGGTGATGAAGTTTGCCGCCAACCTGGTGTCGTATGTGGCCGGTATTCCCGGCGGGCTGTTCTCGCCGGCGCTGGCCGTGGGCGCGGGAATCGGCCACAACCTGGCCGTGCTGCTGCCGGGCGTGGACCCGGCCGCGGTGGTGGTGCTGGGCATGTGCGCCTACCTGACCGGGGTGACCCAGGCGCCGCTCACCTCGGCGGTCATTTCGCTGGAACTGACCGATACCAGCGACATGCTGCTGCCGATCCTGGCGGCGGTGCTGCTGGCGCGGGTGGCCTCGTCGTGGGTCTGCCACGTGCCGATCTACCGCGCGCTGGCCGAACGCCTGACTGCGGCGATGCCGGCCCCGGCACCCACCACGGCCGCGCCTGGCCCCTGAAACCGGCGTGTTCAGCTTTGTCACGCCTTCCGCTTTGCAGCCCCGCCTGCGACAATGAATGCCTGTGCCGGCCACGCGAAAGTGGCGGAATTGGTAGACGCCCTGGATTTAGGTTCCAGTGCCGCAAGGCGTGGGGGTTCGAGTCCCCCCTTTCGCACCAGTGCCGGCCTGTCCCCGCCCTGATCGGGCCCTGCGCGGCCGCTTGACCGCCGCGCGCTGGCAGTGCACGCCGAATTGGGCGAAACTAAAGGGCTGCGGCAATGCAGGCGCGTCCCAGACGCCGTGTCCTTACAACCGATTCATCCATCATCGAGCCGGGGGCCAGGGCGCCACCGGTGGCAGGAGTCAACATGCAAGCTTCTATCGAATCCACCGGCAACCTGGAACGCCGCCTGAGCTTCTCGCTGCCGGAAGACCGTCTGCAGAGCCACATCAACGGCCGCCTGGGCGAAATCGCCCGTACCACCCGCATCAAGGGTTTCCGTCCGGGCAAGGTGCCGGCCAAGGTGATCGAGCAGCGTTTCGGCGCGCAGGTCCGTGGCGAGGCGCTGGACGGCCTGCTGCGCGAAACCTTCGACGCGGCCGTGCGTGAGCACGACCTGCGCATCGTCGGCAGCCCGCGCATCGACAAGGGCGAGGAAGGCGAATTCTCCTTCGTGGCCACCGTGGAAGTGGTACCGGACTTCGGCGACCTGGACGTCAGCAAGCTGACCGTGGTCCGCCACTCGGCCGAGATCACCGATGCCGACATCGACCAGATGATCGAAAACCTGCAGAACCAGCGCCGTACCTGGGCCCCGGTCAGCCGTGGCGCGCAGGACGGTGATCTGGTCGCGGTGGAAACCTGGTCGCAGGCTGGCGAAGAGCGCCTGCCGGCCGAGGGCACCGAGAAGGGTTCGATCGTGCTCGGCCAGGGCATGATGTTCGACACCATCGAGAAGGGCCTGGTCGGCCTGGCCAAGGGTGAAGAAAAGACCCTGGACGTGGACTTCCCGGCTGACTGGCGCGTGCCGGTGCTGGCCGGCAAGACCGTGCAGGTCACCGTGAAGGTGGCTGAAGTGTCCGAGCCGGTCGTGCCGGCGGTGGACGAAGCCTTCATCAAGAGCTTCGGCGTGAAGGGCGGCGACGTCGAGCAGTTCCGCAGCGACATCCGCGCCAACCTGGAGCGTGAGCTGAAGGGCGCGCTGATGAACCGCCTGCGCCGCGAGGTGGGTGAGCAGCTGATCGCCGCCTACGCCTCGGTGGAAATGCCGCCGCGCCTGGTCGAGAACGAAGCCCGCGCCATGCTGGCCCAGCAGGTCGAGCAGGCCCGCCGCAACGGCCAGAACGTCGGCCAGGTGCCGGCCGATGCCCATGAAGGCTTCAAGGACGCCGCTGCCAAGCGCGTGCTGGTCGGCCTGGTGGTGGGCGAAGTGGCCCGCGGCAACGATCTGCGCCTGGACCCCAAGCGCCTGAACGAAACGATGCGCCTGATTGCCTCGACCTACGAAGAGCCGGAGCAGGTCATTGAGATGTACCGCAACGACCCCCAGCTCATGTCGGGTCTGCAGAACCGTGTGATGGAAGAGCAGGTGATCGACTGGATCGCCGAGCGCGCCCAGCACACCGAAGAAAAGCTGTCGTTCCAGGACGCGATCCGCCAGTAAGATCGGGCCGATCGTCCCAAACCCCGCGCCATACCTGGCGCGGGGGTGTTTCCCCCAAGATAGGTACCTCACGAAATGGACAACCGGACCAAAGCCCTGAACATGGTGCCCATGGTGGTCGAGCAGACCAGCCGCGGCGAGCGTGCCTACGACATCTATTCGCGCCTGTTGAAGGAGCGCCTGATCTTCCTGGTGGGCCCGATCGACGATCACATGGCCAACGTGGTGGTGGCGCAGCTGCTGTTCCTGGAAGCGGAAAACCCGGAAAAGGACATCAGCATCTACATCAACTCGCCCGGTGGCGTGGTCACCGCCGGTATGGCGATCTACGACACCATGCAGTACATCAAGCCGGACGTCAGCACCATCTGCGTCGGCCAGGCCGCCTCGATGGGCGCGCTGCTGCTGGCCTCGGGCGCTGCCGGCAAGCGTTATGCGCTGCCGAACTCGCGCGTGATGATCCACCAGCCGCTGGGCGGCTTCCAGGGCCAGGCGACCGATATCGACATCCACGCCCGCGAGATCCTGACCCTGCGTTCGCGCCTGAACGAAGTGCTGGCCAAGCACACCGGCCAGTCGCTGGAAACGATCGCCCGCGACACCGAGCGCGACAACTTCAAGAGCGCGGTCGACTCGGTGGCGTACGGCCTGGTCGACCAGGTGCTGGAGCGTCGTCCGGAAGAGTCGATCCAGGCCGGCTGACCGGCCTTCACGGGGCCAGGGAGGCCTCGTTCCTGCAGGGTCGGACCGGGACTGGTGTCCCTCCGGCCCTGTGCTATTCTCGAATCGAACCCCCGTTCAGCGGGTGGGGTAACTGGGTAAGCGAAGCATGAGCGAAGACCGCCAAGGTCGTTCCACGGACACCGGCAAGATCCTCTACTGCTCTTTCTGCGGCAAGAGCCAGCATGAAGTGCGCAAGCTGATTGCGGGTCCGAGCGTGTTCATCTGCGATGAATGCGTAGAGCTGTGCAACGACATCATCCGTGAGGAACTTGAGGAAAAGGCGCAGTCGGCGCGCAGTTCGCTGCCCAAGCCGCGCGAGATCCTCGAGGTGCTCGATCAGTACGTGATCGGCCAGAATCGCGCCAAGCGCACGCTGGCCGTGGCCGTGTACAACCACTACAAGCGCATCGAGAGCCGGCAGAAGAACGACGACGTCGAACTGGCGAAGTCGAACATCCTGCTGGTCGGCCCGACCGGTTCGGGCAAGACGCTGCTGGCCGAAACCCTGGCCCGCCTGCTCAACGTGCCGTTCACCATGGCCGACGCCACCACGCTGACCGAAGCCGGTTACGTGGGCGAGGATGTGGAAAACATCATCCAGAAGCTGCTGCAGAAGTGCGACTACGACGTCGAGAAGGCACAGCAGGGCATCGTCTACATCGATGAAATCGACAAGATCTCGCGCAAGAGCGAGAACCCGTCGATCACCCGCGACGTGTCCGGCGAAGGCGTGCAGCAGGCCCTGCTGAAGCTGATCGAAGGCACCGTGGCCAGCGTGCCGCCGCAGGGCGGGCGCAAGCATCCGCAGCAGGAATTCCTGCAGGTGGACACCAAGAACATCCTGTTCATCTGCGGCGGCGCGTTCGCCGGCCTGGACAAGGTGATCCAGCAGCGCTCCAACGACGCCGGCGGCATCGGCTTCGGCGCCAAGGTGAAGAGCAGCGAGCGCAAGCAGGAAGTGGGCAAGGTGCTGGCCGAAGTCGAGCCGGAAGACCTGATCAAGTTCGGCCTGATTCCCGAGTTTGTCGGCCGCCTGCCGGTCGTGGCGACCCTGGAAGAGCTGGACGAGCCGGCCCTGATCAAGATCCTGACCGAGCCCAAGAACGCCATCACCAAGCAGTTCAAGAAGCTGTTCGAGATGGAGAACGTGGAGCTGGAGTTCCGCCCGGATGCCCTGTCGGCCATTGCCCGCAAGGCGCTGAAGCGCAAGACCGGTGCCCGTGGCCTGCGTACCATCGTCGAATCGGTCCTGCTGGACACCATGTACGACCTGCCGTCGCAGGAAAACGTCAGCAAGGTGGTGGTGGACGAATCGGTGATCGAACACAAGTCCGAGCCGTACCTGATCTACCAGACCCCGGCGGCCCCTGAACAGAAGGCCGCAGGCGCCGAGTGACGCTTTCAAGCTGCTGATTTGAAAGTAGTTTTCACGAACGCCTTGCATCTGAAAGCCGATGGCCCCATAACGGGGCCATCGGCTTTTTTTGTCTCCGGAAGATGCCCTCCCGGAGACGGTTTTCCCCTTCCCTGGAGCCCCCATGGCCCGTTCCCCAAGTGAGACCCTCGACCTGCCGGTCCTGCCGCTGCGCGACGTAGTGGTGTTCCCGCACATGGTCATTCCGCTGTTCGTCGGCCGTGACAAGTCCATGCACGCGCTCGAACAGGCAATGGAGGCAGACAAGCGCATCCTGCTGCTGGCGCAGAAGTCCGCCGAAACCGACGACCCGCACGCTGCCGACCTGTACCAGGTCGGTACCCTGGCGCAGGTGCTGCAGCTGCTGAAGCTGCCCGACGGCACCATCAAGGTGCTGGTCGAAGGCCTGTCGCGCGTACAGGTCACCCACGTCGACGAGCGCGACGGCTCGCTGCACGGCCAGGCCGTGGAGATCGAGGCCGAAGACGCCCGCGAACCGCGCGAGATCGAGGCGATTGCCCGCTCGCTGATGTCGCTGTTCGAGCAGTACGTGAAGACCAACCGCAAGCTGCCGCCGGAGCTGCTGCAGACCCTGGCCGGCATCGACGAGCCGGCGCGCCTGGCCGACACCATCGCCGCGCACATCAGCGTGCGCCTGGCCGACAAGCAGCGCCTGCTGGAAACGCTGGCCGTGGGCGAGCGCCTGGAAATGCTGGTCGGCCTGGTCGACGGCGAGATCGACGTGCAGCAGATGGAAAAGCGCATCCGCGGCCGCGTGAAGTCGCAGATGGAAAAGAGCCAGCGCGAGTACTACCTCAACGAACAGATGAAGGCCATCCAGAAAGAACTGGGTGACCTGGACGATGCGCCGGGCGAGCTGGAAGAGCTGGCCCGCAAGATCGCCGAAGCCGGCATGCCCAAGGCGGTGGAAGCCAAGGCGCGCAACGAACTGAACAAGCTCAAGCAGATGTCGCCGATGTCGGCCGAAGCGGCCGTCGTGCGCAACTATCTGGAATGGCTGCTGGGCGTGCCGTGGAAGAAGCGCACCAAGGTGCGCAAGGACCTGAAGGCCGCGCAGGACACCTTGGACGCCGACCACTACGGTCTGGAGAAGGTCAAGGACCGCATCCTGGAATACCTGGCGGTGCAGTCGCGGGTGAAGCAGATGAAGGGCCCGATCCTGTGCCTGGTCGGCCCGCCGGGCGTGGGCAAGACCTCTCTGGGGCAGTCCATCGCCAAGGCCACCAACCGCAAGTTCGTGCGCATGTCGCTGGGCGGCGTGCGCGACGAGGCCGAGATCCGCGGCCACCGTCGCACCTATGTCGGTTCCATGCCGGGCCGCATCGTGCAGAACCTCAACAAGGTCGGCAGCAAGAACCCGCTGTTCGTGCTCGATGAGATCGACAAGATGTCGATGGACTTCCGTGGCGATCCGTCGTCGGCGCTGCTGGAAGTGCTCGATCCGGAACAGAACAACGCCTTCAACGACCACTACCTGGAAGTGGACCTGGACCTGTCCGAAGTGATGTTCGTGGCCACGTCCAATTCGCTGAACATTCCCGGCCCGCTGCTGGACCGCATGGAAGTGATCCGCATCCCCGGCTACACCGAGGATGAGAAGCTCAACATCGCCACCCGTTACCTGTCGCCGAAGCAGATCAAGGCCAACGGCCTGAAGCCGGAAGAGCTGGAGATCGGCAGCGATGCGATCCAGGACATCGTGCGCTACTACACGCGCGAATCGGGCGTGCGCAACCTGGAACGCGAGATCGCCAAGATCTGCCGCAAGGTGGTGAAGGAAATCGCGCTGGCCGGGCCGCAGGCGGCCAAGCCGAAGAAGGGTGCGAAGAAGTCCAAGGCGCTGGTCAGCGTGACCAGCAAGAACCTGGACAAGTACCTGGGCGTGCGTCGCTTCGACTTCGGTCGTGCCGAAGAAGAAAACGAGATCGGCCTGGTTACCGGCCTGGCCTGGACCGAAGTGGGCGGTGATCTGCTGCAGATCGAATCGACCTTGGTGCCGGGCAAGGGCCAGCTGATCCTGACTGGCCAGCTGGGCAACGTGATGAAGGAATCGGCCTCGGCGGCGCTGTCGGTGGTGCGTTCGCGCGCCGACGGCTTCGGCATCGATGGCGACTTCCTGCAGAAGCACGACGTGCACGTGCACGTGCCCGACGGAGCCACCCCGAAGGACGGCCCCAGTGCCGGTGCCGCCATGGTCACCTCGCTGGTGTCGATGCTGACCAAGGTGCCGGTGCGTGCCGACGTGGCGATGACCGGCGAGATCACCCTGCGTGGTCGCGTCACCGCCATCGGTGGCCTGAAGGAAAAGCTGCTGGCCGCACTGCGTGGCGGTATCCGCACGGTCATCATTCCCGAGGAGAACCGCAAGGATCTGGCCGACATTCCGGCCAACGTCACCCGCGATCTGCAGATCGTGCCGGTGAAGTACATCGAAGAAGTGCTCGACCTGGCCCTGGAGCGTCCGCTGGCCCCGAAGAAGGCACGCAAGAGTGCGCAGCGCGTCACGGTGCGTGGCAAGGGCAAACCGGCTTCGAACGCGCGCGTCAAGCACTGACGCGCGCTGTCGAAATGCTCGAAACCCGCGTCGTTGCTGGCTTTCCGGCTTGCGTGGGGGTAGGGCCGCTGGTATAAAAGCAGCACCCGCGAATGAGTGATCGCAATCGCTGATCGCTGAATTCGGCGAACCGTTTCCACATGGCGGCCGTGCGCAGATGGCGTGCGGTTGCTTCCCTGTCGAATAAGCGGAACCCACCGCCAAAGGAGCTGTAAAGAATGAACAAGACCGAATTGATCGATGCCGTTGCTGAAGCCGCCGACCTGACCAAGGCCGAGTCCAGCCGCGCTGTCGATGCTGTCGTTGCCGCCGTCACCAAGGCGCTGAAGGACGGCGATGCGGTCACCCTGGTTGGCTTCGGTACCTTCCAGGTGCGCGACCGTGCCGCCCGTACCGGCCGCAACCCGAAGACCGGCGACACCATCAAGATCGCTGCTTCGAAGAATCCGTCGTTCAAGGCTGGTAAGGCCCTGAAGGATGCTGTAAACTAAGCGGCTCGCTGGGGTGCTTAGCTCAGCGGTAGAGCGTCTCCTTTACACGGAGAGGGTCGGGGGTTCGAAACCCTCAGCACCCACCACAGCACCGTAGTAAAAGTTTAAGTGTGGAGCGGTAGTTCAGCTGGTTAGAATGCTGGCCTGTCACGCCGGAGGTCGCGGGTTCGAGTCCCGTCCGCTCCGCCACTTCAACGCGAGGCCCCCGGGCAACTGGGGGCTTTGTTTTCTTCCAGGCTTCGGCCCGGGGAGAACTGCAGTAAAACTGGAGCGGTAGTTCAGCTGGTTAGAATGCTGGCCTGTCACGCCGGAGGTCGCGGGTTCGAGTCCCGTCCGCTCCGCCAGTTGCAAAGGCTTCCGGGCAACCGGGCGCCTTGTTTCCTTCCCGGCCCCGGCCGGGGGGAAGCAGAAAGGTTTACGACAACGTGGAGCGGTAGTTCAGCTGGTTAGAATGCTGGCCTGTCACGCCGGAGGTCGCGGGTTCGAGTCCCGTCCGCTCCGCCAAGTTGTAAACTGGTTTCAAGGGGTATCCGAAGTTTGTCGTGGAGCGGTAGTTCAGCTGGTTAGAATGCTGGCCTGTCACGCCGGAGGTCGCGGGTTCGAGTCCCGTCCGCTCCGCCATCCCCGGATCCCAACAAGTTCTGCCTATGTGGAGCGGTAGTTCAGCTGGTTAGAATGCTGGCCTGTCACGCCGGAGGTCGCGGGTTCGAGTCCCGTCCGCTCCGCCAGCAGAGTTTGAAGTGTCATCGAAGATGCCCGTCGGTCCTGGACCCGCGGGCATTTTGCTTTTTCGGGCTGTGCGCATGCGCGTCCGCCGGGCGGGGCCCGGCGCTAGCGTTCAAGTGATGCGACGCGGTCCAGCACCGACTGCGCGGCCATATGCCGCTGCACCGACGCCTGCAGCGCGGGCAACCCCGGAAATGCATCGGCCTGCAACGCGTGCGCGAACAGCGCTGGCAGATCCTCCAGCCGCCGCAGCCACAGCCCGGCACCGGCTGCCTGCAGGCGAGCGGCATGGTCGAACTGGTCGTAATCCAGCGGATACACCAGCGCCGGAATGCCCGCGCGCAACGCGTGGTACATCACCCCGGCGCCGCCATGGTGCAGCACCCGGTCGTAGCGCGGCAGATGGCGCGCGTAATCGACGAAGGGCAGCAGGTGCAGGTTCGGCAGCGGCTGCGCGCGCGTGGACAGATCCTGCTGGTGCCCCTGGCTGACGTGCACCTGCCAGTGCGGGTACTGCCGCGCCAATGCGGCTGCAGCCTCGGCCAGTCGTGGTTTGACCCAGTCCTGATGCGTGCCTGCGGTCACCAGCAGGTGTCGCGCGCCGTCCACGAACGACGGCGCTGCGTGCTCGCTGTGCGGGGTGTGCAGCATCGGCCCGATGAACTGCAGCGCCGCCGGCCAGCGCCGCGGAAATTCCAGTTCCGGCACGCCCAGGGCCAGGATGCATTCATCGGAATACACCTGTTCACTGCCATCGCGGCGGTAGATGGCAGGCACGCCCAGGCGGCGCATCGCGGGGCGCTGCCAGGCATGCACGCCGCGCTTGAACAGGCGGATCATCTGCCGTCCCGCCGCCTGCTGCACGCGCTGCCACACCGTGCGCGGCGGCGACATGCCGCCCAGATAGGGCGGTGGCCCATCGGCGCAGTCCAGCACGCAGGGCGAGGGCAGGCTGGTCCACCAGCGGATGCCGAGTTCGGCAGCCAGCAGGCCGGCCGGCGGCAGGGTGAAGTCGACGATGACCAGATCCGGCCGCTGCTCGGCCCAGCGCTGCTGCAGCGCGTGCCGCATCTGCTCCATCAACTGCAGGGCCTGGCGCAGCTGCGCGTGCATGCGCAGTGGGTTGGCCTTCACCGCCACGCCGGGATTGGCGATCTGCCACAGCGCCGCTTCGTGCGCGGCCGACAGCAGCACATCGCCGCGCAGCCCGCTGGCGGCAATCGCCGGTTGCGCGCCGGGCGTGCTCAGCACCGTTACCTGATGCCGCGCCTGCAGTTGCCGGGCGATGGCCAGCAGCGGATGCAGGTGCCCGCTGTAGGGCGGTGCCAGCAGCTCGATCTTCACGGCAACACCTGCTCGATGCGGGCAATCAACGCATGGGCCTGCGCCAGCACCGGCGCCTGTTGCAGGTAATCCATGTGGCCGCTGCGCACCCACTCTCGCGGGCCGCGCCAGCCGGAACGGGAGATCCAGTCCTGTCGGCCCACCAGCACCTGCAGGCGTGCGGCCGCCGGGGCGTGTCGCGCCACAGGGCCATAGGCCAATACGCTGAACCGCTGTGACAGGGCGGGCGGCAACTGCAGGTTGGCCAGCAGTTCCAGCCCGCAGCTGCCGGCCAGCAACAGCGTGTGTGGCGCCGCGTGCAGCAGATCAGCCACCGCTGCCGCATGGCGGCGGGCGAAGGCCGGCTGGCGTGAGCGCAGGTACTGGCGGCTGTTGTGCCAGCTCGCCGATAGCAAGGACACGCGCCGGAACGGCGGTGTCTGCGTGTCGTAGGGGAAGTTGCAGGGATGCAAGCGTCGGCCAGGTGCCAGCAGCGCCTGGCCGAACTGCAGTTGAGCCGGACTGAGCGCGCAGCGCGCCGGATCACTCTGCCCGCACAGGAAGGCGATCTGCAGGTGGATGGGCGGCGCGGCAGGTTCAGGCATCGTGGAAGCGGTCATTGGCGCGCACATGATAGAGGTGGGTACGCCAGCGGATACGCCGCACGCAGGTGGCGTGCAGCAGGTGCAGGGGTTGCAGCAGTTCGGCCAGTACCGACAGCACGGGGCGATGGCGCACGCGCCCACTGGCGCGCCGCTGCAGCCGCATCAGTACCGCCGCACGCAGCAGCAGCACGACGGCCGCGATCAGGGCTGGCGCCCCCAGCGGTGGCCACGCCGCCAGCAGCAGCACCGCCCACAGCAGCAGCGGCGGCAGGCCGTGCAGCAGCCCGATCAAGGCGCGTACCGGGCGCGATTCATCGCGCAGCAACAGCAGCGCAAACAGCATCCAGCGGTGCATCTGCTGCCGGTAGCGCTGCAGCGTCGGCACATGCGTCTGCACTTCCACGCAGGCGGTGGACTGGTGCAGGCGGGCGCCCTGGTCGCGCAGGGCGCGTGCCAGTGCCAGATCGTCGGCCAGCATGTGCCGCAGCGGCGCGAAGCCGCCCAGTTCGCGCAGGCGCGCGGTCTGCAGTGCGTAGCACATGCCATTGATCGACAGCGGCGCCAGCCATGGCAGCAGGCCCAGGTAGGTCAGCGCCGTGTTGTTGTTGACGAACTGCGCCATCAATCGCGAGCCGAACCGGGCGTCGTCGCGGTAGCAGGGCAGGGCGGTGACCAGGTCGGCGTGCGGCAGTTCATCCAGCAGCTGTGCCAGCGCCGGTGCGGACAGCCGCGCATCGTCGTCCAGCACCAGTACGACCGGCTCCTGCACGCGCGGCAGTACGCCATCCAGTTTGAAGGTCTTGGGATTGATGCCCTGTGGCGCCGCGGGGTGCAGCAGGCAGGTGATGTGGTGGTCGGGGTACTGCGCGCACAGTTGCCTCGCCGCCGCCCGTCCCAGCGCATCGGCTTCATCCAGCAGCCAGTGGAAATGCGCGCCGGGCAGCGCCTGCAGGTTCGCCGCCAGCACCTGGGCCAGCAGTGGATCACCGCCCAGGATCGGTTGCAGGATCGCCACCCCCCGGCCGTCGAAGCGACCGTGGGTGCCGGGCGGTCGTTGCCGCAGCACGCGTTGGGCGCCGGTTGCCTTCAGGGCAAGCAGCAGCAGGTAGACCACTGCGATTGCGGTGCTGGCAAGGGTCACGGTGTTCATTGCGCACGCTGCTCGTGGATGAGGCGTTCGATGGCGGTCTCCATGCTCAGCAGGGGCGGGCCGAGATCAGCCAGCATGCGCTGCGGGTTGAAGGTCTTGGAATAGGCGAATGCGGCTACGCCGAAGCGGGTGATGGGCGGCTCGCCGTGCAGGCGCAGCAGGCGCCAGGCGCCTTCCAGCGCGCCGGCGCCGGCCAGCGCCAGACCGGTGGGCAGGCGCTGGCCCAGCGGCGGCAGCTCCAACGCGGCCAGCAGGCGCTGCAGCAGGGCCTGCAGATCCACCGGTTGCGCATTGGTCAGGTTGTAGGCCGGGGCCAGCCGGGGCGCCTGGATCGCCCGCAGCAGGTACTCCACCAGGGTGTCGATGTGGATCAGGTCGATCAGCGGTGGCCCGCCGGCGCTGACCAGCCGTGGCAGCGCCCCGCGACGGGCGGCCTGCAGCAGGCGCGGCATCAGCAGGGTGTCGCCCGGGCCGAACACCGCGCGCGGGCGCACGATGCAGCTGGGCCCCGGATAGGCCGATACCAGCGCCTCGGCTGCCGCCTTGCTGCGCGCATAGTCGTTCAGGAACGCCGGGCCGATCGGGCTGGCCTCGTCCAGGTCGTACTGGTGCGCGGCGCGGTAGAACACTGCCGTGGTGGACAGGTGCAGCAGGCGCGGCAGGCCGTTGGCCTGACAGAAGGCGATGACCTGCGCGGTGGCGTCCACGTTGTGCTGCCGGTACTGCGCCGCGCTGGCCCAGGGCGCCGCCAGGGCCGCCGCATGCACCACCACGTCGGGCCGGAACGACAGCTGCAGCGGCTGCCGCAGGTCCGCCTGCAGGTAGTCAGGCCGGTCCAGCGGACGCCGGCCGACACCCAGCGCCTGCACCTGCGGCAGCGCGGCCAGTCGGCGCAGCAGGGCGCCGCCGATGAAGCCGGACGCGCCGGTGACCAGGATGCGCATGGGCGTGGTTTCCTCCGCCCTTGCCGCGGGCCGAACGCAGGTCGCATGCCTGCCGGGGCGGCCAGTATGCGCAATGACGGCTGCGGCAGCCATGCCGGGGGCATGGCGACCTGCCGCAGAGGCTTGTGCCGCCTGCCTTGCGGCCGTTTTTGGTGCCTGCGGCGAAGCGGGTTACACTGCCGGGCTCGCCAATCAGGCCATGTGATTCCTCACCATGCTGCAGAAACTCCGCGACAAGACCTCAGGCTGGATCGTCACTGTGATCCTGGGGCTGCTGATGATTCCGTTCCTGTTCGTGATCGACAACAGCTACCTCGGTGGTGTCGGCGCGCAGAACGTGGCCAAGGTTTCCGCACCGCCAACCTGGTGGCGCTCGGCGCCGTCGTGGTGGCCGGTGCGCATGCTGTGGCAGCACCACGAGATCAGTTCGCAGGATTTCCGCACCCGCTTCGAGCAGGAGCGCATGCGCGCCCGCCAGCAGCAGGGTGAAGACTTTGACCCGCGTGCGTTTGAAAGCACCGAGAACAAGCTGGCCGTGCTCGATCAGCTGGTGGACGAGCAGGTCGTTCGCCTGGTCGGTGAACAGGCCGGTGTCGTCATTGGCGACGGCGCGGTGCGCGAGTACATCATGACCATCCCGGCCTTCCTGGGCCAGGATGGCAAGTTCAGCGAAGCCAACTACCGCCTGGCCCTGCAGACCGGCAACCCGCCGCGCACGCCCACCCAGTTCCAGGAACTGGTGCGTGACAGCCTGCAGCAGTCGGTCATTCCCTCGGGCCTGCAGAATTCGGGCTTCGTTACCCAGGCCGAGACCGAGCGCCTGCTGAAGCTGCTGGGTGAAACCCGCGACGTGCAGCTGGTGGGTCTGCCGGAAGTGCCGGCCGATACCGCGCCGGTGACCGATGCGCAGATCAAGCAGTGGTACGACAGCCACGGCAAGGATTTCCGCCAGGCCGAATCGGTCTCGCTGGAATTCGTCGAAGTGAATGGCGCCAACCTGCCGGCCCCGGCCGCCGCCGACGAAGCTACCCTGCGCAAGCGCTATGAAGAAGAGAAGGCCAAGTTCGTGGCGCCGGAACAGCGCCAGGCCGCGCACATCCTGCTGACCGGCGACGGTGCCGAAGCCAAGGCCGCCAAGCTGGCCGCCGAAGCCAAGGGTGGCGCTGACTTCGCCGCGCTGGCCAAGGCCAATTCGCAGGACCCCGGTTCCAAGGACCAGGGCGGTGACCTGGGCTGGGTGGAACGCGGCGCGATGGTGAAGCCGTTCGAAGATGCCCTGTTCGCCGCCAAGGCCGGCGAGATCGTCGGCCCGGTGAAGACCGATTTCGGTTACCACGTCATCAAGGTCGCCGCAGTGCGCGGTGGTGAAGGCAAATCGTTCGAGGAAGTGCGTGACACCCTGGCCGCCGAGCAGTTGAAGGCCGATGGCGAGCGCGGCTTCAACGAACTGGCCAGCCGCCTGGTCGATGCCATCAACAAGAGCCCGAGCGATCTGGCCGCCGCCGCCAAGGAAGTGGGCCTGCCGCTGCAGACCACCGGCGTGATCACCCGCGCCACCGCCAGTGGCGTGGTGGCCGACCCGGCCGTGCTGCGCGATGCGTTCTCCGACGTGCGCGTGCAGGACGGCACCTCCAGCGATCCGATCGCCGTGGGTGGCAGCAGCAACCACAGCGTGGTGATCCGTGTGGCCGCGCACACCCCGGAACAGGCACTGCCGCTGGACAAGGCCCGTGAGCAGGTGATTGCCGCCATCCGTGCCGACCGCCAGCGCCAGGTCAGCGACAAGGCCGCTGACGCCCTGCTGGCCAAGCTGAAGGGCGGCGCCAGCCTGCAGTCGCTGGCCGCCAGCGAGAAGCTGCAGGTCAGCCCGATGCCGGGCCTGCCGCGCAGCCAGCCGGTGCCGACCCCGGACATCCACCGCGCCATCTTCAGCGCGCCGGTGCCGACCGAGGGCAAGCCGAGCTACGGCAAGATTGACGTGAATGGCCACGCGCTGGTGTTCGTGGTGGACAAGGTCACCCCGGGTGACGTGAAGGAAGTGACCGCCGAGCAGCAGAAGCAGCTGAAGGACCAGTTGGCCCAGATCGATGGCGCCGCTGCGGCCAAGGCCTTCGTGGACGCCATGCGCAAGAAGTTCGTGGTGCAGACCACCGAAGCCAACCTGTAACCCGGGGCGGCGCGCAGAACGAAAAGGCCCGGCAATGCCGGGCCTTTTTTTTCGTGTGTGCCACTGGGTGTTCCAGGCTTCGTAGAGTCGAGCCATGCTCGACTGAAGCCGGAATTCGTAGAGTCGAGCCATGCTCGACTGAAGCCGGAATTTGTAGAGTCGAGCCATGCTCGACTGACTCAGCCGAGCAAGCTCGCGACTCTACCGGGCGCGGGTCAGTCTTCCACGCGCAGTACGGCGCCGGGCTTCAGCACGCTGCTGCCGCTCAGGCCGTTCAACGACAGCAGCGCCTTCACCGGCATGCCGTAGCGGCGGGCGATGGTCCAGGCCGATTCGCCATTGCGTACGGTGTGGCGGCGGTTGCGCGGGCGGTCGGCGGCGCTGGCCACGGTACGGGCCACCTGCGGCGCAGGGGCGGCGATGGGGGCTTCAGCAGCCGCGGTAGCGGCCACGGCCGCCGCCGCGTCCAGCACGCTGGCATTGGCGGCCGAAACCGGCGCCAGCACCCGGGCGTTGCCGCTTGGGCGCTTGCCTGCGGCCAGGCCCGGGTTCAGGCGGGCGATGCGGGCCGGGTCCAGCGACCGCTGCGCGGCCCACTGCTGCACCGTGGTGCCGGCCGGCAGCGTGTGGTCCTTCAGCACCGGCACGGTGCGGTCCAGCGACGCCATCACGCCCGGCTGGTCTTCCACGTTTTCCAGAACGCAGGCCAGCGCATGCAGCTTTTCCACATACGCATGGGTGACCGGCGACAGGCCGGGCAGGGCGGCGGGCTTGGCGTTCTGTGCGTTCATGCCGGCCTTGCGCATCGACTGCAGCACCCGGTATTCGCCGGCGTTGTAGGCCATGGTAGCCAGGCGCCAGTCGCCGCCGAACATGCCGTGCAGGGTCTTCAGGTAGCGCACCGCGGCCTGGGTCGATTCCACCGCCGACAGGCGGCCGTCGTAGCCGTTGGACATCGGCACGCGATGGTTGCGTGCGGTGGTGGCGATGAACTGCCACAGGCCGGTGGGGCCGCTGCCATTGCGGGCATTGGGGCGGTAGCCGCTTTCCACGAACGGGATCAGCGCGAATTCGGTGGGCAGGCTGGCCTTGCGCAGTTCTTCGACTACATAGCCGAACAGCACCAGGGCGTCATCGTCCTGGTTGGCCAGGCGCGAAGGGGCGTGGGCGAACTGCTTCTGCCAGCGCGGGCTGGTGGCCTCGGCGTCGCAGGTGGGCTCGGCCAGGCCGTCGCGGAAGCTGGTGAAGATGTCCTGGCCGTTGCGCACGCTGGCAGCCGGCAGGGCCGTCGGGTCAAGGGGTACCGCGGCGGCGGCGGTCAGGTTCTGGCTGATGCCGGCGCCCAGCGACTGCGCGCCCGCGTTCCCGGCCAACCCCAGGGCAAGCCCCAGGGCCAGCGTCAGACTTCGGCGCATCATGCGCGGAAGCCGTCTTTCCAGTGCCGGAGACCGGCCATGACGTCGACGTCGTCCACGACCTCGCGCCCCAGGTGCGCCGACACCGCCGCGCGGATCGGCGCGGTATGCGTACGCAGGAACGGATTGCAGTCGAGCTCATTGGCCAGGGTTACCGGCAGGGTGGAACGGTCATCGCGGCGCATGGCCAAAGCCTCCTCTTGGCGCTGCAGCAACGCAGCGTTGGCGGGGTCGACATGCCGCGCGAAGACGGCATTTGACACGGTGTACTCGTGGGCGCAACACAACAGCAGTTGCGCGGGCAGGGCACCCAGCCTGCGCATTGATGCCAGCAGCTGGGACGGCGTACCTTCGAACAGGCGTCCACAGCCCAGGCTGAACAACGAATCGCCGCTGAAAAGCTGTTCAGCGGTGTGAAACGCGATGTGGCTGCGGGTGTGCCCGGGCACGGATAGTACGTGGAACATCTGCCCCAGTGCCTGAACGCATTCACCTTCGCCCACCCGTTCGGTGGCGGTGGCAATGCGTTCTTCCACCGGCGCGACCACCCGCACGCCGGGAAAACGCGCCTGCAGCGCGGGCACGCCGCCGAAGTGATCGTCGTGGTGGTGGGTGAGCAGGATGGTGTCCACGCGCAGGCCCTGGTCGGCCAGCGCCAGTACCGGCGCGGCATCGCCAGGGTCGATCACGACCGCGGCGCCGTCGTCGGCCGTCAACATCCAGATGTAGTTATCCGCAAATGCGGGCAGGGCAGTCAGTCGCATAGAATTGGACCATGCCCCTGCTGCAGAGCCACCGTCAAGCGAGCCTGGTGCCCTGGTTCGACAGCGAGCCGGCGCAGCCGCTGCGCGTGCTGGAACGGCAGCTGCTGCTGCCGCAGCTGGCCGCGCTGCCGGTGCAACCCTGGTTGTGGATCGCGCCCAGCCCGGCCTGGCTGCAGGACGCGCAGTCCGCCGGGCGTGGCCTGCGCCTGTACCGCACAGGCCAGGGCTACGCCGGTGATACCCGCTGCGCGCTTCCGTTGCCGCTGGCCAACGAGAGCGTGAACGCGATCGTGCTGCAGCACGTGACTGCCGCCGACGCCGATGCTCTGCTGGACGAATGTGAGCGGGTGCTGATGCCCGGCGGACACCTGTGGCTGACCAGCCTCAACCCATTCAGCCCCTACCGGGCGCGCTGGCGCCAGCACGGCCTGGTGGTGCGCACCCCGCAGCGCCTGCGCCAGCTGCTGGACCGGCACGGGCTGGACTGTGGGCAGACACGCTACCTGGGGCCGCTGTGGCAGGCCCCGGGCAACCGCGCGCGCCCCGGCTGGGCGCCGCTGCGGGCGGCCTGTCTGTTCCATGCCCAAAAACGTACGCTGGCCCTGCCAGGGCCGACCCCGCTGCCGGTGCGCTGGCACGGCACCGTAGCCACCTGATCTGGAGTTGTATTGAAGACCATTGAAATCCACACCGACGGTTCCTGCCTTGGCAATCCCGGTCCCGGCGGCTGGGCCGCGCTGCTGCGCTACAAGGGGCACGAACGTGAACTCAGTGGCGGCGAAGCGCACACCACCAACAACCGGATGGAGCTGATGGCGGCCATCTGTGCGCTGGAAACGCTGACCGAGCCGTGCAACATCGTGCTGTTCACCGATTCGCAGTACGTGCGGCAGGGGCTGACCCAGTGGATGGCCGGGTGGATCCGCAAGAACTGGAAGACCGCCGGCGGCGACCCGGTGAAGAACCGCGAGCTGTGGGAGCGCCTGCATGCGGCCACGCTGCGCCACCAGATCGACTGGCGCTGGGTGAAGGGCCATTCCGGTGACCCGGACAACGAGCGCGTGGATACCCTGGCGCGTAACGCCGCGACCCAGATCCGCGACGGCAGCCCGGTAAACTGAGCCCATGCGTCAGATCATTCTCGATACCGAAACCACCGGCCTGGAGTGGAAGAAGGGCAACCGCGTCGTCGAAATCGGCTGCGTGGAGCTGTTCAAGCGCCGCCCGTCCGGCAACAACTACCACCAGTACCTGAAGCCCGACTGCGACTTCGAGCAGGGCGCGCAGGAAGTGACCGGGCTGACCCTGGAGTTCCTGGACGACAAGCCCGCCTTCGCCGAGGTGGCCGATGAGTTCCTGGCCTTCATCAAGGGCGCCGAACTGATCATCCACAACGCGGCGTTCGACCTGGGCTTCCTGGACAACGAGCTGTCGCTGCTGGGCCCGCAGTACGGCAGGATCACCGACCACTGCACCGTGGTCGACACCCTGGCGCTGGCGCGCGAGCGGTTCCCGGGCCAGCGCAATTCGCTTGATGCCCTGTGCAAGCGCCTGGGCGTGGACAACTCGCACCGCGCGCTGCACGGCGCGCTGCTCGATGCGCAGATCCTGGGCGATGTGTACATCGCGCTGACCTCGGGCCAGGAAGAGATCGGCTTCGGTCTGGACGACGAGGGCGGTGGGGCAGGGGCGGCGCTGCAGGCGTTCGATACCAGTGCGCTGCTGCCGCGCCCGCGCGTGGTGGCCACGCCGTCCGAGCAGGAAGCCCATGCCGCCCGCCTGGAGCGCCTGCGCAAGAAGGCCGGCCACGCGTTGTGGGATGGCCCGAAGGTGGAAGAAGCGGCGAGCGCGTAAGCCGCGCTTTGCGTGGCTGCAACGCTGGCCTCAGTGGCAACGCACCAGGATCACGGTGATGTTGTCCGAACCGCCGCCATCCAGGGCGGCGGCCACCAGGGTGTCCACGCATTCCTGGGCGCTGGCGTCGTCGTAGGCCAGGGTGCGGGCAATGCCGCGGTCGTCCACTTCCTCGGTCAGGCCGTCGCTGCACAGCAGCAGCTGCATGCCCGGGCGCAGCTCACCGCTGGTGGTGGCCACGTTCAGGTGGGCCGGGTCGGTCACGCCCAGTGCCTGGGTCACCACGTTGCGGTGGGGGTGGGCACGGGCCTGTTCGGCGGTCAGGTTGCCCTGTGCCACCAGCTCCTGCACCACGCTGTGGTCCTGGCTGAGCTGGGCCAGTTGGCCGTCACGCCACAGGTAGGCCCGGCTGTCGCCCACCCAGGCCACCTCATAGCGGTTGCCCTGCACGCGCGCGGCGACCACTGTGGTGCCCATCGGCAGGGTGTCGTTGCGGCGGCGCGAGGCGCGGATGATCTCCTCGTCGGCGGTGCGGATGGCCTGGGCCAGCGGCACGCCGCGGCGGATCTCGCGCACGATGGTCTCGCGCGCCAGCGCGCTGGCCACCTCGCCGCAGGCATGCCCGCCCATGCCGTCGGCCACCAGCCACAGCGACAGCTCGCCATCACCGTAATAGGTGTCTTCGTTGAGCTCCCGGCGCAGGCCGGGGTGGGTGAGGTGTCCGAATTCGATCATGGTGGGGGCTGGGGAAGGGTGATGCCGGGGAGAACGGCATCATCACGGCCAAGCGGACATCCGGCAAGGCATGCAGTCAGAAATATTTCATCGGATGTGCGGCAATGGCTTGTGGTCTGCCGCGCTTCCTCGTATTATTCGCGTCCCCGGTTCGCCGGGGACCATCTGGAGAGGTGGCAGAGCGGTTGAATGTACCTGACTCGAAATCAGGCAGGCGTTTATAGCGCCTCGGGGGTTCGAATCCCCCCCTCTCCGCCAGATTAAAAAAAACGGGCTGCCTTAGGGCAGCCCGTTTTTTTTTAATCTGGCGCGGGATGCGAAGTGCGCTGCGCGCGCTTCGCCCCATGCGTTGCTGCGCAACGCATGGGCCCCTCCCTTTGCCTGCCTCTCCCCGCCCCTGTCGGGGCAGCCCCTCAACAGAGGGGCTTGTTCCACCAGATGGACTCTGCGAACTGGCGATGTGCCTGGATGCTGTCCGTGCGCTGCGGGTTACCATGTGCGCATCATTTGCTGGAGCGTCCCCCATGACCGCTGAAATCCTGGTGCCTGTGTCTTTCGGCGAGCTGCTGGACAAGATCTCGATCCTGCAGATCAAGTCCGAGCGGATCAGCGACGAAGGCAAGCTGGCCAATGTGCGCCGCGAGCTGTCGGCGCTGGATACCACCTGGATGGGCCACCCGGCCGCAGTGAAGGACATCGCCAAGCTGCGTGCGGAGCTGAAGGCGGTGAACGAGCAGCTGTGGGACATCGAGGACGATATCCGCCTGAAGGAAAAGGCGCAGTCCTTCGACCAGGGCTTCATCGACTTGGCGCGCAGTGTCTACCTGCGCAATGACGAGCGCGCGCGCATCAAGAAGGCGATCAACCTGGCGCTGGGCTCGGCGTACGTGGAAGAGAAGTCGTACCAGGATTACGCGCCCCGCGCGTAATCCCGTAGACCCACGCCACGCGTGGATGGGCCCGCCGGCCCGCCAATCAACCCCGATGGTCGGCCACGTAGCGTTCGAAGGCGGCAATGCCGTCCTCGACCGTGATCAGTTCCATCACATCGTCGAACTCGATCTTGGTGCCCCACTTCAGGTCGACCGCCTGCTTGCCCAGGTACTTGCGCGCGGCATCGTCGTAGCGGTCCACGCAGTAGCGGCGGTCCGAATACGGGCCGCTGCGGTGTGGGTTGCTGGCCGCATGCAGGCCCAGCACCTTGCTGCCCATGGCGTTGGCGATGTGCATCGGCCCCGAATCCGGGGTCATCACCAGATCGGCGCGGGCCAGCAGGGCCGGCAGCTGCTTCAGCGTGTCCCTGCCCACCAGGTCCAGCGCCGGGGTCTCCAGCTGGGCCTGGATGGCATCGGCCATGCTGCGCTCCAGTTCACTGCGGCCGCCGCACAGCACCACGCGCCAGCCACGGGCCTGGGCATGGCTGGCCACGGCGGCGTAGCGGTCGGCATACCAGTTGCGGCGCACGTGGCTGGAACACGGCGAAATCATCAGCACCGGGCGGCCATCGTCCTCCCATTGCGCCGCGGCCCACTCAAAGGCGGCCGGCGGCACGGCCAGGTCCCAGCTGACGGTGTCCTGGCGCAGGCCCAGCGGCTCGCAGAAGCTGCCGATGGCATCCAGCACATGGATGCCGGGGCGGTCGGGGATGCGTTCGTTGATGAACAGCCCGTGCAGGTCCTTGGAACGGCTGCGGTCGTAGCCGATGCGGCGCTCGGCCGGAATGAAGGCCGACAGCAGGTTCGCGCGGAAGGCCACCTGCATCTGCAGCAGCGCCTCGAAGCGCCCGGGCGGCAACTGATGGCGCAATGCCTTCACCCCGGCCATGCCGGTCTTCTTGTCGTAGGCATGGAAGACCACGCCGGGCAGGCCGTCCAGCAGCTTGTGGCCGACCTTGTCGATGATCCAGTGGATCGGCGTCTGCGGGCGCGCGGCCTGCAGGGTACGCACCAGCGGCACGACATGGGTGACATCGCCCAAAGCAGACAGGCGAAGGAGGCACAAGGATGAGGACGCTGATGCCATGTGTTGTTAGACTCAAAGGAATGGTCGCATTTGACGCCAATGAAGCGCTGACGCCATGCCGCGAGGGTCGCGGCATCGGGGCCATTCTGTTCGACCGCGAGCGGCTGCGGCAAGCCGAGGCGGGTCTGTTCTCGCCCCAGTACTGGGGAAACAAGGCCCGGCCGGTGGGCGAGGGCGGCCGCGGCAGCGCCTGGTTCGTCGACGCCTCCTTCGGCCCCGGGGTGCTGCGCCACTACCTGCGCGGCGGCCTGGCAGCCAAGCTCAGCCACGACCAGTACATCTGGCGGGGCTCGGACCGGACCCGCAGCTTTGCCGAATTCCGGCTGATGCGCGCGCTGCGTGCGCAGAAGCTGCCGGTGCCCCGGCCGATCGCCGCCTTCTACATGCGCGAGGGCCTGCGCTACCGCGCGGCCATCCTGATGGAGCGCATCGAGGGCGTGCGCTCGCTGGCCGACCGCGCACTGGTGGCCGGCCGCGGTGCTCCCTGGGAAGAGGCCGGCCGTCTGATCGCGCGCTTCCACCGCGCCGGGCTGGACCATGCCGACCTCAACGCACACAACATCCTGTTCGATGGCAATGGCCATGGCTGGCTGATCGATTTCGACCGCGGGGTGATCCGCATTCCGGCCACCGCCTGGCGCGAACGCAACCTGAAGCGCCTGCTGCGTTCGCTGCTGAAGCTGCGCGGCGAGCGCAGCGTGGAAGACGTGCAGAAGGATTACGCGCGGCTGCGCCGTGCCTACGACATGGCCTGGAACCGGGGCACCTGATGGACTGGTCGTTGCGTTTCCTCGGCGTCGGCAATGCGTCGGCGGTCGAGCTGGGTTCGCCCATGTCGGTGATCGAATGCGATGGCCGCCCGTGGCTGACCATCGATTGTGGCGGCGAAGGCCTGACGGCCTTCAAAGCGCATTACGGGCATCTGCCGCAGGCGCTGTTCGTCACCCATGTGCACCTGGACCACGTGGCCGGCTTCGAGCGGCTGTTCGTGGATACCTTCTTCAACGCGCAGCGGCGCGGCAAGGTGCGCCTGTATGTGCCCGCCACGGTGGTGCCGCTGCTGCACAAGCGCATCGGTGATTACCCGAACGTGCTGGCCGAAGGTGGCGCCAATTTCTGGGATGCCTTCCAGCTGATTGTGGTGGGTGATGCGTTCTGGCACGAAGGTGTGCGCCTGGAAGTCTTCCCGGTACGCCACCACTGGCCGGAAACCGCCTATGGCTTGCGTCTGCAGGGGGCGCTGGTGTGGAGTGGCGATACCCGGCCGATTCCGGAAATGCTGGCGCGCTTCGCCAATGACAACGAACTGATCGCCCACGACTGCGGCCTGCATGGCAACCCGTCGCACACCGGCGTGGATGACCTGGAGCGCGAGTACAGCGCCGAGCTGCAGTCGCGGATGATGCTGTACCACTACGCCAGTGCGGCTGATGGCCAGGCACTGGCCGCGCGCGGGCATCGCGTCGCGCAGCCGGGGCAGTGCGTGGCGCTGGCGACGCCGACCGCACCACATGTGCTTGCGCAGGATCCGCCGTGAAAACCACTGGCCAGCCTGCTGATGCAACGCTGGCGGCCGAACTGGAACATCTCGAACGCGCGCTGCACACCCCGCAGGTGCGCGGTGATCGTGCGCGGTTGGCGGAACTGCTGGATGAGGATTTCAGCGAGATTGGCAGCTCTGGCCAGTGCTACGGCCGTACGGCTGCGCTGGCGGAGATTCCGCTGGAACGGGCGCAGGTGCAGATCGAATCGGAACAGTACGCGGTCTCGCTGCTGACGCAGGACCTGGCCCAGGTGCGTTATCGCAGCCGCTACCACGTGGATGGCCAGCCGCAGTGCTGGGTACTGCGCAGTTCGTTGTGGCGCCGGCATGCGGAGGCATGGCGGGTGGTGTTCCACCAAGGTACGCCCGAAGCACGGTAGCGCCGGGCCATGCCCGGCGAAGAGCGCCAACCAAGGTTGGCAGCTACCAGAGTCTGAGCGAAGAGCGGGGCGTGCCCAAAAAGGCGGTGGCCCCGCCGGCTGACCTCGGCGCCCGCGTCGATCGATACCGTTGCTGCCTTCCGGCCCTGGCGGGATTTTCGACCTAGCGTCGCGAGGGGCCGACGGGGCCACCATAGAGACGTTGGCCGCCCAAGGGCGGCCGGTTCACGGAACAGGGGAAGTGGCGCGCAGCGCGCCGAAGACCTCAGCCGGACTGCACATCGACTGGGCCGATGGCAGGCGCGCATTCTAGCGCAGCCGCGCCCCCTTGCGCCAGCGCCGCGCACTGAATCGGCTGTAACCCGGCGCGGCCCGCAGCGGCCCCGGTGCAGCCGCGTTGCTAGAATGCCGGGCAGGAGGAACGGCCTCCCCCACATCGGGAATGAATGACCAGGACGGCCTGGCCCTGCCAAAAGGAGGGCCGTCATGGCCTGGATCCAACTGTTGTTCGCTGGCCTGCTGGAAATCGTCTGGGCCGTTGCGATGAAGCAATCCGAGGGCTTCAGCAAGCCCGTTCCGTCCATCATCACCGTGGTCGGCATGATTGCCAGCTTCTGGCTGCTGGCCTTGGCCATGCGCAACCTGCCGCTGGGCACCGCGTACACGATCTGGACCGGCATCGGCGCGGTCGGCGCGTTCGTGGTGGGTATCGTGTTCCTGGGCGAGCAGGTCAGTGCGATGCGCATCGGCGCGGCGGTGCTGATTGTCAGCGGACTGGTACTGATGAAGCTGTCCAGCAGCTGACAGGCCGCTACACTTTGCGGACTCACCGGGCCTGTGCCGCGGGCCGAAGCAAGGACGCATTGCCGCCATGAAGACCGCAACCAGGAGACCCCGCGCCGACCGCGTGGCCAAGGGGCTGTTGTTTACCCTGATGGGCATGGCGATGCTGGCCATCGCCGGCTGGATCCTGGCCGATCGCCTGCAGTTCCTGGGCCGGGCACAGCCGGCCCAGGGCTGGGTGGAACATCTCAATGCCGGCGGCTCGCACCCGCAGGTGGTGTTCCAGACGCCGGCGGGGCAGCGCGTGTCGTATGCGCAGAACGGGATGATCTTCGGCTATGCGCCGGGGCAGCCGGTGCGCGTGCTGTACCTGCCCGAGGCGCCGGCGCGCGATCCGGTGCTGGACACGCCCGGCGCATTGTGGGGCGTGACTGTACTGATTGGCCTGATCGGGTCGGTGTTCGTGTTCACCGGATTGGGCCGGGTGCTGCCGCGTCGCTAGTGCGTGTTTCGCGTGGGAGCGCGCAGCTCAGGTGTCATACACGCCGCTGTCCCAGGGCTCGAAGAACGCCATGTAGTTGCCGGGCTGCATTTCCACTGCCCACAGATCGTCTTCGTCTTCCGGTGCGCGTGCGACCAGGCCGAAGGTGGTGCCGAACTGTTCCACCGCAAACGGAGCGACCTGCACGCGCCGATGCTCGATGGCACCCAGGTCGTGCAGGCGCGCCTGGCGGATCGCGCGGTGCTGTTGTGCATCCACCTGGTCGCGCGGGCCCAGCGCATCGATCTGTGCATCCAGCAGGGCGCCGTCGGCGTCGAACAGGTACAGCGCGATGTATTCGCAGCCTGGCTGGCGGCGCGTGGCTGGTTCGAACGGTGTGGTCAGGATGAACTGCCGTCCATCTTCCGTGCGGCCGATGCAGTCGGCGCAATGGTCATCCGGGTCGATGGCGATCCATTCGGGGCGTTGGCTCATGGTGGCGTCCGGGCAGGGGAGCGGCATTGAATCGCGTCTGGCCGGTTCGACTCAAGTGATCGCCGCAGGTATTGGTGTCTGAACATGGCGAGCGGCCGGCCGCGCGTGGCCGCAGACTGCGCCCTTTCGCAGACACGGAGTTCCCATGATCGATCGCCATCGTCGTTTTGAAAGCCTGCACCACGGCGCTGACCTGCTGGTGCTGCCCACCGTGTGGGACGCGGGCAGCGCGCGCCTGGCCGAGGATTGCGGTGCGCAGGCAGTCGGTACCTCCAGTGCAGCCATGGCCTGGTCCTGTGGCTATGCCGATGCATGCGTGCTGCCGGAGGACGCGCTGCTTGAGCGCGTGCGGCAGATCCTGTGGGTGACGACGCTGCCGCTCACCGTGGATATCGAAAACGGCTACAGCGACGATCCGCAGCAGGTGGCCGCGCGCGTGCTTCACTTGGCCGAGCTGGGCGTGGTGGGCATCAACATCGAGGATGGCCAGGGCAGCGTCGAACTGTTGGCGGCGAAGATCGCGGCGGTGCGCTGCGCGCTGGCGGGGCGTCCGTTGTTCATCAACGCGCGGACCGATGTGTATCTGCGCGGCTTCGCCGAGGGCGCACAGGCCGTGGCGCTGAGCGTGCAGCGCCTGCAGGCCTATGCGCAGGCCGGTGCAAATGGGGGATTTGTTCCTGGATTGCAGGCGCTGGCCGAGGTTGCGGACGTTGCTGCACAGGTGGCGCTGCCACTGAACCTGATGGCGTTGCCCGGCATGGCGCCGGCCGACCATTTGCGCCAGGCCGGCGTACGCCGCTTGAGTGCCGGGCCGGCGCTGTTCCTGCAGGCCTGGGCGGCTACGGCAGCGGCGACGCGCACGCTACTGCAGGGTGGGGCACTGGTGGGTGCGGATGGAGCGTCATACGGCGAGGTGGATCGGCGCTTTGCGGTGGCTGGTGGGGTGGGCTGACATGGGTGGGGCTTCCGCCCCACCCATGCCATGCGATCTCAGCGCTTGACCAGCTCCACGCGTCGATTCGTACGACGTCCGTCCTCGGTTGAATTCTCCGCAAGCGGCTGGCTCTGGCCCAGGCCCTTGGCCGCCAGTCGATCGGCTGCGATTCCGGCGCCGACAAGGCGATTGCGCACCGACTCTGCGCGCGCCTGCGAGAGTGTCTGGTTGTGCGCAGCACTACCGCTGTCGTCGGTGTGTCCCTCCACCGAAAGCTGGAGATGTTGATCGGCTTTCAGCAGCTGGGTGACCTGCTGGATCTGCGGTTCCGAGTCCGGCAGGATCTCAGCGGCGTCGGTGGCGAAGTTCACCTGGATGGACACTTTTCCACTGCTTTCCAGCGCCCGTTTCAGGGTGCTGGCTTCAATGACCTTGGCCGTTATCTGTACCGGTTTCGTTTCCGCGACGAGCAGTGCGCCGGAATTTCCACTGGAGCCCAGGTGAATCCAGATATCCCGATCATCACGATGGATGACGTAGGTTTCTGCCGGCTCATTGTAGATATCGCCGATGCCGCCGACATAGTGGACCCCGGCCTTGCTGCTGCCGATGCCACCCGATGCATCGGCTGGAAGGGTGCCGGAGAAAATGCGTTTTCCGCCCAGTGTCTCTACCAGGCTCTGCACATTGCGACTGAGCTCAAGTTGCGAATAAGGGAGGTCGCTGTTGCTCTGCAGGACCGACGAATGGACCTTGCCTTCAATCCACTCCACCCGATCACCGGTCCAGAACGGCACGCGATCAAACGGACTGTCCACCACATCCTGACGGGCGTAGCCCTGCGGCAGCCCGAGATAGGGGAAGCTGCCCAGCGGCGCCTGGGACACCGGCAGGTCGGCGACGGTGAACGGGCGGGCCTTCTGATTTTCATCCGCGGTCGCCGCAGACTGCGCGGAGGATTCCGCGCTGGCGCCGGTCTGGGCGGCCGGTGAGGCGACGCCTTGTGCAGACGTTTCGGCGGAGCCCTTGCAGGCGCCCAATGTCAGTATCAGGCTTGCGGCCAACAGGCTCACGCGTACTGCGGACAGATTCGACCCGAACGTCAGGTTCATGAGCGCACCTGCCTCATCATTTCGTTGCAGACGTCGCTGGTCGGTTTGTACTGGCCCTTCTTCCAGGCAGTGGTGATTTTTTCCCGCTCCCGTGCTTCGGCAGCGTCATAGGCCTGGTCGAAGTCTGCCTCTGTGCCAAAGATGGTTTTCACCTGGACCTTGTGCCGTGCGCGCAGCGTTGCGGCCTGTTCGGCTGTTGCGCCGCACGCCAGCGCATTGCCCGTATGCGTGCCTCCCACTGTTCCGTATCGCGCCGCAGCGCCGTCCTGTGCGAGTACGGGACCGCTGCCGATCAGCAAGGCAGTGGTGATCACTAGCTTCGTCATGGAATAGCGCATGTTGATGGTCCTCATCTGGCCCGGTAGCGGGCATCAATCCCTGTGCTGCGAGCATAGCAACAGGCAATGCCAGGCAGGATGGCGCTTCAGTGCCGCGGGATGAGCGTCTCGTCCACGCATGGCGTGGATCTACGGATCTGTCCGGGCGAGCAAGCCCCCTCTGTTGAGGGGCTGCCCCGACAGGGGCGGGGAGAGGCAGGCAAAGGGAGGGGCCCATTCGTTGCGCAGCAACGCATGGGGCGAAGCGCGCGCAGCGCACTTCGCTTCCCGCGCCAGATAAATGAAAAAGGCTGCCCAGAGGGCAGCCTTTTTCATTTATCTGGCGGAGAGAGGGGGATTCGAACCCCCGAAGCGCGGTTTAGACGCTTACACACTTTCCAGGCGTGCTCCTTCAACCACTCGGACACCTCTCCGGATTCCCTGCCATCGGCAAACGCCTCAGCAGGGGCGCAGATTCTAGCGGGCGCCGGGCCCGGACACAAGCACCGTGTTTCAGGGGGAGGGGGCTGGACAGGCATGGCACAATGGAACATCCGATGGAAGACGGTGGCCTGATGTCCTATCTCGTGCTTGCCCGCAAGTGGCGTCCGAAGCGTTTTGCCGAGCTGGTGGGCCAGGAACACGTGGTCCGCGCGCTCAGCAATGCGCTGGACAGTGGCCGGGTCCACCATGCGTTCCTGTTCACCGGTACCCGCGGCGTGGGCAAGACCACCATCGCGCGTATCTTCGCCAAGTCGCTGAACTGCGAGCAGGGCACCAGCGCTGACCCCTGCGGCCAGTGCGCAGCCTGCCTGGACATCGATGCCGGCCGCTACATCGACCTGCTGGAAATCGACGCCGCGTCCAACACCGGCGTGGATGACGTGCGCGAGGTGATCGAGAACGCCCAGTACATGCCCTCGCGCGGCAAGTACAAGGTCTACCTGATCGACGAAGTGCACATGCTCTCCAAGGCGGCGTTCAACGCGCTGCTGAAGACGCTGGAAGAGCCGCCGGAGCATGTGAAGTTCCTGCTGGCCACCACCGACCCGCAGAAGCTGCCGGTCACCGTGCTCAGCCGCTGCCTGCAGTTCAACCTCAAGCGCCTGGACGAGGACCAGATCCAGGGCCAGATGACCCGCATCCTGGCCGCCGAGGAGATCGAGTCCGACCCCAGCGCCATCGTGCAGCTGTCCAAGGCCGCCGATGGCAGCCTGCGTGATGGCCTGTCGCTGCTCGACCAGGCCATTGCCTATGCCGGTGGTGCCCTGCGCGACGACGTGGTGCGCACCATGCTGGGCACCGTGGACCGCACCCAGGTGGCGGCCATGCTGGATGCCCTGGCCGACGGCGAGGGCGCGCGCCTGCTGCAGGTGGTCGCGGCGCTGGCCGAGTTCTCGCCCGACTGGAGTGGCGTGCTGGAAGCGCTGGCCGAGGGGCTGCACCGTATCCAGGTGCAGCAGCTGGTACCGGGTGCGGCTGCCGCCGCCGAAGGTCTGGACGTGGCTGCCTTTGCTGCTCGTCTGCGCCCGGAAGTGGTGCAGCTGTGGTACCAGATGGCGCTCAATGGCCGCCGCGACCTGCCGCTGGCGCCGAGCCCGCGCGCAGGCTTTGAAATGGCCGTGCTGCGCATGCTGGCGTTCCGCCCGGCGGCTGCGGTGCCGCCGGTCCCGCGTGCGGTGGGCCCGGCCGCAGGTGCTGGCCCGGCTGGCAATGCGCCCAGCGGCGGTGGTGCCGGGGGCAGCGAGGAGGCCGCTCCGGCCGCCGCTGCCTCGGCCCAGGCCCCGGCGGCGCCAGAGCAGGTGAGCGCCGCAGCGCATACCCCGTCGCCGCAGCCCGAGCCGCCGCCGCGCGAACCGGAGCCTGAACCGGAACCGGAACCCACCCCGGAACCTGAACCGGTGCCGGTGGAAGAGCCCGAAACGCCCACGCCGGTGAAGGCCGAGATTGCCGCCCCGCCGGCCGAAGCGAGCGACGATCTGCCGCCGTGGGCCACCGAGGAGGCCGAGGCCGCCCACGCCCGTGATGCGTCGCTGGCCGCCGCGCATGCCACCCCGGAGGCGGCCATGGTCGCCCCGTGGCACGAACCGCCGGCGCCGGCACAGCCTGCCGAGGTTGCCGAAGAGCGCTCATTCCAGCCTGAAGGCATTGCCATTGCGCCCGCGCCGGCGGCCACCGACCGTGGCCCGCAGGAAGCGGTGAGCGAACTGGCCACTGCCGAGGACTGGCTGGATCTGGTGGCCGGCAGCGGCCTGAACGGCCCGTCGCGCCAGTTGGCCGCCAACGCCGCCTTCATCAGCTGCCAGCAGGGCACCTTGAAACTGGGGCTTTCGCCCGGATTTGAATACCTGCGCTCCGAGCGCGCGCTGGCGGCGCTGGGCGAGGTGCTGGAAAAGGCCCTGGGCCAGGCGCTGCGGATCGTGGTCGAGACCGTGGAAACCGAACACGTGCCGGCCGAGACCCTGCACCAGCGTGCCGACCGCCAGCGCGGCGAGCGCCAGCAGGCCGCCGAGGCCACCTTCATGGACGATCCGGAAGTCCAGCTGCTGATCCAGCAGCACGGCGCCCGGGTCGTTTCCGATTCCATCCGTACTTTTGACGAGTAAGACGACATGCGCGGGAACATCGCCCAACTGATGCAGCAGGCCCAGAAGATGCAGGAAAACCTGCAGAAGGCCCAGGAAGAAATCGCCAGGATCGAAGTGACCGGCAGCGCCGGTGGCGGCATGGTCAGCGTCACCCTTACCGGTGCGAAGGAATGCCGCAAGGTGCGCATCGACCCGTCGCTGACCAGCGATCCGGAAATGCTGGAAGACCTGATCGCGGCCGCCTTCAACGACGCGTCCAACAAGATCGACGCCGAATCGAAGTCGAAGATGGGTTCGGCCACGGCCGGCATGCAGCTGCCGCCGGGCATGAAGCTGCCGTTCTGATGCGGCGCGGGGCACCCGCGTGGCGGGTGCCCGTACCCCTGTACCCGCCGGGTCTACCCGGCATCATCAAAGCCTGCCGCCGTGTCCGCACCTCTGCTTGAACAACTGATCGATGCGCTGCGGGTGCTGCCGGGCGTGGGCCAGAAGACGGCCCAGCGCATGGCCTACCATCTGCTGGAACGCGAGCGCGAGGGCGGCCAGCGCCTGGCCGAAACCCTGGCGTTGGCGGTGGAGCGCATCGGCCACTGCGCGCAGTGCCGCGATTTCAGTGAGAGCGAGGTGTGCCCCACCTGTGCCAACGGCAGCCGCGAGCGCAGCCAGCTGTGCGTGGTGGAATCGCCGGCCGACCGCCTGGCCATTGAAAATGCCACCGGCTTCCGCGGCGTCTACTTCGTGCTGCAGGGGCGCTTGTCACCGCTCGATGGCGTGGGCCCGCGCGAGCTGGGCCTGGAACAGCTGGAGCAGCGCCTGGCCCAGGGCGAGGTGCAGGAGCTGATCATCGCCACCAGCGCCACTGTGGAAGGCGAGGCGACCGCGCACTATCTGGCGCAGTTGGCGCGCGCCCGCCAGGTGCAGCCCAGCCGCCTGGCCCAGGGCCTGCCGCTGGGGGGCGAACTGGAATACGTAGATCGTGGCACGCTGTCGCACGCCTTCGGTACCCGCAGCGAATTCCGCGACTGACGCGCAGCCGGGCAACGCCTGCTGTCGCCGGCCTACAATGCGGGGCATATCCCGCCGAGGCCGACCATGAGCAGCGAAACCCTCTTCAGCAAGATCATCCGCCGCGAGATCCCGGCCACCATCGTCTACGAAGACGACGAGGTGCTGGGCTTCAAGGACATCGCACCGCAGGCGCCGGTGCACGTGCTGTTCATTCCGAAGAACGAGATCATTCCCACGCTGGATGACCTGCAGCCGTCGCAGGCGCATCTGATCGGCAAGCTGGCGCTGGCAGCCGCGGCCTACGCGCGCAGCGAGGGTTTGGCCGAAGACGGCTACCGCATCGTGATGAACTGCCGCGAGCATGCCGGGCAGACCGTGTTCCATATCCACATGCATCTGCTGGCCGGCGCGCCGCTGGGGCATTTCGGTACGCCGGGGCGTTGAGGCAACCGCATCCACGCGTGGCCAGGGTGATGGCACCCGTAAAAAAGGCCGCCCTGGGACGGCCTTTCTGTATTTACCACCAGCCCCAGCGGCCGTAGCCCCAGTACGGGCCCGGGCCCCACGGGCCATACGGACCGTACGGGTAGGGCACCACATCCACCTGGCGCTGTTCCGGCCACAGGTAGATCACATCGGCGGCCAGCTTCGGCAGGCGGTAGTCGTAATCACCGATGCGCGTATTGGAATAGCCGTCGATCTTGCCGATGAAGGTCACGTCGCGGCCGGCTTCGAACACGGCCGGGTCGTAGAAGCCGGCGCGGCAGGCAATGAAGCGGCCGTCGCTGGCGTCCGACGAGGTCGTGTTCGGGCGGCCACTGCCATTGAGCGGGCGCGAGATCATCTGGAAGCAGGTCTCGCCCTGGCCGGGCAGGGTTTCAATGATGCGACCGCCCCAACGGACCGGCGTGCCGACCTGCTGGGTGGCGACCGAATCGCGCGGGGACACCAGGCTGAACTGTCCCTGCAGCGGCTTGGGTGCCGTTGCGCAGGCCGACAGGGCCAGCGTGGCCACGGCAGTAAGAAGGAACTTGGTTTTCATTGGGAAGCTCCGGAAGACGGGCGATGCCTGCGCAGGTCCCGCAATAATGCGGCGAGGTCGGTGCGAGTGCCAGCGTAACGCGCGTCAGCGAAACGCTGGCTGAGTGCCAGCAGGGCAGGGTCGGGCTGTTGGGCGTGCACGCGGCGGGCCCAGACCATGGGGGGCTCGTGCGGTTCGCGGCCCAGGCCGCGCCGCGCGTTGCGCCGGCCCAGGCGGTGCCAGGCGCGCAGCAGGGGATCGCGCTCGCGCTCGCCACGTGCCAGCAGCCAAGCCATCCAGGCCAGTGCCAGCAACGCGGCCGTCACGAACCCGGCCAGCAGCTGTCCTGGCCCCAGATCGTCCAGCCCCAGCGGCTGCAGCATCTGCTGCTGGCGGCGTGCGTCGAAGGACAGCACCAGGTCGTTCCAGCCGCGGCGCAGCCAATCGCCCATCTGTCCAATCTGCAGCCAGCGTTGCTGCAGGTTGGTATCAGTGCCGGCCTGCAGGCGGTCATCCAGTGTGTCCAGGATCCGCTCCGGTGCCACCGCGGCGGTCGGGTCCACCCGCACCCAGCCCTGCTGCGGCAGCCACACTTCGGCCCAGGCGTGGGCGTCCATGCGGCGTACCACCCAGTAATTGCCGATGCGGTTGCGGGTGCCGCCGGCGAAGCCGGTCACCACCCGCGCAGGAATGCCGGCATTGCGCATCAGCACCACGAAGGAGGAACTGAAGTGCTGGCAGAAGCCGGCCTTGTAGTCGAACAGGAAGGCATCGACCGGATCGCGCCCGGCCACCGGGGTTTCCAGCGTGTAGGAAAAGTCAGCGGTGATCCAGGCCAGCGCCCGGCGTACCACGGCGGCATCGTCGTTGCCCGCTTCCTGGCGCCACTGTTGGGCCAGGGTAGCGGTGCGTGGGTTGAAGCCAGCCGGTAACTGCAATGCCGCGCGGCGCTGTTCGGCCGACAGCGAGGCATCAAAGCGGCGTGCCGGCGCCGATTGCAGGCGCCAGCGGGTCAGCGCGCTCAGGCGCCGGTCACTGGACAGGCTCATGTCCGCATCCAGGCGGGCTCCGGCCGGCGCGCTGCGCGGCAGGTCCAGCGCCACCAGCTGGCGGCGATCGGTGGGTTCGTAATCGATCTGGTAATCCCAGCCCGATCCGGTCTGTTCCACGACCGTCGGAGTGCGGAACTGCGCGGCGGGATCGCGCCGCCACACGTGGCCATCGAAACGGGTCATCACCGGACCACGCCAGTAGCGCTGTTCCGCCGCTGGCGCTGCACCGAAGAACTGCACGCGAAGGGCGGGCGTATCGTCGGCCATCAGGTCCAGCCACTGGTCCGGCTCCATCGTGTCGGACAGGCCGGGGGTGCCGACGGCGCGATCGGGGATGCCCCACAACGGCGTGGCCAGGCGCGGGAACAGCCAGAAGCAGGCCAGCGCCAGCGGCAGGCCGATCAGCAACAAGCGGCCCACCCCGTGCAGCTGCCCGCGCAGCGGCACCGGCGCGCTGTGGCCTTCACCCTGGGCCAGGCGCTGCAGCGCCAGCAGGCCGGTGACGCCGGCCAGTGCCGCCAGCGCGGTGGTCAGCGGCCCCTGGTCGAGCAGGAAGGCGGCAAACGGTGCGAACAGGGCAAAGCCGATCAGGCTGCGCGCATCACGCAGGCTGCGCAGCTCGCTGGACTTGATCGCCAGCATGGCCGCCAGCAGCGCACAGCCGGTGTCGCGGCCGGGGCGCATGGCGCCCATCTGCCAGACGATGGCGCCCAGCATGGCCAGCACCAGCAGTACGCGCACCGGCATCGGCAGCACGCGCCGCTGCGACAGCAGAGCGGTCAGTACCGCAGCGCCGGCAAACAGCGCGGCCAACAGCGTGGGCAACTGCAGCAGCAGCGGCAGCAGGGCCAGCGCGGCACTGGCCAGCGTCCAGTAGCGCGCGTTGCGGTCGATCAGGGGCGCGGTGTCAGTCATGCGGCAACAGGGCCAGTGCGCGCAGGCACAGATGGTGGTGGCTGGCGCCCTGGCCGGGGCCCAGGGCGGGCTGGCCGGGCAGCAGCAGGGTATAGCGGCGTCCTTCGCGTTCGGCCAGGTCGACCCAGCGCGCCAGCCGCGCAATGCGCGCTTCGCCGGCCATCGGTGCCAGGGCGCGCCAGTCCAGCATCACCTCGATGCCGACCGGCTTTTCGTATTCGCGTACCAGCAGGCTGTCGCGCCGCGCCGAATGTTTCCAGGCGATGCTGCGCGGTGGGTCACCGGCGCGGTACGGGCGCAGCTGGTGCAGCTCCTCGCCGCTGGCATGGGCGCGGGTGTGCAGCGGGTCGCTGCCGCGCTCGGGCAGGGCCGGGCCCTGTGCTTCGGCGTGGGGGTAGACCAGCAGTGGTTGTTCGGGCCAGACCCACGACCAGGCCCGCACCAGGCCCAGCGGCTGGGTGCTGGACAGGCGCACGCGTGGCAGGTCCAGCCAGCCGCGCCGCTGCGTGGGTACGTCCAGTTCCACTTCGCCGCGGCCCTGCGCCGGCAGGTCGGTCCAGGCCTGGCTGTCGCCCAGTTGCAGGTGCAGGCCGTGGCGCGCACGCGGGTCGCGCACGGAAAGATCGATGCGCAGCCGCAGCGGTTGCCCGGCCGCGACCGGCTCGGCGGCGATCGCATCGACCTGCACGCCGGACAGCTGCAGGTGCGCGGCAATCGCGCTGGCCACCGCGGCCGCTGCCAGCAGCAGGGCCAACAGCAGCGCCGGGTTGTTGTTGTAGTTCAGTGCGCCCAGCAGCATGGCCGCCAGCAGGGTGGCCACGAACACGCCGAAGCGCGTGGGCAGCACGTAGATGCGGCGGCGGTCCAGCCGCTGCGGCAATGCCTCCGGCGTGCGTGGGCGCGCCAGCAACTGCAGCCGTGCCCAGCGCGAGGAGGCGTTCAATCGACCGCCACCGTCTGCAGGATCGCCCGTGCCAGGGCCGGACCGGCGCTGGATTCGGCTTCGCCCACCAGGCGGTGGCCGGCGACCGCGACGAACAGGGTCTGCACGTCTTCGGGCACCACATGGCCGCGGCCCAGCAGCAAGGCGTGCGCCTTGGCCGCGCGCAGCAGGGCCAGGCCGGCGCGCGGCGACAGGCCCACGCGCACGCCCGCATGTTGGCGGCTGCGGGTCAGCAGCGCCTGCACGTAATCCACCAGCGCATCGCTCACATGGATCTGGCCGACCGCTTCGCGCAATTGCCGCACCTGGTTGTCATCCAGCTGCGGCACCGCACGCGCAATCAGGTCGCGGCGGTCGGTGCCGCGCAGCAGCTCGCGCTCGGCCTGCGGGCTGGGATACCCCATGGCCAGGCGCAGCAGGAAGCGGTCCAGCTGCGAATCGGGCAGCGGGAACGTGCCTGACAGATCCACCGGGTTCTGCGTGGCGATCACGAAGAACGGGTCCGGCAGGGTATGCGTCTGCCCGTCCAGCGTGACCTGCTGTTCGGCCATGGCTTCCAGCAGGGCACTCTGCGTGCGCGGCGGCGCGCGGTTGATCTCATCGGCCAGCAGCACATGGGTGAACACCGGGCCGGGATGGAACTGGAACTGGCGGCTGCCGGCGTCGTACACCGACACGCCCAGCACATCGGCGGGCAGCAGGTCGGAGGTGAACTGCACGCGCTGGAAGCCCAGCCCCAGGCTGCTGGCCAGTGCATGCGCCAGCGTTGTCTTGCCCAGGCCGGGCAGATCCTCGATCAGCAGATGGCCGCCGGAAAGCAGGGCAACGAAGGCCAGGCGCACCTCCTGCACCTTGCCCAGCACCAGCGCGTTGACCTGGTCCTGCGCATTGCGCAGGGACTGTCGCAGTTGATCGGTTAGCATGCTGGGCATGGGGGACGAAGCTGTCATGATCGTCTCACGTTCGGGAACCCATCGATTCTATCCATAGAGCAATGCAGGGCGAACAGCGCGCACGCACGATATTTGTCTGGTTATGGACGCTCGTCACAGCGGCCAAGCTGGTCGTGGCCGCACGGCTGCCCCTGTTCGTCGATGAGGCGTTCTATTGGCAGG
This sequence comes from Stenotrophomonas sp. ZAC14D2_NAIMI4_7, assembly GCF_003086675.1. Taxonomy (NCBI): domain Bacteria; kingdom Pseudomonadati; phylum Pseudomonadota; class Gammaproteobacteria; order Lysobacterales; family Lysobacteraceae; genus Stenotrophomonas; species Stenotrophomonas sp. ZAC14D2_NAIMI4_7. The sequence goes on from NZ_CP025995.1 coordinate 1,082,587, forward strand.
AGGGCCAGCACCTTGCGGCCGCCTATTCCGATCTGCCCGGCCTGACCGCGTGGCTGGCGCGGCTGGGCGTGGAAATCGGTGGCCATCATGTGCTGGCACTGCGCCTGCCGTTCCTGGCCATCGGCGCGTTGCTGCCGTTGCTGGTTTCGCGCGTGGCCACCCGCTGGTTCGGCGCGGTGGCCGGTTGGCAGGCCGGCAGCCTGACCTTGTTGATGCCGTTGTCGGCCACGCTGGGCCTGTTGGCCGTGCCCGATGTTCCGATGGCGCTGGCGGCGGTGCTGTGCCTGGACGCCGGTGCGCGCCTGCTGCGCAACGTCGATGCCTCTTCGGCGGTGAAGCTGGGCCTGGGCCTGCTGATCGGCGCACTCAGCCACTACCGCTTCATCGGTGTCATCGGTGTGGGCTTCATTGCCCTGCTGGCACTGCCGCAGGGGCGACGGATGCTGGCCGACCCGCGCGTGTGGGTGGCGCTGGCGGTGGGGGTGCTGGCCTGGCTGCCGCTGCTGGCATGGAATGCCGACAACCACGATGCCGGGCTGAAGTTCCAGGTGGTGGAGCGCCATCCCTGGGCATTCGAGTGGCGCGGGCTGTGGTTCCTGGTAATCCAGCCGATGCTGGTCACGCCCATCCTGTGCATCGCCATGTGGAAGGTGGCGCTGGCCGGTACCCGCAGCGGTGGCGGTGCGCGCGTGCAGTGGCGCTACTTCGGCCTGGTGGGCGGCGTATCCACGCTGGGCATCTTCGTGCTCGGCTTCTTCACCGATGTGGAGCGCATCAGTTTCCACTGGCCGTTGCCGGGCTACCTTGCCCTGCTGGTGGCGGTGCCGGTGGTGCTCAACGGCTGGCCGCGCGGTCTGCGCCGCACCGGGTGGTGGCTGGCGGGCGCCGGCATGGTGCTGGCGTTCTCCTATTACCTGATGGCGTCCTCGCCGGGCCTGCGCGAACAGTTGGCGGGCAACAAGTACTACCCGCGCAACTTCGCTGGCTGGCAGCCGTTGGCGGCGGCGGTGCGCGAAGAGCTGGCACAGATGCCGGAAGGCACCCGGGTGCTGGCCGGCAACTTCAAGGTCGGCGCCGAGCTGGGCTTCCAGCTTGGCGATGGTGATATCGCCGTGCTGCCGCACCCGCTCAACGACAAGCATGGGCGCAGCGCGCAGCTGGCGCAGTGGCAGTTGCTGCACGATGGCACGCGGCAGCAGCCGATGCTGCTGGTGCTGTCGCCCAGCGACCAGCGCTACCGCGAACTGCTGCAGCGTTACCACGCGGTGTGCGAACAGGTCGGGCCGTTGCCGCCCCCACGCGTGGTCAGCAGCGATCACGGCTTCCAGCGCTTCCTGTTGTTCCGCCTGCCGGCGCAGCGCGTGGACGCGCCGTGCGTGACCCCGGCGATGGCCTGGCTGGATGCACCGTCCAATGGTGATGTCGTTTCCGGCACGCTTGCGGTGAAAGGCTGGGCCTTCAAGGACGGCGCCGGCCTGTCGCGGGTGGAGGTGCTGCTGGACGGCCAATCGCTGGGCGATGCCCGTTATGGCCGTGAATTCGACATCCGCGCCGCCTGGCCGGGCACGACAGATCCCAGCCACCCGCACGTAGGCTTTGATGCCAGCGTGGATACGCGCGCGCTGGCGCCCGGCCGGCATTGGCTGGGCCTGCGCCTGCATGGCCGCGATGGCAGCGTGGAAGACTGGCAGGAACAGCCGTTCGACGTAGAGCGGTAAGCGCTCCATGTAGAGTCGAGCCATGCTCGACTGCTTCCAACATCCAGTCGAGCATGGCTCGACTCTACAAAACAGCAGGAGAGGCCGAGCGTGGTGGCTTACGGCACGGCGAAGCCGGCCTTCCGCAGCAACCCACACAGGGCGATCAGGGGCAGGCCGACCAGCGCGGTGGGGTCGCGGTTGTCGATGGCCTCGAACAGGCTGATGCCCAGTCCTTCGCATTTGAAGCTGCCGGCGCAGTCCAGCGGCTGTTCGGCCGCCACGTAACGGCCGATCTCGTCCTGACTGAGAACGCGGAAGCGGACCTCGGTCACGTCCACCGCTGCCAGATCGTCTCCGTCACGATTGAGACTGATGGCCGTATGGAAGCGCACGGTCTTCCCGGACATGGCGGCCAACTGCGCGCAGGCGGCGTCCACCGTGCCGGGTTTGCCCAGCGGCAGGCCGTCCAGGTCGGCCACCTGGTCCGAACCGATCACCCACGCACCGGGGTGGCGCGCGGCCACCTCGGCGGCCTTGGCGGCGGCCAGGCGTACCGCCAGCGCCGCCGGTGTCTCCCCGGCGCGCGGGGTCTCGTCCACGTCTGGGCGTGCGCAGTCGAAGGGCAGGCCCAGCCGTTGCAGCAGGTCGCGGCGGTAGCGGGAGGTAGAGGCCAGCAGCAGGGCGGACATGCGATAATTCCGGGGCAGGGCGGGGCAGTCTGGCCCGGCGTGAAGGCCCGCAGCAAGCCCCGCCCGGCAGGGTATTTGACAGCGGGCGGGCTGATCCTTAGTATTCAGCGGCTTATGTCCGCGAACGTGCCCGAAACGCTGGATGCTTGGCGGATGGTTGTAGCGCGCAGGCGCTTCGACGGCCAGGTCTCTTTGGCTGAATTGACCCGCCTGCAGGGCTTGGTCGCCGATACCGACGGTGAGTGCAGTTACTCGCTTGAATTCGGTCGCGACGAGGTCTTGCGGGTATCCTATGTGGAACTGACCATCGATACCGCGTTGCCGCTGACCTGTCAGCGCAGCATGCAGCGATTCCTGTTGCCGGTGAAGATGACCCAGAGGCTTGGCCTGATCCGCGACGAGGACGAGGAATCGTCCCTGCCGGAAGAGTACGAAGCGTTGCTGGTGCCGGAAGATGGCCAGCTGCGGCCGCTGGACCTGGTCGAAGACGAGTTGGTGCTGGCGGTGCCTGTGGTGCCGTTGTCGCCCGACGGTGAAGCCGTCGACCGGGACTGGGCGCCAAGCGAAGAAGAAACGAAGAAAGCCAACCCGTTTGCGGCGTTGGCGGCCCTGAAGAAAGAATAGAAGCATTAGCAGCCGGATTGTCGTCGGCGGCTGCGGCGAAAGCGAAAGTGTGCTGGGCGCTGGCGTCCTGCGCGACGATACGACGAAGCAAAAACGAACCGAGTTTGGAGCAATCCCATGGCTGTCCAGAAATCCCGTGTCACCCCGTCCCGCCGCGGTATGCGCCGTGCGCATGACGCCCTGAGCGCCAAGCAGCTGTCGACCGACCCGACCACCGGCGAAGTGCACCTGCGTCACCACATCACTGCTGACGGTTTCTACCGCGGCAAGAAGGTCATCCAGACCAAGACCTCGGCCGTCGAAGAAGATTGATGTGCCGGGAAGGCCGCTGCCTGCGGGCAGCGGCCTTCGCCTTTCTTCCCGGGTGTGCCGGTGATCGGCGGCCCGCGCAACAGGAAACATGATGAGCAAGCGGATCTACTCGAGGATCGCGGGCACCGGTAGCTATTTGCCGGAAAAAGTCCTGACCAACGCCGACCTGGAAAAAATGGTCGAAACCTCGGACGAGTGGATCCAGACGCGCACCGGTATCCGCGAACGGCACATTGCTGCCGAAGGCGAAACCACCAGCGATCTCGGCTACCAGGCCGCGCTGCGTGCGCTCGAAGCGGCCGGCATCGATGCCAGCCAGCTCGACATGATCGTGGTGGGTACCACCACGCCTGACCTTATTTTCCCGTCCACCGCGTGCCTGATCCAGGCCAAGCTCGGTGCATCGGGTTGCCCCGCTTTCGACGTGAACGCCGCCTGCTCGGGCTTCGTGTTCGCGCTCAGCGTGGCCGACAAATTCATCCGTTCCGGTGATGCCCGCCACGTGCTGGTGATTGGTACCGAAACCCTGACCCGCATCGTTGACTGGGAAGACCGCACCACCTGCGTGCTGTTCGGCGATGGTGCCGGCGCGGTCGTGCTCAAGGCCGACGAAGAGACCGGCATCCTCAGCACCCACCTGCATTCGGACGGCAGCAAGAAAGAACTGCTGTGGAACCCGGTAGGCGTGTCGGTCGGTTTCAAGGGCGGCGCCAATGGCGGCGGCACCATCAACATGAAGGGCAACGACGTGTTCAAGTACGCCGTGAAGGCGCTGGACTCGGTCGTGGACGAAACCCTGGAGGCCAATGGCCTGGACAAGTCCGACCTGGATTGGCTGATTCCGCACCAGGCCAACCTGCGCATCATCGAAGCCACGGCCAAGCGCCTGGACATGTCGATGGACCAGGTGGTGGTCACCGTTGATCGCCACGGCAACACCTCCTCGGCCTCGGTGCCGCTGGCGCTGGACGCCGCCGTGCGTTCGGGCAAGGTCGAGCGCGGCCAGCTGCTGCTGCTGGAAGCCTTCGGTGGCGGCTTCACGTGGGGTTCGGCTCTGCTGCGCTATTGATAGTGTCAGTTACGACAACGTGAATCTGTCGTTACGGCCCCTTTGGGGCCGTAACGCGTTTTGGAGAACCGTCATGGTTGAGCCCATCGTGATCGAAGGGCAGCGTGCCTGGCTGAAGCAGTACGGCAAGGGAAGCCGCGCGCTGGCTCTGGGCCTGCTGAACTTCGTCGCCCATCGTTTCCAGCTGGACGCGCTGCGCCCGCCGCCGCACCGTGGTGGTGATGCCGCCCGCGAAACCGAAGCACGCCGCCTGGGCGAACTGCATGCGCAGGGCATCAACGTGCCCGAAGTGATCGGTAGCGGTCACGCCGCGCTGGTGATCGGCGACAACGGCAGCTCCTTCAATACCTGCCTGCGCGAGGCCGACGCGGCCGGTCGCGACCGCCTGGTGGCCGCCGCCATGCAGGCACTGGCCGAGGCGCATGCGCGCGGGGCCTATTTCGGCCAGCCGCTGCCGCGCAACCTCACCTGGGACGGGCAGAAGGTGGGCTTCATCGATTTCGAGGAAGACCCGCTGGAAGTGATGGACCTGGCCGAGGCGCAGGCCCGCGACTGGCTGATGTTCGGCTACGGCGTGGCCAAGTACTACGCCGACCGCCCCGAACGCCTGCAGGCAATGATGGCCGAGGCCATGAACAGCGTGCAGGGGCCGGTGCGCGCCCACGTGCATTCGGTCAGCGGGCGCCTGCAGGGCCTGGCCCGGGTCTGCATGAAGATGGGGCGCTCGGCGCGCGCGTTGGCGCATTCGATCTTCATCACCCATGGCGCCACCACGCTGGGCCTGATAATGGTGGTGGGGCTGTGCATGGACTTCTTCGCCGACGGCGAGCTGGACATCCTGCAGCTGTTCTGCTGAAGGCGGGCAGGGGGGCAGGGCCCTTTTCCGGAGGAAAAGGGATCCGACCCCGCCATTGCTCCATACGCCGTGCATACGCGCACGTACAGACGACACGGGGAATTCACCCTTATCATGGCCCGCTTCGATTGCAACAAGCGGATGACCGCGTGACCGTATCCACCCTCGCTTTTGTCTTCCCCGGTCAGGGCTCGCAGTCCGTGGGCATGCTGGCCGAACTGGCCGAGCTGCACCCGCAGGTGCGTGAAGCCTTCACCGAGGCATCCGATGGTGCCGGTGTCGACCTGTGGGCGCTGTCCCAGGGCGGCCCGGAGGAAATGCTCAACCGTACCGAGTACACCCAGCCGGCGCTGCTGGCCGCGAGCATCGGCGCGTGGCGCGCCTGGAATGCCGTGGGCGGTCCGCGTCCGTCGGTGCTGGCCGGGCACAGCCTGGGCGAGTACACCGCACTGGTCGCTGCCGGCGCGCTGAGCCTGCACGATGGCGCCCACCTGGTGCGCCTGCGTGGCCAGCTGATGCAGGAAGCCGCGCCGACCGGCGTGGGTGCGATGGCCGCCGTGCTGGGCGCCGAAGACCAGCTGGTGCTGGACGTCTGCGCCGAAGCAGCGGGCAGCCAGGTGGTGGTGCCGGCCAACTTCAATTCGCCGGGCCAGATCGTGATCGGTGGCGACGCAGATGCGGTGGACCGCGCGCTGGCGCTGCTGGCCGAAAAGGGCGTGCGCAAGGCGGTCAAGCTGGCCGTCAGCGTGCCCTCGCACACCCCGCTGATGCGCGAAGCCGCCAACCGCCTGGCCGAAGTGATGGCCGGTCTGTCCTGGCAGGCGCCGCAGCTGCCGGTGGTGCAGAACGTCGATGCCAAGGTGCATGACGGCGTCGATGCCATCCGTACCGCGCTGGTGCAGCAGCTGTACCAGCCGGTGCAGTGGACCGGCTGCGTGCAGGCCCTGGCCGCCCGTGGCATCACCCAGATCGCCGAGTGCGGCCCGGGCAAGGTGCTGACCGGCCTGGTCAAGCGCATCGACAAGACCCTCGATGGTCGCTCGCTGGCCACCCCGGGCGATTTCGAAACTGCCCGCGAGACGTGGTCGGCCTGATCCCCCTGTTCCTGCCGACCGTGCCGGTGGCCGCTGCAAGCGGCACGGGTGCGGCGGCCGCCCCAGCCTGAGGAAAACATCATGAGCAAGCCCCTGCAGGGTGAAATCGCACTGGTCACCGGCGCCAGCCGTGGCATTGGTGCCGCCATCGCCGATCTGCTGGCCGCCCAGGGCGCCACCGTCATCGGCACCGCCACCACCGAATCCGGCGCCGCCGCGATCGGTGAGCGCCTGGCCGCCCACGGTGGCCACGGCCGCGCCCTGAACGTGACCGATGCGGCCGCGCTGGACAGCGTGCTGGACGGCATCGCCAAGGAATTCGGCGCGATCTCGATCCTGGTCAACAACGCCGGGATCACCCGCGACAACCTGCTGATGCGCATGAAGGACGAGGACTGGGCATCGATCATCGACACCAACCTCACCAGCGTGTTCCGCACCAGCAAGGCCGTCATGCGCGGCATGATGAAGGCGCGCAAGGGTCGCATCATCAACATCGCGTCGGTGGTGGGCGTGACCGGCAATGCCGGCCAGGCCAACTATGCCGCCGCCAAGGCTGGCATCATCGGTTTCAGCAAGTCGCTGGCCAAGGAAATCGGCTCGCGCGGCGTCACCGTGAACGTGGTTGCGCCCGGCTTCATCGACACCGACATGACCAAGGCGCTGCCGGAAGAAGCACGCACCGCCCTGATCAACGACATCGCCCTCGAACGCCTCGGTTCGCCGGAAGACATCGCCCATGCGGTGGCCTTCCTGGCCAGCCCGGCGGCCGGCTACATCACCGGCGAAACCCTCCATGTGAACGGCGGCATGTACATGCCGTAAGCAAGGGGCGCAGGGATTGCGCCGCAAGTGGTTGATCTGCGAGGATTTTTGCTGCAATGCAAGGTCGCGCCGGTTTCCACTACACTATCCCACGGCCATCGCCTTTGATGGCGACCATTTTTGAACCACAACTCCATCTGGAGCGAGATCCCATGAGCACCATCGAAGAACGCGTCAAGAAAATCGTCATCGAACAGCTTGGCGTCAAGGAAGAAGAAGTCACCAACAGCGCATCGTTCGTCGATGACCTGGGCGCTGACTCGCTGGACACCGTCGAGCTGGTGATGGCCCTGGAAGAAGAGTTCGAGTGCGAAATCCCGGACGAAGAAGCCGAGAAGATCAGCACCGTGCAGGCTGCCATCGACTACATCAAGGCCCACGTCAAGGCCTGATGTCAGACGGCTGTGCGCGTGCGGGCTCCTGCTCGCCGCGCACCGCACCCCATGGGGCCGCAGTTGCGGCCCCGTGTGTTTGAGCATCACATCGAAGCAAACCGTGTTACCCGTCGAAAACGTGCGGGTCAGGAGAATCAGCAATGAAGCGTCGCGTCGTCGTAACCGGCCTGGGTATCGTCTCGCCGTTGGGCAATGATCTGGCCAGCAGCTGGGAAGGCATCACCCAGGGTCGTTCGGGCATCGGTCCGCTGACCAACGTTTCTGATGCCTACCTGGATCGGTTCACCACCAAGATTGCAGGTGAGGTCAAAGGCTTTGACATCACCGCCGACAACGAACTGTTCGGCAAGTACCGGGTCAGCGGCAAGGATGCCAAGAAGATGGACCCGTTCATCCATTACGGCCTCGGTGCCTCCTTCATGGCCCTGCAGGATGCGGGCCTGGATATCACCGAAGCCAATGCCGACCGCATCGGCGCCATCGTCGGCGCCGGCATCGGCGGCCTGCTCGGCATCGAAGAGCAGACCATCGATTTCCACGAGGGCAAGAAGATCTCGCCCTTCTACGTGCCCAAGACCATCATCAACATGCTGCCGGGCCAGCTGAGCATCATCACCGGGCTGAAGGGCCCGTCGTTCTCGGCCGTGTCCGCCTGCGCGACCTCGAATCATTCGATCGGTACCGCGATGCGCATGATCCAGTACGGCGATGCCGACGTGATGGTGGCCGGTGGCGCCGAGCGCGGTTCCTCGCCGACCGCGCTGGGCGGCTTCTGCGCCATGAAGGCCATGAGCACCCGCAACGATGCCCCGGAACAGGCCTCGCGCCCGTGGGACAAGGACCGCGACGGCTTCGTGCTGGGTGACGGTGCCGGCATCCTGGTGCTGGAAGAGTACGAACACGCCAAGGCCCGCGGCGCCAAGATCTACTGCGAACTGGCCGGCTTCGGCGCCAGCTCCGACGCGTACCACATGACCGCGCCGAGCGAGAACGGCGAAGGCGCTGCCCGCTGCATGGCCATGGCCATGCGCGACGCCGGCGTGACCCCGGACCAGGTCGGTTACCTCAACGCACACGGCACCTCCACGCCGCTGGGCGACCTGGGCGAAACCATGGCCATGAAGACCGCCTTCGGCGACCACGCGTACAAGATGATGGTCAGCTCCACCAAGTCGATGACCGGCCACCTGCTGGGTGCCGCCGGCGGCGTGGAAGCGATCTTCTCGGTGATGGCGCTGCAGGACAACGTCATTCCGCCGACCATCAACCTGGAGCAGCCGGGCGAAGGCTGCGACCTGGATTACGTGCCCAACGAAGCACGCCAGGCCAAGGTGGACGTGGTGATGTCCAACGGCTTCGGCTTCGGTGGCACCAACGGCACGCTGATCTTCAAGCGCGTCTGACCGGGGTTGTAGAGTCGAGCCATGCTCGACTGAACGTGCAACCCAGTCGAGCATGGCTCGACTCTACATGCGAAGAGGCCGCCGCAAGGCGGCTTCCGTGCATCTGAACCCCTGAACTGGCCGCCATGACCCACGCACCGCTGATCCACCCGCTGCCGCACCCGATCGACCTGCTGGCCGTGCAGCAGCACGACCCCGCGCGCTTCCCGCTGCTGATGGAATCCACCGCCTCGGGCACCGCGCAGGGGCGCTGGAGCCTGCTGCTGGCCGCGCAGGGCGACCAGCTGCGACTGGATGCCGATGGCCAGGTGCGTGACCAGCACGATGCAGTGCAGCCGGGCACCTTCCTGCAGGTGCTCGACCGCGTCTGGCAGGCCGAGCGCCTGCCGCACGACGGCAGCCCCAGCCTGCCGTTCCGCGGTGGTTGGGCGTTGATGCTGGACTACGAAGTGGCCAGCCAGATCGAACCGGTGCTGCCGGCGCGCGCGCGCGACGATGGTCGCCCCACCGCGCTGGCACTGCGGTGCCCGGCTGCGCTGCTGCACGACCACGCAGCGAACGCCAGTTTCGTCATTGCCGAAGCCGATCAGCAGGCCCTGCTGGACGCGCTGGTGGCACAGGCCGCGGCCGCGCTGCCCGAAGCCGGGCAGGGCTGGCACCCGCCGCAGTCGGTCGGCGAAGACGCGCCGCAGCGCTTCACCGACCGCGTGCGCCGGGTGATCGATTACCTGCGCGCTGGCGATGTGTTCCAGGTGAATCTGTCGCGCCGCTGGAGCGCCCGGTTCGCCGCACCGGTCAGCCCGCAGGCGCTGTACGCGCAGCTGCGTCGTGCCAACCCGGCACCGTTTGCCGGGCTGTTCAGTGCGCACGGCCGCCATGTGGTCAGCTCGTCGCCGGAGCGGCTGGTGTCGGTGCACGCCGGCCATGCGCAGACGCGGCCCATCGCCGGCACACGCCCGCGCTTCGAGGGCGATGACGATGCCGCGCGCATCCAGGAACTGGTCGGCCACCCCAAGGAGCGCGCCGAGCACGTGATGCTGATCGACCTGGAGCGCAACGACCTGGGGCGCATCTGCCTGCCCGGCACGGTGGTGGTGGATGAACTGATGACGGTGGAGAGCTATGCCCATGTGCACCACATCGTCAGCAACGTCAGCGGCCATCTGCGTCCTGAAGTCACCCCGGGCGAAGTGATCGCCGCCACCTTCCCTGGCGGCACCATCACTGGCTGCCCGAAGGTGCGCTGCATGCAGATCATCAGCGAGCTGGAACAGGTGCCGCGCGGTGCCTACACCGGCGCCTTCGGCTGGCTGAACCGCGACGGCGACCTGGACCTGAACATCCTGATCCGCACCGCCGAGGTGGACGGGCACGAAGTGAGCTTCCGCACCGGGGCCGGCATCGTGGTCGACTCGGACCCGGACAAGGAACTGGACGAGACCCGCGCCAAGGCGCGCGGCCTGCTGCGCGCGCTGGGCCAGCAGGGCTGACCGGTCGCTCCCGCCGGGCTTGGCCGGCGAGCGAAGCGGGGTTTGGCACACACCCCCATCATGACCCCACGCCACCGGGCACGGTATCCTGCACGGCGGAATCGCATTCAGAGGTAGTCCATGGCGGGAGCCAAGCGCGGGTGTCTGTTCGTGGTAACGCTGCTGCTGGTGCTGGCCGCCGTGCTGGTCGGCGTGGGCGCGTGGTTCTTCCACCAGCAGAGCCAGTTCGCCGACCAGCCGATCAGCCCGTCCACCGACAGCGTGGTCATCGCCAGCGGCGATGGCCTGAACAGCGTGCTGCGCAAGCTGCGCGACGCCGGCGTGGACGAAGGCCAGGACACCCAGTGGCAGCTGCTGGCGCGCCAGCTCGATGCCGCCGGCAAGCTGAAGGTGGGCGAGTACGCGCTGGACAACCGCCTGACCCCGCGCGAGCTGCTGCTGCGCATGCGTGCGGGCAAGGTGCTGCAGCACCGCGTCACGATCGTCGAAGGCTGGAACATCCGCCAGGTGCGTGCCGCGCTCAAGCGCGCCGATCCGCTGCTGCACACCACCGATACCCTGGATGATGCTGCCCTGATGCAGCGCCTGGGCTTCGGCGGGCAGCACCCGGAAGGCCGCTTCCTGCCGGAAACCTATGTCTACCAGCGTGGGGACAGTGACTTGGACGTGCTCAAGCGTGCGCACGCGGCGATGGAAAAAGCCCTGGACGAAGCCTGGGAAAGCCGCGCGCCGGATCTGCCGATCAACACGCCCTACGAGCTGCTGACCCTGGCCTCGATCATCGAAAAAGAAACCGCGCTGGCCAGCGAGCGGCCGCAGATTGCCGGGGTGTTCATGCGCCGCCTGAAGATCGGCATGCGCCTGCAGACCGACCCCACCGTCATCTACGGCATCGGCGCGGCCTACGACGGCAACATCCGCCGGCGCGACCTGACCACCGACACGCCGTACAACACGTACACCCGTGCGGGCCTGACCCCGACCCCGATCGCCATGCCCAGCCGCGATGCGCTGATGGCCGCCGCACAGCCGGCACCGGGTAATGCGCTGTACTTCGTCGCCGTGGGCGATGGCAGTGGCGCACACGTGTTCTCGCCCAGCCTGGACCAGCACAATGCCGCGGTAGCCCGCTACCTGCAGCAGCTGCGCCAGCAACGTTCCAAGGAGACCCCGGCGCAATGAGTTCCGCGCTGCTTCGCCACCCGCGTTTCGTCAGCCTGGAAGGCGGCGAGGGCGCGGGCAAGACCACCGCCATCAACGCCATCCGCGATTGCCTGCGCAGCCATGGCCACGAGGTGGTGCTGACCCGGGAACCGGGCGGCACGCCGCTGGCCGAGCGCATCCGCGGCCTGGTGCTGAAGCCCGACGCCGAGATCGCCGCCGAACCGCTCAGTGCCGAGGCCGAACTGCTGCTGGTGTTCGCCGCGCGTGCGCAACATGTGCGCCAGGTGATCAAGCCGGCACTGCAGCGCGGTGCCTACGTGCTCAGTGATCGCTTCACCGATTCCAGTTACGCCTACCAGGGCGGTGGCCGCGGCCTGGACCCGCAGTGGATTGCCGATCTGGAGCGCCGCGCGGTGGGCCTGCTGCCGGGCCTGACCCTGCTGCTGGATGTGGACGTGGCCGTGGGCCGCGCCCGCGCCAACGGCCGCGATCTGTGGCCGGACCGCATCGAAAGCGAGCAGGACGATTTCTTCCAGCGCGTGCGCGAAGTGTTCCGCGGCCGCGCCCACCAGGACCCGCAGCGCTTCGCCCTGGTCGATGCCGGCCAGGTGCAGGAACGCGTGGCCGCCGATGTGGTGGCGCGCGTAGAGCAGTGGCTGCAGGCGGGGCAGGGCGCATGAGCACCTTCTCGCCCTGGCAGCAGCGCGCCTTCGACCAGACCGTGGCCGCGCTCGATGCCGACCGCCTGGGCCATGGCCTGTTGATCTGCGGCCCGGCCGGGCTGGGCAAGCGCGAGGTGGCGCTGGCCCTGGCCGACCATGTCCTGGCCCGCGGCGATGCGTCCCACGCCGCACGCACGCGCCAGTTGATTGCCGCCGGCACGCACCCGGACCTGCAGCTGGTCAGCTTCATTCCGAACAAGAGCGGCGACAAGCTGCGCACCGAGATCGTGATCGAGCAGGTGCGCGAGATCACCAACAAGCTGGCGCTGACCCCGCAGTACGGCGTGGCCCAGGTGGTGATCGTCGATCCGGCCGATGCGATCAACCGTTCGGCCGCCAACGCGCTGCTGAAAACGTTGGAAGAGCCGCAGCCCGGTCGTTACCTGTGGCTGATCAGCAGCGACCCGGCGCGTCTGCCGCAGACCGTGCGCAGCCGTTGCCAGCGTCTGGAATTCAAGCTGCCGCCGCATGACGAAGCCTTGGCCTGGCTGCAGCAGCAGGGGCATAGCGAAGCGGCCGCGCGCGAAGCGCTGGAGGCCGCGCGCGGCCATCCCGGCCAGGCCGACAACTGGCTGCGCGAAGACGGCCTGAGCCTGCGCCGCGAAGTGGGGCGCGAGCTGGAACAGCTGGCCGCCGGCAGGACCGGCGCGGTGGAGCTGGCGCAGAAGTGGTGTGGCGATGACAACGCGGCCCTGCGCCTGCGCTTCGCCGCCGACCTGGCGCTGGCCCAGGCCAGCACCGACGCCTTGACCACGCCGGAGCGATTGCACAAGCTTGCAGCCTGGTTCGATGCGGCCAATCGCACCCGCGACCTGCTGCGCACTACGGTGCGTGCGGATCTTGCGGTGGTCGAGCTGCTGCTGGCCTGGAACAAAGTCAACGAGCGGCCTGCCGCAAGGGGTAACCGATGAGTGCCAGCAACGCCCGCCAGGGCATCCTGTCCCTGGCCGTGAAGGACAAGGCCGCGCTGTACAGCGCGTACATGCCATTCGTGAAGAACGGCGGCATCTTCGTGCCCACGCCCAAGCGCTACTTCCTGGGTGACGAAGTGTTCCTGCTGCTGACCCTGCCCGATTCCAGCGAGCGCCTGCCGGTGGCCGGCAAAGTGATCTGGGTCACCCCGGCCGGCGCACAGGGCAACCGCACCGCCGGCATCGGCGTGCAGCTGGCCGACGGCCAGGAAGGCGAGACCGTGCGCCACAAGATCGAGACCCTGCTGGCCGGCCTGACCAGCTCGGACAAGCCCACCCACACCATGTAAGGCGACGAACCTCGAACACCCGAGATTCCGCCCCTTCGTAGCGTCGAGCCTGCTCGACTGCTCCTCCAATGTAGAGTCGAGCCATGCTCGACTGCAGCTCGACGACAGGCCTGAAAAAGCCCCGAGAACACAAATGTGAAAAAGTGTTGACGGCCTCAAAAAAGCCCCTATAATGAGCGGCTCAGCAACACACCGGGCGGTTAGCTCAGCGGTAGAGCATTGCCTTCACACGGCAAGGGTCACAGGTTCGATCCCTGTACCGCCCACCATGTTGCAGAACGAAAGAAGCCTCCAGCAATGGGGGCTTTTTTGTTGGCTGTGATTCGGGTGAGCACGGATGGGTCGTCTGCGCTCACGTCAGAGATCCTGTCGTTCCAAGCGCTTGCCGGTCAAAGAACGAGTGGCGTAGATTCGATGGACGCGCACCCTGTGCCTTCATCAGGAGGGGCCAGTTCTGCGTCATCGCTGTGGCGTCATTGATCACTGCGATTGGCTGCACATCATCAACTGACATCGGTTCACGCATGCCTGGGGAAGCGAGCAGGAACCGGGACGTGAGCGCGATGCTTGAGGAAGTCCATGCGTCCCGGAAACCGGTTGGATTCGAACAGCTGGATGTGAGTGCCATCGTCAGTCGCTATCTGCCGGCGGGGACGCCGCGCGCTGATGTGCTGGCTGCGATTCGGGAACATCCGGCAGCCCGAATCATCGAGGATTGGCCTGCGACCTTGATTGTTCGCAATGACAAGAGCAAGGCGGTGCTGGACCCAGACGCGCGCTCGGTGGTCATGACCTTCACCTTCGATGGCGCAGACAAGCTGACGCAGGTGCAGGCGGTGCACCTGAAGCATCAGTAGCAGAACTCCCCCGTGCGAACAGGGACCTTTCAGCTACGCGGCTGCTCATGACACCTCGCATCATGCAGTTCCACACGAACACGCTGCCCGAGTTGCCGCGCTGCGAACAACAGTCCATCGCGATGAACATCGCCCAGATGCTCGTGCGGCTGCCCCTGCACGCGCGCACGCTCGTCGGCATGCAGCAGCTCCAGTGCGGTGGCCAGTGCGGCCAATGAACGGCTGATCGATGCCACGCAAGGTGCAGTGAGTATCTGTGCAGCGCAGGTCTGGCCGTCTTCCGCATCGCCGATGCGGATCGCCTGAAGGTGGGCGAGGAACAGGGGCTGATCCGTGGCCGGCGATGCGTCGCGCAACGCGCACTCGATTTCGCGGGCGATGTCGTCGGGCACGTCGGCAGCGATATCGCCGATGAGCGCGTGCAGGCGCGGATGGAGGTTGGTTCGATTGGTCATGGCGAAACCCTCACTGGCGAAAGGCCACCTTCTGAAAGGAAGGTGGCGGGCGGTGCGGGTTGGCGTACCAAGGCAAACAAGCATCCCGACCAGGGCAACGTGCCCCGGCAGGCCGAGCATCGGCGCGTTCCAGCACGAACGTCACTGAGGAAAGTTGCCATTCCGCAGGGGATTTCACTTCTGTGAGCAGCACCACACACCACCTGCGCACGCGATCACCAACAGCGTCCGCTCTCGTTCAACACACCACCCGCGCAACGCATCAAGGCCCAGCGCCACCCGGTCGTTCGCGTCACAAACCCCAAGCCCATCTTTACAACCGTTTTAAGACGGACATGTCGCAATTGCCCCTTCGGCATGACACCCCATGCGGATAGCGTTGTCACCAGGCGTTTTCAACACGCGAAGGAGTGCCGATGTCTGCCCACTACGACAGCATGGTCGATCAGTACGTAGCGTATGCGGGTGCGTCGCCCACGCGCCCCATCGAAGTGCGCACCCTGCTGCAGCTGGCCGGCCCGCTGCAGGGTCGCGATGTGCTGGACCTGGCCTGTGGCTCGGGTTACTACGGCCGCGTGCTGCTGCGCCATGGCGCGCGCAGTGCGGTGGGCGTGGACCAGTCGCAGGGCATGATCGATTTCGCCCGTGCGCTGTCGCGGCACAGCAACGACGACATGCAGTTCCACACGCGTGACGTGCTGGACATGGCCGACATCGGTACGTTCGACATCGTGGTGGCGGCCTGGCTGTTCAACTATGCAGACTGCCCGGCCACCCTGCAGGCGATGTTCGCCGCGGTGGAGCGGCACCTGAAGCCTGGCGGGCGGCTGGTGGTGCAGACCTTCAATCCCGATTACCGGCTGGCGCTGGGCGACTACGCGCAGTACGGGGTGAAGGTGCTGGAAGAGCAGCCCTGGCAGGACGGTGCGCGGCTGCGCCTGCAGTTTCCCGGCACGCCGCCGGCGCAGGTCACCAACTACCGCTGGCCGCGCACGCACTACGAAGAGGCTGCCGTGTTGGCCGGTTTCGCGCGACCGCAGTGGCATGAGCCGCAGCTGGATGCCGAAGACGTGGCGCGCCACCACCCCGGCTACTGGAACGACTACGTGCACAACTGCATGTCGGTGAACCTGCTCTGCCAGCGCTGAGCGGCACCGCTCAGGACGGACGGGGGCGGGGCGCGCCGCAGGGGGGGGGGCGACCTGCCTCCCTACATCCCCTTGCGCGGGGTTGGGTATGCTGGGGCGCCTTTCTGCGTGTGCCTGCCATGAACGATCGACGTACCGCGCTCATTTCCGCCCTGCGCAGCGCCGGCTGCAGCGCCCCGGTCGGTTGGGCCGACAGTGAACTGAGCGAAGACATTCCGCAGTTCGCCCGCTTCCTGGTGCTGCGCGACGTGCATCGCTTGGCCGACGACGTGGACTCGGCCCTGGCCGAAACACTGTTCGATCGCGACGATCTGGCCGACACCCTGCAGGCCCTGCGCAGTGCGGTGCCGGCCGCGGCGCTGGAGGCATTCCTGCGCGCCTATGGCCAGGCCCTGGGCAACAGCTTCGTGATGGCGATGGACGAAGGCCCGTCGATGCGCGAAGACGGCATGCCCGGGTGGGTACTGATGGAAACTGACGCAGATGACACGCCCAGCGGCCGCCTGATCCAGGGCCTGCACGAAGACTATCTGGACTTCGCAACGTCCGTCGCGCCGTAGTCTGCGGCGCCCGGCCGCCGTTCGCGCGCCACCGGCCGTCTCGCCGGGTGATACTCGGAGCGGCCATCATGGCCCTCCCGTGAATGTCATCTGCGCTCGGCTATGATGGACGTCGAACTGAAGTGAGTACGCATATGGAAGTACGACTCACGCGCGAGCAGGTGCTCGCGCTGGCGCCGGATGCGGCGTCGGCCAAGGCCGGCGGTGCGCTGGCCATCGATGGCAAGTGGGGCCTGCTGGGCGCCGACGCCGAAGCACTGTGGGGCGAATGCCAGGGCAGCGGCTCCAAGCCGTACCAGACCCAGGTGGACCTGGCCGCGCTGGTCAGCCGCTGCTCGTGCCCCAGTCGCAAGTTTCCGTGCAAGCACGGCCTGGCGTTGCTGTTGCTGTACGCGGCGGGCAACCCGCGCTGCGTGCCGCAGGCGCGCCCGGCGTGGGTGGACGAATGGCTGCAGGGCCGCCGCGATCGCTCCGCGCGCAAGGAAGCGGCCGCCGAAGCCGCGGCCAGTGCGCCGCCGCCCGATCCGCAGGCGGCAGCCGCTGCCGCCGGCAAGCGCGAACAGGGGCGCTGGGCGCGCATCGAGGCCGGTGCCGCTGAGCTTGAACGTTGGATCGCCGACCAGTTCCGCCAGGGGCTGGCCAATCTTCCCGCCGATTTCGATGCCGATGCGCAGCGCATGGTGGCGCGCATGGTCGATGCGCAGGCGCCGGGCCTGGCCAGCCAGCTCGATGCGGCACTGGGCAGCGGTACGCGCGGGCTGGCACAGCTGGGTGAACTGGCCCTGCAACTGGGGCTGCTGCAACTGCTCACCCAGGCCGTGCCGCGCCGGCACACGCTGGACGCTGCACGCGTGGCCGATCTGCGCGCCGCGCTGGGCTGGTCGCTGGAACGCGAGAGCGTGCAGCGCGACGGCGAAGCCGTTGCCGACCGCTGGCACGTGCAGGGGCAACGACTGATCGAACAGGCCGGCAACCTGATTGAACGCCGGGTTTGGCTGCAGGGCCTGGACAGCGGGCGCACCGCACTGCTGCAGGAATTCAGCCACGGTGGCCGCGGCTGGGACGCGCAATGGCTGACCGGCTGCGTGCACGCGGCAACGTTGCATTTCCACCCCGGTACGGTGCCGCTGCGCGCGCTCGCCAGCGACGTGCAGGCCGCCACGCCGGGCCCAGCCAGCGCACGGCCCGATACGCTGGAATCGGCAACGCAGCCGTATGCCGACAACCCCTGGTTGCCGCAGGTCGCCCTGCGCATCAGCGACGTACACATGGCCCATGACGGTACGCGCAGCTGGCTGGAGCACGCCGAAGG
Organism: Stenotrophomonas sp. ZAC14D2_NAIMI4_7; assembly: GCF_003086675.1. Classification (NCBI taxonomy): domain Bacteria; kingdom Pseudomonadati; phylum Pseudomonadota; class Gammaproteobacteria; order Lysobacterales; family Lysobacteraceae; genus Stenotrophomonas; species Stenotrophomonas sp. ZAC14D2_NAIMI4_7. The sequence continues at coordinate 1,100,523 of NZ_CP025995.1, forward strand.
CGCGTTGCCGCTGCAGTTGCCCGGCCTGCAGGCCTGGTCGTTGCTCGCCTTCGGCGGTGGCCAGGCGCTGTGCGTGATGGGCGAATGGGATGGGCAGACGTTGTGGCCGCTGTCGGCGTGGAATGCGCAGGGCGAGCGCTGGGAAAGGAGTGCCGCATGAACGAGGCCTGGTTGAAACCGGCATTGCTGGGCGTGGATCGACCGCAGGCCATCTGCACCGGTGGCGCGATGGACGATGTGCTGCAGGCCATCATCGAAGGGGCCGACGACCCGGCGCTGGCGTACAGCCGACAGATGGGCGTGCTGGCCGCCTGCCGCCGCGCGGCCGCGCCGTTGGCAGCGGCGGTGGCGGTGCCCGCACCGGCACCGCACGATCCGGCGGCCTTGCCAGCCGACCATGGATGGGCGTCGCTGCTGGCCACCTTGTTCAACGCCGGCCATGCCGCGCCGTGGTTGAAGCGCCTGCGCCAGCAGGCCTGTGTGCGCCTGGCTGCGCAGGGTCGGCATCTACCGGTGGCGGTGCTGCCGGCTGCGCTCGACGCGGGCGCACGCTTCGCCACACTGCGCGATGTGCTGCGCCCGGTATTGGGCGAGCGCGGGCGCTGGTTGGCGGCGTGCAACGACGAGTGGGGCTATGCGCTGGGCGGCGTCGCCCCGGCGGCAACGGCGCAGGACCTGGAGCAGGTCTGGAACGAAGGCAGCAGCGAAGCCCGTCTGCAGGCGTTCCAGCAGCAGCGTGCGATCGATCCGGGCGCGGCGCGTGCGCGTCTGCAGCAGAACCTGAAGGAACTTCCGGCCCGTGATCGCGCGCTGTTCGTGGCGGCGATGGGCAACGGCCTGCACACCGACGATGAAGCGCTGCTGCAGGCACTATTGAAGGATCGCAGCCGCGAGGTGCGCGCGCTGGTGGGCCCGCTGCTGGCGCGCTTGCCCGATAGCGCACACGCGCGCTTCATGCACGCGCAGATGCAGGGCCTGCTGCAGGCCCAGCGCAGTGGACTGCTGCGGCGTAGCACCTGGCAGTTGCAGGCGCCGGCGGCGGCCGAAGCGGGCTGGGCCGAGGCTGGCATCGACAGCAAGCGGCCCAACGGCGAATCGCTGGGCGAACGTGCCTGGTGGCTGTATCAGTTGGCCCGCCAGTGGCCGCTGCAGTGGTGGTGCCAGACCCTGGAAAAGACCCCCGAGGAGGTGCTGGCCTGGGCGCAGAAAACCGATTGGTTCGCCGCCCTGCTGCGCGCCTGGATCGAACAGGTCGATGCCCGCGAACCGGCCTGGGTGGAAGCGTTGATCGCGCACAAGGCCAGCTACCACCACAAGACCGCGTTGCTGGCGCTGTTACCGGTGCAGCAGCGCGAGCGCCATTGGCCAGCCACGCTGGCCGAACTGCAGGCGCAGGGCCTGCTGCACACCGTTCTGGACAGCACCGAAGCGGCAGCGGTGCTGGGCCCGGCCTATTCGCAGGCGCTGGCAACGCAGGTGGGCGCGCTGCTGGGCGATGAGCGCCTGCGCTACGACTACCTGCTGCGCGATCAGTTGCTGGAACTGCTGGCCGTGCTGCACCCGTCGGTACTGGCGCAGGTGCAGGTGGCCGAGCCGCCGGCCACGGCCACCGAGGCGATGCTGGCCTGCACGCAGCAGGCCCGCGCGGTGCTGCTCACCCGCCGCGCGCTGTACGCACCGATCTGACTGTTTCCCCTTTTTTGAATTGCCACTGGAGCCACCATGAGCACGACCGTCCTGCGCCAGCACGCCGAACACCAATACGCCCACGAACTGGATGAACTGCGCCGGCAGGACAACCGCCAGCGCCCGGCCAACTGGACGCTGTCGCCGTGGGCGGTGGTGACCTATCTGGTCGGCGGCACGCTGGACAACGGTTTCGTGGTCAGCCCCAAGTACATCGGCGACCGTCGCCTGATGGAAATCGCAGTGGCCACCATCGCCACCGATCGCGCGTTGCTGCTGTTCGGCGTGCCGGGAACCGCCAAGTCGTGGGTGTCCGAACACATGACCGCGGCCATCAGTGGCGACTCCACCCTGCTGGTGCAGGGCACGGCCGGTACCAGCGAAGAGCAGATCCGCTATGGCTGGAACTACGCGCAGCTGCTGGCCAACGGCCCCAGCGAAAAGGCACTGGTGCCCAGCCCGCTGATGAACGCCATGCGCCTGGGCAAGATCGCGCGCATCGAAGAACTCACCCGCATTCCCGCCGATGTGCAGGACGCACTGATCACCGTGCTTTCGGAAAAGACCCTGCCGGTGCCCGAACTGGGCAGCGAGGTGCAGGCCGTGCGTGGCTTCAGCGTGATCGCCACCGCCAACAACCGCGACAAGGGCGTGAACGAGCTGTCCAGCGCGCTCAAGCGCCGCTTCAACACCGTCATCCTGCCGGTGCCGTCCAGTGAACAGGACGAAGTGGCGATCGTGCTCAAGCGCGTGGCAGAAATGGGCAGCGCGCTGGACCTGCCCGCCGAGCCGCCGGCGCTGCAGGAAGTGGCGCGCGTGGTGCGCATCTTCCGCGAGCTGCGCAACGGCATCACCGAAGACGGCAAGGCCAAGCTGAAGAGCCCCACTGCCACCCTGTCCACCGCCGAAGCAATCTCGGTCATCAACAACGGCATGGCGCTGGCCGGGCACTTCGGTGATGGCGTGCTGCGCCCGGCCGACATGGCCGCCGGCATGATCGGCGCCATCGTGAAGGACCCGGTGCAGGACGCCCTGGTGTGGAAGGAGTACCTGGAAACGGTGGTGAAGGAACGCGACGACTGGAAGGATCTGTACCGCGCCTTCCGCGAACACGCCTGAGCAGGCCCACGCCGATGAGTGAAGGGATTTCCCTGTTCGGCATCCGCCACCACGGCCCGGGCTGCGCGCGCAGCCTGCTGGCCGCGCTGCAGGCATTGCAGCCGGAGTGCGTGCTGATTGAAGGCCCGGCCGGCTGCGAAGACCTGCTGCCGCACGTGCTGGACGCCGACATGCAGCCGCCAGTGGCCCTGCTGTCCTACAGCGTGGACGATCCGCAACTGGCGGTGTTCCATCCCTACGCGCTGTACTCGCCCGAATGGCAGGCCCTGCAGTGGGCGCTGCGCAACGGCGTGGCCGTGCGTTTCATGGATGTGCCGGCGGCGCTGTCGCTGGAATGGCGCGCGCAGCTGCCGGCCGAACCGCAGCCAGATGAGCCCGACGACTTGGACGATGCCGGCACGGCCGCGCCGGACCCGGCCCACGCCGCCACACCGCTGCAGCGCCCGGCCGATCCGCTGGACTGGCTGGCGCAGGCGGCCGGTCACGCCGACGGCGAGGCCTGGTGGAACTACATGGTGGAAGAGCGCGGTGACGGGCAGGGCCTGTTTGAAGCCATTGCCGAGGCGATGACCGCCGTGCGCGAACACACGCCGGCCTATCCCGGCCAGCGTGTCGAACAGGAAGCGGTGCGCGAGGCGCATATGCGCAGCGCGCTGCGCAGTGCCAGCAAGGAGTTCCAGCGCGTTGCCGTGGTCTGCGGTGCCTGGCATGTGCCGGCCCTGCAGCCGCAGGCGCTGCGCGCGAACACCGCCGCGGCCGACAACCGGCTGCTGAAGGGCCTGCCGCGGCGCCGTACGCAGAGCACCTGGGTGCCCTGGACCTACCGCCACCTGAGCACCGGCAGCGGCTACGGCGCCGGCGTGGACGCACCGGGCTGGTACGACCATCTGTGGCGCAACGCCGGCGTGCACGGCCAGCGTGCGGTGGGCTGGTATGCGCGCGTTGGCCGCCTGCTGCGCGAGCACGGGCTGGATTGTTCCTCTGCACACCTGATCGAAGCCACCCGCCTGGCCGACACCCTGGCCGCGCTGCGCGGTCGCCCGGCGCCCGGGCTTGAAGACATTGCCGATGCCAGCCGCAGCGTGATCTGCAACGGCGATGACGCGCCGATGCGCCTGATCGCCGAGCACCTGCTGGTGGGCGACGCGCTGGGCCAAGTGCCCGCCAGCGTGCCGGTGGTGCCGCTGCAGCGCGATCTGGAAGCGCAGCAGAAGCGCCTGCGGCTGAAGCCCGAGGCGCTGGAAAAGACCGTGGACCTGGACCTGCGCAAGGACAACGATCTGGCCCGCAGCCATCTGCTGCACCGGCTGGGCCTGCTGGGCATCGAGTGGGGGCGGCTGGCGCGTACCGGCCATTCGGCGCGCGGCACGTTCCATGAAATCTGGCAGCTGGCGTGGCAGCCGCACTTCGCGGTGGCGGTGGTGGAAGCCAGCCGCCACGGACAGACGCTGGTGGATGCGGCGGGTAACCACGCCATCGGCCAGGCGCGCCGCGCCGATGGACTGGCCGAGGTGTCTGCGCTGGTGGACCGCGTGCTGCTGGCCGATCTGCCGCACGCGGTGCAGGCCATCGCCGCCGAGCTGGAGGCACGCGCGGCCACGGCGGCCGATCCGCTGGCGCTGCTGGCTGCCCTGCCGCCGCTGGCCAACATCCACCGTTACGGCAACGTGCGGCAGACCGAAGGCGTGCAGGTGGCCCACCTGTTCGACAGCATGCTGGAACGCGCCGGCGTGGGTCTGCTGGTAGCGGTAAGCGCGCTGGACGAAGCGCATGCCGAGCACGCCCGCGAGGTGCTGCTGGCGGCCGATCGTGCCGTGGCGCTGCGCAACGATGCCGAACGCAGCGGGCACTGGCGGCAGGCGCTGCAGCGGGTGGCCCTGTCACCGGCCAGCAGCGCGCTGCTGCGCGGCGCCAGCCTGCGCCTGTTGTTCGACAGCGGCACGCTGGATGCGGGCGCCGTGCACGCGCAGCTGCAGCTGCAGCTTTCAGCAGGCGCCACGCCGCTGGAGGCCGCGCAGTGGCTCGATGGTTTCCTCAACCGCAACGCCACCGTGCTGCTGCACGACGATGCGGTGTGGCAGATGATCGATGCCTGGGTGGTAGCGCTGGACGAGGACGCGCTGGTGCGCGTGCTGCCGCTGGTGCGGCGCACGTTCTCGGCGTTCGAAGCAGCCGATCGTCGCGACCTGGGTACGCGGGTGAAGCAGGCGCCGGGCGCGTCGGTGGTGACCACCGCTGCGGCACCGGACTGGAACCGCGCACGCGCCGAGCGCGCGCTGCCGATGCTGCGTGAACTGCTGGGAGTGCCCGCATGAGCCTTGAACGAGACGAAACGCTGCCGGCTACCACTTCGCGCGAACAGCGCTGGCGGTTGATCCTGGGCGAACAGGCCGACGCCAGTTGCGGCGAACTGCCCAAGGCATTGCAGGGCATCGACCAGGCACTGGCCGCGCTGTACGAGCCCGATGGCCAGGGCGGCCTGTCCCGGCGCGGTGGCCGCGGTGGTTCGGCGCCCAACGTGGCGCGCTGGCTGGGCGATATCCGCCGCTACTTCCCCTCGTCGGTGGTGCAGGTCATGCAGCGCGACGCGCTGCAGCGGCTGAACCTGACCCAGATGCTGCTGGAAAAGGAGATGCTGGAACAAGTGCAGCCGGACGTGCACATGGTCGCCAACCTGATTGGCCTGAGCCGGGTCATTCCGGCGCAGACCAAGGAAACGGCGCGCATGGTGGTGCGCGCGGTCGTGGATGATCTGCTGGCGCGTCTGGAAGAGCCCATGCGCACGGCGGTCAGCGGGGCGCTGGACCGTGCACGCCGCAACCGGCGCCCGCGCCTGGCCGAGATCGACTGGCACCGCACCATCCGCAGCAACCTGCGGCATTGGCAGCCGGAACTGCGCACGGTGGTGCCGCAGGAACTGGTGGGCTATGGCCGCAAGGCGCGCAAGCCGCAGCGCGAAGTGCTGCTGTGCATCGACCAGAGCGGCTCGATGGCCGCCTCGGTGGTTTATTCCAGCATCTTGGGTGCGGTCATGGCATCGCTGCCATCGGTGTCCACCCGGCTGGTGGTGTTCGACACCGAAGTGGTGGACATGAGCGAGCAGCTGGATGATCCGGTGGACATCCTGTTCGGCGTGCAGCTGGGCGGCGGGACTGACATCCACCGCGCGGTGAGCTACTGCCAGGGACTGATCCGCGAACCGCACAGCGCCATCCTGGTGCTGATTTCCGATCTGTACGAAGGCGGGGTGGAGGAAAAACTGCTGGCGCGCGCGCGTGAGCTGGTTGAATCGGGCGTGCAGTTCATCGTGCTGCTGGCACTGAGCGATGAAGGCCGCCCGTCCTACGACCAGCAACTGGCGGCCAAGCTGGCGGCGCTGGGCGTGCCGTCGTTCGCCTGCACGCCCGATGCGTTCCCTGGGTTGATGGCCGCGGCCATCCGCCGCGACGACATCAACCAGTGGGCCGGCGCCAATGGCCTGCTGGTCACCCGCGCCGGATGAGGGTCAGGCCTTCAGCCAGCGCGGCGACACCGCCACGCCCAGGAAGGCCACCGCCACGCCGATGAAGGCGCCCACCAGCCCCACATGGTGGGCAGCGAAGCCGATCAGCACCGGCCCGGCCAGCACACCGGCATAGCCCAGCGTGGTGACCGCGGTGATCGCCACGCCCTCGGGCATGCGGGTCTGGTTGCCGGCCAGCGAGAACAGCGCCGGCACGACGTTGGCGCAGCCCAGGCCCAGCATCACGTAGCCGACCAGCGAGGCCTGCCACGGGGTCACCAGGGTCAGCACCAGCACGCCCGCCGCGCCCAGCAGCCCGCCCAGCACGATGGCGCGGTGCCGCCCCAGGTGGTCCACCACGCGGTCACCGAACAGGCGCGCCACGGTCATGCTCAGGGCGAAGGCCGCATAGCCCAGGCCAGCCAGCGTCGGTGCCACGCCGCGCACATCGGTCAGCAGCAAGGCGCTCCAGTCCAGCATGGTGCCTTCGGCCAGGAAAGCCACGAACGCCAGCACGCTGATGAACAGCACGATGCCGCGCGGCCAGGCCAGGAAGGGACCCTCATGCACGACCCGTTCGTTGCGCCAGTGGCGCAGGGCGGGCAGGGCGATCAGCACCATCACCGCGCAGCCCACCAGCACCGCCGGCAGCAGCGGCAGCCAGGCCCCCAGCAGCAGCGTGCTGGCCGCACCGACGAAGCCGCCGATGCTGTAGAAGGCGTGGAAGCCGGACATCATCGCGCGCCGCGATTCGCGTTCCACCACCACGGCCTGCACGTTCATGGTGCAGTCCATGGCACCCACGCCGGCACCGAACACGAACAGGATCGCGCCCAGCGCCCAGGGCGAGGACGCTACCGCCAGCCACGGCAGCGACAGGCAGATCAGCGCGCTGGTGGCGATCATCACCGTGCGGCAACCCAGCCGCGCCGCCAGCACGCCGGCCAGCGGCATGGCCAGCAGCGAACCGGCGCCCAGGCCGAGCAGGATCAGGCCAAGGGTGGCGTCGTCCACCCCGCTGCGGGCCTTGGCGAAGGGCACCAGGGTGGCCCAGATGGCGGTGGCGAAGCCGGGAATGAAGAACGCAGCACGGGTGGCGTGCTGCTGCGCGCGGGGCGAGGAAACAGGCGTCATGGAAGAACCGGGCAAGGGGGTCAGGAATGCGTGGGATGCACGGCAATGCCGGCGGCACGGAAGCGTTCGGCCAGCGCGGCCGGGGCGGAGGTGGTCAACACCAGATCGTCGATCTCATCCAGCGCAGCCACCTGCCACACGCCACGCGCGCCCAGCTTTTCGGTGGTCGCGGCCACGATCACCCGGCTGGCGCAGGCCAGCATCGCGCGCTTCAACGTGGCTTCCTCGCCATCCATCGCCCATACGCCGGTATCGGCATCGACCGCGCAGGCGCCGGGCAGGTACACATCGGCGCGCAGCCGCTGCACCTGGGCCAGCGCCTCGGCGCCCACCGCGCCACCACCGTCGGCCAAGCGGCCGCCGATCAGGTGCACGCGGGTGCCGGCCTGCCACGCCGCCGCCGTGGCGATCTGCGGTGCATTGGTGATGACCGTCAGCGCCAACGCACCGGGCAGCTGCTGGGCGATGGCCTGGTTGGTCGAACCGGCATCGATCAGCAGCACCTGGCCGGGCTGCAGCAGGGCCACCACGCGTGCGGCCAGTTCGGCCTTGTCGCCGCGGTCCTGGGTCAGCCGTTCGCGCAGCGGCGCCGGCTTCGGTGCCGGCAGCACGGCGCCGCCGTACACACGCTGGCACAGTCCTTGGCCCGCCAGTTCGCGCAGGTCGCGGCGGATCGAATCTTCGGACACGGCATAGCGGCGCGCCAGGTCGGCGGCCACCACGCGGCCCTGATGGCGCAGTTCGTCCAGGATCAGCTGGGTGCGCTGGGCGGGGAGGGTGGGGTCGGCTGTCATGGGATGAAGTGTGCATGATCGTGCATGATCGTGCAATTGTGCGCACTCGGCCGCGCGACGGCTGGCACGAATGAGGCCGCGCGATACGCCACGCCTATCGTGCACGGGTTCCAACGGTATTGGCGGCATCATGGCCCGCACCGCGATGCTGGGCGGATGAAGCCGATTTCCCTTGTTTCCTTTGCAGGCCAGGTTGGACTGGTGACCGGCGCGGCCGGTGGCCTGGGCTTGGCCTACAGCCGTCTTTTGGCCGAGCGCGGCGCGCACGTCGTGATGCACGACATCGGTGCGGGCCTGGATGGCACCGGCAGCGACCCGCAGCGCATCGGCCAGTGCGTACAGGAGCTGCAGACCAAAGGCCTGGCCGTGGAAGCGGCCAGTGGTGCGATCGACCAGCGCGAGAGCTGCCATGCGCTGGTGCACGACATCCTGCAGCGGCATGGCCGCCTGGATTTCCTGATCCACAACGCCGGCTGGGTGGCCTACCAGGGCGTGGAGAGTATCGACGATGCCGCGCTGGAGCAGATGCTGTGCGTGGCCGCCAAGACACCGCTGTGGCTGGCGCAGGCCGCATGGCCTGCCATGCGCGAGGCTGGTGGCGGGCGCATCGTGATCACCACCTCCGACCGCGCGCTGTACCCGCAGTACGCGCAGCGCGGGCTGTCGGCCTATGCCATGGCCAAGCTGGCCGCCCAGGGGCTGGTGAATGTGCTCGCGCTGGAGGGTGCCGAGCACGGCATCGTGGTCAATGCGGTTTCGCCGGTGGCCAAGACGCGCATGTGGGGCATCGAAGGCGAACCCGATGAGCTGCATCCCGCCGCCGTTGCCACCGGCGTCGCGTTCCTGGCGTCCACGCGCTGCCGGCAGGGCGGCTGGATCCTGCGCGCCAGCAATGGCCAGTTCCATGCATTGCGCCTGCAGGAAGCCGAGCACGTGGCGTATCCGCGCGACCTGCGCGCGGTGCAGGCCGACAGCATTGAGTCGGTGGCCCTGCAGTGGCCGGCGATCGCACGGCCCAGTGTCGACGCACGCGGCTGAGCGCGTAACCTAGGCGGGTCTCTTGAACCGGCCCTGCCATGATCGACCTGCGTCTGCTCCGCCAGTTCGTGGCGGTGGCCGAGGAGCTGCATTTCCACCGCGCCGCTGCCCGCCTGCACATGTCGCAGCCACCGCTGACGGCCGCCGTGCGACGCCTGGAGGAAGAGCTCGGCGCTGAACTGATCGTGCGCGGCAATCGCACGCTGGGGCTGACCACGGCCGGCAGGACGCTGCTGGTTGAAGCGCGGGCGACCCTGCTGCAGGCCGACCAGGCGGTGCAACGCACGCGCGAAGCGGCGGCCGGGCAGATCGGCAGCCTGCGCGTGGGCTACGTGGGCAGCGCCCTGTATGGGCGCCTGCCCAGCTTGATCCGGCGCTTCCGCCAGGCCTTCCCGCAGGTGCGCTTGCACCTGCAGGAAGCGACCTCGCGGCAGCAGCAGCATGGGTTGCGCGAATGCAACGTGGATGTGGGTGTGCTGATTCCGCCGATCATCTCGGCCGAGCTGCGCCTGCAGCCGTTCGACGTCGACTGCCTGGCCATTGCCTTGCCGCGCGGGCATCGCCTGGCCGCGCAGACTGCACTGAGCGTGGCCGCGTTGGCCGACGAACCCTTCGTGTCCTGGCCCTCGGCCGAAGGCGTCGGCTTCCACGCGCAGGTGCTGGGCCTGTGCACGGCCGCGGGCTTCACTCCGCGCGTGGTACAGGAGGCACATGGCATGCACGCGGTGTTGTCGCTGGTGGCGGTGGAAGCGGGCGTGGCCATCGTGCCGGCCAGCATGGCCGGCTTCCGTCCTGATGAAATCGTCTATCGCGTGATCGAAGGAAGCGCGGCGCGTTTCGAGCTGCAGCTGTGCACGCGCCCGGAACTGCCCGCACCCGTGTTGCAGCAGTTCCTGGACATGGCGGTTGCGGAACATCTGGCGTGATCGACCCGATGCGCGTGGGGACGGTGTCGCGCGCGACCCGAATCCGCGCGTGTGATTGCCTTCAGCCGCTGCGGCCGGCACGCGCGAGGCGCTGATTCTGCAGGGGCACGGCATTGCCTGAGCTGCCGCTGGAAAAGCCCCCGCTGTTGCAGCGGCAATTTCCTACATACAGCCAGCGCCGTGCAGGCAAGTCTGTGCGTGCCGGTTCCGTGGAATCGGTTGGGATTGGCGTCCCACAATCAACTCTGGCGCAGCACCGGCGCACGTCACGGACGGCGTGCCTGGCTGTTGCGAACCACTGTCTGTGGTGGGCGATGTGTGGGGATCATGACGGTCCGCCGGTCAGTCCAGAGTTGTCCGGTACGCCAACCCGCATCGCCCGCCGCCCGTCCGCACCTCGTCGCGGACGTGTCGGTTGCGCCTGCTCGGGGGCAGTGCGCAGCGCGCCTGGGGAGTGGCGGCGGGCGGTGCATCTACGGCACTAGGGCAGCAGCTGGCGCGCCATGCGGAAGATGTCACTGACGGCATACAGGCCATCGTGTCGTGCCAGATGGGCGTTGTCCGGCCCGTGCGCAACGCCGCTGGCCAGCAGGCGGAACTGGTGGGCCGGGTCGGGTTGCTGCTGCAGACCGTACAAGGCGTGGCGGTCCACGTAGTCGCGGCCGTCGTTCAGGCGTTCACCGCGGGCGACAACGCCCTGCAGCTGTTCCCATGCCAGCGGCGTGTCCTGTGCAATGTCGTAGAACTCCACGATGGGCGCATCGCCGTTGATCTTCAGCACGTAGAAGGCGTGGTGGCGTCCGGCCACCTGCATGCCCACGACATCGCCAGCGCGCCAGGCGGTATTCGCCTTCGGCACCGACGGGCGCCGTGCCGGCAGCAACGGCGCGCTGCGCAGCAACGCTTCGATCTCAGCGCTGCGACGGTGGAAGGTGTCGTTCAATGCCACCGCCGCATTCAGGGCCGCGATGGCCGTGATTGCATCGCTGGTAAGCTGCGCATCGGCAAAGCCCTGCCGGTGCAGGCACACGGCCAGTGCAAGCGCAGTCTTGTGCACGTACAGCGGCGCAACCTCGGAAGGAGCCCCGTGCAGGATGCAGCTCCAGCGCAGCAGCACGGTGTCGATCACCTCGGCGCCGATCTGCGCTTGCGTGCGCTCAGCCGCCTGCGGCCCCAGCCGTGCCCAGTGCGCGCAGCGCTTTACGTCGCTGTCGATCGCTTCGACCAGGTTGGCCGCGGCAAGAAGTTTCAGTACGTCCGGGTGTTTGATCGCCATGCGCCTACGCGTGCTCGCTACGGCCGCACAGTCTATCCAGCGCGGAACAGATGCTCGACCAGATAGTCGATGAACACCCGCAGGCGCGCGCTGGGTTGGCGGTTGCCCGGCCACAGCAGTGAGAACTGGCCCTGCTGGTGCGGCAGTGCCGGCAGCACGTCCAGCAGGCGGCCATCGGCCAGCGCGTCGGCCGCCAGGAAGTCCGGCATCCAGGCCGCGCCCATGCCGCCGATGGTGGCCGCCAATACCGCTTCCATGTTGTTGCAGGTCATGCCGGTGACCATCGCGGCGGCAGCGTCGCCGGCATGGCCGGGCAGCGCCCACGGTTGCAGCTTGCCGCTGCTGGGCACGCGGAAACGCACCGCAGGCAAGTGCTGCAGGTCGGTCGGTTGATGGGCAGCTGCGCGTGCCTGCAGCAGCTGCGGCGATGCGCAGACGATGAAGTGGAAGCTGCCCAGCGTGCGTGCCATCAGGCTGGAATCGGCCAGCGCACCGCTGCGGATCACCGCATCCAGACCTTCGTCGACCACGTCCACCAGGCGGTCGCTGAAATCCAGTTCCAGCTGCACCTGCGGGTAGCGCTGCTGGAAGCCGGGCAGCACCGGCAGCAGGAAGCGATAGCCGATGGTCGGCAGGCCGATACGCAGCAGGCCGCGCGGTGCGTGCTGGCGCTGGGCGAGATCGGCCTGCGCGTCGGCCAGTTCATCCAGCGCGCGTCGGCAGCGCTGCAGCAGCAGTTCGCCCTCGTCGGTCAGGTGCAGGCGCCGGGTGGTGCGATGGAACAGGCGGGTGCCCAGTTCCTGTTCCAGCCGGGCAATGCGCTTGCCCACCGCCGAAGCGGTCAGGCCCAGGGCGCGCGCGGCACCAACGATGCTGCCGGCTTCGGCGGTGCGGACAAAGGCGAGCAGGGCGGAAATCGAGTCCATTTCAGGATGATTGCGGAATGATTGGCCGCAATCAACGTCCTTGCAGCGTGTTTTTCCCGTGGCAGCGGATGCCCATCATCACGGCCCTTCGAAGAAGGAGGACCGCATGGCTTCATGTTCCACCCAGGATGTTCCCGCTGCTGAAGGTCGTGGCGCGCTGCTGGCCGTGTGCCTGGCCGCGCTCGCGCTGCCGCTGGCGTTTTCCGCCGGCGCGGTGGTGGTGCCATCGCTGCAGTCTGGTCCTGACGATTCGCCGCTGGCGCTGGCCTGGGTGACCAATGCCTTCATGCTGACCTTTGGCGGGCTGCTGCTGGCCGCCGGTGCGCTGGCGGATCGCTTCGGGCGGCGTCGCCTGTTCCTGGCCGGAACCGCCGGCTTTGCCGTGACCACCGTCGCGGTGTGCATGGCGCCCGATCTGCTGTGGCTGGACATCGCGCGCGGCCTGCAGGGCGTGGCGGCGGCGGCCGCGCTGGCGGCGGGCACGGCCGCGCTGGCCGATGCGTGGCGCGGCCCCGGCCGTGCACGCGCCTTCGCCCTGCTGGGCACCACCTTCGGTGCCGGACTGGCGCTGGGGCCGCTGCTGGCCGGTGCGCTTCTGCACCTGCTGGGCTGGCGCAGCGTGTTTGCCACCAGCGGTGTGCTGGCCCTGCTGGCCTGCCTGCTGGGTACGCGCGTGCTGCGCGAAAGCCACGGCGACCGCGTGCGTCTGGATGGGGTCGGCATGCTGGTCTTCAGCCTGATGCTGGCCAGCCTGACCCTGGCGCTGCTGTGGCTCGGCGAATACGGCAGCAGCGCGCCGTGCGTGTGGGTGGCGATGGCGGCGTGCGCGCTGCTGGCGGTGCTGTTCGTGCGCCAGCAGCGGCGCCAGCGTTCGCCGCTGCTGGACCTGTCGCTTTTTTCGCAGCGCGCCTTCGTGGGCGTGCAGCTGCTGCCGGTCGCTACCTGTTTCGGCTACGTGGTGCTGCTGGTGGTGTTGCCGCTGCAGCTGCTGGGCGTGCACGGGCAGGGCACGGGCATCGTCGGCCTGCAGATGCTGGCATTGTCGGCACCCCTGCTGGTGCTGCCGATGCTGGCCGCCCGCTGGGCACAGCATGTCGGCAGCACGCTGCTGTGCACGCTGGGGCTGCTGCTGTGCGCGCAGGGCCTGTGGTGGCTGTCGCGGCATGCTGCAACACCGGTGCCGGTGCAGTGGATCGCGCCCTTGCTGATGATCGGTGCGGGTGCGGCGCTGCCCTGGGGATTGATGGACGGTCTGTCGGTCAGCGTGGTGCCGGTGCAGCGCGCCGGCATGGCGGCCGGCATGTTCGGCACCGTGCGGGTGGCCGGCGAGGGCATTGCACTGGCCGCGGTCACCGCGCTGCTGGCTGGGCTGATCGGCCGGCACCTGCCCAGCGCCTGGCCGGAAGCCACCGCGTCAGCGTCGATGTATCTGGCCAGTGGTGACCTGGAAGCCGCGCAGGCGTGGTTTCCGCACGCCACCGTGACCGAGCTGCAGCAGGCCAGCGGCCAGGCACTGGCGATGCTGCTGCGGACGCTGTCGGGGCTGACGCTGGCGTGCGCACTGCTGTTGCAGGTACTGCTGGGACGCAGTGACGGCGTGCGCGGCCGCATGTCCGGTCACGCGTGAGCCCCCGCCACTGTCATGGTGGTGTCGCCTGGGACTCACGCGGCCTATGCCGCGGTGGGTCTAGGGTTGATCGTCCCCGTCCCCCACGGAGACCTGCCATGTGGCTGCTTGATCATCTCTGGCCCAGCCGCCGACCGACGCCGATGGCGGTTGATCCGCCGTTGCCGCCCCGTCGGCCCTGGCTCAAGCGTCCCGCACGGGCAGGGCGCAGTGGCATGGCGCCGTGGCAGAAGATCGGCCCGCCAGTGCGCCGAAGCCGTCACTGAGCCTCGGTGCCGGAGTTCCGGTCGGCCGGATGGTTAACGCCATCGTTTGTCGGAATCAACCCCAGCGCGAAGGGATCGATGCCTTCCAGGCAGGCCACGTTGTAGCCGAACTGGTCCGGGTTGGAACGGCGCCGGTGGTGGGTGTAGATGCCACACAGGCCGCAGAAGTAGTGCTCGGCCACGTGGGTGTTGAACTGGTACAGGCGCAGGTAAGCGTGCCCGCGCAGCACCTGCAGGCCCTGCCGGGTCACGCTGGCCACGATGGCGCCGCGGCGCCGGCACATGGAGCAGTCGCAGCGGCGTGGATCGACGATGCCCTCGGGCAGGTCCAGCTGCAGCTCGATCGTGCCGCAATGGCAGGTGGCGCGGTGCTGCGCCTGGACCGGAACGCCGGCGACCGATGTGATGCCCATGCATGCTCCCAGCACTGTGGTCAGGCCGCCAGTATGCGCTTGCTGAACGCGTTGTAGATGCCAGGGTCAGGTCGCTTGTGGCTAACTAGGCCGCCCCCGCAAGCGACAGGATGCCCGTGAGAGCCGCAGGACGTTGGATGACAGGATGTGCCATGGCGCTGCTGGCGCTGTGGGTGGCCGGCCTGCTGGCCTACCAGTTGCCCGGGCCGGGATGGCTGTCGGCGGCGGTGGCCGCGCTGTGGCTGGGGCTGGCCGGCTTCACCGCCTGGCGGGTGGCACGTGGCCGCAGCCCGCGCCGCTGGACGGCCGCGGTGACCGCCTGCCTGGGACTGGCCGGGCTGGGCTGGCTGCTGCTGACCCCGCGCCAGGACCGCGACTGGGCCGACGACGTGGCCCAGCGCCTGCACGTGGCCTCGTTCGACGGCCGCCATGTGGTGCTGGACAACGTGCGCGACTTCACCTGGCGCAGCGAAACCGACTACGACGCGCGCTGGGTGCAGCGCCGCTACGATCTGGACCAGCTGCGTTCGGCCGATCTGGTGCTGTCGTACTGGATGGGCCCGGCCATCGCCCACACGCTGGTGTCCTTCGGCTTCGACGATGGGCGCTACCTGGTGTTCTCGCTGGAAATCCGCAAGGAACGCGGCGAGGCGTTTTCGGCCATCGGCGGTTTCTTCCGCCGCTTCGAAATGACCCTGGTGGCGTCCGAGGAAACCGACATCCTGCGTACCCGCACCAATGCGCGCGGCGAGGATGTGTACCTGTACCGGCTGCACGGCATGGACCGCGCACAGTTGAAAACCCTGTTTGCCGCCTATCTGGACGAGGCGCGCAAACTGGATGAGAAGCCGGCCTTCTACAACACGTTGACCAGCAACTGCACCACCATCGTGTTCGACCTGGCCCGACATATCGCGCCGGGTCTGCCGCTGGACTACCGCCTGTTGTTATCGGGCTACCTGGCTGAGTACGCGCAGCAGGTGGGCGCGTTGACCCCGGGCGTGCCCTTCAACGAACTGCACGCGAAGGGGCGCATCACCCAGCGTGCGCTGCAGATGGCGCCGGGGCAGGACTTTTCCCGCGTGATCCGCCAGGGCGTGCCGGGTACCGGCCAGGACGAACAGCTATGAGCCTGCGCGCGATGATGGGCGTGGGCCGCCTGCTGCCGGCCGTGCTGGCCACGGTCCTGCTGCTGGGCAGCAGTGGCTGCGCGATGGTGACGGTGAAGCAGGTCGCGTCCAGCGACTCGCTGGTGAACAAGCGTTCGGATGTGCTGAATACCGGCAAGCTCAGCCCGGCCTCGCGCGAAACGCTGAGTGCGGCCGGTCTGGACGAAGCGCAGTGCGAAAAGGATTTCCTGGTCTGCCGCAGCACCTTGCTGATGACCGACGACCTGAACGTCGAGCAGCGGTTGTCCACCTTGTCCGAACTGTGGGTGAAGGCCGCGCTGGCGCTGACCCCGAAGAAACACGTGCAGGGCGAACCGCCGATGAGCGATGCCGCGCTGGATGCCTGGTTGGAAGCGGCGCGCTACGGCTATGCCTATCTGTTCCACAGCGGTCGCTCGCCGTCGGATCGCGCGTTCGAGGATCGCCAGACCCAGGTGCGCGATTACTACAACTACGCCGCCGAGAAGGCGGCGGTGGTGCTGTTCACCCGTGCGCGCGCGGCGGCGCTGGCCGGCGAGGACTACACCCAGCCGCTGTCGGCCGGCAGCTGGACGCTGGCCTCGAACTACGGGCAGCTGCAGTTGAAGAGCATTCCCGCGCAGCTGGTACCGGCCGGCTCGGTCAGCTTCGTCGGCCTGCGCAGCACCTACCGCCGTGATGGCTTCGGTGCCGAACTGGTAATGGTGATGGACCCGCCGAAGCTGGTGGCGCCGGTGATCGCCGGCGACGGCCCGCAGGTGCAGGGCAGCGACAGCGGCGCTGGAGCATTGACGCCCCGCCGCGGGCGCGATGCCGACGTGCCGGTGTTCAGCGAGATGTCGGCGATCAACGTGACCGCGCTGCTGCGCTTCCAGGGCGAAACGCTGGAGGATGTGATGCGCACGCGGCGGGTGGAGCTGGATGCCTATTCCCCGGAAGCCACCGAACGCATCACCCTGCATGGCGAAAGCGTGCCGCTGGCCGGCAACTTCACCGCTGCCTATGGCCTGTGGCTGGCGCAGAGCGGCTTTGCCACGCAGTCGCTGCGCACCCTGTTCGGCCTGAGCGAAGGCATCGGCGAACCGCACATCTACCTGATGCAGCCGTGGGACCCGAACCGCCGCATCATCTTCATGCTGCACGGCCTGGCCAGCAGCCCGGAAGCCTGGGTGAACCTGGCCAACGAGATCATGGGCGACCCCGAGCTGCGCAGCCAGTTCCAGGTGTGGCAGGTCTACTACCCGACCAATGCACCGATTGCACTGAACCGCTACGAGATCGCCACCGCATTCAACGATACGTTGAAGCATTTCGACCCGCAGGGCAGCGCGCCGGCTTCGAAGGACATGGTCTACATCGGCCACAGCATGGGCGGCGTGCTGGCGCGGCTGCTGGTCAGCGATTCCGGTGAGGTGTTGTGGGACGACCTGCTGGCCAGTTACGAACTGAAGGGCGAACGCCTCAAGCGCGTGCAGGCCAAGCTGGGCCCGCTGCTGCACTTCAAGGCGCAGCCGCACGTCGAGCGCGCGATCTTCATTGCCGCTCCCCACCAGGGCACCGATATTGCCGGCAACAAGCTGGGCCGGCTGATTGGCCGGCTGGTGCGGTTGCCGCTGACCATCCTGGGCAAGTTCGAAGATGTGTTCCTGGCACTGGCACAGGCCGAGCAGCAGGTCGATGGCACCGCCAAGCCGAAGATTCCCAACAGCATCGACAACCTGAAGGCCAGCGACCCGTTCGTGAAGGCCGCCGCGCACCTGCCGATCGAGCCGGGCCTGAAGTACCACTCGATCATCGCCCAGCGCAAACCGGAACTGCCGTTGCAGCAATCCGACGATGGGCTGGTGCCGTACTGGAGTGCGCACCTGCCGGGCGCGCTGTCGGAAAAGGTGATCATTTCCGGCCACAGCGTGCAGGAAACACCGCAGGCCGTGCTGGAAGTGCGGCGCATCCTGCACCAGGACATCGACGAGGTCGGGCCTGTTATTCGACCTTGAGTGGCCCAGGGGTCAGATCCCTTTCCATGGGAAAGGGCTCTGACCCCAAGCGCGCCTACACCCGCCGCGCAACCACGGTAGCGAACACGGCCAGGCCGACGGTGATCGCCAGGCACAGCACATAGCCGGTGTGCGGCGCGCTTTCCACGAACAGGGCGAACAAGGCACCGGACACGGCCAGCGCCGTGGCCACGCACAGCGCTTCACTCAACTGCAGCGCCGAACTGTTGCGGCCCTGTTCCTGCGGCGCTGACAGTGACAGGGTGAGCACCGACAGGCTGGCGTAGATCAGGCCCATGCCGAAACCTGTCAGGGCCCAGCCTGCCAGCGCCAGCAGCAGCGGCACCGCGTTGAACAGCACCGCCAGGGTGGCGGTGATGCCCACGCTCATCAGCACCGTGCCCACCCGCAGCAGGCGCTGGCGCGACCAGCCGCGCTGCTGGTGGCCCTGCAGCCACGAGCCAGCGAACCAGCCCAGCGCACCCAGGCTGAGCACCGCACCTGCCCAACTGGGCGAGAGCCCGCGCTCGCGTTGCAGCAGCAGCGGCAGGTACGCCTCGCAGGCGAAGAAGGCCGATGCGGCGACGCCGCGCAGCGCGATCACGCTGGGCAGGCCGCGGCGCAGTGCGAGGGTGCCGTTGGGCAACAGCCTGCGCGCACACCACAGCAATGCGATCACCGCCACGATCATGCAGGCCGCGGCAACGCCGCCGTGCTGCTGGCCGCCCACGTACAACAACAGGGCGGCCAACGCCGCGCCGCCCGCCCAGCGCACGCGGTCGTCCGGCTGCTCCGCGCCCGCAGCGGCTGCCACGCGCGCCGGGCCGGCCAGGGCAGGCCGCAGCATCAGCGCCGCCGGCACTGCCAGCAACGGCACCAGCAGGAATACCCAGCGCCAGCCCAGGTGCTGCACGATCAAGCCGCTGATCGCCGGGCCCACCAGCGACGGCACGACCCAGCCAGCGGAAAACGCGGCGAACACTTTCGGCCGCAGCGCTTCGGGATAGTGGCGGCCGACCATCACATACAGCGCGACCGAGATCGCGCCGCTGCCCAGCCCCTGCAGCAGGCGGCCGGCCACCAGCATGCCCATGCGCGTGGCCAGCCCGGCCAGCAGCAGGCCCAGCAGGAAGCTGGCCAGGCCCCACCACAGCGGGCGGGCGGGGCCATCGCGGTCGGCCCAGCGCCCGGCCACGGTCATGCCGACCACGCTGGTGGCCAGCGTTCCGCCAAAGGCCAGTGCATACAGGCGCAGGCCATCCAGCGCCTCGCCCACGGTGGGCATGGCCGCTGCCACCGCCAGCGCCTCGAACGCCAGCAACGCAACCAGCACCACCATGCCCACGGTGGTGGCCCGGTGGTCAGGGGACAGAATGGAATCGGCCACGGGCGCTTGCGCCACGGCCGCAGGGGAGTTGGTGTTCATCGGCAAACGATAGCAGTGCGGCGCTTGTGTTAACGCTGCGGAAGAGCCAGCATCGCACCTGAACCATGGTTGAGGTCAAGCAATGGCGGAATCGGAACTGGCGGTGGGCGAGGTGGCGCGACGCAGCGGCGTGGCGGTGTCGGCGCTGCACTTCTATGAGCGCAAGGGGCTGATCAGCAGCCTGCGCACCGCGGGCAACCAGCGGCGCTATGCGCGTGATGTGCTGCGCCGGCTGGCGGTCATTCGCGTGGCGCAGCGGGTGGGCATGCCGTTGGAAGCGGTGGCGCGCGCGTTCGAGACCCTGCCGCAGGGGCGCGCGCCGACCAAGGCCGATTGGGCACGACTGTCGGCGCGCTGGCAGCAGGAGCTGGAAGAACGCATCCACATGCTGCAGCTGCTGCGCGATGAACTGACCGGCTGCATCGGCTGCGGTTGCCTGTCGTTGAAGCGCTGCCGGCTGGCCAACCCGGACGATGTGCTGGGCCAGCGCGGCGATGGCCCCATGCGCTGGGGCTGATCCGTTGCTGCCAGCGCCTACCAGACGGTGAGCGTCTCGCCGCTCTGGATGCCTTCCACCGCGCGCTGGAAGGCGAGCGCGGCGCGCTGCGCGGTCACCGCTTCAAAGCCAGGGAAGTACGGCCCGTAGGCCTCCATCGATTCCACCAGCACGTTCGGGCTGACCACGTTGATGCGCAGCCCGCGCGGCAGCAGTTCCAGTGCAGCCGCACGCACGAAGCCTTCCAGCGCCTGGTTCACCGCGGTCGCGTTGGCGCCGTCGCGGATCGGCTGCGCGCTGACAATGCCGCTGGTCAGCGTGATCGAACCGCCTGCAGTCAGGTGATGCTGGGCGGCCAGTGCCAGACGAACCTGACCCAGCAGCTTGTCCTGCAGGCCGCTGTTGAACTGGGCGGCGGTCATGCTCTGCAGCGGACCGAAGTGCAGCTTGCCGGCGGTGGAAACCACCGCATCCAGCGGGCCGCTCTGCGCGAACAGCTCGGCCACGCTGCTGTCATCGGTCAGGTCCACGCGCAGGCTGCCGCTGTTGCGGCCGGCGGTGATGATCTGGTGCTGCTGACCCAGATGGCGGGCAACGGCCTGGCCCAGCGTACCGCTGGCACCGACGAGCAGGATCTTCATGGCGACTCCAATACGAAGCGGGTAGGAGGTCAGTCTGCGCTGGGAGCGTGGGTTTGGTAAGGTGGAAAAGGTTCGCTGATTGCTAATCAGGAGTTTGCAATGGATCTGTTGCGCTGCATGCAGGCGTTCGTGGCCGTGGCCGACCATGGCAGCTTTTCCGCCGCCGCCGAACACCTGCAGGTTTCGGCGGTGATGGTGGGCAAGTACATCCAGCAGCTGGAGGCGCACTTGGGCAGTGCGCTGTTGCAGCGGAACACCCGCCGCCAGCGGCTGACCGACGCCGGCGTTACCTATCTGGCCGCTTGCCGCCAGGTGCTGGAGCAGGTGCTGCAGGCCGAGGCCGACGTGGCGGGCCTGCAGCGGCAGCCGCGTGGCCTGCTGCGCATCAGCGCGCCCACCACCTGGGGCAGCTGCGTGCTGGCGCCGCTGCTGGCTGGCCTGCTGCGCGCACAGCCGGAACTGAACATCGAACTGGACCTGAGCAACCGCCGCGTGGACCTGATCGAAGACGGCTTCGATGCGGCGATCCGGGTCGGCCCGCTGCCGTCACAGGAACTGGTGGCGCGCCCCTTGCCGCCGTATGCGATGAGCCTGTGTGCGGCACCGGCCTATCTGCGCCGTCGCGGCACACCGCGCACGCCGGCCGATCTGGCCGGGCATGACTGCCTGAGCCACCTGGCCTGGCGCGGCGGCCATGGCTGGCAGCTGGCCAACGGCGAACAGGTGGACTGGGAAGCGCGCTTGAGCAGCAATGACGGCCTGGCCTTGCGCGAGGCCGCAGTGGCCGGCGCGGGTCTGGTGCTGCAGCCGACGGCCCTGCTGGCTGCCGAGATCGCCGCGGGGCGGCTGAAGCCGGTGCTGCGCGACTATCTTCCCGAGCCACGGCCGATGCACCTGATCTATCTGCCCGACCGCAGGCCCAGGCCGCGATTGCAGTGCTTCGTGGAGTACGTGATGGAGCAGCTGGGGTAGATCAGGGTCAGGGGTCAGAGCCCTTTGCTGGCGCAAAGGGATCTGACCCCACATCCACGCACATTGGGATCAATCGTTGGCGGCAGACAATTCCCGCCCACGTTGCTGTGCCGCGCGCAGCGCCTTGCCGACCAGCCGTTCAAACCCATCGGCCTGGAAGCTTTCGATCGCGGCCTGGGTGGTGCCGTTGGGCGAGGTGACCCGGCGCCGCAGTTCGGCCGGGCTCTCGCCGGCTTCATCCAGCATGCGCGAGGCGCCCAGCAGGGTCTGCACCACCAGCGTGCGCGCGGCTTCGGCTGGCAGGCCCTGGGCAATACCGGCCGCTTCCATCGCTTCCGCAAGCAGGAACACATAGGCCGGGCCGCTGCCGGAGACGGCGGTGACCGAATCCATCAGCGCTTCATCGTCGATCCACACCGTGCGCCCGGCGCTGGCCAGGACCTGTTCGGCCTGGGCCTGCTGCTGCGCGCTGACTGCGGCGGTGGCATACAGGCCGGTCACGCCGGCGCCGAGCAGAGCAGGGGTGTTGGGCATCGCACGCACCACCGGCAGGGCACCGCCCAGCCAGCGCTGCAGCTGCGCGCTGGTGATGCCGGCGGCGATCGATACAACCAGCGGCGGGTGTTGCTGTGCCAGCGCCTGCAGGCTCTGGCAGACGCCGCGCAGTACCTGCGGCTTCACCGCCAACAGCCACACGCCGCCCTGTGCCGCCGCATCGGCGGCGTTGTCGTGGGTCTGCACGCCGAAATCATCGGCCAGTGCCTGCCGAAGTTCAGCCACCGGTTCGGCCACATGAATGAGCCCAGAGGCCGTGCCCTGGCGGATCAGCCCGGCGATCAGGCTGCGCGCCATGTTGCCGCCGCCGATGAAGGTGATGGATGCCGCTGCCATGGAACAGTTCTCCTTGCGAATCAGGCCGGACGCGGACGCGCGCCGAACAGGGCGGTGCCGATGCGCACCAGGGTGGCGCCTTCGGCGATGGCTTCGGCGTAGTCGCCGCTCATGCCCATCGACAGGGTTTCCACGTGCGGGTGGCCGGCGGCCAGTGTCTCGAAAAGTGTGCGCATGCGCACGAAAGCCTCGCGGCGGCGCGCGGCCTCGGGCCACGGCGCAGGGATCGCCATCAGGCCACGCAGGCGCAGCGATGGTTCCGCGGCGATGGCCTGGGCCAGCGCATCCACCTGCTGCGGCGAGCAGCCGTGCTTGCTGCCTTCATCGTCGATGTTGACCTGGATGAGCACGTTCAGCGGCTCGCGCCCGGCGGGGCGATGGCGGGCCAGCGCGGTCACCAGCTTGGCCCGGTCCACGCTCTGCACCCAGTCGAAATGCGCCGCCACGGCCTCGGCCTTGTTCGACTGCAGGTGGCCGATCAGGTGCCATTCCAGCCGCAGGTCCTGCAGCGCCTGCATCTTGGCCAGGGCTTCCTGCACATAGTTCTCGCCGAAGGCCTGCTGGCCCTGCGCGGCCAGCGCGGCCACGGCCTGTACCGGCTGGGTCTTGGAAACGGCCAGCAGGCGTGGCGGTGGCCGCCCGGCGGCCTCGGCGGCGTTGTGCAGGTTGCTCAGAATTTCGGGCAGGGGAGTGGGCACGTAACGCGTTCCGGTGTGACAGGAGGCTATACTGCCGCCCGGGGAAAGATCCTTCCAGTCGCAGCCGTTATTGGGGAGTAGCCGCTCATGGATATCGCCGAACTGTTGGCGTTTTCCGTAAAGAACAAAGCGTCCGACCTGCACCTGTCCGCAGGCCTGCCGCCGATGATCCGCGTGGACGGCGATGTTCGCCGGATCAACATTCCAGCCTTGGACCACAAGCAGGTCCACGCGCTGGTGTACGACATCATGTCCGACAAGCAGCGCCGCGACTACGAGGAATTCCTCGAGGTGGACTTCTCCTTCGAGATTCCGTCGCTGGCGCGCTTCCGTGTCAATGCCTTCAACCAGAACCGTGGTGCCGGTGCGGTGTTCCGTACCATTCCCTCGGAAGTGCTGACCCTGGAAGACCTGGCCTGCCCGCCGCTGTTCCGCGAAGTGATCCAGCAGCCGCAGGGTCTGATCCTGGTGACTGGTCCGACCGGTTCGGGCAAGTCGACCACGCTCGCGGCGATGATCGACCACATCAACAAGAACGAATACGGCCATATCCTCACCGTCGAGGATCCGATCGAATTCGTGCACACCTCGCAGAAGTGCCTGATCAACCAGCGCGAAGTGCATCGTGATACGCACGGCTTCAACGAAGCACTGCGCTCGGCGCTGCGTGAAGATCCGGACATCATCCTGGTGGGCGAACTTCGCGACCTGGAAACCATCCGCCTGGCGCTGACCGCCGCGGAAACCGGCCACCTGGTGTTCGGCACGCTGCACACCAGTTCGGCGGCCAAGACCATCGACCGCATCATCGACGTGTTCCCGGCCGGCGAAAAGCCGATGGTGCGCTCGATGCTGTCCGAGTCGCTGCGCGCGGTCATTTCGCAGGCGCTGCTGAAGAAAGTGGGCGGTGGCCGTACTGCCGCGTGGGAAATCATGGTCGGCACCCCGGCCATCCGCAACCTGATCCGCGAGGACAAGGTGGCGCAGATGTACTCGGCCATCCAGACCGGCCAGCAGTACGGCATGATGACCCTGGACCAGCATCTGCAGGACCTGGTCAAGCGCAGCCTGATCACCCGCAACCAAGCGCGCGAGTACGCCAAGGACAAGCGTCTGTTCGAGTAAGGACGGCTTCGGCGCGGTGGCCCGCACAGGCGCGGTCGCCGCATTGACGTTCCGCCTTCGACCGATCTCTGGCACATGCCCATTGGGAGCCCGCCATGAACAGCACCGCCAGCACCATCGATTTCACTTCGTTCCTCAAGCTGATGGCGCACCAGCGCGCCTCCGACCTGTTCATCACCGCCGGCATGCCGCCGGCGATCAAGGTGAACGGCAAGATTTCGCCCATCACCCAGACACCGCTGACCCCGCAGCAGAGCCGCGACCTGGTGCTGAACGTGATGACCCCGGCGCAGCGCGAGGAATTCGAAAAGACCCACGAGTGCAACTTCGCCATCGGCCTGGCCGGGGTCGGGCGCTTCCGTGTGAGCTGCTTCTACCAGCGCAACCAGGTGGGCATGGTGCTGCGTCGCATCGAGACGCGCATTCCCACCGTGGAAGAACTGAGCCTGCCGCCGATCATCAAGACGCTGGCGATGACCAAGCGCGGCATCATCCTGTTCGTTGGCGCCACCGGTACCGGTAAGTCCACCTCGCTGGCGGCGATGATCGGCTACCGCAACCAGAACTCGACCGGCCACATCATCACCATCGAAGACCCGATCGAATTCGTGCACAAGCACGAAGGCTGCATCATCACCCAGCGCGAAGTGGGCATCGATACCGACAGCTGGGAAGCGGCGCTGAAGAACACCCTGCGCCAGGCGCCGGACGTGATCATGATCGGCGAAGTGCGCACCCGCGAAGGTATGGACCACGCCATTGCCTTCGCCGAAACCGGCCACTTGGTGCTGTGCACGCTGCACGCCAACAACGCCAACCAGGCGATGGACCGCATCATCAACTTCTTCCCGGAAGACCGCCGCAACCAGTTGCTGATGGACCTTTCGCTGAACCTGAAGGGCGTGGTCGCGCAGCAGCTGGTGCCGTCGCCGGACGGTCGCTCGCGCAAGGTCGCCATGGAAATCCTGCTGGGCACGCCGCTGGTGCAGGACTACATCCGCGATGGCGAGATCCACAAGCTGAAGGAGCTGATGAAGGAATCGGTCCAGCTGGGCATGAAGACCTTCGACCAGAGCCTGTTCGAGCTGTACCAGGCCGGCGAGATCAGCTACGAGGACGCACTGCGCTACGCCGATTCGCAGAACGAAGTGCGCCTGCGCATCAAGCTGAGCCAGGGCGGCGACGCACGCACGCTGTCGCAGGGTCTTGATGGGGTGGAGATTTCCGAGGTGCGTTGAGCGCCCGGAGAGTGCCGGGGTGAACGCACCCCGGCGGCTGCTGCAACCTGACGGGGGTGCATATGGACATGCCGGCGCTGCGCAACGTTGTGCTGATCGATTACGAGAACGTGCAGCCCTGTTCGCTGAAAGCACTGGTGGCACCAGGCTTCACGGTCATCGTGTTCGTGGGCAGTGCGCAGACGAAGATCCACATCGACGTGGCCGAGGCGATCCACGCCCTGGGCAGTCGCGGCGATTACGTGCGCTGCAAGGGGCAGGGACCCAATGCGCTTGATTTCCATATTGCCTTCCACGTCGGTGAGCTGCTCAGCAGCGACCCGAAGGCGCGCATCCACATTGTTTCCAAGGACACCGGCTACGACCCGCTGATCGCATATCTGCGCGGGCGGCAGTTCGCGGTGTCCCGCAGTGTGTCTATAGAGGCGCTGCCGATGTTCCGCGGTGTTGCGGCGAAAGCGCCCGTTGCGGCCACGCCCCAGGCGAAATCAACGGCCAAGCCGATGAGTGGGCAGGAGTGCCTGAAGTACGTTCATGGGTGGTTGGTCAAGGTGGGCAGCAAACGCCCGGCCTCGATCAAGTCGTTGGGCAATGCATTGGCTGGGCATGTACCGCAGCAACAGATTCCTGCTGTAATTGCCGAGCTGCAGCAGAGGAAGTGGATGGTGGTGGAGGGAGGCAAGCTTCGTTACCAGCTGGGTAAGTTCAGCGCCTGATGCGGCTGCAAAGGCGGAATTTCGCCCCGTTGACCGCGCTTTCGTAGAGTCGGGCTTGCTCGACTGATGGCCTGGGCAGTCGAGCACGCTCGACTCTACGCCGGAGGGCAGTCGGGCAAGCTCGACTCTACCGGCGCGGTCTGCGATAGTCGCGCCGTCACCGCGTTCGCGGGGCAGGGGGAGCCGGCACCGCGCCGGCGCGACAACAACAGGTTTGCACATGGAATTGCACGACCCGTACCGTGCGCCGGCGGCTGCGCCTGCGCGCCCGCCGGTGCTGCCGGCCACGCCGGCGCCCGCGCCGACGCCGCTGGCCAGGCAGGCCACATCCACCGCAGCGGTCTACTATTCGCCGCCCACCATGAAGATCGTCGCACTGTCCCTGTCCACCCTGGGCGTGTACCCGATGTACTGGTTCTGGCGGAACTGGAGGGCGATCAAGCGCGAGAGCGGGGGCGAACAATGGCCCTGGGCACGCGCGCTGTTCTCACCCATCTGGGCGTACTTCTGCTTCCGCGAACTGCAGGCCGTGGCCGAGAACCGACGGCGCGTCCTGGCGTTCACCCCGGGCATGCTGACGGTGTTCTACATCCTGCTGGGCCTGGTCGGCCAGGTACGCGGCGGGGTGGGGCTGCTTTCGGTGCTGGCGTTCATGCCGTTGCTGCCGATCAACAGCCTGCTGCGCCGCTACCACCAGGATGAGCGGGTGGACATGCAGCAGATGGACCGCTTCGGTGGCTGGCATATCCTGCTGCTGATCGTTGGCGGCAGCGTGCTGCTGCTGGCACTGGTGTTCGGGGTGATGCTGGCCGGTCGTCGGTTCTGATACCGATTGATGAATTCCAGTCATGACTGACTGCCATCCAGGCCGTTCAATCCGGCGGCCTGGCCGGCGTATCGTCGTCGTTCCCCCTTTCAGGAACACGACGATGCAGACACGTGAACTCGGCCGCAGCGGATTGAAGGTTTCCACGCTGGGCCTGGGCTGCATGGGCCTTAGCCACAGCTACGGCGCGCCTGTTGCGCAGGAGCAGGGTATTGCCCTGCTGCACGCGGCGGTCGAACGCGGCGTCACCTTCTTCGACACCGCCGAAGTCTATGGCCCGTACACCAACGAAGAACTGGTCGGCCAGGCGCTGGCGCCGTACCGCGACCAGCTGGTGATCGCCACCAAGTTCGGCTTCAAGCAGGCGCGCACCGATACCGGCCTGGACAGCCGCCCTGAGAACATCCGTGCGGTGGCCGAAGCCAGCCTGAAGCGGCTGCGCACCGATCGCATCGACCTGTTCTACCAGCACCGCGTGGACCCGAACGTGCCGATCGAGGACGTGGCCGGTACCGTGGGCGAGCTGATTGCCGAAGGCAAGGTGCTGCACTTCGGCCTGTCCGAAGCCAGCGCGGCCACCGTGCGCCGTGCGCACGCGGTACAGCCGGTGGCGGCGGTGCAGAGCGAGTACTCGCTGTGGTGGCGTGAACCCGAGCATGAGCTGCTGCCCACGCTGCAGGAACTGGGCATCGGCTTCGTGCCGTTCAGCCCGCTCGGCCGTGGTTTCCTGACCGGTGCGATCACTGCCGACACCACCTTTGCCGAGAACGACTTCCGCAACACCGTGCCGCGTTTCGAGGTAGAAGCGCGCCGCGCCAACCAGACCCTGGTGGACCGCATCAGCACATTGGCCGCGGCGCGTGGTGCAACCCCGGCGCAGGTGGCGCTGGCCTGGCTGCTGGCGCAGGCACCGTGGATCGTGCCGATTCCCGGCACCACCAAGGTGCACCGTCTGGAAGAAAACCTGGCCGCTGCGGACCTGCAGTTGTCGCCGCAGGAACTGCAGCACATCGCCCAGGTGCTGGACGAAGTGGCGATCGTCGGCGAGCGTTACAACGCGCAGCGCGCGGCGCAGGCCAAGGGCTGAACTGATCTGTGGTGGGTGCGGACCGTTGGTCCGCACTCCTTCAGCTTTCACCCCATCGGCCCGCGCAGCGCGTCCAGCACGGTGCGCATGGCCACGCTGACGTGGCGGCGTGACGGGTAGTAGGCGTAATACCCGTCGAACGTGGGGCACCAGTCATCCAGCGTCGACTGCAGGCGCCCGTCGTCCAGCATGGCCTGCACCTGGTCTTCGGGCAGCCAGGCCAGGCCGCTGCCGGCCAGCGCGGCGGTGCGGGTCATGCCCATGGTGTTGAAGGTCCATTGTCCGGACACCCGCACGCTGAGCTCGCCGCCGTCGCGGCCGAAATCCCAAGGCATCAGACCGCCATGGGTGGGCAGGCGCAGGGTGATGCAGTTGTGCGCGGCCAGATCGTGGGGGTGCACCGGTGCCACGTGCTGGCGGAAGTACGCCGGTGCGCCGACTACGCGCATGCGCAGTGGTGGGCTGATCGGCACGGCCACCATGTCGCGGGCCAGGCGTTCGCCCAGCCGGATGCCGATGTCGTAGCGCTCGGCGACGATATCGGCCAGGCCGTAATCGGTGGTCAGTTCGACGTTCAGGTCCGGGTGCTGCTGCAGCAGCGGCGCCAGCCGGGGCCAGGCCAGGTATTCGGCGGCGTGGCCGGTGGCGTTGATGCGGATGGTGCCGGCCGGGCGCTCGCGGTACTGGGCCAGCGCGGCCAGTTCATCTTCGATTTCCGCCAGCCGTGGGGCCAGCGACTGCAGCAGGCGGGCGCCGGCTTCGGTGGTGGACACGCTGCGGGTGGTGCGGGTCAGCAGGCGCACGCCCAGGCGTTCTTCCAGCCCGCGCATGGCATGGCTCAGTGCCGACTGGGACACGCCCAGCTGCGCGGCAGCGCGGGTGAAGCTGCCCTCGCGGGCGACGTGGACGAAGGCCTGCAGGTCATTGAGGTTTTCACGGGGCATGAGGGGATGATACGGCCGGGCTGCGCCCGGCACCTGCCGAAGCAACGTCAACGTCAACAGCGCCAGCAACGGCAACGTCAAAAGCTGGCATTCCGTGGGCGGGCGGGGTGGCTCAGGTTGCGGGGGACGGCGCAAGTACCCCTCCGGGGCCCGGCCCAGCCGCTGGCGGCTGGGCGTTCGGGCGCTTGCGAAGCAGTGCTTCGCAAGCAAAGCGCCCTCACCCATGTAAGCTCGGTCGCGCCATCCATGGCGCTCACGCCCCCGCAACCTGAGCCACCCCGCCTTCGACAGTTTCCTGCGATCTGTCGGGCCAGGCGGGGTCGGATCCCGTTGCTGCGCAACGGGCTCCGACGTCTTGGTAGTGGGGTTGTCGATTTGTGGCGGTGTGGTTCGTCTAATGAATGACGTTCAACAGGAGCTGCACATGAGTACTGCATCCCCGCCGAAAGGCCCGGCCTCGTATTTCCCTTCCATCGAGAAAACCTACGGTCAGCCCGTGGCGCACTGGCTGGGCCTGCTGGCGAAGCAGCCGGGCCTGAAGCACATGGAACTGGTCAGCTACCTGAAGGCAGAGCACGGCCTGGGCCACGGCCACGCCAACGCCCTGGTCGCCCACCATCTCAAAGCCGCGCGCTGACCCCCGCTTCACCGAGCGAAGCGACCCGCTCCTGCTTTTTCTTTTTTCTTTTCACGTGGCTGGACGGCACACGGAACCTGTCAGAGGCCGGGCGGGGTGGGGCCGCGGGGGTGTCCGCGGCATGGATGCCGCGGCCAAGCCCCCATGGAAGGGTTTACGGCGTCCCCCGCGGCCCCACCCCGCCCGGCCAAACGCGGCTGTTGCTTTTGGCAGCCGCCCAGCCACGAGGGGCTGCGCCGTTCGACGGCCACCCAACTGAATCGATTTCATCTGCAACTGTCATCGGGATCGTGTCTAATACGCGTCCCCACTGCTGCACCCCCACACCCATGTCCCTGCATTCCCATGGCCCCGCGCCGTGCGACGACGCTGACGGCCACCTGGTCACCGCCGGTCCGCTGACCCCGCCCCCGGACAGCGCCGGCACCCCGGCCGACGACAAAGCACTTCGCCATTCCGTTGCCGAAGACGTGCAGGGCATGGTACTGGCCATGCTGGTGGCCTCGCTGGGCCTGGCCATCTTCGCCAAGGGCGGGCTGATGATCGGCGGTATGGCCGGGGCAGCCTTCCTGCTGCACTACGCCATGGGCTGGAACTTCGGCCTGGTGTTCGTGCTGGTGAACCTGCCGTTCTACTGGGTGGCCGTGCGCCGCATGGGCTGGGAATTCACCCTGAAGACCTTCGCCGCGGTCACCGCCTGTGGCGTGCTGACCGACATCCTGCCGCGCTGGGCGGACTTCTCGCACATGGCGCCGCTGTACTCGGCGCTGGTGGGTGGCGCGCTGTCCGGGCTGGGCATCCTGTTCTTCATCCGCCACCGGGCCAGCCTGGGCGGCATCGGCATCCTGGCGGTGTACCTGCAGCGCACCCGCGGCTGGAGTGCCGGCAAGGTGCAGATGTCCTTCGACGCCTGCCTGATGGTGGCCGCGTTCTTCGTGCTGTCGCCGTCAAAGGTGATGTACTCGGCCATTGGTGCAGTGGTGCTCAGCCTGGTGCTCATGTTCAACCACCGCCCCGGTCGGTACATGGGCGTGTGACCGCAGGCAACGCGT
Organism: Stenotrophomonas sp. ZAC14D2_NAIMI4_7; assembly: GCF_003086675.1. NCBI lineage: Bacteria > Pseudomonadati > Pseudomonadota > Gammaproteobacteria > Lysobacterales > Lysobacteraceae > Stenotrophomonas > Stenotrophomonas sp. ZAC14D2_NAIMI4_7. The sequence continues at coordinate 1,131,124 of NZ_CP025995.1, forward strand.
TCACAAAGCATCCGCCGGGCCATGCCCGGCGGATCTGCATCAACGGCCAGCCGCCTGCAGCCACGGCGGGGCCAGCTTCAACAGCCGCGCATGCACCGGGCAATCCTCGGCGTGCGCACCGGGCAGGTAGCCCAGGCTCATCAGGAATTCGCCGGTGATCTCGCCGCCGGTGAAGCGGAACGTCTTCTTGAACAGCTTCACCCAGTCGGCCTTGCTGCGTGGGTGGTGCGCATCCAGCCAGGCGGCGAAGCTGCCGTGCTGCGCGCGCAGCTGCTGGATCACCTGCGCGTTGTGGATCGCGGCCTGCACCTTCAGCCGGTTGCGGATGATGCCGGTGTCCGACAGCAGGCGTTCGATGTCCTGCTCGGCATAGGCCGCCACGCGGTCCACGTCAAAGCCATCGTAGGCCGCACGGAAGCCCTCGCGCTTCTTCAGGATGGTTTCCCAGCTCAGCCCGGCCTGGTTGATCTCCAGCACCAGGCGTTCGAACAGTTCGCGTTCGTCGCGCTGCGGGAAGCCGTATTCATGGGCGTGGTAGTAATCGTGCACCGGATGGCCCGGGGCGATGAGGCAGTATCCGCTCATTTGCTGCGCCTTTCACCGAAGTCGTGGTTGTACTGCAGGGTGCTGGTCTGATCATCCAGCAGGAATTCGGGCCAGCGGCTCTCGCGCAGTTCCAGGCGGCCTTCGCGCAGCGCCTGGGTGGTGGCCTGCGCATCGGCGCTGCCGAACCGGAACTGTCCCACACTCCGCCATTTCCCCTGGTCGAGGGTGTGCAGATCGCACTCCGGGCCCCACGATCTGCGGATCTGGCATAGCAGCACGTCCGGCTGGCCGTCGCCGTCCATATCGCGCTGCAGGGCGATGCAGCCGTCATCGCTGGACAGGCACTTCGTGCTGTCCAGATCATCCAGCACCGCCTGCCACCAGCTGTCCGGTGGCGATTCGCTGCCCTTGGCCAGGTGGATGCGGGCCTTCAGCGTCGGCAGATCGTACACGCCGGCCTCCGCCAGGTTCTCCTGGCGATAGCCGGGCATTTTCTTGCCGCTCAGTTGCTGGGCAATGATGCTCGAGGCGCGGCGGTCGGCCTGGATGGCGGGGTCCTGCTGCAGCCTGCGCAGTACGTCCACATCCCGGCGTCCGGTGTGTTCGCGCAGGTAACTGACATCGCGCACCACCAGTTGCGCGGGGTTGCTGCGCAGCCGCTCGGCCACACTGGCCGCGGCGATGCGCGCCGGGTCCAGTACGGGGGAGTTGCCCAGTAGTGCCACGGCGATCACCGCCCAGCTCATCCCCCGGTTCACCGGTTCCACGCCCTGCAGCCAGCGCTGCCCGGGGCGGACCACGGCCAGTGCGTAGCCCAGCGCGTAGCCGGCGGTGATCAACGCCGCCGCCGTTGCCCAGAAGCGATCAATGGTCCAACCGTACTGGCCGATACGCAGTGCCAGTGCGTACAACGCCAGTCCGGCGTAGATCGGCAGCGTCAGCAGGCCGGCTTCCACCGCACGCCGCAGCATGCGCGGGTAGGGCAGTTCAGTATCGCTGCGCTGGTACACCGCATTCACCAGGCAGATCAGCAGCAGGGCCAGGGTCAGCAGTTCCTTGGCCGGCGAGCGGTAGCCCACGCCGCTCATCAGCCCGGTGAAGGGCAGCGACACGACGAACAGCACGGCGATGAACGCCAGCAATGGCAACAGCGCACGGCAGATCGCGAACAGCACCTGACGGGTAATCTGGATGGCGCGGTGCTGGGTGCGCCCAATCAGTACACCGAACCCGGCCAGCGTGCCGGTGGCCAGTGCCACGAAGGCGCGCTCGGCGAACAGTTGCTGGAAGAAGGTCACCTCGACCAGGGTGAACAGGGCGGCCCACAACCAAAGCAGCATCCAGCCCAGGCCGGTGAACACGGCCGCCTGCAACAGCACCAGTCCGTTCTGCCAGGCGCGATCAAACAGGGCGGCGTGGTCGGCGCGCCAGGAACCGTGCTGCATCCGGAACTGCCACCACGGCAGCAGCACGAAGGTCGCCACCGCCATGCCCACGGCCAGGGGTTCACTCTGCGCGGACGTCCAGCGCCCTTCCATGCCACGCAGGGTCCAGCCCACCCAACCGGCCAGCGCCACCACCAGCAGCGATGCCAGCGCCGCATGCAGCCACAGCCGGCGATCCCTCAGGTCGACCAGGGTCAGCGCGACGGCCGTGGGCACGGTCAGCACCCAGGCATTCCAGGCATAGCGGCAGGCGATGTCCTGGAAGGGGGCGGTGTCGTTCAGTTCCTGCGCGGCGTACAGCGCCAGACCCTGCAGCAGTGCGATCAATACGATCATGCTGCGCGTTGGCCACGCCAGTGGTGCGTCCTGTTGCATGGGGTTTCCTCCTTGGATGCGGCCATCCTAGCCCATGCCTTCGCGCCCGCGTGCGGCGCCAGCAGGTAGAATGACCGCCATGCCTGTAACGCCTACTTCCCTTGCCGACCACCTGCTCGTCGCGCTGCCGTCGCTGACCGACGCCACCTTCGCCCGTACCGTCGCCCTGATCTGCCAGCACGACGAGAACGGCGCCATGGGCGTGCTGGTCAACCAGCCGTCGGAATACACCCTGGGCGAGGTACTGGCGCAGATGGACATCGCCACCGGCGATGGCGAGCTGCAGGCGCGCATGGTGCTCAACGGTGGGCCGGTACACCCTGAACGTGGTTTCGTCATTCATGACGATGCCCGCGCGTGGGATTCCAGCCTGGCAGTGGGCAACGGTCTGTTCCTGACCACCTCGCGCGACATCCTGGAAGCCATGGCCCGCGGCGAAGGCCCGGCCAATGCGCTGGTCACCCTGGGCTGCGCCGGCTGGGGGGCGGGGCAACTGGAAAGCGAACTGGCCGAGAACAGTTGGCTGACCGTGCCGGCCGATGCCGAAGTGGTGTTCCAGCTGCCGCTGGAACAGCGCTGGCAGGGCGCGGCGGCGCGTATCGGCGTGGACCTGTTCCGCCTGACCGACTACAGCGGCCATGTCTGAGCCGGCCGTGATCCGACGCGATGGCACCGTGCTCGGCTTCGATGTCGGCTCGCGACGGATTGGCGTGGCCATCGGCAGCGCGTTCGCCGCGCATGCCCGCGCGGTGGCCGTGGTCGATGTGCACGGCAACGGCCCCGACTGGGCCGCCGTGGAGCGCCTGATCAAGGAATGGAAGCCCGATGGCCTGGTGGTGGGCGATCCGCTCACCCTGGATGGCCAGGACCAACCCAACCGCAAGCGCGCGCAGGGCTTCGCCCGCCAGCTGCGGGAACGTTTCAAGCTGCCGGTGGTGATGATCGACGAGCGTTCCAGCTCGGTCGAAGCCGCCCGCCGTTTCGCCGTCGAGCGCGCCGAAGGGCGCAAGCGCCGCCGTGATGCGGCCGCGCTGGACGCCGTGGCTGCGGCGGTGATCATCGACCGCTGGCTGTCGTCCCCCGACGATGCCATCCCCATTCCCTGACTGCACGACGCCTGCCATGACCGCCCAGCAACTCGATGCCTCCGGCCGCCTGCGCCACCTGTTGACCCTTGAAGGCCTTCCCCGCGAAACCCTGGTGCAGCTGCTCGACCGCGCGGGCCAGATCCGCGATGCGGCCGTTGGCCGGGTTGGCAACAAGCGCCAGGTGCTGGCCGGTTCTGCGGTCTGCACGCTGTTCTTCGAACCGTCCACCCGCACCCGCAGTTCGTTCCAGCTGGCGGCCCAGCGCCTGGGCGCCGATGTGCTGAACTTCGATGCCTCCACGTCTTCCACGCGCAAGGGCGAGACCGCCTGCGACACGTTGAAGAACCTGGAAGCAATGGGCGTGCGCGGCTTCGTGGTGCGCCACCCCGACGATGGCGCGGTGGCGGCACTGGCCGCCGCGGCCGGCGAGGGCACCGCGCTGGTGAACGCCGGCGATGGCCGCAGCTCGCACCCGACCCAGGGCCTGCTGGACATGCTGACCCTGCGCCAGGCCAAAGGCCCGGACTTCTCGAAGCTGAAGGTCGTGATCGTCGGCGACGTGAAGCACTCGCGGGTGGCCCGTACCGACCTGCACGCGCTGCGCACGCTGGGCGTGGGCGAGATCCGCGTGTGCGGCCCGCAGTCGCTGCTGCCCGACGATGAAACCCTGAAGGGCTGCGTGGTCGGCGAGGACTTCGACGCCATGCTGGAAGGCGCCGATGCGCTGATGATGCTGCGCCTGCAGCGCGAGCGCATGGAAGAAGGCCTGGTGCCGTCGCTGGAGCAGTATCACGCCCAGTACGGCCTGACCGCCGCACGCCTGGCCCGCGCCGACAAGGACGCCGCCGTGCTGCACCCGGGCCCGATCAACCGCGGCGTGGAAGTGACCGACGAAGTGGCCGACGGCCCGCAGTCATGGGTGCTGCGCCAGGTCGCCAACGGCGTGGCCGTACGCATGGCCGTGCTGGAAACCCTGCTGGGTTGACAGCTGTATTGGCGGGCACACACCCCGCTCTGGTAGGTGCCAACCTTGGTTGGCACACCCCCCGCTCTGGTAGGTGCCAACCTTGGTTGGCACTATTCGTCAGTGCCAGTGGATCCCAGAAAACCACTTGGCGATTCCAGCTCCCATTCGCACCATGCGTGTCGATATTGCCCGACCTGTGCCGCCAACCCAGCCCTGATCGGGGTACCCATCAGATACATCGCATGCCGGTACAGCGATTCATCAGATCGAATCGCGTGATCGTGATAGCCGCCCTGCCAGAAACGCCCGATTCGCCCTGAAGATCGATTCACCTGCTGTGCCGTGCGCGACTTGAAACGCTTCATCACCGTTTCAAGTGTTCCTGCGCGCAGTTCGACCAGCCAATGAATGTGGTCGGGCATGACCACGTAGGCAATGGAACGGGTGAAGCCTTCCTGGTCGAGGCGCTGGAATTCGCGGATCGCCAGCTCTGCAGCAGCATCGCTGGCAAGCAACGGAGCGCGGCCATGCACAACGGTGGTGAGGATGTAGTTGAGGCCGATGCGGGAATGACGGCCGAGCAGAAGTCGAGGGCTGTTCATGGAAGCAAGCATGGGCGGGGATGACTGCGGTGAACATCGGGGAATGGCGTGGCTTGGGGTAAGCGTGTGCCAACCAAGGTTGGCACCTACCAGAGCGATGCGTGTGCCAACCAGGGGGGGGCACCTACCGGGGCGTCAGCGCTTCTGCGCGAACAGCCAGGCCCACATGGCGGGATCGGCGTAGGTGGCGTCCCAGGCGTTGTGGTTGCCGTCGGGGTATTCGGTGTAGCGCACGTCGCGCGCGCCGGCGGCCTGGAAGGCGGCGTGCAGTCTGCGGTCGTCGGCCGGGGGCACGACGTCGTCCAGCGCGCCGTGGAAGATCCAGATCGGGGTGCGCTGCAGGCGCTGGGCGATGGCCGCGTAGGGATCGGCTTCGTGCGCGACCTGTTCGACGAACAGGGTCGGGCGCACTGCGCGTGGGGCCAGCACGGCGCCGCACACCGGTACGATGGCGGCGAAGCGCTGCGGGTCGTCCAGGGCGATGTTCCAGCTGCCGTAGCCGCCCATCGACATGCCGGTGAGGTACTGGCGCGCGGGATCGGCGCCGAACTCGGCTACGGTTGCATCCAGTGCGGCGATGGCGACGCGGTTGTTGTGGCCGCTCCATTCCTGGTCGCCGGGCACCTGCGGGAACACCGCCAACGCCGGGAAATCCGCCGCGTGGCGGCGCAGATGCGGGCCCAGCCCGGCGTGGGTCGGCTTCACCCCGTCGCCGCCGCGTTCGCCCGAGCCGTGCAGGAACAGCATCACCGGCAGCGGACCGGCGGCGCGTGCGCTGTCAGCGGGAATGAACACCTGGTAGTAGGCGGTCTGCCCGTCCACCTTCACCGCGCGCGATTCAAAATGCCCGCGAGCGCGGTCCGGCGTGCTGGCACAGGCGCCAAGCATCAGTACGGCCAGCAGCGGCAGCCAGCGCAGTAACGGACGAGCCATGACGTTTCCCCAAGGTTTGGAAGCGTTTTCATGGTAATCGGCCGCCCAGCGCCGGGCATCGTGCAGCGCATCACTGCGGGCGCGGCGCGCTGGCGATGATGGCCAGTTGTTCCTGTGCTTCGGCATTGCCCGCCGCGGCCGCGGCCTGTACCTGCGCCAGGTCGGGGTGCATCACCACCAGCAGCGGGTTCTCGCACACCGGGCAGTCGTACTCGGTGGCGTCTTCGTCCAGTTCCATCACCATCGCGCGCGAGCTGCCTTTCCACTCGCATGCTGCGCAGGTGTGCATCTGTTCGCGCCAGCCGGGCTGGAAGTAGTTGTCGATCGTGGTGGCCATGGGCTTCCGGGAAAAAAGACGGGCGGAGGAGGACGCGACAAGGGGTCAGAGCCCTGCTGCGCAGGGATCTGACCCCGTGCGGGTCAGTGCAGCAGGATGAGGGTGGCCAGGCCGAGGAAGCTGAAGAAGCCCATCACGTCGGTCACCGCGGTCACTACCACCGTGCCGGCCACGGCCGGGTCGACGTTCATGCGCTTGAGCAGCAGCGGCAGCAGCACCCCGGCCAGTGCGGCGGCCAGGAAGTTGATGATCAGCGCCAGGGTGATCACCAGCGACAGCAGCAGGCTGTGGAACCACAGGAAGGCGATGACGCCGACCAGCAGGCCGATCAGGGTGCCGTTGATCAACGCAACGCGCGCTTCCTTCCACAGCAGGATGCGGGCGTTGCTCTGGCCGACCTGGCCCAGGGCGATGCCGCGTACCATCAGGGTCAGCACCTGCACCGCGGCATTGCCGCCCACGCCGGCCACGATCGGCATCAGCACGGCCAGCGCCACGACCTTCTGCAGGGTCAGTTCGAACTGGCCGATCACGCTGGCAGCCAGGAAGGCGGTGCACAGGTTGATGCCCAGCCAGACCACGCGGCCGCGCACGGCACGCTTGATGGGCGAGAACAGATCCTCTTCCTCGTCCAGACCGGCGGCGCCCAGCGCCTGGTGCTCGGCCTGCGAACGGATGATGTCCACCACGTCATCGATGGTGATGCGGCCGAGCAGGATGTTGTTGTCATCCACCACCGGCGCGGAGACCCAGTCATGGTCGGAGAACTGCCGCGCCACTTCCTGGTCGCTTTCGCCAACATCGATGGCCGGCTGTTCGTCATCGATCAGGCGGTTGATGGGGGTGGTGTCTTCGTGGGTGACCAGTGCGGCCAGCGAGACGCGGCCCAGGTACTGGTGGCGGCGGCTGACCACGAACAGATGGTCGGTGTGGTCGGGCAGTTCGCCGCGCAGGCGCAGGTAGCGCAGCACCACGTCCACGTTGACGTCGGCGCGCACGGTCACCACGTCCGGGTTCATCAGTCGGCCGGCGCTGTCCTCGGGATAGGACAGCACCTGTTCCAGGCGCTCGCGGTTCTCGCGGTCCATCGACTTGAGGACTTCATCGATGACCGTATCGGGCAGATCCTCGACCAGGTCGGCCAGATCGTCGATATCCAGGTCTTCGACCGCGGCGATGATTTCGTCCGGGTCCATGTCCGCGAGCAGGCTCTCGCGCACTTCCTCGCCGACGTGGACCAGTACCTCGCCGTCGTCTTCCGGGTCGACCAGGCCCCACACCACTTCGCGCTTGCCCGGCGGCAGCGATTCCAGCAGATTGCCGATCTCGGCCGGCGCCAGGGTGTTGACCAGGCGGCGCACCGGCCCCAGCCGACCGCTGTCCAGCGCATCGGACAACAGGCGCAGTTGGCGCGCAGTCTTGTCGTGGCGTACAGCTTCGGCCATCGCAGCTCCCGCGGGAAGAGAAAAGCCGCGATCCCGGCAAGGATGCGGCAACAGGGGTGTTCAGCGCGTCATTATCGCAAGCCGATGTTTCAACGCCTACCCCGATGACGGAGACGGGGTCAGAGCCCTTGGAAAGGGATCTGACCCCTCCGGTGCTCAGACCGCGTCGGCCACCAGGGCCAGCCAGCGTTCGATGCCACGGCGATCGCGCGCGGCCAGCAGCTTCGGTGCGCGCGCGCGCAGGGTGGCCAGGTCGCTTTCGCGGATCGCGCGGCGCACTTCCAGCAGGGTGCCGGGGTGCAGGCTGAACTCGGTCAGGCCCAGTGCCAGCAGCAGCGGCGTCATGCGTGCGTCGCCGGCGATCTCGCCGCACACTGCCACTGGAATGCGATGGCGTGCGCCGGTGTCGATCACCAGCTGCAGCAGGCGTACCACCGCCGGATGCAGCGGCGAGTACAACTCGCCCAGCGCTTCGTTGTTGCGGTCGGCGGCCAGCAGGTACTGCACCAGATCGTTGGTGCCGATCGACAGGAAATCCACCAGGTCGATGAAGCTCTCCAGCGCCAGCGCGGCGGCGGGCACTTCGATCATCGCCCCCAACGGCACATGGTCGGCCACCGCATGGCCTTCGGCGCGCAGTTGTTCGGCCAGCTTCAGCAGGCGCCGACGCACCGCCAGCAGTTCCTCGCGGGTGCTGACCATGGGGATCAGCACGCGCAGCTTGCCGTAGGCCGAGGCGCGCAGGATCGCGCGCAGCTGGGTGTCGGACACCTTCGGCCGGGCCAGCGACAGGCGCACGCCGCGCAGGCCCAGCGCCGGGTTCTCCTCGTTGCTGAGGGTCAGGCCGGTACGGTCGGCCTTGTCCGCGCCCAGGTCCAGGGTGCGGATGGTGACCGGACGCCCGCTCATGCCCAGGGCGGCATCGCGGTAGGTCTGGAACTGTTCTTCTTCGTCGGGCAGTTCGTTGCGCTGCAGGAACAGGAATTCAGTGCGGTACAGGCCCAGCCCCTGCGCGCCCAACGCGTGCGCCTGGGTCACGTCTTCCAGCGATTCGGCATTGGCCAGCAGGGCGATATCGACCTGGTCACGGGTGCGGCTGGGCTTGCTGCGCAGGCGGCCGAGTTCGCGCTGCTCGCGCGCGTGCTCCTTCAGCCGTACGCGGTAATCGCGCAGGTTGTCGGCCTGCGGGTTCACGGTGATGCTGCCGTCGGCGCCGTCGATGATCAGCACATCGCCGTCGGCCACCCGGCCCAGCACCTGCGGCACGTTCACGATCAGCGGCAGGTGCAGGCTGCGGGCCAGGATCGCGCTGTGCGACAGCGCGCTGCCGGCGGCGGTGACAATGCCGACCACGCCCTGGGCCTGCAGCTGGGCCAGTTCGGACGGTGCGATGTTGTCGCAGACCAGGATTTCCCCGGCCAGGCCTTTCACCACCGGCGCGCGGTCGGGTTGCAGGAAGGCGTGGATACGGCCGATCACATGGTCCAGGTCGTCCATGCGGCTCTTCAGGTAGGCATCGTCCATGCCATCGAAGACCTTGGCCAGGCGGTCGCGCTGCAGGCGCAGTGCGTAGCCGGCGCTGTAGGGACCGCTGCGGATCAGTTCGTCCAGCCCGAACAGCAGCTCCGGGTCATCCAGCAGCAGCGCATGCAGGTCCAGGAATTCGCCAACTTCCTGGTTCAGCGCGCCGTGCAGGCGCTGGCGCAGGTCGTGCATTTCGGTGCGCGCCGCTTCCACGGCGCGGTGCAGGCGGGCCAGCTCGGCCGGTACCTGCTGCGGGGCCACGCGCTGTTCGGCGACTTCCAGCGCATGCGGCAGGCGCACGCGCGCGCGGCCCAGCGCGGTGCCGCGTGCGGCGCCGTGGCCGGACAACAGCTGCACCGGCCGTTGGCCGGAAGGCAGTTGCCCGGCACGTGCGCGCGGCACGCTCAGCTGTCCTCGTCGAAGCGGCGCTCGAACAGGTCAACCACCGCGTCCATGGCAGCCGCCTCGTCTTCGCCGGTGATGCGGATGGTGACCGGCGTGCCCTGGCCGGCGGCCAGCAGCATGACGCCCATGATGCTCTTGGCGTTGATCTCACGGCCCTTGGCGGCCATGGTCACGTTGCAGCGGAAGGGCGCCAGGGTCTGCACCAGCTTGGCGGTGGCCCGGGCATGCAGGCCCAGGCGGTTGCTGACTGTGAGTTCTCGTTCAAGCATCGTCGACTATCGCTCCATTGCGGGTGCCCGCCGCCGCAGTGGCGGGCAGTTGATCCAGTGCCTGTTCCGGATAATTCATCACCCGCAGCAACATCGGCAGGCTCAGCGCCGACACCCGGCGAACCGGGGTTCCCAGCCGGGCCAGCTGCCCGGCAAGGTTGGCAGGGCTGGCACCGTACAGGTCGGTCAGGATCAGCACGCCTTCGCCACCATCGACCCGGCGCAAGGCAGCCGAGGCGAGCGGGAGAAGGGCATCCAGGTCTGCGTCGAACGGTACTTCGAAAGCTTCGGTTTTCAGCGGCAATTGCCGCAGGAGCCGGGTCGCCACGTCAAGCAGGGCGGTCCCGACCCCGGGGTGTGTTACGAGGAGAATGCCACAGGTCATTACTGCACGTTAACAGGTCAGGGTGAACGGGCGATAGCAGCAGGAGAGGGGCACTGTGTCCCGTATTCAGTGTTGCTGGGGTCGGATCCCTTTTCCACGGGAAAAGGGCTCTGACCCCAACGTGTCGACCAAGGTCGACACCTACCGACGGCGCGCGACGTGTCGACCAAGGTCGACACCTACCAGCAGCGCAGGGGCCCGCCCTCGTCAATCCTGTTCGCGGTGATAAGTCGCCACGTCGTCCCAGCCCATTTCGCGGGCGTGCCGGGCCATGCGCTCGGCCAGGAACACCGAGCGGTGCTTGCCGCCGGTGCAGCCGAAGGCCACGGTCACGTAGCTGCGCGTGCCATCGCCCAGCTTCGGCAGCCAGGTATCCAGGAAGTCCATCAGCTGGGCCAGGTAGCGCTGCACGTCCGGCTGCGCTTCCAGGTAATCGCGCACGCCCGGCTCGCGGCCGCTCAGGGCGCGCAGGTCCGGGTCCCAGTGCGGGTTGGGCAGCACGCGTGCATCGAACACGAAGTCGGCCTCGGCCGGCACGCCGCGCTTGTAGGCGAACGATTCAAACAGCAGTGACAGGCGCGTGGCATGGCCCAGCGCGAATTCGGTGATGATGCGGCGACGCAGCTGGTGCACGTTCAGGGCGCTGGTATCGACCACGGCATCGGCCTCATGGCCCAGCGGGGCCACCAGTTCGCGCTCGCGGGCGATCGCTTCCGGCAGCGAAAGTCCCAGCTGGCTCAGCGGATGGCGCCGGCGCGTGTCGGCGTAACGCTTGAGCATGGTTTCGTCGCTGGCCTCGAAGAACAGCACCTTCACCTGCACGCCCGCATCGGTGGCCTGCTGGCGCCAATCGGACAGCTGGCTCAGGTCGCTCTGCCCGCGCACGTCGATGCCGACCGCCAGCCGCCGCGGCGCTGCGCCGTCGTGGTTGTCCAGCACGCTGCGTACGAAATCCGGCAGCAGCCGGATCGGCAGGTTGTCCGAACAGTAGTAGTCCTGGTCCTCGAAGGTCTTCAGGGCGACGGATTTACCCGAGCCGGACAGGCCGCTGACGATGATCAGGGTCGGGGCGGTGGGGGAGGCGGTGCTCATGGACAGGCTCTTTGCAGTGGGCTCAGGGTGTTCGCCGTTCCAGCAGGTTGCTGTGGCGGGCGATGAACATCGCCGCCGGGTCGATACCCTTGGTACGTAGAATGTGCAGCCGGGTGGCCGCCTCGGTCAGCACCGACAGATTGCGGCCGGGCATCACCGGCAGGGTGATCAGCGGCACGTCCAGGTCCAGCACATGGCGGGTACCGGAATCGCCGGTCAGGCGTTCGTAGCCATGCGGGGTGGGCTCGGTCATCGGCTTGGTCAGGTGCACGATCAGGCGAAGGTACTTGTTCTTCTTTACCGCCGTATCACCGAACATCTCGCGCACGTTCAGCACGCCCAGGCCGCGCACTTCCAGCAGGTCCTGCAGCAGCTCGGGGCAGGTGCCATCGAGCACGTCCGGGGCGATCTGGGTGAATTCGGGGGCATCGTCGGCCACCAGGCGGTGGCCGCGGCTGAGCAGCTCCAGCGCCAGTTCACTCTTGCCCGAACCGGCCTCGCCGGTGATCAGCACGCCGATCGAATAGATTTCCATGAACACGCCATGCAGGATCACCCGTGGTGCCAGCGTGCGTGCCAGGTGGTAGGACAGGTGGTTCAGCAGTTCATGGCCGCGCTTGGGCGACACCCACAGCGGGGTGCCGGATTCATCGGCGGCCGCGCGCAGGTCTTCCGGGCAGGGCTGGTTGCGGGTGATGACCAGCGCAAGCGGGTGCGAATGCATGATCTTTTCGATCGTTTCCCAGCGCTGCCGCGGTTCCAGCGCGTCCAGCCAGGACAGTTCCTCGGTGCCCAGGATCTGCACCTTGTTCGGGTAGATCGCATTGAGGTAACCGGCTAGCGAGGGGCGCCGGGACACCGTGTTGCCGGCTTCCAGTTCGCGCTTCTCGCCGGACTGGCCGGCAACCCAGCGCAGTGCCAGCCGCTCGCGCTGCTGTTCGAACAGTTCACGTGCGGTGATGCTGGTATTCATGCGGCGCTCGCCGAAGGGGGAAGGTCCAGGGCCTGGCGCAGGCCGCGCGCGTCGCCGGCCTCGCGCAGGGCCTGGCGGATGGCCGGCGAAGAGAACAGTTCGGCCAGCTCGGACAGCAGCATCAGGTGCTGGTGGGTGTAGTGGGCGGGCACGGCCATGGCGAACACCAGGTCCACCGGGGCGTCGCCGCCGAAATCGATGGGGGTGGCCAGCCGCAGCAGGGCGCCGCGGGGCCGGTCCAGCGCGGGCGCGCGCCCGTGCGGAATGGCGATGCCCTCGCCGATGCAGGTGCTGCCCAACGCTTCGCGCTGGCACAGGTTCTGGTAGATCTGCTCGGCATTGGCCTGGCGGCAGGCGAGCAGGCCGGCGGCGGTCTGCAGGACGCTGTCGCGGTCGGTGGCCGTGCAGAGCTGGGTCTGCACGGCCGCCAGAAGGTCAGTCAGGGGCATGTCTGCGGGGAACGGTGGCGATCAGCCGCCATTGTCGCCCACCGGCAGCGGTGCGTGCTGCTGTTTTTTCTCCTTGTGCTTGATCACCAGGCGGTCAAGCTTGTCCGCCAGCAGATCGATCGCGGCGTACATGGTCTGGCCGTTGGCCTCGGCATGCAGGGTCTGGCCGGGAATATTGAGGCTGGCGTCGACGTGGTGTTCGGTCTTCTGCAGCTTGAGGGTTACCCGCGCTTCGCAGTGCTGGTCGAAGTGCTTGCCGATCCGGGCCAGCTTGTCCTCCACATAGGACTGCAGGGCCGGGGTGACTTCGACATCTTTGCCAAACGTTTCGATGCGCATCGGGTTTCTCCTGTGTTCGGATGTGCCAATGAACCTCTCCGCCGGGCGCGGCGGCGCGTCAAGCGATTCTGACCCTTTCGTGCGAGGCGGAGATGTTCATGGCCTCACGATACTTCGCTACGGTGCGGCGCGCTACCGGGATTCCCGACGTTTTCAACAGGTCAGCCAGCTTGGCGTCAGAAAGCGGCTTGCGCGGGTTCTCGTCATCGATCAGGCGCCGGATCATGGCCTGGATGGCGGTGCTGGACGCCTCGCCACCGCCGTCGGTGTCGATGCCGGAGGCAAAGAAGGCACGCAGCGGCAGGGTGCCACGCGGCGTGCGTACGTGCTTGCGGGCGATGGCGCGCGAGACGGTGGATTCGTGCAGGCCGAGTTCGCCGGCGATCTCGCGCAGGGTCAGTGGCCGCAGCGCCTGTTCGCCGAATTCAAGGAAGCCGGCCTGCTGCTGGATCAGGCAGCGCACCACGCGCAGCAGGGTTTCGCCACGGGCCTGCAGGCCCTTCAACAACCAGCGCGCTTCCTGCAGTTGGCTGCGCAGATAGCCGGCATCGGCATCACCACAGCGGCGGATCATCTGTTCGTAGCCGCGGTGGATCATCACTTTGGGCCCGGCATGGGCGGCCAGCGCCGCGCGCCACACACCGCCCTGCCGCCACACCACTACATCGGGCACCACGTAGGTATCCTGCGAAAGCGGGGCGATCTGCGTGCCAGGGCGGGGGTCGAGCGAGCGCAGCAGGGCCACGGCGGTCTCGACCTCGGCCAGCGGTTGTTTCAGTTCCTGTGCGATGCCGACCACGCCGCTGCGCGGCAGCCGTTCCAGCGGGCCGGCGGCAATCTGCCGGGCCAGCGCCTGGCCGGGCGTGTCGGTCGGCAGCACCGCAAGCTGCAGCTGCAGGCATTCGCCCAGCGAACGTGCGGCCACGCCCACCGGATCGAAGCGCTGGATCTGGTGCAGCACGGTGAGGATTTCATCTTCGCCGGCATGGATGGCCGGCAACAGGGTTTCGGCGATGGTGGCCAGCGGTTCGCGCAGGTAACCATCGTCTTCCAGCGCATCGATCAGGGCCGCGCCGATGCTGCGATCGCGCAGCGACAGGTGCGAAAGATGCAGCTGCCACAGCAGGTGGTCGGCCAGTGTTTCGGTTTCGGCCACGCGCTCGGCGGCGCTGCCGGTGTCGTCATCGTCGTCGAAGCTGCCGCTGCTGCCGGCACTGCTCCAGTCCAGTTCCGCCGGCGCCCAGTCGTCGCCGCCGTTCTCGCTGGCATCGGCGGTGGGCGGCGCTTCGTTGTCGGCGCCGCCGTCCTGTTCGCTGCCCGCGGCCGCATCATCGCCTTCGGCCCAGTCCAGCAACGGGTTGCTTTCCACCGCCTGGGCGATTTCCAGCTCCAGCTCGGTGCTGGACATCTGCAGCAGCTTGATCGCCTGCTGCAGCTGCGGTGTCAGCACCAGGTGCTGTCCCAACGATGTCTGCAGCCGAGTCTTCATGCCTGTGCCGAACGGAGGGGAGTGGGCCCGGCGGCCGCCTTACAGCTTGAAGGAATCTCCAAGGTAGACGCGACGCACGTCTGCGTTGTCCAGGATCGCCTCGGGCGAGCCCTGGGCCAGCACGGTGCCCTCTGCGAGGATATACGCGCGGTCGCAGATTCCCAAGGTTTCGCGCACATTGTGGTCGGTGATGAGCACGCCGATGCCACGCTGCTTCAGGTGGGTGACGATGCGCTGGATTTCACCCACCGAGATCGGGTCGACGCCGGCGAACGGTTCATCCAACAGGATCAGGCGCGGCTTGGCAGCCAGCGCGCGGGCGATCTCGCAGCGGCGGCGCTCGCCGCCGGACAGGCTGGCGCCCAGCTGTTCGGACACATGGCCCAGCTGCAGTTCGTCCAGCAGGCTGTTCAGTTCGCGCTCGCGGCCGGCCGAATCCAGGTCGTCGCGCAGTTCCAGTACCAGGCGCAGGTTGTCGGCCACGGTCAGCTTGCGGAACACCGACGGTTCCTGCGGCAGGTAGCCCACGCCCTGCTTGGCACGGGTATACATGGGGTCGTCGGTGATGTCCTGGCCGTCCAGCACGATGCTGCCGGCATCGGCCGCGACCAGGCCCACGATCATGTAGAAGCAGGTGGTCTTACCCGCGCCGTTGGGGCCGAGCAGGCCCACCACTTCACCGGCGTCCAGGGTCAGGCCGAAATCCTTGACCACTTCGCGCTGCTTGTAGCGCTTGCGCAGGCCCTTGGCGACGAGCATTACTTCTTGCTCCCGGCCGGCGCAGCCGGCGTCTTGTTCTTGGGCGGAATGACCGTGCGCACGCGGCTGCCGTCGCCGCCGGAATTCATCTCGCCGCTCTTCATGTTGTAGACCATGCGCTGGCCGGCGTTGGTGCCGCGCGCGCTGGTGACCTTGTAGTTGCCGGTCAGGGTGACGGTATCGCTCTTGACGTCGTAGTCGATGTTGTCGGCAACCGCATCGACCCAGGTGCCGTCATCCAGCTGCTGCTTCATCTTGGCCTGCTTGCCGGTGAACACGGCGCGTACCGCTTCGCCGTCCTTCATGTAGATCTCGGCCTGGGCCGAGCGCAGGTCCAGGGTGCCCTGGGTGATCACCACGCCCTGCGACAGGGTGGTCTTGCCGTCGCCGGTCAGCGAACCGGACTGCGCACCGGCGTCGATGTGCATGTCTTCGTTGCGGTCGCTGGATTTGGCGAAGGCGGCGCTGGGGACAAGAAGACCAAGCGCGAGCACGGCTGCAAAGGGAATCTTCATCGGGGTCCGTTCTACCGGTGGGAGGCGCCCGGGGATAACCGGGCGGCCGGGTGGGTGCTGCTGGCCCTGCGCCTGTCGGGAAGACGTTGCGGGCCGGCGGCGGAATCAGCGCTTGGGCGTGTAGCGGCCCTTGGACTGGCTGAGGAAATGATACGTGTTGTTCTTCGAATCCACTTCAAAGCCCACGCCGGACTGTTCCATGCCCGGGCGGGTCATGGTGACCCGCGCGTCGGTGCGCGCACGGTTTTCCTTCGGGAACACGTCCAGGTGGTCGGTGCGGAAGGTGGTGGGCACCACGCCGGGCGCGACCGGGCTGTCGCCGGCCACGTTGCCGCGCAGCTTCATCTCATCGCCCTTGGCGCTGAGCCAGCCGGTTTCGGCGCGCAGCGTCCAGTGCCGGCCTTCGGCATCGGGCATTTCAAACAGCGGCGTGGCGATGTTGATGGTCTGGTCGCCGCGCTGGCGTTCCAGCAGGGGCGCGCGCAGGGTGGTCGATTCCTTGCCCTGGTCGTCCAGGGCCACGATCTGGAAATCGTGCAGGATGTAATCCACGCCCGTGTCCTGTCCTTCGCTCGCCGGGCCCTTGTCGCGGTTGCGCAGGGCCGCCCAGCTGCTCAGCAGCGCCGCCAGCAGCAGGCCGACGCCGAGCACGGTACGCCAGTTCACGCGTACGGTATTCATGCGCCGAACCTGGCCAGCACGGCGTCCACATGGCCCTGCGCGGCCAGCAGCACGTCACACAGCTCGCGCGCGGCACCACGGCCGCCCTCGCTACGGGTCTGCCAGTGGGCGCGTTCGGCGATCCACGGGTGCGCGTTGGCCGGGGCCACGGCCAGGCCGACCGCGCCGATCGGGGCCAGGTCGGGCAGGTCGTCGCCCATGAAGGCCACCTGGTCCAGGCCGACGCCATGCTGGGCGCACAAGGCCTGCACGCTGGCCAGCTTGTCGCCCACGGCGATCTGGGTGTCGATGCCCAGGTCGGCGCCGCGCTTGAGCGCGGACTGGCTGTTGCGCGCGGTGATGAGCACGGGGTGGATACCGTGCTGCTGCAGCAGTTTCAGGCCCAGACCATCCTGCACGAAGTACGCCTTGCTCTCGTTGCCGTCCTTGTCGTAGTACAGCCGACCGTCGGTGAGGGTACCGTCCACGTCGAAGCAGGCCAGGCGGATGCGGGCCGCGGTGGCAAGCAGATGGGCAGGGAAGGCGGGCAGGGGGGACCAGGGCATCAGGTGTCGGACTCGGTGTTGGTATCTGAATGGGGTCTACGGACTATTGGTTAAACCACCCGGGCCCGCAACAGGTCATGAATGTTCAGCGCGCCGACGGCCCGGCCCTGGTCATCGACCACGATCAGACCGTTGATCTTGTGGGTTTCCATCAGGCGCGCCGCTTCCACGGCCAGCTGGTCGGCACCGATGGTGCGCGGGCTGCGGGTCATGATGTCGGCGATGCGGGCGGTGCGCACGTCCAGCGCGCTGTCCAGTGCGCGGCGCAGGTCGCCGTCGGTGAACAGACCGATCAGCACGCCCTGGGCATCGACCACGGCGGTCATTCCCAGCCGCTTGCGACTCATCTCCATCAGGGCTTCGCTCAGGCTGGCGTCGGCGTCCACCTTGGGCAGGTCCTCGCCGCTGTGCATCACATCGGTGATGTGCAGCAGCAGGCGGCGGCCCAGACTGCCGGCCGGGTGCGAACGGGCGAAGTCGTCGGCGGTGAAGCCGCGCGCGTCCAGCAGCGCCACGGCCAGCGCATCGCCCATCACCAGCGAGGCGGTGGTGCTGGAGGTGGGTGCCAGGGCCAGCGGGCACGCTTCGGCCGGTACGCTCACGTCCAGGTGGATGTCGGCGGCGCTGGCCAGGCTGGACTGGGCGCGGCCGGTCATGGCGATCAGGGTGTTGCCCTGACGCTTGAGCACCGGCAGCAGCATCAGGATCTCGTCCGATTCGCCTGAATAGGACAGGGCCAGCACCACATCGTCCTCGGTGATCATGCCCAGGTCGCCGTGGCCGGCTTCACCCGGGTGCACGTAGAACGCCGGGGTGCCGGTGGAGGCCAGGGTGGCGGCGATCTTGCGCGCGACATGCCCGGATTTGCCCATGCCGGTGGCGACCACGCGCCCGCGGCTGCCCAGGATGGTCTGGCAGGCCTGCTGGAAGGCCTCGCCCAGGCGCCCGGCCACGGCCTGCAGGGCCTGCTGTTCGATCTCGAACACGCGCTGGCCACTGGCCACCAGGGCAGCGGGATCGACGGAACGGGAGGGCAGGGGGGACTCGGCCATGCGGACGCCACGCAGCGGAAGTAGAATGAGGGCTCATTTTATTAGGAAAGCCCGTTGGACGCCGACACCATCCGCAACCTGATCGAAACCGGCCTGCCCGGCGCCCGCGCCGACGTGCGTGGCGACGACGGCGTGCACTTCGAAGCGACCGTGGTCAGCGAGGCCTTCGCCGGCAAGATGCCGCTGGCCCGCCACCGGATGGTCTATGCCACCCTGGGCGACCTGATGGGCGGCGCGATCCACGCGTTGGCGCTGAAAACCGTGACCCCGGCCGAAGCCGGCTGAACCGCAGAAGATTCCCTATACATGGCCAAGATCGTTGTGACCGGCGGCGCTGCGCTGCACGGTGAAGTGAGCATCTCCGGCGCCAAGAACGCCGTCCTCCCCATCCTCTGTGCAACCCTGCTGGCCGACGAGCCGGTGGAGATCACCAACGTGCCGCACCTGCACGATGTGGTCACCACGGTGAAGCTGCTGGGCGAGCTGGGCGCCAAGGTCACCATCGACCAGGGCACGCTGTCGCGCGGCAGCGCGATCGTGGTCGACCCGCGTTCGGTGAACCAGCACGTGGCACCGTATGAGCTGGTCAAGACCATGCGCGCCTCGATCCTGGTGCTGGGCCCGCTGCTGGCCCGCTTCGGCGCTGCCGAAGTGTCGCTGCCGGGTGGCTGCGCGATCGGTTCGCGCCCGGTGGACCAGCACATCAAGGGCCTGCAGGCGCTGGGTGCGGACATCGTGGTGGAGAACGGCTTCATCAAGGCCACCGCCAAGCGCCTGAAGGGCGGCCACTTCACCTTCGACATGGTCAGCGTGACCGGCACCGAGAACGTGCTGATGGCGGCCGTGCTGGCTGAAGGCACCACCATCCTGGACAACGCCGCGATGGAACCGGAAGTGACCGACCTGGCGCACTGCCTGATCGCCCTGGGCGCGAAGATCGAAGGCGTGGGCACTGCCCGCCTGGTGATCGAAGGCGTCGAGCGCCTGACCGGTGGCCGCCACGAAGTGCTGCCCGACCGCATCGAGACCGGCACCTTCCTGGTGGCCGCGGCGATGACCGGCGGCAAGGTGACGGTGAACCGTGCGCGCCCCAACACCATGGATGCGGTGCTGTCCAAGCTGGTGGAAGCCGGTGCGAAGATCGAGACCACCGAGGATTCGATCACCCTGGACATGCAGGGCAAGCGGCCGAAGGCAGTGAACCTGACCACCGCGCCGTACCCGGCGTTCCCGACCGACATGCAGGCCCAGTTCATGGCCTTGAACTGCGTGGCCGACGGCGTGGGCGTCATCAATGAAACGATCTTCGAGAACCGTTTCATGCACGTCAACGAACTGCTGCGCCTGGGCGCGGACATCCAGATCGAAGGCCACACCGCCATCGTGCGCGGTGCCGAGCGCCTGAGCGGTGCGCCGGTGATGGCCACCGACCTGCGTGCATCTGCGTCGCTGATCCTGGCCGGCCTGATGGCCGCTGGCGATACCACCATCGACCGTATCTACCACCTGGACCGCGGCTACGAAAACATCGAAGAGAAGCTGTCTTCGCTGGGCGCCACCATCCGGCGCGTGACCGCATGATCCTGCGCGGCAGGTTCACCCGCCGCCGCAAGGCGCTGCTGGCGCTGGTGCTGCTGGCCCTGGCGTGGCTGGGTTATGCCTGGTACGCCAACCTGGCCATCACCAAGGGCATCGAGCAGAAGGACATGGACTGGAACGGTGACGGCACGGTGACCCGTGACGAGATCATCCAGTCGTTCTACGCGGTGGCGGTGAATGACAGCCAGGACGGCAACCGGCACTGCCGCACGTTCGTCTGGCGCGGCACCGGTGAGCAGATCCGCGTGGACTGCCGCACTGAGTTCAAGCCGGCCGCGGCCGAGGAAAAGAAATAAGAAAACGCCCGCGCAAGCGGGCGTTTTTCTGTGTGGGGTCCGGGGTCGGTAGATCCACGCCATGCGTGGATGCAGGCCGCCAACCAAGGTTGGCCACTACCAGAGCCCGCGATCCGACCCCAAGGCGGTCAATTCATCGCCTTGATGGTCAGGTCCAGCGCGTCGCGGCCGCTTTCCTTCTGCAGCATGCGCGCCGGCACCGGGAATTCCGGCACGATCCAGGCGATCAGTTCCTTGTTGCCGTCCACGCGCGAGACCTTGGTGGCCTGGTAGCTCTTGCCGCCCACGGTCACCGCCTCCTTGCCCACGATCTTGTAGGTCATGTTCTTGATGCGGCCTTCGTCCACCATGCGGTAGGTCAGCGGCTTGCCGGCGGCGAGGTCACGGGCGATGGCCAGGTTGATCAGCAGTGCATCCATGTCGCCGGCCTTCAGCGCGATGGGGCCGGCGCGGTCGGGCTTGATATCGCCGGTCCAGGTGGCCTGGTTGCTGCTCCAGTTGTAGTTGGCCTGCACGTTGCGCTTCTTCACCAACAGCGCCGAACGGTCCTGGCTGCTGAGCGGACGCAGCTGCCCGCGCACTTCCTCGAACACCGTGCTCTGGCTCAGGTCGGCCAGTTGGTTCTTCACGTTCAGGCTGTAGCGCCACTTGTTGGCGCCTTCGCTGGCCAGGGTCATGGTGCCGTTGGCCTGCATGCCCATGTAGCTGGCCAGGTAGTCCGCCTTGAACGGCTGCAGCGCCATGGCCGGCAGGCTGGCCACCGACAGCGCGGCCGCGGCGATCCAGGTCAGGGGGCGGGTCAGGGTCTTCATGCTCACACTCCTTGGTATTCGATCAGGCGCAGGTCCACGCGGTCCTCGCCATCTTCGCGTTGCAGGATGCGCACCGGCGTGGGGACACCGTTGGCGATCCAGAGAATGGTTTCGTTGCTGCCGCCGTTGGTGCGGAACACCCGCAGCGCGTTGTAGGACAGATCGCCGACGGCCACGTTCTCGGTTTCGGCGGCGGCCTGGTAGTCGTGCTGGCGCACCCGGCCCATGTCGACATAGCGGTAATGCATGGTCGCGCCCGGGCGGGCGTCGCGCATGATTGCCAGGTTGATCAGCAGGGCACTCTGGTCACCGGCCTGCAGCGGAATGGGCTGGGCGCGGTCTTTCTTCACATCGCCGCTCCACTGCGCGGTGCCGGCCTGCCAGTTGTAGGTGCCCACCGCCTTCTTGCCCAGGAACAGGCCCTTGCGCACCGTGCTCTGGCTGAGCGGTGCATAGGCGCCGGCGCGTTCCTCGAACACGGTGCTCTGTTCGATGTTCAGCCCCAGCACGCTGGCAAAGCCGCGACGGCCGACCACCTGCATGTCCACCCGCCACTGGTTGCCGCCGGTGTGGGTGACCTGCATGGTGGCATCGCCGGCCTCCTTGCCCTTGTAGAAGGCCTGGTAGGTGGCGCTGAACGGCTGCAGCGGCGGCGGTTCCCAGGCCAGTGCGGGCGGCATGGGCACCGCCGGCGCGGCGGGTACGGCGACAGGCGCATCCGGGGGCGTGGCCTGTCCCCAGGCCGCGCAGGCGAGCACAGCAATCGGCAGCAGCAGGAATTTGCGCAACAACGGCGTGGTCTTCATGGCGGGCAGGAACCGCAGGAGGGGGCAGGATGCCAGCCCCGCAGTCAGCAGGGCGTGTGCACGGGCGTTACCGGTTCAGGTTCCCGGCGGAATCTAGGGCCAGTGGGCTAAACAGGGGGTGACCGTCGAACTGCGGCTGTCCCTGCCGTTCAGCCAGGCGCCCCTGGCACAGCAGCGACAGGGTGGCGATCAGCAGCGGGTGTTCGACCGCCAGCACCCGCGTGGCCAGGGTCTGCGCGTCATCGCCGGCCAGCACCGGCACCCGCGCCTGGGCCAGCACCGCGCCGGCGTCCAGCTCGGGCACCACGAAGTGCACGCTGGCCCCGGCTTCGGCATCGCCCGCTTCCAGCGCCCGGGCATGGGTGTGCAGGCCCTTGTACAGCGGTAGCAGCGAGGGGTGGATGTTGACCAGGCGGCCACTGAAGCGCTGTACGAAATCGGCGCCAAGGATGCGCATGTAGCCGGCGCAGACGATCCAGTCCGGTGCGGACGCTGCCAGGGCATCGCCTAGTGCGGCATCGAACGCGGCGCGGTCGGTGAAGTCCTTGGGCGAACGCGCCCAGCGCTGCGCCGGCGCCACGTTCAGCAGCGCGGCGGCGTCGGGCTTGTCCGACAGCACCGCCACCACCTGCGCGTCCAGCCGGCCCGCGGCGATGGCGTCCAGGATGGCCTGCAGGTTGCTGCCCCGGCCCGAGGCAAGTACGGCAATGCGTGCGGTCATGCGACGACGGCGCTACCGGGAGCGACGAACCGTGCAGACACGTCCGGGCGCAGCAGCACCACCAGGGCGTACACGCCCAGACCGATGCCCAGCGCGCCGCCCAGGCAGGCGGCGCCGGATGCGACCAGGCAGAGGGTGCGCCGCTGCCGGCCACCCAGTGCGCGCGCGGCCACCAGGCTGAGCACGGCGAACGCGCCGATGACCACGGCGAAGCCCGCAAATATCACTGCCAGCAGCAGCGGCGAGGCATTCGGGTCGGTGCTGCGGCTTTCGCTTACGTAGCCGCCCACCGCGCCCAGCAGGAGCAGCAGGCTCAGCAGCACCTGCACGCCGCCATAGACGTAGAACAGGATCTTCAGCGTATGCAGGTGGCCGTTGATCTGGATGTCGGTCCAGCCACGGGGAGCGTTCAGCGGGGGCGGTACGGCGGCCATGGCGGTCTCAGCGGCGGGTGGGGGCGTTGGCTTCGAAGGCGGCCTTCACCTGCGGCCGCAGCAGCACGATCAGGGTGAAGACGCCCAGCACGGTGCCGAACGGGGTGAACAGGCAGGACACGCCGGCCACCACCAGGCACAGCAGATAGCGGCGGCGCTGCTGCAGGCAGCGCCCGGCCCAGGCGATGCACGCCGCCAGCGCCAGGCCGCAGGACACGATGCCGCCGCCCATGACGATGAACATCCAGCCCATGAAGCGCTGTTCCTGCAGCGAGGTGGGCTGGCCGTTGGAGTTCATCGGCAGGGTGCCGTTGAGCATCAGCACGCCCATCACGATGTGGAACACGAAGATCAGCGCGAACACTGCCGCCAGCCCCGCCACCACGTAGTGGAAGATCGACAGCAGCCGCAGGTGGTTGCTGTCCTCGGCGGTGAGCAGCGGCGCCGCGGGGGCGGGCGCCGGCGGGGGCAGGTCGTTGGCGGTAGGGGGCAATGCGTCCATGCGGGCTCCTGCGTGCCGGATCAGCCGATGCGGACGCGTTCTGCGCCGGCAGCGGGGGTGACCTGGCCGATGGTCCAGTGCTGCAGGCCCTGTGCCTGCACGGCCGCGGAAACGGCGGCGACCTGGTCGGGGGCTACGATCAGCACGAAGCCGATGCCGCAGTTGAAGGTGCGCCACATTTCGCTGTCCACCACGGCGCCTTCCTTCTGCAGCCACTGGAACACCGGTGGCAGGGTCCACGACGAGGCCTGGATGTCCAGGCCCAGGCCTTCGGGCACCACGCGGATGATGTTCTCGGTCAGGCCGCCACCGGTGATGTGGGCCATGCCGTGGATCGCCTCGCCATGCGACTTCAGCAGCGACAGGATCGGCTTCACGTACAGGCGGGTCGGCGCCATCAGCGCATCGACCAGCTTTACGCCATCCTCCAGCACCAGGTCAGCCGGCTGGCCGGCGCGGTCATAGATGCGGCGCACCAGCGAATAGCCGTTGGAGTGCGGGCCGGAGGAGGCGATGCCGATCAGCACGTCGCCGGCGGCCACGCTGGCGCCATCCTTCAGTTCGCTCTTTTCCACGGCGGCCACGGTGAAGCCGGCCAGATCGTATTCGCCCGGGGCATACATGTCGGGCATTTCAGCGGTTTCGCCGCCGATCAGCGCGCAGCCGGCTTCGGTGCAGCCGTTGGCAATGCCGCCCACCACCGCAGCGGCGGTGTCGATGTCCAGCTTGCCGGTGGCGAAGTAATCGAGGAAGAACAGCGGTTCGGCGCCCTGCACCAGCACGTCGTTCACGCACATGGCCACCAGGTCGATGCCGATCGTATCGTGGCGGTTCAGCTGGTGGGCCAGCTTCAGCTTGGTGCCCACGCCGTCGGTGCCCGACACCAGTACCGGTTCGCGGTACTTGTTGGACAGGTCGAACAGGGCGCCGAAGCCGCCCAGGCCGCCCATCACTTCCGGGCGGAAGCTGCGCTTGACCAGGGGCTTGATCCGCTCGACCAGCTCGTTGCCGGCGTCGATGTCGACACCCGCATCACGGTAGGTAAGGGGGGAAGGGGCGGAAGACGGGGTGTTGGTCACGGGCGTCGGCGCTGGCAGGGGTTGAACGGGCGATTTTAACAGGCCGGATTGGCGCACAGGCCGTATTCGGGCAACAATTCCCCCCGGATACGTCGAGCCAATGGATGTCCTGATGCGCCGCAGCCTGTTTCTCCCCCTGCTTCTGGCCCTGAGCCTGCCGGTGGCCACGATGGCCCAGAGCGGCCTGCGAACCGAAGGCGATGTTGCTACCGCCAGCGGTGCCTATGAAGCCGAAGTCCCGGTCAACAGCCAGGCCGAGGGCGACCGCAATGGCGGCCTCGCCCGTGCCCTGGGCGTGGTGCTGGGCAAGCTGTCCGGCGACCGCAGCGCAATGAGCCGCCCCGGCGTGGCGCAGGCGCTGCGCAACGCCAAGGACTACGTGGCCAGCTATGACTACAAGCAGGACCAGAGCGTGGGTGCCAGCGGCGCCCCCAGCTACCGCACCCTGCTGGTCGCGCGCTTCCGCGAAGACGATGTGGACGCACTGGTCTCGGCCCTGGGCCTGCCGCTGTGGCCGCAGCCGCGGCCCAAGCCGGTGGTCTGGATGGCCGTGGACGATGGCAGCGGCCCGCGCCTGGTCAGCGTGCAGCAGGCCAACGCCGCCCGCCCGCTGCTGAACCGCGCCATCGAGCGCGGCTACAAGCTGGGCCTGCCCAGCGGTGGCGCGGCCGAACAGGCGCTGGTGGGGGCCATCTGGCGCCAGGACAGCGCCGCCGTGGCCCGCGCGTCGTCGCGCTACGCCCCGCCCATGCAGCTGATCGGCAAGCTGTACCGCGCCAACGGCGGCTGGCAGGCCGACTGGGTGTTCGTGGACAACGGCCGTGAACTGAACAAGTGGACCAGCAAGGACGCCAACGCCATGCGCGCGATGGCCGCCGGTGCCGACGGCGCCGCCGATGCGCTGGTGAAGCGCTACGCCAAGGCGGGCGCGGCCACCGGCCAGGCCGGCAGCTACCGCGTGGTAGTGACCGGCATCAACGGCAGCGATGATTACCTGCGGCTGGCCGCGGGCCTGCGCGAGGTGCCGGTGGTGCGCAATGTCACCCCGCTGCGCGCCACCGCCGACCATCTGGAACTGAACCTGGAAATGACCACCGGCCTGGCCGGCTTCAACCGCATGCTGGGCGACAACGGCGTGCTGGTGCCCTCGGCCACGCTGCCGGCGCTGCCTACCCCGCTCGATGA
The DNA here is from genome assembly GCF_003086675.1 of Stenotrophomonas sp. ZAC14D2_NAIMI4_7. Lineage (NCBI taxonomy): Bacteria > Pseudomonadati > Pseudomonadota > Gammaproteobacteria > Lysobacterales > Lysobacteraceae > Stenotrophomonas > Stenotrophomonas sp. ZAC14D2_NAIMI4_7. The sequence goes on from NZ_CP025995.1 coordinate 1,156,773, forward strand.
CAGCACCGGTGCGCCGGTGGCACCGCCGGTCAGCAACGAGTACCGCCTGCGATGATCCTGAGCCCGGAGGCGGAAATCGCGCAGTTCCTGCGGCGGCTGAAGTACGTGGCCGTGGCCCTGATGGTGGGCTGGGTGGTGTGGCTGCTGGCCCCCATCCTGACCCCGTTCGTGCTGGCCCTGGCGCTGGCCTGGCTGGGCGACCCGCTGGTGGATCGGCTGGAGGCCCGTGGCCTGTCGCGCAACACCGGCGTGGTGCTGGTGTTCGTGGCGATGGTCCTGCTGATCACCGGGCTGATGCTGGTGCTGGTGCCGATGATCGAGCGGCAGATCACCACCCTGGTGGCGGCCGTGCCGCAGGCGCAGGCGTGGCTGATGCAGAAGGGCATTCCCTGGTTCGAGCAGAAGACCGGCCTGGAAGTGATGCAGTGGATGGACCCGGACCGCCTGATCGAATGGGTGCGCAGCCATTGGCAGCAGGCCGGCGGCTTTGCCACCACGTTCATGGGCTACGTCTCGCGCTCGGGCTTCACCGTGGTGACCTGGGTGGTGAACCTGGCACTGCTGCCGATCCTGGCGTTCTACTTCCTGCGTGACTGGGACAAGCTGGTCGAGCGCGTTGCTTCGGTCATTCCGCGCAACCACATCGGCACCATCAGCAACCTGGCGCGCGAATCCAACGACGTGCTGGGGGCGTTCATCCGCGGCCAGTTCCTGGTGATGGTGGCGCTGGGCGTGATCTACGCCGCCGGCCTGTCGCTGGTCGGGCTGAAGCTGGGCCTGCTGATCGGCCTGGTGGCGGGCCTGATCAGCTTCATTCCCTACCTGGGCGCGACCACCGGCATCGTGATGGCGGTGGTGGCCGCGCTGGTGCAGGCGCAGGGCATCGACCTGAAGCTGTTGCTGCTGGTGGGCGTGGTGTTCACCGTGGGCCAGCTGCTGGAAAGCTACGTGCTGACCCCGCGCATCGTGGGCGACAAGATCGGCCTGCACCCGGTGGCGGTGATCTTCGCGGTGATGGCCGGTGGCCAGCTGTTCGGCTTCCTGGGCATGCTGCTGGCACTGCCGGTGGCGGCGGTGAGCAACGTGCTGCTGCGCTATGCCCACCAGCGCTACCGCCAGAGCGAGCTGTACGCGGGCGAGAAGCCGTCCATCGTGCTTGATGGCGTGGTCGATGCGCCCCATATCATCGTCACCCCTTACGAGAACGGCCCGGACCCCAGGTGATTGGTGTGCCGCAACTTCCGCTGGCCCTGCATTACCCGCGGGACCAGCGTCTGGAAACCTTCATCGGCGCGCCGGATGGCGCGCTGGCGCAGCTGCGTGCGATCGCGCTGGGCGCCAGCCACGATTGGGTGTACCTGGAAGGCGCGGCCGGCACCGGCAAGACCCACCAGGCGCTGGCCATGTGTTCGACCGCCGAACAGGCGGGCCGGCTGCCGACCTACGTGCCGCTGGCCAGCGTGGCGGGGCGGGTGCGGGTGGCGCTGGAGGGGCTGGAACAGCGCGAGTTGATCGCCCTGGATGGCCTGGATGCGGTGGCCGGCGACCGCGAGGACGAGGTGGCGCTGTTCGATTTCCACAACCGTGCGCGCGCGGCCGGGGCGACGGTGCTGTACACCGCGCAGGCGGCGCCGGGTGAGCTGGGCTTGCTGCTGCCGGACCTGCGTTCGCGGTTGGGCCAGTGCGTGCGCGTGCTGCTGCAGCCGCTGGACGAAGAGGGCCGCGCGGCGGTGCTGCGCGAGCGCGCGCTGCGGCGCGGGCTGGCCATTGATGAGGCGGCCATCGAGTGGCTGCTGTCGCACACCGGGCGAGAGCTGGGTGGGTTGATTACCCTGCTGGACTGGCTGGACCGCGAATCGCTGGCGGCCAAGCGCAGGATCACGGTGCCGTTCCTGCGCCAGGTGCTGGAAGAAGGCCGCCCGCGGTACTGAGGTTGGGGGTTTTTTTGCAGGGCTGCTGCCCTGCACCCGCTGAAGATCAAGTGCAACAGCTGGCTTCCTGGGGGATGCGGGGCGGTGTGGGCTTGCAGGACACGCCGTAAACCCGTCCATGGCGCCTGCGGTCCTGCAAGCCCACACCGCCCCGCCTCTGACAGCTCCCGGCTGCTGTTGGTAGGTGTCGACCTTGGTCGACACAGACGAGCGAGCGCAGCAAAGCGACCCGCTTTTGCTTTTCTTTTTCTTTTCCGTGGCTGGACGCCCACGGGAATTGTCCGTGGCCGGGCGAATGGGTTGCGCAGGGGCGCAGGCGCCATGGATGGCGCCTACGAGCTTACAAGGACGTACTTGCAGCGTCCCCTGCGCAGCCCATCCGCCCGGCCAGACGTCAGTGATCCCAACGCACCAGGCGACCAGCCACGAGGGGCTCAGCCGTTGGCGACCAACTCCGCGTCCAGCGCGCGCAGGCGATCGACCGTACCGACGTCGGTCCAGCGCCCGCGATGGTGCTGCCCCGTCATCAGACCTTGGGCCATGAAATGCTTCTGCAGTGGAACCACCGAGAACTTCGGCGGCACCCGTTCGCTGCCCGGCGCGTCGCCGATCACCGCACGCCAGTCGGCCACGATTGATGGGCGGTACACACCGATGCCGGCATAGGTCAGGCACGGCCCGGCACGGTCGTGATGCAGCAGGCCCTGCGCATCCAGCCGGTAATCGCCCTGCGGGTGCTGCGCCGGGTTGTCCACCAGCACCAGGTGCGCCTGGCCCTGCGGCTCGCGCGGCAGCGCGGCGAAATCGAAATCGGTCCAGATATCCCCGTTCACTACCAGGAACGGTGCATCACCCAGCTGCGGCAGGGCATTGAGGATGCCGCCGCCGGTTTCCAGCGGCGTAGCGCCTTCGTGCACGAAGTGCAGGCGCAGGCCCCACTGGCTGCCATCGCCCAGCGTGGTCGGGAACTGCTCGGCCAGCCACGCGGTGTTGACCACCACCTCGCGTACGCCCAGCGCCGCCAGGCGTTCCAGGTGCCAGACGATCAGCGGTTTGCCGGCCACTGCCAGCAGCGGCTTGGGCGTGTGCAGGGTGAGCGGACGCATGCGCTCGCCCAGGCCGGCGGCAAAGATCAGGGCCTTCATCGCAGCGCCTTCAGCGGGCCACGCGCAGCGGCGCGGCGTGTTCGGCCAGTGCCGGCTTGATCCGGGCATCCAGCAGCTGCTGCAGCGGCGCCAGCTCGCGGTAGCGCGGCAGCACTTCGTCCAGATAGCCGATGAAGCGCGGCACGTCGTCCAGGTAGTGGCCCTTGTTGTCGCGGTAGCGCAAGCGGCTGAAGATGCCCAGGCACTTCAGGTGGCGCTGCACGCCCATCCAGTCGGCGTCGCGCAGGAAGGTGGCGCGGTCGGGCACCGGCAGGCCGACCGCCTGCGCGCGCTGGTGGTACAGCGCCAGCCAGCCGTCCACGCGCGGCAGCGGCCAGCTCAGGAAGGCATCCTTGAACAGACTGACCGCGTCGTAGGCGATCGGGCCACGTACCAGATCCTGGAAGTCGAGAATGGCCGGGCCGTCGTCCACCGGCATCAGGTTGCGCGGCATGTAGTCGCGATGAGTCATCAGCTGCGCCTGGCCCAGCGCGTTGTCCATCAGCCGGCGCTGCACCAGCTGCAGTGCTTCGGCTTCGCCGCAGTCCAGGGTGATGCCCAGGTGGCGCTGCAGGAACCATTCTTCGAACAGGCCGGCATCGCGCTGCAGCAGGGCCTCACCGAAGCTACCGAAATCCTCGGGTACGGCAATGGCCTGCAGGCGCAGCAGCTGGTCGATCGAGCGCTGGAACCATGCATCGGCATTGCGTTCGTCCAGCACCTTGGCCAGGGTCGGCCCCCCCAGGTCTTCCAGCAGCAGGAAGCCTGCGTCCAGGTCCTGGGCCAGCAGGCCAGGCACGCGCAGGCCGTGGTCGTGCAGCAGCCCGCGCATGCGCAGCCAGGGCTGCGGATCTTCCAGACCGGGCGGGGCATCCATCACGATGTGGCTGCCGCGCGTGCTGGTGGTGCGCCAGTAGCTGCGCAGGCCTGCATCGACCGAAGCACGTTCGACCACCGCGTGGGCGTCGTCCAGCTGGGTGCGGGCCCACTGCAGGCGCTGCGCGCTGCGCTGGGGATCGGAAGCAGGTTCGGTCATGCAGGCGGTTCCGGACGCGCCAGGCGCGCCACGCTCAGGAAAGAGAAAAGGGGGATCAGCGGCGTGGGCTGAACAGGCGCATCAGGGCCAGCACGGCCACCGCGCCGACCACGGCACCGAGGAAGCCGGCCGGTTCGCCGGGGCGGTACCAGCCCATGTACTGGCCGAACCACCCGGCCACCAGCGCACCGACAATGCCCAGCACGATGGTCAGCAGGCAGCCCATGCGGTTGTTGCCGGGCATGAAGAAGCGCCCGAGCAGGCCGACGAAGAAGCCGACCAGCAGGATGTACAACCAGCTGCTGCTGCCGAAAAGACCATTCATGCGCGTGGTTTCCGCTGGGGGTGGACGCAGCCTAGCAAGGCCAGGCTGCGTCCGTCACGGTGTGCCCGAATCAGCAGCAGCCGTGGTCGCCGTGGCGGGTGCCACTGTCGGCGGCCACCGGCGAACCGCTGGTCTCGCCGCGCAGGCTGGCAGCGTAGTGTTCGCTGATGACCTTGGACACGCAGGCGGTGACCTTCTTGCCCATCGGAATGTGCAGGAATTCGTTCGGGCCGTGGGCGTTGGAGTGCGGGCCGAGCACGCCGGTGATCATGAACTGGGCGCCCGGGAACTTCTCGCCCAGCATGCCCATGAACGGGATCGAGCCGCCTTCGCCCATGTACATGGCCGGCTTGCCGAAGAAGGCCTGGCTGGCATCGTCGATGGCCTGGGTCAGCCACGGCGCCATGGCCGGGGCGTTCCAGCCGGTCGAAGCCTTTTCCAGGTCCAGGGTGACCTGTGCGCCGTTCGGCGGGTCGCGCAGCAGCGCTTCCTTCAGCAGTTCGCCGCAGGTCTTGCCGTCGGCGGTGGGCGGCAGGCGCAGCGACAGCTTCACCGAGGTCTGCGGGCGCAGCACGTTGCCGGCCGATTCCAGCGGCGGCATGCCGCCAATGCCGGTGACCGACAGGGCCGGGCGCCAGGTGCGGTTGAGCACCAGTTCGGCCAGGTCGTCGTTCATCGGCCGCAGGCCGTCGACCATCGGGAACTTCTCGAAGATCTCGGTATCGACCACTTCGGCGGCGCGCTTGGCCTGTTCCTGGCGCTCGGCCGGGATCTCCACGTTCATGCCGTCGATCAGGATGCGGCCGGTGTCCTGGTCCTCGATGCGCGACAGGATCTGGCGCAGCAGGCGGAAGCTGGACGGGATCACGCCGGAGGCATCGCCGGAATGCACGCCTTCGTTGAGCACCTTCACGGTGAAGTTGCCGCCGGTCAGGCCGCGCAGCGAGGTGGTGCACCACAGCTGGTCGTAGTTGGCGCAGCCCGAATCCAGGCAGACCACCAGCGACGGCTTGCCGATGCGGTCGGCCAGATGGTCGACGTAGGCCGGCAGATCGTAGCTGCCCGATTCTTCGCAGGCTTCGATCAGCACCACGCAACGCGCGTGCGGCAGGCCCTGGGCCTGCAGGGCCAGCACGGCGGCCAGCGAGCCGAAGATGGCGTAGCCGTCATCGGCGCCACCGCGGCCGTACAGCTTGTCGCCGCGCAGCACCGGAGTCCACGGGCCCAGGTCGTCGTCCCAACCGGTCATTTCCGGCTGCTTGTCCAGGTGGCCGTAGAGCAGGATGGTGTCGTCGCCGGTTTCCGCGCCTGTGGCCGGAATTTCCAGGAAAATCAGCGGGGTACGGCCTTCCAGACGGACCACTTCGACCTTCAGGCCGGGCAGCTGCTGGGCCTTGGCCCAGTTTTCCATCAGGGTGACCGCCTGTTCCATGTAGCCGTTCTGCACCCAATTGGCGTCGAACATCGGCGACTTGTTGGGAATGCGAATGTAGTCGACCAACTGCGGGACGATTTCGCTGTCCCACTTTTCATTGACGAATTGGCCGAGCTTGGCGCTGTCCATCTGAAACTCCGGTTGCATGGCTGATCCGCGCATTCTACGCCTGTGGTGGGGGTAGGGTTTTTCCTACACGACGTCGGGTAGTTGGCTGGCTTTTAGAAATCTGTGAAACCGATAGGCTGTGCACATGTGGTGACGGACACTGTTTCGGCCGACGGGATTGCCGGTCGGGACGGCCAGAACCACAAGGAGATACACGTCGTGCCTTGGAGTGTCGTGTTAAGGGCGCTGGTGCTGGGAATGTGGATGCTGGGGGCGCAAGCCGCCGAGCCCATCGACATCAACCGGGCCGATGCCCAGGCGCTGCAGCAGGGACTGTCGATGGTCGGGGCCAGGAAGGCTGCGGCAATCGTCGAGCACCGGCGCACACACGGCCCGTTTCACCGCGTAGAGGATCTGGCGCAGGTGAAGGGGATAGGGACAGGAATCGTTGAACGGAATCGACAGCGGATCACCGTCGGCAACAGGCTGTTGCCCGCGGATCCGGTACCCGGATCGGTACCGGTGCGAACCGTACCCAGGCGATGACAACAGGATCGTCGGAACCGGCAGGAGGCTGGTTCACTGGTCGCGGACAGGAAGGCCGTGACCACCGACCGTCGCACGGAGGCGACACCAATCACCAGGATGGTGGCATCACAGACCTGTGGAAGGGGCTGAGATACAAACAGGACAGACGCGGCCGCGTGCAGGACGCACCATTCCCATACCGCAGGACGCGGGGAATGGCAGCAGGCCGACAGGGACGTGACGATTGCCCGGTACGACACATGGTGGTGTCGCCGGGCAATTTCTTTTTCTGCGCACAGCCACGACGTGGCGATGGTGTAGCGTGGGGGCTCCCCATGGAATGGAGCCACCGGATGTCCCTTCATCGTCTTGCATTGCCGTTGGCGCTTGCCCTGGCCTGCGCCACCAGTGCGGCCAGCGCGGCCACGCCCGCCGCTGCAACGGCCACCGGCCCTGCCAGCGCCGAGGTGCGCGGGCCGACCGATCTGAAGCCCGGCGAGTATCTGTGGCACCCGGAAATCTCGCCGTCCGGCCCGATCGTGCTGGTGGTCAGCCTGGATGAGCAGCGCGCCTATGTGTACCGCAACGGCATCGCGATCGGGCTGAGCACGATCAGCTCGGGCAAGACCGGGCACGAAACGCCCACCGGTGTGTTCACCATCCTGCAGAAGGACAAGGACCACCGCTCCAACCTCTACAACAGCGCGCCCATGCCCTACATGCAGCGGCTGACCTGGGACGGCATCGCCCTGCACGGCGGCAGCCTGCCCGGTCACCCGGCCTCGCACGGCTGCGTGCGCCTGCCGCAGGCCTTCGCGCAGAAACTGTTCAGTGCCACCCAGCGCGGCGACACGGTGGTGGTGGCCGATGCCAAGAGCGCGCCGATGACGCTGGCCTACCCGGCCGTGCTGGCGCCGGTGAATGCCAAGGGGCAGGCGCTGCCGGACGGTGAAGCAGGCAGCGCTGCCGCGGCGTGGTGGAACGATGCCGCCGCGCCCGCCGGCCAGGTCGGCATCCTGGTCAGCCTGCAGGACCAGCGGCTGTATGTGCTGCGCGACGGGGTGATGATCGGCGAATCGCCGCTGCGTGCCGACGCGTTGCCGGCGTTCCAGGGCACCACGCTGTTCGTGATGGGGCAGGGCTACAGCGATACGCCCAGCCCGCTGGATGCACAGCAGCGGTTGCACCAATGGACGGCGTATCCGCTGCTGGGCCAGGACAGCGCGCAGGCCACGCCGGACCTGCTGGCCACGCCCTCGCTGCCGATGGCGCTGCCGGCCGATTTCGCCCACCAGCTGTACCAGGTGCTGGTGCCCGGCACGACCCTGCTGGTGACCTCGCTGCCGGCGGTACGCCCAAGCGCGGCTGAATCGGGCATGCAGCCGGTGTTGGAATCGGAGCCGGCCGCGCCCACGTCGAAGAAGTCCTGAGCAGATTGCCGTCACCCATGAACGTTTCACGCACGTGCTGGCGGGCCGCTGGCGGCCTGCTGGCGATCCTGGCCGGTGCGGCCTCTGCCGCCGCCGCATCGCCCGCGGCGGCCACCGCCAGCACCGAAGACCTGACCGCACTGCTGGCACGCACCGCGCCCAATGCCGACCGCCATGTACTGAAGCTGGCGGCCACGGCGTTGCGTTGTTCGCTGCAACGCCCCGAGCTGGGCGTCAGCGGTGAACGGCTGGCGGTGATCGATTACTCGCGGCCATCCACTGAACAGCGGCTGTGGGTGTTCGACCTGGCACGCCAGCGCCTGCTGTTCGAGGAATGGGTGGCGCATGGACGCAACAGCGGTGGCAACCGCACCGAACATTTCTCCAACCGCGATGGCAGCTTCATGTCCAGCATCGGTGCCTTCACCGCGAAGGAGACCTACATGGGCGGCAACGGCTATTCGCTGCGCCTGGATGGGCTGGAGCCGGGCTACAACGACCTGGCACGCGATCGCGCGATCGTGATCCACGGTGCGCCCTACGTGAACCCGACCGTGGCCCGGCTGCAGGGGCGACTGGGCCGCAGCCTGGGCTGCCCGGCGGTGCGGCTGTCGGTTTCGCGGCCGCTGATCGATTCGCTGCGCGGTGGCGCCCTGGTCTTTGCCTACTACCCCGATCCGGACTGGCTGAAACATTCCAAGCTGCTGGACGGTGGCTGTGGCGGCGCGAGCTGACACACGCACCTACAATGCGGGCATGGACACCGATTCCCTGCTGCACACCCCGAGCCAGGTGATTTCCAGCCTGGACTACCGCCGCGAACGCTGGCGCAATGGTCTGGGCTGGACCCGCGAGATCCTGCGCCTGCCGGCGCACGGCGATGATTGGGCGTTGCGCCTGTCGGTGGCCGAGATCGAGCAGGATGCCGCGTTTTCGGAGTTCCCCGGGGTGGAGCGCGAACTGGTGCTGCTGCACGGCAACGGCGTGCGATTGCGCTTCGAAGATGGCCACGTGGCCGAGGTGCTGCCGCCGCACGGGCGCGTGCGCTTTGCAGGCGAGCAGACGTTGCAGGGGGAACTGGTGGACGGCCCCACCCACGATTTCAACCTGATGTGGCAGCGCGATGTGCTGCAGGCCGAGCTGCTGCACCGGCCGCTGGTGGGATCGATGTTCTTCTTCTGCGAACCGGGCGTGGCCTGGGCGCTGTACCTGCTGGCCGGGCATGCCGGGTTCGGCGCCGACAGTGGGCTGCCGCCGATGCAGGCCGGGGATACCGCGTGGTTGGCCGCCGGTGAGCGGCAGCGCCACGCATTGCAGGGCGGTGGTGAGTTGTTGGCGATACGGGTAACGAGCGCCGGGTAGCGCCGGGCCATGCGTGGATGGGGTCAGAGCCCTTTTCTGCGGAAAGGGATCCGACCCCGTTGCGGTGGTTCGTGGATGGGGTCAGAGGCCTTTCCTGCGGAAAGGGATCCGACCCCTCAATACACGTCGCGGCGGTAGCGGCCGGCCAGCAGCAGGGCTTCCTTGCCCTCGGGACCCAGCACCTGCTCGATCACTGCATCCACGGCCGGGGCCATGCCCTGCAGGCTGCCACAGACCAGGATCGTGGCACCTTCATCGACCCACTGCCGCAGCGTTGCCGCTTCGGCCAGCAACCGGTCCTGCACGTAACGGTGCGCGCCGCCATCGCGGCTGAATACCGCATCCAGCCGCTGCAGCGTGCCGTCGCCCAGCATCGCCTGCAGTTCCTTGCCGAAGTGGAAATCGTGGGCGGCCGAGCGTTCGCCGAAAAGCAGCCAGGTGCGCTGCGCGCCGGCATGGGCGCGTTCGTGCAGGTGCGCGCGCAGGCCGGCGATGCCGGTGCCGTTGCCGATCAGCAGCAGGGGCATGTCGGCGGCCACCCCATGGAAGTTGTCGTTGCGGCGCAGGCGCAGTTGCACCGGTTCGCCGATGCCGGCGTGGTCGCACAGCCAGCCACTGCCGATACCCGCTGTGCCGTCGGCTCGCAGCTGGCGGCGCAGCAGCAGTTCCAGCGCACCGTCGGCCATCACCGATGCGATGGAATACTCACGATGCGGCAGCGGCTGCAGTGCCGCCAGCAGGCCGGCAAGGTCGCCGCGTGCGACCAGGTTCGGCAGGTGCGAACGCGCGACGCGGTCGAGCAGGGTCTGTCCGTCGTCCAGCTCCAGGGCCGGATCGAAGCCGTGCGATTGCAGCCAGTCGCGCGTGCTGTGCGCGGCATGCTGCGGGCCGACTTCGGCGATGTCGCCGGCCTGCCATGGCGCATCGCTGCCCGCCGGGGGCTGCAGGCGCAACCAGTACACCGGCCCGCCCAGGCTGCCCGGATTGAGGTGCTCGCGCTGCAGAAGCGTCCACGGCTGATACTCGGCCGGGCTCCAGTCGGGCAGTTCGCTGGCACCGCCGCCGATCTGCCCCAGCAACTGCTGCCAGTGGCGCAGTGCGGCCGGGTCGGCATTGTCGACCTCGACCACATCGAACATCGGATGGGCACCGTGCTGGCGCAACCACGTATCAAGCTGGTGGCCGAAGGCGCAGAAGTGCCCATAGCTGCGGTCGCCCAGTGCCAGCACGCCGTAGTGCAGGTGGCCCAATGCAGGCGAGGCGCTCATCGCGCCGCGCAGGAAGGGCAGGGCATGGTCGGGCGCATCGCCTTCGCCGGTGGTGCTGGCAATGAACAGCACGCGGGTGCTGGCGGCCAGCAGCGTGCCATCCACTTCATGCAGACCGCGCAGGCGCACCGGCAGCCCGGCCGCGCGCAGGGCCTCGGCGCTGCGTTCGGCCAGCTCGCGGGCGAAGCCGGTCTGGCTGGACCAGACCAGCAGCAAGGGCGTGGCACCATCGGCGCTGCGGTCGTCGCGGCGGCGGCCGCGCCACCACACCGCGGTGCAGGCCAGTGCGTACAGCACCAAGGCAATCAGCGCGGCATGCCAATGGCGCGGCGTGGGGGCGCCCTGCCACCAGGTTTCCCCCAGGTGCAGGCGCAGCAGGGCGATGGCGGCCACGGCCAGCATCGCCAGCACCAACAGATTTCCCAGCAGTGCGCGCGAAGGGCGGCTCATGCGGCCTGCTCGTCCAGCAGGCGCTGGAAGGCGCTGCTTAGCTGTTCCTGCGGGCCGCCGGTACTGCGCAGCAGATAACGCACGGCCAGCCCCTCGCGCTCGGCCAGCGTCATGCCAGCGGCCTGGCCCAGCACGGTGAGCGCGGTGGCCCAGGCATCGGCATGCATGGCGTCGTCGGCCACCACGGTGACGGCCGCGGCGACCTGGCGTACCGGCATGCCGGTGCGCGGGTCCAGACTGTGGCTGTAGGCCTGGCCGTCGGCGCTGTACTGGTGCCAGCGGTCGCCCGAGGTGGCCACCGCCTTGCCGTGCAGCGCGAGCACGCGCGGTGGAAGGTCACTGGCGGCATCTTCTTCCGGCGCCGATTCCACCAGCACACGCCATGGCTGCCCATCCGGTTTGCGGCCGTAGCCGGCCAGCTCGCCGCCCACTTCGATCAGCGCTGCATCGATCTGCTGGCTGCGCAGCCACGCCGCGACATGATCCACACCGAAGCCCTTGGCAATCGCCGACAGGTCCAATTCCAGCCCGCCCGGTTGCAGCAGCGCGTCGCCCTGCCACTGCAGGCGCTGCCAGCCACAGCGTTCGCGCGTGGCCTGCAGCACGTCGGTATCGGGCAGCGAACGTGGCCCCGCGTGCGCGCCGAAGCCCCACAGCGCCACCAGCGGGCCCACCGTGGGATCAAAGGCGCCCTCGCTGGCGGCGGCGATGGCCTGCGCACACGCCAGCACATGGCGGGTTTCAGCTGGCAGCACGCAGTACTGGCCCGCCGGCGCGCGGTTGTAGCGGCTCAGGTCGGAACCGGGTTCCCACGTGCTCATCTGCGCGACCACCGCGTCCAGGCGCGCCTGGATGCCTGCATGCAACGGATGCAGGTCGCGCTGGCGCGGCGCCACCAGCGAAACGCTCCAGGTGGTGCCCATGGTGGTGCCACCCAGGCGGGCGATGTCGAGCGAGGTATCGGTCATGTCAGGCGGTGCAGGCGGCGGTGCCGGAAGCATCCCGGCACCGTCGCGTATGGATTACTGCGGCAGGACTTCCAGCGTAGCGACGTAGCTCAGGCGGCGCTTGGCGGCCTGCTTCACCGAGGTCTTGTTGTCCTCGGTGCCGGTTTCCAGCCAGTACATGCCGGCTTCCGGCCAGGTCACCTTGATCTCGCCCTTGGCGTCGCTGGTCACCTTCAGTTCGTCCTGCGCATTGCGGTAACGGGTGGCGCCGCGCACGATCTCGAAGTCCAGGCCGGCGGCCGGTTTGCCATCGACCAGTACGCGGAAGGTCGATTGCTCTCCGGCGAACAGGTCATTGGGGCAGCAGCGCGTCGCCCTGCCACTGCAGGCGCTGCCAGCCACAGCGTTCGCGCGTGGCCTGCAGCACGTCGGTATCGGGCAGCGAACGTGGCCCCGCGTGCGCGCCGAAGCCCCACAGCGCCACCAGCGGGCCCACCGTGGGATCAAAGGCGCCCTCGCTGGCGGCGGCGATGGCCTGCGCACACGCCAGCACATGGCGGGTTTCAGCTGGCAGCACGCAGTACTGGCCCGCCGGCGCGCGGTTGTAGCGGCTCAGGTCGGAACCGGGTTCCCACGTGCTCATCTGCGCGACCACCGCGTCCAGGCGCGCCTGGATGCCTGCATGCAACGGATGCAGGTCGCGCTGGCGCGGCGCCACCAGCGAAACGCTCCAGGTGGTGCCCATGGTGGTGCCACCCAGGCGGGCGATGTCGAGCGAGGTATCGGTCATGTCAGGCGGTGCAGGCGGCGGTGCCGGAAGCATCCCGGCACCGTCGCGTATGGATTACTGCGGCAGGACTTCCAGCGTAGCGACGTAGCTCAGGCGGCGCTTGGCGGCCTGCTTCACCGAGGTCTTGTTGTCCTCGGTGCCGGTTTCCAGCCAGTACATGCCGGCTTCCGGCCAGGTCACCTTGATCTCGCCCTTGGCGTCGCTGGTCACCTTCAGTTCGTCCTGCGCATTGCGGTAACGGGTGGCGCCGCGCACGATCTCGAAGTCCAGGCCGGCGGCCGGTTTGCCATCGACCAGTACGCGGAAGGTCGATTGCTCTCCGGCGAACAGGTCATTGGGGTGGCCGACGGCGACCAGTTCGATGCCGCGGTTGGTCGGCTTCAGCGCGGTGTCGTTCGGCGCGCCGTTGGTGACGAAGGTTTCCACCCGGCCCACCGATTGGCTTACTTCCAGCTTCTTCGCCTCCTTGGGCAGTTCGCCGAAGGTGGCGGCAGTACCGCGCCAGCGCTTGCGCTCGCCGTTCAGTTCGTAGGTGGCGAACAGGCCATCGTTCACCGAGGCGATGCGGTAGGTGCCCTGCTGCTTCAGTTCGATGTCGAACACGCTGCGGTACTTGCCGGTGGCCGCGTTCTGCGGCTGCACGGTGCTGCCGTCCGGCGCGGTGATCACCAGCGATTCCAGGCGAAGCGGCACGTGGTTGAAATAGAACAGGTCGTTGGACACGGCGCCATCGACGGTGATCCACGGCGCGTTGCCGGCGATCACGGTCTGCGAGGGCAGCAGCCAGGCCTTGTGGGCCAGGGCGGAGAACGGAAGAGCAGCGGCCAGGGCGGCGGCTAGGACGAGCGTGCGCTTCATGCGGAAGACTCCAGTTGGAAGGGGGCGGATCCCTTTCCAGCGGAAAGGGCTCTGACCCCGGGGCGGGGCGGTAGGGTCAGAGCCCTTCCTGCGGAAGGGATCCGACCCCGTGGCAGACAATCAGGGCTTCACGGCCAGGGTGACCAGGCCCAGTTCGGTGGCGCCCTGCGCCTTGCCGTTCTGGGCGGCGGTGGCCGGCCAGGTGAAGGGGATCTTCAGCAGTTCGCGGCCGCCGACTTCGCGCACCGCTTCCACCACCAGGGTGTAGTTGCCGGGGGCCAGCTGCTTCAGCGCCGGCTGCTTGTCGCTGAACGACAGCGCGTGCTTGCCGGCCGGGCGGGTGGGGCCGGTCACGCCGTCCACGGGAACCTGCAGGGTGCGGCCGCTCTTGCGCCACCACTGGCGCAGGTCGGGCAGCCACTTGGTGCCGTGACCTTCGCTGTTGCTGGTCTGCTGGTACCAGACCGACAGGTTGGCGGCGACCTTCTGGTCGGCCCCTTCCAGCCACACGGCCACGTACGGGCGGTGGTATTCGGCCACGTTGAGCTTGGGCACTTCAACGTTGATGTCCAGCGTGGTGGCGTAGGCGGGGCTGGTGGCCAGCAGGCCGCTGAGGGCGATGGTGAGGGTGACGCGCATGGGGCGGCTCCGAAGGGAACGGTTGGAAGTCAGTGGATCAGCAGCAGGGCGATCAGCAGCGGGATCATCAGGCCCAGGCCGACCAGCGGCCAGGTCATGCGCCGCTGCCGCGCATGCAGGTGCAGCAGGAACAGGCCGGTGATGCAGAACACCAGGCAGGCCACCGCGAACAGGTCCAGGAACCAGCCCCAGGCCGGGCCGGCGTTGCGGCCCTTGTGCAGGTCGTTGAGGTAGGACACCACGCCGCGCGAGGTGGATTCGTATTCCACGGCGCCGGTTTCGCGGTCGATGCTGAGCCAGGCATCGCCGCCGGGGCGTGGCAGCGATAGATAGATTTCTTCGGGCGACCATTCGGCCGGGCGGCCGCCGATGGCGATGCCCAGCTGCTGGTCCAGCCACTGTCGCGCCGGGCGCGGGATCGGCGCGTTGCCGTCTTCGCGCGTGCCCAGCTGGGCCAGCAGTGCCTGCGGTAGTTCCAGCTGCTGGTTCTGCACCTGCGGTTTGGCTTCGATCTTCGCCGCATGGTTCAGGGTCAGGCCGGTGGCCGCGAACAGCAGCATGCCGATCAGGCACACCGCCGAGCTGATCCAGTGCCACTGGTGCAGGGTACGCAGCCAGAAGCCACGGCTCTGTTGCTGCTGCACGGTGGACGAGGCAGGACGGCTCACGGTGTTTTTCGGGGCAGGTGAAGACCACCCATTACAGCATTAATGAGAATGGCTCGCAATTAGGTGTCGTTGTGTATCCCGCGCGGGTAGATCCACGCCATGCGTGGATGGAGCGGTGCCAACCAAGGTGGGCGCCCACCACGGCAGGGCGGTGGGCACCCACCACCGCAGGGCGGCGGGTGCCACCACTCAGAAGCGGAAGTTCAGGCTGACCCAGACGCTGCGGGCCTTGTCCTTGTTGTTGTAGTCGTCCTCGAACAGCACTTCGTTGGTGTCATCGGTGTAGATGCCGTCGCCGTCCAGATCGGTGAAGAAGGTCTGGTAGGTGGTGAAGTCGCGGTCCAGCAGGTTGTTGATGCGGGCGTTCACCGTCAGCCACTCGGTGGCCTCGAACGAAGCGCCCAGGTGCAGCACGGTGTAATCCTTGTAGTAGCGTTCCTGGCCGGTCACGGTGCTGATGCCGCCATAGCGCTTGGAGCGCGCTTCGGCGGTCAGGAACACGTTGAAGCGGTCGCTGGCGCGCCAGTCGAAGGTGGCGTTGGCCATGTGCCGGGCGCTGTTGCCCAGCGGCCGGCCCTTTTCGGCGCCGCTCTTCTGCTCGCTGTCGGTGAAGGTGTAGTTGGCGCGCAGGCTGAACTGATCGCTGATGTTCCAGCGCCCGGCCACTTCGGCACCCTGGATCACCACCTCGTCGATGTTCACCGTGCGGGTGCTGCTGGCATAGCCCAGGTCGGCATATTCACCGGTGGAGCTGCACGACAGGGTCAGCGCCGCACCACAGGGCTGCGAGGCGATCTTGTCGTCGAAGCGGTTGTGGAAGGCGGTGGCGTTGAAGCTGTGCCCGGCCGGGTGCTGCCAGTACACGGCAAGTTCGGTGCTGGTGCTGGTTTCCGGCTTCAGGTCGGGGTTGCCGAACATTGGCGAGGTGCCCTGGCCACCGAAACCGATCACGCCGTCGTACAGCTGGGTGGTCTTGGGTGTCTTGAAGCCGGTGCTGATGCCACCCTTCACCGTCCAGGCCTCGTTGACGGTGTACACGCCGTACAGGCGCGGGCTGAGCTGGTCGCCGAACACTTCATGGTCGTCGTAGCGCAGGCCGTAGGTGATCGCCAGCGGGGCCAGCACGGTCCAGGTGTCCTCGGCGAACAGCGAGTACATGTTGTGGTCCTGGCTCAGGCCCGGCGTACCACGTTCGGTACCGAACACACCGTCGGTCAGTTCACCGCGGATCACCTGCGCGCCGACCACGGCGATGTGCTGGCCTGCCGCCTGGAACGGGATGTCCAGCTTGGCATCCAGGGTGTACTGCTCGCTTTCCAGAGTGCGCGCCGGGCGCGGCAGGAAGGTCGATTCGGCCAGCGCGCGGCGTTCGGCCAGCGGCAGCCCGGCATACGGGCCGGTGGCATCGATCATCTGCAGCAGCTGCACGCGCTCGGCCACGGTGAAGGGCATGGTGCGCCCGTTGTTGTTGGTGGCCACGTGCGAAAGCGAAACCAGGCTGTTGCCAAAGCCCCAGCGGCCTTCATGGGTGATCGCCCAGGCATCGCGGGTGAATTCCTGGCTGGGACTGTAGCCCACGCGCGGATCGGCGCGGCGCGACCAGGTGCCGCCGTTGTTGCGGCAGGCGTTGGCATTGGCGCCGCTGGCACCGCGGCAGAAATTGCTGCTGCGCCAGATGCTGCTGATGCTGTCCACGGTGCCGACCGGGTATTCCTCTTCGCCGGCATCGTTGATCTTGATCGCGTTGTCGTACTCCTGGCGCGAGGTGTCGTAATCCAGGGTCAGGCGCTGGGCATCGCTGATGTTCCAGTCCAGGCTGATGCCGCCGGCCTTGTTGGTATTGTCCACGGTCTTGCCGCCGCCACCGAAGCCCAGCGAGCGGTCATGGGCCACGCCGCTGGGGTCGAGCACCGGGCTGTATACCGGGTTGGAGGCATCGCGGTCGTACCAGCTGGCACGCGCCGACAGGTTCAGCACGTTGGGCACCAGGGGGCCGGTCACGTAGACATCGGCGGTGCGGTCGTCGCCGAACTGGTCGTCGGTCTCAAAGGTGCCGCCCAGCGTGGCCGAGCCGCTCCAGCGGTCCAGCGAGCGCTTGGTGATGATGTTGATGACGCCGCCCATCGCATCGGCGCCGTACAGGGTGGAGGCCGGGCCACGGATCACTTCGATGCGCTCGATCGCATCCAGCGGCGGGATGTGGTTGAACTGGTTGCCGCCGAAGTTGTTCGGGTAGATGTCGCCGTGGTTGTTCTGGCGGCGGCCATTGACCAGGATCAGCGTGTAATCCGAGCCCATGCCACGCATGGAAATGGTGCCCTGGCCGGTCTTGTCGCGGGTTTCGCCCACGTCCACGCCTTCCAGGTCGCGCACCGCGTCCAGCAGGGTCATGTAGGGGCGGGTGGTCAGCTCTTCCTGCGTGATGACGGAAATGCTGGCCGGGGCGTCGGTGATCTTCTGTTCGAAGCCCGAGGCGGTGACCACCACGGTATCCAGGGTCTGCGGTGCGCCGGCGGCGGCACCGTTGGCGTAGGCAGGGGCGGCGAAGGCAGCCAGCACGGCGCTGGTCAGCAGGTGGCGGGACAGGGACGAACGAACACGATGGCACTGGGCCATGGCAGGAACCTCGAAGGATGCGAGCGCGCGCGGAACCGCGCGGCAGGCGCGGTGGCGGCAGGAATGCCCGGTCAGGGGCGGCAGGGAACGAACACGCAGCGGCGCGCCGGCTGTACCGCCGATGCGGTCAGCCAGGGCCGGGGATCAGGCCAGCGGCGGCGCCTGGCCGCGTTGCTGGCGACGCCCGGGCGCGTCGGCCCAGGGCGTGTCCGGAGCGGCCAGTGGCCAGTCCGTCTGCGCGACGGCATGCGCCGGCGCGGTGGGGATCAACTGCAGTTCGCTGTGCAGCCACTGCCGCGCCAGCAGCAGGGGCGGCGACGTGTCGGTAGTCTTCTGCGGGGTTGCAGCGCAACGGCGCAGCTTGGCCGGGGCCTCTTCGTGCGCGCCGCGCTCACCGCCACGCTCTTCCAGCGGCTGCTGCTGCGCCTGGGCCAGGCCCGCGTGGGCAACCGGCAACAGCGGCAGGGTGCCCAGCAGCAACGCCAGCATCGCGATCCACGCCAACAGGCTGGCCAGTGCAGGCCGGCGGCCGCGCATGGCGGTACCAAGCTGCACGTGGCGAAGCGGGCGAGGGCGAAGCGGGCCAAGCAAGATGGGCAACCCTGGGAACGGCCGGAACCGCCGGCGTCAACGGGGCGTGATTGTAATGAGAGCGGTTAGCAGTTGCAAATGAGAATGATTGTCAGGCGGCCTCGCGCGCCGGGTACATCGCTCAGACCTCGCTCCAGCGCCGCAACAGGTTGTGGTAGACGCCGGTCAACTGCAGCACGGCACCGGGGTCGGCGCTGGTCTGCCGCAGGCGCTCGATGGAAGTATCCATTTCCCACAGCAGGCGGCGCTGGGCATCGTCGCGGATCATGCTCTGCACCCAGAAGAACGAGGCCACGCGCGCGCCGCGGGTGACCGGGGTGACCTGGTGCAGGCTGCTGGACGGGTAGACGATCAGGTCACCGGCGGGCAGCTTCACTTCGTGTTCGCCGTAGGTATCGCTGATCACCAGTTCGCCGCCGTCGTACTCTTCGGGGGCGGACAGGAACAGGGTGCAGGAAATGTCCGAGCGCAGCTGTTCGCCGTTGGCCAGGTTCATCACCGCGCCGTCCACGTGGAAGCCGTAGGTGCCGCCGCCGGTGTAGCGGTTGAAGCGTGGCGGCAGGATCTTCAGCGGCAGGGCCGCAGCGAAGAACAGCGGGTGGCGCTGCAGGGCGGCCAGCACGATGCTGCCCAGTTCGGCCTTCAACGGCGATGCATCGGGCAACTGCTGGTTGTGCTTTACCCGCGCGCCCTGCACGCCCACCGTTTCGCGGCCATCGGCCCAGTCGGCCGCATCCAGGCGCCGCCGCAGCTGGGCGACATCGTCGGAAGACAGGACCTGCGGAATGTGCAGCAGCATGGCGGTTCCTCGAAAGGCGCGGGGGAGGCGGGCTCCCCCGCGCGCTGCATCAGAAGCGGATGTCCGCGCTGAGCAGGAAGGTGCGCGGTGCACCCGGGGTGTAACGGTAGCCGCTCTTGTTGATGCTGGCCACGTACTGCTTGTCGAACAGGTTGTAGCCGTTCAAGCGCAGCGACACGTGCTCGTTCACGTCCCACGAGACCATGGCGTCGTACACCGCATAGGACTTGGTGAACGACGGGGTGCCCACCGCGCCGTCGGTGCCGCGGTGCATGCCGGCGGCGTAGCGCACGCCACCACCCACGGTGATGCCGTGCGGCAGCACGTAGCTGGTCCAGCCGGTGAACGTATCGTCCGGGGTGTAGGTCAGGTTGGTGGTGCCGTCGGCGGCCACCTTCGCGCCTTCCTTCACTTCGGTATCCAGATGGCTGAAGCCGGCGCTGACCGACCAGTTTTCGGTCACCCGGCCGACCGCCGACAGTTCCACGCCCTTCACCCGCTTGCTGCCGGTCTGGGTGGGGTTGCCGGCATCGTCCAGCACGGTGGTGTTGATCTCGTTGTCCACGTCGGTCTGGAACAGCGCCAGGTTCACCGCCAGTGCGTCATCCATGAAGCCCCACTTGCTGCCCACTTCGAAGGTCTTGGCCTTCTGCGGGTCCAGCTTGGGGTTGTCGGCGCTGCTGGCCGAGCTGCTCAGCTGGAAGTTGGCGCCGCCCGGCGGCTGCTGGGAAATGGCGTAGTTGGCGTACAGGCTGACCGTGTCGCCGACCTTGTACAGCGCGCCCAGCTTCCAGTTCAGCAGGGTGTCGCTGGCTTCCAGGGTGGGGTTGCGCAGCACGGTGCCGGTGGGGTTGCTGCCGCACACCGGGCCGCCACGACCGCCACACACCGACGCGCTGGCGTACTCGGTCCTGTAGTGGTCGGCGCGCACGCCGGCGGTCAGCAGGAAGCTTTCACCGAAGGACAGGGTGTCGAACAGGTAGACCGAGGAGGTGGTGGTCTTGCCGTGCGCGTCGGCACCGTTGTGCGCCCAGTTCAGACCGCTGACGTTCCAGTCCGGGTCGTACAGGTTGGCGGCCGGCCAGCTGGTGCCGGCAGCGGCGGCCTGGCCGTAGCTGTCCAGTTCCTCGCGGGTGAATTCCAGGCCGGCGCTGAGTGCGTGGCCGACCGCGCCGGTGGCGAAGTCCGCGCGCAGGTTCAGCTGATCGGTAAGGATCGTGTTGCGCTGGTCCTTGAAGGTCGGCAGGCTGCGCGCGATGGCGTAGCTGGAGAGGTCGGCCGGGTTGGTATAGGTGATGTTGCCGGTCGGGCGGCCGCCCGCGCCGCGCACGCCGGTGCCCATGAAGGCGGTGAGCAGGTAGTCCTGTTCGGTGCGGCCCCAGCGCGCGGTGTTGCTCAGGCGCACGCTGTCGTTGAAGTCGTGCTCGAAACGGAAGGTGGCCATCTGCGCGGTCACGTCATCGTGGTCGGCGCGGGTGCCGTAGAAGTTTTCCGGATCGACCGGGTGGCCGGCCAGCGCTTCCAGGGTCGGCTGCGGGGTCCAGCCCGGCAGCCCCAGGGTGGGCACGCCACCATCGGGCACGTTGTCCTGCTTCACGTACAGCAGGTTGAGGTAGTAACGGGTCGCGGTACCCAGACCGAAGGCCAGCGACGGTGCGATGCCCCAGCGCTTGTTCTGCACGTGGTCGCGGCCGGGCTGGTCGCTGTCCTGCCACATGCCGTTGATGCGCAGCGCGCTGGTGGCGCCCAGCGACTGGTTCCAGTCGGCGGTGGTGCGGCGCTGCTGATCGCTGCCCAGCGAAATGCTGGCCGAGGTGGCGTCCTGCAGGTTGGCCTGCTTGCTGACCAGGTTGATCGCACCGGTCGGTGCCGAACGGCCGTTGTCGGTGCCGGCCGGGCCCTTGGTCACTTCCACCTGTTCGATGTTGAACACATCGCGGGAGATCGAGCCCAGGTCGCGCACGCCGTCCACGTACAGGCTGTTGGAGGTGTCGAAGCCGCGCATGAACAGCGCATCGCCGGTGGTGGTGTTGCCGTTCTCGCCAGCATAGAAGGTGCCCACGCCGGGGCTGTTGCGCAGCGCTTCGGTGAGGGTGGTGGCGCCCTGCTGGTTGAACAGGTCGCTGGTGATGACCTGGATCGTCTGCGGGGTGTCCTGCAGGCGCTGGGTGAACTTCGGCGAGGCGACCTTGTCGGCCTTGTAGCCGCGCGTGGCGTGCACGTCGATCTTGTCCAGGGTACGTGCGTTGTCGGCCGCTTCGGCGTGGGCCAGGGCGGGCAGGGTGGCCAGGCCGAGGCCGGCGGCCAGGGTGGCCAGCGGCAGGGAACGAAGCGGGGTGGCGTGCTTGCGACTCTTGATGGGGCTCATGGGCATGGGAATGAAAGACAGGAATGGGCCGTCGGCGCGTGCGCGACAGGGGCGGGAACGAGGGCGGGAACAGGAACGCGCGCACCGCGGAGGCGGGCGAGAAACGACGATGCAGCGAAGCGCGCGCAGGCGCGCCGCGATCAGGCCAGGACGGCCGGAGGCGCGTGCGAGGGCGGCTGGCGCCGGTTGCGAGTGGCGACCGCCGTGGTGACTGCCGGGGCAACCTTCGTGTGCGGCGGCGCGACCGGCGGCGTGCGCTGGCAGAGCTGCGCAGGCGGCAGGGGTTCGTCTTCGGGCGCACCTTCGGCCGGCGCTTCGCTGCGCGGCAGGCGTTCGTCCGGGGGCAGGCTGCCATCGGGCGCGTGTGGCGCACTGTCCAGCAGGGTCGCCGGCGAGGCCGCCATCAGCGACGGTGCCGCGGCGCCCCGGCCCTCATGTAGGGCCGACCAGCCCAGCAGCAGGGTCAGCAGCGCTGCGGCAAGCAGCGGCCACCCCTGGCGGGCAAGCTGGCACAGCGTGGCGGTGGCCGCAGGCAAAGCCATGGCGCGGTGGCGTTACAAACCGTTACGAACGAGGCGCGCAGGATAACACCAACGATAATGATTCGCATCTGCGTGGTGGGCGGGCGTTCCTGAATGGGCCTGGGGCGGCCTGGCAGGCCCGTGGCGGCCAGTGCGGGTTCAATCCGCTACTGGGTGGATGGGCGCGCGCCAGGGCGCGCAACGCCCTTGCTGGGTCAATCGCGGTCGTCGCGGGTCCAGATTGCGTCGTGCTCGCGTTTCACTGGAAACTTCGGCACGGCGGTGTAAGCCGGGGCGCACAGGGCGCGACCATCGCGCACGTCGAACCGTGCGCCATGCAGCACGCACTCGATGCTGCCCTCGCTGGTGTTGAACTCACCCGAGGACAGTTCGAATTCCTCGTGGGTGCACTGGTCTTCCAGCGCGTACAGTTCGCCGTCCAGGTTGAACACGACGATGGGCGTGCCGGTCACCTCGTCGAACACGCTCTTCATTTCACCCGGCAGCAGTTCTGCGCCGGCGCAGACGAAGGTCCAGGCCTCGCTCATGCCGATGCCCCGGCCAGCGGCTTTTCCAGGATTTCAAAGCGCAGGTCGTCGCGCTTGGGAATGCCGAAGCGTTCGTCGCCATAGGGGAAGGGCTTCTTGATGCCGGTACGCTGGTAGCCCCGGCGCTCGTAGAAGGCGATCAGTTCATCACGCACGTCGATCACGGTCATCTGCATCACCGGCAGCTGCCACTCGCGCGCGGCATGGGCTTCGGCTGCTTCCATCAGCTTCTTGCCGACGCCGCCGCCCTGCTGCGCCGGGTCGACCGAGAACATGCCGAAGTAGCCCTTGCCGTCGACATCGGCGACATGGGCGCAGGCCACCAGGCGGCCCTCGCGTTCGGCCAGCAGGATGGTCGAACGCGGGCGGTCCAGGTCGGCCTGGATGCCTTCGGCGTCGATGCGGGCGCCGTCCAGCAGGTCGGCTTCGGTGGTCCAGCCCACGCGGCTGGCATCGCCACGGTAGGCGGAGGTGACCAGGGTGATCAGGGCGGGGATGTCGGCCGGCGTGGCGGCGCGGAAAGTCAGGGTGCTCATGCCGCCATTCTAGGTGGGGTGGGGGCGCCCGCAAATGGTCCGGGGCAATGGGATGGGGGCCAATGGGATGGGGGCCAATGGGATGGGGGCCAATGGGATGGGGTCAGATCCCTTTCGCAGCGCGAAAGGGCTCTGACCCCCTTGGCAATCGGAGACGCCCATGCCCCGCCCGCGCCGCATTGATGCACCAAGTTTCCCGCAGCACATCGTCCAGCGCGGCAACAACCGGCAGACGGTGTTCTTCAGCGATGGCGACCGCGTTGCCTACCTGCGTCTGCTGTGCAGCCAGGCGGATCAGCAGGCATGCCGGGTCCACGCCTACGTCCTGATGCACAACCATGTCCATCTGCTGGTAACACCTGATTCGCCCGGTGGGCTCTCGAGGATGATGCAGGCGGTGAGCCGTGCCTATGTGCGCCGGGTGAACGAGCGGCAGGGCCGAAGCGGCACCCTCTGGGAAGGGCGCTTTCACTCCACGCTGGTGGATTCGGATCGGTACCTGCTCGCCTGCCAGCGCTACATCGAGCTCAATCCGGTGCGGGCGGAGATGGTGGCGCATTCCGGGGACTACCGCTGGTCGAGCTACGGGGCCCATGCACAGGGCAGGGAGAACGCGCTGTTGGTGCCGCATTCTGCGTTTGAGGTGATGGCTGCCGATGTGGAGGAGCGGCGCCGGCGCTACGCCGCGTTCATCGAACAGGGCATTCCTGCGGGGGATCTGGCGTCGATACGGAAGGCATTGCAGTCGCAGCGGCGGTTGGCTGGTGTATTGACGGGGTCAGAGCCCTTTCGCGGTGCGAAAGGGATCTGACCCCGCTCCGTGGGCTCAGCCCAGCAGCTTGCGCACTTTGTTCAGTGCCACGATGAAGCGCTCGATTTCGGCGTGGGTGTTGTAGAACGCCAGCGAGGCGCGGCAGGTCGCAGCGACGCCGTAGTACTGCAGCAGCGGGTGGGCGCAGTGCTGGCCCGAGCGCACGGCAACGCCTTCCAGGTCCAGCAGGGTGGCCAGATCGTGGGAGTGGGCGCCGTCGATCAGGAACGAGACGACCGCGGCCTTGTCCGGCGTGGTGCCGAAGATGCGCAGGCCGTCGATCTTCTGCAGCTCTTCGGTGAAGTGCGCCAGCAGTTCGGCTTCGCGCGTTTCCACGTGGTCCTGGCCGAGCGCTTGCAGATAATCAGCGGCCACGCCCAGGCCAATGAAGCCGGAAATGTTCGGGGTGCCGGCTTCGAACTTGTGCGGGGCGTCGTTGAACACGGTGCCGTCGAAGCTGACTTCCTTGATCATCTCGCCGCCACCGAGGAACGGTGGCATGGCATCCAGATGTTCGCGGCGGGCCCACAGGGCACCAGTGCCGGTCGGGCCGCACATCTTGTGGCCGGTGATGGCATAGAAGTCGCAGCCGATCGCGGCCACGTCCACCTTGCGGTGGGGCACGGCCTGCGAGCCATCGACCACGGTGATGATGCCGCGTTTGCGTGCCTCGCGGCAGATCTCGCGCACCGGGTTCACCGTGCCCAGCACGTTGGAGACGTGGGCCACGGCCAGCAGCTTGACCTCGGCGGTCATCGCCTTGCGCAGCGCGTCCAGGTCCAGTGCGCCGTCGGGGGTGATCTCGGCCACGCGGATGGTGGCACCGGTGCGCTGGGCGACCAGCTGCCACGGCACGATGTTGGCATGGTGTTCCATGCGCGAGACCAGGATCACGTCACCGGCCTTCAGCCGCGGCAGTGCCCACGAATAGGCGACCAGGTTCAGCGCGAAGGTGGTGCCGCTGCACAGCACCAGCTCGCTGGCGCGGACGTTCAGGAAGCGCGCCAGCTTGGTGCGCGCCCCTTCGTAGGCGTCGGTGGCTTCGGTGCCCAGCGCGTGCACCGCACGGCTGACATTGGCGTTGTAGCGGCGGTAGAACTCGTCCACCGCGCCGATCACCTGCACCGGCTTCTGGCCGGTGTTGGCGTTGTCGAAATAGACCAGCGGTTTGCCGTGCACTTCGCGCATCAGCAGCGGGAAGTCGAGGCGGACGCGGTCCCAGTCCGGCGTGCCGGCAGGGGTTTCGATCGGGCGCGGCGTGGACAGGTTCATGCCACACCCGCCTCGGCCAGGGCCTTGTCCAGGCGGCGCGCCAGTTGCTCGCGCAGGGCTTCGGGCAGCACCTTCAGCGGCTCGTGGCAGAACGCGGCGCTCAGCAGGGCCTGCGCCTGGGCCTGCGGCAGGCCGCGCGAACGCAGGTAGAACAGCGCGTTGGCATCAAGCTGGCCCACGGTGGCACCGTGTGCGGCCTTCACTTCGTCGGCGTCGATCACCAGCACCGGCTGGGTGTCGATCTCGGCATCGGCCGACAGCAGCAGGTTCTTGTTGGACAGGTTCGCGTCGGTGCCGTCGGCGCCTTCGCGGATCTGGATGCCACCATGGAACACCACGCGGCTGCGGTTGGCCGCCACACCGCGCCACAGCAGCTCGCTGCTGGTATCGCGGGCGATGTGGTCGATGCCAAGGCGGGTGTCGACGTGGCGGCGGCCATTGCCGAGCAGCACGCCGTTGGCGGTCAGCTGGGCGTTGTCACCTTCCAGACGCACGTTCAGTTCATGGCGGCTGAGCGCGGCGCCCAGTTCCAGGTCGACGCGGTGGTACTGCGCATCGCGTGCCAGCACGGCATCGGTACGCAGGAAGCTGGTCTGGCGCGCGCTGCCGGCCTGCACGCGGGCGTGCTTGAGCACGGCGTTGCGGGCGACGTGGGCGTGCAGCACCGTGTTGTCCAGGTGCGCCGAGTCGCCCACGCTGAAGCGGTGCTCGACCACGCCCAGGCTGGCGCCGGCACGCAGTTCGATCAGGTGGCGGTGGTGCCAGGCCAGATCGGTCTCGCCGGCCACGCTGGCGAACACCAGCTGCAGCGGCACTTCAACCTGCACGCCTTCATCCACGCGCAGCACCACGCCTTCATCGGCCAGTGCGGCATTCAGGCGGGCGAACACTTCGTCGCTGCGCTCGTAGCGGCGGCCGAGGAATCGCGCGGCATCCTCACCTGCGGCCAGCGCCGAGGACAGCGCTTCCAGCTGCACGCCGGCCGGCAGGCCGTGGGTGTCGCTCAGGCCATCGTGCAGACGGCCGTTGACGAATACCAGGCGCGGTGCGGGAATGTCGGCCAGTGCCTCGGCATCCAGCGCGGCCGGCGCCTGCGGTGCGGGGGCGAAGGCGCGGCGCTCCAGCTGGCGCAGCGAGGTGTATTTCCAGGCTTCGCTGCGTGCAGCGGGCAGGCCGTCGCGCAGGGCAGCATCGAGCACGTCGCGGCGCGCATCGCTGCCGCAGAAGGCCTGTGCCATCGAGTCGAGCAGGGCGCTCATCAGACGGCCGCCTCGCGCACCACGCGGTCCTTCAGGAAGTCGTAGCCGTGGGCTTCCAGTTCCAGCGCCAGTTCCGGGCCACCGGTCTTGACGATGCGACCATCGGCCAGCACGTGCACCACGTCCGGCTTGATGTAGTCCAGCAGGCGCTGGTAGTGGGTGATGACCAGAAACGAACGGTCGGCCGCGCGCAGCGCGTTCACGCCGTCGGCCACGCTCTTCAGCGCGTCGATGTCCAGGCCCGAATCGGTTTCGTCCAGGATCGCCAGCTTCGGCTCCAGCACGGCCAGCTGGAAGATCTCGTTGCGCTTCTTCTCGCCACCGGAGAAGCCTTCGTTGACGCCACGGTGCAGCAGCTCGTCCTTCAGGTGCAGCACGGCCAGCTTCTGACGCACCAGCTTCAGGAACTGCATGGAATCCAGCTCGTCCTGGCCACGCGCCTTGCGCTGGGCATTCAGGGCTGCGCGCAGGAAGTAGGTGTTGTTCACGCCGGGGATTTCCACCGGGTATTGGAAGGCCAGGAACAGGCCGGCGGCGGCGCGCGCTTCCGGGTCCTGGTCGAGCAGGTCCACACCGTCGAACTGCACGCTGCCTTCGGTGACTTCGTAGCCGTCACGGCCGGCCAGGACATTGCCCAGGGTGGACTTGCCGGCGCCGTTGGGGCCCATGATGGCGTGCACCTGGCCGGGCTTCACGTCCAGCGACAGGCCCTTGAGGATTTCCTTGTCGCCGATGCGGGCGTGGAGGTTGTCGATCTTCAGCATGATACGAATCCAGTAGCGCCACGCCGTGCGTGGCTGAATAATCAGAACGAAGGCAGCAGGCGGGTCAACCCACCGAACCTTCCAGCGAGACTTCCAGCAGCTTCTTGGCTTCCACTGCGAATTCCATCGGCAGTTCGCGGAACACCTGCTTGCAGAAGCCGTCGACGATCATCGACACCGCGTCTTCCTGGCTGATGCCACGGGCGCGGCAGTAGAACAGCTGGTCGTCGGAAATCTTCGAGGTGGTGGCCTCGTGCTCGACGGTGGCGCCCGGGTTCTTCACCTCGATGTAGGGGAAGGTGTGGGCACCACACTGCTTGCCGATCAGCAGCGAATCGCACTGGGTGTAGTTGCGCGCGCCATCGGCGTTGCGGTCGACCTTGACCAGGCCGCGGTAGGTGTTCTGGCCGCGGCCGGCGCTGATGCCCTTGCTGACGATCTTGCTCTTGGTGCGCTTGCCGACGTGGATCATCTTGGTGCCGGTGTCGGCCTGCTGGCGGTGGTGGGTGAGTGCCACCGAGTGGAACTCGCCCACCGAATCGTCGCCCAGCAGCACGCAGGACGGGTACTTCCAGGTAATCGCCGAACCGGTCTCGACCTGGGTCCAGGTGACCTTGCTGCGCGCACCACGGCATTCGGCACGCTTGGTGACGAAGTTGTAGATGCCGCCCACGCCGTTCTCGTCGCCCGGGTACCAGTTCTGCACGGTGGAGTACTTGATCTCCGCATCTTCCAGCGCGACCAGCTCGACCACCGCGGCGTGCAGCTGGTTCTCATCGCGCATCGGCGCGGTGCAGCCTTCCAGGTAGGACACGTAGGCCTTGTCCTCGCACACGATCAGGGTGCGCTCGAACTGGCCGGTGTGGCCGGCGTTGATGCGGAAGTAGGTGCTCAGTTCCATCGGGCAGCGCACGCCCTTGGGAATGAACACGAAGCTGCCATCGGAGAACACCGCCGAGTTGAGCGCGGCGAAGTAGTTGTCGCCCACCGGCACCACGGTGCCCAGGTACTGGCGCACCAGTTCCGGGTGTTCCTTGATGGCCTCGGACATGGAACAGAAGATGATGCCCTTCTCGGCCAGTTCCTTGCGGAAGGTGGTACCGACGGACACCGAGTCGAACACGGCGTCCACCGCCACGCCGGCCAGCTTGGCGCGCTCGTGCAGCGGCACGCCCAGCTTGTCGTAGGTATCGAGCAGTTCCTTGGGCACGTCATCCAGCGAGGCGTACTTCGGGCCCTTCGGCGCGGAGTAATAGCTGAGCGCCTGCAGGTCGATCGGCGCGATCTGCAGCTTGGCCCAGTTCGGCATCGGCATGGTCAGGAAGTGACGGTAGGCGTCCAGGCGCCACTGCGTCATCCATTCCGGCTCTTCCTTCTTGGCCGACAGGGCACGGATGGTGTCCTCGTCCAGGCCAGCCGGAAGCGAGTCCGATTCGATCTCGGTGATGAAGCCGGCCGAATACTTGCGGCCAAGCTGCTCGTGGATCTCGCGGTTGGGGGTGTCGTCGTGGGCGACGGTTTCGATGGTTTCGGTGGCCATGGGGGGCTGCCTACGGATCAGGAGACGACGTCGACAGCGATGGTGCGGCGCTGTTCGTCATCGACAAGGGGAAGAGGGGGCAGGATCTGGGCCAGGCTGACAGCGCGCAGGGCCTCGGACACCACATCGTTGATCAGCCGCCAGCTGCTGCGCGCGCCGCACTTGGGCGCCATGCCGCACTGGTGGTGGTCGTGGCTGCATTCGGTCAGGGCCAGCGGCCCTTCCATCGCTTCGACCACCTCGAACAGGGTGATCTGCCCGGGCGCGCGGGTGAGCCGGTAGCCGCCGCGCACGCCGCGCAGGCCTTCCACCAGACCAGCCTGGGCCAGCGGCTTGAGCACCTTGCTGACGGTGGGCGGTTCCAGACCAGTGAATTCAGCCAGTTCGGTGGCACTGAGCACCTCGCCCGGGCGGGCGGCGAGCACGGTCAGCACGACGGTGGCGTAATCGGTGAGCTTGGTGACGCGCAACATGGGGATGCGAGTGGTTCTTAAAGCGGACTGAAATTGTACGCTTTTCTTCGCCGGC
The DNA here is from genome assembly GCF_003086675.1 of Stenotrophomonas sp. ZAC14D2_NAIMI4_7. Taxonomy (NCBI): domain Bacteria; kingdom Pseudomonadati; phylum Pseudomonadota; class Gammaproteobacteria; order Lysobacterales; family Lysobacteraceae; genus Stenotrophomonas; species Stenotrophomonas sp. ZAC14D2_NAIMI4_7. Next base: position 1,185,846 of record NZ_CP025995.1, read on the forward strand.
ATCCAACCCGGCCATTCAGCCGGCGCTGGGCCGGCGGCGGGGCACCCCGGCGGCGGGGTGGGGCGACATGCTGCGGCATGGGGGTGATTTTCGCAATCACTGTGAATGGGTGAGAATCGGGGTTCCTATTGCTGCCAACCCCCTTGCCGATGCCCAAGAAGATCCAAGCCCGCAAGTCCGCCATCCATGGCAACGGCGTGTTCGCCGTGGCCCCGATCAAGCAGGGCGAGCGCGTGATCCAGTACAAGGGCCTGCTGCGCAGCCATGGCGATGTCGATGCCGATGACAGCGGCGATGTGGAAAGCGGCCACACCTTCCTGTTCACCCTGAACGATGACTGGGTGATCGACGCCAACTACAAGGGCAACGACGCACGCTGGATCAACCACAGCTGCGACCCGAACTGCGAGGCGGTGATCGAGGAAGACGAGGACGGTGACAGCCGTGGCGACAAGGTCTTCATCGAAGCGCTGCGCGATATCAAGGCCGGCGAAGAGCTGACCTACAACTACGGCATCGTGCTGGCCGAGCGCCACACGGCCAAGCTGAAGAAGATCTGGGAGTGCCGCTGCGGTTCGCCCAAGTGCACCGGCACGATGCTGCAGCCCAAGCGCTGACCGGTATCTGTAGAGTCGAGCTCGACTGCCTTGGCTGCCTTGGCTGCCTTGGCTGCTTTGGCTGTCGGCCGCCGCCGGGTGGAGTCGAGCATGGCTCGACTCTACAAGGGCCGCCTGCACCTGGCGTGCACGGTGGGGTCACCGGGGTGCAATGGGCCTTCAACGACCCTGTCTGCTCCCTTTCCGGAGCATTCGACATGACACAGCGACTTGGTGGCAAGCAGATTGCCATTCTTGCCACCCACGGTTTTGAACAGTCCGAACTGACCGAACCCAAGCGCCTGCTGGAAGCGCAGGGCGCCACGGTGACCGTGGTTTCCCCCGCGAAGGAAGCCAGTATCAAAGGGTGGAAGGACAAGGACTGGGGCGGCGTGGTGGCCGTGGACCTGCCGCTGGCCGACGCCGATGCAGGGCAGTTCGACGCACTGGTGCTGCCAGGCGGGGTGATCAATCCCGATTCGCTGCGCACCGACGAGGCCGCACTGGGCTTCATCCGCAGTGTGGCGGCGGCGGGGAAACCGGTGGCCGCGATCTGTCACGGCCCCTGGCTGCTGATCAACAGTGGACTGGCCGAAGGCCGCGAGGTGACATCCTGGCCGTCGCTGCGACAGGATCTTGCCAACGCCGGCGCACGCTGGCGCGACGCCGAAGTGGTGGTGGACGGCAATCTGATCACCAGCCGCAAGCCGGACGATATTCCGGCGTTCAGCGAGGCGGTGGTGAACGCGTTGGCGGCCTGACCGAAGGCGCCGGGCCAGGCCCGGCGCTACCTCAGTTGCCGAGCAGGCCGGCCGGTACCAGGCTGCCCAGGTTCTGGTTGAAGGTGACCACCAGCTTGCCATTCTTGACCTGTGCCGACTGCACCTGCAGCGCGCCCAGCACGCCGGCCACGCCCGGGTCCAGCTTGTAGATAGGTTCGCGGCGCGCGTAGTCGCTCAGGGCGGCGTTGAGCAGGGCGCGGGTGCGCGAATCCAGGCGCCCGCCCTGGCTGGCCGGGGTGAAGTCGTCCACGGTCGGGTCCTGCAGGTGGAAGCCTTGGCTTTGCGCGTCGTAGCGCAGGCCACTGCTGAGCTTCACTTTGCCCAGATTGGTCGGATTGCCGCCCGCCGTGGCCAGCGCCAGGTCCATGCCCAGGTTCAAGCGTTCGCCGGCCGGCAGGCTGAGCTGCGGGTGGCTCATGGTCAGGGCGATCAGTCCGCCGAGGGCGTCCTGGGTACGCGGGAAGCTGCCATCCAGGTACTGCTGGACGTCACTGGCACCGACCGACAGTTCGCGGCCGGAAATCGAGGGGGCTGCCTGCGCGCCGATGGCGGCGGCAATCAGGACGGTGGATGCAGCAACACGGGTCAGCAGGGGACGCAGGCGCATGGCGGTGACCGGGCAGGTGATGGGGTGGCTCACAGAGTAGCGGTGGACGCTGAATCGCGGGTGCACGTGGCAAACAGGATTCAGTCCAGCGTGGGTTCCAGCTTCGCCGACTGGATCTGCCAGCCCTGGCCATCGGCGCGTGGTTGTACGCGGTACCAGCCGTGGAAGCGGAAGGTGCCCTGGCCGGTGCTGGCACGCACCCGCACCGGCACTTCCAGCAGGCGGGAGGGGCGTTCGTTATCGCGGGGCAGGGGTGGTTCGCTGTCCAGGCGCAGGCTGTGCAGGTCCGGCAGCTGTCGCAGCAGCGCGTCGTCGGCGTGGCGTGGGTCAGCCGGGGCGAAGGCCCAGGCCGCATCACTGCCGCTGCGGTTGCCGTTGAGCAGGTCCAGGATGTAGCGGTTGAGCATATGCGCGGGTGCTTCGCTGCCGGCTGCGACTGCGCCGAACAGCGGGTCGACCGTCTGCGCTGCGAGGGCGCCTGGCGGAGCGTCGGCAGCAGGGGTAGTCGCGACAGTTGCATCGGCCGCTGCGGCGGTGGTGGCGGCCGACGCGGATGCGTCCGCCGGGGCGCGCGAACATCCCATCAAGGCAAGGGCAAGGCACCCTCCCACGATACTGCGCATGTCTGCCTCCTCCCCGAGGCCAATGGGAGGCGGCAGTGTATCGGCTGGGAGGGGATCAGCGCGATGCGATGCGCTGGTCCAAGGCCTGCAGCGCGGCAAGCAGGTCGGGCGCCACTGCCGCCAGGGCGTGGCCCTCGCTGTCGGCATGGCGCTGGACGATATCGCGCAGCAACTGCGCGGCGACCACCAGGGTGGCGCGTTCGTCACCGCTCAGGCCGGGCGTGCGCGGGGCGGCTTCCAGCAGCCGCATCAGGTCGCGGCTGGCGCGGTGTTCCAGTTCGATGGTGCAGCGCCCGGTGCACTGGTGCCCGTCCTTTTCGATGGGGGTCACCGAGATCCGGTAGCGGGTGGAGGGGCTGGCCATGGTGGGTGTGCTCGCCTGTCGGTGGTGGGATGGGCCCACCATAGGCAAGCCGGTGACCGGCGGCGACGGCCCGCGCTGCACGCAGTGTTCCACCCGGTCCGTTCCTGCGGCGGAAAACACCGGTTGCGGCCAATGCTGGTGCGGCTGTCAGCCAGCGCAGTGCACGCGCGGAAACGCTGTGTTGCGGTTTCCGTGCACCTGCCCGACAGGGCGGGCGGACGTGCAAAAAAAACGGGACGGCCTGCGCCGTCCCGTCAGAAGATCGCCGTGGGGCGCGCGCTTACAGCGCAGCGTCCTTGAGCTTCTTCAGCGGGCGAACCTTGAGCTTGGTGGTGGCCGGCTTGGCGGCGAACCACTGTTCTTCCTTGGTGAACGGGTTGATGCCCTTGCGCTTCGGCTTGGCCGGCACATTGACGGTGGAGATCTTCAGCAGGCCCGGCAGGGTGAAGGAGCCAGCGCCCTTCTTGTGCACCGAGGAAGCGACAGCGCTTTCCAGCGAGGCCAGCACCGCGCGCACGTCCTTGGCGACAACGCCGGACGCTTCAGCGATGTGTGCAACCAGGCCCGACTTGGTCAGCACTTCCTTGATCGGCTTCGGAGCGGCCGGCTTGGCGGCTGCCTTCGTCGCGACTTTCTTCACTGCCTTTTTCGGGGCAGCCTTCTTAGCGGTCTTTGCCATGGTTTCCTGTTCCGTGAACGGTTGGTTGTTTGGTCGGCGCCGAACCCCGTCGGCAAGCGCAATGTAGGGCAACTCGTGGGCGCCGCCAATAGCCCGCAGTGCTGAAAGTGCAGGTTTTTTCATATCCAGACCGATTCAGTACATGGCGCGCGGCAGGGGATTGCGCGGCTCTGGTGCGCTGCGGGATGCGGGCGATCCGCGCGAAAGTACTGAAAACAAGGGAAAAATGCGCCATCGCCTGGCGAAGAAGTGTCCACGGCGCTGGCCCGGGACAGCGTCTGCCACTGCGGCGGAGCGACGCAGGGCTAACGCTGGCCGTGGCAGGGTAAGCGTTCACCAACGCCACGCAGGAGCTGCACATGGGAATCTCGCGACACGCCACCGCGCACTGGGAAGGGGATCTGAAGTCGGGCAAGGGCCAGTTGAGCACCCCGCAGAGTGGATTGCTGGACAAGACACGCTACGGCTTCAACAGCCGCTTTGGCGAGGAAAAGGGCACCAATCCGGAAGAGCTGATCGCCGCCGCGCATGCGGGCTGCTTCACCATGGCGCTGTCGGCCAAACTGGGCGAGGCCGGGTTTACACCGACCTCGCTGGACACCGAAGCCAAGGTGGATCTGTCGATGGAAGGCGGCCCGCAGCTTTCGCAGATCCGCCTGAAAGTGAAGGCCGTGGTGCCGGGCATCGATGCGACCCAGTTCCGCGCCATTGCCGATGACGCCAAGCAGAACTGCCCGGTGTCCAAGGCGCTGAGTGCGGTGCCGATCAGCCTGGATGCCGAACTGGGCTGAGGCCGGGTAGCGCCGGGCCATGCCCGGCGCCCCACAACGGTCACCAGTCGATGGTTCCGGCGATCACGGTCTGCACCTGGCCGCCGGACCACACTTCGCCGTCTGCATCGACCCGCAGGGTCAGGCGCGCATCGTGGCCGACCTCGCGGCCCTGGCTGACTTCATACGGTTCGCGACCGCGCGGCAGCACCCCGCGCAGGTCCAACCAGGCTGCCAGCACGGCATTCGCCGCGCCCGACGCCGCATCTTCGAAGCGCCGCCCGTTGCCCACGAAGGCGCGCACCGCCAGATCGTAGCCCTCGTTGCCATCGCTGAAGGCGTAGGCGAACACGCCCATGCTGTCGGTGGATTCGGCCAGGGTGGAGATCGCGTCCCAGTCCGGCTGCAGCGCACGCAGGCGTGCTTCATCGGCCACCTGCACCACCCACCAGCTGCGGCCGCCCTGCATGCGTGCCGGCGGCAATTCGCCCAGCGGCCAGCCCTGCAACGCGGCCTGCAGGCGCGGATCATCGGCCTGCGCGGTTTCAGCCAGCTGCGCGCGTGGGGTACGGATGGCGATGCGCTGCCCGGCACCTTCGCCGATCACCTGCAGGGGCAGTGCGCCGGCGATGCCGTCCTGCACCAGCACGCCATCGACCGGTGCGGCCAGGCCGGCCTGCAGTACCGCATGGGCGGTGCCGACGCTGGGGTGGCCGGCGAAGGGCACCTCCTTCTGCGGGCTGAACATGCGCAGCCGGTAGCTGCTGCCAGCGGTCTGCGGCGCGAACACGAAGGTGGTTTCCGGCAGCCGGGTCCAGCGCGCGATGGCCTGCATGGCGGTGTCGTCCAGGCCCTCGGCATCGAGCACCACGGCCAGCGGATTGCCGGCGCCGGCGCGCGGCGAGAACACATCCAGTTGCAGGAAACGGCGTGCGGACATCAGGGAAAGCTCCAGGAAATGGGGAAATGGTAGCGCGGGGCCATGCCCCGCGAGCGCGTAGCGCGGCGCGGTGATGCCGCTGGGCATGGCCCCGCGCTACCAGCGGATCTGGCCGTCGATCACCGGCTGCACCTGGCCGCCGATCCACACCGTGCCTTCGGCATCGACGCGGACATGGACATGGCCGTCGCGGCCGACTTCGCGGCCCTGGCTGGCCACGTAAGCACCCGCGCCGCCGGGCAGGGCGCCACGTTCGCGCAGCCAGGCGCCGATCAGCGCATTGGCGCTGCCGGTCACCGGGTCCTCGGGCACGTTCACCGCATCACCGGGGCAGAACGCGCGCACCACGCGGCTGTGCCCCGCAGACGTCTCATCGGCGAACACCACCACGCCGGTCGCACCGGTAGCGTTGGTCCAGTCGCGCAGGGCGGCCATGTCCGGCGCCAGCGTGCGTACCGCGGCGGCATCGCGCAGCGGCAGCAGCCACCAGCGCGGGCCGTTGTCCCACAGCTCGGGCGCCTGACCGTCGGCGGCCCGTGCCAGCAGCGCGTCCGGCACCGCGCCGGGGGCGGTCTGCAGGCGGCGGGCCGGCGGGCTGGCCAGTTCGATGTGCGGGGCATCGGCCGCGCCGCTCACCCGCACCGGCAGCAGGCCGGCGGCGCATTGCTGGACCAGGGCGCCGCCCTCACCCGGCGTGGCCAGGCCGCAGGTGACCGCTGCCCAGGCCGCGCCGACGCTGGGGTGGCCGGCGAACGGCAGCTCGCTGCCCGGGGTGAAGATGCGGATGTGGTAGTCGGCACCGGCGGCGCTGGGCTGCAGGAAGAACACCGTCTCGGACAGGTTCAGCCAGGCGGCCAGGGCCTGCATGCGGGCCCCGGACAGGCCCTCGGCGCCCAGCACCACCCCCAGCGGGTTGCCGCTGCCGGGCTGGTGGGCGAAGACATCAAGCTGCAGGTAGCGGAAGGCGGCCATCGGCGGGTCCATTGGGCTTAGAATCGAAGGTTCCGCCCCCTCGGGCGGCTCCCCCACATTACACATAGCCTATCCATGTCAGCTTCCCCCCTTGTCGATCGTTGGATCGTACTGAAGTTCGGCGGCACCTCGGTGTCGCGTCGCCACCGCTGGGACACGATCGGGAAGCTGGCGAAAAAACGCGCGGAAGAGACCGGCTCGCGCGTGCTGGTGGTGGTCTCGGCGCTGTCCGGGGTGACCAATGAGCTGACCGCCATTGCCGATGGCGCGGCCGACAGCCGCGACCGGGTGGCCGCGCTGGTCGAGCGCCACCTGAGCTTCCTGGATGAACTGGGCCTGGGCCACGACGTGCTGGCCGAGCGCCTGGCCGTGCTGCAGGGCCTGCTGGACGATGCACGTGCCCCCGCCCGTACGCTGGACTGGCAGGCCGAAGTGCTGGGCCAGGGCGAGCTGCTGTCCTCGACCCTGGGCGCGGCCTACCTGCACGCGTCGGGCCTGGACATGGGCTGGATGGACGCCCGCCAGTGGCTGGACGCGATGCCGCCGCAGCCAAACCAGAGCGAGTGGTCGCAGCGCCTGTCGGTGAACTGCCAGTGGCGCGCCGACGCGGACTGGATGCAGCGCTTCCGCGCACAGCCGACCCGCCTGCTGATCACCCAGGGCTTCATTTCCCGCCACGCCGACGGCGGCACCGCCATCCTCGGCCGCGGTGGCTCGGACACCTCGGCGGCGTACTTCGGTGCGCTGCTCGGCGCCAGCCGCGTGGAAATCTGGACCGACGTGCCGGGCATGTTCAGTGCCAACCCCAAGGACGTGCCGGACGCGCGCCTGCTGACCCGCCTGGACTATTACGAAGCGCAGGAAATCGCCACCACCGGCGCCAAGGTGCTGCATCCGCGCTCGATCAAGCCGTGCCGCGATGCCGGCGTGCCGATGGCCATCCTCGATACCGAGCGCCCGGAACTGCCGGGCACCAGCATCGATGGCAGTGCCGCACCGGTGCCGGGCGTGAAGGCGATCAGCCGCCGCAACGGCATCGTGCTGGTGTCGATGGAAGGCATCGGCATGTGGCAGCAGGTCGGCTTCCTGGCCGATGTGTTCGGCCTGTTCAAGAAACACGGGCTGTCGGTGGACCTGATCGGTTCGGCCGAAACCAACGTCACCGTGTCGCTGGACCCGTCCGAGAACCTGGTCAACACCGATGTGCTGGCCGCGCTGTCGGCCGACCTTTCGCAGATCTGCAAGGTGAAGGTGATCGTGCCGTGCGCGGCCATCACCCTGGTTGGCCGTGGCATGCGCTCGCTGCTGCATAAGCTGTCGGACGTGTGGGCCACGTTCGGCCGCGAGCGCGTGCACATGATCTCGCAGTCGTCCAACGACCTGAACCTGACCTTCGTGATCGACGAAGCCGATGCCGATGGCCTGCTGCCGATCCTGCATGCCGAGCTGATCGACAGTGGCGCGATGCCGGTGGAAGAAACCGAAGTGTTCGGCCCGCGCTGGCGCGAGATTGCCGGCACCGTGCGCCCGCGCGGCACGCCGTGGTGGCGTGGCCAGCGTGCGCACCTGCTGCAGCTGGCCGACGCCGGCACGCCGCGCTACGTCTACCACCTGCCCACCGTGCGTGCCCGCGCCCGCGCGCTGGCCGCGATCAAGCCGATCGACCAGCGCTACTACGCGATCAAGGCCAACAGCCACCCGGCCATTCTGCAGCTGCTGGAAGCCGAAGGTTTCGGCCTGGAATGCGTATCTCACGGTGAGCTGAAGCACGTGTTCCAGCACCTGCCGGAACTGTCGCCCAAGCGCGTGCTGTTCACCCCCAGCTTCTGCCCGCGCGAAGAGTACGAAGCCGGCTTCGCGCTCGGCGTCACCGTCACCGTGGACAACCTGGAAGCGCTGCAGCGCTGGCCGGACCTGTTCCGCAACCGCGAAATCTGGCTGCGCGTGGACCTCGGTCGTGGCGAAGGCCACCATGCCAAGGTCCGCACCGGCGGCAAGGATTCCAAGTTCGGCCTGCCGATGGCGCGCGTGGATGAGTTCGTGCGCACCGCCACCGATCTGGGCACCCGCGTGGTCGGCCTGCATGCGCACCTGGGCAGCGGCGTGGAAACCGCGCAGCACTGGCGCCTGATGTGCGATGAACTGGCCGGTTTCGCCCGCCGCATCGGCAGCGTGCAGACCATCGACATCGGTGGTGGCCTGCCGATTCCGTACAGCGAGGAAGACGAGCCGTTCGACCTGGACGCCTGGGCCGAGGGCCTGGCCGAGGTCAAGGCGCTGCACCCGGCATTCCGCCTGGCAATCGAGCCGGGCCGCTACCTGGTGGCTGAATCGGGCGTGCTGCTGACCCATGCCACCCAGGTGGTGGAAAAGGACGGCGTGCGCCGCGTCGGCCTGGATGCCGGCATGAACACGCTGATGCGCCCGGCCCTGTACGACGCCTGGCACGACATCGAGAACCTCAGCCGCCAGGGCGGTTATGCCGAAGCGGCGTTCGATGTGGTGGGCCCGATCTGCGAGTCCAGCGATGTGTTCGGCAAGCGCCGCAAGCTGCCGGTGTCGACCGCGCCGGACGACGTGATGCTGATCGCCGACGCCGGTGCCTACGGCTACGTGATGTCCAACACCTACAACCAGCGGGCGATGCCGCGCGAAGACGTGATCGAGTGATCGCTGCCCTCCGCGCCCTGCACCCGCCCACCGACACGTCCTGCGCCTTCGCGCGGGGCGTGCCTGACCGCGCTTGAACTGGATCCACCATGACTGCTTTCGATAAACACCAGGTTTCCCGCTTCCGCTTCGTCCGCTGCGAGTTCGCTGCGGACACCGGCGTGGCCAAGCTGGTCTACGCCTTCGACGATGGCCCGGAGATGGTGGAAACCATCACCGTGCCGGGCGCTCCGTTCGTGCTGGACGAGGCACGCGCGGCCGCGGTGCAGCGTGCACTGCAGCTGCTGCACCTGATCGCCGGCGTCAGCTACTACAAGGCGGGCGTGCCGGAGACGGTCAGCATCGACAGCTATGCCATCGATGCTGAGACCGCGGCGCTGGTGGAAACGGTCTACCTCAACGGCCTGGGCGAATTCGCCTACCGCAACGGCCTGAACCTGCGCGGGCGTTTCCGCCTGCCGGTGCAGGGCCAGGCGGTGCAGGCGCCGGCACTGGGCCTGCAGCCGCACGCGCTGGTGGCCATCGGCGGCGGCAAGGATTCGCTGGTCAGCATTGAAGCGCTGCGCCGTGCCGGCGTGGACGAGACGGTGACCTGGATCGGCGGTTCGCAGCTGATCCGCGCCTGTGCCGAGCGCACCGGCCTGCCGACCCTGAACCTGGGCCGCGCGCTGGCACCGGAACTGTTCGAGCTGAACCGCCAGGGCGCCTGGAACGGCCATATTCCGGTCACTGCGGTGAACTCGGCGATCATGGTGCTGGCCGCGCTGCTGCAGGGCGTGGACCAGGTGGTGTTCTCCAACGAGCGTTCGGCCAGCTATGGCAGCCAGATTCCCGGCACCGGTGAAGTGAACCACCAGTGGTCCAAGGGCTGGGCCTTCGAGCAGGCCTTCGGCAACCACGTGCAGCAGCAGGTGGCCGCCGATCTGCACTATTACTCGCTGCTGCGCCCGATGTCCGAGCTGGCGGTGGCCCGCCAGTTCGCCAAGACCGATTTCTACGACGCGCATTTCTCCAGCTGCAACCGCAATTTCCACATCCTGGGCGAGCGCCCGGTGAACCGCTGGTGTGGCGTCTGCCCGAAGTGCCATTTCGTATTCCTGGCGCTGGCCCCGTTCATGCCCAAGACGCGCCTGGTGCGCATCTTCGGACGCAACCTGCTGGACGATGCGGAGCAGGCCGCGGGCTTCGATGCGCTGTTGGAATTCCAGGACCACAAGCCGTTCGAATGCGTGGGCGAAGGCCGCGAATCGCGCGCGGCGATGGCGACCCTGGCGCAGCGCCCGGAATGGAAGGAAGACGTGCTGGTGAAGCGCTTCTGCAACGAGATCCAGCCGCAGCTGGATGCCGCTGAACTGGAACTGGCACCGCTGCTGCAGCTGCAGGGCGAGCACCGCATTCCGGCCGCGCTGTGGGAACAGGTGCGTGAAGATTTCGCAGCTTGAAGGAAAGCGCGTTGCGCTGTGGGGCTGGGGGCGTGAGGGCCGTGCGGCATTTTCCGTGCTGCGCGCGCGCCTGCCCGCGCTGGCCCTGAGCCTGTTCTGCCCGGCCGCCGAGGCCGAGGCGGCGCGTGCGGAAACGCAGGGGTTGCTGGACGTGCGCGGTGAACCCACCGCCGAGGCGTTGGCTGCGTTCGATGTGGTGATCAAGTCGCCCGGCATCAGCCCGTACCAGCCGATCGCGCTGGCGGCGGCCGCGCAGGGCACGGTCTTCATCGGCGGCACCGCGCTGTGGTTCGCCGAACACGCCGGTGCCGATGGCATCGTGCACGACACCGTGTGCGTGACCGGCACCAAGGGCAAGAGCACCACCACCGCGCTGGTCGCGCACCTGCTGCGCGCCGCTGGTTACCGCACCGGACTGGTCGGCAACATCGGCCTGCCGCTGCTGGAAGTGCTGGACCCGCAGCCTGCCCCCGACTACTGGGCGGTGGAGCTGTCCAGCTACCAGACCGGCGAAGTGGCGCGCAGTGGCGCCCGCCCGCAGGTGGCGGTGGTGCTGAACCTGTTCCCGGAACACCTGGACTGGCACGGCAGCGAGCAGCGCTACATCGAGGACAAGCTGCGGCTGGTGACCGAGGCCGCGCCGCGCATCGCCGTGCTCAATGCAGCTGATCCGCATCTGGCCGCGCTGTCGCTGCCCGACAGCGAAGTGGTCTGGTTCAACCAGCCGCAGGGCTGGCACATGCGTGGCGACATCGTGCACCGCGGCGAGCAGGCGGTGTTTGATACCCGCAACACGCCGCTGCCTGGCCGCCACAACCGCGGCAATCTGTGCGCGGTGCTGGCCGCGCTGGAAGCGCTGGGGCTGGATGCGGTGGCGCTGGCACCGGCGGTTCAGGATTTCCAACCGTTGCCCAACCGTCTGCAGCGCATTGGCGTGGCCGATGGCCTGACCTACGTCAACGATTCGATCAGCACCACGCCGCACGCCAGCTTGGCGGCGCTGGAATGCTTCGCTGGGCAGCGCATCGCGCTGCTGGTGGGCGGGCACGACCGTGGCCTGGACTGGACCGATTTCATGCAGCACATGGCGCACGACGTGCCGCCGGTGGAGATCGTGACCATGGGCAGCAACGGCCCGCGCATCCACGCCATGCTGCAGCCGCTGGCCGATGCCGGCCGCTTCGGCCTGCACGCGGCGCGCGATCTTCCCGAGGCAATGGCGCTGGCGCGTACCGCGCTGGGCGCGCAGGGCGGGGTGGTGCTGCTGTCACCGGGCGCGCCGAGTTTTGGTGCCTATCGCGATTACGTGGCGCGTGGCCGCCACTTTGCCGAACTGGCCGGATTCAACCCGGACAGCATCAGCGCGATTCCGGGGCTGGGCATCGGGTAGGGCAGGCCCAGGGGTCAGATCCCTTTCCGCAGGAAAGGGCTCTGACCCCTATCCACGCATGGCGTGGATCTACTCCAGGGGCGCGTTACCATCGCTGCATTCCCGGACGGACCCGGACGCCCGCATGTGCACCTTCATTACCGTGTTCCTGCCCACTACGCTGGCCCACGACACTGCCGCCGCGGTCTTCAGCCGCAGTGGCCGGCGCCTGTTCGCGCAGGCCTCGCCCAGCCTGCAGGCGGCGGTCGGCCCCGGCTGGCAGCCCTGGCTGAGCGCCGCGCACTGCGATTGCGGCACGGCGCTGGCGTCGGCGCGGGCCGAGCCGGAATGGAAGGGCGATGCCGACCGCTGGCGCAAGAAGGGCTGGAGCGAGGCGAAGATCGCCCGCGCGCTGGCCGAGCAGCGGGCGCGGCACGAGCAGGATCAGCAGGTGCGCCGGGAACAGGCGCTGGGCGATGCCGGGCAGTGGCTGCAGCGGATTGATGCGCTGCTGGGCGCAGGCGCGGCGCGTATTGGCCTGCTGGTGCGCGATTACGACGGTGCGGTGGGGGCCCGGCAGCCGAAGCCGCCGGAGCGTCGCTGGTCGCGCGCGCAGCTGGCGGCGGCCGATCTGCTGGCGTTCGAACCGGGAACGTTGCAGTGGATCGAACGCGGGTGAAAGCGCGTGAGCCCCATCCACGCATGGCGTGGATCTACTCGATGAAGCTGTAATCGCGTTCGATCAAGTCCTGCAGGTAGGCATCGAAGCTGGCGGCGATGACCGTGTAGCTGTCCGGATCGTGCAGGTAGCGCACTACCTGGCCGACGGTGCCGCCCGGAGCGGGATCGAAATCCAGATACAGCATCGAGGTGCCGCCGTTGTTCATGCAGTGCGAGAAGCACAGGCGGCGGTTCATCGGCAGATCGCCGTCGATGCCGGCGCCGAGGATGTCCGGCTCGTCGTCCAGCCATTCCTCGTAGATGGAACGGATGCTGTCGTGCCACTGCCGCTGGTCTTCGAAGATCTGTTCGACCGAGCGCAGGAAGTACGGGTAGTCCCCTACGTCCGAGCCCAGCACCAGCACGCAGACCTCACCACCGGGGTACTCACGGTAGTGCGTGCCATCCACGCGCGACAGCAGCTGCACCAAGCTGTCGGGCACCTGCGGCCACTGCGAGCGCAGGCGTTGCAGGTCGTCGGCGCTGGCGCCCTGCACGTGGGCCCACTGCGGGGCGTCATCTTCCGGCAAGCGGGCAACAAGGCCGGACAGGAAACGGTCTACCAGGTTCATTCAATTGCTGGGAAGCAGGAACAGGGGGTTATCCAACCACACCTGCGTCACGCCGCCAATGCAGAATGCGCACTGGCAGGCGTGGACGCTGTGCAGCCTGCTTCCCTTCTTTCTGGAGCAGGCGCATGAACAGCTGGCGGTATGGTGTAGCGATGGTGCTGGGGCTGGCGGCGATGCCGGCGTGGGCGGCGATGAAGACCCAGCCGGTGGAATGGACGCACCAGGGCACGACCTTCAGTGGTGTGCTGGTCTACGACGACGGCGACAGTGACAAGCGCCCCGGCCTGGTGATGGTGCCCAACTGGAAGGGCGTGAACGCATCGGCGATTGAGAAGGCCAAGCAGTTGGCCGGCGATGACTACGTGGTGCTGGTGGCCGATGTGTACGGCAAGGGCGTGCGGCCGAAGACCGATGCCGAGGCCGGCCCGGTGGCAACCAAGCTGCGCAACGACCGGCCCCTGCTGCGCGCACGCGCGCTGGAAGCGGTGAACGTGCTCAAGGCGCAGGCCGGCAAGGCACCGCTGGATGCCAGCCGGATCGGTGCGGTCGGCTTCTGTTTCGGTGGCACCACGGTGCTGGAATTGGCCCGTGCCGGTGCGCCGCTGGCCGGTGTGGTCAGCCTGCACGGCGGCCTGGGCTCACCCCTGCCTGCACGGGCCGGTGGCACGCACCCTTCTGTGCTGGTGCTCAATGGCGCCGACGATACCAGCGTGACGGCCGAGGACATCGGCAGTTTCCAGAAGGAAATGGACGCGGCCAAGGTCGACTGGGAATTCACCAACTACAGCGGCGCGGTGCACTGCTTTGCCGAGCGCGATGCCAACAGCCCGCCGGGGTGCCAGTACAACGAACGCGCGGCCAAGCGCGCGTGGAAGGCGCTGGATGAGTTCTTCGAGGAACGGTTTTTGTAGAGTCGAGCCATGCTCGACTGGTGAGGGCGTGCCGACCAAGGTCGGCACCTACCGATGCTTCTGTGCCGACCAAGGTCGGCACCTACCGATGCTTCTGTGCCGACCAAGGTCGGCACCTACCGATGCTTCTGTGCCGAGCAAGGTCGGCACCTACCGATGCTTCTGTGCCAACCAGGGTCGGCACCTACCGATGCTTCTGTGCCGACCAACGGTCGGCACCTGCCGGTCATTGTGTGTGCCGACGTTGGTCGGCACGCCTTCACCGATCAATGCGAGCGCTGCACCGCGTAGCGGGCCAGGCCGCGCAGGGCGGCGACCGCATCGTTGTCGCCCAGGCCATCAAGCGCGCGCTCGGCGGCTTCGGCGTATTCCTCGGCGCGGCGGCGGCTGTATTCCAGGCCACCGGTGGCGCGGATCGCGGCCAGCACTTCCGGCATGGCCGAGGCGTCGCCGTCCTGCACGATGGTGCGCAGGCGCTCGCGGGTGGCCGGGTCGGAGTGGGCCATGGCGTGGATCAGCGGCAGGGTGGCCTTGCCCTCGGCCAGGTCGTCGCCCAGGTTCTTGCCCAGTTCCTCGGCATTGGCCGAGTAATCGAGCACGTCATCGGCAATCTGGAAGGCGTAGCCCAGGTGCATGCCGTAGTCGTACAGGGCCTGCTGGGTGGCTTCGTCCTGGCCGCTGGCCAGCGCGCCCAGGCGGGTGCCGGCGGCGAACAGCACCGCGGTCTTGCGCTCGATCACGCGCAGGTAGGCCGCTTCGTCGGTGTCCGGGTTGTGCACGTGCAGCAGCTGCAGCACTTCGCCTTCGGCGATGCGGTTGGTGGTGTCGGCCAGGATCCGCATGACCGGCATGCGGTCCAGTTCCACCATCAGCTGGAAGCTGCGCGAGTACAGGAAATCGCCCACCAGCACGCTCGGCGCATTGCCCCACAGGGCGTTGGCGGTGCTGCGGCCACGGCGCAGGCTGGATTCGTCTACCACGTCGTCGTGCAGCAGGGTCGAGGTATGGATGAACTCGATGATGGCCGCCAGCTGGTGGTGCTCCGGCCCGGCCTGACCGACCGCGTGGCCGGCCAGCATGACCAGCATCGGGCGCAGGCGCTTGCCGCCGGCGGAGATGATGTGGTCGGCGATCTGGTTGATCAGCACCACGTCCGAGGACAGCCGGCGCCGGATCAGGGCATCGACGGCGGCCATGTCGGCCGCAGCAAGCGACTGGATCTGGGGCAGGCCCAGGGCGGGACGGGTGTCTTCAGTGATGGTCATGCGATCAGGCTTTCAGGCTCCCCCCGATTATAGGCGCTGGCCGTGAATTCGGGCGGAAACCGGACCGACCGGTCTTTTCGCGGGCCGCTGGCCGGCCCTGCGGCGTGAATACGTATGCAGCCAGCGCCATCGCCGGGAGGCCGCCGCTAAGCTTGCCGGAGTTGCTTTTCGGCCCGCTTCCGGCGGGTCCCGCATGCCCGGAGGGGGGCTGTCGATGTCGCACAATCCATGGTGGCGCGGAGCCGTCATCTACCAGATCTACCCGCGCAGTTTCCTCGACGCCAACGGCGACGGGGTAGGCGACCTGCCGGGCATCATCGAGCGTCTGGACTACATTGCCGCGCTGGGCGCGGATGCGATCTGGATCTCGCCGTTCTTCCGATCGCCCATGGCCGATTTCGGCTATGACATCGCCGATTACCGCGATGTGGACCCGCTGTTCGGCAACCTGGACGACTTCGACCGCCTGCTGGCCAAGGCACACGGTCTGGGCCTGAAGGTGATGATCGACCAGGTGCTGAGCCATACGTCGATCGAGCACGCCTGGTTCCGTGAAAGCCGCCAGGACCGCAGCAACCCGAAGGCGGACTGGTATGTCTGGGCCGACCCGCGCGAAGACGGCACCCCGCCCAACAACTGGCTGTCGCTGTTCGGCGGCGGCGCCTGGCAGTGGGAACCGCGCCGCGAGCAGTACTACCTGCACAACTTCCTGGTCGACCAGCCGGACCTGAACTTCCACAACCCGGCGGTGCAGCAGGCCACGCTGGACAACGTGCGCTTCTGGCTGGACCGCGGCGTGGATGGGTTCCGCCTGGATGCCATCAACTTCTGTTTCCACGACGCGCAGCTGCGCGACAACCCGCCCAAACCGGCGGACAAGCGGGTGGGCCGCGGCTTCAGCCCGGACAACCCGTACGCCTACCAGTACCACTACTACAACAATACCCAGCCGGAAAACCTGCCGTTCCTGGAACAGCTGCGCGCGCTGCTGGACCAATACCCGGGCGCGGTGAGCCTGGGCGAGATCTCGTCGGAAGATTCGCTGGCCACCACTGCCGAGTACACCCAGTACGGCCGCCTGCACATGGGCTACAGCTTCGAGCTGCTGGTGGACGACTACAGCGTGGCCTATATCCGCGATACGGTCTCGCGCCTGGAAGCGGTGATGACCGAAGGCTGGCCGTGCTGGGCGGTGTCCAACCACGATGTGGAGCGGGCGGTCAGCCGCTGGGGCGGTCACCCGGCCGACCCGCGTCTGGCCCGCATGCTGGTGGCCATGCTGTGTTCGCTGCGCGGCTCGGTCTGCCTGTACCAGGGCGAGGAACTGGGCCTGGCCGAAGCCGAGGTGCCGTTCGAGGACCTGCAGGACCCGTATGGCATCACTTTCTGGCCCAACTTCAAGGGCCGTGACGGCTGCCGCACGCCGCTGCCGTGGACCGATGCCCCGCTGGCCGGCTTCACCACCGGCAAGCCGTGGCTGCCGATTCCGGCCGAGCACCGTGCCGCCGCGGTGGCGGTGCAGCAGGCCGACCCGCACTCGGTGCTGAGCGCCTTCGGCGATTTCCTGGCCTGGCGGCGCAGCCAGCCGGCCCTGCTGCACGGCGACATCCAGTTCCTGGACAGCGCCGAGCCGGTGCTGCTTTTCCAGCGTATGCTTGCAGATGAAACTCTCCTGCTGGCCTTCAACCTGTCGGCAGCGCCGGTCAGCCATCCGCTGCCGGCCGGCCGTTGGGAACAGGTGGCGGTGCCGGGCCCGGATGCGGGCACGGTGGAAGGCAACGAACTGCGGCTGCCGCCGCGCGCGGTGTATTGCGCCCGACGCAGCTGACCGATTTCTCCGGTGGCGGTACTTGCGGGGACGGGGCCGAAGCGCCCCGTCCCTTTTTTGTGCGTGGGGGCCGGGGTTGGCGTATCCACGCATGGCGTGGATGGGCATTTCCAGTGGATCCATGCCATGCGTGGATGGGCAGGGCCAACCCTCCGCCAACGCCGACGCAAAAGAAAACCCGCTGCCTGCGCAGCGGGTTTCCTGTGGCTTCCACGGCGTGGGTCAGAACTTGTAGTTCACGCCCAGCACGTAGGTGCGGCCCCACTCGATGTATTCCAGCGGACGATTCTTGGTGCCGGCGTAGGTGCGGTACGGCTCGTTGGTCAGGTTGCTTCCCTGCAGCAGCAGGGTCAGGCCACGCAGGGCGCTGCTGTCGCTGAAGGTGTAGCTGACCTGCGCATCGGTCACGTTCTCGCCCACCACGTAACGCAGCGTGCGGTTACCGTTGAAGTTGCCGATTTCACCGATGAAATCCGAACGACGGCGCTGGCTCACGCGTGCTTCGAAACCATTGCGCTCGAAGTAGGCGGTGAAGTTGTACACGCGGTCGGACAGGCCCGGCAGGCTGATCGGATCGGTACCCACGCTGGAGGCGCTTTCCGGGTCCAGGATCTCGATGTCGCTCTTGTTGAAGGTGGCGCTGGCCTGCACGCCGAAGCCGCGCAGGCTGTCGGTCAGCATGTCCAGCGGGAACGATGCGGTCAGTTCCAGGCCCTTCAGCGTGCCGCCCTTGCCGTTCTGCGGCGAGGAGAACGTACCGGTGGTCAGCACCGGCACAGTCATGCCCGGCGGCGGCACGTAGCTGCCCAGCAGGTCGGTGAAGTCGTAGTTGTCCACCGACTGGGTGTACACGTAGCTCTTCAGGTCCTTGTAGAAGACAGCGGCGGCCACGTAGGCCTTCTCACCGAAGTACTTTTCGTAGGACAGGTCGATGGCGGTGGCGCGCCACGGGTCCAGCAGCGGGTTGCCGCCGCTGCCGCCGGGCTTGCCGGTGGCGGTATCCACGCCGAATTCCAGGCCGGCGCGCATCTGGTCCACGCGCGGGCGGGCGACCTGCTTGGCCACGGCGAAGCGCAGGGTCTGCTCATGCGGGAACATGAAGGCCAGGTTCAAGCTGGGCAGCCAGTCGTTGTAGGTCTTGCCATTGGAATACGGCTGGATGTTGCTGCCGGCCGGCTGCGAGCTGTCCCAGTAGCGCGAATCCGAACTCTGGTCGGTGTGCTGCATCTGCACGCCGATGTTGCCGCGCACGCCCACCACGCCGATGTCGGTGTTGATGTTCAGGCGCGCCCAGGCGGTGGTGATCTTCTCTTCCACCACCCACGACTTGGGAATCAGGTAATCCAGGTTGTCGACCGGATCGAAGGTCATGTAGCGGGCCACGGCGGCCGGCACGTTCCAGGCCGGAATGTTGCCGATGCCGGCAAAGCCCAGGTTCACCGGCGAATACTGCAGGTCCGAGGCGATGTTGGCATCGCCCTGGGCGCCCAGCAGGATGTTGCCTTCGGACTGGGTCTTGGTCTTGCGGCGGTCGGCGTAGTTCACGCCGATGTCCAGGTCCGGTGCCCACGACGCCATCGCTTCGGGCAGGGTGATGGTGGCCGCCAGCTTGCCGCCCTTCAGGCGGTCTTCCACCTGCGGCACCTTGCCGTAGCCGGAACCGTAGATGGTGTTGGTCAGGAACAGCGCATCGGGGTTGGAATAATCCAGGCCCGGCGAGATCTGCGAAAAGCCGTTCGGGTTCACCACCAGGCCGATGGTGTCCAGCTGCGGCATCGGGGTCAGCTGCAGGTTGTTTTCCAGGTTCAGCTCGTCACGGGTGGCCTTGGAGTAGTTCAGGTCGGCCACCAGCTTCACGCTGCCGAAGGTGAACTCGTTGTTCCAGCCAAACGCATCGATCTTGTCCTTGCGCTTGTTGTACATGCCGCGCACCAGCGGGTACACGCCGCTGGCGGTGCCCCCGGTGAAGGTGCCATCGGCATTGACCTGCGGGTTGCTGATCAGCAGGCCCGGGGTGTAACCGCCGTTGTAGTTGCTGAGGTTGACCTCGAACTGGTTGGCGGTGTCGATCTGTTCGGCTTCGGTGTGGAACGCATCGAAGGTGCTGGTCCAGGCGTTGTTCGGCCGGAACTGGATGGTGGCCATCACGCCGTCGCGCTTGTTGTTGCCGGTACGGCGCAGGGCCTTGATGCCATCGGAGAAGTAGGTGCCAGCGGCCAGACCCGGGCGGTTGCCGTTGGTGGTCTGCTCGGTGGTCCACGGTTCGTACAGGCCCACCTGGTTTTCCTGGATCGGGTTATCGCTGTGCGCGTAACCGATCGAGATGCCCAGGGTCTTGTCGAAGAACTGGTCGATGTAGCTGGCGCTGAAGCGGTTGCCGAATTCATCGACGTTGGCCGCTTCGCCCAGAGAACTCTTCTGCAGGCGGCCGCTGACGGCGATCACGCGCTCGGGGAAGCTGAGCGGGCGCACGGTCTGCATGTCGATGGTGCCCGACAGGCCTTGGCCGACCAGGGCCGCGTCCGGGGTCTTGTACACAGTCACGCCGTTCACCAGTTCCGACGGGTACTGGTCGAACTCAACGCTGCGGTTGTCGCCGGTGCTGACCACTTCACGGCCGTTGAGCAGGGTGGTGGCGAAGTCGGGCGACAGGCCGCGCACGCTGATGACCTGGGCACGGCCAGCCACGCGCTGGGCGGCCAGGCCGGGCAGGCGGCCCAGCGATTCGGCGATGCTGACATCGGGCAGCTTGCCGATGTCTTCGGCGGAAATCGCTTCGACCACCGAAGTGGCGCTCTGCTTCACCGCAATGGCGTTTTCGATGCCGCGGCGGATGCCGGTTACCTGCACGGTGTCCAGGTTGGTGGCGGACGGATCGGTGGCGGTGGCTTCGGTGGACTGCGCCGATGCCAGCGACGGCACCAGTACGACGGCCAGCGCCAGACTCAGCGCGCTGCGCTTGTGGTTCAACATTTTCCCCTCCCAGGCAATGTTGTAGAGCATTTTGTGGTCGTCCCGGCGGGGCCGGAAACGTGCGACGCGGTGGCCGCTGTCGTCGCCGCTATGGTAGGCAGCGCGTTGTTCGGCGGAATCACCCTGCATACGTATTCAATGGCGTTTGCAGCGTTGTAAACGATTCCATGGTCCCCTCCCGGCAGCGCCGGGACGCGCCCGGCGTGCGCAGGAACGGTGGTTCAGTGGATCGGCGTGAAACGAATTGCCTGGCCACCGCCCGGTGCCAGCACCAGGGTCAGGGCATCGGCGCTGGTGACTTCACGGGTCTCGCGCTTGAACGCGAACGGGTTGCTGCGGAAATCCGCGCCTTCGCCATCGCGGTAGATCTCGGCGCGGTAGCGCACGCCCGGCTCCAGGAAGCCCAGCGACACCGGCAGCACGCGGCCGTGTTCATCGGTGATGCTGCCCAGGAACCAGTCACGGCTGTTGCGGTCGCGGCGCACGATCGTCACGTAGTCGCCCACTTCGCCATCGAGCACGCGGCTCTGTTCCCAGTCCACCGCCACGTCCTCGATGAAGCGGAACGCCTCGCGGTGCTGCAGATAGTGCTCGGGCAGATCGGCGGCCATCTGGATCGGGCTGTACAGCACCACGTACAGCGCCAGCTGGCGGGCCAGCGTGCTGGGAATGGCCTGGCCGTGGCGGCCCTTCAGGCTGAGGATGCCGGGCGTGTAGTCGAACGGCCCGGCCAGCATGCGGGTGAACACCAGGTTGACCTCGTGTTCGGGCGGGTTCGGCGGCTGGCCCCAGGCGTTGTATTCCATGCCGCGGGCGCCTTCGCGCGAGATCCAGTTCGGGTAGGTGCGGCGCAGGCCGGTGTCCTTGATCGGCTCGTGCGGGTTCACCGACAGGTGCCGCTGTGCGGCTTCCTGCACCACCTTCAGATGATGGCGGGCCATGAACTGGCCGTCGTGCCACTCGCGCCACAGCGGGCCGCCGGCCGGATTGCGGCGGTCGATCTGGCCGTCATCGCAGACGTAGCCGGTCTTGAACTGGTCAATGCCCAACCGCGCATACAGGTCCAGCGCGGCGCCCAGCTGGTCCTCGTAATGCTCGATGGCGCAGCCGGTTTCATGGTGGCCGATCAGGTGCACGCCCTTTTTCAGGCCGTAGGCGGACAGTGCTTCGATATCGAAATCGGGCGTGGCGCGGGTGAAATCGAAGTCGTAGCCGTTGCCCACCCACATGCCGTCCCAGCCGGGATTCCAGCCTTCCACCAGCACGCCGCGGAAGCCGTGCGCGGCGGCGAAGTCGATCACCTTCTTGGTTTTGGCCGTGGTGGCCGCATGCTTCGGGCCGGTCGCCCAGCTTTCGTTGTCCAGGTGCATCGACCACCACACGCCCAGGTACTTGGCCGGCTTCACCCAGGTCACGTCGCCCAGCGCATTGGGCTCGTTGAGGTTGAGGATCAGGTCCGACTCGACCAGGCCACCGGCACGGTCGGCGATCTGCAGGGTGCGCCACGGCGTGGCGAAGGGCAGGGCGCGGCGCACTTTCCAGCCTTCCGCCGACGGCGAAAGCTGCGCGCGCAGGCGCTGGCCCTCGGTGCGGCGCAGCCACATGCCGGCGTAGTCCACCAGCGCGGCCTCGTGGATGGCCACGTGCAGGCCGTCGTGGCTGCGCAGGGTCATCGGCGTATGCACCAGCGGTACTTCGCGCAGCGGCGTGCGCTGGTACAGGTATTCGTAGTGGATCGGTTCGCCGGCCGGAATCCACCAGGCGGTGGAGTCGGCCGCGATGGCGAACTCGGTCAGCTCGTCATCGATGATCGCCTCGCGCAGGTTGGGTTGCTCGGGGAACACGTAGCGGAAACCCAGCCCGTCGTCGTACACGCGGAACACCACGTCCAGGCGGCGCTTGCTGCCGGTGGTCTCGGCCAGCTGCACGGTCAGTTCGTTGAAGTGGTTGCGGGTGACCCGGCGCTCGCCCCAGGGCTGTTCCCAGGTCTCGTCCACGCTGCGCCGCTGTTCGCCCAGCTGGACGAAATCACGATCCAGGCGGCCATCGCGCAGCACGAAGCCCAGCTTGGAATCGTCCACCACGGGCGCGCCCAGGCGTTCCACCCGGTAGCGCGCGGTACCGCCATCGAGCACCAGGCTGACCGCCAGCACCTTGCCCGGCGATTCCACCCGGGTGACCTGCGGCGCGGCCTGGGCCACCACCGCCAGACCCAGCAGGGCCATGCCGAACACCGGCGCGAACATCGCGCGGACTGCAACAGAAAAAGCCGGCATTTCCCCTCCCAAGGCGCCTTTGGCAGACCCGGACCATAAGCCAGCACGGCGCCCAGTCTTCACGCGGTAGCCATGAATACGTATGCAACTGGACGCAGGCCATGGCGCCGCGTCTACCATGGGGCAAGGCACCTTGAGGGAGGGGCCGCGCCCGCGCACCGGTTCCGGTGGCGCGGACCCACAACGGTGCAGAGAGGGAGGGAGGTCGACGGGCGCAAGCCGGTCTGCCGCTTCGATGCTGAAGATCATTTGCCTGACAGCTGCCCTGGGGGCAGCGCTGGGTACGACCGCGCACGCGGCCGACCTGGAATTCAACGGCCGCCACGCGCGTGCCGAAGCCGCTGCCAAGGGCAGCTTCGTGCTGCATGCGCCCAAGGGTGACGTGCAGATTGCTGCCGCGCCCATGCGCAGCCAGACCGCCAGCGTGATGTTCGATGCGCTGTTCGCCCTGGCCCAGCAGGAAATGGACCAGGACCGCGTGGATGCGATCCGCGATCCGGCCTTCGATGAAGGCCGCCCGGTGCCCTGCGAGTGCTTCCAGACCGGCGCGCGCTGGCCCTATGTGTGGACCCGCGATCTCAGCTTCGCCGCTGATCTGGCGCTGGCGAAGCTGGACCCGCAGCGCACCCGGCAGTCGCTGCAGTTCAAGCTGTCGCCGGCGCGCGATGGCCATACGCCCGGCCTGTTCGTGGCCCAGGACACCGGCTCGGGCGGTAGCTGGCCGATCAGCAGCGACCGCGTGGTGTGGTTCCTGGCCGCGCGCCACCTGCTGGATGATGCGGCCTTCGCCGACCAGGTCTGGCAGGCGCTGCAGGGCACGTTGGCGCAGGACCGGGCGATGGTGTTCGACGCGCAGATGGGCCTGTACCGCGGCGAGACCTCGTTCCTGGATTGGCGCGAGCAGACCTACCCGGACTGGACGCGCGAAAACGTGCGCTTCATCGGCGATTCCTACGCGCTGTCCACCAACGTGCTGCACTACCAGGCCCTCCGCCTGGGCCAGCAGATGGCTGCGCAGCTGGGCGATGAGCGCGCCGAGCAGTACAAGGCCTGGGCCGATGCGCTGGCGCTGCAGATCGATGCACGCTTCTGGCGCGAGGATATGGGCCAGTACATGAGCTACATCGGCGAAGCGGCGCACCCGGTGCCCTACGCCAAGGTCGACCTGCTGGGCCTGTCGCTGGGCATCCTGGCCGAGGTGCTGCCCGCCGAACGCGCGCAGCGTGCGCTGGCCGCCTACCCGATGGGGCCGGCCGGCAGCCCGGTGGTGTGGCCGCAGGAAGCGCAGCAGCCGATCTACCACAACCGCGCCATCTGGCCGTTCGTCAGCGCCTATTCGCTGCGCGCCGCGCGCAAGCTGGACGATGCCCCGCGCATCGCCGCCGAGATCCGCTCGCTGATGCAGGGCGCGGCGCTGGCCGGTTCCAACATGGAAAACTACGAACTGGTCACCCAGGCCGTGCACGTGGACGAAGGCGCGCTCAGTGGCCCGGTGGTCAATTCCGAGCGCCAGCTGTGGTCGGTGGCCGGTTATCTGGCCATGGTCACCGAAGGCGTGTTCGGCGTGCAGGACGATGGCCGCGTGCAGCCCAAGCTGCCGGCGGCGCTGGTGCCCGAACTGTTCGGCAAGCAGCGCCGCATCACCCTGGACGCCAACGGCAAGCGCTACGTGCTGGAGCGGCCCAAGCAGGTGGGTGATGGCCTGCTGGTGGCCGGCAAGGTGAAGACGCGCGGCACCACCACCACGGTGCAGCTGGTGGCCGCGCCGCCGCGCGCGTTGCCCGCCAGCACCGCCGATGCCAATGCGCGCGCGCCGGCAACCCCGGCCGCACCGCAGGCGCGGCGCAGCGGCAAGGGCTGGACCGTGCCGGTGGCCGAAGGGCAGGTGCTGTGGCAGGACGGCCGCGCGGTGACGGCGATCAGCAAGGGCGTGGCACGCCTGGGCGATGACGGCCTGCAGCACTGCCTGAGCCTGACCCGGCGCGACGGTGCGCTGGAATCGCTGCACAGCCCGATGCTGTGCGTGGGCCCGCAGCAGGTGCTGCGCGGCGCGCGCCAGTGGCAGTTCACTGCGGCCAAGGCCGGGCCTGTGCGGTTGCGCCTGCAGTACAACAACCCCAATGGCCCGATCAACACCGGGGTGACGGCTGCGGTGAAGCAGCTGGCCGTGCAGTGCGCCGGCCAGCCCGCGCAGCGCCTGACGGTGACGCTGCCGCACAGCGTGGCCGCGCAGGATTCCACCGCCGCCACGTTCAGCGTGCCCAAGGGACGTTGCACGGTGAAGCTGGAAGAGGGCTTCAACATGAGCGCGCTGCAGCACTTCGCGCACTACACCGGCGGCAAGGGCGGGCGCGATGGCGTGCTCAACCAGGCCCAGGTGCAGGCGCTGAAGGTGGCGCCGGTGGCCGCAGTCGAGGGCAGTCGATGAGCCGTCCTGCCAAGCCCCAGTTGTCGTTCTGGCAGATCTGGAACATGTGCTTCGGCTTCCTTGGCATCCAGTTTGGTTTCGCCCTGCAGAATGCCAATGCCAGCCGCATCTTCGAAACGCTGGGTGCGGACATGGAGTCGGTGCCGGGGCTGTGGATCGCCGCGCCGCTGACCGGTCTGCTGGTGCAGCCGGTGATCGGCTACCTGTCCGACCGCACGTGGACGCGCTGGGGGCGACGCCGGCCGTTCTTCATGATCGGCGCGGTGCTGACCACGCTGGCGCTGCTGGTGATGCCCAATTCGCCCACGCTGTGGATCGCGGCAGGCACGCTGTGGGTGCTCGATGCCTCCATCAACGTATCGATGGAACCGTTCCGCGCGTTCGTGGGCGATCAGTTGGCGCCGCGCCAGCGGCCCACCGGCTACGCCATGCAGAGCTTCTTCATCGGCGTGGGCGCAATCGTGGCCAGCTTCCTGCCGTTCATCCTGGCCCACTTCGGTGTGGCCAACACGGCGGCCGCCGGCGAAGTGCCCGATACGGTGCGCTATGCGTTCTACTTCGGTGCCGTGGTGCTGTTGGCGGCGATCACCTGGACCGTGGTCAGCACGCGGGAGTATTCGCCCACCGAGCTGGCCGGTTTCGATGACGCCGAACCACCGGCACACCACGCCGCGGCCGCAGTGAACGGCCCCGCGCCGTGGTCGCAGGTGGCGCTGTGGCTGGGCGTGGGCCTGCTGCTGGCGGTGCTGATCGCCTGGCGCCAGGGCGACAAGATGCTGTACGTGCTGGCCGGCCTGTGCGCGGGCTACGGCCTGCTGCTGGCGGTGGCCCGCTCGCTGCCGGGCACCCACATGCTGGCAGCAATCGTCGACGATCTGCGGGCGATGCCCATCACCATGCGGCGCTTGGCCTGGGTGCAGTTCTTCTCGTGGTTTGCGTTGTTTGCCATGTGGATCTACACCACGGCCGCGGTGGCCGGCACCCATTTTGGTTCCACCGATCCGCAGTCGGCCGCCTACAACGAAGGTGCCAACTGGGTGGGCGTGCTGTTTGGCGCGTACAACGGCTTTGCCGCGCTGGCCGCGCTGGTCATCCCGTTGATGGTGCGCGCCGTGGGCCTGCGCTGGAGCCACCTGGTGAACCTGTGGCTGGGCGGCGCCGGTCTGATCTCGCTGATGTTCATCCGCGATCCGCACTGGCTGCTGCTGTCGATGGTGGGCGTGGGTTTTGCCTGGGCGTCGATCCTCTCGCTGCCGTATGCCTTGCTGTCTGACAGCGTGCCGGCCAGGAAGATGGGCGTGTACATGGGCATCTTCAATTTCTTCATTGTGATCCCGCAGTTGGTCGCGGCCAGTGCGCTGGGCTTCGCCCTGCGCGCATGGCTGGGTGGCCAGCCGATGCACGTGCTGGTGCTGGGCGGCTGCAGCCTGCTGCTGGCCGGTGTGTGCGTGCTGCGGGTTCCGTCGCGTTCGGAGGTGGTGTGATGCGTGCTGTGTTGCCTGTTGCTGTCTGTGTAGCCCTGTTTGCCGGCCAGGCCGTGGCCGCGCCGCGCCCGGCGTATGTCGGCACCACCGAACCGTTCGCCAGCGATGCGGTGTACTTCGTGGTGACCGACCGCTTCGTCAATGGCGATCCGTCCAACGACCATCGCGACCAGGGGGGCAGGCACCGCACCTTCGATATTCCGGTGCCGTGCCCGGACAAGGTGGACGGCAACATCGGCTACCTGGGCGGTGACTTCCGCGGCGTGCTGGACAACACGCAGTACATCCGCAACCTGGGCTTCGGCGCGGTGTGGATCACCCCCATCGTCGACAACCCCGACGAAGCCTTCACCGGCAGCAAGGCCATCAGCTGCACCAGCACGCTGACCGACCGCGGCAAGACCGGCTACCACGGCTACTGGGGCATCAATTTCTACAAGCTCGATGAGCACCTGCCCAGCAAGGATCTGGATTTCGCCGGCCTCAACAAGGGCCTGCACGCTGCCGGCCTGAAGGTGGTGCTGGACATCGTCGGCAACCATGGTTCGCCGGCGTGGACCATGCCCAAGCGACAGGCGCAGTTCGGCCAGATCTTCGACAAGGACGGCAAGCTGATTGCCGACCACCAGAACCTGCCGCCGCAGAAGCTGGACCCGCAGCACAACCCGCTGCACGCCTTCTACAACAACATCGGCCCGGTCGACAGCAAGAACGGCTCGATCTTCGACGGCAACCTGGCCGAGCTGTCCGACTTCAACCAGGACAACCCGACGGTGATGGACTATCTGGTGGGGGCCTACCTGCAGTGGACCGCGCAGGGCGTGGATGCGCTGCGCATCGACACCATCGGCTGGCTGCCGCACCCGTGGTGGCATGAATTCGTCAGCCGTATCCGTGCGCAGCACCCGGGCATGTTCATGTTCGGCGAGGCCTTCGACTACAACGCGGCCAGCATCGCCGAACATACCTGGCCGGCCAACGCCAACGTCAGCGTGCTCGATTTCCCGCTGCGCGGCGCGATGGAGCAGACCTTCGGCACCGCCGGCAAAGGCTTTGAAACGCTGGCCGAACCGCTGCACCTGAGCGGTGGACCGTATGCCAACCCGTACGAGCTGATGAGCTTCTACGACAACCACGACATGCCGCGCCTGCAGGCCAGCGACGATGGCTTCATCGACGCGCACAACTGGCTGTTCACCGCACGCGGCATTCCGGTGGTCTATTACGGTTCGGAAACCGGCTTCATGCGCGGTCGTGCCGAACATGCCGGCAACCGCGCCTACTTCGGCCAGGCACGCGTGGATGCCGCGCCGCAGAGCCCGATCTTCGCGCCGCTGCAGCGCATCGCCAAGCTGCGCGAGGCGACCCCGGCCCTGCAGCGCGGCCTGCAGGTGAACGAGCGCCTGCAGGGCGACGAGGCGGTGTTCTTCCGCGTGCTGCAACACGGTGACGTGGCGCAGACCGCGCTGGTGCTGCTGAACAAGGGCGAAGCCGCGCGCAGCTTCGAAGTGGATCGCTACCTGCAGTCCGGCACCTGGCGCGACGCGCTGGGCGGCGGCGAAGTGAAGGTGAAGGGCCGCCTGCAGACCAACGTGCCCGCGCACGGGGTGAAGGTGTATGTGCTGGATGCGCAGGTGAAGCAGCCAGCGCTGCAGGCCGAACTGGACAAGGCCATGGCCGACCAGCAGGCGCGGGACCAGCGACTGGGACGTTGAGGGTGCCGCCGGGCATGGCCCGGCGCTACCTGGCAGGTGCCAACCCTGGTTGGCACGCCGGCTCCGGTAGGTGCCAACCTTGGTTGGCACGCCCGCTCTGGTAGGTGCCAACCTTGGTTGGCACGCTCTTCGAGCAGTCGAGCAAGCTCGACTCTACAATGGCCCCCCTGATTGCCTGCCGTACCGTCATGACCGACCTTGCCCCGCAGACCCCGATCGAAACCCTGCTGAAGGCGGCCATGGACGGCGCCGTGCCGATCCGCGCCTTCATGCAGGCGTTCGTTGCTTCCGAAGTGGTGCTGCTGACTGGCAGCCTGGTGACCCCCGACGGCAGCGGCTTCGACCCGCTGCTGTTCGACAAGCAGGGTACCCTGCACGTGGCGGTGTTCACCGATCCTGCGCGGGTGGGCATCTACAACCAGCAGGCGCCGCACCAGATCCGCTGGCGGATGCTGGACGTACTGCGCCGCGTACCGGGGGGCTACGGTGTGGTGATCAACCCCGGCACCTCGCTGGGCTTCGAGGTGTCCCCGAGCGGCGTGGGCGAGATCCTGAAGGACTTCGCCCAAGGTTGACGCATGGCTTCGTAGCGTCGAGCTTGCTCGACTGCTCTGGCTTTGCTTCTACCGGTTACCGGTGCAGCGAGGACTCGCGCGCGACCAGCTTCACCGGAATGCTCAGGCCATCGACCGGTTGGCCGTTGATCAGCGCCAGCAGTTTTTCCACCAGCAGCTGGCCGGCCTGCTTGGTGTCCTGCTGCACGGTGGTCAGCGGCGGCGATACCGAGGCTGCCAGCGGAATATCGTCGAAGCCGGTCACCGCCACGTCCTGCGGCACGCGCAGGCCGCGTTCGCGCAGCGCACGCAGCGCGCCAATGGCGATCAGGTCGCTGGCCGCGCAGATGGCATCGATCGGGCCGCCGCTGCCCAGCAGCTGCAGGCAAGCCTCGTAGCCGGATGCTTCGGTAGTGATCGCATCGTGCTGCAGGGCCGGTTCGGCACGCAGCCCGCGCGCGTGCAGCGCTGCCACGTGGCCGCGATAGCGCTCCTCGAATTCGGGGTAATGGCTGGACGCGTGGCCGAGGAAGGCGATGCGGCGGCAGCCCTGGTCCAGCAGATGGGCGGTGATGTCATGCCCGCCCTGGAAGTTGTCGCTGCCGATCGATACCCCGGGCTGGCCGGGCAGGGCGGCGCCCCAGCGCACGAAATGCGTGCCCTGTTCCACCAGCCGCTGCAGGCGGTCGCGCGACTGGTGGTAGTCGCCGTAGCCGAGCAGGATGATGCCGTCGGCCTTGTTGCTGTCTTCGTAGTCGGCCTGCCAGTCGGTGGACAGCTGCTGGAAGGACACCAGCAGGTCCTGCCCGTGCAGGGCGCAGGCGCGGGTGATCGAGCCCAGCATGGAATGGAAGAACGGGTTGATCAGCGAATCGTCGTTGGTCGGGTCTTCGAAGAACAGCAGGGCCAGGGTGCCGGCATTGCGCAGGCGCAGGCTGGAGGCGTTCTTGTCGACCTTGTAATTCAGCTCGCGGGCGATGCGCAGGATGCGCTCGCGGGTTTCCGCATTCACCATCGGGCTGCCACGCAGGGCGCGCGACACCGTGGGCTGGGATACCCCGGCCAGGTGGGCGATGTCCAGGGAAGTGGCTTTGCCTTTGATCGTCATTGTCCGGGTGGGGAAGAACGGGCGGTGCAGGACGCATGATGCCATGCGGTGGGCCCGGCCGAGACAGGCGTTGGCCCGCTCATGACCGTGCCGCATCTGCCATGGCCGTGGCGCAGGTCGCGTGCTGCGCCACTGTCTGCATCGAACCGGCCCGAACGCGCGCCGGGCGGGTCACGGCGGCCCGTAGAGCCCCGGTTCTTCAGCCGCAAATCATTGCCCTGCAACGATTTTCCCGGGTTCCGCCCGGCCGCGCCGGTCGTCGCAGGGCAGGCGCTGGCCGGTGGCGATGTTAAGATGTACCGTTCTTGCATCCCCCAAATTTCACCAAGGGTGGCCCCGGCCACGGCATGCCCGGTCACGGCGTGCTATCACTGGCGGCCTGCCCTTGGACAACGGACGAAGGTACCTATGGCGCGCGGCATCAACAAAGTCATCCTGGTCGGCAATCTCGGCAACGACCCGG
The DNA here is from genome assembly GCF_003086675.1 of Stenotrophomonas sp. ZAC14D2_NAIMI4_7. Lineage (NCBI taxonomy): Bacteria > Pseudomonadati > Pseudomonadota > Gammaproteobacteria > Lysobacterales > Lysobacteraceae > Stenotrophomonas > Stenotrophomonas sp. ZAC14D2_NAIMI4_7. The sequence continues at coordinate 1,215,957 of NZ_CP025995.1, forward strand.
ACGTGAAGTACACCCAGGGCGGCATGGCGATCACCCGCATCAGCCTGGCCACCACCAGCGTCCGCAAGGACAAGGACGGCAACCAGCAGGAGCGCACCGAATGGCACCGCGTGGTGTTCTTCGGCAAGCTCGGCGAAATCGCCGGCGAATACCTGCGCAAGGGCAGCTCGGTCTACGTCGAAGGCAGCCTGCGCTACGACAAGTACACTGGCCAGGATGGCGTGGAGAAGTACTCCACCGACATCATCGCCGACGAAATGCAGATGCTGGGCGGCCGCGGTGAAGGCGGCGGTGGTGGCAACTACGGTGGCGACCGTCCGCAGCGCCAGCAGGCCCCGCGCCAGGAGTACGGCGGCGGTGGCGGCGGCCAGCGTGGCGGCCAGGGCGGTGGTTACGGCAACCAGGGCGGTGGCAACCAGGGTGGTGGCTACGGCAACCAGGGCGGCAACCAGGGTGGCGGCTATGGCAACCAGGGTGGCAACCAGCGCCCGCAGCCGCAGCAGGCACCGCCGATGGACGACTTCGCTGACGACGATATTCCGTTCTGATCGAACGCTCGTCTGCGGAAGATAAGAAAGCCCCGCTCATGCGGGGCTTTTCTTTTTCCACGATGTCATCGCACTGGTGCCCCGCAGCATGCGTTTTCGTGCACCGCGTCTTGCAAAAAAAATACTTCCTCCCGTATGGTGCAATCGATTGCATTGCGGTGAATCGTTTGCGTTTGCTACCGGTTGGGAGGCCGGGAAGTGGATGGCCATTCATTCAAGCGGACCGGCACCGGCGCCGGGGTTCACACGCCGGGACGCATTGCGTGTCGCACTTGCCGGGGGTGTGGGACTGGGTGTTGCCGCTGCAGGCGCGTTGCCAGTCCTCGCCGATGCTGGCCCCCTCAACGGCCGGCTGAAGCACTCTGTTGCTCGCTGGACCTTTCCGCAGTTGTCGGTCGCCCAGCTCTGCCAGACAGTGAAGGGTCTAGGCTTTGCCGCCATCGACCTGGTCGGCCCGGAGGACTGGCCCACCTTGAAGGCCCATGGCGTGGACAGCTCGATGTGCAACGGCGCCGAGCTGGGCCTCACCAAGGGTTTCGCCGGCAGCGAGTTCCACGATGAACTGGTGGCGCGCTACACCCGGCACATCGACCGGGTCGCCGACGCCGGCTATCGCAACCTCATCTGCTTCTCCGGCAACCGCAACGGCATGGATCCGCAGCAGGGCATGGCCAACGCCGAAGCCGGCCTCAAGCGCATCCTCGGCCACGCCGAGAAACGCGGCGTCGTACTGGTCATGGAGCTGCTGAACTCCCGCGTGGACCATCGCGACTATCTGTGCGACCACTCGGCCTGGGGCATGGAGCTGTGCAAGCGGCTCGGCTCGGACAACTTCGGCCTGCTCTACGACATCTACCACATGCAGATCATGGAGGGCGACATCATCGCCACCATCGGTCGGGACCATGCGTACTTCAAGCACTACCACACCGCAGGCGTGCCTGGCCGGCACGAGATCGGCGACCAGCAGGAACTGAACTATCCGGCCATCTGTCGCGCGATCCGCGACACCGGTTTTGATGGGTATCTGGCGCAGGAATTCATGCCTGCAGCGCCCGATCCCGTTGGCTCATTGCGCGAGGCGATCCGTCTCTGCGACGTCTGAAACGATATCCACCCAGGTGATAGACCCATGGCAGATAATCATTACGACGCCATCGTTGTTGGCTCGGGAATCAGTGGCGGTTGGGCGGCGAAGGAACTGACCGAAAAAGGTCTCAAGGTCCTGATGCTGGAGCGCGGGCGCAACATCGAGCACGTGAAGGACTACGTCAATGCGATGAAGGAACCGTGGGACTTCCCGCATCGCAACCGACCGACCCAGGCGATGAAGGCGGCCTTCCCGGTGCTGATGCGTGACTACGCGCTGGCCGAGAACCTGGAAGGCATGTGGGCCGACGAACAGGACTCGCCCTACATTGAAACGAAGCGCTTTGACTGGTTCCGCGGCTACCACGTGGGTGGGCGCTCGCTGATGTGGGGGCGGCAGAGCTACCGCTTCTCTGATCTGGATTTCGAGGCCAACCTCAAGGACGGCATCGCCACCGACTGGCCGATCCGCTATGCCGACATCGCGCCGTGGTACGACCACGTGGAAAAGTTCGCTGGCATCGCCGGCACGCGCGAAGGGCTGGATGTGCTGCCTGATGGCGAGTTCCTGCCGCCGATCCCGCTGAACATTGTCGAAAAAGACGTGGCCGCGCGCATCCAGAAAGCCTTCGGCGGCACGCGCCACATGATCCATTCGCGCACCGCCAACATCACAAAGCCGATGCCCGAGCAGGGCCGGGTCAACTGCCAGTACCGCAACAAGTGCATTCTCGGCTGCCCGTTCGGCGCCTACTTTTCCACCCAGGCAGCGACGCTGCCGGCGGCGATGAAGACCGGCAATCTGACATTGCGTCCGTTCTCGATCGTCAAGGAAGTGCTCTACGACAAGGACCGCAAGCGTGCGCGTGGCGTACAGGTCCTGGACGCCGAGACCGGCCAGACCTACGAGTACACGGCCAAGGTCATCTTCCTCAACGCGTCCTCGTTCAATTCGACCTGGCTGCTGATGAACTCGGCGACCGATGTCTGGGAAGGGGGCCTGGGGTCCTCGTCCGGCGAGCTGGGGCACAACGTGATGGACCATCACTTCGGCGCGGGCGCATCGGGGCGCGTGGAAGGCTACGACGACAAGTACTACTTCGGCCGGCGTCCCTGCGGGTTCTACATTCCGCGCTTCCGCAACGTGGCATCGGACAAGCGTGGCTACCTGCGCGGCTTCGGCTACCAGGGCGGTGCCAGCCGCAACGGCTGGTCGCGCGAGATTGCCGAGCTGAATATCGGTGCAGACCTGAAGGAAGCGCTGAGCCTGCCGGGTGACTGGCGGATCGGCATGACCGGCTTCGGCGAAATGCTGCCGCACCACGACAACACCATCCGCCTGGACCACGAACGCAAGGACAAGTGGGGGCTGCCGGTGCTGGCCATGGATGTGGCCATGCGCGAGAACGAGAAGGCGATGCGCAAGGACATGGCGGCCGATGCGGCGGAGATGCTGGAAGCCGCCGGTGTCAAGGACGTGGAAATGCACGACAACGACTATGCGCCCGGCAAGGGCATCCACGAAATGGGCACCGCGCGCATGGGCCGTGATCGGAAGAGCTCGGTCCTCAATGCCAACAACCAGGTCTGGGATGCGCCGAACGTCTATGTCACCGACGGCGCGTGCATGACCTCCAGTGCCTGCGTGAACCCGTCGCTGACCTACATGGCGCTGACCGCGCGGGCCGCCGACCATGCCGTGCGCGAACTGAAAGCGGGGAACCTGTGATGGACCGTCGTGAACTGTTGAAGATGATTGTCGCCGCTACCGGCGCGGCCATGGTCGGCCTGCCTGCGCTGGCCAGCGGCAAGCTGCCAGCGGCCGCGGCGGGCGTGCCCTTCACCGACGCCGAGATCGCCACGCTCGATGAGATCGCCGAGACCATCCTGCCACGCACGCAGACACCGGGCGCGAAGGACGCGGCAACCGGCGCCTTCATGGCCCGGTTCGTGACCGACTGCTACACCGCCCGGCAGCAGGCGACGTTCCGTGCGGGCCTGGCCGACATCGACAAACGCGCCGGCGGAAGCTTCGTGGCCCTTGCGCCCGAGGCGCGCACCGGACTGCTGCGCGCGCTGGATGCCGAGGCCCGCAAGTGTGCGGTGGAGGTGAGCGAGACCGGCACCGGGGAAACCCCGAAGGCGATGCCGCATCCGTTCACCATGATCAAGCAGTTGGCCATCTTCGGCTTCTTCACCTCGAAACAGGGCGCGACCGAAGTGCTGAAGTACGTCGCCGTGCCCGGACGCTACGACGGCGACATGGCCTACGCGCCAGGCACGCCGGCCTGGGCCACCAGCTGATGGAGTACGACAGGATGATCAGACCTTTCTTGATGGCCGCGGGCGTGCTGGCGGCGGTGCCGGCGTTCGCGCAGGCAGCTGCGGAGCGTGATCCGGCGAAGACAGAGGTATGGGCAGTGGTGCCTGCCGTCGCAACCCCAGTTGGCGCGGCGCCGTCCGATGCGATCGTGTTGTTCGATGGCAAGGATGTGTCCGCCTGGGAGGCCGAGCAGGGCGGCCGCGTGCCGTGGACAGTGGCCGACGGTGCGATGACCGTGGTGCCGGGCAGCAAGGGCATCCGCACCCGGCAGCGTTTCTGCGACATGCAGCTGCACGTCGAGTGGCGCACGCCCACCGAAACAAAGGGTTTCGATGGGCAGGACCGCGGAAACAGTGGCATCTTCCTGCAGGAGCGCTACGAACTGCAGGTACTCGACAGCCACGACAACCCGACCTACGCCAATGGCCAGGCCGGCTCGATCTACAAGCAGGCCATGCCGCTGGTGAATGCCTCGCGTGCGCCCGGCCAGTGGCAGGCCTACGACATCATCTGGAAGGCGCCGCGGTTCTCCGCCGGTGGTGGGCTGACCTCGCCGGCGCGCATTACCGTGCTGTATAACGGCGTGCTGGTGCAAAACGACACCGTGCTTGCGGGCCTGACCGAATACATCGGTGCACCGTCGTACTCGCCACATGGCTGCGCGCCGCTGTACCTGCAGGAGCACGCCTCCAGGGTCAGCTACCGCAACATCTGGGTGCGCGAGCTGTAACGCCCGCGCCTACTTCGCCAGGAAGCTGGCGATGTCATCGATCTCCTGCGCGGACAGCTGCGGGAAGGGCGGCATCAGCCCGCCGCCCTTGCTGATCTTTTCCTTGATCTGGGCAGGCGGCAGCCGCTTGCCGATGTCGGTCAGCGCAGGGAACGCGCCGGGCATGCCCGCACGGTCCGCGCCGTGGCAGGCCACGCAGTTGGTCGCGTACAGCTTGGCACCGGCAGCGGGATCTTCCTTGCACCAGGCGGGGAGTGCAGCGGTCGCCGTGCACAGGGTCAGGGCCAGGGTCAGGACAGTTTTCAAACGAAGCTCCTTGGCGGGCTAGCGCGAAGCGCGGGCGGGCAGGCTGACGGTCAGGTGTTCACGCAGGTAGTCGGCGCCGGTCTGGAGCACCTTGGCCGGGTCACGCGGCTGGTCGTGCTCGACGATGTACCACGTCACGCCCGCACTGGCGGCAGCCGGCAGGATCGCGTTCCAGTCGAGCACGCCCTGGCCGACGGCGGCGAATCCGCCTTCGTCTTCGGCCTGGCCCTTGGGCGCGTTGTCCTTGGCATGCACCGCGAACAGGCGGCCGCTGAACTTGCCCAGCATCACCACCGGGTCGTGGCCGGAGCGGGCCACCCAGGCCAGGTCCAGCTCGGTCTGCAGGTCCGGGCCGGCCGCTTCGAACAGCAGCTCCAGCGCGGTGCGGCCATCGAAGTCGACCAGCTCGAAATCATGGTTGTGGTAGGCCAGGCGCATGCCCTGGGCCTGCACCTGTTTGGCGATGCGCCCCAGTTCCTGGCCCAGCGCGGTCCAGCCTGCGGCATCGCTCGGGCGGTCCTTGCTGTCCAGGTAGGGCACCACCAGCGTGGTGTTACCGATGGCACGGTTGAAGGCCACCACGTTGTCGAGGTCATTGCGCAGGTCGGCCAGCGCCGTGTGCGAGGAGATCGCCTTGATCCCGTACTTGTCGAGCAGCTGCTTGAGCTCAGCCGCGCTGACGTCCTGCGTGCCGACCGTCTCCACCGCATGCACGCCTGCGTCGTGGACGATCTTCAACTGCTGGTCGAGCGTGCCGGCGTTGCGCAGCGTGTACATCTGCACCGCTATGGGTTTCTGTGCGCCGCCGGTTTCCGCAGCGAAGACGGGCAGGGTGGCGAGCAGCAGCAGTGCGGCGGTGGCGATCCTGCGTGTTGGAGCCTTCATCCGTACATCCTCCGGGGATTCATTCAAGGGTGGCCCAGGCGCGCGACCTGGCCGATGCGATGACGCGGTCGACGATCCGCGCCGAGCGCAGGCCGTCTTCGAAGGTGGGCAGGCCTTGCGGCCGCTCGCCATCAATGGCGCGATAGGTGTCGGCGACGAACGCCTCGAAGCACTGGGCGTAGCCCTGCGCATGGCCGGGCGGCAAGGCCGACAGCCGGCGCTGCTCGGCGCTGCCGGCGCCTGGGCCGCGCACGAAGGTCTCCTCGCGCTGGTCGGGCCGGCCGATCCACAGCCGCTCGGGATCTTCCTGGTTGAAGGCCACGCTGGCCTTGGCACCGTCGATCTCGAACCAGAGGCGGTTGTGCCGCCCCGCCGAGACCTGGCTGACGGTCAGCGATGCCAGTGTGCCTGCGCCGGTGCGGAACATCGCCATGGCCACGTCCTCGCTGGACACCGCCTGCGTGGCACCGCCCGCGGCGGGTGTGCTGAAGCTCTGTGCGCCCTCGGCGCTGCGCTCGGCGATCACCGTGGCGAAGGCCGCGCTGACCTCGGTGAAGCGCTCGCCGCTGACCCATTCCACCAGGTCGCACCAGTGCGAGCCGATGTCGGCGAACACGCGCGAGGTACCACCCAGTGCCGGATCGACGCGCCAGTTGTTGCTGGCCGGGTCCAGCAGCCAATCCTGCAGGTAGCTGCCGTGGATGAGGTGCAGGGGCCCGAGGTCGCCGGCCGCGATGCGTGCGCGGGCCTCGCGGACCACCGGGTGGTAGCGGTAGACGAAGGGCACCGTGGCGACCAGGCCGCTGGACGCGGCCAGCGATGCCAGCGCCTGCGCATCGTCGAGGGTCGTGGCCAGCGGTTTTTCGCAGATCACGTGCTTGCCGGCTTCCAGCGCGGCCTGCGCCATCGGCCGGTGCAGGTGGTTGGGCGTGCACACATGCACCACCTGCACCTGCGGATCGGCGACGACCTCGTCGATATCGCGGTAAGCGCGCGTCACATTCCACGCCTGCGCTACTTCCTGCGCACGCTGCGGTGAAGACGCGGCCACGCCGCGTACTTGGGCACCGGCGAGCAGGGCGGCACGGCGGTGCACCGCGGCGATCATCCCCGTGCCAACGATGGCGATTCCAAGCTTGGGCATCGACGGCGGTCCTCAGTGCGTGGTGGGCGCCGCCGCGGCGGCGGGGCGGTCGCGGAACAGCAGCAGGAAGGCGATCAGCACCACCAGTGCAACGCCTGCCGGGAACAGCCAGATCTGCTGCCAGTCCGGCCCTGCGGCCGTGGTGTAGTGCTCCACCACCGCGCCGGACAGGAAGGTGCCGATCAGCATGCCCACGCCGTAGGTGGCCAGGGTGATGAAGCCCTGCGCGCTGCTGCGCGCGGCCGGGCCGGCATGTGCATCGGTGTAGATCTGCCCGGTGACGAAGAAGAAGTCGTAGCAGATGCCGTGCAGCACGATGCCGATCACCAGCAGCGAGAAGCCGCCACCGGCATCGCCGAAGGCGAACAGCGCATAGCGCACCACCCACGCGGCCATGCCGACCGCCAGCATGGTCTTCACCCCCAGCCGCACGAACAGGAACGGCATCGCCAGCATCAGCAGCACTTCGGACACCTGGCCCAGCGACTGCAGCCCGGCCGCGCCGCGCACGCCCAGATCGTTGAGGTACGGGTTGGTGAAGTTGTAGTAGAACGACAGCGGGATGCAGATGGCGATGGAGGCCAGGAAGAACACCAGGTAGGCGCGTGATTTCAGCAGGCGCAGCGAGTCCAGGCCCAGGATCTGCCCGAGCCCGGCGTCGCGCTGCTTCGCCAGTGGCGGCGTGTGCGGCAGGGTGAAGGCATACAGGCCCAGCAGCAGCGACGCGATCGCCGCCATCCGGAAGGTGAGTTCAAGCCGGTGCGCCTGTTCCCAGCCCAGCCAACCGATCAGCACGCCGGCGATGATCCAGCCGATGCTGCCGGCCACCCGCACCAGCGGGAACTGTTTCTCGGGCGACTGCATGTGCCGCATCGCCACGCTGTTGGCCAGCGCCAGCGTCGGCATGAACAGCAGCATGTAGCCCATCACGCAGGCGGAGAACATGCTGAAGCTGGTCGCGGTGGAGGCCAGCCACATCAGCACCGCGCCGGCAAGGTGCAGTACCGCCAGGATGCGCTGCGCGGCGAAGTAGCGATCGGCGATCAGGCCGACCAGGAAGGGAGCGACGATCGCGCCGATGGACTGGCTGAGGAAGGCCGTGGCCACCTGGCTGGCGCTGGCCTGCAGCGGCCCCTGTACCAGGTAGGTGCCGAGGGTCACGAACCACGCTCCCCAGATGAAGAACTGCAGAAACATCATCGCGCCCAAGCGCGACATGGCGTGCGTCATGGCTTGCCCTCCCGGGGCGGTGTCAGCTCAGATTCCCAGCATGCGGTGCAGTGATGCGGCGTCGGTGCCGCTGTCGGCGAAGTCGTCGAAGGCGCGCTCGGTTACCCGGATGATGTGGTCGCGGATGAAGGCGGCGCCCTCCCGTGCGCCGTCCTCGGGGTGCTTCAGGCAGCATTCCCATTCCAGTACCGCCCAGCCGGGGAAGTCGTACTGCGCGAGCTTCGAGAAGATGCCTTTGAAGTCGACCTGCCCATCGCCGAGAGAACGGAACCGGCCTGGCCGATCGATCCAGTCCTGGTAGCCGCCATAGACGCCGCTGCGGGCGCTGGCGTGGTACTCCGCGTCCTTGACGTGAAAGATGCCGATGCGCGCGTGGTAGCGGTCGATGAAGCCGAGGTAGTCCATCTGCTGCAGCAGCAGGTGGCTGGGGTCGTAGAGGATCTTGGCGCGGGGGTGGTGGTCGACCACGTCGAGGAAGCGCTCGAAGGTCGCACCGTCGTGCAGGTCTTCGCCTGGATGGATCTCGAAACACAGGTCCACGCCGCAGGCATCGAAGGCATCCAGGATCGGGCGCCAGCGGCGGCCCAGTTCGGCGAAGGCTGCGTCTACCAGACCGGCCGGGCGCTGCGGCCAGGGATACAGGTAGGGCCAGGCCAGCGCGCCGGAGAAGGTGGCATGTGCGGTCAGCCCGAAGCGCTGGCTGGCCTGCGCCGCCAGCAACAGCTGATCGACGGCCCAGGCCTGGCGGGCGGCAGGATCGCCGCGCTTGTCTGCCGGGGCAAAACCGTCAAACAGGCTGTCATAGGCGGGGTGGACGGCGACCAGCTGCCCCTGCAGGTGGGTGGACAGTTCGGTGATCTGCAGACCGTGCCCGGCCAGCATGGCCGCGACGTCGTCGCAGTAGGCCTGGCTGCGCGCCGCCTCGGCCAGATCGAACAGGTGGGGCGCGGTAGTGGGCACTTGTACGCCAGAATAGCCCAGGCCCGCAGCCCATCCGGCCAGCGTGTCCAGCCGATCAAAAGGAGCGTTGTCGCCGATGAACTGCGCCAGGAAAAGCGCCGGACCCTTGAGCGTCTTCAAGGTGATTCACCCCGCATGCAATCGATTGCATTACCCTAGCATGGGCTTTCCGCAGACCCGTTGTGCAGTGCACAGCCGCAACCAGAGCTGACTCCATGGCCACCATCTACGACATCGCAAAACACGTAGGCGTGTCGGCCGGCACGGTGTCGCGGGCCTTGTCGCGGCCGGACAAAGTGCTGCCCGCCACCCGGGCGCGCATCGAACAGGCCGCCGCCAAGCTGGGCTACGTGCCCAACACGGTGGCTCGAACGCTGAAGACCCAGCGCAGTGGCAAGATCCTGGTCACCGTGCCGGACATCGCCAATCCGTTCTTCGCGCAGATCCTGCAGGGTGCCGAAGATGCGGCGCAGGCTGCTGGCTACGCCGTGCTGCTGGGTGATACCCAGCACCAGCCCGATCGCGAAGAGCGCTACGCGCAGATGCTCCGGCGCAACGAGGCCGATGGCCTGATCGTGCTCGGCCACCGCCTGCCGCCCACCGCGCGCGAGATCGTGCGGGCGCTGGGCGTGGCCGCGCCGGTGGTCAATGGCTGCGAATTCGATCCCGCACTGGGCATTCCCAGCGTGCACATCGACAATGCCGCTGCTGCCCGTACGGTGATGGAACACCTGTATGCCCTCGGCCATGAGCGCATCGCCGTGGTCGGCGGCCCGCCCGACAACCCGTTGCACCAGCAGCGGCTGGAAGGCGTGCGCGCGGCGGGTAAGGCGCGTGGCCGGCTGCGCGGCCTGAGCGTCGTCCCCGGTGATTTCTCGCTGGAGTCCGGTCATGCGGCGGCCACGGCACTGCTCGCGCGTCCGCTCGCGCCGACCGCGGTGTTCTGCTTCAGCGACCAGATGGCGCTGGGTGCGCTCTCGGCCTGCCGCGATCTGGGCATCGGCGTGCCGGACCAGGTGTCCATCGTCGGCTTCGACGACCTGGCCTCGTCGCGCTTCCTGACGCCGCCGCTGACCACCATCCGCCAGCCGATGCGGGACATCGGAGCGCGTGCGGTCAGCCTGCTGCTGGCTATCATCGAGCGCGTCGATGTTCCTCTGCAGCAGACGCTGGATTTCAGCCTGATGCTGCGCGGGTCGACGGCCGCCCCGGCCAGCGGCTGAGCGGCGGCCGCCAGGGCGTGCGACTACTTCAGGTGCGCCTGTGCGCAGGCCAGCACGTGGTTGTAGTCGCTGGACATGCACTGGTAGAAGTCGCGCTGGCCACCGCTTGCATTTTCGCAGTCGGCTTCGGTGATCTGCGGCAGCAGTTCGCGCATCGGCGCGGCCATGGCCTCGTACTTCGCCGCATCGATGTAGCCGCCGGCGGCGTTCTTCGCCCCCACCTCCAGCATGGTCTGCAGGCCGTAGCGCGCGTTCTCCACCGCCTTCGGGCAGGACAGCGCGACGTCGCTGCGCTGCACCTTCAGCAGTTCGCGGGCGACGGCTTCCATGTCGGCCTGCACCTGCGGCGGCACGGGCGTGGTATCGGCGGCGAAGCTGCTGCCGGCGGCGAGCGCAAGCAGGGGGATGCACAGCAGGCGGTACATGGGGCGTCCTTGCGGCAGGGTGGGGCGCCAGTGTGCGCCGGCCGTGCCCGCACAATCCACTACCATGGGCCACCCCGCCGGAATGCACCGCCATGAACGACGCCGTCCTTGCCCTGCCCAGGCCCCCTGCCGCGCGCATCGCCGCCTGGCTGCTGATGCTGCTGGGCATGTGGCTGGCCCTGAAGCTGGGCCTGGTGGTCACCCTGCTGTCGGGCCTGCTGGTGTTCCAGCTGACCCACGTGCTGGCCAATACCGTGGAAGGCAAGCTGCCGCCCGGTCGCGCACGCGCCTTCGCGGTCATCCTGCTGTCGGCGGTCATCATCGGTGCGCTGGTGCTGGCCGGCATCGGCGTGGCCTCGTTCTTCCGTAACGAAACCGGTGGCCCGGACGTGCTGCTGGCGCGGTTGATGGACATCCTCAACACCTCGCGCCACCAGGTGCCCGCGCTGCTGCAGCCTTACATTCCCGAAGATTTGACCCGGCTGCGCGAGGCGCTGAACGAATGGGCCGCCGAACACCAGCGGCAGCTGGGCGTGGCCGGTACGTCGGTGGTGCAGGTGGGTGTGCGCGTGCTGATCGGCATGGTGCTGGGCGCGATGATCGCCCTGTACGACGAACTGCCGCTGCCGAAGATGGGCCCGCTGGCGCAGGAGCTAATCGGCCGCACCACGCGCCTGGCGGTGGCCTTCCGCCAGGTGGTGTTCGCCCAGGTGAAGATCTCGCTGCTCAACACGGTGTTCACCGCGGTGTTCCTGCTGGGCGTGCTGCCGCTGTTCGGCGTGCACCTGCCGCTGTCGAAGACGCTGGTGCTGATCACCTTCCTGGCCGGCCTGCTGCCGGTGGTGGGCAACATCATTTCCAACACCGTCATCACCATCGTGGCGCTGTCGGTGTCGTTCTACGTGGCCGTGGCGGCGCTGCTTTACCTGATCGTCATCCACAAGCTGGAGTATTTCCTCAACGCGCGCATCGTCGGCGGTGAGATTCAGGCCCGTGCATGGGAACTGCTGCTGGCGATGCTGGTGATGGAAGCGGCCTTCGGCCTGGCCGGGCTGGTGGCCGCACCGGTGTTCTACGCCTACGTGAAGCGCGAGCTGCTGGACCAGCGCTGGATCTGATCCTGGTCTGGCGGGCGCGTGAAATCCGCCGCGACGGACCTGCACGCCCGCCTTACCTGCGCCGGCGGACGCTGGCCGCACGCCCCAGGAGACCAAACCATGACGACGCTGACCCTGCCCGAACTGGCCAGGAAGATGGCCGGCATCGATTTTGCGATGCTGCAGACCCATGCCGCCGGCGAGATCGACGGCCGCCCGATGAGCAACAACGGCGACGTGGACTATGACGGCGACAGCTGGTTCTTCGCTCTGGAAAGCACGGACATGGTGCGCCAGATCGAAGCGGACCCCAAGGTCGCGCTGGGTTTCACCGGCAGCAAGTCGCTGCTGGGAAAGCCGCCACTGTTCGTGCACGTGAAAGGCCGCGCCGCCATCATCCGCGAACGCGCGGTGCTGGCCGAACACTGGGTGAAAGACCTGGAGCGCTGGTTCGAGCAGGGCGTGGACACGCCGGGCCTGGTGTTGATCCATGTGCACGCGCAGCGCATCCACTACTGGGATGGCGAAGACCAGGGCGAGCTGGTGGTCTGAACGCCCGCGGGTAGCGCCGGGCCATGTCCGGCGGCTCAGCCCGCCACTGGCGCGCCCCCATTCGCCCAATCCGCCAGCTCCGGCGCCAGCGCGTGTTCCACTGCACGGCGCAGCAGGGCCGGCGCGATGTAATGGCGGTGCACGCTGTCGATCAGCGCCATGTACAGGCGGCCGAACCGATTGTGGGTCTGCACGCGCGAGCCCAGGCTGACCTGCACGCTGCCATCGTCGGCCAGCTGCACGCGTACGCTGCTGCGGAAACGCAGGTGGCGATCATCCGCACCCAGCAGCACTTCGGCGCTGCGGTCCTGCGCATCCACCGTTGCATCCAGCACCGGGAAGCGGCCGGCGAACAGTCGGCTGCGATCGGCGGACAATAGCGACGACACCGGGCAGCCCAGCGGCGAGGTACGCAGGCGCAGCGGCGCCACCAGCCGATTGCGCAGGGCCATCAACTGGCCCACGCCGCCTGGAGGATTGCGCAGGAAGCCGTCCAGTACATCGGCCAGCAGGGTCGATGCCGAGTGTCCCGCACATTGTCCGGGGCGCAGCTGCAGCACGGTCAGGTCGTGGTAATCGCTGTGGGGCAGGGCGCGGTACAGCATGCCCTGCGTGGCCGCCGCAGCATGGTGCACCGAATAGCGCGGCGTGCTGCGTTCGACGAATCCACGCAGCGGGCGCAGGTTGATCCGGCGCAGCGGTCCCAGCAGCGCACGGGTCTGCGCGCACAGCCGCGCGCACACGCTGGGCGGCGCGGCCTGCAGTGACAACTGCAGCAGGGGCGCGCTGGCCAGTGTCGCGGCGCTGGGCCAGCACGCCTGCGGCAATACGTCGGTCAGGCTGGGGATGTCGGCCTGGTTGGCCTGCACCTGGGCGCGGGCGACATCGCTCATCGCGCCGGCCAGTTCATTGCTGTGGCACGACAGCGCGAACAGTGCCGGGTGTGCCCGGTGGCTGGAGGCGAACTGATGCCAGGTGCCGCCACCGAAGCGCACGGTGAACAGGCAATCGGGTGGAATGCGGATGCGCCGCAGGCTGCGCTGGAAGCTGGCCGGATCGGCGGCGATCTGCGCATCGCTGGCGGTGGCAAAGCGCAGCTCCGCGCCGGCGCTGCCGGCAATGGCGGTGAACATGCGCGGGCCGGCATGGCGGTGGAACGGGTGGCCGCCGGCACCCACCACGAAGCTGTACAGCGATGACGCATCTCCATGCTGCAGATGCATGCCGCCCAGCCGCGCCGACGGTTCATCCAGCGCATCGATGAAGGCCGGATGGTGGCGCTGGCGTTGCCCGGCGTCGTTCACCAGCGCATCGCCGGCACCGATGCCGAGTTGGGCGATCAGCATCACCTCGATGGGGCTGGCGCCGTCCTGTGCGGGCAGCTGGACACCTGGAAACGAACGGCTGTTGCGGGTCGGACCAGGCATCGTCGTGCTCCTATCAGCGGGCAGGGGACTTGCGGCGTGCGCGGGCTTCGCGCTTCAGCGGGCCACCGACCGGACACACTTCGGCCGCCCAGGAAAACAGGGTGTTGGCCAGGCGCTCGGGCACCTGGCGGAAGTACACGAACTGCCCGCGCTTCTCGCGTTCGATCAGGCCGGCGTCTTCCAGGATGCGCAGGTGGCTGGACAGCGCCGGCTTGCTGAAATCGAAGCGCTCGGCCAGCTCGCCCGCGCTCAGTTCGCCGGCACTGAGGTAGGCCAGGATCTGCCGGCGGGCGCCGGAGGCGAGGGCTTCGAAGATGCGGTCCATGGGATGTTAATTAACTAATTCGTTAACTGATGATCCTGCGCGGCGGCGGCGGTGTCAAGCCGGCGCCGGCATTGCACTGCGCCCCCGGCTTTTGCCATCCTCCCCGCAGTTTTCCCATGATGGAGTTGCGATGCGCCTGGCGCCCTGGTTGATGGCCGGTCTGCTGCTGCCCGTGCTGGCCGCGGCGCAGCCGGCGCGCGCGCCGAAGGCGGCGGCGGCCACACAGGACCCCTTCAGCGAACTGTTCGACACCGCCTGCATGCAGCACATCGGCGCGCCGGCCCGGCTGCAGGCACTGATGGATGCCAACGGCCTGAGCCCGCTGCCGCCGGCCGAGGCCGCCACGCTGTTGCAGGGGCAGGGCGGGGTGGCCTGGATGGTGCCGCTGGCCAGTGGCCGCTATGCGGTCAGCTGGGCCGACGATGGCACCTGCACGGTCTATGCTGAGAAGGCCGAACCGGCGGTGGTGCAGAAGGGCTTCGCACGGCTGATGCAGGCCGCGCCGAAGCCGCTGCAGGTGCGCTCGCTGCCCGGCCGCGGGCCGCTGTCGGCCGACCAGGTGGCGATCCAGTACGGCTGGGCCACGCCTGGGGAAAGCGCATTGCGGGTGCGCTTCCGCCTGGTCACCCGGCAGGCGGCCGAAGCCGGGGTGCAGGCCATGGCCTCGGCCACGCCGGGCGAGGCCATGCGCCAGGACGCAACGCCGCCAGCGGTCGCCAAGTAGCGGTTCAGCCACCCTGGCCCGGATGTGGTATATCGTTTATCGATAAATCCACCGGGCAGGTGATCTGCCCCATGCCGGAGGCTGCTTGACCGCTCGTTCTGCCCGCGCCCGACCTGCGCGCGGTGTATTCACCCTGGCCCAGACCGCCGTGCAGGCGGTGCGGGCAATGTGCTGGCTGGGCATCCTGGCCGCGCTGCTGGCGGTGCCGCTGGTCGCCTACGACCGCCGCTGGCTGATGGATACCGTGCACGACGCCACGGCGGCCGCCCTGCATGGCAACGACCTGTTCCTGCATTTCTGCCTGGGCCTGGGCACCATCGTGGCGCTGTTGGTGCTGTGCCTGGTGTTCCTGCGGCACCTGGCGCGGCTGCTGCGTTCGGCCGCGCGTGAGCGCCCGTTCAACCACGCCAACGCGCTGCGCCTGCACCGCATGGCCTGGTTGATGCTGGCCATGGAAACCCTGTCGATCATCATCGGCATCTACGCCAGCTGGATGGGGCCGGATTTCGCCTGGATGGAAGTGGGCGGTGGCATGTCCATCACCGGCCTGCTGGCGGTGCTGATGCTGTTCGTGCTGGCGCGCGTGTTCGCCGTGGGTGCGGCCATGCGGGACGACCTGGACAGCGTGATCTGATGGGCGCGCATTGATGGCCATCATCATCACCCTGGACCGCATGCTGCAGGCGCGCGGCATGACCCTGTCCGAGCTGGCCGGGCGCATCGACATCACCCTGGCCAACCTGTCCATCCTGAAAACCGGCAAGGCGCGCGCCATCCGCTTTTCCACCCTGGATGCAATCTGCCGCGAGCTGCAGTGCACGCCGGGTGACCTGCTGGGGCACGACCCCAGCCAGGCCCAGCAGGACGACTGAGCGCTGGTGTTTCTTCCCCTACTACTGAACAAACGGAACTGAAATGGAATGGTTGGCTGACCCCTCGATCTGGATGGGCCTTGCAACCCTGATCGTGCTGGAAATCGTGCTGGGCATCGACAACCTGGTGTTCATCGCGATCCTGGCCGACAAGCTGCCCCCGCACCAGCGCGACCGCGCACGGGTGATCGGCCTGGCCCTGGCCCTGCTGATGCGCCTGGTGCTGCTGGCGGCATTGTCATGGATCATGAAGTTGACCGAGCCGCTGCTGGTGCTGTTCGAGCACAGCTTCTCCGGGCGTGACCTGATCCTGCTGGGCGGTGGCCTGTTCCTGCTGTTCAAGGGCACCATGGAACTGCACGAACGGTTGGAGGGCCGCCAGCACCACGACGATGGCAAGAAGGTCTACGCCAGTTTCGCCATGGTGGTGGCGCAGATCGTGGTGCTCGATGCGGTGTTCTCGCTGGATTCGGTGATCACCGCCGTCGGCATGGTCGACAACCTGGGTGTGATGTACGCCGCGGTGACCATCGCCATGGCGCTGATGCTGCTGGCCAGCAAGCCGCTCACCCGCTTCGTCAACAAGCATCCGACAGTGGTGGTGCTGTGCCTGGGCTTCCTGCTGATGATCGGCTTCAGCCTGGTGGCCGAAGGGCTGGGCTACAAGATTCCCAAGGGCTATCTGTACGCGGCCATCGCGTTCTCGATCCTGGTGGAGGCCTTCAACCAGTGGGTGCGTTTCAACCGTGAGCGCAACGAGCGCCGCCAGCCGTTCCGCCAGCGCACCGCCGACGCCGTGCTGCGCATGCTGGGGGCACGCCCGGCCAACGGCCACGACGATGGCCACGGCGAGGAAGAACACGCAGACGAGGAACGCCTGCAGCCGGCCGAGCACGAGATGATCCGCAGCGTGCTGGGCCTGGCCGATCGCCCGGTGTCCAGCGTGATGACCGTGCGCGCCGACGTGCAGTGGATCGACCTGGCCCGTGGCCACGAGGATGTGGTGGCGCGGCTGGTGGCATCGCCGCATACACGACTGCTGGTGGGCGAGGGCGACCTGGACAGCCTGCGGGGCGTGGTGCAGAGCCGCGACCTGCTGGCCGACCTGCTGCAGGGCCGGCCCTTGCAGCTGGAGGCCAACCTGCGCGCGCCGCAGTACGTGCTGTCCAGCGCCAGTGCATTGCAGGCGCTGGAACTGATCCGCCAGCACCCGGTGCCGCTGGCGGTGGCGGTGGACGAGTACGGCAGCGTGGAAGGCCTGGTGACCGCCAATGATCTGCTGGCGGCCATTGCCGGCGATCTGGCTGACACCCAGGACGAACGCTACGGCGTGGTGGCGCAGGGCGAGGACGAATGGGAGGCTGATGGCGCGCTGACCCTGGATGACCTGCAGCGGATGACTGGCGTGGCCCTGCCGCGCAGCGCCGACTACATGACCATCTCCGGCCTGGTGCTGGACCAGCTGGGGCGCCTGCCCGACGTGGGCGACAGCGTGGACGTGGCCGGCTTCCGCATCACCGTGCTGGCCATGGAAACCCGCCGCATCGCCCGCCTGCGCGTGCAAAGGCTGGCCGGCGCCTGACGTAGAGTCGAGCCATGCTCGACTGTTTTTGCCTTTCGTAGAGTCGAGCCATGCTCGACTGTTTTTGCCGCAGCCGAGCATGGCTCGGCTCTACAGGTGAAGCAGCCGGGCATGGGCTCGGCTCTACCCATTGCAACCTCCACCCGTCACCATGGCGGGCCCCACGTTCTGGAATGCCGCAGTGCTGAGTACGATTGGTTTGTTGATGGGCCTGTACGTGGCCTGGCGCCTGTTCTGGCCGCTGCGGCTGCCGCTCTGGGCCAAGGCGCTGGCGTCGCTGTTGCTGGTGGCGCTGGCAGTGCAGCTGCGCATTGTCGCCACCTTCTGGGGCACGATGGCCTCGCCGGAAATTCCCAAGCTGGCGATCGCCGTGCTGGCCACCGGTTCCACCGCCGTGCTGCTGCTGGCGCTGGCCCTGCTGGTGATGGATACGGGCCTGCTGCTGGCCCGCCTGCTGCGCTGGCCGCGCGTAGTGACAGCGCTGCGCGCCCGCATGCTGCGGCCGCTGGCGGCCGGCCTGGCCCTGCTGCTCAGTGGCTACGGTGTCAGCCAGGGCATGGCGGTACCGAAGGTGCGGCAGATCGAAGTGAACATGGCCGGGCTGCCGGCGGCGTTCGACGGCTACCGCGTACTGCAGCTCACCGACATCCACGCCAGCCGCCTGCTGACCGGCGACTGGGTGCGCCGGGTCGTGGCCGAAAGCAATGCGCTGAAGCCGGACCTGATCGTGAT
This sequence comes from Stenotrophomonas sp. ZAC14D2_NAIMI4_7, assembly GCF_003086675.1. Classification (NCBI taxonomy): domain Bacteria; kingdom Pseudomonadati; phylum Pseudomonadota; class Gammaproteobacteria; order Lysobacterales; family Lysobacteraceae; genus Stenotrophomonas; species Stenotrophomonas sp. ZAC14D2_NAIMI4_7. Next base: position 1,234,131 of record NZ_CP025995.1, read on the forward strand.
CACCGGCGACCTGATCGATGGCACGGTGGCTGCGCGCCGCCATGATTTCCAGCCGCTGGGTGAACTGCAGGCCCCCGACGGAGTGATCGCCATCACCGGCAACCACGAGTACTACGCGCAGTACCGCGAATGGATGCAGGCGTTCCGCGCGCTGCACATGCAGGTGCTGGAAAACAGCCATACCCAGGTGCGTCGTGGCGATGCAGCGATCACCATCGCCGGTGTCACCGATCCGGTCGCGGCCCGCTACGGCCTGCCGCTTCCCGATCTGGACGCCGCGCTGGCCGGTGCCGACCCGGCCGCGCCGGTGATCCTGCTGGACCACCGCCCGCGCAACGCGCGCGAAGCGGCCGAGCGCGGCGTGCAGCTGCAGTTGTCCGGGCATACCCATGGCGGCCAGATCATCGGCATGGACCAGCTGGTGAAGCGCGCCAATGGCGGTTACGTATCCGGCCGCTACGCGGTCAATGACATGACCCTGTACGTCAGCAACGGCGCCGGCCTGTGGGCGGGCTTCCCCGCGCGCATCGGCGTACCCTCGGAGATCACCCTGATCACCCTGCGCCCGCGGTCGGACCCCTTGGCCAAAGGCCAAGGGCTCTGACCCCAATGTTGAGCACACCACGGAAAACATGGCCCGCCCCCGCGCCCCGCTGGAACGACTGATCCGCGCCAACGCCGATGAAATCAATCGGCTGCAGCCACCGCCTATCTCGCCGCGCGGTTGAGTACGGGCATTGGGGTCGGAGCCCCTTCCCTGCGGGAACGGGATCCGACCCCCAGTCCGTCACGCCGCCCGCAACGGGCGCGTACGCGCACTGCGCTTCAGTGACTGCCCACGCTTGGCGATGGCGCGCACCACGAAGGCAGTGAACAGCAGTGCCGACGGCACGGCGTACCAGAAGTTGGCCGGTACGCGCTTGTAGTACGAGTAGGTGAACACCGCGGCGATGATCCACATGCCGGTGGTGTGCAGGCGTCGCCATGCAGTGGGCCCCATGCGCCGGGCGATGCCGCGGTGCGAGGTGATCGCCAGTGCCAGGATCGCCACGTAGCCCACCGTGCCGGGCAGGTTGGCCAGGGCCGAGCGCGCCGGCCAGAACGCCGGGTTCAGAATGCCGAACGTGGTGATCGCCACGGCATGCAGCAGGTGCGAGAACGCGAATGACAGGCCGATGATGCGGCGCTCGCGCAGCAGGAAGTGGGTGGTTGGCCCGGGCAGTAGGCTGGCGAACGATGACGCGGTGAACGCGGCCAGGAACAGCACGAACGAGGTGCGTGCGGTCACCCGGATGGCCGCGCGGCTGCCCTCCACGACGTCGGGTTGCAGAGCGGATGCGGCCATTGCGAAGGCGATCAGCACCACGGCGATGGCCACGAACAGGCGCCAGCCGTGCAGGAAGGAAGGGGTTGAAGCAGCCATGGTCAGACCTCGATGAAGGAAGATGGGAAGCGCGGCCGGTGGCCGCAGGGTTCAGGCGGTGCGCGCTGCGACCAGCACGCCGGTCGCGCACAGGTGGGCGAGCAGCGGTGCGGTGGCGGCCTGCAGTTCGCCGCGGTCGACGCCGTGCGCGTCGGCCAGCGTCTGCAGTGCCTCATCCACGCGCGCACCGTCATTGCCCAATGCGGTCAGCAGGGCGTAGGCCAGCGGTGCCAGCACCTGCGTGTGCAGGCTGAAATCGGCGTGGCGATGCAGCAACAGCAAGGTAGGCGCCGCCTCGGGCCGCGTAGTCAGCGCCTCGTCCTGGTGCACCGGCCACTGATAGCCCAGCACGCGCACGTGTGCGGACAGTGCAAGCGCATGCACGCCCGTTGCGGCCTGTTCGAGCACCTGCCCGGGATCGCGCGCCTCGATATGCAGTGCCTGCTGCGTGCTTTCATAGTGCGCCAGTTCTGCGGCCCAGCCTGGCAGGGCCAGCGTGTCCTGCATCGCCAGCCAGGCGGCGAACTCGCCGGCAATCTGCGGGAACAGCGGGGTATGGCAGGCATGGCGGGCGTAGTAATGCTCGACCATGCCGCGCCAGCGCGGCCCGCCCAGGTGTTGCTGCAGACGTGGCAGGCTGCCGGCCAGCAGACTGTCCAGGCTGTCGATGCACAGACGGCGATAGACCGCCAGCCGCCGCGCGTCGATGCCCGCCGGTGCCGGCATCGACGGGTCACGCACATGCCCGGCCCAACGCTGCTGCAGGGTGGCCAGCGCATCAGCCATGGGACACCTCGGGCTGCAGCACATCGACCTGGGCCTGGCGGATCTGCTCCACCTCGGCCAGCAGCTCGGCCAACGGCGGGAAATTGAAATCGCGCTCCAGCAGCGTGGGGCGCACGCCAACACGCGCATACGCCTCGCGCAGCAGCGCCCACACCACGCCTTTCACCGGCGCGCCATGGGTGTCGATCTTGAAGCCGTCGTCTTCGTCGAAGTGCCCGGCCACATGCAGCGATGCCACGCGGTGGGCCGGTACGCGGGCGAGGAAATCGAAGGCGTCGTAGCTGTTGTTGCAGGCGTTGACGAATACATTGTTCACGTCCAGCAGCAGGTCGCAGTCGGCTTCGCCCAGCACGGCATTGATGAAGTCGATCTCGCTCATGTCCGCGCCCGGCACGGCGTAGTAGGAAATGTTTTCCACCGCGATGCGCCGCCCCAGCACGTCCTGAACCTGGGCGATGCGGCCGGCGACGTGGTGCACCGCTTCGGCAGTGAAGGGCAGCGGCAGCAGGTCGTAGACATGGCCGCCGGCGGCGCAGTAGCTCAGGTGTTCGCTGTACAGCTGTACCTGGTGCAGATCGAGGAAGGCGCGGGTCTGCGCCAGCAGGGTCTGGTCCAGCGGGTCCGGCCCACCCAGCGACAACGACAGGCCATGGCAGGTCAGGCGATGGCGTTCGCTCAACTGGCGCAGCGCGGCACCGTGGGCGCCGCCCACGCCAATCCAGTTGTCCGGCGAGACTTCCAGGAAATCGATGGCATCGGCCGGCATGGCCAGCAGTTCATCGATCAGGCCGCGGCGCAGGCCAAGACCGGCGCTGGCAGAGGGCAGGGGCGTGTGCATGCGCTTATTCCAGGGAAGGGGCGCCGCCATTGCGGCGGCACCGGGTGGGGGGCAATCAGTCGTTGACGCGCGAGAACAGACCCTTCGGCATCGGCTTGCCGTGGGCGGTGTAGACGCTGCGCAGGTAGTCGTGCGCTTCCTGTTCGCTGATGTAGCCGTCGTGGTTGGTGTCGATGCGATCGAACTCGGCGGCGCGCTCGCCGGCCACGGCGTTGAACTCGGCCCGCGACACGCGGCCGTCGTGGTCACGGTCGGTGCGGGCAAACGAGGCATCGCCACACTTGCCTTCACCGCACTGGCCTTCGGCCACCTTGGCCTTGCCGGCGGGCTTGCTGGTGCTGGCCTTGTTGGCCCCGCACTTGCCTTCACCGCACTTGCCTTCGGCGGCGGCACTCACGGCCACGGCACTGATCGCCAGCGGCTGGATCGCAGCGGCCTGGCCGGCCAGCAGCAGGCCACCGGCCAGGGCGATGCCAATGGCGCCGATGCGCGGCAGGCGGGAAGCAGAGGTGTTCTTGGTCGAGACGGACATGGTGGTGACTCCTTGGGATTGCACGCAGGGCGTGCGGGATGGACGCCGCATGGCGCGACGGAAAGCGAAAGGGATGCGCAGTGAGTGCGGTGGATCAGGCGCTGCGGCGACGGCGCAGCGCGTAGGCCAGCAACAGGGCCCCGCCGAGCGCGGCACCGCCGAAACCAATGCCGGGCAGCAGTGCGGCGACGGGCAGCAGCAGGGCGATCAGGCTGACGCCCCAGCCCAGGCCGTCATCGCCAACCGTGGCACGCTGTCGGCCGGCCAGCAGCTGGTCCAGGCTGAGTGCACCGCCGCCGTTGAGGATCAGCGGCAGCAACATGGCCAGGAACAGCAGCGGCAGCTTGAAGTTGCCGTAGCCCTGGTCGGTGATCGCATAGCCCTGCCAGAGTTCGCCCAGGCCGTTCCACTGGTCGGGCCAATGCACGGCGGCAATGGCGACGATGGTCAGCACCCAGAAGATGTAGGCCACCGACCGCGTGGCCAGGCCCAGCAGCAACAGCACCGCACCGACCAGCTCCAGCCAGGTGGCCAACTGCCAGTTCAGCGATGCCGGCAGGGTGGAGAACGGGAACGGGAAGCGCCCGTCCAGATCGGCGAACCAGTTCTGCCCGCCCAGCTTCTCGCGGCCGGATTCGAAGAATTCCCAGGCCAGCAGTGCACGCAGGGCCAGCGGCGAGAGCCAGCGGCCAACGGCATCCAGGCGGGGGGTATAGCGCGAAGCGGCGGTGCTGATCATGGAAGTGTCCTGCGGGCCAGTGGTCGATGGAGGTCATTTCGAGCCACGCAGGTATCGGCAACGTGTGCCGTTGCCCGCGGTTTTGTCAGCCACTGTGGCCGCGGCAGGGGTTTCGTACAGTCCGATACAAAGATGCCGCGCCGCGCGTTCGCCGGGCGTGGCCCGGCGCTATCGGGTGGAAAAGGTTCCGCGCACGTACGCGCGGGGACGCCCCGCGGCCGAATGTATCCCACTGTAGGAACCCGCTACCGCCCTACAGTCCGGTACAACTCCGGCCCGCAGCGAAACAGCGCCGATACACCCGCAGGCGGAAATGGCCACTCCCAACCCTGGAGTGCTCCCATGATCCGCACCACCCTGCTTGCCGCCGCCCTGGCCCTGGCCGGCGCCACCACCCCCTCCTTCGCCGCGCAGGCCGATGCCGGCGCGCCGCCCACCGTCATCCTGGTGCACGGCGCCTTCGCCGATGGCTCCAGCTGGAACAAGGTCATCACCACGCTGCACGACTGGAAGGTACCGGCAGTGGCGGTGCAGAACCCGCTCACGTCGCTGGCCGACGATGTCGCGGCGACCCGTCGTGCGATCGCTGCGGCGCCCGGCAAAGTGGTGCTGGTCGGCCACAGTTGGGGTGGCACGGTCATCACCGAAGCGGGCAACGATCCCAAAGTGCAGGCGCTGGTCTACGTGGCCGCCTTCGCACCCGATGTCGGCCAATCGTCGGCACAGCAGGGCGAGGGGTTCCCGGTGGGCCCGGGCCTGACCCGCCTGCAGGACCGCGATGGTTACCTGAGCCTGCCGGCCGATGCCATCGCCCAGGACTTCGCGCCGGACGTGATGAAAAAGACCGCAGCGCTGCTGTACAGCACCCAGGTGCCGCTGAAGGCCAGCGCCCTTGGCGAAGCCGTCACCACCGCCGCCTGGCGTGGCAAGCCGAGCTGGTACGTGCTCAGCCGCGACGACCGTATGCTGTCGCCGCAGCTGCAGGCCGCCACCGCAAAGCGCATCGGTGCACAGCTGCAGTCGGTCGGCAGCAGCCACGTGTCGCTGCTCTCGCACCCGGCCCAGGTGGCCGACACCATCCTGGAAGCGGCCGGGGTGAAGCCGGCCGAGCTGCCGCTGGCCGAGCAGGGGGGCTGAGCGATGGCCACGCTTCGTGCCTATACCGTGCCGCTGCTGCTGGCCCTGCTCGGCGCTGCCGCGCTGCTGCTGGCCTGGCCCAGCCCCGAAGCCGGTGCACAGACCGCGGAGGCCGCACCCACAGCGGGATTCAGCGGCGGTGGGCCATGGCACAACAGCCCGCCGCTGCGCCTGGAGCAGTTGCGCGGGCAGGTGGTGCTGGTCGAGTTCTGGACCTATGCCTGCAGCAACTGCCTGAACGTGGCGCCCTACGTGCACCAGTGGCACGCACGCTACGCACCGAAGGGCCTGCGCGTGGTGGGCGTGCACACGCCCGAGTTCGCCTACGAGGGACTGCAGGGCAACGTGCGCCACGCCATCGGTCGCCTGGATATCACCTGGCCGGTGGTGCAGGACAACCAGTACCGGATCTGGAACGCATGGGGCAACCGCTTCTGGCCAGCGCTGTACCTGGTCGACCGGCAGGGCCGGGTGGTTTACCGGCACTACGGCGAAGGCGACTACGCACGTACCGAAAGCGAGATCCAGCGCCTGCTGGCCAGCCCCTGAGCCGCGCTACCATGGCCGCGCCGCGCGGCCTTTCCCTGTCTTCATCGAGAACGCCATGAACCACGTACCGCACATTCTTGTCGTCGACGATGACAGCGACATCCGCCAGATGCTGGCCGACTACCTGCAGCGCAACGGCCTGCGGGTCAGCCAGGCCGACGGCGGCCGGGCCATGCGCGCGCTGATGGATACCCACGCGGTGGACCTGGTGGTGCTGGACGTGATGATGCCCGGCGAGGACGGCCTGAGCCTGTGCCGCAACCTGCGTGCGGGCAAGCATCGTGCGGTGCCGGTGGTGCTGCTGACTGCGCGCGATGATGAAACCGATCGCATCATCGGCCTGGAAATGGGCGCCGATGATTACGTGACCAAACCGTTCTCCTCGCGCGAACTGCTGGCGCGCATCAATGCGGTGATCCGCCGCACGCAGATGCTGCCGCCGAACCTGCAGGTGAGCGAAGCGGGGCGCCAGTTGGCCTTCGGCGAATGGCGGCTGGATACCACCGCACGCCATCTGCTGGATGCGCAGGACACCGCTTATCCGCTCAGTGGCGCGGAATTCCGCCTGTTGCGCGTGTTCCTGGACCATGCCAACCGCGTGCTCAGCCGCGACCAGTTGCTCAGCCTTACCCAGGGCCGCGATGCCGAGCTGTTCGACCGTTCCATCGATCTGCTGGTCAGCCGCGTGCGCCAGCGCCTGGGCGACGACGCGCGCGAGCCGACCTACATCAAGACGGTGCGCAGCGAAGGCTATGTGTTCAGCGTACCGGTGCAGTTGCTGGGGCCGCAGGAATGACTGCCCGCACGCGTCGCCTGCGATGGCCACGCACCTTGTCGGCGCGCCTGCTGCTGCTCTTGCTGGGCGGACTGACCCTGGCACACGCATTGTCCTTCGGCCTGTTGTTCTTCGAGCGCTACCAGGCCACCCGCAGCATGATGCTGCGCAACCTGGACGAGGACGTGGCGGTGAGCGTGGCCCTGCTGGAGCACCTGCCGGCCCGTGAGCGCGCGGCCTGGGTGCCGCGGCTGGAGCGTCGCACGTATCGCTACCTGCTGCGCCCGGCGGCCGCGGGGCCGGCGCTGGAAACCGAGCGTGCGCGCCAGGTCACCGCGATCATCGACGACAGTCTGGAACACCGCTATCCCCTGCAGGCGCGCCAGGTTGCGCGCCTGCCGGAGCGCTTCGAAGTGGAGCTGAAGCTGCACGACGGCACGCCGTTGACCATCGAAGTAACCCCTTCGGGACTGCCGCTGGCGCGCTGGCTGCCGGCGGTGCTGCTGCTGCAGCTGGCCCTGTTGCTGGCGTGTGCATGGTTGGCGGTGCGCCTGGCCATGAAGCCGCTGGCGCGTCTGTCGCAGGCGGTTGAACAACTGCAGCCGGGCAGCGATGCCGCACCCCTGGCAGAGGATGGGCCGGCCGAAGTAGGCGCCGCCGCCGCGGCGCTCAATGGCCTGCAGGCGCGTATCCGTGGCCATGTAAGCGAGCGCCTGCAGATCCTGGCGGCCATCTCGCACGATCTGCAGACGCCGATCACGCGGATGAAGCTGCGGGTGGAAACGCTGCCGGAAGATGCCACCCAGCAGCGCCTGTTGGATGACCTGGACCACCTGGGGCAACTGGTGCGCGAAGGCGTGGCCTATGCACGCAGCAGCCACGTGGCCAGCGGCGCGCCAGTGGCGATGGATCTGGGCGCGTTCCTGGCCAGTGTGGTGGGCGACTATGAAGACATGGGCAAGCCGGTTACGGGTGGCGCGCCCGCCGGCCTGACCGTGCAGACCTGGCCGCAGCCGCTGCGGCGGGTGGTCGGCAATCTGGTCGACAACGCAGTGCGCTATGCCGGCAGCGCCGAGATCGAGGCCGGTCGCGATGCGGCGGGCAGGGTGTGGATCGCCGTGTCCGACCGCGGTCCTGGCATTCCCGCGGCCGAGCTGCAGGCGGTACTGGCGCCGTTCCACCGCCTGGAGCAATCGCGCAACCGCGATACCGGCGGCACCGGGCTGGGGTTGGCCATTGCCGTGCAGCTGGCGCAGTCGCTGGGCGGTTCGCTGCAGCTGCGCAACCGCGAGGGCGGCGGCCTGCAGGCGCTGTTGCAGCTGCCGGGGTGAAGCGCAGGGGTCAGATCCGTTTGCCACGGCAAAGGGCTCTGACCCCACAACCGACCCCGGTGCACCGCGCCGTCACTGCGCGCGTGACACCCTGCGGCCATGAATGAAATGACGGCGGCGCGGCAGCGTTCGATGTGGGTGGCTGGCCTGTCCACCGTGGTGGAGTGGTACGACTTCACCCTGTACCTGTACTTCGCCACCGTGCTGTCACGGGTGTTTTTCGGTGGCGGTGAGCAGGCCATGCTGGTCACCCTGGCCGGCTTCGCGGTCTCCTATCTGATGCGTCCGCTGGGCGCATTGTGCTTCGGCCACCTGGGCGATCGTCTTGGCCGGCGCTGGATGCTGCTGGCCTCGATGGCATTGATGGCCGCGGCGATGCTGGCCACCGCACTGCTGCCCACGGCCGCCACCGCAGGCGCTACGGCCGGCGTGCTGTTGCTGATCCTGCGCTGCGTGATGGCGTTTTCGGTAGGCGGCGAATACACCGGCGTGGTGGCCTACCTGCTGGAGAGCGCACCGGCGCGGCGGCGCGGCCTGGTCACCTCGTTGGCGTCGGCCGCCAGTGAGGTCGGTGCGCTGCTGGCGGTGGCCATTTCTGCGGTGACGGTGGCGCTGCTCACGCCCGCGCAGCTCGATGGCTGGGGCTGGCGCATTCCGTTCTTCGTCGGCGCCGCACTGGCGCTGCTCATCCTCATCGCACGCTCGGGCATGCACGAATCCCCTGAATTCGAGCGGCAGCGGCGCGAGGGCAGCATTCCGTCCACGCCGCTGCGCAGCGTACTGCGCCACCATCCCGGCGCAGTGGCGCGCACCTTCGCGATTTCCGCACTCGGTTCGATCACCTACTACGTGGGCATCACCTATGTGCCGGCCTTCCTGCATGCGCAGGGGCACGATGAAGGCGATGCGCTGTGGTTGTCGACAGTGGCCGCAGTGGCGGTCATCGCCATCACGCCGCTGTGCGGACTGCTGTCCGACCGTTTCGGGCGGCGTCCGCTGCTGCTGGTACTCACCGCGCTGGCGGCGCTGCTGCCGCTGTCGATGTTCGGCGCGATGGCGCAGGCCTCGCCGCTGGGCATTGCGCTGGCGGCGGTGGTGCTGGCCTGCGTGGCCGGCGGCGTGAGCGCGGTGGCCGCGCCGGCCACGGCCGAGCAGTTTCCCGGCGAGGGCCGGGTGAGCGGGCTGGCGTTGGGGGTGACCATGGCCACGGCGGTGTTCGGCGGGGCGACACCGTGGCTGGCGCAGTGGTGGGTGGAACGCAGCGGCTGGGCGGCGGCGCCGGGCGCGATGATCGCGCTGGTGGCCGTGCTGGTGTTGCCGGTGCTGTGGACCCTGCCCGAGACAACCCCGGGCAGGGCCAGACGCTAGGCGATCAGACCTTCAGGGTCTGCGCGATATCGTCCAGTACCGCCGCCGCATCCACGCCGATGGCGATGGACTGCAGTACGTGGCCATCCCACACGCTGGGGCCGAAGGCCAGGCCTTCCGGCTTGGGAATGGTCATGCCGCGGGCCACGCCGTCGGTGGCCACGCGCACGCTGGCGCGTTCGAACTGGAACAGCTCCGGGCGGGTCAGCGCGATGCAGGCGCAGCAGTCGTGCACCACCATGCCCTTGTGCCCGGCCTGCAGGTAGAAGTCCACGTAGTCCTGCGACAACGCGCGCACCAGTTCGGCCTCGGCACCGCCGATGGCGGCCAGCTGGTCCAGGCCATCGCGGTCCATTTCCACGCGGGTGGTGACATCCAGGCCAATGGCGGTCACCGGCCACTGCGCGGTGAACACGATGTCGGCCGCTTCGGCGTCGCCCCAGATGTTGGCTTCGGCCGCCGGGGTGATGTTGCCGTTCACATGGAAGGCGCCGCCCATCAGCACCACGCCGCGCACCAGGCCGGCGATATCCGGTGCCTGCTGCAGGGCCAGGGCCAGGTTGGTCATGCGGCCCACCGCCACCAGGGTCACTTCGCCCGGGTGCGCGCGCACCAGGTCGATGATCAGCTGGTGCGCCGGGCGCGCATCGGCGGCCACGTCCAGCGTGGCGGGCACCGGGTGGTTGCCCAGCCCGTTGTGGCCGTGGATGTGCACCGGCCAGGCTTCCGGGGTGGCCTCGGGCTGCAGCGGGCCGCCCGCGCCACGCGCGACCGGGGCGGTAAAGCCCCAGGCCTGCTTCAGGTACAGCGCGTTGTGGGTGGTCGATTCCACCGAGGCGTTGCCGAAGGTGGTGGTCACGCCCACCAGGTCGATCTGCGGGTGCTTGTGCAGGTACAGCAGGGCCAGGGCGTCATCCACGCCCGGGTCGGTATCGAAAATGACTTTCAGCATGTTGTTGTTCTTCTTCTTCCGTGTGGTGCAAGGGGGCCGGCGGACCCACGGGGCCGGGCCGGCGCGCCCTACATTGTCCCATCTTCATGACAGGCAGGGCGAACCGGCCGTCCGGCCGGGGGCATAATGCTGGCAACCCCGCGCAAGGAGCTGCGCCATGCTGGTCGTAACCGTGATCCTGATCGCCCTGGTGCTGGGCCTGAACCTGGTCGCCACGTTCGTGGTGGTGGGCCGCGATGAGCTCTCCGTTGGGGGACGGCTGGTGCAGCTGCTGCTGGTCTGGCTGCTGCCGCTGCTGGGCGCGATCCTGTGCATGGCGGCGTCCACGTCCGATGGCTCCAGCAGCCGGGCCGATGGCAGCGGCGGTGGCAGCTACACTTCCTCGGACAGCGGTTCCTCCGCCAGCTCGGACTGCGGCAGCGACAGCGGCAGCTGCAGTGATTGAGGCGCAGGCATTTTGTAGAGTCGAGCCATGCTCGACTGCCTGTGGCATTTGTAGAGTCGAGCCATGCTCGACTGCCCCGAAAAAGCAGTCGAGCATGGCTCGACTCTACTGAGCAGCGGTCAGCCGTGGATTGTCGTGGCGGGCCACATAACAGCGGTCAGCCGTCGTTCGTCGTGTCGGGCCATACCCGCTCAGCCGCCGCCTTCGGTCGGCAGCGGGGCCGGCACGTTCAGCAGCCCACCACTGGCCACATAGGCGGCCAGCGCCTGGCCCTGGCTGAGCAGGTGGCGTTCCATGGTGCGCTCGGCCGCGGCCGCGTCGCGGCGCCGGAAGCAGTCCATCAGTTCGCGGTGCTCGGCCAGCGACTGTGCGGTGCGCCCCGGGGTCAGCAACTGTCGTCCGCGGTGCATCTTCAGGATGCGGTGCAGATCGTGGGTGATGCGGATCAGCCACGGGTTGCCGGCGTAGTGCTGCACGGTCTCGTGGATGAGGTAGTTGTTGCGGTAGTACTCGGCAATGTTGCCATTGGCGGCCGCCGCTTCCATCGCCGCATGCAGTGCTTCCAGATGCTGCACGCCGGCATCGTCGATGTGCTTGACCGCCTCGTGCGCGCAGCGGCCTTCCAGCATCGCCATCACCGGGAACAGCTGGTTCAGGTCTTCCAGGGTCAGCCGGGTGACCCGCGCGCCGCGGCCGGCATCGATCTGTACCAGGCCTTCGGCGGCCAGCAGTTTCAGCGCCTCGCGCAGCGGCGTGCGGCTTATTCCCAGTTCCTCGCACAGCGCCGGTTCGTCGATCCACTCACCGGGCGGCAGACGGTAATCGTAGATGCGCTCGCGCACATGCTCGGCCACCTCTTCATACAGAGGTGCGCGCTTCTTCGGTGAACGCGGGGCAGGAGCGATGGCCATGGTGGAAAGTGTACTGCCTCCCTGCGTGGAACCCGTAACGCGATACGGCCGACCCGGAAAATGACGGGCAAAATCGACGGAAAAAACCGAAGGGGTAGAGTCGACTGTCAGTCGACTATCGCGCGAAGCGCGGGGTTCTGCGGCATCAATGCGAGAAGCAGTCGACCAACGGTCGACTCTACCCAGCCGAATCCGCCCGGCCGAACCCATCCCGTCGAACCCATCCGGCAGGAGGGCGCCGGAATCGTCCGGCGCCCCTCGCACTCACATCCAGCCCGGTACCACGAACACCAGCCAGGCCAGCAGCGGGCCGAACACCACCACCAGACCGCTGTAGACCAGGAAGCGGCGGAACAGGGTTTCGCGTTCTTCCTTCGCGGCCGAGGCCACCACCAGCGCGCCGTTGGTCGAGAACGGGCTGACATCGACGATGGTGGACGACACTGCCAGCGCGCAGATCACGCCGGCCGCACCCAGGTGGCCCTGCATCAGGAACGGCACCGCCAGCGGAATGGTCGCGCCCAGCACCGCGGCCGACGAAGCGAAGGCCGACACGATGCCGCCCACGTAGCAGACCAGCAGCGCGCCCAGCAGCGGAATGCCGATGCTGGAAACCCCATGGCCGATGAAGTCCACCGCGCCGGCATGTTCGAGCACGCCGATATAGGTCACCACGCCGCAGATAAGCAGCACCGTCGACCAGCTGATGCCATCCACCGCGCCCTTCTGGCTCTGCGGCGACAGCAGCGCCAGCGCCACGGCCACGGTGATCGACACCAGGCCGACGTTGAGGTTGTAGATCAGCGCGGCCACGCCCAGGCCCAGCAGGCCGATCAGGGTGAACAGGCGTTCGCGGGTGAAGCCGACGGCTTCCAGCGCCACCGGATCGTTCGACAGCGTGCCGCCGCCGGCGGCCACCAGTGCGCCATGGCCTTCAATGGCGAACTGCCGCGACGAGGCCTGCGGACCACCGGCCATCGCCAGTTCCGCCGAACCCACGCCGCCGGTGGCAGTGATCGAGCCGCGGCGCAGCAGGGCGATGCCGCCGAACGCCACGAAACAGATGATCGCCATCATGAAGTTGAAGCCCAGGCTGGTCAGGAACACCGCCATTTCGGTCACTTCCAGCCCGGCCTTCTGCACCACGCCGTTGGTGATGCTGCCGTACACGCTGATGGGCGAGAAGCCGCCGGCCTGGGCGCCATGGATCACCAGCAGGCCCATCATCAAGGGATTGATGTTGTACTGCTTGGCAAAGCGCAGCGCGACCGGGCCGATGATCGCCACGGCAGCCGGGCCCAGCGCACCGAAGGCGGTCAGCACGGCGGTGATGACGAACATCACCCACGGAATGGCCACGATATGGCCGCGCACCGCTTTCACTGCCCAATGCACCAGCAGATCGATGGTGCCGTTCTTCTGCGCGATGGCGAACAGGTAGGTAATGCCGACCAGCGTCAGGAACAGGTCGCCGGGGAAGCCGGCAAGCACTTCCTTGCCGCCCATGTCGACCCACAGGCCACCGATGATGAAGGCCAGCGCGAAGGCCACGGCGCCCATGTTGATCGGCATGGCGGTGGCGACGATGAACATGATCACCAGGCCGATGATCGTTGCGATTTGTGGACTCATGCGCCCTCCCAGACACGTGACTCGCGGTACAGCTCGGATGGAGACCCGCCATCCCGGGGTAAGGCGTCGTACTGCATGCTGCGTGCTACGTACTGCTCGAACCCGTTACTGCTGCCGGTCCAGCGCGTTGCGGACCCATGCCGCTGCGCCGCCCAGGCCCTGGAACTCTTCCACCGCGCGCACCTGGCAGCACGGGTAGGACGCGGCCACCATGCGCGCCAGCGCGGTGCCCGGGCCCAGCTGCAGGAATACCCTCGCGCCACGCTCGAAGGCCTGGCGCATCACCTGTGCCCATTCGATGGTCTGTGCCAGCTGTGCCGACAAGGTGTGGATCACCTCCGCGCGATCACGCACGGGGCGCGCATCGATGCCGGCCAGCACCGGTACCGCCGGCGCGCGCACCGACGCCGCCTCCAGCGCTGCGGCGAACGGTGCAACAGCGGTCGCAAGCAGCGGCGTATGCGCGGCCACGTGCACCGGCAGCACGCGCACCTCTGCACCCTGCGCGCGCGCGACAGCGGCCAGAGTGTGCAGTGACGCCTGCGTGCCGCCCACGACGAAGTGATCGGCGCCGTTGGCGATGGCGATGTGCACGGCGTGCGCATCGCACAGCGCCTGCAGTGTTTGCCGCTGCAAGCCCAGCACCGCCAGCAGGCCGCTGTCGGCCGGGCTGGCAGCGTCCATCAGCTGCGCGCGGCGGGCCGCCAGCTGCAGGCATGCGCGGGCATCCAGGCTGTCAGCCACCGCATGCGCGGCCAGCTCGCCGATGCTGTAGCCGGCCACCAGCACCGGTGCCGGCAGCGCATCGCGCAGGCCCTGCCAGTGCGCCAGCGTGGCCGCGCACAGCAGCGGCTGCGCCAGTGCGTTGTCGAAGCGTGCCTCATCGGCGGCGGCCGCAACGACATCGCGGCCCAGCACCGCCTGCGCGGCATCCAGCACATCACCCGCGGCAGGCAGGTCGCGCACGCGATCGAACATCGCCGCGTGCTGCGCGCCTTGTCCGGGGCAGAGCAGGGCCAGGCTCATGCGCCCTCCTGCTGCAGCAGGAACCAGCTGCAGGCCAGCAGATCGGCACTGCCACCGGGGCTGAGGCGACGCGCCACGAAACCCTCGCCGATGCGGTGCAGGCGTGCCTGCCAGCCAGCGGCGAACGCACCGCCGCCGTCAACAAAACCGCGTGCCTGCTGCTGCGCCCAGGCCAGGCCATCGGCACCGCCGCGGTGCAGCAGGTTCAGGTCATCCACGCGTGCAACCAGCTGCATCAGGGTCTGGCACAGCGCTGCATCGCGCGGCAGCCCCGCGTGCAGGGCGTGGCGCAGGGTGGGCACGGCCAGCTCGCGCAGCACGGGGTAACCGGCGGCGGCCTGTTCGCGCACGCCCGGCACGCCATGGTGTCGGCGCGCGCGCTGGCCGGGGCTGTTCGAATCCAGTGGCGCGGCGGCGAAGTCATCCGCCCAGTGCTGTACCGCCAGGCACACCTGCGCAGCGGGCACGCCGTGGCCGTGCTGGCGGCGGCAGCGTGCAGCAGCGGCCACCAGCAGCCCAAGGCTGAAGATGGCACCGCGATGGGTGTTGATGCCGCCGGTGGCGCACAGCATGGCCGCTTCCGCGCCGATGCCCAGCGTGCGCAAACGTGCAAACGGCGCGTCGGTCGCGCCCGCGCGGGCAATGTCGGTGAAGTAATGGCGCAGCGCGAACAGGCTGCGCAGGAACGTGCCGGCATCCATGTCGTCATGGCTGCCGGTGCTGAAGGGGGTCACCAGGCCCGGCTTGGGCGCGCACGCCAGTTCGGCGTGCAGGCTGGCGATGGCCAGGCGGCCCAGGCGCGCGCTGTCGACATCGCGCGCAGCAGGTGGCAGCACGTGAGCCAGGGCGCTCATGCGGCCACTCCGGTGGCAACGAACAGGCGCTCGCGCGGTTCCAGTGCGGCGCCGTGCAGGCGCTTGACCAGTACCTGGCGGCTGCCACCGGCGTACTCGCGCCAGTTCACTGCGCCGCCGTCGGCCAGGCACAGTTCGCCATCCACCCGGCGCCCCTGTGCACGTTCCCAGGCCTGCAGGCGATCGACCAGGGCCTCGGCCTCCGCGCTCACAGCCACCTGCCACAGCAGGTCGATGTCCGAGCCGGCATGCACGTAGGGTAGGCCGCTCAGATGCTGCCAGGCAAAGGCGCCGAACACGCGTGCCGGTGCAATCCGGGCCAGCGCCAGCAGTGCGTCTTTCCACTCGGCGGGAACGCCGGCGGCCAGAACCTCATCCAGCGCAGGCGGGGCCTGCATGCGCTGCACGTCCTGCAGCGGTACGCGCAGCGCCAGCCGTTGTTTGCCCTCGCTGGGCGGCAGCGGCACGCCCAGCCGCAGCCGCGGGTCGGGATCGTCCACCGCACGCCGCGCCACCATCGCCGGCAGCCCCAACGCGAACCACGCCGCCAGGCGCGGCTCGCACGCGGCGACGTCGGCCCGCCAATCGGCGTGCGCCGACAGCCAGACCAGCGTGTGGCGGGCGGGCCGGTCAGGCATCGCCGCGGGCCACCGCAATGGATACCTCAGCGGCCAGTGCACGGCCGCCACGCTGCGCACCCAGCGCTGCGCGCCGGTCGCCGTCGGCGGGGGTACGCAGGGCCTGCAGCAGGTGCTGGGCCAGCTCACCGTCCCACAGCGATTCGACGGCGCCCATCGCCACATAGTTGCCCACGCCGGGTGCGAACACCGGCGAGCTCTGGCTGAGCGCCTGCAGTTTTTCCAGCGGCTGCTTGGTCACCCGCGCCATCGCGCGCAGGTCCATCACCCGCACCTGCGCGTCGGGCAGGGCATGGATGTGATCGGCCATCAGGCCGAAGGAGAGGAACCCGCCGCTGACTGATTCACCGTAGACCAGGGTCACCAGGCGCGCACCGCGCCGGCGTGCCAGGTCCAGCGTCTGCGCCAGGTGGGCGAAGTAGCCGTTGATGCCCAGCATTTCATCGCGACGCGCCAGGCGCTGGCCAGCGGTATCGGCCAGCATCACGATCGGCCGCTGCGGGTGGGCGGCGGTGCTGGCCAGCACCGTATCGGCCAGCGCCAGCGCGTGGTCAACGCCCACTTCGATGCGGTCGGTGGTGCCGATCACGGTCACCTCGCCATCGTCGGTGGTGGCGCTGCCCGCGAGCACCGAAGCGGTCACGGCAACGGCATGGCCGCGCGGGAACAGGGCATCCAGCAGGGTGTTCAGCGGCGGGGTCATGGCAGTCTCCGCTGGGCGGTGGCGGCAAGGAAGTCGGCGGTGTCCAGCAGCGGCAGACGCTCGGGTTCGGCAATGCCCTGCAGGGCCCAGATCTGCAGGCCATCGTTGCACTCGCCCCACGCCTGCACGCGCGCCTTCAATGCGGCGTGGCGTGCCTGCAGGGCGCTCAACGCGGTGTCGGTGTCGGCGCTCATGGTGTCAGCCTGCAGCGCATCCACGGCGGCCTGCGCGAAGGCCTGCAGGGAATCGGGTACCAGCACCTGGGCCTGGTCGATCAGGTAACGGTGCTTGCCGCCGGTCACCCGCCATACCAGGGCGCGGTCGCGTGCATCGAACTCTTCCACGCCGCGTACGGTTTCGATCACTTCCGGTCCGGACAGCGACAAGCGGCCTTCTTCGGACATGACCACGGTCGTGCAGCAGCGGGCGACGATGCCCATGCCGCCGAACGCGCCGTTGCCGCTGCCGATCAGGGCCACGACCGGAACGCCTGCGGCACGCGCGTCCAGGGTGGCGCGCATGATCTCGGAAATGGCGATCAGCCCGGCGTTGGCTTCGTGCAGGCGCACGCCACCGGTATCGAGCAGCAGCAACACGCCGTCCGGGCGCGTCTGCGCTGCTCGGTGCAGCAGTCCGGTCAGCTTGGCACCGTGGACTTCGCCCACGCCGCCGCCCATGAACTCGCCCTGCTGCGCGGCCAGCAGCACGCGCTTGCCCTGCAGCGTGGCTTCGCCCACCACGATGCCGTCGTCGAAGGCGGCCGGCTGGTCGAGCTGGGCCAGGTGCGGGCTCATCACTCGCCGGGTAGGGCCCAGGAATTCGTGGAAGGAGCCGGCATCGACCAGGCCGGCGATGCGGCCGCGTGCGTCGGCTTCGTAATAGCTGTGGCGTTGCAACGGGATCATGGCGCGCCTCCGCCCAGCAGAGTTTCCACTGCCTGGTCCAGGCGCAGGCTGACCACCGCAGGGGTCGCGCCGGCGTCATTGATCGATACCCGCACGTCGCGCAGCGGATGGCGCTGGGCGAAATCAGCGATCACCGCCTGCCAGATGGTGCCGAAGCCCTGCGCTGCGGTGATGACGCGCACGGTCAGCGCGCCGTCCTGCGCTGCCGGCTCCAGCAGGATTTCCAGATTGCCCGAGGCCAGGACGCCCACCAGCACCGCATCGTGCGGGAACTGCACCGGCCGGCTGCCGTCGAATCGATAGTCGAGGGTTTCCATGCTCTGTCCCTTACCAGTTGCGGAAGCGCTTGGGCGGGTCGTACAGGCCGCCGGACCAGCGCACCAGGTCCTTCACCGAACGCGCGGCCAACAGGTCGCGGCTGGCATCGCGCACGTTGATGCCCAGGTCATCCGGGCGCTGGATCACGCCGCGGTCGCGCAGGTTTTCCACCATCGCGCGGTCGCGGCCCAGGCCCACCGCGGTGTAGCCGGCCACGCCGCGGATCGCCTGTTCGCGTTCCTCCGGCGTGCGGCACAGCAGCAGGTTGGCAATGCCTTCTTCGGTCAGCACGTGGCTGACATCGTCGCCGTAGATCATCACTGGCGGCAGCGGCATCTGCGCGCGCTCGGCCAGCTCCCAGGCATCCAGGCGGTCGACGAAGGCCGGCGCCATGTGTTCGCGGAAAGTTTCCACCATCTGCACCACCAGCTTGCGACCGCGCGGCATTTCGCCGGGCCGCGCGGCCTGCTGGCCGGCCTTGATCCAGGCATCGCTGGCATGGCGGCGGCCACGTGCATCCGACCCCATGTTCGGTGCGCCACCGAAGCCGGCAATGCGATCGCGGGTGGCGGTGGAACTGTTGCCCTGCAGGTCGACCTGCAGGGTCGAACCGATGAACATGTCACACGCGTACAGGCCGGCGGTCTGCGAGAACGCGCGGTTGGAGCGCATCGAACCGTCGGCACCGGTGAAGAACACATCGCCGCGTGCCGCGATGTACTTCTCCATGCCCAGTTCCGAACCGAACGAATGCACCGATTTGACGAAGCCCGATTCAATGGCCGGAATCAGTGCCGGGTGCGGGTTCAGCGCCCAGTGCTGGCAGATCTTCCCCTTCAGTCCGAGCGATTCGGCGTAGGTGGGCAGCAGCAGTTCGATGGCCGCGGTGTCGAAGCCGATGCCATGGTTGAGGCGGTTGACGCCGTACTCGGCGTAGATGCCTTTGATGGCCATCATCGCCATCAGCACCTGGATCTCGGAGATCTGCGCCGGGTCGCGGGTGAACAGCGGTTCGATGTGGTTCGGGCGCGGCGCCTGCACCACGAAGTTGACCCAGTCAGCGGGGATATCGACGCGGGGGAGGGTGTCGACGATTTCGTTGACCTGGGCGATGACGATGCCGCCGCCGAAGGCGGTGGCCTCGACGATCACCGAGGTGTCTTCGGTGTTCGGGCCGGTATAGAGGTTGCCGTGGCGGTCGGCGGCCTGCGCGGCCACCAGGGCCACGCGCGGGGTCAGGTCGATGAAGTAGCGGCCGAATAGTTCCAGGTAGGTGTGGATGGCACCGATCTGGATGCGCCCTTCGGCCACCAGGTTGGCCAGGCGCACCGATTGCGGGCCGGAGAACGAGAAGTCCAGTTTCGAGGCGATGCCGCGCTCGAACACATCCAGGTGTGAGGGCAGGGACAGCACCGACTGCACCATGTGCAGGTCGTGCACCCGCGCCGGGTCGAGGTCGGCCAGCGCCTGGGCCAGGAAATCGGCCTGCTTCTGGTTGTTGCCTTCCAGGCAGACCTTGTCGCCCGGTTCCAGCAGGGCATGCAGCAGGTCGGCGACGTCGGTGGCGGCGACCTGGCGGCCCCGTGCCCAGGGCGCGGCCCGTTCCAGGCGGGCCTGGCGGCTGCGTTGCAACGTGTCCCAGCTCGGGTTCATCGACCGGCTTCCGATTGGCGTTGAGATAATTACGCCATAATTACGGAGTGGTGTGCAACTCGCAGTGCAGCAAAAAAGGAAGGGCCCGCGCGCAGGCGGGCCCATTCAGGTCGTGGCGCTGGGGCGAGTGCCGACCAACGGTCGGCAGTCCACGCCATGCGTGGATGGAGCCCGGCGGTGGGGTCGGAGCCCTTTCCTGCGGAAAAGGATCCGACCCCGGTGCCTGCCTTAGAACTTCCAGCGCAGGCTGGCGGCCACGAAGCGCGGTTCGCCGTAGTTGTTGTAGTCCAGGTTGGCCCAGTAGGTCTTGTCCAGTGCGTTGCGCACGCTCAGCGTGGCCGTCCAGTTGTCGCTGATGCGGTAATTGGCGTTGAACTGCACCAGCGCGTAGGCCGGCTGGTTCACCGTGACCGTGCCACCCAGCGGGTAGGGGATGTTGTAGCCCTGCACCTTGCTCTGCCACTGCACGCCGGCGCCCACGCTCAGGCGTTCCAGTGCGCCGCGCAGGCGCAGCTGGGTGTTGATCTGCAGCAGGTCTTCGGCGGGGTTGGCATACAGCAGGTCGGTGGCCGCGCGGGTCACCTTTACGTGGGTAAAGCCCGCGTTGACGGTCCAGCCCGGCAGGATCTCGCCGTTCACGTCCATCTCCCAGCCACGCGCCTTGGTGCCGTTCACACCGATGTAGGCCGACGTGCCATCGCTGAGCGAGTTGTCCGGTACGCTCATGTCGCGCACCGCGTAGTTGTCCTGCTTGGCCTCGAACACCGCGGCATTGGCGGTCAGGCGGCCGTCGAACCACTGGGTCTTCAGGCCCGCTTCCAGGTTCGAACCCTGCACCGGCGCCAGCAGGTTCTCGTTCTTGTCCTTGTAGTTCTGCGGATTGAAGATTTCGGTGTAGCTGGCATACGCAGAGACATTCGGGGTGATGTCGAAGACCAGGCCCACGTACGGGGTCACTTCGTCGCTCACCTTGTAGGCGCCGCTGGTGCCGGTGTAGGTGCCGGCCGCGTTGAACGCGCGGGTACGGGTTTCCCAGCGGCTCAGGCGTGCGCCGGCAATCAGCGAAAGCGGCTCGGCCAGGTGCAGGCGCGCGGCCAGGTACACGCCGCTCTGCGTGGTCTTGGCCACGCGGCGCGCACCGGTACGGGTGTAGGTCACCTCGGAAATATCGCCGTTCCAGTCGTACACGTTGGGAATGTAGTAGCAGCGTTCGCTGCCGCAGCGGGCCCAGTCGGTCGGGAAGTTCAGCGTGGTGGTGTTGGTGGTCGCTTCCAGGTCGGCCCACTGCGCGCCGAAGGTCAGGTCGTGCTGCTGGTTGAACAGCTCGAACGTGCCGGTCAGGTAGGCATCGATGTTGCGACGGGTGTCTTCGGCATCGCCGGCGGCGGCGCGCAGGAAGATGCCCGAGCCGGTGGCGGGGTTCGGGTTGCCGGTGCCGTACAGGCGCACGTTCTGCACGTTGCCGCGGGTGTAGGCGGTGTTGATCTTCAGCAGCCAGTCGTCGCCGAAACGCTGTTCCAGGTTGGCGAACACGGTGCTGGTCTCGCGCTGCCAGTAGCTCCACTTCGGCGACAGGTTGGTCGAGCGCGGCAGGTGGGCGAAATTGCCCTGGCTGTCGAAGAACGGCACGGTGCCCCAGGTGGAACCCACCGGGTTGTTGTCCTGGGTCTGGTAGCCCAGGGTGACCGTGGTGCTGTCGGTCACATCGCCTTCCAGCACGGCCATGCCGGCCATCTTGTTTTCCTTGTAGCGGTCGTAATAGAAATCACGATCGGTATAGGCCGCCACCACGCGGCTGCGGAACCGGCCGTCGCTGGTCAGCGGCGCGTTCACGTCTGCTTCCATGCGGCGGTAGTCCCAGCTGCCGGCACTGACCGCGAACGAGGCATCGAACTCCTTGCCCGGGCGCTTGCGCAGCAGGTTCACCGTGGCCGACGGCACACCAGCGCCGCTGAGCAGGCCGTTGGCGCCGCGGATCACTTCCACGCGGTCGTAGAAGGCGGTGTCGTATTCCTGGTTGGTCGAGCCGCTGTAGGTGGGAATGCCGTCGACCTGGAAGTCGGTGATGGCGAAACCGCGCGCGTAGTACAGCGGGCGCTGGGTGTCATAGAAGGACACGCTGACGCCGGTCACGTTGCGCATCACGTCGTTGATGCTGAACAACGATTCGTCCTGCAGGCGCTGCAGGCCGATCACGGTGGACGACTGCGGGGTTTCCTGCAGGGTGATCGGCAGGCGCGTGGTGCTGGCCGGGGCGGCCTTGTCGGCGCGCACGCTCACCTTGTCCAGGGTCTTGGCGTCGGATGCATCAGCGCCGGCATCGGCGGCGAACGCCGAAGGGGCCGACATCAGCAGGGCGGACAGCAGCGCGGCCGACAGCGGCGCGCGGCGGGGCAGGCGGGAAGCGTAGAGGGACATGGAGGGCTCGGGGCGGGAAGGGAAAGGGAGGGCGGCAACAGTCATCCGGCACCCGAGCGGCGGCATCGGGCGGGGTCAGGTCCATCTGCGGGAGGGCGCAGGTCAGTTGCGCGGGGTGCAAATGTAAATCGTTCTTAACAACATTACAATTCGTGACAGTGGAATCTGATCCCCTTCCGGCGCACAAACGCGAACGGCCACCCGAAGGTGGCCGTCCGTTTCTACTGCGTGGGAAACTCCAAGCTTACAGCGCCTGCAGTTCCTCGTTGGCGTTGCGCTTTTCCTTCGCCGCCGCCGGGGCCGGCGTGGCCGCCGGCACGAGCGCCGGGGCGGCCGCAGCATCGGCCGGCACTTCCAGGTAGGGAAGGTGCAGGGTCTGGCTGGTCAGCGTGCGGATCTCGTTGGTCAGCGCCGCGCTTTCATTCAACTTGCGGCCATACGAGGGCACGATCTCACGCAGACGGGTTTCCCAACCGGCCTTCATCTGTTCCGGGAAGGCCTTGGCCATCAGGTCCAGCATGATCGGCGGCGAGGTCGACGCGCCCGGCGAGGCGCCCAGCAGCGCGGCGATGGTGTGGTCCTTGTCGGTCACGATCTCGGTACCGAACTGCAGCACCGGGCCCTTCAGCGGGTCGCGCTTGATGATCTGCACGCGCTGGCCGGCGGTGATCAGCTTCCAGTCGCCCGGCTTGGCGTTGGGGAAGTACTTCACCAGTTCCGCCTGGCGATCGGCGTCGTTCAGGCGTGCCTGGGCCATCAGGTACTGCACCAGGTCCAGGTTGTCCTTGCCCACTTCCAGCATCGGGCCGACGTTGTTGTGGTTCACCGACGAATACAGGTCCCACCATGAGCCGTGCTTGAGGAACTTGGTGCTGTACAGCGCGAACGGTCCAAACAGCACCACCGGCTTGCCATCCAGCTTGCGCGCATCCAGGTGCGGCACCGACATGGGCGGCGAACCGGTTTCGGCCATGCCGTAGGCCTTCACGCCGTGGCGCGAGGTCACGTCCTGGCCCTGGAAGGCCAGGAACTGGCCGCCCACCGGGAAGCCGGCGTAATCCTTCGATTCGGGAATGCCGGACATCTGCAGCAGCTTCAGCGCGGCGCCACCGGCACCGATGAAGACGAAGCGGGCATGGGTGGTGGTTTCGGTGTTGGCCTTCAGGTCCTTCACCGTCACGTTCCAGCTCTTGTCGGCGTTCTGCCGCAGCGCGCTCACTTCATGGTTCAGGTGCAGCTTGAAGTTCGGGCTGCGCTGCAGGCCGGCGGTCAGCTGGCGGGTGATCACGCCGAAGTTGACGTCGGTGCCCAGCGGCATCCAGGTGGCGGCCACCTTCTGCTTCGGGTCGCGGCCTTCCATCAGCAGCGGGGCCCATTGCTTGATCTGCGCCGGATCTTCCGAGTACTGCATGCCGTAGAACAGCGGGTTCTTCACCAGCGCCTGCTGGCGCTTGTGCAGGTAGGCAATGTTGTCATCGCCCCAGACGAAGCTCATGTGCGGGGTCGGGTTGATGAAGTCGCTGGGCTGGCTCAGCCGGCCTTCCTTCACCTGGTGCGACCAGAACTGGCGCGAGACCTCGAAGCTTTCGGCAATGCCGACCGCGCGCTTGGTCTCGATGCTGCCATCGGGCAGCTCCGGGGTGTAGTTCAGTTCGGCGAAGGCCGAATGGCCGGTGCCGGCGTTGTTCCAGCCGTCCGAGCTTTCGTTGGCCACGCCGTCCAGGCGTTCATAGACCTGGATGTTCCAGTCCGGCTGCAGTTCCTGCAGGTAGGTGGCCAGGGTGATGCTCATGATGCCGCCGCCGACCAGGACGACGTCGACGGGTTTGTCGTTGCTCGCCGCCGGCACCGAGCGCTGGGTCAGCGGCCAGTACAGGAACAGCGCGGCTACCAGCAACAGCAGCACGAGCAGGGCGAGAAGGGCCTTGCCAAATTTCTTCATGGGGGTGACTTATGGCGTGGGGAAGGGGTTCAGGATGCGCGCCGGGTAGGGAAAGGGCGTGAAGAAACAACGCCTTGCAGCATCCAAGGGGCGGATTCTAACCCTTTCGGGTCCGGATTTGGTGCAACGCAGCATCCGGCCACCCTGGCGCGGCAGCGCCGGGTCACGGCCCTCAGACCAGCTCGAGAATCTCGTCCCCGGCCTCGTCCAGCTCACCGGTGGCTTGCCAGCCCAGGTGACGGTAGAACCCGTAGGAGCGCGATCGGGGATCGGCCGAGCAGGCCAGGAACAGCCGGCCATGCCCGGCAGCGCGCGCGAGTTCGACCACGTCCTGCAGCAATCGCTGGCCGATGCCGCGACGTTCGTATTCCGGCAGCAGGGCCAGTACCAGCACTTCGCCGCTGTCACGGTCGGCAAAGCCGTAGCCGACCATGGTGCCGTTGTCCTCGGCGATGCGGCCGATGAAGTCGCCCTGTGCAATGCCCTCGGCCCAGCTCTCGGCGGTGATGCCCAGCTCGGCCAGTTGCGCCGCACTGAAGGCGTTCTCGCGGGTACGCCCGCGCAGGTCGATGCAGGCGGCCGCATCATCGGGCCGGGCAGGGCGGTAGTGGATCGTCATGTCTGTTCCTTTGGCAGCGCCGGGCCATGCCTGGCGGGTCCCTTCAATCACTGCCAATAGTGAAGTATTCGGCCGCGAAATAGGCCACCTGGTAAACCAGCGCCACCGCGGCCAGCAGCAGCTGCGCGCGGGCGCTGCGCAGGTTCCAGCCCAGCACGCAGACCACCAGCATCAGCGCCGAATGCAGCGGATAGGCCTCGCCCAGCAACTGCCAGCGGCTGCGCCCCTTGATCGCAGTGTCCACCAGATCCAGCAGCGTCAGCACCGCGATCACGCCGAATATCCAGCGCCGGCGCTGCAGCAGGTAGTGGCCGTAACTGCCGTAGTCGCGCAGGTCATCGGGAAACAGCAGCGCGCACAGCAGGAACCAGGTTGCGCTGTAGGCGATCACGAACAGATAGGTTTCAAACGTCCAGCGGTGCACTTCGATCAGGCGGAATTCCCACCACCAGAACGTGACCAGCGACACCAGGGTCCACGCCACCCAGCACAGGTGCAGGGCCGAACAGCCGCGCCGCTGCGGGTGCTCGATGATCTGCGCCAACCCCTTCAGCAGGGTGGTGATCGACAGGCCCAGGATGATGCCCATCACCACGCGGATATGCAGGAACAGCGGATCGCTCCCCATCGCCCAGCCCCCCAAGGTCGGTTGCCGCGATGCTGGCACAGAAAAAGGCCCCGCAGAAAGGGGTCAAAGCCCGTTGCGCAGCAACGGGATCCGACCCCGGTCCGTTCCAACAACTCGCGGAAAACCATCGAAGGCGGGGTGGGTCCGGTTGCGGGGGCGTGAGCGCCATGGATGGCGCGACCGAGGCTACATGGACGTACTTGCGCCGTCCCCCGCAACCGGACCCACCCTGCCTACCCATGGATAGCACGCTGTTGCTCCGGCTCCGGCTCCGGCTCCGGCTCCGGCTTCAGCTTCTGCAGGTGCAGGGCGCAGCCCTGCCGCCTCAGCGCTTCCGCCGTACCAACGCGGTCGATGCGTCCAGCACGGCGCGGGTCAGCAGCGCCATGGTCTGCACATCGCCCTTCCAGTGCTGCCAGTACAGCGGCACGTCTTCCCAGGCGCGCTGGCGCACGTAGACCAGGCGGCCGGCATCCAGGTGCCGCTTCACCAGCGGCAGCGGGTTCATGGTCCAGCCCAGACCGCCCAGGTTGGCCTGCACGAACGCGCGGGTGGAGGGAATCCACCAGGTCGGCGCGGTGCTGGGCAGCTCATCGCCGGCCATGCGCCGGGCGAACCGGGCCTGCATGTCGTCCTTGCGGTTGAACACCAGCACCGGGGCCTGCGCCAGCGCCTGCGCGGTCACGCCCTTGGCGAAATGCTGGTCGCGGAACTCCGGGGTGCAGGTGGCCGCGTAACGGATGCTGCCCAACGCATGGATCTGGCAGCCCTGCACCGGTTCGTCCAGCGTGGTCACCGCGCCCAGCACCGTGCCCTGGCGCAGCAGTTCCACGGTGTGGTCCTGGTCTTCCACGCGCAGGTCCAGGGTGGTGCCGGTGCCCTGGGCAAAGGCGTGCGCAGCCTGCGGAAACCAGGTTTCCAGGCTGTCATGGTTCACCGCCACCGGAATGCTGGCCTGCGGCAGGTCCTCGTCGGCCAGGCCCATGCGGTGCAGCGCGTCGTGCTCCAGCAGGGCAGTCTGTTCGGCCAGCTGCACCAGCAACTGGCCTTCGGCGGTGGCGGTGGCCGGGGTGCCGCGCTTCACCAGCAGGCGGCCGATGCGGTCTTCCAATGCCTTGACCCGCTGCGAGATGGCCGATGGGGTGACATTGAGCGCCTGCGCGGCGCGGTCGAAGCTGCCTTCGCGGATCACCGCGGCCAGGGCCCGCAGCTGGGCGTGATCGATACGCATCAGATTAAGTTCCGCTAATGTTGGTTTAGTAAGTTTAGCTCGTCTTCTTAATGTTGCGGCGCGACAATGGCGCCCGTACCGGTGCTGTCCGCCTTCGCGAGGCACCGTTCCCCCAGCAAGAAAAGGCAGTGAATCCCATGTTCTCGGTCATCTCCGCCAGCACCGGCCTCGGTGCCTGGTTCTCTGGTGCAGCCACCGGCATCGGCCTGTTCGCCGTGGTCGGTGCCCAGAGCGCCTTCATCCTGCGCCAGGGCATCCTGCGCAAGCACATCGTGCCGGTGGTGGCCACCTGCGCGGCCATCGATGCGTTCTTCATCTTCGCCAGCGTGGCCGGCCTGCGCACCCTCACCACGGCGCTGCCGTGGCTGACCACCGCGGTGCTGTGGACCGGCGTGGCCTTCCTGGCCTGGTATGCCATGAAGTCCGCGCGCCGTGCCTTCGCCGGTGGCGGTGGCATGGGCGAGGCCGACAGTGACGACGGCAGTCGCCGTGCGGTGCTGATGGCGGCGGTCGGCTTTTCGCTGATCAATCCGCATTTCTGGCTGGACATGATGGTGATCGGTTCGATTGCCGAAAACTTCGGCAATGCACGCATGGCGTTCGCTGCCGGCGTGGTCACCGCCAGCTGCCTGTGGCTGACCGCGCAGGGCCTGGGCGCGCGCCTGCTGGCACCGCTGTTCACCAAGCCCAGCACCTGGCGGGTGCTGGACGGCACCATCGCCGTGATCCTCAGCATCCTGGCCCTGACCCTGGCGGTGCGCGGGGTCCACTGACCCACCGCGCACGCCCCCCGAACCCACGTCCTGACTCTCTCTCCAAGGTAGTGGCCATGACGGCACCGGCAACGGTGCCGTCTTTTTTTGTCGCCGCCAGCACTGGCGGGCGGGAATCGGCCGTGCCTAGAATCGACGATGCGGACAGGGTGTCCGCTTCAAGGGGGAAGGATGCGCAAGTGCTTGTTGGCTGCCCTGGTGGCTGCCGTGCTGTTGCCGGGGAAGGTGATGGCGGTCGATGTGGATGCGTTCGTGCGCCAGGAGGCGTTCGGCGATCTGAAGATTTCACCCAGTGGCCAATACTACGCCACCACCGTGCCGGGCGAGGATTTCACCGCGCTGGCGATCCTGCGGTCATCGGACAATTCCGTGGTCAGCAGCATGCGGCCACCGAGCAACAACCACGCCACCGATTTCCACTGGGTGAACGACTCCCGCCTGCTGATCGGCGTGGCCGAAAAGTTCGGCAGCCTGGATGAGCCCTCGCCCACCGGCGAGCTGCTGTCGATGAACGCCGAAAGCGGCCGCACCGAACTGCTGGTGGGCTACCGGGTGACCAGCAACGGGCCGGGCACGCGCATCCAGCCGAAGAAGGTGGAGGCCATCGCTGCCTTCCTTTCCGATGACCTGCCGGACGACGACCGCAACGTGGTGATCGCGGTGTGGCCCTTCAGCGAAGATCCCTACACCCGCGCCGAGCGCCTGGACGTACAGAGCGGCAAGCGTACCACGGTGGCCCGTTCGCCGGTGCGCCGCGCCGACTTCACCACCGATGCACTGGGCCAGGTGCGTTTCGCCCACGGCGCGGGCACTGACAACGTCAACAAGCTGTACTACCGCGCCGCCAACGGTACCGATTGGGTCCTGGTGAACGATGAAAGTGTGTCTGCGCGCATCGAAACCGCGATCGGCTTTTCCGAAGATGGGCAGCTGGCCTATCTGAAGAGCGAGCAGTCCAGCGGTCCCGATGCCATCGTCAGCTGGAACCCGCAGACACGGGAGCGCAAGACCGTGCTGCGCGACGAGGTGGTCGATCCGTACCGCATCATCGTCCGCCCCGGTACCCGCATTCCGGTGGGCGCGCTGTACCTGGGCGACACGCCGCGCACGCGATTCTTCGACGAGACTTCGGCCGATGCGCGCCTGTACCGCAGCCTGGAGGCGGCGTTCCCCGGCCAGGCGGTGTTCATCACCTCCAGCACCCGCGACGGCAACAAGGTGCTGGTGCGCGTCTGGTCCGGCTCCAACCCCGGCGACTTCTATGTCTACGATATCGCCGCGCGCAAGGCCGATTACCTGATCAGCCGCAGCGACTGGATCAACGTGGAAAAGACCGCGACGGTCAAGCCGTTCAAGCTGCAGGCGCGCGACGGCCTGCCGCTGCACGGCTACCTGACCGTGCCGCATGGCAGCGATGGCCGTAACCTGCCGATGGTGGTCATGCCACATGGCGGACCGCTTGGCATCTACGACGATGGCAGCTACGACCGCGAAGCGCAGATGCTGGCCGCGGCCGGCTATGCGGTGCTGCAGGTCAATTTCCGCGGCTCGGGCAACTATGGCCGCGCCCATGGCCAGGCGGCGGCCGAGCAGTGGGGCAAGGCCATGCAGGATGACGTGACCGATGCCACCCGCTGGGCGATCAGCCAGGGCGTGGCCAACAAGGACCGCATCTGCATCTATGGCGCCTCCTACGGCGCGTATTCGGCCATGATGGGTGCCGTCCGCGAGCCCGGTCTGTACCAGTGCGCAGCCGGCTATGTGGGCGTGTATGACCTGCCCATGATGTTCAACCGCGGCGACGTGCAGGACCGCAAATCGGGCATGACCTACCTGCGCGAATGGTTGGGTGACCCCGCCAAGCTTGGCGCCGTATCGCCGGTCAACCTGGCCGCGCAGATCAAGGTGCCGGTGTTCCTGGCCGCCGGCGGCGAAGACAAGCGTGCGCCGATCCAGCACACCGAACGCATGGAAGCGGCGCTCAAGCGTGCCGGAACGCCGGTGGAAAGCCTGTATTACAAGACAGAAGGCCACGGCTTCTACACGCTGGAACACAAGCGCGAGTACTACGGAAAGCTGCTGGCCTTCCTGTCGCGCAGCCTGGGCGGGGCGACGGCCAGCGCCAGCGTGCCGGCGGACAAGGGCAAGGCGCCCTGAGGCATTGCCCGCGGGCGCGCAAGCGCCCGCGGGATGTTCACTTCAGCGGAAGCGATAGCCAAACTGGAGGTCGGCGCGTACATCGCGCTCACCCCACTGGCGCAGGCTGGACAGTTGTGCGCCGAAGCCCAGGTTCGAACGCTCGTAATCCAGCCCCAGCTGAAGCCGGTGGTCCACGCCGCTACGGCGCACGCCGGGCAGGGTGAATGCATTGCCCGATGCGCCCAGCAGGTACGCAGTGCGTGCCTGCTCGCGCAGTGCCAGCGGCCGGCTGGCCGCCACGTCGGCCTGCAGACGCCACTGCGTGCCAAGCGCGCGCTGGAATGCGCTGCCCACTTCCAGCTGCACGCCCTGCAGGTGACCTGCCGCCACTGCCAGGCCGAAGCCGTTGGAATGCTGTTCGTGGAAAGCGCCTTCCTGCTGGTCGAAAGCGCTGGCCTTGATGCGCGGCTGCCATTGCACCTTGCCCAGCGATGTCGCCATGTCCAGCGTAGTGGCCAGCATGGTCCTGCCCAGCCGACGCTGGCTGTGCGCGGTTTCGCGGGTCTGGCCCCAGCTTAGCTGGCGCTGGCCCTGCAGCTGGTGCTGCTCGTGGCCAAGCTGGTGGCGCAGCTGCAGCGCACCCCACTGCTGGGCCAGGCCGATACCGGCGAACCGTGAATGCAGGCGATCCTGGCCACTCGCTGCGGGCAGGTCAGCGGACAGTGCCGCCGTGGCCAACTGCAGTACCTGGCCGCCGCGCAGCTGCACCGCGACCTGCATCGCGCCGCCATCGCCACGCACGCCGAACGCATTGGTCTGCCCGCCGCCGAAGGCCAGGGCGCGCGATTGCCCGGCCGGTTGAGCCGCCAGCTGCGACCACAACGCATCGGCGTTGCTGGCAACGCGCATTGCGTCGCTTGCCAGGCTGGCACCGGACAGCTGCTGCAGCGCGTTCTGGAAGGTGCGCTGATCGGCCACTTCCAGGCTGTGGAACAGCGCGTCATTGCGATAGGCATGCTCCAGTGCGGACGCGACCTGCTGCTGGTTGTCGCCGGCCAGCTCGCGATAGTCACGGCGCTGCATCGTCACATCCACGTTGCCCTGCGCATCACGCTCGGCTTGTGCACGCCAGACCACACTGGCACTTCGGATATTCTTCTCGCCGCCTTCAGCGCCGCTGACCACATCGCGCAGTACGACGTGCGAGGCGTCGGTGCCGCGGGTGAAGCCGGTGTCCACGGCGACGTCCTGCAGATGTCCGCCGCCATGCAGCACCAGTTGGCCCGCGCTGCCATCGGCATTCGTGCCGACCGTGTAGCCGCTGATGCCACGCGGTGCCTGCCAGCCGAGATCACTGCCCGCGCGGTCGGCGGCGGCTGTGTCCGCGTCGGCATGCGCGGCGCTGCCCTGGCCGTAGACGTTCACCACGCCATTGTTGATCAGGCGGCCGCTGCCCCCCGGGGCAATCTGGAAGGCAAACGAGTCGGCAGAGTGGATGTTGATCACACCGCTACGCCGGTTGTTCAGCGTTGCACTGCCATCGGACTGCATGGCGATCATGCCGCGGCCCTGATTGTCGGTGGCCGTGCCCAGGTTGATCACGCCGTCGTTGATCAGGGTGGCGCCACGCGCGCCGCGCATCGCCACGGCGCCATCGCCGGTGACGGTCAACGTGCCCTGGTTGAGCAGGGTGGCATGCGCGCCCTCTGCATGCAGCAGGGCACTGTTGCGGGCCGAACTCTGCATGCTGGCACCGCTGCGGTTGAGTGCGTGGCTGGCGTGGCTGTCGGCCACCAGCCGCAGCACGCTGCCATGGGCGCCGTCGAGCTGGATATGGCCGCGGTTGTCGAGCACATCGATCGCATCGCGATCGGTGCCCCACGGACCCGTCACGGCATCGAACAACGCACTGCCTGCGACGAGGTCGCGTGCCAGGATTCGGCCTTCATTCTCGACTTCAGCGCGGTCGCGCAATGCAATGCTGGCGCCACTGATGTCGAGCACGCCATTACGGCTGTTATCGAGATCCGAATCCTGGTTGAAGGACCACTGGCCGCCCACGATCTGCATCGCGCCGTTGTTGTCGATCTCAGCCTCGCCTATGGCCTGTACACGCGCACCGATGAAGTCGGCGCGGTTGAAGTTCTCCAGGCTGCCATCGCCGGCGAGCTGCAGCGCGCCTTCAACGCGCAGCGTGCCATGGTTGTCCAGATCCGCATCGCCGTCGATGCGCAGCGTGCTGGCACTTCCAGCGTCCAGGCTGCCGGTGTTGCGCAGCTCGCCTTCACCCACCAGGTGCAGCGTGCCCGCCAGCAGCTGCAGGTGGCCTTCGTTGCGCGCGCGCCCGGTGACGCGGGTAGTCACTGGCTGCTGCCAGTTCACCTGGGTGCCCGCCGCGGCCAGGACCTGGTTGTTGCCGAACTGGCCACCTTCCTGGCCGGGCGGCACCGTGCCACCGCCACCACCGCCGCCACCACCGCCGCTACCACCGCCGCTACCACCGCCGCCGCCGCCAGCTGCTGCGGCACCCAGGCCGAGCGCCGCCAGGCCGCCCCACCACCAGCCGGAAATACCGGCGTCGGCATCGCAAGTGACCTGGTCAGTGTCCTTGCAGGAATCGGACGTGTCGCCTGCGAACGCCGGAACCGGGGCGAGCAGACAGGTCGAGATGAGCAGGGCCAGCGGGGGGCGTGTGAACGTGGAAGCGTGCATGTCAGGAGAGAAGGAGTCAGGGGAGGCCGCATCGTGCCCCCTGCTTAGCCTGCTTGACATGCAATTTGTACGAAAATGCCCGTCCCGCCAGCGCGGCACTGGACGTAGACAGGCGATGTGACGTTCTTGGCCTTATTTCACTCCGTGCATCATCCGCTTCAGCAGCGGGGCGGCAACGAAGGCCGCCACCGCACAGCCCAGGCCGATCCACATCAGCAGCCAGAACAGGTGCGCATAGGCACCGGCGGCGGCCGCCATGTCCAGCGCTTCGCCTTCGGGCACCTCGATCGCGGCCAGCTTGCCGAACAGCGCGGCCAGCGTTTCGGAGAACGCGGTGGCCAGGAACCAGGTTCCCATCATCAGGCTCATCACCCGTGGCACGGCCAGCTGGGTCACCGCCGACAGGCCGACCGGCGACAGGCACATCTCGCCGCTGGCCAGCAGGAAGTAGGCCAGCACCAGCCACCACACGCTGGCCATTTCGCCGGTGGCGCCCACCTGCTGCGCGGCCAGTGCCAGCGGCACGAACGACAGCGCACCGATCACCAGTCCCCAGGCCGATTTCACCGGCTTGCCCGGCTCCCAGCCGCGGCGGTCCATCCAGGTCCACAGCGCGGCGAACGCCGGCGCCAGCAGCACCAGGAACAACCCTCCCAGGTAGGTGAGCGAACCGGCGGTCTGCGGAATCACCAGGCAGTCGCGCACCAGCAGCACCAGCATCAGCGCCACGATGGCAATGAAGAACGCACGCGGTGCGTTGGATCCCGGCCGGCGTTCGGCCAGGCGCGCGCTGACCACGAAGCCCAGCGGCGCCAGCAGCAGCGACACGATCGACCACGGCAGCGGCGTGCCGTCGGTGATCACCAGCGCCGGCACGATGTCCTTGGTCAGCAGCCGGTCGGTGAAGGTGACCCACGACCCGTACGACTGCTCGTACATCGTGAAGAACACCAGCGCCATGAAGATCAGCACCATCAGCGCGATCATCTGCTGGCGCTGCACCGGCGTGCATTTCGTGCCGGTGAACCAGGCGAACCAGACCAGCACGCCGCCCAGCACCACCAGCATCAGCATCAGCGCCAGGCTGATTTCACCGCCCAGCGCGAAGGCGCCGTTGCCGGCCGCCCACATCAGCCAGGCAACTGGCAGCACGCCGACCACCGCGCACAGATAGATCAGCCACTCGCGCGGCAGACCCAGCACCTTTTCCTTCAGTGCCGCCGGCTGCGGCGGCTCGGCGTGGCCGTGAAGGTATTTCTGCCCCCACAGGAACATGGCCAGTCCGGCCAGCATGCCGATGCCGGCCGCGCCGAAGCCGTACTTCCAGCCGTAAGCCTCGCCCAGGAAACCGCAGACCAGCGACGAGAACAGCGCGCCCAGGTTGATGCCGGCATAGAACAGCGAGAAGCCTGAATCGCGGCGCGGGTCGTCCTTGGGGTAGAGCTTGCCGACGATGGTGGAAATGTTCGGCTTCAGGAAGCCCACGCCCATGATGATCAGCGCCAGCGACAGATAGGTCACCGCCAGCGCCGAGGTATCGCGCACCACTTCGCCGTTCACCCGGTACGCCGCGTGGCCTTCGAAGGCCATGCCCAGGTGGCCCAGCACCAGCAGGATGCCGCCGAACAGCACCGCACGGCGCATGCCCAGCCAGCGGTCGGCCAGCATGCCGCCGAACACGGGGATGCAGTACACCAGGCCACCGTAGGCGCCCAGCAGGTCCAGCCCGGCCTTGTCACCGAACAGGTGGTACTTGGTCAGGTAAAGCAGCAGCAGCGCCTTCATGCCATAGAAGGAGAAGCGTTCCCACATTTCGGTGAAGAAGCAGACGTAGACGCCCTTGGGGTGGCCCAGGAAGTCGTCGGAAGCAATCGCGGTGGAATTCATCGGCGGATTATAGGCGCGTGCCGCAGGCACGCGCCGGGCCATGCCCGGCGGCCACGCTCAACGCCGGGCATGGCCCGGCGCTACCGTTCAAAGGTAGCGCAGCCAGGCCAGATCGCGCCGCCGCGCCTTGAACCGCCCGAACGCGCGCGTGGCCGGGTACAGCGCCACCGCCAGCGCACAGGCCACCAGCAGCAGGCCGGCCACCGAATCCAGCGCGTACAGGCTGCCATGGGTCGGCCCCCAGATCGCCAGCGCGGCCAGGTACATCAGCTTCAGCACGTACAGGTGCAGCAGGTAGAAGAACATCGGCGCGGCGCCAATGTCAGCCAGCGGCTGCAGGGCGCGCGCCATCGGCGCCCACTCATACAGGCGCAGCAGCAACAGGCCGATGCCCAGGGTCAGCAGCAGGAACTGCAGCGACGGCGGGTACTTGGTCACGTTGAACACGCTCATCCAGGTGCGCAGCGTGCTGTCCTGGTACTGCCACGGCGCTTCGCCATAGCCGTTGGCCAGGCGCAGCAGGGCGAACGCCGCCAGCGCACCCAGCCCGGCCCACAGCAGCCAACGCTGGCGCTGCGCCGGGTCGCGGTCGCGGGCGAACCACGGCCCCATCAGATAGCCCAGGGCGATCACCCCGATCCACGGCAGCAGCGGGTAGGAGGTACGCAGGCGCATCACTCCGGCATCGATCCAGTCACGCTGGTGCAGCACCTTCCACAGCACCGCCAGCACGCTGTTGCCTTCCACCCGCACGCCATCGAACAGGTTGTGGCCGGCCACCAGCAGCACGCCCAGCACCAGCAGGGCAGGGCGCGGCAGCCACAGCAGGCCGGCCAGCGCGATCATGCTCAGGCCGATGGCCCAGATCACCTGCAGGTACAGCGTGTCCGGCGGGAACTGGAAGGTCCAGGCGAAGTTGACCAGGGTCAGCTCCAGCACCACCAGGAACAGGCCGCGCTTGAGCAGGAAGGCGGCGATGGCACGGCGCGGATCGGCCTGGCGCTGGCCGTACAGCCACGCCGACAGGCCGGTGAGCAGCACGAATACCGGGGCGCACAGATGGGCCAGCAGGCGGCAGGCGAACAGGGCCGGCGAGACCGTGGAGGCATCCATCGGATCGCTCACCTGGTACTGCAGGAAAAAGGTCTCGCGCACGTGGTCCAGCAGCATCAGCAGCATCACGGTGCCGCGCAGCTGGTCGATGGAGGCCAGGCGGGGAGAGGGGGAAGAGGCCATGCGGGGAAGGGGGGCAAACGAATTGGATAGGATATAACATATCGTTTGCGCCAGTCCCAGCGCGGTTTTGCCGGTTCGGCCCGTTGGCGGTGCCTGCGGCGGTGGAGGACGCTGCAGCAGGCGCCCCCATCCTTTGGCACGCTGGACTTGCTGCCCCCTGAACGCTAGCGTGCAAGGGATTTTTTGCCAGCAGGGGCTTCCATGAACCACGACGCTGCGCCCAAGCAGCTCACCTTCCGCGCAGTGGCCCTGGCCATCGTGCTGGCGGTGGTGCTGTCAGCGGCCAACGCCTACCTCGGTCTGTTCGCAGGCCTGACCATCGCCACCGCCATTCCCGCCGCGGTCATTTCCATGGGCGTGCTGCGCCTGCTGGGCGGTGGTTCCATCCTCGAAAACAACATCGTGCAGACCGGCGCCTCGGCCGGTTCGTCCATCGCCGCTGGTGTCATCTTCACCATCCCGGCGCTGGTCATCATGGGCTACTGGCCCGACTTCAAGTACTGGTGGGTGCTGGGCATCGCCGGTCTGGGTGGCCTGCTGGGCGTGCTGTTCTCTGTGCCGCTGCGGCGTTCGATGATCGTCGAAGACCCGCTGCCCTTCCCGGAAGGAAAAGCCGCGGCCGAAGTGCTCAAGGCCGGTGAGAACCCCGGCCCGGGCCTGAAGATCCTCGGTCTGTCGGCCGTCATCGGCGCCTTCGTCAAGCTAGCCGCCGAAAGTGGCCTGCGCCTGATCCCCGATGCCTGGTCGACCTCGGCCTACGTCGGCAGCTCCAAGATCACCGCCTTCATCGGCACCAACCTGTCGCCGGCCCTGCTGGGCGTGGGCTACATCGTCGGCCTGAATGTCGGCATCGTGGTGGTGTCCGGCTCGATCCTGACCTGGCACATCGCCATTCCGATCTACCAGGCGTTCTTCATGAACACCGACCTGGCCCTGGCCGCGTCGGTTGCCACCGCCTCGTCCACCGAGGCCGCGTTCGCCATCTGGGGCGCGAAGATGCGTTACCTGGGCGTCGGCGCGATGCTGATCGGCGGCATCTGGACCCTGATCTCGCTGCGCAAGTCGCTGCTGAACGGCGTCAAGAGCGGCTTCGCCGCCGCGCGCAAGAGTGGCGGCCCGGTGCTGGCCCATACCGAACGCGACCTGCCGATGAAGTGGATGCTGGTCGCCCTGGTGGCCTTCGTGTTGCCGCTGCTGGCCTTGTACCAGGCCATCGTCGGCCAGTGGCACGTGTCCATTCCGATGACCATCATCATGATCGTCGCCGGCTTCCTGTTCGTGTCGGTGTCGGCATATCTGGCTGGCCTGATCGGTTCGTCCAACAACCCGGTCTCGGGCATCACCATCTCCACCATCCTGTTCGCCTCGGCCGTGCTGGTCGTGCTGCTGGGCGCCGATGGCCTGAAGCCGGTCGGCGCCGGTGGTGCGCCGCTGGGTGCGGTGGCCGCCATCATGATCGGTGCGGTGGTGTGCTGCGCTGCCGCGGTGGGCGGTGACAACCTGCAGGATCTGAAGGCCGGCTACATCGTCGGTGCCACCCCGTGGAAGCAGCAGCTGATGCTGGGCATCGGTGCGTT
Source organism: Stenotrophomonas sp. ZAC14D2_NAIMI4_7 (assembly GCF_003086675.1). Lineage (NCBI taxonomy): Bacteria > Pseudomonadati > Pseudomonadota > Gammaproteobacteria > Lysobacterales > Lysobacteraceae > Stenotrophomonas > Stenotrophomonas sp. ZAC14D2_NAIMI4_7. The sequence goes on from NZ_CP025995.1 coordinate 1,270,808, forward strand.
CTCGTGCGCGCTGATCATGGCCCCGGTGCTGAACCTGCTGGCCACGGCCTACGGCATCGGCGTGAAGTCCGAGCTGCACCCGAACGCGCTGGCCGCCCCGCAGGCGAACCTGATGGCGTCGGTGGCCAAGGGCCTGTTCGGTGGCGAACTGCCGTGGACCTTCATCGGCATCGGTTCCGTGGTCGGTGCGGTCATCATCGCCTTCGACAGCTGGCTGAAGTCGCGCAACTCGCGCTTCCGCGTGCCGGTGCTGGCGGCCGCCATCGGTATCTACCTGCCGCTGGAACTGATGGTGCCGATCTTCCTGGGCGGCCTGATCGCCTATCTGGTCGAGCGCTTCCACAAGGTGCGTGGCGACGATGAAGAGGGCCGCGACCGCGTGCACAAGCCGGGCGTGCTGTTCGCCGCCGGCCTGATCACCGGTGAGGCGCTGATGGGCATCGCCATCGCCGTGCCGATCGTGGTCAGCAGCCGCGCCGACGTGCTGGCGCTGCCGTTCCACCTGCCGGCCGCGCAATGGTTCGGCCTGGCCGTGCTGTTCCTGGTGGGTCTGCTGATCTACCGCACCGGCAAGCGCGCACAGGTGTAATGGCAAGGGGCCGGATCCCTTCCCGCAGGGAAGGGCTCTGACCCCGGCTGGCAGCGTCTGGGGTCAGAGCCGATTCCGCTGGAATCGGATCCGACCCCGGCGCCCCCCGCAGACCGCGCTTCGGCGCGGTTTGCTGTATCTGGCGGCGGGATCGGCGCTGGCCGGCAGGCATGACCGATGGCCTTGGCAGCCCCGCCCGCGCGGGCCTACCATCGGATTTTTGCCGTCCTGCGGAGACCCCGATGAAACTGCGTCATGCCCTGCTGCCACTGAGCCTGCTGGCCGCCCTGCCCAGCGTTGCCGCTGCCCGTGGCCTGGAAGTCCGCGACATGGTGGCCATGGATCGCGTCTCCGCCCCGGTCCTGACCGCTGATGGCGGCACCGTGGTGTTCGCCAAGCGCAGCACCGATGCCAATCTCAAGTCCAGCACCGCGCTGTTCGCGCGCAACCTGCGCACCCGCGATGCGGCACCGCCGAAGCAGATCACCCCGGCCGGCTGGAACGTCAATTCGGCCTCGCTGTCGGCCGACGGCCAGACCGTGTATTTCCTCAGCGCCAGGAACGGCAGCCAGCAGCTGTACGCGCAGGCCCTCAGCGGCGGCACCCCGCGCCAGCTGACCGATTTCCCGGTGGACGTGGACAGCTACCATGTCTCGCCGCAGGACGACCGCGTGCTGTTCAGCGCCGGCGTCTTCCAGGCCTGTGCCTCGGACCTTGCCTGCACCGAGAAGAAGCTCAAGGACGTGGCCGACGCCAAGGCCAGCGGCAAGGTCTTCGATTCGCTGTTCGTGCGCCATTGGGACACCTGGAACGACGGCCGCCGCAACACCCTGTTCGTGGCCCCGCTGCCCGCTGCCAAAGCCGGCCCGGTGAAGGGCGCCTCGGCGCTGAGCGCGACCATTGATGGCGACGCACCGTCCAAGCCGTTCGGCGGCAATGACGATTTCACCTGGTCGCCGGACGGCGCCAGCGTGGTCGCCAGCATCCGCGTGGCTGGCAAGCAGGAGCCGTGGTCGACCAACTTCGACCTGTACCGCTTCGATGCGGCCGGCAAGCAGGCGCCGGTCAACCTGACCGCGTCGAACCCGGCCTGGGATGCCGGCCCGGTGTTCAGCGCCGACGGCAAGACCCTGTTCTACCGCGCCATGAAGCGCCCGGGCTTCGAAGCCGACCGCTTCGGCCTGATGGCCATGGACCTGGCCAGCGGCAAGACCCGCGAGATCGCCCCGCAGTGGGATCGTTCGGCCGGTGAGATCAACCTGTCCGCCGATGGCGCCAGCATCTACACCACCACCGACGACCTGGGCGAACATCCGCTGTTCCAGATCGACGTGGCCAGCGGCAAGGCCACCAAGGTCATCGGCGATGGCACCGTGTCTTCGGTCAGCGTGGCCGGCAACAGCGTGGCCATCACCCGCAACAGCCTGAAGAGCAACGACCAGGTGCTGGTTGGCCTGCTGCCGGCGGCCGGCGAAACCATGGGCCCGCTGCGTGCGCTGACCCCGGCGGCCGGTGACGTGTTGAAGGACGTCAGCTTCGGCGATTACGAACAGTTCGAGTTCAAGGGCTGGAACAACGACACCGTGCACGGCTACGTGGTCAAGCCGCACAACTACCAGGAAGGCAAATCCTACCCGGTTGCCTTCCTGATCCACGGCGGCCCGCAGGGCAGCTTCGGCAATGGCTGGAGCTACCGCTGGAACCCGCAGACCTACACCGGCCAGGGCTACGCGGTGGTCATGATCGACTTCCACGGTTCCACCGGTTACGGCCAGGCCTTCACCGATGCGATCAGCCAGCACTGGGGCGACCGCCCGCTGGAAGATCTGCAGAAGGGCTGGGACGCAGCGCTGAAGAAGTATTCCTTCCTCAACGGTGACAAGGCCTGTGCGCTGGGCGCCAGCTACGGCGGCTTCATGGTGAACTGGATCGCCGGCAACTGGAACGGCCCGTTCAAGTGCCTGGTGAACCACGATGGTGTGTTCGACCAGCGCATGATGGGCTATGCCACCGAAGAACTGTGGTTCACCGAATGGGAGCAGGGCGGCACCCCATACCAGAAGGCGGCCAACTACGAGAAGTTCAACCCGGTCAACCACGTGGCTGACTGGAAGAAGCCGATCCTGGTCATCCACGGCCAGCAGGACTTCCGCATTCCGGTTGAACAGGGCCTGGCCGCGTTCACTGCCGCCCAGCGCCAGGGCATCGAATCGAAGTTCCTGTACTTCCCGGACGAAAACCACTGGGTGCTGAAGCCGGCCAACAGCATCCTGTGGCACGACACCGTCAACGCCTGGCTGAAGCAGCACATCGGCGAATAAGCCGCTGCAGCGCCAAGGGGTCGGGTCCCATCCGCATCGCGGATGGGCTCCGACCCCATCCATCGACTGTTCCTGGGGTCAGAGCCCTTTCGCATCGCGAAAGGGATCCGACCCCGCACCCAGAGCACCTGCATGATCCAGAACGACATCGTCGTCTTCGGTTTGATCGCCGCCACCCTCGGCGCCGTGTTCTGGACCGCATCGCGCGAGCAGGGCCTGTGGAAGCGCTTCTACACCTTCGTGCCGGCGCTGCTGCTGTGCTACCTGCTGCCGGGCATCTATAACACCGTCGGCCTGATCGACGGGCAGAACACCAAGCTGTACAACCCGGTGGCGCGCGACATCCTGCTGCCGGCCGCGCTGATCCTGCTCACCCTGGCGGTGGACATCAAGGGTATCCTGCGGCTGGGCCCGAAGCTGGTGCTGATGTACCTGGGCGCCTCGGCCAGCATCATGCTGGGCGCGGTGGTGGCCTTCCTGGTGATGCGCGCCATCCACCCCGATACGGTGGCCGGCGATACCTGGGCCGGCATGGCCGCATTGGCGGGCAGCTGGATTGGCGGCGGCGCCAACATGCTGGCGATGCGCGAAGTCTTCGACGTCAACGCCACCACCTTCGGCCAGTTCGCGGTGGTCGATGTGGGCGTGGGCTATGTGTGGATGGCCGCGCTGATCTTCCTGGCCGGGCGCGCGGCGAAGATCGATGCGCGCAGTGGCGCCGATACGTCGGCCATCGATGAACTGAAGGAGCGCATCGCACGCTTCCAGGCCGAGCACGAGCGCATTCCCAGCCTGACCGACCTGATGCTGATCGTGGCGGTGGCTTTCGGCGGCGTGGGCCTGGCCCATGCCATCGGCGCGCCGTTGGCAGCGTGGTTCAAGGCCAACGTCAGCTGGGCCGCGCAGTTCAGCCTGGACGCGCCGTTCGTGTGGGTGGTGGTGCTGTCCACCACCCTGGGCCTGGGGCTCAGCTTCACCCGCGCGCGCACCCTGGAAGGCGCGGGCGCCTCGCGGCTAGGCTCGCTGCTGCTGTACTTCCTGATCGCCTGTATCGGCATGCAGATGGACCTTCTGGCGCTGCTGGACCGCCCGTGGCTGTTCCTGCTCGGCATCATCTGGATTGCCGTGCACATCGCCCTGCTGTGGTGCCTGGGCAAGCTGCTGAAGGTGCCGTTCTTCTACTTCGCCATCGGTTCGCAGTCGAACATCGGCGGCCCGGCCTCGGCACCGGTGGTGGCGGCCGCGTTCCATCCGGCGCTGGCGCCGGTGGGCGTGCTGCTGGGCACGATGGGTTATGCCACCGGCACCTATCTGGCCTATGTGGTCGGCATCACCCTGCGCGCACTGGCCACATAGTAGATCCAGGCCATGCGTCGATGGTGCGGACCAAGGTCCGCACCTACCAACGGCGGGCACCATGCGTGGATGGTGCGGACCAAGGTCCGCACCTACCAGCGGCGGGCATCATGCGTGGATGGTGCAGACCAAGGTCCGCACCCACCGGTGACTTACGCCACCGGCAACCCGCGCTCGATCAACCACGCTTTCGCGTCTTCGGCGTCCTGTTCGAACCATGCCTGGGTAGACCCCAACCGGTACGTATACCCCCACGCATCCATGTCGGCCATCAGCCGCGCGCTGCCCACGCCGGGCAGCTGCCCGGCCAGCACGATCTGCAGGTAGCAGGTGGCGTCTTCCTCGGGCACCGAATCGGTGGCGTCGGTGTGCACCTCCGCACGCCGCTCCGGCGGCAGCACGATCAGGTGGCAGGCCTCGTGCAGCATGGAGTGCACCGGCGTGTCGTCGCGCACGTAGACGTTGCTGGCGATGATGCCGGCCTCGGGTTCACCCCAGTAGCTGCCAGGAATGGCTTCGCCGGCGGGCACGTGGTGCAGCCGCAGGCCATGCGCGGACAGCAGCTGCTGCGCATCGGCGAAGGCGATGTCGCCAACGCGGGTCACGTTCGGTTCGGGTGGGGTGTCGGTCATGCAGGGTCACACGGCCCCGCCCATGCAGGCACGGGCGGGGCAGGGGGTCAGGGCTTGTCCGGGCCTTCGGGCAGCGCCACGGAAATATCCAGCACGTCGTGCTGGCCATCCTTCACCAGGTCGACCTTCACCGCATCGACGTCGATGTTCACGTACTTCTTGATCACTTCCAGCAGCTCGCGCTGCAGCAGCGGCAGGTAGTCCGGGCCACCGCGGTGGCTGCGTTCCTGCGCGATGATGATCTGCAGGCGGTTCTTGGCGGTTTCGGCGGTGGTCTTCTTCGCTTTGAGGAAATCAAACAGGCCCATGCTTACCCTCCGAACAGCTTGCTGAAGAAGCCCTTCTTCTCGACGCTGGTGAAGCGCATCGGGCGTTCTTCGCCCAGGATGCGCGCGACGGCATCGTCGTAGGCCTGGCCGGCAGCGGATTCGACATCCAGGATCACCGGTTCACCCTTGTTGGATGCGTTGAGCACGTCGCCCGATTCGGGGATCACGCCAATGGCCTTCAGGCCCAGCACTTCTTCCACGTCGGCAATGCTGAGCATTTCGCCGCTTTCCACGCGTACCGGGGTGTAGCGGGTCAGCAGCAGGAAGGCCGGCACGTTCTGGCCCGATTCGGCCTTGTGGGTCTTCGAATCCAGCAGGCCGATGATGCGGTCGGAGTCGCGCACCGAGGACACTTCCGGGTTCACCACCACCACGGCGCGGTCGGCGAAGTACATCGCCAGGAAGGCGCCCTTCTCGATGCCCGCCGGCGAATCGCAGATGATGTAGTCGAAGCCGTCGGCGGCCAGGTCCTTCAGCACCTTGCCCACGCCTTCCTGGGTCAGCGCATCCTTGTCGCGGGTCTGCGAGGCAGCCAGCACGTACAGGTTGTCGAAGCGCTTGTCCTTGATGAGGGCCTGCTTGAGGGTCGCTTCGCCGTGCACGACGTTGACGAAGTCGTACACCACGCGGCGCTCGCAACCCATGATCAGGTCGAGGTTGCGCAGGCCGACGTCGAAGTCGATCACGGCCACCTTCTTGCCGCGCCGTGCGAGGCCGCAGGCCAGGCTCGCGCTGGAAGTGGTCTTGCCGACGCCGCCCTTGCCGGAGGTGACTACGATGATTTCAGCCAAAGGACTTCTCCTGATGATTCTGTTTTGGGGCTGCGTCAGTCCAGCGCAGCGATCTTGATCTGGTCCTGTTCCAGCCACACCTGCACGGCCTTGCCGCGCAGGTTGTCCGGCACATCGTCCAGTACCTTGTAATGGCCCGCAATGGCGACCAGTTCTGCATGGAAATCGCGGCAGAAGATGCGCGCCGCGGTGTTGCCCTGGGCCCCTGCCAGCGCGCGGCCGCGCAGGGTGCCGTAGATATGGATGCTGCCGTCGGCGATCACCTCGGCGCCTGCGCCAACGGTGGCCATCACGGTCAGGTCGCAGTTTTCCGCGTACAGCTGCTGGCCCGAACGCACGTTGCCCAGCTGCATGCGGCCCGGCTGCGGCGCGGCGGCGTCGGCGGCCTTGCCCACCGGCGTGGCCGGGGCGGGCTTGGCTTCGGCCTTGGCGGCGCGGCGCGGTTCGGCCGGCGGTGGCGGCGGGGCCGGCTCGGCTTCGGCGCGTTCGTACTGGGCGCGGAACTTGGCCAGCAGCGGCAGGCCCAGCTGCTGCGACAGCAGATCGATGGCCGTGGTGCCGTAGGCCAACGCCACCGGCAGCACGCCGGCGCTGCGCAGGCCATCCACCAGCGCCTGCGCGGTGGCCACGTCCGGCACCTGGCTCAGGCCGCCGAAATCGAGGATGACCGCGGCGCGGCCGAACAGCTTCGGCGCACGGGTCACCCGCTCCTGCATTTCCTGCACGAGGCGTTCGACATCAAGGGTACGGATGCGCAGGTTGGCAATGCCCACCTGGCCGATCTTCAGTTCACCGGCCTGTTCGTAATCAAAATTCACCGCCACGCTCAGGTCCCCGTCGGCCGCTGTGCCTGCGCCGGCAGCTGCCGGTCGCGCGCCCACGCTACATCGGGCAGCTTGCCACCGTAGGTGTCCTGCACCCAGGGGTAGCTGCACAGTTCCTTGGCCAGCATGCTGGCGCGTACATCCACGTGAGGCATGGTGTTCTGGCCCAGCTCGCGGAAGCCGAAGCTGCCGTGGAAGAGCAGGGCGGCGTCGGCGCCGTGGTCCAGGAACACCTCGCAGGTCATCTGCGGGTAGCGCAGTTCGGCAAAGCTCTGCGCATCGGCGTAGAACGCACGGCCGACGCCACCGCCGCGGCGGCGGCTGGCGACCACGATGCGGTCGATATAGAAGAAAGGGGTATCCAGCTGCTGCTTGAACCAGGCGAAATTGCTGCTGTCGTGCTGGCTGTCGCTGCCGAAGCCGATCAGGAAGCCGGCCAGGTTGCCGTCGCGCTCGGCGACGCGGAAATATTCAGCGGTTTCGTAGAACAGGTGCAGCCGGGCCGCATCCAGCGGAAGGATGGCCAGGCCAGCATTGTTGTTCAACGCCAGGACGGAATCGAGCTCGTGCTCGCGCACGTCGCGGATGACAATCGACATTGTGACTCCGTGGGGTAACGCGGTTGGTCCTGCGAACGGACCCTGCGCACGATTATTGCATGCCCGGGGTGGGCTGCGGCATGAACAGGGGGCAGGGGCAAGCATGACTTTATGCCCTTGGGGCAGACCGCGCACAGGCTACGATGGGCCATGCTGGCCCGACTGAACCACAATGCGATGCTGCGCTACTCCGGGTTGTTCACCTGGGGCACCGTTGGCCTATGGCTGGCGATCTACCTGATCGATCCGGTCTCGCTCACCCTGGAAAGCCTGGATGGCGAAGCCGGCTACCGGGTCATTCCATGGGCCTCGGCCTACCTGGCCTTCGGCGTGGTGTACTGGGGCCTGACCCGTGATCTTGGCGAAAGTGGCCCCGGCTTCTTCGACCATGCCGCGCTGATCCTGCTCACCGCCTGCGCCATCGGCGTCAGCTATTTCTCCGGCACCGCGCTGGGCAGCATCCTGCTGATGGTGGTGGCCGGGCTGCTGCCCTGGCTGCTGGGCCCGCGCATCGGCGTGGTCTGGCTGGTGGCCAGCAACCTGGCCGTGCTGCCGGTCTACATCAAGCCGCTGGGCTTCCCGCCGGTCATCGCCGTGCTGCAGGCGATGGGCTACATGGGCTTTTCCAGCTTCGTGTTCGTCATTGCCTTGGTTGCACGGCGCCAGGCCGAAGCGCGCGACGAGCAGCGCCGTCTGAATGCCGAACTGCGCGCCACCCGCGCCCTGCTGGCCGAAAGTGCGCGGGTGAACGAGCGCACGCGCATTTCCCGTGAACTGCACGACGTGCTGGGCCACCAGCTGACCGCGCTCACCCTGAACCTGGAAGTGGCCGGGCATCTGGCCGACGGCAAGGCGCTGGAACATGTGAAGCGCTCGCATACCCTGGCCAAGCTGCTGCTGGGCAACGTGCGCGAAGTGGTCAGCCAGCTGCGCGAGACCGGGGCCATCGACCTGGCCGCGGCGCTGCGCCCGCTGACCGAGAACGTGCCCTCGCTGGATATCCAGCTGGAGGTGGAGGAGCCGCTGAACGTGGAGGACCCGCAGCGGGCCCACGTGCTGCTGCGCTGCACCCAGGAAATCATCACCAACACGGTGCGCCACGCCCACGCCCGCCACCTGTGGATCCGGGTCTACCGCGAAGTGCCGGGGCAGGTGGTGGTGGAAGCCCGCGACGACGGCGTCGGGGCGGAAATGGTCAATGCAGGCAATGGCTTGCGCGGCATGCGCGAGCGCCTGCAACAATGTGGCGGCCAGCTGCAGGTGGAGACCCGCCCTGGCGACGGCTTCCGCCTGCGCGCCACGGTACCGGCCACGGTGCTGGCCGCACTTACCCAGGTTCCTGAAGGAGTACGGTGATGATTCGCGTCTGCCTGGTCGATGACCAAACCCTGGTGCGGCAGGGAATCCGCTCCCTGCTGGCGCTCGACGATGGCATTGAAGTGGTGGCCGAGGCGGCCGACGGCCGGCAGGCGGTCGAGCTGGTGCCGCAGGTGCGCCCGGACGTGGTGCTGATGGACATGCGCATGCCGGTGATGTCCGGCCTGGAAGCCCTGCAGGTGCTGTCGCGGCAGGAACAGCTGCCGCCGACCATCATCCTGACCACCTTCGACGATGACCAGCTGGTGCTGGCCGGGCTGAAGGCCGGCGCCAAGGGCTATCTGCTGAAGGACGTGACCCTGGAACAGCTGGTGGGGGCCATCCGTACCGTGGCCGACGGTGGTTCGCTGGTGCAGCCGGCGGTGACCCAGCGCCTGCTGTCCGGGCTGGAGCACATGCGCAACGATTTCGTCAGCCTGGACCGGCCGGACCCGCTCACCGACCGCGAGACGGAGATCCTGCGGCTGATGGCCAGCGGTTTCTCCAACAAGGAAATCGCCAATTCGCTGGGCGTGGCCGAGGGCACGATCAAGAATCACGTCTCGAACATTCTGTCCAAGCTGGGCGTGCGCGACCGCACGCGCGCGGTGCTGAAGGCGTTCGAACTCCAGCTGGTTTGATTAAAATCCTTTCAGGACAAGGGCTTGGGGCGTATTTCCAGGCCCAGGGCAGGGTGCCCCCCTACTTGCCGGGGCCCCAGATGCGTTACCCTTCAAAATCTTTGTCCATACAAATACGCAGCCGGCACGGAAACCGGTGCGCCAATCCGATAAACAATGCCTGCGAAGCCTGCTAGGATTGGCGCTTCGCTTCAATCAACCCGGCCGTGGGATCGGCCCCGGAGACTCTCTGAATGACCCGTATTATCGAGTTCCTGATCGCCTTGGGGATCGTGGCTGGCCTGTTCGTCATCATTGGCGTATGTCTGCCGGGCGAGCGTCACATCACCGAAAGCATCGAGACCAACCGCAAGATGACGATCGTGTACGACACGGTCAACAGCCTGCGCCGCTTCAAGGACTGGAACCCGCTGGTACTGCGCGATCCCGCCGTTGACCTGAAGCTGTCCGGCCCGGCCTCGGGCGTGGGTGCCACCCTCGATTTCGCCTCCAAGGAGCTGGGTAACGGTTCCTGGAAGATCACCGAATCGGAAGAAAACAAGCGCGTTGTGATCGCCGTCGAAGACCCGACCAAGGGCCACGACAAGGTCACCACCTTCACCCTGGAGCCGACCGGCAAGGGCGGTCGTAACGTCAAGATCACCCAGGACTACTCGGTGAAGTACGGCTTCGACCTGTTCGGCCGTTACGCCGGCCTGTATGTCAGCCGCCAGATCGGCGACGACATCAAGATGGGTCTGTCGCGCATGGCCAATATGCTGGCCACCGTGCCGAACGTTGACTACCGCACCGCCGAAGCCCCGCTGACCGATCTGGCCATCGTGGACGTGCCGGCCGAAGACCTGCTGGTCGTCAATGCCGGTAACGTCGATCGCGGCCAGGACACCATCACCAAGTCCATCAAGGACAACCAGGAATGGATCAAGCGCGTGATGGAGGCCAATGGCCTGGAAGCCGCCGGCCCGTTCCGCATCATCACCACCGATTTCGGTGCTGAGAAGTACGCCTTCGACATCGCCCAGCCGGTGAAGAAGAAGGGCGCTGAAGGCGCGGCTGCCGAAGAACTGTCCGTCAAGATCGACGGCGGCGCTCCGGTGAAGTACGTCCGCGTTGCCCCGCACCGTTCGGCCCACGCGGCCTACACCGGCCACATGGCTGGCCTGGACATCGCCCGCAACGCACTGCGTGCCTGGGCTGTGACCAACGGTTCGGAAGTGATCGATCGTCCGTACGAGTCCTGGAAGGATGGTGTGGACAAGTCGTTCACCCCGGAAGGTACCTACGACATCTACTGGGCCGTCAAGTAAGCCTCGGCTGACCCATGTAGTGTTGGACACGAAAACGCGCCGCTTCCTGCGGCGCGTTTTTTTTCATCTGTGCCCCGAGGTCGGGGCCCTGCGCAAGGAAAGACCATGTTCACTGCCGAACGTCGTGCGCGTAAACCTTCACTGCTGGCCTGCTTGGGCGCGCTGCTGGCGGCAGCGTCGATCGGCCTGTCGGCCTATGCCGCCCACGGCGTGGCCGACCCGCTGGCGCAGCAGCACCTGAACATGGCGGCGCTGTATGCCTTCGCCCATGGCGCGGTGCTGCTGGCGCTGGGCCCGCGCGCGCAGGGCGCGATCGCGCACCTGGGCCTGTACCTGCTGCTGCTGGGTGTGCTGCTGTTCTCCGGCAGCCTGGTGGGCGGCGCGCTGTGGCAGTGGCCAACCCGGCTGGCGCCGGTGGGCGGCACCACCTTGATGGCCGCGTGGGTGCTGCTGGCGATCAACGCGCTGCGCCGCTGAGGTAGCCCCGGCCGCGCGCATTTGTAGAGTCGAGCCATGCTCGACTGGGAGAGCGCATTTGTAGAGTCGAGCCATGCTCGACTGGGAGAGCGCATTTGTAGAGTCGAGCCATGCTCGACTTCGGCAAAACCAGCCGAGCATGGCTCGGCTCTACAGAAAACCAGCCGAGCATGGCTCGGCTCTACAGAAAACCAGCCGAGCATGGCTCGGCTCTACAGAAAACCAGCCGAGCATGGCTCGGCTCTACAGAAAACCAGCCGAGCATGGCTCGGCTCTACCTCAGTCGTTGGCCGGTGCCCAGCACCAGTGCCACGGCTCGTAGACGATGCCGTGCGGGTTGTCGCGCGGGTAGCTCAACCGGAACCCGTGGCCGCCGGCGTGCGCCTGCAGCCAGGCAAACGCCTCGGTGGCTTCAAACGTTTCTTCCGCCGGCGCATCGCCCGGCGTGCCGATGTCCAGCGCATCACCCCGGTGGTGTTCGCTGAAGCCCGGCGCGGCGTTGACCTTCAGGATCTCGTCCACGCTCAGCCCGCGCGCGCGCTTGCGTTCGAAAATACCCAGCTGGTACGCGTGGCTGCGGAAACCAGAAATCGCATCCAGCGCCACGCCGTCGCGTGCGGCGTGCAGGCGCATGCGGCGCCAGCCCTGCGCGGCGGCGCGGCGCAGCCACAGCGGGCGGCCGAAACGGTCGCGTCCGGCGAAGTGCAGCAGGCAGGGCTCGGCTTCCAGCGGCAATCCGCTGTCCTGTGCATAGGCATCCGCATCCAGGCCCAGCTGCTGCAGGCGCTGCTGCAGGCCCGCCAGCGGCAGCCAGTGGTCTTCCAGCGTTGTGGCGAAGGGGCGGGCGCGGGCCTGTTCCAGCAGCGCCAGGGCCGCTTCCACGCCGGGCTCGCGCGGCAGCCGCGCTACCAGTGAGTGCACACCGTGGTCCAGCACCACGGCCAGGTAGCGGCCATCCTGTTTGCGCCGCAGCACCCACTGCGCGCGGGCCAGCAGGCGTGCATCCAGGTTGCTGCGCGCGCGCAGCAGGGCGGCCGGCCACAGTTCCACGGCCTCGGTGTTGATCAGCAGGGGGGCGCGACGGTGCATGCCCGCAGCTTACTGCCGTGGCGCGGTGGCGGCCACCTTCTGCAGCGCGTCCAGCAGCGCCTGCGGACGCTCCAGGCTGAGCAGCAGGGTGCTGCCGCCGCGCACCGGAATCACCAGCGTGCGCTGGCGGTCGGTCACCAGGGCAAACCCCTTGTTGCCGCCCTGCAGGCGGAAGTGGCCCGAATAGAAGCCCGGCATCGAATAGCCATTGGTCTTGTAGCGCAGGCCGTAGCGACGGTCGCGGCCCAGGTCCACCACCTCGGCCTGCTCCAGCTGCAGCTGCGCCACCGGGGTGCGGCGCCGGTACAGCGTGGAGCGCACGTCCAGAACATTGCCATCGATCACCACCCGGCGGCGGAAGAACGCCGTGCCCAGGCCCGCGCCGATCAGCACCAGCACGACCAGGCTCCACGCCGCGCTGCCCCACAGGCGGAAGAACGGCGGCGCCAGGGTGATCTCCATCCACGGCGCAGCGGCCGGCGCGTGCCTCAGTTCGGCCCACACGCACAGGGCGAATACGATCAGCAGCGGCAGCAGGATCCACAGCACGCGCAGTGGCGAACTCTCGGCAATATCGAACGAACGCGGGTCGCTGCCATTCATTGCGGTGCTCCCTTGCGCGGCGCGCATGGTCAGATTTCCTTCTTGAAGACCAGCATGGCCGGGCGCATCGGCGCGGGAATGATCACGTTCACCAGTTCCCAGCCCAGCAGCCCCTGCCGGGTCAGTTCGTTCTGGATGTCCTCGGCCTTCAGCACGCCCATCAGCGATGTCTTCACTTCAATGGTCTGGTAGCTCCAGCGCTTGCTCATTCCTTGTCCTCGGGTGATGGCGTGGGTTTTGGCAGGCGCCCTGCCTTGCGCAGGGCGTCGCGCAGCACGTACTCGATCTGGGCGTTCAAACTGCGCAGCTCGTCGTCAGCCCAGCGTTGCGCCGCAGCCAGCACGTCGGCGTTGATGCGCAGCGGATAGGCTTTCTTCTCACTCATGCGAACTCCTGGCGGGGCGCGGTGGCGCCCCGTTGCGAGGGTGGCTCAGTACAGCGAACCGGCGTTGACGATCGGCTGGGTGCCGCGGTCCGAGCACAGCACGGTCAGCAGGTTGCTGACCATGTGCGCCTTGCGTTCCTCATCCAGCTGCACCACGCCATTCTTCTGCAGTTCGGCCAGGGCCATTTCCACCATGCCCACCGCACCGGCCACGATGCGCGTGCGCGCGGCGATCACCGCATTGGCCTGCTGGCGCTGCAGCATGGCCTGGGCGATTTCGGCGGCGTAGGCCAGGTGGCTGATGCGTGCATCCAGCACCTGCACGCCGGCGTCGGCCAGGCGTTCGGCCAGTTCGTTCTTCAGGTGCTGGGAAATCTCGCTGGCGTGGCTGCGCAGGGCCAGCTGGCCGTCCTCGTGCTGGTCGTAGGGATAGCTGGTGGCCATCGCGCGCAGCGCCGATTCGGACTGGATGTGCACGAAGCTTTCGTAGTCGTCCACGTTGTAGACCGCTTCGGAGGCATCGACCACCTGCCAGACGATCACCGCGGCAATCTCGATCGGGCTGCCATCAAGCTCGTTCACCTTCAGCTTGCCGCTTTCGAAGTTGCGCACGCGCTGGCTGACCCGGCGCTTGGAATAGAAGGGGTTGTTCCAGCGCAGGCCGTTGTCCTTCACCGTGCCTACGTACTTGCCGAACAGGCTCAGCACCGCCGCCTGGTTGGGCTGCACCGTGTACAGGCCAGCCAGCACCAGCACCGCGGCGACGACCAGCAGCAGGCCGCCCAGCATCATCAGCAGGTTCGGTGCGCCGGTGCTGGCTTTGGCTGCCACCCCCAGCACGAACAGCGCGCCACCGGCCAGCGCGGCCAGCAGCGAGACGGCCAGCGTACCCAGACCGTTGAGGGAGGAAAGCGACTTCTCTTTCATGGCAGTACGTCCTTGAGGGTTCGATTGAACGATATCAAATTGATATCACATCGCAAGTGCCGTTCGTCGGCCGACCCGGCTGGACCGGCTAGAATGCCCACCCGCCTTCACATCGCTGCTGGAACCCCCATGGCCAAGCTTGGAACCCCGCTGTCCCCCTCCGCCACCCGTGTGCTGCTGTTGGGCTCGGGCGAACTTGGCAAGGAAGTGGCCATTGAACTGCAGCGCCTGGGCGTGGAAGTGATTGCCGCCGACCGCTATGCCGATGCGCCGGCGATGCAGGTGGCGCACCGCGCGCACGTGATCGACATGCTCGACGCCATGGCTCTGCGCGCGTTGATCGCACAGGAGCAGCCGCACCTGGTGGTGCCGGAAATCGAGGCCATCCACACCGAAACCCTGGTGCAGCTGGAACAGGAGCAGGGCCTGCGGGTGGTTCCGACCGCGCGTGCCGCGCGCCTGACCATGGACCGCGAAGGCATCCGCCGCCTGGCCGCCGAAACCCTGGGCCTGCCGACCTCGCCGTACCGCTTCGTGGACACCGAAGCCGAATACCGCGCCGCGGTGGCCGCCATCGGGCTGCCGTGCGTGGTCAAGCCGGTCATGTCCTCCTCGGGCAAGGGCCAGAGCACCCTGCGCAGCGAAGCGGACATCGCCCCGGCGTGGGACTACGCGCAGACCGGCGGCCGTGCCGGTGCCGGCCGCTGCATCGTCGAAGGCTTCATCGACTTCGATTACGAGATCACCCTGCTGACCGTGCGCCACGCCGGCGGCACCTCGTTCTGCGCGCCGATCGGCCACCTGCAGAAGGACGGTGACTACCGCGAAAGCTGGCAGCCGCAGCCGATGTCCAGCGCCGCGCTGGCGCGTGCCGAAGAGATCTCGCGCGCGATCACCGACGACCTCGGTGGCTGGGGCCTGTTCGGCGTCGAGCTGTTCGTGAAGGGCGACGAGGTGTGGTTCAGCGAAGTCTCGCCGCGTCCGCACGACACCGGCCTGGTGACCCTGGTCTCGCAGGAACAGAGCGAATTCGCCCTGCACGCGCGCGCGATCCTGGGCCTGCCGATTCCGGTCATCCGCCAGAGCGGCCCGTCGGCCTCGTGCGCGCTTCTGGCCCATGGCGAAGGCGTGCCGTACTTCAACAACGTGGCCGCCGCGCTGCAGGTGCCCGATACCGCGGTGCGCCTGTTCGGCAAGCCGAGCGTGCATGGCCACCGCCGCGTGGGCGTGACCCTGGCGCGCGCCGAGACCATCGACGAAGCCCGCGCCATCGCGCGTGATGCCGCCGAAGCCATCGGCGTCGAACTGCGCCCGTAAAACGGTAGCGCCGGGCCATGCCCGGCGCCCGCGTCCCGGCAGGTACCGACCGATGGTCGGTACGTTTTCCGTTATCGCACGTCCACCCACACCAGGTGGTGGTCGCTGCCGTCGGCAATCTTCGCTTCGGCGCTTTCATTGGCTGGCCAGAACACGCCGCTGCCCACGTACTCGAAACCGGTGGAAGGCAGCACGTAGTCCAGGCGCATGGTGCCCGACTTCGGGCCGAAATCGCCGGTGGCGTGGAACGGTGCGCCCTTGCGCACGATGCCCTTGGCCGCATAGGCCAGGCTGGTCTGTTCGGCACCCACGCTGCGCGGGGTGGGGTAGCGCAGCACGCGCGGGTTCTCGATCAGATTGACGATGGCATCGTGGCGGCCATCGCCATCGACCGGGTCGTTGTTCAGATCGCCGAAGATCACAAAGCGCGCGTCCTGGGCCAGGCCGCCGCACTTGCCCTGGTCATCGCACAGCCAGGGCGTGTCGCCAGCCGACAGGTACTCCTGCCACAGCCGCAGTTCGTCGTGGTTGCGCGCGGCATTGCGCTTTTCCGGGCCGTCGAACACCGGCGGGGTCGGGTGCGAAACCAGCGCATGCACCACGCCGGCCGGGGTCTGCACCGGCACATCCCAATGCGACTTCGAGGACAGGCGCAGCTGCGACCACACCGCATCGCTGTAGAAGCTCTTGCCGGTGCGCGGGTCGACCGGGCGGATCGCGCCGGGCATCGTGCTCCACTTCAGCAGCTGGAAGCTGCGGACCTTGGCCTCGTCGATCGGGTAGCGCGACAGCACCAGCATGCCGTACTGGCCGGGGTGCAGGCCGTAGCCCCAGGCATCGTTGCCGCGGCTGCGGCCTTCGCCGCCCACCGTGCCATTGCCGTCCAGGTCCAGGCCGCTGGGCACGCCGGTGTTGACCGGTGCCAGGTAGCGGTAGGCGAAGTGCAGCGGCTTGCCGCCGCCGGGCTGGGCCACTTCCAGGTAGCGCTGCTGGAACAGATCGGCGGCGCGGTGGGCATCGTCGAAGTCGAATTCGTTCAGCAGCACCAGGTCCGGCCGCACCTGCTGCAGCACGGCGGCGATCTTGCGGGCGTGTTCGCTGTCGCCTTCCAGTTCCTTGATCAGGCCGCCGGCATCGTCCGAATACAGCGAGGTGTTGTAGGTGGCCAGGCGCAGCGTTGCAGACGGCGTTTCGGTCATCGCGGGGGGCTTGGCGAAGGCGGGGGCGCTGGCGCCGCAGAGCAGGGCCAGGGCGAGGATCAGGGGATGGCGGCGGGTCATGTTCATGGGCCGTATTGTGCACCCGGCCTGGTGTCAGCGGTTTGTCAGCGGCCGTCCAGTTCCTTGTCGAAATCATGCCAGCGGCGGCCGTCGTAGGCCTCCAGCGGGTGGAACCGGCGCTTGTAGTCCATCTTCTGGTGCTCGCGTATCCAGTAGCCCAGATACACATGCGGCAGGCCTTCGCGGCGGGCCCATTCGATCTGCTGCAGGATGGCGAAGGTGCCCAGCCCGCGCGCGGCATGGGCCGGGTCGAAGAAGGTGTAGACCGCCGACAGCCCGTGCTCGGTCACATCGGTCACTGCCACGCCCAGCAACTGGCTGGGCTGGCCGTCGTGGCCGGGCAGGCGCATTTCCATGAAGCGGGTATGTGACCAGGTACCGATCAGGAACTGCTCGAACTCGCGCGGGCCATGGTCGTCCATGCCGCCATTGGCATGCCGGTGCGTCAGGTAGCGGTGGTACAGATCGAACAGATCCTGGCGCGGCATGGCGGCGGCGATGCGCACTTCCAGATCGGCATTGCGCGCCGCGCAGCGGCGTTGGCTGCGGTCGGCAGCGAAGCGGGCCACCGGAATGCGCACAGCCACGCAGGCATGGCACTGGGCGCAATGGGGGCGGTAGACCAGATCGCCGCTGCGGCGGAAGCCCCAGCTCAGCGCCAGCGGGTACAGCCCGCCCAGGCGGCGGTCCTGCGGATCGAGCACCAGATCGCGCGCCACCCGGTCCGGCCAGTACCCACACGGGTGCTCGCCGGTCTGGAACAGCCGCAGTTCGTCGTCTCTGTCGCCGTGTATCGCCATGGGCACAGCATAGCCCCAGTGTGTCGCATCGGCCGCGACTGTCCGCCGGATGAACGGAACCGGCTGGCGCGTCAACCGATGTCGCGCACAGGCGTTGTTGTCCCCCGAGGGTGAACTGATCACCCCGACGCAACCCCTACCAGGAGTGACCCGATGATCCGTACCCCCCTGTTGCTGGCCCTGCTGCTGGGCACCTCCGCCACCGGTATCGCGCTGGCCGCCGACACCCCGGCCCCGCCGGCGCCGCGCCCGGTGAAGCTGGACACCAACGGCGACGGCGTGATCGACCGCAGCGAAGCGGCGGCCAACCCGCGCCTGGCGGCGAAGTTCGACGAACTGGACAAGAACAAGGACGGCAAGCTGTCGCGCGATGAGCTGCCGCGCTGGAAGCATGGCCGTCGCGGTGGCCATGGCGGTCCCGATGCCTGGATGGCCAAGCTGGACGTGAACAAGGATGGCCGCATCAGCCGCGAGGAAGCCAAGGCCGATCCGCGCCTGGCCGCGCGCTTCGACCAGATGGACGTCAACAAGGATGGCTACCTGGACAAGGCCGACCGTGAGCTGCGCATGAAGCAGCATCGTGACGCGTGGTTCGCCGCGGCCGATACCAACAAGGATGGCCAGCTGAGCAAGGCCGAATTCGATGCGGCCAAGGGCCCGATGCACGGCGGCCCGCGCCCGGGGAGCCCGCGTGACGGCATGCCGCCGAAGCCGCAGCGCTGAATCACCGCGTTCTGATCGACCACGACGCCGGCGCACCGCCGGCGTCGTGCGTTGCGGGCCTAGCGTCCGCCAGTATGTGCTACGGCATACAGCACCACGCCCAGCACCATGATGTTCATGGCGATGACGCCGGTGCGCCCGTACATCGATTCATACACCCAGTTGGTGCCGGTGCGCCCACGCCGCGCCGAATCGCGGGCGATCAGCGGCGCCATGATCCGCTGCAGCGGCCCCAGGCACTGGTAGTTCACCAGGCCCAGGCCGAGCACCAGCACCAGCAGATGCACCCAGGTCGGCGCCTGCAGCAGCACCACCGCCAGCACCGACAGGCAGCAGGCCATGGCGGTCCAGGTGTTCATGCGCACGAAGCGCCAGACCTGCGCGCGCTCGGCATCGGTCTTGGCGTAGGACAGCAGGAAACGACCGCCCAGGTAGCTGCCGATCACGCCGCCGGCCACGCCACCGGCGAAGGCGCCCCAGGTGCTGGCCGGAATCATGTGCAGGTAGCCCAGCGCGGCGGTGACCGAGCCCATGGCGGTGCCGCCGGCCACGCTGGCCCCGCCCAGGCCCAGCTTGCCGCCGCCCATGCCGACGCCGGCGCTCAGCAGGATTGCCGCGCTGGCGGTACCGGGGGCCGCCACCAGCACCATCGACACCACGGCCGTGGCGAACGCTGCGCTGGGTGCGCTGCTGCGGGCGAATTCGCCGAAACGCTGCAGCAGGCCGTCGCGTACCTGGCCGCGCGCGCGCGACAGGCGCTTGCGCACGGCGGCATCGCTCAGCCCCAGCAGGTCGGCCACCTGCTGCGAGCGTTGCCCTTCGCGGTAGTACAGCAGCAGCACTTCGCGGCTGTCGCTGGGCAGGGCGGAAATGATGTCTTCGGCGGCGATCTCTTCTTCCAGCCGCTGCAGCCGGTCGGGCGCGCCCGGGGTCGGGTCAGCGGCCATGCCCAGCGCCACTTCGGCGGCGTCGCCGGTGAGCGGCCGACCGCGCTGCGAGCGCAGCCAGTCGCGGGCCAGGTTGCGGGTGATCTGCCGCAGCCAGGGCAGGAAACTGGTGCTGCTGCGCAGCTGGTGCAGCTGCTGCCAGCCCTTCACGAACGCTTCCTGGGCGATGTCCTCGCTGGCCTGGCGGTCGCCGGTGATGGCCAGGGCGATGGCGGTAATGGTGTTCTGGCAGGCCAGCACGATGCGGCCATAGGCGTGCTGGCAGCCGCCGGCAGCGGCGGGCAGCTCGCGTTCCAGGGTCTGGTCGATCGATGCGGCGAACGTCGTCATGGCGGCGGCTCCTGCAGGGATTGTGTCCCAAGACGCCGCCGCGCGCGAAGTGTGACCGGACGGGGCCCGATCACGCCGGGCACGGCCCGGCGCTACCGAACCTAGCTGGAGGGCTGGATGCGGACCCGCACTTCTTCCTCTTCCGGCGCGGCCTGCGGTGCCGGCTGCGGCTGGGCCTGCGGTGCCGGTGCCGGGGTGGCCGGGGCGGGCGCGCCACGGTGGCGCAGGCCGATCACCAGCGCCACGGCGGCAATCACCACCAGCAGGCCGATGCGGATGCGCCAGGCCCAGCCACGGCCGCTGCCGCCTTCCTGCGGTGCGTCGCGGAAGGCGAATTCGGCGGTGGGGTGGTCGCGGCGGGTGGTGTCGAGCAGGCGTGCGTCGCGCAGGATGTCGCGCGCACGCGGCTGGTCGTCGGCGCGCACGATCCACACGGCGGGGTAGGCCTGGGCATTGCCCAGGTCGGTATAGCTGAACTGGCCACGGCGGCGGGTCTTGTACGACCGGCCGTTGGTCACCTTCACTTCAATGCCGTGGCTGCGCAGCAGCTCGGCCACGCCTTCCACGGTTTCCACGCGCTGGCTGCTGAAAATCTGACGCATCGTCTTACTCCTTGGCCGGCACGGCAGCAACGGCGGCCTGGTCGGGCACCACGCGGATCAGGCCTTCCTGTGCGGTGCTGGCCACCAGCACGCCATCGCGGGTGAAGAACTGGCCGCGCGCCAGCCCGCGCGAATCCTGCGCGCTGGGGCTGTCCAGCGAATACAGCAGCCAGTCGTCTGCGCGGAACGGGCGGTGGAACCAGATGGCATGGTCCAGCGAAGCCATCTGCACATGCGGGTGGTAGTAGCTGATGCCGTGCGGGAAGGTGGCCGTGCCCAGCAGGTGGAAATCGGAGGCATAGGCCAGCAGGGCCTGGTGCAGCTCCGGCGCATCGCCCACCGGTTCGCTCAGGCGCAGCCACACCTGGTGGTAGGGTGGGCGCTTGGGCGGGTTCAGTTCATCGCGCGGGTACACATGGCGGAACTCGAACGGGCCGCCGCGCGAGAGCCAGCGCTGCACCTTGATCGGCAGCCGTGCCAGCACTTCCGGCGGCAGCGGGCGGTTCGGTTCGATGTCTTCCGGCTGCGGCACTTCGGGCATCTTGTGCTGGTGCTCGGCGCCCTGTTCGGCCTGCTGGAACGAGGCCGCGCAGAAGAAGATCACCTTGCCATGCTGGATCGCAGTGACCCGGCGCACCGAGAAGCTGCCGCCGTCGCGGGTGCGGTCCACGTCGTAGACGATGGGGTGGTCGATGTTGCCGGCGCGCAGGAAGTAGGCGTGCAGCGAATGCACGTGGCGGCCGTTGTCCACCGTGGCCTGGGCCGCAGCCAGCGCCTGGCCCAGCACCTGCCCACCGAACACGTACTTGGTGCCGATGTCGCGGCTCTGGCCGCGGAACAGGTTGTCCTCCAGCCGCTCCAGGGTGAGCAGGTCGATCAGCTCGGAGACGACGGGTTCGGGCGTGTCGTTCAAGGGGGCGGCCACAGCAGTGAAGAAGGGACCGATTATACCGGTCAGGGGTCAGATCCCTTTCGCCTTGCGAAAGGGCGCTGACCCCGGGGGCACGCCACAGGCAACCAGGCAATCGTCGAAGGCGGGGTGGGGCCGGTTGCGGGGGCGTGAGCGCCATGGGCCCGAGGCATGCCTCGGGCGGGTTGGGCAGGACGCCCAACCCCGGTCTTGCCGTGTGCGCGGGACAGCGCACACGAGCAAGCGCGACCGAGGCTACAGGGACGTACTTGCGCCGTCCCCCGCAACCGGCCCCACCTCGCCTCCCTGCGCAGAGTGGCTTTTGACGTTGACGTTGACGTTGACGTTGACGTTGACGTTGCGTCTGCGGGTGCCGGGCGGCAGCCCGGCGCTTTACTTGCCCAGCCGGGCCACCAGCGCCTGCAGGGCATTCTGCGCATCCGCCGCGAACCAGGCCTCGACGAAGCGGTCCAGCTGGATCAGGTCCGGGTGCAGGGCCTCGTGCAGCTCGGCGCGGGCAATGGCGCGGGTCAGCAGCATCGGCTGGCGCGGCTGCTTCAGCAGGTGCTGCAGCCAGGCGATGGCGCGGGCCACCACCAGATCGCCGTCGGCCAGCTCATCCACCAGGCCGATCTGCAGCGCCTGTTCGGCCGGCACCAGCGCGCCGGTGCTCAACAGCATGGCCGAACGGTGCAGGCCCACGGCGCGGCGCAGCAGGCGCTGGATGCCTTCCGGCGCCACCAGGCCCACCTGCACCTCGTTCAGGCCAATGGCGTAGGGGCGTGCCGGATCGGTACTGCGCGCCATCACCCGGTAATCGCAGCACAGGGCCAGCACGCAGCCACCGGCCGGGGCATGCCCGGTGATGGCGGCCACTACCGGAATGCGGCTTTCGGCCAGCGTGCGCACCGCACCGAAGAACGCATTCCAGCTGTCCAGCAGCTTGTGCTTGTCATCGCCATGGGACAGCAGATGCGGCACGTCCATGCCGCCGGTGAAGATGCGCTCGCTGCCCGACAGCACGATGCCGTGCGCGTCTTCGGCCATGGCCTGTTCGATGGCGTGGATCAACTGCCGGCACAGGTCGGTGTCCAGTGCATTGACCGGCGGCCGCGCCAAGCGCAGTTCGCGGATGGGGCCATGGTTGATCACCTCGATGAGCGTCGTCATGCTGCGGTCTCGTTGCGGACAGGAATCTGAGGCGATGATAACCAAACCATTCGTTGGCGTATTGTTGTGGCTGTGTGCGGGCGCAGCATCGGCGGCCGACTGCGTGACGCTCGAACACGGCTGGGCGCGGCTACCGCCTACGCCGGCCATGACCATGACCGCCGGTTATGGGGTGATCCACAACGGCTGTGCGACGCAGGTGGTGATCACCGGTGCTGGCAGCGCGATGTTTGCCGATGTGTCGCTGCACGAAACCACCCTGGTCGATGGCGTCAGCCGCATGCGCGCGATCGAGCGCCTGCCGTTGGCCCCCGGTGCGCGCGCCGAACTCAAGCCCGGTGGCCTGCACCTGATGTTGATGCAGGGCAAGGGCGCGCTGAAGGAAGGGCAGGCCGTGCCGCTGCAGCTGCAGCTGGAAGACGGGCGCGAAGCCAGCGCCACGCTGACCGTGCGCAAGACCGGCGGGTAAGCGCGCAGCAGGCGGTATCCCGTGGCATGCGACACGATCGAGGCAGGTGGTAGCGCCGGGCCATGCCCGGCGAACGACCGGCCTACGACCAATCAAAGGTGAACAACACCGTGCGGCTTTCCGGCTCGTAGAACATCACGATCGCATCGGCGCCGGCGGCGCACCAGTGGCTCGCCGGCACGCTGGCCACGTGGAAGAACGCATGGCCGTCGCGGCTCAGGCGCAGGCCATCGTCGGCCAGGTGGCTGCTGTCATTGCGGAAACGCAGACTGCCGCGTTGCCGGTAGCCTGCCAGATCCTGCAGCTGGAACGCCGCCGGCAGCGGCGCGTAGTCAGACCAGTTGCCGAACCAGATCGGGCCACCCAGCTGCTGCAGCCAGGCCTGTTCGTCCAACTCGCCGTTGCCGTAGCGCGAGCAGCTGGCCAGGCGCCCATGCTGCAGGAAATACGCATGCGCCTTGGCATGGCTCTCACGCATTTCAACGCCATGCGCGCGGGCTTCTTCCGTCTCTACCGCCTCGCCCAGAAAATAGCCCGGCGCGCCGAGGAAGCGCATGCGGTTGTCCGCGGTCAGTTCGAAGGCGATCCAGTTGATGCCAGTGAACGGGTTGTGGTGCGCGACGGTGTCGTCGCCGATGCAGCCCTCATACGGCTCGATCGGGCACAGCAGGGTGGCGGCCTGGCCGGCCAGCTCCGGGCGCAGCACGCCCAGGTCGATCTGCAGCAGCGGCAGCAGGTGTTCGGCCAGCCAAGGTTGCTCGCTGGCAAAGACGTCGGTGGGGAACGGCACCATGCCGGGCAGCAGGTCGCGCAGGTCGGTGTGGTGGATCATGTCAGGCCTCGGAACAGCGGGTAGAGTCGAGCAAGCTCGACGCTACGAAAGGCGGCGCCGGGTCATGCCTGACGCGCGCTGCGCGGTCGGCTTACGACCAGTCGTACGAGAACAACACGGTGCGGCTCACCGGCTCGTACATCATTACGATGGCATCGGCGCCGGTGGCACACCAGTTGTAGCCGGCCACCTCGGCCACGGCGAAGAATTTGTGGCCATCGCGGGTGATGATCACCGTTTCGGCATCTTCCGGCGCATCCGGGTCATCAGCCGCGTCGGTGAACTCCAGCGCGAAGCCGGCCGGGATTTCCGCCGTCTCGGTCCAGTTACCGAAACCGATCGGACCACCCAGCGAATCGAGGTAATCGCGCTCGCTGGCTTCGCCCTTGCCAAAGCGCGAATAGCAGGCGAGGCGGCCGTTGGCGGCATGGTAGTCGCGGGCCTTGGCGTAGCTCTCGCGCATCTGCGCGATGTGTTGCTGCGCGTGCGTATCCTGCACCTGGTCACCGATGAAATAGCCTTCGTTGCCGAGGAAACGCATCTGGTTGTCGGCGGTCAGTTCGAAGGCGATCCAGTTGGTGCCGGTGAACGCGTTGTGGTGTTCTTCGGTGCTCTCGCCGATACAGCCGTCATACGGCTCGATCGGGCACAGCATCGTGGCCACCTGGCCGGCCAGTTCCGGGCGCAGCACGCCCATGTCGATCTGCAGCAACGGCAGCAGGTGCTGGCCGAGCCAGGCCTGGTCGGCGGGGAATACGTCGGCGGGGAAGGGGACCATGCCGGGCAGCAGGTCGCGCAGTTCGGTGTGGTGGATCATGTCAGTCCCTTGAGTGTGAAAAAACGGGTGCGGCGGGGCGCATGGCGTCGAGCAAGCTTGACTCTACGAAGCGCGGCTTCCGGGCGTGCCGGACAATGTGCAGCACCCGGTAGCGCCGGGCCATGCCCGGCGGACGGAATGCCGACCAAGGTCGGCATCTACCGGAAGCGGATCAGCTCGATGCGCTGCGGATCGCGTCTGGCAGCGGGGCGCTCTTGCCGGTCTGGGTGTCCATCCACACCACCACCACGTTGCCGTCCGAATACAGCTTCGATTCGTCCTGCTGGTCCACGATGCGGTGGCCGATGGTCACGCTGCTGTTGCCCAGGCGCTCCACGAACAGTTCCACCAGAATGTCGTTGGGCCACACGATCGGCAGGCGGTAGTTCACGTTGGTGGCAGCCACCACCGGTGCGATGCGGTCGGTCATCGACACGCCGTCCACGCCCAGCATCCAGCGCACGCGCGCTTCTTCCAGGTAGGAAATGTACTTGGCGTTGTTCACATGGCCCATGCTGTCCATGTCACGCCAGCGCACGCTGATCGGAATACGGGCCAGGATCTTGTGTTCGCTGCTCATCAGGCGTCCTTCTTCTTCTTGCTGGCAGTGGCGGTCTTGCTGGCCTTGCCGCTGCTCTTGGCGGCGGCGGCCTTCTTCGCCGGCGGTTCGGGCTTCACCTTGCGCGGCGGGCGCGCGTCGGGCTTGTTGGCCACGGCGGCCGGTTGCTGCGGCCGTGCGCGGGTGGACGGCAGCATGCGTTCCAGGAAGTGGCCGGTGTAGGACTGCGGGCAGGCCGCCACGTCTTCGGGCGTGCCGGTCACCAGGATGGTGCCGCCACGGTGGCCGCCTTCCGGACCCAGATCGACGATCCAGTCGGCGGTCTTGATCACGTCCAGGTTGTGTTCGATCACCACCACCGTGTTGCCCTCGTCGCGCAGCTTGTGCAGCACGCCCAGCAGCGCTTCGATATCGTGGAAGTGCAGGCCGGTGGTCGGCTCGTCCAGGATGTACAGGGTGCGCCCGGTATCGCGGCGCGACAGTTCCTTGGACAGCTTCACGCGCTGCGCTTCACCGCCGGACAGCGTGGTCGCGCTCTGGCCCAGCTTGATGTAGCTCAGGCCCACGTCCACCAGCGTTTCCAGCTTGCGCGCGATCGACGGCACCGGCTCGAACAGCTTCAAGGCATCCTCGACGGTCATTTCCAGCACGTCGTTGATGTTGTAGCCCTTGTAGACGATCTCCAGCGTTTCGCGGTTGTAGCGCTTGCCATGGCAGACATCGCAGGGCACGTACACGTCCGGCAGGAAGTGCATTTCCACCTTGATCAGGCCATCGCCCTGGCAGGCCTCGCAGCGGCCGCCGCGCACGTTGAAGCTGAAACGGCCCGGCGAATAGCCACGCGCACGTGCTTCGGGCACCTGGGCGAACAGTTCGCGCAGGGGGGTGAACAGGCCGGTGTAGGTGGCCGGGTTCGAACGCGGCGTGCGGCCGATCGGCGACTGGTCGATGTCCACCACCTTGTCGAACAGGTCCAGGCCTTCGATTTCCTTGTACGGCGCCACGGCATGCGAGGCGCCGTTGATCTCGTTGGCGGCCAGCGAGAACAGGGTGTCGTTGATCAGGGTCGACTTGCCCGAGCCGGACACGCCGGTCACGCAGGTCAGCAGGCCGGCCGGAATGGACAGGTCCACGCCCTTCAGATTGTTTCCGCTGGCGCCGCGCAGGTGCAGGGTGGTCTTCGGGTTGGGCGCGTGGCGGCGTGTCGGAATCTCGATCGCGCGCTTGCCCGACAGGTATTGGCCGGTCAACGAACGCGGTGCGTCCAGGATGTCCTGCAGGGTGCCCTGGCCGACGATCTCGCCACCATGCACGCCCGCGCCCGGGCCGATATCCAGCACGTAGTCCGCCAGGCGGATGGCATCTTCATCGTGCTCGACCACGATCACCGTGTTGCCCAGGTCGCGCAGGCGGGTGAGGGTGCCCAGCAGGCGCTCGTTGTCGCGCTGGTGCAGGCCGATGGACGGTTCATCCAGCACGTACATCACGCCCACCAGCCCGGCGCCGATCTGGCTGGCCAGGCGGATGCGCTGTGCTTCGCCGCCGGACAGGGTGTCGGCCTTGCGTTCCAGGGTCAGGTAATCCAGGCCCACGTCGACCAGGAAGCCCAGGCGCTCGCCGATCTCCTTGACGATCTTTGCCGCGATCTCGCCGCGCCAGCCCGGCAGGCTCAGTTCGCTGAAGAACTTCAGCGCCTCGTCGATCGGCAGCACCACCAGTTCCGGCAGCGGACGGTCGGCCACGAACACGTTGCGCGCAGCCTTGTTCAGGCGCGCACCGTTGCATTCGGGGCAGGCGTGTTCGCTGATGTACTTGCCCAGCTCTTCCTGCACCGCCGCCGATTCGGTTTCCTTGTAGCGGCGTTCCAGGTTGGGAATGATGCCCTCGAAGCGGTGCTTGCGCTGGGTGCGGCCACCGGCTTCGGTGAAGTAGGTGAAGGTGATGGCCTCATCGCCGCTGCCGAACAGCACGGCCTGCTGCACCTTGGCCGGCAGTGAGTTCCAGGCCGCATCCACGTCGAACTTGTAGTGCTTGGCCAGTGAGGCGATCAGCTGGAAGTAGTATGCATTGCGGCGGTCCCAGCCGCGCACAGCGCCCGCGGCCAGCGACAGTTCCGGATGCACCACCACGCGCGCCGGGTCGAAGAATTCGGCCATGCCCAGGCCGTCGCAGCCGGGGCAGGCGCCCATCGGTGCGTTGAACGAGAACAGGCGCGGTTCCAGCTCGGGCAGCGAGTAGTCGCAGACCGGGCAGGAATACTTGGACGAGAACAGGGTCGGGGTGGCGTCGGCGGCGTCCAGCGACTGCACCGAGGCCATGCCGTCGCCCAGCTTCAGCGCGGTTTCGAAGCTTTCGGCCAGGCGCTGCTTGATGTCCTCGCGCGGGCGGAAACGGTCGATCACTGCTTCGATGGTGTGCTTCTGGCGCAGCGCCAATGGCGGCACCGCGTCGATTTCATACAGCTCGCCGTCCACCCGCACGCGCACGAAGCCCTGCGCGCGCAGCTGGTCGAACACCTGCGCATGCTCGCCCTTGCGGTCGCGGATGACCGGGGCCAGCAGCATGTAGCGCTGTTCCGGGTCCAGGGTCAGCACCTGGTCCACCATCTGGCTGACGGTCTGCGCTTCCAGCGGATAGCCGTGGTCGGGGCAGCGCGGGGTGCCCACCCGCGCGTACAGCAGGCGCAGGTAGTCGTAGATTTCGGTGATCGTGCCGACCGTCGAACGCGGGTTGTGCGAGGTCGACTTCTGTTCGATGGAAATGGCCGGGGACAGACCTTCGATGTGGTCCAGGTCCGGCTTTTCCATCACGCTCAGGAACTGTCGGGCATAGGCCGACAGCGATTCCACGTAGCGGCGCTGGCCTTCGGCATAGATCGTATCGAACGCCAGCGAGGACTTGCCCGAACCGGACAGGCCGGTGATCACGATCAGCTTGTCGCGGGGCAGGTCGAGGTCGAGGTTCTTCAGGTTGTGCGTCCGCGCACCGCGGATGCGGATGAAATCCATCGCCATGGGGGATCCGGTTGTGGGGGCAGGTCGAATGCGGCGGCAATCAATCAGCCTACCGAGGTGACCAGATGGGGGCAATGGCCGACAATGCCAGCCCGGTGTCTCACCATGTGAGACAAGGCTTTATGAAGGGGTCAGATCCCTTTTCACGGCGTGAAAAGGGATCTGACCCCGTTCCGACCCGGCCCCGCAGGCCCCGGCAGGGGTTGACTTGACCGGCGCCCATTGATCTGCGTACAATCCCGCTCCTGTCCGCCCTCGATGGCGGCAGTCCATAGACCACAATAACTACAGAGGAAGTCTGGTCATGTACGCAGTACTGGTCACCGGCGGTAAGCAATACCGCGTGGCGCAGGGCGAAAAGCTCCGCGTCGAAAAGCTCGAAGTCGAAGTCGGCAGCGAGATCAAGTTTGACAACATCCTGCTGCTGGGCGACAGCGACGGTATCAAGATCGGCGACGCCCTGAGCGGCGCTTCGGTCACCGCCAAGGTCGTGTCCCAGGGTCGTGCTGACAAGGTCCGGATCATCAAGTTCCGTCGCCGCAAGCACCACATGAAGCGCCAGGGTCACCGTCAGTACTACACCGAAATCGAGATCACCGGCATCGCCGGCTAAGCATCAGGAGAAGCAGTCATGGCACATAAAAAGGGCGTAGGCTCCTCGCGCAACGGTCGCGACTCCAACCCGAAGTACCTCGGCGTCAAGATCTTTGGCGGCCAGGCCATCGAAGCCGGCAACATCATCGTGCGTCAGCGCGGCACCCAGTTCCACCCGGGTACCGGTGTTGGCCTGGGCCGTGACCACACCCTGTTCGCCCTGACGGACGGCAAGGTGGAGTTCTCGGTGAAGGGCCCGAAGAAGCGCCGCACCGTCAGCGTCGTCTCGGTCGAAGCCTGATCAGGCTGTATCCGCCGGCCGTGCCCTGGCACTGCCGCGCCGGATGAAGAGCACGCTGCATGAAGAGCCCCGCTTCGGCGGGGCTTTTCGTTGGAATCAGTGGTAAAACGGGCACGGCCCGATTGCCGGGTGGCACCTGGCACGACATTCAAGGCGGCGGCACGCAGGCCGCGCCCATCGCAGGCATCGAAACAATGAAACTGGTAGACGAAGCAGAAATCGAAGTGTTCGCCGGCAACGGCGGCAACGGCTGCATTGGCTTCCGTCGCGAGAAGTTCATTCCGCTCGGCGGCCCGGACGGCGGCGACGGCGGTGCCGGCGGCAGCGTGTACATCCGCGCCGACGAAAACCTGAACACCCTGGTCGACTTCCGCCATGACCGCATCTTCAAGGCGCAGCGCGGCGAGAACGGCATGGGCCGCCAGGCCTACGGCAAGGGCGGCGAAGACCTGACCATCACCGTGCCGGTCGGCACCGTGATCATCAACGTGGCCACCGATGAAATCATCGGCGACCTGACCCAGCACGGCGACCGCCTGCTGGTGGCCAAGGGTGGCCGCGGCGGCCTGGGCAACATGCACTTCAAGAGCTCGACCAACCGCTCGCCGCGCCAGGCGCTGCCGGGCGAGCCGGGCGAAGAGCGCACCCTGAAGCTGGAGCTGAAGCTGCTGGCTGACGTTGGCCTGCTGGGCTTCCCCAACGCCGGCAAGAGCACCCTGATCCGCGCCGTTTCGGCGGCGACGCCGAAGGTGGCCGATTACCCGTTCACCACGCTGTACCCGAACCTGGGTGTGGTGAAGGTGGAAAACTACCGCAGCTTCGTGATCGCCGACATTCCCGGCCTGATCGAAGGCGCGGCCGACGGTGCCGGCCTGGGCGCGCAGTTCCTGCGCCACCTGCAGCGCACCCGCCTGCTGCTGCACCTGGTGGATATTTCCCCGATGGAAGGCGGCGTGGAAGGCATTTCCCCGGTCGAGCAGGTGCGTGCCATCGAGCGCGAACTGGAAAAGCACGACCCGGAACTGCTGCAGAAGCCGCGCTGGCTGGTGCTGAACAAGGCCGACCTGATGTTCGAAGACGAGGCGAAGGCCGCGGCCGAGCAGATCGTGGCCGAGCTGGGCTGGAAGGAGCCGTGGTTCCTGGTGTCTGCGCTGGGCCGCGAAGGCACCTTCCCGATCATGAGCCGCATCATGGCGTTCTTCGATCGGCAGAAGGAAGACGAGCTGGAAGCCGCCCGCAACGCGTAACAGCGCTGTGGTGGTTCCGCGCGAAAAACCCGGCTACGGCCGGGTTTTTTGTTGGCTGCTGGACCCCGGGGTGTCATCCCGGAATGACGGGCAACAAAAAACCCGGCCGGGGCCGGGCTTTTGTCTGCTGCCCCACCCCGAAGGGCAGGGCGGCAACGCCGGATCAGGCGGCCTTGAGGGCCTTGATGCGGTCGTTCAGGCGGCTCTTATGACGAGCAGCCTTGTTCTTGTGGATCAGGCCACGCGCGCTGAAGCGATCCAGGATCGGCTGGGCAACGGCGAAGGCGGCTTCGGCGCCGGCGGCATCGTTGGCGTCCAGCGCCTTGATCACTTTCTTGACAGCGGTGCGCAGCATCGAGCGCTGAGCCACGTTGCGCGCGTTGCGCACGACGGTCTGCTTGGCGCGCTTCTTGGCGGACTTGATATTGGCCACGGTGGTGGTTTCCTGAAAAAATCGGTGTTATGGGAACAGCAAGCTAGCTAGTATGATGGCGTAAGAAATGCACGTCAAGTCGATTGTCAAGAGGGACGCTGAGTGAGTTCACCCAAGTTGTTGCGGGGCCTGCTGTCGTTCAGCAGCATGACCATGGTCTCGCGCGTTCTCGGACTTGTCCGGGACTTCGTGGTGACCACCACGTTCGGCACCAACGCCATCACTGATGCTTTCTGGGTCGCCTTCAGGATACCCAATTTCCTGCGCCGGCTGTTCGCCGAGGGTTCCTTCGCCACCGCTTTCGTGCCGGTGTTCACGGAAGTGAAGGAAACCCGCAGCCACGCCGAGCTGCGCGAATTGATGGCGCGCACCGCCGGCACCCTGGGTGGGGTGCTGATGCTGGTCACCGCGCTGGCGCTGATCTTCGCGCCGCAGCTGGCCTCGGTCTTCTCCAGTGGCGTGGATACCGACCCGGTCAAGCAGGGCCTGCTGGTCGACCTGTTCCGCCTGACCTTCCCCTTCCTGCTGTTCGTCTCGCTCACCGCCCTGGCCGGTGGCGCGCTGAACAGCTTCCAGCGCTTCGCCATGCCGGCGCTGACCCCGGTCATCCTCAACCTGTGCATGATCGCCGGCGCGCTGTGGCTGGCGCCGCGGCTGGGCGGCACCCCGGAAAAGCAGATCCTGGCGCTGGGCTGGGCGGTGCTGGCCGCCGGCATCCTGCAGCTGCTGTTCCAGCTGCCGTCGCTGAAGGGCATCAACCTGCTGACCCTGCCGCGCTGGGGCTGGAATCACCCGGGCGTGCGCAAGGTGATGACACTGATGGTGCCGACCCTGTTCGGTTCGTCGGTGGCGCAGATCAACCTGCTGCTGGACACGGTCATCGCGGCCAAGCTGACCGATGGCTCGCAGTCTTGGCTGTCGCTGGCCGACCGCTTCCTGGAACTGCCGCTGGGCGTGTTCGGCGTGGCGCTGGGCACGGTCATCCTGCCGGCGCTGGCCCGCCACCACGTCAGCACCGACCGCGAAGGCTTCTCGCGCTCGCTGGACTGGGGCCTGCGCATGACCCTGCTGATCTCGGTGCCGGCCATGCTGGGCCTGCTGTTCCTGGCCGAGCCGCTGATCGCCACCATCTTCCAGCATGGCCAGTTCAGCGCCTTCGACACCCGCATGACCGCGCTGTCGGTGTACGGCCTGAGCTTCGGCCTGCCGGCGTTCGCCCTGCTGAAGGTGGTGCTGCCGGCGTTCTACGCCCGCCAGGACACCCGGACCCCGGTGCGCGCCGGCGTGGCCGCGCTGGTGGCCAACATGGTGTTCAACTTCGCCCTGCTGGCCGTGCTGTACCAGCTGATGGTGCCCGACGAGCTGAAGGCGCAGGGCGTGATGACCGCCATTGGCAAGCAGCCGGGCCTGCACCTGGCGCTGGGCATTGCCAGCGCGCTGTCCAGCTACCTGAACCTGGGCCTGCTCTGGTACTGGCTGGGCAAGACCGATGTCTACCAGCGCCGGCCGGGTTGGGGCGGCTACCTGACTCGCCTGCTGCTGGCCTGCGTGGCGATGGTGGCCGTGCTGCTGGCCCTGCTGCACTGGCTGCCGGCCTTCGGCAACATGGGCGTGTGGCAGCGGATCGGCGCGCTGGGCCTGCTGGTCGGCGGCGGTGGCGCTACCTACGCGGTGGCCATGGTGGCCATGGGCTTCCGCCCGCGCGACCTGCGCGGCCATTGATCGCCGCCCATGGCGGCTATACTTCAGGGTTACACCATTGAAGCGACGGCCCCGGGTGGGCCGGAACGAGAGTTGATGAGCAGGCTGTTCAGAAGCGTCGAGGGCGGGGAGCTGTTCCCCAACGGAAGCGTGGTCTGTATCGGCGCATTCGACGGCCTCCATCTGGGCCATCGTGCGCTGGTCCGCCACGCGGTCGCCCGCGCGCGCGCCGTGGGCGTACCCGCTGTGGCCGTGGCCTTCGAGCCGCTGCCGCGTGAATTCTTCGCACAGGGCACGCCGCCGCCGCGGCTGACCCTGGCCCGCAGCAAGGTCGAGATGCTGCAGGACCTGGGCGTGGATGCCGTGGGCCTGCTGCGCTTCGACGCGGCCATGGCCGCCATGCCGGCCGAAACCTTCGTGCGCCAGCTGCTGGCCCATCGGCTGGGCGCGCGCGAAGTGTGGATCGGCCCGGAGTTCTGTTTCGGCAACCGCCGTCGCGGCGATCTGGCCCTGCTGCAGACCATGGGCCGCGAGCTGGGCTTCAGCGCTGGCGAGATCGAAGCGGTGGACCTGCACGGCGAACGCATTTCCAGCACGCGCATCCGCCAGTTGCTGCAGGCCGGCGATTTCACCCGTGCCGGTGATCTGCTGGGCCGCCCGTATTCGATCAGCGGGCGGGTGGTGCGTGGGCGCCAGCTCGGCCGCACCTTGGGCTTCCCCACCGCCAACCTGCGCTTCCCCAAGACCCCGGCGCTGTCGGGCATCTATGCCACCTGGGTGCACGGGGTGTTCGACCAGCCGTGGCCGTCGGTGTCCAGCTTCGGCACCCGGCCCACCGTGGAAGGCGTGGAGCCGCTGCTGGAAGCCCACCTGTTCGATTTCCAGGGCGACCTGTACGGTCGTCACATCGACGTGGAATTCGTCGCCAAGCTGCGCGACGAAGAGAAATTCAATGATCTGGCGGCGCTGACCGACCAGATGCACCGCGACGCCGAACAGGCGCGCGCCCTTCTTTCCGAACATAGATTGCGAGCCACTGCGTGAGCCAGGACTACAAGACCACCCTGAACCTGCCAGCCACCGATTTCCCGATGCGCGGCGACCTGCCCAAGCGCGAGCCGGGCATTCTGGCGCGGTGGGAAGAGCAGGGGCTCTACCAGCAGCTGCGCGACAATGCCGCCGGCCGCCCGCTGTTCGTGCTGCACGACGGCCCGCCGTACGCCAACGGCCGCATCCACCTGGGCCACGCGGTCAACAAGATCCTGAAGGACATCATCGTCAAGTCGCGCTACCTGGCCGGCTTCGATGCGCCCTACGTGCCGGGCTGGGATTGCCACGGCCTGCCGATCGAAATCGCGGTGGAAAAGAAGTGGGGCAAGGTCGGGGTGAAGCTCGACGCGGTCGAGTTCCGGCAGAAGTGCCGTGAATTCGCTGAAGAGCAGATCAACATCCAGCGCGCCGATTTCAAGCGCCTGGGCGTGACCGGCGACTGGGACAACCCGTACAAGACCCTCAGCTTCGATTTCGAAGCCAACGAGATCCGTGCGCTGGCCAAGGTCGTGGCCAATGGCCATCTGGTGCGTGGTGCCAAGCCGGTCTACTGGTGCTTCGACTGCGGCTCGGCGCTGGCCGAGGCGGAAATCGAATACCAGGAAAAGGAATCGCCGGCGATCGACGTGGCCTACGCCGCGCGCGATGCGCAGGCCGTGGCCCAGGCCTTCGGCGTGAGCCTGCCGGCCGACGTGGAAGTGGCGGTGCCGATCTGGACCACCACGCCGTGGACGCTGCCGGCGTCGCTGGCGGTGTCGCTGGGCGCGGAGATCCGCTACGTGCTGGCCGAAGGCCCTGCGCACAACGGCAAGCGCCGTTGGCTGGTGCTGGCCGCCGCGCTGGCCGAGCGCGCACTGCAGCGCTACGGCGTGGAAAACGTGGTGCTGCACGGTGAAACCACCGGTGCCGCGCTGGAAAACCAGCTGCTGGTGCACCCGTTCTACCCGCAGCGCGAAATCCTGGTGCTGAACGGCGAACACGTGTCCGACGAAGACGGTACCGGTGCGGTGCACACCGCCCCCGGCCACGGCCAGGAAGACTACGTGGTCAGCCAGAAGTACGGCCTGCTGGACAAGTACAACGCCGGCCAGATCACCCCGGTCGATGGCCGTGGCGTGTACCTGGAATCGACCCCGCCGGCCGGTGACGTGGTGCTGGCCGGCCAGCATCTGTGGAAGGCGCAGGACGCCATCGTCGGCGTGCTGCGCGACAACGGCGCGCTGCTGGCCTTCCACCCGATCCGCCACAGCTACCCGCACTGCTGGCGCCACAAGACGCCGGTGGTGTTCCGCGCCACCCCGCAGTGGTTCATTTCGATGGAAAAGGCCAACCTGCGCAACGATGCGCTGGCTGCCATCGATACCGTGGGCTGGTTCCCGAGCTGGGGCAAGGCGCGCATCCAGAGCATGGTCGACGGTCGCCCCGACTGGACCATCTCGCGCCAGCGCACCTGGGGCGTGCCCATCGCGCTGTTCACCCACCGCCAGACCGGCGAGATCCACCCGCGCACGGTGGAACTGATGCAGCAGGTGGCCGACCGCGTGGAAGCCGAAGGCATCGACGTGTGGTATTCGCTGGATGCCAGCGAACTGCTGGGCGCCGAAGCGGCCGACTACGAAAAGGTCACCGACATCCTCGATGTCTGGTTCGATTCGGGCGTGACCCATGAAGGCGTGCTGGCCGCGCGTGGCTTCGGCAAGCCGGCCGACCTGTACCTGGAAGGTTCCGACCAGCACCGCGGCTGGTTCCAGTCCTCGCTGCTGACCGGCGTGGCCATCGACCAGCGCGCCCCGTACAAGCAGTGCCTCACCCACGGTTTCACCGTGGACGAGCACGGCCGCAAGATGTCCAAGTCGCTGGGCAACGGCATCGAGCCGCAGGACATCATGAACAAGCTGGGCGCGGACATCCTGCGCCTGTGGATCGCCTCGGCCGACTACAGCAATGAAATGTCGCTGTCGCAGGAAATCCTCAAGCGCAACGCCGATGCCTACCGTCGCCTGCGCAACACCGCGCGCTTCCTGCTGGGCAACCTGGACGGCTTCGATCCGGCCCAGCACCTGCGCCCGCTGAACGAGATGGTGGCGCTGGACCGCTGGATCGTGCACCGCGCCTGGGAACTGCAGGAAAAGATCAAGGCCGCGTTCGACAACTACAACATGGCCGAGATCGTGCAGCTGCTGCTGAACTTCTGCAGCGTGGACCTGGGTTCGCTGTACCTGGACGTGACCAAGGACCGCCTGTACACCATGCCGGCCGATTCGCACGGTCGTCGTTCGGCGCAGAGCGCCATGTACCACATCGCCGAAGCGTTCACCCGCTGGATCGCGCCGATCCTGACCTTCACCGCCGACGAGCTGTGGGGCTACCTGCCCGGCGAGCGTGCCGGCCACGTGCTGTTCACCACCTGGTACGACGGCCTGGCGCCGCTGCCGGCCGATGCGCAGCTCAACGCCGCCGATTTCGACCAGCTGCTGGCCGTGCGCGAGCAGGTCGCCAAGGTGCTCGAGCCGATGCGCGCCAACGGTGCGATCGGTGCCGCGCTGGAAGCGGAAATCACCATCGCCGCCAGCGAAGAGCAGGCCGCGAAATGGCAGCCGCTGGCCGATGAGCTGCGTTTCCTGTTCATCAGTGGCGACGTGCAGGTGCGCCCGGCGACCACCGACGAAGTGTTCGTCAGCGCCCAGCCCACCGAAAAGGCCAAGTGCGTGCGCTGCTGGCACCACCGCGCCGACGTGGGCAGCAACGCCGACCACCCGGAACTGTGCGGCCGCTGCGTGAGCAACGTCACCGGTGCCGGTGAAGTGCGGAGCTGGTTCTGATGGCCGCCGCGCGCCCGCATCCCAATGCCCTGGTCTGGCTGCTGCTGTCGGCAGCCATCATTGGCCTGGACCAGTGGTCCAAGGCCTGGGTGCTGTCCAGCCTGCCGGAGTTCCAGCCGGTGGTGGTGATCGACGGCTTCTGGAACTGGTACCGCACCTACAACACCGGTGCGGCCTTCAGCTTCCTGAGTGATGCCGGCGGTTGGCAGAAGCACTTCTTCACCGTGCTGGCCATTGCCATCAGCGCGCTGATGGCCTGGTGGCTGCGCGGCACTGCCCGCGGCAACTGGAAGGCCGCCGTGCCGTACGCCCTGATCATCGGCGGCGCCATTGGCAACGTGATCGACCGCCAGGTGCACGGCCACGTGGTCGATTTCATCCAGTGGTACTTGGGCAGCTACACCTGGCCGGCCTTCAACATCGCCGATTCGGCCATCGTGGTCGGTGCCATCGGTATTGCCCTGTTTGGCCTGTTCGACGGCAAGTCCGCCAAAAAGGCGGATAATGCCACCCCGAAACCGTAAGCCGGCCGCTGCCGGGAGACTGAACTGATGGATGTGCTGCTCGCCAACCCGCGTGGTTTCTGTGCCGGTGTCGATCGTGCGATCGAGATCGTCAAGCGCGCGATCGAAACGCTGGGCGCGCCCATCTACGTCCGCCATGAAGTGGTGCACAACCGCTTCGTGGTCGATGACCTGAAGCAGCGCGGCGCGATCTTCGTCGAGGAACTGGACGAAGTGCCGGACAACAACACGGTCATCTTCAGCGCGCACGGTGTCTCCCAGGCCGTGCGCCAGGAAGCCGAGCGCCGTGGCCTGAAGGTGTTCGATGCCACCTGCCCGCTGGTGACCAAGGTGCATTTCGAAGTGGCCCGCCACTGCCGCGCCGGCCGTGACGTGGTGCTGATCGGCCATGCCGGCCACCCGGAAGTGGAAGGCACGATGGGCCAGTGGAACCGCGAAGCGGGCACCGGCCAGATCTATCTGGTGGAAGACGTGGAGCAGGTGGCGACGCTGGAGATCAACCAGCCGCAGAACTTCGCCTACACCACCCAGACCACGCTGTCGGTGGACGACACGCGCGGCATCATCGAGGCGCTGCGCGAGCGGTTCCCGGAGATGCAGGGCCCGAAGAACGACGACATCTGCTACGCCACGCAGAACCGCCAGGACGCCGTGCGCGACCTGGCCAAGCGCTGCGACCTGGTGCTGGTGGTCGGTTCGCCGAACAGCTCCAATTCCAACCGCCT
The DNA here is from genome assembly GCF_003086675.1 of Stenotrophomonas sp. ZAC14D2_NAIMI4_7. Lineage (NCBI taxonomy): Bacteria > Pseudomonadati > Pseudomonadota > Gammaproteobacteria > Lysobacterales > Lysobacteraceae > Stenotrophomonas > Stenotrophomonas sp. ZAC14D2_NAIMI4_7. The sequence goes on from NZ_CP025995.1 coordinate 1,308,201, forward strand.
GAGTGAACTGGCGCGCCGTGAAGGCGTGGAGTCGTACCTGATCGATGGTGCGCACGAGATCGACCCGCGCTGGGTGGAAGGCAAGCAGCACATCGGCGTGACCGCCGGTGCATCGGCACCGCAGGTGCTGGTGGATGGCGTGCTGGCGCGCCTGGCCGAGCTGGGCGCCACCGGCGTGGGCGAACTGGATGGCGAACCGGAATCGATGGTGTTCGCACTGCCGAAGGAACTGCGGCTGCGGTTGGTTGACTGACCGGCAATCCCCTTGGTGGGTGCGAACCGACACTGACCTGGTGGGTGCGAACCTTGGTTCGCACTCTCTTGCCATGAATTCCATCCACGCATGGCGTGGATCTACTGCCGGCCGCGACTCACTCGTAGATCCACGCGACGCGTGGACAGGCGCCCCGGGACCGGGGCATCACCAGTAGATCCACGCCATGCGTGGATACCGCCACCCACCCATGACCTTCGGCCATGGGGCCGAACGCGCGACAGGCCTGTAACGGGTACTTCCTGCGTAGAGGTTGGTGGACTGATCGGCCATTGCCTGGGTCGGATTGGTCCTGCCTCAATGACGTGTGGCCCCTGTAACTCGGGTTTGCGATGAGGTGTCGTGCCTTGCTCGTTGCCTGAGCCTTTTCGCTGCCACTACCTCAAGGTCGACGACGAAAGTCGCTCGCTGAGTTCACAATCTCGGTCCAATCAGCGCAAGAGTTGGCGCGGTCTGCATGACATTGCGTCAGATTATTCCTTGTTTGATGCGCTTCCCATTCTTGGTTTCTGGTCGCTGAGTAGCCTCGCACACGGTCCTTTCGTTCGAGGTTTGTATGGTTGGAAATACCTCCCAGGTCAGCGGTCGATTCATCGCGTCTTGCTGTACGCAGTTCTTCTGTCCACCGCCCGCTTCCATGGAGTGCGCGAGTGATTCAACGTGGGGCGCCCATCGACTTCGCGTCGAGATTCCCGGCTCTCTTGCCGAGTGCTCACCTCGAAATCTGGGGCATTCAGCCTGCCGCCTGTCGACTCCTATTCGACTGCCCTGGGTAGAACTTCTCTGTCACAGGCTCAACACACAGGGGGACAGACCAGGAGTGTTCGGGCGCATGCATAACAGCGGATTGCAGCGTTTGGCAGCAATCGTCGCGCCAACGGCAATGGCGGGTATTGCAAGCGGCTACTTCAACATTGCGCGTGCGCTTGGCTGCGATGCAAAGCAACGCTCCAGTTTCTGCTGGCTGGGGAGTGAGGGGCCTGTCGCATCGGCTGGGGTATTTGGCCCCGCCGACCGGATTTTCGAACAACTGGCAGATTTGCAGGAATTCATTGACCAGACCGCGGATTGTAATCCGGCCTGGCGGGCAGAAGCCATTGCCTATCAATTGTTCATGATACATCCGTTGGCCGACGGCAACGGCAGGGCGGTGAGGGCGCTGACAATTGGATTCCATCGACGGTACCAGTGTGTGGAGGCGCTTTATCTTTTCTGGTGTCTGAAGTACTTCAGAAGAACCTTGTTTGATCAATGGAAGATGTCGCGATGCATCGGGAAATTCATCTGTGCAGAAGGATCATTCTTTCGATGGCAGGACAGCGCGACTGCGTTGAATGACGCATTCGAATCCCTCCTGCGCCAAGGCCTTCCCAGGCAGGTCGTCGCCGCGCTGTGCCTTCACGGCGAGGTGACCGTCGGGTCTGTGAGGGCATGCGACGGCGGTATTGGCGACAAGGCAGCCCTCCGGATGGTGGTGCGCTGGCAGGAATGGTGCCAGCGGGAAGGTGGAAAACAATTGGCGCTCTTGGATGCGGCGATCCGTTCCATGACCGTTTCTTCTCGCTCATCGGAGGCCAAGGACGATGTCCGTGTTGCTGCGTAGGTCCATTGCGAGGGTGTTGGCTGTAGCGTCTCTGCTTGCAGGTGGGACAGCGCAGGGGCATTGGATACAGGAACAGCAGCGCTGGGCTGTGTCGCCGTTTGACACCACAGGAACCAGCAACCTGCCGCCAATCGATGCGCTTCCGCCAGATCCGGAACCCCAGCCAGAACCCGAGCCAGAACCGCAGCCAGATCCCGGTCCTGACGTTCCTCCAGACCCGCCAGACAACGAAGGTGGCGTTGGCGGAGATGGGGAGACCCAGCCGAGTGCCCGCTGCGTAGAGCTTCTCGCAAGCCGGCCGAGCGCCTGTCCAAATCCAATTCCACTTCCTCAAGGACCATACTATGGCGAGGAATCGATTCCTGGCTCAACCGTTTTCCATTCGTCTTCAATTCGCATGGCCATTGGGTTTGCCAGGAAGAATGCCCCTTGGAACGGGGTAACCATTGAACCCCATGAAAGTGCCAGGTCATTCCTCGAGGCGGCCCTGCAGGAGCAGACCGACAACTTCTCATCAGGGATGAGCCTGGCCGAGGCCAATTCCAAGTTCCGGACCCACCTCGCGTTGGCCTGCGATCTTCAGGTTGGCGCTGCCAATGCCAACAGGAACAGCATTACACCAACGAAGCCCGAGGAGTTCTGCTTTGAAATGCTGAAGGCGTTCGACTCAGAGGCAAACGATGAAAAGAACTTCATCATGTGGTTTGCAGAGTACTCGAGGTTGACGGGCATTCCGCTGGATGCATACGTTCCCTACGGAATTGTCGGTATGGAAGATGCCAAGAACTCGATTGGAGAGAAATGGAGACGGGTATCCGAGGATTCGACCTGCTCGCACTGGTGGCGTGAATTCAGTGACAACGTCTGCGAGGTGCCACGATGATGGCAAGGCCGCTTGTTCTGTTGGGCTTACTCTCGCTTTGTTCGTGCGGCGGCTCCGGCGGAGAGCATCAGGGTGTTGCACGAAGTACTGATGACAAGCAGGAGGAAGCACACCAGTCCGCGCGTTCCAGCGTGCGAGCGCCGCCAGCCAAAGCAAGGATTGCAGCGGTGACGCCTCGCATCGAGTCGTACTTATGCGGGCTGGATTGCGCGGGGGCTGGACCGCTCGATGCACGCACTGCGGCGGAGGCCATGTGGTTGATCAAGCACGGATATCCCAGTGCGTTCGACCGGGATCGTCTCCAGTCACTCTCGCGGGCAGAGCTGCTGCAGCTGGTCGGTTCGGGTAGTTTGCCGGGTGCCGTTGAGCTTGGTAAGAGAGTCGCGCTTGAAGATAATGTTCTGGATGGGAAGATAATCCTTCGTCAGCAGGCTAATGCAGGGAACATGTACGCGTATTATGGATTGGCTGATGTAAGCGCGAACTCGCAGCCACGAAGTCTGGTGGACGCTGCTGCCTACCTGCGAATGGCTTACATGCTCGGTGACGACAAGGCCGCGTCGGAGATTGCCAAGCTGCGGCTGACGTCCGCTGAACTGGTGGCGGCCGATAAGCGTGCTTCCCATCTCTTCGGGGGTTACGCCGGCGAGCAGGCAAGGGATCCGAGGCCGCAGAAATAGGCCTGTTTGTGTCCCGGCTGCAAGTGTTGGGCCGGTGTCAGGAACGTGCACCCGTCAAGAATGACGGGGGCCATTGAGACGACAATCAGAGACCACGCGTCCAAACAGGGTCTCACCCAAGTGGCCTGCCAGGTCGATGATCGGCCTGGCAGGCAGCTTTCCTGATGGACCTGCCTCAACCGTTCCCGCACCCATGACCTTCGGCCATGGGGCCGCACGCCCTACAGGCCTAGCATCGGTACCTCTACCGTTGCTGGAACCTGCCTGATGAAGACCCGTGCCCTGGTGATGTCCGTGCTGTTCGCGCTGGGCGCCACGCCTGCGCTGGCGCAGACCTCGCCGCCGGGCGATGCCGCCGCGCCCGGCCTGCTGCGCATCGATGTGGACGCGCGCGACCTGGCCCGCCGCATCTTCAAGGTGACCGCCACCGTGCCGGCCAAGCCCGGCCCGATGACCCTGCTGTACCCGCAGTGGATTCCCGGCAACCATTCGCCCACCGGTCCCATCGACAAGCTGGCCGGCCTGCGGGTGACCGCCAACGGCAAGCCGCTGGCGTGGCAGCGCGACCAGTACAACGTCTACGCGTTCAAGGTGGACGTGCCCGAAGGCGTGAGCGAGATCGTGGCCCACTTCGATTTCCTGTCCTCGCAGGGCGGCAGCCAGGGCAGGGTGGTGATGACCCCGGAAATGCTGAACCTGCAATGGAATGCCAATTCGCTGTACCCGGCCGGCGTGGACGCGCGCAACCTGCAGGCGCAGGCCAGCGTCACCCTGCCCAAGGGCTGGGGCTACGCCACCGCACTGGAAACCGCGCGCCGCGACGGCGACACCGTGGTGTTCAAGCCGATTGCCTACGACCACCTGGTCGATTCACCGCTGTTCGCCGGCGAGCACCACCAGCGCATCGACCTGGACCCCGGCGCCAAGGTGCCGGTGCACCTGAATGTCTTTGCCGACGATGCCAAATCGCTCAAGCCCACCGATGCGCAGATCAAGCTGCATCGCGCGCTGGTGCAGCAGGCCGACAAGCTCTACGGTGCGCGCCATTACGATCACTACGAATTCCTGCTGGCGCTGACCGACCGCCTGGGCGGCATCGGCCTGGAGCACCACCGTTCCAGCGAAAACAGCGCGGCCCCCGGCTACTTCACCGAATGGGACAGCAACGCGTGGATGCGCGATCTGCTGCCGCACGAGTACACCCATTCCTGGAACGGCAAGTACCGCCGCGGCGCAGACCTGGCTACCGCCAACTTCAATACGCCCATGGGTGACAGCCTGTTGTGGGTGTACGAAGGCCAGACCCAGTTCTGGGGCCAGGTGCTGGCCGCGCGCTCGGGCCTGTGGTCGGTCGAGCAGGCCCGCGACATGCTGGCCAACGTGGCCGCCACCTATGATCGCGGCCGTCCCGGCCTGGCCTGGCGCCCGCTGCAGGACACCACCAACGATCCCACCATCGCCCAGCGCCGCACGTTGCCGTACCGCAACTACCAGATGAGCGAGGACTACTACTCCGGCGGGCAGATGCTGTGGCTGGAAGTGGACGGCAAGCTGCGCACGCTCAGCGGCAACCGCCGCAGCCTGGACGATTTCGCGCGCGCCTTCTTCGGCGTCGGCAACGGCGACTGGAACGTCAACCCGTACACCTTCGATGACGTGGTAGCGACCTTGAACGGTATTGCGCCTTACGACTGGTCCAGCTTCCTGCGCCAGCGCCTGGATGGCCAGGGCTCGCTCACCGGTGGCCTGGCACTGGCCGGTTGGAAGCTGGTCTACCGCGATACCCCCAACGAGGCCTACAAGGCGCAGGAGAAGCGCGCCAAGGCCGCGCTGCTGGCGTATTCGCTGGGCGCCACCGTGATGGATACCGGCGTGGTGGGCGATGTGATCTGGGACAGCCCGGCGTTCAATGCAGGGCTGGCACCGGGCATGCGGGTGATGGCCGTGGGCGGGCGCGAATACAGCAGCGAACGCCTGAAGGACGCGGTGGCCGCCGCGGCCAAGGACAAGGCGCCGATCGTGCTGCTGGTGAAGCAGTTCGACCGCATCGACAGCATGACCATCGATTACCACGGTGGCCTGCAGTACCCGGTGCTGGAACGCGTTGCCGGTACGCCTGATCGCCTTGCGGATCTGTGGAAGGCGCGATGAGCTTCGGCCGCCGCGATGGATTGATCCTGGTGGTGGCCGTGCTGGCCATCATCGGCGCGTTCCTGCAGGGCGAGGGGCGGTGGCTGCATTGGTTTGCCAAGCCGGCTACCACGCTGCTGATCGCCGGCATTGCCTGGCAGGCGCGGCCGGCGGCATCACCGTTCTACCGGCGTGCGGTGCTGGCCGGCATGGCGCTGTCGTGCCTGGGTGATATCGCGCTGATGCTGCCGGTGGATGCCTTCGTGCCGGGCCTGGTCGCGTTCCTGCTGGCGCACCTGTGCTACATCGCCGCGTTCCGCGACGGCCTGCACGCAGGGCGCGGCTTGCTGGCCGCCGCACTGCTGCTGGGTGCGTTCGCCATCGGCAATGTGCTGGCGCTATGGCCGCACCTGCCGGTACCGCTGCGCGTTCCGGTGTTGGCCTACGTGGCGGTGCTGGCCTCGATGGCGGTGTTGGCGCTGGCGCGGCATTGGCAGCGCCCGCGGCTGCCGCTGGTGCAGGCTGGTAGCGCGCGCTGGGCGGCGGTCGGTGGTCTGCTGTTCGTGGCCAGCGATTCGCTGCTGGCGTGGGATCGCTTTGGCGACGGCCTGCCGTTGGCGGGTTTGCTGGTGCTGGGCACGTATTACGGCGCGCAGTACGCCATCGCCCGATCGGTAGCCCGCGCGTAGCGTCGAGCCACGCTCGACTTCGCGCTATGTAGAGTCGAGCCATGCTCGACTTCGCGCTATGTAGAGTCGAGCCATGCTCGACGCTACAAAAGGCGTGTCAGCGGAACTGCAGGGTGAACAGGAAATACCGGCCCAGCGGATCATCCAGCCCGGCCACCTGGCCACCGCTGCCCGGCAGGTAGTTCACCGGCTCGGTATCCAGCACGTTGTGCACGTCCAATGCGGCCACCACGCGCGGGCTCAACCGGCGCGCCACGTGCAGGTTCCAGCGCAGCTGCGCCGGGTTCATGCAATGCCCTTCGCCACGCTGGTCGTCCGGGCAGGTTTCGCCGGCCAGCCAGGCGCGCATGCGGCCCACGCGGTTGCCGCGCAGGGCGATGTCCCAGTTCGGGTTCTGCCATTGCACGGTCAGTATCGCGGTGCGTTCCGGCGTGGCATGGCCGCGCAGATCCACTGCGTCTTCGTGGCTGCGCTCGCGCTTCAGTTCCTGTTGCTTCAGCGCATCCAGCGCGAACTGCCATTGCCCGTTGGCGCCGCTGTCGATGCGGTACTCGCCGCGCAGCACCCAGTTGCGCGAGGTGGTGCGTCCAATGTTGTCGAAGGACAGGCGCAGATCGCGCAGCCGGCCCTGGTCGTCCAGTACCCAGGTATCGCGGTTCCACAGCGCATCACCCGGCTGCAGCGCCAGGATCTCGTTATGCAGCTCCACGATGTTGTGGGTCAGCGTAAGCGCGAACGCGTCGCTGGGCGTCCAGCTGGCCGCCAGCGAATGGCTGCGCGAGGTCTCGGCCTTCAGTCCATCGTTTTCCACCACGTCCACCTGCACCGCGCAGCCGCCACCGCGCAGCGGCCGCGCGCAGGGTGGCAGCGTGTCCGAAGCGGGCAGGGCGACCAGGCCGAAATAGCCCGGTGGCCGGCGCCGCTCGAACAGGCTGGGCGCTCGGAAGCCGCGGCCGCTGGCCAGCAGGAACGACCAGTGCTCGCTGGCGCTCCAGCGCAGGCCGGCGCGCGGTGAAAACGCGGTCTGCCCGGCATCGCGGTCCACGCGCGCGGCCAGGTCGACGCGCAGGCTGTGCGCCAGCGGCAGCCCCAGTTCGGCATAGGCGGCACTGCTGTTGCGCGACAGCCGGCGTTGTTCCATCGGCAAGCCCAGCGCCAGCTCGCCCTTGCCCAGCAGCGGGTCCGGCTGCGAGGTCCAGCGCTCCTGGCGCAGATCGATGCCGGTGGCCAGCTGCGCCGCACCGCCGGGCAGGGCCATCAGGTTGCGCTGTATGCCCCACCAGCCCTGCCATTGTTCGGTACGGCCACGGCTGTGGATGGTTGGGAACAGGTCGTCGGCCAGGCCTGGTGGCAACGTGGAAAAGCCCGGCAGGAAATCGAAGTCGCGCGCCGCTTCCAGCAGCTTCTCGCTGCGCACCACGCCATCGGTGGTCAGGCTCACCTCGCTGCGCTGCGCGCTCACGCCGGCTTCCCAGCTGCGGCCCGCCTGCTGGCGGCCAACGCCCACGGTCAGATCGCCTTCGCTGGCGCGCACGCGCGGGCGCACGCTGCCGCCTTCCTGCAGCACCACGTTGAGAATGGCCGTGCGGTTGAAGTTCAACGCCACTGCCGTTGGGCCCAGTTCAAAGCGCTGGCGGTTGTAGCTGCCACGCGCTTCCACATACGCGTAGCGCCCTTCGCCGCGTTCGTGGCGGTAGCGCAGGTAGCCGGCCACGGTGTCCGACGCCGGCTGCAGCGAGCGCGGGCGCACGTTGTCGAACCAGCAGCCCTGGTCGTCTTCCTGTAGTGGCAGGTGACATTCGGTGGCTGGGTAGTAATCGCCATTGGCCATCAACAGCCCGATCGGATACAGCGAGGTATCGGCATGCCAGTCGCGGCGATCGCCGGCCACGTGCTGCATGCGGTGCAGATCGAGACCGGCGAACCAACGGTCACCATTGCTGCGCACACCGCCGGTGGCGCCCTGCACGCGGTACTGCTGGCCATCGCCGTGGCCACTGGCGCCGGTCTGCAGCATGGCCTCGCTGCCCTCGGCTTGGTCGCGCAGGATGATGTTGACCACGCCGGACATGGCATCGGCGCCGTAGATGGCCGACGCACCACCGCGCACCAGTTCGATGCGTTCGATGAAGCTGAGCGGCAGGCCGCCCAGATCGGTCAGCGCGCCGTCGGCCAGCGACACCATCGGGTAGCGCGGCAGGCGCCGGCCGTTGACCAGAAACAGGGTGGCGCGCGGGCCCATGCCGTCCAGGCTGGTGGTGGCCGCCGCGCCCACCGGCAGGTACAGCGAATCACCGCCGCGGGCGGTACTCAGCGGGGTGTGGCCGTTCATGCCAGGCAGGTGGCGCAGCAGGTCGAACAGCGTGCCGTAGCCGCTGCGCAGGATGTCGTCGCGGTCGACAACGGTCACCGGCAGCGTGGTCTGCACGGAGGTGCGCGGCAGGCGGCTGCCGGTCACCTGCACCGGCGCCAGTTCCACCTGCGGTGCTACCGGTGGCGGTGGGGGCGGCGCAGGCGTGGGTGCTTTCCCCGGGCGCGGTGGTGGCGCTGCCGCATGCCGGCGCAGCACGTAGCCACCGGCCGGGGTCTGCAGGATGTTCACCGGCATGCCGGCCACCAGTTGCTTCAGCGCCGCGGCGGGGCTCTGCCGGCCCTGCACGCCGGTGGTGCGCAGGTCGGCCAGTTCACGTGCATCGAAGATCAGCGATACGCCGCTGTGCCGCGCCCAGGCCTGCAGCGCCGGTACCAGCGGGCCGGCGCCAATGTGGTAATCACTGCTGGCGGCCGGTTCGCCGGCGTGCGCCATGCCCGCCTGGCCCGGCACCACGGCCAGGCACAGCAGGGCCAGCAGCAGCCCCGCGCGCAGCGCCTGCGCGGCCGGCATGCGCCGCGGCCTCAGTACACGCGGCGCAGTTCCAGCGCGCCATCCTTGCGCGGCTGGCCAGCGATGGACCACCCCAGCTGCAGGGCGGACAGCAGTTCATGCGCATCCCCTGCGCGGAAGCTGCCGCTGACGGCCAGATCGGCAATGTCCGGGTCGGCAATCACCAGCGGCGTGCTGCCGTAGCGGTTCATGCGTTCCACCACCACCGACAGCGGCGTCGCGTCGAACACCAGGTCGCCCTGCGGCCAGCCTTCGGCGGCGGCGGTGGTGGACAACTGCGGGCCCGGCTGGATGCGGCCAGAGGCCAGCACCTGCAACTGCTGGCCCGGTGCCAGCGTGTGCTGGGCACTGCCGCTGGTCACTTCCACTGCGCCTTCCAGCAAGGCCACTTCCACGCGGCCATCGTTCAGGCGTTCCACCTGGAAGGTGGTGCCGATATCGCGGATGCTGCTGTTGCCGGCCTGCAGGCGCAGGGCCCGCGACGACGCTGCCACTTCCAGCTGCACGCGGCCCTGGTCCAACTGCAGTTCACGCGTGCGCCAGCCGAAGCGGGCGCTGAGCGCGCTGCCGGCATCGAGCGTGGCCACGCTGCCATCGGCCAGGATCTGCCGCTGCACGGCATGGGTGGTATTGGCGTATACGCGGGTGGACGGATTGCCGTCCATGTACAGCAACCAGCCGGCCGTTGCGGCCAGGCCGATGCCGGCGGCCACCACCATCGGCAGCCAGCGGCGGCGCGCGGGGTGGACCCCGGCCGGAGCGTTGTCGCGCGGTACGCCGCGTGGCGGCTGTTGCAGTACCACGGTCCCTTCCTTGTTCTCGTTGCGAATCATTCGCAGTCTCCATGGTGGTGGAGAGGATTGCGGCCCAGCTCCTTGCGTAGCCCGCGCAACGCACGGGCACAGTGCGGATTCTGCCTGAGCGCGCGTGGCGGTTGAAGTGCCGGCGGTCATGCCGCCGCGCCGGGTGCTGCGGCAGGAGCGCCGGCGCGCTATGGTCGGGGCAGGATTCCCACGCAGGCCCGCCCATGCAGATCGCCGTATTCAGCGCCCGCCCGTACGATCGCCGCTTCCTGGACGAGGCCAGCGCGCAGCAGGGCGCGGGGCAGGGCCATGAACTGGTCTACTTCGATGCCGCGCTGGACCTTCACACCGCGCCGCTGGCGCAGGGCTGCACCGCGGTCTGCGTGTTCGTGAACGACCAGTTGGATGCGCCGGTGCTGCAGGCCCTGCACGCCGGCGGCGTGCGCGCGGTACTGCTGCGCTGCGCCGGCTTCAACAACGTGGACGTGGCCGAAGCGCAGCGGCTGGGCCTGTTCGTGGCGCGGGTGCCGGCCTATTCGCCCGAAGCGGTGGCCGAGCACGCGCTGGCGCTGGTCATGACCCTGAACCGCCACACCCACCGCGCCTACAACCGCGTGCGCGAAGGCAACTTCATGCTGGACGGCCTGCTGGGCCGCACCCTGCATGGCCGCACCGTGGGCATCGTCGGCACCGGCAAGATCGGCCTGGCCACCGCCCGTATTTTCCGCGGCATGGGCTGCACCGTGCTGGGGCACGATCCGTACCCGTCGGCAGCGTTCGCCAGCGTGGGCGACAGCGTGGCGCTGGATGAGTTGCTGGCGCGCGCCGATATCGTGTCGCTGCATTGCCCGCTGACGCCGGACACCCACCACCTGATCAACGATGCCTCGCTGGCGCGCATGAAGCCCGGCGCGATGCTGGTGAACACCTCGCGCGGCGCCCTGGTGGACACCCACGCGGTGATCCGCGCGCTGAAGTCGCGGCGGCTGGGCCAGTTGGCCATTGATGTCTACGAGCAGGAAAGCGCGCTGTTCTTCCAGGACCTGTCCGGCGAGATCATCGACGACGAAGCCTTCCAGCGCCTGATGACCTTCCCCAACGTGCTGGTGACCGGCCACCAGGGCTTCTTCACCGTAGAGGCGCTGCAGGAGATCTCGGCGATCACCCTGGGCAACCTGGCCGATTTCACCGCCGGCCGGGACTGCGCCAACCAGGTGCGGGCGGATTGACCGCAGGGCTGGGCTGCCCGTAAAATTGCGTGCTCAGCCGGAATAGCTCAGTTGGTAGAGCGGCGCATTCGTAATGCGTAGGTCGCAGGTTCGACTCCTGTTTCCGGCACCAGGTGTATGAAAAGCCCCGGCCTTGGTCGGGGCTTTTTGTTTGGGCCGGCACCGCCGGGCCACGCCCGGCGGAATGCAGGTTCACCAGTAGTGCCAGCCCATGGCTGGCAGCCCCGGATTCCCACCACCGGCCCGCGGCCGGTGTGACGCACAATCAGGTCGTCGTTACCGCCGTTGGATATGTGCAGCCTAGGAGAGGCTATTCCATCTCGACGGGAGAGTCGCGCCAACGCAAACTGCGGTTCTGGTGCTTGAGCCAGAACCCGTCAAACGTTCATTTTCCCACGCGGCAAGATGGCGGCTGGCAAGTTGATCTGAACCGGCGATTTTTCAATGCGAACGCAGCGGGACAAAAGCTGCACATGCCAGCATCGACCGAAAAATGACTAAAGCGAGACTGCGGGGACTGGACACTGCTGATTGGGATTCTGCGCTCAAGACCCATCAAGAGTCCGGCCTGTTTGGTTGTTACTTTCAAGCTTCCATTGGGCCAGATGATAGCCATGGGGCGGACCTTTTTGGCTTCACCGCATGCAACGGGAGTGGCTCGAACGCATGGAGGATGAGGGTAAGTCCATTCCAAAGCTTGTCATCGTAGATGACGTCAGCTTTGAAGCAGTTGAGCGCGCGGTCCTGCGCGTGTGTGCGACTGTGCCTGATGGGACGTGGGCAGAAATGGCCAGCAAGCTGGCTGAAATGATGGATTGGGAGTTTGAAGGCTATGTGCCCTTGATCGGCGAGGAGTAGGTGTGGCGAGCGACAGTGGACCGAAATGACGCAGTGAAAGGTGGATGAACCAGCGGTTCCTGCACGCCCCGCATCATGGATTCAGGACGATGAAGAACATTCTTAATGTCACGGTGTTGTGCCTGACAATCACGGCATGTGCTGGTTCGTTTCGGCGTGCGGAGCCTCTGGACTTCAGTCTCTCGTTGACTGACAGTCTCGCAGAGAGACAATACGACGTTGTCCTGACGTCTGCAGCGGCCGTGCCGTTGTGCCTTTCCAAGGAGGGCTGGCCTGGCCCGGATGGGACCTTCCTGACGGGGTATAAGGGGGCCATCCTGACCACGACCGCAGGCCCGATCCATCCAAAAACTGTCCTGACAGCATTCTGTCCGGACGGATGCGGTGAAGTCCGTCTGGAGCCAGGCCAGACACTGCGCGGCAACATTACTTACGCGGCGTTTGGCAGTGCCGACGACATAGCAGAAGATTCAGCGCGCTCCCTATCATTCACCGTGTATCCGTACTACTGCTGGCGGTCCGCGAGGTTACACATTGGCGACAGACCCTAACTCCCCGTTACAGGCCCAAGTGCGGTAGGTTTCAGCGAAAGAGGGGGGGCTTACGCCACAGATGCTTCAACCGCCGAAGGCGTTGGTGTCGTGGCTTCCAGAGAGGGGGCGACGCTGGGTGGCGAGGAATCTGTTGGCGTGGGCGAGTGGCGGCGTTGGCAGCTGCCGTCATTGGGAGCTCGCAGGGACTATTGGATGTCCGAGACCAGAATATTTGTCGACTTCAACAACAAGAATCCTGATGGGTTCCTGAGGCTCAATCCTGCTGGGATGACGGAGGGTCTGAGCAGCATTGACGATGTAGCCAGGCAGAATGCTTATCCCGTTGAACGAAATGGACATGCTGTTCGCGGTGTCTGGCGCTGAATCAAGCTGATTCCGTACATCGAGTTCTTTCTTGGGCTGGGGAGGCGATTGCACGGAAGCGCGCCGATGTCGGTTCTTGCCACCAGTGGTGGATGCCACGATGTGACAGGCTCTTTCCGCTGAGTCCGCGCCCGTCAGCTCCAAAGCGCGTTGATGCCGAGCTTTCACCACATCACCAATGCGGTATTGATGCGTTCTGCGACGAACGTCTCGCGATGCCGCTTGCAATCGGCTTGCGAAGTGAAGAGTCTGCGCAAGCAGCGCTCGTGTTGGACACTGCGCCGCTCGGGGCAACGTTTTGTATGGAAGCTATTAAGAGGGGATGGAGTGTGCGCAAAGCTTTACTTTTTATATTTGCCTTGATTGGGATGTCGGCCGCTTTCAGTTCCAATGCCGAGGAGGTTGCGACTCGATGCACCGGGGAGTACCCCTACCAGAACAGACCTTGTGACCAAGGACAGGCCTATTTGGAGGTCCGCCGCACCCACTTAGCGTGGTTGAAGGTAAGGTCTGACTTCTATCCTATGCATGTTCGTTTGACTGACGGCATTACGGGCCTGTACGAGTGGATGTGCGGGACCAACATTCCTTGGGTGCCCGTAACCGGATGTGGAGAGGCGTACTTTCGACCTCAGGACTTATGCGCGAACCGACCTTCGTTGAGCCTCCCCGGTGCACCAGCTGGGCAAAAAAACTGCGATCAGGGCTGTGAGTACACCGCTGCTGGCAATGGGCAGTCAACGCCAACGGGCGCAGTGTGTCTGCCGCCGGATTGTCCGAGCAGCGACGGCTCGGGATGCGGAAAAGCGGTTGCAGAGCTGCAAGGCGCCGCAATGCCTTCGACCGACCCGCGTCACCTGTTCCATCTGCAGCAGACCTGCATTGCCAAGGGCTCGTGTGAGATCCGGTGCCAGATGGACAACTGTCAGTGGATGGATCACGTGATCCCGGCGTTCGTAGATCCCTATCTTGAGAAGAGGGGCCTTTGGCCGTTCGTGGAGGCATCGTGCAGTGCGGTCAACACCCTTCTGGATGGATTCAACGGCGGAAAGTGGGTGGCCAACCAGGAGTGTTTCGCTAGCATGGGGTGGTATCACGTGCAGGTCGATCTCCGAGGTGCTCTGGAGGCGTTAGGCTGCGGGTCTCAGCGCGACTGGAACATGGTTGGCCAGCGTATCGTTCCCTGCTTGATGGAAACGCAGCCAGGTAATCCCCGTGCCTATCATCAGGTAGGCGGCATTTTTGTCCATCTTGCACGTGAGCGGGTCCGGCAGAAATGCATCAGTTCCCGCCAAAACGATGGGCTTCCGGTAGATATCAATCAAGAGATGGGTGGCAAAGTATGCATGGCCGAATGATCATCTTCACGCTTCTCGCGCTGCTGTCATTTGATGCCGGCGCGCAGACCGCAGATCGCCCCGAGTGGAGCATTCGTGCTTCGATCGGAAGTGTCGATCTGATCGGTGAGTGGGAATTGTCGACCTTGCTGGAGAATAGTACTTCCGAGGAAGTGCTCGACGGCGCAGCGGTGTCTCAAGTAGGCGTCGAGATGGGGTCGTCATTCCAGCTGAGCGTAAAGCTTGTGAGTCCCAGTGGGCAGGTAAGCGACATAACCGGATCATCGAAGTTGATGTATCGCCCCAAGGCATGCATGACGGTGGCAGCCAATGGCGTTGCCACGGTTGTGCCTGACGCGAATGCTCTTTGGGCGTGCGAGAAGGGGGACCCAATTCCATTGACGATCATCTATGCGGATCCTTCTTCAAAGATTGCCACGATGAACGTCTATCTCTTGCGGGCAGATTGACCACTGGCTCTGCCAAGAAGTGTGGTGGCGCCCGTCCAGAGGGCAGTGAGTTGATGGCGCGTCCCGCACAGGCGGGCGCGCCAGCTTGTTCGGGACCCACGGCACAAGCGCCGGTCACAATGTGGAGCGATGGGAACACCGTCGTTATCGTCGATAAAGGGGCGGGTTCATCTGGCGGCTCATACTCAAGGTCGGGCATGGGCGGTTTGGACTCCATTGTGGAGTTGAGAGGCTTACGAGGTGATATGAATTTCTCAAGTTCCAAGCTCGCCCTGGTGATCTCATTTGTCGCAATGTCCGGCGTAACCGCTTGCGGCGATGGAAAGATTCACGCCCCCACGGACAGCGGGCCGCTGGATGCCTGCTTCCATCGGGTGAGCAATTCTTCGCGATGCGGAACAAGCTTTGCGAGATTGAACGCAAACCCTCGCTCGGCAGTCGGCAAGGATGTGGTGTTGGTTGGGTATCTGGCCGTCAGGAATGGGTTGCCAGTCCTGTTTCCTAGCGAAGACGACTATTCGAACGATGTTGTATTCAACGCCGTCGAGCTCAGAGGGGCGGGCTCGGAAATGCTCGATGGCAAGTGGTACCGGATGGTCATCGTGCAATCGCGCTTCTCGCTGTCTGAAGGTCCGCAAGAGCCGTGGCTCGGTGTAATGAGTGGCGTGAGCAAGGTCGACGCGATGTTGCCAGTCGAGAGAGAAGATCCGACGGCGCTACGGGTCCACATTGATTCCATCAGAGACCGGTCAGGCAGATAGTCTGAGAGGTGTGCATCCTGGGCCGAGGGGCGCATGCAGTCGCCCAAGGGAGTATCTGGCGCTGCCATGGTTTTCTGGTCGCGACCGCCCACGCCGCCTGCTACGCTTCACCCTGAAACCGCGCCGGGCGGTTACAGGGACCGTAAACCATGGCATCAGTAAGCACACTGCGCCGTTTCACTGCCTTTTCCATCATCGGCATCGCTACGGCGCTTTCCGTCCCCGCATTGGCCGCACAACCCGATGCGCCCGCGCCGCAGGCCACCGCCGCACAACCGATCAACGCCACCAATTTCGTGCGCTTCACCCAGTCGCTGGAAGCATCGCCCCAGCAGCCGGGCGCGCAGGAACTTCGGGTGTCGATGCTGCGTTGGCTGGCGGAGACGCCCGATTACATGGTGACCCTCTGCCAGGTCATGAACCTGCCTGACCAGGATGAGGCAGCCAAGAAGATCGGCCTGGATCTGCTGATGCAGCAGAGCTTCGGGAACCTCGCCTTCCAGATAGACCAGCGCGAAAGCAGCGATCAGCTCAGCCGACAGGTGGCCGGTGTGGAGAGCGCGCTGCGCGCCTACGCGGCCTTCATTGCAGCCGATCCTGCGCTGCGCATTGCGGCCATGGATACGTTGGCCGCGCAGCAGAAGGCCGGCACGCTGCGCGCGCATCTGGCGCCTGTGGTGAAGGCGGAATGCGGTGCCAGCGACAACACGGTCATGCTCAACCCGGAAACGGCAGGTCAGGGCGCGTCTGCGCCGTCGCCGTTCCTGGGCGGTTTCCTGCGCGCGACCAACGTGGTTTACCCCCTGCAGGTGGGGCAGTGGAAGGCGTTGGGCGAGCGCCGCTACGACGATGTCGCGGGTGGTGCGTCGGTGCGCTTTCAGCAGGCCGGCAACGAGGACGGCTGGATCGATGTGTACTTCTACCCGGTGGGTGTGCTGGACCAGGAACAGCGGGCCGGTCTGCTTGAAGGAGAGCGCAAGGGTTTGCTGGAGGCGCGCAGCGCAGCGCTGGCGGGGCGCGATGATATGTCGCGTGTGCAGACGGTGACCTTGAAGGTCGCACCGGCGCAACCGGACGCGGCGGCCAGTATCGAGGCCAGCGTGCTGGATTTCGGTTTCGTGCGCGATGGCAAGGAGTACAGTTCGGTAATGCTGCTCGCCATTGACCGCTTGTATGCCATCAAGCTGCGCTACAGCGTGCCGACTGCAACGGTGAACCGTAAGGCGGCGCGCGGCGAGGTTGAAACCTTTGCTGCGGCCCTCTTGCCGCAGCTGGATATCAGTAATTCCGGTGGCTGTGGCAGTGTTCCCGTTACCGCACGTGATCGACTGCGCCTGGGCTGCACCGGCACCGACCCGGTGCTACCGGTGGTAGGCGAGGGGCAGCGGGAAATGCGCTTCGAATACCCACCGCCACGTGAGGCCGCGCGGCACTGAAGCAGGCTGGGCAGCTCCCTACTCGCCACCTATCTTCACCCGCCGGCGCCATGCCGCACGAACTGACCACGCTGGCGCATGGCCCGCCACCATTCATGTTCCAGCTCCCACAGATCCGGTACATGCTCGCGCGAATTCTCGAACACGATAATCACCATGCGCTTCGGCGAGTTATCGACCAGTAATACCGGTTTATCCCCGGCATAGAGTTCGAAATGGCGCGCCCCGCGCGCGGCGGGGCTGACGCGCAGCCCGTCGGCGCTGCGTTCCTGCGCAAACTGCGCGGCTTCCTGCCACATCTGCAGGAAGTTCGGCACGGTCTGCTTGCTGTAGCTGTTTACGCGGAGTGCCGGTTCCGGCAGATACAGATGGCCGGCAAGCAGGCCTAGCAGCATCACGACGGCTGTCGGAATGGACGCCGCCGCGCCCCCGGCTACGGTTGCACCTGCAGGCAGGTGGCCGCATGCGCGGTCAGTGCAATGCAGGCCAGCATCAAACCTTCCATGCTGCGGTCGCCCAGCGTGTCTCCGGGCTGGCCGGCCTGCCGGGTGCGCTCGGCCGCCAGCAGCATCTGCTGCACGGTAGCCAGGCCGGCCAGGGCGCAGTCGGCGTCGGCCAGTTGCAGGCGCCGGCCGGGCGGCAGGGCGCGTTCGGGCCAGGGCTGGCCATTGGCGGCCGCACCGGCCTGGATGCGCCGCAGCGTGGGGATGAAGGTGCTGGGGTCGGTGGCGGGTTCGCCAACGGGCGCCGCGCGGCGGGCGTTCAGATCAGGAAATTCCGATGCGTTCATGGCAGATGCTCCGTGCAAAACACAAAGCGCCACCGCAGGGGTGGCGGACGGTACGTGGCGGCAAAAACCGGGTCTGACGAATCCGGCGGGTGCATGCGAACACGCACCCCCACGCACCGCCCGCCAAAGAACGCGGACGGATTGCCAGCCGGCGCCACGCAGAGGTGGCGCCGACTGGCAAGCGTAAACACTCGTCAGACATTGGGTTTGCCGACCCGGCCACTCGCTTTCAGTGGCATGCCATGGTGTGCACAGCCCGCGAGCGGCTGCCAAGGGCAGATTGCGTCAACGCAGGGGTGCTTTACGCTTCGGCGGCATTTTGGCACGCCGGCCCGCCGCCCGAAACGCCCGCCCGGCAAGGCCGGGGGCTATCAGGCCCGGTTCAAAAGGCCAGCGCCGCCCGCATCGAACAGGTCAGCCCGCCCGGCGAACCCAGAGCCCAAACCCAAGGCGATCACGACAAAACGGCGCCAACTGCCGCAGATAGCCGCCCGCGGCCCCGGCCAGTGCGCCGCAGGCCAACCGCCCCGCGACCCGCAGCCCGCGCCCGGCGTGCAGCCGCAGCCAGGGCAGGGTGGCTAGCAGTTGCGCCCCCAGCAGCAGCGCCAGCACGTCCAGCCCCAGCACATCCATCAGCCCCAGCAGCGGCGCCAGTTCCGGGTTGCAGGCCAGCAGTACCACCAGCGCGGCGCCCAGCAGGGCAAGGGTGCGGCGCACGGCGGGTGTGCTGAGCCAGCGGAGCAGGGCAGTCATCAGGGCATCCTTGCGAAGAGGGGCATCTGTCACGCAGTCTTGGTGCGGCAGCGGCTCAGTTCAAGTACGCTGAACAGGTTCAGCATACTTTGCCGAATCCGGTCCCCAGCGCCCGCAAACGGGGCGCCCTGCGCGCGGTGCGACAACGTGTCGCAGCGATATCCGGCCGATTCCTGCGCTGGATCATTGTCAATGCCTTTCTTAAATGATGCGTGACGGCCTAAAATTGAAAGGCTGACTCGACCCCACCTCACTGCCTGTCTCAACCACAGGCGGGACCGGCTTTTGCCGGAGCGGGCAGGACGGGGAACGGCATTCCCTCGCAATTGGATCGACCGATGATTCCGTTGAAAACCCTTGGGCGCTGGTTGCGCCCGGGCCTGCTGCTCGCACTGCTGGTGATGCTCACCGGCTGCGATGCCGTGGCCATCCTCAGTCCGAAGGGCCAGATCGGCCAGGACGAGAAGACCCTGCTGATCACGGCTGTCGTGCTCATGCTGCTGGTCGTCGTCCCGGTCATCGTCATGACCCTGACCTTCGCGTGGAAGTACCGCGCTTCCAACACCAAGGCCCGTTACGAGCCGAAGTGGTCGCATTCCACGGCGATCGAGGTGGTGGTGTGGTCGATCCCCTGCATGATCGTGCTGGTGCTGGCGGTCCTGACCTGGCGTTCGTCGCACGCACTGGACCCGTACAAGCCGCTGGAATCGGACGTCAAGCCGGTCACCATCGAGGCGATCTCGCTGGACTGGAAGTGGCTGTTCATCTATCCGGAAGAGAAGGTTGCGGTCGTCAACGAGATCAAGTTCCCGGTGAACACCCCGCTGAACTTCAAGATCACGTCGGACACGGTGATGAATGCGTTCTTCATTCCGCACCTGGGCAGCATGATCTATTCGATGGCGGCGATGGAAACCAAGCTGCACCTGATCGCCAACGAAACCGGTGAATTCCCGGGCATGTCCTCGCACTACAGCGGCGCGGGCTTCGCCAAGATGCATTTCACCGCCTATTCGGTAACCGATGCCGAGTACCGCCAGTGGCTGGACCAGGTACGTGCCGGCGAGCAGACCCTGGACAAGACCAGCTTCAAGGCCCTGGGTGATGCGAAGAATTCCGAGTGGTACCCGGTCACCTACTTCGGCAAGACCGAAGAAGGCCTGTTCGACTGGGTCATTGCCAAGCACATGGGCGACAACCAGCACTACGGCATGAAGCATTCGCATGCCGGTGCGGCTTCCGCCGATGCTGCCAGCCATGAAGCGCACGAGGGGCACACCCCCAGTGACGCGCATGATTCCAAGGAATCGGGTGAAAACCTGGATGCCACCGAACACGAACACGCAGGCCATGCCGGCCACGCGGGTTCGGGAGAATGAACATGTTGGGAAAACTCTCTCTTGAGTCGATCCCCCACGATCCGATCGTCCTGACGACGTTGATCGGTGCAGTGCTGGGTGGTCTGGGCGTGATGGCCCTGATCACCAAGTTCAAGCTGTGGGGTTACCTGTGGAAGGAGTGGTTCACCTCGGTGGACCACAAGAAGATCGGCGTGATGTACCTGATCGTCGCCTTCGTCATGCTGCTGCGCGGCTTCTCCGACGCCATCATGATGCGTACCCAGCAGGCGCTGGCAGTGGGCGGTTCGGAAGGCTACCTGCCGCCGCACCACTACGATCAGATCTTCACCGCCCACGGCGTGATCATGATCTTCTTCGTGGCCATGCCGCTGATCACCGGCCTGATGAACCTGGCCGTGCCGCTGCAGATCGGCGCGCGCGACGTCGCGTTCCCGTTCGTGAACTCGCTCAGCTTCTGGCTGTTCGTGGCCGGTGCGGTGCTGATCATGCTGTCGCTGTGGATCGGTGAATTTGCCGCCACCGGCTGGCTGGCGTTCCCGCCATTGTCGGGCATCGAATACAGTCCAAGCGTCGGCATGGACTACTACATCTGGGGTCTACAGGTCGCAGGCCTGGGTACCACGCTGAGCGGTATCAACTTCTTCATTACCATCCTGAAGATGCGTACCCCCAGCATGAAGCTGATGCAGATGCCGGTGTTCACCTGGACGGCGCTGGTCACCAACGTGCTGATCGTCGCCGCCTTCCCGGTGCTGACCATCACCCTGGTGCTGCTGACTCTGGACCGTTACCTGGGTACGCACTTCTTCACCAATGATGGTGGCGGCAACGCCATGCTGTACATCAACCTGATCTGGATCTGGGGCCACCCGGAAGTCTATATCCTGGTGCTGCCGGCCTTCGGCGTGTTCTCCGAAGTGATCGCGACCTTCTCGCGCAAGGCGCTGTTCGGCTACAAGGGCATGGTCTACGCCACCGCCTGCATCGGCGTGCTGTCGTTCATCGTGTGGCTGCACCACTTCTTCACCATGGGTTCGGGTGCCAACGTCAATGCCTTCTTCGGCATCACGACGATGATCATCT
Source organism: Stenotrophomonas sp. ZAC14D2_NAIMI4_7 (assembly GCF_003086675.1). Taxonomy (NCBI): domain Bacteria; kingdom Pseudomonadati; phylum Pseudomonadota; class Gammaproteobacteria; order Lysobacterales; family Lysobacteraceae; genus Stenotrophomonas; species Stenotrophomonas sp. ZAC14D2_NAIMI4_7. The sequence goes on from NZ_CP025995.1 coordinate 1,329,142, forward strand.
CGATTCCGACCGGCGTGAAGATCTTCAACTGGCTGTTCACCATGTTCCGCGGTCGAGTGCAGTTCACCACGCCCGTGCTGTGGACCATCGGCTTCATGGTCACCTTCACCATCGGCGGCATGACCGGCGTGATGCTGGCGATCCCGGCCATCGACTTCGTGCTGCACAACAGCCTGTTCCTGATCGCCCACTTCCACAACGTCATCATCGGCGGCGTGGTGTTCGGCATGTTCGCCGGTATCACCTACTGGTGGCCGAAGATGTTCGGCTTCCGCCTGAACGAGTTCTGGGGCAAGTGCGCCTTCTGGTGCTGGTTCATCGGCTTCTATGTGACCTTCATGCCGATGTACGTGCTGGGCTTCATGGGCATGACCCGTCGCCTGCAGAGCACCGTGAACCCGGCCTACGAGCCGCTGCTGCTGGTGGCTGCCGCAGGTGCCTTCATCGTGGGTGCCGGCATCCTGTGCCAGATCATCCAGGTGGCTGTGTCGATCCGCGACCGCAAGAAGACCGCCGATTTGACCGGCGACCCGTGGGATGCCCGTACGCTGGAGTGGGAAACCTCTTCGCCGCCGGCCTTCTACAACTTCGGCAGCCTGCCGGAAGTCACCGAACTGGATGATTTCTGGGAGCGCAAGCAGCGTGGTGAAGCCTGGCCGAAGCCGGCCAAGTACACCGATATCCACATGCCGCGCAACACCGGCACGGGTGTGGTGATCGGCGCCTTCAGCCTGGTGTTTGGCTTTGCGATGATCTGGCACATCTGGTGGCTGGCCATCGTCGGCTTCGTCGGCATGATCGCCACGTTCATCTACCGCACCTTCGACCAGGACGTGGACTACTGGGTCCCGGCCGCCGAGGTGGAACGCATCGAGAACGAACACCGCAAGCACCTGGAAGCCCAGGGCCTGGTGAAGTCGGAGCTGAAGGCATGAGCACCAATACCTCGACCCTGAGCCACGGGCACGCCGCGCACGCGGCGGCCCATGGCCATGACGACCACGAGCACCACGACACCGGCGGCAACACCGTCTTCGGTTTCTGGGTGTACCTGATGAGCGACTGCCTCATCTTCGCCTCGCTGTTTGCCACCTACGTGGTGCTGGTGGGCGGAAATGACGGCGGCCCGACCCCGAAGGATCTGTTCGAGCTGCCGTTCGTGGCGTGGGAAACCGCGCTGCTGCTGACCTCGTCGCTGACCTTCGGCCTGGGCATGATTGCCATGCACCGCAAGCAGGTGGGCCAGATGTACCTGTGGCTGGCCATCACCTGGCTGCTGGGCTTCGGCTTCATGTGCATGGAAGTGTGGGAGTTCAACCACCTGATCCACCAGGGCTACGGGCCTGACCGCAGTGCCTTCCTGTCGGCGTTCTTCGCCCTGGTCGGTACCCACGGTCTGCACGTGAGCGCCGGCCTGCTGTGGCTGGCGGTGATGTTCGTGCAGCTGAAGAAGTACGGCCTGACCCCGACCAACAAGACCCGCATGGCGTGCCTGAGCCTGTTCTGGCACTTCCTGGACCTGATCTGGATCGGCGTGTTCTCCGTCGTCTACCTCAATGGAGCGCTGTAATGGCACATGACAACCATGCACACGACCACGGCACCGGCGGCGAAAGCCACGGCAGCGTGAAGTCGTACCTGATCGGCTTCGTGCTGGCGGTGGTGCTGACCGTCATCCCGTTCTGGGTGGTGATGTCGGGCGACTTCTCGCGCACCGTAAGCGGTGTGGTGATCGCGGTTTCCGCGGTGCTGCAGATGCTGGTGCACCTGGTGTTCTTCCTGCACCTGGACCGTTCTTCGGAAAGCCGCTGGAACGTCAACGCTGCTGCCTTCACCGTGGTGGTGATCGGCATCATCGTGGCCGGTACCCTGTGGGTCATGCACAACATGAACGTGCACATGATGCACTGACGTCTTCGCGACGTTGCCACACACGAAAAGGCCGCCCTTCGGGGCGGCCTTTTTCGTTGGCAGGGGGAAGGGGTCGGATCCCTTGCCAGCGGCAAGGGCTCTGACCCCATGCGCGGTTCAACCCACCTTGCGCAGGAATTCGTCGGCGGCCATCGGCCTGCCCAGGTGGTAGCCCTGCAGCTGATCGCAGCCCAGCCCGCTCAGGTAATCCTGCTGTTCCTTGGTCTCCACGCCCTCGGCCACCACTTGCAGCTGCAGCGAACGGCCCAGCGCCACGATCGACGACACGATGGCCGCGTCTTCGGCGTTCTGCTCCAGCTCGCGCACGAATGCGCGATCGATCTTCAGCTCGGTGGCCGGCATGCGCTTCAGGTACAGCAGGCTGGAATAGCCGGTGCCGAAGTCATCAATGGCGATATGCACGCCCATCGCGGTCAGGTCGTTCAGGATCACCAGGCTGGCTTCCACGTCCTTCATCGCCGTGGTTTCGGTGATCTCCAGCGTCAGCCGCTCCGGCGCGATGCCATGCCGCTGCAGCGCAGCGCGCACGCTGTCCAGCAGGGCCGGCGAGGAGAACTGCAGCGGCGACAGGTTCACCGCCATGGTCCATTCGTGCTGCCCGGCATCGTGCCAAGCGCGCAGCTGCGCGCAGGCCTGGTCCAGCACCCAATCGCCAATGGGCAGGATCAATCCGCTGCGCTCGGCAATGGGAATGAACACGTCCGGGCTGAGCATGCCCAGTTCCGGGTGCTGCCAGCGCAGCAGCGCTTCGGCGCCCACCGCCGGGGTGCCGGCGGCCACGAACTTGGGCTGGTAGTGCAGCAGCAGCTCGCCGCGCTCGGTGGCCCGGCGCAGGTCCTGCAGCAGGCGCAGCTGGCGGTTCGCGCTGACCTGCATGGACGGGGTAAAGAAGGTGTAGCCGTTCCGGCCGCCTTCCTTGGTGTGGTACATGGCCGCGTCGGCATGGGCCATCAGCTCGCGTTCGCTGGTGGCATCGTCCGGGTACAACGCAATGCCCAGGCTGGCGCTGACCTGTAGTTCGGCCGCATCGATCAGGAACGGTTCGGCCACCGCGGCAATGATGCGCTCGGCCACCACCACCGCGTCGTCGGGTTCGTCGATGGCCAGTACGATCACGAACTCATCGCCGCCCAGGCGGGCGAAGGTGTCCTGCGGGCGCAGCAGCGCGCTGACGCGCTGGCTCATCTTCACAAGCAGGCGATCACCCAGTTGGTGCCCGTAGGCATCGTTGACCGCCTTGAAGCCGTCCAGATCGCAGAACATGACTGCCAGCGCATGGCCGCGGCGGCGCGCCTTTTCGATCGACTGCTCGATGCGGTCCTGCAGCAGCATGCGGTTGGGCAGCTGGGTAAGCGGGTCATGCAGGGCGGCCTGCAGCAGCTTGTCGTTGGCCTTTTCCAGCGATTCGGCCAACAGCCCGGTGCGCACGCGCATCTGCCGGTCGAACAGCGAGGCCACCAGCGCGATGCCGATCACGCCCAGGGTGGTGACGATCACCAGCACCGCCAGCCAGTGCGATTCAATGCCGCCGTCGATCACCGCGCCGCAGATGCTGCCGGCCGGGAAGCTGGCGGCGGCCATGCCGGTGTAATGCATGCCGACAATGGCCAGGCCCATCACCGCCGACGCGGCAATGCGCAGCGGCAGGGTGCGCTGGTCTTCGCGGCGCAGGCGGAAGGCGATCCACAACGCCGCGGTGCAGGCGCCGATGGCCACGGCGATGGACAGCGCGAACCACAGCGGGTCGTAGTCGATGCCCGGCTGCATGCGCATGGCACCCATGCCCAGGTAATGCATGGTGGCCACGCCCAGGCCCATCAGCGTGCCACCGGCCAGCAGGCGCCGGCGCGGCAGTTCCGGGCGCGAGACCAGCCACAGCGCGTAGGCCGAGGCGGCAATGGACACCGCCAGCGAGTACAGGGTAATGCCCAGATCGAAGCCGATGGGGATCGGCAGTTTGAAGGCCAGCATGCCGATGAAATGCATCGACCAGATGCCCAGGCCCATGGCCGACGCGCCGCCGATCAGCCACCAGCGGGCCACCCGGCCCTGCGCGGTGGCCAGGCGGCCGGCCATGTCCAGGGCGGTGTAAGAAGCGAGAATGGCCACCAACAGCGAGAAAGCAACCAGGCTCTGGCTGTAAGTGCCAGTCATTGCGGGTCCTTCAGGAGAAAGCGGGGGAGGGCAGGCATGAAGCCGCGAACTATAGCGGCGGCAAGGGGCTGAACCTTAGCAGTTAAAAAGTGTGATGTTCATCCCGTATTTGGAGATGTGTAGGCGGCATGCCCGGGGGCGGCTGTCGCAGCACCTGCGACCGCGCTCGGCTATCCTCCTTCACCGTTCACCACGCAGGATTTCCGATGGCCAAGGCCCGCACCGCTTACGTCTGCAACGAATGCGGCGCCGATTCCAGCAAATGGCAGGGGCAGTGCCCGGAATGCGGGGCGTGGAACTCGATGTCGGAAATCGTGCTGGAAAGCGCCGCAGCGGCGAAGGCCCCGGCGGCCCGCCGTAACGGCTGGGTGGGCAAGATCGATCCGCCGAAGATCACCGCGCTGAAGGACGTGCAGCAGACCGAGCACCGCCGGGTCAGCACCGGCATCGGCGAGTTCGACCGTGTGCTGGGCGGCGGCCTGGTGGAAGGCGCCGTAGTGCTGGTCGGTGGCGACCCGGGCATCGGCAAGTCGACCCTGCTGCTGCAGGCGGTGGCCAAGATGGCCGCCGAACTGCCGGTGCTGTACGTGACCGGCGAGGAGTCGCTGGCGCAGGTGGCCGGCCGCGCGCACCGGCTGGAGCTGCCGCTGGATGGGGTGAATGCCTTGGCCGAGACCGGTGTCGAGTCGATCATGCAGCACGCCAGCAAAGCCGGCCCGCGCCTGATCGTGGCCGATTCGGTGCAGACCCTGTGGACCGAAACCCTGACCGCCGCGCCGGGGTCGGTCAGCCAGGTGCGCGAAAGCGCGGCGCGGCTGGTGCGCTTTGCCAAGGAAACCGGCACTGCCGTGTTCCTGGTCGGCCACGTGACCAAGGAAGGCGGCATTGCCGGCCCGCGCGTGCTGGAACACATGGTGGATGCGGTGCTGTACTTCGAAGGCGAAAGCGGCAGTCGCTTCCGCCTGCTGCGCGCCTTCAAGAACCGCTTCGGCGCGGTGAACGAACTGGGCGTGTTCGCCATGGGCGACAAGGGTCTGAAGGAAGTGTCCAACCCGTCGGCCATCTTCCTGTCCGGCAGCAGCGCGCACCAGCCTGGCAGCTGCGTGATGGTCACCCGCGAGGGTACCCGCCCGCTGCTGGTGGAAGTGCAGGCGCTGGTGGATGCCTCGCCGCTGTCCAACCCGCGCCGCGTGGCCGTGGGCCTGGAGCAGAACCGCCTGGCCATGCTGCTGGCGGTGCTGCACCGCCATGGTGGGGTGCTGGTGGGCGACCAGGACGTGTTCGTGAATGTCGTCGGTGGCATTCGCGTGCAGGAGACCGCCGCCGACCTGCCGGTGCTGCTGGCGGTGCTGTCGTCGCTGCAGGACCGGCCGCTGGCGGAAAAGACCATTGCCTTCGGCGAAGTGGGGCTGTCCGGTGAGATCCGCCCGGTGCCCAACGGCGAAGACCGCCTGCGCGAAGCGGCCACCCATGGTTTCAAGCGCGCCATCGTGCCCAAGGCCAACGCACCGAAGGGCGGCAGCGTGAAGGGCATGGAAGTGATCGCCGTGGAGCGGCTGTCCGAGGCGATCGACGCGGCGTGACATCCGTACTGTAGCGCCGAGCCTATGCTCGGCTGCCTTTTGTAGAGTCGAGCCATGCTCGACTGCTTTTCTGTTCCGCCAAGGGCGGTCGAGCATGGCTCGGCCCTGCAAAGAGCTGCACGCCTCCGATGCAGCAACGGTCAGCGTGCCTGTGCTAGTTTTCCCGGCTCGACGATGGCGCCCCGCGGCGCCTTGTGTGGCAAGGAGTAACCGATTACATGCAGGACCCGACGCTGACCACCCCCGCCGCTGAAATCCGCCGGGCCGGGGTCGATCTCAATGGACTGATGACGGTGCTGGGCAAGCACCTGTATTCCACCCCGATGGTGGCGCTGCGCGAACTGGTGCAGAACGCGCACGATTCCATCATCCGCCGCCGCATTGAACAGAGCGGTGGCGATCTGCCCTCGCGCATCGATGTGCAGGTCGATGCCGCCGCCGGCGTGCTGCGCATCATCGATACCGGCGCCGGCCTGACCCGCCAGGAAATCCACGATTACCTGGCCACGGTGGGCGTGGGCTACACCCGCGGCCTGCGCCAGGGCGGCGATGACCAGGACGGCCTGATCGGCATGTTCGGCCTGGGCTTCCTGTCGGCCTTCGTGCTGGCGCGGCGGGTAAGCGTGCGCACCACCTCGTACCAGACGCCGGACCTGGGCCACCTGTACGTGTCCAGCAACGCCGAGCAGTACACCGTGAGCGAAGTGCCGGCGCGTGCGGTCGGCACCGAGGTGGAGCTGGAGCTGCACCCGGATTTCCTGCCGCTGGCCAACGAGGCGCGGCTGTACGAAGTGCTGGGCCGCTACTGCGCGCTGCTGTCCGAACCGATCTTCATTGGCGCCGCTGCCGAAGCGTTGAACCCCGAGCCGCCGCCGTGGCGCGCGCAGGGCGAGGTGGCGCTGCACCCGGTGCAGGCGCGGCGCCAGGCGCTGCAGTTCGCCGCACGCTTCGAACATGACTTCGAACCCATCGTGACGGTGCCACTGCGCGCCGATGCGGAAAGTGACGCCACTGGCCTGCTGTGGGTGCAGGATGGCGCCACCTACGGCACCAGCGACAACCGCAACCTGTCGGTGTTCGTGCGCGGCATGCTGCTGGACGACGATGCGCGCGACCTGCTGCCGCCGTGGGCCGGCTTCATCGGCGGGGTGATCGAATCGTCCCGGCTGACCCCCACCGCCAGCCGCGAGGATCTGCAGCGGGACGACCATTACCGCGCCGTGCAGCACGCGCTGCTGGAAGCGCTGATTGACGGTCTGGCCGACGTGGCGCGGCAGCAGCCCGAAGCCTGGCGCCGTGTTCTGAGCCGCCACAACGAGGCCCTGCTGGGCGCGGCGCTGTGCGACGACCGCCTGTTCGACCTGCTGCTGGAACACGTGCGCGTGCCGACCTCGCAGGGCGACCTGCCGGCCAGCGCGCTGCCGGCGCGTGGCGCGGTGCACGTGATCCTGGACAATGGCGGCGGCTTCGAGGAAATGCTGTTCCGTGCCATGGGCGTGCCGGTGGCGCATGGGCACCGCTATGCGGTGGTGCCGTTCCTGCGCCGCTGGACCCAGGCCAAGGGCCTGCGCCTGGTGGAACTGGGCACCGAACAGGGCAACCGCGCGCTGTTCCGCAGCGACGACAGCCTGGACGAGGCGCAGTTGGCCTGGCTGCGCGAACACCTGGGCGATGGCGAACAGCTGCTGCCGGCGCGCTTCAGCCCCGAAGCGCTGCCGGTGGTGGTGGTGCCCGACCGCGAGGCGGAGCTGAAGCAGCGCCTGGAAGACGATGAGAACGACAAACGCGTGTCGATGGCCGCGCTGCGCCTGGCGCGCCAGTTCACCGCCCGCATCGAGGCGCGCGCGCCGTCGCGGTTGTACGTGAACCTGGACAATCCGGCGGTGCAGGCGCTGCTGCAGGCGCAGCGTGCCGGCCACGCGCAGGCCCCGGCCGCCGCACGCCTGCTGCGTTCGCTGAAGATCATCGTGTCCGCGCAGGGGCGGCCGCTGGCACGCGACACCGGCGCCGCCACGCCCGATCTGAACGCCGCCTTCGCCGATATTGCCGGTGCCCTGCAGCAGATGCTGCGCTGAGGCACCGCTCACTTTCTCATCCAGCCTTCGCTAGACAGGAGACTTGCACATCATGGAAATCTGGAACTGGGTTGAAAAACTGCAGGAAGACCTGCGCCAGGCCGGGCAGGCGCAGAACGCGCACCTGCTGACCCGCCTGGCCGACGAGGTCAGTGAGCTGCAGGTGGACCGCGTGGATGCGCTGCTGCCCGAGGCGCGTGCGCTGGGCAAGGCGCTGGACAACCCCTGGGTGGATGTCTACGTGGGCCACTGGGCGCTGCGCAACCGCGTGGGCAACCGCGTGGAAGGCGAGAGCGCGCTGGGCGAGGCGGTGGCGCTGTTTGAGCGCGCCCACCGTGCCGACACCCTGGACTGCCCGCAGTCGATCTGCGTGACCCAGGATCTGGCCGCCTGCTACGGCAACATTGACGGCCCGGGCTGGGTGCCCGAGCGCATTGAAGTGTGCGATGAGACCCTGGCCCGCATTGATCCCAGCTGGGCGTGCTTCCAGTGCCTGAGCTGCGAAAAGGCCGATGCGCTGCTGGACGATGGCCGCGGCCAGGACGCGCTGGACTACCTGCAGGCGCAGGCCGATGCGATCAAGGCGCGCGGCAAGGAAGTGTTCGACAGCTTCCCGGAAATGCAGATCAAGGTGCTGCTGGCCACCGGCCGTGCCGACGAAGCGCTGGTGCTGATCGAGCAGCGCGAGGCCGAAGTGGCCGCCGCCGGCGAGTACGAACCGGCCAACTGCACCGTGCCGCGCCGCCTGTCGCGCGCCTGGGCGCTGGCCCAGCTGGGCCGCGACGAAGAAGCGCTGCAGCAGCTGGTGCCGTGGAGCGAGCTGACCCCCAATACCTGGCGCATGTGGGCGAACACGGTGGCAATCCTGTGCCAGCGTGATCCGGCGCGCAACACCTGGGATCTGGGTACGCGCTTCAACACGATCATCGAACACTTCTCGCGGGTGGGCGCGCACCGGCTGGTGATTGAAATGGCCGCGCTGAGCCTTGAGCTGGCGCTGCAGCGTGGCGCCCGCTGGGTCGCGCAGCGGCAGCTGCGGCTGGCGCGCACGCACCTGGCACAGCTGCGCCAGGACCGCGGTGCGGCCGAGCAGGTGGCCGCGCTGGCCGCGCGCATCGATGCGCTGCCCGAGGCCGCGCCGCTGCCGGTGGCCGCCGCCGAGCTGCTGCCGTGGCTGGAAGCGCAGGGCCAGCAGAACCAGTCGCGCGACCCCGAGCGCGAGGCGCAGTGGTTGCTGCAGGGCCATGCACAATGCCCCGACGATGAAGGGCTGGCCGAAGTGGCTGCCTCGGCGCTGTACGCCTGCGGTGCGCAGGACGAAGCGCGCGCGCTGCTGTGGCAGTTCGTGCGCGCGCATGTGCAGGAAGACGGCCCGGCCGCCTATACGCTGATGCGCTGGCTGGCCGAGCAGGGTGATGACGAGGGCCTGCGCCAGCTGGCCGATGTATACCGCGGCAGCGTGCCGGTGTTCGCGCACTGGTGCGATGTGCAGCGGGCACGACGGGTGTCCGACTGGCCGGCGCTGGAACAGGCGGCCACGCAGCTGCTGGCACTGTCGCCGGGCTCCCACGGCGCGCGTGGCACGCTGGCGCGCATGTACATGGAAACCGGCCGCTTCAGCGACGCGCAGGCCTGTTACGCGCAGTTGGTGGAGCTGCAGGAGGACCCCAGCGCTGCGCACTGGGACCACATGAGCGCCGCCAGCGCCGCGCGCGACTGGGATGCCGTGCGCCGCTCGGCCGCGGCCATCGGCATGGAGCTGTCCAGCCAGGAAGGCGTGGTGGAAGAGCCCTGGGGCTGGGTGATCATCCGCAGCGAGGAGCAGGGTGAGCCGATGGAATACTACGCACGCCGTACCGGCCCAGTGACCGCGCGCATCGTGGAAAACGCACCAGCCAACCGTGCCCAGCAGGTGGGCGATTGGGTAGTGTTCGACGCCGCGCTGGTGCATCCCGCACCGGAAGATGAAGAGGCCCGCCAGCACTTCATTCCCACCTACGCGCAGGTGCATGTACTGGAGCGCGGTGGCTTCGCGCGCAGCTGGCTGATTGATGGTGCGCACCCCGGCGAAGCCGCGTGGGATGCGCTGGTGGAAGCGGCGCAGGCGCAGGGCTGGCAGATCTGGGGGCACAGCCGTGCCGACTACACCGTGACCGACCCGGACGCGGAAGAGGGCACCCTGCCGGGGCTGCTGTTCACCGTGGCCCTGCCGCAGGACCACGCGCCGCTGGCACTGCATCGTTTCCTGCAGCAGCACACCGCGCAGTGGCAGCACCCGCACTGCTGGCTGCGCCTGGCCGAAGCCTGCGACCAGGAACGCCAGCCGCACCTGGATGTGATCGAGCGGTACGGGTTGTAAGCCCCCGCAGCGCCGTGCACCGCCGGGCCATGCCCGGCGGTGCCTTCGCCGCAGGTAGATCCACGCGATGCGTGGATGCGCTGCCGGTAGGTGCCGACCGTTGGTCGGCACGCCTTTATCGGGTATGCCCGAACACCAGTTCAATGGCGAACTGGCTGCCGAAGAACGCCAGCAGCAGCAACAGCATCGCGCTCAGCGTCCAGTGCACGGCCTTCACCCCGCGCCAGCCGTAGCGGCGGCGGCCGACCAGCAGCACGCCGAACACGATCCACGACAGCACGCTGAGCACGGTCTTGTGCACCAGTTTCTGTGCCAGCAGGTCGTCCACGAACAGCACGCCGGTCACCAGGGTCAGCGTCAGCAGCGCGAAACCCACGGTGATGACCCGGAACAGCAGCGATTCCAGATCGGCCAGCGGCGGCAGGGCACGCAGCCACGGGCGGAACTCGCGGCGGCGCAGTGCGCGCTCCTGCAGCCACAGCATGATGGCCAGCAGGGCGGCGATGCTCAGCGTGGCGTAGGCCAGCAGGGCCAGCCAGGCGTGGCTGGCCAGGCGCCAGCCCAATACCTTGCTGGGGGCGTGGCCATAGCCGTGGTACACCGCCAGCAGCAGCGCGGCCAGCGGGAATACCACCACGCCCAGCGCCGACATGCGCCCGCGTGCGCCCACCAGCGAGGTCAGCCAGGCCATGCCCAGGCCGACCAGCGACAGCGCTGCGAAGAAATGCATGTCCGGCCCGCCACTGGTGCGCAGCGCCACCAGCACGTGGTAGCCGCCGTGCAGCAGCATGGCCGGCAGTGCCGGCCACAGCCAGGTGGGCGAACCCATTGCCTCGTCGCGGCCGAGCGCGCGCACCAGCAGGACGCTGGCGGCCAGGTACAGCAGGATCGCGATGAGAACGATTGTCATCGTGGAAGTTTCGCATACCCCCGGGAAGCTGGCGACGGCCGCAGCGTCGCAGGCCGGGAACCGGGACGGACCCGCTATACTGTCTGCCTTATTGTCCCCCGCTTTCAGACAGGTTGCGCCGCATGTTCGAGTCCCTGACCCAGCGCCTTTCCGGCACCATCGAGCGCCTGCGTGGCCGCGGCCGCCTGACCGAGGAGAACATCCGCGAGGCAACCCGCGAGGTGCGCATCGCGCTGCTGGAAGCCGACGTGGCGCTGCCGGTGGTGCAGGCCCTGATCGAGCGCATCAAGGTGCGCGCGGTCGGCCAGGAAGTGCTGAAGTCGCTCACCCCGGGCCAGGCCCTGATCAAGGTGGTGCGCGACGAGCTGACCGCGGTGATGGGTGCCGAAGCCAGCGACCTCAACCTCAACGTTCCCGCCCCGGCCATCATCCTGATGGCGGGCCTGCAGGGCGCCGGCAAGACCACCACCGTGGGCAAGCTGGCCAAGCACCTGAAGGAAAAGCGCAAGAAGAAGGTGATGGTGGTGTCGGCCGACGTCTACCGTCCGGCCGCGATCGAGCAGCTGAAGACCCTGGCCGAACAGGTGGGCGTGCTGTTCTTCCCGTCCAGTGCCGACCAGAAGCCGGAGGCCATCGTGCGCGCGGCCATCGACGATGCGCGCAAGTCGTTCGTGGACGTGCTGCTGGTCGATACCGCCGGCCGCCTGGCCATCGACGAAGCGATGATGGCCGAGATCAAGGCCCTGCACGCGGCGGTGAACCCGGCTGAAACCCTGTTCGTGGTCGATGCCATGACCGGCCAGGACGCGGCCAACACCGCCAAGGCCTTTGGTGATGCGCTGCCGCTGACCGGCGTGGTGCTGACCAAGACCGACGGTGACGCCCGCGGCGGTGCCGCGCTGAGCGTGCGCTACATCACCGGCAAGCCGATCAAGTTCGTCGGTGTCAGCGAAAAGCCCGAAGGCCTGGATGTGTTCCATCCCGACCGCATCGCCAGCCGCATCCTGGACATGGGCGACGTGCTGTCGCTGGTGGAGCAGGTCGAGCAGCAGGTGGACAAGGACAAGGCCGCCAAGCTGGCCGAGAAGGTTGCCAAGGGCAAGAAGTTCGACCTGAACGACATGCGCGACCAGCTGGAGCAGATGCAGAACATGGGCGGCATCGGCGGCCTGATGGACAAGCTGCCGGGCTTGGGCAACATTCCCGAGCACCTGAAGCAGCAGGTCAGCCAGGGCAAGGAAGTGCCGCGCATGATCGCCATCATCAATTCGATGACCAAGAAGGAACGGCGCAACCCGAACCTGCTGAACGGCTCGCGCCGCGCGCGCATCGCCAAGGGGTCGGGCGTGACCCCGGCCGACGTCAACAAGCTCATGAAGCAGTACATGCAGATGGAAAAGATGATGAGCAAGATGGCCGGCGGCGGCATGAAGGGCATGATGCGCAGCATGAAGGGCATGATGGGCGCCATGGGCGGCCGCGGCATGCCGTTCCGCTGATGCGTTGACGGGGCCGGCGCGCATGGCGATCCGGCCCCGGTCGCAATGACTGGCGTATGCTGGGCGGCGACTTCTCCAACAGGTATGTCGCGTGAACGCATCGCCGATTCTTGAACGCGCCGACACCTTCTGTCGGCGTTTTTCATTGCAGCTTCCGATCCTGCTGGCGCCGATGGCTGGCGCCTGCCCGGTGCCGCTGTCTGCTGCGCTGGCCAACGCCGGCAGCATGGGCGCGATGGGTGCGGTGCTGTCGCCGGCCGCCGACATCGGCCGCTGGATGGATGACTTCCGCGCTGCTTCCGCCGGCCCGGCGCAGGTGAATCTGTGGCTGCCGGACCCGGCGCCCGCCCGCGATGTGGCCGCCGAAGCCGCCAGCCGCGCCTTCCTGACCCAATGGGGCCCCGAGGTGCCGGCCAGCGCCGCCGATGCCACCCCGGCCGATTTCGATGAACAATTCGCCGCGCTGCTGGCCGCGCGCCCTGCGGTGGCCTCGACCATCATGGGCGTGCTGTCGCCGCGCCATGTGCAGCAACTGAAAGACGCCGGCATTGCCTGGATTGCCTGCGCGACCACGCTGGCCGAGGCACGCGCAGCGCAGGATGCCGGTGCCGATGCGGTGGTGGCGCAGGGCGTAGAGGCCGGTGGCCATCGCGGCGCCTTCGATCCGGCGCTTGCCGAACGGCAACTGGTCGGGCTGTTCGCCCTGCTGCCGCGCCTGGCTGACCACCTGCAGATTCCGGTGATCGCCGCCGGTGGCATTGCCGATGGGCGTGGCATTGCAGCCGCGCTCACCTTGGGCGCCAGCGCCGTGCAGATCGGTACCGCCTTCCTGCGTACGCCCGAAGCGGCGATTGCGCCGGCCTGGGCCGATGCACTGGCAGTGACCGAACCCGAAGACACCTGGCCGACCCGCGCCTTCAGTGGCCGCCTGGGTCGTGGCCTGGCCACGCCCTATGTGCGTGCCGCCGCCGCGGACGGTGCCCCGGCGCCGCGCCCGTACCCGGTGCAGCGCGGCCTGACCGCGCCGATGCGCAAGCAGGCGGCGCAGCGCAATGAACTGGCGGCGATGCAGGCCTGGGCCGGGCAGTCGGCGTGGATGGCACCGGCGCGACCGGCCGCCGAGGTGCTGGCCGACATGTGGCGCGACGCGCAGGCCCTGCTGCGGTGACCGTGACCTGCAATGGCCAGCCCGCGCATGCCGACGACCTGCTGCCGGCGCTGGTGAACTACGGCCACTTCACCTCGTTGCAGGTGCGTGGCCATGCCGTGCAGGGGCTGGATCTGCATCTGGCGCGGCTCTCGCAGGCCACCCACGAGCTGTTCGGCAGCGAGCTCGATGTCGCGCAGGTGCGGGCCTGGATGGCGCAGGCGCTGCAGCAGGCGGGACAGGGCGATGCCTCGCTGCGGGTGACGGTGTTCTCGCGCCGCTTCGATTTCCGCAACCCGCTCGCGGCGGTGCCGGTGGACGTGCTGGTGGCGGTGTCCGGACCGGTGGCGCTGACCGCGCCGAAGCGCGCGCGCAGCGTGGTCTGGCAACGCGAGCTGCCGCAGATCAAGCATGTGGGAACCTTCGGTCTGTTCGCCCAGCGCCGCGCTGCGCTCGCTGCGGGTTTTGACGATGCGCTGTTGCTGACGGCCGATGGTCAGATCAGCGAGGGCAGTACCTGGAACCTGGCCGTGCACGATGGCGAGCGCCTGATCTGGCCGCAGGCGCCGGCACTGCGCGGCACGGCGGAGGCGCTGCTGCAGCGGCACTGGCCCGGGGCGCAGGCTATCCAGCCCTTGGTGCTGGCCGATCTTGCTGCTGTGAAGGCGGCCTTTGCCTGCAATGCCAGTGGGGTATGGGCGCTGGAGGCGATCGATGGACAGGCCCTGCCGGGGTCGCAGGCGCTGGCTGAACAGGGCAGGGCGGTGCTGGCGGGCGTGCCGTGGGACGTGTTGGGGTCAGAGCCCTTTTGCGCGGCAAAAGGGATCTGACCCGTCAATTGGCCCAGGGGTTGGCCAGGCCGCCATCTGCCGCTATAATCGCCCGCTTACCTCGCCATTCCGGCGACTGGGCAATAGGAAAAACACCATGGTCAAGATTCGACTGACCCGCGGCGGCGCCAAGAAGCGTCCGTTCTACCACATCATCGTGACCGACGTGCGCAGCGCGCGCGACGGCCGCAACATCGAGCGCGTTGGTTTCTACAACCCGGTCGCCCAGGGCGGCGAGAAGCGCATCGAGCTGGACCTGGCCCGCGTTGACCATTGGGTCAAGAACGGCGCCCAGCCGACCGAAAAGGTCCGCAACCTGATCAAGGAAGCGGCCAAGACCCAGGCCGCTGCGGCCTGATCCTGACGGGCCGCGCTCTGGCGCGGCCCATCTGATTGAACGCAGATGAAAGATAACGAGCGCCGCATCCTGCTGGGCAGGATTGTCGGCGCTTTTGGTGTGCGCGGCGAAATAAAGCTCGAGTCCTGGACCGAGCCGCGTTCCGCTATTTTCCGTTACCAGCCGTGGATCCTGCGCAGCCCCAACGGGCAGGAATCGACGCTTGAAGGCGCTCGTGGCCGCGACAGCGGCAAGCATCTGGTGGCCCGGTTCCCCGGCATCGAAGATCGCGACACGGTCGAGGCCATGCACGGCACCGAGATCTACGTGGCCCGCAGCGCGCTGCCGCCGCCGAAACCCGATGAGTATTACTGGGTGGATCTGGAAGGCCTGGATGTGAAGACCGTCGAGGGCGTTGCCCTGGGCCAGGTCTCGCACCTGTTCAGCACCGGCGCCAACGATGTGGTCGTGGTCCGTGGCGATCGCGAGCGGATGATTCCGTTCGTGCTGCCGGATTTCGTCAAATCGGTCGACTTCGAGGCCAACCTGGTCGTGGTCGATTGGGACCCCGAGTTCTGAGTGTGAGCATGCGCTTCGACGTCATCACCCTGTTCCCTGACTTCCTGTCCCAGTCCGCTGGGCTGGGCGTGGTCGGCCGGGCGCAGGAGAAGGGGCTGTTCAGCCTGCACGGCTGGAACCCCCGTGATTACGCCGAAGGCAACTACCGCCGGGTGGATGATCGTCCGTTCGGTGGTGGTCCCGGCATGGTGATGCTGATCGAGCCGCTGCAGGCCTGCCTGCAGGCGATCCGCGACGCCGACCCGACCCCGGCGCGGCTGATCTACCTCAGCCCGCAGGGCGCGCCGCTGACCCAGGCCAAGGTGCGGGAACTGGCGGCGCTGCCGCGCGTGGTCCTGCTCTGTGGCCGCTATGAAGGCATCGACGAACGCTTCCTGGAAGCCAACGTTGATGAAGAGGTTTCCCTGGGCGACTACGTGCTGTCCGGCGGCGAACTGGGTGCGGCAGTCATCATCGATGCCGTGGCCCGCCTGCAGGACGGCGCTCTGAACGACGCCGAATCGGCCGCCCAGGACAGCTTCGAAGGCGACCTGGGCCTGCTCGACTGTCCGCATTACAGCCAGCCGGCCCAGCACCCGCTGGGTGACGTGCCGGACGTGCTGCGTTCGGGCAACCACGCGGCCATTGCCGCCTGGCGCCGGCAACAGTCGCTGCTGCGTACCGCCGAACGGCGCCCGGACCTGCTGGATGAACAGGCGCTGGGCAAGGCCGACCGCAAACTGCTGGAGCAGGGCCGCCAGGCCCAGAAACACAAGGCCAGCCCCTAGCGCAGGGCTGGCTTTATCGGCTATCATGGCCAATTCCCGCCAGCCCCGGCCGGCGCGCGCAGTACCCACAACAAACGTGCAGCACAGTTCCGTGACTGCATGAGCCTACGTTGTCAGAACGACACGCCCACCCGAACAAGAATCGGTGTAACCCATGAGCAAGCTGAACAAGTCCATCGTCGCGGAATTCGAATCCGCCCAGATCACCCGCGAACTGCCGAAGTTCAGCCAGGGCGACACCGTTGTCGTCAACGTGAAGGTGAAGGAAGGCAGCCGCGAGCGCGTGCAGGCCTATGAAGGCGTTGTGATCGCCACCAAGAACGCCGGCCTGAACTCCTCGTTCACCGTGCGCAAGATCTCGCACGGCTACGGCGTCGAGCGCGTCTTCCAGACCCACAGCGCCATCATCGACTCGGTCGAAGTGAAGCGTCGTGGTAAGGTCCGCGCCGGCAAGCTGTACTACCTGCGTGGCCTGGAAGGCAAGGCTGCCCGCATCAAGGAAGACCTGGCTGCCGCTGCTGCCGCCAAGGCTGCCCGTCTGGCCGAAAAGGCCTGATAGACAACTTCGGTTGTTGCCGCGACGGCCACCTTCGGGTGGCCGTTTGCGTTTGTGCTGCCGTATCGGCCACGATCAGGGCATGAATGAGATCAGCCCGCGCTACCCGACCCGCATCCAGGCCGCGCTGCGCTACCTGGACCGGCAGGGCCTGCCCCGCGCACAGGCTGCGCCCTTGCTGCATCGCACGCTGTGGCGCCTGGGCGTGCCCCTGCCGCCGCCGATCCTGGCCGGTTTCGGGGTGAATGCGCTGATGCAGGGCCTGCTGTTCGGCCTGTTCTGGACCGGCCTGATGTGGGTGCTGGTCTGGCAGGGCAGCGAACGCCCGTTGCCGTTGCTGTTGGCCGCCGGTCTGCTGGCCGGTGCCCTGTTCGGCCTGGTGATGGCCGCGCTGATGCGCTCGCTGCGCAACAGCCGCAAGCTGCCCGACTGGCGCGGTTTCCTCGCCACGCTGAGGGGCTGAGCCGATGGCGCGCTGCGCCATGACCGACCTCCGTTGGACGCGCTAGGCTGCACGTACCTGCCGCTGCCGCTGCCGCCGATGCCTGCCACGCGATCCGCCTCCGCTGCGCCGAAGCTGTTGTCCGGTGGCAACCCGCAGATCGCCAAGGGCGAGGGCGATGGGCCGGTGCAGGCCTACATCGCCGCCATGCCCGGCTGGAAACAGACTGTGGGCGCGCGCCTGGATGCCCTGGTGGAACAGGCCGTGCCCGGCGTGCACAAGGCGGTGAAGTGGAACTCGCCGTTGTATGGCGCAGCGCCTGGTGAAGGTTGGTTCCTCAGCCTCCATTGCTTCAGCCGTTACATCAAGGTCGCGTTCTTCCGCGGCGCCGCCCTGCACCCGGTGCCGCCGGAGCCCTCCAAAAGCGCCGATACGCGTTACCTGCACATCTTCGAAGATCGCCCATTGGATGAAACCCAGTTCCTCGACTGGGTGCGCCAGGCGGCCGCATTGCCCGGCGAACGCATGTAATTCCACTGCAGATGGTCCCACCCACGATGGAGTGCTCCCGTCATGCCCCGCCATTCGCCTGATCCCGCCGATGCCGGCATTGCCGCCGCCGAACTGATCGATGCGCGCATCGCCGAACTGGGCGATTGGCGCGGCGATACGCTGGCCCGCGTGCGCGCGCAGATCCACCAGGCGCTGCCCGACGTGGAAGAAACCTGGAAATGGCGCGGCACGCCGGTGTGGGAACACAACGGCATCCTGTGCACGGGCGAAACCTACAAGCAGGCAGTGAAACTGACCTTCGCCCACGGCGCCGCGCTGCCAGACCCGACGGGCCTGTTCAATGCCAGCCTGGAAGGCAAGACCCGGCGCGCGATCGACATCCACGAAGGAGAGATGCCTGACGCCACGGCGTTCAAGGCCCTGATTCGTGCTGCGGCCACGCACAACGCTGCGAAGTAGAACGGTAGCGCCGGGCCGTGCCCGGCGAGCGCAGCGGAGGTCAGACATCGGCCGGGCGTGGCCCGGCGCTGCCGGCGGGGTTACCGGGTCACGGCATCCGGGTCGGCTACCGGCGAGGGCGGGCAGGCTGGCACTTCCGACGGCGTGGCCAGCACTTCGGCCGGCGCTGGCGGGGTGATCATCCGCGCCTTGCGCCAGCCACCCCAGCGGTAATACGCCAGCGACAACAGCATGGACACCAGCGAACCGGCGGGGAAACTCCACCAGATCGCATCGGCGCCCCAGTAGGGCTGCAGGAATTCCGCAAACGGTACGCGCACGCCCCACAGCGAGGCGGCCAGGATCAGCAGCGGCGGAATGACCGCACCGGTGGAGCGCACCACGCCGGAGATCACGAAGCTGACACCGAAGAACAGGAAGGAGCCGATCACTACGTGGTTCAAATGGCGGGCGATCTGCAGCGATTCGCTGCCCTGCGGCAGGAACAGCGCCAGCGAATACTGGTCCAGCGCCACCAGCGGCAGGATCAGCGCACCGGTCAGCAGGAAGTTGAACAGCACGCCCTGCCGCGCCGTGCCGCGCACGCGGTCCCAGCGCTGCGCGCCCACGTTCTGCGCGGCCATCGACGAACACGCCGCACCGATGGCCATGGCCGGCATCTGCACGTAGTTCCACAGCTGCAGCGATGCGCCATAGGCGGCCGCGGTGTCGGTGCCGTACTGGTTCACCATGGTCATCAGCATGATGACCGACAGCGAGATCAGCACCATCTGCAGGCCCATCGGCACGCCCTTGACCACCAGCGCGCGCAGGATGGTGAAGTCGAGCTTGAACAGGTGCATGTCGGCGCGCCCCAGCCACAGCGTGTGGCGCTTGTGCCGCATGTACAGCAACAGGCCGGCCAGCGACAGCGTCTGCGACACCAGCGTGGCCCAGGCCGAGCCGGCAATGCCCAGTTCCGGGAGCGGGCCCAGGCCGAAGATCAGCACCGGGTTCAGTGCGATATCCAGCACCACCGATACCAGCAGGAAGCGGAACGGCGTGCGCGAATCGCCAGCACCCCGCAGCGCGGCGCTGAGGAAGGCGAACGCGTACAGCGTGGGCATGGCCAGGAAGATCACACGCAGGTAGGCCTCGGCCAGCGGCAGCGAGGCGGCCGGCGTGCCCATCGCTTCCAGCAGTGGGTGGGCCAGGAACCAGCCGGCGATGGCAATGACCACCGACAGGCCGATGAAGAATGTGGCACTGGTGCCGACCACGCGCCGCGCCTGGCCGATGTCGCGCGCGCCGATGGCCTGGCCGATCAGGATGGTGGCGGCCATGCCGAAGCCGAACACTGAACCGATCAGGAAGAACATGATGTTGTTGGCGTTGGCGGTGGCCGTCAGCGCGGCCTCGCCCAAGAAGCGCCCGACCCACACCGCATTCACCGAACCGTTCAGCGACTGGGCGATGTTGCCCGCCAGGATCGGCAGCGCGAACAGCAACAGGTTGCGGCCGATCGGGCCGGAAGTCAGGTCAAGAGGCGCTTTGGCCATGGGCTGGAGATCGAATGCCGGGAGGCGCACACTAGCACCAAGCCGGTTTGCGGGGTGTGGCAATGCATCAGCAACAGCAGGGGGTGTGCGGGATCGCGCTGGCCTTGATCGTGGCCGTGCTGCCCGCATGTTCCATGGACGACCGCCTGGGCGACACCCAGATACGGCCGACCGACCGACCCGAATGCCTGGTGGGCAGCCAACGCCAGGACCTGGCCTCTGGTGTGAAGCCGTTGATCGGCGGCACCGGCTGCCGGGTCGACCCGGACAACCCGCGTCCCTTGAATCGACCCCCGGAGTAGTTTCCGCCGATGCATGCGCTTTCCCCGCTGCCGCCCAGTGTCCGCCTGGATATCTGGCTGTGGGCGGCCCGTTTCTTCAAGACCCGCAGCCTGGCCAAGCAGGCCATTGAAACCGGCAAGGTGAGCGTGGCCGGGCAGCGCCCGAAATCCTCACGCGCGGTGCGTGTGGGCGAACACCTGCAGGTGGACCGTGGCGAGGAGCATTTCGAGCTGCAGGTGCTGGGCATCAGCGACCAGCGTGGACCGGCGCCGGTGGCGCAGCAACTGTATGCCGAAAGCGAAGCCTCCAAGGCGCGCCGTGCCGAACAACGTGCGCTGCGCATCGCCGCCCGTGATGGTTTCCAGCCGCCGGAGCACAAGCCGGACAAGCGCGCACGAAGGTTGATCCGCGCGTTGGGTGATCTGGACGCGCTTTGACGGTAGTCGCCCACCTTGGTGGGGCGTTTTGCCGCGTGCGAACCAAGGTTGGCATCTACCGGTTCAGGGCCGCGCCACGTGCGCGGCCCCGCCGGCACTCAGCCAGCATTCGGTTTTCACCGCGCACGTTGGATCTTCCTCTTCATGGAAGATCCTCATGTTCCTGCGCCGCACGCTGCTGTGCCTGACCCTCGCCACCGCCGCCCCGGCGTTCGCCGCCGACATCACCTTCTGGGACACGCCACAACGCGGTGGCAACAGCTTCAACGAAAATCCGCCCGACCGCGCCTACTTCCAGGCGCTGCGTGGCACCGGCGCGACCTGGGTGCGGCTGAGCCCGGACAAGTGGAAAAGTGCCGGCGGCCGCGACTTCCTGATGGGCGATGCCGACCACTACCAGGGGCTGGTGCCCGCCGACGTGGTGACCCTGCGGCGTGCGCTGGATGACGCGGATGCCTCGGGCCTGAAGGTAGTCCTGGTACCGCTGTCGCTGCCCCTGCTGCGCTGGAAACAGAAGAACGATGGCAAGGTCGATCAGCGCCTGTGGCAGTCGATGGACAACCACCTGCCGGCGCAGCGTTTCTGGCGAGACCTGGCCACGGCGTTGAAGGGACACCCGGCGCTGGCCGCCTACAACCTGATCAACGAACCGGCACCCGAGTACGGCACTGCGCTGGCCGAACATGCATCACGCGCGGCGATGCAGCAGTGGTACGCCAGCGTAGAAGACGGTCCACGTGATCTGCGCGTGCTGTACCGCGGGCTGATCGCCAGCGTGCGTGCGGTGGATGTGAACATGCCGCTGATGCTGGATGCCGGCTGGTACGCGGCGGCCGATGCCTTCGATTACTGGCCGGCCCCGCTGGACGATACGAAGCTGTTGTACAGCGTGCACATGTACGAGCCGTACGCGGCGACCAGTGCGCCGAACCAGAAGCGCGCCACGCCGTACCGCTACCCGGCCACGGTGCCGTTCGGGCCGGCCAGGCAGCGCTGGGATGCATCGCGCGTGCGCAGCTACCTGCAGCAGCCGATGGACTGGGCCAGGACCCATGGCATCGGTGCCAACCGGATGGTGGTCGGTGAGTTCGGCTGCATGCGGCGCTGGCCGGATTGCGCAGCCTACCTGCGCGATGTGCTGGCGGTGGCCGAGCAGCAGCAGGTGCACTGGGCGTTCTATGCCTTCCGTGAGGATGGTTGGGATGGGATGGACTACGAGCTGGGCGACAAGGCGCTGCCGTGGTCGTATTGGCAGGCGGTGGAGAAGGGCGAAACGGTGCAGCCACCGCGTTCGCCGAGGACGCCGTTGTTTGCGCCGATCCTGCAGCGGTTGCAGGACGGGGCGCCGTAGGCGCCCTGGTAGTCGCCCACCTTGGTGTGCGATTTTGCTGCATGCCAACCAAGGTTGGCATCTACCGTCGTATTGCCCTGGTAGTCGCCCACCTTGGTGGGCGGTTTTGCTGCATGCCAACCAAGGTTGGCATCTACCGTCGTATTGCCCTGGTAGTCGCCCACCTTGGTGGGCGGTTTTGCTGCATGCCAACCAAGGTTGGCATCTACCGTCGGATTGCCTTGGTAGTCGCCCACCTTGGTGGGCGGTTTTGCCATGTGCCAACCAAGGTTGGCACCTACCAGATCCGGTCAGCCGTGCAGGTCGTAGCGGTCCAGTTCCATCACCCGGGTCCAGGCGGCGATGAAATCCTGCACGAACTTCTTCTCGCCATCGGCACTGGCATATACCTCGGCCAGGGCGCGCAGCACGGCATTGGACCCGAACACCAGGTCGGCGCGGGTGCCGGTCCAGCGGGCGGCGCCGTCGTTGCGGCCACGGCCTTCGTAGCTCTCGCGGCCCGTAGCCTTCCACTGCGTACCCATGTCCAGCAGGTTCACGAAGAAGTCGTTGCTGAGCGTGCCCGGGCGCGCGGTGAGCACGCCGTGCTTGCCGCCGTCGGCATTGGCGCCGAGTACGCGCAGGCCACCGACCAGGGCGGTCATCTCCGGTGCGGTCAGGGTCAGCAGCTGCGCCTTGTCGATCAGCAGCGCCTCGCCCGGCACGCTGTAGGCGCCCTTGAAGTAATTGCGGAAACCATCCGCCGCCGGTTCCAGCACCGCAAACGATTCGACGTCGGTCTGTTCCTGGCTGGCATCGGTGCGGCCCGGGGTGAATGGCACGCTCACCTCATGGCCACCGGCCTTGGCCGCCTGTTCCACGCCCACGCCACCGGCCAGCACGATCAGATCGGCCAGCGACACCTGCTTGCTGCTGCCGGCATTGAACGCGGCCTGCACCTTTTCCAGCGCGGCCAGCACCTTGGCCAGCTGCTGCGGCTGGTTCACCGCCCAGTCCTTCTGCGGGGCCAGGCGCACGCGTGCACCGTTGGCACCACCGCGCTTGTCCGAGCCGCGGAAGGTGGAGGCCGACGCCCAGGCGGTGGACACCAGCTCGGCCACGCTCAGGCCGCTGGCGGCGATCTGCTGCTTCAGCGCGGCGATGTCCTTGGCGTCGATCAGCGGGTGCTGCGCTTCCGGCAGCGGGTCCTGCCAGATGAACTGTTCGGCCGGAATTTCCGGGCCGAGGTAACGCGCGCGCGGGCCCATGTCACGGTGGGTCAGCTTGAACCAGGCGCGGGCGAAGGCATCGGCGAAGGCCTGCGGGTTTTCCAGGAAACGGCGCGAGACCTTTTCGTAGGCCGGGTCCATGCGCAGCGACAGGTCGGTGGTCAGCATGGTCGGGCGATGCTTCTTCGACGGATCGTGCGCATCGGGAATGACCGCGTCGGCATTCTTGGCCACCCACTGGTGGGCACCGGCCGGGCTCTTGGTCAGTTCCCATTCGTTGCCGAACAGGATCTCAAAGAAGTCGTGGCTCCACTGCGCCGGGGTGCGCGTCCAGGTCACTTCCAGGCCGCTGGTGATGGTGTCGCCGCCCTTGCCGCTGCCGAAGCTGCTGGCCCAGCCCAGGCCCTGGTTTTCCAGACCGGCGGCTTCGGGTTCCTTGCCGACGTTGTCGGCCGGGCCGGCGCCGTGGGTCTTGCCGAAGCTGTGGCCACCGGCGATCAGGGCGACGGTTTCCTCGTCGTCCATCGCCATGCGGGCGAAGGTATCGCGGATGTCATGCGCGGCCAGCACCGGGTCGGGGTTGCCGTCCGGGCCCTCCGGATTCACGTAGATCAGGCCCATCTGCACCGCCGCCAGCGGGTTTTCCAGCTTGCGCGAATGCACATCGCCGTCGGCATCGTCATCGGACACCAGCACGCCGTGGTCTTCCTGCACGCCTTCGGAGCCGTGCTTGTAGCGCACGTCGCCGCCCAGCCAGGTGGTCTCGCGGCCCCAGTACACGTCCTGGTCCGGTTCCCAGGTATCGGGGCGGCCGCCGGCGAAGCCCAGCGTCTTGAAGCCCATCGATTCCAGCGCGACGTTGCCGGTGAGGATGAGCAGGTCGGCCCAGGAAATGGCCTGGCCGTACTTCTGCTTGATCGGCCACAGCAGGCGCCGTGCCTTGTCCAGGCTGACGTTGTCCGGCCAGCTGTTGAGCGGAGCGAAGCGCTGCTGGCCGCGACCACCGCCACCGCGGCCATCGCCGATGCGGTAGGTGCCGGCGCTGTGCCAGGCCATGCGGATGAACAGGCCGCCGTAGTGGCCGAAGTCGGCCGGCCACCAGTCCTGCGAATCGGTCATCAGTGCCTTCAGGTCGGCCTTCAGCGCGGCGTAGTCCAGGCCCTTGAAGGCCGTGGCGTAATCGAAGCCCGCATCGAGCGGATTGGAGCGGCTGGAGTGCTGGTTGAGCAGGTCTACCCGCAACTGGTTCGGCCACCAGTCGCGATTGGTTGTGGCGTCACCGACCACGGCATGGTTGAAAGGGCACTTGGCTTCGCTTTTCATGGGTATCTACCTGTGGGCTGGCGAAATGGGAATCGGGTTCAAGCCCACGATAGGCAGGGCCTGATGATCGGTAAATTCGATTGATTCAACCAATGCGATAGTGGTGGCCTATGGTGCCGTCTGGCTAGGACGGTCGTGGCCGATCAGCGCTTCAACAGGCCTGCGCCCAGCTTCATCAGGTCGCTGGCGCCGAACTGGCCATCGCCGTCCTGGTCCAGGGCGCCGCCCAGCAAGCTGCCCAGACCGCCGCCGCTCTGCGTTTCCTGCCCCAGCGCACTGCTGAGTTCGCTGGCATTGCCCTGCTGGGCAAATCGCTGCGCCAAAAACGACATGACGATGGGGGCGAGGATCGCCAGCAGCTTGCCGGAGGTGCCGCTGTCCAGCCCGGTCCTCTGGCCAAGGGCCGCGGCCGCCTGTGGCTGCTGGCCGCCGAACACGTGGCCGAGGATGCCGGCGCCGTCGGCGGCACCGCTGCCGCCGCCGCCCATCACCGCGCCAAGGATGCCGCCCAGGTCGAAGCCGCCGCCGCCACTGTGGTCGCGCTGCAGGGCATTGAGCAGGGACTGCGCGCCTTGCGGCTCACTGGCGTTCTGGCCCATGGCGCCCAGCAGCAGGGGCAGGGCGCTGCCCACGGCCTGGCGGGTCTGCGCGCTGTCCAGGCCAAGCTGCTGCGATACCTGCTGCAGGCCCTGGCCCTGCTGCAGTTGCTGGAACAGGGATGCGGCGAGGGATTGGGTATTCATGGCGGTCTCCGTTCAGTGAAGGAAGGACCGCCCGAGCATAACGCCGGGTACACGACGGAAATGCGAAGGGTTCATGGCGCCGGGCGAGGGGCCCGGCACCACGTCAAATCTGCTTACAACAACGTCTTCAACCGGTACAGCGCTTCCAGCGCCTGCTTCGGGGTCAGCTCGTCCGGATCGATCGCCGCCAGCGCTTCCTGCGCTTTGTTCGATGGCGCGGCGAACAGGCCGAACTGCTGCGGTGCATCCAGCGCCTGCGGGGCCACGGCGGCCGCATGGCTTTCGCCACCGCGCTGTTCCAGTTCGGCCAGGCGGCGCCTTGCCTGCGCCACGGTGGCGCGCGGCAGGCCGGCCAGCGCAGCCACCTGCAGGCCGAAGCTGCGGTTGGCCGGGCCGTCCTTCACCGCGTGCATGAACACCAGGGCTTCGCCGTGCTCGACGGCATCCAGGTGCACGTTGGCGATGCCGCTGCGGCCGCCTTCGTGCTGCTCGTCGGCCAGTGCGGTCAGTTCGAAGTAGTGGGTGGCAAACAGCGTGTAGCAGCGGTTCTGGTAGGCCAGATGGCGCGCCACCGCATCGGCCAGGGCCAAGCCGTCGTAGGTGGACGTGCCACGGCCGATCTCGTCCATCAGCACCAGCGAATGCGCGGTGGCGTGGTGCAGGATGTAGCTGGTCTCGGCCATTTCGACCATGAAGGTCGACTGCCCGCGCGCGAGATCATCGCCGGCGCCGATGCGGGTGAGGATGCGGTCGATCGGGCCGATCAGCGCACGGCTGGCCGGCACGAAGCTTCCGATATGGGCCAGCAGCACGATCAGTGCGTTCTGCCGCATGTAGGTGGATTTACCACCCATGTTCGGGCCGGTGATGACCAGCATGCGACGGTCCGGGTGCAGGTCCAGATCGTTGGGTTCGAAGGGCTGTTCGCGCACCGCTTCCACCACTGGGTGGCGGCCGCGTTCGATCTTCAGGCAGGGCTCGGCCTGCAGCTCCGGGCGCGCCCAGTCCAGCGCCTGCGCGCGTTCGGCGAAGGCGGCCAGCACGTCCAGTTCGCTGAGCGCGGCGGCGCATTGTTTCAGCGGTTCCAGCTGGCTGCCCAGCGTGTCCAGCAGCTGCTCGTACAGGTATTTTTCGCGCGACAGCGAACGATCGCGCGCGGACAGCACCTTGTCCTCGAACGCCTTCAGTTCTTCGGTGATGTAGCGCTCGGCATTGGTGAGCGTCTGCCGGCGGGTGTAGTGCACCGGCGCGCGGTCGGACTGGCCCTTGCTGATTTCGATGTAGTAGCCGTGCACGCGGTTGTAGCCCACCTTGAGGGTGGGAATGCCGCTGCTCTCGCGCTCGCGCAGTTCCAGGTCGACCAGGAACTGGTCGGCGTGGGTGGACAGGCGGCGCAGCTCGTCCAGTTCGGCATCGAAGCCATCGGCCAGCACGCCGCCATCGCTCAGCTTCAGCGGCGGCATTTCGGCGATGGCGCTGGCCAGCAGGTGCGCGCACTCGTCATGCTCGCCCAGCGCGGCGTGCAGGGTCTGCAGGCGCGGCGAATCCAGCGGTGCCAGCACCTCGCGCACGGCCGGCAGCAGGCCCAGACCATCGCGCAGGGTGGAAAAATCACGCGGGCGCGCCGAACGCAGCGCCACGCGGGTAAGAATGCGTTCCAGATCACCCAGGCGGCGGAACTGTTCGCGGATGTCCGCATCGCTGCCGCGGTCGATCAACGTTTCCACCGCATGGTGGCGCTGTACCAGCACATCGCGCAGACGCAGCGGACGGTGCAGCCAGCGGCGCAGCAGGCGGCCGCCCATCGGCGTCACCGTGCTGTCGAGCACGCCCAGCAGTGTGTTGCGGGTGTCGCCGTCCACGCGCGTATCCAGTTCCAGATGGCGGCGGGTGGCGGCATTCATCGCGATCGCCTCACCGGCGGTTTCCATCGCGATCGAGGTCAGGTGCGGCAGGCGCTGCTTCTGGGTTTCTTCGACATAGCCGAGCAGGGCGCCGGCGGCAGCGGTGGCACGCGGCTTGTCGTCGATGCCGAAGCCGCTCAGGTCGTGCAGCTTGAAGAAGGCCAGCAGCTGGCGGCGGCCACTGTCGGCATCGAACAGCCACGGCGCGCGGCGGCGCACACCGGTGCGCTGGCGCAGGAATTCGGGCCAGTTTTCTTCGTCGGGCACCAGCAGTTCGGCCGGCTCCAGCCGGGCCAGTTCGGCTTCCAATGCGTCGTCGGTCTCGACTTCGTTGACCAGGAAGCGGCCACCGGCCAGGTCGGCCCAGGCCAGGCCGTAGCCCTGCTTCGTGCGCGAAAGGGCCATCAGCAGGGTGTCGCGGCGCTCGTCCA
This sequence comes from Stenotrophomonas sp. ZAC14D2_NAIMI4_7, assembly GCF_003086675.1. Lineage (NCBI taxonomy): Bacteria > Pseudomonadati > Pseudomonadota > Gammaproteobacteria > Lysobacterales > Lysobacteraceae > Stenotrophomonas > Stenotrophomonas sp. ZAC14D2_NAIMI4_7. Next base: position 1,356,501 of record NZ_CP025995.1, read on the forward strand.
GCAGCGCCTCGTCGGTGACGGTGCCGGGGGTGACGATGCGCACCACCTTGCGTTCCACCAGGCCCTTGGCCAGCGCCGGGTCGCCGATCTGTTCGCAGATGGCCACCGATTCGCCCAGCGCCACCAGCCGCGCCAGGTAGCCTTCGTAGGCGTGCACCGGCACACCGGCCATCGGAATGGGCGCACCGCCGGAGCTGCCGCGCTGGGTCAGGGTGATGTCCAGCAGCCGCGCCGCCTTGCGGGCGTCGTCGTAGAACAGTTCGTAGAAGTCGCCCATGCGGAAGAACAGCAGCAGGTCCGGGTAGTCGGACTTGGCTGCGAAGAACTGCTTCATCAGCGGGGTGTGTTCGGCGGACTTGTCTTTGGACATGGGGCTCGTGGATCAGGGGTGTCCGCCGCGGGCAGGCCGCAGGGCGGAGACGGGTACAGGGCTGCCCATGGTAACGGCTAGGGGAGGCTCGGCGCGCCCCCGCCAGGCGCCCTCATTCCATCCGCAGGCTGATGTTCGGATGCCCGGCAAAGATCTCCATCACGATCTCGAAGTAGCTTTCGCCTTCGCCGCGCTGCAGTGCCCGTAATTGTCGCTCGACGGTCGCCGTATTGAACGTGGCCGTGTTGTCGAGCTTGTCCTGCAACCATGCCCAGGTGGTAGCTTCACCCAGCGCGTGGCGCGTGTGGGCGATGTCCTTCCAGACCAGTGTTGCCGTGGCGTGCCCGGCCAGCACCCCGTAGCCGCCGTACAGCAGGTCATCCAGCGCATCCAGGCTTGGCCCCAGCTGCCAGTCTTCGCCCGTCATGAAGACGCGGTTGATCTCGGCGTAGAAGCTGGCGATGTCATGCACGGCACTGCCTTCCAGCACCAGTTCCAGCGGAACGTCGTTGTCCATGCACGGGCCTCTTTTCAAGGTCTCGTCACTGTAGCAACGCAGCGCGGCGTAGATGAACCGCACATGGCCGTTCAGCGCGCAGTGATCTGGATTTCACCTGTGGTTGCCACCGCCCACGAGACACTTGCGCCATACCGCAACACAGGAGACCGCCATGAATACTTCTATCCGCGTACTGCTGCTGGGCAGCCTTCTGGCAGCGTCGTCGGTTGCCGGTGCACAGACCTATGGCCCGCGCGATGAAGGCCGCAAGTTCAACGACGGCAGCCGCGTGGTCTGCAAGAACGTAGAAGTGCAGCGCAATTCGCGTGACCCGAACCGCATTACCGGTACCGCGACCGGTGCGGTGGTGGGTGGCCTGCTGGGTAACCAGGTGGGCGGCGGCAACGGCAAGAAACTGGCCACCGTGGCCGGTGCCGTGGCCGGCGGTGCAGCGGGCCGCCAGATCCAGGGCAACCACCAGAACAAGACCGGCGACCGCGTGGTCGAGCGCCGCTGCGAACGCGTGTACCGATAAACCCTTTGTAGTCCCTTCCACCTGCAGTACCCGAACGCCGGCCTCGTGCCGGCGTTCTTCGTTTGCGCGGGCGTACCACGGGGCCGGGCGGCGCCCTATACTGCGCCAACTTCCAAGGATGAACGCGCTGTGAACGAATCCCCGGTTACTGCGCCGCAGGCCGTGCCCGCACCCACCCACGCCGAGCCGGAAGCGAACACCCGCTTCAGCCGGCTGCGCGAGCGTGCCGATGAACTGGAGCTGTTCATTTCCGGCCTGCTGGCGTTCGCCCTGCTGGCCGTGCCCGGGTACCTGTTCGATGCCTGGGCGCGCAGCAGCCTGCATACCGAAGGCATGTACTTCCAGCTGCTGTGGTTTGCCTTCAGCACGGTGGTGGGCATGTGCTACGTGCTGGCGGTGGCGTTGATCGCGCACCTGACCGTGCGTGGTTACTGGATCGGCCTGGTTGGGCTGAAATCGCATTTTCCCGAAGGCATCGACTGGGCCGCGCTGCAGAAGATGGGGCCGGTGTCGCGTGCGTTCCTGCGCGCGCGCGATGGCGGCCTGGACAGCAGCATCCAGCGCGCCGACCGGCTGGCCACGCTGCTGTTTTCCACCACGCTGATCTGCGTGCAGACCCTGGCCGGCACCCTGGTGCTGGCAATGGTGACCTTGGCCATTGCGATGTTGATCGCGTTCCTGACCGGTGGTTCGGACCAGGTGGCGATGGCGGTGGTGGGCGCCTGCCTGGCAAGCCTGCTGGCGCTGGCGTTTGTGCCGTTCGCGCTGGAAAAAGCCATCGCCCGGCGCCACGCACGTGGCCGCGCCAGCGAGGGGCTGGAACGCGCGCTGCAGCGCTTCTTGGCCGGCATGCAGCGGGTGCCGCTGCTGCGCTTGATGCAGACCATGCAGCTGACCATCCAGAGCAACCTTCGCTCGCGCTCGTTCATGGTGGGCTACCTGCTGGCCATCTGCGTGGCGATGGTGCTGGCGGCTGTGCAGGTGGCCGGTTCGGTGAAATTCTCGCTGTTCAACCGCTACCAGGTGCTGACCGAGCAGGCGGTGGACAGCGGCATGCTGAGCGCGCACTACGAGTCGCTGCGCTCGACGCACGACCAGCTGCTGGCCTACCCGATGATCCCGGCCGATACGATCAGCAGTTCGCGCCTGCGGCTGTTCATTCCGCATCGCCCGCAGCGCGACAATCCGCTGGCACGGCGCTACTGCACTGCCTTGCCCGGGGGCGAGAACAGCGCCGAGGGCGCGCCTGCGGCGCGTGCGGCTGTGGACTGCCTGGCGTTGATCTGGACCGTTACCCTGGACGGCAAGCCGGTAAACCTGGCCGAATTCGTGCCGTTCGAGCGCCGCGATCTGGAAATGCGCGGGCTGGTGGGCTACCTGCCGTTGCAGGGCCTGGCGCCGGGCCGGCATGACCTGCACCTGGTCTGGCACGCGCAGGGCGAACGCACCGGACCCGACCGCCGCCGTGAGTACCGCATTCCGTTCTGGTACACGCCGGAGGAGAGCAAGGACTAGTCGCCGCCGCGCGGCGCTGCGCCGTGCAGGCGCCGGTAGGCCAGCGTGCCGTACAGCAGCAGCAAGCCACCGAGGGTGATCAGTTCGTGGCGCACATCGGCCAGGCTGGCGTCCATCTGGGTCAGGCGCACCATCAGGTTGATGCCCGCAGTGGTGGGCAGCAGCTGCGACAGCCAGACCAGCGGCGTTGGGGTCATCACCGCCGGCCATGACAGGTTGGCCAGGAAGAACAGCGGGATGGAGGTGGCGATGACGTACTGGAACGCGCGTTCGCGGGTGCGGAAGAAGCTGCCGACGAACAGGCCGAAGGCCACCGTGGCGGCGATGAACAACGTGCCGCCGAGCAGTTGCCCCAGCGGGTTGCCGCCACGCGGGTAGTCCTGCACCCAGGCAGTGAAACCGGCGTAGTAGAACAACCCGAACAGGCCGATGAGGCCGAAGCCCAGCGCCATGCCCAGCAGGGTGGCGCGGTCGAAGCGCAGGCGCCGCCCGAGCGCCAGGCGGCGGCCGCCCAGCAGCACGCCGATGCCCATCAGCAGGGTCTGGTGCACGATCAGTTCGGCCACGCCGGGCACGATGGCGCTGCCGTAACCTTCCTGGGTGTTGTACAGCGGCCGCTGCACCAGGGTGACCGGTGGTGCCTGCGGCGCGCCCATGAAGGCTGCCTGGGTGACGGCGGCATCGCGACCGAACGCGCCCAGCGCATCGGCCACGCTGCCCAGCACCCAGCTGGCGCGGCCCAGATAGGCGCCATTGCCGAGCAGCACCAGTTTGGCGGGATGGCCGCGCAGGATGTCGCGCTCCAGGTTCGCCGGTATCAGCACGATGCCTTCGGCGTGGCCGGCTTCCAGTTGCTGGCGTGCGCTTTCGATATCGGCCGGTTGCCCGACCACCCGCGCAACGCGCAGCGCATCCAGCGTGCGCAGCAGTTCGCGGCTGGTGGCGCTGTGGTCTTCGTCCACAACCAGCACCGGCAGGTCGCCGGCCACCTGGTGGCGATACGCGGCCGGGTAGAAGAACGAGTACAGGATGACCGCGCCGACCATCACCACGATGGCGTAGCGGTCCAGCAGCACGGCCATCAGGGTCTGCCGCAGGCTGCGCCACACTTCGTTCATGCGCTTGCCCTGGCCGCTTGCGCGGCCGGTGCGCTGCGGGCGAAGGCGATCAGCCGTGCGCCGCCGATGCCGCCGGCCACCACGATCATCAGCAGCAGCGTGGCCAGTGGCCACAGCGATACCGCCAGCGGCGCGCCGACGAACTGCTGCTGGGTCTGCAGCTTGATGTAGGCGCTGAGCGGCAGCAGCAGGTGCCAGATGCGGGTGAACAGCGGTGCATCGATGACCGGAAACGTGGCGCTGGAAAAGGCCAGTGCAGTGCCGATGCTCAGGCCCACCGCCGACAGTGCGGTGCCCATGTCACGGGTAACGCCGACGAAGAACAGCGCGTAGCTGGCGGTGGCCAGGTAGAACAGCGGCTGTGCCAGCAGCAGCAACACCACGCTGCCGGCGATGCCATCGCCGCGCAGCCAGGCCAGGTAGGCGACACCGGCGGCGCCGTATACGGAGAACAGCAGCACGTAAGGCGCGATCTTGCCCAGCAGCGCCGACCACGGTGTGCGCCCCAGCCAACCGCGCAACGTGCCATCGCGGATCTCGCGGCCCAGGCTGCCGGCCACGGCCAAGGCCAGTACCAGTGACAGCACCGCCGGGAAGATCAGCGGCAGCAGGAACAGTTCGTAGCTGCGCGCCGGGTTGTACAGGATGTCCGACTGCACGGCGATGGGCGCGGCGCGCAGCTTGCCGGGGCCGACCTGCAGGCCGATGCGCTCGCGCAGCAGGCGCGCGCCCCAGGCCGATACCGCATCGCCGATATCGCGCGCGGCCGACTGGCCGGTGGTCATGTAGGTGGCGTTGTAATAGGCGAACACCGTGCCCTGGCGCCCGCGCAGGGCCTGGCGGGTGACATCGCGCGGCACCAGCACCACCGCAAACACCTGCAGGCTGCGCAGCTGCGCCTGTGCTTCGTCCAGGCTGACCGGCTGCGTGGCCACGCGCACGCCGGGGCTGGCATCGAGCATGCGCAGCAGCAGGCGGCTGTCGCTGCTGTGGTCCAGGTCGACCACGGCAATGGGCACATCGCGCATGACCGATGCGGAAAACATCCAGGCCATCACCGCCAGCATCAGCAGTGGCAACAGGGTGACCAGGGCCAGGTCGGCACGATTGCTGCGCAGCGCACGCAGTTCGCGCCGCCATGCAGCGCCGATGCCGGTGCTGTCCGGGTTCAGTCCTGCGGCCATGCGAACAGCACGCTCATGCCGGGCCGGAAGCCTTCGACACGTTGCACCGGACGTACCCGCACCTCGAAGCTGCGCACGTCGTAGCCCGACGATTGGCGCGTGCTGCGCCAGGTGGCGTAGTCGCCGGCCGGATTGATGAAGTACACCTCGAAGGCGGCATCTTTTTCCAGCGCGGGAATCCGGCCCTGCAGGCGGCTGCCGACCTTCAGGCCCTGCATCTGCGATTCACGCAGGTTCATCGACACCCACATGCGATCGATGTCGACCAGGGTGAACACCGGGAAGCCCGCCGGCACCAGTTCGCCCGGGTCGGCCATGCGCTTGTTGATCTCGCCGGCCACGGGGGCGCGGCCCTCCACTTCGGCGCGGGCGGCGTTGACCTCGGCCACCGCGCCCTGTGCCTGTTGTACCTGGCCCTGTGCGGCACGCTTGTCCTGTTCGCGTGCGCCGGCCAGGGCCATGTCGTACTGCGCGCGCGCGGCACGGGCCAGTTCGCGCGAGCTCGTGGCCTGGGCGTGGGCTTCGTCGCGCTTCTGCCGGGTCATCACGCCTTCGTTGAACAGGTTCTGCACGCGGCCGGCGGTGGCCTCGGCCAGGGTGGCACCGGCTTCGGCGCGCTTCCAGTTGGCTTCGGCGGCACGGATGTCTTCGCGGCGCGCGCCTTCGTCGGCCTTGTCGGCCACTGCCTGGGCGGCGGCCAGCGCACCGTGGGCCTGCTGTTCCTTGGCCGCCACTTCCGGGCTGTCCAGCAGGAATACGATCTGCCCGGCCTGCACGCGGTCGCCTTCGCGCACCTTCAGTTCGGCCACACGGGCGGTGATCTTGGCGGCCACGTTCAGCGTGTCCGCGTCGGCCATGCCCTGGATCTGGTCGGCCGGGCTGCGCCAGGCCAGCCACAGGCCCAGCACCACCACCAGCAGCAACACCACCAGCAGGATCACGCCGGTACGGCGCTTGCCCGGCGGTGTTGCCGCGTCATCGTGCAATACATCACTCATGGTCGATCACCTCGTCCGCGCGCCGCCGGTAGTCTTCGAAACGGTCCATCTGGCCACTGATCTCCAACAACTGCGCCAGCGCCACGTCGTACTGGTAGGCCGCCTGCGAGCGCTCGACGCGGGCACCGCCCAGGCCCAGCCGCGCGTCGATCACGTCCAGCGATGTGGCCTGGCCTTCGCGGAACGCCAGTTCCTGCAAACGCAGGTTTTCCTGTGCCTGGGCAATGCTGCTGTCCAGCAGCACGAACTGCTGGCGCGCCGTTTCCAGTTCGTTCCAGGCCTTGCGCACGCCCAGCGCGACCTGGTTCTCGGCTTCGCGCAGGCCGGCCTCGGCCTGCTCCTGCTGCGCACGCGCTGCACCGATCTGCGCCGGCCGCGAGCTGGGCGACAGGAAGGTGTACTTCAGCCCGATGCCGAACGCCCAGTCCGGGTCGGTCAGCATTTCATCGCGGCGGCGGAAGTCGTATTGGCCGAATGCGAAGATCTGCGGTTTCAGCTTTGCCTGCTGCACGCGCACGCCCTGTTCGGCCTGCGCCACCAGCGCACGCAGGCGTGCGATCTGCGGTTGCCGCGCCTGCGCGGTACGTTCGAAGCTGGCCACCGGTTCCAGCGGCGCGCGCTGAACGAACAGCGGCGAAGTGGGGCGAACCTGGCCGCCACTGCGCAACAGCGTGGCCAGCCCGGCCTGCAGCGTGGCGAGGTCGTTCACGCTCTTCTGGTATTCGCGCTCGGCCTTGTCGCGGGCCACGGTGGCCTGCAGGCGCTGGGCCCGCGTGGCGAAGCCTTCGCGTTCCAGCTTCTGTGCATCGGACAGATGGCGGTCCAGGCCGTCGCGCACATCGCGGCGCACGTCCACCGCCTGCTCGGCCAGGCGCTGGCCGAAATAGGCCTGCGCCAGCTGCACGGTGATCGATTGGCGCTGCGCTTCGCGCTCGGCGCTGGCCTGTTCGCTGGCGGCGCTGGCCGCGCGCTGCGCCGCGGGAATCACCCCGCCGGTATACAGCGGCAGTACAGCGGTCACCACCGGGCGGGTGCGCCAGTCGCGTTCGGTGAAGGTCAACGGCGAGTCGATGCCATAGGCCTCGGCCACCGGCGCCAGTGAGCCCAGGGGCAGGGTAAGGGTCTTCTGGAACTGCAGGCGGCGCACTTCGCCGGTGATCTCGGGCAGGCGCAGCAGGCGGGTAGCTTCCTGCAGTTCCTGTTTGTTGCGCACGCCGGCATCGGCGGCAGCCAGCGCGTCGGATACCTGTTCCAGCCGTTGCCGCGCCTGTTCCCAGTCCAGTGCCGGTGGTGCCGCGTTGTCAGGCAGGGACTGCGCGCCGCCGGCTGTGGGCAGCCACAGCGCACAGATCAGCAGGGGCGCGCCTGCACGCTGCAGCCACGGGGTGGGGCGATGCCGATGCACGTGGGTCCGTCATCCGTAAAGTGTCCGGCAAAAATTAGTCGGTATGCCGTGAAGCCGTTGTAGGTGAGGGCGTTCTAATGTCGGGAACTGCAGTACAGTCGCCGCCATGGAACAACGCGCCCGCCACCGTCGACCTGCCTGCCTGATTACTGCGGCCCTGCTGGTGATGGTGCAGCCCTTTGCGCTGGCCCAGGCCGAGCCCACCGGCAAAGATGCGCAGCCGGCCATCGTTGCCGTGCAGGTGCAGGGCGTGGGCCAGTTCGCGCACGGCGCGCGCGTGCCATTGCCGCGCGTGCTGCAGGCGCTGGGGGCGCCGCTGCAACGCGAGGCGTCGCCATACGAATGCGGCAGTGCATACGACGACGGCGATATCCAGCTGCTGAGCTGGGCCGGGCAGGCCTGGGAAAGCGATGGCCAGACCGCAGTGCTGCGCCGCTTCGAACCTGGTCGGGCAGGCGCGCTGCTGCTGTCCAATGGGCAGCGGATCGATCTGCGCAGTACCGGGGCCAGTGTCATGCAGCGGTTGCCGCGCGCGCACGCCAGCGAGGACACCGTGCATGTGACTGCCGATCCGCGCGGACGCTTCGAGGAGCGCTATGACCTGCGCTTCGATGCGCAGGGGCGGTTGTTCCAGGTCGATTACTGGATTGCCTGCTGACACCGCGCGCTGCATGCGCGGGCGGACCTCTCCATTCCATTGGTGCGGTCGTCAGGCACGGTGTTTAACGAGACAATAACGAACCGCCGCGACTCGCCGCGTGGGCCCGTTCGTGGACCCGCCCCCTGTCGCCTTTGTTTTCCGTAGTTTCGCCGCTTCCGGCGCAGGTAGTACGTAATGAAGAATGATCTCCGCCTCCTGCTGTCCCACCTGGGACGCACCTTCCTTTTCGGCTTCATGGTGACTCTGCCACCCTTGCTGGCCTGGCTGGACATCCATTGGCTGGGCGACGCGGTAGGCGAGTGGTCGCTGGTGGAACTGACCCAGGAAGGCTTCCTGGCGGCCAGCGTGCTGGCGTTCGCGCGGCTGGCATGGCGCCGCGCCGAGGACCGGAGCTTTGCGGTGCTGGCCGCCGCCCTGTTCGCCTGCATGTTCCTGCGCGAGATGGACGAGGCGCTGGACCTGATCGCGCACGGGTTCTGGAAGTATCCGGTGACCCTGCTGATCGTCGGTTCGCTGGCCTGGGCCAGCCGTGACTGGCGCGGTGCCGTGGCCGGTCTGGTGCGCTTCCTCACCTCGCGCGCCGGCACGGTGATGACCATCGGCCTGGTGCTGCTGCTGTTCTACTCGCGCCTGATCGGCATGACCTCGTTGTGGACGGGTCTGCTGGGTGACCAGTACATCCGCGTGTTCAAGAACACCATTGAAGAAACCACCGAGCTGCTGGGCTACACCTTCATCCTGGCCGCCAGCCTGGGTTACCTGGCACAGCGCGTACGTGAGCCGCTGGCCCTCCGCGCGCGTTTTGAAAGTACTGCTGCGCCGATGCAGCAGCGCCCGCTTTAAGGCGCATCCACGCGGCACAGCGAGCGTTCGCCCGGGCGCAGTGTCAGCACGCGCACGCCGCTGGCGGTCACCGCCACGGTGTGTTCGAACTGCGCCGACAGTTTGCCGTCGCGCGTGTACACCGGCCATTCGTCAGGCTGCTGACGGATGGACGGCTTGCCCTGGTTGAGCATGGGTTCGATGGTGAACACCATGCCTTCTTCCAGCGCCATGCCGGTGCCGGCGTGGCCGTAGTGCAGGATCTGCGGCTCTTCGTGCATTTCCTGGCCGATGCCGTGGCCGCAATACTCCTTCACCACGCTGTAGCCGTGGCTGCGCGCATGGCGGGCGATGGCGTGGCCGATATCGCCCAGCCGCGCGCCGGGGCGGACTTCGCCGATGCCTTTCCACATGGCCTGGTAGGCCGTGCTGACCAGCCTGCGCGCAGCGTAGTCGACCTCACCCACCAGGTAGGTGGTGCTGGAATCGGCGATGTAGCCGTTTTTCTCCAGGGTGATGTCCAGATTGACGATCTGCCCGTTGCGCAGCACGTCATCGGTACTGGGCACGCCGTGGCAGATCACGTTGTCGATGGAGGTGTTGAGCACGAACGGGAAGCCGTACTGGCCCTTGCTGGCTGGCCGGGCCCCAAGTTCATCGACGATCATGCGTTCGACGAAATCGTTGATCTCCATCGTGCTGCGGCCCAGCAGCGGCAACGCGTCGAGTGCGGCGAACACCTGCGCCAGCAGGCGCCCGGATTCGGCCAGCAGCACGATCTCGTCGGGGCGCTTGATGATGCCCATCGCTCAGGCCTGGCCGGGTGCCAGCAGCGGCGGCTGCACGCCGGCGGCGCGCAGTTCGCTGGCCACGATGTCCTGGAAGCTCAGGGTCGGGTTCAGTTCGCACAACATGCCCACGCGGATCCAGAAGTTGGCCTGGGCGTTGATGGAGCGGCTGGACACGGAGCATGCACGGCGCAGCTGGTCGTGCAGGGTGTCATCGATGTTGACGATGCCCATGGCGGGTTCTCGATAGGGAATATATGAAGCATATATGTTTCATATATTCCCGTTCAAGGTCCGCGTATCGTTGCCGGTGGAGTGCTCGACTCTACGGGGCTGTGCGGTGGAGATTGCCGGGGTCAGCCATCGACGCCGGGAACGCCTTCGGCCAGCGGTACGCGACTTCCATCCAGCAGGCCGCGGCTCAGCGTGCCGTTTTCGATGAACAGCAGTTCGCCGTTCTCGCCGTTCTTGATGCTGCTGTCGATGGCGATCACCCGGCCGCCGTGGAAGGTGCTTACGTGCGGCATGGAGGTGTGGCCCACCACGATGCGCTTCAGCTGCAGGCGGTCCAGCACGGCCTGCACGCCCGACGCATCCAGGCGCCCGTCGAAATAGCCGCGGTACCAGATCGGGCTGGTCTTGCCGTCGTACAGCGGGGCGGTGGCCGGATTGGCCTTTACCTCTGCCTTGGGCGTGCCCAGCGAGGCCTGGTAGGCGCGGTTGGTGGCGGCCGGGTCCAGCGCCAGTTCCACCGCATCCGGCGAAATGCCACCGTGCAGGAACAGGGTATCGCCGATCTTCAGCAGCACCGGCCGCGTGCGCAGCCACTGCCCGATCACCGAATCGGCGCCGTACAACTGCGGGTAGCTGCGGCCGAGCAGTTGCGCGCTGCGCAGGTACTTGGCGTTGACGTAGCGCAGGTCGTCATAGAGCACCATCGTTTCGTGGTTGCCCAGCACGAAGTGCACCGCGCCCCCTGCGGCCGCGGCCTGCTGCTGCAGGCCGTACAGCAGCCAGAATGCCTCGGTGACCTGCGGGCCGCGGTCGAACACATCGCCGGCAATCACCAGGGTGTCGGTGCCCAGCGCCCAGCGGTCCTGCGCATCGATCACCTTGTTGGCGCGCAGCAGGCGCACCAGCAGGCCGTACTGGCCATGGATATCGGACAGGGCAACGATGCGCGGCGCGGCCGGCAGCACCGAGACCGACGGTGCCGACGGCGCTGCCACGTGCACGCTGTGGGCGTAGCCGCACTGCGGACTGAAATCGGTGCCGCTGGCAGCGGCGGGCAGGGTGCGCATCTGCACCTGGTCGCCACAGATCCACTGCGCGTGCAGCTGCTCGCCCACGCGGAACACGTAGGGGCCATCGGCATCGACGTGCTCGGACGGTGTGGCCACCTCGCGGGCCTGCAGCAGCGGCGTGCCCAGCAGCAGGGCCAGTGGCAGCAGCAGGCGGGCAGGGCGGGACAGGGCACGGTGCAGCATGGGGTGTTTCCTTGGCGGGCAAAAAAAAGGCGGACCCGAAGGCCCGCCCCTGATGCTACGCCGTTGCTCAGAACTTCGCGCGCAGGTTGAACAGCACGCGGCGCGGTTCACCCCAATAGCCGGCGTTGAAGAAGCCGACGTTGCGGTAGTAGACCTTGTCGAACAGGTTGGTGACGGTCACGCCCACGCTCAGGTTGTCGTTGATGCGGTAGCGGCCCATCAGGTCGAACAGCACGTAGCCACCCTGGCTCATCTTGCCGGTGGCCGTGACCGGCGCACCGCTGGCGGTGAAGCGGCCGGTGGGGATGGGCTGCATCTGGTAGATCTCGCTCTGCACGCTGACACCGCCGCCCAGCGTCCACTGGCCATGGGTCCAGGTGGTGTTGAAGCGGGCCAGGTGCATCGGGCTGGTGCTGGCGAAGCGGCTGCCATCGGGGTTGCTGCTGTAGCTGTAGGTGTAGCCGCCGGTCATGCTCCAGTGGTCGTTGATCGAACCGGAGACTTCGAATTCACCGCCCTGGGTGGTGATGCCACGGCTGGCGATGTACGGCGAACTGCCGTCGGGCAGTTTGATCTCGCCGCCGTTCGGGTCCAGCTCGGCCACGTTGTCCTGCTTCATGTAGAAGCCGTTCAACGCCGCGTACAGGCGGCCGCCGAAGAAGTCGGCCTTCAGGCCGTACTCGTAATTGCCACCGGTGGTGGGGTCCAGCAGCTGGTTGTTGATGTCGCGGCGCGCGGTGGCCTGGAACACGTCCGAATAGCTGGCAAAGGCGGTGATGCTGCTGCCCAGGTCGTACAGCACGCCCACGTACGGGGTCAGCTCATGGGCGGTGGTGCGCGCGCTGCGGCTGGTGAACACACCGTCGGTGTTGTAGTTGTCGGTGGTGGTGCGGTAATCGGAATAGCGCGCGCCGGCGATGATCTTCAGCGGGTCGATCGGGTTCAGGCGCACAGCGGCGTAGTAGCCGGTCTCGGTGGTGTTCACCGTGCTGGACGGAATGCCGTAGTTGTAGGTGGTCGGCTTGCCGATGTTGCCGTCCCAGCTGAAGATGCTGGGGAAGGCGGCCACGTTGTACGGGCGCGAGGTGATGCCGGCGCGGATGGTGTCCAGGTCACGGTCGTAGTGGTTGATGCCCACCACCAGTTCGTGCGAACGGCCGAACAGCTGGAACGGACCGGACGCGTACAGGTCGAAGGCATCTTCGCGGGTTTCCGACACCGAATAGGTATCGGCAATGCGCAGGCCCAGGCCGGTCACTGCATCGGCCCAGTTGCCGGTGTTGGAACCGGCCAGCAGCAGCGAATCGGTATCGGTGGCGCGGTGGTTGTAGGCCAGGCGGCCACTCCAGCCGGCGCCGAACTGCTGTTCCAGGGTGGCGAAGTAGTTGGTGCTTTCGCGGTTCCATTCGTTCCAGCGCGCGGCGGCGCTGTAGGAGCGCGGCATGTGCGCGCGGCTGCCATCACGGAAGTACAGCGGCGAGGCGCTCCAGGCGCCACCGTCGGAACCGGTCTTCAGGTAATCGATGCCCGCGCGCAGGCGGGTGCTGTCGGTCAGGTCCGCTTCGATCACCCCGTACAGGCTGGGCGACTTGTCATGCTGGAAACGCACCCAGCTTTCCTTGTCGGTGTACGCGCCGACGAAGCGCCCGCGCACGCGGCCACTCTTGCTGAGCGGGCCGGACACATCCACTTCGGCGCGCTTGTAATCCCACGAACCGGCGCTGAGGCTGGTGCTGGCCTGGAAGGTTTCGGTCGGGCGCTTGCGCACCATGTTCACCGTGGCCGACGGGTTGCCCGAGCCGGTGACCAGGCCGCTGGCGCCGCGCACCACTTCAATGCGCTCGTAGATGGAGGTGTCGCTGAGGATCGAGTTGCCGCCGGCGCCGGTGGTGTAGTTGGTGGGAATGCCATCGAACATGAAGTTGTTGATGGCAAAGCCACGCGCGTTGAACAGCGTGCGGTTGCTGTCATACGACTGGATGGTCACGCCCGGCGTCTGCTGCAGCACTTCGGAAATCGTGATGAGGTTGAAATCCTCGATGCGCTGGCGGGTGAACACGGTCAGCGACTGCGGCGTCTCGCGCAGGGTCAGCGGCAGCTTGGTGGCGGTGTTGGTGCCATAGACCTGGTAGCCCTCGGTGCGCTGGGTCACCATCACCCGGTCCAGTTCGGTGGTGGTCGGCGCGGTGTCCTGGGCGAATGCCGGCACGGCGGCACAGGCGAGTGACAAGGCGAGGGCGTTCCGGCGCAGGGCGCCAGAGTGCGTGTGCTTCATGGAATGACCTTTCTAGTTCAGGAACGGGAAGACGGGCGTGGCGCCGGCTTGGCCGGGCTGCGGAAACTGAGCCAGAGCACCATGGCGCCGGCGCCGGCGGCGAGCACGCCACACCAGCCCACGAACCCTTGGGCAACGCCCCAGGCCGCGATGCTGGGTGCCAGGCTGGCCGCCAGCGCGGCCGCGCCCAGCAGGCGCAGCACGCGGCGGCGCGGCGCGGCCGGCGCATGGCCGGTGATGTCGCGATGGTGGCGTTCCATCGCCAGCGCCAGGCAGACGAAGCCGAAGGCCGCCAGCAGCAGGGCGAGCGCGCTCATGCGCTGGCCTCGGCCGCCGGGGCCGCACGTGCGGCGCGTGGCTTGCGTTGTGCCGGCACGAAACGATGCACCTTGCGCGCGGCCCACAACAGGCTGGCGCCGATCAGCAGCAGGCCGATGTCGATGCCGGCCCGGGCGCCATCACCGTTGGCCAGCGCAGTGATCGCGCCACCCTGCCAGACCACCAGGTTGTACAGCGGCAGGCCCAGCGCCAATACGCCGGCCACGGCCAGTTGCTCCACCCAGCCGCGTCGGGCCGGGCGCAGCAGCGCGTGCAGCAGGCAGGCCGCCCATGCGTAGAAGAACACCTTCACTTCGGCATCGCTGCGGTTGGCCAGTTCCACCGGCAGCAGGCGGTTGCCCCACAGGAAGGCCAGCATGGCCACCGGCAGGCCACTGACGAAGCCGATGTTCAGCCGTTCAACAATACGGAAACCCAGGTGCGGACGCGCAGGATCGGGCAACTGGGTGCGACGCTTCACCGTCCACAGCACCAGCCCGGTGGCGACCATCAGCGTGCCGGCCACGCCGGACAGGAAGAACAGCCAGCGCATCGTGGTGGGTGCGAAACGTGCCGCGTGCAGGCCGATCATGCCGTCGCGGGTGACCACGGCGGCCGAGCGCGGCGGGGCAGCATCCAGCAGTTCGCCGCGCGCGTCGAAGATGAGCGTGTCGTTGGCCCCGGCAATCTGGTCGGCCTGCTGGCGGCGCACGGCAATGCGCATGGATGCATCACCGGGCTGGTCGATCTGCAGCGACGCCGCGTGGCCACCGCCCCACTGCAGTTCCGCACGGCGCAGCACCTGGGCCAGCGCGGGCGGCACAGCGGCCACGCCACTGGGCTCGACCTTTTCCGCACGCGGGAACAGTTCGGCGAAGAACGCATCGCGGCCACCGGGGTAGTTCGCATCCACCGCCCACGGCATGTACAGAGTCATCAGGGTGATCAGACCGGTGTAGGTGATCATCAGATGGAACGGCAGCGACAGCACCGCCAGCGCGTTATGGCCGTCCAGCCAGGTGCGTTGGCCCTTGCCACGGCGGAAGGTGAAGAAGTCGGCGAAGATCTTCTTGTGGGTGATGACACCGCTGATGATCGCCACCAGCATCAGCATGGAACAGGCACTGATGAACCAGCGCGCCCACAGCACCGGCACGTAGTGCAGATCGAAATGCAGGCGGTAGAAGAAGTTGCCGCCGCGTGTTTCGCGCACCTGCACGGGCGTGCCGTTGGCATCCAGAGTGGCCTGGTTGGGATTGCGCTGGCCGCGCCGGCGTTCCTTCTCGCCCTTGGGCTGCCAACTGACCGCGGTGGCGCTGCTGCGCGAATCGGGCAGTTCGATGCTCCAGCGCTGCGCGTCCGGTGCCGTGCGCGCCAGGAACTGCTGGGCCTGGTCCACGGCGGTGCTGGCATCGGCGGGCAGGCCGATTTCCGGCTGCATCCAGCGGGTCAGTTCTTCCTTCCAGTACGAGGCGGTACCGGCAATGAAGATCAGGAACAGCACCCAGCCGACCACCAGGCCCGACCAGGTGTGCAGCACCGATTGCGATTGGCGGATGCCGCCCAGGTTGCCGGCGCTGCTCATGCGATGTTCCCGCGCAGCAGCCAGGCGATAAACGCAGCGAGAGCGCCCGCGCCCAGCAGACCCACGGCGGCACGCAGGGTACTGCGCGCGGCGTAGGCCCAGATGGCGGCCAGTGCGTAGACCACGAACGCGGCCATGGTGGCCACCAGGGTGGCATCGGCCTTGGCACCGGGCAGCAGACGCGCCAGTGCGGCGGCCCAGCAGGCGGCCACGGCGTAACCGCCCAGCAGCGCCAGCAGCCCGCGTGCCCACAGCAGGCCATGACCATTACCGCGCGCCACGCGCTTGGCCGGCGCAGCGCCGGCGGCAGAAGGAGAGGTAGGAGCGGCCATCGCCGATGTCAATGAGAACCGTATGCAATTGCAATTGAATGCTATTTGACACCGGTGACCCTGTCGAGCCCCCCATTCGGGGGATGCCACTGTTTACAGCTTGCGCACCACGGTGGCGTGCGCAGGCAGCGGTTGGCCGGTGTGATCCCGCGGTTGCATGTAGGGCAGGGCGTGGCCGTTGCCGCGCTCGGTCAGCAGCGAATGCGCTTCGCCGGCCGCGAAGCAGTGCCGTTCGCCCCACTGGCGCAGGGCCACCAGCACCGGAAACAGGTCCTGGCCTGCAGCCGTCAGCACATAGTCGTGATACGCGCTGCCATCGGCGGCGGGCTGCTGCTGCAGCAGGCCAGCGTCGAGCAGGCGCCGCAGGCGGTCGCTGAGGATGTTGCGGGCCGCCCCCAGACTCCGCTGGAAGTCGCTGAAACGGGCCACGCCGTCGAAGGCATCGCGCAGGATCAGCAGGGCCCAGCGGTCGCCGAGCAGATCGACGGTGCGGGCAACGGGGCAGGGGCTGTCAGCGTGCATGGGCGGCTCCGTAATCTGGTTGCAGTTTAAAACCAGAATCGCTACCGTGCATCTGGTTGCAAATTGAAACCACTAGCATGCATTCCGCTCCTTCTTCCTCGCTGCGGGGGCTGCTGGCCCTCGCCGCTGGCGCCAGCGTGGCCAATGTCTATTACGCGCAGCCCTTGCTGGCGGAGCTGGCGCAGGCCTTCGCACTGGCGCCTGCGCTGGCCGGGTGGGTGGTGGCGGCCACCCAGGTCGGCAGCGTGCTGGCCCTGCTGGTGCTGCTGCCGTTGGCCGATCGGCTCGATCGCCGGCGATTGCTTCGACTGCAGATGGGCGCGCTGGTGCTGGCGCTGCTGGGTCTGGCAGCGGCGAACAGCTCCATAGGGCTGCTGCTGGGCATGGTGCTGGTGGGGCTGCTGGGTACGGCGCTGACCCAGGGGCTGATTGCCTGCACCGCCAGTCTGGCCGCCGGGCACGAACGGGGGCGTGCGGTGGGCGTGGTGCAGGGCGGGGTGTTCATCGGCCTGTTGCTGGCGCGCGTGGTGTCGGGTGCCGTGGCCACGGTGGCTGGTTGGCGCGCGGTGTATCTGCTGTCGGCGGTGTTGGTGGCGACGGTGGGGCTGCTGCTGTGGCGGCGGCTTCCGGCCATGCCAGCACCGGCGGTGCTGCCGTCCGTACGTGCGTTGTATGCCGGCATGCTCGCCATGCTGCGCGGCAACCCGGCGCTGCGCGAACGCGGTCCGCTGGCGCTGCTGTTGTTTGCGGGGCTGAACGTGTTCTGGGCCGCGGTGCCGCTGCCGTTGTCGGCCCCAGCGCTGGGTTGGTCCACCGCCGCCATCGGTGCGCTGGGTCTGGCCGGTGCATTCGGTGCCGTGCTGGCCGCGCGCGTGGGCCAGTGGATGGACCTTGGCTTCGCCCATCGCGTGAGCCTGGCGGCGTTGCTGCTGATGCTGCTGGCGTGGTGGCCGCTGCTGGGCCTGCCGCAGTCGGTGGCATTGCTGCTACTGGGCGTGGTGGTGCTGGATCTGGGTGGCCAGGCCCTGCACGTGTCCAACCAGGCACTGCTGCTGCGCGCGCCGCCACAGCAGCATGGGCGCCTAGTGGCGCTGTACATGCTGTTTTATGCGCTGGGCAGCGGCGTGGGCGGGGCGCTGGGCCCTTGGTTGCAGATGCGCTGGGGCTGGGCCGCCGTGTGTGCGGCGGGCGCGGCCATTGCCCTGCTGGCGCTGGGCTGGTGGGCGTTCTGGCGCCGCGTCTGATTCAGCGAGGTTGCGCCTGCCGTCCCGGTGGTTCGGGCAGCGCGGCGTCGGCCACCACCACGCGGTTGCGGCCGCCCCGTTTGGCCGCATACATCGCCGCGTCCGCACGTGCCATCAGGCGTTCGTAATCGGGGTGCCCATCGTGGCCGGCCACGCCGATGCTGGCGCTCAACGGCAGCACGGTGCCATCGGCCAGCGCGACCGGCGATTGCGCAATCTGCCGGCGCAGGCCTTCGGCAATGACCGCCGCCTGCGACTGGCTTGCCGCCACCAGCACCACCACGAACTCCTCGCCGCCGTAGCGGAACAGGTAGTCGCTGCCACGGGTGGATTGGCTGAGCAGCGTCGCCACGTGCTGCAGGGCGCGGTCGCCGGCATCGTGGCCGTGGCCATCGTTGATGGCCTTGAAGTGGTCCAGGTCCAGCAGCAGCAGCGAGAACGGGGTCTGGTGGCGGGTGGCCAGTTCGATCTCGCGGCGCAGCACGGTGGGCAGGAAGCGGCGGTTGAGCAGGTTGGTCAGGGTGTCACTGCCGGCGTCCAGTTCACCGATGCGCTCGAACAACAGAGTCATCAGCGTGCGGATGCTGGCCAGGTCCTCGCGGATGGCCGGCAGCTGCGCCAGACGCTGTACAGGGTTGTCTGCGATGGCGTGCTGCAGCCCGCTGTCGATGCGGGCGATCAGCTGCCCCACCTGCTGGGTTTCGCTGCTTTCACCAAAGCTGGGAATGCCCTTGTGGGTGAACCACAGGCCGAATTCGGAGGTGGCCAGGCTGGCGCTGTCGCTGCTGCTGGCGTGGCCAGCCAGCGTGTACAGCAGGGTGTTTTCCCAATCCAGCAGCAGGGCGCGCTGGCGCTCGCGTTCGGTGCTCACATTCTGCACCAGCGAGAACAGGCGATAGGCCGCATCGGTACGCGAAGAACGCTCGCGGGCATGGGTGTAGGCCAGGGTCATGCCTTCCATGGCAATGTCCATCACCGTGCTCAGGCAGGTGATGGCAGCAAACGCGGTGGCGCTGTCGCTGGCCTGCGCCTGCAGTCGTGCGAACAGATCGTGTTTCAGTACCCGTGCGCCGCGGGTGACCAGGTCCACCGGAATGCCCACGCGTGCGTGCACATCGCCGATCACCCGCTGCGCCGCAACGCCGCTGGCGACCGCGCCGGCGTCAGTGGTGAGCAGCTGCACCAGCCAGCGCTGCATGGCCGGCTGCAGGCGATGCTTCACCTGTTCGTGGGACAGGAAGCGACGGGCGCGCGCATCGTCCAGCAATACTTCATAGAAGCGCTGCGCCAGCAGCGGCGGGGCGTCGCTGGCCACGCGATGCAGCAGTGCGGTGGCAGCCGGGCCGGCCTGCTGCAGGCTGTGCTGCCAGGCCTCGGCCAGCGGTTGGCTGGCATCGTCCAGATGGGGTGTGTCCACGGTGTTCTCGTGCGGTGTAAGGCGGCGTAGCGGTATCGGCTGCGGGCGTGCGCGGTTGAGCGCAGTTGCGCAGCCAGTTTACGTGCGGTGCAGCCTGCGCGGCGCGCGTGAGGGGTAGCGCGCACTGCAATGTTATAAACAGCGTAATAGTCTCCCGCGCCTGCGCGGCGTAGCCTGACCGCATTGCACAGGAACTTCGCCATGGGCCACGACCACGATCACCTGCCGTCCGAGATCCGCCATGAAAAGCCGCTGTGGTGGGCGCTGGGGCTGACCACCACCTTCCTGCTGGTGGAAGTGGTGGGCGCGTTCTGGACCAACAGCCTGGCGCTGCTGTCCGACGCGGCGCACATGGCCACTGATACGCTGGCGCTGATGATCGCGTTGGTGGCGGTGCGCCTGAGCCGGCGGCCACCGGATGCGCGGCGCACCTATGGCTATGCGCGGCTGGAAGCGCTGGGGGCGATGATCAACGGCGCCATGCTGTTCGTGGTGGCTGCCTACATTCTGTGGGAAGCGATCGAGCGCTTCCGCCAGCCGCAGGAGATCGCCTCGACCGGCATGCTGGTGATCGCCGCGATCGGGTTGGTGATCAACCTGATTTCCATGCGCCTGCTGCAGGCCGGCAGCGGCGAAAGCCTGAACGTGAAGGGCGCCTACCTGGAAGTGTGGGCCGACATGCTCGGTTCGGTGGCGGTGATCGTGGGCGCGCTGCTGATCCGCTGGACCGGCTGGAAGCCGATCGACCCGATCCTGGCCGTGCTGATCGGCCTGTGGGTGCTGCCGCGTACCTGGGTGCTGATGCGCGAGGCGATCAACGTGCTGCTGGAAGGCGTGCCCAAGGGCATCGATGTGGCGCGGGTGCGCGAACGGCTGGGCGACCACGATGCGGTGCTGGATGTGCACGACCTGCACATCTGGGCGCTGGCTTCCAGCACGCCGGCGCTGACCGCGCACGTGGTGATGGGCGAAGGCAGCGATGCCGACGCCCTGCGCCGCACGCTGAGCGACCGCCTGCATGATGAATTCGGCATCGAGCATGTGACCCTGCAGGTGGAGGCAGACCATTGTGGCGAGGCCTGTGGGCAACCGGCGAAGCACGACCATGCCCATGACCATGACCATGACCATGATGCGCAGGGCCATCACGGCCACGTGCACCGGTAGCGGCGGGCCCGGCCCGGCGGGGCTACAATGCCCACCTGCCTTTCCTCGCGTTGGAGACCCTGCAGTGACCCGTAAACTCGTACTGTTGCGCCATGGCCAGAGCCAGTGGAACCTGGACAATCGCTTCACCGGCTGGGTCGATGTCGACCTGACCGACCAGGGCCGCAGCGAAGCCGCCAACGCGGGCCGCCTGATGCGCGAGGAAGGCCTGCAGTTCGACGTCGCCCACACGTCGGTGCTGAAGCGCGCCATCCACACCCTGCAGGGCGCGCTGGCCGAACTGGGCCAGGACTGGCTGCCGGTGAACAAGTCCTGGCGCCTGAACGAGCGCCACTACGGTGGCCTGCAGGGGCTGGACAAGGCCGAGACCGCTGCCAAGCATGGCGAAGACCAGGTCAAGGTGTGGCGCCGTTCCTATGACATCCCGCCGCCGCCGATGGAGCTGGACGACCCGGGCCACCCGATCCACGACCGTCGCTATGCCGGCCTGGACCGCAACGCCCTGCCGGGCACCGAATCGCTGGCCACCACCCTGGACCGCGTGCTGCCGTACTGGCACGACGCCATCGCGCCGCAGCTGAAGGACGGCAAGACCGTGCTGGTCACTGCCCACGGCAACTCGCTGCGCGCGCTGTACAAGTACCTCAACAACGTGTCGCGCGAGGAAATCCTCGAGCTGAACATCCCGACCGGCATTCCGCTGCTGTTTGAACTGAACGACGACCTGACCGTGAAGTCGTTCCGCTACCTGGGCGACCCGGAAGCGGCGCGCAAGGCTGCCGAAGCCGTAGCCAACCAGGGCAAGGCGAAATAAGAAACAGAAGGCCGGCGCAAGCCGGCCTTTCCTTTTGTAGCGTCGAGCCATGCTCGACGGCTTGCCAACAGCAGTCGAGGATGGCCCGACGCTGCAGAAGCGCCACCACCCATGGGTAGCTGCGCCCTCAGCAGTCATACCCCCAGTCTTCCACATCCAGCGCACACCCCAGCAGATCCCCCAACGGCGCGCGCTGCCCAAGCAGTCCATCAAGCGCCGCCTGATCGAACGTATCGCTTCCCAGCACATCGAGCATCTGGGCGTCGTCCGTGCGCACGAACAGGGTGATGAAGCCGCGGCCTTTGGCTGGCCGCATGCTGCCAATTCCGGCGCTGGGCACGGGCAGCGGCAGCACCAGGGTGCGACTGTCCTGGCTGAACCCTGCGATCCCGGCTTCCGCTGCGGACCATGCCAGCAGCTGCCCGCGTGGCGCATCGGCCATCTGCGCGGCAATGGTGCCTGGCAGGTGTTCAACCCCCACCAGCTGAGGATTGTTGGCATGAAGTCGTAGCGGTGCGTCCGCGCCTGTGGAGAGCGTGAGGGTCTTCATGGCCGACGATGGTAACGGCCCGGCATACGCCCTGTGACCTTTGGCCGGTCCACCGCACCTGCGGCCCGGCTAGGCTTGAGGATTCGCCGTCGGAGAGAGACTCCATGAACGTCCGCAACCTGGTCCCGCTGGGCCTGACCATCGCCATCGCCGCTTCGCTGGCCGCCTGTGGCAAGAACGAAACCGCTCCGGCGGCCACCGCCGATGCCAAGCCGGCCTTCGATCTGTCGCAGATCAAGACCCCGCTGATCTCGCTCAACAGCGCCGACCTGGACCCGTCCATCGCCGCCTGTACTGACCTCAATGGGTTCGTCAACAGCAAGTGGTTGAAGGCCAACCCGGTGCCGGGCGACCAGACCACCTGGGGCAGCTTCGAGATCCTGCGCGAGCGTTCGCTGGAAGTGCAGCACGCGCTGGTGCAGCAGGCGGCCGCCAGCCAGGCCAAGGCCGGTTCGGTGGAAGCCAAGATCGGTGACATCTGGAAGACCGGCAACGACGAAGCCAAGATCGAGGCCGCCGGCCTGGCACCGCTGCAGCCGCAGCTGGACAAGATCGCCGCGCTGAACGACACCACGGCCATCACCCAGTACCTGCGCGACAGCCAGGCCGAGGGCAAGGGCGTGCTGTTCTCGCTGTTTGCCAATGCCGATTACAAGGATTCGGCCAACGTGATCGCCTACGTCGGCCAGGGCGGTCTGGGCCTGCCGGAAAAGGGCTACTACTTCGACGAGGCGCAGGCCAAGATCCGCGATGCCTACGTGGCCTACATCGCCCAGGTGCTGACCCTGTCCGGCGTGGACGCTGCGCAGGCCGCTGAGCAGGCCAAGGCCGTGATGGCCTTCGAAACCCGCCTGGCCAAGGCGTCGATGTCGCGCATCGAAATGCGTGACCCGGCCAAGCGCTACAACCCGCTCAGCGCTGCCGACGCCGACACGCTGACCCCGAACTTCAGCTGGACCGCGCTGTTTGACACCCTGAAGGTGCCGGCCGCGCAGAAGTTCTCGCTGGCCCAGCCGGGCTTCTTCGGTGAAATGGACAAGATGCTGGCCGACGTGCCGGCCAGCACCTGGCAGGCCTACCTGCGCTTCCACACCATCGACGATGCCTCGCCGTACCTGAGCAGCACCTTCGAAAAGGCCAACTTCGATTTCTACGGCACCACCCTGCGTGGCCAGAAAGAAATGCAGCCGCGCTGGAAGCGCGTGCTGGAATCAGTGAACGGTGGCATGGGTGAAGCCCTGGGCCAGCTGTACGTCGATGCGGTGTTCCCGGCCGAATCGAAGGTGGCCATGCAGCACCTGGTAGAAAACCTGTCGCAGGCGCTGAAGGCACGCCTGGAGCAGCTGCCGTGGATGGGCGAGGAAACCAAGAAGAAGGCGCTGGAAAAGTGGGCCAGCTTCACTCCGAAGATCGGTTACCCGGACAAGTGGCGTGACTGGGCGGGCCTGCAGACCAACGGTGACAGCTACCTGGGCAACATGCAGGCGGCACGCGCGTTCAACTACCGCTACATGCTGGACAAGATCGGCAAGCCGGTGGACAAGACCGAGTGGGGCATGACCCCGCAGACGGTGAACGCCTACTACAACGCCACCAAGAACGAGATCGTGTTCCCGGCCGCCATCCTGCAGGCGCCGTTCTTCGACGCCAAGGCCGACCCGGCGCTGAACTACGGCGGCATCGGTGCGGTCATCGGCCACGAAATGATGCACGGCTACGACGATTCGGGCAGCCAGTTCGCCGCCAACGGCAACTTCGACAACTGGTGGACCGACGCTGACCGCAAGGCCTTCACCGAACGCACCGACCAGCTGGTGGCGCAGTTCGACGGCTACGAATCGGTGCCGGGCGTGTTCGTGAAGGGCAAGCTGACCCTGGGCGAGAACATCGGCGACCTGGGCGGCCTGACCGTGGCTTACGACGCGCTGCAGATGGCGCTGAAGGAAGACCCGAAGGCCAATGTCGAAGTCGATGGCCACAGCCAGGACCAGCGCTTCTTCATGAACTGGGCCACCGTGTGGCGCCGCAACTTCACCGATGGCGAGCTGCGCGTGCGCCTGAACACCGATCCGCACGCACCGGCCAACTTCCGTGCCAACGGCGCGCCGTCGAACATGCCTTCGTTCGCTGCGGCGTTCCAGTGCAAGGCCGGCGATGCGATGGTGCGCGCCGACGACAAGCGCGTGGTGATCTGGTGATCCCCACCGCAGTGGCGTAGTTGCAGAAAGGCCCGGCGAAAGCCGGGCCTTTTGCATGGCGGGGGTGGAGAGCGGGTAGAGTCGACTCTACCCAGTCGGCTCTACCCCACAACATCCACCGTCGCGGTCGATCAGGCCAGCGCTGGTTCGCGCTTCAGCATGCCGTGGAAACGCTTGAGCACATACGGATCGATCAGTCCGCCGGACTGATCTTCCAGGATGCGCAGCACGGCGTCATGTTCCATCGCGCCGCGGTAGGGGCGCGCGCTGGTCATCGCGTCGTAGGCATCGGCGATGGCCACGATGCGCGCGCCCAGCGGAATTGATTCGCCATGCAGGCCATCGGGATAGCCGCTGCCATCGAAGGCTTCATGGTGGGCGCGGATCACCCGCGCCACTGCGGTGGCATCGCTGCGCCCGGTGGCCAGGAAAATGTGTTCGCCGCGCACGGGATGCTCGCGCATGATGTCGCGCTCCTCGGTGGTGTGGCGGCGCGGGCTCAGCAGCACGTCATCGGGAATGCCGATCTTGCCGACGTCATGGAAACGCGCGGCCAGGCCGATCAACGCGCAGGTTTCGTCCTGCTGGTCGCAGTGCGCGGCCAGGCGCTGGGCCAGCACGCCCACGCGGTCGCAGTGGTAGCGGGTGTAAGCATCGCGCATCTGCAGCGACATCGACAGCGCATCGATCAGGCAGGCATGTTCGTGCAGCAGGTCTGGGGCTTGGGAGTGGGGCATCGGTGTGCAGGCGCAGGCAGTGCGCGAAAGCGACCGGCCCGCAGCTGCGGGCCGGTCTGGAAGAGTGGCACCTAGGGTAACGCGTGCGGCCTGTGCACCGTGTGGCGCGCTGGCCGCATGCGCGATCAGCCGGTGGTCTGCAGCTGGATGCGGTTGGCCTTGGCGAACGCGTCCTGCGCATCGCTCAGTGCCTGCATGTCGGTGTCCATCTTCGTGGTGGCTTCATCCAGTGCCTGCAGCAGCGGCGTCACCTGCTCTTCGCTGTAACCATCGGGCAGGGCAGCGATCTTCTGCATCACCGCGAACATGTCGGCGGTGCTCTGCACCGAGTCGCGCAGGTCCTGGTGCAGGGCATCGGCATCCTTGCCGTGGGTCAGCAGCTCGATATGGGTCAGGCGGTCGGTGGCTTCCTTGTGGGCGTTGCCCAGGCCGAAGCGGAACTGTTCCAGGCTCTTGCCGTCCTGCAGCGCGGCGTGGAAGGCTTCGCCACGCGCGCCTTCGGTCCACAGCTGGACCGTGTTCACCATGCTGTTCCAGCTGGCAACGTTCTCGTACAGGTAATCGCGGTTGCTCATGCCACTGTGGCAGGCGGCCAGCAGGCCCAGGCTGGTGGCCAGCAGAAGGGGGGCGAATCGATTCACATCAACACTCCTTGTCGCGGGCGCAGGAACAAAAAGCGTGCCCTTCCGCCGCCCGCAGCGGAAAGGCACCGGGGGATTGCAGTCAGCGCACGGCCAGGGTCAGCAGCAGGGCGCGCGCGGCGTTGAAACGGTCTTCCGGCAACGGCAGCGGGTGCTTGATGCGCAGCTTGTCCGGCCCTTCCATCGCGTACAGGTTGGGCTGCTTCTGGATCAGCTGGATCACCGCCATCGGGTCGATGTTCGGCTTGGATTCGAACACGATGCGACCGCCGTTCTCGCCAAGATCCAGCTTGCGGATGCCCAGCGTGTTGGCCTGCAGCTTCAGCTCGGCAATGGCGAACAGGTTCTTGGCTGGATCCGGCAGCAGGCCGAAGCGATCGATCATCTCCACCTGCAGTTCGCGCAGCTCGGTGCTGTCGCGCGCGCTGGAAATGCGCTTGTACAGGGTCAGGCGGGTGTGCACGTCCGGCAGATAGTCTTCCGGAATCAGCGCCGGCACATGCAGTTCGACCTCGGCACCGCGCACTTCTTCGCCGGCATCCAGGTCGGGCAGCTTGCCCTGGCGGATGCTGCGCACGGCGCGTTCCAGCAGTTCGGTGTACAGGCTGAAGCCCACCTCGGCCATCTGCCCGCTCTGGTCTTCGCCCAGCAGTTCGCCGGCGCCGCGGATCTCCAGATCGTGCGTGGCCAGGGTGAAGCCGGCGCCCAGTTCGTCCATCGAGGCGATCGCTTCCAGGCGCTTTTCCGCATCCGGGGTGATCGAGCGGCGGTCGGGCACCACCAGATAGGCATAGGCGCGGTGGTGCGAACGGCCCACGCGGCCGCGCAGCTGGTGCAGCTGGGCCAGGCCGAAGCGGTCGGCGCGGTTGATGATGATGGTGTTGGCGTTGGGAATGTCGATGCCCGATTCGATGATCGTGGTCGACAGCAGCACGTTGAAGCGCTGCTTCTGGAAGTCCAGCATCACCTTTTCCAGCTCGCGCTCGGGCATCTGCCCGTGGGCGATGCCGATGCGCGCTTCGGGCACCAGCTCGGACAGCTCGCGCTGCATGCGGCCGATGCTTTCCACGTCGTTGTGCAGGAAGTACAGCTGGCCACCGCGCGAGAGTTCGCGCTGGAAGGCCTCGCGCAGCAGCGCGTTGTCCCACTGGGTGATGAAGGTCTGCACCGCCAGCCGGTTCGGCGGCGGGGTGGCGATGATCGACAGGTCGCGCAGGCCGGCCATGGCCATGTTCAAGGTGCGCGGGATGGGGGTTGCGGTCAGGGTCAGCAGGTGCACGTTGGCGCGCAGCGCCTTCAGTGCTTCCTTCTGGCGAACGCCGAAACGCTGCTCCTCGTCGACGATGACCATGCCCAGGTCCTTGAACTTCACGTCCGGCTGCAGCAGGCGATGGGTGCCGACGATCACATCGATGGTGCCGGCGGCGACCTTCTCCAGCTCGGCCTTGATTTCCTTGCTGGTCTTGAAGCGCGACAGCACTTCGACCTTCATCGGGTAATCGGCGAAGCGGTCGCGGAAGTTGCGGAAGTGCTGTTCGGCCAGCAAGGTGGTCGGCACCAGCACGGCCACCTGCTTGCCGGCACTGGCGGCGGCAAAGGCGGCGCGCACGGCCACTTCGGTCTTGCCGAAGCCCACGTCGCCGCAGACCACGCGGTCCATCGGCTGGCTGCTGGCCAGGTCGCGCAGGGTGGCGTCGATGGCGGCCAGCTGGTCGGGGGTTTCTTCGAACGGGAAGCCGGCCGCGAACGGTTCGTACATGGCGCGGTCCACGTGCAGCGCCAGACCGGCGCGGGCCTGGCGGCGCGCCTGGATTTCCAGCAGTTCGGCGGCCACGTCGCGCACCTTTTCGGCGGCCTTGCGCTTGGCCTTGCTCCACTGTTCGCCACCCAGCGAGTGCAGCGGCGCGGTTTCCGCCGATGCGCCGGAATAGCGGCTGATCAGGTGCAGCTGGGCCACCGGCACGTACAGGCGATCGCCCTTGGCGTACTCGATTTCCAGGAATTCGCCGGGCATGCCGCCCACGTCCATCGCGATCAGGCCCCGGTAGCGGCCCACGCCATGGTCTTCGTGCACGATGGGCGCGCCTTCGGTCAGCTCGCCCAGGTCGCGGATGATCGCCTCGGGTTCGCGGCCGGCACGGCGCGTGCGGCGGGTGCTGCCCGCGCGCTCGGGGAACAGCTGGCGCTCGGTGAGCACCGCGATGCGCGGTTCGTCCAGCGCGAAACCGTCTTCCAGTGCCGCCACGGTAATGGCGAAGCGCTCGGCGCTGTCCAGGAAGGCCGGCAGATCGGCCACCACCGGCGGCTTCAGTTCGGCCGCCTGCAGCACTTCCAGCAGGGCTTCGCGGCGGCCCGGGGAATCGGCCGCGATCAGCACCCGGCCCGGGTAATGGGCCAGGAAGGATTTCAATGCATCGCCGGCCGGTGCCTCGCGCGCGGCCACCGGCAGCGGCGGCAGCGGCTGGTCGCCCAGCGCATGCGCATCGGCGATGCGC
The DNA here is from genome assembly GCF_003086675.1 of Stenotrophomonas sp. ZAC14D2_NAIMI4_7. Taxonomy (NCBI): domain Bacteria; kingdom Pseudomonadati; phylum Pseudomonadota; class Gammaproteobacteria; order Lysobacterales; family Lysobacteraceae; genus Stenotrophomonas; species Stenotrophomonas sp. ZAC14D2_NAIMI4_7. Next base: position 1,384,178 of record NZ_CP025995.1, read on the forward strand.
GCATGGTCGGCCGCCCACACTTCGATGCGCGCGGTATCGTTCAGGCGCTCACGCAGCAGGTCCGGCGACAGATACAGCGCCGACGGCGGCAGCAGCGGCCGTTCCACATCGTGGCGGCGCTGCTCGTAGCGCTCTGCGGTCTGGGTCCAGAACGTTTCGGCGGCCTCGCCGGCGCCGGCACACAGCACCGGCAGACTGCCTGCGGGCAGGTAGTCGAACAGGGTGGCGGTGCGTTCGAAGAACAGCGGCAGGTAGTACTCGATGCCGGCCGGTGCCAGGCCGGATTTCAGATCCTGGTACAGCGCGCTGCGGCGGGTATCCACGTCGAAGCGTTCGCGCAGGGTGGCCAGCACGCGGGCGATGCTGGCCTCGTCCATCGGCACTTCGCGGCCGGGCAGCATGTGCACGGCCTCGACCTTGTCCAGCGAGCGCTGGCTTTCCGGGTCGAAGGCGCGGATCGAATCGATGTCCTCGTCCAGCAGTTCCACCCGCAGCGGCTCGTCGGCGCCCATCGGGAACACGTCCAGCAGGCCACCGCGCACGGCGAAATCACCCGGGTCCATCACCTGCGGCACGTTGCGATAGCCGGCGCTTTCCAGCCGGCGCTTCTCGGCCTCCAGGTCCAGGCGCTGGCCGACCTTCAGGTCGAAGCTGCCGCCGATGACATAGCTCTGCGGCGCCAGCTGCTGCAGCAGCGTCTGCACCGGCACGATCACCACGCCACGCTTCAGCGTGGGCAGGCGGTGCAGGGCGGCCAGGCGCTGCGAGATGATGTCCGGGTGCGGGCTGAAGCGGTCGTAGGGCAGCGTTTCCCAATCGGGGAAGGCAACCACCGGCAGCGACGGATCGGCGCCCAGCAGGGTGTGCAGATCGGCTTCCAGCTGGCTGGCGCCGTGGTTGTCACGGGCGATGACCAGCAGCGGCGCCGTGTGCGCACGTGCGGCCTGCACCAGGTACCAGGCCAGTGCAGTGGGCGAGGCGGGGGCGCGCCACCAGGCGCGAAGCTGGCCGGCACGGGGCAGCGGCGGGGCGGGGTATGGAGTACGCGACATGGACCGCCGATCTTAACAGATGCCCTTGTCGTGACCGTGTGCGTAACGTCGCGGTAGCGCCGGGCCATGCCCGGCGAACGTCGCGGTGGGGTCGGCACGCCGGGCAAGGCCCGGCGTCACCTCAGTTGTCCAGTTCCAGCACCATGCGCACCAGGCCTTCGGCGCCGTTGGGGTGCGGTACCGGCTTGAAGCCCAGCGAGGCGGCCAGCTGCTTCATCGGCTCGTTCTCGGCGGCCACATCGCCGTACAGGCGGTCCAGGTACTTGCCGCGGCCCCACTTCACCAGCTTGCGCATCAGCTGCCGGCCCAAGCCCTGGCCGATCAGGAAGCGGCTGATCAGGATCGCGTACTCGGCTTCACGGGTACCGGGAATGATCGAGGCGCGCGCCACCGCGCCCACCACGGCTTCGCCGGCCGGCAGCGATTCGGCCGCGACCAGGGTGATCTCGGTCTTGGGATTGGGGTGGGTCAGGCGCTGGGTCGTTTCCGGCGAAAGCTCGGTGACCGCCTGCAGGAAACGGTCGCGGATTTCTTCCGGCCCGAACAGGCTGAAGGCGGCCTGCAGCGGCGCGCCGTCTTCCGGGCGGATGGGGCGGATCAGCAGCTCGTGGCCGCTGGGAGCCTTGAAGATCTCATGCCAGGGCGGCATGCGGTTGCGAGTGGCCATACCGGGTGGTTCCTTGGTGGTCCATCGATTGTGGCATCACCGAGGCTGTGTTCCGTGAACAAAAGGCTCACGCAGGTACAGCCTCGTGAAGATGGCAGATCGTCGCTTATTCGGCGGTCTTCAGCCAGTCCAGGCGGGTCGTGGCACCCGGTTCACCCAGGTGCTGGCGCAGCGCCGGCAGGGCCGGGCCGACCACCCGGTCGAACTGCCAGGGGGCGTTGAGCACCAGCATGCCGCTGCCGTTGAGGCGCAGCGGGGAATCATCCGGGCGCACCAGGAATTCGATGGTCAGGGCCGACTTCACCGGCAGGGCGGTGGCCTTGCGCAGGAAGTGCAGGATGGTGCGGCGCTGCTTGATCGGGAACCAGACCGCGCAGGTGGCCTGCGGCCAGCGCGCCAGCGTTTCGGCCAGCGCGGCCAGGATCGCCTGGTACTCGGCATCCTGCGCTTCGTAGGGCGGATCGATCAGTACCAGGCCGCGGCCGATCTTGCTGCCGTTGACCTTGGGCGGCAGCAGGGCACGCAGCTGGCCGTAGCCGTCGCCGGGGTGCACGCCCACGCGGCTGTCATGGGCGAACAGGGCCTTCAGCGAAGCGGCTTCGTCCTCCTGCAGTTCGCACACCGCCATGCGGTCCTGCGCGCGCATGGCCTGGGCGGTCAGCAGCGGCGAGCCGGGGTAGGTGATCATCGCCCCCACCGGGTTGTCGGCCTGCACCGCCTTCAGGTAGCGCTCCACCACCTCGGGCAGCTTGGGCTGGGCCATCAGGCGCATGACCCCGGATTCGGCTTCCAGCGTCTTGCGGCTCTCTTCGCTGGCCAGCAGGTAGCGGCCGGCGCCGCCGTGGGTGTCCAGCACGAAGAACGGGCTGTCCTTGCGCTTGAAGCTGTCGATCAGGGCCAACTGCACGATGTGTTTGAGGACATCGGCATGGTTGCCGGCATGGAAGGCGTGGCGATAGTTCATGGGCGGCAGTGTACGGGGCGGCGGCCGCAGCGGCTATGCTGCGCGCCATGACAGCGCCCGTTGCCCATGTGCTGGTGGTCGAAGACGAAGCCGCCATTGCCGAAACCGTGCTCTACGCCCTGCGCAGCGAAGGCTATGCGGCCAGCCACTGCCTGTTGGGAGGGGAGGCTCTGCAGCGCCTGCAGGACGGGGGCATCGACCTGCTGGTGCTGGATGTGGGCCTGCCCGACCTGGGCGGCTTCGAAGTCTGCCGGCGCCTGCGTGCGCTGCCCGGCGCGGTGGCGCAGCTGCCGGTGATCTTCCTGACCGCCCGCAATGACGAACTGGACCGGGTGCTGGGCCTGGAACTGGGCGCGGACGATTACATGACCAAGCCGTTCTCGCCGCGTGAGCTGGTGGCGCGGGTACGGGCGCGCCTGCGCCGGGTGCCAGCGCCCGTCATCGTCGCCCCGGGCCCGGTCGAGGACGGCGGCTGGCGCGAAACCGGTGCCTTCGCGATCGATCGCGAGGGCCGGCGCATCCGTTTCCAGGGCCAGCCGCTGGAGCTGACCCGCTACGAATACGCCTTGCTGGACGCCTTGCTGCAGCGCCCCGGCGCCATCCTCAGCCGCGCCCAGCTGATGGACCGTGGCTGGGACAGCAGCGCCGACAGCGCCGACCGTACTGTCGACACCCACGTGAAGACCCTGCGCGCCAAGCTGCGCGCGGCCGGTGCCAGCGACGACCCGATCCGCACCCACCGCGGCGTGGGTTACGCACTGCAGGTGTAGCCATGCGGCTGATGCTGAAACTGTTCCTGGGCTTCTTCCTGATCGTGGGCATCGCCGCATTCTTCGTGATGCGCGTGTTCGTGAACGAAGTGAAGCCCGGCGTGCGCCAGGCGATGGAATCGACCCTGGTGGATGCGGCCAACGTGCTGGCCGAAATGGCCGCCGCCGACGTCAAGGCCGGCACCATCGGCAGCGGCAGCTTCACCCGCAACCTGGCCAAGGCGCGGCAGCGCGACCTGAAGGCCATGGTCTGGCGCTTTCCCAAGCGTGCGCTGGACTACCGGGTCACCATCACCGACGCCCGCGGCATCGTGATCTACGATTCGCTGGGGCGCGACGTGGGGCGCGACAATTCGCGCTGGAACGATGTCTACCGCACCCTGCGCGGCGAGTACGGCGCGCGGTCCAGCCCGGAGATTCCGGGCGAGGAAGGCAACACGGTGATGCACGTGGCTGCGCCGGTGTACGACCCGGCCGATGGCCAGACCCTGATCGGCGTGCTCAGCCTGGCCCAGCCCAATCGCAGCATTGATCCGTTCATCGCCGCCAGCCAGCGCGCCATCATCGAGCGCGGTGCGTGGCTGATCGGCCTGTCGGCGCTGGTGGGCATCCTGGTGACCGTGTGGCTGACCCGTGGCCTGGGCCAGCTCAGCCGCTACGCACGCGCGGTGACCAATGGCGAGCCGGTTCCGCCGCCACGACGCCGCCGCGACGAGATCGGCGAACTGGGTCAGGCGCTGGAAACCATGCGCCGCAAGCTGGAAGGCAAGGCCTATGTTGAACAGTACGTGCAGTCGCTCACGCATGAAATGAAGAGCCCGCTGGCGGCGATCCGTGGCGCGGCCGAGCTGCTGCAGGAACCGATGCCCGATGCGGATCGCGCGCATTTCGCGCGCAGCATCGTCGACCAGCAGCAACGGCTGACCGAAACCATCGACAAGCTGCTGGCGCTGGCCGAAGTGGAACAGCACGGCTGGCTGCAGACCCGTGCGCCGATCGAGGTGAGTGCCCTGCTGGATGAGGCCGCCGACGCCGCACAGGTGGCCGCGCAGGCGTCAGGCGTACAGGTTGTGGCCCACGCTGGGGCAGGCCTGCGCGTACACGGCGATGGCTACCTGGTGCGCCAGGCCCTGCACAATCTGATCGACAACGCGGTGGCGTTCTCGCCGCCCGGTTCGGTGGTGGAGCTGTCGGCACAGACCGAGGGCCAGGGCGTGCGCCTGCAGGTGGCCGACCGTGGCGCCGGTATTCCCGACTACGCGCGCGAACGGGTGTTCGAACGCTTCTACTCGCTGGCCCGGCCTGGCAGCGGTCGCCGCAGTTCCGGGTTGGGCCTGTCCTTCGTGCAGGAGGTGGCCCGCCTGCACGACGGCCGCGCTGCCCTGGCGGCACGCGACGGTGGCGGCACCCTGGCCGAACTGTGGTTGCCCGCCGGCAGCCCGGCCACGCGCGCCCGGCGCTGACTTCACACCCACTTCAAATTCGCCACAAACCCCGCTCACCGGCGGCGTCCATCCTGCAGTCCTCTCCAACGAGGATGGACCATGAAATCCCTGAAGATGCTGCTGCGGTTCGCCATTGTTGGCGGCCTGATCCTGCTGCTGCTGATTCCCCTGATGATGATCCGCGGCGTCATCAATGAGCGCAGCGCGTACCGTGATGAAGCGTATTCGCGCGTGGCCGAAAGCCGCGCCGGCACCCAGCGACTGATCGGCCCGGTGCGGGTGGTGCCGTGGGTAGAGCGCCAGCAGGTGGAAGTGGTGGACGCGCAGGGCGTGAAGAAGACCGAGACGCAGACGACCGAAGGGCAGTGGCTGCAGGTGCCGACCACCCTGGAAGTGAACGGCGAACTGCTGCCCAGCCAGCGCTCGGTGGGGCTCTTCAAGGTGCCGGTGTACAGCTGGAACGGCCAGGTCAAGGCCAGCTTCGCCGCCGACGACTACCCGGCGAAGGCCGGCCGCAGCTACGGCCAGCCGTACGTGGCGCTGGGCGTGTCCGACGCCCGCGGCCTGGTGGGCACGCCGAATCTACGCGTGGATGGCCAGCAGGTGCGGCTGCTGCCGGGTGTGGGCGCGGCCGATGCGCTGGGCCGTGGCCTGCATGCGCCGGTGGCCGGTTTTGCCGATGCCGGTGGCGGCACCCTGGCCGCCAGCAGTGTGGAACTGGAATTGCGCCTGGACGGCAGCCGTGCGCTGTCGGTGGTGCCGCTGGGCGATGACAACCAGATCGCGCTGCGCTCGAGCTGGCCGCACCCCTCGTTCACCGGTGCCTTCCTGCCCAACGAGCGCCGCGTCGATGGCCAGGGCTTCGATGCGCGCTGGGCGGTATCGTCGCTGGCCTCCGATGCGCAGCACCAGTTGCGCAAGGGCGGCAATCTGGACGCACAGGCGGTGGCGGTTTCGCTGGTGGACCCGGTGGACAGCTACACCCAGGCCGATCGTGCGTCCAAGTACGGCGTGCTGTTCATCGTGCTCACCTTCGTTGGTTTCATTCTGTTCGAGCTGATCAAGGCGCTGCGTATCCACCCGCTGCAGTACCTGATGGTGGGCCTGGCGCTGGCGATCTTCTTCCTGCTGCTGATCAGTCTGTCCGAGCACATCGCGTTCTGGCTGGCCTATCTGGTCTCGGCGGTGGCCTGCATCGGGCTGCAGGCGGTGTACCTGGCCAACGTGCTGGGGCACTGGAAGCGCGGGCTGGGCTTTGCGGCGATGCTGACGCTGCTGTATGGCGCGCTGTACGGGCTGCTGGTTTCGGAAAACAACGCGCTGCTGATGGGCTCGCTGCTGCTGTTCGCGATCCTGGCCGTGGCGATGTGGGTGACCCGCCGCGTGGACTGGTACGCGCTGGGCAGCGAGCTGAAGTAAGGAGCACACCATGGGCTGGCGCCAGGGATTGCGGCAACGGGCACAGCAGGGCATTCCTGCGCTGCTGGAAGTGGATGCACTGCTGCAGGCACATGGTGTGCTGGCGGCCCTGCCGGGGGCACGGATCGCCCCCGGCCTGGTCCGCTTCCAGCTGGCCGCGGTGACCTGCCAGGGCCTGCAGCAGCAAGGCCTGCAGTGGTTGGCCAGCGCCCGCCATGGGCGCGGCGCACTGGCCGGGCGGGTGCCACGCTACCGGCCTTGGCAGGCCGGCGCGGCCGCGCTGCAGGCCATCGGCATTGATGGTCTGCCGGCAGACTGGCCGGCGCACGCCGCGGTGTACGGCTGCAGCAGCATCGACCAGCAGCACTGGTTGCTGCTGCTGCCGGAACGGGCCCAGCTATGGCTGGGCTGGCGCGGGTGATCCACCGCGAACTGGTACGTGCGAACCGCCGGAACTGGTGGGTGCGAACCGCCGGAACTGGTGGGTGCGAACTGCCGGAACTGGTGGGTGCGAACCTTGGTTCGCACGCTTCATCCACGCATGGCGTGGATCCAGTGGATGCACCAGGGCCACCGCCCATGACCGATGGGACGGGGGGCGCCCGCCGCCGCTGGCTAGACTCGAAGGCTTGATGATCGAGCCGAAGGGCAGGGGTGCGGCGTGTTGAAGTGGAGTGGGCTGAAGTGGGGTGTACTGGCCGCAGCGCTGGTGATGGGCGGCAATGCAGGGGCGCAGCAGCGCGAAACGGTCGACCTGGACATGGTCAGCCGTATCCGCCAGGAGGCGTTCCACCGCTCGCAGGTGATGGACACCTTCGGCTATCTCACCGAACGCATCGGCCCGCGCCTGACCAATTCTCCGGCGATGGGCCGCGCCAACGCCTGGACCCGCGGTAAGTTCAGCGAATGGAAGCTGGACAACGTGCACGACGAAGCCTTCGATGACTTCGGCCGCGGCTGGGAGTTCACCTCGGCCAGCGTGGAAATGCTGGGCGACCGCGTGCAGCCGCTGCATGCCCTGCCCAAGGCGTGGACGCCGGGCACGAACGGGCCGGTGGAAGGCGAACTGCTGCAGGTGGAGATCAAGAAGCCGGAGGACATCGAGAAGTACCGCGGCAAGCTGCGCGGCAAGATCCTGCTGCTGGGCGAGGCGCGCGAGTACAAGCGCGGCACCGAGGCCGATTCGCACCGCCACGACGCCACCTCGCTGGAAGGCCTGCAGGAATTCACCCTGCCCAAGGATGCCGCCGCCGAGCGGGCCAAGCGGGTGAAGGAATACAAAGAGCGGCAGGAACTGGCGGCCAAGGTCAATGCGTTCTTCGTTGAAGAGGGCGCGCTGGCCTCGATCAGCATCAGCAGCTGGGACAACGGCATCATCCGCGTGGCCGGCGGCGGCTCGCGCAAGGCCGGCGAATCGGTCGGCATTCCCGAGCTGGCGATGATCGCCGAGCACTTCAATCCGCTGGTACGCGCGCTGGCGGCCAAGCAGAGCGTGCGCCTGCGCGTGGATGTGGCCGCTCGCTTCACCGACGAAGCCGACCAGCCCGGCTACAATACGCTGGCCGAGATCCGTGGCAGCAGCAAGCCCGATGAAGTGGTGATGATCGGCGCGCATCTGGATTCGTGGCACAGCGGCACCGGTGCGGCCGACAACGCCGCCGGCGTGGCGGTGATGATGGAGGCCATGCGCATCCTCAAGGCCACCGGCGCCAAGCCGAAGCGGACCATCCGGGTGGCGCTGTGGAGCGGCGAGGAACAGGGCCTGATCGGTTCGCAGGCGTATGTGGCCAAGCACTTCGGCCGCTTCCCCGAGCCCACCGACGCGGCGCAGAAGGCATTGCCGGCCTCGCTGCGCGAGCCCACCGGCGCGCTGCAGAAGACCCGCGATTACAGCAAGTTCCAGGTCTACTTCAACATGGACAACGGTTCGGGCCGCTTCCGTGGCATCTACGCCCAGGAAAACCTGGCGGCCCTGCCGATCTTCGAGGCCTGGCTGGCGCCGTTCCATGATGTGGGCGCCACCACCGTGGCCACCCGCAACACCGGCAGCACCGACCACATCAGCTTCGACCGCATCGGCCTGCCGGGCTTCCAGTTCATCCAGGACCGGCTGGATTACTTCACCAATGTCCACCACAGCCATCTGGACACCTGGGACCACGCCGAACCGGACGATCTGAAGCAGGCGGCGGCCATCGTGGCCTCGTTCGCCTACAACGCGGCGATGCGCGAGGCCTCATTCCCGCGCAAGGCTGAACCGCAGCCCTGAGAAAGCGGGCGGGAGGGGCTGGACGCGTCCGCCTCTCCTTGCCCTTGCGGGGCTGGTGGTAAAATCGGCGGATTCCCGTTCCCCGAGCGCCCCATGATCTGCCGCACCCGCTTCGCCCCCAGCCCCACCGGTTACCTGCACATCGGCGGTGCCCGCACCGCGCTGTACTGCTGGCTGGAGGCCCGCCACCGCGGCGGCGAGTTCGTGCTGCGCATCGAAGACACCGACCGTGAACGCAGCACCCAGGGCGCGATCGACGCGATCCTGGAGGCGATGGACTGGCTGGGCCTGGACTACGACGTCGGCCCGATCTACCAGACCGACCGCGTCGCCCGTTACCTGGAAGTGGCCGAACAGCTGGTGGCCGACGGCAAGGCGTACTACGCCTACGAAACCCGCGAAGAGCTGGACGCGATGCGCGAGGCCGCCATGGCCAAGCAGGAAAAGCCGCGCTACAACGGCGCCGCGCGCGACCTGGGCCTGCCGCGCAAGGACGACCCGAACCGCGTCATCCGCTTCAAGAACCCGCTGGATGGCACGGTGGTGTTCGACGACCTGATCAAGGGCCGCATCGAGATCGCCAACAGCGAGCTGGATGACATGGTCATCTTCCGCCCGGACGGCTACCCCACCTACAACTTCGCGGTGGTGGTGGACGACTGGGACATGGGCATCAGCGAGGTCATCCGCGGCGACGACCACATCAACAACACCCCGCGCCAGATCAACCTGTACGAAGGCATCGGCGCGCCGGTGCCGAAGTTCGGCCACATGCCGATGATCCTGGACGAGCAGGGCGCCAAGCTGTCCAAGCGCACCGGTGCGGCCGACGTGATGCAGTACAAGGACGCCGGCTACCTGCCCGACGCCCTGCTGAGCTACCTGGCCCGCCTGGGCTGGTCGCATGGCGACCAGGAACTGTTCAGCCGCCAGGAGCTGATCGACCTGTTCGACGTGACCAACTGCAATTCCAAGGCCTCGCGCCTGGACATGGCCAAGCTGGGCTGGGTCAACCAGCACTTCCTGAAGACCGAAGAACCGGCCAGCATCGTGCCGCACCTGGTTTACCAGCTTGAAAAGCTGGGCCTGGACGTGGCCGCCGGCCCGGCCCCGGTGGACGTGGTGATCGCCCTGCGGGAGCGGGTGCAGACGCTGAAGGAAATGGCCGAGAAGGCCGTGGTCTGGTACCAGCCGCTGACCGAGTACGACGAGGCGGCCGTGGCCAAGCACTTCAAGGCCGGCGCCGAACTGCCGCTGGGCAAGGCCCGCGAACTGCTGGCCGCGCTGCCGGAATGGACCGCCGAGGCGGTGGGAGTGGCCCTGCACGATGCCGCCGCCGCGCTGGAAATCGGCATGGGCAAGGTCGCCCAGCCGCTGCGCGTGGCCATCACCGGCACCCAGGTCAGCCCTGACATTTCCCATACCGTGTACCTGGCCGGCCGCGAGCAGGCCTTGAAACGCATCGATGTGGCCATTACCAAGGTAGCAACGGCCTGAGCCCTGCGGCCCAGCCCCGAACCGGAGAACGCGCATGCCCGCCAAACCTGCTTCTGCCTGTACCGCCCCGCACCACCACGTCCACGACGCATCGGATTTCGTGGCGGTGGTCGAGCGTGTCTCGCGCGAGCGTGGGCTGCGCCTGACCCCGATCCGCGCCAACGTGCTGAAGCTGATTGCCGAGGCCGGCAAGCCGGTGAAGGCCTACGAGCTGCTGGAATGGGTGCGCAGCGGCAAGGGCGTGGGCGCCGACGCCCCGCCCACCGTGTATCGTGCGCTGGATTTCCTGATGGCCAACGGCTTCGTGCACAAGCTGGAATCGGTGAACGCCTTCGTGGCCTGCCACCATCCCAGCAGCGCGGCGCACTCGGTGCCCTTCCTGATCTGCAACAGCTGCCACAGCGCGGTGGAGCTGGAAGATCGCGAGATCGTCACCCAGCTGGAAAAGCGCGCCAAGGAGCTGGGTTTCCAGCCGCAGGCGCAGACCCTGGAAGTGCACGGCCTTTGCGCGCGCTGCGCCGGGTAACGGACCGATAGTGCCGGCCGCTGGCCGGCAGCCCTCAACGTGGCAGCCTGGCCCTGAGGTGCTTGACAACCTTGCGCTTGGCATCGACCAGCACCGGGTCTTCCACCGCCAGTGCCTCGACCCAGGCAAGGGCCTGCGCCGGATCGGCCCGGCGCACGAAGAACAGCGCCTGGGCCAGGAAGTGCGGATTGGGATTCGGGTGGTCCCAGATGCGCCGGGCGATGCGCAGCACCGCTGCCTGGATATCCGGAGTGATCTCCACGCCGGCGTCTGCCGAAAGCGCCGTATTGAGGCAGTACAGCGACTGGCACGGCAGGTCGGTGGGGGCGCTCGCACGCGACCAGTCGGCGCGCTCGGCGACGTCGAGCAGGATGGCCACGGCCGCAGGCCCGCTGACATCGGCCAGCATGCCCAGTGCGAACGTCGCCAGTTTCGGGTCATCCAGCATCGGGCGCAGGCCCTCCACGCCGTGGCGCCCCCAGGCGGTGCACGCCCTGGCCCAGCCACCGAACGGCACGACCCGCGTGCCGTCGGCCAGCAGGCCATCATCCAGCCAGCCGTGCAACACCCGCAGCCGTTCGATTTCCTCGGCGCCTTCCGCCCCATGCTGCAGGGCATAGGCGATCAGGTCCTCAACTTCAATGTCGCCGCCGTATGCCAGCGGTGCAGTGCCTTTGGCCACTCGTCTGGCCAATGTGGTGAACTTCATGTCTGTTGCCTTTTCCCGGGGTAAGACAGTCGAGCACAGCTCGACGCTACAAAAAAAGTGGAGCCACAGGCTTGCCGCCTTCGGCGAGGCGGCACGGTGGGGCAGGACGGCAGTCGACGCTACCGGGCCCGCGCATCAGTCCATCGGCTTGGTCGCGGTATCCACCCGCGCGATCACCGACATGCCAGGCCGCAGCCGTGCCGCCAGCGGTTGCCCGGCGTCGATCGAAATCCGGATCGGCAAGCGCTGCACCACCTTGGTGAAGTTGCCGCTGGCGTTGTCCGGGCGCAGCACGCTGAATTCCGAGCCAGTGGCCGGCGCAATCTGCTCCACATGGCCGTGCAGCACCTGGCCCTGGAAGGCATCCACAGTGAACGTGACCGGTTGACCGATGCGCATCTGCCAGGTCTGGCCTTCCTTGTAGTTGGCCACTACCCACAATGCATCCGGCACCAGGAACAGCAGCTGCGAACCGGCGGCCACGTACTGGCCCACGCGCACGCTCGCCTCGCTGATCTGGCCATCGCGCGGGGCATGGATGACCGTGTTGGCCAGGTCGATGCGCGCCAGTTCCAGCTGCGCCTGCGCGCTTTCCACCTGTGCTTCCAGGCCCTTGCGCGCGACCTGGGTGGAGACCAGCGTTTCCTCGGCAATGCGGATCTGCGCCTGCGACTGCTGCACGCTGGCCTGCGCCGAGGCCTGGGTGGTGCGGAACTTGTCACGGTCGTTGATCGAGACCAGCTGCTGCGCCGCCAGTTCCTCGTAGCGCTTCAGCTCATTGCGCGAGCGTTGCAGTTCCGATTGCCCGGCCGCCAGGGTGGCGCGCGCCGATCCGATCTGCGCACGGTTCTGCGCCTGCGACTGGTCCGAATTGGCCAGCGCGGCGCGCGCACTGTCCAGCGTTGCCTCGGCCTGCGCCACCCGCTGTGCATAGATGCGGTCGTCGATGCGCAGCAGCGGCTCGCCCTGCTTCACGTGCTGGAAATCCTTCACCAGCACCTCGGTCACATAGCCGTTCACCTGCGGTGCCATGACCGTGATCTGCCCGCGCACATAGGCGTTGTCGGTCACCATCACGGTACTGGTGAACGGCCACAGGTGCCAGGCGCGCAGGATCAGGGCGATGCCCAGCAGCGCCACCACGATCATCACCACCACGCTGCGTGCACTGGGCCGCAGGTACTTGGGCGCGGCGGCCGCAGCCGGCGCCGCCGCCGGCGCGGCATCAGTGGGGGGCGGCGGGCTCACGTTGTCGGTGGTGTCAGGTTCGTCGGAACGTGGCGGCACGGGAGACATGGCAGGGGTACTCAGCGGGGTGCTGCGGCAGCCGCAGCGGGGGTAACGGGGTGGCGCTTTCGCCATTGCTTCAGCACGGCGGTGCGCAGCGACAACAGCAGCAGCCAGGCCAGGAAGCCGATGGCCAGCCAGCCACTCAGGGTGAACACATCGTTGAAGGCGCGCACATTGGCTTCGCGGCGGGTGGTCTGCGCCAGCTGTGCGCTGCCCTGCGCGCTGCGCAGCACCGGGTCGGTGATCTGCGCCGCATACACCTGCTGCTGGATGCGCAGGCGCTGCGCCACCACCGGATCGGCAGGATCGAGCTGGCTGGTCAACGCGCTGGAATACAGTTGTTCGCGGTGCAGCTGGAAGGTGCCCAGCACCGCCGAACCAGCCAGCCCGCCCAGTGTCTGGGTGATCGACAGGGTGACCAGGAAGGTGATCATGTGGTCCACGCCCTGCTTCAGCGCAGCGGAAATGCCGAGCATGATCAGCGGGCCCATGAACATGCCTGCGCCTACCGAGGCCAGGAACTGGCTGATGTAGAAATCGTGCGGGCGGTCCAGACTGGTGCGGTGCTGGTCCAGCACCGCGGCCGTGCCCAGCAGCAGGATGGCCATCAGAAGCTGCGGAATGAGACGCTTCGGCCCGAAGGTCAGCGAGGCCCCGGCGATGCCGGTGATCACCCCTGCCAGGATCACGCCGAACAGCGGCCGCATCTGGTCAGGGCCCATGCCCAGCGTCCGCATCAGGCTCACCACACCGTAGGACTGTTCGGTGGTGAGGAAGCGGATCAGGAACGCGCCGACGATGAAGTGCAGCACCGGCAATGTGGACAGCCAGCGGATCTGCAGCAGCGGGTTGCGGCGATAGTGCTCGATGACCAGTGCGGTGGTGGTCAGCGCGATCGACGCCACCAGCGCCCAGCCCAGCCACGCAGTGTCCAGCCACCAGCGCGTGTAGCCTTGGGCCAGCACCACCACCAGCAGCGCCACGGCCGGCGCCAGCAGCGCGAACGTGAGGAAATCCAGCGGCTCGAAGGCCTTGATCTGCACGCCGGGCGGGAGCTTCAGCAGCACCACCGCGGCGAACGCGCACAGCGCCAGGCCGGCTTCGAAGGAATACAACTGGTGCCACTGGCCGGTATCGACCAGCGTTGGCGAGACGATCCAGGCGATGGGCACCGCCAGCTGTGACAGCCCTACGCCGATCACCAGCAGGTTGCCGGTGAAGCGCCGGGGCAATGCCTGCAGCATGTACAGCGTGCCCAGGGTGGAACAGGCGGCGCCGGCAAAACCGCTGGCCGCGCGGGTCAGCAGGGTGGTTTCAAAGCTGCCCACGAACAGGTGCAGCACCGCCAGCGCCGCATACAGGCCCAGCCCGATTTCGGCGAACAGGCGGATGCCGTACTGCTGGCGGAACTTGAAGGCCAGCAGGTTGGCGGTCACGTTCACCATGGCGTAGGCGGCGACCAGCCAACTGCCCTGGGTGGGGGTAATGGCAAGCTGCCCCTGCAGGAACGGCAGGTTGGCGGTCACCAGCGCATTGCCCAGGCCACCGGTGATCGCCACCAGCAGCGACACCAGCGCGTAGGCCGCCCGCCGCTGCGGCGGGTGCCAGGGCATCGAGGCCGAGCCCGGCATGGTCGGCTTTTCGTGCTCCTCCCAATCCGGAATCGGTTTGAGATACGGCTGCACCATCAGCGGTCTCCGCTGGCTGTTCCCTGAAGGCCCCCACGCAGCAGCTGCAGGGCGCGCCCGGCAAGCTGCGCGCGCTCTTCGCGGGTCTTGCCGCGCAGGGCTGCGCCCAGCATGCCCGAGATCAGTGAAATATCCGTCTTCTCCAGATCCGGGCGGCACAGGCCGGCGGCCTTGGCACGCGCGATCGGTGCTTCCAGCAGGTCGCGCACGGTCTCGCGGGCGATGCGCATGGCGGCGACGTCTGAATCCACCGCGCGCCAGTAGTCGGCCAGCGCCGGCGAATCGATGATGCGTTGGGCCATGCCCTCGAAGACTTCGAACAGCGCATCGTCGCGGTCGCCCAGCTGTTCCACCTGACGACGGATGCGGTCCACCGTGCGCTGCAGCAGGGCCTGGATCAGGGCGGTGCGGTCGGGAAAATTGCGGTACAGGGTGGCGCGGCCCACCTGGGCGCGCTCGACCACCAGGTCCAGCGGCGCGGTGACGCCGTGTTGGCCGAACACATGGTCGGCGGCATCGAGGATCAGAGCCCGGCGGGCGGCAGCATCAGCGCGTTGTGCGGTCATGGCTTCATTATCGGACACATGTGTCCGGTTGGCGAGACGGTGAGTGACGGGAATGTCCGTTTGTTGCTGTACGCACATCTTTGTAAATGCGGTGTGAAGAAGATGATGAGCAGTAGCAACTGTTTTGTCAGGGGCTGCCGAGGGCCAACTCGGCGTCCGCTTGCGGGCATTGAGGATCACAAGCATTTTGCGCATGACCGCCACCAAGGCGACCTTGCTCACTTTGCCTTTGGCCTTCAGGCCAGCGTAAAAATCGCGCAGCCGTGGTTCGTACCGGATGGCTGTAAGGGCCGCCATGTAGAGAGCTTCACGCACCACCGCGCGCCCACCACTTATGCGCCGCTGGCCGTGCCACGTCCCACTTTCGCGGTTCATCGGCGCCACGATTCAGGAAGAATCCGGGGTGGGGACCCAAGCTACTTCACGGTCGCAAGACCTGGATCCACACGGTCGCCCACGCCGGGCTCTCGGCACCTAAAGTGCCAGATCGGCAAGAGATAAGATCCACGCCATGCGTGGATGATCGATCGCGAAAGCGTTCCTATTGCGAATCCGCTGGATCGGCCGCTTCCGACCGCCATCGGGCCAGCGCCGCCCTTGGGTTCAGACGACGCGCACGCAGTGTGTTGCTGTAGTCGGGCGGGATCACTTCGACATTGATCAACACCGTTTCTCGGGCGGGGTCGGTTCCAAAGAAGCCTTCAGCGTCCAACACACGCAGAGCCTCCTCCATCGCGCCAAGCCGGATTGCGTATTCCTCCGCCCAATCTGCTTCAGGCATGAACGGGTTCATGGCCGGACGAGCAGCAAAAAGCGCACGGACAGGCTCAAAGGCCTCCCTGCCGATATCGAAGTAGGGAGCGTCCATGCAGCTCCACTTCAAGTCGCTGGGTATTTCAGGCGACAACGAAGCATCGGCAGCGCGTTGGAGTGCCTCGGACGACCAAGCGCAAAGTACGGGAGCCAATGCTTCGCCTGTGGTCATGAGTACAACGTAGTAGAGGTGCTCATTCGTCTTCTTCAACTCGGCGACGGCGATCCTGACCGCTGAGATCAGTGCATCGCGGAGCATGTCTTGGGTTGGGAGGCGCGGAGGTAGAACGTGCATGTGTGTGGTTCGCAGGGGAGCAGCTTGGCTGCGCACAGTCTGCACGACATAAAAAACGGGGGCCATGAGGCCCCCGGGAGAGAACGGCGGTGAACGTCGCCAGGAAATGGTTGGCTGGGGTCAGAGCCCTTTCCTGCGGAAAGGGATCCGACTCCTCATGGCGCGATCAGAAGTACGCGCGGATGCCGAAGGCGACACCGCGGCCCGGCAGCGGCGAATAATCCCGCAGCAGCGACGTGTGCGGACGCACTTCGCGGTTGGTCAGGTTGTTGCCGTCCAGGAACACCTCGTAGCTGTTGCTGTCGTTGCGGTCCCAGCGGTAGGCGAAGTGCGCATCGACCAGGGTGTAGCCGTCGCTCGGTTCCTCGTTCTGCGCCACGTCCTTCTGCCGGCTGTAGCGCACCGCGCCCACCGACGCGCGCCAACCATCCTTGGCCCAGCGCAGATCCGCGCCGACGCGTGCCGGGGCGATGCGCGGCAGGTAACCGGTGTTGGCCAGTTCCACGGTGTAGTTGTGGTTGTGGTCGCCGTGCGGCACCGCCAGCGCCAGGTTGCGGCTGCCGCTGCCGTCCAGCTTGGCCTGCACGTAATCCCCGAACACGCGCAGGTCCCAATCGCCGGCGCCGCCTTCGAACAGGTGCACCAGTGCTTCGGCTTCGGCGCCCTTGAATACCGCGTCCTGCTGGGTCCAGGCACGCACCGGCAGGCTTTCGGTCACGCCGGTGTCGGCCAGGTAGATGAAGTCCTTGAATTTGGTCTGGTAGATCGCGGCAGAGAAGTCCAGGCGCTCGCTGTGGGTGTGGATGCCCAGCTCCACGCGCTGGCCGCGCTCGGTCTTCAGGTTGGCATCGCCGATTTCCAATGAACGCGTGGCGATGTGTGCGCCGGCCGCGTACAGCTCTTCATTGGTCGGTGCACGCTCGGAGCTGTCCACGCCGATGCGCAGGTCCACCGCATCGTTGAGCTTCCAGATGCCGGCCGCGGACAGGTTGGTGGCATCGAACGAGCGGCGGCGGTAGTCACCGGTGGGGTCCAGCTTCACCTGGTCGTGGCGGCCGCCGAGTTCCAGCTTGAACGGGCCGAACTGCTTTTCCTGCAGCACGAACAAGCCAACGTTCTTCGTGTTGGTGTCCGGCACGAAGGCCTCTTCGCCGCGGGCGCCGAAATCGCTGTTGCCGAACTGCAGGCCGAAGGCGCCGTCCCAGCCGCCGATCTGCTGCTGCACGGCTTCCAGGCGGGTTTCAATGCCACGGTTGGTGAAACGGGTGGACGGCGTACCGGCTTCCAGCTCCACGTGCTCGTAATCGGTGTAGGCCACGCGCGCGTTGACGTTCTTCAGGAACGACAC
This sequence comes from Stenotrophomonas sp. ZAC14D2_NAIMI4_7, assembly GCF_003086675.1. NCBI lineage: Bacteria > Pseudomonadati > Pseudomonadota > Gammaproteobacteria > Lysobacterales > Lysobacteraceae > Stenotrophomonas > Stenotrophomonas sp. ZAC14D2_NAIMI4_7. Next base: position 1,401,496 of record NZ_CP025995.1, read on the forward strand.
CGGGTTGTAGATGCCCGCCTTGGTTTCAAAGCGGTTCTGCACCATGTCGATGCGCACGTCGTGCTCGTCACCTTCTTCCTCGTCGCCATGGTCGTGGTCGTGATCATGGTCGTGGTCATCGCCTTCGGCATGCACGTGGGCACCGTTGGGAATGCCGTAGTTCGTGCGGTAGGTGCTGGCAGACACGCCAAAGTAACCGCCTTCACCCAGCCAGGTCGCGCCCACACCACCGGCACGGGTGCGGATGGAACTGTTGTCCAGGCGGCCGCGGCGCGGCTCTTCGCCTTCTTCGCCGGCGTGGTCATGGTCGTGGTCGTCATGGTGGTCTTCCAGGCTGTCGATCACCGCATAGCCGGGAATGCGGTAGTCATCGCCGTTGCGCACCAGGCCGTCGACATGCAGCACCACGTTGCCGCTCACACCGTCCAGGCGGAACATGCCGCTGCGTTCGTCATTGACCGAGTTGCCGCGCAGTTCGGCGCGGCCGCTCAGCGGGCGGTCCGGCAGGTCACGGGCAATGCGGCCATCGACCACGTTCACCGCGCCGCCGATCGCGCCGCTGCCGAACAGCAGGGTGGCCGGGCCCTTCAGCACTTCGATCTGGTCGGCCAGGAACGGTTCGATGCTGGTGGCATGGTCGGCGCTGACGGTGGAGGCATCCATGTTGCCCATGCCGTTGGACAGCACGGCCACGCGCGGGCCTTCCTGGCCGCGGATGATCGGGCGGCCGACGCCGGGGCCGAAGAACGTGCTCTGCACGCCGGGCAGCTTGGCCACGGTGTCGCCCAGGGTGCCAGCCTTCTGTTCGTCCAGGCGTTCGCCGGTCAGCACGTCCACCGGGCGCGCCAGTGATTCGGCATCGCCCTGCAGCGGCGAGGCGGTGACCTGCACCGACGACAGCTCGGTCAGGTGGCGGTCACGTTGGCCAGCGTCGTCGCCAGCGGCGAATGCGGCCGTGGGCAGCAGCGCCGCGAGCGCCAAGGCAAGGGAATGCGGCTTCAACCGCGGGGAATGGGCAGACATCGGCAAGTCCTTTGTTACTTTGTATCAATCGGGTGGCGCACGTATCCCGTCGACTGACAGGGGGAGGGAAACCGTGCGGGGCAGGAGTGAATGTTATATTATTCCATAACGATTCGCCGACCCTGCTGGAAGTCATGTCCCTGTCCTCCTCGTTCCGCCGCCTGCTCGATCGCTTCGGTGCCACCGGTTCGATGCTGTGCGCCGTGCACTGCGCGGTCATTCCGGTGCTGCTTGCGATCGCGCCTTCGCTGGGCCTGTCGTTCTGGCTGAGCGACGGGGTGGAGATGGCGCTGGTGGTGTTCGTGACGCTGCTGGGGCTGTTCAGCCTGGTCATGGGCTACCGCCGGCATGGCGCGCTGCGCGCGCTGGGCTTCCTGATTCCCGGCCTGGTGGCACTGTGGGCGGGCGTGCTGTACGACCCGCTGCACCACAATGCAGTGCCGCATGCGGTGGTGATGACGGTCGGCGGCCTGCTGGTGGGCGTGGCCCACCTGGTGAACCTGCGCCTGAACCACGGCCACGTCCACGACGCCAGCTGCGCGCACTAGGCGCGTCGTGATAGGCTTTCTGATCGTGCGCGGGGGCGCCCAGCAAGGCGGCCCCGCCGAACCCGTGTCAGTACGGGGTAACCAGATTTCACACTTGAGGAGTTGAAGACATGGGTAAGGGTGACCGCAAGACCGCCAAGGGCAAGCGCTACAACGCCAGCTACGGCAACGCCCGTTCGCACACCGCGAGCAAGGTCGCTGTAGGCGCCGCCGCCCCGGTTGCCAAGAAGACCGTGGCCAAGGCTCCGGCCAAGAAGGCTGTGGCGAAGAAGGCAGCTGCCAAGGCCTGATCCGGCCGGCGGTTGCTTGAAAAAAACGCGGCGCCTGGCGCCGCGTTTTTTTTGGGCCGGTGTTGCTGGCCGGCGGAGGCTGCGCGGTCAGCGCAGCGCTTTCTTCAACGTCTCGGCATTGCCATCGTTCGGCGCCGCCGGTACCTGCAGCAGATGCGCCAGCAACGGGTACACATCCACGTTGTCGAACCCATCGATCAGCAGCCCCTGCTGGAACGACGGTCCGCGCGCCACGAACACCGCACGCATTGACGGCAGGGCATTGTCGTAGCCATGCGAGCCACGGTCCTGGTGGTCGCGCTTGGCGATGCGCTCGGCGCGCAGCGCATCCCAGCCTTCATCCATCTGGCAGACGATGGCCGGAACGCGCGGGTGGCTGCCGTACTGCCAGCGTGGCGGCAGCGCCTCCTTCTTCCAGCATTCGTAATGCGCGTGGCGGCCCAGCAGCGCCTTCTCGGCCTGCGTTTCGCGGCCGGCCACCGGCTCGAAGCCCACCGACTGGCCCTGGCTGACGTTGCGCGCCAACGACGGATCGACCATCGACTCGGTGGCGATCACCTGGCCTTCCGGTACCGACGCCATGCCGTGGTCAGAGACCACCACCACGTTGGTCGACGCGGCCAGCCCCTGTGCATCCAGGCCATCAAGTACCTGGCCGATCACCTGGTCGGCCAGCACGATCGCATCGGCATACTGCTGTGAATCCGGGCCATGGTTGTGCCCAGCCTTGTCCACGTTTTCCATGTACAGCGTGGTCAGCCGCGGCGCATCGGCATCGGTCTGAGCCAACCAGTCCAGCACGGTCTGCGCGCGTTGCTGCAGCGGCTCTTTACTGTCGTACACCTGCCAGCGGCTGGGCCGGGTGCCGTCGATCTCGGCTTCACTGCCGGGCCAGGAGGTCGTGGCAGTGCGCACGCCCACTTTTTCCGCGCCGACCCAGATCGGTTCGCCGCCCCACCAGTGGCTGTTGGTTACCGCCTCGCGGTCGCCCAGGCTGAAGCGCCCCAGCGCGCGGTCTTCCATGCTGTTGTTGACGATGCCGTGGTGGTCCGGGCGCAGGCCGGTCACCAGGGTGTAGTGGTTGGGGAAGGTCAGCGACGGGTACGAGGGGGTCATCCAGCGTGCGCGTACGCCGCCGTCGATGATGCGCTGCAGGTTCGGCGTCAACCCGCGATCCAGCGCATCGGCGCGCAGACCGTCGATGGAAATCAGCAGCAGCTTCGGTGGCGGCGCGTCGGCGCGCGCACCCGGCGCGGACGAAGAGGGCGTGGTCGTGCAGGCGGCCAGTGGCAGCAGCAGCGCCAGCGAACAGGTCAGGCGTACGGAAGTCATCGCCACATGATAAGCGGCGGCAATGACGTGCCCAAGACACGGCGTGCTGCCGCGCGCCGTGTCCACGCATTTTTCCTTATCCCCGCGCCTTCGGCGCGCCCCCTACACGGCGCTGGAAAGCGCGCCGTGTCCGCGCATTCTTCCTTATCCCCGCGCCTTCGGCGCGCCCCCTTGAACAAGAAGGGGGCTCCTCTCCAGACACATTCCGTCAGCCGATCCAGCGTGTCGACCAAGGTCGACACCTACCAACAGCCGCGGGAACCTGTCGAAGGTGGGGCGGTGTGGGTGGGCAGGACCGCAGGCGCCATGGATGGCGCCTACCCACCCACACCGCCCCGCCAACCCACGGAATGCCCGCTTTTGACGTTGCTTCAGTCGAGCACGGCTCGACTCTACAAGGGTGCAGGGCGCAGCCCTGCCGGCAAACCCCAACCCTTACACAAACAACGGTGCCTGCCGCTGCTCCAGCCGCAGCAGGGCCGCCTTGGTTTCCAGGCCGCCGCCGAAGCCGGTCAGCGTGCCATTGCTGCCGATCACGCGGTGGCAGGGCAGCACGATCGGCAATGGATTACGGCCGTTGGCCGCGCCCACTGCGCGGGTGGCAGTGGGCTGGCCCAGGTGCTGGGCCAGCTGCAGGTAGCTCCAGGTCTGGCCGAACGGGATGACCGCCAGCGCCTGCCACACGCGCAGCTGGAACGGCGTGCCACGCGGCGCCAGCAGCAGATCGAAGCGGCTGCGTTCGCCGTGCAGGTATTGCAGCAACTGTTCGCGGGCCTGCGGCAGCGCACCCGGCGCGTACTGCCAGTCGCCGCGCCCGCGTGCCGGGTGCCGGTTTTCCGGAAACAGCACATGGGCCAGGCCATGCTCGTCACCGGCGATGGTCAGCTCGCCGATCGGGCTGTCGAAACGATCGAACAACAGGGTCATGTCGGTTCTCCAACGAAAGTGCCGGACAGGTGCCACAGGTGCAGCACGGCATAGGCGCGCCACGGTCGCCACGCCTGCGAGCGGGCCTCGGTGGCGCGTTCGCTCAGCCGCTGGCCCTGCGCATGGCCCAGCACCTGCTGCAGCACCAGGTCGCCGGCGGGGAACGCATCGGGTTGGCCCAGCCCGCGCAGGGCGATGTATTGCGCCGTCCATGGGCCGATGCCGGGCAGGGCGACGCAGCGTGCAACGAATTCGTCCAGGGCCTGGCCGGGACCGAAATCCAGCGCACCGCTGGCGCAGGCCGCCGCCAGCGCACGCACCGTGGCTGCGCGCGTGCGTGGCAGTCCGATCGATTCCAGCGGCGCGTCGGCCAGCACCTGTGGCAGCGGGAACTGGCGGTCGAATGCCGGCGGCATGCCCGGCAGGTGGGCGCCCCAGGCATCGACCAGGCGGCGCGCGAAGGTGGTTGCAGCGGCCACGCTGACCTGCTGGCCCAGCACCGCCCGTACCGCCACCTCGAAGCCGTCCCAGCCGCCGGGCACGCGCAGTCCGGGGCGTTCTGCGATGCCACGGGCCAGCAGGGGTTCTTCGATCAGCGCGGCATGCACCTGCTGCAGGTCGGCGTCCAGATCGAACACCCGGCGCACGCGGCGCACGATGTCGGGGATCAGGCGGGGATCGACCGCGCCCATCTGCAGGCGCAGTTCGGGGCGCTTTGGATCGGCGGTTACCCGCAGCAGGGTGGGGCGTTCGGGCGTGCCCAGCACGCGCTGGTAGCTGTCCTCGTCGATCAGTTCGATGCCGGGCAGGCTGCGCTTGCGCAGGAAGGCCAGCATGCGCGGGAAATCCAGCGGCGGCCGGTAGCCCAGACGCAGTACCAGGCCATCGTCGGCGCCGACCAGCGGGGCATGCTGGCGGCGCAGCGCAGTGGGCGGCATGCCGCAGCCCTGCAGGAACGCGGTGTTGAAGCGGCGCAGGCTGTTGTAGCCAGCGGCCAGGGCGACGTCGGTCACCGGCAGCGCGGTTTCGGTCAGCAATTGCTTGGCCAGCAGCAGGCGATGGGTGGCGTGGATCTGCGCGGGCGTGGCGCCCAGATGTTCGACGAACAGGCGTTGCAGCTGCCGTGCGCTCAGGCCCAGGCGGTGGCCCAGTTCGGCCATGGACTGTTCCTGCAGGAAGCCGTTGTGGATCAGGGCCAGGGCGCGCTGCACGATCTGCCCGGCCAGGGCCTGCTGTGCCTGCGGCGCCAGTTCGGGGCGGCAGCGCAGGCAGGGCCGATAGCCGGCGGCAGCGGCCGCGGCGGCCGTGCGGTAGTAGCTGATGTTGTGCGGCTTCGGCGGTGGCGCCGGACACACCGGGCGGCAGTAGATGCCGGTGCTGCGCACGGCGGTGAAAAACACGCCGTCGAAGCGCGCATCGCGGGCCAGGCGGGCGCGGTCGCAGGCAGCGGTGTCGAGGGCGGGGGAGCTGTCCATGGCGCCAGTCTAGGCTGCGGTGCGGGTGGATACTCGCCATTTTCGGACATGGATGCTGAAGGGGGTACGGCAGGGCTGCGCCCTGCACCCGCTGAATCAACGTCAACGTCAACGTCAACTTCAAAAGCGGGCTATCCGGGGGATGGCGGGGTGGGTCCGGTTGCGGGGGACGCCGTAAATCCGTCCATGGAGGCTTGGCCGCGGCATCCATGCCGCGGACACCCCCGCAACCGGACCCACCCCGCCTTTGACAGATTCCTGCGATCTGTAGGGACGGCACGGGGTCGGATCCCGTTGCGCAGCAACGGGCTCTGACCCCGGATCTGACCGCCAGTCAGTAGACCCACGCCATGCGTGGAGGCGTTCCCCAGGGTCACCACGGGTTCAGTGGCACCCGCTGAATGCGCGGCGTTGGCGGGTAGACTGTGGCTCTCGCTTCCCTCGAATACCGGTTGCCCGATGTCTTTCCGATTCCGCTGGTTGCCCCTGTTGTGCCTGGCCCTTGCCGGCTGCAAGCAACTGGAAAATCCAGGCAACGTGACCGCGGCCGACAAGGCGACGCGGGCGCCGGCCAGCGATGGCGAGAACATGGTGTCGATCAATGCCGCCGATGCGCCGCCGCCGCCGGCACCGCCGCGCAGTCGGGCGGACCGGCCGTGGGCGGCGGCGCAGCTGGAAAACGGCAACGCCTGGATCAGCTGCAGCACCGACTACGCCGGTGAGGGTGGCGATGGCGTGGCGCTGGAAGGGCTGGGGCGCGATCAGATCCAGCAGGCGCTGGCGCCGTGCGCCGAGCGCGGGCTGCTGCGCGTGCGCTACACCGGCAAGATCAATCCCGGTTTCGCTGAACTGGTCTGGCGCTTGGCCGTGGTGGCCGACGCGCTGAAGATCCACAAGCGAATCCTCGATCTGGATTCCAGCGGCGGCCAGGTGGAATCGGCCATCGTGGCCGGCGACAGCATCGGTGAATCGGGCTGGACGATCTGGGTGCGCGAAGGATCGATCTGCCACAGCGCCTGTGTGTTCGTGCTTGCCGCGGGCGACAACCGCCTGCTGTCGGGCAAGGTCGGCATCCATCGCATGATGCGCATCAGTTCCAAGGCCACCTCGCGCGCCGAACTGAACCGCGAACTGCACGAGGTCTATGACAACGTGAAGGATTACCTGCAGCGCAACGGCGTTGCCGTGGGCGTGGCCGATCTGATGATGACCGTGCCCAACCGCAGCCTGCGCCTGCTCACGCCCGAGGAGCTGCGACAGTTCGGCCTGGATGGCACCAACGCGGTGCAGGACGATCTGGAGCGGATCAAGCAGATGCGCACCTGCGGCGATGATTTCGTGCAGCGCAAGGATGCCTTCCTGGTCGCCTTCGACCAGCAGTGCAAGCGCGAGGGCGTGGACATGGAATCGATCAACAGCTGCGGGCAGGCGCTGAAGGAACGCTTCGGCTTCCCCGATCCGGTGTGCCCGGAAGAAAGTCCGTTGTCCGAGATCGACGTGGCCACCCTGCCGCCGGCGCCGCCCGAGCCGCCGGTGGCCGAGCAGCCGCCGGCCGCAGGCAGCGGCGGCGCACCCGCCGAGGCCGAGGCCGCCGCAGTGGAAGCCAGCACTACGGCGCGCTGACGAGCCGATCACCGTGCTGGCGTAGACTGCGGTTCCATTCATTGAACCGGCGGTGGCCATGAAGCGCGCGTTCCTGTTGCTGTCCCTGTTGCCCCTGGCTGCACTGGCGCAGGCACCTGCGCCGGCCACGCCCGCACCGGCGCCGGCGCGCCCGGGACCGGCCACGCCCGCTGCTGCCAAGCCCGCCACCGCGGCCGCGCCGACGTTGACCCCGGCCCAGCAGGCCCAGGTGCAGAAGCAGGACGCAGAAATGACCGCCGCGGCGCTGAAGGCCGCGCAGCTGGTCGATGGCAACCGCGCCGGTGAGCTGTGGGACGGTGCTTCGGCCGTGGCGCGCCGCGCCGTTCCCAAGGCTGCTTTCGTCAGCCAGCTCGCGGCCGACCGCACCCGGCTGGGCGCCCTGGCCGGGCGTGGCCAGCCCAGCGTGACCCGGGTGAAGTACGGCCCCGGCGCGGCCGTGCCGGAAGGGCTGTACATCAACGTCAGCTTCCCCACCCGCTTTGCCAGCAGCGCCCAGCCGGTGCGCGAACTGGTGTCGTTCCGTTTCGACGAAGACCAGACCTGGCGCCTGGCCGGCTACAGCCTGCGCGCTTCCGCTCCCTGACGGAGATCGAACATGGCGACCGAACTGACGATGCTGGCCTGGGCCATGCTGCTCGGCTTCGTGCATATCTTTGCCGCCACCGGTGCGGCCACCCGCGAGCGCGGCCTGAAGTGGAATGCCTCGGCCCGCGACGGCCAGAACGCGCCGCTGGGTGCGCTGGCGGCACGGCTGGCGCGGGCCCAGGCCAATTTCTTCGAAACCTTCCCGTTCTTCGCCGCCGCCGCCATTGCGGTGGTGCTGTCCGGGCGCAGCAGCGAGCACACGGTGCTGGCCGCGCAGGTCTACTTCTGGGCCCGCGTGGTGTACCTGCCGCTGTACGCCAGCGGTGTGCCGTATGTGCGCAGCCTGGTCTGGGTGGTGTCGATCGTGGCGGTGCTGTCGCTGGTGCTGGCCCTGCTGTAGTCCGTGCTGTAAGGCCGGTAGAGGGGAGGGGCCGGCTGCTGCGCTGATCCAGATCAAGGTGCTTAACGCGCCCAGCGCTAAGCTGGTAGCGAACGGACAAGGGTCAGGAGACAGGCATGCGTGGAATGGACGTGGTGGTGGTGGGGGCCGGGCCGGCCGGCCTGTGCTTTGCGCGCGCGCTGGCCGGCAGCGGCCTGCAGGTGGGGCTGGTGGAAGCGCAGCCGCGCCAGGCACTGGCGGCGGCCGCCTTCGACGGCCGCGAGATCGCACTCACCCATGCCTCGCGCCAGACGCTGGAACAGCTGGGCCTGTGGCAACAGCTGCCGGCCAGCGAAATTGCCGAACTGCGCGATGCCAAGGTGCTCAACGGCGGCTCGCCGTTCGCGCTTACCTTCGCCAGCGAACGCACGGCCGATCAGCCGTTGGGCTGGCTGGTGCCCAATCACCTGATCCGGCGGGCAGCCTGGCAGGGCGTGCAGGACCAGGCGGGACTGCACCTGTTCGACGCGCGCAGGCTGCAGTCGCTGCGTGCCGATGCGCAGGGCCACGTGGTTACCCTGGATGACGGCAGCCAACTGCGTGCGCGCCTGCTGGTGGCCGCCGACAGCCGTTTTTCGGCGACCCGCCGCCTGCTGGGCATCGGCGCGCAGATGCGCGACTTCGGCAAGTCGATGCTGGTGTGCCGCATGCAGGTCGAGCGCGACCATCGCCACACGGCCTGGGAATGGTTCGGCTACGGCCGCACCCTGGCCCTGCTGCCGCTCAACGAAGGGCAGGCCTCCGCGGTGGTCACTCTGCCGCCGCGGCAGATCGAGCAGCTGCTGGCGATGGACGAGGTGGCGTTCGGCCAGGCCATCACCACGTTCTTCGAGCACCGTCTGGGGCAGATGCAGCCGGTGGCCACGCCGCAGGCCTATCCATTGGTGGGGGTCTACGCGCACCGTTTCGTCGGCAGCCGCTGTGCGCTGATCGGTGATGCCGCGGTGGGCATGCACCCGGTCACGGCCCACGGGTTCAACCTGGGCCTGGCCAGCGCGCAGCGCCTGGCGCAGGGCATTCTGGAACAGCAGCGACGCGGGGCGGACATCGGCGCCGACGGCATGCTGGCCCGCTACGAGCGCGGGCACCGGCTGGCCTCGCGGCCGCTGTATGAGGCCACCAACGCCATCGCCAGCCTGTATACCGATGATCGTGCGCCGGCGCGCCTGCTGCGCGCGGCCGGTCTGCGGCTGGCGCAGGGCGTGGCACCGTTCCGCAAGGTGATCGCCTCGCACCTGACCCAGCGCGTGGCCTGACCGTGCCTTGCCCGGCCGGGTCAGCCGGCCGCCAGCACGCGGATCTGGCTGTCGTTGAATTCCACCACCTGGCCCGCGCGGATCTTGCAGGCCTTGCGCAGCTCGATCTGGCCGTCCACCAGCACCTGGCCGTCACCGATCACCATCTTGGCCTCGCCGCCGCTGGTGACCAGGTCGGCCAGCTTCAGCAACTGCTTCAGTTCGACGTACTCGCCGTCGAGGTCGAATTCGAGAATCTGCATGGAACGCGGTTTCCTGGTGGGGGCGGGCCGGGGGCGGCCGCGCGGGTCGCGTATTGTGCGCCAGTGTGGGCGGCCATGGATGCGAACGGTTTCCTGTACGCGCCGTTCAGGCACGGTGCGGTATCATTCCGCTCTGAGCGAGTGAATCTCCCTCCGAACGAGCAGCGCCAGGGCACGCGATAAGAAGGGCGCCCAAAGCGCGGACCATCCCTTTTTTATCGCACTGCCATGCAGATGGCCGTGCCTTTGGAGTTTTCCATGTCCCAAGATTCCCAAGCGCCGCTGCAGTTCTCGCAGCTTGGCCTGTCCGAGCCTGTCATGCAGGCGGTCAGCGCCATCGGCTATGAAACCCCCTCGCCGATCCAGGCCGCCACCATTCCGGCCATGCTGGAAGGCCGCGACGTGCTGGGCCAGGCCCAGACCGGTACCGGCAAGACCGCGGCCTTCGCGCTGCCGGTGCTGTCCAACATCGATCTGCAGCAGACCAAGCCGCAGGCCCTGATCCTGGCGCCGACCCGCGAGCTGGCCATCCAGGTGGCCGAGGCGTTCCAGTCGTATTCCTCGAAGATCCCAGGTTTCCGCGTGCTGCCGGTGTACGGCGGCCAGCCCTACGGCCAGCAGCTGTCGGCCCTGCGCCGCGGCGTGCACATCGTGGTCGGTACCCCCGGCCGCGTGATCGACCACCTAGACCGCAGCACGCTGGACCTGTCCGAGCTGAAGACCCTGGTGCTGGACGAAGCCGATGAAATGCTGCGAATGGGCTTCATCGATGACGTCGAAGCGGTGCTGAAGAAGCTGCCGGAGCAGCGCCAGGTGGCGCTGTTCTCGGCCACCATGCCGCCGCAGATCCGCCGCATCGCGCAGACCTACCTGCAGGACCCGGTGGAAGTGACCATCGCGGCCAAGACCACCACCTCGGCCAACATCCGCCAGCGTTACTGGTGGGTGAGCGGCATGCACAAGCTGGATGCGCTGACCCGCATCCTGGAAGTCGAGCCGTTCGACGCGATGATCATCTTCGCGCGCACCAAGGCCGGCACCGAAGAACTGGCCAGCAAGCTGCAGGCCCGTGGCCTGGCCGCTGCCGCCATCAACGGTGACATGCAGCAGGCCCAGCGTGAGCGCACCATCGCCATGCTGAAGGAAGGCAAGCTGGACATCCTGGTGGCCACCGACGTGGCGGCCCGTGGCCTGGACGTGGAACGCATCAGCCACGTGCTGAACTACGACATCCCGTACGACACCGAAAGCTACGTGCACCGCATCGGCCGTACCGGCCGTGCCGGCCGCAGCGGCGAGGCGATCCTGTTCGCCACCCCGCGCGAGAAGGGCATGCTGCGCCAGATCGAGCGCGCCACCCGCCAGCCGATCGAAGAAATGCAGCTGCCGAGCGTGGAAGCGGTCAACGATACCCGCATCAACAAGTTCACCTCGCGCATCAGCGAAACCCTCGGTGCCGGCGGTCTGGATTTCTACCGCCAGCTGCTGGAGCGTTTCGAGAGCGAGCAGAACGTGCCGGCCATCGAAGTGGCTGCCGCACTGGCCAAGATGCTGCAGGGCGATACCCCGTTCCTGCTGCAGCCGCCGGTGCGCGCGCCGCGCGAAGAACGCGCGCCGCGCGAGCGTTTCGACCGTGGCGACCGCCCGGAACGCGGTGACCGCTTCGACCGCAACGAGCGTGGCCCGCGCTTCGAACGTGGCCCGCGCCGCGAAGAGGGCGAGGGTGGTTTCGAACAGCGCCCGCGCCGTGAAGTGCCGCCGCGTGGCGCACCGGACCAGGGCATGGAGACCTACCGCATTTCGGTGGGCCACCAGCACGGCGTGAAGCCGGCCAACATCGTCGGCGCCATCGCCAACGAAGCGGGCCTGGAAAGCCGTTACATCGGTCGTATCGACATCCACGACGATTTCTCGCTGCTGGACCTGCCGGCGCAGATGCCGCAGGACGTGCTCAGCCACCTGCAGAAGGTATGGGTGTCGGGCCAGCAGCTGCAGATGCGTCCGCTGGCGGCCGGTGAAGAGATCAACCCGGCTCCGCGTCCGTTCAAGCCGCGCTTCGACAAGCGTGGTCCGGGCGGTCCGGGTGGCCCGCGCCGCGGTGGCCCGGGTGGCCCCGGCGGTGACCGTGAAGGTCGCCCGCCGCGCCGTGATGGCTTCAAGCCGCGCGGTCCGCGCAGCTTCTAAGCACCACGCCTGAAGGGGCGGTGGTCGATCGGGCATTCATCTGCGGATGGCCCGGGCGGCCGCCGCCCTTTTTCGTAGGCTTCGCACCGTCCACACATCCTCGGTTCTAGGCTGAACGGGTTCCGCAGGAGGTTGCCACCGTAATCGCGTCCGGGGGGATCCAGGATGGGTAGGAGGGGTAGCGAGCAGCAGGACCGAAGGGTGCCGATGACCCGGGGGTTGGGGCTGCGGTTTGCATTGCTGACCGGCATGGCGATCGGCCTGGTCGGGCTGTCGGCGGTCATCCAGGAGCTGCAGGCGGCGTCCACCGCCTGGATTGCCGGCCAGGGGCACTGGTCACGCGGCCAGCAGGAGGCCACCTCGGCGCTGAGCCGATACCTGGTGCGCGGCCAGTTGATCGATCTGAATGATGCCGAGCGCGCGCTGCAGCTGCCGCTGGGCGATCTGCACGCGCGCCTGGCGCTGGAACAGCCCGAGCCGGACGAGACGAGCGCCCGCGCCGGCTTTCTGCGCGGCGGCAACGCCAAGGGCGATGTGGCACGGTTGGTGTTTTCGTTCCGCCATGCTCGCGATTTCGGCGCGTTCCGTGATGCCACCACCCTGTGGCGGCAGACGGACGCAGGCGTGCTGGCCATGCAGGCGCTGATCAGCGAACTGCGCCAGCGCCACCATGAAGGCCCCTTGTCGGTGCAGGCGCGCGATGCCTACCTGCAGCGCCTGCGCGACATCGACCAGACCCTGCAGGCGCAGGCAAAGGCGTTTTCCCAGGCCCTGCTGGACATGTCGCGGGCGGTACGCATCGCCACCCTGGTGGTCGGCGGCGTGTCGGTGCTGGGCATCACCCTGATGGCCATTGCCCTGGCCCGGCGCGTGGGCAAGGACATGGGCGAACATGAAAGCCGCTTCCGCGCCGCGTTCTACCAGGCCAACGTGGGCATGCTGAAGCTGGACGCGCAGGGCCGGGTCATCGAGGCCAACCAGGCCATCGCCGATATCCTGGACTACCGCCGCGACCAGCTGCTGCAGACCACCCTCGCCGAGCTGTTGATGGAAGGCGAGCTGGTGCTGGACGAGCAGGGACAGATCGACTGGGAGCGGCAGCTGCGGCCGGGCGAGCTGCGCTTCCGCCGGCGTGACGGCAGCCTGGTGTGGGGCCGCTGGAGTGGCACCGGCGTGCGTACCCCCGGCCGCGGCCTGTCGGTGTTTGCGATCATCGAAGACGTCAGCCAGCACCACGCTCTGGCCCGCGAGATCGAGCACCACGCCAGCCATGATCCGCTGACCGGCCTGATCAATCGCCGCGAGATCGAGCGGCTGCTGGAGAACGCCCTGCTGCAGGTGCGCTCGGAAGGTGGCGTGCATTCGCTGTGCTACATCAACCTGGACCACTTCAAGCTGGTCAACGACAGCTTCGGCCACGCTGCCGGTGACCAGATGCTGCGTGGCTTCGCCGAGTATCTGATCGGCGCGGTGCGCGACGGCGACTGGGTCGGCCGTCTGGGCGCAGATGAGTTCGCGGTGTTCCTGGCCCGCGCCAGCCAGGACGAGGCCAAGCGTGTGCTGCAGCGGCTGCTGCGCAACCTGGGCCAGGCCACGTTCCCGATCAGCGAGGGCAGCCCGCAGTTGAGCTGCAGCATCGGCGTGGTGGAAGTGACCGCCGACGCGCAGGACGTGAATTGGCTGATGAGCGCGGCCGACAGCGCCTGCTATGCGGCCAAGCAGGCCGGGCGCAACCGCATCCACTGTTTCAACGAAGACCGCCTGGCGCTGGAGGAGCGGCGGCAGGAGGCCGAGCGCCTGCAGCGGGTCAGCCGGGCCATGGCCGAGAACCGCATGCTGCTCTACGCCCAGCGCATCGCCAAGGTGGGCGATCCGGGCTACCTGCATTACGAGGTGCTGGTGCGCATGCGCGATGCGGCCGGCGCCCTGCACCTGCCGGGCCAGTTCATGCCGGCGGTGGAACGCTACGGCATGGCCGTGGCGCTGGACCGGCATGTGCTGGGCCTGCTGTTCCGCCACCTGCAGGTCTGCCCGGCGCACGTGCGCCAGCTCGGCCTGTGCAACGTGAACGTATCGGCGCAGTCGATCGCCGAGCCGGGGTTTCTGGCCTTCGTCTGCGACCTGCTGGAACGCAACCGCGCGCTGGCGGCCAAGCTGTGCTTCGAGATCACCGAAACAGCGGCGATCAGCAACCTGACCCAGGCGCGGGCGTTCATCGATGCGGTGAAGGCGCGCGGCTGCCGCATGGCGCTGGATGACTTCGGCTCGGGACTGTCCTCGTTCGGGTACCTACGGCAATTGCCGGCCGACATCCTGAAGATCGACGGGGCCTTCGTGCGCGACATGGGCAGCGATCCGGTCAGCCATGCCACGGTGCGCGCGATCAGCGAACTGGGCCGCGAACTGCAGATGGAAGTGGTGGCCGAATGGGTGGAGACCGAGGAAGTGGCCAACGCGCTGGCGGCACTGGGCGTGCAGGGTCTGCAGGGGTTCGCCATCGAGCGCCCGCAGCCGCTGGAACGGCTGACCCTGGCCGATCAGCGCCCGCTGCGCCTGGTCGGCCAGCCCGGAGCGGACCACTGATCCGGCGCGCTGCGCGGCCCCGCCTTTGGTCTACACACCGGCGCCGCCGCGGGCTGCGATAATGGCCGCAGGGGCGACGTGCACTGGGCGCGGACGTAAGCAGCAGTGGGACAGAGCGTGGTCGGCAGGCACGTGCGGTTTGAAGTAGGGGCAGTGCTGGTGGTGCTGCTGGCCTGCCTGGCATTGCCCTGGCTGGGCCATGCGCGCGCGGCCGAGGCCGGGCGCGACTATCTGCTGGTGGGCGCCGCTACCGATGTGCCCACCCCGCACCGTGCCTGCACGCCGCAGATGCTGGCTGGGCCGCGCCAGGAGGTGCGGGTGGATGCCCCGCCGGGCGGCTGGTCGGGCGAACCGCAGGCGCTGGATGTATTCAATGTCTTCGCCGGCGAAGTCCGGCTGCAGCACGGCGAGCGCGAGATCTGCGGCAACATGGACGATGCGCGCACCCGCGATTCGCGCTTCCGCGCCGGCATCGGCATGGTGGCCGTGCCCCGCGCCGGCAGCCATGAACCCTTCTTCGTTTCCTGGCAGACCCCGCTGAAGGCGCGCTGGGTGCCGACCCTGCGCCTGGGCGCGCCCAGCCCGGTGCAGCAGAACGACACCGCCCGCCTGCTGGTGCGTGCGGCCTGCATCGCGGTGGCCATCGCGCTGGCGCTGTCGGCCCTGATGGGCTACCTGACCACCCGCGACCGCAGCTTCCTGTTCTACATCGGCGCCACGCTGATCCTGGTGCTGTGGCAGGCGGTGCTGGGCGGCCTGTCCGGCTACCCCGAACCCTGGCTGCCGGTGGGCGAGCGCGCCGCGTGGTGGTTGATCGCGCTGACTGCGGCCACCCAGGCGATGGCCTTGCCCGCACTGTGGCGCCTGAACGGT
The DNA here is from genome assembly GCF_003086675.1 of Stenotrophomonas sp. ZAC14D2_NAIMI4_7. Lineage (NCBI taxonomy): Bacteria > Pseudomonadati > Pseudomonadota > Gammaproteobacteria > Lysobacterales > Lysobacteraceae > Stenotrophomonas > Stenotrophomonas sp. ZAC14D2_NAIMI4_7. The sequence continues at coordinate 1,416,897 of NZ_CP025995.1, forward strand.
GGTGATCGGCAGTTACCGCGCTCGCGCCTGCCACAGCAGATCGTGCTGTGGGGCCTGCTGGCGGTGGCCGCGCTGGTGCCGTGGCTCGGCCGCGACGGTCTGCAGGTGGTGGCGGTGGGCCTGCAGGTCAGCTTCATCCTGGGCTGCGCGCTGTCGCTGGCCGTGGGCCTGTGGGCGCGGCTGCGTGGTGATGTGTGGTCGCAGGCCGGGCTGGCCGCACTGACCCCGATGCTGGTGCTGATCGCCGCCGACGCCGTCAGTGCGGGCTGGTTGCTGGAATACCGCGTGGAAGCGCTGCAGCTGGCGGTGACCTGGCTGCTGATGATGGCCGCCTACGCCCTGAACCTGCGCCTGGGCCGCCTGCGCCAGCAGCGCGACGAGATGCGCCAGCTGGCCGAGACCGATTCGCTGACCGGCCTGCCCAACCGCCGCGCCGGCCTGCAGCAGCTGGGCGAACACCTGCAGCGCGGTGCGCGCGACGACGGTGGGCTGGTCATCGGTTTCCTCGACGTGGACCTGTTCAAGGACATCAATGATCGCCACGGGCATGAGGTCGGCGACCAGGTGCTGGTGGCGGTGGCCCGCGCCCTGCGCGCCAGCGTGCGCGGCCAGGACGAGGTTGCGCGGATGGGCGGCGAGGAGTTCCTGGTGGTGCTGCCGGGGGTGTCGCGCGAGGATGCGCGGCGGCGCCTGGACGTGTTGCGCCAGCGCATCACCGAAGCCTGCCAGAGCCTGCAGGTGCCCGGCCTGCAGGTGACCGCCAGCATCGGCCTGGCGCAGTGGCGGCCGGGCCAGGACGATCTGGCAGCCCTGCTGCGGCGTGCCGACCATGCCATGTACGTGGCCAAGCGCGGCGGCCGCAACCGGGTCTTCGACGGCGAAACCGCAGATTCCGTTGCCGTTGCATGAGGCGGGGAGGGTGGCAATGCCGGATAATGGGCGCATGACCACCCGACTCAACAAACATATTGCCGAAACCGGCTTCTGCTCCCGCCGCGAGGCCGACCGTCTGATTGCCGAACGGCGCGTGACCGTGAACGGCCACCCGGCCGGCACCGGCGCGGTGGTCGGCGAGGACGACACCGTGCTGGTGGACGGCCAGCCGCTGCGCGCCCGCACCGCGCGCAAGCCGGGCGCGCGCCGCCACGTCTACATCGTGCTGAACAAGCCGGTCGGGGTGACCTGCACCACCGAAACCTCGGTGAAGGGCAACATCGTGGAGTTCGTCGGCCACGAGCAGCGCATCTTCCCGATCGGCCGCCTGGACAAGGAGTCGGAAGGCCTGATCCTGATGACCAGCAATGGCGACATCGTCAACCAGATCCTGCGTGCCGAGAACGGCCACCAGAAGGAGTACCTGGTGGCGGTGAACAAGCCGGTCACCGACGAATTCCTGCGCGGCATGGCGCGCGGCGTGCGCATCCACAACCAGATGACGCTGCCGTGCCGTACTTCGCGGATTGCCAAGTTCGGTTTCCGCATCACTCTGCAGCAGGGCCTGAACCGGCAGATCCGCCTGATGGCGGCGGAGTTCGGCTTCCGCGTGACCCAGCTGCGCCGCGTGCGCATCGACAACGTCAAGATCGGCGCGCTGAAACCGGGCCAATGGCGCAACCTGACCGACCAAGAGCTGCACGGGCTGCTGCCGCAGCAGCAGGACTGGTAAGCCACGCTGGTGCGAATGGCCGCCGGGCATGCCCCGGCGCCAACATCGGCTAGACTCGGCGGCGACCTGCCGGAACATGACGCTGCATGATCAAGCCCGACAAGCCTGCCAACGAAACCGAGCGCCTGCAGGCGTTGTATCGCTACCGCATTCTGGATTCGGACCGTGAAAAATCCTTCGATGATCTGGTGGTGATCGCCAAGGCGGTGTGCGGTACCAGCATGGCCGCGGTCACCCTGATCGATGTCGAGCGGCAGTGGTTCAAATCCATCCAGGGCATTGATGCCGCGGAAAACCTGCGCAGCGAATCGATGTGTGGGCACGCCATCCTGCAGCCGCAGGAAATCATGGTGGTGGAGGACGCACGGCAGGACATCCGCTTCCACGACAACCCGGTGGTGACCGGCGATCCGCACGTGCGTTTCTATGCCGGCGCACCGCTGGTCAGCAGCGATGGCCTGCCGCTGGGCACCCTGTGCGTGTTCGATGCGCGCCCGCAGCAGCTGGCCCCGGACAAGGCCGAGGCGCTGGCCGCGCTGTCACGCCAGGTGATGCTGGTGATGGAACTGCGCCGCTTCGCGCTGGATATCCAGAACCACATGCTGGAGCGCGATGATTACGAACGCCTGCTGGCCGAGTACCACGAGGTGCTGCTGGCGCAGAACGCCGACCTGACCGAACAGAGCCGCACCGACGCACTGACGGGACTGCCGAACCGACGCGCGCTGGCCGTCGCCCTGGCCGAAGCGGTGGCCACCGCCGATGGGCAGCTGCGGCAGACCTGCGTGGCCCTGGTGGACATCGACCATTTCAAGCAGATCAACGATTTCCAGGGCCACGCCACCGGCGATCGGGTGCTGGCCGAACTGGGGGTGCTGCTGCGCTCGCATTTCGGCGGGCGCGGCATGGCGGCGCGCTATGGCGGCGAAGAGTTCGTGGCCCTGATGCCCGATGTGGACCTGCGTACCGCTGAACTGCAGTGCGAGTTCCTGCGCATGGCGGTGGCGGACCTGCCGTTGGGGTTCCCGGTCACCATCAGCATCGGCGTGGCCCAGTACCAGCCGGGCGAAAACACCGACCAGACCCTGGCCCGTGCCGACGCCGCGCTGTACCGCGCCAAGGCCGGCGGCCGCAACCGCGTGGAGCTGGCCTTGTAGAGTCGAGCCACGCTCGACTGATTCTGTAGCGTCGAGCCATGCTCGACGGCGATCAATGCCCGTGCGCGCGCCGGCGCCGCCTTATTCGGCGATGTTGCGGGCCTCGGCGGTGCCCAGTATTTCCGGGTGCTGCACCGGCTTGCGGCGGTTCAGCAACGGGTGCAGGAACACCGCGCCGACGATGATCGCCACACCCAGGTAGAACCACGGTGTCACTTCTTGCTGCTCGTTCAGCAGTACCACGGCCAGCAGCACGGCGTAGACCGGCTCCAGGTTGGTCACCAGCTGCACCGTATAGGCGCTCAGGTGGCGCAGCGCCACCAGCGCCAGCGCGAACGGCAGCAGGGTGCAGGCGCCGGCCAGGACCACCAGCCGGATGCCGTCATGCAGGTCCGGCACCACCCATAGCGGGCTGGCCAGGGCTGGCAGCAGGTACGGCATCAGCGGCGCCAGCAGGGTCAGGGTGAGGGTGCCGGCGCCCAGTTCCAGCGCGGTCACCGTCAGCGGGTCGGCATGGCTGACCATGCGCTTGTTGAGTGAGCCGAACACGGCCACCAGCAGCGCCGACAGTGCGCCCACCAGCACCCCCAGGCGCATGCCATCGGGCACGCCGCCGACCACGAGCGCCACCCCCGGCAGCACGGCCAGGCCGAAGGCCAGCTCGCGCAGCTGGAACGGCCGCTTGGCCACCCAAGGCTCGATGATCGAGGTGAACACCGGCGCCAGCGCGATGCAGGTGGCCGCCACCGAGGCGTTGGCCAGCTTCACCGCGCCATAGAAGGTCAGCCAGTGCAGGGCGACCAGCGCACCGATGCCGGCATAACCGGCCGCCAGCCGCAGGGGCAGGGTGCGCAGGCCACGCCAGACCCGCGGCAGCAGCGCCAGCATGGCCACCACCAGCAACATGCGCCACCACACCAGCGGCAGCGCCGGCAGGGTGATCAGCTTGCCGAGGATGGCGGTGATGCCCCACAGCAGGACACAGAAGTGGATCTGCCAGAGCGCTTTGCGGGTATCGGGCGTGGTCATGTGCGTATTGTGCGGCATGCATGTGCCGGCCGGCGACGGTCAGGCGCCGCGCCCTCTCCTGGAAGGGCAGCGGACCGGTGCGGTCGGCTCGCGCTCAACGTATTGCGCGTGGGCGGCGTGTCCGTGCTGGGCTGGATGCTGCCGTGGGGGCGGGATCGCTGGCACCGTCGCTGAGCCGCTGCAGTGCCATCGCCGCCGCCGGGTTGCGGGCCTTGCCTGCGCCGATGCACAGCAGGTAGACCTCGCGGGGTTGCGGCGCAGCGGGTTCGGCGAAGCAGGGGAGGTCCTGCACGGGTTTGCCGCGTGACCAGCAGCGCGCACGCTCCGCCCAGCGCTGTTGCTGCGGGCGCGGCAGGCCTTCGCGCAGGCGCGCCTGGCTGCGCTTGATCCGCGCGTAGACGAACCCGGCGCTGACGTCGCCGTGCAGTGGGGCTTGGTCACTGTCCTCGATCACCAGAGCCACGCCATGGCGGCGCGCGGCGGTGACAAGGTCGGCGCCGTGCACCTGCGCGTTGCGCACTTCCAGCGCGTGCTGCAGCGGCATGCCCTGCAGCGTCTTCGGCAGCGCGGCCATCAGCGCTTCCAGTGCCACCGCATCGGCCGGGTGCTTCGGGTCGAACTGCCACAGCAGCGGGCCCAGCCGATCGCCCAGCCCCAGTGCCGCCCGCAGGAACGGCGCAGCCGCGTCGACGGTGGAGGACAGATCGCGGCGCTGCACGAGATAGCGCGGTGCCTTCATTGAGAAACGGAAGCCGTCCGGCGTCTGCGCCGCCCACTGCGCGCACTGCGCTTCGGTGGGCGTGCGGTAGAACGTACCGTTGATCTCGATGCAGCGCAGTGCGTGGCTGGCGTGCGCAAGCTCATCGCGCTGCGGCAGGCCCGCGGGGTAGAACACGCCGCCGCGCCACTCGGGGAACACCCAGCCGCCGATCCCGCAGCGGATCGTGGCCGGCGTCACTGGCCGGGGTCCGCGCGCCACGGGTCGTAGCTGCCGAACCACCACAGATAGCCCTCCGGATCGGCGCAGGCATAGCCGCGGCCACCGTAGTCCTGGTCGGCGATGTCGATGACGATGCGCGCACCGGCGGCCTTGGCACGGGCGTAGTGCGCGTCCACATCGGCCACGATCACGCAGGCACTCTGGGTCTGCCGCCCATCCACCTGGTCGGGCATCACCGCCAGTTTCGACCATTCGCCGCCGTTGCTGGCCGAGCCCAGCATGATCATGCCCTGGCCGAACACCAGCTGGGCATGGAAGACCGTTTCGCCCTCGGCGTACACCGCCTGCGCATGGAACCCGAAGGCACGTTGCAGCCAGTCGATCGCTGCCAGCGCATCGCGGTAGCGCAGGCAGGGAATGATGGTGGAGCCGCTGCCCCCTGCATGATCGTCAACCATGGCACCCCTCCTATGGCACAGGGCAGGGTGGATCGGCGCCCGTTACCATCGTGCGAAACCCCGGTGACGGCCTGCACATGGCCGCGACCCCTGTTCGGAGATGGTGCTGGATGAAAACCTGGATCGGAGGAGCCGTGCTGCTGGCGTGCACCACCATGGCGAGTGCGGCCACCCCGCCGCAACTGCAGAACCTGGATGCAACGGTCGAGCGCGTGCGCGCGCAGTTCGACGTGCCCGGCGTAGCCGTGGCCGTGGTCAAGGATGGCCAGATCGTGCTGGAGCGCGGCTGGGGCGTGCGCGAACTGGGCAAGCCGGCACCGGTGCAGGCCGACACGCTGTTCGCCATCGCCTCCAACACCAAGGCGTTCACGGCCACCTCGCTGAACCTGTTGGCCGAGGACGGCAAGCTGAAGATGGACGACAAGGTGATCGACCACCTGCCGTCGTTCCGCATGTCCGACCCCTTCGTGACCGGGCAGATGACCCTGCGCGACCTGCTGTCTCACCGCAGCGGCCTGAGCCTGGGCGCCGGCGACCTGCTGTTCTGGCCCACCACCAGCTACAGCAATGCCGAGGTTGTGCAACGGCTGGGCCAGGTGCCACTGAAGGGCGGCTTCCGTGAGCGCTATGCCTACGACAACATCCTCTATGCGGTCGCCCAGCAGGTGATCGAAAAAGTGTCGGGCATGAGCTACCAGCAGTTTCTGCAGACCCGCATCTTCGACAAGGTGGGCATGGCCGGTACGCGCTACAACGCCGACCACCTGCAGCCCGGTGACAACGCGGCGGTGGGCCACGCCAAGTACGATTTCAAGGATCTGCGCACCGTTGCGCCGCTGACCTGGTCGAACAACGCCGGTGCCGGTGGTATCTATTCCAGTGCGCACGACATGGCGCGCTGGATGCAGGTGCAGCTGGCCGAGGGTGCGCTGGCTGACGGCACGCCGCTGTTCAGTGCCAAGACCCAGAAAGACATGTGGCAGATGATCACGCCGCAGGCCATCGCCACCCCGAGCGTGCCCGAGCTCGAACCGGCGCGGGCCAACTTCGCCGGCTATGGCGAGGGCTGGAGCCTGAGCGACTACCGCGGGCAGAAGCTGGTCTGGCATACCGGCGGCTGGCCGGGCATGGTTTCGCGGCTGACCCTGGTGCCGGGCCAGAAGCTGGGCGTGGTGGTGCTGACCAACCAGGAATCGGGCGCGGCCTTCAACGCGATCACCCTGAGCGTGCTCGACGCCTACCTGGGCGGCGAAAAGCATGACTGGGTCGACGCCTACGCCAAGGGCGTGGCCAAGGGCCAGGACAAGGCCGACGAAGCCTGGGCCAAGCACCAGGCCGAGCGTGCCAAGGGCTCTACGCCGTCGCTGCCGCTGCGTGGCTATGCCGGCCAGTACCGCGATCGCTGGTACGGCGACATGGCCATAGTGGCCGAGGGCAAGGGCCTGCGCCTGAGCTTTGCCAGGACCGCGCAGCTGACCGGCCGCCTGGAACACTGGCAGCACGACACCTTCATCGTGCGTTGGGACGATCGCTCGCTCAACGCCGACGCGTTCGTGAACTTCAGCCTGGACCCGGACGGCAAGGTGCGCGAGGTGCGCATGCAGGCCATCTCGGACCTGACCGATTTCAGCTTCGACTTCCAGGACCTGCAGTTCACCCCCACGAGCCGGTAGATGCCGACCTTGGTCGGCATTCGGCAAGGCGCCCACCACGCTGGGCGCCTGCCAGGCCCACGCCGGAACGCGGGACACACACCCGGCATGGGATAATCCCCGCGCTGATTGATGGCGAGGGACTGTGATGTTTCGTTGGTTTGAATCTCTGATTCCGGTGTTCCCGCCGGTCGATGGCCGCATGCCGCCGCAGAAGGTGCTGCCGTTCTACCTGCACTACCTGCGCCCGGTGTGGCCGGTGCTGCTGGCCACCCTCATCGCCGGCCTGCTGCTGGCGCTGGTGGAAGTGGCGATGTTCGATTACCTGGGCCGCATCGTCGACATGGTTGCCGAGCAGCCCGGTGCCGGTTTCTTCCAGCGCCACGCCAACGAGCTGGGCTGGATGCTGTTCATCACGGTCATCGCGCGGCCGATCCTGGTCGGCCTGCACAACCTGCTGGTCAACCAGGCCATCGTGCCGGGCCTGAGCAACCGCTCGCGCTGGCTGATGCACAACTACGTGGTGCGGCAGAGCCTGAGTTTCTTCCAGAACGATTTCGCCGGCAGCGTCGCCAACCGGGTGATGCAGACCGGTACGTCGCTGCGCGAATCGGCCGTGCAGATGGTCGATTCGCTCTGGTACATCGTGGTCTACACCGGCACCGCGCTGTACCTGTTCGCGCAGGCCGACTGGCGCCTGATGGTGCCGCTGATCCTGTGGCTGCTGGCCTATGCAGTGATCCTGGCCTACTTCGTGCCGCGCGCGAAGCAACGCGCGTGGATCGCCTCGGAGGCGCGTTCGAAGGCGATGGGCCGCATCGTCGATGGCTACACCAACATCCCGACGCTGAAGCTGTTCGCCCATGGCGGTCGTGAGCAGGCCTACGTGGCCGAGTCGATCCAGGAACTGGCGGTCAAGCATCGCGCACAGACGCGCATCACCACCGGCATGGACCTGACCATCGCCATCGTCAACGGCTTCCTGATTGCCGGCACCTGCGGCCTGGCGCTGTGGCTGTGGAACGGCGGGCATATCACCGTGGGCGCGATCACCCTGGCTACCGGCCTGGTCATCCGCATCCACAACATGTCCGGCTGGATCATGTGGACCATCAACGGCATCTTCGAAGACATCGGCACCGTGCAGGATGGCATCACCACCATCGCCCAGCCGCTGACCGTGCAGGACCGCGACGATGCCGTGCCGCTGCAGGTGAGCCACGGTGGCGTGCACTTCCAGGACATCCACTTCCATTACGGCAAGAAGGGCGGGGTGATCGCCGGTCTGGACCTGGTGGTGAAGCCGGGCGAGAAGATCGGTCTGGTCGGGCCGTCCGGCGCCGGCAAGTCGACCCTGGTCAACATCCTGCTGCGCCTGTACGACCTGGAGAGCGGGCGCATCCTGATCGATGGCCAGGACATCGCCCACGTCACCCAGGAAAGCCTGCGCCAGCAGATCGGCGTGGTCACCCAGGACACCTCGCTGCTGCACCGTTCGATCCGCGACAACCTGTTGTACGGCCGTCCCGATGCCAGCGACGACCAGCTGCGTGCGGCCGTGGCCAAGGCGCGTGCCGAGGCCTTCATCGACACGCTGGTGGACGGGCAGGGGCGCCGTGGCTATGACGCGCATGTCGGCGAGCGCGGGGTGAAGCTGTCCGGTGGCCAGCGCCAGCGCATCGCCATCGCCCGCGTACTGCTGAAGGACGCACCGATCCTGGTGCTGGACGAAGCTACCTCGGCGCTGGATTCGGAAGTGGAAGCGGCGATCCAGGACAGTCTGGATGAGCTGATGGGCGGCAAGACGGTGATCGCGATCGCGCACCGCCTGTCGACCATCGCGCGCATGGACCGGCTGGTGGTGATGGACCAGGGCCGCATCGTCGAAACCGGTACGCATGGCGAGCTGATTGCCGCCGGTGGCCTGTACGCGCGGCTGTGGGCGCGGCAGACGGGTGGCTTTGTGGCCGCCGACCAATAACCGCATCGGGGTCGGATCCCTTTCCGCAGGAAAGGGCTCTGACCCCCTGCTGGACCAGGGAGGTCCCATGAGACGCAATTGCAGACACGTGATCGCACTCGCCATGTGTGTTGGCGCTTCGGCAATGCCTTCTGCGTACGCCCAGAACGTGACTCCCGCCACCGATCCTGTCGTCCAGATCTTTGCAAAGAAAGAAGGGCTGACCGCGGAGGAAGCCGACAGGCGCCTGCGCCTTCGAATGGCGGCCGGAGAAGAGCTTCAGAAGATCGTAGAGGTCATGCCGGACAGGTTTGCAGGCAAGACGTTTACCGAGAACCCGATGGTCGTGACGGTCAGGCTGACCGGAGCCGACCCAGTGCCTTCCAGGATCGTTGACACCCGATACGGGCGGGTCACCTACCACTTCGTGGTGGGTGCGCCGCATTCGCTGGCTGAGCTTCAGAACGTAGTGGGATCTGGAAAGATCGAGGCGCTGTTCCCGGAGCATCAGGGGATAATGGTCGACGGCGAGCGCGGCGTCATCGTGGTTGAGTTGCTTGAAAAGGACTTTGAGAACAGTTACGAAAGCGAAGCGCTTGATGTCAGGCGTATGTTCTCTGTTCCGATCGAGCTGAAGAAGGCTGCAGTGCCTGTGAAGCCACTGTCCGTGCGGAATGCCATCCACGCATGGCGTGGATCTACTGACGCGGAGGAGTAGATCCACGCCATGCGTGGATGACGGTACCTGGCGGGTCGATCCACGCCATGCGTGGATGAAAAACGGCCCGGGTCTCCCCGGGCCGTTCCGTTTCCATCTCACACCCAACCAATCACTCGATCGGCTGGTCCAGCATCAGCTGGCGTGCGAAGCGCACCGGCGGTGCGCCGTAGGACAGCATCTGGTCGTGGTAGGCCTTCAGGTTGAATTTTTCGCCCAGCTTGTCCTGCATCGCCTTGCGGGTATCGAAGTGCTCCTGCGCACCGACGAAGTAGGTCGGCAGCTGCGCCGAGGTCAGCTGCGCGCGTACCCACTTGCCACTCGCTTCGCTCTCCTGCTGGAACGCATCGTGGGTCATCAGGTGCATCGCCTTCTCGCGATCCCAGTTGTCCACGTGCACGCCCTGGTCCAGGATCGCGTTGGAAATGGTGCGCAGGTAGAACTTCAGCTGCACCAGGTGGAACAGCGGGTCGTTGTTGAGGTAACCCTGCTCCTGCATCATGCGCTCGGTGTAGACCGCCCAGCCTTCGGCAAACAGGCCCGAACGCAGCACCGCACGCAGGGTCGACGGGAACTTGGCCGAATGCCAGCCTTCCAGGTAATGGCCTGGGGTGCCTTCGTGGATGCTCAGCAGGTGGATCATGCGCGAGTTGTACTCACGCAGGAACGAGTCGACCTGCTTGTCATTCCAGTCGTCGGGAATGGGCGAGACGGCGTAGAAGGTCTTCAGGTTCTTGTCCAGCGGGCCCGGCGAATCGCAGTAGGCCACGGCCACGCCGCGCTGGAATTCGGGCATCAGGATGATGTCGACCGGTGCATCGGGCAGGGTCATCAGGTCGTGTTCGCGGACGAATGCGGTGGACTGCTCCAGCGCGGCCTTGGCATCGTCCACCACCTTGTCGCGCGCCGGCTTGTCGGCGTAGGCCAGTTCCAGCGCGGCCTCGATGGCCTTCTGCTGCTGCTCGTCGGTCGGCTGCGCCGGCATCTCCGGTGCGCCCGGCTTGTCCTTCAGCACGGTCTGCGCGATGCCGTACATATCCTGGCGCACGCGCTTGAGTTCGGCACGCGCACGCTCGCCGATCTCCTGGCGCGACAGCGAGGAATTCAGCGCGAACTTCAGCTTCTGGTCGTACTTTTCCGCACCGATGCGGAAGTCGCCCTTGGCATTGGGCACCAGGGTCTTGTCCAGCCAGGTCTGCTGCTCGTCCACGGCCTTCTTCAGGCCGTCGATGGCCGCCTGCAGGCGCTGTTGGTCGGCCTGCGGCAGTTCACCGATATGCGGGGTGATGAAGGTATCGACGATGCTGAGGATGCCCTTGTTCTGCTTGGCCACCGTCTCGGCGTGGATCTTCGGCACGCGGGCCGGGTCGAGGTTCTCGCGCGCCTGGGCGAAGATCGCCGGCAGCTTTTCCATGCGTGCGGTAGCCGACTTCAGGCGTTCCGGCAGCGGCGCGAATTCGCGGGCCATCAGGCCGTAGATCGCACTGCCGGCCAAGCCGTTGTACAGCTGCGGGTCCCACTTGCCCGACTGCAGCACTTCGGCGTTCCAGATTTCCGACTGCAGCTGGTTGCGCAGGATCGCCGCGTCGACCTGGTTCTCGCGGCCCAGCTTCGCCACTTCGATCTTGTCCAGCTCGCCCAGCAGCGTCTTGTAGGCGGCCACGGTCTTCTGCTGGCCGGCGGCGCTCAGGTCGTCGATTTCGCTGTCATAGCGGTGGTCGCCGATCTGGGTGGCGCTGACCGGCGACAGCTGCATCCAGGTGTCCAGGGCGCGCTTGGACAGATCGGCGAAGGCCGCATCGGCGGCCTGGTCAGCGGCCTGCTGGCCGGCCGGGGTGGAAGCGTTGGTCGGGGCGTCGGCCGGCTGGCAACCGGCCAAGGCGGCAACCAGGGCAAGGGCAAGAAGATGCGGGCGCATCAGGCGTTCCTGTACGGGGTCAAACCCCGAGCATAGGCCGCCGGGGCTGCTTTGTCCCCCTGCCATAGGATTACCATGTGCGCCTCAGGGAATCTTCATTGGAGCGCAGGACATGCAGGAACAGGGACGCGGCCGCTACGGCACGATGCTGGTGATGGCCAAGGGGGCGCTGCTGGCGCTGGCACTGACCGGCTGTGCAAAGCACGGTGATATGGCCGCCGATGCCGGCGGTGTCGCCGCTGCCGCGGTCGCTTCACCGGAAGGCGCGTTCCTGGCCTACGAACACGATGTGCAGATACAGCTGCAGGCCGAGCAGATCAGTGCGCGCATCCAGCAGGTCGCGCAGGCCTGCCAGAGCGCGAAGTTCGGTGATTGCGCGGTGCTGGAGGTCGACCAGCGCAGCGGCGAACGGCCCAGCGGCGAGGTCAAGGTGCGCATCGCGCCCAAGGGTGTGGAGCCGCTGATCGGCCTGGCCGGTGAAGGTGGGCAGACCCAGGGGCGCAACACCCGTGCCGAGGATCTGGCCCAGCAGGTGGCCGACACTGCGCTGACCAAGGCGCGGCTGGAAAAGGAGCACGCCCGGCTGCTGTCCTACCAGGACCGCAAGGACCTGAAGATCGAGGACCTGATGGCGATCACCACCCGCCTGTCGGAAATCGAGGCGGGTGTGGAGCAGGCCAACAAGGACGCCGCACAGCAGCGCCGCCGCATCGACACGCAGCTGGTCACGCTGCACTTCGATACCACCTCCGGCCAGCGCAGCCGCAGCGAGATCGGCGAGGCGCTGAGCGAGTCCGGCAACATCCTCAGCCTCAGCGTGGCCTTCCTGATCCGCGCCGCTGCGGCCTTGCTGCCGGTCAGCATCGTGGCGTTGCTGGTGGGGTGGGGCATCCGCGCATGGCTGCGCCGGCGCCGCCGCAAAGCCTGATCGTACGCAACGGGTAGCGCCGGGCCATGCCCGGCGACGCCTCAACCCTCGTCAGTCTCGTATTCGACGAACACATCCAGTTCCAGCGCCAGTTCCTGCACCGCATCGCGCACCTTCTGCGCGGTGCTCTCGTTGCCCACTTCCACTTCCAGTTCATGGATGCCCGGACCGATGTCGTCCGACAGGCCGGCCGAACTGGAATCGTCGTCATCCATGTGCGGCATCAGGTCGTCGGTTTCTTCAACGTGCTCGATGCCTTCCAGCCCCAGCAGCAGATCGCTGATGGCGCGGGCATCGTCTTCGGTTCCGGTGATTCGCAGTCGCAGCATGGACATGGCAGTGGCACGTGGTGGGAGTTCAGCGCAGCCTAGCCAGCGGCAGGCAAAGACCGGGTGAGGGCGCTGTCAGCCGACGGTAGGCGAGCGGCCCAGCAGGCTGTCGGGCAGCGCGGGAATGGGCGTGCGCTCGTCGTGTGCCTGGCCCAGCAGCCAGTCGATGAACACGCGCGCCGCCGGGCCGGGCGGCTCTCCTTCGGCGTGCACGACGTAATAGCTGTAGCGCGCCTTCATCGCGGGGCCCGGCAGGCGCACCACTTCGTAGCGCTGCAGGTAGGGCTGGGCGATGTGGGTGCGTGCCAGCACCGCACCCATGCCATACACCGCCGCGCGCATCGCATCGGTGCTGTCGGCAAAGGTGTGCATCGGCGGCAGCGGCGAGGGCGGCCGCACCCCGGCGTGACGGAACCAGTCGCGCCAGCCCTGCGGTGACAGATCGCTCAGCAGCGGCAGGTCGGCGATGCGTGCCGGCTCGTCCAGTGCTTCCACCCCGGCCAGCGCCGGTGAAGCCACCGGGAACAGCTGGTCGTCCATCAGGTGTTGCGCGTGCAGTCCCGGCCATTGGCCCAGGCCGTAGCGGATACCGACTTCCGGGCCACTGTCGTCGTAGCGGTCCAGGCCGCTGCCGGTGTGCAGTTCGATGCGGATCTGCGGGTGGGCCTGGGTGAAGCGCGGCAGGCGCGGCAGCAGCCAGCAGTACGACAGCGACCGCAGCGTGGTCACCCGCAGGGTCACGCTGTCGGCGTCGGGCTGCAGGTGGTGGGCCACGGCGGCCACATCGGTGAAGGCGGCGCTGGCGGCGTCTGCCAGCTGGCGGCCCTCGGCGGTCAGGCGCACGCCGCGGGCGTGGCGCAGGAACAGGCGCACCTCCAGCACCTCTTCCAGGCGGCGCACGTGGTGGCTGACCGCGCTGGCGGTCAGGTGCAGCTCCAGTGCGGCCTGGGCGAAGTTCTGGTGGCGTGCGGCCACCGCAAAGACGGCCAGTGCAGGCAGCAGGGAAGGGCGTAGCAGCATGTCCAGCCTCAAACCATATTTGTGGCTGACAGCGATACTACGCGCTTGTGCGGCAGGCGTCTGCGGCCGATGCTGTGTGCCCGGTGGCTTGACAGACGATGGACGGAGGCAGCACATGAATGCGGTACCACAGGTAGCCGAGCGCGATTGGCGCACGCCGCTGGAACTGACCCTGCTCGGCGCGATCTGGGGCTGCTCGTTCCTGTTCATGCGGGTGGCCGTGCCCTCGTTCGGTCCGTTCGCGCTGGTGGAAGTGCGCCTGGTGCTGGGCGCACTGGTGTTGATGCCGTTCCTGTGGCGCGCGCGTGCGCAGTTCCCGCCGCGCCGCTGGCTGTGGCTGGCGCCGATCGGGCTGATCAATTCGGCGTTGCCGTTCGTGCTGTTCGCCTATTCGGCCGAGCAGGCGCCGGCGGCGATCGGTGCGATCTGCAATGCGATGACGGTATTGTTCGCCGCGCTGATCGCGTTCCTCTTCTTCGGCGAAAAGATCGGCGTGCGTCGTGCTGGCGCGCTGCTGGTCGGCTTTGCTGGCGTGGTGGTGCTGGCCACCGCCAAGGTGTCGGGCCTGAGTATCGGCATGGCGGTGCTGGCAGGCGCTGCGGCGTCGCTGCTGTATGGGCTGGGGGTGAACCTGGTGAAGCGCCACATGACCGGCCTGCCATCGGCGGCCGCCGCTGCCGCGACGCTGGGCTGTGCCTCGCTGTGGATGCTGCCGATGGCCGTGACCCATTGGCCGCAGGGTGCCATTCCGCTGAAGGCCTGGGGCGCCGCGATCGCGCTGGGAGTGGCCTGCACCGGCCTGGCGTTCCTGATGTTCTACCGCCTGATCGGCCGCATCGGCCCGTCACGCGCCTCCACCGTGACCTACCTGATTCCGCTGTTCGGCGCCGCCTTCGCCTGGCTGTTCCTGGGCGAACCGGTGACGCTGCAGATGCTGGTTGCCGGTGGATTGATCCTGGGCAGCGTGGCGGTCAGCCAGAAAAGCTGAGGCATCGAGCTCGCGCTGCGTGGGCGCGCGGCTGTGGGTTTTGATCTGGGTCCGCCTTGAAGCGAGCCGAGCACCGCAGGTCCGGCGAGGGCGGAGAGGCGCGGGTGTCTGAGCGCAGCGAGTTCCGCGCCGTCCCTCGACGGACCGAGGAGCACAGGGTACCGGCGCGCAGCGCCGGCTCGCGGACGGCGGCGCGTTTCTTTTGGTTACTTTTCTTTGCGCGGGCAAAGAAAAGTGACGCCCATGAACAATGATGTGCCTTCAGCATGCGCCACGCACGGAACCCGCCGCCACGCTCGCCGGGCATGGCCCGGCGCTACCGCACCGGCACCGGGATGTTGCACAGGTCGATATGCCCGGCCGGGCGCTTGTAGAAATCGTCCACGCGGTTGCGCCGTGCTTCCACCGTATCGGCGAAGGTCTTTGAATCGGTACGCAGCACCTGGACCGGGGTGCGCTCGGCCGCTGGCACGTCGCTGGCGCGGCGGATCGATATGATCGGCGTGCGCAGCGTCGGGTCTGCATAGAAGCCCATCGGCGCCGGTCCGCGCGGAATCGCACTCAGCAGTTCCATGCCTTTCAGCACGCGGCCAACCAAGGTGATGTTGCGGTCCAGCTGACGCGGCGACTGGCCGGTCACCACGTACAGCTCGGCGCCGATGCTGCTGTCTTCCTCGTTGCTGCGGCCGGCACCGAGCATGCCGTAGCAATGCGCCAGCCAGGCCTTGCCGGCCTGCGCGTCCTGGCCCACCGGGAAGCCATCAACGAAACCGGTCTGCGCCGCCCAGCCATCGCGGTCGGGCAATACGCTCACCTTCAGGCCAGTACTGGCGCGTTCGAATTCGGCCGGCAGCTTGCGCGCGGCGCTGCCGAACGGCTTGGCCTTGGCTGCGTCGTCGGCGTCGGCATCGCCGAACTGCACCACGAAGTTGTCCTGCGAACGGTAGATGCTGGTGCCGTCCCAGAAATGCTCGTGGGCGAAGGTCTGGATGTTGGCCACATGGCGCGGGGCGAACTGCGGCGCCAGTTCGATGATCACCCGACCGGCCGGCAGATCCATGTACAGCAGGTTGGCCGGGTCCGGGGTGCGCCAATCGCTGGCCGCAGAAGCATCAAGGATCTGCTGCGGGCTGCGATAGGGCGTGGCAGCGCTGGCCAGGGCGGGCAGCAGGCAGGCGAGGGCAAGGGCGGTCAGGGCAGTGCGACGGCGGTGCGGCATGGGATCCCCGGAACGAAGGTGTCAGCCGATTCTGCGCCACCGGCGGCGCCTGCGCCATCGATGCCCTCTGGTCTTGCCGATGCGCGTACGGCACTGTGTGCACATCGGCAGGGAAGCATGCAATGAGCGAACAACACTCCGCCACGCCCGAAGCGGCGTTGCGCGCGCTGGTCAAATGGACGCTGAGAGGCTTCGTTGATGATGACGTGGACGCTGTGCGCTGGTTGCAGGCACTCCCTCCTCGCACGCTGTTCGACGTCGATGAGCGTCTGCGCAGCTGGTGGGCACCACGGCAGAACGAACTGCTTTCCAGCGTGCAGATCTACCAGGGCGCATCGCTTGAAGTACGTGCGGCGGCATTGTTCCTTGCCGGATGCGATGGCAATGGCCATACCCGCGAGGCGGCGCTGCGGACGATGCGCTCGGTGCCCAGCCACCTGACCTTGTCCTGCGCCCTGCTGCGCTGCAATGACTGGGTGGCCGAGGTGCGTGCGGTGGCGCAGGAGGTGGTGCTGTCCCTGCTCGGGCAGTGCGCGGTCCATCAGGTGCTGGCGGCGTGGCCGATCGTGGTGCGCCTGCGCAATGCGCAGCGCATCGACCGCGCGTGGCTGCAGGACAGCCTGCTCGCGTGGTTGGCATCGCCGTCCCGCCGGGTAGTGCTTGAGGGACTGCTTGGGCATCCCGACGCACGCACCCGGCTGGTGGCCTATGCCATCGCTCTGCAGACACATCCAGACCAGGCAGCACTGCGCGCGCATGCGCTGGGCGACAGTGATCCGCACGTTTCCTACCTGGCGCTTACCGACCTTCTGCAGCATGGCGCGCGCGCGGACGTCAACCGGCTGTGTCCGCTGGCCCTGTCCGCGCCATCCGCTCGCGTGCGGGGTGCCGCGCTGCGCGCGCTGGTGGAGCGCGACGTGGCTGGACTGGACGCGCACATCGAAGCGGCGGCATTTGACCGTTCGCGCGGTGTGCGGCGCTTGGCTGCATGGCTGCTGCAGCAGCGGCAGGCCCGTCCCGCCATCGCATTGTGGCGCCAGGAGTTGCATGCGGCAGGGCGCGGACGCTGGCGCGAGGCGTTGGCGGCGCTCGCCGATCACGCCGAGGCCGAAGATGTGCCTGCATTGCGCGCCTGGTTGCCGCAGGTGTCGGCGCGTCATCAGCGCAACTGCCTGCGCGGCTGGGTGCGGGCCGAGGGCGGCGCCGGCCTGGCGTTGCTGCGGGTGGCACTGGAAATGCCGGGTCGCACGGTGAATGCGATGCTGGACAGCGCGAACGCGCTGTGGATTGCGGAGCTGGATCCACCGAGGCTGCTGGCGTTCTGCCACGACGGACCCTCACAGGTGGCGCAGGCCGGCCTGCGCAGGCAGTTGCCGCGGCTGCCGCTGTGGCAGCACCTGGACCTGCTGCTGGACGCGGTGCCGCAGCGCGAAGATGAGCGCGCGTGGCACCTGCAGCTGGCACACGACTGGCTTCGCCGCAGCGAGCAGTACTCGCCGCTGGGCCCCGCCCGCCGGCAGGCACTGGTCAGTCGGCTTGAAGCGGGCAGGCATGCCTTGCCCGAGGCCGTTGCGGCACAGGTGCTGCTGGCCGTGCGCCAAGCCTGACGCCCCCTTGCCTCACGGCAGGGTGACTAACGACACATTCGCTATACCGGACTTCGCACTACTGTTGACTCCAACATAGTGGAGGGCCGGCCATGTCCGACGACGATGTCCACCTGAAGAAGTTCCAGAAGGAGCTCAGTGCCGGCACGGTGTCGCTGGCCCTGCTGGCGGTGCTGGCGCGAGCCGGGGAGCCGCTGTACGGCTATCTGATTGCCAAGGAGCTGGAGCGCGTGGGCGAGGGCGTGCTGAGTGGCAAGCAGAGCGCGCTGTACCCGGTGCTGCGCAACCTGGAAGGCGCCGGCCTGCTGGAAAGCCACGTCGAGCCGTCCAGCAGTGGCCCACCGCGCCGCTACTACCGCATCAATGAACGTGGCCACGAGGTGCTGGCGCAGTGGCGCCAGGCCTGGCAGGCCACCCGCGATTCCGTCGATTCCGTGTTGGAGGGGGTACCGCAATGAACGACCTGAACCTGGCAGGCACGGCCCTGCCCACCACCATTGCCCAGTATCTGGCGCAGCTGCGGGCGGCGCTGGAAGGGGCCGACCCGGCCATGGTGCAGGATGCCCTGTACGACGCCGAGGAATACCTGCGCTCTGAACTGGCCGCGCAGTCCGGTCGCAGCGAAGCCGAGGTGATTGCCGATGTGGCCGGCAGCTATGGCGCGCCGCAGGAAGTGGCCGAGATCTACCGCGAAACCGAGGTGACCGTGAACCGCGCGCTGCGTACGCCACGGGCCGACACCGCGCCGGTGCTGCGCGCGGCGGCCGAAGCCAGCGGGGCGGCACCGGCGGCGGCGCTGCCGGCGGCGAAGCCGCGTACCTGGTGGGCGCGCTTCTTCGGCGTAGTGGTGGATCCGCACACATACGGCGCGCTGTTCTACATGCTGCTGTCGCTGGCCACCGGCACGTTCTTCTTCACCTGGGTGGTGACCGGCCTGTCGCTGTCGCTGGGCCTGATGATCCTGATCATCGGCGTGCCGTTGACGGTGCTGTTCTTCGGTTCGGTGCGCGGTCTGGCGCTGCTGGAAGGGCGGCTGGTGGAAGCGCTGCTGGGTGAGCGCATGCCGCGGCGGCCGCAGTACACCGATCGCAGCCGCAGCTGGCTGCAGCGCATTGGTGACATGTTCACCGATGGCCGTACCTGGCTGACGCTGCTGTACTTCCTGCTGATGCTGCCGCTGGGCATCGTGTACTTCACCATCGCGGTCACCCTGCTGTCGGTGTCGCTGGCCTTCATCTGGTCGCCGGTGGCGGCGCTGTTCGATGCCACCG
Source organism: Stenotrophomonas sp. ZAC14D2_NAIMI4_7 (assembly GCF_003086675.1). Taxonomy (NCBI): domain Bacteria; kingdom Pseudomonadati; phylum Pseudomonadota; class Gammaproteobacteria; order Lysobacterales; family Lysobacteraceae; genus Stenotrophomonas; species Stenotrophomonas sp. ZAC14D2_NAIMI4_7. The sequence continues at coordinate 1,435,757 of NZ_CP025995.1, forward strand.
CGCCGAGCATCTACATCGATGGCACCAATGTGCTGCCGCTGGCCGCAACGCCGGTGCTGGCCGTGGTGGGCGCGCTGCTGCTGCTGCTGACGATGCACCTGGCACGCGGCATCGGCAAACTGCACGGCATGCTGGCCAAGCACCTGCTGGTGCGGCTGTAACCGTAAATGCGGGCCCGCTCTGGTAGTGCCAACCTTGGTTGGCACGCACCATCAGACGTCGCGATTCACGGTAGGTGCCAACCTTGGTTGGCACGCACCATCAGACATCGGGAATCACGGTAGAGCGCCAACCAAGGTTGGCATCTACCAAAGCGTACCGACCAAGGTCGGCACCTACCGCTGGGGCATTTACCCGGCCTTGCGCCGCAGCGGGGTGACGTTGCTCTTCTTCTTCGTCGCCTTCGCAGCCGGGGCTTCGGCATGGGCGGCGAAGAAATCGCGCACCTTCGGGTACACCACTTCGCGCCAGCGGCGGCCGCTGAAGATGCCGTAGTGGCCGGCACCCTCGACGATGAAATGCTCGCGGCGGTCGGCCGCGATGCCGGTGCACAGCGCCTGCGCCGCTTCGGTCTGGCCCAGGCCGGCAATATCGTCCAGCTCGCCTTCGATGCTCAGCAGCGCGGTATCGCGGATCGCCGACGGGTCGACCTTCTCGCCGTTCACCACCCACTCGCCACGCGGCAGCAGGAAGTCCTGGAACACCACCGAAATCGTGTCCAGGTAGTACTTGGCCGGCATGTCCAGCACGGCGTTGTACTCATCGTAGAAACGACGGTGCGCGTCGGCGTCTTCCAGGTCGCCCTTGACCAGGTCGGCGTAGAAATCCCAGTGCGAACTGAAGTGGCGGCTGGGGTTCATCGACAGGAAGCCCGCATGCTGCAGGAAGCCCGGATACACGCGACGGCCCACGCCAGGGTAGCTGGCCGGCACGGTGTGGATCACGTTGTTTTCGAACCACGACAGCGGGTTCTGCGTGGCCAGGTTGTTCACTGCGGTGGGGCTGCAGCGCGCATCGATCGGCCCGCCCATCATCACCAGCGTGCGCGGGGTCGGCTCGCCACGGCTGGCCATCAGCGAAACCGCGGCCAGCACCGGCACCGTCGGCTGGCACACGCTCACCACGTGCAGGCGTTCAACGCCCAGGTGGCGGATGAATTCCTGGATGTAGGCGATGTAATCGTCCAGCCCGAACTCGCCTTCGCTGGCCGGCACCATGCGCGCATCCACCCAGTCGGTGACGTACACGCGGTGGTCGCGCAGCAGGGTGCGCACGGTGTCGCGCAGCAGCGTGGCGTGGTGCCCCGACAGCGGCGCCACCACCAGCACGAACGGCTGGTTGAGCATGGTGTGCAGCTGCTCGGCTTCGTTGCTGTGGCGCTTGAAGCGCAGCAGCTTGCAGAACGGCTTGCTCACCTCTTCGTGCACCACGATCGGCACGCGTTCGCCTTCGACGTCGATTTCGTTGATGCCCCATTCGGGCTTCTCGTAATCCTTGCCGATGCGATGGAACAGTTCATTGACGGCCGCCAGGCGATCAGCGCCGGGCATCTGCGACCACCAGTGACCCTGGTTGGTGAAGAAGCGGGCGTTGGCCTGGGCCTGGTGCACCCAGGGGGCGAGCAGGTTGCGGGTCAGTTCGTGCAGTTGATAGAGCATGCCGACCGAATATGTATGGTCATATGTTGCCTCGCAGCATATCCCATCCCAGTGTCCCGCGGGTTAAGTTGGCTGAAAAAAATGAATCCGGATTCACATCCTTTCCAGCGCCGCCGCCTCGCCGGCCAACCCGGGGCCCAGCCACAGGTGCGAACCCACGGCCTGCAGGCCCTGGCGGGCCAGCTCGCGCCGGTACCAGCGCGCCGGGCGGGCCTGGAAGCCCTCGTGGTCGCCGTCGAATTCATCCTCGGCGGCGAAGGTTTCCAGGAAGGCCACGCCAGCGGTCAGCTCGGCCAGGCCGGCCAGGCCGGCGCGCAGCTCGCGGTCGGGCACGTAATGCATCACGTCCGAGCACACCAGCAGGTCGACCGGAGCGCAGGGCCGCAGCCAGGCGAAATCGCCGAATGCGGCCAGGTGCAGGTTGCGGGTACGGCCGTAGCGGCGCACAGCGTACTCGCTGCTGTCGAAGCCAAGGTATTGGACCTTCGGACGCAGTTTCAGCAGCGGTGCGCGCCAGGCGCCTTCGCCGCAGCCGATATCCAGCACGCTGCGGATCGGCCGTTCCAGGTAGTACTCGGCGCTGGCCACGGCCAGGGCCACCTTGCGGGCCAGACGGGCGCTGCCGCCGATATCGGCGCGGCGGTACCAGCGTTGGAAGTAGGCGGCGTCGTAAGTTTTGTCCATGGGCAGGGCACGGTGATGAAAGCGGCGCCTATCGTACGGTGTCGCGGCCACGGGTGCGTCGATTGGCCGCGGCAGCCACCCATGGGGTGGCTCTGCTGCGACAATAGCCCCTTCCCGCCAGCCGCCGGAGCGAGCGCATGCAGAGCTACTACTGGGTCAAGACCTTCCACATCGTCTTCGTGGTGGCCTGGATGGCCACGGTCTTTTACCTGCCGCGCATCCTGGTGAACCTGGCCGAGACGACCGGGCAACCGGCGGTGCTGGCGCGCCTGCAGCTGATGGGAATGCGCCTGTACCGCTTCGGCCATTCCATGTTCGGCCTGGCCTTCGTGCTGGGCCTGGTGCTGTGGCTGGGCTACAAGGTCATTCCGGACTTCCCGACCATGGTCGCGCCGGGCGGTGCCGGCTGGCTGCACGCCAAGCTGGGCCTGGTGGTACTGCTGCTGGCGTACTTCATCTGGACCGGCCGCCTGCTGAAGGGTGTGGCCAAGGGCCGCGCACTGCCGTCCTCGCGCGCGCTGCGCTGGATCAACGAGATTCCGCTGCTGGCCTTCATCCCGATCGTCTGGCTGGTGCTGGCCAAGCCGTTCTGACCGGTAGATCCACGCCATGCGTGGATAAGCTCTTTGTAGAGTCGAGCCATGCTCGACTGATTCGATCAACAGCAGTCGAGCATGGCTCAACCCTACAGACAGACAACGCGGCCGATCAGGCCGCGTCGCACCGGCCTGATCAGGCCGCTTCGTACGTACCGTAGCTGCGCAGGCGCGCGTAGCGCTGCTCGATCAGCTGTTCGGTGGACAGCGTGTCCAGCGCGTCCAGCTCGTTCAGCAGCACGGCCTTCAGGCGCTTGGCCATCTGGGTCGGGTTGCGGTGGGCACCGCCGGTCGGCTCACGCACCACCTTGTCCACCAGGCCCAGGCTCTTCAGGCGCGGCGCGGTCAGGCCCAGCTGTTCAGCGGCATCCTTGGCCTTGCCGGCGTCCTTCCACAGGATCGAGGCGCAGCCTTCCGGGGTGATGGTCGAATACACCGCGTATTCCAGCATGACGGTGCGGTCGCCCACGCCCAGCGCCAGCGCGCCGCCGGAACCGCCTTCGCCGATCACCGTGCAGATCACCGGCACCTTCAGTTCGGCCATCTCCATCAGGTTGCGGGCAATGGCTTCGGACTGGCCGCGCGATTCGGCATCGATGCCCGGCCAGGCGCCGGCGGTGTCGATCAGGGTCAGCACCGGCAGGCCGAAGCGTTCGGCCATCTTCATCAGGCGCAGGGCTTTGCGGTAGCCCTCCGGCTTGGGCATGCCGAAGTTGCGCTTGATCTTCTCCTTGGTGTCGCGGCCCTTCTGGTGGCCGATCACCATCACCGAGCGGCCATTGATGCGGGCCAGGCCGCCCATGATGGCCTTGTCGTCGGCAAACGCGCGGTCGCCGGCCAGTTCCTGGAACTCATCGCAGATGATGCGGATGTAGTCGGCGGTGTACGGGCGCGACGGGTGGCGGGCCAGCTGCAGCACCTGCCACGAGGTCAGGTTGCGGAAGATCTGCGCGGTGCGCATGCGCAGCTTGTCCTGCAGCGCGTGCACTTCGGCCTCGACATTGACCGCCGGACCGGCACTGGCGTTGCGCAGTTCCTGGATCTTGGCTTCCAGGTCGGCGATGGGTTGCTCGAAGTCGAGGTAGTTCGGATTCATCGGAAGCCGTCGTGTAAAGAAGAGGGGAATTCTAGCCGAATGCGCCGGAACGCCCCGTACGCCTTCGTCTGGAAGGCGACGGTAACCCAGCCGGGCAGGCCGCGCCAGTCAGCGCGGCAGGCAATCAGGGGGCGTCAGGGCATGACCAGCGCGCTGCGCGCCATCTCGGTGCTGCGGATCGTCACGAAGTCGTTGTAGGCCTCGTTGGCGGCCACCGGCAGGGTCGAGCCCAGGGTCATGGTGGCCTGGGTGAAGGCCATGCTGACCTTGAAGTCTTCCTTGCGCAGGGCTTTCTGCTCCGAGGCGGTGCTGGCCTTCAGCCAGCGCGCATACAGATCGCGCATCGGGCCGGCATGGGCCTCGAAGGCGGGGTCCAGCGCGGGCAGGGTGGCCGGGGCCGGTTCCAGCGTGTAGACCGGGGCCACGTAGCCGGCCGGCTGCTCACGCTTGAAGGCACCCGGTTCGCCCATGCTCTGTTCCACGTAGTCGATGAAGTCCGGGGCGGTGAACACCTTGGTGCTGATCTTGCCGCCGCTGGCATCCACGTGGGCCACGATCTGTTCTTCCGGGAACGGCTGGCGCACGCCGAAGTTCCAGTTCTTGTCGATGAACAGGCCGTGGTGCTTCTCGTACGGGCCCTTGAACTGCACCCCGCCCAGTTCCATGCCCAGGCCGCTGCTGCCGAAGTTCTTCAGCTTGTCCTCGCCGGTCACGTAGATCTCGCGCGCGGTCACGTACTCGCTCAGGGTCGGGTTGATCAGACCGCCACGGCCGTCGGCATACACGATGAAACGCACATCGCCCAGGCGTTCGGTGTGCAGGTGGTGCTCACCCGGGGCCAGGCTGATCGCACGCGATGCGTTGGCGGCCACCGGCAGGTCCTTGCCGTCGATGCTGATGGCCAGCGGCGTGGCGGTGGGGTTGTCGATCTCGAAATCGACCTTGGACGAGCATGCGGACAGCGCCAGCGCAGCGACGAGGGGGAACAACAGCGTTTTCATGACGGGAAATCGTCCTTGATACAGACAACGGAAAAGAAAATCAGGTGTGCGCTCAGTTGGCCCACGGCGGGCTGTAGCGCACCTTCAGCGTGCGCACCGCCGGGTCGGCGCGCAGCGCCTCCATCAGCTTGGAATCGATGCGCACCGCGCTCTGCCCGGACACGTCGAGCATGCCGGCCACGCCGCCCTGCGGGCTCTTCAGCAGCAGGTCCAGGCGCAGCGGCGTGCGCCCGGGGCGATGGCGGTCGAGCACGGCATTCACGCGTTCCCAGACCGGGCGCTGCTGGCGCAGGTCCAGGCGCAGCGACAGGCGCGTGGCGTAGTTGGCGCAGACTTCATCGAAGTCCCAGCACTGACGGATGCGCAGGGCGAAACCGCCGTTGAATTCGTCCTCGCGCAGGCCGCCCTTGACCACCAGGATGCGGTCCTTGGTCATCAGGTGGCCGAACTCGGCCATGGCATCGGAAAACGCGCTGCATTCGACCCGGCCGCGGCCGTCTTCCAGCTGGATGAAGATCTGGCTTTCGCCCTTGCGGCGCACGCCCACCACCTGGCCGGCCAGCACGGTCTGCACTTCCGGGCGCCAGCGCTTTTCGCCGCCGCCACCGCCGCCACCGCTGTTGGCGCTCCAGATCTTTTCCACCGCGCCCAGATCGTTGCCGACCAGGTCGCGCACGTCGTCGCGCCACGGGTCGAACGGGTGGCCGCTCAGGTAGAAGCCCAGGGTGTCGCGCTCCCCGTTCAGACGCTGCAGCAGCGGCCATTCCTCGGCTTCGGGCAGGTCCAGCTGGATGCTGGCCGTGCTCGGGTCAGGGCCGCCGAACAGCGAGTTCTGGCCCGAGGCGCGCTCGCGTGCCATCTGGTCAGTGGCCTTGATCACTTCCGGCAACTGCAGCATCAGCGAGGCGCGGTTGTGGCCCAGTTCGTCCAGCGCGCCGCAGTTGATCATCGCTTCCAGCGTGCGCCGGTTCAGCTTGGCCGAACCCACGCGCGTGCAGAAGTCCAGCAGGTCCTTGTAGTCGCCGCCCTTCAGGCGTTCGTCCACCACCGCTTCGCAGGCACCCTGGCCCACGCCCTTGATCGCGCCCAGACCGTACTGGATGGTGTCCGGGGTGACCGCTTCGAACATGAAGGCCGAGTGGTTCACCTTCGGCGGCAGCACGGTCAGGCCGAGGTTGCGCACCTCGTCCAGGAAGCCGACCACCTTCTCGGTGTTGTCCAGGTCCGAGGACAGCGTGGCTGCCATGAACTCAGCCGGGTAGTGGCGCTTCAGCCACGCGGTCTGGTAGCTGACCAGCGCGTACGCGGCGGCGTGCGATTTGTTGAAACCGTAGCCGGCGAACTTTTCCATCAGGTCGAAGATCGCATCGGCCTTGGCTTCGTCCACGCCATCCTTGGCCGCACCCTCGCGGAAGATCTCGCGGTGCTTGGCCATTTCCGCCGGCACCTTCTTGCCCATCGCGCGGCGCAGCAGGTCGGCGCCGCCCAGCGAGTAGCCGCCGACGATCTGCGCCATCTGCATCACCTGCTCCTGGTACACCATGATGCCGTAGGTGTCTTTCAGGATCGCTTCGGTGCGCGGATCGGGATAGATGATTTCTTCCTGGCCGTGCTTACGCGCGTTGAACGATGGAATCAGGTCCATCGGGCCCGGTCGGTACAGCGACACCAGGGCGATGAGGTCTTCGAAACGGTCGGGGCGCGCGTCCTTCAGCAGGCGGCGCATGCCCGAGGATTCGAACTGGAACACCGCGCCGGTGTTGCCGTTGGCGAAGATGTCCTTGTAGGTGGGCGCATCGTCCAGCGGGATCGCGGCGATATCCACCGGCGGAATGCCGGCGCGCTCGTGGCGCTTGTTGATCGCCTTCACCGCCCAGTCGATGATGGTCAGCGTGCGCAGGCCCAGGAAGTCGAACTTCACCAGGCCCACTTCTTCCACGTCGTTCTTGTCGAACTGGGTGACCGGGTTCTTGCCCAGGCCGTTCTCATCGTGTTCGGCGTACAACGGGCAGAACTCGCTCAGCGGCTCGGGCCCGATCACCACGCCACCGGCGTGCTTGCCGGCGTTGCGGGTCAGGTCTTCCAGCTGCAGGGCCAGGTCGATCAGGTCGCGGACATCGTCCTCGGTCTCGTAGCGCTGGATCAGTTCCGGCGAGGCCATTTCCGAGCTGGGGCCTTCCTTGCCCTTGCCCAGCGCATCCTTCAGGTGGATGCCCAGGATGTTCGGAATCAGCTTGGAAACGCCGTCGACCAGGCCATACGGGAAGCCCAGCACGCGGCCGGAGTCGCGCACCACCGCCTTGGCCGCCATGGTGCCGTAGGTGATGATCTGGCTGACACGTTCGCGCCCGTACTTGCGCGCCACGTAGTCGATCACCTCGTCGCGGCGGTCCATGCAGAAGTCGATGTCGAAGTCGGGCATCGACACGCGTTCGGGGTTCAGGAAGCGCTCGAACAGCAGGTTGTACGGCAGCGGGTCCAGATCGGTGATCTTCAGCGCCCACGCCACCAGCGAACCGGCACCGGAACCACGGCCGGGGCCGATGGGAATGCCCTGGTTCTTGCCCCACTGGATGAAGTCGGCCACGATCAGGAAGTAGCCGGGGAAGCCCATCTTGATGATGGTGTTGAGCTCGAACTCCAGGCGCTCGAAGTAGTCCTCGCGGGTCTTGCCCGGCGCCAGCGGATTCTTTTCCAGGCGCTCGGTCAGGCCGTCGCGCGACATCTTCTGGATCCAGGTGTCCAGCGTTTCGTCGTCGGGTACCGGGTAGTTGGGCAGGAAGTAGGTGCCCAGGCGCATTTCGATGTTGCAGCGCTCGGCCAGTGCCAGCGTGTTGTCGATCGCATCGGGAATGTCGGCGAACAGCGCGCACATTTCCTCGGCCGACTTCAGGTACTGCTGGTCGCTGTAGTCGCGCGGGCGCTTGGGGTCATCCAGCACGCGGCCGGTGGAAATGCACACGCGAGCTTCGTGCGCGCTGAAGTCGGTCGGCGCCAGGAAGCGCACGTCATTGCTGGCGATCACCGGCAGGCCGCGCTGGCCGGCGGCCATCAGCGCGAAGCGGTTGAAGGTTTCCTCGCCTTCGCGGCCGGTGCGGGTCAGTTCCAGGTGCAGGCCATCGCCGAACACGCGCTGCCAGTCGGCCAGCTGCTGCTCGGCCAGGTCGTGCTTGCCATCCAGCGCCAGCCGTCCGGCCAGGCTTTCGCGCCCGGCCAGGGCGAACAGGCTGGCGTTGCCGGCCTTCAGCCAGTCCGGGTGCACGGCCACGCCACCTTCGGCGCGGTGGCCTTCCATCCAGGCGCGGGTCAGCAATCGCGACAGGCTCAGGTAGCCCTCGCGGTCGCGGCACAGCAGGGTCATCCGCCACGGGTCCTGGCCTTCCTCGGCAATCATCACGTCGGCGCCTGCAATGGGCTTGATGCCCACGCCTTCGGCGGCCTTGTAGAACTTCACCAGGGCGAACAGGTTGTTCAGGTCGGTGACCGCCAGGGCGGGCAGGCCGAGCTCCACCGAGCGCGACAGCAGGTTGGCCTGCTTGGCTTTTTTCGGGTCCGCCTGGTCGGGCTTGGCCGGCACGCGGATGGTCGAGTCCGCCAGCGAGAACTCGGTGTGGACGTGGAGATGTACGAAGCGAGAGTTGGACATGCCGGACCAGGTTGGAGCGCGCGGGCCCCGGGAGCTGACGGGGAATCGTCGCCGGGGTCGGAATGCGCTGGAATGCCCGGTCAGGGTACCGAGGGCAGGGGGTGGCGACAAGGACTTGACGGGGGGGGATAGCGCATTCGCGCTATCGCCCCCCACGGTTCGCACGCGAAACGCGGGCCCCGTCTTACCACGCTCCCAGACCCCCGCGCCGTTGGCGCGTCCCCCTGACTCAGGGGGACTCTGCTCCAGACGGGTTGCGTGCGATGTTCAGGCAATCGCGGCGCTGGCCGGCGGCGCGGATTCCAGGCAGTCACGCACCGGGGCGAAACTGCGCCGGTGCTCGGCGCAGGGGCCGTGCGCACGCAGCGCGGCCAGATGCGCCGGGGTGCCGTAGCCCTTGTGCTGGTCGAAGCCATATTCAGGATGGCGCGCATGCAGATCCTGCATGTAGCGGTCGCGCGAGACCTTGGCCAGGATCGAAGCGGCCATGATGGCGCGGTCGATGCCATCGCCGCCCACCAGCGCCTGTGCCGGCAGCAGCAGGCCCTTGGGCACGACGTTGCCATCGATGCGGGCGAAGCCGGCCACGTGGGCCACTGCGGCCACCACATCGCGCATGCCCTGCAGGGTGGCCTGGTAGATGTTCAGCCGATCAATGGCCTGCACATCCACCAGCACCACGTGCCAGGCCAGTGCCCGTTCCATGATGCGGTCGTACAGCTGGTCGCGGCGCGCGGCGGTCAACTGCTTGGAATCGTCCAGGCCGTTGATGCGCGGGCGCGACGGGTCGAACACCACCGCCGCGACCGCCACCGGGCCGGCCAACGGGCCGCGGCCGGCCTCGTCCACGCCGGCCACCAGGCGTTCGGGCTCGACCACCGCCGCGCCGTCGAACAGCGCCAGACTGGCCGCAGCGGCCGCACGGCGGCTCATGCGGCTTCCAGCTTGCGCAGCAGCAGCTCGCCCACCGCGTCGGCCGCCCGGGCCGAGGCATTGCGGCGCAGGCGTTCATGCAGGCGGGCATAGGTATCCTGCAGGTCGGCCACCCGCTGCGGGTGGTCGAACCATTGCTGCACGGCCGCCGCCAGCGCGTCGGGCGTGCAGTCGTGCTGCATCAGCTCCGGTGCCAGGTCCTGCCCGGCCAGGATGTTGGGCAGGGCGAAACGATCCACCTTGATCAGGCCCAGCGCCTTCACCAGGCGATAGGTCAGTTCGTTCACCCGGTAACCGACCACCATCGGCCGCTTCACCAGCATCGCTTCCAGGGTGGCCGTGCCCGAGGCCAGCACCACGACGTCGGCGGCGATCATCGCCGCACGCGCCTGGCCATCGAGCACATGCGAATAGGCCACCGGCAGCGCCGAGCGGGACAGCTGCTCTTCGATCAGACGGCGGCAGGCCGCATTGGCGGCGGGCACCACCACGTGCAGGCCCGGAATGCGTTCGGAGACCTGCCAGGCGGCTTCGAAGAACGGCTCGCCCAGGCGCGAGATCTCGCCCAGGCGGCTGCCAGGCAATACCGCCAGCACCTTGGCCGAGGCCGGCAGGCCCAGCTCTGCACGCGCCGCATCGCGATCGCCGTGCAGCGGAATATCGTCGGCCATCGGGTGGCCGACGAAGCGCGCGTCGATGCCATGCCGGGCATAGATGGGCGGTTCCATCGGGAACAGGCACAGCACCAGGTCGGCGCTGCTGCCGATCTTTTCGGCACGCTTCTCGCGCCAGGCCCAGACCGAGGGGCTGACGTAATGCACGGTGGGCACGCCACGCTGCTTCAGCCAGCGCTCGATGCCCAGGTTGAAGTCGGGCGCGTCGATGCCGATGAACACGTCCGGCTGCCATTCCAGCGCACGCTGGCGGAAGGCCGAGCGCAGCTTCAGCAGGCGCGGCAGGTGGCGCAGCACTTCGGTCAGGCCCATCACCGCCAGTTCGCTGGCATCGTGCCAGGTCTGGCAGCCGGCGTTGCGCATGGCATCGCCGCCGATGCCGGCGAATTCGGCATGCGGGAAGCGCGCCTTCAGCTCGCGCACCAGACCGGCACCGAGCAGGTCGCCGGAAGCCTCACCGGCCACCAGCGCGATGCGCAACGGGCGCTCGCTGAGCACCCGCTGTGCAGGCACGCTGCCGGCCATCGAGGCCAGCGGGATCACGTCGGCGCCGGCCGGCGCCTGGCCGGTCGTGCTGCTCATCGCAGCAGGGGCCTCTCGGCATGCTCGATGAAGTCCAGCATGGCCTTCACGTCGTCGCTGCCCTGTGCCTGTTCGGCCAGCTGCTGCTTGGCCTCGGCCAGCGGCAGGCCCGCCACGTACAGCGTACGGTAGGCACGCTTGATGGCGGTGATGCGGCCGGCATCGAAGCCGCGGCGCTTCAGGCCTTCGCTGTTGATGCCGCGCGGGCGGCCCAGCGAATCGGTGCCGACCATGGTGAACGGCGGCACATCGCCATTGGTCAGCGCACCCATGCCCAGGAAGGCATGCGCGCCGATACGGCAGAACTGGTGCGCACCGGCGAAGCCGCTGATGATCACGTAGTCGCCCACGGTCACGTGGCCGGCCAGGGTGGTGTTGTTGGAAAACACGCAGAAATTGCCGACGTGGCAGTCATGCGCCACGTGCGTGTAGGCCAGCATCCAGTTGTCGTTGCCGATGGTGGTGATGCCACCGCCGCCGCCGGTGCCGCGGTTCAGGGTCACGAACTCGCGGAACACGTTGCGGTCGCCGATCACCAGTTCGGTGCGTTCGCCGCTGAACTTCTTGTCCTGCGGTTCGCCGCCCACGGCCACGTGGCCGATGAAACGGTTGTCGCGGCCGATCCGGGTCGGGCCGTGCACGCTGCAGTGCGGACCGATCTCGGTGCCGGCGCCGATTTCGACATCGGCGCCGATGAGGGTGAACGCACCCACGCGCACATCGTCGGCCAGGCGCGCCGAGGGATCGATCACGGCGGTGGGATGGATCAGGGGGGCGTTGTCGCTCATCTAGCTCCTCCGGCCAGGGTTATTCGCGGGTGCCGGCGCACAGCACCTCGGCGCAGGCGACCACTTCGCCATCGACCTTGGCCACGCAGTCGTACACGGCCATGTTGCGGATCACGCGCTTGATCTCCACGTGCATTTCCAGCACGTCGCCCGGCACCACCTGCTTGGTGAAGCGGGCCTTGTCCACCTTCACCATGTAGAACAGCTTAGACTGCGAATCGCGGCCCAGAGTGAGCTGGGTCAGCACGCCACCGGCCTGGGCCATGGCTTCGATGATCAGCACGCCCGGCATGATCGGCTGGTTGGGGAAGTGGCCCTGGAAGAACGGCTCGTTGATGCTGACGTTCTTGGTCGCCACGATGGTGCGCTTTTCGTAGTCGATCGACAGCACCTTGTCCACCAGCAGGAACGGGTAGCGGTGCGGCAGCAGGGCCTGGATCTGCGTCATGTCCGGCAGGGTCTGGGTCTGGCTCATTCTTTCTCCTTGCTTACAGACAGGATGCGGCGGGCCAGTGCATCAAGCTGCTTGAAGCGCGCGGCGTTCTTGCGCCACGTGCGGTTGTCGGTGAGGGGGGTGCCGGACGAGTATTCGCCCGGTTCGGTAATGGAGTTGCGGACCACCGATTTGCCGGTGATCACGACCTTGTCGCAGATTTCCAGGTGGCCGACCACGCCGACAGCGCCGCCAAGCAGGCAGTAGCGGCCGATCTTGGCGCTGCCGGCAATGCCGGTGCAGCCGGCGATGGCCGAGTGCGCGCCGATCTGCACGTTGTGGGCGATCTGCACCAGGTTGTCCAGGCGCACGTCTTCGGCCAGCACGGTGTCTTCCAGCGCGCCACGGTCGACGCAGGTATTGGCGCCGATCTCGCAGTCATCGCCGATACGCACGCCGCCCAGCTGCGGCACCTTGATCCACTTGCCGGCATCCATGGCCAGGCCGAAGCCATCGGCGCCCAGCACGGCGCCGGGGTGGATGCGCACGCGCTTGCCCAGCTTCACCCGGGTGACCAGGGTGACCCGGGCAATCAGTTCACAGCCGCTGTCCAGGCTGCAGTCTTCGCCGATGATGCTGCCGGCGCCGACGATGCAGTTCTCGCCCACCACGCTGCGTGCGCCGATGGTGACGAACGGGCCGATGTGGGCGCTGGCAGCCACCTGCGCCTGCGGGTCGATGACCGCGCTGGGGTGGATGCCGGGCTCGCGCAGCGGCGCGCTGTCGAACAGCGCGGCGATCTTGGCGAAGGTGGTGTAGGGATCCTTGGCGATCAGTGCCGCGCCGGGGGCGGCCTCGGCATCGTCGGCACGCAGCACGACCAGCGAGGCGTGGCTGTCGGCCAGCTGGGCGCGGTAGCGCGGATTGGCAAGGAAGGTCAGCTGGCCGGCACCGGCATGGGCGAGGGTGGCCACGCCATGGATGGCGGTGGCGGGGTCGCCATGGACCTGCAGGCCGAACTGATCGGCGAGTTGCTGGGCGGTGTAGGTAGGAGTATTCACGGCGGGAGTTTACCGTGTGACGCCAATCCAGTCATGCGGGGCGGTTCTGCGGCCAACGCCAGGGGCCCTCGTGGGCTGTCGCACAAGGCTCCGTGGCAGGGTCGGACGGGTGGGGCCAGCGGGGGGCGGCGCAAGTACCTCCATGTAGCCTTGGTCGCCGCATCCATGCGGCTCACACCCCCGCCGGTCCCACCCGTCCGACCCCCGACAGTCTGGCGCGAGTGCCAGCCACGGAAAGACAGAAAAAATCAAAAGCAGCTCGCCCGCAGCGTGCGCGCTGTCCCCACAAGCGAAAACGCCGGGCAGAGCCCGGCGCTTCGTAACCCGTCTGGTGGCGCGCCCCCCTTCTGTTAAGGGGGGCGCGCCAGCGGCGCGGGAGATAGGTGGAATGCGGGGGCAGTTCTGGCGAACCGCCACGCGGTTCGTCAGAACTGCCCGCCGAAGGTGAACTGCAGGCGTTCGATTTCGTCGCCGTCTTCCTTCTTCAGCGGGAACGCGTAGCTGATCGAGATCGGGCCGACCGGGGCGCGCCACAGCAGGGCCACACCGGTGGACACGCGCAGCTCGTTGGCCTTGAAGTTGTCCACGCCGTTGTAGACGTTGCCGAAGTCGACGAAGGCCGACACGCGTGCCGACGGGCTGTCGAACAGGCGCGGGAAGTAGGCTTCGATCGAACCGACGGTCTTCAGCGAACCACCCAGCGGCTGGCCGTCGGGGTAGCTCAGGGTCACTTCGCGCGGGCCCAGGGTGTTGTCTTCGAAGCCGCGCACCGAGTTGGTGCCGCCGGCGTAGAAGTTCTCGTAGAACGGCAGGCCCGATGCGGTCACTTCGCGCATGTTGCCTTCGGCATCCGGCACGATGGCGGTCTTGTCCTTGCCATAGCTGTCGCCATAGCCGATTTCGGCGCGGGTGTTGATGACCAGCGACGGAATGATCGGCCAGTACTTGCTGATCTGGTAGTTCAGCTTGAAGTACTCGACGGTCGAGCCGGGCAGGGTGGTTTCCAGGCCCACGCGCTGGTAGGTACCGCGGGTCGGCATGAAGTAGTCGTTGCGCGAATCGCGGGCCCAGCCCAGTTCCGTGCGCCAGGCATGGAAGGTCTTGCTGCCCATCACGTTGATGTAGTCAACGATCGACTGCGGGGTGGTGCCGGTGTAGGTGGTGATCTGGTTGCTGTCGATGCCGAACATCAGCGAGACGGTGTCGGTCTCGGTGAGCGGCACGCCGAACACCACCTGCGCGGCACCGTTGGTGCTGTTGTACTGCGCGGTGTTGAAGTCGGAGTAGTCCAGTTCGCGCCAGGACAGGTTGTAGCCCAGCGACACGCCGTCATCGGTGAAGTACGGGTTGGTGTAGCTGAAGCCGTAACGCTGCAGGTAGCTGCTGCGCGAAGCTTCCACCGACACGCGGTTGCCGCCGCCCAGGAAGTTGTTCTGCGACAGCTGCACCGAGGTGGTCATGCCGTAGGACTGCGAATAGCCCAGGCCGAACACGAAGCTGCCCGACGTGGTTTCCTTCACGTTGTAGACCACGTCCACCTGGTCGTTGCTGCCGCTGACCGCCGGGGTTTCCACGTCCACCGATTCAAAGTAGCCCAGGCGCTGCAGGCGGATCTTGGAACGGTCGATGGCGGCCTGCGAATACCAGGTGTTCTCGAACTGGCGCATTTCGCGACGCATCACTTCGTCGGAGGTGCGGGTGTTGCCCTTGAAGATGATGCGGCGCACCGACACGCGCGGGCCCGGCACGACCTGCATGTTCACCGCCACGGTCTGCTCGGCGCGGTTGGTGGTCGGGATCGGGTTCACCTTGGCGAACGCGTAACCGATGTTGGACAGCGAGTTGGTGATCGAGTCGGAGCTGAACTCCAGCAGGGCGCGCGAGAACGTATCGCCGGCCTTCTGCACGACCATGCGCTCGACATCTTCCTGCGGCAGGATGGTGTCGCCGCTGACCTTGATGTCGGAGATCTTGTACTGGTTGCCCTCGGTCACGCCGGCCGTCACGAACATGTCGCGCTTGTCCGGGCTGATCGAGACCTGGGTGGAGTCGATGCTGAAATCGACGTAGCCACGGTCCAGGTACCAGGAATTGAGCTTTTCCAGGTCGCCGGACAGTTTTTCCTTGGAGTACTGGTCATCGCGGCGGTACCACGAGGCCCAGTTGTGCTCCTTCGATTCCCAGATTTCCAGGATGTCGCGGGCATCGTACTTTTCGGTACCGACCAGGTTGACGTGGCGGATCTTGGCCGCCTTGCCTTCCTTGATGGCGATGGCGATGTCCACGCGGTTGCGGTCCAGCGGGCTCACCGTCGGGGTGATTTCCACGTTGTACTTGCCGCGGTCGTTGTACTGGCGACGAAGTTCCTGGGTCACGCGGTCCAGGCTCAGGCGGTCGAAGGTGCCGCCTTCGGTCAGGCCGATGTCGGACAGGCCCTTCAACAGCTGGTCGCTCTTGATGTCCTTGTTGCCGGTGACGGTCAGCTTGTTGATCGCCGGGCGTTCCTTCACGGTCACCACCAGGATGCTGCCCTGGCGGTCCAGCTGCACGTCCTCGAAGAAGCCGGTCTTGTACAGGGCGCGGATGGTGTCGCCGATCTTGCTGTCGGTCACCGTCTCGCCGCGTTCCACCGGCAGGTAGGTGAACACCGTGCCCGAGCTGATGCGCTGCAGGCCGTCGACGCGGATGTCGCTGACAGTGAAGGGCTCGGCAGCCTGGGCCAGCACGGGGGCGCCGGTGACGGCGGCGAGGGCGAGGGCCAGCAGGCGGCGATTGGGGAGTCGCGTCATGTCACGTCCGGTAGGAAGGTCGATTTCATTGGTGCGGGATGCCGACGCTGTAGACGGCAACAACGTGGAAAAGTTCATCGCGGGACCAGGCCGAGGATGTCGTTGTAGAACGCCAGTCCCATCAGCCCGGCCAGCAGCGCCAGACCGATGTACTGTCCGGCGGCGATGGCACGCTCGCTCAGCGGGCTGCCCTTGACCAACTCAATAAGGTAATACAGCAGGTGCCCGCCGTCCAAGATGGGAATGGGCAGCAGGTTGATGATGCACAGGCTGAGCGACAGCAGCGCCAGGAACTGCAGGAACCAATCGAAGCCGCGCTTGGCCGAGATGTTGGCCACGCGGGCGATGGTGACCGGCCCGGAAACGTTCTGCAGCGAGGCCTTGCCGGTGACGATGCGGGCCATCATGGCCAGCGAATCGGCACCCAGGCGGCCGGTTTCGCGCACCGCGGCGGTCACCGCATCCAGCGGGCCATAGCGCATCAGGGTGTCGTAGGGCGGGCTGTAGGTGCTGGCGAAGCCCACGCCGATCTGCCACTGCGGCTGGCCCTTGCCGTCCTTGCCCTGGCGCGGGGTGACTTCCAGTGCCAAGCGCTCGCCACCGCGCAGGACTTCAATCATGCCCGGGCCGCCATGGCGACCCAGCGCCTGGATTTCCGGGCTGACCTGTTCGGCGCTGTCGATGCGCTGGCCGTCGATGGCCACGATCAGGTCGCCGGCCTGCAGCTGCCCGGCCACGGCCGAATCGGCGGTCAGGCTGTCCACCAGCGCCGGCTGCATCCACGCCTGCCAGTGCAGGCCGGCCAGCAGTGGCACGCGGCGTTCGTCGAAACCGGCTGGCAGCTGCGACAGCGGCAGGGTGCGGGTCTGCACCTGGTCGGCCAGGTCGACCACCTCCAGCGTCACGTCGCGGCGGTCCATCGCAGCGGCGGTCAGCGCCATGCTGGCCTCGCCCAGGGTGACCACGCTGCGGTCATCCACGCGCAGCAGGCGGTCGCCGCTGACCAGCCCTGCGGTGGCAGCCATGCCGGTGGCGCGGCCCAGGGTGGCCGAATAGTCCTGCTTGCCGATCACGAACATCGCCCATAGCAGCAGGATGCACAGCAGCAGGTTGGCGGCGGGACCGGCGGCGACGATGGCGATGCGCTGCCATACGGTCTTGTGGTTGAAGGCCTGGCCGCGCTCGTGCGGGTGCACTTCCACCTCGCGCTCGTCCAGGAACTTCACGTAGCCGCCCAGCGGCAGGGCGGCGATGGCGAATTCGGTGCCGTGCCTGTCGCGGCGCGACCACAGCGGCCGCCCGAAGCCGACCGAGAAGCGCAGCACCTTCACCCCGCACATCCGGCCCACCCAGTAGTGGCCGAACTCGTGGAAGGTGACCAGCAGCCCGAGGCTGACAATCATCCACCAGACCGATCCGATGAAGTCAGTCATGCAGGCTCACAGTGGCGGACAAGTTCGGAAGCGTCATGCGGTTCGTCGAGGCGTTCAGGCTGCGGCGATGGCGTTCAGGGTGAGCTGGCGTGCCCGCTGGTCGGCGGACAACAGGCCCTCCAGTGTATCGGCTGGCTCGCTGGGCAGTGTTGAAAGAGCGTTAGCAACCAGCGCCGGAATGGTCAGGAAACCGATCCGGCCCTGAAGAAACGCTGAAACCGCCTCTTCGTTGGCGGCGTTCAGCACTGCCGGGGCGGTGCCGCCGGCCTGCATGGCCTGCCAGGCCAGAGCCAGGCAGGGGAAGGCTTCGGTATCGGGGGCCTCGAAATCCAGCCGGCCCTGGGCCAGCAGATCCAGCCCGCCCACGCCCGATTCGATGCGCTGCGGCCAGCCCAGGCCCACGGCCAGGGTGGTGCGCATGTCCGGCAGGCCCAGCTGGGCCAGGGTTGAGCCGTCGACGAATTCGACCAGCGAATGCACCAGGCTCTGCGGGTGCACCAGCACCTCGATGCGCTCGCCCGGCACGGCGAACAGGTGGTGGGCCTCGATCACTTCCAGGCCCTTGTTCATCAAGGTGGCCGAATCGACCGAGATCTTCGGGCCCATCGACCACTTCGGGTGCGCTACGGCCTGGGCCGGGGTGACCTGGGCCAGCTCGGCGCGGCTGCGGCCACGGAACGGGCCGCCCGAGGCGGTCAGCAGGATGCGGCGCACGCCGGCGCCGTCCAGGCTGGCATCGCGCGAGCGCAGGCACTGGAAGATGGCGCTGTGTTCGCTGTCGATGGGGATGATTTCCGCGCCGGCCTGCTCGGCGGTGCGGGTCAGCAGTTCGCCGGCCAGCACCAGCGATTCCTTGTTGGCCAGCAGGATGCGCTTGCCGGCGGCAGCCGCGGCCAAGGTCGAGGACAGCCCGGCGGCGCCGACAATGGCGGCCACCACGGTATCGCAGGCGTCGCTGGCGGCCAGCTGGTCCAGGGCAGCGGCACCGGCGTGCGCCTCGGTGGCCAGGCCGGCCTCGCGCAGGCCGTCGCGCAGCGGCGCGAACAGGGTCTCATCGGCAATGACCGCGTGCGCCGGGCGGTGCACCCGGCACAGCGCCAGCAGCGCCTCTACCTGGCGGCCGGCGGCCAGCACAGTGGCCTGGTACTGCTGCGGGTGGCGGGCGATCACGTCCAGCGTGGAGGCGCCGATGGAGCCGGTGGCGCCGAACACGGCGACCCGGCGGGGGTGTGCAGCAACGTCCATGGTCAGAACCCGAAGATTTCCTTGCCCAGCGCGAACACCGGCAGGGCGGCCAGCACGCCGTCGATGCGGTCCAGCACGCCGCCGTGGCCCGGAATGAGGTGGCCCGAATCCTTGGCACCGGCGTGGCGCTTGATCAGGCTTTCATACAGATCGCCCAGCACCGAGGCGAACACAGCCACCACCGCCGTGACCAGCAGGCCCGGCAGGTGCGCGGTGTCGATCCCGGCCAGCAGGCCCAGGCCGACGGCGACGGCCACGCCGGCCACCAGCCCGCCCAGCAGGCCTTCCCAGGTCTTGTTGGGGCTGATGCGCGGGGCCAGCTTGTGCTTGCCGAAGCGGCGGCCGGCGAAGTACGCACCGGAATCGGCGGCCCAGACCAGGGCCAGCGCGGCGAACAGCCACAGATGGCCGTTGCCGCTGCGCGTGGAGTCAACATCGCCACCGGCGTGGATGAGCACCAGCGCCGCCCACGACGGCACGATGGCCAGGGTGCCGGCCAGCAGCTTCAGGATGCGGGCCGGGCTGCCCGGCTGCGCGCCGAACTGGTAGAAGCGCAGCCACAGCAGGGCGCACAGCCACCAGCCCACGCCCACCAGGGTGGCGATCTGGTACAGCACCAGGCTGCCGGCATCGGCCCAGACCAGCAGCACCATCAGCAGCAGGTTCAGCACCAGCAGCACGGTGCGGGCCAGGGTGTCTTCCACGTCGGCCAGCTTCAGCCATTCCCACAGGCCGACAAGGAACACGGCGGCCGCGGCGGCGGCCAGCCACTGCGTGGGCAGCAGCAGGATCGCGGCGATGGCGACCGGCGCCATGATCAGCGCGGCGAGGACTCGGGTCTTGGTCATGGGTTGGACGTCTCGGTGGCCATGGCGGCGATCTGGGCGCTGGTCAGGCCGAAGCGGCGCTCACGGCTGGCATAGGCGTCCAGCGCCTGTTGCAGCAGGGCGGCGTCGAAATCCGGCCACAGCGCTTCGGTGAACCACAGCTCGGTATACGCCAGCTGCCACAGCAGGAAATTGCTGATCCGGGTGTCGCCACCGGTACGGATGAACAGATCCGGCGGCGGCAGGTCGGCCAGGGCGACCTGGCGGCCCAGCAGCGCTTCGTCGATCTGCTCGGGCAACAGGCGGCCGGCGGCCACTTCCACCGCCAGTGCGCGGGCGGCACGGGCGATGTCCTGGCGCCCGCCGTAGCTGGCGGCGATGGACAGGGTCAGGGTGGTGTTGTCGGCGGTGCGCTGTTCGGCCAGCTGCATGCGGCTGACCAGCCCGGCGCCGAAGCGCTCGCGTTCGCCGATGAAGCGCACGCGCACGCCGCGCCGATGCAGCTCGTCCACTTCGCGATCAAGCGCGCCGAGGAAGAGCTTCATCAGGGCATCGACTTCGTCCTGCGGCCGGCCCCAGTTCTCGCTGGAAAACGCGAACAGGGTCAGCGCCGGAATGCCCAGTTCAAGGCAGCGCTCGATGGTGCGGTTGACCGCGCGGGCGCCGGCACGGTGGCCGATGACGCGCGGACGACGGCGCTGCTGTGCCCAGCGCCCGTTGCCATCCATGATGATGGCAACGTGGCGGGGCAGGGCGGCCGGCAGAGGTGGCGGGACTGAAGGCATCGACTTCAGACCGACAGCAGTTCCTTTTCCTTGTCGGCCACGACTTTGTCGACATCCTTGATGTTGCTGTCGGTCAGCTTCTGGATGTCGTCTTCGCCGCGCTTCTTCTCGTCTTCGCTGATCGCCTTGTCCTTGACCAGCTTGGCGATTTCCTTGTTCGCATCCTGGCGGATGTTGCGGATGGCGATCTTGGCGCCTTCGCCTTCCTTCTGCACCTGCTTGGCCAGTTCCTTGCGACGCTCTTCGGTCGGCGGCGGCATGTTGATGCGGATCGCGGTGCCCAGGGTGTTCGGGGTGAACTCGGCGTTGTACAGGCCCTTCTCGATCTCCTTGATCATGCTCTTGTCGAAGGGCGTGACCAGCAGGGAGTGGGCGTCGGCATTGGAAATGGACGCGACCTGGTTCAGCGGGGTGCTGGCATTGCCGTAGGCATTGACCGTCACGCGGTCCAGCAGGGCCGGCGTGGCGCGGCCGGTGCGGATGGAGGTGAGGGTGTGCTTCAGAGCGTCGATGCTCTTGGCCATGCGCGTCTGCGCGTTGTTCTTGATGTCGTTGAGCATCGCCCGGGTCCTGGATGTAACTGGAATCGGGCGATTATAGGCGAATACGGGACGCTGCCGGGCCTGGATCGGCCCGGGGCCCGGTTGCCGCTCAGGCTCAGGCCGGGTCGCGGCCCTGCACCAGGGTGCCGATGTTGGCGCCGTTGAGGATCTTCAGCAGTTCGCCGGGCTGGCCCATGTCGAACACGCGCATCGGCAGGTCGCTGTCGCGGGCCAGGGCAAAGGCGGCGGTATCCATCACTTCCAGGCCGCGACGGATCACTTCGTCGTAGCTCAGGCTGTCAAAGCGCACCGCGTCGCTGTACTTGTTCGGGTCCTTGTCGTACACGCCATCGACCTTGGTCGCCTTCAGCAGCAGGTCGGCGCCGATTTCGATGGCGCGCAGGGCGGCACCCGAATCGGTGGTGAAGAACGGGCTGCCGACGCCGGCAGCGAAGATCACCAGGCGACCCTTTTCCAGGTGGCGGATGGCGCGGCGGCGGATGTAGTCCTCGCACACGTCGTTGATCTTGATGGCGCTCATCACGCGGGCCTTGGCGCCCAGCTTTTCCAGCGCGTCCTGCATGGCCAGGGCGTTGATGACCGTGGCCAGCATGCCCATCTGGTCGCCGGTGACCCGGTCCATGCCGCCTGCGGCCAGGCCGGCGCCACGGAAGATGTTGCCGCCGCCGATCACCAGGGCCACTTCGGCACCGGCCTGCTGGGCCTCGATCACTTCACGGGCCAGGCGGTTGATGATCTTCGGGTCGATGCCGTAGTCCTCATCTCCCATCAGCGCCTCCCCGGACAGTTTCAGAAGGATGCGGCGATAGGCGAGCTTGGACATGAGGACCTCGGGTGCGTGGAAATCGCGGGCGATTCTACGCGCATGCAGCGCGCGGCCAAAGCGTTTTGTGCGCTGCGGCGCGATTTGGCGTGATCCCCCGGCCCGGGCCAGGGGATCCATTCAGCCAAGCTCGAGGCCCGCAGTCGCCGACAGCTCATCATGCCCCAGTTCGCCGGGCGAGCGGGCGATGACCCGGTTGCGGCCCAGGTTCTTGGAGCGGTACAGCACGTCATCGGCCGCGCGCAGCAGGTCCTGCACGGTGGCAAAGCGCTCGTAGCCGCCCTGGGTGGCCACGCCGGCGGAGAAGGTCACGAACAGGGGCCCGCTTTCGGCTTCGGTCATCGGGGTGGCCACGATGTTCGCCAGCACCCGGCGGATCACGTCCAGGGCCATCGCTTCGCTGGTGTTGGGCAGCAGGGCCACGAATTCCTCGCCGCCGAAGCGGGCGACCGTGTCGCTGTTGCGCAGCTGGCCCTGCAGCTTGGCGGCGAAGGCACGCAGCACTTCGTCGCCGGTCAGGTGGCCGTGGGCGTCGTTGATCTTCTTGAAGTCATCCAGGTCGATGAAGGCCACCGACAGCGGCCAACCGTGGCGCCCGGCGCGCAGGAATTCCTGCTCGAGCACGGCTTCCAGCTGGCGGCGGTTGAGCACGCCGGTCAGCGCATCGCGGTGCGCCTGGTCGGCCAGGCGCTTGGCCCGGGCCTCGAACTCGTCGGCGCGGCGGCGCGCCTGTTCGGCATCCTGCATTTCGCGCAGGTTGCGCAACGTGGTCAGTTCCTGTGCGTGGTCGATCAGTTCGCGCACGCGCTGCGGCGAGCTCAGCCCGGTTTCGAACAGGCTGGCGATGTCGGGCAGGGCGTCACTCATGCGCGCCAGCACCTGGTCGAAGCGGGCGCTGTCCAGCTGCAGCTGGTCGTGCACCTGGTGCAGGGCGCGTTCGCGCGCGGCGTCGGCATCGCTGTCCAGCCAGATATCGGCAACCGCACCAGACAGCTGCACGCAGGCCTGGAACGGGGTGGTCGCCGCTTCGGCATCTTCGCTGTGGCGGATGCTGTCCACCAGGTAGCGCGGCAGGCCCCATTCCTCGGCCACCCACGCGCCCACGTCGGCATGGCTGCAGCCCAGTGCCTGGCGCTCGCGTGCCACCAGATCGGGGTTGTCCTGCGCTTCGCGCAGCAGCGGCAGGTAGCGCTCGGAT
This sequence comes from Stenotrophomonas sp. ZAC14D2_NAIMI4_7, assembly GCF_003086675.1. NCBI lineage: Bacteria > Pseudomonadati > Pseudomonadota > Gammaproteobacteria > Lysobacterales > Lysobacteraceae > Stenotrophomonas > Stenotrophomonas sp. ZAC14D2_NAIMI4_7. The sequence continues at coordinate 1,458,572 of NZ_CP025995.1, forward strand.
TCGGCCTGGGCCAGGCACAGCACGCCCATGTCCTGCAACAGGCCGGCCAGCATCAGCTCTTCCAGCCGGCGCAGGCCGCGGGCCTGGCCCAGTTGGCTGGCGGCCAGGGCGCTGAGGATGCTGCGCTTCCAGGCGCGCTGGCGCAGGTCGTGGTCGGCGCCGCCGCCGGCGGTCAGGCCCTGGGTGACGGTGAAGCCCAGCGCCAGGCTGATGGTGGCGTTCAACCCCAGCATGGTCAGCGCCTGGCCGAGGTTCTCGATGCGGCGGCGGCTGGCGTACAGGGGAGAGTTGGCAATGCGCAGCATGCGAGCACTCAGCGCCATGTCGATGGCGATGATGTCGGCGGCGGTGGCGATGTCCGCTTCCGGGTCCTGCGCCAGTTCGATGATGCGCAGGGCAATACCGGGGGGCGAGGGCAGGTTGCGGCACAGCGCCAGGGCAGCAGTCAGCTCAGGAGGCATGTCGGATCGTCAAATTCCATTAGGACAAGAATACTTAGGAATGCATCACAGTTTGCGCTTTTCGTTCCTGCTATGTGACTGCGAATTCCCCTGTGCCGAGTATCGGCTTGAATCGCAAACAACGCAAAGGTATCTGGCGTTTGAATGCGCGCCGACGGTGCGCAGCCACGGTGCCACCGGGGCCACAGGCATAAAAAAAGAGCCGCGGTTTCCCGCGGCTCCTTCTGGTCAGCTCACAGCCGGTGGGCTGGAATCAGACCTGCATGGCCTTGGCAACTTCGGCGGCGTAGTCTTCCACCACCTTCTCGATGCCTTCGCCCACGATCAGCAGCTGGAAGCCCGCCACGTCGGCGCCGGCGGCCTTGACCACCTGCTCGACGGTGGTTTCGCCCAGCACGTAGGTCTGGCCGTACAGGGTCACTTCGCTGACGATCTTGTTGATCTTGCCGCTGATGATCTTTTCCAGGATGTCGGCCGGCTTGGACTTGTCCTTCTCGGACATCTTCGCCAGTTCGATTTCCTTTTCCTTCTCAACGAAGTCGGCCGGAACATCGGCAGCCTTGTTGTGCGGCGGCTTCAGCGCAGCCACGTGCATGGCCAGGCCACGGGCCAGCTCGACGTCGCCGCCGATCAGGTCGACCAGCACGCCGACCTTGCCGTTGGTGTGCACGTAGGCACCGATGTTGCCGGTGGTGTCGACCTTCACCAGGCGGCGGATCTGGATGTTCTCACCCAGGGTCTGCACGGCGGTGGCGCGGGCTTCTTCCACGGTGCGGCCGTCGGCCAGCTTGGCAGCCTTCACGGCTTCGACGTCGGTGGCGCCAGCGGCCAGGGCGGCAGCGGCGACGGAGTCGACGAAGTTCTTGAAGTTGACGTCGTTGGCGACGAAGTCGGTTTCCGAGTTGACTTCGACCAGCACGGCCTTGCCGCCGTCCTGGGCCAGGCCCAGGCGACCTTCGGCAGCCACGCGGTCAGCCTTCTTGTCAGCCTTGGCAGCGCCGGACTTGCGCAGGGCTTCAGCAGCGGCGTCGATGTCGCCGCCGGCTTCGGTCAGCGCCTTCTTGCATTCCATCATGCCGGCGCCGGTGCGCTCGCGCAGTTCCTTGACCAGGGAAGCAGTGATTTCCACGGGATTTCCTCACGAAAGAAAGGGGTTGGGCCGGCATGGTGGCCGGCCCGTGTGACACGGTCCTGTCACGCGCCAAGGGCTGCGCGCAGGGAGGGTGGACGCCGGGGGTCCACCCCGGGGCCTGGATCAGGCCTGGGCGTCGTCGCCCTTCTTGGCAGCCTTCTTCGCCGGAGCGCGGCGGGCGGCCTTGTCTTCGCCTTCGGCAGCAGCGGCGTCGGCGAACTCTTCTTCACGCACCGAAGCAGCGTGCGGAGCAGCAGCCTTGCCTTCCAGCACGGCGTCGGCAGCGGCGCGGGCGTACAGCTGCACAGCGCGGATGGCGTCGTCGTTGCCCGGGATGGCGTAGTCCACCAGTTCCGGGTTGTAGTTGGTGTCGACCACGGCGATGACCGGGATGCCCAGCTTCTTGGCTTCCTTGATCGCGATGTCTTCGTGGCCGATGTCGATCACGAAGATGGCGTCCGGCAGACGGTTCATGTCCTTGATGCCGCCCAGCGAGGCTTCCAGCTTGTCGCGCTCGCGACGCAGGCCCAGCACTTCGTGCTTGACCAGCTTCTCGAAGGTGCCGTCGGTTTCACCGGCTTCCAGCTCCTTCAGGCGGGCAACCGACTGCTTGACGGTACGGAAGTTGGTCAGGGTGCCGCCCAGCCAACGCTGGTTCATGAACGGCATGCCGCAACGCTCGGCTTCTTCACGGATGGTTTCGCGGGCGCTGCGCTTGGTGCCCAGGAACAGGACGGTGCCGCGCTTCTGGGCCACCGACGAGATGAAGTTCATCGCGTCGTTGAACAGCGGGACGGTCTTTTCCAGGTTGATGATGTGGATCTTGCCGCGGGCGCCGAAGATGTACGGAGCCATCTTGGGGTTCCAGTAGCGGGTCTGGTGGCCGAAGTGGACGCCGGCTTCCAGCATCTGACGCATGGTGACCTGGGGCATTGCAATACTCCTGATGGGGAACCTGCATTTCCGCCCGCGGTAATAGTGTGCGGGACGCGTGGAAACGCGATCGGTTCCGGGGTTGGGCTTCCCTGTTGCCTCCGTGGCCGAACTCCTTGCGGAGCACCCCGGCACGGATGGGGGCAGCAGGTGTGGATTCACCGGTGACGTCCGGTGTGGACGGTGTCCCGCGCACGGGGCGGCAGGGCATCCGGAGGATTATAGCCAGATCCCGGGGCGCTGGGCAAATGGCCCGGCCGGGCGGGATCAGTAAGTGATGGTCACGTTGATCACATCGCTGTAGGTGCCGGCCGGCGGCTGGCCCGCCACCGGCGGCACCCGCCCGTAGATGGTCAGCTGCTGGGCCGCGCCGGTGCCGACGCCGCCCACCGTATCCACGGTGAGGGTGTTGCCCCAGCGCTGGCTGCGGCCGGCATCGCGGTACAGCTCGTAGCCCAGATAGTAGCTGGTGCCGGCCACGGTGGTGCGCATGCGCCGGGTACTGGTGCCGGTGGGGTTGTTCTGGCCGTTGTCCAGGCTCACCTGGTAGGCAGTGTTCTTCAGGCAGGTCAGGGTCAGCCGCGCGGTCTGGTCGATGTTGGCGGCGATGCTGCCGGTGACGTTGCCGAAGTTCATGGCCGTGGTGACATAGCTGCCGCACTGCGGCAGCACCGTGGCCGTGGCAGTGAAGCTGAACGCAGCGCTGGCACTGTTGGTGCCGGTGGCGCCGCCATTGCAGGTGGCCGGCACCGTGGCGTTGCCCAGCAGCACTTCATTCCAGGCCCAGGTCAGCACCACGTTGGCACCACTGAAACTGCTGCTGTAGTTGCCCGAGGCCAGGGTCTGGTTGGCCGGTATCTGCGCGAACAGCTGGGTGGTCTGCGCGCCGCTGCCGCCGGTCAGCAGGGGCACGTTGTAGGTCATGGTCAGTTCCTGCGCCGGCGGCGTGCCACGCGGCAGCAGGCCGGTGGCCTGGCTGTAGCTGGCGTTGTTGTAGATCTGGAAGTTCAGGCTGTCGCCGCTGCTGGTGGTCATGGTGCGCCCGCTGGCCGGGGTGCCGCCGCCACTGCCGGCGCCGATGCCCACGCAGACCCGCACCCCGGTGGTGGCCAGCAGGCTCAGCGCGGCGGTGGTGCAGTTCACGGTGATGTTGAGCGTGCCGGTGCTGGGCGCGGCAGCGCCGCTGTTGACGTTGTTGAAGGGCAGGGTGGGGTTGGCCGTGGCGGTACAGGTGGCAGTGGCCCACGCCGGCGTGGCCAGGGACAGGCTGGCGACCATCAGCAGCAGTGCCAGCAGCCCCTTCATGGCGTCGCGCCCGGCAGGCAGCGCAACGGCGTGGGACGCGGCGTGGCGCCGGCGGCCTGCACGTTGGGCCGATCGGGTATCCGCACGCTGCACGCGCCCTCGTTGGTGATGACCTGCAGCACGCTGCCGGCGGCCACGGCTTCCAGGTACAGCAGGCCGTCGTAGCCCACCGTAGCCTGGCGCCCGTCCGGCAGCTGCACTTCGCTGCCAACGTCCAGCGGCTGCCCGGCGGCATCCTGCAGGGTCAGCCGCAGGGAGGCGCGCGCGCGCAGGTTGAAGGTGACCCCGGTGCCGGCACCCTGTGGCGGCGTCACCCAGTCTTCAATGCGGTCGGCGCGCATGTCCTGCGGCAGATCCAGCGTATCGATCGACACCCGGTTGCGCTGCCACGACAGCAGTGGGCTGACCAGCAACAGCCCACGGTCGTCGGTCACCCCGATCAGGCGGTTTTCCAGCCGCACCGGCACCCCGCCCACGCCATTGGTGCTGACCACTGCAAACGCGTCGGCCACCTCGCGGGTGGCGAAGCTGTGGCCATCCATCCAGACCACGCTGCCGCTGGCACTGCCGTAGGCGAAATTCAGCCCGCTCTGGCGCGAGGCGCCCAGCGCGTAGCGGCCGACGCTGTTGAGCACGCCCACTTCGGCCAAGCCGCCCAGGCCGTCATCGCCCTGCCGCAGCTGTGCGCGCCAGCCCATGCCGCCAGCGCTGCCGTCGCCCGGCACCGGCTGGGTGATATCGGCCACCCAGGCCTGCGCGCCGCCGTTGCGCTGGGTGGACAGGCTGGCCTGGCGGTTGTTGCCCAGGGTGGCGGTCAGGGACAGATACACGCTGCGGTCGTTGCTGCGGTCCAGGTTCTGGTTCAGCGACAGGTAGGCCGACCAGCGCGGGCTCCAGCTGCGCGACCAGAACAGGCTGGCGTAGCGGTTATCGTCGCCCTCGGGGTAGCGCAGCCGCAGGTAGCTGGCGCTCACCGTGCCCAGCCGGACCAGGTCGATGCCGGCGGTGGCCTGTTCGCTGATGCTGGGCGGCAGGCTGCCCTGCAGCGCGCCCAGGTCGCGGTAATCGCCGTGGCTGCGCACGCTGCGCAGGTTCAGGTTGAAGCGCCGGTTGTTCCAGCTGTAGCCCACGGCCCATTGGCCACCGCGCAGGCTCTGGTAGCGGCTGCGCGCATAGGCGGCGTTGACCACGCCCAGCCGGCCGATCTGCCACCAGCCGCCCATGCCGGCCTGGGCAAGGCCGCCGCCGCCCTCGGCATGCGCCTCGCCGGTGAAACGGTCGCTCAGACCGCCGCGCCAGCTGGCACTGGCCACGGTGCGGTGGTCGTAGGCGAAGGATTCCTCGCCGAAGCTCTCGCGCAGCCGGCCCACGCCCAGCGACCAGTCCGACAGCCCCTTGGCCAGCAGCTGCTGGGTGCCGTAGAAGCTGAAATCCAGCGTCTGCATCCGACCGAATGCATCGGTCAGCACCACCTGGGCGCTGCCGTTGCCGCTGATGCCCGGTTGTGCCGCCAGCTGGAATGGCCCCACCGGCACCTGCCCGCTGTACTGGCGCAGGCCATCCACGTACAGCTCAACGCTCGACGGCACCACGGCCTGGCCCAGGAACGACGGCGTGGGGGTGAGCACGCGGTAGGGCTGCAGGCCGTAGTTGCGGCCGATCTGCAGGCCGCCCAGGCGGACCTGGCGGGACCAGTCGACGAAGCCACTGTAGAAGTCGCCCACCTCCAGGCTCAGCGCCTGGTCGGGGAAATCCAGGGTCCAGCGGGTGTCCAGGCGCACGCTTTCGCTGTGCCAGCGGCGGTCGTCGCTGCGCTGGTAGCGGCGGGTCACCGCAGTGTTCTCGAACGTGCCGCGACCGATGCCGAAGACCCGGGTTTCCGAGGTCAAGGTCAGGTTGCCGCGGCCATCCACGTGGCTGCCATACAGGTCGTAGTTCAGCAGCACGCCCGGCGCGGCCGCGCTGACGTCGGGGCGCGCCTGCGGCCGGCTGAGCACGGTGGTGGGCAGGGTCAGCTGTTCCAGCGGCACGTCCAGGGCCAGGGTCTGCTGCTGGGCGTCATAGCGCACCACCACGCCGCTGATCTGGTCCAGGAAGACCGGTGCCTGCCCGGGCGCGCTGAAGCCGAGCTGGCGCAGCACCTCGGGGCTGGCCTGCAGGCGCCCGGCGGTTTCGGTGAAGGGCAGCAGGCCGCGCGGCGTGCTGTTCAGCACCACCGCCAGGTACAGGGTCTGCTGCGCGGTAAGCGGCGTGGGCGGCGGCAGCAGGGCATCGGCGGAAACACCGGACACGTCGGCGGCCGAGGCGGCCGTGGGAACCAGTGCCATGCCCAGCAGTGCGCTCACCAGCGCCTCAGCGAGCCGGTGTGGGGGGCAGGGGCGTCTGCTTGGGCGCGCCATTGAGCTTGGCCGAAATCTGGTCGTTGTCGCGGTCGATCGCCGTGCGTTCCAGTGGCCAGCGCATCACCTGCCCGGGCAGCACATAGCCCAGCAGGCCCGGGTGGACGATGCGCGGACGGTCGGCGCTGCCCAGCGCAAGATCGGCGATCTGCGCATGGGCCGTGCCGCTGTTGCGCACTTCCACCCCGTCGCGGCCGTCGTCCAGGCGTACCAGCCCTGCCTGCAGCTGCGGCTTCAGGCGACCGGGCGACGGCGGCTGGATGAACACCGGAATGGAGTAGCGCAGGACGAACTGCATGCCGCTGGCACGACGGGCCAGGTCCGGCACTTCGTCCACGATCAGGCGGAAGTACTGCGGCGCGTCCGGCGGCTGGTTGTCCGGGCGCATCACCCGCACCAGCTGCTGTTGGCCGGCGGCCAGTTCCTGCATGGGCGGGGTGGCCAGCAGGTCCTCGGTGGGCAGCAGCTGTTCCTGGCCGTCCTGCTGCACCCAGCGGAACACGCGCACCTGCAGTTTCACCGGCGCAGTGCCACTGTTGGTCAGCCACAGCTCGCCGGCGCGTTGGCGTGCATCCAGCTGCAGGGTGGTCGGGGCGACCTGCAGGCTGGTGGCGGCGCGGGCCGGCGCCAGCAGCGCAAGGGCGAGCAGCAGCGCCGCGCCGGTGGCGCACCACGGGCGGATCGGGTTCATCGGCACCACCCCGTCAGTAGGTGATCGTGGCGGTGACGGTATCCAGGTAGTTACCGGCAGAGGCGTTGTTGGTGCTCAGGTTGCCGATCTGGCCATACACCGTGTACGGCTGGGCCAGGCCGGTGCCGATGCCGGCCTGGGTATTGGTGCCGGACGTGGCACCCCACACCAGCGTGTGGGCCGCATCGCGGTAGAGCTGGTAGCCCACGTAGTTGTTGGTCGTCACCGTGGCGTCGGTGTTCTTCATGCGCCGGGTGGTGACGTCGTTGGCGGTGCCTGCATTGGCACCGGCGTTCAGCGAGATGGTGTACGGGGTCAAGGCCGAGCACTGGGCGGTGACCGTGCCCTGGCCGTTGGTCGGCGTGGCCGTGGTGGAGGCGGCGGTGCCGAAGTCGACGTTGGTGGCGGCGGCGGCCGTGATGGTGCAGGCCTTGGTGACGATCAGGGTCACGTTGAAGGTGGTGGTATCGGCGGCGGCGGCGGGGCCGGCCAGCAGCAGGGCCAAGGCCCATGGCAGGGTGGAACGGGCTGCGGATCGCATGGACAACCTCCCTGACCCGAAGGTCTGTTGAACAGGGCGAGAGCGGTGCGGGGGCACCGCGCTGACGTCAGTGTCCCCAGAGTTAAAACACTAAGTGTCTGTATTTCGTGAGAAAAATGCGTGGAAAAAGGCCAATCGCATCACGCTTTCACATTCCTTGCCGGAACCGTGCATTGGCCACACCCTCAGTTGGCCGGCGTTCGTTCAGATTGCGGCTGGATCGGCGATAATGGGTGCCATGAGCGTGAATCTGAAAACCCCGCAGGAAATCGAGATGATGCGCATCGCCGGCCGCTTGGCCAGCGAAGTGCTCGACATCGTCACCCCCCACGTCAAGCCCGGTGTCACCACCGAGGAACTGGACCGCATCTGCCACGACCACATCGTGAACGTGCAGGGCGCCACTCCGGCCAACGTCGGCTACCGCGGCTTCCCCAAGACCGTGTGCACCTCGGTCAACAATGTCATCTGCCACGGCATCCCCAGCGAAGGGAAGGTGCTGAAGGACGGCGACATCATCAACATCGACGTGACCGTCATCAAGGATGGCTGGCACGGCGATACCAGCCGCATGTATTTCGTCGGTACGCCGTCGGTGATGGCCCGCCGCCTGGTGGAAGCCACCTACGAAGCCATGTGGCGCGGCATCCGCGCCGTGCGTCCGGGGGCCACCCTGGGCGATATCGGCCATGCCATCCAGAGCTATGCCGAAGGCGAGCGTTTCAGCGTGGTGCGCGAGTACTGCGGCCATGGCATCGGCAAGGTCTACCACGATGAACCGCAGGTGGTGCACTACGGCCGCCCGGGCCAGGGCCTGGTGCTGCAGCCGGGCATGACCTTCACCATCGAGCCGATGATCAACGAGGGCACCCGCTACAACAAGGTGCTGCCGGACGGCTGGACCGTGGTGACCAAGGACCGCAAGTTGTCGGCGCAGTGGGAGCACATGATCGCGGTCACCGAGACCGGCGTGGACGTGCTGACACTGTCGCCCGGCGAATCGCAGGTCTCCTGACCATGCTGCCGGCGGGTTCACTGCTGGACGCGCCGGCCGATTCGCTTGACGATCCCGAATGGGCGTCTGCCGCACGGCAGGCGCTGCAGCAGGCCGATGCGCGGCTGTACCGGCGCTTCGACCAGGGCGACAACATCGAGCGGTTGATCGCGCTGCGCGCGCGCGCGGCCGATCACCTGATCCGCCTGGCCTGGCTGCGCTGCGTGCCCGCCGACAGCGGCCTGTCCCTTTTTGCGGTAGGTGGCTACGGGCGCGGTGAACTGTTCCCGCGCTCGGACATCGACCTGCTGGTGTTCGGTGAGTCGTCCGCGCAGATGGCGCACGAAGCGGCGCTGTCGCGGCTGTTCGCCCTGCTGTGGGATTGCGGCCTGGCCGTCAGCCACGCCGTGCGTTCGGCCGTCCAGTGCCGTGAGGCCGCCGCTGACCAGACGGTGCTGACCGCCTTGATCGAGGCCCGCCCGATCCTGGCCGACGACGGTGCCCGCCGCGCGCTGCGTGCAGCGGTGGACGATCGCGAGCTGTGGCCGGCGCGGGCCTTCTTCCTGGCCAAGCTGGACGAACTGCGCGGCCGCCACGAGCGCTTCGGCGACACCGCCGACAACCTGGAGCCGGACCTGAAAGACGGCCCTGGCGGCCTGCGCGATCTGAACACGCTGGGCTGGATGGCGCTGCGCGCGTTCGGCGTGCGCGATCTGGAAGCGCTGGTGGGCCTGGGCCATCTGGGGGCCGATGAAGCCGCCGCGCTGAAGCGCGAACGTGCGGTGCTGGCGCGCCTGCGCTTCGGCCTGCACCTGGTGGCACGGCGCCCCGAAGAGCGCCTGCGCTTCGATTACCAGAAGACCCTGGCCGCGCGCCTGGGCTTCGAAGACGACGCCGAGAACCTGGGCGTCGAGAAGATGATGCAGGGCTTCTACCGCGCCGCATCGGTGGTGCGGCGTATCAGCGACCGCCTGCTGCAGCGCTTCGAGGAACAGTTCGATGGCGAAGCACAGCCGGAACCGTTGACTGTTGGTTTTTCCCTGCGCCGCGGCTACCTGGCCGCCAACGACGCCGACTGGCCGTGCGGTGATGTCGGCCAGGTGTTCGCCCTGTTTGCCGGGTGGGCCAACAACCCGCAGGTGCGTGGCCTGCATTCGTTGACCGCGCGTGCGCTGGCCGAATCGTTGCCGCTGCTGCCGGCCTACGACCAGGCCGATGCCGATGCGCGCGAACAGTTCATGGCCCTGCTGCGCGGCCAGCGGCCGGTCGAAACCCTTTCGCGCATGGCCCGGCTGGGCGTGCTCGGGCAGTGGATTCCAGCCTTCGCCCAGGTCAGCGGGCGCATGCAGTTCGATCTGTTCCATGTCTACACGGTCGACCAGCACACGTTGATGGTCCTGCGCAACATCGGCCTGTTTGCCAGCAGCCGCGCCGACGAGCGTTTTTCCATCGCCCACGAAGTGTGGCCGCGCCTGCGCAAGCCGGAGCTGCTGCTGCTGGCGGGCCTGTTCCATGACATTGCCAAGGGCCGCGGCGGCGACCATTCCGAACTGGGCGCGGTCGATGCGCGTGCGTTCTGCCATGCGCACGCGCTGAGCGGCAGCGATACCGAACTGGTGGCCTGGCTGGTGGAACAGCACCTGCGCATGTCGGTGACCGCGCAGAAACAGGACATCGCCGATCCGGTGGTGATCCATCGCTTCGCCACCCTGGTGGGCAGCCGCGACCGTCTGGATTACCTGTACCTGCTGACCTGCGCCGACATTGCCGGCACCAGCCCCAAGCTGTGGAATGCGTGGAAGGACCGGCTGCTGGCCGATCTCTACTTCGCCACCCGGCGCGCGCTGCGTGATGGCCTGGAACACCCGATGCCAGCGGCCGAGCGCGTGGCCGAAGCGCGCGACAGCGTGCGCGCGCTGGTGCGTGAGCGCGGCTACGACGATGCCACCATCGACCGCCAGTTCGCGGTGATGCCCGATGAAGGCTTCATGCGCCTGCGCCCGGAACAGCTGGCCTGGCAGGCGGCGGCGCTGGTGCCGATCAAGCAGGGCCACACCCTGGTGAAGGTGCGCCGGATCAGCGTCGATGACCCCGCGCTGGAAGTGTTCGTGCACTCGCCCGACCGCGACGGTCTGTTCGCCGCCATCGTGATGACCCTGGACCGCAAGGGCTACGGCATCCACCGCGCGCGCGTGCTGGACGGCCCGTCCGACACCATCTTCGATACCTTCGAAGTGAGCCCGGCCGACAGCTTTGCCGATGGCAGCAGCGCCAATCTTGAAGCCGCGCTGCGCGAGGCGCTGGGCGGCGATCTGACCCGCCTGCGCCCCTCGCGCCGGGCCGTGCCGCGGCAGCTGCGCCACTTCCGTTTCGCCCCGCGCATCGAGTTCCGCGACGAGCCCGGTGCCACCCGTTTCGCCCTGGTTGCCCCCGACCGCCCCGGCCTGCTGGCCGACGTGGCGTTCGTGCTGCGCAACCAGGGTCTGCGTGTGCATGACGCACGCATTGCCACCTTCGGCGAACGCGCCGAAGACACCTTCGTGATCAGTGACGAACACGACCTCCCCCTGACTGAACCTGCCCGGCAGCAGCTGCATGACGCGATGCTGGCCTGCCTGGACCCTGATCGAAACGCCGGAGACACCGCCTGATGGCCACCAAGCCCGCCAAGAAGACCGCCGCCACCGCCAAGGGCGCAGCGGCGAAGAAAACCGCTGCCGCCGCGACGGCCGCCAGGAAAACTGCTGCACCGGCGAAGAAGGCGGCGGTGAAAATGCCGGCGGCAAAGAAGCCGGCGGTGAAGAAGGCCCCGGCCAAGAGCGCCGAGGCTGCACGCGCCGAAACCATCGCCCGCAAGTCGCTGCGCAAGCCGCAGGTGCCGGGCGTGGAAGAACTGAAGTTCGGCATCGAGAGCGCCTTCGAGCGCCGCGCCACGCTGACCCTGCACGAGCTGGAAGGCTCGACCCGGCCGCTGGTGAACCGCGTGATCGACGGCCTGGAAACGGGCGAATTCCGCGTGGCCGAGCCCGACGGGCAGGGCGGCTGGAAGGTCAACGAATGGCTGAAGAAGGCCGTGCTGCTGTACTTCCGCGTGAACGACATGGCCGTGGTCGACGCGCGACCGGCGCCTTTCTGGGACAAGGTGGAATCGCGCTTTGCCGGCTATGACGAGGCGAAGTTCCGCCGCGCCGGCGTGCGCGTGGTGCCCGGTGCGATTGCCCGCCGCGGTACCTACTTCGGCAAGGACGTGGTGCTGATGCCGAGCTTCACCAACATCGGCGCCTACGTGGGCGAAGGCACCATGGTCGATACCTGGGCCACCGTGGGCTCCTGCGCGCAGATCGGCCAGCACTGCCACCTGTCCGGCGGTGCCGGCATCGGCGGCGTGCTGGAACCGCTGCAGGCCAGTCCGACCATCATCGAAGACCACTGCTTCATCGGTGCCCGTTCGGAAGTGGTGGAAGGCGTTGTCGTCGGCCACCACAGCGTGATCGGCATGGGCGTGTTCCTCAGCCAGAGCACCCGCATCTACAACCGCGCCACCGGCGAAATCACCTACGGCTACATTCCGCCGTACAGCGTGGTGGTGTCCGGTTCGCTGCCCAGCAAGGACGGCACCCACTCGCTGTACTGCGCGGTGATCGTCAAGCAGGTCGATGCCAAGACCCGCAGCAAGACCAGCGTGAACGATCTGCTGCGCGGCCTGGCCGACTGAGCGGGGCGCCTGCATGACCACCATTGTCTACGGCCTGAAGAACTGCGACACCTGCAAGAAGGCCACCAAGTGGCTGGACCGCTTCGGCGTGGCGTACACCTTCGTTGACTACCGCGACAACAAGCCCAGCCCGGAAACGCTGCTGGAATGGGCCGCGCAGCTGGGCGGCCTGGCCGCGATGGTCAACAAGTCGTCCACCACCTGGCGGCAGTTGCCGGACAACCGCAAGGCGGCCGAATCGGACGCCGAGTGGAAGCTGCTGCTGCGCGAATACCCGCAGCTGATCAAACGTCCGCTGGTGGTCACCGCCGACGGCACGGTCAGCCAGGGTTTCAGTGACAACGGCTTCAAGGCGCGCTTCGGCGTGGGCGGCGCGTGAGCGCCGTCCTGGACCTGGCCTGCGAGCTGATCGCGCGGCCGTCGGTCACCCCTGACGATGCCGGCTGCCAGGCGCTGCTGGGTGATCGCCTGGCCGCCGCCGGCTTCCACTGCGAGCATCTGCGCCTGGGCGAGGTCGACAACCTGTGGGCCACCCACGGCAGCGGCGCACCGGTGCTGGTGCTGCTGGGCCACACCGACGTGGTGCCACCGGGCCCGCGCGAGGCCTGGCAGAGCGATCCGTTCGTGCCGCAGATCCGCGACGGTGTGCTGTACGGGCGCGGCGCGGCCGACATGAAGGGCAGCGTGGCCGCGTTCGTGGTGGCCGCCGAGCAGTTCGTTGCCGCCCACCCCGACCATCCCGGCACGCTGGCCGTGCTGCTGACCAGCGATGAGGAAGGCGATGCCATCGATGGCGTGCGCCACGTCGCGCGTCTGTTCGCCGAACGCGGGCAGCGCATCGATTGGTGCATTACCGGCGAGCCGTCGTCCACCGCAACGCTGGGCGACCTGCTGCGCGTGGGTCGACGCGGCAGTCTGTCGGCGAAGCTGCAGGTGCAGGGCGTGCAGGGCCACGTGGCCTACCCGGACAAGGCGCGTAACCCGATCCACCAGGCCGCGCCGGCGCTGGCCGAACTGAGTGCGCGGCGCTGGGACGAGGGCTATGAGAGTTTCCCGCCGACCAGCCTGCAGATCTCCAACATCCACGCCGGTACCGGTGCCAACAACGTGATTCCCGGCGTGCTGGAGGTGGATTTCAACATCCGCTACAACCCGCACTGGGATGCACCGAGGCTGGAAGCGGAGATCAGCGCGCTGCTGGACCGCCACGGCCTGCAGTACAGCCTGAAGTGGCACCGCAGCGGCGAGCCGTTCTATACCCCCGAAGGTGCCCTGCGCGCCACCGCGCGTGCGGTACTGGCCGAGCACATCGGCCGGGCGCCGGAAGAAAGCACCGGTGGCGGTACGTCGGATGCACGTTTCATCGCGCCGCTGGGCGCACAATGCATCGAAGTGGGGCCGGTGAATGCCAGCATCCACCAGGTGGACGAGAACGTGCGCGTGGACGAGCTGGACGCGTTGCCTGGGCTGTACCAGCGCCTGCTGGAACGACTGCTGGCCTGATCCAGCGCCTGCACTGGCCGGTGCCCGTTGGCGGGCGCCGGCGCGGTTTCACACCCCGGTCAAGTCATCCCACGATCAAGCCGAACGCGGCCATCGCCGCAGCCGCCTGCGCATGCGAGATGCGCGCCTTGCGGAAGTGCTTGGCGTCCATCACGTTCAGGCCGCTGATATCGGTATCGCGCAGGTCGGCACCATCGAAGCGCGCCAGTCGCGCCTGCACGTTGCGCAGGCTGCCGCCCTCGAACACCGCATCGCGGAAGTCGCAGCCGGAGACATCGGCTTCGGAAAAATCATTGCCGCACAACGTCGACTTGCGGAATGACAGTCCGCGCAGGTCGGCGCTGACCAGCAGGCAATCGCGGAACGACAGCAGCCAACCACCGGCTTCCTGCAGCTGCGCGCCGGTCAGCTTGCAGCCCAGGTACTGCACCGACGACAGCGTCGAGCGCCGCCAGTGACTGTTGTTCAGATCGCAGTGTTCAAAGCGCGAATCGCTCAGCTGGGCAGAGGTGTAATCGGCACCTGCGCCACGGCAGCGGCTCCACTGCGTTTCCTCCAGCGATGCCGCCAGCCACTGCGAACCGGCCACTGCACATTGGTCGAACTGGAATCCGTCCATGTCCAGGCGGGAAAAATCGCCGTGCTCGAACGAACATTCCTCGAAGCGTGCCGCGCGCGGATGGGCGGCGACAATCGCCTGCATGCGCGCGCGGTCGATGGTTTCGCCATGGAAACGAGCCTGGGCCATGTGTACTGCCGTTGTTTCAAGCCAAAGTCCATTCTCGCCAACTCTGCGGCGCAGGGGCAGTCTTGTGATGCCGGCGTGGCTGTGTACAGCGCCGTCGTCATTCCGAAAAGTTGAACATCGGCGGTTCCACTGCACGCTGCCAGTACGACGGTGCAGCCATGTAGAAGCGCTGTGCTTCGGCACGCGCGAACCAGGCCGCGGCGGCATCGCGGTCGCGCGGTACGCCCGGTGCGCCGCGGCCCAGCAGCAGCCCGGCGAAGTACTGGCCAAAGACATGGCCGTGCTCGCCGGCCTGCTGGTACAGCTGCAGCGCCCGCGCGGGATCACGCGGCAGGCCCACGCCGCGTTCCAGCACCGCACCCAGGTCCACCTGGGCATCGGCATCGCCACGGGCGGCGCGCCGCTGCAGCTCCACAACCTGCGGGTGCGTTGTGCCGTCCTGCGTTGCCAGTGCGGCCGGCAGCCCGGACGCGCGGGACGGCAGGCGCTTGTAGACCATCTGCCGCAGGTCCCAGCGCAGCGCCTGCGCGGCGTCACCACGCTCGCGGTAGGCATGGGCCAGGTCGGAGAATGCATAGGGATTGCCATGCAGGGCGGCCGCCAGATACCAGCGCTCGCCACGTCGCCACGACGGGCGGATGGCCGGCGCGGTGACCACGTCCGGCGCCGTGCCGTGGCGCAGCGTGCCCTCGCTCCAGATCCGCCCCAGCGCTGCTTCGGCCCGGGTGTTGTTGAACGTCCATGGCTGCGCGGCGGCCGCCCGGGCATACAGGTCCAGCGCACGTGGGTCATTGCGCACCTCGAAGTACTCGGCGGCGCTGAAGGCGCTCTCGAAGCGGCCATCGGCGGCCCCGCGTTCCCAGTTCGCGGCCAGTGCGGGCGGCGTGCGCGGCGCGGGACTGCTGCATGCGGCCAGGGCCAGTGCACAGGCCAGGACGAACAGGTGGGGCAGGGGGCGTCCAATGCGGTGTGGCATTCCAGTGGTCGATCAATGGCGGGGCCGCAGTATGCCGTTGCGGCGCTGTCCGTGGCCTGCACTGGTTGCCGACGCAACTGTTGCACGGCCGCGGAAAGCGGGGTAGCTTCAAGCCCATGTCGATCCGCCCTGCCACCGCCGTCAATACCAACCGCAATAATCTGCGCACGAATAATCGTGCGCGGCCGATGCGGGACTGCGCCCTGGGTAGATAGACAGCTTCATACGCCCGGACACCAGAAAACCCGCATCGGTCGATGCGGGTTTTTTTGTGCCCGGGCGCAGCCTGCCCGGGCCTGGTTGGCCGGTCGAACACCTTCCCCCCGTGTAATCCCCCACAACAGGAGCCTCCCATGTGTTCGATCTTCGGCATCTTCGGCCTGCAGGCCGGTGACGATCTTCCCGCCCTGCGCCGCCACGCGCTGGAACTGTCGCAGCGGCAGCGCCACCGCGGCCCGGACTGGAGCGGGGTGTACCTGGACGAAGGCGCACTGCTGGTGCACGAGCGCCTGGCCATCGTCGATCCGGCCGGCGGTTCGCAGCCGCTGCTGTCGGCCGACGGGCAGCTGGCGCTGGCGGTGAACGGCGAGATCTACAACCACCAGGCGCTGAAGGCGGGCCTGACCCAGCCCTACGACTTCCAGACCGGTTCGGACTGCGAAGTGATCAACGCGCTGTACCGCCAGGGCGGCGCGCCGGCGCAGTGGCTGGAACAGATCAACGGCATCTTTGCCTTTGCCCTGTGGGATCGCGATGCCGGCCGCGTGCTGGTTGCCCGCGATCCGATCGGTGTGGTGCCGCTGTACTGGGGCCACGATGCCCAGGGCCGCTTGCGCGTGGCCTCGGAAATGAAGGCGCTGGTGGACACCTGTGCCGACGTGGCGCAGTTCCCGCCGGGCCATTACTACGACAGCGCCAGCGGCGAACTGGTCCGCTATTACCAGCAACCGTGGCGCGACTACGCCGATGTGGAAGGGCGCCAGGCCGACCTGGCCGAGCTGCGCCAGGCCTTCGAACAGGCGGTGGAACGCCAGCTGATGAGCGACGTGCCCTACGGCGTGCTGTTGTCCGGCGGCCTGGATTCGTCGCTGGTGGCGGCGGTGGCCGCACGCTTTGCCCGCCGCCGCATCGAAGATGGCGGCCAGAGCGAAGCCTGGTGGCCGCGCCTGCACTCCTTCGCCATTGGCCTGCAGGGATCGCCGGACCTGGCCGCCGCCGCGGTGGCCGCCGAAGCGCTGGGCACCGTGCACCACGGTTTCGAATACACCTTCGAAGAAGGTCTGGACGTACTGCCGGAAGTGATCCGCCACATCGAAACCTACGATGTAACCACCATCCGCGCGTCCACCCCGATGTTCCTGCTGGCACGGCGGATCAAGGCGATGGGGGTGAAGATGGTGCTGTCCGGCGAAGGCAGCGACGAGATCTTCGGCGGCTACCTGTACTTCCACAAGGCACCCGATGCGCGCGAATTCCACCAGGAACTGGTGCGCAAGCTCGATGCCCTGCACAACTACGATTGCCTGCGTGCCAACAAGTCGATGATGGCCTGGGGCGTGGAGCCACGCGTGCCATTCCTGGACCGCCAGTTCCTGGACGTGGCCATGCGCTTCGATGCCGTCCACAAGATGGTCGGCGCCGGTTTCGGCGGCCGCCGCATCGAGAAGGCGGTGCTGCGCGAGGCGTTCGATGGCTACCTGCCCGACAGCATCCTGTGGCGGCAGAAGGAGCAGTTCAGCGATGGCGTGGGTTATGGCTGGATCGACGGGCTGAAGGCACATGCCGAAGCGCAGGTGAGTGACCGCGTGCTGGCGGCCGCCGACAAGCGCTTCCCGCACAACCCGCCGCAGACCAAGGAGGCTTACTACTACCGCCACCTGTTCGAGCAGTTCTTCCCCAGCCACGCGGCCGCGGAAACCGTGCCGGGCGGCAAGTCCATTGCCTGTTCGTCGCCGGCGGCCATCGCCTGGGATGCCAGCTTCGCCGCGGCCGCCGATCCATCCGGCCGCGCCATCGCCGGCGTGCACGAACAGGCCCTGGCCTGAGCGATGACCGGCAACGCCGGGCCATGCCCGGCGCAAGCAAGTATCATCGGCCCCCTGCGCATTGGGGAATGTTCATGGACGTACAGAACGGAGGCCACGCGCCGCCGATGAAATGGGGGTGGCGCTACCTGGCCTGGGCCGGTCTTCCGCTGCTGGCCGGCCTGTTGCTGGCCCGCTATGCCGGCCCGGGCGTGCCAGTGGCGGCAGCCAAGGCCGAAGCCGTGGTCGGCGCCGACTGGGCCCATCACCTGACCTCGCCGCTGGGGCTGTTCCTGCTGCAGCTGCTGGTGCTGCTGCTGGTGGCCAAGGGCGCCGGTGCGCTGCTCAAGCGCCTGGGGCAACCGGCGGTGATTGGCGAAATGGCAGCCGGCTTGATGATGGGGCCGTTGGTGCTGGGCAGTCTGCTGCCGCAGGTCCATGGCCTGCTGTTCCCGGCCGCGTCGCTGGGGCCGCTGGGCATGCTCAGCCAGTTGGGCGTGTTGATGTTCCTGCTGGTGGCCGGTGCCGAACTGGACCTGGGCGCACTGCGCGGGCGCCGCCGGTTCGCGTTCACCGTCAGCCACGCCGGCATTGCCGTGCCGTTCGTGCTGGGCGTGCTGCTGGCGGTGTGGCTGTACCCGCAGCATGGCCCGCAGGGCGTGGGCTTCACCGCGTTCGCGCTGTTCGTGGGCGTATCGATGAGCATCACCGCCTTCCCGGTGCTGCTGCGCATCCTGGCCGACCGCGGCATCACCCACAGTCCGCTGGGGCAGACCGCCATTGCCTGCGCTGCACTGGGCGATGCTACGGCGTGGTGCCTGCTGGCATTGATCGTGGCCGCCGCGCAGGCCACTGGCTGGCTGACGGCCAGCCTGAACCTGGTCTGCGTGGTGCTGTTCGTGGCGATCATGCTGGGCGTGGTCAAGCCCTGGTTCGCCCGCCAGCAGATTGTTGCCGGGCGCGAGGGGCGCTGGCTGCTGGGCATCCTGCTGCTGGCCCTGGCCAGCGCGCTGGTGACCGAAGTGCTGGGCATCCATGCCTTGTTCGGTGCGTTCGCCGCCGGCGTGGCGGTGTCGTCCAACGAGCAGTTGCGGCACCTGCTGATGGCGCGGGTGGAACCGTTCGCGGTGACCCTGCTGCTGCCGCTGTTCTTCGCCATGACCGGCCTGCGCATGCGCGCCGATGCGCTGCAGACCCAGGACATCCTGCTGTGCCTGGTGGTGATTGCGGTGGCCACGGCGGGCAAGCTGCTGGGCACCTTCAGCGCCGCACGCAGCACCGGCATGCCCAGCCGCGAGGCGTGGCGCCTGGGCGCGCTGATGAACACCCGCGGCTTGATGGAGCTGATCGTGTTGAATCTGGGCTACGAACTGGGCCTGCTGGGCGATCGTCTGTTCGCGGTGCTGGTGATCATGGCGCTGGTGACCACCGCCATGACCGGGCCGCTGTTGAACCTGATCGAGCGCCGCCGCACCGCGCGGTAGAGCCGAGCTTGCTCGACTTCCGCAGTTGTAGAGTCGAGCCATGCTCGACTGAACCAGAACCAGCCAAGCATGGCTCGGCTCTACAACAAAGCTGTCGAGCAAGCTCGACGCTACGGTTGCCTGTCCGGCACCAGGGTCATCGTGTGCTGCGCCGGCCCGGGCAGGAACGGGGTCGGGCGGCCGTGTACCCAGTCTTCGTGGCCGGCGCCCCAGTACGGCGACAGCGGGTGTCCGCTCTGCCCGCCGGGCATGTGCACGATGCCGTCGGCTTCGTGGCCGGGCGACACCACCATGCGCTGCGATGCGCCGAAGTTCGGCCCCTGCACACGCGGCATGTCGCGGTCGCCCGGCAGCGGATCGGCCGGCATGCACAGCCAGCGCTGGGCGAAGGCGGGCAGGGCGCGTGCCACCGGCTGGCAGATCGCGGCGGTGTTGCGTTCGCCCCAGCTGCGCTGCTGCAGCGGCCCTTGCTGCGACAGGTCGGCCTCCAGTTCGCGTGCGGCCGTGGCCAGCAGGTCATCCCAGCTGGCCACGCCCGGCGGCAGCAGATTCGCCGGGCGCTGTTCCAGCATCGGCCAGACCACGCCTTCCAGCTGTGCCAGCCGTGGCGGCAGGAAGTCATCGCCCAGCTGCGCCTTGGCCGGTGCCAGCAGGGCGCCTTCCACGGCATCGAGCACCTTGCCGCGGAAGCCGCGGGTAATGCGGTAGCTGACCGAATCGACCGATGCGCGGCCATCCCAGTGCGCGTTGGCCGCGTGCAGCCGCTGCAGCGCAGGGTCGCTGCTGTTGGCGGTCACCTCCTGCAGCAGCGCCCACCAGCGCTGCAGGAATACCGCGCGATCATCCAGCTGGATGGCCAGCAGCGCGTGTTCGTCGAAGCGATCGCGCGCGACCAGCAGGTCGCGGATCTGCTGGCCCCGTGCGCCCAGGTCGTAGCCGCCATTGCCGACGGTGGCCAGCCGTTGTTCGTCGACCACCCGGCTGTTGGCGGTCCACAGCCGATGCTCAGGCGGGTCGATCAGCGCTGGAGCGGCATCGCTGCGGATGCCCCAGGGCGC
The DNA here is from genome assembly GCF_003086675.1 of Stenotrophomonas sp. ZAC14D2_NAIMI4_7. Taxonomy (NCBI): domain Bacteria; kingdom Pseudomonadati; phylum Pseudomonadota; class Gammaproteobacteria; order Lysobacterales; family Lysobacteraceae; genus Stenotrophomonas; species Stenotrophomonas sp. ZAC14D2_NAIMI4_7. The sequence goes on from NZ_CP025995.1 coordinate 1,478,536, forward strand.
GCAGTCGGACGTGTCCAGGTTGTCGTTGAATCCTTGTGGCAGGCAGCCCAGGCCGCGGTCGGGCCGCGCGCCCACCAGCCGCCAGGCGATACGCCCGCTGCGATCGGCAATGACCAGGTTCTGCGCCGGAATGCCGGCGTGGTCGGCCACCTGCAGCGCCTGCTGCAGCGTGCCAGCGCGTGCCATATCGGCGAAATCCATGCGCACCGCACCCGGCAGCTGCGCGACCCAGCGCAGCGCGTCGCCGCTGCCGTCCGCATGGGTGTGCACGATGGGCCCCCAGGCGCTTTCGCGCACCGGGAAGCGGACCGGCGCCTGCCCAGCCACGTCGATGCGCTCCTCGTGCACGGTCACGGCCGCATCGGCCGGTTCGCGGCGGAAGTCGGCCGTGTCGATGTAGCTGTTGGTGAAGCCCCAGGCCACGTGGCCGTTGCTGCCCACGATCACCGCCGGCACCCCCGGCAGCGAGAAGCCGCTGATGTCGACCCGGCCGCCAGGTGCATCGGGATCGGGATAGCGCAGCCGCACCCGGAACCACAGCGCCGGCGCGCGCAGGCCCAGGTGCATGTCGTCGGCCACGATGGCGCGGCCGTCGCGGGTCAGCGTGCCGTCCACGGCGAAGTTGTTGCTGCCCACCGCATCGGCGTCCGCCGCACCGGTGGCAGGCACGGCGGCCAGGGCGCGCAGGTCCAGCTGGGTGGCGTCAGGCAGTGTCGCGTTGCCGCGCGGTTCGCCCAGCAGCGGCGCATCCCACTGGCTGCCATCGTGGGCCAGCAGCGCGTACAGCGCCGGCGGCACCGCCGCGCGGATGCGCGCCAGCGCCAGTTCGTTCTGGTTGGCCGGGTCCTGCAGGTCGGCATACATGGCCAGCCCGGCCAGCACGCTGTCGCTGGCCTGCCAGGGCTGTGGCGCCTGGCGCAGCAGCAGGTAGGCCCACGGCCGCACCGGCAGCGCGGCCAGTCCTTCGTTCACGCCGGCCACGTAGGCCTGCACCACGGCCGGCTGGCTGCCCAGCGCCTGCGCAAGATGGGCGTCGGTGCGCGCGCGCAGGCGATGCACGCGCATGCGCTTGTCTGCCTCGATGGCCGCCGGCCCGAACAGTGCCGACAGCTCGCCGGCGGCACTGCGCCGCATCAGGTCCATTTCGAAGTAACGCTCCTGCGCGTGCATGCGGCCCAGCGCACGCATGGCGTCGGCCTGGTTGGCCGCGGTGATGGTGACCACGCCCCGCGCGTCGCGCTCCACGCTGACGGCCGCGGACAGGCCGGGCAGGGCGCGTTCGCCGTCCAGCTCGGCCAGGCTGCCGCGCAGCAGCAGCCAGATCGCCAGGCTGGCCAGTACCACCAGGGACAGCACACACCACAGCAACCGCAGCAGCCAACGACGCATGGACAGGGCCCGTGAGCAGGTGAACCCCGATTCTAGCCACAGCCGGTGACCGGCCGCATCGCGAGCGCAACTGCGACTGATTCTGATTAGATCACGGTGATTTCAGATGGGGCACCATGGGCGCCATCGATTCACAGGAGCTCCCCCCATGAAAGGCAATCCGGACGTCATCGCCTGCCTGAAGGAACTGCTGCGCGGCGAACTTGCTGCCCGCGACCAGTACTTCATCCACTCCCGCCGCTACGAGGACCAGGGCCTGTTCGCGCTGTACGAACGCCTGAACCACGAGATGGAAGAGGAAACCCAGCACGCCGATGCCCTGCTGCGCCGCATCCTGTTCCTGGGCGGCGACCCGGACATGCGCCCGCATGCCAGCGAGCCGGGCAAGACCGTGGAAGAGATGCTGCAGAAGGACCTGGACACCGAGTACGCCGTGCGCAACAACCTGGCGGCCGGCATGAAGCTGTGCGAGGAGAACGGCGATTACGTCAGCCGCGACATCCTGCTGGCACAGCTGAAGGACACCGAAGAAGACCACGCCTGGTGGCTGGAACAGCAGTTGGGCCTGATCAAGCGCATCGGCCTGGAGCTGTACCAGCTGAGCAAGATCGAAAGCGGCGGCGCCCCGGCGCATTGAGCCGCAGGTGGCGCCGGGCCATGCCCGGCACCGCCGACCACGCAACGTCGCCCGCCAGCACTGGAGCATCGCGCGCCCGCTTTCGCCAGCCAGCCGCTCCACCGCACGCCAGCCGACAAACGAAAAAGCCGGGGAATGCCCCGGCTTTTTCGTGTCTGCTGGCCGCCGGGGCGTGTCAACCAAGGTTGACACCTACCGAAGCGGTGGGCCGGGGTCGCGGGGCCGGGGTCGGATCCGTTTTCAACGAAAACGGCTCTGACCCCATGGGTTGAAGCGGGGGCCGGGGTCAGAGCCCTTTCCGTGGGAAAGGGATCCGACCCCATGGGTTGAAGCGCAGGGCCGGGGTCAGAGCCCTTTCCATGGGAAAGGGATCCGACCCCATGGGCGTCACTCCACCGACAGGCCTTCGACCTTCTGCCAGCCGCGCGGCAGCAGGTGGCCGCGGGTGGCGCGGGCGCCCAGGTAGGCTTCCAGTTCGTTGAACTTCAGGCCCATGGTGCGCTGGCCACTGCGCACCTGCAGGGTCTGCCCCGGGCTGATGGCCACCACGGCCACCACGCGTTCGGTGGCGAGCTTGGCCTTGGGGATCTCGATGATCTTGTTGCCCTTGCCCTTGTCCAGTTCCGGCAGGTCGCTGGCGGTGATCGCCAGCAGGTTGCCCGAGCTGGTGACCGCCACGATGCGGTCGGTGGCCACGTTGGCCACCACCGCCGGGGTCAGCACCGACGAACCGGCCGACAGGTTCAGCATGGCCTTGCCGGCCTTGTTGCGGCCGATCAGGTTCTCGAAGCGGGTGACGAAGCCGTAGCCGTGGGTGGACGCCAGCACGAAGCGGGTGTCCGGTTCGGCGCTGGCCAACGTGACGAAGCTGGTTCCCGGCGCCGGCGAGAAGCGGCCGGTGAGCGGTTCACCATTGCCGCGCGCCGAGGGCAGGGTATGCACCGGCGTGGAATAGGCGCGGCCTTCGCTGTCCAGGAACGCAACCTGCTGGGTGCTGCGCGCGCGTACCGCGCCCTGCAGCGCGTCGCCATCGCGGTAGGACAGGGCGGACGCATCGACGTCGTGGCCCTTGGCGGCACGGATCCAGCCCTTCTCCGACAGCACCACGGTCATCGGCTCGCTGGGCACCAGCTCGGTTTCATCGATCGCCTGCGCGGCCTGGCGCTGCACCAGCGGTGAACGGCGTGCATCGCCGAACTTCTTGGCATCGGCCTGCAGCTCGTCGCGGATCAGCTTCTTCAGCTTGGCCTTGCTGTCCAGGATGCCCAGGATCTTCTCGCGTTCCTTGGCCAGCTCGTCCTGCTCGCCACGGATCTTCATTTCTTCCAGGCGGGCCAGCTGCTTCAGCTTGGTTTCCAGGATGTACTCGGCCTGGTCTTCGGACAGGCCGAAGCGCGCGATCAGCGCCGCCTTCGGTTCGTCCTCGGTACGGATGATGTGGATCACCTCGTCCAGGTTCAGGAATGCCACCAGCAGGCCTTCCAACAGGTGCAGGCGGCGCTCGACCTTCTGCAGCCGGTGCTGCAGGCGGCGGGTGACGGTGCTGCTGCGGAAGGCCAGCCACTCGCTCAGCAGGGTCTTCAGGTTCTTCACCTGCGGACGCCCGTCCAGCCCGATCACGTTGAGGTTGACGCGGTAGCTGCGCTCCAGGTCCGTGGTCGCGAACAGGTGGCCCATCAGCTGGTCGGCGTCCACGCGGTTGGAACGCGGAACCAGCACCACCCGCACCGGGTTGGCGTGGTCGGATTCATCGCGGATGTCTTCCAGCCACGGCAGCTTCTTGGCGCGCATCTGCGCGGCGATCTGTTCGATCACCTTCGACGGCGACACCTGGAACGGCAGCGCGGTGACCACGATGTTGTTGGCTTCCTTGGTGAAGGTCGCACGCGCACGCACGCTGCCGTTGCCGGTTTCGTACATGTTCCGCAGGTCGTTGGCCGCGGTGATGATCTCGGCGTTGGACGGATAGTCCGGGCCCTTCACGTGTTCGCACAGGTCGCGCACGCTGGCGTCGGGATCGTCCAGCAGGTGCAGCAGGGCGCTGACGATCTCGTTGAGGTTGTGCGGCGGCACGTCGGTGGCCATGCCCACGGCAATGCCGGTGGTGCCGTTCAGCAGCAGGTGCGGCAGCCGCGCCGGCATCCAGGTCGGTTCCTGCAGGGTGCCGTCGAAGTTCGGCGCCCAGTCGGTGGTGCCCTGGCCCAGCTCGCCCAGCAGCACTTCGGCGATCGGGGTCAGCTTGGATTCGGTGTAACGCATGGCCGCGAACGACTTCGGGTCGTCGCTGGAACCGAAGTTGCCCTGGCCTTCGATCAGCGGGTAGCGGTACGAGAACGGCTGGGCCATCAGCACCAGTGCTTCGTAGCAGGCGCTGTCGCCGTGCGGGTGGTACTTACCGATGACGTCACCGACAGTACGCGCGGACTTCTTCGGCTTGGACGCGGCGTTCAGGCCCAGCTCGCTCATCGAATAGATGATGCGGCGCTGCACCGGCTTCAGGCCGTCACCGATGAACGGCAGGGCGCGGTCCAGGACCACGTACATGGAGTAGTCGAGGTAAGCGCGTTCGGCGTACTCGCGCAGCGGCAGTTGTTCGAAACCGTGGAACACGGGGCGGGCAAGTTCGGTCATGCGGCGTTGTTACCTATGTCGGGAGGCGAAGACGGCGGTCGGCGCTCTCAATACGCTGATTATCCGGATGCGGCGGGGGATGCCAAGCCGCGCGCGGGGTCCAGGGTCGATTCCAGGCCGTTGCCGACCCGCGCCAGGTAGCGCCCGGGGGGCAGGCCGAAGTGGCGGCGGAACACGGTGACGAAGGCGCTGGCGCTGCTGAAGCCCAGTGCGTGGGCGATGTCGGCCACGCTGTGGCCCTCGCTCAGCCGGCGCAGGGCCTCGGCCAGGCGCGCCTGCTGCCGCCACTGGGCGAAGCTGAGGGTGGTCTCGTCGCGGAAGTGCCGGGTCAGGCTGCGCGGCGACAGCCCGGCCCAGTGCGCCCAATCGGCCAGGCTGCGCTCGTCGGACGGTTCGGCCAGCAGCTGCGAGGCGATCTTCAGCAGGCGCCGGTCGCGCGGCATGGGCAGGTGCATGCGCTGGCGCGGCGCGTTGCGGATCTCGTCCAGCATCACTTGGATGATGTGGCGGCGGTCCTCGCTGCCTTCGTATTCCAGCGGCCACTCACAGATGCGCTCGGCCACCGCCTGCGCCAGCCGTGACAAGCCCAGCACGCACGGGTCGGCGGGCAGGTCGCTGCACAGGGGCGCGGCCAGGGCCATGCCCCAGCCGCGCATCGGCCCGTCCAGGCTGACCGTGTGGGCTTCCAGCGGCGGCATCCAGCCGGCCGAACCCGGCGCCAGTGACCAGGTGCCGTGCGAGGTGCGGGTGGTCAGCAGGCCGCGTTCCACGCAGATCAGCTGCGCCCGCGCATGGTGGTGCCAGTCCACTTCACGGGCCAAGCCCTGCGGGCTGTCGAAGCGGAAGGCGATGATCGGCGGGCCATCGTTGCGCTCGAACCAGTCCAGCGCGACCTCGCGCAGCAAGGTGGGCGGGCCGGGTTCACCGGCGTTCACGCGCGCCGGGGGTGGCTGGAATGTGACATTCATTGGCTGGATTGTACTACCGGGCCAGTGCAGGGGCCCATTAAGGTGTGCGCCTTCATCGAATCCAGCCCATTGCTGCAACACAGCATTTGATGCCAGATCGAATATTTCCATTGAGAAATATTTTTTTTGGAAGAAAATGCTCTCCCATGATCTGTCCTCCCTCGACCCCGGCCGGCTTCGGCCCCCCCAGCTTTGGCCTGCTGCTGCGCCAGGTGCGCGACGGCCTGGTCCGCCAGCTCGATGCGTCCATGGCCGAAGAAGACCTCGGCATCGGCTTCACCCATTACATCGGCCTGAAGCTGCTGGCGCGCATGGCCCCGTGCACGGCCAACGAACTGGCCCAGGCCATCGACCAGGTGCCCAGCGCGGTGACCCGCCTGCTGGACAAGCTGGAAGCCCTGGGTTGCGTGCGCCGCGAGCCGCACGCGCAGGACCGCCGGGCGCTGCAGATCGTGCTGACCGATGAAGGCCGCGCCCTGTGGGCACGGCTGCAGAAGCGCGGCGACGCGGTGATGGATTTCGCCCTGCGCGATCTGTCCGCCGACGAACGCGCGCTGTTGTTGTCCCTCCTGACCCGTATCCGCGATTCCCTGACGAACCCATGAACCCGACCCCGTCCCTTACTCTCCGCCGGCCCGGGCGCGCGCTGCTGGTATCTGCGCTGGCCCTGGCCCTGGCCGCCTGCGCCAGCAGCCGCGGCCTGACCCCGCAGGGCCACGTCCTGGACGTGGACAGCCTGCACAGCGAACGCACCCTGGCCGACAGCGACCTGAGCGCGGCCGGCTTCCCCGCCCAGGACTGGTGGAAAGCCTTCGGTGACGCGCAGCTGGATGCGCTGATTGCCGAAGGGCTGGCCAGCCACCCCAGCCTGGACGCGGCCGACGCGCGCCTGCGCCAGGCCCAGTCGCAGGCCGGCACCGCACGTGCTGATCGCCTGCCCAGTCTGTCGGTGTCCGGTGGCTACACCGGCGTGCGCCTGCCCGAATCGATGGTGGGCGATGAAGTGGGTGGCCATTACGCCGGCAGCGGCCAGGTCGCCTTCGATTTCAGCTACGGCATCGACCTGTGGGGCGGCAAGCGCGCCGCCTGGGAAGCGGCCGTGGATGGCGCACACGCAGCCACCGTGGACGCGCAGGCCGCACGCCTGAACCTGTCCACCGGCATTGCCCAGGCCTACGCCGAACTGGCCTATGCGTGGCAGCTCAACGATGTGGCCGAGGAAGAACTGGCGCGTTCGCAGAAGTCGCTGGAGCTGACCCGCCAGCGCCGCCGCGCCGGCATCGACAGCGACCTGCAGGTGCGCCAGGCCGAGGCCCGCGTACCGGCCGCGCAGCAGCAGCTGCAGGCCGCCCAGCAGCGCATCGACGCCGGCCGCACCGCACTGGCCGCGCTGGTCGGCAAGGGCCCGGACCGTGGCCTGTCGATTGAACGCCCGCAGCCGCTGAACCCGCTCGCCCTGCAGTTGCCGGGCGTGCTGCCCAGCGAGCTGCTGGGCCGTCGCCCGGACATCGTCGCCGCGCGCTGGCGCGTGGAAGCGGCCGACAAGCAGATCAAGGTGGCCAAGACCAAGTTCTACCCGAGCTTCAACCTGACCGCGCTGGCCGGCGTGGTGGCGCCGAACGTGGGTGACCTGCTGCAGAGCAGTTCCACCTTCGCCTACATCGGCCCGGCGCTGAGCATGCCGATCTTCGAAGGCGGCAAGCTGCGCGCGAACCTGGCCAACACCGATGCGCAGTACGACCTGGCCGTGGCCAACTACAACCAGGCCGTGCTGGATGCGCTGCGCGACGTGGCCGACCAGGTCAACGCGGTGCGCTCGCTGGGCCAGCAGGCGCAGTCGCAGCAGCAGGCGGTGGATACCGCCCGTGCCGCCTTCGATATCGCCCAGCAGCGCTACCGCGCCGGCATCGGCAGCTACCTGGACGTGCTGAGCGCGCAGTCCACCCTGCTGCAGTCGCAGCAGCAGCTGGCCGGCCTGCAGTCGCAGCAGGTGCAGACCTCGGTGCGCCTGAGCAAGGCGCTGGGTGGTGGTTTCCAGCCCAGCGACGCCGACCGCGCACCGGTCGCCTCCCATTCCGATTCCTCGCATTCCTGAAGATTCCTGCCATGAGCCAGACCCAGACTCCTGCGGCACCCGCCGCCCCCAACCGCCGCGGCAACCTGCTGCGCGGCCTGTTCGTGATCGTCGTGCTGCTGCTTGCGGCACTGGCGCTGTGGTACTTCATGTTCGGCCGCTGGTTCGAAGAAACCGACGACGCCTACGTGCAGGGCAACCTGGTGCAGATCACCCCGCTGGTGCCCGGCACCGTGGTCGCCATCAATGCCGATGACGGCATGCGCGTGGAGCGCGGCCAGCTGCTGGTGCAGCTGGACCCGGCCGACACCTCGGTGGCGCTGCAGCAGGCCGAAGCCAACCTGGCCAAGACCGTGCGCCAGACCCGTGGCCTGTACCGCAGCGTGGAAGGCGCCCAGGCGGACTTGAACGCCCGCCAGGTGACCCTGAAGCGCGTGCGCGAAGACTTCGCCCGCCGCAAGGACCTGGCCGCCACCGGCGCCATTTCCAACGAAGAACTGGCCCACGCCCGCGACGAGCTGGCCGCCGCCGAAGCGGCCGTGGCCGGTTCGCGCGAGACCGTCGAGCGCAACCGCGCGCTGGTCGATGACACCGTGATCGCTACCCAGCCGGACGTGCAGGCCGCCGCCGCACAGCTGCGCCAGGCCTTCCTCAACAACGCCCGCGCCGGCATCGTTGCGCCGGTGACCGGCTACGTTGCCCGTCGTTCGGTGCAGGTGGGCCAGCGCGTGCAGCCGGGCAATGCCCTGATGGCCGTGGTGCCGACCGAACAGATGTGGGTGGAAGCGAACTTCAAGGAAACCCAGCTGCGCCACATGCGCCTGGGCCAGGAAGTGGAGCTGAAGTCGGACCTGTACGCCGGTGATGTGAAGTACACCGGCCGCATCCAGAGCCTGGGCCTGGGCACCGGTTCGGCGTTCTCGCTGCTGCCGGCGCAGAACGCCAGCGGCAACTGGATCAAGATCGTGCAGCGCGTGCCGGTGCGCATTGCCATCGATGCCAAGCAGCTGGCCGAACACCCGCTGCGCATCGGCCTGTCGATGAAGGCCGAAGTGAGCCTGCGCGACCAGAAGGGTGAAGTGCTGCCGACCGCTGCCGCCAAGGGCACCGTGTTCGACACCGATGTGTATGCCAAGCAGTTGCACGATGCCGACGAGGTGATCCACACGATCATCCAGGGCAACCTGCCGCAGCAGGCCAAGGCGAGCTGAGGTCGGCCATGTCCGCACAAGCTCCAGCCGCGCCCGGAACGCCGGGCGCACCGGCGGCGCCGGGTGCGGCCGCCGGATTCCTGCCGCCCAGCGTGGCCCTGTGCACCGTGGGCCTGGCGATGGCCTCGTTCATGCAGGTGCTCGACACCACCATCGCCAACGTCTCGCTGCCCACCATCGCCGGTAACCTCGGCGCCAGTTCGCAGCAGGCTACCTGGGTCATCACCTCGTTCGCGGTCAGCACGGCCATCGCGCTGCCGCTGACCGGTTGGCTCAGCCGCCGCTTCGGTGAGCGCAAGCTGTTCATCTGGGCCACGCTGGCTTTCGTCATCACTTCGCTGCTGTGCGGCCTGGCGCAGAGCATGGGCATGCTGGTGGTATCGCGTGCCCTGCAGGGTTTCGTGGCCGGCCCGATGTACCCGATCACCCAGTCGCTGCTGGTGTCGATCTATCCACGCGAGAAACGTGGGCAGGCGCTTGCCCTGCTGGCGATGATCACCGTGGTGGCGCCGATCTGCGGCCCGATCCTGGGCGGCTGGATCACCGACAACTACAGCTGGGAGTGGATCTTCCTGATCAACGTGCCGCTGGGTATCTTCGCTGCGCTGGTGGTGGGCAACCAGTTGAAGGGCCGCCCGGAGCAGATTGAAAAGCCGAAGATGGACTACGTCGGCCTGGTCACCCTGGTGATCGGTGTAGGCGCGCTGCAGCTGGTGCTGGATCTGGGCAACGACGAAGACTGGTTCGCGTCGACCAAGATCGTGGTGCTGGCCTGCGTGGCGGTGGTGGCGTTGGCGGTGTTCCTGATCTGGGAACTGACCGACAAGGACCCGATCGTCGACCTGAAGCTGTTCCGGCACCGCAACTTTCGTGCCGGTACGCTGGCGATGGTGGTGGCCTATGCGGCGTTCTTCAGCGTGTCGCTGCTGATCCCGCAATGGCTGCAGCGTGACATGGGCTATACCGCCATCTGGGCGGGCCTGGCCACGGCGCCGATCGGCATCCTGCCGGTGATCATGACCCCGTTCGTTGGCAAGTACGCCTCGCGCTTCGACATGCGGATGATTGCTTCGTTTGCGTTCGTGTTCCTGTCCTTCACCAGCTTCATGCGCTCGGACTTCAACCTGCAGGTGGACTACGCACACGTGGCTGGCGTGCAGTTGATCATGGGTATTGGCGTGGCGCTGTTCTTCATGCCGGTGCTGCAGATCCTGCTGTCGGACCTGGACGGTCGCGAGATCGCGGCGGGCTCGGGCCTGGCCACGTTCCTGCGTACGCTGGGTGGCAGTTTCGCCGCATCGTTGACCACGTGGTTGTGGGCGCGGCGTACCCAGGTGCACCACGCCGACTTGACCGAACACATCTCGGCCTACCAGCCGGGCATGCAGGACCAGGTGACCGCGATGGGGCAGGGCGACCTGCAGCATGGCGCCGCAGTGCTCAACAACATGATCAACCACCAGGCCTCGCAGATGGCGTTCAACGACATCTTCTACCTGCTGGGCTGGACCTTCCTGGCGATCATCGCGTTCCTGTGGCTGGCCAAGCCGCCGTTCGGTGCCGGTGCCGGTGCCGCGTCTGCCGGCGGGCATTGATCGATCATTGCCGTTGAAATGCAGAAACCCCGCCGCAAGGCGGGGTTTTTGTCTGGTAGATCCACGCCATGCGTGGATGAATCCTGGGGCCGTGCAATCTGCAAACCCCGGAAACGAAAAAACCCGCTTTCGCGGGTTTGATCATCTTGAGTCATGGTGCCCAGGAGAGGACTCGAACCTCCACGGTTTTACCCGCTAGTACCTGAAACTAGTGCGTCTACCAATTCCGCCACCTGGGCGACTCAGGAGAGAAATTGTGCGGTAAGCACGCCGATGTGTCAACACAATTTCACACTTATTTTTCAGTGCGAACGCCCAGGTGCTGCAGCAGGCTGCGCATCGGTGCCGACAGTGCCTGCGCGTCGGCAATGCACGCGCAGAGGCGGCGCTGTGCCCAGCCATCTTCCAGTGGAACGGCAACGGTGCCGGTGCTGCGCCGGTGCTGCCGGGCCAGCGTGCGCGGCATGATGCCCACGCCGATGCCGTGGCCGACCATCGTGCACAGGCCCTCGAAGGTTTTCATGCGGATGCGCACATCCAGCACGCGACCGGCGGCAGCGGCCAGTTCTTCGATGTAGGTCTGCAGGGCATTGCCGTCGGCCAGCGCGACGAAGGTTTCACCCAGCACATCGGCGAAGGACACGCTGCGGCGCTGGGCGAAGCGATGGTGACCGGGCAGCAGCATCACCAGCGGATCTTCGGCCACCACGTGGCGCTGCAGCCCCTCGGCCGGCACGGCGTCGCTGATGATGCCGGCCTCGGCCTGGCCCGCGCGCAGTGCGCGCACCACTTCGTTGCTGGTGCGCTCGTGCAGTTCCACCCGCAGCCGTGGCCGCTGGGCCAGCCACGGTGCCAGGCGCGACGGCAGGTAGTTGGTCAGCGCAGCGGTGTTGGCATACAGGTGCAGGGTGCCGCGCGCGCCCTGTGCAAATGCCTGCAGCTCGCCGCGCAGCTGCGTCTGCTGCTGCACGATCAGCCGCGCGTGGTGGGCGAGGGCGGCACCGGCTTCGGTCAGGCTCACCCCGCGCGGGTGCCGGTCCAGCAGCGTGCTGCCGGCATCGGCTTCGATGGCGCGCAGGCGCTCGCTGGCAGACGCCAGCGCCAGGTTGGCCTGCGCCGCACCGGCGGTGATGCTGCCAGCGTCGGCAACGGCCAGGAACAGGCGCAGATCGGCAATGTCCAGTCGCATGGGAATGACCTCGGCGCGGCGGCTGCCTTCGGCTGGTCCGAAGGGTGGGGCTGCAAAGCCGCATTGTGCGCCGTTGTCGCGGCCGCTCCAATGGCGGCATGAACGAGACGATGTACTTCTATGGGTTGCTGGTGGTGGTGTTCGTGCTGGCCGGCGTGGTCAAGGGCGTGACCGGCATGGGGCTGCCGACGGTGGCGATGGGCTTGTTGGGCGGCGCGCTGTCGCCGGTGGCGGCCGCATCGATGCTGTTCATTCCCACCTTCGTGACCAATGCCTGGCAGTTGCTGTCCGGCCCATCGCTGGGCCATACCGTGCGGCGGCTGTGGCCAATGATGCTGGCGGTGGTGGTGGTGACGCTGGGCTCGGCGGCGCTGCTGGTGCGGGTGGACCGCGATCTTTCGCGCATGGCGCTTGGCGTGGCGTTGGTGGTCTACGCGCTGTACGCACTGGTTGCGCCGGTCTTCCATGTACCGCAGCGGCGCGAGCGTTGGCTGGGGCCGCTGGTCGGGGCGATTTCCGGCGTGGTGACCGGTGCCACCGGCGTATTCGTGATGCCGGCGGTGCCTTACCTGCAGTCGCTGGGCCTGCAGCGCGACGAACTGGTGCAGGCGCTGGGGCTGGCGTTCACCGTATCGACGATTTCGCTGACCACCGGCCTGGTACTGCATGGCGCCTTTGGCGTACAGCAGCTGGGCATGAGCGCGTTGGCGGTGCTGCCGGCGCTGGCGGGCATGTGGCTGGGGCAGGTGATCCGGCAGCGCATCAGCGCGCGTGTATTCCGCGCCTGTTTCCTGGGGTTCCTGTTGCTGTTGGGGTTGGAGCTGGTGCTGCGGTCGTTGTTCTGACGTCTTTGTAGAGTCGAGCCATGCTCGACTGATCGCCACAGCAGTCGAGCAAGGCTCGACGCTACAGGCCGGCGTGGCCCGGATCGCGGGCATGAAAAAACCCGCTTTCGCGGGTCTTTTTCATTCTCGACGTGGTGCCCAGGAGAGGACTCGAACCTCCACGGTTTTACCCGCTAGTACCTGAAACTAGTGCGTCTACCAATTCCGCCACCTGGGCGTCGAGGAGCGAGATTATGAGGTGTTGTTACGGGGGTGTCAACACCTTTCGCAGCGCCGGGGCCGGATCCCGTTTCGCTTGCGAAAGGGGCTCTGACCCCAGGCCAGAGCGCCGGATTGCAGGCAAAAAAAATCCCCGCCGAAGCGAGGAGTTTTTTCGTTGGTGCCCAGGAGAGGACTCGAACCTCCACGGTTTTACCCGCTAGTACCTGAAACTAGTGCGTCTACCAATTCCGCCACCTGGGCGTTCCAGAGGCGCAATTGTGAAGATGAATCGGCAGGCTGTCAACGCTTTCGCGCAAAAATTTCACGCCCGCCTGCAAAGGTGGCCGCTGACCCGCCGTGCACGCCTGCAACGGCTACCATGTAGGGCGATGACTACTAAAAAACCAAGCAAGGGCGGGAGCAAGTCCCGCAGCCAGGCCCCGACCAAGGGTGCCAAGGCGGGCGCAGCCCGCACCGCCAAGCCGGGCAAGCCGTTGCCGGGCTGGTTCCCGGAATTGAATGAAGGCGGTGCACCACCGCGCGGTCGCAAGGGCCTCAGCGCCGATGCCGCCACCCGGGGCCCGGCCCCGGGCCGCAAGCTGCCGCCGGCCGGCAAGGTGATCGATGATCCCTATGCGGCCCGCGAAGCAGAAAAATACGAACAACCCATTGCCAGCCGCGAGGCCATCCTGGCGCTGCTGGAACGCTGCGAAGGGCCGCAGACCGCCGAAGAACTGGGCGCGCGCCTGGGCCTGACCGCCGCCGACCGTGCCGAGGCGCTGTCGCGCCGGCTGGGCGCGATGGTGCGCGATGGCCAGCTGGTGCAGAACCGCCGCGGCGGCTTCGCGCCGATCCAGACCCTGAACCTGGTCACCGGCGTGGTGATCGCCAACCCGGAAGGGTTCGGCTTCCTGCGCCCGGTCGAGGGTGGCGACGATCTGTTCCTGCCGCCCTATGAAATGCGCAAGGTCATGCACGGTGACAAGGTGCTGGCGCGGGTGACCGGCATCGACCACCGCGGCCGCCGCGAAGGCAGCATTGCCCGCGTGCTTGAGCGCGGCATGACCCGCCTGATCGGTCGCTTCAGCATTGAAATGGGCATCAACTACGTGGTGCCCGATGACAAGCGGATCCAGCGCAACGTGCAGGTGCCGCCGGACCAGACCGGTGGCGCGCGCGATGGCCAACTGGTGGTCTGCGAACTGACCCAGGCACCGGATAGCCGCCGCCCGCCGATCGGCCGCATCATCGCCGTGCTGGGCGACAAGCTGACCGCCTCGCTGGTGGTGGAAACGGCCATCCACGGCCATGAGCTGCCATTCGAGTTCCCGCAGGAAGTGCTGGACGAAGCCGCCTCGGTGCCGCTGGTGGTCGAGCCGGCAATGATCGGCAACCGCGTCGATCTGCGCAGCACGCCGCTGGTCACCATCGACGGCGAGGACGCCAAGGACTTCGATGACGCGGTGTACTGCGAACCGAATGCCGACGGATTCCGCCTGGTGGTGGCCATCGCCGATGTATCCAACTACGTGCGCCCCGGCACGCCGCTGGACGAGGAAGCGCAGAAGCGCGCCACGTCGGTGTATTTCCCGGGCTTCGTGGTGCCGATGCTGCCGGAGACGTTGTCCAACGGCATCTGCTCGCTGATGCCCAAGGTCGACCGCATGTGCTTCGTCTGCGACATGCAGATCGACCGTGACGGCGTGGTCAGCCACTCGCGCTTCTACGAAGCAGTGATGAACTCGCACGCGCGCCTGACCTACACCCAGGTGTGGAAGGCGGTGGGCGAGGACGATGCCGATACCAAGGCCTGGATGGGCGAACTGCTGCCGCAGGTGCAGCGCCTGCACCAGCTGTACAAGGTGCTGGCCAAGGCGCGTGCCAAGCGCGGTGCCATCGAGTTCGAAAGCAGCGAAGTGCGCTTCGTGCTGGACAACCGCGGCGAAGTGACCCAGGCCGGCATGCTGGTGCGCAACGATGCGCACAAGCTGATCGAGGAATGCATGATTGCCGCCAACGTGGAGGCGGCCAGGTACCTGTTGTCGCGCCACGTGCCGGCGCCGTACCGCATCCACGAGAAGCCGCCGGAAACCAAGTACGCCGACCTGCTGGAATTCCTCAAGGAATTCAAGCTGAGCCTGCCGCCGTGGTCGAAGGTGCGCCCGGGCGACTACACCAAGCTGCTGAAGAAGATCCGCGACCGCCCCGATGCCACGCTGCTGGAATCGGTGCTGCTGCGCAGCCAGAGCCTGGCCATCTACAGCCCGGACAACCAGGGCCACTTCGGCTTGGCGCTGGAGGCGTACGCGCACTTCACCTCGCCGATCCGCCGCTACCCCGATCTGCTGGTGCACCGTGCGATCAAGCACGCGCTGTCCGGCAAGCCGCTGGACACCTTCACCTACAACGC
The DNA here is from genome assembly GCF_003086675.1 of Stenotrophomonas sp. ZAC14D2_NAIMI4_7. Lineage (NCBI taxonomy): Bacteria > Pseudomonadati > Pseudomonadota > Gammaproteobacteria > Lysobacterales > Lysobacteraceae > Stenotrophomonas > Stenotrophomonas sp. ZAC14D2_NAIMI4_7. Next base: position 1,493,686 of record NZ_CP025995.1, read on the forward strand.
CCGCGAGATGGCTGCGCTGGCCCTGCAGTGCTCCGAACGCGAGCGCCGTGCCGACGAGGCCGAGCGCGAAGTGGACGAGCGTTACCGCGCGGCGTGGATGGAAAAGCACGTGGGCGGACAGTTCGACGGCGTGATCAGCGGCGTGACCAGCTTCGGCCTGTTCGTGGAACTGGACGATTCCAAGGTGCAGGGCCTGGTCCACGTGACCCAGCTGCCGCAGGACTACTACAAGTTCGACGCGACCCGGAAAACGCTGAGCGGCGAGCGCCGTGGTGCCAGCTATCGGCTGGGTGACCGCGTGCGCATCCTGGTGCTGAAGGCCAGCATGGAAGAACGCAAGATCGACTTCCGCTTGGTCGAGCACAAGGGCGAGGACGAGGGTGACGGCCTGCCGCCGTTGCCCGAGCGCGGCAAGCCGGCCAAGCGCAAGAAAGAGAAGTATTGACGGTAGCGCCGGGCCATGCCCGGCGGCAGGGACAGAGCGTGCCAACCAAGGTTGGCACCTACAGAGGTTCTCTTCACCCGGTAGGTGCCAACCTTGGTTGGCACGATGTTTCCGAGGAACCCACCATGCAGGGCCATCCCGAATACAGCGGCGGCTGCCAATGCGGCGCGATCCGCTTCCAGGTGCGCGGCGAACTGACCGACAGCTCGATCTGCCATTGCCGCATGTGCCAGAAAGCCTTCGGTGCCTACTACGCGCCGCTGGTCTCGGTGCGAGGCGCGCAGTTCGCCTGGACCCGTGGGCAGCCGCGCCATTTCCAGTCCTCCAACGTGGTGCAGCGCGGGTTCTGCGCCGACTGCGGTACGCCGCTCACTTACGAAGCGCCCGATGGCATGGCGGTGGCGGCCGGGGCGTTCGACCAGCCCGAGCTGTTGCCACCGACCATCCAGTACGGGGCCGAGCGCAAGCTCCCCTTCGTGGATGATCTGGCCCGGTTGCCGGCGCGGCGCACCGAGGAGGACGTGGCCGCGCTGGAGTTCCTGGCCACGATCGTGTCCCACCAGCACCCCGACCACGACACCCCGCATTGGCCAGCGCGCAGCCGTTCAGCCGAAGGATGAACGGCGGGTAGCGCCGGGCCATGCCCGGCGGGCACGCAGCGCGGCCGCCGCCGATGCTCTACCATAGCCACCCCCTTTCCGGTCCCCGCCCGCATGAGCAAGAACAGCCAGTGGATTGTCGGCGTCAACGCCGTCGCCTCCTCCATCGAGAACGACGCCGACAACGTCCGCGAAGTGCTGGTCGAGGCCGGTGCGAAGAACCCGCGCCTGACCGAGATCGAAGAGAACGCCCGCCGCAAGGGCATCGACGTGCGCAAGGTCAACAGCCAGGCGCTGGACGGCGTGGGCGGTTCGGTGCGCCACCAGGGCGTGGCCGCGCGTTACGCCGCTGCCCGCACCTACAGCGAGAACGAGCTGGAAGGCCTGGTGACCGCCGCCGAGGGCAAGGCCCTGCTGCTGGTGCTGGACGAGGTGCAGGACCCGCACAACCTGGGCGCCTGCCTGCGCTCGGCGGCAGCGTCCGGTGCCACGGCGGTCATCATTCCCAAGGACAAATCGGCCACGGTGAACGCCACCGTGCGCAAGACCTCGGCCGGCGCCGCCGACCGCATTCCGGTGGTGGCGGTGACCAACCTGTCGCGCTGCCTGAAGGATCTGCAGAAGCAGGGCGTGTGGATCTACGGCCTGGCCGGCGAAGCCACCGCCTCGCTGTACGACCTGGACCTGAAGGGCAACATCGCGCTGGTGCTGGGCGGTGAGGCCGACGGCCTGCGCCGCCTGACCCGCGAGAACTGCGATGGCCTGGTGAAGATTCCGATGCCGGGCGAGATCGAGAGCCTGAACGTCTCCGTCGCCGCCGGCATCAGCCTGTTCGAAGCCGTACGCCAGCGCGGTTGAGTGCGGGGTCGGATCCCTTTTTCCTGGAAAAGGGCTCTGATCCCTTCCCATGTGCCGTGTCGACCAAGGTCGACACCTACCTGGTAGGCGCCAACCTTGGTTGGCGCTCCTGCCGCGTCACCCCGCGCTGCCGCCCAGTGCCTTGAACAGGGTGACATCGTTGTTCAACTGGCTCTGCCGCACGCGCGCCAGCGACAGTTCGGCATCGCGCCGGGTCTGCTGTGCCTCCAGCCAGGTGCGCAGATCGGTGGCGCCCACCCGGTAGCGCACTTCCTGCGCGCGTTCCACTTCCACCGCCTGGTCGTACGAGGCCTGCGAGGCTTCGACCTGGCGTGCCAGCTGTTCGCGCGCCGACAGCGCGTTGTCCACTTCAGACAGTGCCGTGTACAGCGTCTTGCGGAAGTTGGTGGCGTCGATCTGGTAGGCGGTGCCGGCAATGTCGGTATCCAGCTGCGCCCGCTGCAGGTTCAGGAACGGCAGCGACAGGCCTGCGCCCAGGGTGGCCACCGGGTTGCGCAGCACATCGCCCAGTGACGTGGCGCTGGAGCCGACGCTGCCGGTCAGGCTGAGCGCGGGGTAGTACTGGGTGGCCGTCACCTTGATGGTCTTCAGGCTGTTGCGCAGGCGCAGCTCGGCCGCGCGCAGGTCGGGGCGGCGGCCCAGCAGATCGGCCGGCAGGCCCTCGGCAATGGCCGGGCTGCGTGCATCGTCCAGGTTCTGTGGCTCGTCCTGCTGCGGCCACGGCGTGCCATCGAGCAGCACGGTCAGCGCATTGCGCACTTCCACCCGCTGCTGTTCCAGCGCGCTCTGCGCCGAGCGCTGCGACTGCAGGTTCTGCTCTGCCTGACGTACTTCCAGCCGCGATACTGCACCGGCGTCGAAGCGCGCCTGCACCAGGTCGCGCGTGCGCTGCAGGCGCTCCAGGTTGGCTTGGCCGCTGGCGATGGACTGGTTCAGATAGGCCAGGGTCCAGTACTGGGTGATGGTGTCGCCGATCACCAGCAGCGCGGTGTTCTGCCGGTCTTCCTCGCTGGCCTGGGCTTCCCAGCGGGCGATGTCGCGCTGGGTGCGCAGGCGTCCCCACAGGTCGATTTCCCAGCCCAGCGACACGCCGGTGGAATAGCTGCGGCTCCAGTCGTCGGCCTGGTCGATGGCGCGGCTGCCGCTGCCACTCACGCCCGACGAGGACGGCTGCGGCCACAACGCGTTGCTGGCCAGCCCGGCCTGCAGGCGCGCGCGCTGCACGGCCAGCCCGGCGGCGCCCAGGTCACTGTTGGCCTGCAGTGCGCGTGCGACCAGCCGGTCCAGGCGTTCATCGCCGAACCCCTGCCACCAGGTGTCCTGGCGGATATCACGGCTGGGCGTGTCCAGGCTGCTGCGCGGGTCGTCGGCGGGCGCGTTGAGGGTGGCGTCGCCGCGCCCCCAGGTGGCCGCCACTTCGGGATCCTGGGTCGGGTAGCGGCCCACCGATGCGCAGCCGGACAGGGCCAGCAGCACGGCGCCAGCCAGCAGCAGACGGGTAGGGGCAGGGAAGGGCAGTCGGGTCATCATCATCTTCATTCGCGGGCCAGTGCCTCCACCGGGTCGAGCTGGGCGGCACTGCGTGCCGGCAGGAATCCAAAGGCCACGCCGATCAGGGTGGAACAGGCGAACGCAGCAACGATCGAGGCGGTGGAGAACAGCACCTGGAAATCAGTGGAGAAGCGTCCGATCAGCGCGCCCAGCAGCAGTGCCAGGCCTACGCCGAGCAGGCCGCCCATCAGGCAGACCAGCACCGCTTCGATCAGGAACTGCTGGCGGATGTCGCTCTGCCGTGCGCCCACGGCCATGCGCACGCCGATCTCGCGGGTGCGCTCGGTCACCGACACCAGCATGATGTTCATCACCCCGATACCGCCCACCAGCAGCGCGATGGCAGCAATGGCGCCGATCAGCAGGGTCATGGTGCGGGTGGTCTGCTCGATGGTCTCGCGGATTTCCGCGCTGTTGCTCAGGAAGAAATCCTCGGTGCCATGGCGCAGCGTCAGCAGGCGGGTGATGGCCTCCTGCGCGGCATCCATCGGCGTTTTGTCATTCACCCGCACGGTGATGCTGGACACGTGGCTCTGCCCCAGCATGCGCGACATCACCGTGGTGTAGGGCACGAACACGCCCAGGCTGGTGCTGCCGCCGAAGCCGAAACTCTGCTTCTTGGCCACGCCGACCACGCGAACCGGCACGTTGCCGAGCAGGATAACCTGGCCGACCGGGTCGCTGTCGGGGAAGAACTGGGTCTTGGTGTTCTCGTCGATCACCGCTTCCTGCGCCAGGCCCTTCACCGCGTCGGTGTCGAAGAAGCTGCCGCTGAGCAGCGTAATACCCTTGACCCGGAAGTACTGGTCGCCCACGCCACTGATCTGCGCGGTGGCCGACTGGTTGCGGTAGCGCGCGGTGACCGAGGTCGACACGCTGGGGGTGGCACTGTCCACGTAGCTCTGCGTTGCCAGTGCGTCGGCGTCGGTGGCCTTCAGGGTCTGCACCCGCGCCGACCGCATGTCACCAAACCCGCGACCGGGGTAGACGTCGATGGTGTTGGTGCCTAGCGCGCTGATGTTCTGCAGGATCTGCTGCTGCGAACCGTTGCCCAGGGCCACCACCGAAACCACCGAGGCAATGCCGATGATGATGCCGAGCATGGTCAGGAAGGTGCGCAGGCGGTGCGCGTTCATGGCCAGCAGGGCCATGCGGAAGGCTTCGGTGAAGCGGTCGCGTGCGGCGCGCCAGCTGCTTCCGCGGGCCACGCCGATGCTCGCTTCGCGCTGCGCCCGATGGCTGGGCGCCTTCGGGTTGGCGCGGTCGGCGATGATTTCTCCGTCGCGGATTTCGATGATGCGCTGGGCGTGTTCGGCCACGCTCATGTCGTGGGTGACGATGATGATGGTGTGGCCTTCGGCGTGCAGCTCGCCGAGGATGGCCATCACTTCTTCGCCGGATTTCGTGTCCAGTGCGCCGGTCGGTTCGTCGGCCAGGATCACCTCGCCACCGTTCATCAGGGCGCGGGCGATCGACACGCGCTGCTGCTGGCCACCGGAAAGCTGGCCGGGCTTGTGGTGCATGCGATCGCCCAGGCCCAAGCGCTGCAGCAGCTGTTCTGCACGCGCGTTGCGCACCGGGCCGGGGCTGCCGGCGTAGACGGCCGGCACTTCCACGTTGCCGCGCGCGTCCAGGTCGCCCAGCAGGTGGTAGCGCTGGAAGATGAAACCGAAATGTTCGCGGCGCAGTTCGGCCAGCGCATCCGGTTCCATGTTGCCGGTCTCGCGGCCGGCCACCTGGTAGCTGCCACGGGTGGGCCGGTCCAGGCAGCCCAGGATGTTCATCAGGGTGGACTTGCCGGAGCCGGACTGGCCGACGATGGCCACCTTTTCGCCGGCATGGATATCCACGTTGACATCGCGCAGTACGGCGATCATCTCGTCGCCGGCGGGAAACTCGCGGCGCAGATCCCGCAGGCGCAGCAGGGGGGCGCCGTGGCTCATCGGCGCGGCCCCATGCCACCGGGCGGGCCCATGCGCATGCCGCCGCTGCGGTTGCTGTTGCCGCTGCTGGCCGCCACGGCGCTGGCTTCACCCACCACCACGCGTTCGCCTTCCTCCAGCCCGGACAGGATCTGTGCGCTGGCGCCGTTGCTGATGCCCACCTTCACCTTGCGCGGCTGCGGCTGGCCGTTCTCGCCCACCACCCGCACCATGCGCTGGCCATCGCGGGTCTTCGGGCCCAGCGCCACGGCCGGAACAAGCAGCGCGCCCTTGGCCTGGTTCAACAACACCGAGACCTGAGCGGTCATGTCGATGCGCAGGGTGCCGTCGGGGTTTTCCACGTCGAACAGGGCGTTGTAGTACACCGCGCTGCTGGAGCTGGAACTGGACGAACTGCTGGAGCTGGACGAGCTTTCATTGGCGATGGACGACGGCGCCGGATTGATCTGCCGCAGCGTGGCGTGGTACTTGCGGTCCGGGTCGCCCAGGGTGGTGAAGTACACCGGCATGCCGGCCTTGATCTTCACCACATCGGCCTCGGACACTTCGGCGTTCACGGTCACCACGTCCAGCCGCGCCAGCATCACGATGGTCGGCGCGGTCTGGTTGGCGTTCACCGTGCGGCCTTCTTCGGCCACCACGGCCACCACGGTGCCATCCATCGGCGCGGTGATGCGGGTGTAGGCCAGGTTGGCGCGGGCGGTGCCCAGTTCGGTTTCGCGGCCCTTGATCTGCGCCTCGTAGGATTGCAGCTGCGCGCGAGCGGTCTTCAGCGTGGCTTCGGCGGCATCGTATTCCTGGCGCGAGGTCGCCTCGGCGGCCAGCATCTGCTTCTGCCGGGCGAAATCCAGTTCGGCCTGGCGCAGGGTGGCCTGCTGCACGGCGCGCTGGGCGATCACCTGGTCCAGCGATGCCTGCGCATTGAGCACCTGGTTCTGCTGGGTGGTGGCATCGATCTCGGCAATCAGGTCACCTTCCTTCACCGTGTCGCCCAGCTGCACCTTCAGCGATTTGATCTGGCCCGAGGCCTGGGCACCCACGCTGACCAGCTTGTAGGCATCGATCACCCCGGTGGCTTCCACGGTCTGTTCGATATCGCCACGGCTGACCGCGGTGGTGGCCAGGGCCGGTGCGGCCGGCTTGCGCAGCAGCCACCAGGCGGCCACGGCAGCGACCAGGACAAGCACGGCGATCAGCATCAGGCGACCTTTGCGGGTCGCGGGCAACAGGCGGGAGATCACGTCGGGGGCTTCACTCTGGGGGCCGCGGGGCGGCGTTGGCAGGCATTGTGAAGAGCCGACGAGGCCGCGCTCAATCCTCGGGGTGTGTCTGTATGTAACACTGTCGGGCAGAGTGCGTAACCGCAGGTATCCGGCCCTGCCGTGGATACAGTGCTACGCAATGGCCAGGATGCGGTTCAGCTCCCGACACGGGAAAATCGCCACATGGAGACCGAAACCCCGATGCATCGACTGCTGATCGTCGACGACGACAACGACATCCGTACCCTGCTGGCCGAACAGCTGGGCCGGGCCGGCTATCTGGTCAGCACGGCCGCCGACGGCACCAGCATGCGCCAACTGCTGGACCGCGAGCATGTGGACCTGATCGTGCTGGACCTGAACCTGCCGCGCGAAGACGGGCTGACCTTGTGCCGCGACCTGCGCGCACGGTCCAATACGCCGGTGATCATGCTGACCGCGCGCGCCGAGCCGATCGACCGCGTGCTGGGCCTGGAAATGGGCGCCGACGATTACCTGGCCAAGCCGTTCGAACCGCGCGAGCTGCTGGCCCGCATCCGCAACGTGCTGCGCCGGACCGAAGCGTTGCCGGCCAACCTGGAGCCGCTGGCGGTGCGCCGCGCGCGTTTCTCGCGCTGGGTGTTTGACCTGGAGCACCGGCATCTGGTGGATCCCGATGGCCGCGTGGTGGTGCTGTCCGGCGCCGAGTTCCGCCTGCTGCGCGTGTTCATCGCCCATGCCAACAAGGTGCTGTCGCGCGAGCAGCTGGTGGCACTGAGCAGTGGCCGCAACTATGAAGCGCAGGACCGTGCGATCGACCTGCAGGTCAGCCGCCTGCGCAACAAGCTGGCCGATGACGGCGGCCCGGACGGCCTGATCAAGACCGTGCGCAACGAAGGCTATGTGCTGGCCTCGTCGGTGCAGATGGAATAACCCCGATGCAGCGCCTGCGCCATTTCCTGTCCTCGATGGTGGGACGCCTGTTCGTGATCCTGCTGCTGGGCATGGCGGTGGCCGCGATCGGTGCGACCATGCTGGCCTCGTCGAAGCGCCAGCAGGAGTTCGAGCGGCAGAACCTGAACCGCGTGGCCGATCGCCTGCAGGGCTACGTGAACATGCTCGACGGCAACCCGGAGCTGCGCGAGCGCCTGCTGGAGACCGGCGGGCCGAGCGTGCGTTCGTTGCCGCCGGATGCGCGCCTGGGGCGGCAGGACACCGCGTTGATGCAGGTGCTCGATGACCGCGCCGGGCCGGTGGCGCGCGCGCATGTGCACTTCACCTCGTTCCGTTCGTGCATTCCCCGCCTGCAGGAATTCCTGCCGCCACCGCCGCCGCCGAATGGCCATCGCCGTCCGCCGCGCGAGCGCGATCCGTCCTTCATTCCGCCCAAGTGCCGGGCCGTGGATGTGACGTTGAGCGACGGCACCCTGCTGAAGCTGGCGCTGGATTCACCGGCCGTGGCGCACAACGGCATCCTGGCAGTCGATCCGTTGTTCCTGACCCTGCTGGTGCTGGCCATCGGCGTGCTGGCCTATATCGTGGCGCGCATGTCCAGCAAGCCGCTGCAGGAACTGGCGTCGGCGGCCGAAGAACTGGGCGACGATCTGCAGCGTGCACCGCTGCCGCTGCGCGGCCCGCGCGAGGTGCAGCGCGCCGCCGAGGCCTTCAACGCCATGCAGCAGCGCCTGCAGCGGCATCTGGCCGAGCGCACGCAGATGCTGGCGGCGATCACCCACGACCTGCAGACGCCGCTGACCCGGCTGCGCCTGCGCCTGGAAAACGTGGGCGACGAAGCCCTGCGCGAACGCCTGATCGGCGACCTGGCCGCGATGCAGGCGCTGGTGCGCGAGGGCCTGGAACTGGCGCGCAGCGCCGAAAGTTCCGAGCAGCGCGCCGCCCTGGACCTGGATTCGCTGCTGGAAAGCATTGTCGAGGACACCGCCGAGGGCGGTGCCGACGTGGCCTTCCAGGGCCGCAGCGGGGCGGTGCTGATGCTGCGCCCGCTGGCCATGCACCGGCTGTTCTCGAACCTGGTGGACAACGCGGTGATGTACGCGCAGCGGGTGCGGGTACGGGTGGAGCGCGATCAGGAGGGCATCACCGTGGTGGTGGCCGACGATGGCCCCGGCCTGGCCGACGACCAGCTGGAAGCGGTGTTCGACCCGTTCGTGCGGGTGGAGACGTCGCGTTCGCGCGAGACCGGCGGCGCCGGGCTGGGCCTGACCATCGCCCGTGCCCTGGCCGAAAAGGATGGCGGCCGGCTGTGGCTGCGCAACCGGCCGGCCGGCGGCCTGGAGGCCGTGGTGCACTGGCCGGCCAGCACCCAGGCCCGCCCGTAGATCCACGCCATGCGTGGATCGCATTACGCCCGGGCGCCGGGGCTGCGGTGACGCCGAAGGGGGTGTTTGCCCTATCATTCGCGTCAACTTCCCAGCGCTTGACCGATGACCCAGCCCGTTCGTGCCGGCGTGCGGCCCCGTGCCGCCCCGCTGCCCCCGTTGCTGCCTGTTGCCCGCCCGGGCAACCGCACCTGGCCCTTGCCCCTGCGGTAATGGGCGGAACGGGGGCTGGCAGGCGCCTGGCGGGGCGCCACCCGGGAACCTGGATCGCACCGCTGCTGCGGTGGGCGCTGCTGTGCCTGCTGCTGGCCCTGGCGCCGCCACTGGCCGCGGCCCACGAGGGCGCGCCGCCGCTGCGCGATTACGCCATCGACGTGTGGACCTCGCGCAACGGGCTGCCGCACAACTCGCTGCGCGACATCGCGCAGACCCCGGAAGGGCACCTGTGGTTCGCCACCTGGGAAGGGCTGGTGCGCTACAACGGGCTGGACTTCACCGTCTTCGACCGCAGCACCCGGCCGGGGCTGCCGGACAATGGCGTCGGCGCGCTCTACGTGGATCGGCAGGGCGGCCTGTGGGTCAGCGATTCGCGCGGCAACGTCAGCTACCGTTCCGGTGATGGCCGCTGGCGGGTCTGGGAGCACGGGCCGAACAGCCCGCAGGTGCTGATCCAGGCCATGCAGATGGACAGCCAGGGCCGCCTGTGGCTGCTCTATGAGGGTAAGGGCCTGGGCTACCTGACCCCGGACGGCGGCATGGTGTTCGAGACCCCGCCGCCGGGCCTGCCGGTGGCGATGAGCTTCACCAAACTGGTGGTGGACGCCCAGGACCGGGTGTGGATCGGCACGCTGGACGGCCTGCTGCTGCGCGACACCGACGGCGACATGAAGCGCGCGCCGCCGGGCTGGGGCGTGGGCAGTGGCCTGTCCTGGCCGTACCGGGCGCCCGATGGCGCGCTCTGGATCGTGGCCGGTGAGCGCCTGTACCGGGTGGAAGATGACCGCCTGGTGCTGGTACACCGCCTGCCCGGACAGCTGCACATGACGGCCATGCTGCAGGACCGCCATGGTGATATCTGGCTGGGCACCGAGAACCAGGGCCTGCTGCGCATTTCCGCGCACGGCATGGAGCGCCTGCCGGCCGGCCTGAACCTGCCGGGCGGGCGCGTGGTCAGCCTGCGCGAGGATGCCGAAGGCAGCATCTGGGTGGGCGCCAATGGCGGCCTGTACCGGCTGCGCGAAACCCTGTTCAGCAGCTACACCGAGCGCGATGGCCTGAGCGGCGATTACGTGCGCACGGTGTTCGAGGACCGCGACCGTCGCCTGTGGGTGGGCAGTGCCAGTGGCCTGGACGTGCAGACCGATGATGGGCACTTCCGTGCCATGCCGCTGCACAACCGCGGCGGCAAGGCGCCGTCGGTGCTCAGCCTGGCGCAAGGGCCCGATGGCGACCTGTGGGTGGGAACCTTCGGCGACGGCGTGTACCGGCTGGATGCGCAGGGCCAGCTGCGGCACAACTACGATGCGGCCGACGGCATGCCCGGCGGCAACATCCGCGCGATCAGCGTAGGCGCCGACGGTGTGGTGTGGGCCGGCACGCAGAAGGGCGTGGTCTCCATCGAGGGCAGCCGTGTGCAGGTGTCACGCGTGCCGGGCATGCCCAGCGGCCTGATCACGGCGCTGGAGCACGACCACCGGGGCAACCTGTGGATCGGCACGATCGAAGGCATCCATGTACTGCGCGGCGGCAAGGTGCAGCGCATCGACCTGACCGCGCTGGGCGGCGGCCGCAGTGTGTTCGGCTTCCGCCAGATCGGCGAGGCCATGTGGATCAGCAGCGACCGCGGCCTGTACCGCTGGCAGGGCGGGCGCCTGTCGCGGGTGGGGCTGGAACAGGGCATGCCGGTGGATACGGTGTTCCAGCTGGTGCCCGACCGCCTGGGCAATGTCTGGGTAAGCAGCAACCGCGGCGTGCTGCGGACCGACATGGCCACCCTCAACGCGGTGGCCGATGGGCGCGCACCGCGGGTTTCGGTGGAGCGTTACAACGAGATCGATGGCATGGCCAACGCGCAGGCCAACGGCAGTTCCGGTCCGTCGGCGATCCTGCGCCAGGACGGCACCTTCTGGGTGGTGACCGCCGGCGGCCTGAGCACGGTCGACCCGCAGCGCCTGCAGCGCTTCCGCGAGCGCCCGGCGCCGCCTGCCGCCATCGAGAGCGTGCAGGTGGATGGCGTGCCGGTGCACTGGGAAGGCACCGACCACAATTCCATTCCGGGCGGGCGCCGGCTGGCGGTCAGCTTCGTTGGTCTGAGCTACCTGATGTCCGACCGCATCCGCTATCGCACGCGCCTGGAAGGGCTGGACCATGGCTGGGTGGAACGCGGCGCCCAGCGCAGCGTCGAATTCATCGGCCTGCCGCCGGGGGATTACACCCTGCATGTATCAGCCGCGCATCCGGGCGGCGCCTGGGGCCAGCAGGAAGCCGTCTGGAGTTTCAGCGTGCAGCCGTTCTGGTGGCAGCGGCACAGCGTGCAGGCACTGATCGCGCTTCTGTTGATTGCCGGGCTGGTGGCCCTGTACCGGTTCCTGCTGCAGCGCTACCGCTCCAGCAACCTGCGCTTGGCCCAGCGCGTGGATGAGGCCACCTTCGACCTGCAGGCGCAGACCGTGCACCTGCAGGCGCTGAACCAGGAAAAGACCGAGCTGGCCGAGCGCCTGGCGCGGCAGGCCGAAGCATTCGAACGGCAGGCGCGCGAGGATGCGCTGACCGGCCTGGCCAACCGCCGTGGTTTCGATGAAACGCTTGCGCGTGACTTCGCCCGTGCCCAGCGCAGCGGCCACCCGATGTGCCTGGTGGTGCTGGATATCGACCACTTCAAGGATGTGAATGACACCTACAGCCACAGCATCGGCGATGCCGTGCTGGTGGAAGTGGCGCAGTTGATTGCCGCAGCCAGCCGCGATTCCGACCTGCCGGCGCGTACCGGCGGCGAGGAGTTCGCGCTGCTGCTCAACGACACCCGGCTGGAAGAAGCCGCACAACTGTGTGCGCGCCTGCGCGGCCTGTTCCATGATCACGCGGACTGGGCCGGCGTGGCCGCATTGCGGGTGACCTTCAGTGCCGGTCTGGTGGAGCTGGCAACCGACGATCGTACGCCCGCGCTGTTGTACCAGCGCGCCGACCGAGCGCTGTACCGCGCCAAGAGCGACGGTCGCGACCGTACCAGCATCGGTTGATGCCCCTCCACAGCCCGGTGGGCGGTGGGTGCGGACCGTTGGTCCGCACGACCGATGCATTCATCCACGCATGGCGTGGATCTACTGCACTTTGTTTTTCTGATCTTTCCGTGGCGGGCACAGGAAACTGTCCGTGGCCGGGCGGGTGGGCTGCGCAGGGGCGTGAGCCGCATGGATGCGGCGACCGAGCTTACAGGGACGTACTTGCAGCGTCCCCTGCGCAGTCCACCCGCCCGGCCCAGCCCAACCTCTGCCGGGCGCGCCGCGAGGGGCGCCGCCGTTGGCCGTTTACCGCGGCCAGGCGTTGGCGATGGTGCAGAACAGCCGTGCGGTCTGTTCGGTGTCGTACACCGCGCTGTGCGCTTCATTGGCATCCCAGCCCAGCCCGGCGGCATTGGCCGCGCGTGCCAGCACGGTCTGCCCGTAGGCGATGCCGGCCAGGGTGACGGTGTCGAACACGCTGAAGGGATGGAACGGATTGCGCTTGTGGCCGGTGCGGGCCACGGCAGCATTGACGAAGCCCAGATCGAAATGGGCGTTGTGGCCCACCAGGATCGCGCGCTGGCAGCCGTACTTCTTCATGGCCGCGCGCACCGGGGCGAAGATGTGGTCCAGCGCCGCCTTTTCTTCCTTGGCCAGCCGGAACGGGTGGTCCAGGATGATGCCGGTCACTTCCAGCGACTTGGGATCGATTTCCAGACCTTCGGCGGGAACCACGTGCGCGCTGGCGGTCTGGCCGGGGTAGAGCAGGCCGTTCTCGTCCATCTCGATCGGCACGGCAGCGATTTCCAGCAGCGCGTTGCGCTGGCTGTCGAAGCCGCCGGTTTCCACATCGACCACCACCGGCAGGAAGCCGCGGAAGCGTTGCGACATCGCGCGCTGCGCCGGCGGTGCTACGGAAACGGGGGCGGCGTCAGCTGCGGGGATGGGGTCATTCATGCGCGGATTCTAGCAGAGCGACCCTGAGCGCCCGGCCACGCATCGCATGGCCGGGCGTTGCACCGGGATCAGCGACGGGCCAGCACGACATCGGCGATCACGCCCGTGGCCACGGCAATCAGCACGTAGCGGCCGTCGACCTTGCGCCATTCCTGGCCGCGTGCCGGGGCACGCAGGCCATGGTGGCGGTAGTCGCGGACGAACTCGCCGCGGTGGTCATGGGCAAGCTTGTGGCCGCGACGCGGCGGATCGCGACGGTCGTCGTGGTGATCCTTGCGGCCATGGTGGTCGTCGCGGCCACCAGCGCCATAGGGTGCGGCCATGGCGGGCGAAACGGCGGTGGCCAGCAGGGTCAGTGAAAGGGTGGCGGCAATCAGGCGCTTCATGGGGTAACTCCGGGGGAAGGACGTGGTCGTCAAGGCCACGGATCCAGCATCGGATTTTTTTAATGAATAGGCGATTAAATCGGCCGATCCCGCGGTTTCGGTGCGTATCGGCATGTAACGGGGCGGCGCGACTGCCAGCGTGTCATCCACGCATCCACGCTCAATGGTCCTGCACCGTTGAACAGCAGCGGCAGCAGCATGGCCATGAACAGCACCGGCAGTTTGAAGTTGCCATATCCCTGTTCGCTGATCGCATAGCCCATCGCCAGGTCGCCCAGCGATTCCCAGTGCATCGGCCAGTGCACGGCGTAGGTGGCCACCGCGGTAAGCACCAGCAGGCTGGCGGCGGCGTAGCGGGTACCCACGCCGAACAACAGGCAGGCCGCACCGACCAGTTCGAACCAGGTGGCCAGCTGCCAGTTCACGCTGGCCGGCAGCTGGTTGAACGGAAACGGAAAGGCGTGCTGCAGTTCGCTGAACCAGTTCTGGCCCAGTAGTTTCTCGCGGCCGGATTCAAAGTACTCCCAGGCCAGCAGAAGGCGGATGCCCAGTGGGGCCAGCCAGGGGCCGCAGCGGTCCAGCTGGCCGCTCAGGGCGGCCAGGGAGGGGGTTTTCATCGGGAAATCTCCTTGGGCCGATCAGGCCACGGTGGGAAGCGGGCCGATCACACCGGCCTGCAGGAACTGCTGCAGCAATGCGCTGCCGGCGTCGGTCAGACCTTTGGCGTCGAGCTGGTACAGGCGGGCCAACTGTTGCAGGTACTGCTGGCCGGTGCTGCCGGGCGCCTCGACGATCAGCATCAACAAGTGCGCGGCCAAGGGGCTGAGCTGGGCAAAGCGCACCACGCCGTCGGCATCGCGGCGGACCAGCAGCCCGGTCGGTTCGGCGGGCACGTCGGCAGGGGCATCATCGCTACCCAGCCGGTGCACCGGCCAGGCGTACAGCAGCGGCCAGGCCAGCGCCGAACAGCGCAGCGGCACCTGCATCGGGTCAATGCCGGTGGCCGGTGGCAGCGGCTCGGCCGCGCGCTGGTATAGCTCGGTCTCCACCCATTCGTAGTGCGCCAGCTCGGCCAGCGCGGGGTGGGGCAGCTGCGGCTGCGCCTGCAGCCATTGCACGAACTCGGCCGCCACCGCGGTGAACAGCGGCGTGCGCGCGCGATGGTGGGCGAAGTAGTGCCGCACCAGGTCGGCCCAGGCCGGTTCGCCGAGCAGGCGCACGCAGACCGGGAAGCCATTGCCGAGCAGGCCCAGCAGGTTGTTGAACAGCAGCCGCTGGTACACCGCCACCCGTCGCGGATCCAGATCGGCGGGCGCGGGCACGTGCTGCGGGTCGCGCAGGTGCGCGGTGAACGCGTGCTGCTGCGCGCGCAGGGTGGTTGGAGCGTCAGCCATGTGCAGCTTCCCCATGGCGGGCCTGCAGGCGGCGGATGGTGTGCAGTTCGCCCAGCAGTTCGGCATAGGGCGGGAAGTTGAAGTCGCGCTCGAGCAGGGTGGGGCGCGGGCCGAAGCGGGCGTAGCTGCGTTCCAGCAGCGCCCACACCGGGTCGATCACCGCGCTGCCGTGGGTATCGATCTTCAGGTCCGGGGCCTCGTCCAGGTGGCCGGCCACGTGCAGACAGACGATGCGCTGCGCCGGCAGGCCCGCGATGAACGCGTCGGCATCGTAGCCATGGTTGCAGGCATTGACGTACACGTTGTTGACGTCCAGCAGCAGGTCGCAGTCGGCCTCGGCCAGCACGGCGTTGGTGAAGGCCAACTCATCCATCGCCGGCTGCGGGGCCAGGTAGTAGGACACGTTCTCCACGGCAATGCGGCGGCCCAGCAGGTCCTGCACGCGGGCGATGCGTGCCGCGGTGTGGCGCACGGCCTCTTCGGTGAACGGGATCGGCAGCAGGTCGTACAGCTGGCCTTCGTCGCTGCAGTAGCTCAGGTGCTCGCTGTACAGCGGCACGCGGTGGCGATCGAGGAAGCGGCCGACCTGCTGCAGCAGCTGGGTGTCCAGCGCAGCACTGCCACCCAGCGACAACGACAGGCCGTGGCAGCTCAGTGGATGGCGCCGGGCCAGTTCATCCAACGCCTCGCCGGCAGGTCCACCGACGTTGATCCAGTTTTCCGGCGCGCACTCCAGGAAATCGAAATCACCGGCCGGGGCATCGCGCAGGTCCTGCAGCAGCGCCCGCCGCAGGCCCACCCCGACGGCTGCCGCGGGCAGCGGCAACCGTGGGTGGACGACGCTGGCCGCAGCGTCAGTGCTTGCCACCGCACTTGCCTTCGCCGCACTTGCCTTCGGCCGCCTTTTTGCCGGCGTCGGTCTTGGCCTTGCCCTTGTCGGCGCCACACTTGCCTTCGCCACACTTGCCCTCGGCCGACTTCTTGTCGGCGCCGCACTTGCCCTCGGCACCGCACTTTCCTTCGGCGTGCTTTGCATCGGCAGCCTTGGCCGCCTGGCCGGCCACCAGATAGCCCTGGGCAAGGTCGGTCATGCTCAGGGCCGAAGCACTGGCAGTCACGCCGAGGCCCGCGGCCAGTGCAGTGGCGGTCAGCAGGGACAGGGTCTTGTTGGAACTGCTCATCGGTCGAACTCCTTGGGTGGTGGGCGGGCGCCCGGGGTGAAACGATGGTGCAGTCATCCTACTCACCGAATCCTCGCCGAGGACTCAAATTTTCGTGAGAATTGTTACAGACGGCGTGCGCGCAAACGAAAAGGCCCCCGTCATTCCGACAGGGGCCTTCAGACGCGCATCTGCTGTTGCAGCGCAGTATCAGATGTGGTCTGTGCTCGAGGTCTCGTCGCGCTTCTCACGCGGCGGCAGCGGCTGCTCACCGTGCACCAGGAACCAGACGTTCTCGGCGATGTTGGTGGCATGGTCGCCCACGCGCTCCAGGTTCTTGGCCATGAACAGTAGGTGCGTGCACGGGGTGATGTTGCGCGGGTCTTCCATCATGTAGGTCAGCAGCTCGCGGAACAGCGCGGTGTACTGGGCGTCCAGGCGGGCGTCGTCCTGGCGCAGTTCCAGCGCGGCGTCGGCATCGTTGTCGCGGTAGGCGGCGATGGCGCGGCGCACCTGCTGCGCGGCCAGGCGGCCCAGCGCACGCAGGCCCTGGATCTGCGGCAGCGGCGGCACCTTGCCCAGCGCGATGGAACGCTTGGCCACGTTGGCGGCGTAGTCGCCAATGCGCTCGATGTCGGCCGGAATGCGCAGGCCGGCCAGGATCTCGCGCAGGTCGCGGGCCATCGGGCCACGCAGGGCCAGGCGCATCACGTCGTGGCTGATCTGCTGCTCCAGCTGGTCGATCGCTTCATCGTTGGCGATGATGCGGTGGGCGGCGTTCTCGTCGCGCTTCTCGATGACGTCCATCGACGCCTCCAGCTGGGCGACGGCCATCTCGCCCATGCGCACGATTTCGGCCACCAGGCGCTGCTGCTCTTCGTCGTAGCTCTTGACGATATGGTCGTTGGGAAGATTCATGGTTGTTCCGCTCGGTAGAGTCGAGCCATGCTCGACTGACGTGATGTGTAGAGTCGAGCCATGCTCGACTGACATTGTCTGTCTGTCGACTGCTGCTTCAGCCAAAACGACCGGTGATGTAATCCTCGGTCTGCCGCTGCGACGGCTGCGAGAAGATCACTTCGGTACGGTCGTGCTCGATCAGGTCGCCCAGGTACATGAAGGCGGTGTAGTCGGACACGCGCGCTGCCTGCTGCATGTTGTGGGTGACGATGACGATGGTGTACTCGTGCTTGAGCTCTTCCACCAGCTGCTCGATGCGGCTGGTCGAGATCGGGTCCAGCGCCGAGGTCGGCTCGTCCAGCAGCAGCACCGACGGGCGCAGGGCCACGGCACGGGCAATGCACAGACGCTGCTGCTGGCCACCGGACAGGCCCAGCGCGCTCTGCCCCAGCTTGTCCTTCACTTCGTCCCACAGCGCGCCCTGGCGCAGCGCCTGCTCGACGCGGTCGGCCATGTCGGCCTTGCTCAGCTTCTCGTGGTGGCGGATGCCGTAGGCCACGTTCTCGAAGATGGTCATCGGGAACGGCACCGGCTTCTGGAACACCATGCCGACCTTGCTGCGCAGGCGGTTCATCGGGTACTTCGGCGACAGGATGTTTTCGCCGTCCAGCAGCACCTCACCACGCGCCTCCAGCTTCGGGTACAGCGCGTAGATGCGGTTGAAGATGCGCAGCAGGGTCGACTTGCCGCAACCGGAGGGACCGATCAGCGCGGTCACGCGCTTTTCCGGGATCTCCAGGTTGATGCCCTTCAGGGCGTGGAACTTGTCGTAGTAGAAGTCCAGACCACGCGCGGCCAGCTTGACCGGCGACGGCGTGTGCAGGTTCTCGTGCGAGGCCGGCACCGCGATGCGCTGCATCGGCACGGCGTTGGAGAGGTCGTTCATGGCGGTATCCACGGAAAGGTCAGTCATGGGAGATACGGTTGCGCAGCAGGATGCCGCGGGCGGCAAGGCTGACCAGCAACACGAAGACAGTCAGCACCAGGGCGCCGGCCCAGGCCAGCACCTGCCAGGATTCATACGGGCTGCCGGCGAACTGGTTCATCACCACCGGCACCGAGGCCATCGGCTGGAACACGTTGCTGTTCCAGTACTGGTTGCCGAAGGCGGTGAACAGCAGCGGCGCGGTTTCGCCGGAAATGCGGGCCAGGGCCAGCAGGATGCCGGTAATGATGCCGGCCGATGCACTGCGGTACAGCACCTGCACGATCACCTTCCACTGCGGGATGCCCAGCGACAGGGCCGCTTCACGCATCTGCGAAGGCACCAGTCGCAGCATTTCGTCGGTGGTGCGCACCACCACCGGCAGCACGATGAAGGCCAGCGACAGCGCACCGGCGAAGGCGGAGAAGCTGCCGCCGGTCTGCATCACGTACAGGGTGTAGACGAACAGGCCCAGCACGATGGACGGTGCCGACAGCAGGATGTCGTTGACGAAGCGGACCACGGTGCCGGCCTTGCGGGCGTTGCCGTACTCGGCCAGCCAGGTACCGGCCAGCACGCCCAGCGGGGTGCCGATGCCGATCGCCAGCGCACACATCACCGCGCTGCCGAAGAAGGCATTGGCCAGGCCGCCTTCCTGCATGGGCGGCGGGGTCATCTTGGTGAACAGATCCCAGTTGATGCCGGCAAGGCCCTTGGCGGCCAGGGTGAACAGGATCCAGCCCAGGAAGAACAGGCCGAACAGCGCAGTGGCGCAGGACAGTGCGATGGCAACGACATTGCCGATGCGGCGGCGCAGGTACAGCGAATCAGCGGTGGTGGACATCAGTTGCCCTCCTTGCGGGACAGGCGCATCAGCATCAGGCGGGCGATGGCCAGCACCACGAAGGTGACGATGAACAGGACGAAGCCGAGCAGCAGCAGCGCCGAGCGGTAGGTTTCAGTGGCTTCGCCGAAGTCATTGGCGATCAGCGCGGCGATGGTGGTGCCCGGTTCCAGCAGCGACGGCGACAGGCGCACGCTGTTGCCGATCACGAACGCCACGGCCATCGTTTCGCCCAGCGCACGGCCCAGGCCCAGGAAGATGCCGCCGATCACCGCCGAGCGGGTGTAGGGCAGCACGATGTCCCAGCTCACTTCCCACTTGGTGGAACCCAGCGCATAGGCCGATTCCTTCAGGCGGGTAGGTACGGTCAGGAACACTTCGCGCATCACCGACGAGATGAAAGGAATGACCATGATCGCCAGCACGAACCCGGCGGTGAGCATGCCGATGCCCAGCGGCGGGCCCTGGAACACCGGGCCGATGATCGGCCACTCGCCCAGGGTTTCATTGAGGAACGGAGTCACGTACTCGGTCATCACCGGCACCAGCACGAACAGGCCCCACATGCCGTAGATGATCGAGGGAATGCCCGCCAGCAGTTCGATGGCGGTGCCGACCGGGCCACGCAGCCAGCGCGGGGCGACCTCGGTCAGGAAGAAGGCGATGCCGAAGCTGACCGGCACGGCGATGACCATCGCGATGAGCGCGGTGACCAGGGTGCCGTAGATCGGGGCCAGCGCACCGAACTTGTTTTCGACCGGGTTCCAGTCGGAAGAGAAGAAGAAGCTCAGGCCCTGCATCTGCAGGGCGTGGCGACCACCCCACAGCATCGACAGCGCGGCGCAGGCCAGGGCGATCAGGACGAAGATGACGGTGCCGACCAGCACCCATCGGAACAGTTTGTCGTTGCGGGCATCACGCGTGTCACGCGTGGACGGGGCGGCTACAGGCTGGGCGATGGCATTCATGGGGACGGCAGGGCCAGGAAAGGGCGGGGCGGCACGGCGTGGTAGAGACGGTGCCCGCGCAGGGCGGGCACCGTCGGGTCCGTCACTTCAGCTCGGTGCCCCAGTAGGCCTCGATCTGCTTGACCAGCTCGGCCGGCAGCGGCACGTAGTGCAGCTCGTTGGCCTGGGCCTGGCCGTTTTCGAAGGCCCACTTGAAGAACGCCAGGGCGTCCTGGTTGCGCTTGGCATCCTTGGGCTGCTTCTGCATCAGCATGAAGTTGGTGGCAGTGATCGGCCACGCCTGCTCACCCGGTGCGTTGGTGATGACCAGGTTGAAGTCCTTGGCGCTGGCCCAGTCGGCGCTGGCGGCAGCCGCGGCGAAGGTTTCAGCGTTCGGCTGCACCCAGGTGCCGGCCGCGTTCTGCAGGGCGGTGTAGGGCATGGCGTTCTGCAGGGCATAGGCCAGTTCGACGTAGCCGATCGAACCCTTGATCTGCTTCACGTACGAGGCCACGCCTTCGTTGCCCTTGCCACCCACGCCGTCCGGCCACTGCACCGAGGTGCCTTCGCCGACCTTGGTCTTCCATTCCGGGCTGACCTTGGACAGGTAGTTGGAGAAGTTGAAGGTGGTGCCCGAACCATCCGAACGGTGCACCAGGGTGATCTTGTCCTCCGGCAGGGTCACGCCCGGGTTGGCGGCGACGATGGCCGGGTCGTTCCAGGTCTTCACCTTGCCCAGGAAGATGTCGGCCAGCAGGGCGCCGGTCAGGCGCAGCTTGCCCGCTTCCAGGCCTTCGATGTTCACCACCGGCACCACGCCGCCGATGGCCGAGGGGAACTGGGCCAGGCCGGCCTGGGCCAGTTCGTCGCTGGCCAGCGGCTTGTCCGACGAACCGAAGTCGACGGTACCGGCCTTGATCTGCGCGATGCCGCCGCCCGAACCGATCGACTGGTAGTTGATCTTGGCGCCGGTGGCGGTGTTGTAGTCAGCCGACCACTTGGACACCAGCGGGAAGATGAACGAGGCGCCGGCGCCGGACACTTCAGCGGTCACCTTGTCGCCGGCAGCGGCCGGGGCGGCGGCGCTGTCGGCGGTCGGCTGCTGCGCGGCCTGCTTGTCGCCACCGCAGGCCGACAGGCCCAGGGCGATGGCCAGGGAAAGGGCGGCGAGGCCGGCCGAGTGCAGTTTCATGGTCACTCCATAGCGGGGTAGAGCCGACACCGTCGGCGGATGCGGCTATGAAATGATGTTTTTGTTACAGCCGTATGACGTCCATGACAGAGGTGTCGGACATCACGTTCTGACGGGGGTTTCACGGGGGCGGTAACGCCCGGGGCGGGGCTGCCCGGGGCCACCGCGGCCCTGGACTGCGCTCGGTGGGCGGGATTCTGCCCGTGTAGAGTCGAGCCATGCTCGACTGCTTTTCGCCGTTGTAGAGTCGAGCCATGCTCGACTGCTTTTCGCCGTTGTAGAGTCGAGCCGTGCTCGACCTGCTTTTCGCCGTTGTAGAGTCGAGCCGTGCTCGACTACGGCCCATCAGTCGAGCATGGCTCGACTCTACAGAACCGGTGCACCCCAAAAAAGAAAGGCGCCGGACCCGAAGGTCCAGCGCCCGTTGGGGCCGGCGGGGGAGAGAGGACCCGCCGGCCCCCGTTCCTGCGGGGGAACGCCTTGCTACGCCACTCAGTACTTCAGGTTCTGGGTCCAGTAGGTTTCAATCTGCTTGACCAGGGTGTCCGGCAGCGGCACGTAGTCCAGCTGCTTGGCCTGCGCATCACCGTTCTTGTAGACCCAGCGGAAGAATTCCTGGGTGGCCTTGGCGCCGGCCACGTTCTTCGGCTGCTTGCGCACCAGGATGAAGTTGGTGGCGGTGATCGGCCACGCTTCGGCGCCCGGGGCGTTGGTCATGACCAGGTAGAAGTCCTTGGCGCTGGCCCAGTCGGCGCTGGCGGCAGCGGCCGAGAACGAGGCATCGGACGGCTGCACGATCTTGCCGGCGGCGTTCTTCATCGCCGCGTAGGACATCTTGTTCTGCAGCGCGTAGGACAGTTCGACGTAGCCGATGCCGCCCTTGATCTGCTTCACGTAGGCGGCCACGCCTTCGTTGCCCTTGCCGCCGATGCCGGCCGGCCACTGCACCGAGGTGCCTTCACCGACCTTGCTCTTCCACTCCGGGCTGACCTTGGACAGGTAGTTGACGAAATTGAAGGTGGTGCCCGAGCCGTCCGAACGGTGGACGATGGTGATCTTGGCGTTGGGCAGGGTCAGGCCGCTGTTCAGGGCGGCGATGGCCGGGTCGTTCCAGGTCTTGATCTTGCCCAGGAAGATGTTGGCCAGGGTCGGGCCGTCCAGCTTCAGCGCGCCCGGGGCAACGCCGGCCACGTTGATCACCGGCACCACGCCGCCGATCACCGACGGGAACTGGGCCAGGCCGGCGGCTGCCAGTTCTTCCGGCTTCAGCGGGGCGTCGGAAGAACCGAAGTCCACGGTCGCCGCCTTGATCTGGGCAATGCCGCCGCCCGAACCGATCGACTGGTAGTTCACCTTCTTGCCGGTGGCGCCGCTGTAGTCGGCCGACCACTTGGACATGACCGGGTAGATGAACGATGCGCCCGCGCCGGTCACATCGGCGGCATTGGCGGCAAACACGGACGATGCGGCCAGGATGGCGACAGCGGCGCGCGACTTGAAGGCGTGGATCACGGGAGAGACTCCTGGGGTGGTCGAAGGGCGGCTGCCCGACGTTTCGGTGCACATTCCATAACGGTTGCGTGACACCCCTGCGTCTGTCACATGACGCATCCATGACAGCGTGGGTGGCGGTGGCCGCAACAAAAAAGGCACGGCCGAAGCCGTGCCTTGGGTGCGCGCAGCGCGGGCGCCGCAGCGCTCGCTGCTTACCAGAAGAACTGGGCGCGGGCTTCCAGGATGTTCGGATCGTCATTGACGAAGCCGCGGGCGCTGGAGCTGTACTTCTTGCTGTCCACCATCACGTAATTCAGCATCAGCTTGAAGTTCGAACGCCAGTACCAGTTGGCGCCGACGGTCCAGATGTCCATCTTGCCGCCCAGCACGCCATCGACGATCGGCGGACGGCCGGCCACCGGGTTGGCACTTACATTGCCGTCGTTCAGATCCATGTGGTCGTAGCGCACGCCCAGCTGCCACTGGCCGCTGGCCGGGTTGTCCGGCAGGCCGGTGCCCGGGGTGCCGCCCTTGTAGCTCCAGGTTTCGCCGGTCACGTTCCACACGCCGCTGACGTAGTAGCCGTCGCTGGTGTAGTTGTCGTGGTCATAGCGCTTGGCTTTGCTGCTGTAGTACTCGGCCTGGGCCTTGAACGGGCCCTGGAAGTACATGGCTTCGGCGCCGACGGTGCTGACGCGGTCGGTGTCGGTCATGTTGCCGCTGTCGACCAGGCGCGCGGTGGCCAGGTCGGCGTTGGGGCGGGCACGCACGCGCAGGGTGTCGGCGTCGGCGTCGTAGTCCACATAGCTCAGGCCGAAGTGCAGCACCTGGCCCTTGTCGTTGATCGGCGCCCAGGTGCCACGTGCGCCGTAGCCGCTGCCGTGGGCCAGGTTGCGGGTCAGTTCGCGGCCGAAGGCGCTGGCGGTGACCGACCAGTTGTCCTGGCCGTAGCTGTACGCGCCACCCAGGCGGCGGGCGACGGCGTAGGTGTTGGTCACCGCGGCCTTGGAAATGAAGTCGTTGTTCTTGGTGCTGGACAGTTCTTCCAGGCTGTTGGGCTGCTTGAACTGGCCCAGCTGCAGGAAGTGGCTGCTGTTGCCGGCCAGCTTGTACTTCACGTTGGTGTCCAGGAACTTGTCAGCCTTGGCGTCGTAGCCGACCACCCATTCCACGTTGCCCGGGCCCTTGCCCTTCAGCACCAGCTCGGCGCGGCGCAGTTCGAATTCGCTGTCCTTGCCGTTGCCGGCGTCACCGCCGTTGAGGTCCACGACGTCATTGTCGAACCAGTTGCCGTCGGCCTGGACCAGGCCTTCGAAGGTGATTTCCGAACCGCCGATCACATCGATGGCGACTTCAGCGTGGGCGGCCGGCACATACAGCGCAGCAGCCACGGCCACCGTCAGGAGTTGGTGATGCAGTTTCATGGGAAGGAGCCTTGCAGGCAGGTGGGAAGATGCGCGCAGGCTAGAAGGTGAAGATTGCGTAAATGTGACAGTTCACGCGCAACTGCACGCCCCGCCACGGCAGGGCCTGCCGATGTAAACGCTTGCATGTGACGCTGCGGTTGCGCCCCGATTGCAATAGATCCACACCACGCGTGGATGCTGTCGGTGGCGGGTCAGAGCCTCTGCGAAAGGGATCCGACCCTGGGTACGCCCGCCTACGCGGCGGTTTTTTCCTTGAACCGGCACAGATCGGCAATCACGCAGCCCGGGCAATCCGGTTTGCGTGCCTTGCACACATAGCGCCCGTGCAGGATCAGCCAGTGGTGCGCATCCAGCAGGAACTCGGCCGGAATGGCCTTCACCAGCCGGTCCTCTACTTCGCGCACGTTCTTGCCCGGGGCCAGCCCGGTGCGGTTGGCCACGCGGAAGATGTGCGTGTCCACCGCCATCACCGGCTCGCCGAACGCGGTGTTGAGCACCACGTTGGCGGTCTTGCGGCCCACGCCGGGCAGGGCTTCCAGTGCGTCGCGATCGCGCGGCACTTCGCCGCCATGCTTTTCCAGCAGGATCGCGCAGGTGGCGATCACGTTCTTCGCCTTGGCGTTGAACAGACCAATCGTGGCGATGTACTTCTTCAGGCCTTCCTCGCCCAGTGCCAGGATCGTTGCCGGTGTATTGGCCACCGGAAACAGGCGGCGGGTGGCTTTGTTCACGCCCACGTCGGTGGCCTGTGCGGACAGCGCCACCGCCACCAGCAGCTCGAAGGGCGTGCTGTATTCCAGTTCGGTCTTCGGGTGCGGATTGAGTTCGCGCAGACGGGTGAACATTTCCACCACGTCGGCGCGCGGCATCACGCTGCCGCGGCGCGCCGGTGCGCGCGGGGTCTTCTTCGCGGTGGCCATTACTGTTCCTTGCCTGCCGCGCGGGCCTTGGCCCGGGCCAGGATGGCGGCGGCGGCGGAAGGCAGGGCAGGTTTCACGTCCGGCGCCGGTGCCGGCATGCGCCGTGCATCGCGCTCGGCTTCGCGGCGGGCCAGGCGCACGGCACGGTCGCGATAGCGCTCGCGTGCGGCCCAGGCGCGCTGCAGCTGCTGCTGGGCGTGCAGCAGGCGCTGCGCAAGTTCGGGGTGCTCAGGCAACAGGCGCGCATCGTCTGCGCGGGCCACGTAGTCCATCAGGCCTGCCTGCAGCGCGCCGTCGAGATCGTCTGCCTGGACCCGGGCAAACAGCTGCACGGGGTTGGGTCGGGATGCCATGGCGTCAGCGGTTCTGGAAGGCCGGCGGGCGGCGCTGCAGGAACGCGCTGGTGCCTTCGCGCATGTCCTCGGTGGCGAACAGCAGGCCGAACTGCGCGCTCTCGTATTCCAGGCCGGATTCCAGGCTGCATTCGCCACCCACGTGTACCGCGTCCAGCAGGCCACGCAGGGCCAGCGGCGCCGACTGCGCCAATTGCCGCGCCACGGCCTGCACGCGCGCGTCCAGCGCATCGGCGGGCACCACTTCGTTGACGATGCCCAGGGCCAGCGCACGGGCCGCGTCGATCGGGGCGCCCAGCAGGCACAGTTCCAGGGTGGCGGCGCGGCCGCACAGGCGCAGCAGGCGCTGGCTGCCGCCGAAACCGGGAATCAGCCCCAGGTTGATCTCCGGCTGGCCGACCTTGGCGGTATCGGCCGCGATGCGCAGGTGGCAGGCCATGGCCAGTTCCAGCCCGCCGCCCAGCGCGAACCCGTTCACCCGGGCGACCACCGGCTTGGGCATGCGCTCGATCTGCCGCATCAGCTGCTGGCCCAACAGCGAGAAGTCACGTCCCTGAACCGCGCTGAGGGTGTTCATTTCCGCGATATCCGCCCCGGCCACGAAGGCCTTGGGGCCCGCTCCGGTCAGCACCACCACCCGCACCGAGGGCTCGGCGGCCGCGGCGCTGAACGCCTGCGCCAGGGCCTGCAGGGTGGCCGCGTTCAGTGCATTGAGCTTCTCCGGGCGCTGCACGGTGAGGGTGCGGATGGCACCGTCGTCGGCCACGGTAACGGGGTGCTCGGCGGGGGCTGGGGCCACGGAAGACTCCTGAAACGTTAAAAAAAAGTGAGATTGAACTCTTGAAACGCAGACAGGTCATAGCCTGCGTGGTCAGTGGCGGTTCCACCTTATGGCCGCTATCCTAACCCGTCGCCTCAGGGCGGCGCAGAACGTCCCTGAGTTACCACCCCTGGAGAACTGTTTGATGAAGTTGCGTTCTATCGCGGTCGCCGTCGCGGCCCTGGCCCTGACGGGCAATGCCTTCGCCCAGGACGTCTCGTCCGAAAAGGGCAAGCTGAGCTACTACTTCGGTTACGACTACGGCAACAACCTGGCAGAGCTGACCGCCCGCGGTGAGCAGCTGGACATCAACTCGGTGGTGAAGGGTCTGCAGGACGCCTACGCCAAGAAGCAGCCGGCGATCACCGCCGAGCAGCTGAAGCCGGCCGTTGAAGCGTTCCAGAAGCGCGAGCAGGGCCGTGCCCAGGCTGCCAAGGCCGAGTACGAAAAGGCTGCTGCCGAAAACAAGACCAAGAGCGACCAGTTCGTTGCGGCCAACAAGGCCAAGGCGGGCGTGCAGTCGCTGCCGAGCGGTGTGCAGTACCGCGTGATCGAAGCCGGCAAGGGCGCCAAGCCGACCCAGGCCAGCACCGTGCAGCTGGAAGTGGCCGGTCCGTACCCGTTCGGCCAGCGTCCGACCGAAGCGCGTCCGGCTCAGCAGATTCCGTCGATCAAGGTCAGCGAAGTCGAAATGAAGGCCATGCGCGAGACCCTGCTGCAGATGCCGGCAGGCTCGAAGTGGGAAATCACCCTGCCGCCGGACCAGGCGTACGGCGCCGACCCGCGTACCGGCTTCCCGCCGAACGTGGCGGTGCAGTTCGAAGTGAAGCTGGTCAGCGTCAAGTAAATCGAAGTAGTGAACCGAACGCGCCGGTGGTTTCCACCGGCGCGTTTTTATTTGCGCGCCACACGGTGGCCGACGCTGCCCCAAACATGGCCATTCGCGCTACTGTTGCAGGGGTGCAAACTATGGAAGAAACGTCG
The DNA here is from genome assembly GCF_003086675.1 of Stenotrophomonas sp. ZAC14D2_NAIMI4_7. NCBI lineage: Bacteria > Pseudomonadati > Pseudomonadota > Gammaproteobacteria > Lysobacterales > Lysobacteraceae > Stenotrophomonas > Stenotrophomonas sp. ZAC14D2_NAIMI4_7. The sequence goes on from NZ_CP025995.1 coordinate 1,520,667, forward strand.
CGTGTTGTCGCAAGCCCCTGCATCGGCGTGTGCAAGCTGGACCTGGCCCGGCGCTGTACCGGTTGCGGGCGGACCCTCGATGAAATCGCGCGGTGGTCGTCGATGAGCGACACCGAACGCGACCACGTGCTGCATCGGCTGCTGCCGCTGCGCGAACAACTGCAGCACTCACTGCGGGGTTCGCTGGCCGACCACGAACGCCTGCTGCGCGCGCTGCATCCGCTGGCCGAGCCGCCGCAGGGCGATGGCTGGAACCGCAGCGAACTGATCGACCTGCTGCCGCCGGGCCCGGCGGTGGAGGCGGCCGTGCTGGCCGGCATCGTGCCGCGTGCCAACGGCGCGCAGGTGATCCTGACCCGCCGCACCGAAACCCTGCGCCAACATGGCGGCCAGGTCGGTTTTCCCGGTGGGCGCACCGAACCGGATGACCGCGACGCGCTGGCTGCTGCGCTGCGCGAAAGCCAGGAAGAGATCGCGCTGGCGCCCACCCAGGTGCAGGCGCTGGGCTACCTGGACCCGTTCGTGACCATTACCGGTTACCGGGTCACCCCGGTGGTGGCGGTGATCGATCCGGACTTCGTGCCGGTCGCCCAGCCCAGCGAAGTAGCCGAAGTATTCGAAGTACCGCTGGATTACCTGATGGCGCCGGACAACCTGCACCAGGTCGAGATCAACCATCGCGGACGCGTGCGCCACGTGCTGGAATACGGCTGGCCCGGTCAACGGATCTGGGGCGCCACGGCCGCCATCCTTTACAACCTGCGCCGCCGCCTGGAGCAAGTGACATGACGCCGAACGACACGACGTGGACCACCCTGGTCGATGTGCCCCGCCTGGCCGCTGCACTGGGCGAATCCATCCGCGTGGTCGATGCCCGCGCCACTGCCAGCACCGCCGTGCGCGTGGTCGATGCACGTGCATCGTTGGCCGACCCGCAGGCCGGGGCAGGGCAGTACGCCGCCGGGCATATTCCCGGTGCGGTGTACGCCGATCTGAACCACGATCTGTCCAACCTGGCCCGCACCGGCCACGGCCGCCACCCGCTGCCGGACAGCGATGCCTTCGCCGCAACGCTGGGGCGATGGGGCATCACCCCTGAAACCCAGGTGGTGGTGTACGACGGCAGCGATGGCAGCATGGCCGCCGCGCGCCTGTGGTGGCTGCTTCGCTTGATCGGGCACACCCGCGTGGCCGTGCTCGACGGCGGCATGGCGGCCTGGCTGGCGGCCGGCCAGCCGGTGGTGACCGGCCGCAGCGAGGTGGCCGCCCAGCCGCCCTATCCGGGACGCTTCGACAGCACCCAGGTGGCCAGCGCTGATGAGATCGCCACGCGCCTGAAGCACGCCCCTGGCTGGCTGGTGGACGCCCGTGCCGGCGAGCGTTTCCGCGGTGAAGTGGAGCCCTTGGATCCGGTGGCCGGGCATGTGCCCGGTGCAGTCAACCGCCCCTTTGCCCTGAACGTGGCCGACGGTCGCCTGCGCGATGCACAGGAACTGCGCGCCGAACTGCAGAGCGTGATTGGCAGCCAGGACCCGCAGCGGGTGGTGCTGATGTGCGGCTCGGGCGTGACCGCCTGCCACCTCCTGCTGGCGATGGAAAGCGCCGGCCTGAGCGGCGCCCGCATCTACGCCGACTCCTGGAGCGGCTGGGTCAGCGACAGCAGCCGCCCGGTCGCCACCGGCGCCTGAGTCGCGCGGGGTCGGTAGCCGTGCAAGGCGCAGTCGAGCGTGGCTCGACTCTACAAAAGCGCATTTCGATTGATTTGACCCCGTACCGACCAACGGTCGGCACCCACCATCAGCAGCAGGTTCCAACAGATTGCGGCGAACTGTCGAAGGCGGCGTAGGTCCGGTTGAGGGGGCGTGAGCCGCATGGATGCGGCGACCGAGCTTACATGGGTGAGGGCGCTTTGCTTGCGAAGCACTGCTTCGCAAGCGCCCGAACGCCCAGCCGCCAGCGGCTGGGCCGGGCCCCGGAGGGGGACTTGCAGCGTCCCCCGCAGCCAGACCCACCTCGCCTCCCACGGAAAGCCCGCTTTTGACGTTGCCGTTGCCGGTGCCGTTGCCTCGGCAGGTGCAGGGCGCAGCCCTGCCAGCTACTCCCCCAACCCCTGCAACGGCACCTTCGCCAGCACCCGTGCCCACGGGAACAACGGGCCGGGATCACGTTTACGCGCCACCGTCAGCGTTGGATCATCGCTGGCCGGCACCTGTTCCAGGTCCAGCTGGTCATGCCCGGCAATCTGCCGCAGCGACGGATAGCGCGCCACCAGCGCCTGCAGCAGGGCCTCCAGCGCCTGCAGTTGCGCCTCGGTATACGGCTCGTCCATCGCCTGGTGACGGCTGTCGAACCAGTCCGGGTAACGCCCGGTATTGACCAGTTCGATGCCCACCGTGTCCGCGTTCATGCCGCGCACGTGATGGGCGATGCGTTCGGGCGCCACGTACTGCACCACGCTGCCGTCGCGATCGATGTAGAAATGCCCGCTGTTGCCCGCGCCGCTGTCGTACAGCACACGCTCGCCATACTCGCGGGCCATCGCCAAGTCGGGCAGCTCGGTGCAGTGGATCACCACCATCCGCAGGCTGACGGCATCACGCAGGGGCAGGCGGTCGTGGTAGGGCAGTGGCTGCAGCTGCAGGCCGGGCAGGAGCGGGGTGGGCATGCGGCGATGCTAGCATTGCAGGATGAACCTGCCTTCCCGATCGACGTTGAACCGCTCCCTGGGAGCGCATGCATGAGCCGCGGCCACTGCATCCTGTCCCACGGCTTCGAGAGTGGCCCGGAGGCGACCAAGGTCACCGCGCTGGCCGAAGTCGCCCAGCGCCTGGGCTGGACCCACGAGCGCCCCGACTACACCGACCTGGACGCCATGAGCGAGGTCAGCCGCGTGGGCGACGTGCGTACCCGCCTGCAGCGCCTGGTGGAACGGGCCGCCGCGGCCGCCGCGCAGGGGCCGGTGGTACTGGCCGGCTCCAGCCTGGGCGCCTACATCTCCGCCATCGCCTCGCTGCAGGTGCCGGTGGCCGGCCTGTTCCTGATGGTGCCGCCCACCACCATGGGCCCGATGCCGGCGCTGGACGCCGCCGCCGTGCCGACCAGCGTGGTCCAGGCCTGGCACGACGACGTGGTGCCCGCCGCCGGGGTGATCGCCTGGGCGCAGGCGCGCTCGGCGCAGCTGCTGCTGGTGGACGATGGCCACCGCCTGGAACAGCACGTGGAGGCCTCCGCCCAGGCCTTCGAGCGCCTGCTGCGGCAGCTGTGAAGCCCGGGCGCACGGCGCGCCCGCCCGCATTGACTACAATGGCAGCCCCGCCGCCCCCGGCGCGGGCCTGCTGGCCGTTCCCGCGGCCCTCCCTTCCGAAAGGCCTGGCGCTCGCGCCGCGCCCGTCCACCTGCGAACCGATCCCGTGAAATTCTTCGTCTCCTGCGCCAAGGGCCTGGAATACCTGCTTGCCGACGAACTGTCGGCCCTGGGCCTTGGCAAGGCCACCGCCACCATCGCCGGCGTCAACGCCGAAGGCGAGCTGGCGCAGGCCCTGCGCATCGTGATGTGGTCGCGCCTGGCCAGCCGCGTGCTGTGGCCGATCGACGAGTTCGACTGCCCCGACGAGCAGGCCCTGTATGACGGCGTGCGCGCCCTGCCGTGGCACGAGCACATCAAGCCGGAGATGACCCTGGCGGTGGACGCGCACGTGTCCGGCGACAAGATCACCCACGCGCGCTTTGCCGCGCAGCGGATCAAGGACGCCATCGTCGACCGCATGCGCGATGAAGGCCTGGAACGGCCGTCGGTGAACACCGATCTGCCCGATGTGCGCGTGAACCTGTCGCTGCGCAAGGGCCGTGCGTCGCTGTCGATCGATCTGGGCGGTGGCCCGCTGCACCGCCGTGGCTGGCGCGGTGCCGCCCACGAGGCGCCATTGAAGGAAAACCTGGCGGCCGCGCTGCTGCTGCGCGCGCAGTGGCCGCGCCTGCACGCCGCCGGCGGTGGCCTGCTGGACCCGATGTGCGGCAGTGGCACCCTGCTGATCGAAGGTGCTCTGATGGCCGCCGACGTCGCCCCCGGCCTGATGCGCCACGGCAGCCTGCCGCCCAGCCGTTGGCTGGGCTTCGACAAGGCCGCCTGGAAGGCGATCCAGACCGAAGCGCGCGACCGCGAAGCGGCCGGTCTGGCCGCACTGAAGCCGGTCATCCACGGCAGTGACATCGATCCGGTGGCGATCCAGGCCGCGCGTGAGAACGCCGAAGTGGCCGGCGTGGCCCACGCCATCCGCTTCACCCGTGCCGACGTGGCCGACCTGGCCGCACCGGAGCAGGAGATCGGTGCGGTGGTCTGCAATCCGCCCTACGACGAGCGCCTGGCCGCCGATCCGGCGCTGTACCGTGCGCTGGGCAACGCCCTGCAGAAGGCGGTGCCGCAATGGCGCGCCAGCCTGCTGTGTGGCAACGACGAGCTGGCCTTCGCCACCAGCCTGCGTGCGTCCAAGAAGTACCAGATGTTCAACGGTGCGCTGGAATGCGCGCTGATCGTCTGCGACCCGATTGCCGTACCGGGCCGCGACCCGGCGCAGCCGCGCGAGCTGAGCGAAGGTGCGCAGATGGTGGCCAACCGCCTGCGCAAGAACCTGAAGAAGTTCAAGAGCTGGCGCGCGCGCGAGGACATCACCTGCTTCCGCGCCTACGATGCCGACCTGCCGGAATACGCGGCCGCCATCGACGTCTACGAAGAAGACGGTGGCCAGCGCCGCACCTTCCTGCATGTGCAGGAATACGCGGCACCGGCGGCCATTCCGGAAAACGACGTGCGCCGCCGCCGCAATGAACTGCTGGCCGCCGCGCGCGACGTGTTCGGCGTGCCGCCGGAACAGGTGTCGATGAAGTCGCGCGAGCGCGGCAAGGGCGGCAGCAAGTACGGTCGTTTCGAGCAGCGCGACGAGTTCATCGTGGTGCGCGAGAACAATGCGCTGCTGCAGGTGAACCTGTTCGATTACCTCGATACCGGCCTGTTCCTGGACCACCGCCCGCTGCGACGCATGATGGCCGAGCAGGTGCGTGGCAAGCGCTTCCTCAACCTGTTCTGCTACACCGGCGTGGCCAGCGTGCAGGCGGCGGTGGCCGGTGCGGCCAGCACCACCAGCGTGGACCTGTCGGCCACCTACCTGCAGTGGTGCTACGACAACCTGGCGCTGAACGGGCAGGGCGGCAACCAGCACCTGCTGGTGCAGGCCGATGCCATGGCCTGGCTGGAAGGCGATCGTGGCCAGTACGACGTGATCTTCTGCGATCCGCCGACGTTCTCCAACTCGGCCCGTGCCGACGACTTCGACGTGCAGCGCGAGCAGCTGAAGCTGCTTCGTGCAGCGGTGGCGCGCCTGGCGCCGGGCGGCGTGCTGTATTTCTCCAACAACTTCCGCCGCTTCAAGCTGGAAGAAAACGCCATCGCCGAGTTCGCCCAGTGCCGCGAGATCACCGCGCGTACGATTGGCCCGGACTTCGAGCGCAACGCGCGCATCCACCGCGCGTGGGAACTGAAGCGGGTGGGGTGAGCCCCCGCTTGGGGTCGGAGCCCCTGCGCTGCGCGCACGGGATCCGACCCCAGGATGATCGCGGAGCTCTTCGGAACCGGCTTCTGTAGCGTCGAGCCTTGCTCGACTGCGCTTTGCAGGGACCCGTGTGGCCAGCAGATCCACGCCATGCGTGGATGGCCCTAGAGCACCAGCAGGCGCCCCGGCGCATGCGCCAGCGGCCAATGCCCCTGTTCGTACAGCGCAAGCACCGGTTCCCAGTGCGCCGGCAGGCCAAGGTGTATTTCCAGCAGCCGCTGCCGGCAGGCGAACATCGCCGCATCGCGGGCGACCAGATGCAGGTCATGCGCACCGCAGCGCAGCGCCGGCTGATCCAGTGCGGAAAGCGCGCGCATCAGCGTGCGGTTGAGTTCGCGCCGGGCCTCGGCCAGTTCGGGCGGGCGGGGCAGGGCGCCATGGAATGGATCGGGATCACCGAACGTGCCGGGCATCCAATCGAAGCCATCGCTATCGATGGCCTGCAGCGCCTGGGCCAGCGACGGAACGGCAACCACGCCCGCGGTTACGGGCAATGCTTCGCCCAGTCGGGAAAAGAAGCCGATTCCAGCGATCCGTTGCAGCACGCATTCCATGCAGCCATTGTAGCTCTGGGGGGCTCTGGGGTCAGAGCCCCTGCGCTGCGCGCACGGTATCCAACCCCGGGCGGGGCTAGAGCAGCGCCACCAGCAGGCCCAGCAGCGGCAGGGCGATGGCCAGCGGTGCGATCCACTGCGGGCGGTACGGGTACAGGCCGAAGGCCAGCGGCACGCCGGCCAGGGTCAGTGCACCCAGCCACAGCACCGGGCCCATCGCCCAGCCGTGGTCGACCACGCACAGGGCGAAGGCCACCCCCAGCAGCACCCAGCCCAGCACGCGCCATTGCGTGCGCCGTGCCGGTGCCGCCGCGGCCTTCCCATGCAGGTCCTGCTGGTGTTTTTCCATCGCCAGCGACAGCGCGGTGAACGCAGAGAACGACAGGGTCAGGGCCAGCAGCATCATGCGCCGGCCTCCACTTCGGCCGCCGCAACCGGCGCCTTGGTTGCCGCTGCCGCCGCCGCGCGCTTCTTCTTCTCGGCCGCGCTCATCGGCGGCGTCCAGCGCTGCATGCGCCAGCCGCACAGGGCCAGCATCGCGCCGAAGGCAACCATCGACAGATCGAACCCGGCCAGCACCCAGTCACCGCTGCGCAGGGTCACGCCCAGGTGCGCGTGGGTGGTCAGGGCATTGACCACCGGCACCAGCGCGAACAGGGCCGCACCCAGGTACAGCTGCCAGGTCCACATCATCCGCTTGGGCCAGATGAAGGCAGCCAGCAGCGCCGCGCCCCACGCGTAGAAGAACACGTTGGCTTCGGCGCTGGAGCGTTCGGCCAGTTCCAGCGGCAGCAAGCGGTTGCCCCAGAAGTACGCAGCGAAGGCGATCGGCAGGCCGGCCACCGCGCCGATGTTCAGCGCATCGACCAGGCGCAGGCCGAAACCGATGCGGCCACTCTTGGCATGCTTGGGCCGTTCCTTCACCGCCCACAGCACCACGCCGCTGGCCACCATCAGGCAGCCGGTCAGGCCGGACAGGAAGAACAGGGCGCGCAGGCCCCAATCGGCAAAACGCGCCAGGTGCAGGCCGTACAGCACGCCGCGGGTAGCCGTGGCACCGCCGGAAGGCGGGCTTTCCTGCAGCAGCGTGCCGTTGACCATGTCGTAGCGCAGCGAGGGGGTGTCGATGGACAGGCGCTTGCCATCACGCTGGCGGATGTCGATCACCGCATTGCCCGCACCGGGGTTGGAAATGGTGAAGCCGGCCACTTCGACGCCGTGCCAGTGCGCGCGGGCGCTGTCGAGCAGGCGCGCGATGTCCACCGGCGCGGCCTTGCCCTGGGCCGGCTCGCTGACCTCGGCCATGCCACCGAACGCTTCGGCGAAGAACTTGTCCTCATCCTGCGGGTAGGCCACCTTCACCCCCCACGGCAGGTACATGATCATCAACGTGACGATGCCGGTGTAGGTGATCATGGCGTGGTACGGCAGCGCCATCACCGCGCTCACGTTGTGGAAATCCAGCCACGAGCGCAGGCCCTTGTCCTTGCGGAAGGTGAAGAAGTCCTTGAAGATTTTCTTGTGGGTGATCACCCCGGTGATGATCGCCACCAGCATGAACATGGCGCAGAAGCCGACCAGGTAGCGCGCCCAGTACACCGGAATGTAGTGCAGGTCGAAATGCAGGCGATAGAAGAAATCACCGCCGCGGGTTTCGCGCGCCTTCAGTTCGCCGCCGGTGTTCGGGTCCAGCGTTGCATCGCCGAAGGCACCGCGACGGCCCTTGGACGGATCGGCCTGGTCGGCCGGCACGCGCCAGAAGGTGCTCATCGCCGGGTTGCGCGGCTGCGGCAGCGTCACGTACCACATCTCGGCATTGCCGGCGTTGGCCTGCAGGTAATCGACGGCGCGCTGCGCGGCCACGTCGGTGCTGACCCGCGCGCTGGGCAGTTCCGGGCGCATCCAGCGGCTGATCTCTTCGCGGTAGTAGCTTGCAGTGCCGGCCATGAAGATCAGCAGCAGCAGCCAGCCCACCAGCAGGCCGGTCCAGGTGTGCAGCCAGGCCATCGATTGGCGGAATCCGTTCTTCATGCCCAGGCCCCCAGCAGGCGCGCGATCGCGGCCATCAGCAGGGTAGGCAGCAGGATGCCGACCCAGGCGCGAAGCGCACTGCGCGTGGCAAATGCCCACAGTGCGGCGCAGGCGGCCATCAGGATGCCCAGCATCATGCCGGTCAGCACGGTCTGCCCGCGCGCGCCGGGCAGGGCGACCACGCAGAACACACTGCTGACCGAGGCCAGCGCGTAGCCGCCGAAGATGGCGGCCAGCGAACGGGACAGCACGCCCCAGCGTGGGCTGGCGAAGAAGGCGCTGAGGCGGGAGCTGGCAATAGCGGGCGAGCGATCCACGGCAATCCTGCAGGTTGGTTGAAAGAAGGCCGGCGCACCGAAGTGCGCCGGGGGGCCATCCCTGGCCGGGTGCCGGTCGCAGAACCGGCACCATCCATCAGGTCATCAGAGCTTCCAGCGCAGGGTCATGGTGACATTGCGCGGTTCGCCCCAGTACACGCCGTTGTAGAAACCGACGTTGTCGTAATACTTCTTGTCCAGCAGGTTGTTGACGTTCACCTGCGCACTGAAGTTCTCATTGAAGCGGTAGCCACCGCCCAGGTTCAGCAGATAGAACGCGTCCTGGGTGATGCGTGCGCTCTGCGTGCCACCGCCGGCGACCGGCCGGGCGCTGTTGTTCCAGATGCTGCTCTGCCAGGTCACGCCGCCGCCCAGCCAGTAGCGGCTGTCGGCACCGCCGGGGCGCCAGCTGGCGTTGAGGCGGAAGGTGTCCTGCGGGGTGGTGGTCCGCTGCAGCACGCCGGCGGCGTTGCGGATCTTGGTATGGGCGAAGCCGGCCGATACGTTCCACTGCTCGCCGATGCTGCCCTGGGTTTCGATTTCCCAGCCCTTCACCTTGTTGCCCTGGCCGGTGGAGCGGTAGGCCTGGCCACCATCGGGCAGCGAGTTCAGCGGCACCGAATCATCGATCTCGGCCACGTTATCCTGCTTGCCTTCGAACACCGCTGCCGAAGCATTGAGCAGGCCGCCGAAGAACTCGGCCTTCACGCCGGCTTCGTACATGTCGCCGACCACCGGCTCCAGGTAGTTGCCGTTGCGGTCGCGGTAGTTCTGCGGCTTGAAGATGTCGGTGTAGCTGACATAGCCGCTGAAGATGTCGTTGAAGTCGTAAACCAGACCGGCGTACGGGGTCAGGGTGTCATCGGGCTTGTAGCCGGTGCGGGTGGTGCGGTTGCGGTTGCCGTTGGCATCGTAGCCGTAGGCCCACTGGCGCGTTTCCCAGCTGCCGTAGCGGGCGCCGACCACGGCCAGCAGCGGGTCGGCCAGGCGCAGGCGCGCGGCGACGTAGGCGGCGCGCTGGCGCAGTTCGTTCTCCGAGGCCAGGCGGCCGTAGCGGGTGACCGGTAGCACCGGCACGTCGCCGGTCCAGTGGCGCCAGTCGGCGACCTGCATGTAGCCCGGCGCGCTGGTATCGAACGAGGTCGCCTCCGATTCGCCCTTGCGCACCGCCTGGCCCAGGCCGAACACCAGTTCATGCTCGCGCCCGAACAGCTGGAACGGGCCGCCGACATTCACATCGAACACGTCCATCGTGCTGTGTTCGTTGAAGTGCGAGACATAGGCGGTCACGCCGGTGCCATCCGGACGCGGATTGCCGGCCGCGCCGTACCAGACGCTGCCGTCGGTATCGCGCACGGCATGGGTCACGTTGCCCTTCAGCGACCAGCCATTGCCCAGATGCTGTTCCAGGCGGGCGAAGGTGGTCTTTTCCACCATCGGCCAGCTGCTCCACGAGGCCGACAGGTTGGTCGAGCGCGGCAGGTTGGCCGGGTTGCCATCGGCGCCCCAGTACGGCACCACGCCCCAGGTGACACCGGTGGTGCGCGGCGACTGGTATTCGTAGCCCAGTTCGAACAGGGTGCTGTCGCTCAGGTCGGCCTGCACGATGCCGTAGAACACGTCCTTGTCGAGCTTGTAGACATCGCGGAACGAATCGCTCTGCTGCTTGGCGGCGACCATGCGTGCACGGATGCGGCCGTCCCAGGCGATCGGGCCGCCCAGATCGACTTCCATGCGCTGGTTGCCCCAACGACCAAGGATCAGGTTGGCGCCCATCTGCACGGTATCGGTCGGGCGCTTGCGCACCATGCTGATGGTGCCCGACGGATCGCCGGCACCAGTGGTCAGGCCGGTGGCGCCGCGAATCACTTCGATGCGCTCGTAGATCACGTTGTCGGTGTTGGTCTTGATCGAGCCACCGAAGGTGTTGAGCATGCCATCGATCTGGAAGTTCTCGATGGTGTAACCGCGCGAGACATAGTTGATGCGCTCACTGTCGGTGACCGACACGGTGACGCCGGTGACCTGGCCCATCACATCGGACAGCGAGAACAGGCCCATGTCGTCCAGGCGCTGGCGGGTGATGACCGTGACCGACTGCGGCGTCTCGCGCAGCGACAGATCCAGCTTGGTCGCACTGCGCGTGTTCTTCACCGTGTAGCTGTTCTGGATTTCGCCATCGGCGGTCACCTTCACCGTGTCCAGGGTGCGCGCATCGGCGTCGGCCGGCACATCGGCGTGGGCCAGCGGCGCGCAGAACAGCATGGCCAGCGCCAGCGCCAATGGAGAAACAACGGGAACGTTCGGTCGGGGCATACAGTGCGATTCCATGCAGGAGAAAAACATCGGCGATGGAATCCATGCGTGCGGGCGCCCGCGCGGAATCGCGCGCCCCGAGGCATCTCCCATCGCCACGCGCTGACGGCCAGGGCCGTCAGCGCACGAGGAGCCGGGGATGTACACGGGCGGAAGCGCGGTGGGGGCGCCGGGTGGCTGAGCGTACAACCGATCAGTAAATGATAGGCATTCGCATTTCGTTAATCAAGTGTGTACGCGCGCGTTGCGACGTGGCCGCGCTTCAGCGTGAAGCGCAGCTGCGCGTGACGTCGTCGTTGAGCTGGCGCGCGGGCGTGCGCGAACCGAACCACTCGGCCAGCTCGCGGCGCGTGCGGGCCTTGTCGCAGGCTTCGGCATTGCTGGCCGCCTCGATCACCGTGCCGGTCACCGGCGCGGCACCACGGCCGGCATTGGCCTGCAGTTCGCGCCGGGCCACGCGCAGTTCGCGGTCCACGCGCTCGGCCTCCTGCCAGCTCAGTTTCGGGTCACGCACGATCGGGCGGGTCACCCCGGTGTCCTGCCCGGCCGGGCAGGGCGTGCTCTGGTAGATGGTGCGGCCGCCATCGTTGCACTTGTACACGCGCTGCGCGCACGCCTCACCGGCCGCCAGCAGCAGCGGCAGCAGAACCAACATCCTTTGCATGGATCCCCCCGTGGGCCACCCTGGCCCACATGGCGCGGGAGCATACGGAGTGTGACCCCCGTCGCGCAATATGCCGTCGCCATCCACCACAGCTGGGGTCAGAGCCCGCTGCTGCGCAACGGGATCCGACCCCGTGCCGTTCCGACAGATCGCGGGAAACTGTCGAAGGCGGGGTGGGTCCGGTTGCGGGGGCGTGAGCCGCATGGATGCGGCGACCGAGCTTACATGGACGTACTTGCAGCGTCCCCCGCAGCCGGACCCACCCCGCCATCCTACGGAATGCCAGCTTTTGACGTTGCTTCAGTCGAGCATGGCTCGACTCTACATGGGTACAGGGCGCCGCCCTGTCGCCCCCCCTCAGAACCAGAACACCACCGTGGCGGCATGCAGCAGCAGCCCGATCAGCCCACCCACCAGGGTGCCGTTGAACCGGATGAACTGCAGGTCGCGGCCCACGCTCAGTTCCAGCTGTTCCACCAGGTGGCGCTCGTCCCAGCCCTTCACCGTCTGCGCGATGTGGCTGGTCACCCCTTCGCGCAGGCGCCCGGTCAGGCGCTGCGCACCTTCCAGCAGATGCTGGTTCAGCGCCTCGCGCAGGGCCGGATCGGCCTGCAGGGTCTGCCCCAGCGAGGCCAGGCTGCGCTGCAGATGCCCCACCAGCGCCGAATCCTCGCGCTGCAGATCGGCGCGCAGCGTGGCGTGGATGCGCGCCCAAAGCCCCTGCACGTACTCCTGCAGGGCAGGGTGGTCGATCATTTCCTGCTTCAGCTGTTCGATGCGCTCGGCCAGCGCCGGATCATCGCGCAGGCGCTGTACGTAGTTCTGCAGCCAGGTCTCGTAATCCTGGCGCAGCGGATGCTGCGGCTCGGCCAACACCTGCTGCAGTTCCTCCAGCACCGCCCGCGCCAACCGCTCGGCCAGACTGTCGCCGATCTCGTCGATCGGCTTGACCCAGTTCACCGTGCTGGACAGCGTCGGCCACTCGCGCTGGATGTAGCGCACGATCAACTGCGAGGCGCGTTCTTTCACCTCCGGCTGCTCCAGCCAGCGGCCCAACCGCTGCAGGCCTTCGTCCAGCACGCGCTGGTGGCGTCCATCGGCAGTCAGCAGGGCCAGCAGTTCGCCAGCGGTGGCCGCCGCGTTCCACTGCCGCAGCTGCTGCACCACGAAGCCATGCAGCTGCCGGCGCACCGCACCTTCATCGAAGAAATCCAGCGCCTGCAGGGCCCAGCCGCGGGCCATGTCGGCCAGCATGCGCGCGCGTTCGGGTTCGGCCAGCCAACTGCCCAGGCGGCTGGCCGGATCGAACACCTGCAGGCGCGCCAGCAGCACGCCCGGTTCCAGGAACTGGTCGCGCACGAACAGGGCCAGGCTGTCGCCGATGCGCTCCTTGCTTCGCGGAATGATGGCGGTATGCGGAATGGGCAGTCCCATCGGCCGCCGGAACAGCGCGACCACCGCGAACCAGTCGGCCAGCGCGCCCACTGCGGCGGCTTCGCAGAAGGCCGACACCCAGGCCCAGATGCCCCGTTCACCCTGCCAGTGGCTGACCGCGAAACCGGCCAACATCAGCAGCAGCAGGCCCAGGGCCAGGGCTTTCAGGCGCCGCAGCTGGGCGCGACGCGGATCGATGGCAGACGTCATGGCCGCAGTCTAACCGGCACCGGATGACGCCAACGCAACGGTGGCGCCGGGCAGGGCCCGGCGCCAGCCGCTTACAGGGCTTCCAGCTGCTTTCGCAGCGCGGCCAGCTGCGCGCGCAGCGTGTCGTTCTCGCGGGTCAGGGCCACCACCCGGCGGCGCAGGGCCGGCGCGTCTTCGCCCAGCTGCTCCAGCGCCGACAGCACTTCCGCATCGCGGCTGGCTACTTCGTCCTCGCTTGGCTCTTCGAAAGCCATCTCGGCCGGTTCGGGCTTCGGCGCACGCGGCTTGCGCTTGGATTCGCGCACGCGCTTGGCCGCCTGCTTCAACTCATCCTTGCCACCGGCCGCAGCCGCGCGCTGTTCTTCTTCCGGCAGGTCGGCCACGGCGGCGGCCGCGCTGATCGAAATCACCCCGGCCTTCACTGCCTCCACCACTTCGGCCGCGGCCTGGGCGTGGATGCGCTCGATCATGCCCACCTGGCTGGTGCTCAGCTTGGCTTCGCGGGCCAGTTCGGCGCGGCTGACCTTCGGTGCCGGTTCCCACGGCGGGCTGTCTTCACCCACGTCGTCGGCCGGTTCGGCGGTGCCATCGCTTTCGCGCTGCAGCTGCGCCTGCTCCACCTGCTTGCGCGCGGACAGGATGTCGCGCTTGCGCAGGGCCAGCACGCCGCGCTGGAAATCGGACACGCTGCGGCGGCCCAGGTGCTGCTCGATCATCCACAGGTGCACGTCTTCCATGCTCTGGAAGCGGGTGTTCTGTACGGTGTTGAACGGCAGGCCGTGCTTCTGGCAGATGCCGAAACGGTTGTGGCCGTCCACCAGCACATCGCCCCACAGCACCAGCGCATCGCGGCAGCCTTCGGCCAGGATGCTGCGCTCCAGCGCGTCATGCTCGTCGGCGGTCAGCGGGTCGATGTAGGCCTTCAATTCTTCTTTGACGACGATATCCATGGGCACGGCAACAGGCAGGAGCGGAACCGACCATTGTACCCGCTCGCCCGGGCCGGCCCCGGCTCAGGCGGTGGCCCGGATCATCTCGCCCAGGATGCCGGTGATCTGGTCGATCTGTGGCTTGTCCACGATCAGCGGCGGCGACAGCGCGATGATGTCGCCGGTGCAGCGCACCAGCAGCCTGCCATCGTGGAAGCAGCGCCGGAACACTTCGTAGCCACGGCTGCCGGGGGCATCGCGGCGCGGCGCCAGCTCCACCGCACCGACCAGGCCGAAGTTGCGGATGTCGATCACGTTGGGCAGGCCCTGCAGCGCGTGCAGGCGGTCCTGCCAGTACTCGCCCAGCTCGATGGCGCGTTCGAACAGCCGTTCTTCGGCGTAGATGTCCAGCGTGGCCAGGGCCGCCGCGCAGGCCAGCGGGTGGCCCGAATACGTATAGCCATGGAACAGTTCGATCGCCTGCGCCGGGCCCTGCATGAAGCTGGCATGCACCGTATCGCTGACCAGCACCCCGCCCAGCGGCACGGCGCCGTTGCTGGCGCCCTTGGCGAAGGTCAGCAGGTCCGGGGTGACCCCGAAGCGCTGTGCCGCGAAGGGCATGCCGACCCGCCCAAAGCCGGTGATCACTTCGTCGAACACCAGCAGGATACCGTGCTGGTCGCAGATCTCGCGCAGCCGTTGCAGGTAGCCGGGGGCGGGCAGGATCACCCCGGCCGAGCCGGCCACCGGCTCGACGAATACCGCGGCGATGGTGGACGGGTCGTGCAGCGCGACCAGCCGTTCCAGGTCATCGGCCAGTTCGGCGCCCTGCCGCGGCAGGCCCTTGCTGAAGGCGTTGCGCTCCAGGTCCAGGGTGTGCCGCAGGTAGTCCACGCCGCCCAGCTGCAGGCCGAACTGCTTGCGGTTGTTGGGCAGACCGCCCAGCGCCATGCCGCCGAAGCCGACCCCGTGGTAGCCCTTTTCGCGGCTGATGAAGCGGGTGCGCTGGCCCTCGCCGCGCAGGCGATGGTGGGCCAGCACGATCTTCATCGCGGTATCCACCGCTTCCGAGCCGGAACTGGTCAGGAACACATGGTTCAGGCTGGCCGGGGCCAGTGCGGTGAGGCGCTGGGCCAGGGCGAAGGCCGGCGGTGAACCCATCTGGAAGCCGGGCGCGTAGTCCAGCGTAGCAGCCTGGTCGGCAATGGCCTTGATGATGCCCGGACGGGCGTGGCCGGCATTGCAGCACCACAGGCCGGCGGTGCCATCCAGGATGCTGCGCCCGTCCACATCTTCGTAGTGCATGCCGGCCGCGCGCACCAGCATGCGTGGCGCACCCTTGTACTGACGGTTGGCGGTGAACGGCATCCAGTACGCATCGAGCGATTCGGGGCGCTGGGTCGCCAGCGCGTGCGGGTCGATCGCGGGATTCTTCATGCCGCCTCCGTCGGGTCCGTTGCGCTGACTGTAGCGCAGCCGGTGGGCGCGATGCCCGCTCACGGGCGGAATGCGGGCGTGGCGGTATAACCGTGGCAGATCTTCACCCGGAACCGGACATGGCCGACTTCCCCGACCGCAGCCATTGGCAGGCACTGGCCGGCCAGCTGACTCTGCCATCGCAGGCCTTCATCGATGGCCGCTACGTGGACGCGGCCAGCGGCGCCCGCTTCGACTGCATCAGTCCCATCGATGGGCGCGTGCTGGGCCAGGTGGCTGACTGCGATGCACACGACGTGGACCGTGCGGTACTGGCCGCGCGCCGCGCCTTCGATGCCGGCCACTGGTCGCAGGCCAGCCCCTCCCAGCGCAAGCGCGTGCTGCAGGCGCTGACCGCGCTGGTGGAACAGCATGCCGACGAACTGGCGCTGCTGGAAACGTTGGACATGGGCAAGCCGGTGCGCGATGCGCGGCGCATCGACCTGCCCGGCGTGGTGCGCTGCCTGGCCTGGACCGCCGAAGCGGCGGACAAGCTGTACGGCGGCATCGCGCCGACTGGGCCACACGAGCTGGGCCTGGTCAGTCGCGAGCCTGCCGGTGTGGTGGGCGCCATCGTGCCGTGGAATTTCCCACTGCTGATGGCCTGCTGGAAGATCGCGCCGGCACTGGCGATGGGCAATTCGGTGGTGCTGAAGCCGTCCGAGCGCTCACCGTTGAGCGCGTTGCGGCTGGCCGCGCTGGCCGCCGAAGCCGGGCTGCCGGACGGTGTGCTGAACGTGCTGCCGGGCCATGGCGAACGCGTGGGCGAACCGCTGGCCCTGCACATGGACGTGGACGTGCTGGCGTTTACCGGTTCCACCGCCACCGGCGCGCGCCTGCTGCAGTACGCCGGTCGTTCCAATCTGAAGCGGGTCTGGCTGGAATGCGGTGGCAAGAGCCCCCACCTGGTCTTTGCCGATGCACCGGATCTGGATGCCGCGGCCAAGGGCGTGGCGCAGGGCATCTTCTTCAATCAGGGTGAGGTCTGCACGGCGGGCTCGCGCCTGCTGGTGGAGCGCTCGATCCGTGATGATTTCGTGCACCAGGTGCTGGCGTACGCGCGGCACATGCAACCGCGGCACCCGCTGGACCCGGACGCGCCGATGGGCGCGCTGGTGGATGCGGCGCACGTGGAGAAAGTACTGGCCGATATCGCCCGCGCCGAGGCCGACGGTGCGCGCCTGCTGCTGGGCGGGCAACGCGCGCAGGTCGAGGCGGGCGGATGCTACGTGCAGCCCACCGTGTTCGACCAGGTGCGGCCAGAACAGGCGCTGGCCCGCGAGGAAGTGTTCGGCCCGGTGCTGGCGGTGCTGGGTTTCGACAGTGAAGCCGAGGCCGTTCGCCTGGCCAATGACAGCCGTTATGGACTGGCCGCAGGACTGTGGACGCGCGATCTGGGCCGCGCCCACCGCGTGGCCCGCCAGCTGCGCGCGGGCAGCGTGTGGGTGAATGGCTGGGATGGCGGTGACATGACCGCACCGTTTGGCGGCTACAAGCAATCGGGCAACGGCCGCGACAAGTCGCTGCATGCGTTCGACAAGTACAGCGAGATCAAGGCGACCTGGATCCAGCTGTAGCGTCGAAGCGCCGGGCATGGCCCGGCGCTACCGCCTTTCTGTAGAGTCGAGCCATGCTCGACTGCTCTTCGCGCAAGGCAGTCGAGCATGGCTCGACTCTACAGGGAGCGAAGTCGAGCATGGCTCGACTCTACAAAGAAGCGCGCTACCGGCACCGCGCGCTCACCACCAGCACTGCGTCGCGTAGCGCCTGCCGGTCCATTTCCTTCACCGCGCCCTGGAAGTAGGCCATGTCCTGCTTCCCCAGTTCGCACGGATCGATCATGTAGCCTGGCGGCCACAGCCCCAGCAGTTGCGCGACGCCCTGCACGATCTGCTCGGGTGACATCTGCGGCCGCATGTGGAAGTAGTTGCGGCGCGGGGCGAATGCCGCGTGTACCTCGCGGCGGCCCAGCAACCTGGGGGCTACCCCCGCCGCAGTGATGCCATCACCTCCCTCGATGCTGCCGGCTGGCAGGCCCAGCGACAGCGGTGCCGTCGTTGGCGCCTCGTCGCGCTCCATGGCGACAACGCGGGGTGCTGCGGAGGGCAGACGCTGCGGCCTGGCAGACCGCGCCGTGGATGCGGCAGCAGGTTCAGCGCGCAGCGGCATGGGCGGTGGCAATGCCGGCGCCGCTGGCAGCCAGCGCAGGCTGATGCGTGCTTCATCGGCAGGCGGCGGGTCGATGCGGCCGCTACGCCACAGCCAGGTACCCAGCAGCGCATGCAGCAGCACCACCAGCAGGCAGGCCACGCCGCGCGGCAGCTGTGGCGAATCGGACCAGCGCAACACCACAACAGGGGCCATCGGCAGCGCATCCATGCAGTAACCGGTGGCGCAGCGTAACGCCCGGCCAGAAAAATTCCGTTGTCTTGGTGTCGGCTGAAACCATCGTCCCGTCAGGCCGTCCGCGCGTGGCAGAATCGGTCGATCCACCTTCCACGCCTCGCCGATGTCCACGCTCTCCACCGCTGCAGCCCCCGTCAATTCGCCCCGCCGTGTGCTGCTGGCCAGCCTGATCGGCACCACCATCGAATTCTTCGATTTCTACATCTATGCCACCGCGGCGGTGCTGGTATTCCCGCATCTGTTCTTCCCGGAAAGCAGCGACCAGGCGGCCCTGCTGCAGTCGCTGGCGACCTTCGCGGTGGCCTTCATCGCGCGGCCGGTGGGCTCGGCGGTGTTCGGCCACTTCGGCGACCGCATCGGTCGCAAGGCCACGCTGGTGGCGGCGCTGCTGACCATGGGGCTGTCCACTGTCGCGATCGGCCTGCTGCCGACCCATGCGCAGATCGGGCTGTGGGCGCCGGCGCTGCTGGCCCTGTGCCGTTTCGGCCAGGGCCTGGGGCTGGGCGGCGAATGGGGTGGGGCGGTGCTGCTGGCCACCGAGAACGCACCGCCGGGCAAGCGCGCCTGGTACGGCATGTTCCCGCAGCTGGGTGCGCCGCTGGGGTTCCTGTTGTCGGCGGGTATCTTCCTGCTGCTCGGGCGCTGGCTCAGCCAGCAGGATTTCCTGCAGTGGGGCTGGCGCATTCCGTTCGTAGCCAGCGCGCTGCTGGTCACCCTGGGGCTGTGGGTGCGGTTGAACATCCACGAGACGCCGGATTTCCAGAATGCGCTGGATCGCAAGGCGCCGGTGCGCCTGCCGATGTGGACGGTGCTGCGCCACCATGCCGTACCCATGCTGTTGGGCACGCTGGGCGCCTTTGCCACCTTCGTGCTGTTCTACCTGATGACGGTGTTCAGCCTGGGCCACGGCACCGCGGTACTGGGCTACAGCCGCGAGCAGTTCCTGCTGATGCAGATGGTGGCCATGCTGTTCTTCGCCATTGGCATCCCGTTGTCGGCGCGCTATGGCGATCGCTGGGGCACGCGCCGCACCATGATCATCGCCAGCGTGCTGATCCTGGGCTTCGGCGTGTTGTTCGCGCCGCTGTTCCAGGCGCACAGCCCGTGGCTGGTGCTCACCTTCCTGTGCCTGGGGCTGTTCCTGATGGGCCTGACCTACGGCCCCTGCGGCACCTTCCTGGCCGAGATCTACCCGGTGGAGGTGCGCTACACCGGCGCGTCGCTGTCGTTCAACCTGGCCGGCATCCTGGGCGCGGCGCCGGCACCGTACCTGGCCACTTGGCTGGCCGAACGTTTTGGCCTGGTCGCGGTGGGCTACTACCTGTGCCTGACCGCGGTGGCCACGCTGTGCGCGCTGGTGGCGCTGCACCGGCGCGGTCGTTGACGGCCTTCAGCCGAAGATGCGCTTGAGCGTGCGGCCCAGCCAGCCGCCGCTCTGGTGCTCGCGGGTGAACTGGTTCAAGTGCGCCTTCACCTGTTCGGCATAGGCCTGGTCGTCGCCACGGATGTGGTTGAACAACCAGCGCGACAGCATGGTGCGCAGCTCGTCGCTGACATCCTCGCCGGCCTGGAATCGCAACCGGTACTCGGCCACGCGCTTGATGAAGATTTCATGCACGCGCTTGTGCGCCGCGCAGAACGGGTAGCCCGCTTCCTCCATCAACTCCTCTTCGAACGCGAAGTGAGACATGGTGTAGTCCACCACCTCGTCGATCACCTCGGCCACCGCCACGCGCTGCAGGCTGGACTGCGCCACGTGCAGGTGGTTGAGCATTTCCACGATGCGACGATGCTGCTGGTCGATCACATCGATGCCCGTGTTCAGATCGTCCTGCCAGAGCAGTAGTGCCATCCGTGCGCCCCCTTCATGCTGATGTCGGGTGCGACTGTAGGCGCGCGCCCAGCAGGCGGCGTTGATCTGGATCAAAGCATGCGTGTCAGGATAAAGCAGGCTCACGCGCGCGCTGTGGCGGTGCCACCGTGGTGCTGCTGACCCGGTTGCGACCGCCGGCCTTGGCCAGGTACAGCTGCCGGTCGGCTTCGGAAATCAGCCGGTGCAGCGAATCGCGCTGCGGCTGCAGGCAGCACAGGCCAATGCTGACGGTCATGCGCAGGGTGGCGGTGCCGATATCCACTTCCAGCGCGGCGATGCGCTGGCGCAGTTCCTCGAAGTACTGCAGCGCTTCATCCTGTTCCATGTCCGGCACCAGCAGGCAGAATTCTTCGCCACCAAAGCGTGCGATCAGGTCCTGGCTGCGTGCGTGGTCGCCCACCGCGCGGGCGACGGCGCGCAGGGCATCGTCGCCGGCTTCGTGGCCGTAGGTATCGTTGATGTGCTTGAAGTGGTCGATGTCGATCATCGCCACCGCCACGCTCTGGCCATGCAGCTGCAGCTGCGGCAGCTGGCGCTGGCTCTGTTCCAGGAAACAGCGTCGGTTGGGCAGGCCGGTGAGGAAATCGCGGGTGGCCAGATCCTGCAGGGTGCCGATCAGTTCCAGCTGGTCCACGTTCTGCGAAACGCGGCAGAAGAACTCTTCGCGCGAGAATGGCTTGCGCAGGAAATCGTTGGCGCCGTTCTTCAGGAAGCGCGGAATCAACGAGGCGTCGGTGTTCCCGGAAATACCGATCACCGCCACCTTGTCGCGCGAGCGCAGGGTGCGCAGGCGGCGGGTGAATTCCACGCCCTGCATGCCCGGCATTTCCTGGTCCACCACCGCCAGGCGGATGGCCGGATGGGCCTCGATGGCGGCCAGGCCTTCGCTGCCATCGGCCGCTTCATACACTTCATGGCCGTACATGCGCAGCAGCGCTGCCGCATAGCCGCGTGCGGACGGCGAATCGTCCACCACCAGCGCGGCGATGCGCCGGTTGCGCTCCAGCCGCTGTACCAGCCAGACCAGGTAATCGATGCTGCCCGGCGTGTTCTTCAGCACGTAGTCGATGATCTGCTGCTGCAGCACCCGCTTGCGCAGGTCTTCGTCATACACGCCGCTGACCACCACGGTGGGCAGATCGCGCTTCAGGAAGAACTCGACCACCGCATCGCGGTCACCATCGGCCAGCACCAGTCCGGTCAGCACCAGGAACCAGCCGTCTTCCTCGCTCAACAGGCGGCCGGCCTCGGCCAGGGTGGACGCCACCACCACAGGCAGCTCCAGGCGCTGTTCGATCGCCTCGCGCAGCATGCCGGTGAACGCACGTGAATTTTCCACCAGCAGGATCCGCTGCGGCAGGGGATCGGCCAGGTCGCCATCGACAACGACCTGCGGCAGGACGGGCATGGTGCGGTGGCTCACATGGGAGGGCTTGGCCGGGGTAGCGGCCGTTGCAGGCGAAACTTTAGCCTGGGGCGGCCAGGGGCAGGTCGGGGCGGCACATGGCTGCGCTGGCCCCGGACCGGTATGCTCGGTGCCGCTACCCGGCCGTCCTGGCCGGGGGCCCTCGGAGTTTCTGGGCACCGCCGGTGCCCGCGCCGATGCACACCGGTTGTGCCAGGCGAACGCGGCAGTGCCTGGCCGCCCACCAACATTCAATCCACAAGGGGGTTGCCCGTGCGTTTTTCCCGTATGCGTATCGCAATTGCAGCGGCTGCGCTGCTGTCCACGCCGATGATTGCTGCAGCCGCCTGCTGCCCCAGCGACGGCAACGGTATCCAGCTGGCCAAGAGTGGCCTGGGCGAAGCGCTGCCCGCCGCGCTGAACCTGAGCCAGGATCCGGCCTGGCAGGTCTATGGGTTCCAGCGCGACGGCATCACCTATTTCCAGGTGAATGACCTGACCGGGCAGGTGAAGCTGATCGTCGGCACGCTCGACAACGTGTTCTGGACCTTGCCGGCCGGCAAGTCACCGGCCAAGACCTCGCTGCCCTCGCAGCGCCTGGTGATCCCGGCCAACGCGTCGCGCCAGGTGGTGTACCGCCGCGCCGAGTTCTCGCTGGTGGTCTACGGCAAGGGCGCCGATGCGATCTGGTCGGTGGAACTGCCGGGCGAAGGCCAGTAAGCAGCGTGGATGGCCGGCCCTGCTGCATGCGGGGCCGGTCGTTGCAGCGCTCAGCCCAGGCCGTGCGGCGCCAGCCGCGCCTGCAGCGGAGCGTCCTGTTCCACCTGCGCCGGTGAATCCAGCAGCAGCATGCGGATGCGGTTGCCACGGCAGTCCACGCGACCGCCGTAGGCGATGGCCCGTGCGCTCAACCGGCGCCGCGCCAGTGCCATGGTTTCCTCCGACAGCGTGCGATGGCGGTCCAGCAGGCCCACCGTCACCACGATGCCGCGCTGCGCGCCGTGTCGGCCGCAGCGTGCACGCACCTGGATCTGCCCACGCTCGCCGTTCAGCAGCAGCGACACGGCCTCGGCCAGGGTGCGGTAGGTCGCCAGCTGCAGGCCCAGGTTCAACTGGCAGGGGTCGCCCTGCAGCTGGTGACGGCCCAGCCGATCTGTAGCGTCCCAGGCCTGGTGGATGCCGCTGGCCTGCAGCGCCAGGTACAGCCCCAGCTGCTCCAGCTCGGCCGGGTAGACCATGCTGGTCAGCTCGCGGAACTGCCGTGAATGGCTCGTCGCGGTGCCCAGCAGCTGCCGTGCGGGCTCGTGGTGGCCATGCAGCTTCAGCAGTTCGGCGGTCTCGCCCAGCGACGTTTCGATATCATCGGCAATGCGCCGCAGCGCCAACGCACGCTGGCGCAGGTCCATTTCATTGGCGATGTGCGCGTTGCGGGAAAAGTCGGCAGCCTGGCGGCCGGCCTGGTCGTGGTGGGCGTACTGGTGGTAGTGCTGGCTGATGCGCGAGCCGAGCGCCAGCAGCGCGGTACCGGCGACCGCCACGATCTGCACGGTCATGAAGGTGCGCTCGTCGAACGAGCCGGGCAGGCCACTGCTGGGCGTGCCCACGCTGATCAGCATGTTCAGCAGCGGCACGGCCACCGCTGCCCCACGCCAGCCGTGCATGCAGGTCAGGGCGACGGCGGGCAGGGCCATCAGAAGTTGCAGGCTGGTCTTGGCCGGGTCGGAACTGGCGCCGGCCCAGATCGCCGTGCCGCCCAGCAGCAGCAGGGCCGCCAGCGACGCCAGCGTCGGCCACTGCCGCCAGCTGGACCAGTCATGGCCCGCACTGCGCTGCGACCACAGCAGGGCCAGCGGGACCACGGTGATGATGGCGATGTAGTCGCCCAGCACGTAGCGCACCGCGGTGCCCAGCACCGGATCGGACGGCGGGGCGGGCCACAGCAGATGGGCCAGGCCCAGCTTCAGTACCGCCGTGGCCAGCGCGGCCCACGCGGCAATGGACAGCACCCAGCCTTCACCGGCCGTGGCCAGGCGACGACGGTGCAGGCCCACCACCAGGGCGACCGCCGGGATCAGGCAGGCCGATGCCAGCACCACCCACGGCAGGCCATAGCGGTCGACCATGGGGTAGCGCATCTGCGCGAAGTAGGCGTACTCGCCCAGGATCAGATAGCCCCACAGGCGGGGCGGGCACAGCAGCAGCGCGGCCACGCGGATGCCGGCCGGCAGGTAGAACTGGTCCAGCGAAATCTGCCGGGTGGCCCAGCAGGCAAGCGCATACAGCGCCGCCAGAGCAAGTCCCGCCGGCCGGATACGCACATCCAGGCGAATTCCATTCGTCCACCAGTTCAATCGCAAGCCTCCCTTGCTGCTGCGCGTAAGCGCCACCCAGGCATCGCGCCCGGCCCCAGTCCGCGACAGTATCGGCTGACGCGGACGCTTGCAATTGCCTGCAACCGGCGTGCCGCGGCGGCCGGCCCCGACCGTAGGGCGCAGGTGCTGACCGGGTTCACACTTTCACATCAGGCGGTTACCACAGGGCATCCCGCAGCTTGTACCAGGACATGGCCGCCACCAGCAGCGGGGTGCGCAGCAGGCGCCCGCCCGGGAAGGGTGCGTGGTGCAGGCGCTGGTAGACATCCAGACGCTCGCTCTGGCCGGCGATCGCCGCGGCGATCACCTCGCCGGCCAACCCGGCCGCGGCTACGCCGTGGCCGGAAAAACCCTGCGCGAAGTACAGGTTCGGGTCCAGCCGGCCCCAGTGCGGGGCACGGTTGCGGGTGATGTCTACGAAGCCGCCCCAGACCTGCTCCAGACGTACGTCGGCCAGCTGCGGGAACACCTGGTGCATGCGCCGCTGCATCACCCCGCGCAGGCCCGGCGGCGGCAGCGCCGAATAGCTGGCGCGGCCGCCGAACAGCAGGCGGTGGTCGTGGCTGAGACGGAAATAGTCCAGCGCCCAGGCGGTGTCTGCCACCGCCATGTTGTTGGCGATCAGCGCACGCGCGCGCTCGGCGCCCAGCGGTGCGCTGGCCCCCACGTAGGTGCCGACCGGCATGATGCGGCGCTCCAGGTCGGGCAGCAGGCCCTGCAGCAGCGCATTGCCGGCCACCACCAGATGGCGGGCGTGCACGCTGCCGGCGGCTGTGTGCAGGGACGGCGCCGGACCGCGCTGCAGCCGCATGACGGGGGACTGTTCGTGGATGACCACCCCGGCCGCGCGCGCCGCGTCGGCCAGGCCGCGCGCATAGGCCAGCGGGTGCAGGTGGGCGCTGAGCGGGTCGAACATGGCCGCGCGGTAGCGCGGGCTGTCCAGTTGGGCGGCAAGGGTGGGGCGGTCCCACCATTGCATAGGGTAGTCGTAGTGGCGCTGCAGGTGTTCGCAATGCCCCTGCAGGTCGCGTTCGTGGCGGGCGCGGATGGCCACGCTGGCGTGGCCTTCCACCCAGTGGCAATCGATGGCGTGGCGATCGATGCGCTGGCGCATCGCCTGCACGGCCTCGCGTGACCAGTCGAACAGCCGGCGGGCGTCGGCGCGGCCGACCTCGCGTTCCAGCGTGTCCACTTCGCAGCCGTAGCCCACCAGCGCCTGGCCGCCGTTGCGGCCCGACGCTCCCCAGCCGATCCGCTGCGCTTCCAGCACCACCACCCGGTAGCCGCGCGCGGCCAGTTCCAGCGCGGCGGTCAGGCCGGTGTAGCCAGCGCCCAGCACCGCCACGTCGGCCTGCATCTGGCCCCGCAGGGGCGGCAGTGGCGACGGCTCGGGCAGGCTGGCCGCATACCAGCTGGGTGGGAAGGCCGCGCTCACAGAGGCTCTCGCAGGCGTGCGGTGGGCGGTTCGGACGGGGCAGGGGAGGCGCTGTTCACACCGGTAGTTTCGCCCAGCGGCGTGCCCGTGGACGTGATGGCGGCGGCTTGCCGCCCTGGCCATGCCGCAGGTACCGTGCAGGCACGCCAAGGAGTCCTGCATGCATCGCCTGCCCGCGGTGGGCCTGCCCACCGATAGCACCGTCATGGGCCATCATCGTTTCGCGGTGGCCGGCGAAAAGTACGTCCGCGCGCTGGTGGACGCCGCCGAAGTGACGCCGTGGCTGCTGCCCAGCCTGCAACCGCCACTGCCTGCCGCAGACTGGCTGCAGGATCTGGACGGGCTGCTGCTGACCGGCGCGGTCAGCAACATCGAGCCGCAGCACTACCAAGGCGGGCGCACCTGGCCGGGAAATCCGCATGACCCGGCGCGCGATGCCAACGCGTTCGCGCTGCTGCAGGCCGCCCTTGCGCTGGACCTGCCGGTGCTGGCGATCTGTCGTGGCTTCCAGGAACTGAATGTCAGCCTGGGGGGCAGCCTGCACCCGCAGGTACATGCCGTGCCGGGCCTGGCCGATCATCGCGAAGATCCGCAGGCCGCGGTCGAGGTGCAGTACGGGCCGGCGCACAGCGTGCAACTGGTCACCGGCGGCTGGCTGTCACAGTGGCACGGCGGGGACACAGCGCAGGTCAATTCGGTGCACGGGCAGGGCATTGCGCGGTTGGCACCGGCGCTGCAGGTCGAGGCCACCGCCGGCGATGGCCTGGTCGAAGCCGCACGCAGTGGCCACCACCGCTTCGTGCTGGGCGTACAGTGGCACCCGGAGTGGCGAGTCACGCAGACGCCGTTCTATCACGCTATTTTCCGTGCTTTCGGCCAAGCTTGCCGTCAGTACCAACAGAAACGACTGGATGCCTGATGAGTTCCCGACCGCGCCCGCGCAAGACGGCCACGCCCCCCGAGCCGCAGGAAAGCAGCCTGCTGCGCTGGCTGAAGGAACGGCGCATCACCGAAGTGGAATGCCTGGTGCCGGACATCACCGGCAACGCGCGCGGCAAGATCATTCCGGCCGACAAGTTCTCGCATGACTACGGCACGCGCCTGCCCGAGGGCATCTTCGCCACCACCGTCACCGGCGAATTTCCCGATGACTACTACGACCTGACCTCGCCGTCGGA
This sequence comes from Stenotrophomonas sp. ZAC14D2_NAIMI4_7, assembly GCF_003086675.1. Classification (NCBI taxonomy): domain Bacteria; kingdom Pseudomonadati; phylum Pseudomonadota; class Gammaproteobacteria; order Lysobacterales; family Lysobacteraceae; genus Stenotrophomonas; species Stenotrophomonas sp. ZAC14D2_NAIMI4_7. The sequence continues at coordinate 1,546,873 of NZ_CP025995.1, forward strand.
CTCGGACATGATGCTGCGCCCGGACCCGGACACGGTGCGCATGGTGCCGTGGGCGGCCGATGCCACCGCGCAGGTCATCCATGACTGCTACACCAAGAGCGGCGAGCCGCACGAGCTGGCCCCGCGCAACGTACTGCGCCGCGTGCTGGCCGCCTATGCCGAACTGGGCCTGCGCCCGGTGGTGGCACCGGAACTGGAATTCTTCCTGGTGCAGAAGAACACCGACCCGGACTTCCCGCTGCTGCCGCCGGCCGGCCGCTCCGGGCGCCCGGAAACGGCGCGGCAGTCGTACTCGATCGATGCGGTCAACGAATTCGATCCCATCCTCGACCTGATGTATGACTACGCCGATGCGATGAAGCTGGACGTGGATACCTTGATCCACGAATCCGGCGCGGCGCAGCTGGAGGTCAACTTCACCCATGCCGATGCGATGGACCTGGCCGACCAGGTGTTCCTGTTCAAGCGCACCATGCGGGAGGCGGCCATGCGCCACGGCGTGTACGCCACCTTCCTGGCCAAGCCGATGGAGAACGAACCTGGCAGTGCCATGCACATCCACCAGAGCCTGGTGCGGGTGAGCGACGGCAGCAACGTGTTCGCCGGCGAAACCCACGCCGAGGGTGAGTTCAGCCCGGTGTTCGGCCACTACCTGGGCGGCCTGCAGAAATACGTGCCGCAGGCGATGGCGTTCTTCGCCCCCAACGTCAATTCCTACCGTCGCCTGGTGTTCGGCGAAGTCTCGCCCAGCAACGTGCACTGGGGCTATGACAACCGCACCTGCGGCCTGCGCGTGCCGCTGGACACGCCGGAAAACATGCGGGTGGAAAGCCGCTTTGCCGGCTCCGATGCCAACCCCTACCTGGCGATGGCCGCGACCCTGGCCTGCGGCCTGCTCGGTATCCGCGAGCGGCTGGCGCCGGACGCGCCGGTGAGTGGCAGCGCCAAGGAGCTGGGCTACAACCTGCCGCGCTCGCTGGGCGAAGCGCTGGACGGGCTGGAACAGTGCAGCGAGCTGCAGGCCCTGCTGGGCGAGCGCTTCTGCCGCGCCTACATCTCGGTCAAGCGCAAGGAATACGAGACCTTCTTCCGGGTGATCAGCTCGTGGGAGCGCGAGTTCCTGCTGTTGAACGTGTGAAGACCCGTAATTGATGAATGAGCCGCCGGGGGGTAGGCTGGCACCCATCGCCGGCCCGGCCGGCCCCCCACCCGCATTCTGGAGCACCCGATGAAGCTGCGTATCCTCACGCTCGGCCTGGCCTCCGCCTTGCTCGCCGCCTGTGGCGGCGGTGGCAACGGTGGCGCGCAGGACAGCAAGGTCCTGAACGTCTACAACTACAGCGACTACATCGCCGAAGACACCATCCCCAACTTCGAGAAGGAGAGCGGGACCAAAGTCACCTACGATGTGTTCGACAGCGACGAGATGGTCGAAACCAAGCTGCTGGCCGGCAACAGCGGCTACGACGTGGTGGTGCCGACGCTGAACTTCTTCGGCCGCCAGATCCAGGCCGGCGTGTTCCTGCCGCTGGACAAGAGCAGGATCCCCAACCTGGCCAACCTGGACCCGTCGGTGATGCAGCGCATCGCCACCCAGGACCCGGACAACAAGTACGGCGTGCCGTACATGATCGGCACCACCGGCATCGGCTACAACGTGGACATGCTGAAGGAGCGCTTCGGCGGCAGCGCCGACATCGCCAACAGCTGGGACCTCATTTTCAAGCCGGAAAACATCGCGAAGATGAAGGACTGCGGCGTGACCATCCTGGACACGCCGGCCGACATGATCCCGATCGCCCTGCATTACCTGGGCCTGGACCCGCACAGCGGCGACCCGGCCGAACTACAGAAGGCCGCCGACCTGCTGAAGTCGATCCGGCCGTACGTGCAGAACTTCCACTCCTCGCAGTACGTTGGCTCGCTGGCCAACGGTGGCACCTGCCTGGTGGTGGGCTGGTCGGGTGACATCATCCAGGCCCGCGACCGCGCCGAGGAGGCCAGCAACGGCGTGCACGTGGCTTATTCGATTCCCAAGGAAGGTGCCCCGCAGTGGTTCGACATGCTGGCCATCCCCAAGGACGCCAAGCACCCGGAAGCCGCCTACGCCTTCATCAACTACCTGCTGGAACCGAAGGTTGCCGCAGCCAACACCAACTTCATCCACTACGCCAACCCGGTGACCGCCGCCACCCCGCTGGTGGACGAAGCGATCCGCACCGACCCGACCATCTACCCCCCGGCCGACGTCGCCGCGAAGATGTTCACCTACTCGATCAACACCCCGGAAACCGACAAGCTCTACACCCGCCTGTGGACCGAAGTGAAGACCGGCAAGTAAGTGAGGGCCGACCAACGGTCGGCCTCCACCAAGCAGAAAAACGGAGGCCAACGGCCTCCGTTTTTTTTGCCTTTGCTTCTGCTCTGCCGTTGACCTCCCGTCCGCCGCCGGGATGCGTGAGGGCAGGGTGCAGAGCCGGGGGCTTGGCCAGGACCGCAGGCGCCAAGGATGGCGCCTACGAGCCCCCATGGGTGAGGGCGCTTTGCTTGCGAAGCACTGCTTCGCAAGCGCCCGAACGCACAGCCGCCAGCGGCTGGGCCGGACCCCGGAGGGGGGGGCACCGCGTGTCCTGGCCAAGCCCCCGGCTCTGCACCCTGCCAACAGGGAACTCATCACTGGCACGCGACAAACGCTTTCACCTCACCTCCTCACTCCTTCCCCTACCGTCCCGTATGGCACTGACCACCGCCACGACGAGACGATGACCGACCAGCCCCAGCGCGAAGACGCTCCCACCGACCAACCTCATTCGGCCAGCGAGGACAAACCCTCGCCCCTGAAGAATCCCAAGGTCCGCTGGACCCTGGCGATCATCGGCATCGTGGTCGCCATCGCACTGATCATCTGGCTGGTCTACCACCTGCGCGTAGGCCGCTACCTGCAGGACACCAACAACGCCTATCTGCAGGCCGACGCCGTCGCCGTCGCCCCACGCATCAACGGCTACGTCACCGACGTCCTGGTGCAGGACAACCAATGGGTGAAGGCCGGGCAACCGCTGCTGCGCATCGACCCGCGCACCTACCGCGCCACCCTGGACCAGGCCGAGGCGGTCATCGCCGTGCGCGAAGCCGACATCGCCGCCGCCACCGCCGGCGTGCAGGGCCAGCAGTCCAGCCTGCTGCAGGCGCGCACGCAACTGGTGGCCGCCAGCGCCTCGCTGCGCTTCGCCCGCGCCGAACTGGCCCGCTTCACACCGCTGGCCGCCAGCGGTGCCGACACCCACGAGCACGTGGAAAGCCTGCGCCACGATCTGGAACGCGCACAGGCGCAGCACGATGCGGCCAAGGCGCAGATTGCCGGCGCGCAGAGCCAGATCGAAGCCAGCCAGGCCCAGCGCGAACAGGCCGAAGCCGGGCTGAAGCAGGCCCAGGCCGATGCCGCCCAGGCCCGGGTGGCCTTCGAAGACACCGAACTGCGCGCGCGCATCGACGGCCGCGTGGGCAACAAGACCGTGCAGGTGGGCCAGTTCGTGGCCGCCGGTACCCGCACCATGACCGTGGTGCCGGTAGCCGCGCTGTACCTCAGCGCCAACTTCAAGGAAACCCAGGTGGGCCTGATGCGTGCCGGGCAACCGGCCGAGATCAAGGTCGATGCGCTGCCGGGCACCACCCTGAAGGGCACGGTGGAAAGCATCTCGCCGGGCACCGGTTCGCAGTTCGCGCTGCTGCCGCCGCAGAACGCCACGGGCAACTTCACCAAGGTCGTGCAGCGCGTGCCGGTGCGCATCCGCGTGGATGCCGGTGCCGAGGCGCGCAAGGTGCTGGTGCCGGGCATGTCGGTGGAGGTGACCGTGGACACCCGCAGCGCGAAGGACGACGCCGAGCGCAGCCGCGACGAGGCCGAGGCACGCGGCGCCCGATGAACGCTGCAACCGCACCCGCCGCACCCGCTGCGGAAGGCAAGGCCGATGCCGCAGCGTGGCTGGCCGTGGCGGCCGGCACCATCGGCTCGTTCATGGCCACGCTGGATATCTCCATCGTCAACGCCGCGCTGCCCACGATCCAGGGTGAAGTCGGTGCCAGTGGCACCGAAGGCACCTGGATCTCCACCGCATTCCTGGTCTCGGAAATCGTGATGATTCCGCTGACCGGCTGGTTCGTGCGCACGCTCGGGCTGCGTACCTTCCTGCTGATCTGCGCCACCCTGTTCACCGCGTTTTCGGTGATGTGCGGGCTGGCCGATTCACTGCCGATGATGATTGCTGGACGCGTAGGGCAGGGCTTTGCCGGTGGCGCCCTGATTCCCACTGCGCTGACCATCGTCGGCACCCGCCTGCCGCCGAAGCAGCAGCCGCTGGGCACCGCGCTGTTCGGCATGACCGTCATCCTCGGCCCGGTGATCGGGCCACTGCTGGGCGGCTGGCTGACCGAGAACGTCAGCTGGCACTACGCGTTCTTCATCAACGTGCCAATCTGCGCCGGTCTGGTTGCGCTGCTGCTGCTCGGCCTGCCGCACGAGAAGTCGGACTGGGGCGGCCTGCTGCGCGCCGACTGGCTGGGCATCCTGGGCATGACCGCCGGCCTGTCCGCGCTGACCGTGGTGCTGGAAGATGGCCAGCGCGAGCGCTGGTTCGAATCCACCCTGATCGTGGTGCTCAGCATCGTCTCGCTGCTCGGCTTTGCCCTGCTGGCAGTCTCGCAGTTCACCAGCAAGGCACCGGTCATCCGCCTGAACATCCTCTTTCAGCGCAGCTTCGGCGCCGTGTTTGTGATGGTGATGGCGGTCGGCATGATCCTGTTCGGGGTGATGTACATGATCCCGCAGTTCCTGGCGATCATCGCCGGCTACAACACCGAACAGGCCGGCTACGTGCTGCTGCTGGCCGGCCTGCCGACCATCCTGCTGATGCCGTTGATGCCGAAGATGCTGGAAACGGTGGATGTGCGCATCATGGTGTTCGGCGGCATGCTGTGCTTTGCAGCGGCCTGTTTCGTCAACCTGGGCCTGAGCCCGGACAGCATCGGCCCGCACTTCGTGGTCGGCCAGCTGCTGCAGGGCTGCGGGCTGGCGCTGGCGATGATGGCGCTGAACCAGGCCGCCATCACTTCGGTGCCGCGCGAGTACACCAGCGATGCCTCTGGCCTGTTCAATGCCGCGCGCAACCTGGGCGGCTCGATCGGCCTGGCGATCATTTCCACCTTCCAGGAGCGCCGTACCACCCTGCACGTGGATGCCATCGGCAGCAGCGTCACCGCCAATTCCACCGTGGCGCAGGACGCGCTGCACGCCTATGGCCAGCAGCTGGGCGATGCCGGCCAGGCCGTGGCCGTGCTGGCGCAGACCGTGCAGATGCAGGCGATGGTGATGGCCTACAACGATCTTTTCTGGATCTTCGGCCTGATCGTGGTGCTCACCTTTCCCCTGGTGTTCCTGCTCAAACCCCTGCCCAAGGGCGTTCCACTGGCCATGCACTGATGACTTCGACTTCCATGCCCGTTCCTTTCCGCCTGCGGCACCTGTGCCCGGCCGTGCTGTCGTTGCTGCTGGCCGGCTGCATGCTGGGGCCCGACTACGTGAAGCCCGAGCTGGCCAGTGATGCCACCGCGCAGGCACAGCTGCACCGCGCGCCACAGGCGGGGGTGCAGCCGGCCACGCCACCCAGCCAGTGGTGGCGTACGTTGCAGGATCCCTTGCTGGACCAGCTGGTGGACGAGGCGCTGCGCAACAGCCCCGACCTGCGTGCCGCGCAGGCCAAGCTGCTGGCCTCGCGCGCGCTGCAGCGCCAGCGCCGTGCCGAACAACTGCCATCGGTCGGCGCCGCCGCCGGCTACGCCAACATCAAGACGCCGGATTCGCTGGAAAACAGCGTGCGCGGGCTGGGCGAGAACATCGCCGGCGTGGCCGAAGCCAACGGCCGTCCGCAGGAAGCGGCGCAGCTGCGCCAGCAGTTTGCCGATCTCGATCTGGACACCGAACTGTACGTGGCGGGTTTCGATGCCAGCTGGGAGCTGGACCTGTTCGGGCGCCGCCGCCGTGCAGCCGAACAGGCCGCCGCTGAGGCCGAGGCCAATGCCGCCGCACTGGCGGACGCGCAGGTGCAGCTGGCCGCCGAGCTGGCCCAGGTCTATCTAAGCTTCCGCAGCAGCCGCGAACGCATTGCACTGGCCGAAGACAACCTGCGTGCGGCCGAGCAGAGCCTGCAACTGACCCGGCAACGCCGCCAGCGCGGCGCCGATTCGGACCTGCAGGTCGAGCGCGCGCAGGCGCAGCTGCAACAGCAGCAGGCCGCGCTGCCGCCGCTGCGCGCGCAGGCCGATGAAGCACGCGATGTACTGGCGCTGATGGTGGGGCGCGAACCCGGCGCGCTGGATGCGCGTCTGGCCGTCGACCAGCCGCTGCCACGCCTGCCCGCCAACGTGCCGGTGGATGATGCGGGTGCGCTGATCCAGCGCCGGCCCGACGTGCGCAAGGCCGAGCGCGAGCTGGCCGCCTCGTCCGCGCAGATCGGCCAGGCCCTGTCCGCCTACTTCCCGCAGGTGACCCTGCTGGGCACCATCGGTGCCGGGGCGACCTCGGCATCGGACCTGGGGCGGGATTCGGCGGCCACCATCGTCGCCCCGTTCCTGCGCTGGTCGCTGTTCGATTTCGGGGTGAACAAGGCACGGGTGGCGCAGGCCCGCGCCGGCAACCAGGCGCGCCTGGCGGCCTACGAAAGCAGCGTGCTGGCGGCCCTGCAGGACGCCAACACCGCGCTGGCCCGTTTCGGCGCCGCGCGCGAGCAGCTTCAGGCCAGCGAACGGGCGCAGGCCTCGGCCGAGCGCTCGTTGGCCCTGATGACCCAGCGGCGCCAGGCCGGGGCGACCTCGCAGATCGACCTGCTGGACGTGCAGCGCCAGCGCCTGCAGGCCCAGGACGGTGCCGCGCAGGCGCGTCTGCAGCTGCTGGTGCGCTACGTGGCGCTGCAGAAAAGCCTGGGCCTGGGCTGGCAGGAAGCGCCGCCGGTGGCTGGTGCCGATTCTCTCATGTAGGCCGTGCCGTGCTCGCCACGCCCTTAGACAGAGGCGCACGCAGTGCATTTCATTGTCGATGGAAACTGCCCGATGATGGAAAGCATAACGGGGTGATCGTCCGGCTGACGAGGTAGCAGTCGCTTTTCCCCCGCTGAGGAATCACTGGAGTAGGGATAAAAAGCCAGAAATGCGGGGGAAATGGCGAGTGGATCAGCGGTCGTTCGTGAATTTCTTACAATTCAAATGTCATGTCACGGATGCTTGTTGCTCACGTAAATCAAGGAGGTAGCGTTGAAACTCATATCCTGGATCGGCTTAGTAATCGTGGTTCTGGCCGTAGCGTCTCCCGCAAATGCGCAGTTGTCTGTGGAGATGAAGCAAGCAGTTGGAACCGCTCGGACTGACCTTGTGGTCCACGTCACTTACATCAATTCCGGCGCAGTGGCGCTCAGCATTCCCGAGCGGGGTCTGCCCAGAGCCCTGCAGGATGGAAGGCTGTGGAATGATGCATTTCTTGTCGTTTCGCAGGATGGAGATGCGGCCGCATATCGCGGAATCATTGCCCACCTTAGTGCCACCGCTCGGGAAAAGATGCTGACGCTGGAGCCTGGGCAGCGGCTTGTTCGACAGGTCAATCTTTCCTTGAACTATGCGCTTCGTCCTGGTCAGACATACAGGATTTCTGCTCCGGTGCTTGGATACCATATTCTTGGCGGTACGGACGCCGCCGGAGCTGCCGCAATCTACAAAGAGGCTTCTACCGCTCCCGTCTCGATGCTGATTGTCGCTCCGCTGCCTCCTGCAGGCCAGAGCGCCGAAACTGCGCCGCTGGAGGCGCTCGGAGCGGCATCCTGCCCGCCAGCCCGATTGAAGGATGTAGCGGCGGGGATTTCCGCTGCGGCGAGTATCGCCCGCACTTCGAAGAGCTATCTGGACTCGCTTTACGGATATGAGGTCGGAGACTCATCCATCATAGTGACGTTCAAAGAGACTCCTCGCTACAGGTCGTGGTTCGGTGAGCATGGTCACCCTAACATCGCAAATCCGATCAATGACAGAATCAGAAAGACAGTCTCGGGAGTCGCTACCCGGTTCGCGTTGCTCAAGCCCCCTTCTTGCGATTGCCCGGAAGAGATGGTTGGAGACACCAATGCCTGGATCACCACTGCCGTTCCCTACGTTGTGAATTACTGCCCGCGCTTTTTCGATCTCCCGGTAGGTCCCAATGTGCCCGCTGGATCAAAGGCGGCGACCATCTACCATGAGGTAACTCATTTTGCCGATCCATACGCGCCTGCAACCACCGACTTGGACGAGCAGTTTCCAAGCCCGGAAGAGGCGCGCTACGTTGCCAGGACAGCACGCGATTTGGCATCCGAGCACGCATATGGATATGAGTATTTCGCTGACAACCACGGCAATGAGGACTGATCGGCGGCCCGCAGCAGCTTTGGTTACGTTGTAACATTTTCGTCGGGTCGGGCAGGGTTGCCGGGCAACGCCTCGACGTCTTGTTGCCACACCCCGTCATACCGCCATCGCCCCCCGGCCGGTAGAATGGCCGCCGCTGTCCACCGCCCGCTCCCGGAGCCCCCATGCCCGTTGAAGCCCAGCCGGAAGCCTCCGCCGTTGATACGGCCAGCGCGCCCGGCTATCTGTCCATTCGTGATCTGCGCAAGGAATTCGATGGCTTCATCGCCGTCGACGACGTCAACCTGGACGTGCGCAAGGGCGAGATCTTCGCCCTGCTCGGCGGATCGGGCAGTGGCAAATCGACCCTGCTGCGCTGCCTGGGCGGCTTCGAAACCCCCACCAAGGGCAGCATCACCCTGGATGGCCAGCGCCTGGACGCGCTGCCGCCGTACCAACGTCCGGTCAACATGATGTTCCAGTCCTACGCGCTGTTCCCGCACATGACGGTGGAACAGAACATCGCCTTCGGCCTGAAGCAGGACGGCCTGGACAAGGCCGCCATCGCCAGGCGCGTGGGCGAGATGCTGGAACTGGTGCAGATGGGCCACCTGGGCAAGCGCAAGCCGCACCAGCTTTCCGGTGGCCAGCAGCAGCGCGTGGCGCTGGCGCGGTCGCTGGCCAAGGGGCCCAAGCTGTTGCTGCTGGACGAACCGATGGGCGCGCTGGACAAGAAGCTGCGCTCGCAGATGCAGCTGGAACTGGTCAGCATCATCGAATCGTCGGGCGTGACCTGCGTGATGGTCACCCACGACCAGGAAGAGGCCATGACCATGGCCACCCGCATCGCGGTGATGGATGCCGGCTGGATCCAGCAGGTCGGCAAGCCCGACGAGGTCTACGAGCAGCCGGCCAACCGTTTCGTGGCCGGCTTCATCGGCTCGGTGAATCTGTTTGACGGGGTGATCGACGAGGATCTGCCCGAGTACGTGACCGTGCGCTCGCCGTTGTTCCCGGCGCCGGTCTACATCGCCCATGGCATCACTTGTTACGAAGGGCAGCCGGTCGCGTTCGCGCTGCGCCCGGAAAAGGTGATGATCGGCAAGGACGAGCCGGAAGGGCACACCAACAAGGCGCAGGGCGTGATCGAGGACATCGCCTACTTCGGCAGTCACTCGGTGTACCACGTGCGTCTGCCAAGTGGTGCCAAGGTGCTGGCCAACTTCGCCAACTCGCAGCGCTGGGCCAGCGATGGCCTGACCTGGGGCGATCAGGTCTGGGTGCACTGGCGCGACAACGACGGCGTGGTGCTGACCTCATGAGCGCGGCAGGCCTGAAGCGCTGGCTGCCGGGCACGCGTGCCACGGTCATCGGCATTCCCTACCTGTGGCTGTTGCTGTTCTTCGCGGTGCCGTTCCTGATCGTGCTGATGATCAGTTTCTCGCACAGCCGGGTCGGCTCGCCGCCGTATACCTGGCTGCTGCAGTACGTCGATGGCGCGTTCTCGCTGAAGCTGAACCTGGAAAACTACCTGGCGCTGTTCCGCGATTCGATCTATGCCCAGGCCTTCCTCAGTTCGATCAAGATCGCGGCAATCTCCACCTTCCTCACCCTGCTGATCGGCTATCCGATGGCCTATGCCATCGCCCGCCTGTCGCCGGCCGCGCGCAACGTGGCGATGATGCTGGTGGTGCTGCCGTCGTGGACCTCGTTCCTGATCCGCGTGTACGCGTGGAAGGCGATCCTGGACCGCAACGGTCTGCTCGACCAGTTCCTGCAGTTCACCGGCCTGCAATCGCTGATGACCAGCATGGGCCTGCCCAGGCTGCAGCTGATCGATACCCCGACCGCGGCCTACATCGGCATCGTCTACTGCTACCTGCCGTTCATGGTGCTGCCGCTGTACGCCAACCTGGTCAAGCATGACCACCGCCTGCTGGAAGCGGCCTACGACCTGGGCGCCAAGCCCTGGCAGGCCTTCCTGCGCATCACCCTGCCGTTGTCGAAGGCGGGCATCATCGCCGGCTGCATGCTGGTGATGATTCCGGCAGTGGGTGAATTCGTGATTCCGGAAATGCTGGGCGGCTCGGAAACGCTGATGGTCGGCCGCCAGCTGTGGAACGAGTTCTTCAACAACCGCAACTGGCCCGGTGCCTCGGCCATGGCCGTGGCGATGATCGTGCTGCTGCTGGTGCCGATCCTGTGGTTCAACCGTTCCCAGCAGCGCCTGCTGGAAGGGAAGCAGGCATGAGCCCGCGTACCGCCAAGGCCCTGGGGCTGGGCGTGCTGCTGCTCGGCTTCGCCTTCCTGTACCTGCCGATCCTGTTGTTGATGTTCTATTCGTTCAACAGCTCGCGGCTGGCAATGGTCTGGGCCGGGTTCTCCACCCGCGCCTACGGCGACCTGTTCGCCGACCGCGCGCTGATGGAGGCGATGTGGACCAGCCTGGTGGTGGCGTTCTGGACCGCCTGTACTGCCACCGTGCTGGGCACGCTGGCGGCGATGGTGATGACCCGCTTCAAGCGCTTCCGTGGCAAGCCGGTGTTCGGTGCGCTGGTGACCGCGCCGCTGGTCATGCCCGATGTCATCCTGGGGTTCTCGCTGATGGCCCTGCTGGCTTCGATGGGCGCCATTCCCGGCTTCCCGACCCGTGGCCTGGCCACCATCTGGATCGCGCACGTCACCTTCACCTTGTGCTTCGTCACCGTGGTGGTGTCCTCGCGCCTGCAGGAAATGGATCTGTCGCTGGAAGAAGCGGCGATGGACCTGGGCGCCAGCCGACTGACCGTGTTCACCCGCATCACCCTGCCGATCATCGCCCCGGCGCTGGTGGCCGGCTGGCTGCTGGCCTTCACCCTGTCGCTGGATGACGTGGTGGTGGCCAGCTTCGTCGCCACGCCCGGTTCGACCACGCTGCCGATGAAGGTCTTTGCCTCGGTGCGCATGGGTATCAGCCCGAAGATCAATGCCCTGGCCACGCTGCTGGTGTCGGCGGTGTCGATTGCTGCGGTGATTGGCTGGTACATCAATGCGCGTGCGGAAAAGCGCCGCCAGCGCGACCTGCAGCTGGCCCGCCAGGACAACGGCTGAGGCCGCAGCCACGCCCGGCTCACGGGCGGCGGCGCACAATGGGGGTCACCCTGATGGAGACCCCCCATGACCGTCGAGATCGTCGATCCGGCCACCGGCCAGGTGACCTACCGCCATGAACTGATGGGCGCTGCCGATATCGAGCAGCGCCTGCAGGGCGCCGCCGATGCCTTCCGCGGCTGGGCCGAGCGCTCGCTGCAGGAACGCGGCGCCATCCTGCGCCAGATTGCCGCGCAGCTGCGCAGCCGTCGCGACGACCTGCAGCAGGCGATGACCCACGAGATGGGCAAGCTCAAGGCCGAGGCCTTTGCCGAGGTGGACAAGTGCGCGGCGGCCTGCGAGTACTACGCGGACCATGCTGCGGATTACCTGAAGCCGCAACTGATCGATACCGAAGCACAGCGCAGTTACGTGCGCTACGAGCCGATCGGCTGCGTGTTCGCGGTGATGCCGTGGAACTTCCCGATCTGGCAGGTGTTCCGTTTCCTGGCGCCGGCGTTCATGGCCGGCAACGTGGCCCTGCTCAAGCACGCCAGCAACGTGCCGCAGTGTGCCGACCTGATCCTGGCGGTGTGCCGTGACGGCGGCCTGCCGGACGGTGTGTTCGACGTGCTGCACATCGACAACGACCAGGCCGCCGAGGTGCTGCGCGATGCACGGGTGAAGGCCGTTACTCTGACCGGCAGCGAGCGGGCAGGGCGCTCCATCGCCTCCAATGCCGGCAGCCAGTTGAAGAAGTCGGTGATGGAACTGGGCGGCAGCGATGCCTTCGTGGTGCTCGATGATGCCGATCTGGACAAGGCGCTGGCGGCGGCGGTGACGTCGCGCTTCGACAACAGCGGCCAGACCTGCATCGCGGCCAAGCGCTTCATCGTGGTGGATGCCGTGGCCGACGAATTCACCCGCCGCTTCGTGGAAGCAGCAGGCGAGCGGCAGTACGGCGATCCCGATGCGCGCGGCACGACGCTGGCGCCGATGGCGCGCGCCGACCTGCGCGATGAGCTGCACAAGCAGGTGCAGGCCAGCGTGGCCAAGGGCGCACGCGTTCTGTTGGGTGGCGAACCGATTGCCGGCACGCATGCCGGCTACCCGGCCACCGTGCTGGACCAGGTGGGCCCGGGCATGCCGGCCTACGACGAGGAACTGTTTGGGCCGGTGGCCGCGGTGATCCGCGTGGCCGACGAGGACGAGGCCTTGCGCGTGGCCAACGACACCCGTTTCGGCCTGGGTGGCAGCGTGTGGACGCGCGATCCGGTGCGCGGCGAATCCTTCGCCCAGCGCATGGAATGCGGCGCCGCCTTCGTCAATGCCATCGTCAAGAGTGATGCGCGGCTGCCCTTCGGCGGCAGCAAGCAGTCCGGTTTTGGCCGCGAACTGGCCGACCACGGCATCCATGAGTTCATGAACATCAAGACCGTCTACGTGGCCTGATCCCCGTTTCTGTAGAGTCGAGCCATGCTCGACTGCTTTGCGAACAGCAGTCGAGCAAACTCGACTCTACGCAACACCTCGTACAGCAGTCGAGCATGGCTCGACTCTACAAAAAACGCCCTACAACCATTTGGCGCGCTTGAACAGCCGGTACAACCCCACGCACACCGCGCCCACGCCGACGATCATCAACGGGTAGGCCCACGGCTGGTTCAGCTCGGGCATGTGGCTGAAGTTCATGCCATACCAGCTGGTGATCAGGGTCGGCGCGGCCAGCAGCGCCGCCCATGCACCCAGCCGCTTCACCGTTTCGCCCTGCGCCAGCGTCACCAGCGACAGGTTCACGCTCAGCGCGGTGCCCAGCATCTCGCGCAGGGTGTCGATCACATCGCTGATGCGCACGGCGTGGTCGTGTACGTCGCGCACATACAGCTTCACCTCGTCGGGAATCAGATCGCCTTGGTAACGGCGCAGCTGGGCCAGCACATCCTGCAGCGGCGCCACGGCCATGCGCATCTTGTTCAGTTCGCGCTTGAGTTCGTACAGCCGCACCACCGTGCTGCGCTTGTAGCTCTCGGCGAAGATGTCCTTCTCCAGCAGTTCCAGCGTGTCGCGGAAGCGATTGGTGATGGGCAGGTAGTTGTCCACCACGAAGTCGGTCACCGCATACAGGCAGTACGAGGGGCCCATCTTCAGCAGCTGCGGCTCGCGCTCCACGCGGGCGCGCACCGGTGCGTAGGACAGCGACGCACCATGGCGCACGGTCACCAGGAAGCGCGGGCCCAGGAAGGCATGGGTTTCGCCGTACTGGATGCGCTCGTCCACCATCTGCGCGGTGGTCACCACCACGAACAGGGAATTGCCGTAGGCCTCGACCTTGGGCCGCTGGTGCGCGTTGCGCGCGTCTTCGATGGCCAGGTCATGCAGGCAGAATTCTTCCTGCAGCTTCAGCAGTACGGCGTCGGCCGGATCGTACAGACCCACCCAGACGAAGCCGTTGCCACTGGCGATCACATCGCTGATCGCATCCAGGCTGATGTCGTGGCGGATGCCCTGGTCATCGTAGTGGACGCAGTTGATGACACAGGCGGGGTTGGCCGTAGCGGCCGGGGAAGCAGGGGCGGGCAATGACATGCCCGCCATCGTGCGTCACTGCGCCGTGTGGGACAAGTGAGGACGACGCCCCAGCACCCAGGCCAGGGCAACGTGCACCGGCAGCAGCAGGACGATCCACTGCACGTTGTACTGCGCCTGCAGGCTCAGCCAGTGCAGTACCAGTGCGGCCACCGACTGCGCGGCCAGCAGCCACAGCACCACGCTGAACACGCGACCCGGCACGCGCCTGCGCAGCAGGGCGATGGCGCCGGGCAGCAGCAGCACCGCCAGCGGCGACAGCAGCAGCAGGTTGCGGTTGGCCCAGGCGGCGTAGTGGATGCTGAAGCCCCACAGGAACACCAGCAGGCCGCCGGCGATCGCACACAGCAGCCACAGCGGCAGGGCCAGGCCGGCCAGCAGGCGCGGTCGCTGGCGCAGGGCCACGATGCCTGCGGCGGCCAGCAGGCCACACAGCAGCCACGGCCACCAGCGCCGCGGCGATTCCTTCGGTTCGGCGGCAATGCGGTGCGGCAGCAGTTCCTGCTCGCTCTGCACCAGCGGGCGGCCATCGCTGTTGCGTACCTGGCGCAGGGCATCGGCCAGGCGCATCGGCACGAAGGCTTCCTGCCAGCGCGACAGCGGCTGGTCGGCAAACGGGCCCAGGCCGATGTCGAAGCCCAGCCACATCCACGGTGCCGGCGAGGCCAGGCGCACCGATTCACTGCGGTAGGTGTTGCCGCGCGAGCGCCCCGACAGCTGCGCATGCAGGCCGCCGCCCAGGGCCTCGTCCAGGGTGTCGCGCACCATGGTGGCGCAGTTGGCGGTGTAGTAATCGTAGTGGTAGCGCGCGTTTTCCGGCTTGGCCCGCTCTGCCAGGCCATCGGCCAATGCCCGCGCCTGGTCCGGGCGCAGGTCCAGCCACTGCACGCTGGCCCCGCGTCCGGTTTCGTCGTAGTAGGACAGGTCCTGCTGCAGCGGCAGCGCCACCAGGTAGTACATCATCTCGCCGCGCACGAAGCGGCTGATGAAATCCTGTTCGGACGGATCGAAATAGCCGAAGTTGTAGGACGTGGCCGCACCGCTTACTGGGTCCAGCACCACGATGGCGTCGTGGCCGAAGCGTTCGAAGAATACCGTGCCGGGCTGCATGGTCACCACGCCGATACGCGGCGGCGCTGCGTCCGCAGCCGCCGCAGGAACCGCTGCGGCCTGCGCGAAGGCCGACCCTGGCAGGGCCAGGGCCAGCGTGCACAGCGCCAGCCATGCCAGCATCAACAGGCCGCGGCGCTTCAAGCGTCGTCCTGCGCGTCCGGCGGCAGCACGGTCACATGGAAGGCCTGCACCCGGCGCGCGTCGGCACGCGCCACGCGGAACATGAAGCGGTCCAGCGCCAGTTCGTCGCCCACTTCCGGCAGGTGGCCCACGGCTTCGGTCACCAGGCCGCCGATGGTGTCGTAGTCCTCATCGGAGAAGGTGGCACCAAAGCGTTCGTTGAAGTCGCCGATCGGGGTCAGCGCGTCCACCACGTACTGGCCATCGGCCTGGATGGCGATCTGCGCCGAGGGGTCTTCGGCTTCATCGTGCTCGTCGTCGATCTCGCCGACGATCTGTTCCAGCACGTCTTCGATGGTGACCAGGCCGGCCACGCCACCGTATTCGTCCACCACCATCGCCATGTGGTTGCGCGACAGGCGGAACTCCTTCAACAGCACGTTGAGTTTCTTGGCCTCGGGAATCAGCACCGCCGGCCGCAGCAGTTCGCGCACGTTGGCCGGGCCGTTGTCGGCCACCACGCCGCGCAGCAGGTCCTTGGCCAGCAGGATGCCAAGGATGTCGTCCTTGTTCTCGCCATGCACCGGGAAGCGCGAATGGCCGGATTCGACCACCTGCTTCATCAGTTCCAGGAAGGGCGCCTCGACCGGCAGCGAGACCATCTGCGAACGCGAAATCATCACGTCGCCCACAGTCAGCTCGGCCACCGAAATGGCGCCTTCCATCATCTTCAGGGTATCGGCGGCGATCAGCCCTTCGTCCTGTGCGGTGTGCAGCACAGCCACCAGCTCGTCGCGGGTGTGGGGTTCGCCGGAGAAGGCGGCCGTCAGGCGTTCCAGCCAGCCGCGCTTCTTTTCATTGGGCTCCTGCGGGGAGCTACTACTGTCGTCTTCAGACATCTCTGGAAAAAGGGCACCCGGAAACCCGGGCGTTGGCCCCAGTCTAGCAGGATGTGGGGGCCTTTCAGTGACCGTTGGCCGCGTCGCCGGGGGCCTCGTCCTCGGCCGGCAGGTCCAGGCTGTAGGTGCAGCCGGCCAGGGTCCGGCCGGGGTGGCTGGCCACCGTGGACACGCTCAGGATGATCGATTCGATCTGCGCCTCGCCGGTCTTCGGGTCGGTGACATCGCGGCTGACCACTTCGCGTCCGGCCATGAACTTGCTGTCCTTGTCATAACCGGTTTCCAGCGCCAGACGGGTGGCCAGCGGGCGCGGGTCGGCCTGGTCCAGCACGGCCATCACGCTGGCCCCGGCCACCGCGATATGGTCGGTCTGCTGCCCGAACACGGTGATCGGGTTGGCCAGGCGGAACTCGGTCATGAACTGGTTGGCCTGCGGCAGCGGCTGCAGGCCGTTGGCCACCGCCTTCAACGGGTCGGCCAGCAGCGGCGCCAGTGCGGCATGGTCGGCCACGCCCTGGCGGCATTCGATCAGCGCGGGCAGGTCCAGCGGTGCCGCCGAGGCGGTGGCGGCGAGGGAGGCAAGCAGCAGGGGCAGGGCAGTACGCAGCAGCACAGGCAGAGGGTCCGCGATGGAGGATGCCCGGCCATGGTAGCGGCCGGACCCCCTTCATGTCCGTAGGGCTCAGCCCTGCGGCGCGCGGCCCAGCAGCGTCTGCGCACGCCGCAGCGAACGCCGCGCCAGCGCGCGCAGTGCCATCAGGGGCAGGGTCAGCATGACGGCGACCATGGCCAGATGGACAAATTGCATCATCTCGCTCAGTGCGATCTGCAGCACACCCGGTTGCAGCACCCAGGCCGGTAAGTCTGCGGGGTCGATCCGCTTGACCGCGGTCACGTAGACCGCGGCAAGCACGAACAGCGCGCACAGCTGGGTGCGCGTGGCGTGGAAGAACGGCAGGCTGCTGCTGGCCCGCCCCAGGCGATGCTGCAGCACCACGCGCCAGCACACCGGCGCGGAAAACGCGCCGATCATGACCAGCACCATCGACGTGGCCCACAGCGTGGGCGTACTGCTGGGCGATCCTGGACCGCCCAGCAGCTGCGGCCCCACATTGCCCAGCACCACCGCAGCCAGCAGGCTGGCCGGGCACAGCAGGGCCAGCGTACGCAGCAGCCAGTGCTGTCCATCCGGGTGGCGGGCGCTGACCCGGCGCAGCACGTTGGCGGCCACCACCAGCAGCAGGGCAAAGATCGCACTTCCGGCCAGGAACGGCCCCATGTCGTCCATCATCATCCTTGTCTCCGGGGAGGTTGCGGCTGCAGGGTAGCGCGACCGGTGGCTCAGCGCTCGCCGGCGTAGGGATCGTCGATGCCCAGCTCGGCCAGGATCTCGCGCTCCAGCTGTTCCATCGCCTCGGCTTCCTTGTCATCCTCGTGGTCCCAGCCCAGCAGGTGCAGCACGCCGTGCACGGTCAGGTGCGCGTAGTGCGCGTTCAGGGCCTTGCCCTGTTCGTCGGCCTCGCGCGCCACCACGGGTGCGCAGATCACCAGGTCACCCAGCAGCGGGAACTTGACCCCCTTGGGCAGGCCTTCGGGCAGCTCGGCGGGGAAGCTGAGCACGTTGGTGGCGTAATCCTTGCCACGGTAATGGCGGTTCAGCGACTGCCCTTCCTTGGCATCGACGACGCGGATGGCCAGGTCGGCTTCGCGGATGCGGCCCTTCAATGCCGCCGCCACCCATTTGCGGAAACTGACGGCGGCCGGCAGGCCGGTGCGGGGCAGCGCATAGCTGATGGCGACATCCAGTCGCACGGGACCTTTGGTCATGGGGTGGCTCCGGGTTGGATCTGGTGCAGGTCGCGGCGGTCGTAGGCACTGACGATGCGGGCCACCAGCGGGTGGCGCACCACGTCGCGCGCTTCGAAGAAGGTGAAGCTGACGCCATCAACGTCACGCAGCACCTCGATGGCATCGCGCAGGCCCGACTTCACGTGCTTGGGCAGGTCGGTCTGGGTCAGGTCGCCGGTCACCACCGCGGTGGAACCAAAGCCCAGGCGGGTCAGGAACATCTTCATCTGTTCGATGGTGGTGTTCTGCGCCTCGTCCAGGATCACGAACGCATCGTTCAGCGTGCGCCCCCGCATGTAGGCCAGCGGAGCGATCTCGATCACGTTCTTTTCCAGCAGCTTCACCACTTTTTCCACGCCCAGCATTTCGTACAGGGCGTCGTACAGCGGGCGCAGGTAGGGATCGACCTTCTGTGACAGGTCACCGGGCAGGAAGCCCAGCTTCTCGCCGGCTTCCACCGCCGGGCGCACCAGGATCAGCCGCTGCACGCGCGATTCGTTCAGCGCTTCCACCGCGCTGGCCACGGCCAGGAAGGTCTTGCCGGTACCGGCCGGGCCGATGCCGAAGTTGATGTCGTGGGTGGTGATCTGGTGCAGGTAGCGGGCCTGGTTGGCGCCGCGGCCACGCACGGTGCCACGCTTGACCTTGATCGCCACCTCCTGCGCTTCGTACGCGCGCTCGGCAATCTGGTCCAGGTTGGCCTTGGCCAGGCGCAGATGGATGGCGTGGTTGTCGAAGGTGGTCTCGGCCGTCTCGGCGTACAGCGCTTCAATCAGCTTCTGCGCTTCGGCGGTGGCTTCGTCGCGGCCGCTGATGCGGAACACGAAGCCGCGGTTGGCGATCTCCACGCCGAGCTTCAGCTCGATCTGGCGCAGGTGCCCATCGAAGGGGCCGGACAGGTTGGCCAGTCGCTCGGTGTCTTCCGGCGACAGGGTGAAATCTCGATGCTCGATGCTTTTCATTGCAGAGGGTGGGGCGGGTTCGCCGTCCACCGCGGTGGGTCAGGGAAGACAAGGGTAGCGCGCAGACGGGCGGGGCGACAGTTCTCCACACCGGGTGTGGATCGGCGCCGCAGAAAGCTGTGGACAAGTGCGTGCGGTGCCCACCCCGCAAGGCTTGTGAAGCGCTGGTGAAAAATGTGCCAGGCAACGACGGGGTCAGATCCCCGGAGGGGCTCTGACCCCATCGATGGGGCCCCGGTGGGTGCCAACCGTTGGTCGGCACACCTCCCTTACTCCGCCACCACCCGCGCACGCAGCGAATTGGTCAGCGCCTCGGTGATCACCACATCCACGAACTGGCCGATCAGGCGCGCCGGCGCCGGGAAGTTCACCGAGCGCATGTTCTCGGTCTTGCCGGTCAACTCGTTCGGGTTCTTGCGCGACGGACCTTCCACCAGCACGGTCTGCACCGTGCCGACCATCTTTTCGGAGATGCTGGCCGCGTGCGCATTGATGCGTTCCTGCAGGCGCGACAGGCGCGCGTGCTTCTCCGCATCGCTGATCGTGTCTTCCAGGTCGGCCGCCGGCGTGCCCGGGCGGCGCGAATAGATGAAAGAAAAGCTGTGGTCGAAGCCGATGTCCTCGATCAGCTTCATGGTCTTCTCGAAATCGGCATCGGTCTCGCCGGGGAAACCGACGATGAAGTCCGAGCTGATCGAAATGTCCGGGCGCACCGCGCGCAGCTTGCGGATCTTCGACTTGAATTCCAGCGCGGTGTAGCCGCGCTTCATCGCCGACAGCACGCGGTCGCTGCCGGCCTGCACCGGCAGGTGCAGGAAGTTGGCCAGCTGCGGCACATCGCGGAACGCATCGACCAGCGAATCGCTGAACTCCAGCGGATGCGAGGTGGTGAAGCGGATGCGGCCGACGCCATCGATCTCGGCGATGGTGCGGATCAGCAGGCCCAGGTCGGCGAACTCACCATCGCCATACGGGCCACGGTAGGCGTTGACGTTCTGACCGAGCAGGTTGATCTCGCGCACGCCCTGCGCGGCAAGCTGGGCTACTTCCACCACCACGTCCTCGAACGGGCGGCTGACCTCGGTGCCGCGGGTGTAGGGCACCACGCAGAACGAGCAGTACTTGGAACAGCCTTCCATGATCGATACGAACGCAGACGCACCTTCGGCGCGCGGCTCGGGCATGCGGTCGAACTTCTCGATCTCGGGGAAGCTGATGTCCACCTGCGGGCGCTGCTGTTCGCGGCGGGCGCGGATCAGTTCGGGCAGGCGGTGCAGGGTCTGCGGGCCGAACACCAGGTCCACGAACGGCGCGCGCTTGATGATCGCTTCGCCTTCCTGCGACGCTACGCAGCCACCCACGCCGATGATGACCTCGCGGCCCTTGTTCTTCAGGCCTTTCCATACGCCCAGCTGGCTGAACACCTTCTCCTGCGCTTTTTCGCGGATGGAGCAGGTGTTGACCAGGATGACGTCGGCGTCTTCCGGGCGGTCGGTCAGTTCCAGGCCATCGCTGGCGGCAAGCACGTCAGCCATCTTGGCCGAGTCGTACTCGTTCATCTGGCAACCGTGGGTCTTGATGTAGAGCTTGCCTTTCACCTGGTCGGGCTTGCGCGGACCAGTGGGCAGGGCAACGAGCGGGGTGCCGCCCGGGGCGGCGGGCGGAAAGACGTCTGGCGTCCCGGTCATGGCGCTTAATCCATTCGGGTGGCGGGAAAGGCGGCAATTCTACCCGTATCCCGCACCGCCCGCCGGTAGCGCCGGGCCATGCCCGGCGGAATTCATCCACGCAAGGCGTGGATCTGCCGGCACGCCTCAAGCCGCCACCAGCTCCGCGTCAATCTGCCGCGAGCGATCAAACGCGGTCAGTTCGGCCATGCGCGCGATGAACGCGGCGGTGGCCGGCGCCGGCTTCACCAGGCCGAACGCAGTGGTCCACTGCAGGGCGTTGCCCCACAGCACGTCGGCGGCGCTCATGGTGTCACCCAGCAGGTACGGCCCCTGCGCCAGCTGGGCCTCGATCACCTGCAGCACGGTATCGGCGTCGTTGTAGGGCGAGAACGCATGCGGCGGCGGGTCGCGGTGCATCGCCCGATCGATCATCGCCGGTTCGAAGCAGGCCCCGTAGAAGGCCATCCAGCGCAGGTAGGGGCACGCAGGGCATCGCCGATCGGCGGCGCCAGGCCGGCTTCGGGGTACAGGTCGGCCAGGTACAGATAGATGGCCATCTGTTCGGTCACCAGCGCGCCGTCATGGACGATGGCCGGCACCTTGCCCATCGGGTTGATGGCCAGGTAGGCCGGGGCCAGGTTGGCGCCGGCCTTCAGGTCCAGCACGTGCAGGCGGTAGTCCGCCCCCAGCGCTTCCAGCAGGGCCACCGCACCGCTCGAGCGCGACCGGGCGGCGTGGTAGAGGGTGATCAGGCGTGAGGACATGGTGGTGCTCCTTGCAGTGAGAGGGGTGAACCGTGGGGCCATGCTGGGGCACAATCGCGGACGACTTCTGTCCTTGATCCTTCATGCGCCACACCGCCCACCGACTGCTGCGTCTGATCGCCCTGCTGCAGGCCCGCCGACACTGGTCGGGTGCCGAGCTGGCCGAGCGCATGGGCGTGGACCGGCGCAGCATCCGCCGCGACATCGAGCGGCTGCGCGAACTGGGCTACCCGGTGCAGGCCTCGGCCGGGGTCGGCGGCGGCTACCGGCTGGGGTCAGGCGCCCCGGTGCTGCCGATGCTGCTGGATGAGGAAGAAGCGACCACCCTGGCCATTGCCCTGCGTGCGGCCTCGGCCACGGTGTCCGGCATTGACGACACCGCGCGCGGCCTGCTGTCCAAGCTCGACCCGCTGGTGCCGACCCGGCGCCGCCAGCAGGCCGGTGAAGTACACGCCGCCACGGCCACGCTGAACGAGCTGCCGGCCACCGATGCGCGGCTGCTGGGGCGGCTGGCCCAGCATTGCCGGCAGGCCTCGCGGCTGGCCTTCGAGTACCGCAGCGCACAGGACGTGGTCACCCAGCGCCAGGTCGAGGCCCAGCACCTGGTGAACTACGGCCGGCGCTGGTACCTGCTGGCCTGGGACCTCGGCAGGCAGGACTGGCGCACCCTGCGCGTGGACCGGATGGGGGCGGTGCAGGCGCTGGCCGAACCCGGCCTGCATCGGCGCACACCCGCGCCGCCGGACGTGATGGTGCGCCAGGCCGTCAGCCAGGCGCCGTTTGCCCTGCAGGCCACCTTGCGCCTGGCCGGCAGCCAGGCCGAGCTGGAAAGTCGCATTCCGCCCTGGTGCGGGGTGCTGGAGGCAGATGGGCCGCAGCACTGCCTGCTGCGCATGGGGGCCGAGAGCCGCGGCATGATGCTGGCGCAGATCCTCAGCCTGGACCGCCTGCCGCTGGCGCTGTGGACCACCCCGGAAACGCTGCGGCAGGAACTGGCCGAGCGGTTGGGCGGGTTGAGCCAGCTGCTGGCTGTGCCGGCGGTCACGGACTGAGCCGTGGCGCTTGGCAAGGCCCGGCGAAGCTGGGACACTCGCGCCCATGAAGGGGAGACTGGGGACAACGGCGATAATCATCGCTGCGCTGACCGCTGCGCCGGCCAGCGCCGGCACCCTGTACAAGTGCGAAGGCGCTGACGGGGTCACCAGCTATGTCAGCAAGCGGGTGGCCGGTGCGCGCTGCACCACCATCAGCTACACCCGCCAGCCCAGTCGTCCAACACGCCCGGTGGCGCCAGCACCCACGCCCACACCTGCCGCCGCCCCGGTGGCCGTGGCCAGCGCCGAGCGCAATCCGGTCGCCGTGGCCGCCAGTGCCGCCAGCCCGGCAGTCGCCTCCACCACGGCACCTGCGGCCACCCCGCGCGCGGGCCGCACGGTCAGTGGCCAGGTCTATTCGTACATGAAGGACGGGGTTCGCCATTACACCAGTGCGCGGCCGGCGCAGGTGGCCAACCTGGGGCCGGTGCGGACCATCCGCTACAGCTTCATCGAACGCTGCTATGCCTGCGGGGTCAATCCGCGCGTCGATTTCGGCAGCGTGCGGCTCAACACCACCTCGTTCCAGACCGAGATCGCGTCGGCCGCGCGCGAGTTCGGCGTGGAAGAAGCCATCGTGCGCGCGATCATCCATGCCGAATCGGCCTACAACCCCACCGCGCTCAGCCGCGCCGGCGCGCAGGGGCTGATGCAGCTGATGCCGCCCACCGCGGCACGCTTCGGTGTCGCCGATTCCTACGATGCCAGCCAGAACATCCGCGGCGGCGTGCAGTACCTGGCGTGGCTGCTGAAGCGCTTCAACGGCGACCTGACCCTGGCCGCCGCTGGCTACAACGCCGGCGAGGGCGCGGTCGACCGCCATGGCGGCGTGCCCCCGTACAGTGAAACCCAGTACTACGTGCGCCGGGTCGGCCAGCTGGCCGACCGCTACCGCACCGCATTGACAAAGCAGTAGGTGCCGACCGCTGGTCGGCACGCCTTGGGCAGGCGCCGACTGGTAGGTGCCGACTGGTAGGTGCCGACTGTTAGTCGGCACACGTTCAAAATTTTGTTGCACCGCGTTGTGTGGCGCGCGACGGTTCCGCTACACTCGACCACGATTCAATGCGGCTCTGGCCCCCACCGGATCCGCTGGCAGCCTTAAAGCTACCTAATCAATATCGGAGTGCCGGATGGCCAACGATGGGGTATACGATCCAGTCAACACCGGACGTCGGCGTTTTCTTACTGCCACCACTGCCGTGGTGGGTGCCGTCGGCGTAGGCTTCACCGCTGTTCCTTTCATCAAGTCCTGGAACCCCAGTGCCCGTGCCAAGCTTGCCGGCGCACCGGTGGTGGCCGACATCAGCGCGCTGCAGGAAGGCCAACGCCTGATCGTGGAGTGGCGCGGCCAGCCGA
The DNA here is from genome assembly GCF_003086675.1 of Stenotrophomonas sp. ZAC14D2_NAIMI4_7. NCBI lineage: Bacteria > Pseudomonadati > Pseudomonadota > Gammaproteobacteria > Lysobacterales > Lysobacteraceae > Stenotrophomonas > Stenotrophomonas sp. ZAC14D2_NAIMI4_7. The sequence goes on from NZ_CP025995.1 coordinate 1,570,781, forward strand.
TCTGGATCGTCAAGCGCTCCAAGGCCATCCTGGATGCGCTGCATGGGCTCGATGGCCGCCTGAAGGATCCCGAATCGGGCGAGAAGGACCAGCAGCCCGAGTACGTGCTGAAGCAGAACCCCGAGCTGCGGTCGATCAAACCGGAAATCTCGGTGCTGGTCGGGCTGTGCACGCACCTGGGCTGTTCGCCGGAAATGGTCGCCGAGATCCGCCCTGAACCCTACGATCCGCAGTGGAAGGGCGGCTATTTCTGCCCCTGCCACAAGTCGCGCTTCGACATGTCCGGCCGCGTGTTCAAGGACGTGCCGGCGCCGATCAACCTGCTGGTGCCACCGCACCACTACCAGGACGACAACACCGTCATCATCGGTGTCGATCCGCAGGGGGCTGCCTGATGAGCAACATCCTCAGCCGTACCGCCAGTGGCGTGGCCGACTGGGTCAACGCGCGCGCGCCCGGCCTGATGCCGGTCTACCGCAAGCATGTCAGCGAATACTACGCGCCGAAGAACTTCAACATCTGGTACTACTTCGGCTCGCTGGCGCTGCTGATCCTGGTCAACCAGATCGTCACCGGCATCTTCCTGACCATGCACTACAAGACGAACGCCGCCGAAGCGTTCGCCTCCATCGAATACATCATGCGTGATGTCGAATGGGGCTGGCTGATCCGCTACATGCATTCCACCGGGGCCTCGCTGTTCTTCATCGTGGTCTACCTGCACATGTTCCGCGGCCTGCTGTACGGCAGTTACCAGAAGCCGCGCGAACTGGTGTGGATCCTGGGCATGCTGATCTACCTGGTGCTGATGGCCGAAGCCTTCATGGGCTACGTGCTGCCCTGGGGCCAGATGTCGTTCTGGGGTGCCAAGGTCATCATCTCGCTGTTCGGTGCCATCCCAGTCATTGGCAACGGCCTGACCGAATGGATCATGGGCGATTACCTGCCCAGCGATGCCACGCTGAACCGCTTCTTCGCCCTGCACGTGATCGCCCTGCCGCTGGTGCTGCTGCTGCTGGTGGTGCTGCACCTGGGCGCGCTGCACGAAGTGGGGTCGAACAACCCCGACGGCGTGGAGATCAAGAAGGGGCCCAAGGGCAACCGCTGGTCGCCGAGCGCGCCGGCCGATGGCATTCCGTTCCACCCGTACTACACGCTGAAGGATGGCGTCGGCGTAGGGTTCCTGCTGGTCATCGCCGCCTTCATCATCTTCTTCGCCCCGGCCTTCGGTGGGCTGTTCCTGGAACACGACAACTTCACCGAAGCCAACCGGTTGGTCACGCCCGAACACATCAAGCCGGTCTGGTACTACACCCCGTACTACGCCATGTTGCGCGTGGTGCCCAACAAGCTGGGCGGCGTGCTGGTGATGTTCTCGGCCATCGCGATCCTGTTCCTGGTGCCGTGGCTGGACCGCGCACGGGTCAAGTCCTACCGCTACCGCGGCCTGCTGTCGAAGGTGCTGCTGGGGGTGTTTGCCGTGTGCTTCGTGTGGCTGGGGGTGATCGGCTCCGGCCCCGGCACCGACGCGCATGAAACCTACGTCGGGCGGGTGCTGACCTTCCTGTACTTCGCGTTCTTCATCACCATGCCGCTATGGACAAGGCTGGACAAGACCAAGCCGGTACCGGAAAGGGTGACCACGCATGACTGAGCGCTGGATGGTCCGGTTGGCCCTGATGGCCGCCCTGGTGCTGGGCAGCAGCCTGGCCCACGCCGCCGAAGGTGGCGCCAAGCTGCTGCAGGCCGGCAATGATCTGGGTGACCGCGCGTCGCTGCAGCGCGGCGCGCAGTTGTACATGAACTACTGTTCCGGTTGCCACGCGCTGAAGTACCTGCGCTATTCGCGCATGGGCCAGGACCTGGGCCTGAGTGAGGAGGAGGTGATGAACAACCTCAACTTCACCGGTTCGGCCATCGGCGATCCGGTGCCGGTGTCCATGCCCAAGGAACAGGCCGAGAAATGGTTCGGCAAGATGCCGCCCGATCTCAGCCTGATCGCCCGCGTGCGTGGCAGCGACTGGATCTACACCTACCTGAAGTCCTTCTACCTGGACAGCAGCCGTCCGCTGGGCTGGAACAACACCCTGTTCCCCAATGCCTCCATGCCCAACCCGCTCTGGGAAATGCAGGGGCTGCAGCACGCGGTGCATGGCAAGGCCGAAGCGCCGGGCATGGACCCGCCGGTCACCGGCCTGCGCATCGACAGCCCCGGCAGCGTGGATGCCGGGCAGTACGATCAGGCCGTGCGCGACATCACCAACTTCCTGGAATACGCCGGCGAACCGGCCGCACTGAAGCGCCAGCAGCTGGGCGTGTGGGTGATCCTGTTCCTGGCCCTGCTGACCTTCCTGCTGTATCTGTTGAAGAAGGAATACTGGAAGGACGTGCATTGAGCCGGGCGGGGCATTGCGTCAGGCCTATTGGCTTTTGTGATGCCCGGTTGCACACTCGGGCAGGAGTCGACCACCGGCAAGGGGCTGGTGGCGCCGGTACGGCAGGCGGTCTCCTGTCGTGGGAGAGCCTTTGATGGCGGCGAGCGTACGCATGCGCAATACACTGACGCTGTTTTCCTCGAACGACGATGTCCTGTGCCATCGGGTGCGCCTGGTCCTGGCGGCTAAGGGCGTGACCTATGATTTCGTGCCGGTCGATCCGCAGAACCCGCCGGAAGACCTGATCGATCTGAATCCCTACCACTCGGTGCCCACTCTGGTGGAGCGTGAGCTGGTGCTGTACGCCGCCTCGGTGGTCAGTGAATACCTGGATGAGCGCTACCCGCATCCGCCGCTGATGCCGGTCGATCCGCTGTCGCGTGCCCGCATCCGCCTGGCCATGCTGCGCATTGAGCACGACTGGGTGCCGCAGGTGCAGGCCATCCAGCTGGGCAACAAGACCCAGGCCGAAGCCGGCCGCAAAAGGCTGAAGGAACTGCTGACCGCATCGCTGCCGCTGTTCAAGGCCAGCAAGTTCTTCCTGAACCCCGAAATGAGCCTGGCCGACTGCGCGATGGCGCCCATCATCTGGCGCCTGCAGTCGCTGGACGTTCCGCTGCCCAAGGATGGCAAGGCCATCGAAGACTATGGCAACCGCATCTTCCGCCACCCCGGGTTCGTGCGCAGCCTGACCGATCAGGAAAAGAAGCTGCGCGACCTTCCGGTGTAGGCGATTGCCGAAGTTCCCGTCTGCACGCCCACCGGCGTGCCGTGATGCGCCCCGACAGGGGCGTCGTGCGCGTACACTTCACGCATGACCGACGACTTCTTCCACATGACCAGCCACCGCCCGTACCTGCTGCGGGCCCTGGTGGAATGGATCAACGACAACCAGCTGACCCCGCACATCCTGGTCGACGCCGGCGTGCCCGGCGTGCAGGTGCCGCCTTCGGCCGTGAAGGACGGGCGCGTGGTGCTCAACATCGCCGAACGTGCGGTGGTGCGGCTGATGATCGACAACGAGATGGTGAGCTTCTCGGCGCGCTTCTCCGGCACCAGCTACCCGGTGCAGGTGCCGATCGGCGCGGTACTGGCCGTGTACGCGCGCGAAACCGGGCAGGGCATGGCACTGCCGGACGATATTCCCGGTGCCGAAGCAACCGCCAGTGACGAGCCGCTGCACGAGGACGACACCCCGCCAGACGACACGCCGCCGTCCAATCCGCCGCCGAAGGGCCGGCCGACCCTGCGCGTGGTCAAGTAAATGCAGGTGCCGACCGTGGGTCGGCACAACGGCCCTGGTAGGTGCCGACCGTTGGTCAGCACAGCCCGGCGCAATGCCTAGATATCTTCGGCCTCATCCACATCCGCGCGGATCCTGCTGATCCGCGCCGCGCCCGGCCCGGTGAACGAAACGAGCTGGCCGCCGCGCAGCACCATGCGCCCGACATGGCGATCGATGCCATCGTAGGAATACTCGAACTTGAAGGTGCGCTCGAACCCGAGCCGGCCATCCTCGCCGCGCGACAGGCGCAGCCCGGTGGCGTGCACCGCCTGGTCCAGCCACTGCACGTCGGCAGCACGGCAGGCATTGCGGCCCAGTTCCACCGCGCGCTCGGCGGCCGAACGTGCGGCATTCCAGAAGAAGTAGACGATACCGCCAACGATCAGCAACAACAGCAGGGTGGGCATGGCATGGAATGTCTGGAGTCGATGCAGTCAAGATGGCGGCGAAGCGGGCCGGGATCAAGGATCTTCAACGATCAACAGGTGCTGCAGCGGGGGCGCTGGGGTAAGTGGGCGTGGCAGGCGCCGCAACATTCAGTTGCAGCAGCGCCGCCCAGTCCTGCCGATTGAAGCTGCACTCGTCTTCGCGCCCCGGTGTGCAGCTGGTATCGATGCCGGTGGCGTCACGCGAGCGTGCCGGCGGCAGCTGGATGCGCCCGCTGCGATCCAGTTGCAGCAGGCGCATGGCCACGGTGTTCATCACGTTGCCGCCCACCAGGTACAGGGTCTGGTCGCCGCCCAGGTTGGCGGCCACCACGACTTCGCAATGCGATTTCCAATGGCCCACCGAGCCGTTGCCCAGTGCCTGCACCAGCCCGCTGTAGCTCAGGGTGCTGCTGCGGTCGCGCAGGTAGCACAGCATGTCGCCGGGGGCGGGCTTGGCCGTGGTCGGGTCCAGCAGCCGGTACGGGCTGCCGGCTGGGCCGGCCTGGTAAGCGGCGCGGATGTAGTCGATGTGGCGCGGCGAGGTGGTGAAGCCGGGCACCCCGGCTCGCACCATCACCCAGGAAATGAAAGCGGCCGACCACGGGTTGTCGACCAGGAAGGCGCGGCAGTCGCTGTCGGTGTAGCGCACACCCAGGGGCGCCAGGCAACTGCTGGCGCCGTCCATGCTGCCCATCGCATTCAACGTGCCGCTGTCACGCCAGTAGGCGGCCACGCGCCGCCAGGCCACCAGGCCGTTGTCAGCCAGATGGCCGCTCTCAGCCTCGGTGACGGTGAGGCTGGCCGCACGGCCTTCGCGGTCGATGAAGGCGCGGTACCACAGCCGGTGTTCGTTGCAGGCCGCGTTGCGGATGGAGATCGCCAGTGGGCTCAGGCCATAGCGGGGTGGCACGTCGCACGCTTCGGCGGCGGCGGCCGACAGCGGCGCGGCGGCCAGCAGCAGGCAGGCAGGCAACAGCATCCGGCGCATGCGCGGCTCCTGTGGGGAATGGCCGCAGCGTCGCAGTGCCGTCGTGAACGCAAGGTGTGAGGGCGCCGCCAGCAGCAGCCACGGCAGGGTGACCAGCAAGGCTGTTGGTGGGTGTCGACCTTGGTCGACACAAAGCGAGCGCAGCGAGCGACCCGCAGTCGGCTCCATCAGCCCCACGGCGGCGTTGGCGGCAATGGCGGCATCGATGGCCTGCCACAGGAAGTACGGGGTCAGATCCCTTTCCCATGGGAAAGGGATCTGACCCCATGCCAGGCCTCAACCCGGCGGCGGGCCCAGCTTCAGTGACAGATCGATCGCCTGCACATGCTTGGTCAGGCCGCCGATGGAAATGCAGTCGACGCCGTCCTCCGCAATGGCGCGCAGGCCGTCGAAGCCCACGCTGCCAGACACTTCCAGCGGAATGCGGCCGGCGGTGATGCGCACCGCGTCGCGTCGCAGGTCGGCGCTGAAATCATCCAGCAGGATGCGCTCGCAGCCGGCGTCCAGCGCCTGTTGCAGCTGGTCCAGGTCTTCCACCTCCACCACCAGCGGCAACTGCGGCCACTGTTGGCGTGCGGCAGCCACCGCGGCCGGCAGCGAGCCGGCGGCGCGGATGTGGTTCTCCTTCAGCATCACCGTGTCGTACAGGCCAAAACGGTGGTTGTCGCCGCCACCGCAGCGCACCGCGTACTTCTGCGCCAGGCGCAGGCCGGGCAGGGTCTTGCGGGTATCGAGGATGCGCGTGCCGGTGCCGGCCACGGCAGCCACGTAGCGGGCGGTGGTGGTGGCGGTGCCGGAGAGGGTCTGCAGGAAGTTCAGTGAAGTGCGCTCGGCACTGACCAGGCTACGGCTGCGGCCCTGCAGCAGGGCCAGCACGGTGCCGGCCTTGACCACCGCCCCTTCGTCCACCTGCCAGTCAATCCGCACCTGCGGATCGAGCGCGCGATGGGTGGCATCGAACCAAGGGCGGCCGCAGATCACCGCATCCTGCTTGCACAGCAGGTAGGCGCTGTCCGGCCGGTCCGGCAGCAGGGCGGCGGTGACATCACCGCTGCCCACGTCTTCGGCCAACGCGCGGGCGACATCGGCCGCGACCTGGGCCGCATCCGGCGTCGGCAGGGTACTCATGCGGCGGGGAAGTCGGCGATCTGCGCGGTCGGGATGGCCTCTTCGGCCAGCAGCACCGGAATGCCGTCGTCCACCCGGAACACCTGTTTGCGGTCACGGGTGACCAGCGCTTCGCGCAGCGGCTGGGCCAGCGGGTTGCCGTCGGCCTTGTTCACCGAACCGGCGGAAATGGCCTTGTTGAGGGCTTCCAGACCCTTGCCATCCAGCAGGGACAGGGGCTGGCGGGTATCGGGCGACACCAGCAGGTCAAGCAGCTTGCGATCCATGGTTCTTCGTCTTGCGTGGAAGACGGCTAGAATACGTCTTTAAGGTAGGTGACGGCCAATGACCCCCAACCCGATCGCGCCGCTCGTCGGCATCGTCATGGGTTCCCGCTCCGACTGGGAAACCATGCAGCACGCGGCCCAGAAGCTTGAAGCCCTGGGTGTTCCATTCGAAGTGAAGGTGGTTTCGGCCCACCGCACGCCGGACGTATTGTTCAGCTATGCCGAAGAAGCCGGCCCGCGCGGCCTGCGTGCGATCATCGCCGGTGCCGGCGGTGCCGCCCACCTGCCGGGCATGATCGCCGCCAAAACCGCGGTGCCGGTGCTGGGCGTGCCGGTGCAGTCCAAGGCCTTGAATGGCATGGATTCGCTGCTGTCGATCGTGCAGATGCCGGCTGGCATTCCGGTGGCCACCTTCGCCATCGGCAATGCGGGGGCGTCCAATGCCGCACTGTTCGCCGCGGCCATGCTGGCCAGCGACCAGCCGGCCATCGGCCAGGCGCTGGAGGCGTTCCGCACCCGCCAGACCGAAGACGTGATGGCCCACGACGACCCGCGCCAATGAACCTGACCGTCGGTATCCTGGGGGGCGGCCAGCTCGCCCGCATGATGGTCCTGGCCGGTGCGCCGCTGGGCCTGCGCTTTGAACTCTTCGATCCGGCGGCCGACGCCTGCAGTGGGCCGTTGGCACCGCTCACCGTGGCCGCCTTCGACGACCGCCAGGCGCTGGCCGCGTTCGCCGCGAAGGTGGACGTGGTCACGTTCGATTTCGAGAACGTGCCGGCCGACAGTGCGCAGTTCCTTGCCGACCGCGTGCCGGTCTATCCGCCGCCGGCCGCACTGGCGGTGGCCCAGGACCGGCTGAGCGAGAAGAGCTTGTTCCAGCAGCTGGGCATTCCGCTGCCGGCCTTTGCCGATATCCGCAGCCGTGACGAGCTGGCCGCGAAGGCTGCCGAGTTTGGTCTGCCGTGCATCCTCAAGACCCGCCGCCTGGGCTACGACGGCAAGGGTCAGTTCCGCCTGCGCAGCGCGGCCGACATCGACGCCGCATGGGACGCGCTGGGCGCGCAGGTCGAGCGCACCGGGCTGATCCTGGAAGGCTTCGTTGCCTTCCAGCGCGAGGTGAGCGTGGTGGCCGTGCGTGGCCGCGATGGCAGCTTCCAGGCCTGGCCGGTCACCGGCAACTGGCATGTCGATGGCGTGCTGTCGGCCAGCGTGGCCCCGGCCATGCTGTCCGAGGCCGAGCACGAAGCTGCCATTGGTTACGCGCGCCGCGTGGCCGAACACCTGCAGTATGTGGGCGTGTTCGCGCTGGAGCTGTTCTGCCGCGATGGCGAGCTGCTGGCCAACGAGATGGCGCCGCGCGTGCACAATTCCGGGCACTGGACCATCGAAGGCAGCGAGACCTCGCAGTTCGAGAACCACCTGCGCGCCGTGCTTGGCCTGCCGCTGGGCAGTACCCGCATGCTCGGCCATGCCTGCATGCTGAACTGGCTGGGCGCCATGCCCGATCCGGCACCGGTGCTGGGCCAGGCCAGTGGCCATTGGCACGACTATGGCAAGCAGCCGCGCGATGGCCGCAAGGTGGGCCATGCCACGCTGCGCGACGACCAGGCCGATGCCCTGGCCGATGCCCTGGAACAGGTCGGGCTGGAACTGGACCGCCAGGCGCAGGTCGCCCCCGCGGTACACGCGCTGCGCAACCGCTGAGGCGGGCGCAACGCTGCAACATTGTGGCGCGCCGGTGTACGCATCGGCGCAGCCCCTGCGGTGGTAGCGTGGGGTTCCTTTCCCCGGAGTCACCGCCATGCTCGACTGGAACGCTTACCGCAAGGAACTGAAGGGCCGCATCGGCGAGATCGGCAAGCTCTCGCCCGACACCTTGAAGGGCTACGCAACGCTGGCCAATGCCGGCGCGCAGACCAACCACCTGGATGCCAGGACCCGCGAACTGATCGCGCTGGCAGTGGCGGTCACCACTCGCTGCGACGGCTGCATCACCGTGCACGTGGATGCGGCGCTGAAGCAGGGCGCCAGCCGCGAAGAGATTGCCGAGGCGCTGGGTGTGGCGGTGTCGCTCAATGCCGGCGCCGCGCTGGTGTATTCGGCGCGGGTCATGGATGCGGTGGCCGCACACGAGAACGCGTGAGGCGTCGCCGGGCCGTGCCCGGCGTTCCGCCTCAGCGCAGCTGGCTTTCGGCGAATTCCCAGTTCACCAGCTGCCAGAACCCGTCCAGATAGCGCGCGCGCTCGTGCTGGTAGTCGGTGTAATAGGCGTGCTCCCACAGGTCGCAGCACAGCAGTGGGGTGCTGTCGCCGGTCACGGGCGTGCCGGCATTGCGGGTGACCTGGATGCCCAGTTGCCCGCCAGGGTGCTGCACCAGCCAGGCCCAGCCCGAGCCGAACAGGCCCAGCGCTGCGCGGTTGAATTCCTCGCGCAGGCGCTGCGCATCGCCGAACTGGCGCTTCACCAGTTCGCCCAGGCGCCCCTGCGGTTCGCCGCCGCCGCGCGGGCGCAGGCATTGCCAGTAGAAACCATGGTTCCAGGCCTGGGCGGCGGCATCGAACAGCGCGCCCTGGGTCTGGCGCACGATGTCTTCCAGCGTGGCCTCTTCCCATTCGGTGCCGGCAATGGCGGTGTTCACCGCGTCCACGTAGGCGCGATGGTGGCGGCCGTGGTGCAGTTCCACGGTGGTGGCCGACAGGTGCGGCTGCAGGGAGCCGGGAAGGTAGGGCAGGGCAGGCAGTTCGACAGACATGGACAGGTTCGTGGCCAGGGAGCGGTGGCAGCCGGTACCATCGGCATACAATGGTGGCTATCGTGGGCAGTCTAGCCGACCACCGCGGTCGGTTTGTCCGGCGAAGCAAGGAGTGAGGTGTGGCGGTAATGCAGCAAATCCAGGCCGAGGTGGATCGTTACCCGCTCGTGCTGTTCATGAAAGGCACCCCGCAATACCCGATGTGCGGCTTCTCCAGCCGCGCCGTGCAGGCGTTGATGGCCGCCGGCGCGGTGTCGCTGCGCACCGTCAACGTGCTGGAAGAGCCGGAGATCCGCGCCAACCTGCCGCGCTTTTCCAACCTGCCCACCTTCCCGCAGTTGTTCATCAACGGCGAGCTGATCGGGGGCTGCGACATCATCATGGAACTGTTCGAGGCCGGCGAGCTCAAGCGCATCGTCGAAGAGGCCACCCAGGGATGAGTGCCTGGCCGTCGACGTCGACCGTTACGGCGCTCGATGGCCGTCCCCTGCGGGACCGCGTGGTGCTGCTGGCCGGCGCCGGCGGAGGGCTGGGCAGTGCCGCTGCAGTCGCTGTCGCCCGGGCCGGTGCAACGGTCGTGCTGCTTGGGCGCAAGCCGCGCCGCCTGGACCGGGTCTACGCCCAGGTGCAGGCCGTTGGCCCCGAGCCACTGCTGTATCCGCTGGATCTGGAAGGTGCCAGCCCCGACGACTACGCCGACCTGGCCCAGGCCATCGGCCGCGAGCTGGGCCGCCTGGACGGGGTGCTGGTCTGCGCCGCGCACTTTCCCGGCCTGACCCCGTTTGAACTGGCCGACCCGGCCAGTTTCGCCCGTGCCGTGCATGTCACCCTCACCGCACCGGCCTGGCTGGCCCAGGCCTGCCTGCCCCTGCTGCGCCAGCGCGAGGATGCCGCCCTGGTGTTCGCCGTGGACGCGCCCGAGCGTGTGGGGCAGGCCTATTGGGGCGGCTATGGCGTGGCCCAGCATGGGCTGCGCGGCCTGATCGCCAGCCTGCACGATGAACTGGCCAAGGGCCCGGTGCGGGTGGCGGGGCTGTACCCCGGCCCGTTGCGCACGGCGCTGCGCGCCCGCGCCTACTCGATCGACCAGGACGCGACCGCAGTGGGCCCGGAAACGGCGGCCGAGGCCGCGGTCGCGCTGCTGTCCGCCGCCGGCCACCCGTGGCGGGGCCGGGTACTTGACGCCCGCGCGGACACCGTGTCCTGTTAAGTGCTCGATAGCCCGGAATGAAGATTCCGTCACGATAGCGTTGCGATCCGGTGCCGTTTGTCGCACAACCGTCATATTGATGGGATAGCGTGTTAATCTAGTGTTAACCGTTGCGGCAGCTGCCGTTCACGGTAGGGAACCCCAGATAAATCTCCGAGCAGCCGCCCGCAAGGCTGTTTGGATGCGCTTTTTTTCCGCCATCGCCAACTCGCATCGAGGCTACCGAAAAATGACCCACCCACTCCGGATGTCCAAGCTTACCCTTGGTCTCGTGGCTGCACTCGCCGCCGCCCCCGCCTTCGCCCAGAGCACCTCTGCCGGTGTCGGCGGCCAGGTCGTATCCCGCAGCGGCCAGCCCGTTGCCGGCGCTGAAGTCACCATCACTCACAGTGAGTCGGGCACCGTCTCGCGTGCGACCACCGACGCGGCCGGTCGCTACAACGCGCGCGGCCTGCGCGTGGGCGGTCCGTACACCATCACCATCACCAAGCCGGGTGAAGGCACCAAGACCGAAGATGGCGTCTACCTGGGCGTGAACCAGACCGGCACCATCAACGCCACCCTGGCCGGTGACCTGGCCGGCGCGACCAACCTGGACACCGTGCAGGTCACCGCTGTCGGCGGCGGCTCGGAAGTGTTCAGCGCCACCAAGATGGGCTCGGGCACCAACCTCAGCCAGCAGCAGATCGAAGTTGCGCCGTCCATCGGCGGCAACATCCAGGATCTGATGCGCCTTGACCCGCGCGTCACCTTCATCGATCGCGCCTCGGGCTCGATCTCGGCCGGTGGCCAGAACCCGCGCTACAACTCGGTCAACATCGACGGCGTGTCGGCCAGCGACACCTTCGGTCTGGAAGGCAACAACATGCCGACCCGTCGCCAGCCGGTCGCCATGGAAGCCATCGAAGCGCTGGACATCAACCTGTCCAACTACGACGTCAGCATCGCTGCCGCTGCCGGTGCCACCGTCAACGCGGTCACCAAGTCCGGTACCAATGAGTTCCACGGTTCGGTCTACGGCACCTACCGTGACGGCGACTGGTTCGGTGACAACCCGGAAGGCCAGCCCTTCAACGGTTTCACCAAGGAAAAGACCTACGGCATGACCCTGGGCGGCCCGATCGTCAAGGACAAGCTGTTCTTCTTCGCCAACTACGAAAAGTTCGAACAGGCCGCACCGGGTGCTGACCTGTCGACCACGCCGCTGGGCAAGGCCAATGGCCAGTTCACCCTGGCTGACGTGACCCGTGCGCAGGAAATTGCCCAGGGCTACGGCATCGACGCCGGTGGCCTGGAAAGCAATGGCGACACGAACATGGAAGAGTACGCGCTGAAGCTGGACTGGAACATCAGCGACAACCACCGTGCCAGCGTGCGCTACAGCAAGATCGACCAGAGCAAGCTGCGCATCAACGGCATGACCACCAGCTCGGCTTCGCTGAACTCGTACTGGTACCAGCACAACAAGACCAACGAAAGCTACGTTGCCCAGGTCTTCAGCGACTGGACCGACAACTTCTCGACCGAACTGAAGGCTTCGTACCGCGAGTACTCGGCCATCCGTGCCGTCAACACCAACGCGCCCAGCATCCGCATCTACTTCGGCGGCACTCAGGCTGCGCCGTCGGGTGACTCGCTGTACCTGGGTACCGAAGTCAACTCGCAGGACAACATCCTCGAGACCAAGGCGTGGAACTACTACGCCGCCGGCACCCTGACCCTGGGTGACCACGACGTCAAGTTCGGTGCCTCCTACGACACCAACGACATCTACAACTACTACGGCGCCAACTCGTGGGGCACCTATACCTTCTATGGCCTGAACAACTTCGCCAACGGTATCTGGAGCACCTACGACTACGCCCCGGAGCGCAGCGCCGGTTCGATCGCCGCTGACTACAAGTACAGCAACCTCGCCCTGTTCGTGCAGGATACCTGGTACGTCAACAGCAACCTGACCCTGACCCTGGGTCTGCGCGCTGACCGTCCGGACACCAGCCCGGCACCGGCCTACAACGCACCGGCCTCGAGCTTCTTCGGTTACAACAACAGCAAGGTCCTGAACAACAAGTTCCTGGTCCAGCCGCGCTTCGGTTTCAACTACACCTTCGACACCGAGCGCCCGACCCAGCTGCGCGGCGGCGTGGGCCTGTTCCAGGGTGATTCCCCGCAGGTGTGGCTGAGCAACAGCTACTCGGCGACCGGTTTCAACACCAGCGTCTACAACCGCACCGTTTACGATCCGACCCTGGTCTTCAGCCCGGACAAGGACAGCCAGCCGGTTCCGGCAGGCGCAGGTTCGGCCGTGCAGAACGTCAACTTCGTCGGCAATGACTTCCGCATGCCGTCGACCTACAAGGCCAACCTGGCCTTCGACCACGAAACCCCGTGGTACGGCATCGTGGCTTCGGCCGAACTGCTGGTCACCAAGGTCAAGGACGGCCTGTACTACCAGAACCTGAACCTGGGTCCGGTGCAGTACCAGGGTCCGGATGGTCGTGACATGTTCTACAGCGCCAGCAAGAACGGCGCATGGACCTCGGGCGACGCCCGTTTTGGCCGCAACCGTGCCAACTACAACAACGTCTACCTGATCACCAACACCGACAAGGGTCGCACTTCGCAGTTCACCGCGTCGCTGAGCAAGCCGTGGTCGGATACCAGTGACTGGTCCTGGAACATCGGCTACACCTACACTGATGCGACCGAAGTCGGCTCACTGACCAGCTCCACCGCCAGCTCGGGTTGGAACTACCAGTACGCCTTCGACGCCAACACCGAAGTGGAGAACACCTCGCGCTACCAGATCCGTGACCGCCTGTCGGGTTCGCTGAACTGGAAGCACAAGTTCTTCGGCGATTACGAAACCAAGGTCGGCCTGGTGTACGAAGGCCGTAGCGGTCGTCCGTACAGCTACGTCTTCGTCAACGATGCCAACGGCGACGGCCGCAGCGCCAACGACCTGTTCTACGTGCCGAAGGGCCCGGGCGACGTGCTGTTCGGTACGCTGGCAGCCAATGGCCAGTTCACTGCCGACGCTGCCATGGAAAAGAACTTCTTCGCATGGCTTGCCGCCAACCCGGATCTGGCCAAGTACGCCGGCAGCACGCCGGGTGCCAACCAGTTCCGTACCGGCTGGATCAACACCTTCGACCTGCGCATCAGCCAGCAGCTGCCGGGCTTCATGAAGGGCCACAAGTCCGAGATCTGGCTGGACGTGCAGAACATCGGCAACATGCTGAACAAGAAGTGGGGCAACATCTACGACTACGGCTTCTTCGCCGACAGCCGTGTGGCCACCCTGCAGGGCATGTATCAGGGCAAGTACGTGTACAACTACCGCGGCGCGGACACCCCGACCGTGGCCAACGCAGACGCAGACGGCTTCGACGTCGGTGTCTCGCAGTGGTCGCTGCAGCTGGGCTTCCGCTACCAGTTCTGATGAACTGACGTAGTTGCTGCACACGGAAACGGCCGGGGAAACCCGGCCGTTTTCCGTTCAGGCGAAAGTGCTTGCGGGGCGTTTGGCTTCGGCGTAGCATCCAGACACGTGCGCGGCGCCTTCGCCGCAACGGCGGTCCCAGCAACGGCGAACGCGGTCAGCACGCATCCAACGGTCGGGTTTCCCGGCCGTTTTGCTTTTTAAGGGGGCGGCAGTACAGTCGGAAACCTTGAAGGAAGCGAAAAGTTGGATATGACCACGAACGAAAAGGCAGCCCGTGCGCTGCCGGTGCAGGATGCGCGGATCTACCCGCGTGGTGGGCTGGATGTGTTGTCGCGCGCCGAAGTGGCGCGCCTGCGCGATGCCTCCGGTGGCGGCATGCACGAACTGTTGCGCCGCTGCGCACTGGCCGTGCTGACCAGTGGCAGTGCCTCGGACGATCCGCGCGCCGCGCGTGATCTCTACCCCGATTTCGACATCCAGGTGGCGCAGCAGGATCGCGGCGTGCGCATCGACCTGGTCAACGCCCCGGCGATGGCCTTCGTCGACGGCGAGATCATCCGCGGCGTGGCCGAGCTGTTGTTCGCGGTGGTGCGTGACCTGGCCTACATGGCCATCGAGATGGGCCCGGCCTACGCGGCCGAGCTGGAATCGTCCGAAGGCATCACCAACGCGGTGTTCGGCCTGCTGCGCAACGCGCGCATCCTCAATCCGGGCGACCCGAACCTGGTGGTCTGCTGGGGCGGCCATTCGATCGGCCGCGACGAGTACCTGTACACCAAGCAGGTCGGTTACGAGCTGGGCCTGCGCGGCCTGGACATCTGCACCGGCTGCGGCCCGGGCGCCATGAAGGGCCCGATGAAGGGCGCCACCATTGCCCACGCCAAGCAGCGCAGGACGGTCACCCGTTACATCGGCCTGACCGAACCGGGCATCATCGCGGCCGAGTCGCCGAACCCGATCGTCAACCACCTGGTCATCATGCCGGACATCGAGAAGCGCCTGGAGGCCTTCGTCCGCATCGGCCACGGCATCATCGTGTTCGCCGGTGGCGTCGGTACCGCCGAAGAGATCCTGTACCTGCTGGGCATCCTGCTGCGCGAGGAAAACAAGGACCTGCCGTTCCCGCTGATCCTGACCGGCCCGACCGTGGCCGCGCCGTACTTCGAGCAGATCGACCGCTTCATCCGCCTGACCCTGGGCGATGCGGCCGCAGACCGTTACGAGATCATCATCGGCGACCCGGTGGCCGTGGCCAAGAAGATGGCCAGCGGCATCAAGCAGGTGCGCGAGTACCGCCTGGCGCAGAAGGATTCGTTCTTCTTCAACTGGTCCATCGAGATTCCGTGGGAGTACCAGCAGCCGTTCGTGCCGACCCACGAGGCGATGGCCGCGCTGGACCTGCACCACGGCCGTGCCCCGCACGCGCTGGCGGCCGACCTGCGCCGGGCGTTCTCGGGCATCGTGGCCGGCAACGTGAAGGAGGACGGCATGCGCCGCATCGAGGAATTCGGTCCGTTCCAGATCCATGGCGACGCCGACATGATGCAGGCCCTGGACGCACTGCTGCGCGCGTTCGTCGACCAGCGCCGGATGAAGATCTCCGGCGAATACCAGCCCTGCTACCAGGTGCTGGCCTGACCGGACGGGGTCGGAGCCCCTGCGGGGATCCGACCCCTTGCGAGGGTCCAGGGCCGGATCCCCGAAGGGGCTCCGCCCCCCGTCCAGCGCGCTGGCGTGTCAACCCTTTGACGCCCATCGCCCGGAACTGACCGTTCATCCTGCCGCCGCTTGCCGGCGGCCGGCGGCTGCGCCATCGTGGCCACCAACACGCTGGGGAGCGTTCCATGTCACTGCGCCGGTCCAAGGGCTTCACACTGCTCGAGCTGATGATCACGGTGGCCGTGCTGGCGATCATGACCGCCATTGCCTATCCCAGCTTCCAGGGCACCATCCGTTCCAACCGCATGGCCACCACGGCCAACGAGTTGATGGGGGCGCTTTCGCTGGCCCGGTCCGAGGCGATACGTGGCACCCGTGGTGGCGCCGTCTGCGCGTCCAAGGCGGGCACCGCCTGCGATGGCGCCAGCTGGGCCGACGGCTGGATGGTCTGGAACGACAGCAACGGCAATGGCAGTTACGACAAGGATGAGCCCGTGCTGCGCTACGCCGAAGCGCGTTCGCAGATGAAGGGCGTCGCCGATGAGTCGCTCAGCATCGCGTTCGACGCGCGCGGCCGCAGCCGGGCTGCCGCTGTCACCAACATCACCCTGCGCCCAGCCGACTGCGGCGGGCAGCCGTTGCAGCGGCGGATGATCGTCTCGCTCACCGGCCAGGTCCGGCTGCAGAAGGAAGCATGCAAGTGAAGCCTCGTCCTCCCCGTCGGCTGTCCCTGGCCCCCCGCGCCCAGCAGGGTTTCACCCTGATCGAAGTGATGATCGCCATCCTCGTGCTGGGCTTCGGCCTGCTGGGCTTCGCCCTGTTGCAGACGATGAACGTTCGCTACGTGCAGAGCGCGAACTTCCGCACCCAGGCGACCAACCTGAGCTACGAACTGCTGGACCAGATCCGCGCCAACCGCGCTGCTGCCGCCTTCTATCTCGGCGACTACACGGCGACGACCACCAAGTGTTCGCCCCCCACCGGCAGCGCCATCGACAAGGCGGCCTTCATGACCGACTGGCGTTGCCGCCTCGGCAAGGCAATGGGCGAGGGAGCCAAGGCCAAGGTCACCCGCAACGGCACCCTGTATACCGTGCAGGTCACCTGGGGTGATGAACGCTGGAAGGCCGACGCCGCAGATACCACCTTCAGCGCGAGTACCCGACTGTGAAAAACGTCCGTCGCCTCCGGAGTTCCGCCCGCGGCCTGTCGCTGATCGAACTGATGATCTCGATGGTGATCGGCCTGATCATCATGCTCGCCGTGGTGCAGGTGTTTGCCGCCTCGCGCGAAGCCTACCGGCTTTCCGAAGGCCTGGCGCGGGTGCAGGAGAACAGCCGCTTCGCCATGGATACCCTGCAGCGCGAGATCCGCATGGCCGGGCATTTCGGCTGCGTCAACGATCAGGCGCAGACCTCGGCGACGCGCGTTTCGCTGCGCTCCACACTCGATGGCGCCACCAACCCGGTGCTGGATTTCAACCGGTCGATCCAGGGCTACGAGGCTACCGATACCGAGCCAGGCAAGACGCTGACCATCAAGGCCACCCCGGATACCGGTGGCACGAGCTATACCCCCGCTCTGCCTGACGCCATCGCCAAGGCGCTGACCAACCGCGTCAACGGCAGCGACATCATCGCGCTGCGCTACCTGATGCCCGATGGCGTGCCGGTCACCTCCATCGGCGGCGATGCCAGCAAGCCGGTGTTCAATTTCGACGCCTCGCGCCTGTCGGTGCTGCGCAGTGGCGTGGCCAATCCCGGGCTGTACGGCGTCGCTGACTGCTCTTCGGCCACGGTGTTCCAGGCCAGCGCGGTGAGTGCCACCACCGCCAGTGTCACCTTCAACACCGTCAAGCTCAACGGCTCGCGTACCTTCGTGGAGGGGTATACGGTGGGCCAGGCCAATCTGTACCGGGCCGAGAGTGCCGTGTACTACGTCGGCTACGACGCCGACATCAAGCAGCGCTCGCTGTACCGGGTCCGCTTCAGTGCAACCCCGGGCGGCGACCTGGCCGCCGGTGCGCCCGAACCGCTGGTGGAGGGCGTGGACAACCTGCAGCTGTTGTACGGTCAGGATCGCAATCTGGATACCCCGGCTCCTTCGGGCTACATCGACCGGCAGGGTACCGCCAAGACGGTGCAGGAATCGTTGCCGGCTGATGTCCAGCTGGCCTGGCGACGGGTCGGCGCCGTGCAGATCGGCCTGCTGATGTCCAGTCCGGATCCCGCGTCTGCACGCCAGTCCGACGGCGCTGCCGCGCTGATCGGCATGGGCGTGACCTATACCCCCCCGACTGATGGGCGCATGCGTGCGGTCTACCAGACCAGCGTGGCGCTGCGAAACCGCCTTTACGGCAATTGAGGCCATGATGCGTACGTCACGATCCCAGGCGGCGTTCCCGCAGCAGCAGCGCGGTGCCGTGCTCTATGTCGCGCTGATCATGCTGATCCTGCTCGCGCTCATCGGCATCGCAGGCATGCAGGTGACCAGCATGCAGGAGCGCATGGCCGCCAACTACTACCGTACCAACCTGGCGTTCCAGAACGCAGAGTCGAGCGCGCGCGCGACCGAGGCCGCCATCGAGACCGCCCTGGAAGGCAGCACCAACGTCTACCGGGCGAACCAGGAAGAGTGCAGCCCCACCTACGATCCGCTGACCTGGGCCAACGCCGTCACAAAGACCGGCGACCAGTACACCCGCCGCCTGGACAAGTGCTTCGCCGCCTCCAGCCGCCGCATCGGTGGAAAGGCCAATGAGGAAACCGGAAACATCTACCAGGTCACGGCCCTGGCCAGTGACCAGGCCACCGACGCAACTGCCAGCGCTGTCATCGATACGGTCTTCATCCCATGAACAACGACCAACGCTTCCTTCGCCTTCGCCCATCCACCTGGCTGCGTGCCGGTGCCGGGCTGGCCGTGCTCGCCGGCCTGGCCGCGCTGATCATTCCACTGCATGCCGCGCTCGGTGACTACGACATCGCGCAGGAACCGCTTTACACCAAGCAGAGCCAGCCGCCGCTGATGATGATGGTGATGTCGCGCGACGAGCAGCTGTTCAACAAGGCCTACAGCGATTACAGCGATCTGAACGAGGATGGCATCCTCGATACCACCTATCTGGACACGTTCGAGTACGGCGGCTATTTCGATTCCAACCTCTGCTATTCGGCGACGGCGGGCAATTCAGACAACAATGTGTTCAAGGCATCTGCTGTTGCCGGTGGTGCCAACAAGCACAGCTGCAGCAGCGCGTGGTCGGGAAACTTCCTGAACTGGGTGACCATGAGCCGTCTGGACGTGATGCGCAGCGTGCTCTACGGCGGTCAACGCTCCACCGATACCCTGGACAAGACAGTCATCGAGCGTGCCCAGATCCCCAGCGATCTGCACGCGTGGGTAAAGGTTTACAGCGGCAGCGATATCGGCAGCTTCACCCCGCTCACCGGCACGCAGTCGTTCTGCAACTCCACGGTCAGCTCGGGCGGCCGCCCGTTGATGCGTGTTGCCTCGGGCAACTGGTCGGAGTGGGCATCGACGGCGTCCTACCAGTGCGGTGTCAACCGTTCGGGCGATGGTGGTGCCGATACCCCGAAGACCGTGTCCGACTACGTCGTCCGCGCCGAGGTCTGCGGTTCCACCAATGCCAATCTTCGTGAAGGCTACTGCCGCAAGTACAACGATGGTACGACCGATCGCTACAAGCCCGCCGGCGTGCTGCAGACCTACGGTGAAAGCGGTCGCCTGCGCTTCGGCCTGATCAGTGGCACCTATTCCAACCCGCGCGATGGCGGTGTCCTGCGCCGTAACATTGGCAAGATCGCCGGCAACGGCACCACCTTCTGTGCAGCGGGCGATGAAATCAACCTGTCCAACGGGTTGTTCTGCAACGCTCTGACCAGCGGCGCCGAAGGTGTCATCAACACGATTTCCAACTTCCGCATTGACCAGTGGAACTGGAGCAGCAACTGGAACGACTGCAATAACTACGGCATCCTCAATCGCGCTGGCAACGACAAGAACCGCATCCTGGACAATCCCGGCAGCGGCTCCCAGAAGTGCAGCGCCTGGGGCAACCCCCTGGCCGAGATGTATGCCGAGGCGCTTCGCTATGTCGGCGGCAATGCGTCTGGCCTGTATGGCGATTCAAACGACCTGAGCGGTTTGCCGAAAGCCGTCAAATGGTCCGATCCCTACCGTCTGCCAGCCAATGGTGGCAACTCCTACTGCGCGACCTGCAACATCCTGGTGCTCTCCTCGGGTCTGCCATCGTTCGATGGTGACAACATCGGTACGCTGCCGCAGCAGATTGATGCTGCAGCACAGACCAATGCCATCGGCACTGCCGATGGTATCTCCGGCAAGTCGTGGATGGTGGGGCGTGATACGGCCACGGCTGCCGATGCCAACAACACCCACGAGGATATCTGCCAGGGCCGCACGCTGAACAACCTGAGCACCGCGCGCGGCATCTGCCCGGACATCCCGAGCATGGAAGGCAGCTACCTGATGGCCGGCATGGCCAAGGGTGCGGCCGCGACAGACCTTCGTCCGGGTGTGCAGGGCAAGCCCTCCAGCTACAAAGTAACGGCAACCACCTACACCGTCGCCATGGCGGAAACCCTGCCGCAGTTCGAAATTGCGGTGGGCAACAGCAAGATCGGCCTGGCGCCGCTGTGCCAGGCCAACAACACCGGCACCGCTACCGCGGCCAGTAGTGGCTGGCGCAGCTGCTTCCTGGGTTCGGTGGGCATCGGCATCAAGACTGCCAACAGCGCCGGCGGCAATCTGGTCTATGGCCGCGCCTACCGCTCGGATGCGAAGGCCGGCAGCTTCTCGCTGGTCTGGGAAGACTCCCTGTGGGGCAATGACCACGACAACGACGTTGTCGCCATGATGAGCTACTGCGTGGGGTCCACCTGCACGGAAAGCACCGGCTTCAACAACATCTGCTGGCGTGCGGACACCAGCAAGAGCGTCAGTGCCGCCAACAACGCCGCGATCTGCAACAGCAATGGCGCCCTTATCAGCACCCCGGGTGAGGACGAGGTCCTTATCCGCATCGAGAACCTGTCGGCCTACGCTGGCAACGCGATGCTGACCGGCTACACGATCACCGGTTCCAATGCCTCGAATACCGTGCAGCGCTTGGCCCTGCGTCCGGGTGACTCCAACAATTCGGTCCTGACCAACACCAACAACTTCCCCAGCAACTGGCAGAAGCCGGTCGTCATCAAGTACAAGGCGTCGACCAATGCGGCCGGTCAACTTGAAAGCCCCCTCTGGTACGCGGCCAAGTATGGCGTGCCGGCCGGTGGCAAGGCGTGGGACAGCAAGAAGAAGGGCGTGCCGGACAACTACTTCCTTGCTCGTAACCCGACCAAGTTGAAGCAGGCCCTGGAAGAGATCTTCGACAGCGCCGCGCAGGGTGATGCACCGGTGGGTGGCGATGGTTCGGGCGCCCGCATCAGTACCAACTCGTTCACCGTGGCCTCGCATTTCCGCGTGCCCTCCGGCAGCAACGACTGGACCGGCGATGTCATTGCAACCCGGGTCAGCAGCACCGGCACCGACGATGTCGAGCTGTGGAAGGCGTCGAGCAAGATCAGTGGCTCTACGCGGCGTATCTTCATGGCCACCGCGCCGACGTCGACCGATTCGGCGAAGGATACGGTGACGGCAGCCGCTGTTGCCGAGTTCACCTCCACCAATGTTCCGGGTGCGGACGACAACGCAAAGGCAGCCACGCTGGGGCTTGTCACCCGGCCCGACTGGTATACCGGGAAGACGCCCGCCAATCTGGTCAGCTATCTGCGCGGTTCAGCCATCAGCGGATTCCGTGCGCGTACGTCGCCGCTGGGTGATATCGTCAATTCCACCACCGAAGTCGTATCCAATCGCGACGATTATGGCTACACGTCATGGGGCAGCAGTGCCACGACATGGAAGAAGACCCTGGGTGCTTCATACGCGTCCTTCCTGGCTGCCAAGCTGGCCACGGGGGGCCCGCCGACCATGGTCTACGTGGGCGCCAATGACGGCATGCTGCATGGCTTCAACGCATCCGATACCGCGTCTGCCGGCAACGAGGAACTGGCGTTCATTCCGTCAACGGCGTTGCAGCATATTGCCGAGCTGGCCAACCCCAAGTACGGGCACCGCTACTACGTGGATGGCCCGCTGACCTCCTCGGACGTGTATGACGGTTCGAAGTGGCGCACCGTGCTGGTGGGAACCACCGGCGGCGGTGGCTCGTCGGTCGCTCCCAGTGGCGGCAAGGCCAGCAACGGCTCGGTGTTCGGCCTGGATGTCGGCAGCCCGACCAGCTTCGGCGCCAGCAACGTTCTGTGGGAGGTTTCGGGCAAGACCGAGTCCGACCTGGGCTTCGTGCTGGGCAAGCCCGTGGTCGTGCCGGTCACCGGTACCACGGCCGGCGGCCAGCCGCGCTTCGTGGCACTGTTCGGTAATGGCGTGAACTCCACCAGCAGCAAACCCGTGCTGTACGTGGTGGATATCACCAGCGGCAAGGTGCTGCGCCGCATTGCTCCCAGCGGTGCCGCGTATGCCGTGCGCAATGGCCTGATCAACCTGGCTCCGGTGGCGCTGAAGAACAGCGATGGCGTCACCGATACCGTGTACGGCGGCGACATGCAGGGCAACCTGTGGAAGTTCGATCTGTCCGATCCCAACATCAACAACTGGAAGGTTGCCCTGGATGGCGTACCGCTGTTCACCGCCGTGCGTGACAGCAAGCCGCAGCCGATCATGAGTGGCATCGAGGTGACCAGTGGACCGGCCGGTGGCGTCAACCTGTACTTCGGTACCGGCCAGTACTTCGCAGCCGACGACAATTCGGTCAGCAGCGCCTCGCCGGTGCAGAGCCTGTACGGTATCTGGGACAACCTGAAGACGGCTGTCAGTGGGCGCAGTGTGCTCCAGGGACAGACGGTGTCCACGACTTCGGCGAATGCCGGATACTCCGGGCGCGCGGTTACCCGCACCGAGTTCGTGTACGGCGATGTCCGTGGCTGGTATGTCGATCTGTTGGTAGGCAATACGATTGACGGCGAGCGTTTCGTCGGTAATCCCAACATCCAGAACGGCACCGTGTTCTTTACCACGTATGTGCCAGGTACCGCGATCTGCGGCAGTGGTGGCGGTGTCAACTGGCTGTATGGCCTGAACCTGCTGACCGGCGGTGGTGCCATGAGCGGGTTGAGCACCAGCATCAACGGTACCTCGGTGTGCACGGGCAATTGCGGTGCGGTGGCCCTGAACAAGGGCGGTGCACCCGCCCAGGGCCCACCGGTGAAAGACACCAGCATCTTCGTGCCCAAGCTGACGCCGTGCGACCCGACCAAGGCGACCTGCACGGTGCAGCAGCTGCTGGACGCTGAAGCGTGTACTTTCGTGCTGCGTGCCCCGGGTGCAGACGCCATGTACATGCCACGCCCCTGTGGTCGCCAGTCGTGGCGCCAGATCCGCTGATGAGGTTGCCAGAGAGCATCGTTATGAAGAACAACTTCCTCCCGCGCGCGGCGCGTGGCTTCACCCTGATCGAGCTGATGATCACGGTGGCGGTGGTGGCGATTCTCGCCGCCATTGCGGTGCCGTCCTACAGCGAATACGTGCTGCGTTCGCGCCGTGCGCAGGCCAAGGCCGACCTGGTGGAGATCGCCCAGCAGCTGGAGCGCTTCCATACCGTGCAGAACACCTACGCCGGCATGACGCTGCCCTTTGACAAGTCGCCACGCGACGGCACCTCGCGATACACCATCTCGCTCAAGGGAGCTGCCACCGGCTCCGCCTTCACCCTGCAGGCGGTGCCTGGCACCGGGCAGGACAAGGACAAGTGCGGCACCCTGACCCTGGATCAGGCCGGGCGCAAGACGCCTGACGCCAGCAAGGTTGCCGGATGCTGGTAATCCGGCGTCTGTTGGGCAGGGTGTTGCATCGCCTGCGTTGACCGTCTAGAATGCGCCTCCCCGCCCGAATAGCTCAGCCGGTTAGAGCACTTGACTGTTAATCAGGGGGTCGTTGGTTCGAGTCCAACTTCGGGCGCCAGATTCGAAGAAGCCGCGAGAAATCGCGGCTTTTTTCGTTGCAGGCCCAGCGATTGCCTCAGCAGTCGACCACACCGCGCGTGCGTTCGCTGCGTACGCGGCCGGTTACGTTGATGACCACGCGGCTGTGCTCACGCCCATTCACGCACAGCACCAACGACTGATTGGTGCCCGCATTGCGTCCGTCCGGCAGGAACTGCACATACGGGCGATGCTGGCTGGACTGTATCCGCAGGCGACCGGCCGGCCGAACATGTACGTGTACGACCTGGCCCGGGGGCGCTGAGGCCCACGTCGCATCCTCGGTTCGCACCAGCCAGCCCTGGCTCCATTGCTCGCTGCAGGTCACACCGTCGGCCGAACCGCACACCGTTACGCGTCTGCGCTGGGCCACCGCCGTGCTGCGCGCCATCGCCAGGCTGCCGGTCAGTTCGGCGCGCAGGGTATCGGTGCGTAGTCGGATGACCAGGCGCTGCCAAGGCCCCCAG
Source organism: Stenotrophomonas sp. ZAC14D2_NAIMI4_7 (assembly GCF_003086675.1). Taxonomy (NCBI): domain Bacteria; kingdom Pseudomonadati; phylum Pseudomonadota; class Gammaproteobacteria; order Lysobacterales; family Lysobacteraceae; genus Stenotrophomonas; species Stenotrophomonas sp. ZAC14D2_NAIMI4_7. Next base: position 1,594,935 of record NZ_CP025995.1, read on the forward strand.
CCCACGGTGAGCAGTACGGCCAGCAGCAGGACGACCAGCAGCAGTTCGATCAGCTGGAAGCCTGTGGCCGGGCAAGGGGGATGCTGCCGGGTTTGACGAAGATTCATGGGCTCAGCCTGAACGTCGAGCCGCCACGTACGCCATCAGCGCAGGGGCTGGCGCGGGGCAGGGCGTTTCCTCAACCGGCCGTCACCAAACCGGCCGCTATAATCAACATTCCCGGGATCTGGCAGCACCATGAGCGACAGCTTTCAACTCGTTTCGCCCTATTCGCCGGCTGGCGACCAGCCCGATGCCATCGCGAAGCTGACCGACAATTTCCAGGCCGGCATCGCCAAGCAGACCCTGCTGGGCGTCACCGGTTCGGGCAAGACCTACACCATCGCCAACGTCATCCAGAACGTGCAGAAGCCGACGCTGATCATGGCGCCGAACAAGACGCTGGCGGCGCAGCTGTATGGTGAGTTCAAGGCGTTCTTCCCGCACAACGCGGTGGAGTACTTCGTCAGCTACTACGATTACTACCAGCCCGAAGCGTACGTGCCCTCGTCGGACACCTTCATCGAGAAGGACAGCTCGATCAACGAGCACATCGAGCAGATGCGCCTTGCGGCGACCAAGACCCTGCTGTCGCGCCCCGACGCGATCGTAGTCGCCACGGTGTCGGCCATCTACGGCCTGGGCGCGCCGGAAGACTACCTGTCGCTGCGACTGATCCTGTCCAAGGGTGAGCGCATCGACCAGCGCGACCTGATCAATCACCTGACCCAGCTGCAGTACACGCGCAACGAATACGAACTGCAGCGCGGCACCTTCCGCGTGCGCGGCGAAGTCGTCGACGTGTTTCCGGCAGAGTCGGACAGCGAGGCCCTGCGCATCGAGCTGTTTGATGGCGAGGTCGAGAAGATCACGATGTTCGATCCGCTCACCGGCGAGACGATGCGCAACCTGCAGCGCTTCACCGTGTACCCGAAGACCCACTACGCCACCACCCGCGAGCGCGTGCTGGCGGCGGTGGAAACCATCAAGGTCGAGTTGAAGGAGCGGCTGGAGCAGCTGTACGCGCAGAACAAGCTGGTCGAGGCCCAGCGCCTGGCCCAGCGCACCCAGTTCGACATCGAGATGATGGCCGAGGTGGGCTTCTGCAACGGCATCGAAAACTACTCGCGGCACCTGACGGGCAAGAATGCCGGCGAGCCGCCACCGACCCTGTTCGATTACCTGCCGCCGGATGCGCTGCTGGTGATCGACGAATCGCACGTGACGATTCCGCAGATCGGCGCCATGTTCAAAGGCGATCGGTCGCGCAAGGAAACCCTGGTCGAGTTCGGTTTCCGCCTGCCTTCGGCGCTGGACAACCGGCCGCTGCGCTTCGAAGAATGGGAAGCACGCTGCCCGCGCGCGATTTATGTCTCGGCCACCCCTGGCCCCTATGAGTACCGCGAGGCGGGCGACGAAATCACCGAACTGGTGGTGCGCCCGACCGGCCTGATCGATCCTGTGGTGGAAATCCGCCCGGTCGGCACCCAGGTCGACGATCTGATGAGCGAAGCCAATGCGCGCATCAAGGCGGGCGACCGCGTGCTGGTCACCACGCTGACCAAGCGCATGGCCGAGAACCTGACCGAATACCTCACCGAGCATGGCATCCGCGTGCGCTACCTGCATTCGGACGTGGATACGGTGGAGCGCGTGGAGATCATCCGCGACCTGCGCCTGGGCAAGTTCGACGTGCTGGTGGGCATCAACCTGCTGCGCGAAGGCCTGGACATGCCCGAGGTGTCACTCGTGGCGATCCTGGACGCGGACAAGGAAGGCTTCCTGCGTTCGACCGGCTCGCTGATCCAGACCATCGGCCGTGCCGCGCGCAACGTGCGCGGCAAGGCGATCCTGTACGCCGACAAGATCACCCGGTCCATGCAGGCGGCGATCGACGAGACCGACCGCCGCCGGGCCAAGCAGGTCGAGTACAACGAAGCGCATGGCATCGTGCCGCGTTCGGTGGCCCGGCCGATCACCGACGTGCTGGAAGGTGCGCGTTCGGATGCCGCCGAGAAGGAGGCGCGCAAGGGCAAGGGCAAGGCCCGTGGCGGGGTGGCCGAGCCGGCGGCGGACTATCGTTCGCTCAGCCCGGCCCAGCTGGCTTCACGCCTGAAGGCGCTGGAACAACAGATGTACCAGCACGCCAAGGACCTGGAGTTCGAGGATGCCGCGCGTGTGCGTGACCAGATCCGGCAGCTGAAGGAAGCCAGCCTTGGCTGAACGGGCCAGCGTCGGCTGCCTTCACAAAACTATTGCGCTGGCGCGCCGGCATCCGTAATATACGCGGCCTGCACCGACGCAATCGCGGAAATGCAGGAAAAACGGGCGGTTAGCTCAGCGGTAGAGCACTACCTTGACATGGTAGGGGTCACAGGTTCGAACCCTGTACCGCCCACCACGAAGTCCCTGGCAAGGGGCTGTCGTGAGGAAGACAAACCCGGCCGGCAAGCCGGGTTTTTCAGTCCAGACATGCAGATTCATTGGGCGGTTAGCTCAGCGGTAGAGCACTACCTTGACATGGTAGGGGTCACAGGTTCGAACCCTGTACCGCCCACCACCTGGCTCCCGGCACTGCCGGTGCAGCGGTGGAAATCCCGAACGCCGGCCCTGGGCCGGCGTTTTCGTTTCTGCCGTCCGGCTAGAAACGGATCATGCTGCACATCCGCACCGGCTTGGAGCTGCGCACGATGCCCTTTTCCGTGCGGCACTGCGCCACCTGATCGTCAGCCCGGGCGCGGCAGTCCGGGCACAGCACCGCCAGTTCCTTGTCGGTACGCACTGGGCCCGCGCACAGGCGCTGCACATGGTTGGCACGCCGCGCGGCGGTTTCGTCAGGCGGCAGGGCCTGGCCGGCGGCGTTCACGATCGTGTAGTCGGCGAAGGGCTGCGGCAGCGCACATTGCGCGCGCGTGGTTTCGACGAAGCGGGCTTCCAGTTCGCTGCGCAGGCGTGCGCCCTGGCGATCACACGCGGCCACCTGGGCGCGCGATGTTGCCGGGGACACGTCTGGATTGACGAACGTGGGGCGGGAGCGAATCTCGCTACCGAACGGGCAGCAGCCCGCAAGCAGTACGCACGCCAGCACCAGGCTCGTGCGGATGAAAGAAGACAGGGTCATGGCGCATCCTTTCGACAGGCGCCCATGCTTGCATCATCGGCGTTGCAGCGGATGAACCGCGCCCCTCATTGCGATGAGGACAGCATGCGTCCGCTGCTGACGCGCAGGCGATGCTGCAGTTGCCAGCTGCCGCCGGTCTGCCGCCACAGGCCCAGCGTGCGCGTGCGCTGCGAGGTGTCGCTTTCCCAGCACAGCACGCTGTCCTGTCCAAGGCGCACCTGCACGTGCGCCACCGGCAGCGTTTCGTCGCCACCGAGCACGGCGGCATACAGCAGAAGCAGGGCAAGCATCGGCATGGCACGGTGCTCCGGAAAGGGAGCCCAGCCTGTCACCGGCGCACGGCGGCCGGTAGCGGAATGCGACGAAGCGTGGAAAACCGCGTGCCAAGCGCATGAGTCGAGGATGAATCCGGGGCCAGGGATGCCCGGACCGCTCGCATCGCGCGCTCAGGCAGCAGCGAACGCCTGCCGCAGGCTATGCAGCGTGGCCTGGCGGTGCGCGCTGGCACACGGCTCGTCCATCTCCAGTTCCTGCAGGCGCAGCCCCACCAGCGTCATCGACAGCACATAGCCGCGTGCGGCGGCATCGGCTGCCCGCGACGCACCCAGCGCATGGCGGGTGAGTGCGTCCACGTGGGCCAGATCCGGCAGCAGGCCCAGGTACACGCGCTCGGCGCTGTCCAGGTCGGGGGCGCGCAGGATCGCGTGTGCGTCGGGGAGGAGGCTGGCGGCGGCCATGCAAGGTCCTTCTGGGCAATGAATGCGCGGCGCTAGAAGGCGCGCATCAATGAAATGAACGCGGAGGTCTGGCTGCCATCGCGCGCCATCGGGCTGTCTTTCACCGCATCGCCGAACCACTGGTTGGCGACCACGCCGGTGGCACGCCATTTGCTGCCCAGCGGCGTGCTGACCGCGATCTGCAGGCTGGGCGAGGTGGCGCTGCCAGGGCGGTAGGCGGCCAGGCCCGAACGCAGGGCTTCTTCGCTGGAAATGCCGTAGTAGTAGTCCAGCAGGCGCGCACTGGAATGCACCACGCCCACCCGCGGCACCCAGGTGAAACGGCCGGCCTGGATCGGGTAGCTGTAGTGCAGGCTCGATTCCATGCCGCCGCCGTGGCCGCTGACTTCGCGCTGCACGCTGGCCGCGACCACGCCCCAATCCGCCTTGTATTCGGCATTGACACCGGCCATGGCCGACATCTGCCGGCTGTGCAGGCGGCGCAGCTGCGCATCGTTCACATCATCGGTCTTGAAGCGCAGCGTGTAAGGCGTGACCACCGCCGATACCCGCAGGCCATCGGCCTTGTACAGGTGCATGCCCAGCGAGCCGGGGCTGGCGAAGAAGCGCTTGCCCTGCCATGCCAGCGCCGGCACCACCAGCGGCTTGTCATCGTAGTGCGCGTACGCACCGGTGGTCGCACCGATGGTGATGCCGGCCTGCACGCCCGGTGCGGCCTCCTGGTCCTGGGCGGTTGCCAGCAGCGGCGTGGAGAGAGCGACGGTGCACAGCAGGGGGCGCAGCAGGGCAGGGGAACGCAGGGACATCGAGGGACGACTTGGCAGGGAACAAGCCCCCATGCTGCGCCACCAACATTGTCGGAACATTGCGCGGGCGGTGGACAAGACGCGCACGTCGCGGTGCCGCCGCAGGCACTATCATCGGCAGCGATTTCCGCCACCGAGCCTCCGATGCGCATCCTTCTGGTCGAAGACGATCCTGATCTGTCCCGTGCCCTGCAGAACGGGCTGGAGCGGCAGGGCGTGGTCGCCGACGTCGTCGGCAGCCTGGCCGAGGCGGCGCTTGCCCTGCGCGAACCGGTGCACCAGCTGCTGCTGCTGGACCGACAGCTGCCCGATGGCGATGGCGTGGCCTTCGTCGCCACCGCCCGCGCGCTGCGCCCCAACCTGCCGGTGATCATGCTGACCGCCAAGGGCGCGCTGTCGGACAAGGTGGAAGGGCTGGACGTGGGTGCCGACGATTACCTGGTCAAGCCGGTCGCCATCGAAGAACTGATGGCGCGCATCCGCGCGGTATCGCGGCGGCCGACGGCCATGGTGACCCCGCGCTTGGTGCTGGGCCGGCTGGCATTCGACTTCGAATCGCTGCAGGCCGAGGTCGACGGCCAGCTGCTGGCGCTGCCGCGGCGCCAGGTGCTGGTGCTGCAGGCGCTGGCCATGCGCCAGGGGCGCACTGTCACCCGCAGCGCGCTGGAAGCGGCGGTGTACGGCTTCGATGACGAGATCCAGTCCAATGCGCTGGACGCGCATATCTCCAAGCTGCGCAAGGCGCTGCAGCAGGCCGGGGCGGGCGTGGAAATCCACGTGATCCGCGGCGTCGGTTATCTGCTGGCGGAGGTCTGAGATGGCCCGGCAGATCCGTTCGATCACCCTGGGCCTGGCCTGGCGGCTGTTCCTGGCGCAGGCCTTCACCGTGCTGTTCGCCGTGGCCGCGCTGATCATCACCTGGGGTGACAAGGACACCTGGGGCATGGACATGTTCATGGCCGAGGACGTGGCCGATGCGCTGCGCAGCGTAGATGGTCGCCTGCAGCTGGACGAAGCACGCTGGCAGAAGGTGGATGCGCGTGCCGGCGGCAACCTGTGGTTCGCTGCGGTCGATGACCGGGGCGCGTGGCTGGAACGTGGCAAGGTGCCCAGCGTGCATGCGCCGTTGCTGGCGCGCCTGCCGACGCTGGGCGCGACCGAGCTGGGTTCGCTGGTGCCGCCCTACCTGGATGTGGCGCGGGTGATGATCCGCTACGACGAAGGCCGGCGCATCACGGTGATGGTCGGCGGCGCGCCCAAGGGTGGCCTGGTCGACGGCGCGCTGATGGTGCTGCGGCTGATCGGGTTGTGGTTCTTCCTGCCGCTGATCGTGGTCACCCTGCTGGTGATGCCCACGGTGATCCACCGCGCCATGCGCGGCGTGCGCCGTTCTGCGCAGCAGGCCAAGGAACTGGATGTGGGCCAGCCCGGCGCGCGCCTGGATGCGCAGCTGGTGTCCACCGAAATCACGCCCCTGGTCGAAGCCTTCAACGATGCCATCGACAAGGTGCAGCAGGGCTATGCCGCGCGTGACAAATTCCTGGCCGATGCCGCCCACGAGCTGCGCGTGCCGATCGCGGTGGTGCAGGCGCGTCTTTCGCAGTTACCGCAGGGCGAGCTGAAATCCCAGCTGCTGACCGATGTGGCGCGCCTGGGCAATGTTGCCGAACATCTGCTGGACCTGCAGCGTCTGGATCGCAACACGACCGCACTGCAGCGGCTGGACCTGGCGCACCTGGTACGTGAAGCGGCGGCCGAGCTGGCACCGCTGGTGGTGGGGGCTGGCTATGGCTTCGAAGTGGATGCGCCCGACACCCCGGTGTGGATCCAGGGCGACGGGCTGGCGCTGGGCCGGGTGATCGCCAACCTGGTGCACAACGCGATCGTGCACGGCGGCGGTCGCGGCACCATCTGCGTGCGGGTGGACCCGCAGGGCCTGCTGGACGTCAGCGACCAGGGCGCCGGTGTGCCGGTGGGCGATCGCGAAGCGATCTTCGAGCCGTTCCACCGACTGCGCGCGGCCGGCAGCGGCAGTGGCCTGGGCCTGCACCTGGTGAAGGAAATCGTGCAGCACCACGGCGGCAGCGTGAGCGTGGGGGAAGCGCCGGGCGGCGGCGCGCGGTTCCGGGTGAACTTCCACCGCGGGGCGTCACGCCGAAGCGAACGCTGACGGCGCAGCGCGGCGTCGGCTGATGGCCGCTGCGGGCCGCACGCCTGCAGGCTGGGGGCATGGCCGCGACCGTGCCCCTGTCTGCCTGCCTTGGTCCCGGCTGCGCCGCCGCGCTGGTGCTGGGGGTGCTGGCCTGTAGTACTGCATCGGCCTTGTTGCCGGTGTGGCTGGGCACCCTGCTGGTGGTGGTGGCGTTGCCGGGCTGGCTGCTGCGCTGGCGCGGCCGGGTGGTGGCGGCCGCCGTGTTTGGTTTCGGCTGGGCGACCTGCCACGGCCATGCAGCGTTGCAGCAGCAGTGGCCGCCAGGTGCCGCGGCGCAGGTCGTGCAGGTGCGCGGTCGGGTGGTCGATCTGCCGACCCATGCCAGCGACCACACGCGCTTCACGTTGCAGGTCGCGCACGCCGATGGCCTGCCCGCGCTGCGGGGCCGTCGGCTGCAGGTGCGTTGGTCTGCGCTGAAAGGGGCCGAGGCGCGCAACGGCGGCGCTGCCGTGGAGCAGCGCCATGCCGTGCGTGCCGGTGCGCAGTGGCAGCTGGCGTTGCGGGTGCGGGCGCCGCGTTCGCGCATCAATCCCGGCGGCTTCGACGGTGAGCGCCATGCACTGCTGCAGGGGCTCGCGGGCAGCGCGAGCGTGCAGCCGCAGCGGCAACCACGGCTGCTGCGGCCGGCCCATGGCCTGCTGGCATGGCGCGAATCCTGCAGCGATGCCATCGCCACCCAGGTCGGGCGCCCCTCGGCGCGCTTCGTGCAGGCGCTGGCGCTGGGCGATACCCGCGGATTGGCCGATACCGATTGGGAGCACCTGCGTGCCTTGGGCCTGACCCATCTCATCGCGATATCCGGCTTCCATGTGGGGCTGGTGGCCGGCTTCGGTGCGTTGCTATGTGCGGTGTCGTGGCGGCTGAGGGCGCCGCTGGCGATCCACGTGCCACGCCCGCAGGCGGCCGCCCTCGCGGCGGCGCTGGCCGCGGGCGGCTACACGCTGCTGGCCGGTGCCGAGCTGCCGACGGTGCGCACGGCGCTGATGATCGCGGTGGTGGCGCTGGCCCGGGTGGCGCGGCGGCCGGTATCGGTGCCGCAATGCCTGGCCCTGGCCGCGCTGCTGATGGTGCTGCCGGCACCGTTTTCGATCCTGTCGGCCGGCTTCTGGCTCAGTTTTGGCGGCGTACTGTGGCTGTTGTGGTGCCTGCCACAGCAGCGGCCGCATGGGCTGTGGCAGCACGTGCGCGCCGCGCTGGCGGGGCAGGGCGTGGCCAGCGTCGCGCTGCTGCCGCTGGCGGTCGCGCTGTTCGGCGGAACCGCGCGCTGGGGACCCCTGCTGAATCTGCCGGTCATTCCCTGGTGGAGCCTGGTGGTGGTGCCGGTCGCGCTGGCCGGTACCGCGCTGCACGCCGTGCATGACGGCGCGGGGCGCTGGCCGTGGCGGGCGGCGGCCTGGTTGTTCGAACTCAGCTGGCAGGCATTGCAGCCGCTTGCGGCGCAGCCACAGGCCATGTGGTGGCTGGCCGAAGCGCCACGCTGGGCACTACCGGCGGCGGTGGCGGGGGTGTTCTGGTGGCTGCTGCCGCGCGGCAGTGGCGGCCTGCTGGCCGGTGGAGTGTTGTGCCTGCCCCTGCTCTGGCCAGCGGCGCCGGTGCCGCGCCACGGCGAGATCGAGCTGCTGGTGCACGATGTGGGGCAGGGGGCTGCGGTGTTGGTGAGAACGGCCACCCATGCGCTGTGGTACGACGCGGGGCCGCCGGGCGGCGCCGACGCAACGGAGCGGGTGCTGATGCCGGCCGTGCGCGCGCTGGGGCAGGCACCGCCACGACTTCTCCTGCTCAGCCACGATCACCTGGACCACGCCGGCGGGCTGCCGGCACTGCGCCGGCAGGTGCCGGGGCTGCAGGTGCTGGCCCCGCCAGGGCAGGCGCCGCCCGGCGCCCACGCCCTCTGCCGGCAGGGTCTGCGCTGGCAGTGGGACGGGGTCGATTTCCAGGTGCTGCACCCCGGCCGCGCGGCGGTCGGGGCCGGCAATGAAGCCAGCTGCGTGCTGCGCATTGCCGGCGCCCATGGGGCCGTCCTGTTGCCGGGCGATATCGGGCGCACGGCAGAACAGCTGTTGCTGCAGGCGCGCCCGGACCGCCTGCGGGCCGAGGTGGTGCTGGTGCCGCACCACGGCAGTGGCGGCAGCTCCAGCCCGGCCTGGGTGGCGGCGGTGCAGCCCAGGCTGGCGCTGGTCTCGGCCGGGCACCAGAACCGCTTTGGCCACCCGAAACGTGACGTAGTGCAGCGCTGGCGCGCAGCCGGCGCCGAAGTGCTGGTCACCGCCGACACCGGCGCGATCCGCGTATGGCTTGGCGCACAAGGCCTGCAGGTGCGCGAACAGCGGGTCCACGCGGCCCGGTGGTGGGATGCCGCTGGGCGGGCACGGTCGGCTGCTATCCTATCGTCGATCGAACAAGCGGCCGATGGGCCGGAGGGTTGAAACGTGTGGGAACTGGTCAAGGCCGGTGGCTGGCCGATGGTGCCGCTGCTGCTGTTGGGCGTACTGGCTTTGGCAATCGTCCTGGAGCGTTTCTGGTCCCTGCGGCGTAACGAGGTGTTGCCGCCTGGCCTGGGCCAGGAAGTGCGCAACTGGGCCGCACGCGGCAAGCTCGACCCGGCCCACCTGCAGACCCTGCGCGCCAACTCGCCACTGGGCGCCCTGCTGGCGGCCGCGCTGGAAGCCCGCAACCGCCCGCGCGACCAGATCCGCGAGCGCATCGAAGACACCGGCCGTCACCTGGTGCATCGCATGGAACGTTTCCTCAATGCGCTGGGCACCATCGCCTCGGCCGGCCCGCTGCTGGGCCTGCTGGGTACCGTCATCGGCATGATCCAGATGTTCCTGGGCATCCTCGACCACGGCGTGGGCGATGTGAACCAGCTCGCCGGCGGTATCGGCAAGGCGCTGGTCTGCACCGCCACCGGCATGATCGTGGCCATTCCTGCGCTGATGTTCCATCGCTACTTCAAAGGCCGCATCCATGGCTACGTGGTGGAGATGGAGCAGGAGGCCAGCGCTCTGCTGGACACGCTGGATGGTCGCCCGGGGGTGATGAACCCGGCCCCGGTCGCGCGCGCCGCAGCGCCTGCCACGGCCAAGGCCTGATCGATGCGCATCGGCAACGACCGATCCCAGGATGAGCCGCACATCGACCTGGTGCCGCTGATCGACGTCATCCTGGTGCTGATCATCTTCTTCGTGGTCACCACCACCTTCGATGCGCGCTCAACCCTGCAGGTGCAGCTGCCGACGGCCAGCGACCAGCAGAACCCCGAACCGCCGCGTTCGCTGAGCGTGCTGATCAACGCCGAAGGGCGTTACTTCATCAACGACCAGGAAGTGCTGCGCAGCGACGTTGAATCGGTCAAGCAGACCATCGCCGCCGTTGCCGGCAGCGATCGCCAGCAGACCGTACTGCTGCGCGCCGACGCGCGCACTCCCTACCAGGCCGTGGTCACCGCGCAGGATGCGCTGGGCCAGCTCGGCTTCCGCCGTATCGCAATCGCAACAGCGCCAGAGGTGCGTCCATGAGTTCCAAACACGCGCCAGTGTGGCCGATCTACAAACGCCTGCTCGGCTATACCCGGGCCTACTGGGTGTTCATGGTGGCCGCGGTCATCGCCATGGTGGTCGAAGCCCTGGCCGGCTATCACTTCACCAAGCTGATGGAGCCGCTGGTCAACCGCGGCTTCGTCAACCCCGAGCCGCGCATGGCGGTCATCCTGCCGCTGACCATCCTCGGCCTGTTCCTGATGCGCAGCCTGGCCACCTGGGTGAGCGATTACACGCTGGCCAAGACCGGCCGCAGCGTGGTGCGCGACCTGCGTGAGCAGGTACTGCACAAGTACCTGCACCTGCCGTCGTCGCACTTCGACAACGAAGCCACGCCGGTGATGGTCAGCCGCCTGAACTTCGATACCGAGCAGGTTACCCAGGCCAGTGCCGATGCGCTGAAGACCGTGGTGGCCGATACCCTCACCATCATCGCCATGCTGGTGGTGATGCTGCAGATGAGCGTGAAGGTGACCCTGGCGATGCTGCTGGTGGTGCCGCTGATCGGTGCCATCGTGTCCTATGTCGGCAAGCGCTACCGGCGCATCAGCCGTGGCATCCAGGACGGCATGGGCACCATGGCGCAGACTGCGGAGCAGTCGTTGGCCGCGCAGCAGGAAGTGAAGGTGCACGGCACCCAGCAGCACGAGATGACCCGCTATTCGCGCCTGGCCAACCGCATGCTGGCGCTGAACATGAAGGTGGAAGTGACCCGTGCGGCCGCCTCCAGCGTGGTCCAGTTCCTGGCGGCGCTGGCGCTGGCGGTGATCGTCTGGGTGTCCACCCGCGAAGCCCTGGCCGGCAAGCTCAACGCGGGTCAGTTCATGGGCCTGATGACCTCGATGATGGCCATCATTCCCTCGCTGCGCCGGTTGACCAGCGTGCAGACGTCGATCTCGCGTGGCGTGGCCGCCGCCGAGCGCCTGTTCGGCATCATCGACATGCCGGTGGAGCGTGATACCGGCACCACCCGCGTGCAGCGCGTGCGTGGCGAACTGTCGTTCGACCACGTGATGCTGCGCTACCGCGAAGACAGCGGCATCGCCCTGGACGACATCAGCTTCGTGGCCAGGCCGGGGACGGTCACGGCCATCGTCGGCCGTTCCGGCAGCGGCAAGACCAGCCTGATCCGGCTGGTGCCGCGGTTCTACGAGCCCAGCGGCGGCGTCATCGCGCTCGACGGGGTACCGCTGGACGAGTACCCGCTGTCCGACCTGCGCCGGCAGGTGGCCATGGTCGGGCAGAAGGTCATGCTGTTCGATGACACCATCGCCGCCAACATCGCCTATGGCATGGATGCGACCGACGAGCAGATCCGGGCCGCGGCCGAAGCGGCCAATGCCTGGGAGTTCATCGCGCGCATGCCGCAGCAGCTGCAGACGCCGGTGGGCGAGAACGGCGCGCTGCTGTCCGGCGGCCAGCGCCAGCGCCTGGCCATCGCCCGCGCGATCCTGCGCGATGCCCCCATCCTGATCCTGGACGAGGCGACCGCGGCGCTGGACAACGAATCCGAACGTTTGGTGCAGGATGCGCTGCAGCGCCTGATGCCCGAGCGCACCACGCTGGTGATCGCGCACCGCCTGTCCACCATCGAACACGCCGACCAGGTGCTGGTGATGGATCATGGTCGTATCGTCGAACGCGGCACCCACCAGGAACTGCTGGCCATGGGCGGGTTGTACCAGCACCTGCACAGCATGCAGTTCCGCGACAGGCAGGACTGATGGCTGCAAAGGGCACCCAGACCCCCGCGTACTGGTACGACGGCAGCCCGGTACCGTGGCCGATGCGCCTGCTGGCACCGGTCTACGCCGGCATTGCCGGCCTGCGCCGGCAGCTGTACCGCCGTGGCTGGCGCAAGCGCCATGCGCTGCCGGTCCCGGTGATCGTGGTCGGCAATATCACCGCGGGCGGCACCGGCAAGACGCCGCTGACGATCGAACTGGTCAACCGCCTGCGCGAGGCTGGCTGGAAGCCTGGCGTGGCCAGCCGTGGCTATGGCCGCGACGACGCCGGTACGGCGCGCTGGGTGGACGCCGATACGTCCACCGCACTGGGCGGTGACGAACCGGTGTTGATCGCCTGGAAGACCGGTGTTGCCGTGCGCGTGGACAGCGACCGCGTGGCCGCGGGCAAGGCGCTGGTGGACGCCGGCTGCAACGTGATCGTCTGTGACGACGGCCTGCAGCATTACCGCTTGGCCCGCGACATCGAGATCGAAGTCGTGGACGCACAGCGCCGCTACGGCAACGGTCGGATGATCCCGGCCGGGCCGTTGCGCGAGCCGGTCAGCCGCGCCGAGCACTGCGATTTCCGCGTGGTCAACCTGGGCCAGGCCGATGCGGCCGCGGCCGCGCAGGCCTGTGGGTTCGGCCAGTGGCCGATGGCCCTGCAGATCGACAGCGCGCAGCCGCTGCCGGGTGGGCGCAGCCGGCCACTGTCCTCGTTCGCCGGGCAGCGCGTGCACGCCGTGGCCGGCATCGCGCACCCGCAGCGCTTCTTCGACATGCTGCGCGCGCGCGGCATCGGCGTAGTGCCGCACGCGTTCGCCGACCACCAGGTGTACCAACCGCAGGACCTGTCCTTCGGCAGCCAGTTGCCGGTGCTGATGACCGAAAAAGACGCAGTGAAGTGCCGTGCCTTCGGCAACGACTGGCACTTCGCGGTGCCGCTGCGCGCCGATCTGCCTGCCGCGTTCTGGGTGGCCCTGACCGACCGCCTGGACAAGCTGCGCCCGAACTGAGCGGCCGCCGGGCACTTGCATCTGCGCGTTGCCGGCCGCATTCCTGCTGTATCGCGCCTGCCGAGTACTGCCTGCATGAATGATTTCGTCGTCGCCATTCCCGCCCGCTACGCTGCTTCGCGGCTGCCCGGCAAGCCGCTGCGGCTGCTGGGCGGCGAACCGCTGGTGCTGCACGTGGCGCACCGCGCGCTGCAGGCCGGTGCGCGCGAGGTCTGGGTCGCCACCGATGACACCCGCATTGCCGACGCGCTTGCCGGGCTGGGTGAGGTGAAGGTGGCCATGACCGCCAGCAGCCACGCCTCCGGTACCGACCGCCTGGCCGAGTGCGCGCGCATGGCCGGCTGGGCCGATGACACCGTGGTGGTCAACCTGCAGGGCGACGAACCGTTTGCGCCGGCCGCGGGCATCCGTGCCGTGGCCCAGGCGCTGGTCGAAGGTAATGCGCCGATGTCGACCCTGGCCACGGCCGTGGAAGACGCCCATACCCTGTTCGATCCGAACGTGGTGAAGCTGGTGCGCAACGTGCGCAACGAAGCGTTGTACTTCAGCCGCGCGCCCATCGCCTGGCATCGCGACGGCTTCGCGCGCAACCGCGACGTACTGCCGGAAGGCCATCGCTGGCTGCGCCATATCGGTATCTATGGCTACCGCGCCGGCTTCCTGCAGCAGTTCGCGGCAATGCCGCCGGGCCAGCTGGAGCAGGTGGAAGCGCTGGAGCAGCTGCGTGTGCTGGAGGCCGGCCATGCGATCAGCGTGGCAATCTCGCCCGAAGCGTTCCCGCCGGGCATCGATACGCCGGAAGACCTGGAACGCGCCGAGGCACGCCTGCAGGCCATGGGCGGCCGATGAAGCTGCTGCTGGTCTGCCTGGGCAACATCTGCCGCTCGCCGATGGCCGAAGGGGCGCTGCGCGCGCGCCTGCAGGCCTCGCCCCTGGCGGGGCGGGTGCAGGTGGATTCGGCCGGCACCGGCGACTGGCATGTTGGCGAGCCGCCGGATCGGCGTGCGATCGCCTGCGCGGCACGCCATGGCGTGGACATCAGCGCCCTGCGCGCACGCCAGCTGCAGGCCGTCGATTTCGGCCGCTTCGATTGGGTGCTGTGCGCGGACGAGGCCAATCTGCGCGACGCGACTCGGCTGGCCGGTACAGAGGCTGGCGACCGCCTTGCGCTGTACCTGCCGTGGGCCGGGCTGCGCGGTGGCGCCATTCCCGACCCCTACACTGGCGGCCAGGATCACTTCGAGCAGGTCTGGGCGATGGTGGATGACGCGGCGAAATCTGTCGTGGCACGACTGTTGCATGACGCCGACTCCGGCATAATCGAGCCATGAACGTCCAGCCCGTCCCGGACCTGCCGGAATTCGCCACGTGGCTCAACGCCGCGCCCTGCACCCTGACGGAGCTGCGGGGCCGGCCGGTCGCGTTGTTGTTCGTCAACGCCGCCTCGGCGTGGAGTGCGCAGCGCCTGGCCGAGTTCGGCCAATGGCTGTCGCGCAATCCCGGCAAGCTGCAGCCGCTGGTGCTGCAGGTGCCGCGCTTCGATTTCGAGCGTGAAGCGCCTGCCGCATTGAAGCTGCTGCGCCGGCAGGGGCTGGTGATGCCGGCCCTGCTGGACGCCGACTGGGACGGCTGGCGCCGCTTCGGCGTGACCGCGTGGCCGACCCTGGTGCTGCTGGACGCGCAGGGGCGCGAGCAGCAGCGACTGGTGGGCATGGGCGCACCCGGCGAGCTGGAGCGGGCGCTGAACGCGCTGTGCGAAGGCGCGCCGGCCGCACCACCACGTGGCGGCAGCGAACTGCAGCCCGAGCCCCGACACCCGCTGCGCTTCCCGCTGGGGCTGGCGGTCAGCCAGGAGCGGCTGTACATCGCCGACAGCGGCCACCACCGCATCCTCGAATGCAGCCATGGTGGGCGCGTGCTGCGCCAGTTCGGCCTGGGCACCGCCGATTTCATGGACGGCAACCTGGCCGAGGCGGCCTTCCACCGCCCGCAGGGCCTGGCCCTGGAGCGCGAATCGCTCTACGTGGCCGACACCGGCAACCACGCCGTGCGCCGCATCAACCTGATGACCGGCCAGGTCGACACGGTGTGTGGCAACGGCCGCCCCGGCGCCCCGGTGGAGGGGCCGGTGGCGCAGGCCCGCCAGGTCTCACTGGACCACCCGGTGGGGCTGGCCATCGCCGACAACCAGCTGCACATCGCCATGGCTGGCGACAACCGCCTGTGGAGCTTCCACCTGGGCCTGCGCAGCCTGCAGTGGCGCGCAGGCAGCGGTGCCATCGACGAGCGCGATGGCAGCGGCCACCTGGCGGCATTTGCCCAGCCCACGGCGGTGGCGGTGGTGCAGCAGGTGCTGTACGTGGCCGACGCGCTGGGCTCGTCGATCCGTGCGCTGCAGCTGCGCGGCGACCTGGTGCAGACCCTGATCGGCCAGGGCAATTGGCGCTTCGGCGATGACGATGGCCCGCGCGCGCAGGCCAGCCTGCAGTTCCCGCAGGCGATCGCGCTCAGCCCCGATGCGCCGCTGCTGTGGATTGCCGATACCGGCAACGGCCGCCTGCGCACGCTGCGCCTGGGCGGTGGCGAACTGGTGACCCAGCCGCTGCCGCGTCGCCTGCAGGGTCCCGCCGGGCTGGCGGTGGGTGCTGGCGCAGTATGGATTGCCGAAACCGACGGCCACGCCGTGCTGCGCTTCGATCCCGACAGCGGCGTGCTGAGCGAAGTGCCCATCAGCGAATGAGTTCCGCATCTGCCCCGGCCTTCGACGGCAAGGCCTTCGCGGGCCAGTTGAGTACTGCGCCCGGCGTCTACCGCATGTACGCCGCCGACGACACCCTGCTGTACGTGGGCAAGGCGCGTGCGCTGCGCAATCGCGTCGGCAGCTACTTCAACGGCAGTCCGAAGAATGCGCGCATCATGTCGATGCTGTCGCAGATCGCGCGCATGGACGTCACGGTCACGCGGTCGGAAGCCGAAGCGCTGCTGCTGGAAAACCAGCTGATCAAATCGCTGTCGCCGCGCTACAACGTGTCCCTGCGCGACGACAAGACCTACCCGCACGTGCTGCTGACCCGCGAAGACTGGCCGCGCATCGCCCTGCATCGCGGACCGCGCGCCATTCCCGGGCGCTACTTCGGTCCGTACCCGGGGGTCACCGCGGTGCGCGAAACGCTGAACCTGATGCACAAGCTGTTCAAGTTGCGAAGCTGCGAAGACAGCGTGTTCCGCAACCGCTCCCGGCCCTGCCTGCAGTACCAGATCGGTCGCTGCAGCGCGCCGTGCGTGGACCTGGTGCCGGCCAATGAATATGCCGAATCGGTGCGTCGCGCGGCACTGTTCCTGGAAGGCAAGAGCGATGAGCTGACCCGCGAGCTGGGGGAACAGATGCAGCAGGCCAGCGAGGCGCTGGAGTTCGAGCAGGCTGCGCGCCTGCGCGATCTGATCGCCTCGCTGCGCAGCATGCAGATCCGCCAGTACGTGGACGGCCGCGCCGCCGACCTGGATGTGCTGGCCGTGGCCATGCAGGGTTCGCAGGCCTGCGTGCTGCTGCTGGCGTTCCGTGATGGCCGCAACCTGGGCACACGCCCGTTCTTCCCGCGCACCAACGGCGAAGAGAGCCCGGAAGAAGTGCTGGCGGCCTTCGTGTCGCAGTACTACATCGAGTTCGAACCGCCGCGCGAGATCCTGCTCGACCGCGAGATTCCCGATGCCGATCTGCTGGTGGCGGCGCTGTCCGCCTCGGCCGAGCGCAAGGTGCAGTTGAAGTGGAACGTGCGCGGCGAGCGCGCCGGCTATCTGGAGCTGGCCAGCCGCAACGCCCAGCTGACCCTGGCCACCGAACTCAACAGCCGCAATGCGCAGCACGCGCGCAGCGAAGCTCTGCGCGAAATGCTGGGCCTGGCCGAACCGGTCAAGCGGGTGGAATGCTTCGACATCAGCCACACCATGGGCGAAGCCACCGTGGCGTCGTGCGTGGTGTTCGATGCCGCCGGCCCGGTGCGTGCGCAGTACCGCCGCTACAACATCAGCGGCATCGAACCCGGCGATGATTACGCGGCCATGCGCCAGGCCATCGACCGCCGCTTCCGCCGCGCGGTGGAAGAGCAGGGCGTGCTGCCCGACGTGCTGCTGATCGACGGTGGCGCCGGCCAGCTGGCCCAGGCACAGGCCGCGCTGGCCGACCTGGGCGTGGAGGGCGTGCTGCTGGTGGGCGTGGCCAAGGGTGTGGAGCGCCGTGCCGGCCACGAAGCGCTGGTGATGCCTGATGGCCGCGAGCTGCGCCCGGGCGCGGCCAATCCTGCACTGCAGTTCATCCAGCAGGTGCGCGACGAAGCGCACCGCTTCGCCATCACCGGACATCGGGGCCGCCGTCAGAAGGCCCGGATGACCAGCAAGCTGGAAGACATCCCCGGTATCGGCCCGCGTCGGCGCGCCAGCCTGCTCAAGCATTTCGGCGGGCTGGTCGGGCTGAAAGCCGCCGGTGAAGCGGAAATCGCCAAGGTTGAAGGCATCAATGACGCCCTCGCGGCGCGCATCTACGCTAACCTGCACGGGTTGGCCACGCCTGACCCGGCCGAGTAGAGAGAGAAGCAAGCCGCATGAAGTTGACCCTGCCCACCTGGCTGACGTTGTTGCGGATCGTGATGATCCCGGTGCTGGTGCTGGTGTTCTACCTGCCCTACACCTGGACCAATTTCGCGTCCGCGGCGATCTTCGGCCTGGCCGCGATCACCGACTGGCTGGATGGCTGGATTGCGCGCCGCTATGGCCTGGAATCGGCGTTCGGCGCCTTTCTCGATCCGGTGGCAGACAAGCTGATGGTGGCCGTGGCGCTGTTCCTGATCGTGCAGGGCCACCCGACGCCGTGGATGGCGTTCTGGGCGGCGGTGATCGTCGGCCGCGAAATCGCGGTGTCGGCGCTGCGGGAGTGGATGGCCGAGCTGGGCCAGCGCGCCAAGGTACGTGTGGCCATGATCGGCAAGGTCAAGACCACCGCACAGATGGTCGCGCTGCTGTGCCTGCTGTATTCGGTGGCACCGAACGTGCCGGTCAATGACATCTGGATGGGCCCGCCGGTGTTCCATATCGGCGACTGGACCCTGGCCATCGCCGCCGTGCTGACCCTGTGGTCGGGCCTGCAGTACCTGCACGCCGCGTGGCCCAGCCTGCGCGAAGACGAACGTGCCGCACGCGAGCGCTCGCGGCAGAAGAAGCTGGGCAACTGAGCCCCAGGGTCGGATCCCTTTCGCAGGAAAGGGCTCTGACCCCAAGCGTGGCTCCATCCGCGCATGGCGTGGATCTACTGGCCGATGCATCTCCGTTTGGCCTGTGGATCAACTGATGCATCGCGCGGCGTAGTAGATCCACGCCATGCGTGGATACGCGATGCCGAAGTGCAGAGACATCCGCTTGAAAAAATCGCTTGACGCCATTCCCAGAACAGGTAGAATTTCGCCTCCCAAGCGGGAATAGCTCAGTTGGTAGAGCGCAACCTTGCCAAGGTTGAGGTCGCGAGTTCGAGTCTCGTTTCCCGCTCCAGATTCAAGAGAAACGCTCCCGGAAGGGGGCGTTTTTCGTTGTGGGCAGCGTGCGCTTCATCCCCACTTCACCGCCACCCCATCGCACCGCCACGCGCGCCGGCGAAGCTGCAACACCGTTCCAACCGGTGATGCCGCGATGCCCCACATGCCCTCTGCCTACGACCACGATCTGGTCATCGTCGGCGCAAGCTTCGCCGGTGCGGCCTGCGCATCGGCCGCCGCGCAGTACGGCCTCCGTGGCGGCGTGCTCGAACACTGAACCGACCCCGGCGGGCGGCTGCACACCACCGGTATCGTGAGGGGTGAAGGAGATGCAGCAGGATTTTCTTGGCGTCGTGCAGGAATATGCCGCTGAGCGTGATCCGTTGCTGGACAGCTTCGCTTCGTGGTGCGCTTGCATTGATCATGCTGATTTGGTTTCTTTGAATATTGATTCAATATCCATTGTGTACTTTTCTGGGTCGGGCATTCGAATCTTCCTCATGTACTGCAGTAGTGCCATTCTTCCGTGCAGAAGCAGGTGGTACTCAATGATGTGGCCAATCGGAAAATTTTTCTTCGGTGCGTGACTGATCATGTTGTCCCTGCCGCCGTTCGGCTTGCTGTATGCAGCTTGCTTCTCTACGATGTAGGCAACCAGATGCTCTTGGTGGTTCAGTGCGGTGTGTAGTAATTCATCGCAGGAGAGCGATGCGTGCTGCATCCACTTCTCCATCAGGTTGATAATGGAGCCGTGAACTTCTGACCTTCTGTCAATTTTCTCTGGAATGTGCCTGTCTAGTTTGTCGAGCAGGATTGCGTAGGTGTCGGACTGCATGAATTCGGGGATTTTCATTGCTGCAGTGGGGCGATAGAGTCGGCTGGAAGCAAAGGACTGTCAGTCCAGATCCGATCAAAATCCATGCAATTTGTCTGAAACCAGCGATTTTCATCCGGGTGGGCAATCGCTTCATCCTCACTTCACCACCACCCCATCGCCCCGCCACGCGCGCCGGCGAAGCTGCAACACCGTTCCAACCGGTGATGCCGCGATGCCCCACATGTCCCCTGCCTACGACCACGATCTGGTCATCGTCGGCGCAAGCTTCGCCGGTGCTGCCTGCGCATTGGCCGCCGCGCAGTACGGCCTGCGCGTCTGCGTGCTGGAGCGCAAGGCAGATCCCGGCGAACGCCTGCACACCACCGGCATCGTGGTGAAGGAAGCGATGGAGCAGACCTGGCTGGGGCGCATGCCTGAAGATCTGCTGCAGCGTGTCGCGCGCGTGCGCCTATACGCGCCGAACCTGCGCAGCGTGCAGCTGGCCGCGCCCGGGTATTACTTCCTCACCACCGACACCCCGAACCTGATGCGCTGGCTGGCCGACGAACTGCGTGCCAGCGGCGTGGATCTGCGCCTGCAGCAGTCCTTCAGCAATGCCGAGGTCGATGGCGATGGCTGGCAGGTGGACGGGGCAGGGCGCTGCGCCTATCTGGTGGGTGCCGATGGCGCGCGATCACGCGTGGCCCGGCGTGCCGGCCTGGGCCAGGTGCGTGACAACCTCTACGGCGTCGAGCGCGAGTTCGATGGCCTGCAGTTGCCGCAGGGCGATGCGCTGCACTGCTTCGTCAGCAAGCGCTATGCGCCGGGCTACATCGGCTGGGTCGCGCAGAATCCTACGGGCGTGCAGGTCGGGCTCGCCCTGCGTCATGATGCGATGCAGGCGAGGGTGCCGGACATCGATGGCTTCATCGAGCACGTGCGCGACATCGTCGGCATCGCACCCTCATTGCAGCCGTCATCCACCCGCGCCGGGCTGGTTCCCTGCGGCCTGCCGGATGGACCGATCATCGGCCAGCGCCTGATCCTGACCGGTGATGCGGCCGGCATCGTCTCGCCGCTGTCGGCTGGCGGCATCCACTCGTCGTGGCGGCACGGCTGGGCGGTCGGCGATGCCATCGGCCTGCACCTGCGTGGCCACGGCCCCGCCGCCGAGCAGGTGGCGAGGCGGGTGGCACCGACCTTCCGCCGCAAGCGCCTGCTGCGCTGGGCGATGGACCATCTGCAGCAGGACTGGCCACTCAATGCGCTGCTGCGCACCGCCGCGACGCGGCGCGTGGCCGAGCAGATCTACTTCCACCGGCGCGGGGTGCGGGCCTGACCGCCAAGCTGAACGACGCGGCGCAGGCGACCCGAAAAATCCGGTTGACGCCGTGCAGCAATATCGACACAATAGCGCTCCTTCGACGCAGGTCGAACGGAATCTGCGGGAATAGCTCAGTTGGTAGAGCGCAACCTTGCCAAGGTTGAGGTCGCGAGTTCGAGTCTCGTTTCCCGCTCCAGATTGCAGAAAAACGCTCCCGGAAGGGGGCGTTTTTCGTTTGCGTCAGTCCCTCGATACCAGCTGGGTCGAAAGGCAGACTGAGAGCGCGCATGCTGCGAGCATCAGGCCCGTGGCGATGTCGGCATGGCGTAGCGCTGCGCTCACGGTGAAGGGTGTCCGCGTGCGGCGGAAGCGCGGCGGCGAAACGCCTGCCACGCACTGATGACGGACACCGCGCACAGGGCCAGGAACAAGCCCAGATCCAGCAACAGCAACCACAGCAGGTGCGTGCCGTAGACCGGCGATTGGTGCATCGCGCCCATTGCGAACGGTACCGACCACGTCAGCAGCAGCGCGAAGGCGATCAGCAGGCGCAGCCAGAGCCGACGCCATCGCCATGGGCGCACGATCAGTAGGGCAACCGCGATTTCGACCGTGCTCATCAAAGCGAACGTGACAACCATGCCGGTGGCATAGGGCTGGGGCGCGTCTGCATCGAGACTGCGCTGCAGCCAGTAGTCATGCTGCGCGCCGGCATGAATCAGCGCGGCCATCACCGCCAGCCAGATCACGGCTGCCGCCAGGCAATACAAGCGAGGGCTGCGGTCACTCATGCGCGGGCTCCTTGCGCGTGCTGCGGGTGGTTGTGGTGCGCGCAGCGAAGCGCATGCTCGCGGCGATCGCGGCCAGTGCAAGCACGCCCGGGCCGACAGTGAAGTACAGCATGCGCAGCGGGTTGTTGTGCATCAGCGTCCAGGTCGCGAATGCGAGCGGGATGGCCAGCACCAGCAGTTTCGCTGCCAACGGTCGTAGTACGGCGATCAGCGGCTGCGCGCCAATGAACAGCACGAACGCGTAGTACTGCGCGAGGCCCAGGCCGATGTTGCCGTGCGAGCTGAAACCGACATGGTCGCGATACCAGTTCATGCCCAGCGGCATCAGCGTCCAGTAGAGCGCGCCCACCAGCAGGTGCAGCAGCAGGGAGACCAGCAGGGATTTGCCGTGCAGGAACATGGGTCAAGGCGTCCGGGCGGGGCAGGGTACCCCACCGCGCA
Organism: Stenotrophomonas sp. ZAC14D2_NAIMI4_7; assembly: GCF_003086675.1. NCBI lineage: Bacteria > Pseudomonadati > Pseudomonadota > Gammaproteobacteria > Lysobacterales > Lysobacteraceae > Stenotrophomonas > Stenotrophomonas sp. ZAC14D2_NAIMI4_7. The sequence goes on from NZ_CP025995.1 coordinate 1,617,027, forward strand.
GGGCCCGGATCGCGGTGCGTGAAGACTGTTGACGGCGTGAAGGAATTTGGACACAATAGCGCTCCTTCGACGCAGGTCGAACGGAATCTGCGGGAATAGCTCAGTTGGTAGAGCGCAACCTTGCCAAGGTTGAGGTCGCGAGTTCGAGTCTCGTTTCCCGCTCCAGATTCTACAGGGCCCCGGTAGGGGCCTTGTTTTTCTCCCGCCTCGGCAAGGCGGGGCGTGTTGGGCCCCAAGGCTTTGCGCGCAGTCAGAAAGGTGAAATCGCTGGTGTGTGTTCCGGATTTCCGGTACCATGGCGGCTTACGCGGGAATAGCTCAGTTGGTAGAGCGCAACCTTGCCAAGGTTGAGGTCGCGAGTTCGAGTCTCGTTTCCCGCTCCATGTTCCGACAGAGCCCCATCACGGGGTTTTGTCATATCAGGGCCACCCCCTGGTAGCAGTACGTTGGCCTCATGGCAGAGTGGCTATGCACCGGATTGCAAATCCGTTTACAGCGGTTCGATTCCGCTTGAGGCCTCCAGATAAAAAGCCCTGACTACGGTCCGGGCTTTTTTTTTGCGTTGCGCGTGTTCACCACGCGCAGCAGTGTGTCGCAGCGCTCAGTGCCGCCGCACCACCGCGGCGTACACTGAGCCGATGAACCCGATCGACAACTTCCGCGGCGCGCTGCTGGGCCTTGCCTGCGGTGATGCCGTTGGCACCACCGTGGAATTCAAGCCACGCGGCAGCTTCACGCCGCTCACCGACATGGTGGGCGGCGGTCCGTTCAACCTGCAGCGCGGGCAATGGACCGACGACACCTCGATGGCCATGTGCCTGGCAGAAAGCCTGCTGCGCTGTGATGACTTCGATGCACGCGACCAGATGAACCGCTATGCGAACTGGTATCGGCACGGCTACTGGAGCGCCACCGGCGAATGCTTCGATATCGGCATGGCCACGCGTTCGGCGCTCGATCAGTTCCTGCTGACCGGTCAGCCGCTGGCCGGCAACGACGATCCGCGCAGTGCCGGCAATGGTTCGATCATGCGTCTGGCACCGGTGGTGCTGCGCTACGCCGGCCTGCCGGAACTGCCGGTCATGGCCGAACAGAGTTCGCGCACCACCCACGCTGCGCGCGAATGCCCGGATGCGTGCCGCCTGTTGGCCGCCGCGCTGCAGCGGGCACTGGCCGGTGCCAGCAAGGCGCAGGTGCTGGATCTGCGCGACGTGGCCGTGGAGAGCAAACGCCTGCGCGACATCGCCGCCGGTGGCTACGGTGCGCGCAGTCGCGAGCAGATCCGTGGCAGCGGTTACGTGGTGGACAGTCTGGAAGCAGCGTTGTGGTGCTTCGCGCAGCACGATGATTTTGCTGCGGTGGTTCTGGAAGCCGCCAATCTGGGTGACGACGCCGACACCACCGCCGCAGTGGCGGGGCAGCTGGCCGGCGCCTTCCATGGCATGGCCGGCATTCCGCCGCAGTGGCTGCAGTGGCTGGCGCTGCGCGCGCAGATCCAGACGCTGGCCGATGGTCTGTTCCAGCGCAACGTCGTGGCGAACGCGGCAACGGTGTGATCGGGCTGCATCGTTCACATTTGCCGCCGGCCCGTGGGGCGCCGTCCCAGTCTCAAACCGCCAAGACATGCCATGGCGCTATGGTCGGGGTCCAGGTAGTCAGGAGCGGCGATGGCAGGCAAGCACATGAACACCGAAGGGCTCCGCGCGGGGGACTGCGCATGAAACAGCCGATTGCCGATGTCCGCTGGCTCACGTTCCGGCTGAAGAACGGGCAATCCATCGGGCCCGACCAGTTGAAGGATGGCTGGGTAACGGCTGCGGGAACCCGCCACTGCGGGGTGCGGCGCGAACGCAACGAAGGCCACGGCACGGTCTATGCGCTGTACGCGCCGGCAGACCTGGCATCGCCGCGCACCGCCGAACTGCGCATGCGCGATTTCCTGATGCGGTCCGGCTACATTTTCACCATGGGGACGCTGGGCGGCTGAGTACCGCGGGGATTACGGCCGCACGGTCAGCACCTGGCCGATGCTGCCGATCGGGCCGTGCATGTCGTGCAGCACGGTACTGGTCAAACCGACACCCTGCGGGCCGAACGATACCGAGGTATCGAAGCCCAGCCACTCGCCCTGCGGCAGCGTGAACAGATGCGCGGTCAGGTCCAGGTTGGGGAAAGCGACGTCCTTCGGGTCGGCGCGCACGGCCATGCCGTTGGACAGATCGAACAGGGTGGCCGCGCGCGCCAGCGCACTGACCGGCTCGTCGGCCAACAGCGGCTGCAGCGCCCGCGCCCAATACTGTGCGCGGCCGGGCCCGTGCTCCAGGCGGCGTACCTGCACGTTCTGGATGAAACCGCCCGGCCACACGCTGGCCGGATCCCACGCCGGCATGCTCTCGGCCGAGGGCAGGGGCGCAATCGGCGTTCCGGCGATGGCGCCGGTCGCGTTCGGGCGCAGCAGCCAGGCGCGCGCGCGCAGTGCAGCCCGACCGTCGTGCAGCAGCGTGGCCTCCACCAGTTCGATGGTGCGACCGCCGCGCAGGACCTCGACGCGCGCATCCATCGCGTCGATCGGAATCGTGCCAAGGATGTCGTAGGACAGACGCCCGATCACGAAGCCATGCCCGCGCGCGGCCGCGTCGCGCTCGATGTGGTGGGCCAGCAGGCCGATCGCAGGTGCGATGTGCTGTTCGTGGATGTTCCACGCGCCGCTGGTGTGGGCGGTGGGCAGGTAGCGGGTATCGCTCAGTCGTTCGAAAAAGGCCATCACTGCAGCAGCATGAGGAAACGCTCTATCGTAGCGCGGCGCCTTCGCTGTGCAGGGCGGCGGGTACGACCGCGGCGCGTACGGTCTGCAGGGCATGCAGCACCTGTGCATCGCTGAAGCCGCAGTGGCCTTCCCCTGCCGCCGGCAACTGCCGCAGTCGCGCAGCCGCGCCGACGCGCGTTGCCAGCTGCGGATACACCGCCTGCATGTGCGGCACGATGGTCGGATCGCCTGCGTTGAACTGCAGTACCACCGGTCGTTGCAGCGCGCCGGTCAGGGCCAGCGGTCCGCGCATGTAGCGCTGTGCGGCCGGCGCGGCACGCACGCGTGCGACGCCGGCATTGAACGCGGCGTCATCGCCGAAGCCGCTGTAGCGCATGCCGATGTTGCCCACCGGCATGCCGCCGGCACGTTCGATCAGCTCGTGCAGCACCAGCGCATGCAGGCTGATTGTGCCCGCCAGCGCATCGGGCCGCACCTGCAGGCGCGTGGCCAACACTGCGGCGGCGTCCGCATCGCGCTGCAACGCGGTGGCGATGCCCTGGTACAGCGTCGCCTGTGGCAGAGCGGCGGTTTCGGCAGCCAGCAATCCGCCACGCGGCAGGCCGTCGGGCTGGCGGAAGAAATAGTCGAACGCGACGAGGGTGGTCAGCAGATCGTTGGCCAGTACCTCACCCGGCAGGTTGGCGCCGCACAGCGCCACACCGCCGTTGTAGCCTTGCGGCGTGCGTTCAAGGGTGGCCAGGGTCACCGCGCCGCCCATGGAAAGGCCCAGCAGCCACGTGTGCCGCAGCCCCGGCAACTGCGCCAGCACATGGCGGCGCAGGCGTTCGGTATCGGCGATCGCATCGGCAACGGCCCAGCCCTGCGAGGCATAGGCACTCTGGGCCACGGCAAACCCCGCGCCGGTCAAGGCGGCGGTGGCATCGTTGGCGGGCATTGGTGTCGGCCGCGCCCCCCCCTTGGGCTCATAGCCGTGGGCGAGCATCACCAGCTCGCCGTTCCAGGCGGCAGGAACGTCCAGCCGCCAGGGGGCGCTCTGCAGCACGCCGTCCAGAGTGCGTGCGGTGCCTGCGGTCGCGCCGTCGGCGCAGGCCACGCGCTGCATCGGGAAGTCGATGGCCCTGCCGGGTTCGTCACGGGCGATGTCGATCCGTGCCAGCAGGTGCTGCGCGTCCACGCGGCGGTAGTGGATGCGCTGCGGAAAATCGTTGTCGCGGTTCTCGAACACCGCGTTGTCGGCATCCACGCGTGTGGCGGTGAAGTCGGTTGCATCACGGCCGTTGGGCAGGGCGGTGAACACCAGGCGTCCGTTGTCGTGCTGGCGCAGCTGCATGAATTCAAACCCCACCGTCTGCCCGTCGCGCAGCGTGCGGCTGCTGCCCAGCAGGGTGCCCCCGGCCAGGCTTGACCACTGCTCGCCCGATCCGCTGGGCGCACCCTGCAGTTGCCAGCAGCCACTCAGCCACTGCAGCTGGGTGATCGATGGCAGGTCTGCGGCCTGGCTGACCGTCGTGGCCAGTAGCAGCGGCAGGCTGGCCAGCAGGGTCCGGATCGACATCGGTGCCTCCGTGCGAGATGGGGTGATGCCTGTATAGCGTCGCCCCTGCGCGCGGACCAGTGCCCAGCGCGGACAGGCCGTTTCCGATACGATTTGTTGTATATAGCACCGCAGTGCTTGATCCGGAGTCTGTCCATGGTCGATCGTCTTGCCATCCTGCTCGACCGCTTCGCGGTCACCGCCTCGGTCTTCCACGCCGGCGCACTGTGTGGCATCAACAGTCTGCAGGGCGAGGATGAGCTGGGTCAGCTGCATCTGGTCCGGCGCGGGCCGCTGCAGGTCAGCCACGGCCAGCAGACGTTGCAGATCGACGCGCCCAGCCTGCTGCTGTACCCGCGACCGATGCCGCATCGCTTCCACACCGACCCGCAGCAGGGGGCGGACATGGCCTGCGCCAACCTGTCCTTCGAGGGCGGGCGGTTGAACCCGATCAGTGCCGCGCTGCCGGACTTCCTGTGCATGCCGCTGGCCGATCTGCACGGCGGTGGGACCGCGCTGGAGCTGCTGTTCGAGGAGGCCTTCGAGCAGCGCTGCGGCCGCACGGCAATGGTCAACCGCTTGTTCGAGGTGGTGATGATCCAGGTGCTGCGCCAGCTGATGGAAGGCGGCGAGATGCGCGGTGGTCTGTTCGCCGGCCTGGGCCATCCACGGCTGCGGCTGGCGCTGGTGGCGATGCACGAGGCGCCGGCCCAGGCCTGGACGCTGGAAACCCTGGCCGACGTGGCCGGCATGTCGCGCAGCGTGTTCGCGGCCAGTTTCCGCCAGGCGATGGGCACCACGCCGGGCCACTACCTGCAGGGGTGGCGGGTGGGCCTTGCGCAGCAGGCGCTGCGCCAGGGGCGGCCGTTGAAGATCATTGCCGACGAAGTGGGCTACGGCAGCGAGGCGGCCCTGTCGCGCGCCTTCAAGGCGCACACCGGCCAGTCGCCCCGCCAGTGGCGCGGGCAGGCACGCGCGGCCTAGGCCTCAGCCCAACAGCAGCCGGCTCAGCTTCATGCCGACGAACAGGCCAGCCACGCCCAGCGCCACCGAACCGCCCGCATACAGGGCGGCCAAGCCGTGTTGTCCGCGCTGAAGCAGCAGGCCGATTTCCAGCGCATAGGTCGAAAACGTCGTATACCCGCCCAGCACCCCGGTGGCCAGCAGCAGCCGCAGCTGCGGTGAAGCGCCGTGGCGCAGTGCGAAGGCTTCCACCACCGCGCCCATCAGCACGGCGCCGCTCAGGTTCACCAGGAACGTGGACCAGGGCCAGCCGCTGCTGGCCGCCACCCGCGCGCCCAGCAGGTTGCACGCATGGCGCAGGCAGGCGCCGGCGCCGCCGCCCAGGAAAACCAGGAAATAATTGTTCATTGTCTGCATGGCAGGCCTCGTCTGTGCGCGGAGGCGTGGGCGATGGCGGGCACAGGCCTGCCATCAACGAACGCCGGTTCGTTGTACGGCAGGAGCCATCAGCCATCCGGCGGTTGTCGGGGAGCCCCATCCCCATCACCCCGCATGCTACCAGTGCCGATGGCGTCAGGGCAGCGAGGTCATCACCACCCGTGCCACCTTCGTGCGGTGCAGGCCTTCCATCAGCAGATCGTGTGCCATCAGTTCCAGCGCGGCGCGGCGCCGGTAATCAACAGTCAAACCACGCTGCTCCAGCAGGCGCGCGACGATCTCGCAGGCCGTCTGCCACACATCCAGATAGGCCTCGCTGGGCATGTACATGTACGCCGTGCCGTGCTCGCCCACGCCGCGGCCTTCCGGGCCCAGCAGCAGTTCGCGCGGGTCGAGCTTCACCGCATCAGCAATGCGGAACAGCTGCTCGGCCTTCACGTGGCCGGGTTTGACGTGGTCGTTGAGCCAGTTGCTGATCGTGGCCGTGGTGGTATCGGCGGCGCGGGCCAGGTCGGCCGGGCGGGGGTGCCCGGCGTCCTTCATGGCGGCGGCGAGTCGTTGTCCAAGAGTATTCATCTATGCAAGCCAGCTTAACGCGTGGATGCAGAAGGATCCTTGGCGCACCATCGGGCCGATTGATGAATGGAGCAGCGCATGCCCGACTTCTGGAACAAGCGACAAGTCCGCAACCGGTTGGGGTTCCGCACCGACGCCGAGCTGGCCCGATTCTTCGGTGTCAGCCGTTCTGCGGTGTCCCAATGGCCCCGGGACTTCCCCATACCGCCGCTGCGGCGCTACATCCTGCAGCAGCGCTACCCGCATCTTTTCCCGGCCAATCGAAGCCCTGAGGGCGAAACGATCTGATTAGCGACAGGGTTTGACGCGTTCAACTCGGTTTGCAGAAAACGCTAAGTACGCTTAACAAAATAGGGAAATTCAATCGAACCATGGCTTGTGATTGGCCGCCCGACCCACCGCGCGGGCGATCTGTCGTCTATGGACCGCTCGGCGCGAGCGCCCAGCAGCATGAACCATTAATAATTTCAATCGAAAAACGTGCAGGCTGTAATTGACCTGTCGTGAAAATTGTGACTAATTGGCATCAACCGGTTGTGAAGGCCGGGAGTGGCAGCAGCAGGATCACAAGTGGTCGTCCGTCACTGATGCAGAACAAGTCCAACGGAGGTCGTATGGAATACGGCATGCATGGCTTGGCTGAACGGGTACGCCGCGAACTGGAAGCCAGCTACCACAGACACGGATGCGGCCCCGCGTTCTGGGATACCTACCAGCAGGTGCTCAACCGTCTGGTACCGCAGGGCACTGCGCGCACCGAAGTGACCAATGAAATGGCGCTGATCATCGAGCAGCTCGGCATCGTCCGCCGCGCCCAGCTGGTGCCGCCGGACGCCGATCGTACGCGCTGATTCACAGCAGCCGCCAGGCTCCACATCCCAGCAGCGCCAGCAGCAGGGCCAGCAGCCCCAGGGTGCGGGGTCGCCACCATCGCCGTGGCTGGCCTGCCATGGTCTGCGGGCTGCAGTAGCGCACCAGGGCGGCACCGAAACCCGTGTCCTGCTGCCGCGCGGCACAGGCATCCAGGCAGGCGCCACAGGCCAGGCAGTCGGCCTGCGGGCCATGGCGGATGTCCAGCTGCATCGGGCAGGCGGCCACGCAGGCCGCGCAGTCCAGGCAGTCGCCCAGGCGATCGTCCGGGAACGACGGCAGCGGACCGGCCAGCAGCGGATGCGCGGCACGAAACACGTAGTCCTGTGCCGTGGTCGCATCCAGCAAGCCGCGACCGCGTTCCAGCACGCCGCCCAGCCCGGCCGGCCGCCGGCCGCGGGGTTCGCCGCGCGGCGCGTCGTACAGCATGCGCGGGGTATGCGGATCGGTCAGCAGCGGCTGCATCCGCGCGAACGGGCACAGCAAACGACACACCTGCTCGCGCAGGAAGCCCGCATTGCCCCAGGTGGCGGCCGCGTAGAACAGCACCCAGAACGTTTCCCAGCCGCTCCAGCCGGCGTGCGGGGCGGCCGCCAGCAGCGCGCGGATCGGGCTGAACAGACCCACGAAGGTCAGCCCGGTCCACAATGACAACAGCAGCCACGCCGTCTGTGTGGCGGCAGGCGCAAGCGATGCCGGCAGGGCGCTCCTGGCCGCCCGCGCCAGCGTGTCGAAGGCCGCCGACCACAGCGTCTGCGGGCAGGCATGGCCACACCAGACCCGCCCGGCCAGATGGGTCAACAGGGCCAACGCAACGGCCGCCACCGCCAGCAGGCCCAGCAACACCCCCACGTCATCGGGCCACAGGGTCCAGCCGAACAGGTCGAAGCGGCGCGCGGCCAGATCCAGCAGCAGCGCCTGGCGTCCATTCCACTGCAGCCACGGCAGGGCGTAGAACAGCGCCAGCAGGCCCACCCGCAGGGGGCCGCGCCAGCGCCAGTGGCGGGAGCGGACGGGCGCGCTCATCCCAGCGGCAGCTCGTCGTCGTCCTCAGCCATGGGACGCAGCAGGTATCCGGTCACCGCGCTGGCCAGCGCGGTGACCGACCAGAACATGAAAAAGCCCACGCTGTAGCCCAGCTCACGGCTGATCGGCGTGCCTGGGAAGCTGATCGCCTGCAGCCGGATCGGGTCGACGAAGGCGAAGAAGATCACGCTGGCCAGGCCGGCGGCGACGAAGCTGGGCCACAGGATCGCGCCCCAGTGCTGGATCAACCGCTGGCGGCGGCTGGAATGCGGTGTGTTCATGTGGCGCGGGCTCGAGGTGGTGGGCGGCGCGTATACTTCGCCGTGGCGGGCGCGGCATGCGCGGGGCGTGGGTCCTGCAAGCGCGTCAGCCTATGCGCGGTGCCCGGCGCCGACATTGATCTGGATCAACGGTGGCGGTGAAGGCTGGCACCACACTGCTGCAACGCTTCTGGTGCCCCTGCATGAACGCAACGTCCCCGCCTGAACTTCCCACCGCGTCGCTGGAGCTGTGCAGCGAAGCCGAGGTGACCCGACTCGTGCACGATTTCTACGCGCGGGTGCGCCAGGAAGACCGCCTGGGCCCGGTGTTCGGTGGGCACGTGCACGACTGGCCTGCACACCTGGAGCAGCTGGTCGATTTCTGGTCGGCCATGCTGCGCGGTACGCGCCGTTTCAAGGGCTCGCCGATGTCCAAACACATGGCCATCGCCCTGGACAAGGACCTGTTCGACCGCTGGCTGGTGCTGTTCCGGCAGACCACGGCCGAATGCGGGAACCCGCCGATGCAGGCGCTGGCCGACGACGTGGCCGCGCGCATTGCCGATACCTTCTGGCGCCGCTACCAGATGCTGCGCTGGCCGCAGGTGGGCCTGCCGGTCCTGGGTGTTCCCGGCCGCGATTGATCTGGGTCAAGGCGTGCGGCCCGGGGCAGGGCGATGCTGGGCCCATGGACACGTTCTCTCCCACCGCCGGCGGCCTGGCCTGGACCTTCGACCCCGACCTGCTGCGCCGGCATGACCGGCCCGGGCCGCGCTATACCTCGTACCCTACCGCGCCGCACTTCCACGACGGCTTCGATGCGTCCGCGCTGCGCCAGGCCATCGCCGACAGCAACCCGCTGGCGCGCGCGCTGTCGCTGTACGTGCACGTGCCGTACTGCAGCAGCCCCTGCTTCTACTGTGGCTGCAACCGGATCATCACGCGTGACCGCAGCCGCGGCCACAGCTACGTGGCGCGCGTGCTGGCCGAGGCGGACCTGCTGGCGCCGCAGTTCGCCGACGGTCGCGAGGTGATCCAGCTGCACCTGGGCGGGGGAACCCCTAACTTCCTCGATGCCGAGGCCATGACCACGCTGGTGGAAGGGCTGCGCAGACGCTTCGACTTCAGCGAATCGGCCCACCGCGATTTCTCCATCGAGCTGGACCCGCGCTTCATCGATGTGGGCGACGTGGCTTTGTTGGCCAGGCTGGGCTTCAACCGCGCCAGCCTGGGCGTGCAGGATTTCGATCCGCAGGTGCAGGAATCGATCAACCGCGTGCAGGGCGTGCGGCAGACCCTGGACATCCTGCGGGCCTGCCGTGACAACGGCATGCGCTCGGTGAACGTGGACCTGATCTATGGCCTGCCCGGGCAGAGTCTGGAGGGCTTCGGGCGCACGCTGGAACTGGTGCTGGCACTGCGCCCGGATCGGCTGGCGGTATATGGATACGCGCACCTGCCGCATCTGTTCCGCGCGCAGCGGCAGATCGACGAAACCCGGTTGCCGTCGCCGGAGGACAAGCTGGCATTGTTGGGCCTGGCCGTGGAGCGCCTGTCCGCTGCCGGCTACCAGTACATCGGCATGGACCATTTCGCCCTGCCCGAAGAAGACCTGTCGCGCGCCCAGCGTGCCGGGCAGCTGCACCGCAATTTCATGGGCTACACCACCCACGCCGATATCGATCTGCTGGGCCTGGGCGTGAGTGCGATCAGCCACGTGGGCGCCACCTACAGCCAGAATCCGCGCGAACTGCCGGCGTGGGAAGCGGCTGTGGACCAGGGCCAGCTGCCGGTCTGGCGCGGCGTGGCCCTGAGCGCCGATGACCAGCTGCGCGCCGAACTGATCCAGCAGCTGATGTGCCAGGGCGAAGTGGATGGGGCAGTGCTGGGGCAGCGCCACGCTGTGGATTTCGAGCAGTACTTCGCCGAGGACCTGCAGGCCGTGCAGCGGCTGCAGGGTGACGGACTGGCCGAGTACCGCGATGGCGTGGTGCGCGCCACCGAGCCGGGCCGGCCACTGCTGCGGTTGCTGGCGATGTGTTTCGACCCGTACCTGCGCGCGCAGCAGCAACCGCGTTACTCGCGGGCGATCTGAGCGGCTACGTCATTTGGCCCGCAGCGGGCCGTACTGGCGGGCGACATTGGTCGGGCCGCCCACGCTGCGCCACAGCAGCGGCCAGTCACCGGGCTCGCCGCCGATGCAGTTGCGCTGCAGCTGCAGGGTCTCGATCTGGAACTGCCTGCCATCCCAGCGCCAGCTGGCTGCGTGGCCGCAATCGGCGGCGCCGCGGAACAGGGTGGTTTCGGCCAGGCGGCCCTGTGCGGCATCAAAGCGTGGCCAGCCCAGCTGCGGCAGCACGAAGTGGGATTCATCGTCGCTGACCGCCGGGGCGTCGGCCACCTCCAGCTGTAGTGGTTGTGTTTGCGGCAACTGACCGTCGGCGACCACGAAGGCCACCACGTTGGCGTTGTACATGCCGGCCTGGCAGCCGATGAACACCAGATCGTGGGTGGCGTCGATCGCCCAGGCGTCGTCGTACGCGCGGGACAGGCTGTCGTCGTCCGCATCGCAGTGCAGCTGAGCCAATGCAGGTGCCTGCAGCCTGCGCAGATCGGCGATGACGTTCGCGCGCGCGGTCGCCGACAGCACGCGCCGGTCAAGCGCCGGCGTCGACAGGGTGGGCAGGGCGTCGCGCGGGTGTGCCTGCGCCGCAGCGCTTCCGGGCAGCAGCCCATCGTCGGTGCCGCTGCGCCCCTGCGCACGGTCGAAGGCCTGCAGCAGCGCGTCCACCCCGCTCAGGGAAATCGATTCAATGTTCTGCATGCCGTAATTCAATACGCGGCCGCCGTGCAGGCTCTGCAGGCGGGCGCGTACGGCTGCCATGCCGGTCCACTGCTGGTGGCCGGGCGCCAGGACACGGCCGGGATCGTCGAAGGTGGGTGTCTCATCATCGACCCGCCAGTGCGGCGCGGAAACGCCCGGCGCGATCAGTTCAAGCTGCGGCACGCTGCGCAGGCCGCCCGCGCGGCTGATGCGCAGATGCCCGGCATAGCCCACCGCGCGGGCCACGGCCACGCAGTCATTGCGGTTGTCGCAGGTCAGTTGCCAGTCGCCCAGGTCGCTGTAGACCGGCGTGGCGGCGCGCGCGCTGGGGGCAAGCACCAGCAACAGCAGCAGGCACGTCCTGTGCATGGGAATCCTTGGTTGACCTGGGTGGTGCCCGGAGCCGGAATCGAACCGGCATGGGGTTGCCCCCGGCGGATTTTAAGTCCGATGCGTCTACCAGTTTCGCCATCCGGGCCTGCAGCGCGCGCCGATTGTAGCCGAATCGACACGGCCGGCAGCGGCTAACGCGGCTTTTACGCAGCGCCGTGCGCGCCCCGCTACAGTCCGCCAACGCACACAGGAAGGGCGACATGGCACGACGGCGCATGCGAGGGATGGTTCTGGGGCTGTCGGTGCTGTTGCTGGCTGCGGACCCATTGGGCGCGCAGCAGCGCCCGCTGCCGGCCGATGGGGTGGTGGACATGGCCACCGTGCAGGTGACCGGCGAGCAACCCGGCCCCGGGCTGTGGAAAGTGACCGCGCCGCAGGGGCATGTGCTGTGGATACTGGGCACGGTTTCGCCCTTGCCGGCGGGCGTGGAATGGCGACCGGACGAGGTCGAGCGCACCATCGCCGGGGTCGATCATGTGCTGGGCGAGCCGGGCTTCAAGGTCGATGCGCAGGTGGGGCTGCTGAAGGGCCTGACCCTGCTGCCGCTGGCACGCCGCAGTGCGCGCGATCCGCAGGGACGCACGCTGCAGCAGGTATTGTCGGCACCGGCTTACGCGCGCTGGCTGCAGCTCAAGCAGACCTACCTGGGCAGTGATCGCGGCGTCGAGAAGGAGCGCCCGCTGGTGGCGTCCGGTCGCCTGTACCAGGCCTTCCTGAAACGCAACGGGTTGCGCGACGGCAAGCAGGTGGACAAGGCGCTGCAGCGGCTCTACAAGGCGCGCGACCTGCAGCCGGAGGCGCTGAAGGTCACCCTGAAGATCGACGATGCGCGGGCCACGCTGAAGGAACTGCAGGTGACCGAAGTGGATGACCGCGCGTGTTTCGAGCGCACGCTCGATACCGTCGAGTTCCAGGCCCCAGTGCTGCGTGAGCGTGCCAATGCGTGGGCACTGGGCGATGTGGCAGCGTTGCGGCGTCTGTCCGGCTCGGCCATGGCGCAGACGTGCCGCGAGGTGCTGCAGGAGTCGGACTTCGTGCGCCGTCGCGGCTGGAGCAACCTGCCCGAGCAGGTACGCCAGCGCTGGTTGCAGGGCGTGGACAACGCGCTGCAGAAGCATGCGGCCACCTTCGCCACCGTGCCGGTCAGCCTGCTGCTGGGCGAGGGCTACCTGCAGGCGCTGCAGCAGCGTGGCTATCAGGTGGAAGCGCCGCTGGAATAGCGGCCGTAGGCAGTGCGTCCGCTTCGTGGCATAGTCCCATTCATCCAGCAGGGGGGATGGGCCATGTCGTTGCACGCGTTCGCCTACGTCAGTACGGCCTGCGAAGGGCTGGACCTGCCTGCGCTGGACGCCTTGCTGGCCGATGCCACCGCCTTCAACCGCATGGCCGGGGTGACCGGTGTGCTGATGTACGACGGCACCCGTTTCCTGCAGTACGCCGAAGGTCCGCGCGATGGCCTGGCGTCGGTCCATGCCCGCATCGTCAACGCGCGCCGCCATGCCTGCCTGACCGAACTGGCCGCAGGCCCGCTGCGGGCGCGCTGGTTCCCGCGCTGGACCATGGCCAACCGCATGATCGAACCCGGTGCGCTGGCCAGCATCGTGGCAGCGCCGTGGCAGGGCTTCGACAACGATCCGCATTGGCCGGGAAACGGCTTCCCGCTGCTGCTGCGTTCCTGGATGGGCGGGCACGGCGAACTGGAGCCGGCCGCCGTCAGCCTGGGCTAGGGCCGGGACTCGCGCGGGCGTGACCTGCAGCGCCCATGGCCGTTACTCTTGTATGCATGTTTGAACGCCTGCGGATGCCCGGATGAGCCCTTGCACCTTGATGATGCCCATGGGGTATTGCGCTTGAGCGCGCCGATCAGTGCGGCGCTGGCGCCTGCGCCGGCCGTAATCGGCCTGGGTTATGTCGGCCTGCCACTGGCGGTGGCCTTCGGCCAGCATCTGCCCACGCTGGGCTATGACATCGATCACGCGCGGATCGCCGAGCTTCGTGGCGGCCAGGACCATACCCTGGAAATGGAGCCCGACGAGCTGGCCACGGCCACGCTGCTGCGTTACAGCAGTGACCCGGCGCAGCTTGACGCCTGCAATGTGTACATCGTGACTGTGCCGACCCCGATCGATGCCTACGAGCAGCCGGACCTGGAGCCGCTGCGCTCGGCCACGCGCCTGATTGCCAGCCATCTGCGCCGTGGCGACGTGGTGGTCTACGAATCCACCGTTTACCCCGGCACCACCGAGGAAGTGTGCGTACCCCTGCTGGAGCAGGGCTCGGGCCTGCGCTTCAACGAAGATTTCTACTGCGGCTACAGCCCGGAACGGGTCAGCCCCGGCGATCGCGCGCGGCGGCTGGCGGACATCCGCAAAATCACCTCCGGTTCGACGCCCGACGTGGCGGCGGTGATCGATGGGCTGTACCGGCAGATCATCCGCGCGGGCACCTTCCCGGCGCCCTCGATGCGCGTGGCCGAGGCGGCCAAGGTGGTGGAGAACATCCAGCGCGACGTCAACATCGCGCTGGTGAACGAGCTGGCATTGATCTTCGACCGCCTGGGCATCGATACCCAGGATGTGCTCGACGCGGCAGGCAGCAAGTGGAATTTCCTGCCGTTCCGGCCGGGCCTGGTCGGTGGCCATTGCATCGGCGTGGACCCGTACTACCTGCTGCATAAATCCGAGAGCGTGGGCTACCACCCCGATCTGATCCACACCGCCCGCCAGGTCAACAACCGGGTGGGCGAACATGTGGCCGCGCGGGTGCTGGCGATGCTGGACGAGCGGGGGCGCAGCCCGGCGCAGTCGCGCATCCTGGTGCTGGGCGTGACCTTCAAGGAAGAATGCCCGGACCTGCGCAACAGTCGTGCGCTGGAGCTGGCGCAGCGGTTGCAGGAGAGTGGCGCGCAGGTGGATGTGAGCGATCCCTGGGTGGGGCCGGCGGCGCTGGCCGGCACCGGCGTGCAGTGGTTGCAGCAACCTCAGCAGGGCGTCTATGACGCCGTGGTGCTGGCCGTGGCGCATGCCGCCTTCACCGCGCTGGACGAGGGGCAGATCCGCGCGCTGCTTGTGCCGGGCGGGCTGGTGTACGACGTGAAGTCTGCCTGGCCGCGCAGCGTGGTCGATGATCGCCTGTAGCGGGCGTACACCCGTGGCGGGGTAGACTCGGGGGCAGTTGCAACCGAGGAACGCCATGCACCGCTACATTGTCTTCGTGCTCGCCATCCTGATGCTGCCGGTCAGTCTGTGGCTGGCGACACTCTGGCCCGCCTGGTACTGGGGCGTTGGCCTGTCCGCGGCGATGGTGGTGCTGGGCTGCTGGGACCTGCTGCAGAAGCGCAGCACGCTGCGCCGCAATTACCCGGTCATGGCCCATTTCCGTTACGGGCTCGAATCGATCGGCCCGGAGATCCGCCAGTACTTCGTGCAGAGTGACCTGGAGGACGTACCGTTCTCGCGCCAGCAGCGCGCGCTGATCTACCAGCGCGCCAAGAATGAAATGGACACGGTGCCGTTCGGTACCCTGCGCAGCACCTACGCGGTGGATTACGAGTGGATCAACCACTCGCTGGCGCCGACCACGATCGGCAAGCACGACTTCCGTGTGCTGATCGGACCGACCTGTGCGAAGCCTTATTCGGCCAGTGTGTTCAATATTTCGGCGATGAGTTTCGGTTCGCTGTCGGCCAATGCGATCCGCGCGCTGAACGACGGTGCGCGCCGCGGTGGCTTCTACCACGACACCGGCGAAGGCTCGATCTCGCCTTACCACCGCGAAATGGGCGGGGACCTGGTCTGGGAGATCGGCTCGGGCTATTTCGGTTGCCGCGACGACAAGGGCGGCTTCAGCGAAGAGCGCTTCGTCGCCAACGCCACCCACGATCAGGTGAAGATGATCGAGATCAAGCTGTCCCAGGGTGCCAAGCCCGGCCACGGCGGCGTGTTGCCGGCACCGAAGGTCACCGCTGAGATTTCCGCCACCCGCGGTGTGCCGATGGGCGTGGACTGTGTGTCACCGTCGCGCCATTCGGCATTTTCCACACCGGTGGAACTGCTGCAGTTCGTTGCCCGCCTGCGCGAACTGTCCGGCGGCAAGCCGGTGGGCTTCAAGCTGGCCATCGGACACCCCTGGGAATGGTTCGGCATCGCCAAGGCCATGCACGAAACCGGCCTGCGCCCTGATTTCATCGTGGTGGATGGCGCCGAGGGCGGCACCGGCGCGGCACCGGCCGAGTTCGTCGATCACGTGGGCGTGCCCATGCACGAAGCGCTGCTGCTGGTGCACAACACGTTGGTTGGGCTGGACCTGCGCGAACACATCCGCATTGGTGCGGCCGGCAAGATCACCAGTGCGTTCGACATCGCGCGCACCATCGCGCTGGGCGCGGACTGGTGCAATGCCGGCCGTGGCTTCATGTTCGCGCTGGGCTGCATCCAGTCGCTGAGCTGCCACACCGACAAATGCCCGACCGGCATCGCCACCCAGAACCCGGCCCGCTGGAAGCACCTGGACGCACCGGACAAGGCCACGCGCGTGTACAGCTACCACGAGCACACGCTGCACGCGTTGAAGGAACTGCTGTGTGCCGCCGGGTTGAACGACCCGGCAGAGTTGGGGCCGGAACACATCCTGCGTCGCGTTTCGCCGGTCGAGATCCGTTCGCTGGCCACGCTGTACCGCTATCTGGAACCGGGCGAGCTGCTGCACAAAGTGCCCGATCACGCGGTATTCCATGCGTTCTGGGCCGATGCACGCAGCGATTCGTTCCAGCCGCCGGCGCGCATCCAGGCGCTGCGCGCCAGCAAATCGCGGTAACCGCTGTTGCAGGGTCGAGCCATGCTCGACTGCTTTTGTTGATCGAAATGCAGTCGAGCATGGCTCGACTCTACAAGGACATGCCATGCAGTTCAGGACCGGCACCACCGACGATGTAGCCACGCTGTGGGCATTGCGCACCCGTTGCGTGCGTGAGACCTGCAGCAGCCACTATCCGCCCGAGGTGATCGCACCGTGGTCGGCCTCGGCGCCACCGTCGCAGTACGCGCGGCTGCTGGGGCAGGGCGGCTGCGTGGTGGCTGAGGATGCGCAGGGCGCACTGCTGGGGTTTGGCGTGTTCGACAGCGATGCCAACGAAGTCGACGCGTTGTTCGTGGACCCCGACCGCGGCGGGCAGGGTATTGGCCAGGCGCTGATGCAGCGGTTGCTGGTGATGGCCGATCCCACCCGCGAGGTGGTGCTGTCGGCCTCGCTGAACGCCGTAGCGTTCTACCAGCGCCAGGGCTTCGTGGCCGTCCGGGAGGAGCAGTACCCGCACCCCAGTGGCGTAGCTCTGGCCTCGGTGCGCATGCACCGCCCGCTGTAGAGTCGAGCCATGCTCGACTGTTTTCCGCTCTTGTAGAGTCGAGCCATGCTCGACTGTTTTTCTCTACCGATGCAGTCGAGCAAGCTTGACTCTACAAACGCCGGGTCAGCGCGCCGCCAGCCACGCCATCACGCCTTCAGCGGCGCGCAGCCCGCTGGCATAGCACGCAGTCAGCAGATAGCCGCCGGTCGGCGCTTCCCAATCCAGCATTTCGCCGGCGCAGAACACGCCCGGCACGGCATTGAGCATCAGCTGGCAGTCCATGGCCTGCAGCCGCACACCGCCGGCGGTACTGATTACTTCGGCCATCGGCCGCGGCCGCAGCAGCCGCAGCGGCAGGCGCTTGAGCGTTGCTGCCACGGCCGGCAGATCGTTGCCTGCGTCCTTGCCCAGGTGCTCGAACACCAGCGCGGCCTTCACCGCATCCAGCCCGGCCTGGCGGCGCAGGTGCTCACCGAAGCTGCGGCCCTTGCGTGGCCGTGACAGGTCGGCCAGCAGGCGCGCCTCGTCGCGGCCGGGTACAAGATCCAGTGCCAGCACGGCGTGGCCATCGCGGTTGATCGTGTCACGCAGATCGGCAGCCAGCGCGTAGACCAGGCTGCCTTCAATGCCATAGCGGCTGGCCACGCACTCACCCTGCAGCGATTGCGGCCGACCCTGCAGGTCGGTCCAGTGGGCCACCACCGGCCTGAGCGGGGCGCCGGCATGGCGTTGGGCGAAATGCGCGCTCCAGTCCACGTCGAACCCGCAGTTGGCCGACTGCAGCGGCGCGACATCCACGCCGCGCGCCTGCAGCGGCGCCACCCAGGCACCATCGCTGCCCAGCTGCGGCCAGCTGCCGCCGCCCAGGGCCAGCACCGTGGCATCGGCATGCACGCGCACGTCGCCGTGTTCGCTGGCAAACTGCAGGGCACCGTCATCGGCCCAACCGGTCCAGCGATGATTGACGTGCAGGCGCACGCCCTGTTCCTTCAGGCGTCGTACCCAGCCGCGCAGCAGCGGGGCCGCCTTGCGGTCCACTGGGAACACCCGGCCGGAACTGCCGACGTAGGTGTCCACGCCGAACCCTGCGGCCCAGTCACGCAGTGCCTGGGCATCGAAGCCGTCCAGCCAGTCACCCACGGCGGCGCTGCGTTCGCGGTAACGGCTGTCGAACAACGGCCGCGCGTCGGAATGGGTCAGGTTCAGCCCGCCCTTGCCGGCAATCAGGAACTTGCGGCCGGGCGAGCCCTTCGCCTCGTACAGATCGACCTCCAGACCGGCGGCGCGCAGGCGCTCGGCGGCGAACAGGCCAGCCGGGCCGCCGCCGACCACGGCGACGCGGCGCGGCGGTTGCAGATCAGGGTTGGACATCGAGCAGCTCGACGTCGAACACCAGCGAGGAGCCGGCCGGGATCGGGCCGACGCCACGATCGCCATAACCATACTCCGGCGGGATCATCAGGGTGCGCTTGCCGCCCACCTTCATGCCGGCCACGCCTTCGTCCCAGCCACGGATGACCTGACCGGCGCCGAGCGCGAAGACGAAGGGCTGGCCGCGGCCGACCGAGCTGTCGAAGGTCTTGCCGTGCTTGTTCTCGGTGCGGTTGTCGTAGATCCAACCGGTGTAGTGCACGGTCACTTTCTGACCAGGCACGGCTTCGGCGCCGGTTCCCACCTGGGTATCGATGCGTTCGAAGGTGGTGAGGGTGCCGCCCGGCGGCGGGCCGGCGGGTTCGGACGAACAACCGGCGGCAACAAGGGACAGCAGCAGGGGAAGCAGCAGGCGGCGCATCGGGCGTCTCCGTAGGGTGTTCGCGGGCGGCAAGGGTAGCGCATCGGCGCCGGGTATCATGGTGGCATGGCCAAACTTCTGCTCAACCTGCGCAATGTCGGCGACGACGAGTACGCCGATGTGTGCACCCTGCTGGACCAGCACGGCATCGCCTGGTATCGCACCGAACCCAGCCCTTGGGGCATTTCCAATGGCGGCCTGTGGCTGCGCGATGACGCGGACCAGCCGCGGGCCAAGGCCCTGATGGCCGATTACCAGGCCGAGCGGGCGCCGCGCATCCGCGCCGAGCGCGAGCAGGCGCTGCGCGATGGTACGGCTGAAACGTTCGGCAGCCTGCTGCGGCGGCGGCCGCTGTTCGTGGTGCTGGTACTGCTGGGGATGGCGGGTGCGGCGGCGCTGGTGCTGCTGCCGTTCTTGCTGTTGCGGGGGTAGGGGGCTGTTGCGGCCGGGTTGCACCCGGCACCCGCCGAAGCAACGTCAACGTCAACGTCAAAAGCGGGTTTTCCGTGAACGGGCAGGGCGCTGGGGGCAGGCGGGGGACGGCAAGAGCTGCTCCTGCGTGCCTCGTAGAGCGCCATCCATGGCGCTCTGCGCCCCCGCCTGCCCCCACCGCCCCGCCTCTGACAGTGCCCCGCGGCTGTTGGTAGGTGTCGACCTTGGTCGACACAGGGAACCGCACGGGGTCGGATCCCTCTGTTGCGCAGAGGGCTCTGACCCCGATGCCTGAAGGCGGTAAAATGGCGGAATGATCGCCAATACCGCTGCCTACCATTTCGCCGTCATCGACACCCCCCAGGCCCTGTGCGACCAGCTGCTGGCGCGTGCCGAGGCGGCGGCGCTGCGCGGCACGATCCTGGTGGCGGGCGAGGGGCTGAACCTGTTCCTGGCCGGGGCGCCGCAGGCGGTGCAGGGCTTCTACGCGGAACTGCATGCCGATGCGCGGTTTGCCGACATGCGGGTCAAGACCAGCTTCAGCGAACACCAGCCGTTCGCGCGGCTGAAGGGCAAGGTGAAGGACGAGATCATCAGCTTCCGGCGCGACGATGGCCAGCCGCTGGCGTACCCGCGTGCGCCGGCGGTCGACCCGGCCACGGTGCAGCGCTGGCTGCGCCAGGGCCACGACGATGCGGGCAAGCCGGTGGTGATGCTCGATACGCGCAACCTGCAGGAGGTGGCCCATGGCACCTTCAAGGATGCGCTGGTGCTGCCCATCGAGAAGTTCACCGATCTGCCTGAAGCCTTGGCGCCGCATCGGCAGGCGCTGCAGGACAGCACCGTGGTCAGTTTCTGCACCGGGGGCATCCGTTGCGAAAAGGCGGCGCTGTGGATGGTCAACGATGGCATGGACAATGTCCTGCAGCTCGATGGCGGCATCCTGGGCTATTTCGAGGCGGTCGGTGGCGAAGGCTACGAGGGTCGCTGCTTCGTCTTCGACGAACGGGTGGCGCTGGATGCCGAGCTGAAGCCGCTGGTCGACCAGCCGCTGCCCGAGCCGCGCCCCAGCGCGTTCTGAGCTGCCCTTGAGGTCGCGCCGGGACCTGTCCGGCGCGCCCTGAACCGGTCCGGCGCGCCCTGAACCGGTCCGGCAGGAATCAGCATTCCGCCACCGTCACTGGCCGTGGCGCCGTCGCGACCCCATGCATGGGGAATCCTGTGACGGAAAACCCCCTGATGATCCCGTTGTCGATCCTCGACCTGGCCCCGGTCTGCGAGGGCAGCGATACCACCGCCGCCTTCGCCAACATGCTGGAACTGGCCCAGCACGCCGATGCGCTGGGCTACCGCCGCTACTGGCTGGCCGAACACCACAACATGCCCGGCATCGCCAGCGCCGCCACCGCGGTGCTGATCGGCCACGTGGCCGGGGGCACCCGCCGCATCCGCGTCGGCGCCGGCGGCATCATGCTGCCCAACCACGCGCCGCTGCAGGTGGCCGAGCAGTTCGGCACGCTGGCGTCGCTGTACCCGGACCGCATCGATCTGGGCCTGGGCCGTGCGCCCGGCACCGACCAGCCCACGGCGCGTGCGCTGCGCCGCTATTTCGACAGTGCCGACCAGTTCCCGCAGGATGTGCGCGAGGTGCTGCATTACTTCGAGCCGGTGCAGGCCGGGCAGGCGGTGCAGGCGGTCCCCGGCGGCGGCCTGCGGGTGCCGACCTGGATCCTCGGTTCCAGCCTGTTCGGTGCGCGCCTCGCCGCCTCGATGGGGCTGCCGTACGCGTTCGCCTCGCACTTCGCTCCCGATGCGATGGATGAAGCGCTTGCGGTCTACCGCCGTGAGTTCCGGCCCTCGGCCACGCTGAAGCAGCCGCACGCCATGCTGGCGCTGAACGTCGTGGCCAGCGACAGCGAAGCCGAATCGCGCCGACTGTTCACCAGCCAGCAGCAGAGCTTCGTCAACCTGCGCCGTGGCCGCCCCGGTCGCATCCCCGCGCCGATCGATGACATCGACAGCTTCTGGGAGCCGCATGAAAAGCTGGGCGTGGAACGCGCACTGGCCTGCACCGTGTTGGGCGATGCGCAGCAGGTGGGCGAGGGCATCGCTGCGTTCGTCGACCGCCACGCGCCGGACGAACTGCTGCTGACCGCCAACCTGTATGACCACCGCGCGCGCCTGCGTTCGTTCGAGCTGGCCATGCAGGCCTGGCACGCCCGCCACGCCGGCTGAACGTTTGCGTCACGGCGCATTGCAGGGCGACGCGTTCTGATGGGGGCTCCTGATTCCGGAGCCCCTTCCATGACCGATACCCGTGCCGAGCACATCGCCCAGTTGTCCGAACTGATCAAGGACGTGGAGGTGGCCATGTTCACCACCACCGGCGTGGACGGTCGGCTGTACAGCCGGCCGCTGGGCACCCAGCAGGTCGATTTCGACGGCGACCTGTGGTTTGCCACCGCCGCCGACAGCCCGAAGGTGGCCGAGATCGCCTTGAACCCGCAGGTCAACGTGGCCTATGCCTCCCCATCGAAGAACACCTATGTGTCGGTGTCCGGGCGGGCGCGCATCGTCGATGACCGTACGCGGATCGAGGCGCTGTGGTCGCCGGCGATGAAGCTGTTCTTCCCCGGTGGCAAGGATGATCCGAGCCTGCGCCTGATCCAGGTACGTGCGGAGACCGCCGAATACTGGGAAGGCCCGGGCACGCTGCTGGGCAAGGCACTGAGTTTCGTGTTGTCGGCGGTGCAGGATGATCCGTCGCAGTTGGGCGATAACGGATTCATTGATCTGCGGTGAAGCACCCCGCCGGGCATGGCCCGGCGCTACCGATCGGGTCGTGGTGGGTAGCGCCGGGCCATGCCCGGCGAACCCAGCGGCCAACGCTCAGAACCAGCGCTGGAACAGGTCGGCGGTGTAACCGACCAGCTGGCCGGAGCTGAAACCGAAGAAGGCCACCGCCACCACGCCGCCGATCCAGTTGAACAGCATCAGTGCGCCATCGCGTTCCAGCAAGGCCAGCGAGAACAGCAGCAGCTGGAACCCGAACAGGTAGTTGGTGAAGGGAATTGGCAGCGACAGCAGCAGCCCCAGCAGGACCAGCAGCAGACCGGTGAAGGCGTGCGCCGGCGCTGGCGCCACACACTGCGGCATGCGCGGCTTCAGCATGCGGTCCAGCCGCCGCAGCGGCCGGTCGATGCGGTCCAGGAACCGGTGCATGGTGCCGCGGCGGGGCCCACGGCGGGCGATGAAGCCCGGCAGCCAGGGCTTGCGCATGCAGAACAGCATCTGCAGCCCGATCAGGATGACCAGCGGACCGCTGACCGCGCCGCCCAGCCCCGGAATGGGGATGAAGGCGGGCAGGATGGCCACGAACAGGAACACGCCGAACGCGCTCTGCTGCAGGTCCTGCAGGATCTGGCCCAGCTTCATGTGCTGGGCCGGATCACCGAATTCGAACATCGCCAACAGGGTGCGGATGCCCTCGTTGCGATAGCTCGGGCGCTCTTCGCCCGCGCCGTGGCCTGGATCAGGCGGTGAGCTCATCGGCCTGCTCGTCCGACAGGGTGCGCAGCAGCAGCTTGTCCACGCGGGCGCCGTCCAGGTCGACGACTTCAAAGCGCCAGCCGGCCCAGTCGAAGTACTCGCCCGCATGCGGGATGCGGCCGAAGTAGTGGATGCACATGCCGGCCAGCGTGTAGTAATCGCCTTCCTCGGCATCGGGCAGCTCGTTGCTGCCGATCAGTTCGCGCAGGTCTTCGATCGGCAACGAACCATCCACCAGCAGCGAGCCGTCTTCGCGGGTCACCACCAGCGCATCCTCGTCGGCGTTCTCCACCGCCTGCAGGCGGCCGACCACCGCGCCCATCAGGTCGCTGATGGTCACCAGGCCCTGGATTTCACCGTATTCGTCCACCACCAGCGCCATCGACTGCTGTTCCTCGCGGAAGATTTCCAGCAGCTTCATCGCATGGGTCGATTCGGACACATACAGCGCTTCGCGCAGGGTCTGGAACAGGGCGTTGTCGCCACGTGCCATGCGGGTGGCCAGCGATTT
The DNA here is from genome assembly GCF_003086675.1 of Stenotrophomonas sp. ZAC14D2_NAIMI4_7. Lineage (NCBI taxonomy): Bacteria > Pseudomonadati > Pseudomonadota > Gammaproteobacteria > Lysobacterales > Lysobacteraceae > Stenotrophomonas > Stenotrophomonas sp. ZAC14D2_NAIMI4_7. The sequence goes on from NZ_CP025995.1 coordinate 1,640,309, forward strand.
CAGTTCCAGCACGCCGACCACGTCCTGGTCGTTGTCGCGGAACACCGGATAGCGCGAGAACTCGTGCTCGGCCATGATTTCCAGATTGCGCTCCAGGCCGGCCTGGGTGTCCAGCCAGGCAATGCGGTTGCGCGGGGTCATCAGGCTGTCGGCGGTGCGGTCGCCCAGGCGCATCACGCGGTTCATCATGTCGCGCTCGTGGGCGTCGATCACGCCGGCCTCGTGGCTCTCGGCCACCAGCATGCGGATTTCTTCTTCGGTGACCGAGGCAGCTTCGTCATTGCCCAGCCCCAGCACCTTCAGCACCAGCTGGGTGGTCTTGGACAGCAGCCAGACGAAGGGGAGTGCCAGCTTGGCCAGCCAGCTCATCGGCATGGCCACCAGGCCGGCGATGGTCTCCGAACGGGTAAGGGCCAGGCGCTTGGGCACCAGTTCGCCAAAGATCAGCGTGATGAAGGTGATCAGGCTGACCGCCAGCACCGTGCCGATCTTGCCGGCGTAGGCAAAACCGGGCATCAGGCCCTGGATCCAGCCGGCGAACGCCTCGCCCAGCGCCTCACCGCCCAGGTAGCCGGTCAGCACGCCGATCACGGTGATGCCGATCTGCACGGTGGACAGGAAGCTTTCCGGCTTTTCGGACAGTTCCAGCGCCTTGGCCGCGCGCTTGGAGGTGCTGGCCATCTGCTTCAGGCGGCTCTTGCGCGAGGTCATGACCGACATCTCGGACATGGCGAAGAAGCCGTTCAGCAGAACAAGCGCGAACACAATCAGGATCATTTCAAACACGGGCGTCGTCCCCGGTTGGTGGCAGGGAGGGCGGGTGCTTGCGGTGGCGGCTGGCGCTCAGGAACGGGGTCCGGCGCGGCGCGGGGGGATAAGGGTCGTCGTCCATAAGGTGCGCCCGGGGGCGCGCTGGCATCTTAGCAAAGGGGCGTGGCGGGATGGCAACTGCCTGTTCAGGTTGGGGGTTTTCCACCCCCGGAAGCGGGCGGGTATACCCGTGATGGTCATCTAGCCGTCATAATTCCCTCTGGTGCCGTCCTTCCCGCGACGGCTGACAGGTTTCTCAATGTTCTCTCTGCAGACCATTTTCGGTTCCGGCAAACAGTTCTACACCCTGCTTGATGAGGCTGCCGTCGCGGCCAACGATGCCGCCAAGGCGCTGCATTCCATGCTGCGCGAGGCCGACCGCCAGCCGGCACTGGACGCCTTCAAGCTGGCCCGCCTGCGCGAGCGCGCGGCGTCGGACAAGATCAGCCAGGCGCTGGTGGACAGCTTCATGACCCCGATCGAGCGCGAAGACATCGAAGCGCTGGGCTCGGCCCTGTACAAGATTCCCAAGCAGATCGAGAAGTTCGCCGATCGCTATTCGCTGGCCACCACCCATCTGGAACACATCGACTTCGCGCCGCGCGCGGCGATGCTGGAACAGGCCGCTGGTGTGGTCGTGGAAATGGTGGCCGACCTGCGCCACATGAACCTGGACCGGATGACCGCGCTGAACGAGAAGCTGCGTTCGCTGGAAAACGAAGCCGACCGCCTGATGCTGGAGCTGTACCGCGACATCTACTCCGGTCGCTTGGACAACCTGCAGATGTTCCTGTTGAAGGAATTCTTCGAGATCCTGGAAAAGGCCATCGACCGTTGCCGCGAGGCCGGCGTGGTGGCGTACCAGATCGTGTTGAAGAACAGCTGACGGACGCCGCCGCATGTTGACCCTTGTCCTGGTGGTGATCCTGGCCGCGCTCGTCTTCGAGTTCATCAACGGCTTCCACGACACCGCCAATTCCATTGCCACCGTGGTGGCGACCAAGGTGCTCTCGCCCGGCTGGGCGGTGATGCTGGCCGCCTTCATGAACCTCATCGGCGCGCTGACCGGTACCGCGGTGGCGCTGACCATCGCCTCGGGCCTGCTCAACACCAACGTGGTCGATGTCACCCCGCAGGTGATCCTGTGCGCGCTGCTGGGCGGCATCATCTGGAACCTGATCACCTGGTGGAGGGGCCTGCCGTCCTCGTCCTCGCACGCACTGATCGGCGGCCTCTGCGGCGCTGGCCTGGCGGCTGCCCACAACAACTGGGATGCGCTGATCTGGTCCGAACGCCTGGGCAGCTGGGCGCAGAACAAGGGCCTGCTGTGGAAGGTCTTCGTGCCGATGATCACCTCGCCGATCGCCGGCTTCCTGCTGGGCATCGTGGTGATGGTGCTGCTGTGGGCCCTGATCGCCGGCCTGGCCAAGATCGGCGGTGCCATCGGCCGCCTGGCCCGTCCGCGCATCGTCAACGCGTTCTTCGGCAAGGCGCAGATCGCCTCGGCGGCCTACATGGGCTTCGCCCACGGTCACAACGACGCGCAGAAGACCATGGGCATCATCGCCATGACCCTGATCGGCGCTGAAGCCACCGGCGCGCTGGACAACCTGCCGTCGTGGCTGGCCTTCATGCACCCCGATGCCAGCGCCGGCGACGGCATTGCCATGTGGATCGTGCTGACCTGTGCAGTGGTGATGGCTGCCGGTACCGCCTCGGGCGGCTGGAAGATCATCAAGACCCTTGGCCACAAGATGGTGAAGCTGCACCCGATCCACGGCTTCGCCGCGGAAACCAGCTCGGCCACCATCCTGACCCTGGCCGCCCACTTCGGCATGCCGGTCTCGACCACCCACAGCATCTCCACCGCGATCATGGGCGTGGGCTTCGCCAAGAACCCGCGTTCGCTGAAGTTCGGTGTGATCGAACGCATCGTCTGGGCCTGGATCCTGACCATCCCGGCGGCAGGCGGCTGTGCGTACCTGATCCTGAAGCTGTTCGAGCTGGCCGGCTGGACTTGACGCCAGCAGCCTTGGGGTCAGAGCCCTTTCCCTGCGGGAAATGGATCTGCCCCCCCGGAAACAGAAAAAGCCCGCCGGATTCCGGCGGGCTTTTTCATGGGAGAAACGATTCATCCGGTCCCATCGTGTCGACCAAGGTCGACACCTACCAGAGCAGAACGAGGGTAAGAGCCCGTGCCGACCAACGGTCGGCACCCACCAACAGCGCCCGGAAAGTGTCAGCGGCGGGGTGGGATGGGCTGGCGGGGGCGCAGAGCGCCATGGGCCCGGGGCATGCGTCGGGCGGGTTGGGCAGGACGCCCAACCCCGGTCTTGCCGTGTGCGCAGGACAGCGCACACGAGCAAGGCGCTCTACGCGGCACGCAGGAGCAGTTTTTGCCGTCCCCCCGCCTGCCCACCCCATCCCGCCGCCCCCGCGAGATGCAGGCTTTTGCCGTTGCCGTTGCTGTTGCCTTCAGCGGGTGCCGGGCCGCAGGCCCGGCCTGCAACCCCCCTCAGTTGCGCTGGAACAGAGCCTGCACATCGCGACGGAACGCGGCCTGGCTGTCCGCCCGGCTGTAGAACATATGCCCGCCGGGATAGCTGCGCACCTGCACCCGGTCCGGGTTGCTGCCCATCGCCGGCATCTGGTCCACCGTCAGGATCGAACCCATGAACGGGCACGACAGGTCGTTCCAGCCATGCACGATCAGCACCTGCAGGTGCGGGTCGATCGCCACCGCCTGGCGCAGCTGGGTCACCGCCCCCTGGCGCAGGTCGCCATTGCGGTCCCACAGCCGGTTCACGTCGTAGTTCAGTGCCTGGTAGCGCGCATCCACCTTCCAGCCCACTACGCGGGTCACGAAGTCGACCATGGCCGTGGTGGTCGGCGCGATGATGCTGTCCAGCAGCGGGTCGTTGGCGCGCTGCTCGGGATCATTCGGGAACGGATCGAAGGCGGTCACGTTGGAATCGTAGCGGCTGCCCAGCGTGCCCTTGTCACGGAACACCTCGCGCAGGTACGCCTGCGTTTCCAGCCGCCCGCCGGCGCGGCGCACGAACTGCGGGTCCAGCCCGGTCAGCTCACTCACCCGACGCAGCATCGCTTCGGTGGCCTGCGGATCGCTGCGGCCCTTCATCAGGGCGCTGGCATAGTCGCCACGGGTGTATTCGACCACCTCGCGCATGGCCGCATCGGTCAGCTTGCCCTGCCGCTCCAGGTGCGCGGCGGCAATGGACGGCAGGGTCTGCATCCATGCCAGCGGCGAGACATCGGCGTTGTCTTCCAGGGTCGGGCTCAGGTAGGGCGACACCAGCACCAGGCCGTTCATCGCCACGCCCAGCCGGGTCTGCAGATAGTGGGTGATGCGCGGGCCGCGGTAGCCACCGTAGCTTTCACCGGTCAGGTACTTGCGCGAGGCCATGCGCTGGTTGCGCAGCAGCCAGTCGTAGATGGTGCGTGACAGGTACTCGACGTCGGCGCTGGGGGTGTACAGCTGCTTCTTCGCCTCGTCGTCGCCGATGCGCGCGCGGCTGAAGCCGGTGCCGACCGGATCGATGAACACCAGGTCGGTGAAGTCCAGCCAGGTGCCCGGGTTGTCATGCAGGGTGGCCGGTGCCGATGCACTGTCGCCTTCCGAACCGAAGGTGACCACCTTCGGGCCGATCGCACCCAGGTTGAGGTAGACCGACGAGGCACCGGGACCGCCGTTGAGGGCGAAGGTGACCGGGCGGTCTTTGCCGGGCATCGTGTAGGCAGTGAAGACCACATCGGCAATCACCTTGCCCTTGTCATCGCGTACCGGCAGGGTGCCGACGCTGGCGGTGTAATCCAGCGTGCGACCGCCCAAGCGCATGCTCTGCCGCACCGATGCATCGGCGGGCAGGGCCGCCGCTTCGGTGGCAGGGGCCTTGGTTTCGGCGGCGTCGGCAGCAGGCGCGGCGTAGGCGCTGGCCGGGGCAACGAGCAGGCCGGCGCAGAGCGCGGCAGTATGCAGCAGGAACTTCATGGCACCAGAGCGGTAGCGGAAGGGGACTGCGATGCTAGGTCGCCACGCCGCGCGCGGTATGTGTCCAAAGGCATGGCCCGCCCGCGCACGCCGTTGCGGCCAGCGTTGCGGCCAGATTCGGTCAAGCCGGTCGCGGGGCGCGGTCGTCGTCGGCCAGCAGGCCGTACACCACCGAATCGGCCAGTTCGCCCTGGATGCGCCAGCGCTGCCGCAGCAGGCCTTCGCGGGCGAAACCCAGTCGTTCCAGCACGTGTGCCGAGCGCGCATTGCGCGGATCGAGCTCGGCTTCCACGCGATGCAGCCGCAGCGTCTGGAACAGGTAATCCAGCAGCCGCTGCAGCGCTTCATGCATGTAGCCCTGGCCCTGCTGTGCCGGTGCCAGCAGGTAACCAATCTCGGCCCGCCGTGCATCACGGTCCAGCGCGAACACCACGCAGATGCCCAGCAGCGGGCCCTCGATCGATTCGCGCACGGCCAGCTTCAGCTGGGTGCCGGTGGCCTGTGCGGCCAGGTCATCGTCTATCTGCGCACGCGCTTCGGCCGGGCGGGTCCAGGCCGGGTGGTTCCACCAGCGCATCACCTCCGCATCGGACTGCAGGGCATAGAGCGCGGCGGCGTCGTCGCGGCGGATCGGGCTCAGGACCAGGCGTGCGCTGTGCAGCGGCAGGCCCGGAAACAGCAGCGAGTGGCTGGGCAATACGGTGGTCCGCGCGGGTGAACGCGCATTATCGCGCTGCCGGCTTTGCCGATGGCGGCGGAAGGGCGGGGTGGATCCCTTTCCAAAGGAAACGGCTTTGACCCCGGAGCCGGGAAGCTGGGGTCAGAGCCCGTTGCTGCGCAACCGGATCCGACCCCGCGCCAGGATCAGGCTTCCAGCGAAGCCAGGTCGCCCTTGCTTTCCAGCCAGCCCTTGCGATCGCTCGCGCGCTTCTTGGCCAGCAGCATGTCCATCAACGAGCGGGTCTGCTCGCCATCGTCCACGGTCAACTGCACCAGTCGGCGCGTGTCGGGGTGGATGGTGGATTCACGCAGCTGCGGCGGATTCATTTCACCCAGGCCCTTGAAGCGGGTCACGTTCACCGCGCCCTTGATCTTCTCGCGCTCGATCTTGTCCAGCATGGAACGCTTCTCTTCCTCGTCCAGCGCGTAGAACACCTGCTTGCCCACGTCGATGCGGAACAGCGGCGGCATCGCCACGAACACGTGGCCGGCATCGACCAACGCCGGGAAGTGCTTCAGGAACAGTGCGGTCAGCAGGGTGGCGATGTGCAGGCCGTCGGAGTCGGCGTCGGCCAGGATCACCACCTTGCCGTAGCGCAGGCCGCTGATGTCATCCTTGCCCGGGTCACAGCCGATGGCGATGGCCAGGTTGTGCACTTCTTCGGAGGCCAGCACGCTGTTGGACGACACTTCCCAGGTGTTCAGGATCTTGCCGCGCAGCGGCATGATGGCCTGGAAATCCTTGTCGCGCGCCTGCTTGGCACTGCCGCCTGCCGAATCACCTTCCACCAGGAACAGTTCGGTGCGCGACAGGTCCTGGCTGATGCAGTCGGCCAGCTTGCCGGGCAGGGCCGGGCCCTGGGTGACCTTCTTGCGCACCACCAGCTTTTCGGTCTTCAGGCGGGCACTGGCGCGTTCGATGGCGATCTGCGCGATCTTCTCGCCCAGCTCCACGTTCTGGTTCAGCAGCAGGCTGAAGGCATCGTGGGCGGCGCCTTCGACGAAGCCGGCGGCCTGGCGGGAGGACAGGCGTTCCTTGGTCTGGCCGCTGAACTGCGGGTCGGTCATCTTCAGCGACAGCACGAAGGAAACGCGGTCCCACACGTCTTCCGGGGCCAGCTTGACGCCGCGCGGCAGCAGGTTGCGGAAATCGCAGAACTCGCGCAGCGCCTCGGTCAGGCCGGTGCGCAGGCCGTTCACGTGGGTGCCGTGCTGGGCGGTGGGAATCAGGTTGACGTAGCTTTCCTGTACCAGTTCACCTTCCGGCAGCCAGGCCACGGCCCAGTCCACCACTTCGGTGTCCTTTTTCAGGTTGCCCACGAACAGGTCGGCCGGCAGCGATTCGCGCTCGCCCAGTTCCAGCTTCAGGTAATCGCGCAGGCCGTCTTCGTAGTACCAGGTGTCGACTTCGCCTGTGGCCTCGTCGGTCAGCTTCACGGTCAGGCCCGGGCACAGCACGGCCTTGGCGCGCAGCAGGTGCTTGAGCGCCCGCACGGCGAACTTGGGCGTGTCGAAGTACTTCGGGTCGGGCCAGAAGCGTACGCGGGTACCGGTGTTCTTCTTGCCGACCGTGCCGACCACTTCCAGCGGGGTAGCGCGGTCGCCGTTGCGGAAGGTGATGCGGTGCTCGGCGCCTTCGCGCTTGATGTGCACTTCCACCAGGGTGGACAGCGCGTTGACCACGCTCACGCCCACGCCGTGCAGGCCGCCGGAGAAGGTGTAGTTGTTGTTGCTGAACTTGCCGCCCGCATGCAGGCGGGTCAGGATCAGCTCCACGCCGGGAATCTTTTCTTCCGGGTGGATGTCCACCGGCATGCCGCGGCCGTCATCGCTGACTTCCACGCTGCCATCCTTGTACAGGGTGATCTCGATGGAGCGGGCATGGCCGGCCAGCGCCTCGTCCACCGAGTTGTCGATCACTTCCTGCGCCAGATGGTTCGGGCGCGCGGTGTCGGTATACATGCCGGGACGGCGCTTGACCGGGTCAAGGCCGGACAGGACTTCAATATCGGCGGCGTTATAGCGGGCGTTCATCTATGTTCGGAAGCTTGGAGCGACGCGCAAGTGTGCGGTCTGGAACGCGATTTTGCACGCCTGCGGTTCAGCCTCGGCCGCCACAAGGGGGTAAAATGGGCATCGCTGGAATCCAGACGCCGGCACCCCCATGTCGAAGCGATACCGCGAGGAGGACTCCATGAAGAAGTTGCTGACCATTGCGATCCTGGCCGCCGCCGCCGTTGCCGTGCCCCTGGTCATGGCGCAGAACGCCGGCCAGCCGGCCCCGCAGCAGAACGACCAGGCCGACAAGGCCGCGCAGTCCGAAGCCGATGCCAAGGCCAAGCGCCGGGCCCAGGCCAACGCCGAAATGAAGGCCAAGGGCCAGCCGGTCCCGCAGCAGGAAGAGGAAGAGGAAGCGCGGAAGAAGCGTTAAGGCTTTCGCTCCCAAGGCCCTTGGTACAAGGGTTCTGATCCTGAACGCCCCGCATTGCGGGGCGTTTTCTTTTGCCCGTGCCGCCATCTGCCCCTTGGGTTGGGGGCCTTCTATCTGTAAACTATGGCTTTCCGGGAGTAAGTGCGTGTCCACCCTTTGCGAATGGGCTGGAAGGGCCAGGTCTGGCCTCCAGCAATGCGGGTCGCAGGTGACGGTCGAAATGGCCGGCACGGCCGCCCCGACCTCGCACGAAGGTTCCCGCCCGGTGCCAGCCGCCGGCCAGGTCCGCGCCTCCCTCGCTGTCCCAGCGAACCGGAAAACCCCCTTTCTGCACCCTGTCTGCCCCCCGGGCAGGCGTGGTGCTGCCGTTTTCCATTTCCAGACAGGATGCTTGCAGCCATGACTCCCTTGATTTTCGTAACCGGCGGCGTGGTGTCCTCGCTCGGCAAAGGCATTGCCGCTGCGTCGCTGGCCGCCATTCTTGAAGCGCGTGGCCTGAAGGTCACGATGATGAAGCTCGACCCGTACATCAACGTGGACCCGGGTACGATGAGCCCGTTCCAGCACGGTGAGGTCTACGTCACCGACGACGGCGCCGAGACCGACCTCGACCTGGGCCACTACGAGCGCTTCGTACGTACCCGCCTGAGCCGCAAGAACTCGGTCACCACCGGTCGCATCTACGAGAACGTGATCCGCAAGGAGCGCCGCGGCGACTACCTGGGCGCGACCGTGCAGGTCATTCCGCACATCACCGACGAGATCCGCCGCTGCATCGACGAAGCCACCGAGGGCTACGACGTGGCCCTGGTCGAGATCGGCGGCACGGTCGGCGACATCGAGTCGCTGCCGTTCCTGGAGGCCATCCGCCAGGTGCGCACCGAGCGCGGCCCGGAGAAGGCGCTGTTCATGCACCTCACCCTGGTGCCCTACATCGGCGCCGCCGGTGAACTGAAGACCAAGCCGACCCAGCATTCGGTGAAGGAACTGCGTTCGATCGGCATCCAACCGGACGTGCTGCTGTGCCGTTCCGAGCAGGCCGTGCCCGATTCGGAGCGCCGCAAGATCGCCCAGTTCACCAACGTTTCCGAGCGCGCGGTCATCAGCGTGCCGGACGTGGACGTGCTGTACCGCATTCCGTCGGGCCTGCACGCGCAGGGCCTGGACGAGATCGTGGTCAACCAGCTGAAGCTGGCCGACAAGGTCGGTCCGGTCGACCTGTCGATGTGGGAGGACGCGGTCGACGCGACCCTGCACCCGCTGGATGAAGTGACCATCGCCGTGGTCGGCAAGTACGTCGACCATCAGGACGCCTACAAGTCGGTGGGTGAAGCGCTCAAGCACGGTGGCCTGCGCCAGCGCACCAAGGTGAACCTGAAGTGGCTGGAAGCGCAGGACCTGGAAGGCACCGACATGGCCGCCCTGGCCGACGTCGACGGCATCCTGGTGCCGGGTGGCTTCGGTGACCGTGGCTTCGAAGGCAAGGTGCTCACCTCGCAGTTCGCGCGCCAGAACAGCGTGCCGTACTTCGGCATCTGCTACGGCATGCAGGCCGCGGTGGTGGACTACGCACGCCACGTGCTGGGCCTGGAGCAGGCCAACAGCACCGAGAACGACCGCCAGTCGCCGGACCCGGTGATCGGCCTGATCACCGAATGGCGCACCGCCACCGGTGATGTCGAAAAGCGCGACGACAAGAGCGACCTGGGCGGCACCATGCGCCTGGGCCTGCAGGAGCAGCGCCTGAAGCCGGGCACCCTGGCCCGCGAGCTGTACGGCAAGGACGTGGTCTCCGAGCGCCACCGCCACCGTTATGAGTTCAACAACCGCTACCGCACCCAGCTGGAAGATGCGGGCCTGGTGATCTCGGGCAAGTCGATGGACGACACCCTGGTGGAAGTCGTCGAGCTGCCGCGTGATGCGCACCCGTGGTTCCTGGCCTGCCAGGCGCACCCGGAATTCCTGTCCACGCCGCGCGACGGCCACCCGCTGTTCATCGGCTTCATCCGTGCCGCGCGTGAGCGCAAGGCCGGCGGCGCACTGCTGGCCGAAGCCCGCGCCTGACTTGTGAAGGGGGGCTTCGGCCCCCATCCTGCATGCTTCAACCCCAGCGCGCTGGCTTGCCCGGCGCGCGGACCAACAAGGAAACGCCATGAAACTGTGTGGATTCGAGGTCGGGCTGGACCAGCCCCTGTTCCTGATCGCCGGCCCCTGCGTGATCGAGTCGATGCAGCTGCAGCTCGATACCGCCGGCAAGCTGAAGGAGATCACCGACAAGCTTGGCGTCAACTTCATCTTCAAGTCGAGCTTCGACAAGGCCAACCGTACCTCGGGCACGGCCTTCCGCGGCCCGGGCATGGAAGAGGGCCTGAAGGTGCTGGCCGAAGTGAAGAAGCAGATCGGCGTGCCGGTGCTGACCGACGTGCACGAATACACCCCGATGGACGAAGTGGCCTCGGTGGTGGATGTGCTGCAGACCCCGGCGTTCCTGGTCCGCCAGACCGATTTCATCCGCAAGGTGTGTGCGGCCGGCAAGCCGGTCAACATCAAGAAGGGCCAATTCCTGGCGCCGTGGGACATGAAGCCGGTGGTCGAGAAGGCCAAGTCCACCGGCAACGAGCAGATCATGGTCTGCGAGCGTGGCGCCAGCTTCGGCTACAACAACCTGGTCAGCGACATGCGTTCGCTGGCGGTGATGCGTGACACCGGCTGCCCGGTGGTGTTCGACGCCACCCATTCGGTGCAGCTGCCGGGCGGGCAGGGCACCAGTTCCGGTGGCCAGCGTGAACACGTGCCGGTGCTGGCGCGCGCTGCCGTGGCGGTGGGCATTTCCGGCCTGTTCGCCGAAACCCATCCGGACCCGTCCAAGGCGCTGTCCGATGGCCCCAATGCGTGGCCGCTGGACCAGATGGAAGCACTGCTGGAGACCCTGATGGAGCTCGATGCGGTGACCAAGAAGCACGGTTTCTCGCGCTTCGCGTGAGTCTGGACCCGTGGGCGGCGCTGGAAGCCCAGCGTCGCCGGCGGCATTGGCGCAGCTGGCCGTGGGGCTGGGTGGCGCTGGCGCTGGGTCTGCTCACCTGGGCGGCATTCGGCTACGCCGTGTTGCTGGGCGCTGCCGGCATGCGCATGCCTGGCGATGGCGCGGCCCCGCACTGGCAGGCCACGATGTTCAAGGTTGCCTTCTGCGCGGCTGCCGTGATGTATGCGGCAAGTACCGCAAGCACGGTGCTGGGCTGGCGCCTGCAACGCGCGCGCGTCGCCGCTGCGCTGGCCGCGGTGCTGCTGGTCGTGCCTTCCATCCTGCTGGCGTGGATGCTGCTTGCCCAGCTGTGATGATTCGCCCGTGGCCCCTGCGCCCATTCATGCGGTACCCATTCAGATGACCAGCCCGACCTCTCCCGCGCGTAGACCGCGCCGACCCTGGCCCTGGGGCACCTACGCGCTGGGTCTTGCCGTGCTCGCCTGGGCCGCCCTGGGTGCCGGGCTCATGGTCTTCCTGTCTGCGATCGGCATGCCGGGCGACGGCAGCCACGCGCTGGCCTCGAAGCAGTGGCTCCTGATGCTGGCGATGGCCGTGCTGGCGCTGTCCGCGCTCGGCAGTGGCGTGGCCTCGGTACTGGCCTGGCGCACGCAGCGTGGCCGTGGCAAGGCTGCGGTGGCGGCGTTGCTGCTGGCGCTGCTCGGCATGCTGATCGCGGTGCCGCTGCTGGCGCAGGGGGGCGATCCGGTCGTGGCCGACGACACCATTTGGCAAGCGGCGGGCAGCCGGGGATAATCACGCGGCATTTCACATTTGTCGCATTCCCTCCTCCAGACAGGTAACCGGTCCGCTCATGAGTACGATCCGCAGCATCCACGCCCGTGAAATCCTCGACAGTCGTGGCAACCCCACACTGGAAGCCGAAGTCATCCTGGAGGACGGTTCGTTCGGTCGCGCCGCGGTTCCCTCCGGCGCCTCGACCGGCACCAAGGAAGCGGTGGAACTGCGTGACGGCGACAAGACCCGTTACCTGGGCAAGGGCGTGCGCAAGGCCGTCGACAACGTCAATGGCGCCATCGCCAACGCGCTGAAGGGCTTTGAAGCCACCGACCAGGCCGGCCTGGACCGTCGCCTGATCGATCTGGACGGCACCGAGAACAAGGGTCGCCTGGGCGCCAACGCGCTGCTGGGTGTTTCCATGGCTGCCGCGCACGCTGCCGCCGCATCCAGCAAGCAGGCCCTGTGGCAGTACCTGGCCAGCAAGACCGGCGCCACGCCGTCGCTGCCGGTGCCGATGATGAACATCATCAACGGCGGTGCGCATGCCGACAACAACGTCGACTTCCAGGAGTTCATGGTGCTGCCGGTCGGCTTCACCTCGTTCTCCGAAGCGCTGCGCGCCGGCACCGAAATCTTCCATTCGCTGAAGTCGGTGCTGAAGGGCCACGGCCTGAGCACCGCCGTGGGCGACGAAGGCGGCTTCGCGCCGGACTTCCGCAGCAACGTCGAAGCGCTGGACACCATCCTGGAAGCCATCGGCAAGGCCGGCTACACCGCCGGTGAAGACGTGCTGCTGGGCCTGGACGTGGCCTCCAGCGAATTCTTCGAGAACGGCAAGTACAACCTGGTGGGCGAGAACAAGCGCCTGACCTCCGAGCAGTTCGTCGACTTCCTCGCCGACTGGGCCGCGCAGTACCCGATCATCACGATCGAAGATGGCCTGGCCGAGAACGACTGGGCCGGCTGGAAGCTGCTGACCGACCGCATCGGCAAGCAGGTGCAGCTGGTGGGCGACGATCTGTTCGTCACCAACCCGAAGATCTTCCAGGAAGGCATCGATTCGGGCACCGCCAACGCGATCCTGATCAAGGTCAACCAGATCGGTACGCTCAGCGAAACCCTGGAAGCGATCGCCATGGCCGACCGTGCCGGCTACGCCGCCGTGGTCTCGCACCGTTCGGGCGAAACCGAAGACACCACCATCGCCGACATCTCGGTTGCCACCACCGCGACCCAGATCAAGACCGGTTCGCTGTGCCGCAGCGATCGCGTGGCCAAGTACAACCAGCTGCTGCGCATCGAGGAAGCCCTCGGCGCCGGCGCGCGTTACGCCGGTCGTGACGCGTTCGTTTCGCTGAAGCGCTGAGCCCATGCGCGATTGGCGCTGGCTGCTGCTGGTGCTGGCCCTGCTGCTGGCATGGCTGCAGTACCGTTTCTGGTTCGGCCCGGGCAATTCGGGTGAAGTGATGATGCTCGAAGCCCAGGTCGCCAACCAGGAGCGGGACAACGAGGGTCTGCAGCAGCGCAACGATGCGCTGGCTGCCGAAGTGAAGGACCTGAAGGAAGGCCAGGCCGCCATCGAAGAGCGCGCTCGCAGCGAGCTGGGCATGATCAAGCCCGGCGAGAAGTTCTACCGCGTGGTGGAGGACGCCGCCTCGCGTCCGCCGGCGGCTGCGCCGGTGGCTGCACAGACGGGCGACCACGCGGCGGACGTGCCATGAGCGCGGCCATCTGGGTGGTGGTGCCAGCGGCGGGCCGCGGCAGCCGCTTCGGCGCGCCGCTGCCCAAGCAGTACCTGCTGGCAGGCGGAAGGATCCTGCTGGCCCACACCCTGGATGCGCTGCTGGCGCACCCGGCGGTGGCCGGGGCGATGGTGGTCATCGGCGAGGATGATGCCGACTGGCCGGGCTGGACCGAGTTCGCCGGCAAGCCGGTGCTGACCTGCATCGGCGGCGCCACCCGTGCCGCGTCGGTGCTGGCCGGCCTGCAAGCGTTGCCCGAGAGCGTGCGCGCCGATGAATTCGTGCTGGTGCACGATGCCGCGCGCCCGAACCTGTCGCCGGCCGATCTGGGCCGGCTGCTGGAAGTGGGGCGTGCCGACCCGGTCGGTGCCATCCTGGCCGCGCCGGTGCGCGACACCTTGAAGCGTGCCGGCGACGACGGCGGCATCGATGCCACCGAGCCGCGCGCACGCCTGTGGCGCGCGCTGACCCCGCAGCTGTTCCGTCGCCACCAGCTGGCCCGCGCGCTGGCCGATGCCGCCGCTGCCGATGTCGAGGTGACCGACGAAGCCATGGCCATGGAGCGCCAGGGCCACCGCCCGCTGCTGGTGGAAGGCAGCGAGGACAACTTCAAGATCACCACGCCGGCCGACCTGGACCGTTTCGAATTCGTACTTTCCCGCCGCGCCGGTTGAGTGACCGCGCGGCCCTGCTGCAAGGGTTGCATCCATGAGCACCGCTCCGTTCCCGCCCGTCCGTATCGGCCAGGGCTATGACGTCCATGCCTTCGGTGAAGGCGATCACATCATGCTTGGCGGCGTGAACGTACCGCACAGCTGCGGCGTGCTGGCCCACAGCGATGGCGACGTGATCCTGCACGCGCTGTGCGATGCGATGCTGGGCGCGCTTGCGCTGGGTGACATCGGCCAGCACTTCCCGCCCAGCGACGACCGCTGGAAGGGCGCCGACAGCAGCGACTTCGTGCGCCACTGCGACAGCCTGCTGCGCGAGCGTGGCTGGCGGGTCGGCAACACCGACATCACCGTCATCTGCGAGCGCCCCAAGGTCGGTCCGCATGCGCTGGCCATGCGTGAGTGCATCGGCGGCCTGTTGCAGCTGCCGCTGGACGCAGTCAGCGTGAAGGCCACCACCTCGGAGAAGCTGGGCTTCACCGGGCGTGGCGAAGGCATCGCCGCGCAGGCGGTGGTGCTGCTGGTGGCCGCATGATTCCGGTGCCGTTGGCGTTCGGTGTGCCGTTGCTGCGCGCCCGCATCCGCAGCACGCCGGAAGATTTCCAGGTGGACGAACTGCCGGCTTTCGAGGCCACGGGCGAGGGCGAGCACCTGCTGCTGCACATCCGCAAGCGCGGCGCCAACACGGTGCATGTGGCCAAGCTGCTGGCGGCCTGGGCCGGCCTGCCGGAAATGGCGGTCAGCTATGCTGGCATGAAGGACCGCCACGCGGTCACCACCCAGCGTTTCAGCGTGCACCTGCCCAAGCGGGTGGCGCCTGACCTGGCCGCACTGGCCAGCGATGAGATCGAAGTGCTCGACGCCACCTGGCACAACCGCAAGCTGCAGCGCGGCGCGTTGGCCGGCAATCGCTTCAAGCTGGTCCTGCGCGACGTGCAGGGCGATGCCGCCGCGATCAGCGAACGCCTGCAGCAGATCGCCAGCCGTGGACTGCCCAACTGGTTCGGCGAACAGCGCTTTGGTCGCGACGGTGGCAACGTGCCGGCGGCCCTGGCCATGTTCGGCGGTCGCCGCATGCGCAAGGACCAGCGCTCGTTGCTGCTGTCGGCCGCTCGTTCGGCGCTGTTCAACCGGGTGCTGGCTGCCCGGGTGGAGCAGGGCAACTGGGATCAGCCGCTGCAGGGTGAGGTGTGGATGCTCGATGGCAGCCGCAGCGTGTTCGGTCCGGAACCGTACACCGATGCGTTGGCCGATCGCTTGGCACGGTTCGACATCCATCCCAGCGCGCCGTTGTGGGGCGAGGGCGAACTGCGCAGTACCGATGCCGCGCGCGCGCTGGAACTGGGCGCGCTGGATGATGAAGAGTCCAGGGCACTGCGCGCGGGGCTGGAAGATGCGCGCCTGAAGCAGGAGCGGCGCGCGCTGCGCCTGCGCCCGGCGTTGCTGCAGCACCAGTGGCTGGCCGAAGACGTGCTCGAACTTTCCTTCGCGCTGCCACCGGGCTGCTACGCCACGGCGGTGCTGCATGAGCTGGGTCCGGTGGAGGACGCCTCGCAGGGGTAATGCCTCACCGCCGCGCCAACAACACCAGCACCGCACCGGTGCCGCCCTGGCCTGCCGGCGCCGAATGAAACGCCAGCACATCGTTGCGCAGCCGCAACAGACGGTCCACGAGGTTCTTCAGTACCGGCGCGCCGCCGTCAGACTGCAGCCCCTTGCCGTGGATGATGCGCACGCAACCGAACTCATGTGCGTGCGCTTCCAGCAGGAACTGGCGCAGCAGCGCTTCGGCCTGCGCGGCAGTCGCGCCATGCAGGTCCAGTTCGTCCTGCACCGAATACTGGCCGCGCTTGAGCCGCTGGAACATGCGCGGCGGCAGCGTGTCACGCCGGTAGCTGGCGGTATCGCCCGCCTCCAGTGGGCTGCTGTCGCGCAGCAGCCGGGCAAACTCCCCGGCGGCTTCCTGCTCGTCGCGTTCGGCCATGCGGGCACGCGGTTTCGGCCGAGGCGCGGCAGGCGCCGGTTCGGCATCCTTGCGCAGCGGGGTGACTTCGCCGATGGCCGCGCGGAACAGCGCGGCGGGGTCTTCATCTTCTGGGTGCGACATGTGCACAGGGTAAACCGCCGGTGATGCGGTGCCTACGGCATTTCAAGCGCGTCCGTGACCGCCGGCAGGGTAGGACCGGCGCCCCGCTTGCGGCACAATAGTGGACGCACTTGCGAGATCGCCGGTTCCCGAGGGGGCGGCTGCCGGTCCCGCCCACGCGGCAAGGTGATGGAATCGAATTCTTGGAAAATCAAGCGGTTGAATCGAACATGCGCATCCTGGTCAGCAACGACGACGGCGTAGACGCTGCAGGCATCCGGATGCTGGCACAGGTGCTGCGCGAAGCCGGCCATGAAGTCACGGTGGTTGCCCCCGACCGCGACCGGTCCGGTGCCAGCAATTCACTGACGCTGGATCTGCCGATCCGGCTCAAGCGCATCGACCACTACACCGTCTCGGTGGCGGGCACGCCCACCGACTGCGTGCATCTGGCGCTGACCGGCCTGCTCGAGTTCGAACCGGATATCGTCGTGTCGGGCATCAACAATGCCGCCAACCTGGGCGACGATGTCATCTACTCCGGCACGGTCTCGGCGGCCATGGAAGGGCGGTTCCTGGGCCTGCCGGCAGTGGCGGTCTCACTGGTCAGCCGCAACCATGACCCGAAGCATTTCGAAACGGCGGCGCGTGCGGCGGTGGAAATCGTGGCCCGGCTGAAGGCCGACCCGCTGCCGGCCGATACCATTCTGAACGTGAACGTGCCTGACCTGCCGTGGGGCGAGGTGAAGGGCTTCGAAGTGACCCGTCTGGGCAACCGCCACCGCGCCGAAGGATGCATCGCGCAGAAAGATCCGCGCGGCAACGAGGTGTACTGGATCGGGCCGGCCGGTCGCGAGCAGGATTCCGGTCCCGGCACCGATTTCCACGCGGTACGCACCGGCCATATTTCGATCACCCCCATCCAGGTCGACCTGACCCGGTATCAGGCGCTGGAGAAGGTGGCCAGCTGGGTCGGTGGCCTGAGCGCCGCGCTGGACCAGCCGGCATGAGCCCGCGCCTGCGCCTGCAGCCGGAAGCCGTGGGGATCGGCATGACCTCGCAGCGCGTGCGCGACCGCCTGGTCGATCGCCTGCGCGAGGTCGGCATTGCCGATGAGGCCACGCTCAATGCCATCCGCATCGTGCCGCGCCATCTGTTCATTGATGAAGCCCTGGCCTCGCGTGCCTATGAGGACACCGCGCTGCCGATCGGCCACGGCCAGACCATTTCCCAGCCGTGGGTGGTGGCGCGGATGACCGAAGCGGTGCTGCAGGTTGCACCGAAGACGGTGCTGGAAGTGGGCACCGGCTCGGGCTACCAGGCCGCCGTACTCGGCGCCGTCGGCCTTGAGGTCTACACGGTCGAACGCATCGGCGATCTGCTGCGGCAGGCGCGCAAGCGCTTCCGTGCGCTGGGCATGAACATCCGCACCAAGCATGACGACGGCCGGGTGGGCTGGGCCGAGCACGGCCCGTACGACGCCGTGGTGGTTACCGCGGCCGCACCGGCGCTGGTCGATGCACTGGTCGAGCAGTTGGCCGTGGGCGGCCGCCTGGTGGCGCCGGTCGGCGGCCCCGGTGGGCAATCGCTGGTGCAGCTGGATCGCAAGGCCGACGGCAGCATCGAACAACGCGTGCTGGCGCCGGTCACTTTCGTGCCGCTGCTGTCCGGCATGCTCGACTGAATCCAGGGAGCAGGGTTGCATGAAGATTTTCGGGCCGCTGTACGAGCGGGCGATGAAATGGGCGGCGCACGAGCGCGCGCCGACCTATCTGACCGTCTTGAGTTTCTTCGAGGCCATCATCTTCCCGGTCATGCCGGAAGTGATGCTGGCGCCGATGTGCGTGGCCCAGCCCAAGCGTGGCTGGTGGTTCGCCACCCTCAGCCTGGCCGGCTCGATGGTGGGCGCTGTGATCGGTTACGCCCTGGGCCACTACGCCTTCGAGGCGGTGAAGCCGGTGTTCGAGATGCTGGGCATGCTGCCGGCCATTGAAGACGGCATTGCCACGGTGCAGGCCAAGATGGCCGAGTCGCCCTGGGCGGTGTTCACCTTCCTGGTGCTGGGTGGCTTCATGCCCATCCCGATGAAGGTCTTCACGTGGGCATCGGGTATCGTCGGTGTGCCCATGCCGCAATACCTTTTGAGCATGCTGATCGGTCGCGGCAAGCGTGTGTACGTTCTGGCCGCCGTGATCCGCATTGGCGGCCCGCGCGCGGAAGCCGCGCTGCGGCGCTGGATTGAACCGCTGGGCTGGATCGCCACCGCGCTGGTGGTGGTGCTGGTTGCCTGGCTTGTATGGAGGTCGAAGTTCGCATGAATGCAAATGGTCTGGGCAAGGGAGTGCGCATCGGCGCGCTGGCATTGCTGGTTTCCTCGCTGGCTGCCTGTGGCACCGCCACGGTGGTCCGCCCCGGTGGCAGCAGCGCTGCGGCCAGTACGCCCAAGACCTCGGTGCCCAAGCCGGGGCAGACCGTGGTCGTGCGCAAGGGCGACACCATCTATGCACTCGCGCGTATCCACGACATCACCCCGGCCGACCTGATTGCCTGGAACCGCCTGGACAACCCGTCGCAGATCTATCCGGGGCAGGTCATCCGCCTGTATCCGCAGGGTGCCGGCAGCGGCCGCGTGCCCACCACGGTGGTCACCGCGCCGCGCCCGTCCACCGGCAATGGCAGCACGCCTTCGACGGCGCCGAGCGCCGCGCCGGCCACGCCGGTGAAGAGCAGCATTGCCTGGCGCTGGCCGGCCGACGGTGCGGTGGTGGGTCGCTATGTGGCTGGCGATGCCACCAAGCAGGGCGTCGACATTGCAGGCAGCAGCGGGGCCCCGGTGCGCGCATCGGCCAACGGCGTGGTCGTGTACTCCGGCGCAGGCCTGGTGGGCTACGGCGAGCTGATCATCATCAAGCACAGCGACCAGTGGCTGTCGGCGTATGGCCACAACCGCAAGCGCCTGGTGAACGAAGGGCAGAACGTGAAGGCCGGCGAGCAGATCGCGGAAATGGGCCGTACCGGTGCGAACCGCGACATGCTGCACTTCGAGATTCGTTACAACGGCAAGCCGGTCGACCCGCAGCAGTATCTGCCGGCGCGCTAGCGCGGGCAGATACGGGTAGCGCCGGGCCACGCCCGGCGGCTCCCGCCTCAACCTTCCAGGATGAAGGCCGCGGCGACCTTGCGGCCTTCGCCGGCAAGAATGTTGAACGTGCGTGCGGCGGCCGGATTGTTCATCACTTCCAGGCCGATTCCGCGCGACAGGCACGCGGCCATCACCACGGCCGGCGGGAATACCTGACGATCGCCGGTACCCAGCACGATCAGCGCCGGGCCCAGGGCCAGGATGGGTTCCAGGTCGGCCACCTGCAGATCGGCGGCGCGCAGGACCGGCCAGTCCGTTGCCAGCTGTTCAGGCGTCAGGAAGAAGCTGCTGGACAGCGACTGGTCGTTGACCCGCGCCGAGCGGCCATCGGCCGCGCGCAGGCTGTAAGCGTAATCAGGCGGTTCGTGGTTCAGCTGCATGGGGCAGGGCGATCAGCCGCGCGGAAGCACGATCTGGCGCTGTTCCTTGCTCGGGCGGTAGAGCACGGCCACGTGGCCGATACGCTGTACCAGCGCGGCTTCGGTCGCTTCGACGATCTCGCCGATCATCGCGTCGCGGGCGTCGCGATCTTCAGCGGCCACCTTCACTTTCACCAGTTCGTGGCGCTCCAGCACCTCGTTCAGCTCGGCGATGAACGCGGGCGTGATGCCCTTGCCGCCGGTCTGCAGCAGTGCCTTCAGATCGTGGGCTTGGCCGCGCAGGAAACGGGTCTGGGAAGCGGTCAGGGCGATGGGCATGCAGAAAACACGGTTGAATGGGGTGATCAGGGTATCATGACGACCCCGTAACCCCCTATTTCCAATGGCTACCCGCAGCAAAAGCAGCCAGCGCTGGCTCAAGGAACACTTCTCCGACCCCTTCGTGAAGAAGGCGCAGGCCGAAGGCATGCGCTCGCGTGCCGCCTACAAGCTCGAAGAGCTGCTCGAACGTGACCGGCTGCTGAAGCCGCACATGGTCGTGGTCGATCTCGGCGCCGCCCCGGGTGGCTGGTCTCAGCAGGTGCGGAGACAGATTGGTGACACCGGCCGCGTGCTGGCCCTGGACATCCTGGACATGCCGCCGCTGGCCGGGGTGGAGTTCCTTCACGGTGACTTCAGGGAAGAAACCGTCCTATCGCAGTTCGAGGCCATGCTGGGCGATCAGCCGGTAGACCTTGTGCTGTCGGACATGGCCCCCAATAAGAGTGGTGTAGGCGCGGTCGACCAGCCGCGGATGATGCACCTGGCAGAGCTGGCCCTGGATTTCGCCGACAACCACCTCAAGACCGGTGGGGCGTTCCTGATCAAGCTGTTCCAGGGCGAAGGCTTCGATGACTACGTGCGTGAAATGCGCCGTCGGTACGACAAGGTCTCCATCCGCAAGCCGGAAGCGTCGCGCAAGCGTTCCCCCGAGGTCTACGCCTTGGGTCAGGGAAAACGCGCCCACATGAAGTAAGCTCGACCCGTAAGCTCGACCCCCAACGCAATGCCCGCACTGAAAGAGGAACGCTGGAGCCAATGAGGATGAACGACTTGACCAAGAACCTCCTGCTATGGGTGGTCGTCGCCGTCGTGCTGATGGTGGTCTTCCAGAGCTTCTCGCCAAAGTCCTCCGGGGCCGGGGCGCAGGCCACATCGTATTCGCAGTTCCTGGACCAGGTGGACAGCGGCAATGTGCAGAAGGTCACCTTCGGTGGCGATTCGCGCGGCCTGACCAACGAAATCACCTACACCACCCGTGGCGGCCAGACCGGCACGGTGTCGGCACCGGCTGATCGCGACCTGATCAACGTGCTGCGTACCAAGAACGTGGACATCGTGCAGGAACAGCCGTCCAGCGGCATTTCCTTCGCGGCCATCCTGATGAACTTCCTGCCGGTCATCCTGATCATCGGCTTCTGGCTGTTCATCATGCGCCAGATGCAGGGCGGTGGCGGTGGTGCCAAGGGCGCCATGTCCTTCGGCAAGTCGCGCGCCAAGCTGCAGGGCGAAGACCAGATCAAGGTCACCTTCGCCGACGTTGCAGGCTGCGACGAAGCCAAGGAAGAAGTGGGCGAACTGGTCGACTTCCTGCGTGATCCGTCCAAGTTCACCAAGCTGGGCGGCAAGATCCCGCGCGGCGTGCTGATGGTCGGTCCGCCCGGTACCGGCAAGACGCTGCTGGCCAAGGCCATCGCCGGCGAAGCCAAGGTGCCGTTCTTCTCGATCTCCGGTTCGGATTTCGTGGAAATGTTCGTCGGCGTCGGCGCCAGCCGCGTGCGCGACATGTTCGAGCAGGCCAAGAAGCACGCCCCGTGCATCATCTTCATCGACGAAATCGACGCCGTCGGTCGCCACCGTGGTGCCGGCCTGGGTGGCGGCCATGACGAGCGCGAGCAGACCCTGAACCAGCTGCTGGTCGAGATGGACGGTTTTGAAGGTGGCGAAGGCGTGATCGTGATCGCCGCGACCAACCGTCCGGACGTGCTGGACCCGGCGCTGCTGCGCCCGGGCCGCTTCGACCGCCAGGTCGTGGTCGGCCTGCCGGACGTGAAGGGCCGCGAGCACATCCTGAAGGTGCACATGCGCAAGCTGCCGCTGGCCGACGACGTCGAGCCGATGGTGATCGCGCGCGGTACCCCGGGCTTCTCCGGTGCCGACCTGGCCAATCTGTGCAACGAAGCGGCGCTGTTCGCCGCGCGTGGCAACGAGAAGGAAGTCCGCATGGACCACTTCGACCGTGCCCGCGACAAGATCCTGATGGGTGCCGAGCGCCGCTCGATGGCCATGAGCGAGGAAGAGAAGACCCTCACCGCGTATCACGAGGCTGGCCACGCCATCGTCGGTCGCCTGGTGCCCGAGCATGATCCAGTCTACAAGGTCACCATCATTCCGCGCGGTCGTGCGCTGGGTGTGACCATGTACCTGCCGGAAGGCGACCGCTATTCGATGAACCGCGTGGCGATCAAGTCGCAGCTGTGCTCGCTGTACGGTGGTCGCGTGGCCGAGGAGCTGATCTTCGGTGCCGACAAGGTCACCACCGGTGCCTCCAACGACATCGAGCGTGCCACCAAGATGGCCCGCAACATGGTCACCAAGTGGGGCCTGTCCGACCAGCTCGGCCCGATCGCCTATGGCGAAGAGGACGACGAGGTGTTCCTGGGCCGTTCGGTCACCCAGCACAAGAGCGTGTCCAACGACACTGCGCGCCGCATCGACGAGGAAGTGCGCAACATCCTGGACGAGGCCTATGCGCGTACCACCGAGCTGATGACGGCCAACCTGGACAAGCTGCACGCGATGTCGCAGCTGCTGCTGCAGTACGAAACCATCGATGCGCCGCAGATCGACGCGATCATGGAAGGCCGCGACCCGCCGCCGCCGATGGGCTGGAACAAGTCCAACAAGGATGGTGGCAGCAACGACAAGGGTGGCGACGCCCGTCCGCTGCCGCCGATCGCCGGCCCGGCCGAGTCGCACTGACGGCCGGCCAATGCTGATTGCAGACGAGGCCGGGGCAACCCGGCCTCGTTGTTTCCGCGCTACACCCGCACCCCTTTCTTTCGCTGGAGCCCGCATGTCCATTCCCCCGCCGCAGCCGATCTCCCACACCGTTGAAATGGTCATCGCCACCATCGTCGGTGTCGTGGTCGGGCTGACCCTGGACAACCTGCTGCTGGGCTGCGGTGTCGGCATCGGCGTGGGTATCGTGCTGAGCATCATCAAGACCCTGTACGTCGACCGCAAACGCCGCCGCCCGCGCTGAGGGTTTCCCGGCAGGGCTGCGCCCTGCACCCGCAGAAGCAACGTCAACGTCGAAAGCTGCCTATCGGTGGGATGGCGCGGCGGTGCCGGAATCCGTGTGCTGTTGGTAGGTGTCGACCTTGGTCGACACGGTAGATCCACGCCACGCGTGGATTGGGCGGGCCTTGCGTCTTACCGCTGCTGCGGGTCAGGATGCGCCACCACGGCCGCCATAGGGGGAGGCCGGGTTTACAGGGGATCACCATGAAACTGCTGCTTCCGCTTGCCTTGGCCGGGCTGGCGACGCTTGTTCTGCCCGCTGCCGCCGCTGAAATCCGCGTCGTCCAGCCAGTACCTTTCAGTGAATCGGCGATCATCGCCGAGGCGATCAAGGCCGAATGCACCATCGGCACCACATTGGCTCAGTCGCTGGCCGAAAATGCGATCCGCCACGGCAACACGCTGGTGTCCGGGCCGGTCGGTGCCGACAGTGGTAATGGGCGCTCGCTCAAGCTTGAACTGGTGGAGGCGCAGAGCGCAGGCAACGCCTTTACCGGGCACTTCAAGTCTGCTGCTGTGCGTGGCGTGCTGTTTGAGGATGGTCGCCAGATCGCAACGGTCACGGCACGTCGGGTGTCCCGCGGCGGCGCCTTTGCCGGCTTCAAGGGGTCCTGCACGGTGCTGGACCGCACCGTCAACGCGATTGGAGAAGACCTGGCCGGCTGGTTGGCTGCCCCGGTAGACAACGCGCGCCTGGGCAACCTCTGATCCGGAAACACCGCCCCACCTCTGACAGTTGGCCGGCGGCCAGTAGATCCATGCGTGGATGAATGTGTCAGCTATCGATATTCATTTGGGGTCGGAGCCCGTTGCGCAGCAACGGGATCCGACCCCGTGCCGTTCCGACAGCTCTCGGGAATGTGTCAGAGGTGGGGCGGTGTGGGTGGGCAGGACCGCAGGCGCCATGGATGGCGCCTACGAGCCTTATCTGATGGAAATCTGGCAGCGTAGGTGTCGAGAGCCGGCGTGGGCCGCCGTATGAGCCTGGATCTCGACGATCGCCGTGTAGCTTGGCGCCCACGCCGGATTCTCCCTTGATCCGCCCGAACAGTTGCTGGAGCTGGACACTCGAAGCGATAAGACTGGGCAAGCGGGGGAGCTCTCGACCCTTCCAGACTATACGGAGTCGGGCAATGAACGGGATCGGGATTGATGTGAGCAAGCGCCGATTGGATATCGGTACGACAGACGGCGAGACCCTGCAGGTCAGCAATAGCC
>NZ_CP025995.1:1664632-1812154 GCF_003086675.1 Stenotrophomonas sp. ZAC14D2_NAIMI4_7
CGTGATGCGGAAGATGCTGGTCATTCTCAACGCCCGCGTGCGCGACGCCTCAAGCGGACCGATCCCCGCTTGAGGCACGCCCAGGGCGCACGGCAGCGGCTGCCGGCCGGCAGCCGGCTTTGCCGTGTCTGTCTGCCAGACGGCCAAAATCCCATCCCACAACACAGTTGCTACATGGACGTACTTGCGGCGTGTCCTGCCCACCCACACCGCCCCGCCATCCCACGGAATGCCCGCTTTTGACGTTGCTTCAGTCGAGCACGGCTCGACTCTACAAGGGTGCAGGGCGCAGTCCTGCCGAACTAAACTAGACGCCGTTACCTGCAGGATCGCCCATGTTCGATATCTCGCCCCAGCTCGACTGCGCCGGCCGCATCCTGCGCCTGGATCGCGCCCAGGTCATGGGCATCGTCAACGTGACCCCCGATTCGTTCTCCGACGGCGGCGCACATGACAGCACCGACGCGGCGGTCGCCCATGGCCTGAAGCTGGTGGAGCAGGGCGCCGACCTGCTCGATATTGGCGGTGAATCGACCCGCCCGGGCGCCGCCCCGGTGTCGATCGACGAAGAGCTGCAGCGCGTCGTGCCGGTCATCGAACAGCTCGCGGCCCGCACCCAGGTGCCGATCAGCATCGATACCTTCAAGCCGGAAGTGATGCGCGCGGCCGTGGCCGCTGGCGCGGGCATGATCAACGACATCTACGGGCTTCGCCAGGAGGGCGCGCTGGAAGCCGCCGCCGCCGCGGGCGTGCCGGTGGTGCTGATGCACATGCAGGGCGAACCCGGCAACATGCAGGCCGAACCGCACTACGACGACGTGGTGGCCGAGGTGCACGGCTTCCTGGTGCAGCGCCTGTTTGCCGCTGAAATGGCCGGCATCGCCAAGAAGCATCTGGTCATCGACCTCGGCTTCGGCTTCGGCAAGACCACCGCGCACAACATGACCCTGCTTGCCCGTTCCGAGCGCTTCCTGGAACTGGGCGTGCCGATGCTGGCCGGCCTGTCGCGCAAGCGCAGCCTGGGCGAGCTGACCGGGCGGCAGGTGCCGTCCGATCGCGTCGCAGCGTCGGTGGCCGCGCACCTGATCGCGGTGCAGCGCGGCGCGCGCATCGTGCGCGTGCACGACGTGGCCGCAACGGTCGATGCATTGAAGATCTGGCAGGCGGTCGAGGCCGTGCCCGCCCCGCGCGTGGCCGCCTCCGCGGCGATCCGCTGGCCGGACGAAGACTGATGGCCGCCGACCGGCGACCGCTGGCGATCGCCGTGATGGGGCCGACCGCCAGCGGCAAGACCGCTACCGCGATCGCCCTGGCCAAGCAGTTGAATGGCGAGATCGTCAGCGTCGATTCGGCGCTGGTCTACCGCGGCCTGGATATCGGCTCGGCCAAGCCGGACGCCGCCGAACGCGCGCAGGCGGCGCACCATCTGCTGGACCTGCGTGATCCCTGGCAGACCTATTCGGCCGCCGAGTTCGCCGCCGACGCAGGCCGCGTGGTGGCAGACATCGTGGCCCGTGGCCGCATGCCGATCCTGGCCGGCGGCACCGGCCTGTACTTCCGGGCGTTGCTGGAAGGCCTTTCGCCGATGCCGGAAGCCGATCCCGGCATGCGCGAAGCGCTGGCGGCAGAGGCGGCCGAGCGTGGCTGGGCTGCCCTGCACAACGAGCTGGCGGCGGTCGATCCGGCCGCGGCGGCGCGCATCCATGCCACCGACCCGCAGCGCATCCAGCGGGCGCTGGAGGTGTACCGGCTGACCGGCACGCCGATCACCGAACTGCAGCGCCAGCGCGGTGTCGCGCCGCTGCCGGTGCGGACCCTGAAGCTGATCCTGGCGCCGCGCGAGCGGTCAGTGCTGCACCAGCGCATCGAAGCGCGGTTCGATACCATGCTGGCGAAGGGGTTCCTGGACGAGGTGCGTGCCCTGCGCGCCCTGCCGCAGATGGCCGCCGTGGCCGCGCCGCTGGACCTGCCGGCGGTCCGGGCGGTCGGCTACCGCCAGGCCTGGGAATTCCTGGACGGGCAGGGCACTGCCGCCGGGTTCCGTGACAAGGGCATCTTCGCCACCCGCCAGCTGGCCAAGCGCCAGCTGACCTGGCTGCGCGGCGAGCTTGATGCCCGCTGGTTCGACCCCCATATCGACCAACAGCGGCTGGCCGACGCAGTCGCGACCTTCGTCGCACGCTGAACGGCCGCTGGCCGTGTACCATCATGGGCCGGCGTGCGGCTCGGGGGCCGCAGCCAGCGCCGGCAATCCAATAAGAACAATAATCAGGAGTATGCAATGTCCAAGGGGCAATCGCTGCAGGATCCTTTCCTGAACGCACTGCGGCGCGAACGCGTGCCGGTTTCGGTGTACCTGGTCAACGGTATCAAGCTGCAGGGCACGATCGAATCGTTCGATCAGTTCGTTGTCCTGCTGCGCAACACCGTCAGCCAGATGGTCTACAAGCACGCCATCTCCACGGTGGTGCCGGCACGCAACGTCAAGGTCGGCCCGGGTGGCGGCTACGTGCAGTCGGGTGAAAATGGTCAGGCGGGTGATGAAGCAGACGAGTAACAACGGAGCGGTGAATGTTTGACCGCTCGAAACGGGGCGAACACGCCCTGCTGATCCAGCCCCACTTCGGCAAGCTGGAAGAGGATGTGCTGGAAGAATTCGGCGATCTGGCCCGCTCGGCCGGGGCCAGCATCGCTGCCACCATCACCGCGCGCCTGGATCGCCCCAATCCGTCCACCCTGATCGGCAGCGGCAAGCTGGATGAGATCAAGGCGGCGGTGGAGGCTACCGGCGCCGACCTGATCCTGGTCAACCACGCACTCAGCCCCGGCCAGGAACGCAACCTGGAGCGCTTCCTGGAGCGCCGGGTGATCGACCGTACCGGTCTGATCCTGGACATCTTCGCCCAGCGTGCGCACAGCCACGAAGGCAAGCTGCAGGTCGAGCTGGCCCAGCTGCGGCATATCGCCACGCGGCTGGTGCGCGGCTGGACCCACCTGGAGCGCCAGCGCGGCGGTTCGATCGGCCTGCGTGGCCCGGGTGAAACCCAGCTGGAAACCGACCGCCGCCTGCTGCAGAAGCGGGTGGAACAGCTGCAGAAGCGGCTGGAAAAGGTGGAAGTGCAGCGCACCCAGATGCGCCGTGCGCGCGTGCGCAGCGAACTGCCGCGCGTGGCCCTGGTGGGCTACACCAACGCCGGCAAGTCCACGCTGTTCAACGCGCTGACCGGTGCCGAGGCGTACGCGGCCGACCAGCTGTTCGCCACCCTGGATCCGACCGTGCGACGCATTGCGGTGCCCGGTGGCAACGTGGTGCTGGCCGACACCGTGGGCTTCGTGCGCGACCTGCCGCATGACCTGGTGGCGGCGTTCCGCTCCACCCTGTCCGAGGCGCGCGAGGCGGATTTCCTGCTGCATATCGTCGATGCCGCCGACCCGCACCGCGAAGAGCGCATCGCCCAGGTGGACGAGGTGCTGGCCGCGGTGGGTGCAGGTGACCTTCCGCAGTTGCTGGTGTTCAACAAGATCGACCGCATTGACGGCGCGCAGGTGCGCCACGACGGCCAGGACGGCGTGCCCGACGAGGCACGTCGCGAGCGGGTCTGGATCTCGGCGCGTGACGGCCAGGGCCTGGAGCTGCTGCAGACCGTGCTGGGCCGCCGCCTGGGCCTGCAGCACGTGACCGGCGAGCTGCGCCTGCCACCCAGTGCGGGGCGCCTGCGCGCACGCCTGCACCAGCTGGAAGTGATCCGCAGCGAGCAGGCCGATGAAGACGGCTGGCTGCTGCAGGTCGACCTGCCGATCGCCGAGGCCGAGAAACTGGCGGCGAGCGCCGATGGCGCGCTGATCCGCGCATTGCTGCCGGAAAAACTGCCGGAGTGGTGATGTCGGCGGCCGGGGTCGTAGCCCGTTGCGTTGCAACGGAATCCGACCCCGTCGCACAACCGGCCGATTACCGCACGCCAGCCGCCTGATGCTGCACACCGTCTTGCACACGGCGGGAGGATGATCCGAAGGTCGGCCCCCACGGCCCCCTTCGGAGTTCCCCATGTCGCAGGCCCCGGCCGTCGATCTGCCCCAGTACACCGCTGCGGAGAAGCGCCATCGCGTCTTCGCCATCATGTCGGCCTCGTCCGGCAACCTGGTGGAATGGTTCGACTTCTACGTCTACGCGTTCTGTGCGATCTACTTCGCGGGCGCCTTCTTCCCCGCCTCCAATCCCACCGTGCAGCTGCTCAACACCGCCGGCGTGTTCGCGGCCGGTTTCCTGATGCGGCCGATCGGCGGCTGGCTGTTCGGCCGCATTGCTGACCGCCTGGGGCGCAAGAAGTCGCTGCTGATCTCGGTCAGCATGATGTGCGGCGGTTCGCTGATGGTGGCCTGCCTGCCGACCTACGCGACCATCGGTGCGCTGGCGCCGGTGCTGCTGCTGGTGGCGCGGCTGATCCAGGGCCTGTCGGTGGGCGGCGAGTACGGCACCACGGCCACCTACATGAGCGAAGTCGCGCTGCGCGGCCAGCGCGGATTCTTCTCTTCGTTCCAGTACGTCACCCTGATCGGCGGCCAGCTGCTGGCCGTGCTGGTGATCGTCATCATGGAATCGGTGCTGAGCGAGGCCGAGATCCGCGCCTGGGGCTGGCGCATTCCGTTCGTGCTGGGTGCCGTCGCCGCCGTGGTGGCGCTGCTGCTGCGGCGTACCCTGCACGAGACCCAGAGCGAATCGAGCCGCGATGACAAGGACGCCGGCACGCTGGGCGCGCTGTTCCGCGACCACAAAGCGGCCTTCTTGACCGTGCTCGGCTATACCGCCGGCGGCTCGCTGATCTTCTACACCTTCACCACCTACATGCAGAAGTTCCTGGTGAACACGGTGCACCTGCCGATCAAGACCGCCAGTTACGTGATGACCGGGGCATTGTTCCTGTACATGTGCATGCAGCCGCTGTTCGGCATGCTCTCCGACCGCATCGGCCGTCGCACCAGCATGATGCTGTTCGGTGCGCTCGGTGCGCTCACCACCGTGCCGATCCTGATCACCCTGCAGCACGTCACCAGCCCGTGGGCGGCCTTCGGGCTGATCGTGCTGGCGTTGGCCATCGTCAGTTTCTACACCTCGATCTCGGGCATCGTGAAAGCTGAAATGTTCCCGCCGCAGGTGCGCGCACTGGGCGTGGGCCTGGCCTACGCCATCGGCAACGCCGTGTTCGGTGGCAGTGCCGAGTACGCCGCGCTGGGGCTGAAGCAGCTGGGCCATGAGCAGCTGTTCTTCTGGTATGTCACGGTGATGATGGTGGTGGCTTTCCTGGTCAGCCTGCGCCTGCCGGCCCAGGCCCGTTACCTGCACCACGACCACTGATGCGGCGGGACAGCGGCGCGGATCTGCGGTACAACGTGCCGTCGTTTCCGCGAACCCTGCCGATGTCCATTCCCACCGATGCCGATCTGAATGCCCAGGCCGCCGCGCTTGGGCAGCGCCTGCAGCACGCCGCGCTGCAACTGGTCACCGCCGAAAGCTGCAGTGGCGGCTGGATCGCCAAATGCATGACCGATATCGCCGGTTCGTCGGCGTTCTTCGACTGCGGCATGGTGGTCTACAGCTACGAGGCCAAGCAGCGGCTGCTGGGGGTGCGCGCGCAGACGCTGGAGCAGTCCGGTGCGGTCAGCCGCGAAACGGTGCTGGAAATGGTGTCCGGCGCGCTGGTCAATTCCGGGGCCGGCATTGCCGTTGCGGTCACCGGCATTGCCGGCCCGGGCGGTGGCAGC
Organism: Stenotrophomonas sp. ZAC14D2_NAIMI4_7; assembly: GCF_003086675.1. Lineage (NCBI taxonomy): Bacteria > Pseudomonadati > Pseudomonadota > Gammaproteobacteria > Lysobacterales > Lysobacteraceae > Stenotrophomonas > Stenotrophomonas sp. ZAC14D2_NAIMI4_7. Next base: position 1,670,393 of record NZ_CP025995.1, read on the forward strand.
GCGGACAAGCCGGTGGGCAGTGTCTGGATCGGCTGGAAGCGCCGCGGCGGCTATGCGCATGCGGAATTGTTCCAGTTCGATGGCGACCGCGACGCCATCCGCCGGCAGACCGTTGCGGCAGCATTGCGCGGCATCGACGCCCAGCTGTGACATGCTGGCCCGGTACATGACCGGAGGCGTCAGCGATGTGGGAAACACTGGGCACAGTCCGTGACCTGGGCCGGCTGCAGGAAATCGCGGCCGTCCTGATCCGCTATGGATTCGGTGATGTGGTGCGCCGCATCGGCCTGGCCAGCGTGCTGGAGCGCGCCGGCCGCCTGCTGCACTGGAACGAGGAAGGCCAGCAGATGCTGCGCATGACCGCGCCGGTGCGCGTGCGCAGCGCCCTGCAGGATCTGGGGCCGACCTTCGTGAAGCTTGGCCAGGTGCTGGCCACGCGCGTGGACCTGCTGCCGCCGGACTGGATCGCCGAGCTGTCCGAACTGCAGAACGCCGTGCCCGCGCTGCCATACGCGGCCATCCGCGAACAACTGGAAGCCGACCTGGGGGCGCCGCCGGCGCAGGTGTTCGCCTTCCTGGATGAAACGCCGATGGCGGCCGCCTCGCTGGCCCAGGCACACCGGGCGCGCCTGCATGACGGCAGCGAGGTGGTGTTGAAAGTGCGCCGGCCCGGCATCCGTGACGTGGTCGAAGCCGACCTGCGGTTGCTGGCGCGCCTGGCCGAGATCGTGGAAGCACGGCTGCCCGACCTGCGCCGCTACCGGCCGGCCGAAGTGGTGCAGCAGTTCACCGTATCGCTGCGCCGCGAACTGGATTTCGCCGCCGAATGCCGCAACGCCGAGCGCATCGCCCGCAATTTCGAAGGGCGCGACGACATCCTGGTACCCGCGGTGCACTGGCAGTGGACCTGCGAAAGCCTGAACGTGCAGGACTTCGTGGACGGCATTCCCGGCCGTGATCTGGCGGCCGTGGATGCCGCCGGCCTGGACCGGCGTACGCTGGCGCGGCGCGGTGCCGACATCGTCCTGAAGATGGTGCTCGAGGACGGCAGCTTCCATGCCGATCCGCACCCGGGCAACATCATCTACCTGCGCGATGGCCGTATCGGGGTGATCGACTTCGGCATGGTCGGCGCTTTGTCCGAAGTGCGCCGATTCCAGGTCGCGCAGCTGCTGCACGGGCTGGTGGAACAGGACCCGCAAGGCGTGGCCGACGTGCTGCTGGACTGGGCCGGTGGCGTGGAGGTGGATGAAAACCGGCTGCAGCACGACATCAGCCAGTTCGTCGACCAGTACCGCGGGGTGCCGCTGAAGGACCTGCGCATCGGCCTGATGCTGGGTGACATCACCCAGCTGCTGCGCAGCTACAGCCTGACCCTGCCGGCCGACCTGGCGCTGATGATCAAGGCCTTCCTGACCCTGGAGGGCATGGGCCGGCAGCTGGACCCGGATTTCGACATGGCCAGCGCCGCGCGGCCGTTCCTTGAGCGCGTGGTGCTGCAGCGCTATGCACCGCGAGCGCTGATCAAGCGGGGCCGGCGCTCGCTGCAGGGCATGATCGATCTGGCCGGCGAACTGCCGCGCGACCTGCGCAAGCTGGTGCAGGCGGCGCGCCGCGGCCGCCTGCAGTTGAAGGTGGAGACCAGCGCCCTGCAAGGCTTCGGCGACCAGGTGAACCGGGCCGCCAACCGGCTGGTGATGGGCATCGTCACCGCCGCGCTGATCATCGGCTCGTCCATCGTGATGCACAGCGTGGGCGGCATCTCCAGTCGCTGGCTGCTGGCGCTGGGGGTGTGCGGCTTCGTCGGCGCCGGGTTCTGCGGGGTGTGGATCCTGTTCTCGATCTGGCGCAGCGGCAAGCACACGTAACCTGCGCGATTCCGGTAGGGCCGATCCGGTAGAGCCGACTGTCAGTCGGCTGCCCTTGCCGTTGCCTGCTGGTCCATGCCCCGCCGCCGTGTCGCACCCGGCACTTGCGGCGGCCGATATTAGTAGTAATACTACTAACCATGGACCTGACCGACACCCAGCAGGCGATCCTGCAGTTGATCGCCGAGCGTATCGAGAGCGATGGCGCACCGCCGTCGCAGACTGAAATCGCACGCGCCTTCGGCTTCAAGGGCGTCCGCGCGGCCCAGTACCATCTGGAAGCGCTGGAGCAGGCCGGGGCGATTCGTCGCATTCCGGGCCAGGCCCGTGGCATCCGTCTGGTACAGGCGCCGCCGCTGCAGAAACTGGCCGAACCGGGGCTGCCCGACAGCGTGCTGCGGCTGCCGGTGCTGGGTCGGGTCGCGGCCGGTCTGCCGATCGGCGCCGACATCGGCTCGGACGACTTCGTGGTGCTGGACCGGGTGTTCTTCTCGCCCGCGCCGGACTATCTGCTGAAGGTGCAGGGCGATTCGATGATCGACGAAGGCATCTTCGACGGGGACCTGATCGGTGTGCACCGTACCCGCGACGCCCATTCCGGGCAGATCGTGGTGGCCCGCATCGACGACGAGATCACCGTCAAGCTGCTGAAGATCGCCAAGGACCGCATCCGTCTGCTGCCGCGCAACCCCGACTACAAGCCGATCGAGGTCCTGCCCGACCAGGACTTCGCCATCGAGGGCCTGTACTGCGGCCTGCTGCGGCCCAACCGTTGACCCGTTCCACGGCGCAATTCCCCGCGGTCTTTTGTGGCGATTCTCTGGTTCCACTGAGGTTGGTACGGATGTCCGATAATTCTTTTCAGAGCGCCGGGCAGAATCTCAGCCTGTGCGATACGTCCGACTTAAAGTGAGCCCATGGCAAAGAAGACCCCCAAAGACAGCACCCCCAACGACATGACCTCTGCAAGGACCAATACGATGGACGAGAACAAGAAGCGCGCCTTGGCTGCTGCTCTGGGCCAGATCGAGAAGCAGTTCGGCAAGGGCTCGGTGATGCGCATGGGCGACCGCGTGGTCGAGCCCGTCGAAGCCATCCCGACCGGTTCGCTGATGCTCGACATCGCACTGGGCATCGGCGGTCTGCCGAAGGGCCGTGTCGTTGAAATCTATGGTCCGGAATCGTCGGGCAAGACCACCCTGACCCTGCAGGCCATTGCCGAATGCCAGAAGATGGGCGGCACCGCTGCCTTCATCGATGCCGAGCATGCGCTGGACCCGATCTACGCCGGCAAGCTGGGCGTGAACGTGGACGACCTGCTGCTGTCGCAGCCCGATACCGGTGAGCAGGCGCTGGAAATCGCCGACATGCTGGTGCGTTCGGGTTCGGTGGACATCCTGGTGATCGACTCGGTGGCCGCGCTGACCCCGAAGGCCGAAATCGAAGGCGAAATGGGTGATCAGCTGCCGGGCCTGCAGGCCCGCCTGATGAGCCAGGCCCTGCGCAAGCTGACCGGCAACATCAAGCGTTCCAACACGCTGGTCATCTTCATCAACCAGCTGCGCATGAAGATCGGCGTGATGATGCCGGGCCAGAGCCCGGAAACCACCACCGGCGGCAATGCGCTGAAGTTCTACGCCTCGGTCCGCCTGGATATCCGCCGCATCGGTGCGATCAAGAAGGGCGACGAGATCATCGGCAACCAGACCAAGATCAAGGTCGTCAAGAACAAGCTGGCACCGCCGTTCAAGCAGGTCATCACTGAAATCCTGTACGGCGAGGGCATCAGCCGCGAGGGCGAACTGATCGACATGGGCGTGGACGCCAAGCTGGTCGAGAAGGCAGGCGCCTGGTACAGCTACGGCGAAGAGCGTATCGGCCAGGGCAAGGACAACGCGCGCGGCTATCTGCGCGACAACCCGTCCGTGGCTGCCAAGCTGGAAGCCGAACTGCGCGAGAAGTTCCAGCCGGCCGAAGCGGCGCGCGAAGAAGGCGACGACGACGGCGACGACGAGTAAGTCTTGCTGTGGGGCAGGGCGGCGCCGTCAGTGACGTTGCCCTGTCCCGCAGGTTCGAATCGCCCACGGATGGGCTGGGTGCCAGGGACGGCGCCACCCTTGGAGTAACCGATGTCCGACGCTGACGACGTCCCCACCGGCCGCAAGCGCCGGCCCCGCGAGCAGACGCCGGTGCAGCGCGCCCTGGGCCTGCTGGTGCGGCGTGAGCATTCGCGCAAGGAATTGACCCGCAAGCTGACCGCCCGCGGGATCGAGGATGAGGCAGCGCAGGCCGCCGTGGCCAAGCTGACCGAGGCAGGCTGGCAGGACGACACCCGCTTTGCCGAGAATCTGGTGCGCATGCGTGCCAACACCGGTTATGGCCCGATCCACGTGCGCGCCGAACTGGGGACCCATGGCCTGGACAGTGCGGCCATCAGCGCCGCCATGGACAGCTACGAGGGCGATTGGCAGGAAAACGCCCGCGATCTGGTCCGCCGCCGCTTCGGCGAGGACGGTCCGCAGGACCTGGCCCAGCGCCGCAAGGCCGCCGATCTGCTGGCCCGGCGGGGCTTCGACGGCGACACCATCCGCCGCGCCACCCGCTTCGACCCGGATGACTGAGACTGGCGGCGCCGGGCCTGCTACCCTTTAGGTTTTCGGCGGTCCGTCGCGACCCCGGCCAGTGCGGCCGGCGGTGCAGGGTCGCCGGCCCGCAGACTGCCAGCCCCCAATGAACGCATCCGCCAAATTCACGACTTCCCAGATCCGCAGCGATTTCCTTGAATTCTTCAAGGGCAAAGGCCATACCATCGTGCCGTCCGCGCCGCTGGTGCCGGGCAACGATCCGACCCTGCTGTTCACCAATTCCGGCATGGTGCAGTTCAAGGACGTGTTCCTTGGCGCGGAAAAGCGCAGCTACGTGCGCGCGGCCGACGTGCAGCGCTGCCTGCGCGCCGGCGGCAAGCACAACGACCTGGACCAGGTGGGTTACACCGCGCGCCACCACACCTTCTTTGAAATGCTGGGCAACTGGTCCTTCGGTGACTACTTCAAGAAGGACGCCATTGCCTGGGCCTGGGAACTGCTGACCCAGGTCTGGAAGCTGCCGGCCGATCGCCTGCTGGTCACCGTCTACCAGACCGACGACGAAGCCTATGCGCTGTGGCGCGACATGGTCGGCATTCCGGAAGAGCGCATCGTGCGCATCGGCGACAACAAGGGCGCCCCGTTCGCCTCGGACAACTTCTGGCAGATGGCCGACACCGGCCCCTGCGGCCCGTGCACCGAGATCTTCTATGACCACGGCGACCATATTGCCGGTGGCCCCCCGGGTTCGCCGGATGAAGACGGCGACCGCTTCATCGAGATCTGGAACCTGGTCTTCATGCAGTTCGACCGCCAGCCCGACGGCACCCTGGTGCCGCTGCCGGCGCCGTGCGTGGACACCGGCATGGGCTTGGAGCGCCTGGCCGCGATCCTGCAGCACGTGCACACCAACTACGAGATCGACCTGTTCCAGGCGCTGATCCGCAAGGCCAGCGAGCTGACCGGCACGGCCGATCTGGAAAACAAGTCGCTGCGCGTGATCGCCGATCACATCCGCGCCTGCTCGTTCCTGATCGTCGATGGCGTGCTGCCGTCCAACGAAGGACGCGGCTATGTCCTGCGCCGCATCATCCGTCGCGCCCTGCGCCACGGCTGGATGCTGGGCGTGCGCCAGCCGTTCTTCAGCAAGCTGGTGCCGACCCTGGTCGAGCAGATGGGCGAGGCCTACCCGGAACTGCCGGCGGCGGTGGACACCGTCACCCGCGCCCTGCAGGCCGAAGAGGAGCGTTTCGCCGAAACCCTCGACGCCGGCATGAAGATCTTCGAGGACGTGGCCGCCAAGGCCGGCAATGGCGTTATTCCGGGCGTGGACGCATTCCGCCTGTACGACACCTATGGCTTCCCGCTGGACCTGACCCAGGACATTGCCCGCGAACGCGAACTGACCGTGGACATCGCCGGTTTCGACGCGGCCATGGAACAGCAGCGCGAGACGGCGCGCGCGGCCGGCAAGTTCGGCGGCGGCGTGACCCTGCCGGCCGAGCTGGTGGCCACGCTCACCCCGACCGCGTTCCTGGGCTACGACCGCCTGCAGGCCGATGGCCTGACCGTGCTGGCCGTGCTCAAGGACGGCCGCCCAGTGGCTGCCGCCGATGCCGGCGATGCCGTCATCGTGATCACCGACCAGACCCCGTTCTATGCTGAATCCGGCGGCCAGGTGGGCGATACCGGCGTGCTGAGCGGCGCCGGCGTGCGCTTGGACGTGACCGATACGCAGAAGTTCGCCGGCCAGTTCCATGGCCACGTCGGTACCCTGGCCGAAGGCGGCCTGAAGGTGGGCGACGTGCTGGCTGGCCAGGTCGATGGCGAGCGCCGTGGCGCCACCATCCTCAACCACTCGGCCACCCACCTGCTGCACGCCGCCCTGCGCGAAGTGCTGGGCACCCACGTGCAGCAGAAGGGCTCGCTGGTGGCACCGGACCGCCTGCGCTTCGACTTCTCGCATTTCCAGCCGATTTCGGCCGAGGAACTGGCGATCATCGAGCGCAAGGTCAACCAGCAGGTGCGTGCCAACAACGCCGCCGAAGTGCACAACATGGGCATGCAGGAAGCGCTGGATTTCGGCGCCATGGCCCTGTTCGGCGAGAAGTACGGCGAGAACGTGCGCGTGCTGAAGATGGGCGACTACTCCACCGAACTGTGTGGCGGTACCCACGTCGGCCGCACCGGCGACATCGGTCTGTTCAAGATCACCTCTGAAGGTGGTGTCTCGGCCGGCGTGCGCCGCATCGAGGCCGTGACCGGGCAGGGCGCGCTGGACTACGTGGATGCCGAAGAGGCCCGCCTGGCCGAGGCGGCCGAACTGCTCGGCGGCAGCGCTGCCGACGTGGTCGAGAAGATCCGCGCGCTGGGCCAGCGCCAGAAGCAGCTGGAACGCGAACTGGAGGCAGTGAAGGCCAAGGTTGCCGCCGGCGCTACCGCCGACCTGTCCAGCCAGGCCGTGGAAGTGGCCGGGGTGAAGGTCCTGGCCGCCCGCCTGGAAGGCTTCGATGCCAAGGCCCTGCGTGATGCCATCGACCGCCTGAAGCAGCAGCTGGGCGACGCGGTGATCGTGCTGGCCGGCGCCCAGGACGGCAAGGCCGCCCTGGTTGCCGGTGTGAACGGTAGTGCAATGGGCAAGGTCAAGGCCGGGGAACTGTTGTCCCACATCGCCGGTCAGATCGGGGGCAAGGGCGGCGGACGCCCGGACCTCGCCCAGGGTGGTGGCGAGGACGGGCCCGCCCTTGCTACCGCGCTGTCTGCGGTCGTCGAATGGGTCAGCCCCCGCCTGTGATGAATGCCCGGCCGTCCCCCTCCTTGTAGGAGCGGGACGGCTGACGGTACCATTGCGGAATCTTTTCCCTTTGTCGTGGGGACGCTTCTTGACGGAGCGTCAAGCCGGTGGGGGATACCCTTCCACACGGTTCCATGGAGACTTTCAAAAATGTTGATCCTCACTCGCCGCGTTGGCGAAACCCTGATGATCGGTGACTCGGTCAGCGTCACTGTGCTGGGCGTCAAGGGCAACCAGGTGCGCATCGGCATCACCGCGCCGAAGGACGTTGCCGTGCATCGCGAAGAGATCTACCAGCGCATCCAGCGCGGTGACGAAGCCGGCAGCACCGGCAACGAAAATTCTGCGGAATAAAGCTTTACCTTCGCGCGTGATTAACGTTATGATTCACGCCCCGCTGAGGTGCAACGCACCAGACGCGGTAAAAACCCCGGAGCGATGCCCGAGTGGCTGAAGGGGCTCCCCTGCTAAGGGAGTATAGGGTCAAAAGCTCTATCGAGGGTTCGAATCCCTCTCGCTCCGCCAGATACAAGAAAGCGCCCGCAGATTTTCGATCTGCGGGCGTTTTTCGTTGTGCGCGTTTCTCTGCGTGCAGCTGTCTGTCGCATGCATGCCTCGACCCTTTCGGCTCGCCGGGGCCGCACTGGTCTTCACGGCGTTGTGCAGCTTCGCCGTATCATCGAACCGTCGAACATGGCGACCGTCACTGCCTTGGATTCCCTGCAGAACTTCCATCCCGCCACGCGTGACTGGTTCCGTTCCACCTTCGCAGCATCGACGCCGGTGCAGGACCAGGCATGGGCATCGATCGCCGCAGGCCAGCACACGCTGGTGGTCGCGCCCACCGGGTCGGGAAAGACGCTGGCGGCCTTCCTGCATGCGATCGACCAGGTGTTCGCCGAGCGCGATGGTGATGCACGCCGCGACTCCGGGGCCAGGCCCGTGGCGCGCACGCGCGTGCTGTACCTGTCGCCGATCAAGGCGCTGGGCAGCGATGTGCAGCGCAACCTGCAGGTGCCGCTGCAGGGCATCAGTGCGCGCCGCAGTGAACGCGGCGACCCGGCCGTTGCGCTCACCGTGGCCATGCGCACCGGTGATACCAGCAGCAGCGACCGCGCGCGGCTGCTGCGGCGTCCGCCGGACATCCTGATCACCACGCCCGAGTCGCTGTATCTGATGCTGACCTCACAGGCGCGGGAGATCCTGCGCGATGTGCATACGGTCATCCTCGATGAGATCCATGCCGTGGCCGGCGGCAAGCGAGGCTCGCACCTGGCCCTCAGCCTGGAGCGGCTGGACGCCTTGCTGCAGGCGCCCGCACAGCGCATCGGCCTGTCCGCCACGGTGCGCCCGGTGCAGGGTGTGGCCGCCTTCCTTGGCGGCGATCGTCCGGTGCAAGTGGTGCAGCCGCCTTTGCAGCGGCAGTTGCAGCTGAAGATCGTGGTGCCGGTAGAGGACATGACCGACCTGGCCATGCACGGCCAGGCAGAAGGGCGCGGTGCCGGCACGCGCGTGGGGTCGATCTGGCCGCACGTGGAGGCCAGCATCCTCGATAACGTGATGCAGCATCGCTCAACGATCGTCTTTGCCAATTCGCGCGGCGTGGCCGAACGGCTCACCGCGCGGCTCAACGAGCTGCATGCCGAGCGCACGAGTGCGGGAAACGCGAGCGGCACCGAAAGTGCGGCCGCAACCGCCTACGGATCATTTACCGGCAGCACGGTGAACCGCGTCACTGCACCTGATGCGGTGATCGCGCGCTCGCACCATGGCTCGGTGTCCAAGGAGCAGCGCGCCGCCATCGAGCAGGCGCTGAAGACGGGTGAACTGCGCTGCGTCGTAGCGACGTCCAGCCTCGAGCTGGGCATCGACATGGGCCTGGTGGATCTGGTCATCCAGGTTGCGGCGCCGCCGTCGGTGTCCAGTGCACTGCAGCGGGTGGGGCGTGCGGGACACCAGGTGGGCGGTATGTCGCGCGGCCTGCTTTACCCGCGTACACGACGTGACCTGGTCGACGCCGCGGTGGTGGTGGACAGCATGCTGGAGGGCCGCATCGAAGCCATCGATCCACCGCGCAACCCGCTTGATGTGCTGGCCCAGCAGACCGTTGCGGCCGTGGCGATGGAGCCGCTCGATGCAGAGGCTTGGTTTGCACGGGTCTGCCGCGCCGCGCCTTACCGCACGCTGCCCCGCAGTGCCTTCGACGCGGTGCTGGACATGTTGGCGGGGCGCTATCCGTCCGACGAATTCGCCGGCTTCCGCCCCCGCCTGGTGTGGGACCGGAAGACAGGCACGTTGACCGCGCGCCCCGGTGCCCGGCAGTTGGCGGTCACCAGTGGCGGCACCATCCCGGACCGCGGCATGTACGCGGTGGTGCTGCCCGAGGGCGAGGAGCAGGCCGGCTCGCGTCGGGTGGGCGAGCTGGACGAGGAAATGGTGCACGAGTCGCGGGTGAACGATGTCATCACCCTCGGCGCCACGTCCTGGCGCATCGACCAGATCACCCTGGACCAGGTCGTGGTGACGCCCGCGCCCGGGCGCTCGGCGCGGCTGCCGTTCTGGCGTGGCGAGGGCATGGGTCGCCCGGCCGAGCTGGGGCAGGCCACCGGCGCGTTCCTGGCCGAACTGCAAGCTGATCCGCGCGGCGCTGGCGAGCCGTCACCGGCGCTGCTGGCGCGGCTGCGCGGGCAAGGCCTGGACGACAGTGCGATCGGCAACATGCTGGCGCTTGTTGCCGAGCAGCAGCAGGCGACCGGCGTGCTGCCGACTGACCTGCGCCTGGTGGTCGAGCGCTGCCGCGATGAACTGGGCGATTGGCGGGTGATGCTGCATTCGCCCTACGGGCGTCGCGTGCACGACCCTTGGGCGCTGGCCGTGGCCGCGCGGCTGCGCGAGCAGGCGGGCATCGACCCGGCCGTGGTGGCCAGCGACGATGGCATCATCGTGCGCATCCCTGACCGCAGCGGCGCGGCGCCGGGCGCTGACGTCTTTCTGTTCGACGCGGCCAGCCTGCGCCACACCATCACGCTGTCGGTCACCGGCTCGGCGCTGTTTGCCGCCCGTTTCCGTGAGTGCGCCTCGCGTGCCCTGCTGCTGCCGCGCCGCACGCCGGGCAAGCGCTCGCCGTTGTGGCAGCAGCGCCTGCGTGCGGGGCAGTTGCTTGAGATCGCGCGCGGCCACGAGGGTTTCCCCATCCTGGTCGAGACCGCGCGCGAATGCCTGCAGGATGTCTACGACCTGGAGGCGCTGGATGCGTTGATGCTGCGCGTGCAGGCCGGCCAGGTGCAGGTGGTCGAGGTGGAGACCGCCGTGCCGTCGCCCTTCGCGGCGGACCTGTTGTTCGGCTATGTCGCCGAGTTCATGTACGAAGCCGACGTGCCCCTGGCTGAACGACGCGCATCGGTGTTGTCGCTCGACAGTGGCCTGCTCGCCGAGCTGCTGGGCCAGGTCGACCTCGGTGAGCTGCTGGACGATGAGGTGGTGGACACCGTCGCGCGTGAGCTGCAGCGCTTGGACCCGCCCCGCCACGCGCGTGGCAGCGAAGGCGTAGCCGACCTGCTGCGCGAGCTTGGCCCATTGTCGGCCAGCGACATCGCGCAGCGCATCACCGAACCCAAGCAGGCGGTGGCCTGGCTGCAGGCGTTGCAGGCTGCTGGGCGTGCCATCCGCGTGACCATCGCCGGTGTGGAACAGTGGGCCGCGGTGGAGGACTCCGCGCGGTTGCGCGATGCCCTCGGGATCGAGCCGCCGGCGGACATTGCCGGGGTATTCCTGGCACCGGTGGTGGATCCACTGGGTGACCTGCTCGGCCGACACGCGCGCCACGTTGGGCCCTTCAGCAGCGGCAGCATGGCGGCCCGCTTCGGATTGGGCGTGGCGGTAGTGGATGACGCGCTGCAGGTGTTGCAGGAGCAGGGCCGGATCATTCGTGGTCGCTTCGGCCTTGATCGTCGCCAGCCGGCCGGCAATGCCGCACCGCCTTCGCCGCGCGCGGCCAATGAATGGGTGGCCGCCGATGTGCTGCAGCGATTGCGGCTGCGCTCGCTGCAGGCCGCCCGCGAGGCAACGCGGCCGGTACCGGTGGAAGCCTACGTGGGCGTGTTGCTGGAAGGGCAGGGCGTGCTGCCCAAGGCCACGCCGGGCAGCGACAGCGAGGCCGTGCTGCAGGTGATTGGACAATTGGCGGGGCTGCCACTGCCGGCATCGCTGTGGGAGCAGCAGGTGCTGCCTGCGCGGGTGCCCGGTTACACGCCTGCGCTGCTGGATGAACTGCTGGCCACCGGTACGGTGCTCTGGGCCGGCCACGGCCGCCTGGGCGATGATGATGGACTGGTGTCGCTGCACCTGCGGGACCATGCGGCCGAAACCCTGCCGCTCATGGCCCGTGATGCCATCCCATCGCCGATGCAGCACGCCATCCTGCAGGTGCTGGCTGCAGGCGGTGCGTTCTTCGCCCGGCAGCTGTCGATGCAGGTACAGCCGCATCTCGCCGATGCAGGTAGTGCAGGCGAGGATTTCCAGACGGCGCTGTGGCAGCTGGCCTGGCGCGGGCAGATCAGCAGTGACCTGTGGGCACCGCTGCGCGCGCTCGGCGGCGTACGCCCGGCGCGGCCGCGGCCGACGTCGGTATCGCGCCGCCGCCGCGACGTTGCCTTCGCACCCCCGGCAACGGGCGCCGCGGGACTGGCGCTGGCCGGCAGCGCGGGGCCGACGCTGGCCGGGCGCTGGTCGCTGCTGCCACAGGAACGGGCCAATGACACGGTGCGTGCGCTGGCGCAGACCGAGGCGCTGCTGGACCGCTACACGGTGCTCACCCGCAGCGCGGCGATGAGCGAGGCCGTGGCCGGCGGCTTCCCGGCACTGCGGCCGGTGCTGCGCAGCATGGAGGACGCAGGCCAGCTGCTGCGCGGACGCTTCGTGCAGGGGATGGGCGGTGCCCAGTTCGCCCAGCGCGCAGACATCGACCACCTGCGTGCCTGTGCCGAGCGTGCGTGCGGCGCTGGCGGATGGGTTGCGCTGTCTGCGATGGATCCGGCCAACCCGTTCGGCAGCCTGTTGCCGTGGCCGCAGGCCCTGGCCGGGTCGAGGCCGGTGCGACGCGCCGGTGCGCTGGTGGTGATCGGTGAGGGGCGGCTGCAGCTGTACCTGCCGCAAGGGGGCCGCCAGCTGTCCAGTTGGATCGATGACACCGACACCGACGCTGCAGCGCGCTGGACGGCGGCGGCACAGGCGCTGGCCGTCGGCCTGCGGCGCGGCCGGCGGCTGTCCTTCACGCTGCAGCGGATCAATGCCGAGCCGGTCCACCGCGGCCTTGCCGTGGACGCCCTGCGCGCGGCGGGGTTCAGCAGTGAGCCGCGCGGGCTGGGCTGGAACGGCTGACGCCCCGCCCAGCGCGAGCGTGAACAGGCGGCTGGGTGAAACTGTGTTCCAGTGTGCGCACGCGTTGCCGCAGATCCTTCTTCACTCGAACGGAGCCTTGCATGAAGCTGTTGTCCGCTGTGCTGCTGTCCGCGCTGTCACTGCAGGCCGGTGCTGCTTCCGCTGCCGATGCCTCCCCGTCGCCACTACTGGGCCGCTGGTCGCTGGACATCTCCACGTCGGCCCTGCCGGAAGCGCAGCGTCCGAAGCAGGTGGTGCTGGAATTCAAGGATGCCGGTGGCGGCCGCTGGAGCTCGCACGTGGACATCGTGCTGCACGATGGCAAGACCATGAAGTCTGACGGTAGGCTGTCGCTGGATGGCACGCCGGGCCCGCTGTCGGGCACTTACGGCGCCGACCAGGCCAACCTCAAGCTGCCGTCGCCCTCCACCTTGGTGATGCAGCTGGTCGACCACGGCGCCCCCGCGTCCACGCGCATCTACACGATCGCGGCCGACCCTTCGACGATGACCGAGACCAAGGCGTTCTACACCCACGAGGGCACGCCGATCCTGCAGACCAACCTGTTCCGGCGCCTGCCCTGAGCGAACGCTCGCGCAGGGCAGGCGCCGCGTGCCCGCGCAGGGATTCAGCCGTGCTCGAAGCGCAGCGGCTGGCTGCCCATCGCCGGGTCACTGCTGCCGGGGCGACCATCTTCGGCGCGACCGGCCAGGCGCAGCTGCTGTTCACCGGCCTGCAGATGCAGGTCATACCAGCCTGCAGTGGGTGCGGCATTCCAGTCCAGCACCTGTTCGGCACCGGCGGCCAGCGACAGCGTCTGTTCCGGCATGTGGCCTGCGTAGGCACCGGCGCTCACGTGGACCGTCTGTGCAGTGGTGCCCTGATTGCGCAACGACAGCCGCAGCCTGCCATCGCGATGCTGCACGAGGGCGTGCAGCGCAGGCGCACTCGCATTGCCCTGGAAGTGGCGATGGAAGCCGTTCGGACCCAGCACCCACAGGTCATAGCGCCCCTGTGCATCCAGCGGCCAGTGGTCCTGCAGCGGGCGCCCCGGCAGCAGCGTGTAGCGCCGCGGAATCTGCTCCAGCCGCAGCCGGTCGTACACGTGCAGCACCGCAGCGGCGCCTTCGCATGACAGCGCCAGCGTGACGCTGTCGGCATTGCGCGTCTCTACCTGCACCTGCGGTCGATAGGGCAGCGCGCGTGCCGGACGCACGCCGCGTTCCTGCCGCGCCGGCTGCAGATCGTCCGGCAATGCCGGCACTGTACGTCCGGGCAGGGTGGCGGCGCGGGCGGCCACCGCGCTGACATCGGGCAGGCCGCGCACGAACGGCCGGGTATCGCGCTGGGCGAAGTCGAACGCGTTGACCAGATCACCGCTGACCGCACGCCGCCACGGTGAGATGTCCGGGCAGGCCACGCCGAAGCGTCGCTCGATCAGGCGCAGCACCGAGGTGTGGTCGTACACCTGCGAGTCGACCCAGCCACCGCGGCTCCACGGCGAAATCACGTACAGGGGCACGCGCGGCCCCATTCCATAGGGGCGGCCACGCAGGTCGGCGTCGTCGTACTTCTCATCGCCCGGTGCCGGGTGCAGGTGGTATTCGCCTTCGGTGCTGACCGCAGAAGCACCGGCCCAGCCATCGCCCTGCGCGGACGGCGGTGCCGGCGGCGGCATGTGGTCGAAGAAACCGTCGTTCTCGTCGAACATCAGCAGCAGCGCGGTACGGCTCCACACCTCCGGATCGGCGGTAAGCGCATCGAGTACGCGCGCGGTGTAGGCCGCGCCCTGGGCGGGGCTGGACGGGCCGGGATGCTCGCTGCCGGCGGCGTCGGCAATGATGAAACTGACCTGCGGCAGCGTCCCGTCGATCACATCCTGGCGCAGTTGCGCCAGCCCGCGGCTGCTGACCGCACGGCGGCGCAGCTGCGGGTCATGTCCTTCAGCGCCGCGATAGGCCTGGCGGAACGCTTCGAAGCCGGCCAGCGGGTTGTCGGTGAAGTTGTCGTCCATGTCCTGGTAGATCTGCCAGGACACGCCGGCCTGCTGCAGGCGTTCCACGTAGCTGGCCCAGTGGTACGACTGCGCGTGGCCGCCGTACTCGGGGAAGTTGTCGTGGGAATTGGCGATGACCGGGCCACCGGCCCGGGCAAAGGCATCGTTGTGGCCGGTCCACAGGAACACGCGGTTCGGGTTGGTGCCCGCCTGCATGGCGCAGTGGTAGGCATCGCAGACGGTGAACGCTTCGGCCAGGGCGAACTGGAACGGCAGGTCGGCCCGCTGGAAGTAGCCCATCGAGTGGTTCTGCTTGGCCTGGGGCCAGTGCGCCATGCGCCCGTGGTCCCAGGCGCGCTGCGCGTCGGGCCAGGTATGCGGGGTGCCTTCCACGCGCATGTAGCCGAAGTGCCGGGCCGTATCCAGGGCGAAGGGGGCGATCGCCCGGTTGCCGTCGGCATCGGGCTGCAGCCACAGCGTGCGCGGCCCCTCGGCGCCGGCCAGTGGCGGTGCCGGCGCCACGAACCGATCACCGAAACCGCGCACGCCGGGCAGGGTGCCGAAGTAGTGGTCGAACGACCGGTTTTCCTGCATGAACACCACGATGTGCTGCAGGTCCTGCAGGCTGCGCGTATGCGCGGCCGGGGCGATCGCTGCGGCCCGGGCAATGCTGGGCAGCAGCGGGGAAAGGCCGGCAGCCACGCCGGCCTGCAACAACCGGCGTCGGCCGATATCAGTCACGGGCTTGCTCACAGATCCACACGGAAAGAGATGCCAACGGTACGCGGCGCGCCGATGAAGGCGGAATCGCGACCATCCACCCCTGCAAGATACCGCTTGTCGGTCAGGTTGCTCACCACCAGATTGGCGCCCATGCCCTTCAGGCGCGGCGACAGGCCCTGCAGGTCGAAGCCGATGTTGGCGTTGAAGACCGTGGCCGAGGGCAGCTTGTTGACGTTGGCCGCATCCAGGTAGCGGCTGCCCAGGTAGCGGCCGGACAGGCCGAAGTTCCAGTTCGTGCCCTGCCAGTCGGCCGACAGCACCAGGGTGTTCTGCGCCTGGCCGATCACCTTGGCGCCGTCGACGATGCCCAGCTCGGTATCGCGGGCGGCATCGCCACTGCCCAGATAGGTGGAGCGGTTGTAGGTATAGGCCGCGTTGACCCGCCAGCCGTTGTCCCAGCCATAGCCGAACGCTGCTTCCAGGCCATTGCTTTCCACGCCGCCGAAGTTCTCGTAGACGCCATCGGTCTCGTCCAGGTAGTCGATGCCACTGACCAGGCCGGCCGGCAGGTATACGATGCGGTTGTCGAAGCGGATGTTGTACAGGGTGACCGACGCGGTCAGCGGCCAGCGGCTGATGCGCAGGCCCAGTTCGATGTTGTCGGCGGTTTCCGGTTCCACGTTGCGGAAACGCTGCGGGTCGGTCTCGCCCAGCACCCCGGACGGGATGGCCGCGAAGTTCTGCGAGAAGCCGGCGAACAGCTCCATGCCTTCCGGGCCCGGGGCCCAGGTGAAGCCGGTGGACAGCAGCGGATCGGACTTCGAGTCGCTGCTGACCTGTTCGTTGGTACCGACGGTGCGCCGGCGCGACTGGTCTACGAAGAACTGCTTCACGCCCAGGCGAGCACTGAACGGCCCGAAGCGCGCCACATCCTCGATGTAGTACATCTGCTCATCGACCTTGTAGCGGTCGTCGAACTGCACCCAGTACGGCTGGTGGTCGAAGCCGATGTTCTGGCCGACGCTGAGCAGGCGGTGCCAGTCGCGGCGCGCCGTGCGGTCCAGCTTTTCCACCCACAGACCGCCGCGGATGGTGTTGTCCACGCTGCCGAAGGTCTGCCGCCATTCCACGTCAGCAGTCACGCCCATGCGGTCGTTGTCGTAATGGGTGTGGCGGTAGGACTGCGCGCCCAGCACGTTGCCGGCATAGCAGTTCGGATCGTACTCGGCGCTGAAGCCGGCGCGCGGCGTGCAGCCGGCAATGGGCTGGGCGGCGCTGCCGTCGGGGTTCACGAAGTAGATCTGGCCCAGGTTGCCGCCGCCGTACACGGTGCGGCCGCCCAGGTATTCCGATTCCGGGCGGCCGACGCCGTCGGCGCTGACATCGGCCAGGTACGGCGGCAGCCAGTCACCGCGGCCCTGCATGCGGTGGCCGTAGGCCGCCATCGAGGCCTTGAAGCCATTACCGCCGTCGAACGCGGCGCGCAGGTAGCCGAAGGTGTTCTCGCGCAGCGCGCGCGAACCGGAACGGTAGTTCTGGTCCAGGTAGGGAATGCCGGTGAGGGTGCCGACCAGGTTGTCGCGGTCGGGCTGGGTGGCGAAGCCCTGCGGGGTGACGCTGGTGTACTCCGGCTCGTCGGCGTCGTTGTAGGACAGGTAGCCGGTCAGCGTCCAGCGATCCAGTTCGGTGATGAACTTGCCGGCGATATGGTCGTTGCTGGCATGGCCGGTGCCGTCGATCCAGTCGTTCACTTCGGCCGACGAGGCGCTGATCCAGGCGCGGGTGTGGCCGCCCAGCAGGCCGGTGTCGTAGCGCACGTAGTACTTGCGCGCGTCGTTGTCACCGGCGCCGACCACGAAGCGCAGGCGGCTGTCGTGCAGCGGGTCGCTGGTGAGGAAGTTGAGCGTGCCGCCGAGTGCTTCGTTGGAGCGCGAGGATATATCGGCCGTGCCCTGGCTGACTTCCACCGTTTCCAGATCCAGGGTGTCGATGTAGCGGTTGGCCAGCGAGCCGCCGCCGTAGCCGGAGCCGCCGTTGGGCAGGCCGTCGATGGTGGTGCCGATCTGCTGGGTATCGCGGTTGGTGACAAAGCCGCGCATGCTGATCTGCGTGCCCCAGACCGACGAGCCGGTGGCATCGGCCTCGCTGACCACCACGCCCGGCACTTCATTCAGTGCATCGTTCACGCTGCTCATCGCCATCTGCCGGTTCAGGGTTTCCGCGCTGACCGCGGTCTTGGCGTAGCTGGTGGCCTGGCCGATCACCTGCACCTGGTCCAGGGTGCGCGCATCGGTGCTGGCGGTATCGGCGTCGGCCGCAGGCGCTGCGGCCATGGCATCCAGGGCGGGGGCGATCAGCAGGGCCAGCAGAGAAAGGCGGGGGAACGACGCACGCATGGGCATTGAGGGTGGACCTTGGGTGGGAAAGCCCGCGAGTGTCGGCAGTGCCAATGACATGGGGGTGACGTGAAGACGCAGGTTCGATGGCACTGCGGCGGCGGTCACAGCGCGGCCAAGGGGCAGGGCGCGGGCTGAACCGTGGCTGGGTTGTCATCAACTCGTCATGACAGTGCGATAGATGACAGGCCGTGACGCAGATAGCCTGTCGCGCTGTCGTCCCTTTCCCTTGATGCCCATGAAGCGCCTGCTGCTGCTCCTGCTGGCGTGCGCCGGCCTGTGGCTGGCTGCATGCTCCTCCTCGATCAATGCCGGTTCCACCTCGCTCAGCGACCGTCTGGTCGCGCCGGGTGGGGTCTCGACCCTGCTGGACCAGCCGCGCCTGCAGGCGGCCATTGCCGCGTTGCCCACCCGCCATGGTTTCGCCAGTGGCCGCGAGGGCGTACCGATCTTCTGGCGGGTGTTCGATCCGGGCGACTACGGTGCCCGCTACCACTACCTGCCGCAGCACCACCAGAATGGCCTGCCGCTGGACACCGGCCTGAGCCTTGCGCTGCCGCATCCGTTCCGCGCACAGGCGCCGCGCGGCACGGTGGTGCTGCTGCACGGCTGGATGATGAATGGTGATTCGATGCTGCCGTGGTCGCTGCAGTTGGCCGGGCAGGGTTACCGGGTGGTGACCCTGGACCTGCGCAACCATGGCCAGTCGGGCGCAGGACCCTCTGGCTACGGCACCTACGAGTCCGATGATGTGGTGGATGTGATCGCCGAACTGCGCGCGCGCGGCGAAATACGCGGCCCGCTGTACCTGTTCGGGGTGTCCTACGGCGCGGCCACTGCGCTGTTTGCGGCGGACAAGCTGGGTGACCAGGTCGAGGGTGTGGTGGCGATGGAGTCGTTCGCCAATGCGGGTGTGGCCATCCGCACGATGATTCCGCACCTGATGGCGCTGCAGCCGGAAGGGCTGAAGGCGCAGGCGATTGCCCGCTATGCCCGCTGGCGTTACGGCGGCCAGGATATCGATCAGGTGGTGGCCGCCGCCGGGCAGCGTCTTGATCTGGACCTGGACCAGGTGGACGTGGCCCGCGCTCTGGCCGATACCCGCGCCTGTGTGTTGCTGCTGCACGGCCAGGGCGACCAGCACATTCCGGTCAGCCAGGGCCGCGAGCTGGCCCAGGCCAATCCGCGTGCGCATTACATTGAAATGCGCGGCGAGGACCACATCACCCTGCCGCTGCGCCTGGACCTGCTGGCCGGGGTGGTGGATGACTGGATGGCGCGCGACGCGCAGCATCCGGCGGCGACCTGTCCGGCGCCGCGCCTGCCGGCGCAGGCGCATTGGCGGGCGTGAACCACTGAACCTGCGGTGCCACGCGGCACCGCAGGTTTCCGTGCCTTACAGCGGCAGGTCGAACACCAGCACTTCAGCGTCGTTGCCGTTTTCCAGGGTCAGCTGCGCTTCGTCGCTGACCTGCAGGGCATCGCCGGCTTCCAGGGTGATCCCGTTCACCTGCAGCTGGCCACGGGCCACCTGCACATAGGCGCCACGGCCGGTGGCCAGCGCATGGTGCAGCTTCTGCTCACCGTCCAGGATGGTGGCGAAGATGCGGGCGTCCTGCTGGATGCGCAGCGAACCGTCGGCACCATCGGGCGAAGCGATCAGGCGCAGCTGGCCGCGCTTGCTCTCCGGCGCGAAGTGGGTCTCGCGATAGGACGGCTCGATGTTCTCGCGATCCGGGAAGACCCAGATCTGCAGGAAGTGCACCGGATCGGTGGCCGAGTGGTTGAACTCGCTGTGGCTGACGCCGCTGCCGGCGCTCATCACCTGCACGTCGCCGTAGCGCAGCACCGAACCGGTACCCATCGAGTCCTTGTGCTCCAGCGCGCCGCCCAGCACGTAGGAAATGATTTCCATGTTGCTGTGGCTGTGGGTGCCGAAGCCCTGGCCGCCGATCACCTTGTCTTCGTTGATGACCCGCAGCGGGCCGAAGCTGACGTAGCGCGGGTCGTAGTAGCTGGCGAAGGAGAAGGTGTGGCGGGACGACAGCCAGCCATGCTCGGCCAGGCCACGGGTAGCGCTCTTGCGGATCTGCAGCATGATGATTCTCCTTGTTCGATGGTTTCGATGGGGCGGGGTGGGCCGGTGGCCGCTGTGTTTCCCCGTTGGAGAGAAGTATCTGCTTGCGCAGCGGGTTTGAAAAACGGATAGTTTTGACAGCCATCATCGAAAATTTCGAATGCTCAAGATCAGCCTCGATGCCCTGCAGATCCTGGATGCCATCGACCGCCGCGGCTCGTTTGCCGGGGCCGGCAAGGCCCTGCACAAGGTGCCGTCCACCATTTCCTACACGGTGGCCAAGCTGGAGGAAGACCTGGGCGTGCAGTTGTTCGACCGGGTGGGGCCACGCGCCGCGCTGACCGAGGCCGGGCGCGCGCTGCTGGACGAGGGCAGGCACCTGCTGCGTGCGGCCCGCGAGCTGGAGCTGCGGGTGCGCCGGGTGGCGTCGGGCTGGGAGGCGGAGCTGAGCCTGGCGGTGGATTCGATGTTCCCGACCTGGCTGCTGGGCCCGGAGATTGCCGCGTTCCGCGGTATCGAGGCGCCGACGCGCCTGCGGTTGTTTGGCGAGGCGCTGTCCGGCACGTGGGAGGCCCTGCTGGATCGGCGCGCCGACCTGCTGGTGGGGGCGGCGGGCGAGGGACCCAGCGGCGGTGGCTATGTGGTGGAGCCGCTGGGCAGCGTGGATTTCGTGTTTGCGGTGGCGCCGGGTCATCCGCTGGCGCAGGTGCCGGGCGTACTGGGTCGAGAGCATCTGGCCGAGCATTGCGCCATTGCGGTGTCCGATTCCGCGCGGCGGCTGCTGCCGCGCACCGTGGGCCTGCTGATGGGGCAGGAGATCCTGACGGTGCCGGACATGGCCAGCAAGCTGAAGCTGCAATGCCAGGGGCTGGGATTCGGTTTCCTGCCCGAGCCGTGCGCGCGCGCGGCGGCGGCGCGCGGCGAGCTGGTGATCCGCGAGGTGGAAGAGCCCAAGGCGGAAGAGACCTTCTGGCTGGCCTGGCGCACCGGCGAGGACGGTGCGGCCCTGCGCTGGTGGCGAGAACGGCTGCGCAGGCCAGAGCTGCTGGCGCAGTGGTGGCAGGCAATGGGGTAGACCCACGCCATGCGTGGATGAGGGTGTTGTCTGCAGGGCTGCGCCCTGCACCTGCTCAATGCAACGGCAACGGCAACGGCAACGTCAAAAGCTGGGTATCCGTGGGGTGGCGGGGCGGTGTCGGATTGCGGGGACGCCGCAAGTACGTCCCTGTAGGCTTGGCAGCCGCATCCATGCGGCTGACACCCCGCAATCCGACACCGCCCCGCCTCTGACAGCTCCCCGCTGCTGTTGGTAGGTGTCGACCTGGGTCGACACACATCTGTCAGATACCGATATGAATCTGGGGTCAGAGCCCGTTGCGTCGCAACGGGATCCGACCCCGTGCCGGCTGTTGGTAGGTGTCGACCTTGGTCGACACGGTAGATCCACGCCATGCGTGGATGAAAAAGATCGCGGGAATCTGTCGGGGTGGGGCAGTGTCGGATTGCGGGGTGTCCGCGGCATGGATGCCGCGGCCAAGCCCCCATGGAAGGGTTTACGGCATCCCCGCAATCCGACACTGCCCCGCCATCCCACGGAATGCACGCTCCTGACGTTGACGTTGCATTGAGCAGGTGCAGGGCGCAGCCCTGCAGAAAACACACAAAAAAAAACAGCAGGCCGGAGCCTGCTGTTTCGGTGTAATGGTGCGCCCGGAGAGATTCGAACTCCCGACCGCCTGGTTCGTAGCCAGGTACTCTATCCAACTGAGCTACGGGCGCCAATTACATAAACTTTTTGTGTTGATCGTGTGTGGTGCGCCCGGAGAGATTCGAACTCCCGACCGCCTGGTTCGTAGCCAGGTACTCTATCCAACTGAGCTACGGGCGCGCGGTACACAATCAATTTGTCACATCATTTTACTGCATCTTCCAGCGGCGGATGCCGGAAGCCTGTCGAGTGGTGCGCCCGGAGAGATTCGAACTCCCGACCGCCTGGTTCGTAGCCAGGTACTCTATCCAACTGAGCTACGGGCGCCCTGCGACAGGAGCGGAATTATGCGGATGTCGGCGGCCGACGTCAACGCTTTTGTGAAAATTTTCATTCAACTGAATGAAAAAGCCTTCCGCCACGGCGTCCGGGGCCTTCATCCATGCGAAGTGATCGGCACGCGTACCCAGTTCCTGCGCGGACAGCACGCGCACGCGTGAGGCCACATTCGGCAGCTTGGCCAGCAGGGCCTGCATCGAACCCAGCGGCGCGAACCAGTCATCGGCCATCAGCACTGCCTGCGCGGTGCCGTGGATGCGCGCCAGCTGTGCCTCCAGATCTTCGGCCATGCCGACAGCGGCGTAGCGGTTGTTCAGGCCCACCCGCGCCCAATCGGCGATCAGCCCGCGTGCTTCGGTGCCGCCAAAGCCCAGGCGGCGGCCGTGCAGTACGCCCTGGCGGCGCGCGATCCAGGGCAGGAAACGATAGAACAGCGGCAGCAGCCATCCGCGCGGGGGCGGGAAGGCGCGCCAGAACGGTGTGCCGCTGGCAGCCAGCCACAGGTGCTGGAAGCGATCCGGCACGCGGCCCGCATGCACGCAGGCCAGCTGCCCGCCCAGGCTGTGGCCGCCGATGATCCAGGGCACCAGCGTTGCTTCGTTGTCGTCGCGCGCCAGCACGGCCTGGCTGGCCGGCAGATCCTGTTCGAGAATCTCGCGGTAGCCCCAATCCACGTTCCTGGAGGGGCGCAGCGAGCTGCTGCCATTGCCACGCCACTCGTGCAGGTACACCGCAATGCCGCGTGCGGCCAGCGCCTGCGCCAGTGGCAGGTAATGGCGCGCGGCCACGCCCAGCGCCGGCAGCCACAGCAGGCGGGCCAGCGGCTGCGGCGGCACGCAGGCGATGATGTCGTACCGGTGGCCATCGTCGCTCTGCACGGCGAACGTGCGTGGCGTAGGGCTCATGCGTGCGGCGCCGCGCCGAAGTGGTCCAGTACCAGCACCTCACTGCGGCCAGGCGCATAGCCCTGCTGCAGCCCGCGCGCCACGTAGTCGATGCCCGCTTCGCAGGCGTTGCCCAGGCTCAGGCCGTTGCACAGCTGCGCGGCGATGGCCGAGGCCAGCGTACAGCCGGTGCCGTGTGCATCCAGCGGCAATCGCGCATGGATGAATTCTTCGCTGCTGACACCGTCGAAATAACGATCGACCACGCGGTTGCCTTCCTGCAGATGGCCGCCCTTGAGCAGCACCGCACCGGCGCCCAGGTCCAGCAGTGCCGCCGCCGCCTGTTCTGCCTGCGCGGCATTGCCGATGCGGTGGCCGACCAGCAGCTCGGCTTCGGGGGTGTTCGGGGTGATCAGCGTGGCCAACGGAATCAGGCGTTCGCGCAGCGCCTGCAGCGCGCTGTCTTCGAGCAGGCGCGCGCCGCTGGTGGCGACCATCACCGGGTCCAGCACCACGTGGGCGGGGCGGCGCTGCTCAAGTACCTCGGCGACCGCGTTGATCACCTCGGCATTGGCCAGCATGCCGAGTTTCACCGCGTGGATGTCGAAATCATCGAAGCAGGCGTCCAGCTGCGCGCGCAGGAAGTCGACTGGCGGCACATGCACTGCGGTCACCCCACGGGTGTTCTGCGCGGTCAGTGCTGCGATCACCGACAGGCCGTGCACACGGTGGGCGGCAAAGGCTTTCAGATCGGCCTGGATGCCGGCGCCGCCACCGGAATCGGAGCCAGCGATGGTCAGGGCGGAAACGGGCGTAGAGGGGCTCATCCGTCGATTGTGCCGTGGTCCCGCAGGTGCGGGTAGACTCAAACTTGCTCGACTGCCGTAAGCCGGGCCAGCGCCCTCTCCGCCGGAGAGGGATCTGACCCCAGGCACCCTCAATGCCGCCAGCGCGCCCATTGCTGGTACACCACGTAGACGATGCCGGTCAGGCCGGTCAGCAGCGCAGGGGCCAGCAACGCGTCGTACTGCCAGCGCATGAACAGCCAGGCGCCGATCACCCCGCCGGCCAGGAAGCCGCTGATGATCAGGCCGCTCAGGGTCAGCCGCCGCAGTTGCAGCGGCAGGCCGCGCAGCAGGTGGCCCAGGCCGATGCCCAGGTCGGTGAACATGCCGCTCAGATGCGTGGTGCGAATCACCGCGCCGCTGAAGGTGGTGGCCATGGCGTTCTGCAGGCCGCAGGCCATGGCCGCGGCCAGTGCGCCCCAGATCTGTTGCTGCTCAAACAGCGGGATGGCCACCAGCAGCAACATCGATTCAATTGCCAGCGCCACGCCGTAGCGGCGGCCCAGCTGCAGGGTGCTGTCCTGGATCAGCAGGCCGCTGAGCATGGCGCCCAGCGAGAAGGCGATCAGCAGGCCCCACAGGTGGCCCACCGCACGCCAGTCGCCCTGCGCCAATGCCATGCCCAGCTGGCTGGTGCTGCCGGTCAGGTGGCTGACCGCCTGGTGCTCGAAGCCCAGGAAGCCAACCACGTTGACCATGCCGGCCACGCACGAGAGCGCGACCGCGCCGATCCAGACCCAGGTGGGCAGGCGGATTCCCATGCCGCCGCGTCAGGGCGAGGACAGCTTGCCGCCGTTGAACTGCAGTTCGCTGAAGGTGGCGGTGGCCGGGTCGAATACCGCGCCCCAGAACTGGCGACCGCCATCGCACACGCGGATTGCTTCGCGGGCCGGATTCACGCTGCCATCGTCGGGCAGATGGAACGCATTGATGTAGATCAGCCGCTGGCCCGCGCTTTCAATGCCCACGTACTGGCGGTCGAAGTCCAGCACCTGCGGCACCTGTGCTTCCAGTGCGGACAGCTTCGCCTCCAGCTGGTCCACCTGCTGCCGGCTGGGCGCCCAGTAACCGCTGACCCGACCGGCCTCGCGGCCGGGGCTGGGCCGCGAGCAGGTATCCAGCACCTGCGCGGCGATGACCGGGCGGGTGACCACCCACGATTGGCCGGTGCGTTCGGCGGTGGGCACGCTGGCTGGCCCGCGCGTGGTGGTGCAGGCAGCGAGTGCGGTGGCGAGGGCGATCGCCACCGTGGGCAGCAACAGACGGGTGCAACGGTTCACAACACCTCCGAAGCGTAATCGGCCAGGCGCGAACGCTCGCCACGGCGCAGGGTGATGTGTGCGCTGTGCGGCCAGTTCTTGAAACGGTCCACCGCGTAGGTCAGGCCCGAGGTGGTCTCGGTCAGGTACGGGGTGTCGATCTGTTCGACGTTGCCCAGGCAGACGATCTTGGTGCCGGGGCCGGCGCGGGTGATCAGGGTCTTCATCTGCTTGGGGGTGAGGTTCTGCGCCTCGTCCAGGATCAGATAGCGTGACAGGAAGGTACGGCCGCGCATGAAGTTCATCGAGCGGATCTTGATGCGGCTGGCCAGCAGGTCGTTGGTGGCCTGGCGGCCCCAGGTGCCGCCTTCCTGGTTGTGCGTGAGTACTTCCAGGTTGTCGGTCAGCGCGCCCATCCACGGCGTCATCTTTTCTTCTTCGGTGCCGGGCAGGAAGCCGATGTCCTCGCCCACGCTCACCGTGGCGCGGGTCATGATGATTTCGCGGTAGCGCTGCTGGTCCATGGTCTGGGCCAGGCCGGCGGCCAGCGCCAGCAGGGTCTTGCCGGTACCGGCGGTGCCCAGCAGGGTGACGAAATCGATCTCCGGGTCCATCAGCGCGTTCAGTGCGAAATTCTGCTCGCGGTTGCGCGCGCTGATGCCCCACACGGCGTGGCTGCCGTGGCGGAAGTCATCGACCAGCGACAGCACCACCTTGCCATCGCCCACCACGCGGCTGACGCGCAGTTCCACTTCGTCTTCGCCGGGCAGGTAGACGTACTGGTTCGGATACCACTCCTCGCCATCCTGCGCCTGGATTTCGTAATGGGTGCGGCCCTTGTCGCTCCAGCTGCGCAGGTCTTCGCCGTGGCGCTTCCAGAAGTCTTCGGGCAGCTCGGTGGCGCCGGTGTACAGCAGGCTGAAATCGTCCAGCGCGCGGTCGTTCTCGTAGTCCTCGGACACGATGCCGGCGATGGCGGCCTTGATGCGCAGGTTGATGTCCTTGGAAACGAACACCACCGGCAGATCCGGGGTCTCTTCCTTCAGCGCCAGGATCGCGCCGAGGATGGCGTTGTCCGGAATGACCTTGCCGAAGCTCTTGCCCGCGTCGAAATGGCTGGTCTGGAAGCGCAGCTTGCCGGCGCTCTGCTTGCCTCGCAGCTGCAGCCCGTTCGGGCGCTGCAGCGGAATGCCGTCGGCCAGGTTGTCCAGGCCCGATTCCTGCACCAGCTCGTTGAGGAAGCGGCTTACCTGGCGCGCGTTGCGGCTCGCTTCAGAGGTGCCCTTCTTGCCGTTGTCCAGTTCCTCGATCACCTGCATGGGCAGGTAGACGTCGTGTTCCTCGAACTTGAACAGCGCGGTGGGATCGTGCATCAGCACGTTGGTATCCAGCACGTAGATGCGCTTGCCTCGGGTCATCGTCGTTTCCTGGTTACGGACAGGGAAAAACCACCACAGCCTGCAGGGCAGGGTGGTGGCGGACAGAGTGGGCGATGGGACTCACTTGGTTTGGGCGGCCTTGAGTTCGGCGAGGACGGCATCGGCGTGGCCAGCAACCTTGACCTTGCGCCATGCCTGCACGATACGACTGTCGGGTGAAATCAGGAAGGTGCTGCGCTCGATGCCACGTACCTGCTTGCCGTACATGTTCTTCAGCTTGATCACGTCGAAGGCGCTGCACAGGGCTTCGTCGCCATCGCTGACCAGCGGGAAGTTGAAACCCTGCTTGGCGCAGAAGTTGTCGTGCGACTTCACCGAATCGCGGGAGACGCCGAGCACGACCGCGCCGGCCTTCTTGAATCCGGGCAGCAGCGCGTTGAAGTCGATGCCTTCGGTGGTGCAGCCCGGGGTGCTGTCCTTGGGGTAGAAGTACAGCACCAGCCACTGGCCGGCGTAGTCGCCGAGGGTGGCGTGGTGGCCGCCGGACAGGGCCAGCGGCAGGGAGAGGGTGGTGCTGTCCAGGGTATCGCCGTTGTTCATGAGGTCCTTCTGTCGAGCCTGGGTTGTTTCTACGACAATTGCATGAAACGCCACGCGCCCGTGAGAGGCGCGCGAAGAATCAGAATTTCATCGGGTCCATGATCGCGTCCAGGTTCAAGTGGTCGCAGAATTCAAGGAAGTCATCGCGCAGCGCGGCGATGTGCATGTTGGCCGGCACGCCGATGGTCACCTGCGCGCTGAACATTTCAGCGCCGGTCTGCATGGCGCGGTAGCGGGTGCTCTGCAGGTTCTCGATGGTGATGCCCTGGCGGTCGAAGAAATCGGCCAGCTGGAACAGGATGCCCGGCTTGTCGGCGGCGATCACTTCCACGATGTAGGGCAGCAGGTTGGACTGCGCCTGCTTGGCGGCGGTGCGGTACCAGACCAGCTTCAGGCCTTCCTCGCGCTCCAGCCGGGTCAGCATGGCTTCCAGCTTGGCCACCGAATCCCAGGAGCCGGTGGCCAGCGCGGTTACCGAGACATCGCGGCCAACGGTGGCCAGGCGTGCGTCGACCAGATTGCAGCCACTGTCGGCGATGCGGCGGGTGACAGACAGCAGGGGGGACTCCGGATGCGTCGTATAGGCGTTGATCAGGAGGTGGTTTTCGCTCGGCGCGGGGCGCGGGGTGGTGTCGGTCAAGGCGATTCCGGGTAATGCTTGGGGTGAGTCTGAATGCCCGCCGGGGGGCGGGAATCCACCGGTGTCCAGCATACTTGCCCGTGGTTTCGCGCCGCAAGTAACATTCAGGTCGCCCCCGCCCAGTAATGGCGGGCGTTTCCCTTCCCAGCCAAGAGCAGCACGTCCTTGTCCCTTTCCGGCCTCATCACCGCGCTGGCGACCCCGTTCCGGGCCGACGGCTCCCTCGATCCCGACGGTTGGCAGCGCCTGCTGCACCTGCAGCTGGAGGCGGGCGTCCAGGGCGTTGTCGTCGCTGGCTCCACCGGCGAAGCCGCCACCCTGTCCGATGCCGAGTACGACCAGCTGCTGGCCAGCGCGGTCGAGCGCATCGGTGGGCGCATTCCGGTCCTGGCCGGCACCGGCCTGTCCGGCACTGCCAAGACCATCGAACAGACCCGCCGCGCCGCCGCGCTGGGGGCCAGCCATGCGCTGGTGGTCACGCCGCCGTACGTGCGCCCGACCCAGGCTGGCCTGATCGCGCATTACCGCGCCGTGGCCGACCAGGGTGGCCTGCCGGTGGTGCTGTACAACGTGCCCGGCCGTACTGGCTGCGACATGCTGCCGGAGACCGTGGCCGAGCTGGCCCGCCATCCGAACATCGTCGGCATCAAGGAAGCGGTGGGCGACACCGGCCGGGTGCAGGCGCTGCTGGCGCTGTCGGGCCCGGATTTCGCCGTGCTGAGCGGCGATGACGGCACCGCTGCCCGATCGATCCAGGCCGGCATGGATGGCCTGGTCTCGGTCGGCTCCAACGCGCTGCCGGGTGCCTACCGCCGCATGTGCGCGCTGGCTGCCGCCCACGACCATGAAGCGACCGAATCGTGGGATGGCCGCCTGCAGCCGTTCCATGATTTCTGTGGCGTCGAGCCCAACCCGATTCCGGTGAAGGCGCTGCTGCGCCGGATCGGCATCGGCCACGATCTGCGCCTGCCGCTGCTGCCGCTGTCGGCCGAGCATGCGCCGGCCGCCGACCATCTTGCCGGCGACATTGCCGCCCTTGAAGCCCTTTCCAGCCACTGACCTGTCGTCGTGGCCTGATCCAGGAGATCCACATGCGTCAATCCGTTTCCACTGTCCGCGTGCTGTCCTACGCCCTGCTTGCTGTCGCCGTTGCCGCCGGTACCACCGGTTGCTTCAAGCGCGGTGCCAAGGGCGACTACGCCCTGGCCCCTGAAATGCGTCCGCTGGAAGTGCCGCCGGACCTGAACCTGCCGGCCGGTGCGGGCAGCAACCAGATGCCGGCGCTGGGCGCAGCCCCGCAGCAGGCCGCGCCGATGGCCCCGGCCGCGCCGGCTGCACCGGCCGCCGCTGCGGCGCCGGCTGCCAACAACACCGGCTTCATCGTGCCGGGCAGCAAGGATGAGGCCTTCACCAAGGTCGGCACGGCGCTGGAGGGCCTGGAAGGCGTGACCATCGCGACCCGTGCGCAGCTGCTCGGCTCGTACGACGTGGCCTTTGAAGGCAGCAACTTCCTGGTGCGCGTGGTGGCCGTTGATGCCGGCGCATACATTTCGGCCGTCGACCCGCGTGGCCTGCCGGCCACCGCCGAAGCGCCGGTCAAGCTGATCGCCGCACTGAAGGCCAAGCTGGCGCCGTAAGCGCCGGGCCATGCCTTGCGATGGTAGGCGTCAACCTTGGTTGACGCTCAGGTGCCAACCAAGGTGGGCACCCACCCATGAAAAAGGGCGCCAATGGCGCCCTTTTTCCTTGCAGCCGCTGGCGTCTCAGCGCTCCAGCAGCTTCAGCTTGTCCGGCTTGCCGTCCCAGTCGCCGGCATCGGCGGGCGGGTCCTTGCGCACGGTCAGCACCGGCCACTCTCGCGCCAGTTCGGCATTCAGGCCCACGAACACTTCCTGGCCGGCGGGCACATCGTCTTCGGGGAAGATCGCGTTGACCGGGCACTCCGGCTCGCAGAGGGTGCAGTCGATGCACTCGTCCGGGTCGATCACCAGGAAGTTCGGGCCTTCGTGGAAACAATCCACGGGGCACACTTCCACGCAATCGGTGTGTTTGCACTTGATGCAGTTTTCGGTGACGACAAAGGGCATAAGGGGGGAGGCAGATCCGTCTTCAAGCGGACAATTCTAGAACAGGTTGACCGCGCGCGCTGCCGTTGCGCGCATCGGCGTGCTTGAACGCAGCGATTGCCCGGTCGCTGCCTGCTGCGACCGCAGGCATGCCCGCCCGCTTTGCCGCAGTGCACATTGCCAAGCCGCCGACGGCCCCGGCAGACTCGATGTCCATCGGTGGACATCTGGTGGGTGACAGTGCGGATCGCAGCGAAGGGCAGGGCATGAGCGTGTATCTGGGCATCGATGCCGGCACCCAGAGTGTGAAGGTGGTGGCCTATGACGCGCAGGCACGGCAGGTGCTGGCGCAGCAGGCGCGGACGCTGTCGCTGACCGCCACCGACGACGGCGGGCGCGAGCAGAACGCGGCCGACTGGGTACAGGCGCTGGTGCAGGCCATCCAGGCCTTGCCGGGCAGCCTGCGCGCGCGGGTGCGCGGGCTTGCAGTTTCCGGCCAGCAGCATGGCTTCGTACCGCTGGGCGCGGACAACCGCGCGCTGGGGCCGGTGAAACTGTGGTGCGACACCAGCAGCAGCGAGCAGTGCGCGCAGATCGTGTCGGCCATGGGCGGGGTGGCGGCCTGCATTGCCGAAGCCGGCAATGACCTGCGCGTGGGTTACACCGCTTCCAAGCTGCGCTGGACCCGCCAGCACCGGCCGGGCGTCGATGCGGCTCTGGACGGCATCGCGTTGCCCCATGATTATCTGAATCTGTGGCTGACCGGGCAGCGCTTCATGGAGGCCGGCGATGCCTCCGGTACCGGCTGGCTGGATGTGCGCCGGCGCACCTGGTCGGCGCCGATGCTGGCGGCCACCGATGAGCGGCGCGATCTGGCCGGACTGCTGCCGCCGCTGGTCGCGCCCGACCAGGGGTTCGCCCTGCTGCCCGCGGTGGCGGCGCTGCTGGGCCTGCCTGCGAACACCCGCGTGGCAGTCGGCGGTGGCGACAACATGATGGCGGCCATCGGCACCGGCGCGGTGCGCGAAGGACGGCTGAGCATGAGCCTGGGCACGTCGGGCACGCTGTTTGGCTGGAGCGCCACGCCGCGCATCGATTCGCAGGCACGCTGGGCCGCGTTCTGCGCCTCCGACGGTGGCTGGCTGCCCCTGATCTGCACGATGAACTGCACCGTGGCTACCGGCCAGGTGGCCGCGCTGCTGGGGCAGTCGCCCGCGCAGTGCGAAGACCTGCTGGCGCAGAGCGCGCCCGGCGCCGAGGGGCTGGTGATGCTGCCGTTCTTCAACGGCGAACGCAGCCCGGACCTGCCGTTGGCGCGCGGCGCCCTGCACGGGCTGGACCTGCACAACCTGGGCCCGGCCAACCTCTATCGCGCCGCGATGGAAGGGGCCAGCTACAGCCTGCGCCTGGGCTATGACGCCCTGGTCGAGGGCGGGCTGCAGGGCCAGCGCCTGGTGCTGACCGGCGGCGGCGCCAACAGCCCCGGCTGGCGGCAGATGATCGCCGATCTGTTCCAGCTGCCCGTGGTCGTGCCCGTGCAGGCCGAAGGCGCCGCGTTCGGCGCTGCGCTGCAGGCGCTGTGGCTGTGCGAGGGGCAGGGCGGGGCACTGGCCGATCTGGTCGATGAGCACCTGCAGTTCGATGCCGGCCAGGCCGCGCAGCCCGATCCCGCGCGCGGCGCCCTGTACCAGGCCGGTTACCAGCGTTTCGTCCACCACCTGCAGGCACTGACGCCGTTGTTCCAGCAGCGCCTGCCCTGATCCCGAAGAAGGAAGCATCGTCCATGGCAACCCCGTTCCATGTTGGTCAGCGTGAGTACTTCCCCGGCATCGGTCGCATCCCCTTCGAGGGCCGCGACTCCGACAATCCCCTGGCCTTCAAGGTCTATGACGCGCAGCGGCAGATCGGCGGGCGCAGCATGGCCGAGCATCTGCGCTTCGCGGTGGCCTACTGGCACAGTTTCTGTGGCGCCGGGCAGGACCCGTTCGGGCCGGGCACCCGCGCCTACCCCTGGGACCAGGGCGATACGCCGCTGGCCCGTGCCGAAGCGCGCTGCGATGCCGCCTTCGAATTCTTCACCAAGCTGGGCGTGCCGTACTGGTGCTTCCACGACGTGGACCTGGCGCCCGATGCCGATGACATCGGCGAGTACCGCGCCAACCTGGCGCACATGGTGGACCTGGCCGGCCAGCGCCAGCAGCAGACCGGCATGAAGCTGCTGTGGGGCACGGCCAACCTGTTCTCGCACCCGCGCTACATGAACGGTGCGGCGACCAACCCGGACTTCGCCGTGGTGGCGCGTGCCGCCGTGCAGGTCAAGGCCGCGCTGGAGGCCACGGTGGCCCTGGGTGGCAGCAACTACGTGTTCTGGGGCGGCCGCGAAGGCTATGCCTGCCTGCTGAACACCGACATGAAACGGGAGCAGGCCCACCTGGCGCGGTTCCTGGCTGCAGCACGCGACCACGGCCGCAGCATCGGCTTCGAAGGCACGTTCCTGATCGAGCCCAAGCCAATGGAGCCGATGCACCACCAGTACGATTTCGACAGCGCCACCGTGGTCGGCTTCCTGCGCCAGCATGGCCTGGATGCGGATTTCAAACTGAACATCGAGGCCAACCACGCCACGCTGTCCGGCCACACCTTCGCCCATGACCTGCAGGTGGCGGCCGATGCCGGGCTGCTGGGCAGCATCGATGCCAACCGGGGCAATCCGCAGAATGGCTGGGATACCGACCAGTTCCCGACCGACCTGTACGACACGGTCGGGGCGATGCTGGTGGTGCTGCGGCAGGGCGGTCTGGGCCACGGCGGGCTGAATTTCGATGCCAAGGTGCGGCGCGAATCGACCGACCCGCAGGATCTGTTCCTGGCCCATATCGGCGGCATGGACGCCTTCGCCCGCGGCCTGGAAGTGGCCCATGCGCTGCTGCAGCAGTCGCCGCTGGAACAGTGGCGGCGCGAGCGCTACGCCAGCTTCGACCAGGGCCCAGGCCAGGCGTTCGCGACCGGCCAGCTGGGCCTGGATGCGCTGTGTGCACTGGCCGAACAGGGCGACCCACTGCGCCAGCGTAGCGGCCGGCAGGAAGCCTATGAGAACCTGCTGAACCAGTACCTGCTGCGCTGAGCGGCAGGCCCATCCTTTTTGCGGAAGACCCAATGTCCACAGCGATTCCTGCAAACGCCGGCACGCGCGGCGAAAACACTGCCTTCATCGTCCTGATCAGCTGCGTTGCCACCCTCGGTGGCTTCCTGTTCGGCTTCGACAGTGGCGTGATCAACGGTACGGTCGACGGCCTGCGCCAGGCGTTCAATTCCAGCGAGGCGGCCCTGGGCTTCGAGGTGGCATCGATGCTGCTGGGCTGCGCCATCGGCGCCTTCGTGGCCGGGCGTCTGGGTGACCTGCTGGGCCGTCGCAGCGTGCTGATCATTTCGGCGGTGCTGTTCCTGCTGTCGGCGCTGGGCGCGGGCGCGGCGCATGCTTCGTGGCTGTTCGTGGCCGCACGCATGGTCGGCGGTTTCGCAGTGGGCGCGGCCAGCGTGATGTCGCCGGCCTACATTGCCGAAGTGGCTTCGGCGCGCTATCGCGGCAAGCTGGCCACGGTGCAGCAGATGGCGATCATCAGCGGACTGTTCGCCGCCTTTCTGAGCAACTACCTGCTGGCGCGCGCGGCCGGTGCGTCCACCGAGCCGCTGTGGCTGGGGCAGGAGGCATGGCGCTGGATGTTCTGGATGCAGGCCATTCCCTCGCTGCTGTTCCTGGTGCTGCTGCTGACCATTCCCGAGAGCCCGCGCTTCCTGATGGCCAAGGGCCGGCAGGCGCAGGCCGAAGCGGTGCTGGCCCGCCTGTACGGGCCGGCCGAGGCACGGGTGAAGCGTGGAGAGATCGAGGGCAGCCTGGCCCAGGACCAGCACCGGCCCACGTTTGCCGACCTGAAGGACAAGGCCAGCGGCAAGCTGCGTGGCATCGTCTGGGTGGGCATCGGCCTGGCGGTGCTGCAGCAGCTGGTGGGCATCAACGTGGTGTTCTACTACGGGGCTGTGCTGTGGCAGGCGGTGGGCTTCTCGGAAAACGACGCGCTGCTGATCAACGTGCTGTCCGGTGCGCTGAGCATCGGCGCCTGCCTGGTGACGGTGCTGCTGATCGACCGGATCGGCCGCAAGCCGCTGCTGTGGATCGGCTCGGTGGGCATGGCGGTGTCGCTGGCGCTGATGGTGGTGGCGTTCGCCAGTGGCAGCCTGGTGGACGGGCGCCTGCAGTTGTCCGACGGCATGGGCCGGCTGGCGCTGGTGGCGGCCAACGTCTACGTGGTGTTCTTCAACATGTCCTGGGGCCCGGTGATGTGGGTGATGCTGGGCGAAATGTTCCCGAACCAGATCCGCGGCTCGGCGCTGGCCGTGGCCGGCGCGGCGCAGTGGACATCGAACTTTGCCATCACCGTCACCTTCCCGATGCTGCTGGCCGGCATCGGCCTGGCCGGCGCATACGGCATCTACACCCTGGCCGCCTTCCTCTCGATCTTCTTCGTGGTCCGCTACGTCCGCGAAACCAAGGGCAAGGAACTGGAGCAGATGGAAGGCTGACGGCCGACCTGCGCTCCAGCGCCTTCCTTTTCCGTGGGGAGGCGGCCTGCCCCCTCCTGACAGTTTCATGGTGTGCGCGGCAGCCGCGGGCCACTGGCCGATTGCTGCCGCAGTGCGCGATCAACTTTCCGGAGACGGTGGGGTCACCCAGGCCAGGACCGCAGGCGCCATGGATGGCGCCTACGAGCCCCCATGGATGGGTTAACGGCGTGTCCTGGCCTGGGTGACCCCACCGGCTCATGCCGATAGCAAGCCGGCGCCACAGCGACCAAGCACCCGAAGCCATCAACCCCCGGAAAACAGAAAAGCCCGCACATTGGCGGGCTTTTTCGGTTCCTGCTGCGGCGACTGGTGCTCCCTAGGGGACTCGAACCCCTGTTTTAGCCTTGAGAGGGCCACGTCCTAACCACTAGACGAAGGGAGCATGTATGTCGCTGCCGAGGCAGGAGCGGTAGTATAGGTACCTCGATGCCAATGGGCAATCCCGAAACTTCAACCGGAAGCGCCAACATCATTTCCCCTGCTCCATCTCCGTTCAGCCTGCGCGTCATTCCGCGCGACCAGCACACGATCTCCCGCAAGGAGATCAGCCCGAACGCCCTGCGCGTGCTCTACCGCCTGCGCGATGCCGGTTTCGGCGCCTACCTCGTGGGCGGCGCAGTGCGCGACCTGCTGGTCAATGGCCAACCCAAGGACTTCGACGTGGCCACCGACGCCACGCCCGAACAGGTCAAGCAGCTGTTCCGCAACTGCCGCCTGATCGGCCGCCGTTTCCGCCTTGCCCACGTGGTCTTCGGCCGCGAGATCATCGAAGTGGCCACCTTCCGTGCCAACAGCGATGACGGCAGCGGCGACCGCGAAATGGAAAACGGCATGCTGGTGCGCGACAACGTCTATGGCACCATCGAAGACGATGCCGTGCGCCGCGACTTCACCTGCAACGCCCTGTACTACGCCATCGAGGATTTCTCGGTGCGCGACTACGTCGGCGGCTTCGAGGACGTGCAGGCACGCCTGATGAAGCTGATCGGCGATCCCGAGCAGCGTTACCGCGAAGACCCCGTGCGCATGCTGCGCGCGGTGCGCCTGGCGGCCAAGCTCGGGTTCCAGATCGAACAGGGCACCGCCGCGCCGATCCCGCAGCTGGCCGGCCTGCTCAACGAAGCGGCCCCGGCACGCCTTTTCGAAGAGGTGCTGAAGCTGTTCCTGTCCGGGCACGGCGTGGCCAGTTTCGAAGGCCTGGAGCGCTACGGCCTGCTGGACGTGCTGTTCCCGGAAAGCGCCAAGGCGCTGAAGTCGAACCGCACCGGCGCATTGCGCCGCATGCTGGTGGAAGGCCTGGCCAACACCGATGCGCGCGTGGCCAACGACGAACCGGTCTCGCCGGCGTTCCTGTTCGCGCTGCTGCTGTGGCCGGCCTACTGCCGTGCCCAGGCCACACTGCTCAAGCAGGGCGTGGCCCCGGAAGAAGCACAGCGGCGCGCCGCCGACCGGGTGACGGTGCAGCAGCTGAGCACCATCGCCCTGCCGCGCCGGTTCTCGCTGCCGATGCAGGAAATCTGGCTGCTGCAGTCGCGCTTCAGTTCGCGCCAGCGCAAGCGAGTATTCCGCACACTGACCCATCCGCGCTTCCGTGCCGCCTTCGATTTCCTGTCGCTGCGCCAGGTGGCCTCGGCCGAGCACGAAGCCGATGTGCAGTTCTGGCGCGAGGCGCAGGCGCAGTCGGGGAACGAGCTGGAACACTCGCTTGATGCCATGCACGCCGAGGGCGGCGACGAAGAGGGCGGGGCGCCGCGCAAGCGTCGCCGTCGCCGCCGTCGCAGTGGTGGCCCGGGCGGCGCCGCCGAGTAAGACATGACCGTTGCGTGGATAGGCCTGGGTGCCAACCTGGGCGATGCGGCGGGCACGGTCCGCGCGGCGATTGCCGCGCTGGACACGCTGGCCGGCACGCGCCTGCAGCGGGCATCGCGGCTGTATGCCACGCCGGCCTGGGGCAACGAAGACCAGCCGCCGTTCGTCAATGCGGTGGCGGCCGTGGATACCGCGCTGGCGCCGCTGGACCTGCTGCAGGCCCTGTTGGCGCTGGAGCAGCGTTTCGGCCGGGTGCGCGACCCGGCCGTGCACTGGGGCCCGCGCGCGCTGGATCTGGACCTGCTGCTGTACGGCCAGCAGACCGTGGACGCGCCTGCGCTGCAGGTGCCGCATCCGTACCTGCACCAGCGCGCCTTCGTGCTGGTGCCACTGGCTGAAATCGCGCCGGAACTGACCATTCCCGGCCATGGCAGCGTGCAGGACGCAGTGATGCGGGTCGATGCCTGCGGGATCGCGCCGATAGGGTGATAATGCCCGGGTTATCTCCCCCGGTTATCAGCACATGAGCACCCACGCAGACAGCAAGCCCTGGACCGTACCCGCGCTGGCCGAAGCCAAGCGCAATGGCCAGAAGCTGGTCATGTTGACCGCCTACGACGCAGGCTTTGCCCGCACTTTCGACGCCAATGGCGTGGACCTGATCCTGATCGGCGATTCGCTGGGCATGGTCGTGCAGGGCCACGATTCCACCCTGCCGGTGACCGTGGCGGACATGGTCTACCACACCCGTGCGGTGTCGCGCGTGCTGCAGCGGGCGCTGCTGGTGGCCGACCTGCCGTTCGGCGCCGATGCCACCCCGGAACGTGCGCTGGACGCCTCGCTGCAGCTGCTGCAGGCCGGTGCCGAGATGGTCAAGATCGAAGGCGCCGGCTTCAAGGTCGACATCGTGCGCTACCTGGTGGAGCGCGAGATTCCGGTGTGTTCGCACCTGGGCCTGACCCCGCAGTCGGTGCTGCGCCTGGGCGGCTTCAAGATCCAGGGCCGTGGCGATGCCGCGCGCCAGCTGGTGGAAGACGCCAAGGCCGTGGCCGCCGCCGGTGCCGCGCTGATCGTGCTCGAATGCATGCCGACCCCGGTGGCCGCCGAAGTGACCGCCGCCGTTGGCGTGCCGACCATCGGCATCGGTGCCGGCCCGCAGTGCGATGGCCAGGTGCTGGTGATGCACGATTTCATCGGCCTGGACAGCGGCCACCGCCGTCCGAAGTTCGTCAAGGACTTCCTGGCCGAAGGCGGTTCGGTGGCCAGTGCCACCCGCGCCTACGCCGATGCCGTGCGCGACGGCAGCTTCCCCGACGAACAGCACGCCTACGCCCAATGATCCAGATTTTCAACGAACTTGGCGCACTGCGCGAGCAGATCGCACAGTGGAAGCAGCAGGGCCTGCGCGTGGCGCTGGTGCCGACCATGGGCAACCTGCATGGCGGCCACCATTCGCTGGTGGCCCTGGCCCGTCAGTACGCCGATAAAGTGGTGGCCAGCATCTTCGTCAACCCGACCCAGTTCGGGCCGAATGAGGACTTCAGCCGCTATCCGCGCACGCCCGAAGCCGACGTGGCCGGGCTGGAGCAGGTCGGTTGCGATGCGGTGTGGCTGCCCAGCGTCGAGGCGATGTACCCGCTGGGCGTGGACAAGACCACGCAGATGCACGCCCCCGGCGTGAGCGAAGTGCTGGAGGGCGCCAGCCGCCCCGGTCACTTCGATGGCGTCTGCACGGTGGTCGCGCGCCTGTTCCTGCAGGTGCAGCCGGACGTGGCCGTGTTCGGCCGCAAGGACTACCAGCAGCTGGCGGTGATCAAGCAGATGGTGGCCGAGCTGTCCTTCCCGATCCAGATCGTCGGTGCCGAGATCGTGCGTGACGACGATGGCCTGGCCAAGAGCTCGCGCAACCAGTACCTGGATGCGCAGCAGCGACCGCTGGCCACCACGATCCACCGCACCCTGCTGGGCATGCGCGAAGGCTACGTGGCCGGGCACACGCGGGCGCAGATCGAAGCCGATGCCACCGCGGCGCTGCAGGCCGCCGGCTTCCAGGTCGACTACGCGGTGCTGCGCACCCCCGAGCTGGCCGAGCCGACCTTCGACGGCGGTGGCCGGGTGGCGCTGATCGCCGCCCGCCTGGGCAGCACCCGGTTGATCGACAACCTGGAATTCTGATGTCTACGGGGGCGGATCCCTTTCCCGGTGGGAAAGGGCTCTGGCCCCACTTCCAGCCTGCTACCTGAACAAGTTGCCAGCCGTGATGTCCGGCGCCACGCGGGTGCTAGAATCCCCGCTTTCCTTTGCGTTGTGCCGTGCCATGCACCTGTCCCTGCTGAAGACCAAGATCCACCGCGCCACCGTCACCCATTCCGAGCTGAACTACGAAGGTTCCATCGCCATCGATGACAACCTGCTGGCTGCCACCGGCATCCGCGAGTTCGAGCAGGTGCACATCTGGGACGTGACCAACGGTGCGCGCTTCTCGACCTACGCCATCCGTGCCGAAGCCGGCAGCGGCGTGGTGTCGCTCAACGGTGGCGCTGCACGCCACGTGCAGGTCGGTGACATCATCATCATCGCTGCGTTTGCCAGCATGACCGAGCAGGAAGCGGACAGCTTCAAGCCGAAGCTGGTGTACGTGGACGGCAACAACCAGATCACCCACACCAACGACACGATCCCGACCCAGGCCGCATGACAACGAACAACGGATTCGACTCGCTGCATTCCCACGCCCAGCGCCTGAAGGGCGCAAGCATTCCCAGTCTGCTCGCCGCCGAACCCGGCCGTGTACAGGACCTGGCGCTGCGGGTCGGTCCGTTGTATGTCAATTTCGCCCGGCAGAAATACGATGCCGCGGCGTTGCAGGCGCTGTTGGCGCTGGCTGCCGAGCGTGATGTCGGCGGTGCCATCACGCGCCTGTTCCGCGGCGAGCAGGTCAACCTGACCGAAGGCCGCGCCGCGCTGCACACCGCGCTGCGTGGCGATGGGGTCGATGCGCCGGTGGCGGCCGAGGCCTATGCCACCGCGCGCGGGATCCGCCAGCGCATGGGCGTGCTGGTGCGCGCACTGGAAGACAGTGGCGTGACCGATGTGGTCAGCGTCGGCATCGGTGGCTCCGACCTTGGCCCGCGTCTGGTGGCCGACGCGCTGCGTCCGGTCACTGGCGCGCGCCTGCGCGTGCATTTCGTGTCGAATGTGGACGGCGCCGCCATGCAGCGCACGCTGGCCACGCTGGACCCGGCCACCACCGCCGGCATCCTGATTTCCAAGACCTTCGGCACCCAGGAAACGCTGCTCAACGGGCAGATCCTGCACGACTGGCTGGGTGGCAGCGAGCGCCTGTACGCGGTCAGCGCCAACCCCGAGCGTGCGGCCAAGGCCTTCGCCATCGCCGCCGATCGCGTGCTGCCGATGTGGGACTGGGTGGGTGGCCGTTATTCGCTGTGGTCGGCGGTCGGTTTCCCGATCGCCCTGGCCATCGGCTTCGAGCGTTTCGAGCAGCTGCTGGACGGCGCCGCGCAGATGGATGCGCATGTGCTGGACGCGCCGCTGGAGCGCAATTTGCCGGTACTGCACGGCCTGACCGACATCTGGAACCGCAACGTGCTGGGCCATGCCACGCACGCGGTGATGACCTATGACCAGCGCCTGGCGCTGCTGCCGGCCTACCTGCAGCAGCTGGTGATGGAAAGCCTGGGCAAGCGCGTGCAGCGCGACGGCCAGCCGGTCACCACCGACACCGTGCCGGTGTGGTGGGGCGGCGCGGGCACCGATGTGCAGCACAGCTTCTTCCAGGCGCTGCACCAGGGCACCAGCATCATCCCGGCCGACTTCATCGGCTGCGTGCACAACGATGATCCGTACACGGTCAACCACCAGGCGCTGCTGGCCAACCTGCTGGCGCAGACCGAGGCGCTGGCCAACGGCCAGGGCAGCGATGACCCGCACCGTGATTACCCGGGTGGCCGCCCGAGCACGCTGATCCTGCTCGACGCGCTGACCCCGCAGGCGCTGGGCGCGCTGATCGCCATGTACGAACACGCGGTGTACGTGCAGTCGGTCATCTGGAACATCAACGCATTCGACCAGTTCGGTGTCGAACTGGGCAAGCAGCTGGCCAGTGGCCTGCTGCCGGCGCTGCAGGGCGAGGATGTGGCGATTGCCGATCCGATGACCCGCGAGATCCTGGCGCAAATCCGGTAGCGCCGGGCCATGCCCGGCGAACGTAATGCCCGCCCGCTAGCGCCGGGCCATGCCCGGCGAACGCGACCCCGCATCAACGGCTCGGGTCGCGCTCCGGGCTTGGCCGCTTGGCGAGCTTGCGCTGCAGCGAACGCCGGTGCATGCCCAGCAACCGCGCCGCGGCCGACACATTGCCGCCGGTCTCGTGCATGGCCTGTTGGATGTGTTCCCACTGCAGGCGACTGATCGGCGTCATCGCATCGGGTACTTCCATTTCGCCGTCATCGGCCGGGCCGTCATCCTCTTCGCCCAGGGCGCGCAGGATCATCGGCACCGTGGCCGGCTTGGGCAGGTAATCGTCGGCGCCCAGCTTGATCGCTTCCACCGCCGTGGCGATGCTGGCGTAACCAGTCACCAGCAGGATGCGCATGTCCGCACGCAGCGCGCGCAGCGGCTGGATCAGGGCCAGGCCCGAATCGTTGCCCAGCTTCAGGTCGATCAGGGCGAATGCAGGTGGGTGCTGGCGTGCCAGCATCAGCGCGCTGGCCGCATCCTGTGCGGTCTGCGTTTCCAGGCCCTTGCGGGCCAGGCTGCGCTGCAGGGTGCGCAGGTACAGTTCGTCGTCGTCGACCAGCAGGCCAAGGGGTGAGGCGTTCATGGGGTGTCCTCGCGTGGGGCCAGCGGTAGGCGGAAGCCGACGCGGCTGCCGGCCCCCTGGGCCGGGCGCATCCACATCTCGCCCTGCAGGCGTTCGATGGTGGCATGGGACAGGGCCAGGCCCACGCCCATGCCTTCGCTTTTGCTGCTGCCGAACAGCCGGCCCGGCAGCACCGCGGCACGGGCGTTGAAGCCGTGCCCGTAATCGCGCACTTCGCCGATCAGGTCGTCGCCTTCGATGCGCAGGTCCAGGTCCACGCGCGGCCGTCCGGCCTGTTCGCCCGCATCGGCGGCGTTGTTCAGCAGCACCATCAGCAGGTGGCCCACGCCGGGATCGAGCGGCAGCCGCAGCGGCGCGTCGTCGTTGCGGTGCAGGTCGATGGTCGGCCGCACCAGCCGCCACTGCTCCAGCACCTGCTGCGCGCTGGAATGGCTGCGGCCGGGGCCATCGGTGGATGCCGGCGCGGCCAGCGCCAGCACGCGTTCACGGCACTGCACCAGCAGTTCGCGCAGGGTTTCCATGTCCTCGCGCACTTCCGGCTCTTCGCTGCGCTCGGCCACGTCATCGGCCAGCAGGGTCATGGTCGCCAGCGGGGTGTTCAGTTCGTGCGCCACCGAGGCAGCGTGGGTGGCCAGGGCGACGATGCCTTCGTTGCGGGCGAAGCGTTCGCGCAGCGCCGACAGTTCCAGTTCGCGCTGGCGCAGGGCCGTCGCCAGGCGGGTGGAAAAGGTCAGCACGACCGCCGCGGACAGCAGGAAGTTGGCAACCACGCCCCAGCGGTTCAGGTCCAGCGCGCGGAAGTAGCCGGCGGGCAGGGGTTGGCCGAACACGCCGCTGGCGGCGTAGCCCAGCAGGCAGGCGCCGGCCACCGCCAGCGCCCAGCGACGGGGCAGGGCGAAGGCGGCCAGCGCGATCAGGATCAGGAACAGCGAGCCGAAGGGGTTGGCGATGCCGCCGCTCCAGCCGACCATCCAGGTCAGGATGATCACGTCCACCAGGATGTGCCCGAACGCGGTCAGCGGTGCGGTATCGCCCGCTTCCGGGCGCAGCTGGGTGTACAGGTTGAACACGGCCAGCACGGCCACGCCAGCCCACAGGGGCTGCTGCGGCAACGGCAGGCCCAGCACCCAGGTGGCGACCAGGATGGTGGCCGCCTGGCCGGCCACGGCCAGCCATCGCAGGCTGCACAGGGTACGAAGGAACGGGGCGTCGGGTCCGGTCATGCCTGCCCATCGTATTCGTTCATCGCACGGGCTGCCTGCGACAATCGGCCGCAGACGCGCTGGCCGCTGAATGCGACCCACCCCGAATGCAGGGGCGGGCGGTAGAATGGCCGCATGCACGACGCCGTCACCCGCCCCACGCCCCCCTCCGATGCCACCGCCTGGCCGCGCCGCCAGACCCATGCCGTCCAGATCGGCGGGGTCACTGTAGGCGGCGGCAAGCCGGTGGTGGTGCAGTCGATGACCAACACCGACACCTCCGACGTGGCGTCCACCGCCAAGCAGGTGGCCGAGCTGTGGCGTGCCGGGTCGGAAATGGTGCGCCTGACCGTCAACACGGTTGAAGCGGCCGCGGCCATTCCGCGCATCGTCGACAAGCTGGCGATGATGGGCATCGACGTACCGCTGATCGGCGATTTCCACTACAACGGCCACCAGCTGTTGACTGCCGAGCCGGCCTGCGCCGAGGCGCTGGCCAAGTACCGCATCAACCCGGGCAACGTCGGCTTCGGCAAGAAGAAAGACCTGCAGTTCGCACAGTTGATCGAATTCGCCGTGCGCTACAACAAGCCGGTGCGCATCGGTGCCAACTGGGGTTCGCTGGACCAGGCCCTGGCGGCGAAGCTGATGGACGAGAACAACCATCGCGAACAGCCCTGGGATGCCGGCCGCGTGCTGCGCGAAGCACTGATCCGCTCGGCGCTGGATTCGGCCGAGCAGGCGGTGGAACTGGGCCTGCCGCGCGATCGCATCGTGCTGTCGGCCAAGGTCAGTGGCGTGCAGGAACTGATCGCGGTGTACCGCGACCTGGCCCAGCGCTCGGATTTCGCCCTGCACCTGGGCCTGACCGAAGCCGGCATCGGCAGCAAGGGCATCGTGGCCTCGGCCGCGGCGCTGAGCGTGCTGCTGCAGGAAGGTATCGGTGACACCATCCGCATTTCGCTGACCCCCGAACCGGGGCAGTCGCGTACGCAGGAAGTGATTGTCGCCCAGGAACTGCTGCAGACCACCGGCCAGCGCGCCTTCACCCCGCTGGTGACCGCGTGCCCGGGCTGTGGCCGTACCACCTCCGAATTCTTCCAGGAACTGGCCAAGGTGGTGCAGAACCACGTGCGCGAGAAGATGCCGCTGTGGAAGATCCACCACCCGGGTGCGGAGAACATGACCCTGGCGGTGATGGGCTGCATCGTCAACGGCCCGGGCGAGTCGCGCCACGCCAACATCGGCATTTCCCTGCCGGGTACCGGTGAGACGCCGGCCGCACCGGTGTTCGTCGATGGCGAGAAGAAGGTGACCCTGCGCGGCGAGAACATTGCCCAGGAGTTCGTTGCCCTGATCGACGAGTACGTCGAACGTACCTATGTCCGAAGCGCAGGATAAGCCCGTCATCCTGGCCGCGCCGGAGCCGGCGTCCGGCTTCCGCCACTGGATGGCGCGCAACGCCTGGCGCCTGCTGCTGCTGTTTGCCGGCGTGCTGCTGCCGCTGGCCGGCTTCGTGGCGCTGGCCGACGAGGTGCACGAATTCGAATCGTTCCATTTTGATGCGCCGTTGCTGTGGCAGATGCACGGCCTGCACTCGCCGGCATTGGACACGTTCTTCGTGCTGCTGTCGCGGCTGGGCTACGAATGGTTCCTGATTCCCGCCGACGTGCTGATCGTGGGCGCACTGGCCTGGCGGCGGCGCTGGCGCGAAGCGACGTTCGTGGCCGTGTGCTTCGTCGGTTCGGCGCTGCTGAACATGGGCAGCAAGCAGTTCTTCCAGCGTGACCGTCCCAGTCTGTGGGAATCGATCGCGCCGGAATCGACATTCAGCTTCCCCAGCGGCCATGCCATGGGCTCGATGACCTTGGCGATGACCCTGGTGCTGCTGGCCTGGAACACCCGCTGGCGATGGCCGGTACTGGTGCTGGCCCCCGCGTTCAGCCTGCTGGTGAGCGTGTCCCGGGTCTATCTGGGCGTGCACTATCCCTCGGACATCCTGGCCGGATGGTGTGCCGCGCTCGTTTGGG
Organism: Stenotrophomonas sp. ZAC14D2_NAIMI4_7; assembly: GCF_003086675.1. NCBI lineage: Bacteria > Pseudomonadati > Pseudomonadota > Gammaproteobacteria > Lysobacterales > Lysobacteraceae > Stenotrophomonas > Stenotrophomonas sp. ZAC14D2_NAIMI4_7. The sequence goes on from NZ_CP025995.1 coordinate 1,714,438, forward strand.
TGGTAGGGTGCTATCTGGTCATGTTCCGTCGCCGGCATCCTTGGCGGCGTCACGGTTCGCCGCCAGCGAGGGCCAGCGAAGCGATCGCAACAGGGGATTGACGTGGCTGTCCCGTTTGGGACGCCGCGCAATGGATGTGTAGTTTCGATGTCGGGGGTTTTACGGGGCCAGGGACGGAATCGGCGCGTGAAGAATGTGATGCGCAAGGCAGAACGCCGTTTTTGCGCAGTTTCCGCGCTTGCGATGTGCCATGGCGCACGCCTAGCTTGGCCCCCGATGGCCGCATTCGAAGAGGGACGTGGATGACGATTCGAGTCTACCTGGTGGATGACCACGCGCTGGTCCGCACCGGGATGAAAATGATCCTGTCGGGGGAACCCGACATCGAGGTCGTGGGCGAAGCCGAGACCGGCGAGGACGCCCTGCGCGAGGTCCGCCAGCTGCTGCCGGACGTGGTGCTGTGCGACCTGCACCTGCCCGGTGTCAGTGGCATGGAGGTGACCGAGCGCATCGTGCGCAGTCACCGCGCCACGCGTGTGGTGATCGTATCGGTGCTGGAAGACGGGCCGCTGCCCAAGCGCCTGCTGGAGGCCGGTGCGGCCGGTTACATCGGCAAGGGCTGCGATGCACAGGAACTGCTGCGCGCGGTGCGCGACGTGGCCGGCGGTCGCCGCTACCTGGGCACCAGCATCGCGCAGAACCTGGCGCTGTCCACGGTGGAAGGCAACGCCTCGCCGTTCGATACGCTGTCACCGCGCGAACTGGAAGTGGCCCTGCTGCTGACCCAGGGTCTGCGCCAGGAAGACATCGCCCGGCGCCTGAGCCTGAGCGCGAAGACCGTGAACACGCATAAGGCGCGCCTGTTCGAGAAGATGGGTATCCACGACAACATCGCGCTGGCGCGCATGGCCAGCCAGTACGGGCTGGTGGATCCGGCACGGCCGCTGTAAGAATTCCAGCCAACGGCGCAGCCCCTCGCGGTGGTGGTGCGGTCAGATTCTGGAGGGTGGCCCTGCGGAGGGATTGCGCAGGGGACGCCGTGAATCCATCCCTGGAGGCTCGGTCGCGCCATCCATGGCGCTCACGCCCCTGCGCAATCCCTCCGCAGGGCCACGGATAGTTTCCGTGCGCCGCCACCGCGGAATGAAGAAGGAGGAGCGGGAGCGGGTCGCGCGCGTTGCGCGCTCGTGGCCTGGGGTCAGCGGACCCCGGGGTCGGATCCCTTTCCCGGCGGGAAAGGGCTCTGACCCCGTAGTTCTTCAGTGGCCGCGGACGCGCTTGACGATCTTCGCGGCCTGGGCGGCGCTTTCGCGCACCTTGTCCCACTGGCCATCGGCGATCCAGTTGCCCGGCACCATCCACGAACCACCGATGCAGACCACGTTCTTCTGCTCCAGGTATTCGGCGGCGGTGTTTTCGGTGATGCCACCGGTGGGGCACAGCTTCAGGTCAGCCACCGGCCCAGCCAGGCCCTTGATCATCGCCAGGCCACCCACGGCCGTGGCCGGGAACAGCTTGCACACGCGGAAACCGCGCGCGTAGAGCGACAGCAGCTCGGTCGGCGTGGCCGCACCCGGCACCACCGGCAGCGGCGCCGCCGCCAGCGCATCGGCCAGCACCGGCGGCGTACCCGGAGTGACCAGGAAATCCGCACCGGCATCGATGGCCTGCTGCATCTGCTCCACGGTCAGTACCGTACCGGCACCCACCACTACATCGGGCAGCTCGCGCTTGAGCATGGCCAGCGCCTCCATCGCCACCGGCGTACGCAGGGTCAGCTCGATGGCCGGCAGACCGCCCTCCAGCAGCGCCGCACTGACCGCGCGCGCCTGCTCCAGCGTATGAATCGTCACCACCGGCAGAATACCCGCCGCCCGCAGCATCTCCGCCGCCTTAACCTGATGTTGCTCGATACCCATGCTTTTGCCCTTGCCTTCGCTTTCGCTCTATTTGTGCTCTTCAACGATCACTTCGCGGCGTTGACGCGCCGGAGAGTGTCAGGAGGGCGCGGTCAGCCCCAGCCGGGACCGCAGGCGCCATGGATGGCGCCTACGAGCCCCCAAGGAGGGGTTTACGGCGTGTTCCGGCTGGGGCTGACCGCGCCCTCAACCAGCAAACCCACCGCCGCGACAAACCCGCAACGCTCTTCAAACCCTCAGGCGTCCTTCGCCTCATGCGGCGCCGCCGCCGCAGCCGCATCGTGCCCCAGCTCGTACTCCGCGTCGTAATCCCACGGCCCACCATCGGCCGCCGCCGGACCACACGAAATCGAAATTGCGCCCTGGTCCGCGGGCCCAACCACACGACGATTGATCGCAAACAGGTTGCGGCCCATATCGTTCGCCGCCGGCGCGGTATTCGGCGCCTGCGTACGCGCCGCCCATTCGGCCGCATCCACCAGCACTTCCAGCGTGCCGGCCTCGCCGTCCAGACGGATCATGTCGCCCTCGCGCACCTTGCCCAGCGGACCCCCGCGCGCCGCTTCCGGCGTCACGTGAATGGCGGCCGGAATCTTGCCCGACGCACCCGACAGACGGCCATCGGTAACCAGCGCCACGCGCCGGCCCTGGTTCTGCAGCAGGCCCAGCAACGGCGCCAGCGAATGCAGTTCCGGCATGCCGTTCGCACGCGGGCCCTGGTAACGCACCACCGCCACGAAATCCTGCGGCAGCATGCCTGCGGCGTGCAGCTTGTTCAGCACCTGCGGCGCATCGACCACCACGGCCGGGGCCTCGATGGTGCGGTACTGCGGCTTCACCGCCGACAGCTTGATCAGCGACTTGCCCAGGTTGCCACGCAGCAGGCGCAGGCCGCCCTGGCTCTCGAAGGGGTTGTCCACGCCGCGCACCACCTCGTCGTCGGCGCTGCGTTCCAGCCCCGGCAGGTAGACCAGCTGGCCATCGCGCAACTGCGGCTCGCGCGCGTAGTCGGCCATGCCGCCGCGCGCCACGCTGACCAGATCGCCGTGCATCAGCCCGGCCTTGATCAGTTCACCGAACACGAAGGCCGGGCCACCGGCGGCGGCAAAGCGGTTCACGTCGGCCTCGCCGTTCGGATAGACGCGCGCCAGCAGCGGGATCAGCTGCGACAGCTCGTCGAAATCGTCCCAGGTCAGCACGATGCCAGCCGCACGGGCCACGGCAATCCAGTGGATGGTGTGGTTGGTCGAACCGCCGGTGGCCATCAGCGCGATCACCGCGTTGATGATGGCGCGCTCGTCGATGATGCGGCCCAGCGGACGGAAATCGTCGCCCAGCGCGGTGATGTCCAGCGCGCGCTCGGTGGCTTCGCGGGTCAGCGCATCGCGCAGCGGCGTGCCGGGGTTCACGAACGACGCGCCCGGCAGCTGCACGCCCATCGCTTCCAGCAGCACCTGGTTGGAATTGGCGGTGCCATAGAACGTGCAGGTGCCGGCGCCATGGTACGACGCCGATTCGGCTTCCAGCAGTTCCTCGCGCGTGGCTTCGCCGGCGGCGTAGCGCTCGCGCACTTCGGCCTTCTGCTTGTTCGGAATGCCTGGGGTCATCGGGCCTGCCGGCACGAAGACTGCCGGCAGGTGGCCGAAGGCCAGCGCGCCGATCAGCAGGCCGGGCACGATCTTGTCGCACACACCCAGGTAGACGGTGGTGTCGAACATGTCGTGGCTCAGGCCGATCGCGGTCGCCTGGGCGATCACATCGCGCGAGAACAGCGACAGTTCCATGCCACCGCGGCCCTGGGTGACGCCGTCACACATGGCCGGTACGGCACCGGCCACCTGCGCGGTCGCGCCCAGTTCGCGGGCGATCTGTCGGATCTGCTCGGGGTAGGTCTCGAACGGCTGGTGCGCCGACAACATGTCGTTGTAAGCGGTGATGATGCCCAGGTTGGCGGTGACGCCTCCGCGCAGGCGGCTCTTGTCGGTGCCGCCACAGGCGGCGAAGCCGTGGGCGAGGTTGCCGCAGCTCAGGCGGCTGCGGAACGGGCCGTCACGCAGCGAGGCGTCGATCGCGGCCAGGTAGGCGGCGCGGGACGCAGCGCTGCGGCGGATGACACGCTCGGTGATGGCTTGCAGTTGCGGATGGAGGCTCATTGGCTACCGGCATTCAAGGTGGCGAGTGACAGGCGGCACCGAGGTGCCGCCGCCGACATCAATCAGCCCAGTGGACGCGCAGGCGCGCGCCGTCCAGGTTGATCGCAGAGAGGATCGGGTACTGCTGCGGGTCGTTGCTGTCCAAGGCCTGGCGCAGCACCTGCAGCTTCTGCTTGCCGCGCAACAGCAGCAGGCGCTGGCGGCACTGGCCCAGCCCGCGCGGGGTCAGGGTGATGCGCAGCGGCCACTGGTTCGAGCCCGGGCAGCCGGTGGCATCCAGCGCCGCGTAGGGCAGGGTGCTTTCCAGTGCGCGGGTCAGATCCTTCGAACCCGGGAACAGCGACGCGGTATGGCCGTCGTTGCCCATGCCCAGGGCCACCACGCTCGGCGCCTGGCTGTGCTGGGCCTGCAGGTTGGCGGTGTACACGCATTCGGGCAGCGGCTTGCCCACGCGCACCAGCGGGTCGAAGTGCGCACCTTCGGCACGCTTTAGCAGGTGCTCGCGCACCAGCCAGGCATTGCTGTCGCGATCCTGCGGCGACAACCAGCGCTCATCGGCCAGGCTCACTTCCACCCGGTCCCAATGCACGTCCAGTTCGGCCAGCGCCTGGTACACCGGCGCCGGGGTGGTGCCGCCGGACAGCAGGATGCGGGCACGGCCCACGTCGTTGATGTCATGGTTGATGGCCTGGGCCATCTCGGCGGCCACCGCTTCGATCCAGGCATCGGCGTCACCGTGCTGTACGAAATCGATGCGGTCGTCGTGGAAGATCGGGCTCATGCAGCAACTCCAGGGGCATCGCGTTCGGCGTCGGCGGCGTAGGCGGCAGCGCCCAGCAGGCCGGGGCAGGGGTGCATGATCGCCAGTGACGGCACCCGGCCCATGATGGAAGAGAACCGGCCCTTGTGTTCGAAGCGCTGGCGGAAACCGGAATGCTGCAGCGAATCAAGCATCTTCGGCACCAGGCCGCCGGTCAGGAACACGCCGTCCCAGGCGCCCTGCACCAGCACCAGGTCACCGGCGATGGCACCGAACACGGCGCAGAACACGTCCACCGTGCGCATCGCCTGCGGGTCACCCAGCGCGGCACGCGCGGTGACGTCGGCCGGCTGCAGCTGGCCCGGATCGAAACCGGCCATCTCGCACACGGCGCGATGGATGTTGACCAGGCCGGGGCCGCAGATCAGGCGTTCGTTGGAGACGCGGCCGAACTGCTCGGACAGGATCTCCAGGATGCGGATCTCCTCCGGCGTGCCCGGCGGGAAGCTGACGTGGCCACCTTCGGTTTCCAGCGGATAGCTGCGGCCGTGGCGCACGATCAGGCCGCCGACACCGAGGCCGGTGCCCGGACCGATCACGCCGTAGTTGCGCGGCTGGCCCGGTGCGGCCGGGGTCCAGTGCGCGCCGCCGATCTGCACCACGTCATGCGGCTGCAGCAGCGCGACGGCCATGGCCTGCGCGGCGAAATCGTTGATCAGGTGCAGTTCGTCGAAACCGAGCATGGCCGCGGTGCGGCTGCGCGAGATCACCCACGGGTGGTTGGTGATGCGGGCTTCGTCGCCATCCACGCGGCCGGCCACGGCGAACACGCCGCGGCGGGCGCTGGCGCCGGCCTGTTCCAGGTAATGGCGCGCGGCATCGCCCAGCGACGGGAACTCGGCCACCGCGTATTCGCGGATGCTGTCCTTCAGCAGCGGCGCGTCCTGCGAGGTGTCGGCCAGGGCGAAACGGGCGTTGGTGCCGCCGATATCGGCCACCAGCACCGGCTGGCTGGCAACACTCATGCCGATGCTCCGCTGTCGGGAGCATCGACGCCCTGGGGCAGGAACCCGGTTGCGCTGCTCGGGCCCCACTGGCCGGCCGGGTAGGGTTCCAGCGGCAGCTTGGCGTCCTTCCAGGCGTCGGCCACGCTGTCGATCCAGGCCCAGGCGGCGCGCACTTCGTCATCGCGCACAAACAGCGTGTGGTTGCCGTTGAAGGCATCCAGGAACAGGCGTTCGTAGGCGATGCGGCGGTGCAGGCCAGTCGGCACCGACAGTTCCAGTTCCAGCGGGTGCAGTTCCAGTGCGCCCCATTCCGGGCCGGCCAGGCTGCTCATCAGGCCCAGTTCGATGTTCTCCTGCGGCTGCAGCTGGAACACCAGGCGGTTCGGCGCGGCCTGCGCACGCTGCGGGCGCTCGAACAGCCAATGGGTGACCGGCTTCAGCGTGACCACCACGCGGGTGGTGCGCTCGGGCAGGCGCTTGCCGGTAACCAGGTGGAACGGCACGCCGCTCCAGCGCCAGTTGTCGATGTGCGCAGTGACACCGGCGAAGGTTTCCACGTCGCTGCCTTCCGGCGGCTGGTAGGCCTGGGCCGGCTGGCCGTTGATGCTGCCGGCGGTGTAGCGGCCACGGATGCTGTCACGCGCGGCGTGCTTGGCATCCAGCGGGCGCAGGGCACGCAGCACCTTCACCTTTTCGTCGCGGATACGGTCGGCTTCCAGCGACGCCGGCGGCTCCATCGCCACCATGCACAGCAGCTGCAGGATGTGGCTCTGCACCATGTCGCGCAGCGCGCCGGAGCGGGCGTAGTACGCGTCGCGGCCGTCCACGCCTTCGCTTTCGGCCACCAGGATGTGCACCGATTCGATGTAATTGCGGTTCCACACGGCTTCCAGCAGCGTGTTGCCGAAGCGCAGGGCGATCAGGTTCTGCACCGCGGCCTTGCCCAAGTAGTGGTCCAGGCGGAACACGCGGTCTTCGTCGATCCACTGGCCGATGGTGCTGATGATCTCCTCAGCGCTTTCGCTGTCGCTGCCGATCGGCTTTTCCAGCATCAGGCGTGCCGGCGATGCCAGTGCGCCGCCCTTGGCCAGGCCTTCGCAGGTGGAGATGTACAGGCCCGGCGGAATGGCCAGGTAGCTGACGCAGCGGCGGTGTACCAGGTCGGACACGGCGGCGGCCACCGAGTCCACGTCGCGCAGGTCCACCGAGCGGTAGTCGATGCGGCGCAGCAGGCCGGCGATGTCGTCCTGGCTGGCCATGGGCATGGCCTGCTGCAGGCGCGGGCGCAGGATGTCATGGAAGGCTTCGGTGTCGTGGCCGGACAGGGCCAGCGCACGGATGCGGAAATCCTCCGGCAGCAGGCCGTCGCCGAGCAGGCGCAGCAGCGAAGGGAACAGGTAGCGCTGGGCCAGATCACCTGTGGCACCAAACAGGAAGAGGGTGTCGTGCATCGCTCGAGTTTCAGATCCGGGTGACATCGTTGTCAATCGCTTCATGGCTGGGTTCAGGGGACATCCGCGCTACTGTCTGTCCGAGGTTCGCTGGAGGCGGCTTTCCGGACTTCCGGACGACCGTTCCATTCGAAACCACCGCAACGGCCCGCTTTCGGTTGGCCGCTGTTGCAGGTCGGTGCGCGCCGACTATCGGATAGTGCCACGTGAAAACGTTTACATGGCAGAATGGGCAACTGTATTCGATTGCAGTGCTCGCCGTCATGCGGCGACCGCGCAATCATCACTGCCATCGGGAGGGCCGAAGGCAGTCCCCAATGACAGCCCGGCACCGGGCGGACTGGATAGAGTGATATGGCAAAAGTGCAGTTGCAGGGTGTGCGCAAGGTCTACGACAACGGCCAGGTCGCAGTGAAGGACGCCACCTTCGAGGTGGCCGACGGCGAGCTGATGGTGCTGGTCGGACCGTCCGGCTGCGGCAAGTCGACGCTGCTGCGGATGGTGGCGGGCCTGGAGGAAATCAGCGGCGGCACGCTCACCATTGGTGACCGGGTGGTCAATGACGTGGCGCCGAAGGATCGCGACATCGCGATGGTGTTCCAGAGCTACGCGCTTTACCCGCACATGACCGTGGCCGAGAACCTGGCCTTCGGCCTGAAGCTGCGCGGCCACGACAAGGCGACCATCGACAGGCGCATCGCCGAAGCGGCGCAGACGCTGGGCCTGACCGAGATGATGGACAAGCTGCCCAAGGCGATGTCCGGTGGCCAGCGCCAGCGCGTGGCCCTGGGCCGCGCCCTGGTGCGCGAGCCGGCGGTGTTCCTGCTGGACGAACCGTTGTCCAACCTGGACGCCAAGCTGCGCCACAGCGTGCGTACCGAAATCGCACAGCTGCACCGCAAGCTGGGCACGACCATGATCTACGTGACGCATGACCAGGTCGAAGCAATGACCCTGGGCCAGCGCATCGTGGTGCTCAAGGACGGCATCATCCAGCAGATCGACACGCCGATGGCGCTGTACGACCGCCCGGCCAACCTTTTCGTGGCCGGCTTCCTGGGCAGCCCGGCAATGAACGTGCTGCGCGGCACGCTGCAGGGGGATGCCGGTGGCGTAAGCGTGGTGGACGGTGCGTGGAGCGCCCCGCTGGGCCAGGCCACCATCGACCCGGCATGGCTGCAGAAGTCGATCGCCGTGGGCGTACGTCCGGAGCATCTGCAGCCGGCGGCCGCCGATGATGCGCATGCCTTCATCGCGCGCATCGAGGGCATCGAGCCGGTTGGCAACGAGATCTTCGTGAACCTGAGCAGTGGCCAGCATGCGCTGACCATGCGCGTGGCGCCGCAGGCACTGCCGGCGGTGGGCGAGGAGATCCGCGTGGCAATCCACCCGCAGGGGCTGCACTTCTTCAGTGCAGAAACCGGCGAGCGTCTGTAAGGACGTTTGGTCGGCGTGCGGACCAAGGTCCGCACCTGCCAAAGCGGGGTACCGTGGATCCACGCCATGCGTGGATGAGGCGCCATCAGAAGCAGTGCGGACCAAGGTCCGCACCCACCAGTTCAGGTCCGCACCCGCCAGATCAGATCCGCATCCGCGGGCTGGGTTCAGCGCGCCAGGCCGTCCAGCAGTGGCACGCGCTGGGCGGCCACGCCGCCGACCTGCAGATCGCCGTCGCTGGTTTCCAGCGGCAGCACCGCCAGGGCCAGGTCTCCGGCGACGCTGGCGATCGTGCCGAGCGCCGCCCCATCCTGCTGCACCGTTTCACCAGCCTGCGCCGGCGCGGCAGTCTGCAGCAGCTGCACCGCACGCTTGGCCTTGCCCAGGAAATGGGTGCGGGCCACGATTTCCTGGCCCGGGTAGCAGCCCTTCTTCACGCTGTAGCCGTTCAGCCGGTCCAGGCCCAGCTGCTGAGGTGTCCACACTTCGCGCTGGCTATCTTCCAGGCGCGGCAGGCCGAAGCGCAGGTCAGCCTGGCGCCACGCCAGGGCGAATGCGGCTTCGTCGGCCTCGCTGCTGGCCGCAAAGCCTTCAGCCGGGCCGATGCGCAGGGTGCGCGGCAGGGCGTCGCTGCCCAGGTCCAGTTCCCAGCCTGCATCGCCACCACCGGCAATGGCCGCGCCACTGGCCGCTTCCGGCGCAGTGAACGCGCCAGCGACGGCAATATCCGCATGCACCTGCACCTTCACCTTGCGCCGGAACACGAAGCGTTGCAGTTGCGACGCAATCGCATCGGCGTCGCCGTCGGCCAGCACCAGCATCACGTGGTCTTCGGCCAGCCGCAGCAGCTGGAATACCGCCAGCGTGCGGCCTTTGGCGCTCAGCCAGGCGCTCCATTGCCAGTGCAGCGGGGGCAGGGCGGTCACGTCGCTGCTGAACTGGGCGTGGGCGAACGCGGCCGCATCGGCGCCCTGCAGGCTCACCAGCTGGTGGCCGGGCAGGCGCGGATATGCGACGAAAGCAGGGGGAAGGTTGTCAGGCACGTGAACGAGGTCTAAAATTTGTGCGTTGCGAGACCGAACATGATAGGCCAAACAACCCCCACTCCCGACGACGAAACTGAAGCCCCGCTGGTTCCTGCGGCACCCGTGCCCGTGGAAAAACCAGAGGCGGAAGAGGAATTCGGCGGCCGCGGCGGACTTGATCCGGTGCGGTATGGCGATTGGGAGAAAAACGGACGCTGCATCGATTTCTGATCAGCATTGAGCCAACGCGGCATCGTGCCGCCCAGCCGAGACAACGAGCCCAGCGAATGGCGACCAGACAACGCCCCCTATCCCCGCACCTCCAGGTGTATCGCTGGCAGATTCAGATGGCCACCTCGATCCTGCATCGAGCCACTGGCGTCTTTCTGTCCGTGGGTGCCCTCATCATCGCTGCCGGCCTGCTGGCCCTGATGATGGGCCCCGATTCGTGGAACTGCTTCACCGGCCATGCCGGGGCCTGGTATGGCCGCGTGTTCCTGTTTGCGTGGACATGGTCGTTCGCCTATCACCTGTGCAATGGCATCCGCCACATCGTGCAGGACTTCGCCGTTGGTTTCAGCATTCCGGCCTTCGTGCGCAGCAGCTGGATCTCGGTCTTCGGCAGCCTGGTGATCACCGCGCTGGTCTGGGCCTACGTGTTGTTCGGAGGTGCTGCATGAGCAAGTTCCGTACCCCGCTGAAAAACGTGCGCGGCCTGGGTTCGGCCAAGACCGGCACCGAGCATTTCGTGCACCAGCGCCTGACCGCCGCCGCTCTGGTGGTGCTGGGCCTGTGGTTCCTGGTGTTCGTGGTGCGCATGGCCGGCGCCGATTACGCCACGGCCGTGGCCACCATCGCCAAGCCGTGGAATGCCGTGCCGCTGATCGGCCTGCTGATCACCATGTTCTGGCACGCACAGCTCGGCATGCAGGTCGTGCTGGAAGATTACATCCACGAATCGCTGCTGGCCCTGGTGCTGCAGACCGCGGTGAAGTTCGTCGCCGTGCTCGGCATGATCGTCAGTGTGTTTGCGGTGGGCCGCATCGCCCTCGGCGTTGCCTGAGCCCAGGCACCAAGACAGGAATCCAGACTAGATGTCCGCTTACAAGATCACCGAACACAAGTACGACATGGTCGTGGTGGGCGCCGGCGGCGCCGGCCTGCGCGCCACGTTCGGCCTGGCCGCCAAGGGCCTGCAGACTGTGTGCCTGACCAAGGTCTTCCCGACCCGTTCGCACACCGTCGCTGCACAGGGTGGCATTTCCGCCGCGCTCGCCAACATGGGCGAAGACGATTGGCGCTACCACTTCTACGACACCATCAAGGGCTCGGACTGGCTGGGCGACCAGGACGCCATCGAGTACATGTGCCGTGAGGCCATCCCGGCCATCATCGAGCTGGAACACTACGGCGTGCCGTTCAGCCGCACCGCCGAAGGCAAGATCTACCAGCGCCCGTTCGGCGGCATGACCACCAAGTACGGCGAGGGCCCGGCGGCGCAGCGTACCTGCGCGGCGGCCGACCGTACCGGCCACGCCATGCTGCACACGCTGTACCAGCAGTCGCTCAAGCACGACGCGCGCTTCATGATCGAGTACTTCGCACTCGATCTGATCTTCGATGACGAAGGCGTGTGCCGTGGCGTGCTGGCCCTGGACATGTCCGACGGCACGCTGCACCTGTTCCGCGCCCAGGGCGTGGTGCTGGCCACCGGCGGCTACGGCCGTGCGTACTTCAGCGCCACCTCGGCGCATACCTGCACCGGCGACGGTGGCGGCTTGGCCATGCGTGCCGGCATCGCCATGCAGGACATGGAGTTCGTGCAGTTCCACCCGACCGGCATCTACGGCGCCGGCTGCCTGATCACCGAGGGTGTCCGCGGTGAAGGCGGCATCCTGCGCAACAGCAGCGGCGAGCGCTTCATGGAGCGCTACGCACCGCATTACAAGGATCTGGCCTCGCGTGACGTGGTGGCCCGTTCGATGACCATCGAGATCCGCGAAGGCCGCGGCGTCGGCGAGCACAAGGATCACATCCTGCTCGACCTGACCCACCTCGGCCCGGGCGTGATCGACGAGAAGCTGCCGGGTATTGCCGAAAGCGCCCGCATCTTCGCCGGCGTGGACGTGCACAAGCAGCCGATCCCGGTCATCCCGACCGTGCACTACAACATGGGTGGTATCCCGACCAACTTCCACGGCGAAGTCGTGCGCAAGGACGGCGACAACCCCGATGCCGTGGTGCCGGGCCTGTATGCCATCGGCGAAGCGGCCTGCGTGTCGGTGCACGGCGCCAACCGCCTGGGCTCGAACTCGCTGCTGGACCTGGTGGTGTTCGGTCGTGCCGTGGCCAACCGCTGCGCCGAGACCATCAAGCCGGGCGCTGCGCACAAGCCGCTGCCGGCCGATGCCTGCGACAAGGCGCTGGGCCTGCTGGACAAGCTGCGCCATGCCAATGGCGATACGCCGACCTCGGTCATCCGCGACAACATGCAGCGCACGATGCAGGCCGATGCCGCCGTCTTCCGTACCAGCCAGACGCTGAAGGAAGGCTGCGAAAAGATGGCCAAGGTCTTCGATTCGTTCCAGGACGTGAAGGTCAGTGACCGTTCGCTGGTCTGGAACTCGGACCTGATCGAGACCTACGAGCTGAACAACCTGCTGCTGAACGCGGTGGCGACGATCAACTCGGCCGAGCAGCGCAAGGAAAGCCGTGGTGCGCACGCGCACGAAGACTTCCCGGACCGCGACGACGTCAACTGGCACAAGCACACGCTGGTCACCGTCGACGAGAAGGGCAAGTGCAGCTTCGACTACCGTCCGGTGCACATGTACACGCTGACCGACGAGGTCGACGTGGTGCCGCCGAAGCCGCGCGTGTACTGATCGCGACCCCCGCCTACCATGCAATCCGCGCCGTGATGGCGCGGGCCGCCTGAGCCAACGAGAGCAGCCATGGCCGAGTTTTCACTCCCCAAGAATTCCAAGGTCACGAAGGGCCAGCACTTCCCCGCCAAGACCGGCGGCAAGAACGTGCGCACCTTCAAGATCTACCGCTGGAGTCCGGACGACGACAGCAATCCGCGCACCGACACCTATGATATCGATCTGGACGCCTGTGGCCCGATGGTCCTGGACGCGCTGATCAAGATCAAGAACGAGATCGACCCGACCCTGACCTTCCGCCGCTCGTGCCGCGAAGGTATCTGCGGTTCGTGCGCGATGAACATCGACGGCACCAACACCCTGGCCTGCACCCGCGCCATCGCGGACTGCGGCAAGAAGGAAGTGCCGATCTACCCGCTGCCGCACATGAACGTGGTGAAGGATCTGGTTCCGGATCTGACCCACTTCTACGCGCAGTACGCGTCGATCAAGCCGTGGATCCGTACCCAGACCCCGGCACCGCCGGACCGTGAGCGCCTGCAGTCGCCGGAAGACCGCAAGAAGCTGGACGGCCTGTACGAGTGCATCCTGTGCGCCTGCTGCTCGACCAGCTGCCCCAGCTACTGGTGGAACGGTGAGCGTTACCTGGGCCCGGCGATCCTGCTGCAGGCCTACCGCTGGATCATCGACTCGCGCGATGAAGACACCGGTGCGCGCCTGGACGATCTGGAAGATCCGTTCAAGCTGTACCGCTGCCACACCATCATGAACTGTGCCCGCACCTGCCCGAAGGGCCTGAACCCGGCGCTGGCGATCGCTGAGATCAAGAAGCTGATGATGGAACGCCGCGCCTGATACGGCGCCGCGTTGTTGCATGACCCCAGTAGAGCCACGCCATGCGTGGCTTTGCTGTATCTGGAGAAACACGATGGAAGAAGACGTCCTGCTGAAGAAGCTGCGCTGGCGCTGCCGCCGCGGCATGCGCGAACTGGACCAGCTGTTCGGCCGCTACCTCGACCGCGAATGGAGCACTGCGCCGACCGAAGAGCGCGAGGTTTTCCTGTTCCTGCTCGAGTGCGAGGACGATAAGTTGTGGCGCTGGTTCATGGGCTACGAGGCCTGCCCGCATGCCCACGCCATTCCGCTCATGCAGAAGATCCTCGCCCTCAAGGCTTGAGTGGCGCCCCTCGCGCCTGCAGGGCGCAGCGCAGCTGGCGGCGCTGATCGCTGTCCCCTGGCTGCTGCAGGCGTCGGCGCTGCCGCACGCGCTGTACTGGCCGGTGCTGGCGGCGGTGTGGGCGGTGGGCCTGGCTGAACTGCTCTGGCGCCTGTACCGGCCGCGGCGCGTGCTGCTGCTGCCTTCGCTGCCGGCGCCGCTGCAGGTGGCCGGGCAGGACATCGACAGCCCTCGGCTGCTGTCCCGTGGCCCCTGGCTGCTGCTGCGCTGGCGGCAGCAGGGCCGGCGCCGGCACCTGTTGTTCTGGCCGGATGTGCTGGATCGCGCACAGCGACGTGAACTGCGACTGGCCGTGGCAGCACGAGCGGTTTCCCGTCAGCCCCGGACGGTGGCACCATAAGCTGAATTGACCGGCGTGCCTGCATGTTCAAACCCATCCCCGTGGCCATCGGCCTGCGCTACCTGCGCGCCAAGCGCCGCAACGGCTTCATCTCCTTCATCTCGATGGCATCGATCCTGGGCATTGCGCTCGGCGTGACGGTGCTGATCACCACCCTGGCGGTCATGAGCGGTTTCCAGAAGGAAATCCGCAGCCGCCTGCTGCAGATGACCGCCCACACCACCATCAGCCGTGACGGCGAACCGATGCCCGACTGGATGCGCGTGGTGGACGTGGCCAGCAAGGACCCGCGCGTGGCCGGCGCCGCGCCGTACATCGAGATCCAGTCGATGATCAGCGGCCCGCGCGTGCAGGGTGCCATCGTGCAGGGCATCGACCCGGCGCTGGAACCGAAGGTGTCGGTGATCGACCAGAAGGTGGTCAAGGGCAGCTACGACAGCCTCAAGCCGGGCAGCTTCAACCTGCTGCTGGGCAAGGAGCTGGCGATCTGGCTGGGCGTGGACGTGGGCGACCAGGTGCTGGTCACCTTCGCCGAAGTGCAGGGCACGCCCGCCGGTGCGGTGCCGCGCATGAAACGCTTCACGGTCAGCGGCATCTTCGAGGCCGGTTACAACGAAGTGGACCGCGGCGTCGGCTTTGCCAACATGCAGGATCTGCAGCGCGTGCTGCGCAGTGATGGCGCCACCGGCGTGCGCCTGAAGCTGCACGACATGGACCGCTCGCTGGAGGTGGGTGTGGACCTGGCGCAGAACCTGGGTGGGGCCTACCGGGTAAGCGACTGGACCCAGCAGAACGCCAATCTGTACCACTCGCTGCGCATGGAAAAGGTGGTGATGGGCATCCTGCTGTCGCTGATCATTGCCATGGGCGCGTTCAACCTGGTGTCCTCGCAGGTGATGCTGGTGACCGACAAGCAGGCCGACATCGCGATCCTGCGCACGCTGGGCCTGACCCCGGGCGGGGTGATGCAGGTGTTCATGGTGCAGGGCTCGCTGATCGGCATCTTCGGCACCCTGGCCGGTCTGATCGGCGGCATTACCCTGACCCTGAACCTGGAGCGCATCCTCAGCGCCATTGAATCGGTGTTCAACGTGAAGCTGCTGCCGGAGGACGTGTACTACATCACCGGCCTGCCGACGGACATGCAGACCGGCGACATCGTGGCGATCACCCTGATCGCGCTGCTGATGAGTTTCCTGGCCACCCTGTACCCCGCCTGGCGGGCCGCACGCACCCAGCCGGCCGAGGCCCTGCGCTATGAATAAGATCGTCAACCGCGGCGATGAAGTGATCCGCGCCGAAGCGCTGGGCAAGACCTACGCCGAAGGCCGCATGCAGACCCCGGTGTTCGATGGCCTGGACCTGCGGGTGAATGCCGGCGAGACCGTGGCGATCATCGGCGCATCCGGGGCCGGCAAGAGCACCCTGCTGCATCTGCTGGGCGGGCTGGACGTGCCCAGCGCCGGCGAAGTGTATGTGACCGGCCAGCGCATGTCGGCGCTGTCGGACACCGCGCGCGGCCTGCTGCGCAACCAGGCGCTGGGCTTCGTCTACCAGTTCCACCACCTGTTGCCCGAATTCACCGCGCTGGAAAACGTGATGATGCCGGTGATGCTGGCCGGTACCGCGGTGGCCGAGGCGAGCTCGCGCGCCACTGCATTGCTGGAGGCCGTTGGGCTGGGGCACCGCTTGGACCACAAGCCGGGCGAACTGTCCGGTGGCGAGCGCCAGCGCGCGGCCGTGGCACGCGCGCTGGTGAACCACCCGGCCTGCGTGCTGGGTGACGAACCCACCGGCAACCTGGACGATCGCACGGCGGCCACGGTGTTCGAGTTGATGCTGGAACTCAATCGCGCCCGCCATACCAGCCTGGTGCTGGTGACCCACGACCGCAGCCTGGCGCGACGCCTGGACCGGGTACTTGAGCTGCGCGAAGGGCGGCTGCACGCGCTGGCGCACGCCGAGGTCTGAGTGGCGTTTGCCGCGCGCCCACCAAGGTGGGCGCCTACCGGGGCGGGGCGTGCCCACCAAGGTAGGCGCCTACCGGGGCGGGGCGTGCCCACCAAGGTGGGCGCCTACCGGGGCGGGATGTGCCCACCAAGGTGGGCGCCTACCGGGGTGGGGTGTGCCCACCAAGGTGGGCACCTACCAAGGCTACGTGCGGGCGGATCTCGCCGACCAGCGGCTGAATCGGGCGGCCGATCGTCGCGCCGGTGTTGCCCGGCGGGGCGCATGATGTGCGCACTTCCCCGTGGAGATGCCGATGAAGACCCCGTTGTTGCTGGCTGGGCTGTGCCTGGCCTTGGCCGCCTGTGCCACCACAGGTCGGCTGAGCAGTGCCGAGCGCCTGGATCTCTATCGCGCCCACGCTGGCGCGCCGCAGAAGGACATGCAGTTCTTCGGCACGCTCAATGGCTGGACCGAACTGGGTGACAGTGCGCTGGCGGTCTGGACCAAGCCCAGCGAGGCCTACCTGCTGGAACTGACCGGGCCCTGCCCGGATCTGTCCTTTGCCCCGGCCATCGGCCTGACCAGCCACATGGGCCGGGTCAGCGCGCCGTTCGACAAGGTGCTGGTGCGCGATCCCACTGGTGGCCCGCGCATGCCGTGCTTCATCAAGACCATCCGCAAGCTGGACGTGAAGGCACTGCGCGCGGAGGAAAAGGAAATGCGCCAGGCGCAGGTGCAGGAACGCGAAGAACCCGGGAAATAACCGATAGCGCCGGGCCGTGCCCGGCGGAACCCGGCTCAGGCTTCGGGAGTGAACCCGGCCGGCTTTTCGGCATCCTTTTCGAACAGGAACTTCACCAGTTCCGCCTCCAGCATCGCGCGATGTTCCGGGTTGCGCGGCGACAGCCGGTTTTCGTTGATCAGCATGGTCTGGTGCGCCAGCCATGCCGTCCACGCCGGCTTGCCGATCTGGTTGAACACGCGCTGGCCCAGCTCGCCGGGGTAGGGCACGAAGTCCAGGCCCTCGGCATCGCGTTGTTCGTAGTGGCAGAAGACGGTACGGGGCATGGTGGTTACTCGTGGTTGCGGGGTTTCGGGGTCTTTCGTTTCGGCGCCTTGGGGCTGGTGCCATCCAGCAGCTTGCGGATCGGTGCCGGCAGGCCCAACGCGGGCAGTTCTTCGGCGGCGACCCAGCGCAGCGTGGGTTCTTCCACGCGCAGGCCGCGCACCTGTCGCGACAATACCTGCAGGTGCAGCCTGTAGTGGCTGAAAGTGTGCTGCAGCAGCGGTAGTTCTTCGGCATCTTCCAGCGAGCCGTCGACGTTGGCGTCGAACCAGTCCTGCAGCGCGCTGCCGGCGTCGGCCTGGGGAAGGGTCCACAGCTGGGCCCAGATGCCGGTGTCCGGCCGCTTCTGCAGCAGCACGCGCTGGCGCGCATCGCGCAGCAGCAGGGCCACCGCTTCGCGCTCGGGAAGGGTCTTGCTGGGCTTGGTGGTGGGCAGTTCGGCGGTGCGTCCTTCGCGGCGGGCCACGCAGTCGTCCTGCAGTGGGCAGATCACGCAGGCCGGTTTGGCCCGGCTGCAGACCGTAGCGCCCAGATCCATCTGTGCCTGGGTGTAATCGGCCATGCGCCCCTCCGGCACATGCGCGACATGACCTTCGGCCAGAGCCCACAACTGTTTCTCGACGAGCGGCAGGCCGGGGAAACCCTCGATGCCGTGATAGCGGCTGAGCACGCGTTTGACGTTGCCATCGAGGATGGCGAACCGGTCGTTCCAGGCCTGGCTGAGGATCGCGCCAGCGGTGCTGCGGCCGATGCCGGGCAGCGCATGCAGCGCCTCGAAATCGCGCGGCAGCTCACCGTCGTGCAGTTCCACGCAGCGCTTGGCGGCGGCATGCAGGTTGCGCGCGCGGGCGTAGTAGCCGAGCCCGGCCCACTGCGCCATTACCGCATCGTTGCTGGCGGCAGCCAGGTCGGGCAGGGTCGGGAAGTGCTGCAGGAAACGGTGGAAATACGGGATGACCGTGGCCACCTGGGTCTGCTGCAGCATGATTTCCGACAGCCAGACCCGGTAGGGGCTGCGCGGGTGCTGCCAGGGCAGGTCGTGGCGGCCGTGCGCGTCGAACCAGTGCAGCAGGCGGGCGACGAAGCGGCCGTCCTGGGCAGTGTTGGTGCTGGCGTGCGGCTGGCGGGGCATGTGTGTTCCGGGGAAGGGCAGCCACCCGTGGGGGGGCTCTACCAGGGCGCAGCGTTTGGGCCGGTAGAGCCACGCCATGCGTGGCTGCACGGTGTATCAGCCGCCCAGTGCTTCAGGCAGCAGGGCGTCGACAAAGGCTTCCGGGTCGAACACGCGCAGGTCTTCCGGACGTTCGCCGATACCGGCAAAGCGGATCGGAATGCCGAACTCGCGGGCCAGCGCAAACACCACGCCCCCCTTGGCCGTGCCGTCCAGCTTGGTCACCACCAGGCCGGTCACCTTCACCGCCGCATTGAACTGGCGCAGCTGCGAGAGCGCGTTCTGGCCGGTGGTGCCGTCGATGACCATCAGCACTTCGTGCGGCGCGGTCGCGTCGATCTTGCCGAGCACGCGGCGGATCTTGCCCAGTTCGTTCATCAGGCCGGACTGGGTATGCAGGCGGCCTGCGGTATCGGCAATCAGCACCGAGGTGCCACGTGCCTTGCCGGCCTGCAGCGCGTCGTAAGCCACTGAGGCAGCGTCGGCGTTCTGCCCCTGGGCGACCACGGCCACACCGTTGCGCTCGCCCCAGGCCTGCAGCTGGGCCACCGCTGCGGCACGGAACGTATCGCCGGCGGCCAGCATCAGGCTGTGGCCGTCGTCCTTGAAGCGCTTGGCCAGCTTGCCGATGGTGGTGGTCTTGCCGACGCCGTTGACGCCGACGGTGAGCACAACGAACGGTTTTGCGTTGCGGTCGATCACCAGCGGCTGCGCCACCGGCTGCAGGATCGCGATCAGTTCGCTGCGTAGGGCGGCCAGCAGGGCATTGGCATCGGCGAATTCACGCGACTTCATGCGCTTGCGCAGGCCTTCCACCAGATCGGTGGTGGCGCCCACGCCGACGTCGGCGGTGATCAGCGCGGTTTCCAGCTCGTCCAGCAGGTCGTCGTCGAGCTTGGGGTTGCGCGAGAACAGGCCGCCGAAGCTGCGTGCGATGACGCTGTTGCGCAGGCGCTCGCGCCAGCCCGGCTTGCCGGCCGGGGCCGGCGGGGCGTCCACCAGGGCCGGCAGGTCAGCGGCGGGCGCGGCCGGTTCCACGGCCGGAGTGACCGGGGCCAGCGGGGCCAGCACGGCGGCTGCGGCGAGCGCTTCGGCCTGCACGTCCTCGGCGGCGATGACCGGCTGCGCAGGCGGCACGGCGGGCGCTTCGGCGACGGGCGCCGGCACTGGGGCCGGGGCCGGTTCTGGGGCCGGTTGCGGTGCCGGTGCAGGTGCTACGGCTTCGGCCACCGCAGCGGTGGGCGCTTCTTCGGCCGGGGCGGCAGACGGGAACGCCGCCGCCAGCTCTTCAGCCGAGTAATGCTGGGTCTTGGGCGCGTCCGGTGCGGCGGCGTCCTGGGGCTTCTTGCGGCGGAAAAAACTGAGCATTGGCAAAAGGCGCTGAAATCAGGGGGATATGCTACCACTCGGGCCTGTCGGGCCGATGTGGACTGAAGGTTGCTGCCTGCCGGCCGCTAACGGGTACGGAGGGCTGCGTTGGGCGGCCCGGAGGCCAACATGAACAGCGTGATGGGAACCGCTCTTTCCGGCATGCGCGCCGCCCAGCAGGGCGTGCAGGTGGCCGCACACAACGTGGCCAACCTGGCGACCCCGGATGCGCAACGGCTGCAGGTGCAACGCAGCGTGGTGGAGCAGGGTGGGGTGGAGACCGTGGTGATTACCGCCGAGCCCGATCCCAGCGCACCGCTGGGCGACCTGCTGGCGGCGAAAACCGAGGTGGTGACCTTCGCTGCCAACGCTGCGCTGGTGCGCCGCCAGGACCAGATGCTGGGCAGCCTGCTGGATCGCAACGCCTGAACTGACTGGCCCCGGTAGGTGTCAACCTTGGTTGACACGCCCTTGATGTGCCAACCAAGGTTGGCACCTACCAGAGCAGGCATGCCAACCAAGGTTGGCACCTACCAGGGCAGGCATGCCAACCCAGGTCGGCAACCGCATTGGTCAGGCCGACAGTTCCAGCAACAGCTTGTTCAGGCGGGCCACATAGGCGCCCGGATCCTTCAGGCTGTCACCGGCGGCCAGCGCGGCCTGGTCGAACAGCACCCGGCCCAGATCGTCAAAGCGCGCACCATCGGCTTCGGCATCCAGCTTGGCGATCAGCGGGTGGCCCGGATTGATCTCCAGCACCGGCTTGCTGTCGGGCACCTTCTGTCCGCTGGCTTCCAGGATCTGGCGCATCTGCAGGCCCAGGTCCTGTTCGCCGATGGCCAGCACCGCCGGTGAATCGGTCAGGCGGTGCGACACGCGCACTTCGGCCACGTCATCGCCCAACACCGTCTTCAGTCGCTCGACCAGGGCCTGCTTGTCCTTGGCGGCCGCTTCCTGTTCCTGCTTGTCGGCCTCGCTTTCCAGCGCGCCCAGGTCGAGGTCGCCGCGGGCGATGTCGACGAAGCCCTTGCCGTCGAAATCGGTCAGGTAGCCCATCAGCCATTCGTCGATACGATCGGTCAGCAGCAGCACTTCCACGCCCTTCTTGCGGAACACTTCCAGGTGCGGACTGTTGCGCACCTGGCTGTAGCTCTCGCCGGTCAGGTAATAGATCTTGTCCTGGCCTTCGGCCATGCGGCCGATGTAATCGGCCAGCGAAACGCTCTGCGCATCGGCCTCGCCACGGGTGGAGGCGAAGCGCAGCAGGCCGGCCACCTTCTCGCGGTTGTTGTAGTCCTCGGCCGGGCCTTCCTTCAGCACCTGGCCGAATTCCTTCCAGAACGTGGCGTACTGCTCCGGCTTGTCGGCGGCCAGCTTGTCCAGCATGTCCAGCGAGCGCTTGGTCAGGGCGGCCTTCATCGAGTCGATGACCGGGCCGGACTGCAGGATCTCGCGCGAGACGTTCAGCGACAGATCGTTGGAATCGACCACGCCCTTGATGAAGCGCAGGTACAGGGGCAGGAACTGCTCGGCCTGGTCCATCACGAACACGCGCTGCACGTACAGCTTCAGGCCCTTGGGCGCATCGCGGTGGTACAGGTCGAACGGCGCGCGGCCGGGCACGTACAGCAGCGAGGTGTATTCCAGCTTGCCTTCGACCTTGTTGTGGCTCCACGCCAGCGGGTCGCTGTGGTCGTGCGCCACGTGCTTGTAGAACTCGGTGTACTCGGCGTCGCTGATCTCGGTGCGCGGGCGGGTCCACAGCGCGCTGGCGCGGTTGACGGTCTCCCACTCGCCGGCGGCGTCGTCGCCTTCCTTCGGCATCTGGATCGGCAGGCCGATGTGGTCCGAATACTTCTTCAGGATGCTGCGCAGGCGCCAGCCGTCGGCGAAGTCATGCTCGCCGTCCTTAAGGTGCAGCACGATGCGGGTGCCGCGCTCGGCCTTGTCGACGGTGGCTACCTCGAAATCGCCTTCGCCGCGCGAGGTCCAGCGCACGCCTTCGCCAGCGGCCAGTCCGGCGCGGCGCGAGGTCACTTCCACTTCGTCGGCGACGATGAAGGCGCTGTAGAAGCCGACGCCGAACTGGCCGATCAGCTGGGAATCCTTCTTCTGGTCGCCGGACAGCTGGCGCAGGAAATCGCCGGTGCCGGACTTGGCGATCGTGCCAAGGTGGGCGATGGCTTCGGCGCGGCTCATGCCGATGCCGTTGTCTTCGATGGTGATGCTGTGGGCGGCGGCGTCGAAGCTGACGCGCACGCGCAGCTCGCTGTCGCCTTCCAGCAGGGCGGGCTGGGTCAGGGCTTCGAAGCGCAGCTTGTCGGCGGCGTCGGCCGCGTTGGAGACCAGCTCGCGCAGGAAGATTTCCTTGTTCGAGTACAGCGAGTGGATCATCAACTGCAGCAGCTGCTTGACCTCGGTCTGGAAGCCAAGGGTTTCGGTCTGGGTGGTCTCGGTCATCGATAGGGCTCCGTGTGCAATGCCGCGCCAGCGCGTGCGGCCTGGCCCAAGGGGTATGGCTGATTGTCCCGAAATCAAGGGGTTGTTCGGGCAGGGCTGCGCCCTGCACCCGCCGAGTCAACGTCAACGTCAACTTCAACGTCAACTTCAACGTCAAAAGCGTGCATTCCGTGGGATGGCGGGGCGGTGTGGGTGGGCAGGACACGCCGTAAACCCCCAGGCCGGCCCAGCCGCTGGCGGCTGTGCGTTCGGGCGCTTGCGAAGCAGTGCTTCGCAAGCAAAGCGCCCTCACCCATGGGGGCTCGTAGGCGCCTTGCTCGTGTGCGCAATCCTGCGCACACGGCAAGACCGGGGTTGGGCGTCCTGCCCAACCCGCCCGAGGCATGCCTCGGGCCCATGGCGCCTGCGGTCCTGCCCACCCACACCGCCCCACCTCTGACAGTCCCCCGCGGCTGTTGGTAGGTGTCGACCTTGGTCGACACGGTAGATCCACGCCATGCGTGGATGAAATCTGTCAGATACCGATATAGAACTGGGGTCGGAGCCCGTTGCGGAGCAACGGGATCTGACCCCCGGGATCGCGTCTGGGGCAGAGCCCCCTGAGTCAGGGGGCGGCCGCGAAGCGGCGGGGGTGTGGGAGTTGGTAAGGGGGGCCCACGTTTCGCGCAGCGAAGCGTGGGAGCGACAGCGCGTATGCGTTGGCGCGTACCCGGGCGCCGCCCGGCCGACTACAATCACGACCATGCTGAATTTCTCGAACAACCCCCACCGGGGGCGCCGGTGAGCGGCCGTGGTGGCAATGACGGCCAGGTCCGCATCATTGGTGGGCGCTGGCGCAATACCCGCCTGCCGGTGCCGACCCTGCCGGGCCTGCGGCCCAGCAGCGACCGCGTGCGCGAAACCCTGTTCAACTGGCTGATGCCCAGGCTGGCCGGTGCGCGTGTGCTGGACCTGTTCGCCGGCAGCGGTGCGCTGGGCCTGGAGGCCGTCTCGCGCGGCGCCGCCCACGCCACCCTGGTCGAGCGCGATGCCCAGCTGGGGCGCAATCTGTCCGCCGCAGTGGCCAAGCTGCAGGCCGCCGACCAGATCACCGTGGTCCCGGCCGACGCCCTGCGCTGGTTACAGGGCGCGCCGGCCCAGCAGGCGGACCTGGTGTTCATCGACCCGCCGTTCGCCGATGGCCTGTGGCAGGACGTGCTGGCCCAGCTGCCGCGGCACCTGGCTGCCGATGCCTGGCTGTACCTGGAATCGCCGGCCGGGCACGCGCCGCTGCTGCCGCCGGAATGGCTGCTGCACCGCGAGGGCGCCACCCGCGAAGTCCGCTTTGCCCTGTACCGCCGCGCCGCTGCTACACTTTGACCTCATCTGAACATCTGCAACCGCCCATGACCGTGGCCAACCGCCGCATTGCCGTCTACCCCGGCACGTTCGACCCCATCACCAATGGTCACATCGATCTGGTGAGCCGGGCCGCGCCGCTGTTTGAAAAGGTCGTGGTAGGCGTGGCGCAGAGCCCGTCCAAGGGTCCGGCGCTGCCGCTGGAGCAGCGCGTGCAGCTGGCCCGGGGCGCCCTGGGCCACCATGGCAATGTCGAAGTCATCGGCTTCGATACCCTGCTGGCCCATTTCGTACGCTCGGTGCAGGGCGGGGTGCTGCTGCGCGGCCTGCGCGCGGTGTCCGATTTCGAGTACGAATTCCAGATGGCCAGCATGAACCGCCACCTGATTCCCGAGGTCGAGACCCTGTTCCTGACCCCGGCCGAACAGCACAGCTTCATTTCGTCTTCGCTGGTCCGCGAGATCGCGCGCCTGGGCGGCGACGTGTCCGGCTTCGTGCCGGCCGCCGTGCTCGAAGCGCTGCGCAAGGTCCGCGAAGCGAAGGCGGCACAGTCGTAACCGCTGCCAAGCGGCCGTTCCTGTAGTACCACGCACCCCCATTACGTAAACCAACACGCACCATCTCGGGAGGAAACCCATGAACACCACCATGCGCGCGATGCTGATCGCCTCGTTTGCCCTGGCCTTCACCGCTTGCAAGAAGGAAGAGGCTGCTCCGGTCGAAGAGGCCAAGCCGGCCCTGGTCGCACCGGCCAAGGACGACGATGCGGGCTGGAAGAAGTACCTGCAGGAAGTGGCCATCCAGAACATGGGCAACATCAGCAACAGCCCGTTCCTGTACTACCTCTCGCCGGAATCGGACCCGGACTTCCAGGCCAAGTACGAGCGCCAGACCGAAAGCGCGACCCAGGCGGTGGCCCGTGGCGTGCAGCCGGGCAACATGCTGGCCTTCGGTTCGTCGGCCTCGGGCAAGATGGCTGACATGATCCAGGCCGTGTTCAAGGACGTGTCGCCGGATTCGATGAAGGGCGTGCGCGTCGTCTTCATCGGCCTGTCGGCCGACAACGCCCGCGTGCAGGCTGCCGTGCAGCCGACCGGCGCCGAGTACATTTTCGTCGAAGCCAAGTAAGACCGAGCCGTGGCGGCCACGCTGCGGCGTGGCCCGGGCGGCATCCCGCAAGGGGTGCCGCCGATGACCTGACCGGTGCGCGCGCCCGCGCGTGCCGGTCCTTGTCCCAAGGCGCGGGCGAGGAGTATCGCCATGTCGCTGAAAATCAATGAGCTCTGCGTCAACTGCGACGTATGCGAGCCGGCCTGCCCGAACCAGGCCATTTCGATGGGTGAAACCATCTACGTGATCGATCCCGCACGCTGTACCGAGTGCGTGGGTCATTTCGACGAACCCCAGTGCGTGGTCGTCTGCCCGGTCGAATGCATCGACCCGGACCCGGATATCGTGGAAACGGAAGTCCAGCTGCTGGCCAAGCTGCGCCAGCTGCAGAACGATCATCCCGAACTCTATGCGGAGCCCCCATCCGAATGAAGCTGATCGTCCGCCCCCTGTTGCTGCTCGGCCTGCTGTTGGCCCCCCAGGCCTGGGCTGAAAGCCCCGCCCAGACCCCCGCCCGCGCCGAGCGCCCCGATGGGGTGGCCGTGGCCAGTGGCCATGCGCTGGCCACCCAGGCCGGCATCGACATCCTGGCCCAGGGCGGCAACGCCTTCGACGCGGCCGTGGCGGTGTCGTCCACGCTGGCGGTGGTTGAACCGATCAGCTCCGGCCTTGGTGGTGGCGGCTTCTTCCTGCTGCACGACGCGGCCACCGGCAAGGACGTGATGCTGGACGCGCGCGAAACCGCGCCGGCCGCGGCCACGCCGCAGGCGTTCCTGGACAAGCAGGGCAACCTGGACCGCGACCGCTCGGTGAACGGGCCCTGGTCGGCGGGCATTCCGGGCCTGCCGGCCGCGCTGGTGGAACTGTCGTCCAAGCACGGCAAGCTGCCGCTGGCCACCTCGCTGCAGCCGGCCATCCGCATTGCCCGCGACGGCTTCCCGGTGTACGAGCGCATGGCCAAGGGCTACGCCTCGCGCCGTGAGGTGATGGAGCGTTTCCCCGGCACGCGCGAGGTCTACCTGCGTAATGGCAAGCCGATCGCCACCGGCGATCTGTTCAAGCAGCCCGAACTGGCGCAGACCCTGGAACGCCTGGCCGCCGGCGGCCGTGATGGCTTCTATAAGGGCCAGACCGGCAAGCTGCTGCTGGAAGGGGTGAAGCAGGCCGGCGGCAAGTGGACCGCCGATGAGCTGGCCGGCTACCAGGTCAAGCTGCGCGAGCCGATCGTGTTCGACTACAACGGCTGGAAGATCACCACCGCGCCGCCGCCGTCGTCCGGCGGCATCGCCCTGGCCAGCATGCTGCAGATCCTGGAAGGCTGGGACATCAAGCAGATGGATGCGGCGCACCGCACCCACCTGGTGGTGGAGGCCATGCGCCGCGCCTACCGCGACCGCACGTTCTTCCTGGGCGACCCGGATTTCGTGCAGATTCCGCAGAAGGTGCTGACCAGCAAGGACTACGCCCAGGGCCTGCGCGCCACCATCCACCCGGAAAAGGCCACCCCCAGCGACCTGCTGTCGGGTAACCCGACCCCGCTGGAAGATGACGAAACCACCCATTTCTCGATCATCGACCGCGATGGCAACCGCGTGGGCGCCACCCAGACGGTGAACCTGCTTTACGGCTCGGGCCTGATTCCCAGGGGCACCGGCGTGCTGCTGAACAATGAAATGGACGACTTCGCGCTGAAGCCGGGGACCCCCAATGCGTTCGGCGTGATGGGCTATGCGGCCAATGCACCGAAGCCGGGCAAGCGCATGCTCAGCTCGATGACGCCCACCTTCATGGAAAACAGCGACAAGGTGGTCGTGCTCGGTACACCCGGTGGCAGCCGCATCATCACCATGGTGCTGCTGGGCATCCTGGGCTATGACGCCGGCCTGGACGCACAGCAGGTCGCCGCGCTGCCGCGCTACCACCACCAGTGGCTGCCCGACCTGATCGAGGCCGAGAGCGATGCCTTCGACGCCGAGACCGTGAAGCAGCTGCAGGCGATGGGCCACAAGATCGATCTGCCGGGCGATGTCGCCGCCGGTGGCCGCGGTTCCAGCCACGTCTGGGGCAACCTGCAGACCGTGGAATGGGACCGCAGGGCCAACAAGCTGTTCGGTGGCAGCGATCCGCGCAACCCGGTCGGCAGCGCGCAGGTCGTACCGGCGCACTGAATTGCCGCTGGCGCCGGACCACGCCCGGCGAATGTAGAACCCGCGAACCCCGCCACCCGGCGGGGTTTTCCATTTTCCGGCTAGCGATTATTTAACGGCAGTCGACTGATAATCGCTGCATGAAACTCTGGTCAATTCGTGGAAACTCGCAGCGCCTGGATGGCGGGGCGATGTTCGGCAACGCGCCGCGCGCGTTGTGGGAAAAATGGGCGGCTCCGGACGAGCTCAATCGCATCGAGCTGGCCTGCCGTGCGCTGCTGGCCAGCCCGCTGGAAGGCAAGACGGTGTTGTTTGAAACCGGCATCGGCGCCTTCTTCGATCCGCGCATGCGCGAACGCTACGGCGTGCAGGAAAGTCGGCATGTGCTGATCGATTCGCTGCGCGAAGCCGGTTTCGAACACGAAGATATCGACGTGGTGGTGCTCAGCCACCTGCATTTCGATCATGCCGGCGGCCTGCTGGCGCCGTGGACCGAAGGCCGTGGCCCGGAACTGCTGTTCCCCAACGCCACCTTCGTGGTCGGTGCACAGCACTGGCAGCGGGCCTTGCAGCCGCATCCGCGCGATCGGGCCAGCTTCATCCCTGAATTGCCCGCGCTGCTGCAGGCCAGCGGTCGGCTGGAAGTGGTGGAGGGTGAATACTCGCAGGTGCTGGGCCGCAGCGTGCGCTTCAGCTACAGCGACGGCCACACGCCGGGGCTGATGCTGGCCGAGATCGTCGGCCATGCGCATGCCGACCAGGCGCCGCAGGGCGGCGTGGTGTTCTGTGCCGATCTGATTCCCGGGCGCTCCTGGGTGCACGTGCCGATCACCATGGGCTACGACCGCAATGCCGAACTGCTGATCGACGAGAAGCGCCAGTTCCTGGAAGACAAGCTGGCGCGCAACGTCCATCTGTTCTTCACCCACGACCCGCAGGTGGCACTGGCCCAACTGGGGCGCGATGAGAAGGGTCGTTTCGTGACCCTGCATGAGCAGGGCGAACTGAAGGCGCGCGCGCTGGGCTGAGCAGGGGTCAGAGCCCTGCGTGGTCGTAGAGTCGAGCTTGCTCGACTGGCGCGGGATGCATCCGCGCATCGGGGTCAGAGCCCTTTCTGCGAAAGGGATCCGACCCCTGGCGCGGTTCACGCCACGCGGGTACCGAAAATGCGGTCGCCGGCATCGCCCAGGCCGGGCAGGATGTAACCCTTCTCATTGAGATGGGCATCGATCGCGGCGGTGTAGATCTCCACGTCCGGGTGCACGGCCTTCACTGCCTCGATGCCTTCCGGTGCGGCGACCAGGAAAATGCCCTTGATGCGGCGGGCGCCAGCACGCTTGAGCATGTCGATGGTGGCGATCAGGGTGCCGCCGGTGGCCAGCATCGGGTCCAGGATCAGCGCGTCGCGCTCTTCCAGGCGGCCGGTCAGGCGTTCGAAGTAGGGCACCGGCTGCAGGGTTTCTTCATCGCGCTGCAGGCCGACCACGCTCACGCGCGCGGCCGGAATGAGCGACAGCACGCCGCTGAGCATGCCCAGGCCGGCGCGCAGGATCGGCACCACGGTGATCTTGGCACCGGCGATGCGCTGCACGGTGACCGGGCCGGCCCAGCCGGGCAGGGTGTGCGGTTCGGTGTCCAGGTCGGCGGTGGCCTCATAGGCCAGCAGGGTGCCCAGCTCGTTGGCCAGTTCGCGGAAATCCTTGGTGCTGAGCGCAGCGTTGCGCATCAGGCCGATCTTGTGCTGCACCAGCGGGTGGCGCACTTCGACGATCTTCATGGTCGGAAAGGGGGTCTGGGAGAGGGCTCCATTTTGCCGGAACGCCGGTCCGAACCCAAACGCCGGATGCCGCCGGCTGCACCGGCATGTCACGCCCGTGCAACCTTGCGGACATACCGTGCAGACCCATTCTTAACAGGAACGGGGCTTCAACGTGCATATCAAGACTCCGCTGGCCATGGCCATCACCCTGACGCTGGCGATGGGGGCTGCAGCGCCACTGCACGCTGCCGGGCAGCAGGTCGTGGCTGGTGCCGGAGCGGTTGCCGCCGATGCGGTCGACCTGGACCGCATCGAAGTGCGCGCCCAGCTGGAATCGCAGGTGCGTGCCGTCGATCTGAAGCGCAGCAGCAACGCGATCGAAGATGCGGTCTCGTCCGATGCGTTGGGCCAGTACCCGGACAAGAACGTGGCCGAATCGCTGCAGCGCCTACCGGGCATCAGCGTGACCCGCGACCAGGGCGAGGGTCGCTTCGTGGTCATCCGCGGCCTGGATGCCAACCTCAACAGCGTCAGCGTGGATGGCATTGCCGTGGGCACGCCGGAAGATTCCAGCCGCGCCGCACCGCTGGACGTGATTCCGTCCGATTCGACCGAACGCCTGCGCGTGGTCAAATCGCCCACCCCGGACATGCCCGGTGATGCCATCGGTGGTGCGGTGCTGGTCGAATCGGCCTCGGCCTTCGACCGCGATGGCCGCAGCCTGCGCGGCAAGATCGAAGCCAGCCACCAGCAGCTGTCCGGCGAAACCAGCCCCAAGGCGGCCTTCAACTACAGCGAAGTGTTCGCCGATACCTTCGGCGTGGCACTGGGCGTGAACTACCAGAAGCGCACGTTCGAGTCGGACAACAGCGAAGTCGAGTATGACAATCTCGACGGTGACATCGATCCGCAGGACGTGAAGCCCGGTGACGTCACCGCGATCAACCTGCAGCACCGCAAGTACGAGATCGAGCGCAAGCGCATCGGTGCCAACCTCAACATGGACTGGCGCCCGAACGAGGACAGCCAGTACTACCTGCGCACGCTGTACAGCCAGTTCGACGACGCCGAAACCCGCCAGCGCGTGATCTACAACTTCGACAAGGCCAGGATGGCCAGTGCCGGTGACGACCAGTACCGCCTGGACGGCATGACCAAGGATTCGATCGACAAGCGCATGCGTTACCGCACGAAGGAGGAAAACACCTTCGCGGCCAGCCTGGGCGGTGAAAACAAGCTCACCAACGCAGTGGTGGACTACAGGATCGGCTACACGCGTACCGAAGAACGCGTGAACGATGAGATGGAAGCGCGCTTCAAACTCAATGGCAAAGCGTTCAATGGCACGCTGGACCAGAGCAGTCGCTTGCCTACCTACACCTTTGACAACCCGCAATGGATGGACAACGCGAACTACGCGTTCGACCGCTTCGTGATCTCGCCCAAGCAGGTCAACGACGAAGAGCGCAGCGCGCAGGTCAACGTGCGTTTCGACGGCGACAACAGCAGCATCAAATTCGGCCTGCTCGGCCGCTGGCGCGACCGTGATGTCAACGTGGACGAGAGCGAGCTGCGCCGCGGCCCGGGCATCGACCTGGCCAGCTGGACGGCCGCCGATCCGGAACACCGCCATGGCGTGATGGGGCAGGGCATGAGCTCGGCCGCCATGCGCAGCTACTGGGCACAGAACGGCAGCCGCTACACCGCGCGTCCGCAGGACGTGGCCGGCAACGCCGCGACCTCGCTGGAAGAGGATTACACCGCCAGCGAAGACATCTTCGCCAGCTACGCGATGGGCACCTGGGACATCGGTGCGCTGCGCATCATCGGCGGCGTGCGCGTGGAGAACACCCACTTCAAGGCCACCGGCAACAGCGTCGAGCTGGACGACGATGACGGCTATACCGCCAGCCCGGTGCAGGCCAACCGTAGTTACACCAACGTGCTGCCGGGCCTGCACCTGCGCTACGACGCGGCCGACGACTGGGTGCTGCGTGCCTCGGCCAACAAGACGGTCTCGCGTCCGTCCTTCGGTGACATCTCGCCGCGCCGCGCGCTGAACGCCGGCGACGAAGAGCTGCGCTTGGGCAATCCGCAGCTGGATCCCTACGAATCGAAGAACATCGACCTGTCGGTCGAGAAGTACATCGGCACCACCGGCATCGTTTCACTGGGCCTGTTCCACAAGTCCATCGATGGCTACATCGTGGAAACCGTGAGCCAGAATGACCCGGCTTACGACGGCCTCGACGTGACCCGTCCGATCAACGGTCGCAAGGCCACCGTGCGCGGCGCCGAGTTCAACTGGCAGCAGCAGCTGGCGTTCCTGCCGGGCGCGCTGGACGGCCTGCTGGTCGGTGCCAGCGGCACCTGGCTGGATACCAAATTCGATGCGGGCATCGCTGACCGCGAAGGCGAGGAGTTCATGCTGCCGCGTGCCTCCAAGCACGTGTACAGCGCGCACATCGGCTATGAGAAGTACGGCCTGAGCACGCGCCTGGCCGCGGTCTACCGCAGCGAATACCTGGACACCGTCGGTGCCGGCCGCGCGTTCGACATCTACGTCGCGCCCAATACCCAGCTCGACTTCTCGCTGGACTTCAAGTTCACCCCGCGCATCAGCATGTACTTCGAAGCGCAGAATCTGCTGGACAAGCCGCTGGAGCTGTACCAGGGCACCCGTTCGCGCACCCTGCAGATGGAAGAGTACGGCCGCACCTACGCGGTCGGCCTGAAGGTGGCCCTGTGATGGCGCGCGGTATGACCCTGCTGGCAGCCGCGATGGCCGCCTGCCTTGCCGCTGGTTGCACGCCGGCGGCTGCTCCGGCCGGTGCCGATGCAGGCACCGACGCGAAGGCCCCGGCGGAGACCGCACGCGCGGTGTCGACCATCGCCGAGGCGTTCCTGACCCCGATGACCCCGGCCGACAACATCGATTCGCCGGCCAGCTGGCAAGCACCGGATGGCGCCACCTGGCTGATCGCCACGGCCAAGGCCACCGACAAACTGGTGGTCTACGATGGCAGCAGCGGCAAGCACCTGCGTGATGTCGGCAGCAGCGGGACGGCGCTGGGCCAGTTCGACCGTCCCAATGGCATTTCGGTGACCGATGACCTGCTGTGGATCGTGGAGCGCGACAACCACCGCGTGCAGGTGTTCTCGCTGCCCGATTTCACCCCGCTGGCGGTGTTCGGTGGCGAGGATCTGCGCAAGCCCTACGGCCTGTGGGTGGACAAGCGGGCCGACGGCTACAGCGTGTATGTCACCGATTCCTGGGACAACGGCGAGGACGCGCAGGGCAAGGACATCCTGCCGCCGCTGGCCGAGCTGGACAAGCGCGTGCGCCAGTACGACGTCAGCCGTAATGGCATGAAGCTTGAAGCCACCCTGGCCGCCAGCATCGGCGATACCAGCGAGGCCGGTGCGCTGCGCGTGGTCGAATCGATCTGGGGCGACCCGGCCAACGACCGCCTGTTGATTGCCGAAGAAGACGAAAGCTACGCCAGCGAATTCAAGGTCTACACCCTGGCCGGCCGCTTCACCGGCACCACCTTCGGCCGCGATGTGTTCAAGGCGCAGGCCGAAGGCGTGATGCTGCGCACCTGCGGCAAGGATGGCTGGTGGATCACCACCGAACAGGGCAAGCAGCGCAGCGTGTTCCATCTGTTCGACCGCCACACCTTGAAGCCGGTCGGCGCGTTCCAGGGCAATACGGTGGCCAACACCGACGGCATCTGGATGATGCAGCAGCCCACGTCGCGCTTCCCGCATGGCGCCCTGTATGCGGTGCATGACGACCAGGGCGTCGTCGCCTTCGATTGGCAGGCCATCGCCAAACAGCTTTCGCTGCCGCTGGAGTGTGGCGCATGAGCGGTCGCTGCATGCGCGCATTGACTGTCGCCCTGTTGCTCGCCGCACCGCTGCTGGCGGGTGCGGCAGCCGAGCCCAATACCCAGGTTCCGCAGGGCAGCCGCCATTACGCGGCCACGCCACTGCCGGACCGCATCGTGGCCTCGCCCTCGGCCGATCCCGCGCACGCGTTCGCGGTGGCCTGGCGTACCGACGGCAGCGTGCAGGCGCCGCTGCTGGAAGTGGCCGTGGCTGGCGATTCGCCGGCCATCGAGGGCGTGCGCCAGCTGCGCGCGAGCACGCAGACGCTGCAGACCGAGAACGGCCTGTCCCATCACCACCGCGTGCAGGTGGAAGGGCTGCAGCCGGATACGCTGTATGTCTACCGCGTGCAGGGCAAGGGCGGCTGGAGTGCCTGGAACCAGCTGCGCACCGCAGGTGCAGCGGGACAGCCGCTGACCCTGCTGTACTTCGGTGATACCCAGAACAAGAACCTGAGCCATGTCAGCCGCGTGGTGCGTGCCGCGCAGAAGGCCGCGCCCGATGCGCGGGTCAGCCTGTTTGCCGGCGACCTGGTCAGCGGTGGCGACGGCGCCGATGACAGCGAGTGGGGCGAGTGGTTCGCGGCCACGGGCTGGCTGGCGCAGGAAACGCTGGTGGCACCGGCCATCGGCAACCACGAATACTTCGAGGAATTCGAAGACACGCCGCAGGAACGCCGCGTGCTGGGCCGCCATTGGCCGGTCACCTTCGCGCTGCCGGGCAACGGTGTGGCAGCGGCGGATACCAGTACCTACTGGTTCGACGTGCAGGACGTGCGCGTGGTAGTGCTCGATGGCACATCGGCGCTGGACCTGGGCACCGCGCAGGCGCAGGCGCAGTGGCTGGACACCGTGCTGAGCAGCAACCCGCGTGCATGGACGATAGTGCTGCTGCACCAGCCGTTCTATTCGCCGCGCGAAGGCCGCCAGAACGCCGCGCTGCAGCAGGTGCTGCAGCCGGTGATCCGTCGCCACAAGGTGGACCTGGTGCTGCAGGGCCACGACCACACCTACGGCCGTCGTGGCGAAGGCCAGGCGGCTACGCCGCAGTACGTGGTGACCGTGGCCGGGCCGAAGCAGTACCGGCTGTCGGACGAGGCGAAACAGACCATGGACCCGGTGGCCGAAGACACCCAGCTGTTCCAGGTGCTGCGCATCGATCCGCAGAAGCTGCGTTACGAGGCCCGCACGGTCACCGGTCGTCTGTACGACGCCTTCGAACTGCGCCGCGCTGCCGATGGCAGCACGCAGAAGGTGGAGCTGCAGCAGGGGCGCATCACCCCGCGTGCATGCCCGCGTGCGCAGACTGCCAAGGGTCGCGCAGACCGCTGCTGGGAATGAGGAACCAACGATGATCGTATCCCGACGTTTCGTGCCGGTGGCGGCGCTTGCCGCGGCCGTGCTGCTGGTGGCAGGGGCTGCCACCGCTGCCGAAGCCGTACTGCACCCGTTCCTGGCCGCGCAGCCGAAGCAGGCCCCGCAGGAAGTGAACCTGGCGGTGGAGATCCCTGCCGGCAGCTTCACCAAGTACGAGATCAAGGAAGACGGGCTGGTCCACGTGGACCGGTTCCAGTCGATGCCGGTGGCCTATCCGGCCAACTATGGTTCGATGCCGCGCACCCTGGCCGGTGACAACGACCCGCTGGACGCCCTGGTGCTGACCCGCGAGCCGCTGCATCCTGGCGTGATCGTGCGCTTTCGTCCGATCGGTTACCTGAAGATGATCGACAACGGTGAGCACGACGAGAAGGTGATCGGCGTGCCTACCGACAAGGTGGACCCCAGCTACGCCAATATCCGCGACCTGGCCGATCTGCCCGAGATCGAGCGGCAGCGCATCGAAGCCTTCTTCCGTGTCTACAAAGACCTGCCAGTCGGGCGCAATCCGGTGCAGCTCAATGGCTGGGGCAATGCGGCCGAGGCACGGGCGGTGATCAGCGAGGCGATGAAGCGTTTCGAAAAGTAGATCCACGCCATGCGTGGATTCACCCCTGCAGCGTCTCGATGAACGACTCGGCCTGCAGGCGGTCGCCCAGCACCTGGGCCACCGCCTGCACGGCTGCCTCCTGGTGCTCGGCGCGGATGCCGCCCTCGTCGTCATCGTTGTAGAGATCATCGCCGGCTTGCAGATACACCGCGCCGGCGGCGGCCAGCGCGGCCATCAGAGTCGGCAGGTCTTCCAGGAACACACCGGCGTCCCAGTGCCCGCGCCCATGCTGGGCAAACAGGATGCGGCCATCGTCCATGTCCAGGATGAAGGGGTCGGCGCCAAGGTCGGCAATCACCAGCCAGTTCGAAGGCCAGTCCTCGAACGGCTCGCCGCTGATGCCATGCCAGCGATAACCGGCCTGGTGGCTCCACAGGCGCTGCAAGGGCGGAATCCAGACCTCAAGCCCGGGAATGGTGATGCCGGCATGGCCGACCTTGGCATTGATCTCGCGGCCCAGGGGCCCGACCTGCGCGTAGAAGCGGGCCACGACCGGCGGCAGCGGGAACGGTCCCTGCCAATCGTTTTCATCCTGCGCCTGCAACGGGCCAAACACGGTGAACCGGTCACGTAGATCCTGCATGCAACGTTCCACTGGTGGGCGGGCCAGCCTAGCAGACCGCGCCGCGCACGGCCTTCACTGTCGCTGGCTATCATGTGCGGCACTCAGAACGAAGGCGATGCACGTGTCGGTAGCGTTGGTATGGTTCCGCCGCGATCTGCGGCTGCAGGACAATCCGGCCCTGCAGGCCGCATGCGATGCCGGGCATGACGTGGTACCGGTGTACATCCATGCGTCGCAGGAAGAAGGCGAGTGGATGCCGGGTGCCGCATCCGACGCCTGGCGCCACCGTTCGCTGGCGGCGCTGGATGCCGATCTTCGTGCACGCGGTTCCGCGCTGGTGCTGCGTGCCGGCGACAGCCTGGCCGAACTGCAGTCGCTGATCGAGCAGACCGGCGCCGAAGCGGTGTACTGGAACCGCAAGTACGAGCCGGCCACCCAGCCGCGCGATGCCACCATCAAGCGCACGCTGCGCGAGCAGGGCATCGATGCGCAGAGCTGCAATGGCAGCCTGTTGTTCGAACCGTGGGATATCGCCACCCAGCAAGGGCAGCCGTACAAGGTATTCACCCCGTACTGGCGCAACGTGCTCAGCCACTGGCGCCTGCCCGCGCTGCATGCCGCGCCGCAGCGACTGCCGGCGCACGCGGTACACGGCCTTGCGCTGGACGCGCTGCAGCTGGCGCCCACGCTGGACTGGGACAAGGGCTTCTGGGAGCACTGGCAGCCGGGCGAAGCCGGTGCGCTGGAAGCGCTGTCGGTGTTCGAAGACGGCGCGTTGCGCGGCTACCGCGAGCAGCGTGACCTGCCTGATCGCGTGGGCACCTCGCGCATGTCGCCACACCTGCATTTCGGTGAAATCGCACCGTGGCGCATCGCCCATGCATTGGAAGCCCTGCGCAGCGCCGGCACCGACGCCGATATCGATGGCTACCTGCGCCAGCTGGGCTGGCGCGATTTCGCCTACCACCTGCTGCATCACTTCCCGAAGACGCCCACCGACAATCTCAATCCGCGTTTCGACCGCTTCCCGTGGGCCAATCCAAGTCCCGCGCAACTGCACGACTGGCAGCGTGGCAACACCGGCGTGCCGATCGTCGATGCGGGGCTGCGCGAACTCTGGCACACCGGCTACATGCACAACCGGGTGCGCATGATCGTGGCCAGCTACCTGTGCAAGCACCTGCGCGCGCATTGGCTGCACGGCGCACGCTGGTTCTGGGACACCCTGGTCGATGCGGACCTGGCCAACAACACGATGGGCTGGCAGTGGGTGGCCGGCACCGGTGCCGATGCGGCGCCGTACTTCCGCGTGTTCAATCCGGTTACCCAGGCCGAGAAATTCGATCCGCAGGCGCGCTACATCAGCCGTTGGGTACCGGAACTGGCGGCGTTGCCGGTCAAGGCGCGCTTTGCCCCGTGGCAGCA
This sequence comes from Stenotrophomonas sp. ZAC14D2_NAIMI4_7, assembly GCF_003086675.1. Classification (NCBI taxonomy): domain Bacteria; kingdom Pseudomonadati; phylum Pseudomonadota; class Gammaproteobacteria; order Lysobacterales; family Lysobacteraceae; genus Stenotrophomonas; species Stenotrophomonas sp. ZAC14D2_NAIMI4_7. The sequence continues at coordinate 1,750,888 of NZ_CP025995.1, forward strand.
CCCGCAGCTGCTTGCCGGGAAAGCGCCCGGCTACCCGCGCACGCCACTGGTCGACCTGGCGGCCGGCCGCGATGCCGCACTGGCCGCGTACCGAAGCACGGGCGGGGCGTAAAGAGGCTGGATGAAGGCCGGGTCAGAAAGCTGAATGCAGCACGTCCGGCCTTCACATTCATCATCCCGGCATCGCGCCGGCGTGTATATCCTCCTGACCGTTCGCACGCCGCATCGGCCGGCATCCAAGGAGACCACCATGATCCGCAACACCACCCGCAACGTCGCACTGGCCCTGATGACTGCCGCCGCGCTGAGTGCGTGCGCCACCGGCGGCTCCTACGTGCAGAGCGATCAGTACGGCAACCCGACCGAGCAGCAGAACCGCACCGGTCGTGGCGCGCTGATCGGCACCGCCGTGGGTGTGGCGGCCGGCCTGCTGACTGGCAACAGCGCCACCGAACGCCGCCAGCATGCCTTGATCGGCGCGGGCATCGGCGCGCTCAGCGGTGCAGCCATCGGCAACTACCAGGACCGCCAGGAACGCGCGCTGCGTGAGCGCACCGCCAACACCGGCATCGACGTGCAGCGCCAGGGCGACAACATCACCCTGAACCTGCCCGATGGCATCACCTTCGATTTCGGCAAGTCGGCGCTGAAGCCGCAGTTCTACAGCTCGCTCAACGGTGTTGCCAGCACGCTGAACGAGTACAACCAGACCATGATCGAAGTGGTCGGCCACACCGACAGCATCGGCAGCGATGCGGTGAACAACCGCCTGTCCAAGGAACGTGCCGATTCGGTGGCACAGTACCTGGTCGGCCAGGGCGTGCAGCAGGTGCGTATCGAAACCCTGGGTGCCGGCAAGGCCTACCCGATTGCCGACAACAGCACCGACGCCGGCCGCGCACAGAACCGCCGCGTGGAAATCCGCGTGATTCCGTTGAAGCAGTAACGCTGCGCGTTACTGCTGTTCCGGCAAAGCCGGAACAAAAATGCCGCCCTTGCAGGCGGCATTTTTTGTAGGTGCCGAGCCATGCTCGGCACACCACGGAACTCTTGTAGAGTCGAGCCATGCTCGACTGCTTCAAGGCGTGCCGACCAAGGTCGGCACCTACCAGCAGCCGGTAGAGTCGAGCCATGCTCGACTGCTTCAAGGCGTGCCGACCAAGGTCGGCACCTACCAGCAGCCGGAGTAGATCCACGCCATGCGTGGATGACGACCACCGGTCACGCCGCAGCCGTCACCTTCTCCAGAATCCGCTTGCCGCTGCTTTCCAGCGCGGCGTCTTCCTTCTCCTGCTGCCGTTGTGCCAGCTTCGCGGCCGGGCACTGGGCCAGCATGTAGTTGGCGTCGAAGTTGAGCTTTTCCACCAGGAAATCGACGAATGCGCGTACCTTCGGCGACACCAGGCGGCCGCCGGCGAACACCGCATTGAAGTCCACTTCCGGGCCGGTCCAGCCGGCCAGCACGCGGCGCACCATGCCCGATTCAACGAAGGGCTTGGCCATCACATCGCCGGTCAGCAACAGGCCTTCGCCGCACACCAGCGCACCATTGAGCGCGGACATGTCGTTGGCGGTCATCAGCGGGGTGACGGGGAAGTCACGCAGCTCGCCGCCGTTCTCACCCAGCTGCCAGGTAAAGCGCGGCGAATTGCCGGTGTGGTGCGGCTTACGCATCGCCAGGATGCGGTGGAACTGCAGCTCTTCCGGGTGCAGCGGCTCGCCGTAGCGTTCAATGTAGGCCGGGCTGGCGAACACCTGGGTGCGCAGGCTGCCCAGCTTGCGCGCCACCAGGTTGGAATCGGGCAGGGCGCCCACGCGCAGGGCCAGGTCGGCTTCGCCTGCAATCAGGTCCAGCTTCTCGTTGCCCATGTGCATGTCCAAGCGGATTTCCGGATACTGCGCATGGAACTGGCCCAGCAGCGGCGCGATCCAGGTAATGCCGATCGAGTAGGGCACGGTGAAGCGCAGCCAGCCGCGCGGGCCGGACTGCAACTGGCTGACCGCGCTCTCGGCCTCTTCCAGTTCGCGCGCGATGCGCTGGCAGTGCTCGTGGTAGATCGACCCGGCTTCGGTCAGGCCGAGCCGGCGCGTGGTCCGGTGCAGCAGGCGCGCGCCCAGGCGCGTTTCCAGCTCCTGCACCTTGCGGCTGACCGTGGTCTTGGGCAGGCCGAGCGACTTGGCGGCGGCGATGAAGCTGCCTTGCTCGACCACCTTGACGAAGATCAGGGTTTCATTGAGATCGTGGGACATGATCGGGATCCTGGACGCCGGGGACGGGGATATCGTGACAGAACGATTGGACCGGGGACGGGATGATTATTCCCCTTAATCCGGACTAATCAAGTAAAGGTTTGAGGTCTATCGTGGCGCCATTCGTTGATTGGAGCCCGTCCGCCATGAGCCTGCGCAACATTCTTGCCCGCTTCCGGCTTGCCGGCCAGGACACCCTGGACCAGGCAATGACCGTGGAAGTCCGCCCGAGTTCCTTGGTACACAAGGATTTCCGGGAGTTCACCGCCCCCCTGCGTCAGCAGCGTGGCGGTTCCATCCGCCTGGCCCCCCGCCAGGGTGATCGCCTGCGTCGAATTGGGACTATCCCGGATTTGGGAGGAAATGTCCCGTGAATGGGATTCTGACCCCCGAGGTCCTGGTCCTCGGCGGCACCGGCGCGGTCGGCCAGGGCGTGGTCGGTGCGCTGCTGGAGGCCGGCAGCCCGGTGCTGGTGGTCGGCCGCGATCCCGGCCGGCTGGCAGCGCTGCGCGAACAGTTCGCCGATGAGCCGGGCCTGCAGACGATGCTCGGCTCGCTCAGCGACGATGCGTCGGCGCGCACCGTGGCCGAGCGCGTGGCGCAGCGCCCGCGTCCGCTGGCCGCCGTGGTGGCGGCCATGGGCGGCCCGTACAACCGCGGCCGGGTCACCGCGCGCAGCGGCGATGCGCTGCTGGGCGCGCTGCAGGCCGACCTGATGCCGCACGTGCACGCTGCGCGCCATCTGCTGCCGTTGCTGCAGGACAACCCGCACGCGCGCCGCTATGTGCTGATCGGTAGTCCGGCCGGTGCCAAGCCATGGGCCGGCTACGGCGAAACCTCGATCACCACTGCAGCGCTGCGCATGTACGCGCAGGTGGTGCACCAGGAAGCGCAGGCGATGGGCGTGCGCGCGCAGATGCTGGAGGTCGGCAATCCGGTCTGTACCCCCAGCAATGCGGCCAATGCCTGCATCGAATGGCCCAGCTCGCTGCTGGTTGGCCGCCGCGTGGTGTCCCTGCTCGACGGCTGCCGCGACAACCGCGCCATCGTCCGCTGTGACAGCAGTGATGCCGAACTGCCGCGCGGTCTGTTGAACCTGGACCTGCCACCGCTGTGGCGCGACACCGCAGGCGTTGCTTGACCTCAACCATCGTTGAGGTCGCAGGCTACGCCGCCAGAAAAACGAACACGTCACCGAACCACCACCCCTTCCGTACGGATGCATGCCATGACTTCCCCCAACACCCCTCCACACCGTATCGGTCATCGCCTGGCGATGGCCGGTGTCTCCATCCTTGCTGCGGCGGTGCTGGCCGCCTGCAGTGGCGGTCATGCCGAAGAGGCCGGTGCACCGCCGCCGCCGCAGGTCAGCGCCGCGCCGGTACTGGTCAAGCAGGTCAGCCAGTGGGACGAATTCAGCGGCCGCGTTGAAGCCGTGCAGAGCGTCGAGCTGCGTCCGCGCGTGTCCGGCTACATCGACAAGGTCAACTATGTCGAAGGCGAAGAAGTGAAAAAGGGCGCTGTACTGTTCACCATCGACGCCCGCAGCTACCAGGCCGAGTATGATCGCGCCGCCGCTGAACTGGCCCGCGCCCGCACCCAGGCCAGCCTGGCACGCAGTGAATCGGAGCGCGCCAAGCGTCTGTCCGAACAGCAGGCCATTTCCACCGAAACCGCTGAACAGCGTCGCGCCGCGGCGGACCAGTCCGGCGCCGCCGTGCAGGCCGCGCAGGCCGCACTGGATGCGGCACGCCTGAACCTGGAATTCACCAAGGTACGTGCGCCCATCGATGGCCGTGCCGGCCGCGCGATGGTCACTGCCGGCAACCTGGTGACCGCCGGCGACAGCGCCAGCGTGCTGACCACCCTGGTGTCGCTGGACACGGTGTTCGTCTACTTCGATGCTGACGAGAGCACCTTCCTGCGCTACACCCAGATGGCCCGCAACGGCCAGCGCCCGAGCGAGCGTGACAGCGAGCTGCCGGTGAAGGTGGGCCTGTCCGGCGAAGACGGTTATCCGCACACCGGCAAGGTCGATTTCCTCGACAACCAGGTCACCCGCAGCACCGGCACCATCCGCGTGCGTGCGCTGCTGGACAATGCCGACCGCCAGTTCACCCCAGGCCTGTTCGCGCGCGTGCAGCTGCTGGGCAGCGGCCAGTTCGAAGCCCGCCTGATCGACGACAAGGCAGTGCTGACCGACCAGGACCGCAAGTACGTATACGTGGTCGACAAGGAGGGCAAGGCGCAGCGTCGCGATGTCCGCCTGGGCCGAACCGCCGAAGGCCTGCGCATCGTCGAAGACGGTCTGGCTGCCGGTGACAAGGTGATCATCGACGGCGTGCAGAAGGTCTTCATGCCGGGCATGCCGGTGCAGGCCAAGGCGATGGCGATGCAGCCGCAGCCGGCCCCCGCACCGGGCCGCGATGCGACCGCCGCACTGAAGCACTGATCCGCGTTTCCCTCTAGCTGCCGGCGCCTGCGGCAGCCTTCCCTGCCTTCGTCATCCTGGCGAGGGGCAGGGCGGCTGTTGCCCGTCGGCGGCATTTCCCAGGAATTCCTCCATGGACTTTTCCCGTTTCTTCATCGACAGGCCGATCTTCGCGGCGGTGCTGTCGATCGTGATCTTCGCCGCTGGCCTGATCTCGATCCCCATCCTGCCGATCGGCGAGTACCCCGAAGTGGTGCCGCCGTCGGTGGTCGTGCGCACGGTCTACCCGGGCGCCAACCCCAAGGTCATCGCTGAAACCGTGGCCACCCCGCTGGAAGAAGCGATCAACGGCGTCGAGGGCATGATGTACCTCAAGTCGGTGGCCGGTTCGGACGGCGTGCTGCAGATGACCATCACCTTCCGCCCGGGCACCGACCCGGACGAAGCGGCGGTGAAGGTGCAGAACCGCGTGGCCCAGGCGCAGGCGCGGCTGCCCGAAGACGTGCGCCGGCAGGGCGTGACCACGCAGAAGCAGTCGCCCACCTTCCTGATGGTGGTGCACCTGACCTCGCCCAATGGCAAGTACGACACGCTGTACCTGCGCAACTACGCTCGCCTGCACGTGAAGGACGCGCTGGCACGCATCCAGGGCGTGGGTGATGCGCAGATCTTCGGTGGCGGTGACTACGCCATGCGCGCCTGGCTGGACCCGGACAAGGTGGCCGCGCGCGGCCTGACCGCCAGCGACGTGGTGGCCGCCATGCGCGAACAGAACGTGCAGGTCTCGGCCGGCCAGCTCGGTGCCGAACCGCTGCCCAACAGCCAGTTCCTGACCCTGATCAACGCGCAGGGCCGACTGAAGAGCGAGCAGGAATTCGGCGACATCGTGCTCAAGAGCGGCACCGATGGCGAGATCGTGCGCCTGTCCGATGTGGCCCGTCTGGAACTGGGCGCCGGCGATTACACCCTGCGTTCGCAGCTGGACGGCAAGAACGCGGTGGGCATCGGCATCTTCCAGTCGCCCGGCGCCAACGCGCTGGAAATCCGTGATGCTGTGATCGGCACCATGGACGAGATGCAGAAGAGCTTCCCGGCCGATGTGAAGTACGAAGCGGTGTACGACACCACCATCTTCGTGCGCGATTCGATCAAGGCCGTGGTGTCCACGCTGCTGGAAGCCATCGCCCTGGTGGTGCTGGTGGTGATCCTGTTCCTGCAGACCTGGCGCGCTTCGATCATTCCGCTGATCGCCGTGCCGGTGTCGGTGGTGGGCACGTTCGCTGCGCTGTACCTGCTGGGCTTCTCGATCAACACGCTCAGCCTGTTCGGCCTGGTGCTGGCGATCGGCATCGTGGTCGACGATGCGATCGTGGTCGTGGAAAACGTTGAACGCAACATCGAAGAAGGCCTGTCGCCCACTGCGGCGGCGCACCAGGCCATGCGCGAAGTGTCCGGGCCGATCATCGCCATCGCCCTGGTGCTGTGCGCCGTGTTCGTGCCGATGGCATTCCTGTCCGGTGTCACCGGCCAGTTCTACAAGCAGTTCGCCGTCACCATCGCCATCTCCACGGTCATCTCGGCCATCAACTCGCTCACCCTGTCGCCGGCGCTGGCAGCGCGCCTGCTGAAGCCGCACGGTGCGCCCAAGGATGCGCCGACGCGCCTCATCGACCGTCTGTTCGGCTGGGTGTTCCGTCCGTTCAACCGCTTCTTCAAGTCCAGCTCGGAAAAGTACGAGCGTGGCGTTTCGAAGATCCTCGGCCGTCGTGGTGCGGTGTTCGTGGTCTACGCCATCCTGCTGGTCGGTACCGGTGTGATCTTCAAGATGGTGCCGCCGGGCTTCATTCCCACCCAGGACAAGCTGTACCTGATCGCCGGTGTGAAGCTGCCGGAAGGCTCGTCGATCGCGCGTACCGATGAAATGCTGCGCAAGGTCGCCAAGATCGCCCAGGAAACCGATGGCGTGGCCCACACCATCTCGTTCCCGGGTCTGAACGCGCTGCAGTTCACCAACACGCCCAACACCGGCGTGGCCTTCATCCCGCTCAAGCCGTTCAACGAGCGCCACGGCCGTACTGCTGCGCAGATCAATGCCGAGATCAACCAGAAGATCGCTGGCCTGCAGGAAGGCTTCGCGTTCTCGATGATGCCGCCGCCGATCCTCGGCCTGGGCAACGGCAATGGCTACCAGATGTTCATCGAAGACCGCGGCAACCTGGGCTATGGCGCCCTGCAGAATGCGGTGCAGTCGATGCAGGGTGCAGTGGCACAGACCCCCGGCATGGCGTTCCCGATCACCAGCTACCAGGCCAACGTGCCGCAGCTGGATGCCGAAGTGGACCGGGTGAAGGCCAAGGCGCAGGGCGTGCAGCTCACCGAGCTGTTCGACACCCTGCAGACCTACCTGGGCTCGGCCTACGTGAACGACTTCAACCAGTTCGGCCGTACCTGGCAGGTGATCGCCCAGGCCGATGGTCCGTTCCGTGAAAGCGTGGAAGACATCGGCAAGCTGCGTACCCGCAACGACCGTGGCGAGATGGTGCCGATCGGTTCGATGGTCACCGTGAAGCAGACCTACGGCCCCGACCCGGTGCTGCGCTTCAACGGCTACCCGGCCGCCGACCTGGCCGGCGAAGCCGACCCGCGCGTGCTGTCTTCGGCCGAAGCCATGAACAAGCTGACCGAGATCGCCGGCAAGGTGCTGCCGGTGGGCATGACCACCGAATGGACCGACCTGAGCTACCAGCAGGCGACCCAGGGCAAGGCGGCCTTCATCGTCTTCCCGGTGGCGATCATGCTGGCCTTCCTGGTGCTGGCTGCGCTGTACGAAAGCTGGTCGCTGCCGCTGGCGGTGATCCTGATCGTACCGATGACCCTGCTGTCGGCCCTGTTCGGCGTGTGGCTGACCGGCGGTGACAACAACGTGTTCGTGCAGGTGGGCCTGGTGGTGCTGATGGGCCTGGCGTGCAAGAACGCGATCCTGATCGTCGAGTTCGCCCGCGAGCTGGAAATGGGTGGCAAGGGCATTGTCGAGGCCGCGCTGGAAGCCTGCCGCCTGCGCCTGCGCCCGATCGTGATGACCTCCATCGCCTTCATCGCCGGCACCGTGCCGCTGGTGCTGTCGCATGGCGCAGGTGCCGAGGTACGCTCGGTTACCGGCATCACCGTGTTCGCCGGCATGCTGGGCGTGACCCTGTTCGGCCTGTTCCTGACCCCCGTGTTCTACGTCGCCCTGCGCAAGTTCGTCACCCGCAACGGCGGTGGCCAGCTGGTGCAGCACGGCGAACCGACCATCCATCACTGACCTGGAAACCCGCGGTTGCGCCGGCCCGGTGCCGGCGCCCGCTTTCCCCTATCGAGGCATGACCCATGAACACCCATCAGAACAAGATTGCCCTGGTTACCGGTGCCACCCGCGGCATCGGCCTGGAAACCGTGCGCCAGCTGGCGCAGGCCGGCGTGCACACGCTGCTGGCCGGTCGCAAGCGCGAAACGGCGGTGGAACAAGCGTTGCAGCTGCAGGCCGAAGGCCTGCCGGTGGAAGCCATCCAGTTGGACGTGACCGATGCGGCCAGCATTGCCGAAGCCGCCGAACAGGTGCGCCAGCGCCACGGTCGCCTGGACATCCTGGTGAACAACGCCGGCATCATGATCGAAAACCCGGCGCAGGCACCGTCCGAGCAGTCGCTCGATACCTGGCGCCGCACCTTCGACACCAACGTGTATGCGCTGGTGGCCGTTACCCAGGCCTTCCTGCCGCTGGTCAAGCAGGCCAAGTCCGGTCGCATCGTCAACGTGTCCAGCATGCTCGGTTCGCAGACCCTGCATGCCGACCCGAACTCGGGCATCTACGATTTCAAGATTCCCGCCTACAACGCCTCCAAGGCGGCGGTGAACAGCTGGACCCTGGCCCTGGCCTACGAACTGCGCAACACGCCGATCAAGGTCAACACCGTGCACCCCGGTTACGTGAAGACCGACATGAACGGTGGCAACGGTGAAATCGAAATCAGCGAAGGCGCCCGTTCCAGCGTGGAAATGGCGCTGATCGGCGATGCCGGCGCCAGCGGCAGCTTCACCTATCTGGGCGAGGTGCTGCCGTGGTGATCCGTACCTTGGCCGCAGCCGTGTCCAGCCTGGTGCTGGCCGGCTGCGTGACCGTCGGCCCGAACTACAAGGCGCCGGTGCAGGAACCGGTGGCCCTGCAGAGCGCGCAGCAGACGGTGTTCAGCACGGCCGCGCCGGTGGCCAGCTGGTGGGCGCAGTTCGACGATCCGGTGCTGGAAGAGCTGGTGCACGGCGCGCTGTCGGACAACCTGGACCTGCGCGTGGCCGTGGCCCGCGTCAGCCAGGCCCGCGCGGTGTTCGTGGAAAGCCGCTTCGACCAGGCCCCGCATGTCACCGCCGGTGGCAGCTACGACCGCCGCAAGCAGCCTGATGCACAGCAGGGCGGCGAGCGGGTGTTCAGCGAAAGCTACCAGCTCGGCTTCGATGCCGGCTGGGAGCTGGACCTGTTCGGCCGCAAGCGTCGCGCCGCCGAAGCCGCGCGTGCCGATCTGGGCGCCGAGCAGGCCAACCTGGCCGACGCGCAGGTGCTGGTGGCGGCCGAAGTGGCGCGCAACTACTTCGAACTGCGTGGCACCCAGAAGCGCATCGCGGTGGCCCAGCACACGCTGGAGAACCTGCGCGATACGCAGAAGCTGACCGAAGCACGCTGGGAACTGGGCGCCGGCAGCGAACTGGACGTGCAGAGCAGTCGCGCGCGCCTGAAGGCGATCGAGGCTGACATTCCGCTGCTGGAAGTCTCCGAGGCACAGTCGCGCAACCGCTTGGCCGTACTGCTGGGCCAGCGCCCGGAGGTGCTGACCGCGATGCTGGCCCCGCATGACGTGCCGGCATTCGCCAAGGCGCTGCCGCTGGGCGATACCCGCGAGCTGCTGCGCCAGCGTGCCGACGTGCGCATGGCCGAACGCCGCCTGGCCGCTGCCACCGCGCGGGTAGGTGTGGCTACCGCCGATCTGTTCCCGCGCCTGTCGCTGTCCGGCTTCGTCGGTTTCCTCGGCGGCGATGCCAGCGGCCTGGTCAACGGCAACAACAAGGCGTGGTTGCTCACCCCGTCGATCAGCTGGGCCGCGTTCGACTTCGGCACGGTGAAGGCGCGCCTGCGTGCCAGCAAGGCCGAAGCCGAAGGCGTGGCGGCGCAATACGAACAGGCCGTGCTGCTGGCCCTGGAAGACACCGAAAACGCGCTGACCCGCTATTCCAAGCAGCAGGCGCGACTGGCGATCGTGGTCGAGCAGGCGCAGGCGGCACGTCGTGCCGAATCGCTTGCGCAGATCCGCTTCCGTGAAGGTTCGGAAGACTTCCTGACCCTGCTGGATGCGCAGCGCACCCAGCTGGCCGCCGACGATGCCTTGGCCGCAGCCGAGGCGGAAGTGAATGTCAGCGTGGTTGGTGTTTACAAGGCACTGGGCGGCTGGGGCCAGGCGCCGCAGCCGGCGGTGGCCAGCCGCTGACTGCAGGCGAGGGCATCACGTCGTTTCCAGCGTGGCTGGCGGCGTGATACCCGCGCTCTGCACGGTCTGGCGGCAACGCCAGTCGGCGCCATGTCGTTTCTGACTCTGCCGGAATCTGCCCGCGCGGTGTACCTAGTGGCACACACCCCAGCAAGGACCGGCGATGCGTGACGAGAAGCGATCCACCCAGCGGATGCTGTTTGGAGACCCCGGCCTGCCTGGCGCAGGGCTGTCGGTGGCAGTGGTGGTGCTGATGGTGCTGGCCGCGCTGACCGGCGCAGTGGGTTTCATGCGCCTGCCCGATTCCATGCTCGGCGTCGGCCTGATCTGCGTGGCTCTGTTCCTGGCGGTGGCCGCACGCATCTTCCAGGCGCGCGACCAGCACCAGGCCCTGTTCCGTCTGTTGGACAAGCGCCCCCCGCCCTGAGCAGGGGGCGTATCGGTCAGGGTTTCGGCCAGTCCAGTTCCACCACCAGCGGGAAGTGGTCCGAGGGCAGCACACCGCCGATGCGGCGGTCGTCGGTGGTGAAGCTGCGCGCGTGGAAGCCGCGCACCAGCACCCAGTCCAGCTGCGTGGTGGCCGTGCCGGTGAAATCATGGAAGGTCTTGCGCGGCCCCTTCGGTGCGGCCACCTGGGTGCGGGTGTCCTGCAGCACGCGGGTGAAGGCCTGGTAGGTGCCGCTGCCCGGTTCGCTGTTGAAGTCGCCGGTCAGCACCACCGGCAGATCCGCCGGCAGGCCGGCCACGCGCTGGGCGATCAGCTCGGCGCCCTTCTGCCGGCGCGGCTCATCCTCGTCGCGGTAGGGCAGGTGGGTGTCCATGAAGTAGAAGCGGCGGCCGTCGTCCAGGCGGCGGAACAGCGCCCAGGTGACCATGCGCGGGAACAGGTTGCCCCAGGTGATGCTGCCCGCCACGTCGGGGGTGTCCGACAGCCAGAAGTCGCCGGACTGCTCGACCGCCAGTACTTTGCTGTCGTAGAACACGCCCATGTGCTCGTCGCCGTCGCCGCCGCGGCGGCCTTTGCCGAACCAGCGGTAGCCCGGCAGGTGCTCGGCCAGGTAGCTGGCCTGTTCCGGCACCAGTTCCTGGGTGCCGATCACCGCCGGGTGGGCCTCCAGGATGACCTTGACCATCGCACCGCGGCGGTCCGGCCAGCGCTTGCCCGGCTCGGTATCGGCCGGCGTGCGTACGTTGAACGACATGACTTTCAGGGGTGCCGGGCTGGCAGCCCAGACGGCGGCCGGCAGGGCCAGGGCCAACAGCGCGCAGAGCGCGGTGCGGCGGACGTGCTGCAACATCGTGGAATCCCTCCATTCCATGAAAACGATTCCAGAGGATCGCACGGATGGCACCCGGCGGATATGCCGGGTGTGGCCGCTGGCCGCTGGCCGCTGGGAGGGGCTTCAGTCGCGTGGCGCGTCGTGCGCCTGCATGTCCTCGTGCAGGATGCGCCGCAGCTCGACGATGGCCGGTGTCGCTTCCTGCACGCTGTGGCCGGACACGATCACCTTTTCAGACTGCGCATGCGGCAGGTGCGAGCTCCAGTACGGCACCAGACCATCGCTGCTGTCCTGCAGCGGGCCCTGCGCGCTGGAGCGGGCAATGATGGAGTGATAACGCACCTTCGGCGCCATCGGCAGGTCGGCCACCGCCTTGATGAAGGCATCGTCCTTGTCCAGGTTCTGGATGCTGTTCATGCGGTAACCGTGCTTGTCATCGTTGCGTTCGATCTGGCCGTCGTTGGCCAGGCTGGCCACGTCTTCCAGCACGGTCAACGGCAGCCGCACGAACTTGCCGATCCATTGGCCCAGGCGCGTGCCGGCCACATCGGTGCCACGGTGCGGGGTGGCGATGAACACCACCCGCGAAATTTCCGGTTCCGGCTGGAAATTCAGCAGCGGTGCGCCGCGCGTGCGCAGCAGCTCGCGCTGCACCGGCGACATCTGCGCAGTGTCCAGCAGGGTCTGCACCAGATGGTCGCCGGACGAAGAAACCAACAGCCGCGAGATCACCCCGCCCATGCTGTGCGCGACCACCACCATGTCGTGCGAAGCCACATCCTTGCCGCCCGGATCGAAGTGCGCCAGCACATCGTCTAGCGTGTGGCGGATCGCATCGTGGCTGAGCGCGATCGGCATGTTGGTGGGGTAGTAGAACTGCCAGATCTGGAAGTCGCGACGGATCTCCTCGTCGCGCATCAGTTCGTTGGCCACGTTCACCCACGCTTCCGGGCTGCTGGCCAGCCCGTGGATCATCAGCAGCACGCGCCGGTCCGGGTCGAACGGCTGCATCATGAACAGATGCGGGCGCTCGATGCCGCCCTTGCCACCGAACAGCGAGCGCAACGACTGCCGGCTGAAATTGGAGCGCGCCAGCCACAGCGCATAGCCGGCGGTGAAGTTGGCCGCCAGCGGCACCTGTTCGCCGTGCAGCTGCACTTCGGACACCTGGTAGGGGTCGTGGATTTCCAGCGTGGGCGCGTTGTCGTGCAGCACTTCCCACAGGTTGGCGCCGGCAAAGCGCAGCAGCACCGTCATCGACGGCGAGGGCATCTCGCTCCAGTCGCGCACGGTGGCCGCTGCTGCCGCCTGCGGGCTGCCCGGCGCGGGCGCGGTCGCAGTGGGCTGTTCGCTGGGGTCGGCCATCACCGCCACCAGTTCGGCGCCGAAGCCATCGCGGCGGTGCACGCTGCGCAGGGTACCAGTGAAGGACATCGACGCGGCCGGCACCAGCTCGACCAGTTGCCGGCCATCCTGGGTGGCCCCGTCGGCATCGGGGGCCAGCACGAAGGTCCACGAACCCACCTGCAGGCGCGAACGGTCGCTGCCGGCGTCACCGCGCGAATACACCTCGAACAGCATCACCGAGGCTTCCTGCACGGCCAGGTTGTAGTAATCGCGCACCTGGGTCTGGCGGTCTTCGAAGCCACGCTGGTTTGCGGTGCGCTCGGTGAAGAACAGATACGCGTAGGCCTGGCGGGCCACCTGCATCCATGCATCCAGGCGCGGCTGGAAGCCGGCATCGAGCGGGGCCAGCGGCTGCGTCGGCGCCGCCGCACGTGCCGCGGCCGGGGATTCGCGCTTGGGCGCGGGCAGGCTCATCGCATACTGCAGCCACAGTTCGGCCAGGCTGGAACGCTTGTCTTCCTCGCGCACTACGATGCTGGCTTCCATCGCCTCGATGCAGGCCGGCCCCGGCTTGGCACACGCGGTTTCATCCAGCCCGGCCACGCGCAACGTTTCCCAGGTGGCCGCACTCAGCTTGCCGCTGGTCAGGATGTCACCGCGCTTCAGCGCGATGTACTGGCCCGGGGTGACCGTGCCCACCTGCACCGACGGGCCGAACTGGCGCAGCGTGGCGCAGCCGCTCAGCAACAGCAGGGCGGTGGCGGCCAGCGCCATGTGGCGAACGACGGTGAAACCCGGTAATGCCATGCGGTCCTCCTGCGCAGTGGCGCCACTCTAGCCGGAGCGGCGTCAACGCGGAAGAAAGTGGCGGCGTGTGTGACACTGCGGGCCTTGCGCTGACGCCTGGGGATGCCGATGCACCTGCTGGAAACCCGCATTCCGCCACCGCTGGTCATGCTGCTGTGCGGCCTGGCGGGGTGGGCGCTGGACGGCCTACTGCCCGGGTGGGCGCTGCCGATGCCGGTCTGGGCAGCGGTTTCCATCGGCGTGCTGGGCCTGCTGCTGAACCTGCTGCCGAAGTGGACTTTCGGCCGCGTGCGCACCACGGTGAATCCGCTGCGGCCGGCTTCGACGACGGCGCTGGTGACCAGCGGCATCTATCGCTACAGCCGCAACCCGATGTACCTGGGCCAGGCGCTGGTGCTGCTGGGCGCGATGCTGCTGCTGCGCAACGCGCTGGCGCTGCTGGTGGTGCCGCTGTTCGTGGCCTGGATCACCCGCCTGCAGATCGTGCCGGAAGAGCGCGCGCTGGCCGCGCGCTTTGGTGTCCGCTATGCCGCCTTCCGCAACCAGGTGCGGCGCTGGCTGTAGGCGTCGTGCCGCGCAGGGTTACGGCGAGATCTGGCAGCTGACCGCGGCCGAATAGCCCTCGTAATCGTCGGCCGCGCCCACGTGCTGGGTGTGGCGTGCATCGACTTTGCGGATGTAGGAGGGCGCATCGGTGTCGGCATCATCGTTCACCGTGGTCACCGATAGACTGCGGCCGACCTGCGCGGCGGTGATGCCCAGCAGGTACACGTGGATGCTCTTCTGCCCGCCGGCAATCACGCTGACATCGGCACTGGTCACGCTGCCGCCCAGCAGTGCCACCTTGCCGCCCTTGGGCTGGAACACGCCGCCCGGCACCGGGGTCAGCCCGGCTGCGCGCAGCGCCTGTTCGGCCTGGGCCTGGGTGAAATCGGAACCGGGCCGGCAGGCCAGCAGGGTTTCCAGAGCGGCGGTGGGCTTGGTGGCGGGCGCGGCGGTGGCGGATGCGCCAATGGCCAGGGCGAACAGCAGGGCGGGCAGGCGGAGGTTCATTGCAGATCCTTATGGGGTGGCCGGGCAGGGCGTGTGGCCGTTGGTTCTGCAGTGTGCGGCAGGCATGGGGGGGCTGTCACCGCGCGCACGAAAACGGCAACAAAAAAGCCGGAACCCCTTCATAGGAGATCCGGCTTCTTGCGGCCTCGACAGGCCATACAGATGGTGGAGGTGGGCGGAATTGAACCGCCGTCCGAAGGCACTCCATCCCCAGCACTACATGCTTAGCTCACCGTTGGATCTCGCCCCCGAGCAGCACGGTGTGCAAAGCGCACCCGGGGACCAGCCTGTTGTGTTCTAGTGCCGGACTGACAGGCAGCCGCCCAGCGCGATTCCATGATAGTGACTCTACACCGCGAGCATGGACACAAGCGGTTTCGAGGCTTAGGCCTTAAGCGGCCAGAGCGTAGTTGTCGTCGTTGGCAACTAGAGTTTTGCAGCTGGATTTACGAGGAAAGCTACCCCCTCGGCATGCGCCAGGCGACTTCACAACCCCCGTCGAAACCAATGCACCCCCGGTTTCTTCAAGTATTGCAAGGCTTTCAGGCCCTTGGTTGACCAAATGTTGACCAAGAACCCGCCTAACGATGTGGATGGTACGGCAATCTTCCTGAACAGTCACGCGGCAAGTCATTCCTGTTCATCTTCACTTGCTGAACAATCGCAGCGTATGCGACGCTCTGGCCGGACGCTTAAGGGGCAAGGAGCTCCGGCATGTCGGTCACGCAATTGCTGGGACCAAGCAGCTACCTGTCTTACCTTGGTAAGGCGGGTGACGGCTATGACGCCAACACGCACAAGGCGAGGGTGGAGTTTGAGCCTGGCACGCCAGTCGATGCCTATGTGAAGGTTTATGACGAAGGTGACGCGCCCAAGGGTCTCGTCAATGAACTCATCGGCTACGTCTTGGCGAAGCATGCTGACATCGATGTGCCGGTGCGATCCGCGATCATGTTGTTGTCGAATGCCCAGACGGGCTACCTGCCTGATGGGTTCAGGCCGATGAAGGACGCGAGCGGCAGCGTCGTGGCGTGGTGCGTCGAGGACGTTGGCGGCAACACTCCAAAGCAGGCCTTTAGATGGACAGAAGAGCCGGGACTAGAAGCACTTCGTGATGACCTAAAGAAGTGGCAGAAGCTGGTTGATGTGGTTGCACTGGATGCTTGGGTACTCAATGAGGATCGGAATCTCGGAAACCTCGTCCGCATGGCGCCTGGGAAATATGCTGTCATTGATCACGGCCGGGTCTGTACGGGGAACGCGTGGGCTGTTCCGTTGGATAGAGCTCGTGTGAGTCACACGAATAAGCTGGCTCTCGCCGCTTGGGACTCTCATGACGTCGAGCAGGCCCCTGCGAAAGTCAGATCCGGAGTTCTCAGCGCATTTGAGGCTCATGCAACCGTTCTTGCCAAGGCGGATCTCGACCTGTTGGAGTGGCTGCCCCGTCTTGTGGAGGGGCTAGAGGAACAAGACGTGAAGGATTTCCTGCAGCAGCGCGCAACTTCCGTCCCGAAACACTACAAGACAGCATTCCAGGTGCTGCTATGAATCTGACAAGTCTACTAAGGACGTCCAATTCGAGTGCTGGCCAGGCCGTTGAAGGTGTGTGGCAGAACATTCGCTGGCTGCCATGCGGCCACAGGTGAAGTATTGAACCTTGGCGTCCGGTTCAGGGCAGGCAATGGACAGAGCATAGTGCGCTTGATCGACTCATTCGATAGGGTCAAATGTCTTTATGACGCAAGCGTGGCAAGCGATGCGCAGTTTCTCGTGAGGGTCGTCGGTGACGCGTTGGCGGCTGGATTCGAGATACCAGCAACTGGCATCTTCCTCAGCGAGGAAAAGTATGCCTCCGGAACCAACGCCCGTGCAGTTGTCGATGACCTATTTTTCCGAACCGTTCCGCTGGCCCGCCCGCGCGCGGAGGCAGAGCGCGGTGGAAAGTGGCTGAAGACGGAGCCGAATGACGCCATCAGAAGTGTCGTCTTTGACGAGCTACGGCGCATCTCCGGACTTCGCGCTGAGACCATCATCCGCGGGGAGAACCAATTCGAGGTTAGGGAGCCCGGGAAGACTCACTACCTAGATATTCCACTCCAGTCCAATCGGGCGCTCGGTACGATCGTCTCGGCAAGGTTCGCCAAAAGGAAGGATGCCGAGCTAAGGCTCTTGCGCGCAGACAACGATCTGCAGATTGCAAAGCGTGTCTACCAAGGAGATCGGATGCTGATGTACGTGGTTCGACATGATTCAGGAGCTGCGGCAGCCGAGCGGTTTGATGAGCTGCTGGATGATTTCTCATGGAAATTCAGCAGGGTCGGAGTAGAGATGAAGAGCTACTCTGATCCTCTGCTCGTTGCCGAAGACGTCGTCACTGACATGTTGGCCGCCTAACAGGAGCTCGGTTTGGACGGACAGCTAGACAGCGAACCTGATGCGCCCATTGAGGACTTGGGTGAGTTTGGGAGCTCGGGCTGGTATCGACGGATCAGAGCAGATCTCTATGCTGCCGCGAAGCGCCTATTTGCCTTTCAGCGGGAAAGGGAATGCGAGCGCCACTTTCTCTTAGCGGCAATTCGTAGGACGCTTTCCTTGGAGATGGCGTTCCGCCAAGCTGTTGACTCAAAGAACGGTCAAATGGCTATGACCATTGTCAGGTTGAATCTTGATACCTTGGCCAGGACATACGCAATTTACTGGGCCGAGCAGACTCCCGGTCTGACGGCGGAAGAGTTTGCTAGGAGTGTCGCATCGGGTGTGAGTATCAAGGATATGAAGCTTCGTGGGGCAAAGGAAAAGGCTAGCGATCGATGGCTGATAGATCAGATTAAGCCCTTGGCAGATTGGATCCCCGATGTCTATCGACGAACATCGGGTGCTATCCATTTCTCTGAATTTCACATCGCGCAGATGCTGCAGCAGTCCGAGAACAAGGGTACGGAAGGGGGCGGGTCCGTGCTCATAAGGCTGGCTCTTGGGCCGACGGATGAAGTGCGAAGCCCGACCCATTACCGCGAGGTTTCCCAAGCCTTTCTCCACATTACGATGATGTTGATCGCATTGCTAAAGCATAGGTGTGAGCTAGCCCATCTTGCCAGGCAATAAGGTCCAGGCGGCCGCGGCCTTCGCACCAGCATCGGGGACCATCGACGGGATCCATCGGCCGTACTTCTTCGCCGTGATTGTCCAGTCACGGTGGCCCATCTGCCTTGCCACCCACATGACGTTTTCGCCCGCGCTGAGCGCCTGTGATGCGAAGGTCTGGCGCATCTGATACGGGTACCGGTACCGGACGCCAGCCTTGCGCAGCGCGCGCTGCCATTCGCCGGCGCGGATGCTCTGATCCGACCCCCACCGCGCGTTCGTCCTGGGGTCATGGAAGACGAACTCGCCGGCGGTGGCGGTATGGGCACGCTGGGCCTTCAGGGCATCGATTGCCGGCTGCAGCAGCTGCACTTCTCGCACGCCTGACTCGGTCTTGGGGGCCTTCATCTTGCCCATGACCCAGGCGCGCCGGATCTTGACCGTCCCCTTGCGCCAGTCGATGTCCGACCAGCACAGGCCGATCATTTCCGAGGTGCGCAGGCCCGTGGCGAAGTTGAACTGGCAGTAGTTGCGGACCTGGTCCTCGCGGCAGGCGGCCAGGATCGCCTGAACTTCCTCCGGCGTGAAGGGGTCGACCTCTTCGCGCGCGTTGGCCTTGGCACGCCGCTTCACCCTGAAGCCGTCGAGGGGATTGCTCTGGATCAAGTCGTCGGCCACGGCCTCATCCAAGGCGCCGCGGAGCGGGCCCAGGACGTTGTTGATGCGCTTGGCCGACGTCGACTCATCGAACGTGGCCACCAGCTCCTTCAGCGCGATACGGTCGAAGTCACGCAGCGCGATCGCGCCGCAGCGGGGCACCAGGATGTTCTCGATGATGCGGCGGTAGCCGATCAGGCTGCTGTGCTCGAGCTCGGGCTCTTTCTGCGCCAGCCACCGGGTCAGCACCTGCTCCAAGGTATCCAGGGCCGCCGGCTTCCCTGCCACCTGCACCGCACGCTTACTGCCGGGGAAGTGGGTGGCATAGTCGAAGGTGCCTTTCTCGGTCTCGACCTTGATCTGCCCCAGCAGATTCTCGCAGTAGCGCAGGTTCCGAGCTGTCGGGGCGAGCTTGATCCGCTCACGGCAACGCTTGCCCCGATAGTAAAAGTCTATTGCGATGCTGCTCTGTGTAGCTGGCCTGAAGCCGCCTTGCCGTGGATTACCCACTCTTCGTACCCCTCCAAGTCAATCAGGTTTCTTCCATCCGGCGCCTTGATGAACACGGCACCCTCCAGCCAGTCGCCACGCTTGATCTTCGAGTTGACCGCGTCGACCGTGTAGCCGGTCAGCGTCTCGAATTGCTTGAGCGTGACGAACCGAACCGGGCGCAGGTTCGCGGGGGTTCCGACCCTCGGCAATCCTCCTGCAGGGGATCTGCTACTCATAAGTCGTCTCCGGTGGCCAAGCGGTGGAGCAATTGCAGCGCAGTCATGGGAGAATCCCTCCGACCGGACCGTGATAAGGAAGCGCGGATGAGCACATGTTTGCTAGCAGCTGATTTAGGGAATGCGGCCGACTGGGCGGGCGTGCTGATGGCGTTGCTATCCACGATTGCCGCTTGGGCATCCGTGGGGGTCGGTGTCATAGCAGTTGTGGCGACAACATTCGTTGCAGTCCTCGCCTATCGCACGTCTCGCCAAGCCACCTCGATTGCTGCTGAGGCGACCAGAATTGCCGAGCAGCAGCATTTGGAAGTGGTTGGAGTAAGGGATGGGAACGCTCGCATAGTTGCTCGAGTGCTTGTTCACGAGGTTTCGGGACTGCCCATGGAGCTTTACATCCTGCATCAACATTGCATTGAGGCTTTGGCTCGAGGGACACCGAAGAATGATGAAGACGTTGCCTTCTTTGAGCGTACGTTCCAGCTGGGTGCGCGATCGCTTTTGCCCGGTACCGAGAAGTCGGAAGACAGGCTTCATTATTTGCCGGAGAAGCTTGGTAACGATCTTGCAGTCCTGATCGGATACAGCCGAACTTTAAGCGATACCTGTCAAGTGCTGCTTTCTCAGGTGAAAGTAAGGACCCGACCCGACCATGTCCCGCGTGAGATCAAGGTTTTTGCGGGATCGATGGACCAGATTGAAAGCCTGAAAAAGTACGTCGAGAAGTTCTCCGCCTATTGCATGGAAACGGCAGCGAACATTCGAGAGTTCTCGGGTGCACAGCCGCATGATTTTTCCAAGACCGATCTCCGAAAAGAGAAATCTAGCGCTTCTTAGGTTCACGGGCTCTTCGACGTGCCCGCCCACCTCTCTGCGGTGCTTACGCATGGTCGATCTCCGTCAGCGGCGCAGGTGCGGCGATGTCACCGGGCAAGCCTATCGGCGCCGCAGCGCCGGCAGCGTCATCGTAGGCACGGATCGCGTGGGCGATCGCGTAGAGGCGCCAGATGAAGTGGAGCGTGTACTGCTGCAGGGACGATGCGTATTCCCAAGCGTCGGTGATCTGGAAGTCGCTGTAGTCGGGGGCGCTCGGCTTGAAGTCCGACATGGCGCTGATCGCGTTGATAAGTGCATCGTGGTCTTCCGAGTCATTCAGCACTTCGAGCTCGAGCTCCTGCCACCAGCCCCTGCAATTCAAGGCGCCAGGAGGGCAGGGTCTGCAGGAGGTCAACCGCAAGAACGTTCTACATGCGATCAAGGTGATCCAGCAGCAGATGAGGGAACGCAGCGGCGACACCAAGACAAACATGATGAATGAAGTGAAGGCGCTGAAAGCAATGCTGAAGGTCGAACCACGTCGCCGCAGGCAGTACGCTCCGTTGGTTGAGCAGTGGTCACAGCTGTCACCCGAAGCGCGGAGGTTCTACAGCCAGTTCCGTGATGCCTATCGAGCCAGGTCCGACGCGGTGGAAGAGGCCCTGATCCAACGCATCGAGGACCTGAAGGGTGGTGATCTGGTTGGAGGCCAGGTCATCAGCGACAGTAGCCGCCGCATGCTGGTGAACAAAATCCGTGAGCAGTTCGAATCCGCGCGGCTGCAAGGCGTCTACTTCCCCCTGCAGCGCTTCGGCAAGTTCTTCGTCGCAGCGGAGAAGGGCAGCACAAGCACTTTCCTGATGTTCGAATCACAGAACGAGCTGGACCGAGCCGTGAAGGACCTCCAAGCCAAGGAGTGGGCCATCACCGCCCGAGGAATGAAGATGGAGGGCAGGGCGGCCGACGCACCGAGCGGCACCTTCGTCGCCGACGTGATCGACCAACTGCGGACGGCGCACGTGTCCGACGCGGTCCAGGACCAGGTGTACCAGTTGTACCTGCAGACCATGCCGGAGCTGTCGATGCGCAAGCACCAGATCCACCGCAAGTCGGTGCCTGGCTTCGACCCTGATGCCGTGCGTGCCTTCGCCTACAACATGCAACACGGGTCGCACCAGCTGGCCCGACTGCGATACGCCCACAAGCTGCAGGGGGTGCTAACCGACCTGAAGGACGCGCAGAAGAAGATTCAGGCATCGCCCAACGTCGACACACGAAAGATCGTGGCGGGCGACGCCCTTCTGGAAGAGCTGGGCAAGCGGCACGAATGGATCATGAATCCGACCGACTCGGCGCTGACAAACCTGATCTCGTCGTTCGGCTTTACCTACTACCTGGGCGCGACTCCGGCGGCGGCGTTGGTGAACGTGACTCAGACCGCCCTGGTCAGCTACCCCTACCTGGCCGCACGGCACGGCGGGGTCAAGGCCATGAACTACCTGCTGGCCGCCAGCCGTGACGCCGTGCGCACCGTGGGCAACATCCAGAGGACGCTGGCCGACCCCGACGAGCTCCGCGCCTACCAGGCGCTTGAAGCCTCCGGTGCCATCGAGAAGACGCAGGCCCACAATCTCGCCGGCATCGCCGAAGGTGGCATGACGGGCTACAACCCAGCCTGGAGAAAGGCCATGGAGATCATCGGCTGGGGCTTCCACAAGACCGAGGTGGTCAACCGCGAGGCGACCGGCATGGCCGCCTACCGCCTGGCCCGTGCCGACGGCAAGTCATTCGACGAGGCGGTGAAGTTCGCCCGGGACGCCATCTTCGACACCCACTTCGACTACAGCAACGCCAACCGCGCCCGCTTCATGCAGAGCGGTACCGCCAAGGTGCTGCTGATGTTCCGGCAGTACAGCCTGAACATGACCTGGGCGCTCGGGCGCATGGTGTGGCAGGCCACCAAGGGGCAGGACCCCGAAGTGCGCCGGGTGGCACGTCGCAACTTGACCGGCCTGCTGGGCATGAGCGCACTGTTCTCCGGCGCCATGGGCCTGCCGATGATGGGCATGATCATGGGGGCGCTCAATGGCATCCAGGCCACCTTCGGGGATGACGAAGAGCCGTGGGATGCAGAGACCGAGCTGCGGGCTTTCCTCACCGGCATGCTGGGGCAGGGCGGTGCGGATCTGCTGCTGCACGGGCCGGCCGACAAGCTGACCGGCGCCAACATTTCCGGCCGTGTCGGCCTGGACAGCCTGTGGATCCGCGACGCCGATCGCGAGCTCGACGGCCGCGGCATGTTCAACAACCTGCTCGAGCAGGCCGCAGGGCCAATGGGCGGGGTCCTGAAGAACGTGCTGGTCGGCAAGCAGCAGGTCGACGAGGGCCACATCTGGCGTGGGGTGGAGACCATGCTGCCGAAGGGCTTCAAGGACATCATGAAGTCGATCCGCTACGGGGCTGAAGGTGTCAACACCCTTCGCGGCGATCCGGTCGTCGAGGATCTCTCGCCCTGGCAGATCTTGCTGCAGGGCAGTGGCTTCGCCCCGGAGAAGGTGTCCAGGCAGTACGAGACCACCCGCGCGCTGAAGAACTACGAGCAGCACATCCTCGACCGCCGCAAGTCGCTGGTGAACGCCTTCGCCATGGCCCTGCGCAACGGCGACGCCAGCGACCGGGCTTCGGTGCTCAGCAAGATCGGCGCCTTCAACAAGGCCAATCCGGAGCTGGCGATCACCTCGAGCGGTCTGCAGCAGGCCATCAAGAACCGTGCCCGCTACAGCGCCAGGGCCGAGGCCGGCATCGTGCTCAACCCGAAGCTGGCCGCGCGCCTGAACAAAGCGGTCAGCGAGTAGTTGCTGCAACTTTGCGCCCCCGTCGGATCTGCTTGGATGGAACCAATGTGAAGACGCCGGCGCTGGTGCCGGCGTTACCGATACAGGGGTCAGTAGCCGATGGACAAGAAGGACTCGCAGTTGGTGGCCATTGGAGAAGGAAAGCAGGAGAACGGCCAGCCCATGGACAGTGGTGCTGGTTTTCTTTCCCCTGCAAGAGGCCTGGAGATGGGGCCCACGGCATCCAGGGGGCGGCACTCTCGCCGCCAGACGCTGGAGAAGGGCATGGAAGATGAGCGCCAAAAGGCTCAGGTGGTCTCGATGGAGGCCTTCAAGGCAGGCCGGGTAGGGAAGATCCCCCCGGAGGTGCTGGAGATGTATGACCAGCTGACCCGCGACCAGCACGCGCTGGTGCGGACCTCGATCGTGCTCGTGGCAGCCTTGCGGAGGCGCTTGGGACTGCCGGACATCTGACCGCCTGAGTGCTGCTATGACAGCAGTAGCCGATAAAAGCTGTCCCGGGTAGGTGAACTAGGGAGAAGCGTAGGCAAGTACTGGCAACGTGCTTCTTCACACGTTGCCAGTATCCAGATCGTGTCAGCCGATTACCGTGGGATCACCAACGATAACCACCCCACCGCCACCACCACCGCCGCCGCCGCCGCCGCCGCCGCCTACATCTCCCCACCAGCCGCCGTCACCGCCGCCGCCGCCGAAGTCACCGCCACCACCGCCACCGCCACCCGATGCTTCCTTTTGGGTCCCAGGCACTGGTTCCACACACACGGTGCCGCTCAGGCAGAGCACTTTTCCCTCTTCCACCGATCCATCCGGCCAAGTGACCTTGATGGTGCTTCCGATTGGAAGCGAGCCAATACCGAAGGTGGCGCGGTGCATCCCAGCCAGGCCAGTCAGCCCGGCAATACGCAATTCGGCCATTTCGAAAGCCGATATGCCCTGCGCAGCCGCAACCTGGTTGTACGGATACGCACGCGCGTTGATTTCCACCGTCGCTGCGACTACGACGAATGCAGCAAAGAACAGACCAAGCAGACTCCACTTCCTCTTACCAGAAACAAGGCTCATTTAAAACTCCATTTTTAGATTGGCTTTTTTCCTACGACTCTCTGCACTTCAGCTATCGCCTTGTCGAGCGATTCTTGTTGGCCAGCCGGTACGGCATTCGTCCGGATGGCACTTTCATAGTCCCCAGAGTTGCATATGCCCGTGTTGACGCAGAGCGAGTCCATTCGATAAGAGTCTGATCCGCAATCAGCTCCCATCCGACATGCGGCGATTCCCCATGCATAGTTGGCGTAGGGGCCAGTGACGGCTGGACGGTACTCCGCCAGATCAGAATCCTGCGGTGCAAGTGCGAGCAAGTCCCCCAATGCAAACACCGCTTCTGGATCGGATGAGTTGACTACGTCCCGCGCCAGCGACTGGTAATCTGATGCCTGAAGTTTGGAATAGTTTTTTGATGCGAGGGCGACTTTGGCGTACGGGTCTCCCTGGCGCGCTGCTTTGTCGAGCCAAGTCATGTAAGCATCTTTAGGAATCACCTGCCCGCCGTCGACTCCTGAGCAAACCGTCGAGAAACGCTTTTTAATGCCATCGTACGCGGTAGGTGAGGCCCCCCTGACTCGTGCAAATGCATCAAGCATCGAGTACATATTTGAAGGTGAGAGGCTAAAAACCGAACACCGTTCGAAAAGTTCTGCTAGCTGGCGCTGGGCAATGACATCTCCAGCTTCCGCTCGTCCACGCAACTCTAGGAAGCGCGATTCCGCGGCGCTGGAGCTGAGGTGTGCCCAATCCTTGCTTGGTGAAGTCCCCGTTCCCGGTCTTGGGCTTTCTTCGCGCTGCTCCTCGAATTTGAGGGCCTCGCCGGCTGTCGCCGAACGTTCTTCAGCCTGTGGCGCACTGCCTGTCGCCGCGTAATACCCGTAAAGCGACGCCGCCGCGCCGAGCACGACTACCCCAATAACGACTTTGCTCTTGCGCCCCATCATTCTTCCCTGATCGAAACCTGAACGCCGATCCTAGCATGTGAACGGTGCATGAATTCAACGGGTAGCAAACTTTTCGTCCCATCTGATCTATTCGTCAAATCGTTCAGGCAAGATGTCCACAGACACAGGGGGTGGGGCTAAAGATGTTGGAAGCTCTTTTCGTGGCGGCGGCCAAGGCTCCTCCGGCGGCCACCGCAGTGACGAACAATGGAGGCGACTGGAATTGGGTGGTACCGGTTGCCACCCTGATTCTGGGCTTCGGGCTGAAGTGGCTACAGGATCACGTGACGGAAAAGCGGCGGAGGCTGCACGATAAGGAGCTGCGTCGGGAGCAGCGCTATGACCAACTCCGCATACGCCGGCTCGAGGCAGAACGCGCCAATCTTCTTGCCTTGCAGCCACTAGCGGTTCGGTTTGTTCGTGCAGCGACAGTGGCTGCAAGCGAGAAGCGTAGATCCTTCGAGATTGGAAGGCCGTGGAATCAGGCTCGGTCGACCGACGAGGCTGACGCGGAACTGCGAAAGTCCGCGCTGGAGCTGATCCCGCTACACGCACGTATCCACACGCCAGAGGTTTCCGTACCGCTAAACAACGTGGTCAACCTAATCACGACGGCATTTCAGGCCGGCGGTGCTGCCGCATTCGAGGACATTTGGGCTGGCGTCAATCCAGCGAACAACGAACTGCACAGAGTGATGGGCCTGGTCATCAAGCAGCTCGAGGACGAGAACCAGCAGCTCGGTGATCCGCCAGCGGGCTGATCATGGTGTTGGTCAACATCGAATGTTGACCAAGAAGTTGACCAAACGCTGCCAATCGATGCCCACTTCTGCCCATTTTGCCTCCCGCAACGAGAAAGCCCATCAAGCATAAGTGTTTGATGGGCTTCGAAATTCCGTGGTTTCGCGAGGTGGCGCCAAATGCGCAACGGGGACAATGCACCCCCGGTTTCTACAGTGCTGCAAGGTACAAGGCCGATTCCGTGTTGCCACGGCACAAGCCTGCCCAACGCCTGTAATGCTACGGCAAAAATGCTGAACCGTCACCTTCGCAGGTTTTTCAATCCGCAACAGGTTGTAGAGCCTTTGTCATAGCGGATTGCTAACTTCCCGGGCACGAAATTGCGACACACTGGCAGCGACCATCCGAGCCAGGATCGACACGGAGACAATGGGTGACCGAAGCCAAGCAACAGCGCAGCCTGCGACAACTGGTCGGGCCGGTAGGCGCCGACTACCAGCGCCGGGCGGTGCCGCCGGCGTGGGTGTGGGCGGTCATGGCGATGCTGCTGGCGGCGACCTGGGTGAGTGAGTTGCCGGCCACGGCCGCGGCGGCGCTGGTGGCCAGTGCGGTGGTGGTGCATTGGCCGCAGCGTGGCCGCATGCACTGGCTGGGCTGGCGGTTGCCGGCGCTGGCCGTGCTGGCGGCGCTGCTGTGGGGGCCGGACGTGCTGGCGCAGTGGTTCGAGCACGGGCTGGCGCTGACCCTGATGTCGCTGGCCAGCCTGAGCATGGGCGTGCATGTGTGGCAGTCGCGGCAGACCGCGCGGCAGTTGCAGGGTGCGGCAGATGCGCTGGACGATACGCAGCTGATGTCGCTGCTGCCCGCCGACGCGGCGCGCCTGGCCCAGCAGTGGCGCGCCGGCGATGACCGCCATGCGCCGGAACTGGCGGTGGTGATGCACCTGGCGGTGATGCATGCGGCGCTGGCGCCGCGCCTGGGCGGGCGGGGCACGCTGGCCGGTTGACCCGCTTTTTGTGGAGTCGAGCCATGCTCGACTGATCCTTTGCCGCAGCCGAGCATGGCTCGGCTCTACAGTTGAAGCGCCGCAGCCGAGCGGGGGCGGGGCGCTTCAGGCGTCGCGGTTGCCGCGGCGCATCACGCGCTGCTTTTCGATGGCCCAGTCGCGGTCCTTGGCGGCATCGCGCTTGTCGTGGGTCTGCTTGCCCTTGGCCAGCGCCACTTCCAGCTTGATCTTGTTCTTGCTCCAGTACATGGCGGTGGGCACGATCGTGTAGCCATCGCGCTCGACCTTGCCGACCAGCTTGTCGATCTCGCTCCGGTGCAGCAGCAGCTTGCGCTCGCGGCGGTCGTTGGCCACCACGTGGGTAGAGGCCTGGATCAACGGGGTGATCTGCGCGCCGATCAGGAAGATCTCGCCCTGCTTCACGTAAGCGTAGGCGTCGATGATGTTGCCGCGCCCGGCGCGGATCGACTTCACCTCCCAGCCCTGCAGGGCCAGGCCCGCCTCGAAGCGCTCTTCGATGTGGTACTCGTGGCGGGCACGCTTGTTCAACGCGATGGTCTTGTTGGCCGTCGCGTTCTTTGCTTTATCCTTGCCGCTGTTCTTGCTCATTTCCGTATTGTCTCCGATTCGGGCCCGCCCGGTCGATTGCCGAAACGTTCTGTCTTTATGCCTACTATCCGCCGCAGCGCCCTGGTCGAACATTCCTCCGCCCGCATGTTCGATCTCGTCAACGACGTGCAGGCCTATCCGCGCCGCTTCCGCTGGTGTTCCGATGCCCGCATCCTGGAACAGGGCGAGGACCGGCTGGTGGCCCGCCTGGACCTGGGCCTGGGCTCGTTCAGCACCTGGTTCCAGACCGAAAACACCCTGCAGCGCCCGCACAGCATTGATATGCAGTTGCGCGACGGCCCGTTCAAGCAGTTGCACGGCCGCTGGGAGTTCCATGCCCTGGCCGAGGATGCCTGCAAGGTAACCCTGACCCTGGAATTCGAACCCAGCTCACGCCTGCTGGGGCCGGCGCTGGCCATCGGCTTCCAGGGGCTGGCCGATCGCATGGTCAACGATTTCGTGCGCGTGGCCGACGAGGGCTGAGCGATGATCGAGGTCGAGGTGGTGCTGGCCTGGCCGCAGCGCGTATTGGCGCGCCAGCTGCAACTGGAAGAGGGCGCCACCGTGGCCGATGCGGTCGCTGCCGCAGCGCTGGAAGGCAGTGCCGACTGCCCGGCGCTGGCCGTGCATGGCGTGCTGGCCCGCCCGCAGCAGGTGCTGCACGACGGCGACCGGGTGGAACTGCTGCGCCCGCTGCTGGCCGACCCCAAGGACAATCGACGCAAGCGCGCACGCGGCGACTGAACCGCGCCACCGCCAGGCGGCGCGGTGCAGCGGGGCTCAGCGGCCCTTCTTCTTGTCCTTCGGCAGATTGCGGCCGAACTGGCGCACGGTCTGCTGGGCCAAGGCCTTGTCGTTGGCCGGGAAGTAATCGCCTTCCCAACGGGTGACCACGTCGTTTTCGAAGTACACGGTGAAGTTCTTCACTTCGGTACGGCCGAGGCGGTTCACGCGCTCGCTGGAGGTGTAGTCCCAGCGCTGGGCGTGGAACGGATCCGGCACCGAGGGCGTGCCCAGCAGCGCATTCACCTGCTGCTTGCTCTGGCCGACCTGCAGCTTGGCAACGGCGTCCTCGCGGATCAGGTTGCCCTGGTAGATCGGTTGCTTGTAGATGATGCCGCACCCGGTGGTGGACAGAGCGATGGTGGCGACCAGCAGGAGATTGCGCATCGGAAAGGGCGTTTGGGGAAATCGAACCGATGATACACTCCCGGCGTGCCACCGCGACCCAATCCGAGGCAGCTGGCGCTAAATCGCCAATGAACGGAGACCTATGGAAACCCACGACCTGCGCAAAGTCGGCCTGAAGGTGACCCATCCGCGGATGCGGATCCTGGCGCTGCTCGAGCAGCGCAATGCCCAGCACCACATGACCGCCGAAGACATCTACCGCCAGCTGCTGGAGCACGGCGACGAGATCGGCCTGGCCACGGTGTACCGGGTGCTGACCCAGTTCGAGGCCGCCGGCCTGGTGCTGAAGCACAACTTCGAAGGCGGCCAGGCCGTCTACGAGCTGGACCGCGGCGGTCACCACGACCACATGGTCGATGTGGACAGCGGCAAGATCATCGAGTTCGAAAGCCACGAAATCGAAGAGCTGCAGCGCAAGATCGCGGCCGAGCATGGCTACGAGCTGGAAGAGCATTCGCTGGTGCTGTACGTGCGCAAGAAGCGAAAGTAACGGTTTCCCGCGTGCTGAGATGTGCGAAGACCCCGGGCCTGGCCCGGGGTTTTTCGTTGCTGGGATCAGAGCCCCTTGCTGGCGCAAGGGGATCCGACCCCGGGGTCAGATCCCTTTCCGCCAGGAAAGGGCTCTGACCCCCGTCCCCCCATGCGTGGATGGACCTGTCAGAACGCCCAGATCCACCGCCTCGGCCATGGCCCGGTTGCCGGCGTCACCGGGGTGCAGGTGGTCGCCCGAATCGTAGGCGGCGGCCATCCGTGACGGTTGCGCCGGGTCGCGCAGGGCGGCGTCCAGGTCGATCACCGCATCGAACGGGCTGTCGGTGCGCAGCCAGGCGTTCAGCTGCTGGCGCAGGGCGTCCTTGTCCGGCTGGTAGTAGTCCTGCAGCGGGGTGCCCGGCAGCGCGCCGGCAAACGGTGGCAGGGTGGCGCCAATGATGCGCACGCCGCGCACATGGGCCCGTTGCGCCAGGGCGCGGTAGCCGGCCTGCAGGTCGGCCAGCGTCGGCCGGGGTTGGTGGCGGGCGAAGGCGGTACCCGGCCAACTGATGTCGTTGATGCCGATCAGCACGATCACGCTGGCGGCGCCGGGCAGGTCCAGCACATCGCGCTGGAAGCGGGCGAGGGCGGACAGGCCCATGCCATCACGCAGCAGGCGCCCCCCGGAGATTCCCGCATTGACCACGGCCACCCCATGCGGCGCCAGGCGCGCAGCCAGATGGTCGGTCCAGCGCTGGTCGGCGTCCAGGCTGGCGCTGGCCCCGTCGGTAATCGAATCGCCGATCACCACCACGCTGCGTGCCGCAGACGGGGCCGCGACCTCGATGCCGCTCACGAACAGGCGCGCGGTGGTGGTGCTGGCGCCCTGCAGGGCGCTGGCCAGACTCTGGTCGCCGGGGGCGATCCAGCTGGTCTGTCGACCGTCCCAGTGGAAGGTCTGCAGCGGCGTCGGCCCTGCCACGTACACACTCACCTGCAGTGCCTGCTGATCGGCAGTGATCAGTGGCAGCGGGTCGCTCAACCGGTCCTGGCCGGGGCCGATCACGACGCCGGGTTGCCCATCGAAGGCCAGCGGCAGCGGCGTCGCACCGGGTTGGCTGGCCACGCTGGCCCGGTCGATCCGCAGCGGCTGGCGGCCGTGGGCATTGCTCAGGCCCACCCGCAGTGCGCCTCCACCCAGGCTCAGGCGCAGTGTCTGGCGGAAGGTCTGGTCGTGCAGGTCGGCCGGGACGAAGCTGGGGAACAGGAAGTCCTCGCCCCAGACTGGCTGTGGGCTGGCCTGCCAGCTGGCCACCCAATGGAACTGGGCGGGGCCCGCATGGGCGGAAAGCGACAGCAGGGCGGTGGCGGCAAGCAGGTAACGGCGCATGGCAGGCGTCCTCGGAAGGGACAGCCAGCGTGGCCGTTGCGCCACCTGTGAACTAGACTGCGTAGGGACAATCATCTGTGAATGGGATTCACCATGGCGCGCCCCGATATCAACCGATCCGGCGAACTGGAAGTGTTCGTGCGGGTGATCGAGACCGGGGGCTTTTCCGCGGCCGCGCGCAGCCTGGACATGACGCCATCGGCGGTCAGCAAGCTGGTGGCGCGTTTGGAGCAGCGGCTGGGCACGCGCCTGCTGCAGCGGTCCACCCGGCAACTGCAGCTGACCCCGGAAGGCTGCAGCTTCTACGAGCGCGGCCTGCGCGTGCTGGCCGATCTGGAAGAAGCCGAGCGCTGTGCCAGCGCCCATGCCGAGCCGCGTGGGCGGCTGCGGTTGAATTCCAACGTGCCCTTCGGACGCCATTTCCTGCTGCCGCTGCTGCCGGCCTTCCTGCAGGCGCACCCGCAGGTGGGGGTGGACCTGAGCCTGAATGACGAGGTGATCGATCTGCTGGAACAGCGCACCGACGTGGCCGTGCGCGCTGGCCCGCTGAAGAGCTCCAGCCTGGTGGCGCGGCAACTGGGCGCGACGCGGATGATGATCGTGGCGGCGCCGTCCTATGCGGCCCGCCACGGCCTGCCTGCCGACGCCGATGCGTTGCTGTCGCACAACCGGCTGGACATCGGCCATGCGCGGACGCTGCAGGGCTGGCCGCTGCTGCACGACGGCCAGCAGGTGCGGGTGCCGACCCAGGGCAACCTGCGCGCCAGCAATGGCGATGCGCTGCGCCAGCTGGTACTGGGCGGGCTGGGCATGGCCCGGCTGGCGGCCTTCCAGGTACGCGAAGACCTGGCTGCCGGGCGCCTGCTGCCGGTGCTGGAAGACGCCAACCCCGGCGATCTGGAAGAAGTGCACGCCGTGTTCGTGGGGCAGGGCGGCTACCTGCCGCTGCGGGTGCGCGCGCTGCTGGATTTCCTGGTGGAACACGTGGATCTGGCCAAGCCTCTGGCCTGACCCCGGCGGCCGTAGAGTCGAGCCATGCTCGACTGCTCTTGGCCTGACGCCGGAAGCAGTCGAGCATGGCTCGACTCTACGAACCTGGAATCCCGTAGATCCACGCCATGCGTGGATGCGCCTGCTCAGTCGAGCAAGCTCGACGCTACCAACAGCTTGCGAGCGGCCGCGCGTGCTTCCTTGCTCACTTCCACCCCGCCCAGCATGCGCGCCAGTTCTTCCTCGCGGGCCTTGTGATCCAGCTTCTCCACCGCGCTCTGGGTCATGCCTTCCACTGGCGCCTTGCTGACCCGGTAATGGGCATGGCCCTTGGAGGCGACCTGCGGCAGGTGGGTGACGCACAGCACCTGGCGCTTCTCGCCCAGTGCGCGCAGCTTCTGGCCGACGATGTCGGCCACGGCGCCGCCAATGCCCGAATCCACTTCGTCGAACACCATGGTCGGCACCGCGTCCAGATCCAGCGCGGCCACTTCGATGGCCAGCGAGATGCGCGACAGTTCACCACCGGAGGCCACCTTGCGCAGGGCGCGCGGCGGCTGGCCGGCGTTGGCGGCCACCAGGAATTCGACGCGTTCGGCGCCCTGCGGGTCGGGTTTGCCGGCGTCCTGCGGTTCCAGCTCGATCAGGAACTGGCCGCCGCCCATGCCCAGCTCGGCAATGATGCCGGTGGTGGTGGCCGACAGCTCGGCGGCCGCCTTGCGCCGGCTGGCGCTCAGTACCTCGGCCTGCACCCGCCAAGCGGCCACGGCCTTGTCGATCTCGCCGGCCAAGCGCTGCAGGCGCTCGTCGGCGCCGCGCAGCTGTTCCACTTCGGCATGCATGCGCTCGCGCTGCGCGCCCAGCTCGTCCATCGGCACGCGGTGCTTGCGCGCCAGGTCGTGCAGGCGGCCCAGGCGGCGCTCGTTCTCTTCGAACTGCTCCGGGTCGGCGTCCAGGTCATCGTGCACCCGGTCCAGCAGCGACAAGGCTTCGTGCAGCTGGATCGAGGCGTTCTCGATCAGGCCGTCCACCTCGCCCAGGCGCGCATCGTGTTCGATCAGGCGCGACAAGTCGTGGCGCACCTGCTGCAACAGGTCCAGCGCGGAACTGCCGTCGTCGCCGTTGAGCTGGTTGCTGGCGGCTTGGCAGGCGGTCAGCAGGGCGCTGGCATGGGCCTGGCGGCGGTGGCTGGCGCCCAGGGCGGCAATCGATTCCGGTTCCAGGTCCTCGCGGTCCAGTTCGCGCAGCTGGTGTTCCAGGAAACCGATGCGGTCACTCACGTCGCCCTGTTGCGACAGCGCCAGCGATTCGTCCACAAGCGCCTGCCAGGCAGCAGCGGTACGGCGCACCTGGCGGCGGGCCTCTTCGTTGTTGGCGAAGGCGTCCAGCAGGGCCAGCTGCGACGGCCGCGCCAGCAGCGCCTGCTGTTCGTGCTGGCCATGGATTTCCACCAGGTGCGCGGCCAGATCGCCCAGCTGCGCCAGGGTGACCGGGCGGCCGTTGATCCAGGCGCGCGAGCCGCCATCGGCGCGGATGACCCGGCGCAGTTGGCATTGCTCGTCGTCGTCCAGCTCGTTGTCGGCCAGCCACTGGCGGGCGGCCTGCAGCTGGTCCAGGGCGAATTCGGCCGACAGCTCGGCGCGGGCGGCGCCGTGGCGGACCACGCCGCTGTCGGCGCGCAGGCCGGACAGGAAGCCCAGTGCGTCGACCATCAGCGACTTGCCGGCGCCGGTCTCGCCTGAAACGACGGTCATGCCGGGCCCGAATTCCAGTTCGGTGGCGCGGACGACGGCGAAATCCTTGATCGAAAGATGTCTGAGCATGGGTAATGGGGTGTCTGCAGCCGCGCAACGCTAGCATGCGCGGCCGGGTGGTCCAATGACTTGCCAAGGTGCTGCGCCGCCATTATCTAGTGTCCGTGTCTCACAGGTTGATTCCATGCACGGTTCCGCCGACCAGCTAGCCCCGCGCGCGCGCCATCTGCTGCGCACGCTCATCGCGCGTTACATCCAGGACGGCGAGCCGGTGGGCTCGCAGACGCTGGCGCGCGTGGCCGGGCTGGAAGTCAGTCCGGCCACCATCCGCAACATCCTGGGCGACCTGGAAGACCTGGGCCTGCTGGCCTCGCCGCATACCTCGGCCGGGCGCATTCCCACCGCCCACGGCTACCGGGTGTTCGTCGACAGCCTGCTGCAGATGCAGCCGCCGGGCGAGGGCGAGCTGGCCCGCCTGCGGCTGGAACTGGCCAGCGGCGGCAGCACCCAGGCCCTGCTGGGCAGCGCCTCGGAGCTGCTGTCGGCCATGAGCCATTTCGTCGGCGTGGTCAGTGCCCCGCGGCGCGAGCAGTTCGCCTTCCGGCAGATCGATTTCGTGGCCCTGGACGGGCGCCGGGTGTTGGCCATCCTGGTGTTTGCCGACAATGAAGTGCAGAACCGGGTTATCGAGACCCGCCAGGACTTCGCCCCGGGCCAGCTGGAACAGGTTGCCAATTACCTGAACGCGCATTTCGCTGGCCTGCCTCTGGCCGAGATCCGCACCCGCCTGCTGCTGGAGCTGCGCGATGCCCGTTCCGAGCTGGAGCAGCTGCTGGCGCACAGCATCGAGCTGGCCGAGCAGGCCCTGCAGCCGCCGGCCGACGACATGCTGGTGGCCGGGCAGACCCGGTTGATGGGGGTGCAGGACCTGTCCGACCTGGAGCGGCTGCGCGAGCTGTTCGAGCTGTTTTCCAGCAAGCGCGAGATCCTGCAGCTGCTGGAGCGCACCATCCAGGCCCCGGGCGTGCGCATCTTCATTGGCGAAGAGACCGGCATGATGCCGCTGCAGGGCGTGTCGCTGGTCACCGCGCCCTATACCGCCAACGGCCAGGTACTGGGCGTGCTGGGGGTGATCGGGCCCAAGCGCATGGCCTATGACCGCATGATTCCGCTGGTGCAGGCCACCGCCGACATGCTTGGCGCGGCCTTTTCGCCGTCCGGGCGCACCCCGGGCACATCCGACGCTTGAAACGCAGCATCCCGCCCACACTAGGGTGGGTGGAGGCGGGCTGTGACCGCCAGGGACCCAGACATGAACCACGAAAACCCCGATATCGAATCCCAGCAGAGCGCGGCCGATGCAGCGGCTGCGGCCGGCGTGAGTGACGAAACCGAGCGCCTGCGTGCCGAGATCGAGCAGATCAAGGCTGATGCCCTGCGTGAACGCGCCGACCTGGACAACCAGCGCAAGCGCGTGGCCCGCGACATCGAGCAGGCCCGCAAGTTCGCCAACGAAAAGCTGCTGGGCGAGCTGCTGCCGGTGTTCGACAGCCTGGATGCCGGCCTGAAGGCCGCTGGCGATGACGCCCATCCGCTGCGCGAAGGCCTGGAACTGACCTACAAGCAGCTGCTGAAGGTCGCCGCCGACAACGGCCTGGTCCTGCTGGACCCGACCGGCCAGCCGTTCAACCCGGAACACCACCAGGCCATCAGCCAGGTGCCGACCCCCGGCGCCGCCCCCGGCAGCGTAGTCACCGTGTTCCAGAAGGGCTACCTGCTGAACGAGCGCCTGCTGCGGCCGGCGCTGGTGGTGGTGGCCGCCGACTGACCGGCCGGGCCCACGGCCGCCGGGCATCGCCCGGCGCTACCCGCCCACCGCTATGTTTTCCAGGCGCTGAACACAGCGTTCGGGGGATGGCTTGAATGTTCCACGAGCCTCCCCCACATCCCATTCATCCACCGGCACAACGGCCGGACTGAACCCAACAAGCATTCTTCAGGAGTCTCCCCCATGGGCAAGATCATTGGTATCGACCTCGGCACCACCAACTCGTGCGTGGCGATCATGGACGGCGGCAAGGCCCGCGTCATCGAGAATTCGGAAGGCGATCGCACCACCCCGTCGATCGTCGCCTACACCAAGGACGGCGAAGTGCTGGTCGGTGCCTCGGCCAAGCGCCAGGCCGTGACCAACCCCAAGAACACCTTCTACGCGGTGAAGCGCCTGATCGGCCGCAAGTTCACCGACGCCGAAGTGCAGAAGGACATCGCGCACGTCCCGTACAGCATCCTGGCCCATGACAATGGTGATGCCTGGGTGGCCACCAGCGACGGCAAGAAGATGGCCCCGCAGGAAATCTCGGCCAAGGTGCTGGAAAAGATGAAGAAGACCGCCGAGGACTTCCTCGGTGAGAAGGTCACCGAAGCGGTCATCACCGTGCCGGCTTACTTCAACGACAGCCAGCGCCAGGCGACCAAGGACGCCGGCCGCATCGCCGGCCTGGACGTCAAGCGCATCATCAACGAGCCGACCGCGGCCGCGCTGGCCTATGGCCTGGACAAGGGTGACAACAAGGATCGCAAGATCGTGGTGTACGACCTGGGCGGCGGCACCTTCGACGTCTCGGTGATCGAAATCGCCAACGTCGATGGTGAAAAGCAGTTCGAAGTGCTGGCCACCAACGGCGACACCTTCCTGGGCGGCGAAGACTTCGACAACCGCGTCATCGAGTACCTGGTTGAAGAGTTCAACAAGGACCAGGGCATCGACCTGCGCAAGGATCCGCTGGCCCTGCAGCGCCTGAAGGACGCTGCAGAGCGCGCCAAGATCGAGCTGTCCAGCGCCCAGCAGACCGAAGTGAACCTGCCGTACGTCACCGCTGACGCCTCGGGTCCGAAGCATCTGAACATCAAGCTGACCCGCGCCAAGCTGGAAGCGCTGGTGGAAGACCTGATCAAGAAGTCGATCGAGCCGTGCCGCGTGGCCCTGAACGACGCCGGCCTGCGTTCGAGCGACATCAGCGAAGTGATCCTGGTCGGTGGCCAGACCCGCATGCCGAAGGTGCAGCAGGCGGTGACCGAGTTCTTCGGCAAGGAACCGCGCAAGGACGTCAACCCGGACGAAGCCGTGGCACTGGGTGCTGCGATCCAGGGCGGCGTGCTGGGCGGCGACGTGAAGGACGTGCTGCTGCTGGACGTGACCCCGCTGTCGCTGGGCATCGAAACCATGGGCGGCGTGTTCACCAAGATCATCGAAAAGAACACCACCATTCCGACCAAGGCTTCGCAGGTGTTCTCCACCGCCGAAGACAACCAGTCGGCCGTGACCGTGCACGTGCTGCAGGGTGAGCGCGAACAGGCCCGCTTCAACAAGTCGCTGGCCAAGTTCGACCTGTCCGGCATCGAGCCGGCCCCGCGCGGCCTGCCGCAGGTGGAGGTGTCCTTCGACATCGACGCCAACGGCATCCTGCACGTGTCGGCCAAGGACAAGAAGACCAACAAGGAACAGAAGGTCGAGATCAAGGCCGGTTCGGGTCTGTCCGAGGAAGAAATCGCGCGCATGGTGGCCGATGCCGAAGCCAACCGCGAAGAAGACAAGAAGTTCCAGGAACTGGTGCAGGCCCGTAACCAGGCCGATGCCCTGATCCACGGCACCCGCAGCGCCATCACCGAGCACGGGAGCAAGGTGGGCGGCGATGTCATCGGCAAGGTGGAAGCGGCCCTGGCCGATCTGGAAACCGCGATGAAGGGCGACGACAAGGCACAGATCGAAGCCAAGTCGAAGGTGCTGGAAGAAGCCGGCCAGGCGCTGTTCGCCGCCGCTTCGGCCGACCAGGGCGGTGCCCCGGGTGCCGACGCCGGCAACGCAGGCAAGGCGCAGGATGACGTGGTGGACGCCGAGTTCACCGAAGTCAAGGACGACAAGAAGTCCTGATCCGGACCGACACGGGGCGCTGCCTGGCAGCGTCCCGTTGTCGCATCAGGGTCCTGACCGCCACCCGGCGTGTCGGGGCGCCCGACGCAAGAGCGGACCTGGTTCCGCTCTTCCGCTTTGACGAATCCCGACTTTCCGGAAGCTGATTCACCCTATGAGCAAGCGCGATTACTACGAAGTGCTGGGCGTTGCCCGCACCGCCACCGACGAAGAGCTGAAGAAGGCCTACCGTCGCTGCGCGATGAAATTCCATCCGGACCGCAACCCGGGTGATGCGGCGGCCGAAGCCTCCTTCAAGGAGTGCAAGGAAGCCTACGAAACGCTGTCCGACGGCAACAAGCGCCGCATGTACGATGCCCACGGCCACGCCGCGTTCGAGCACGGCATGGGCGGTGGCGGTGGTCCGGGCGGCCCGGACATGAACGATATCTTCGGCGATATCTTCGGCAATATTTTCGGTGGCGGCGGCGCGGGCCCGCGCCAGGCCCGTCGCGGTGCCGACATCGGCTACGTGATGGAGCTGGACCTGGAAGAAGCGGTGCGTGGCGTCGAGCGCCGCATCGAGATTCCGACCCTGGCCGAGTGCGGCGACTGCGATGGCAGTGGCTCGGAAGACGGCAAGGTCGAGACCTGCAACGTCTGCCATGGCCGTGGCCAAGTGCGGATCCAGCGCGGCATCTTCGCCATGCAGCAGGCCTGCCACAACTGCAACGGCCGCGGCCAGATCATCGCCAAGCCGTGCAAGACCTGCCACGGCAACGGCCGGGTGGAAGAAGACAAGGTGCTGTCGGTGAAGGTGCCGGCCGGCGTCGACACCGGCGACCGTATCCGCCTGTCCGGCGAGGGCGAAGCCGGTCCGGCCGGTACGCCGCCGGGCGATCTGTACGTGGAAGTGCGCGTGCGCGAGCATGCGATCTTCCAGCGCGACGGCGACGACCTGCACTGCGAAGTGCCGATCCGCATCTCGCAGGCCGCGCTGGGCGATACCGTGCGCGTGGCCACCCTGGGTGGCGAAGCGGAGATCCGCATTCCGGCCGAGACCCAGACCGGCAAGCTGTTCCGCCTGCGCGGCAAGGGCGTGCGTTCGGTGCGCAGCCGCAGCGAAGGCGACCTGTACTGCCGCGTGGTGGTGGAAACCCCGGTGAACCTGACCGCCGACCAGCGCAAGCTGCTGGAGCAGTTCGAGGCGACCTTCAACGGCGAAGATGCACGCAAGCATTCGCCGAAGTCGGCCACCTTCATGGACGGCGTCAAGGGTTTCTGGGACCGGATGACGTCCTGAAGTTTCACCGCAAGCGTTGAACGGTAGCGCCGGGCCATGCCCGGCGTTTCTGTTTGTGGACATCGCACGCATTCCGCCGGGCATGGCCCGGCGCTACCAGGGGGGCTGTTCTCTGGTAGATCCACGCCATGCGTGGATGTGGTTCGAGGAATCAACGGAAAAACGCCGCCGGCGTCTGCCCCAGCTGCCGCTTGAACATGCTGGTGAACGCACTGGGGCTGTCATAGCCCATCGCCAGCGCTACATCGATGACCTTCTCGCCGGTAGCCAGACGTTCCATGGCGGCCAACAGGCGCGCCTGCTGCCGCCACTGGCCGAAGGTCATGCCCAGTTCGCTGGCGAAGTGGCGCTGGATGGTTTTGACGTCCACCGCCAGGGTTTTGGCCCAGTCCTGCAGCGTGGCCCCGTCGCCGGAATCCGTCTGACTGCTCGTCCGAACGGAACCGGAAGTGAGACCCGCTGGCGTGTGTGGCGGGACTGCTCATTGCCAGGATCAGCAATGCTGCCGAAGCCGCCCGCATGGTGACACTGCTCGCCTTCATGCATCGTGCTTCCTCGCCAGTGGGAGGTCATCGAAGCACGCCGTTGCGCAGCGGAACTGCGACACGCTTGGCTCTTATGCCCGGTTGCGAAGAATGCCTACGGCACGCCCGGCGTTTTGTCTGTGCGATTCCTGCCGACTAAAATCGAAGCATGAATCCATCCATCCTGAAAAAACTGCGCTGCCGGGGTGCCATCGGCATTGCGATGCAGGTGGCGGTGTTGACCGTACCCCATGCCTCGGCAGCACCGGCTTGCAGCTTCGATGAGCCGATCGTCGATCCGCAGGGAGCCCCTACGCCGTTGCCTGGTACACGCTGGACCTACTCCATCGGCGCATCGCGTCCAGAACTGACGTTGCAGCTGCAGACGGTGGAACCGCAGCAGCTGGCGCTTTCGGTTGATGGAGAGGCCGTTCGGCACGAATGGCGAGAGACCTATGCAGACGTGAATCCGCTGCGCAAAGGGGAAAAGATCCTGCTGCGCTTCCCGTTATCCGTCGGCGCGCAGTGGCAGGACAGGTTCGAGGAGCCGGGCGAAATCCGCGCTTCGTTTGGGAGCTATCGCTATGACTATGTGGAGGAGAGCAGCAGCCGAGTCGTGGCCGTCGAGACGGTCCGGACTGCGCTGGGTGACGTAAATGCCTACCGGATCGAGAGAGATGCGCGGTGGCACAAATCAAATCCCCGCTCGGATGACATGAAATACATGCGCCTGGAAGGTAGTGGTGCGGTGGACGGAATGGAACGCAGCATCAGCTGGTACGCGCCAAGCGTTGGGCGGGTGGTGTTGCGGCGAAGCATCAAGGCCAATCCAAACTATCGCCACCACCCGACTGCGGAAAACGACAGTCCCCGTCTGATGGTCACCGAGCTGGTCGGTTTCCAGCGCCCCGATGGCTGCCGCGTCGAAGCAGCTCCCACCCAGGCGCGTGTGCCCGATGATCTGCCACCGCTGAATTACCCCCTGATGTTCAACGACCGATGGGAATTCCTGTTGATTCGCCATCAGCATGTGCCGGCCGTATCCGTGGATCGTTAGCGCGTGGAGCTGCCTGCGGGCCCGCCGGCGATCAGCGGAAAAACGCCGCCGGTGTCTGCCCCAGCTGCCGCTTGAACATGCTGGTGAACGCGCTGGGACTGTCATAGCCCATCGCCAGTGCCACATCGATCACCTTTTCGCCCACGGCCAGGCGTTCCATCGCGGCCAGCAGCCGGGCCTGTTGCCGCCACTGGCCGAAGGTCATGCCCAGTTCGCTGGCGAAGTGGCGCTGGATGGTTTTCACGTCCACCGACAGGGCTTCGGCCCAGTCCTGCAGGGTGGCTTCGTCGCCGGGGTGCTTCTGGATGTGCTGGCAGATGCGCTGCAGGCGCGGATCGGCCGGCGTCGGCAGGTGCAGGGGCAGCACGTCCATGCGGTGCAGTTCATCCAGCAGCAGGCGCACCACGCGGCCATCGCGGCTGTCGTCCTCGTGCTCGCCCTCGATGAGGGTCGCTGCATGCAGCAGCTCGCGCAGCAGCGGCGCTACCTGCACCGCGAAGGCCTCGGTGGCCAGCTGCGGGGCGAATGCCGGGTCGATGTACAGGCTGCGCATGTGCACATCGGCGATGCAGTCCACCGCGTGGGCCATGCCGGCCGGCATCCAGATGGCGCGGGTGGACGGCACCACCCAGCGGCCGACTTCCGAACGCACCACCATCAGCCCGGACATGGCATAGACCAGCTGGTGGCGGCGATGGCGGTGCGGCGATACCCGGGTGCCTGCCGGGTAATCCTTGACCCGGCAGGTCACCGGCCGGTGGCCGGGCACCTCATTCCAGGGCGCGGATTCCCGGATCGAGCAGGGAATGTCCTTTTTGCGATATGGCATGACCAGAACGCGGCGGAAGGGAGGGGGAGGGCACCGTAGCATGCGTGGCTCGCCCCCAACCTGACTGCGCACCATGTCCAGCCTGGCTACACCCGCCCCCACCGTCCGCAGCTCGACCCGCGGCGTGCTGGCGGCGATCTCCACCTCCCACATGGTCAACGACATGATGCAGTCGCTGATCCTGGCCATCTATCCGGTGATCAAGGGAGGCTTCAACCTCAGCTTCACCCAGATCGGCCTGATCACGCTGACCTACCAGCTGACCGCCTCGATCTTCCAGCCGCTGGTCGGCCTGGTCACTGACCGCAAGCCGGCGCCGTACTCGCTGCCGATCGGCATGGCCTCGACCCTGTGCGGCATGCTGCTGCTCGGCTTCGCGCCGAACTACGCGATGGTGCTGCTGGCCGCGGCGATGGTCGGCATCGGTTCGGCCATCTTCCACCCGGAAGCCTCGCGCATCGCGCGGCTGGCGTCCGGCGGCCGCCACGGTCTGGCCCAGTCGGTGTTCCAGGTCGGCGGCAACTTCGGTACTGCCTTGGGCCCGCTGATCGCCGCCGCGGTGATCGTGCCGTACGGCCAGCACGCCGCCTCGTGGTTTGCCGGCGCTGCGCTGATCGGCATCGCCCTGCTGACCTATGTCAGCCGCTGGTATGCGCTGCACCTGGGCGCCCCGCGCCCGGTCGGGCAGGCCACCGCCGCCCCGCGTCATCCGACCCGCACCGTGGCCCGGGTGATGGCGATCCTGCTGATACTGATCTTCAGCAAGTACTTCTACATGGCCAGCATCGGCAGCTACTTCACCTTCTATCTGATCCACCATTTCGGCATTCCGGTGGCGCAGGCGCAGCTGCATCTGTTCGCGTTCCTGGTGGCATCGGCGGCCGGTGGATTCCTGGGCGGGCCGCTGGGTGACCGCATTGGCCGCAAGCCGATCATCTGGGCCTCGATCCTGGGCGTGGCGCCGTTCGCGCTGGCGTTGCCGCACGCCGATCTGTTGTGGACCACGGTGCTGGCGGTGCTGATTGGTTTCGTGTTGTCGTCGGCGTTCTCGGCCATCGTGGTCTATGCGCAGGAAATGATGCCGCACCGGATCGGCATGGTGTCGGGGCTGTTCTTCGGTTTTGCCTTCGGCATGGGCGGGCTGGGCGCGGCGGTGCTGGGTCTGCTGGCGGACAAGACCAGCATTGAGTTCGTCT
The DNA here is from genome assembly GCF_003086675.1 of Stenotrophomonas sp. ZAC14D2_NAIMI4_7. NCBI lineage: Bacteria > Pseudomonadati > Pseudomonadota > Gammaproteobacteria > Lysobacterales > Lysobacteraceae > Stenotrophomonas > Stenotrophomonas sp. ZAC14D2_NAIMI4_7. The sequence continues at coordinate 1,792,674 of NZ_CP025995.1, forward strand.
ACCAGTTGACGGCGTTCCTGCCGCTGCTGGGCATCGTCGCCGCCTGGTTGCCACCGTCGCGGCCGGCTGCACACTGAGGGGGAGGGTGGTTTGCAGGGCTTGCAGCCCTGCACCTGCTTGGAGCAACGGCAACGGCAAAAGCGGGTTTCCTGAGGGTAGGCGGGGTGGGTCCGGTTGAGGGGGACGCTGCAAGTCCCCCTCCGGGGCCCGGCCCAGCCGCTGGCGGCTGGGCGTTCGGGCGCTTGCGAAGCAGTGCTTCGCAAGCAAAGCGCCCTCACCCATGTAAGCTCGGTCGCCGCATCCATGCGGCTCACGCCCCCTCAACCGGACCCACCCCGCCTTCGACAGATTGCCGCGATCTGTCGGAACAGCGTACTGCTCTGGTAGGTGTCGACCTTGGTCGACACGAATGCATTCGTTCAATATCTGACAGATGTTTCTACCAAGGTCGACACCTACCAACAGCCGCGCGTCTTAGTAGATCCACGCCATGCGTGGATGAATTCCTTCGTTATCCGACAGATGTGCCGACCAACGGTCGGCACCCACCAACAGCACGCGGAATGTGTGAGAGGTGGGGCGGTGTGGGTGGGCAGGACCGCAGGCGCCATGGAAGGCGCCTACGAGCCTCCATGGATGGATTCACGGCGTGTCCTGCCCACCCACACCGCCCCGCCATCCCCCGCAATGCTGCTGTTGCTGTTGCTTTGGCTGTTGCCGATGCTTCAGTCGAGCATGGCTCGACTCTACAGGGGTGCAGGGCTGCAAGCTCTGCCGAAAACTCCCTTGGGCGTAGAATGCGGTGATGAGCGAATCCCTCGAAAACCACTTGCTCCACGGTCGTCGCCAGCGGCCCGACGGGCCCTCGCCGATCGATGTCATTTCGGTCCAGTCGCAACTGGTCTACGGCCACGCCGGCAACAGCGCCGCGGTGCCGCCGATGCGTGCGCTGGGCCTGCGCGTGGCCGAAGTGCCGACCGTCCTGCTCAGCAACGCGCCGTTCTACGACACCACCCGCGGCCGCGTGCTGCCCGCCGACTGGTTCGCCGACCTGCTGCTCGGCACCCGCGAGCGCGGCCTGCCGCAGCGGGCGAGGATGCTGGTCTCCGGCTACTTCGGCAGCGCCGCCAACGGCGCCGCCTTCGCCGACTGGCTGGACGAGATCCTGCCGGCCTGCCCACAGCTGCGTTACTGCCTGGACCCCGTGATCGGTGACACCCACACCGGCCCCTATGTGGAACCCGGGCTGGAGACGATCTTCGCCGAGCGCCTGCTGCCACACGCGTGGCTGGTCACGCCAAATGCCTTCGAGCTCAATCGCCTGACCGGCATGCCTGCGCTGGCCGAGGCCGATGCCATTGCCGCCGCACGCACGCTGCTTGATCGCGGCCCGCATTGGGTGATCGCGCACAGCGTTGGCGGCAACCCGGGCGAACTGGTCACCCTGGCGGTGGGCCGCGAGGAAACCTGGCGCTGGACCTCGCCGCTGCTGCCGGTGGATGTGGCCGGCACCGGTGATGTGCTGATGGCCCTGGTCGTGTCGTTCCTGCTGCGTGGGGAATCGATGCAGCAGGCGATCTCGCGTGCCGTGGCCGGCACCCATGCGGCGCTGGAGGCGACGCTGGCGCAGGGCTTCGAGGAGTTCGATGTGATTGCCGCGGCCCCGGCCGCGCTGGCCGACGGCGCCCGCTTCCAGGCCGAACGTCTGGCATGACGGCCTTGCAGGCACGCACGCCGCGCACGGTCGGCATCGTTGGCAGCGCCGGCGCCTACGGGCGCTGGCTCACCCGTTTCTTCCAGCAGCATATGCAGCTGCAGGTGATCGGCCATGACCCGGCCGACCCCACCTCACATTCGCCGGAGCAGCTGCTGGCGCAGGCCGATGTGCTGGTCTTCTCTGCACCGATCCGGCATACGCCGGCGCTGATTGCCCGCTACGTGGAACAGTCGGGCGGGCGTGAGGCCGGGCGGCTGTGGCTGGACGTGACCTCGGTGAAGGAAGGGCCGGTACAGGCGATGCTGGCCTCGCAGGCCGAGGTGGTCGGGCTGCATCCGATGACTGCGCCGCCGAAGGCGCCCACGCTGAAAGGCCGGGTGATGGTGGTCTGCGAGGCGCGGCTGCAGCAGTGGCAGCCGTGGGTGGATGCGCTGTGCAGCACGCTGCAGGCCGAGTGCGTGCGCGCCACGCCGCAGCACCACGACCAGATGATGGCGCTGGTGCAGGCGATGGTGCATGCCACCCACCTGGCCCAGGCCGGCGTGCTGCGCGAGTATCAGCCGCAGTTGGGTGATCTGGCCGCGATGATGCCGTACCGCTCGGCGTCCTTCGAGCTGGATACGGCAATCATTTCGCGCATCCTGTCGTTGAACCCGTCCATCTACGAGGACATCCAGTTCGGCAATCCGTATGTGGCGCCGATGCTGGAAAAGCTGGTCGGACACCTGCAGCGCCTGCAGGTGCAGGTGGGCCAGGGCGATGATGCGGCGCGCGGTGCCTTCCGCGAGCAGTCGCTGGCGGCCAACCACGCAGCGTTCGGCGAGCCCGCGCTGGCGGCGGGCAACTACACCTTCGAGCGGGTGGGGTACCTGCTGGCAGACCTGACAGAGCGCAACGCGCTGTCGGTACACCTGCCGGAAGATCGCCCCGGTTCACTGCGCGAACTGCTGAACGTCTTCGAGCAGCATGGCATCAGCCTGGCGTCGATCCATTCCTCGCGCACGCCGGCTGGCGAAGTGCATTTCCGCATCGGTTTCGTAGCCGGCAGTGATGCTGCCGCGATCGCCCTGGCGGCGGCGGATGTGGATGCCGCTGGCATCGGCCGGGTGTTGGCCTAGTCGTATTCATCCACAGGGGATGTGGATGGTTTCTGCGTAAAGGTGTGGATAACCGCGCGCAGGCCTTGGCAGGCAATGCTGTCAAGACGATTGGCGAAAAAATGGCCACACCTTTTTGTAGCGTCGAGCCATGCTCGACGGATGCCCTGTGTCGACCAAGGTCGACACCTACCGGTGATGTCGACGCCTACCGGTGATGTCTACCCTTCCGGCGATCGGGGTGGGCGATGCCGGGCGGCCCGATCAGATCGTCAGGTGCAGTTCGCCACCGGTGGTGGTGAACTCGCGACCGTTGCGCACCAGATGCCGGCCATCGTCCAGTTCGTAGCGCGGGGTAGACTCGGATGCATGCCCGCTGCCATCGGCATCCGGCTTGAATTCGATGATGACATGGGTTTCGCCGTGGCTGTCCACGGCGGGAAACTGACGGAAGGACATCGCCCAGCTCCTGTCTGCAGCCGGTTCGCTGCGACGCCAGCGTGGGCTGCCCCGCGTTAGCGGGGCGTCATCAATCGATGAACTGCAGGCGCGCCAGTTCAGCGTACAGCCCGCCTTCGGCCAGCAGCTGCGCATGCGTGCCCTCGGCCACGATGCGGCCATGGTCCATCACCACGATGCGATCGGCCTTCAGCACGGTGGCCAGGCGGTGCGCGATCACCACCGTGGTCCGCCCGGCCATCAGGCGTTCCAGTGCCTGCTGCACGCCATGTTCGCTCTGCGCGTCCAGCGCGCTGGTGGCCTCGTCCAGCAGCAGGATCGGCGCGTCCTTCAACAACGCACGAGCAATGGCCACGCGCTGCTGCTGGCCGCCGGAAAGGCGGGCACCGCGCTCGCCCAGTTCGCTGTCGTAACCCTGCGGCAGGGCGCGCAGGAAGGTATCCGCTTCGGCGGCGCGGGCGGCGTCTTCCACCTCGGTATCGCTGGCCTGCAGGCGGCCGTAACGGATGTTGTCGCGCGCGCTGGCGGCGAACAACGTGGGCTGCTGCGGCACCAGTGCCAGTTGCGCGCGCAGCGCGGCCGGGTCGGTTTCGCGCACGTCGATGCCGTCCACGCAGACGCGGCCCTGTTCGGGATCGTGGAAGCGCAGCAGCATCGACAGCACCGTACTCTTGCCGGCGCCGGAGGGGCCGACCAGGGCCACGGTTTCGCCGGGGCGCACGTGCAGGCTGAAGTGGTCCAGTGCGGCCTGGTCGGGGCGCTGCGGGTAGTGGAACACCACATCGTCGAACTGGATCTCGCCGCGCAGCGGCTGCGGCAGCGCACGCGGCTGCGCGGGCGCGCGGATTTCGATGTCTTCCTGCAGCAGCTCGCCGATGCGGCCCATGCCACCGGCGGCGCGCTGCAGTTCGTTCCACACTTCGGCCAGCGCGCCCACCGAACCGCCACCGATCAAGGCGTACAGCACGAACTGGCCCAGGGTGCCGGCGCTGAGGCGGCCGGCGATGACATCGTGGGCGCCGAGCCACAGCACGCCGACGATGGCACCGAAGATCAGCAGGATGGCACTGGCGGTGACCAGCGACTGCGCGCCGATACGCCGGCGCGCGGCACGGATGGCATCACCCAGCGCGTGGTCGAAGCGACCGCGCTCGTACGGCTCGCGTGCATGCGCCTGTACCGTGCGCACCGCGCCCAGGGTTTCGCTGGCCAGGCTGTTGGCGTCGGCAATGCGGTCCTGGCTGTTGCGCGCCACCGTGCGCAGCTTGCGTGCGCCGATGATGATCGGCAGCACCGCCAGCGGAATGCCCAGCAGTGACCATGCGGCCAGCCGTGGGCTGGTGACGAACAGCATGCCCAGGCTGCCGACCACGGTCACGCTGCTGCGCAGGGCGACGGACATGGTGGAGCCGACCACGCTGCGCAGCAGCTCGCTGTCGGCGGTCAGCCGCGAGACCAGTTCGCCGCTGCGGCTGCGGTCGTGGAAACCGGCGCCCAGCTGGATCAGGTGTGCGTACAGCTTGCTGCGCAGATCGGCCACCACCTTTTCGCCCAGCAGCGATACGAAGTAGAAGCGGGCGGCGGTGGCCAGGGCCATTACCACGGCCACCAGCATCAACAGGGCGAAGGCGCGGTTGATCTGGCCGCCGCTGCTGAAACCATGGTCGATCATCTGCTTGACCGCTGGCGGCAGGCTGAGCGTGGCCGCCGAGGAGATGGCCAGCGCCACCAGCCAGGCACTGAACAGGCCGCGGTGGCGACGCACGAAGGGCCACAGCGTGCGCAGGCTGCCCAGGCGGCGCAGCGGCGGGGTCGAGGCGGTGGCGTCGTCCTTGTCAGTCATGCAGGTCGTCGTTGTAGATGCGGATACGATCACGGGTGGCGTCGCGCAGGCGCGTTTTCAATGCTTCCACCTGTTCTGCGGGCAATTCCACCCGCAGCCGCACACCGTGGCTGTCGAACTGTTCATCGCGTTTTTCGGCGCCGTGCGCGGGCAGGGCAGCGTGCAGGGCGCCCAGATCCTCGAAAGCGGCGGCCAGTTGCAGCCGTGCCAGTTCCACCAGGGGCTGGCGTGGCGCGGTGCGCAGGCATTCCGCGGCAGTACCCCCATAGGCGCGCACCAGGCCGCCGGCGCCCAGCTTGATGCCCCCGTACCAACGCGTAACCACTACCACCACCCGATCAAAGCCCTGGCCATCAATGGCGGCCAGGATCGGCCGACCAGCCGTGCCGGCGGGCTCGCCATCATCGCTGGACCGGTAATCCTGGCCGTGCCGGTAGGCCCAGCAGTTGTGGGTGGCGTCGGCCACGGCGACCTGCTGCACGAAGGCCAACGCCGCAGCGGCACCGTCGATGGGCGCGGCATGGGCGGTGAAGCGACTGTGCTTGATCTCCAGCGTATGGCTGACGGGCTGGGCGAGGGTATCGGGCATTGCACGCATTCTACGGCGTTGCCACCGGCTTGCCTCAGTCGTCCAGCAGCGGGCGCAGATCCTTGGGCAGGCGCGATTCGGGGTATTGCTGCAGGTAGCGCTCCAGGCTGATGCGGGCCAGGTCGCGCTGGCCGGCATCGCGGCGCTCGCGGATCTTCTGCAGCCACTGCCGGCGCGGCAGTTTCGCATCGGCCAGTACTTCGGCGTGCACGTCCTGTGCGCTCAGCCCGGCATCGCTTGAGCGGCGCAGCATCACCCCGGGCGCGCGGGCGGCGGGCGCACTGGCCGGCGCCGGGCTGGCCCTGAAGGCGGCCGGTGCTTCGCGCTGCTGTTGGCGTGCGGCGGCTGCCGGTGCCGCTTCTGCAGCCATGTCGGCGCTGTCCGCTGCGGCGGCTTCCGCTGCAGGCGCGGGCGCGGGCGAGGCGTACGCTACCGGGGCGGGCGGTGCTGGCGGCGCTGGAGGCGCTGGAGGCGCCGGTGGAGCAACGACCTTCCTGGCAACGGGTGCGGCCGCCGGTTGCGGTTCGGGTGTAGCCGGCGCGGGCGCGCGCTGTGCCATCCGTGGTGCAGGTGCGGCTTCGGCCGGTGTTCGGGGCGGCAGGGTCGCGGGTTCGGCGGCGCCGCCGACCATCGCAGGTTCGGCCGCGGGCGCTGCGGCGTCGGCGGCTGCATGTTCCGCCTGTGCCGGCACAGTGGCTTCCATCGGTGGCGGCGCAGGGGGTGCCGGCCGTATCTGCCAGGCGATGCCCACGGCCAGCACGGTCGAGGCGGCAATGCCGAACACCGCGGGCCAGCGCCCACCCTTGCGCGTACGCCGGGCTCGATCAACCGGCTGCGGCGTCGCGGCGGCATCCTGTGCAGGGAGCGCCGTATCCTGCACCGCGGCGCGAGCAGCGGCCAGGATGGTCGCGTCCAGCGATGCCGGCGGCGCCTGTTCGCTGCGGCGCCCCAGCAGGCCGGCCAGTGCGCGTTCTTCCGGGGTCAGTGGATCGTCTCGGTTCATGCGTTCAGTCCCGCACGCAGCTTGTCCATCGCATAGCGCAGCCGCGATTTCACAGTCTCCCGGCCAACGCCGGTGATCTGGCCGATCTCCTCCAGGCTCAGTTCCTGTTCCAGCCGCAGTTGCAGCACTTCGCGCTGTTCGGGCGGCAGGTCTTCCATCGCGCGCTGGATACGCCGGCGCTGCTCGAATTCAGACAATTCAGCTTCCGGCGTGTGCTCGTCTTCCAGTGCCGCCAGGCGCAGGTCAGCATCGGCCGGTGCGGCGGGCCGATGGCGCGCCGCGCGCCAGTGATCGTTCAGCCGGTTGTGGGCGATGCGGAACAGCCACGTGCTGAATGCGGCATCAGGCTGCCAACCGGCGCGTGCGCTGATCACCCGCTGCCAGACGTCCTGGAAGATTTCCTCGGCCAGCGCGTTGTCGCGCAGCTGCCGCAGCAGGAAGCCGAACAGGCGCTTGCGATGCCGCGCATACAGGCTTTCAAACGCGTGCAGGTCGCCACCGGCCCAGGCCAGCATCAAGGCTTCGTCGGTTGGCAGGGCGGTGGCATCCACGCTGCACAGGGTAAGCCCTGCGGGCGGTGGCGCATAGCCGGTGGCAGGCTGGGGCAGGACAGCGTTCAAAGGGCGCGTTGCGTTCCAAGGTGCACGCAATAACGGCCCGCCGTGCGAATCGGGGTTGCTGGGCTTCCATTTCCCCCCCGGTGGCGCGCTATGCTCGGTGACTCAGGGGAGGCGCTGCGTTGCAGCGCCAAGAGAACGTGATTTTGTCCATGCAAGCCGAACGCGTGCAGCCGCAATCACCACACGAGGCCGTGCTGAGCACGGCGCTGGTGCGCGCGCTGCATGCGCTGCTGCCAGCGGAAGCCAGGGTGCGCGTGGGCTGGGACGACCCGCAGCTGGGCCGCGGCCAGGACGCTTGGCCGGTCGGCGACGGGGCTGGGGCGGTGCTGTGGTGGTTGTCGCCCCGCGCGGTCGATGCCGGCTGCCAGCAGTGGGACCACGACGGCGCGCAGTTGCGGTTGCAGGTGCATGGCGCCGATCCCGCGCCGGCATGGTGGGACATGGCGCGGCAGTCAATGGAACTGGCCCTGCAGCGGGGCCGCCAGGCCGGGCAGATCCGTGCGCTGGAACAGGCCGAGCGCCTGCAGCAGGCGCTGTTCCAGATTGCCGACCTGGCCGGTGCCGATCTGGAAATGGGCGAAATGCTGCGCCACGTGCACGGCGTGCTGGGATCGCTGATGTACGCCGAGAACTGCTACATCGTCGAGTACGACGATGTGCGCCGGCAGATCCGATTCCTGTACTTCGCCGACCAGCTGGACGATTTCGTTGCCGATCCGGCGCGTGCCTACGCCACCGATGACATGCCGCACAGCCTGACGGTAGCGCTGCTGCAGCATGGCCGGCCGCTCAGTGGGCCCTCGCGCGTCCTGTTGGCGCAGGTGGGCGGGCTGGAACACGACCCGCAGCGCGGCCCGGAAAGCGAGGACTGGCTGGGCGTGCCGATGCTGCGCGACGGCCGGGTCTGCGGCGCCATCGTGGTGCAGAGCTATGAAGCCGGCGCGCGCTATGGCGAGGCCGAGCGTGCGCTGCTGGGTTTCGTGGCCCAGCACGTGCAGACGGCGATGGACCGGCGCCAGGCGCAGGTGCGGCTGGAACAACAGGTGGAGCGCCGTACCCTGGAACTGCAGCGGGCCAACCGCAGCCTGCAGGATGAAGTGGCCGAGCGCCGCCGCGCCGAGCAACTGCAGACCGCGCTGTACAACATTGCCGAACTGGCCATGTCCGCCGACAGCCTGGCGCAGTTCTATGGCCAGGTGCACGGGGTCGTCGGGCGCCTGCTGGATGCGCGCAACTTCTACATCGCGCTGGTCAACGCCCGGGGCAATGGGCTGGATTTCGTCTATTCGGTGGACGAGCACAACGCCAGCCGGGCACCGCGCGCCTTCAGCCACGGCCTGACCGAGTACGTGGTACGCCACCGCTGCCCGCTGCTGGCCTCGCGCGCGCAGATCGATGCGCTGCTGGATGCCGGCGAGGTGCGCGAGCATGGCGCGCGTTCGCAGTGCTGGCTGGGCGTACCGCTGCTGCGCGATGACGAAGTGGTGGGTGCCATCGTGGTGCAGAGCTACAGCGCGCAGATCTCCTTCAGCGTGCACGACCAGCGCCTGCTGACTTTCGTGGCGCAGAACATCGGCACCGGGCTGGCACGCCAGCGCGACCAGCAGAACCTGCGGCTGGCCCACGCCGAGCTGGAAAAACGCGTGGAAGAGCGCACCCGCGAACTGGCCGAGGTGAACGACAAACTGCTGGGCCAGATTGCCGAGCGCCTGCGCGCCGAGCAGCGGCTGACCCACCAGGCCATGCACGATGCGCTGACCGGCCTGCCCAACCGCCTGCACCTGCTGGACCGCCTGCAGGACGCGCTGGCGCGTGCGCGGCGCGAGGGTGGCCCGGTGTTCGCGGTGCTGTTCCTGGACCTGGACCGCTTCAAGCTGGTCAACGACAGCATCGGCCACGCCGCTGGCGACCGCATGCTGGTGGAAGTGGCCAAGCGCATCGTTTCCATGGCCGGTGACAATGACGTGGTGGCGCGGCTGGGTGGCGACGAGTTCGCTGTGCTGCTGGAATGCCCCAGCGGTCTGTCGCAGGCCCTGGAGTTCGGCCAGCGGCTGCTGCTGGCACTGCAGGAATCGGTCTGGATTGCCGGGCGCGAGCTGTTCCCGTCCGGCAGCCTGGGCATTGCCCTGTGGAACAGCCACTACCGCACCGGCGAAGAGCTGCTGCGCGACGCCGATGCGGCCATGTACCGCGCCAAGGCACAGGGCCACGACCGCTGCGCGATCTTCGACGAGGACATGCGCGAGCAGGCCATGCGCAGCCTGGACCTGGAAGCGGACCTGCGGCGGGCGATCAACAACCGCGATTTCGTGCCGTTCTACCAGCCCATCGTGCGCCTGGCTGATGGCGAAGTGGTGGGCCACGAGGCGCTGCTGCGCTGGCAGCACGAGCGCCGTGGCCTGCTGCTGCCCGGCGCGTTCCTGGAGCTGGGCGAAGAAAGCGGCCTGATCGAGCAGGTCGACTGGCTGATCTACGAACAGGTGATTGCCGGCCTGGCCGATGGCGGCCGCGGCTATGTGTCGGTGAACGTGTCACCGCGGCATTTCCGCTCGGCCGATTTCAGTGCGCGCCTGTTCGGCCTGCTGGAAGCCTGCGATGCCGATCCGCGGCGGCTGCGCCTGGAGATCACCGAAGTGGCGCTGCTGGACGATGGCCCGCATACGCTGCGCACGCTGAAGGGCCTGCGCGAGCGCGGCATCCAGGTGCAGCTGGACGATTTCGGTACCGGCTTCTCGGCGCTGTCCTATCTGCACCGGTTCCCGATCAGCACGTTGAAGATCGACCAGAGCTTCATTGCCGGCCTGCACGGGCCGGAAGCGCAGAGCACGCGCGCGCTGGTCGAAGGCGTGCTGTCGCTGGCGCGCACGCTGGGCATTGAAACCATCGGCGAAGGCATCGAAACCGAACCGCAGCGGCAGAGCCTGCTGGAGCTGGGCTGCGACTACGGCCAGGGCTACCTGCTGGGGCGCCCTGCGCCATGGACGCGCGCGGTGGCCTGAGCCGCCGCGCGCGGGTGCATCAGCGCAGCGCGGCGCGGCGCTTTTCGTCGATCCACTTCGAGGCCTGGGCCGGCTGGTAGTTCTTCATCCAGACCAGCATTTCCTCGATGTCCGAGCCGTACCACAGGTCCTGGCGCTGTTCCGGGTGCAGGAAGCGCTCTTCCACCATGCGATCGATCATGCCGATCAGCGGTGCGTAGAAGCCGTCCACGTCCAGGAAGGCGCAGGGCTTGTTGCCGATGCCCAGCTGGCGCCAGGTCAGCATTTCGAAGATTTCTTCCATGGTGCCGAAGCCGCCGGGCAGGGCGACGAAGCCGTCGGACAGATCGAACATGCGCGACTTGCGCTCGTGCATGGAACCGACGATTTCCAGTTCGGTCAGGCCACGGTGGGCCACTTCCCAGTCGGCCAGCTGGCGCGGGATCACCCCGGTCACTTCGCCACCGGCGGCCAGCACCGCATTGGCCACGGTGCCCATCAGGCCGACGTTGCCGCCGCCATACACCAGGCGCATGCCGTCACGGGCGATGCGGTCGCCCAGCGCGATGGCGCGTTCGGTATAGGCCGGCTTGCTGCCGGCGTTGGAGCCACAGTAGACGCAGATCGACTTCATGGTGTGCCTGTCTCTTGATGCGGAAACGAAAACGCCCCGCCGGCAACCGGATCAGCGGCTGCGGGCGGGGTGAGCGGGGAGTATGACGCCTTGGACAGGGTTCTGCCCGACTGCGCTTCGTTCGGATCCCGGCAAAGGCCCAGTCGAGCATGGCTCGACTCTGCAAAAGGCGGCCCTGGGTTACGCGGCGGCGGCCTGCTGGCGGCGCGGGCCTTCACGCAGGGCGCGGCCGACCATGCCCACCAGCAGATCCAGCTCGTCGCTGTCCATACCGAAGTGCGGGGTGAAGCGCAGGGAGTTCTCGCCGCCGTGGATCACGTTGATGCCGTGCTGGCGCAGCCACTCCTCGGTGGACTGGGCGCCATAGCACTTGAACTGCGGGGCCAGCTCGCACGAGAACAGCAGGCCGGTGCCTTGCACCTTGGTGATCAGCCCGCCCAGCTCGTTCTTCAGCTGCTCCAGCTTGCGCACCGCTTCGGCGCCGCGTTCGGCGATGTTGGCGCGCACCTGCGGGGTCAGCTGGGCAAGGGTGGCGCAGGCAACGTCCAGGGCCCGCGGGTTGCTGGTCATGGTGTTGCCATAGATGCCCTTGCGGTACAGCTGGGCGGCATGTTCGGTCACCGCCAGCACCGACAGCGGGTACTGGGCCGCGTTCAGCGCCTTGGAATAGGTTTCCATGTCCGGCGGGTCCAGGCCTTCGAAGCCGGGGTAATCGACCACCGACAGCACGCCATGGGCGCGCAGACCGGCCTGGATCGAATCGAGCAGCAGCAGGCTGCCGTGGGCATGGGTCAGTTCGCGGGCCAGCGCATAGAAGGCCGGCGGCACCGAACGGCCCGGGTCGCCTTCACCCATCACCGGTTCCAGGAACACTGCTTCGATGAACCACTGGTTGCGCGCGGCATCGTCGAAGACCTGACGCAGGCCGGCCTCGTCATAGGGCGCCACGGTGATCACCGAATCCTCGCCACGGTAGCTGGCCAGGTGCTGCAGGTAGGTCTTGCGGCTGGAATCGGAATACAGCGCCGGGCGGTCGGTGCGCCCGTGGAAGCTGCCCTTGACGACCACCCGCTTGATGGCGGCACCGGCGTGGCGCGCACCCGGGTCGGTCTGCAGCTTGGCGTTCACATCGGCGATGCGCGCGGCCAGGCCGACCGCTTCCGAGCCGGAGTTCAGGCACATGAAACGGGCATAGGGGCAGCCGCCGCGGCGGTGGCCGACTTCGGCGCGCAGGGCGGTAATGAAGCGCTGCTGCGACAGGCTGGGGGTCATGATGTTGGCCATCACCTGCGGGCGAGCCATCGCGTCCAGCACGGCATCGGGGGTGTGGCCGAAGCCGAGCATGCCGTAGCCGCCTGCGTCGTACAGCACTGCGCCCTTCAGGGTGACCACCCACGGGCCGCGCGCGGCCAGCGCCACGTACGGGGTCACCGCATCGTCTGCATAGAAGTTCACGAAGCCGTCCTGCATGGCCTCGATCTGGGCCTGCTCGTCCTGCGCCAGCAGCGGCCCCAGTTCGCCCTGCACGCGCGCGAATTCCGCTGCGGCGGCGTCCACCGCGGCGACCAGCTGCGGGTGGCGGTCGGACAGGGCGGTCAGGGTGGCATCGTCCAGGCCGGTGGTCAGGCGGGTGCCGGGCTGGGTGCGCAGGGGGGCAAGACGTTCGATGAAGCTCATTGCAGATCTCCTGAAACGATGGTTCACACGGGCCTGAAAATGCAGAACGCGCGTCATCACGCGCGCTTTGGGGCAGGCTCGTGCAGCGGACTTCCTTCCCGATGCTAGCACTTGTTTTTTTGCGCGATAACCCCGCAGAAACCTGCTGCATAGCAGCATAATGCCCGACGTTCGCCACGATGCGCGCTGCCTGGCCGATGCTGGACGTACAATGCGCGCCATTGTCGACCTGATGCCGCCACCGCCTTGAAGAAGTCCGATTTCCATTACGACCTGCCGGCCGAACTGATTGCCCAGGCGCCGTTGGCCCAGCGTTCGGCCAGCCGCCTGATGGTGGTGCCGCCGGCGCCCGCCGCCTTCACCGATGTGCAGGTGCGCGACCTGCCGTCGCTGCTGCAGCCGGGTGATCTGCTGGTGTTCAACGATACCCGGGTCATACCGGCGCGCCTGTTCGGGCAGAAGGCCAGCGGCGGGCGGGTGGAAATCCTGATCGAGCGTCTGCTGGGCGGGCAGCAGGTCCGGGCCCAGGTCGGCGCCAGCAAGTCGCCCAAGGCCGGCAGCCGCATTGCCCTGGACGCCGGCGGTGAGGCCGAAGTGCTGGGCCGTGATGGCGAGTTCTACCTGCTGCACTTCCATGTGCCCGAGTCGCTGGAGCAGTGGCTGCTGCACGCCGGCCGGCTGCCGCTGCCGCCGTACATCCAGCGTGAACCGGGGCAGGATGACCGCGAGCGCTACCAGACCGTGTTCGCCCGCGAAGTGGGCGCCGTGGCCGCACCAACCGCTGGCCTGCATTTCGATGAAGCCCTGCTGGCGGCGCTGAAGGACAAGGGCGTGGCGTTCGGCCACGTGACCCTGCACGTGGGCGCCGGCACCTTCCAGCCGGTGCGGGTGGATGACCTGAAGGACCACGTGATGCACCGCGAGTGGCTGAACGTGGGCGCTGAACTGGTGCAGCAGGTGCGGCGCACGCGCGAGGCCGGCGGCCGGGTGATCGGCGTGGGCACCACCGTGGTGCGCGCGCTGGAAAGCGCGATGCGTGACGGCGAACTGCTGCCGTTCGCCGGCGAGACCCAGATCTTCATCACCCCGGGTTACCGCATCCGTAGCGTCGATGCGATGGTCACCAACTTCCACCTGCCCGAAAGCACGCTGTTGATGATGATTTCCGCGTTTGCCGGCAAGGAGCGCGTGTTCGAGGCCTACCATCACGCCATCGAGCAGCGCTACCGCTTCTTCAGCTACGGCGACGCGATGCTGCTGTTCCCGCAGGCAGGCTGACGCCTGGTAGGTGCGCACCTTGGTGCGCACGCCCCGAATCAGCCAAGGTAGGTGCGCACCTTGGTGCGCACGCCCTGATAGGGGACAATAGGCAACTATTTGCCTGAATGACCGCTCCATGTCCCGACTGCAGTTCCAGCTCCAGACCCGTGACGGCCGTGCCCGCCGTGGCCGCCTGACCTTCCCGCGTGGCACGGTGGAAACGCCGGCCTTCATGCCGGTGGGAACCTATGGCTCGGTCAAGGGCATCCTGCCGGACCAGGTGCGTGCGCTGGGCGCGGAAATCATCCTGGGCAACACCTTCCATCTGTACCTGCGCCCGGGCCTGGACATCATCGCCGACCACGGCGGCCTGCACGGCTTCTGCCGCTGGGACGGCCCGATCCTGACCGATTCGGGTGGCTTCCAGGTGTTCTCGCTGGCCCACCGCCGCAAGATCACCGAACAGGGCGTGACCTTCGCCTCGCCCACCGACGGTGCCCGCGTGTTCCTGGGCCCGGAAGAGAGCATGAAGATCCAGAAGGTGCTCGATTCGGACGTGGTGATGATCTTCGACGAGTGCACCCCGTACCCGGCCACCGAAGAGGTGGCGCGCCGTTCAATGGAACTGAGCCTGCGCTGGGCCCAGCGCAGTCGCAACGCGCATGACGAGCTGGGCAATGACGCGGCCCTGTTCGGCATCGTGCAGGGTGGGGTGCATACCGACCTGCGCAGCCGCTCGGCCGATGCCCTGCAGGCCATCGGCTTCGACGGTTACGCCATCGGCGGCCTGGCCGTGGGCGAGCCGGAAGACGAGCGCAACGCCATGCTGGACCACCTGGACCCGGAGCTGCCCAGCGACCGCCCGCGCTACCTGATGGGTGTGGGCCGGCCGGAAGACCTGGTGGAAGGCGTGGCCCGCGGCGTGGACATGTTCGACTGCGTGATGCCGACCCGCAACGCCCGCAACGGCCACTATTTCACCTCGTTCGGCACCGTACGCATCCGTAATTCGCAGTACGCCCGCGACATGGACCCGATCGAACCGGGCTGCGGCTGCGTGGCCTGCAGCGGCGGCTACACCCGCTCGTACCTGCGCCACCTGGACCGCTGCAACGAGATGCTGGCGCCCATGCTGGGCACCCTGCACAACCTGTTCTACTACGAAAAACTGATGGCCGACATCCGCGCGGCCATCGAGGCGGGAACCTTCCAGGCCTTCCGCGAGTCCTTCTATGCGGCCCGTGGGGCGGTTGCGCCCCCGCTGTAACCCCGTGGTACCCCTGCCGAACGGCCCAAGGACGAACGTCCGGGGCCGTGGCATACTTCAAGGCTGACCCAGATCCGCGGTCGACACCCCCGCCCGTGAACGAGCGGGAGCGCCGCCCAACCAAAGGACCAACGATGAACCTGCTTGCCTTCCTGATTCCCGCCGCCCACGCCCAGGCCGCCGGCGGCCAACCGCAGGGCATGGGCCTGACCACGCTGCTGTTCCCGATCATCCTGATCGCCATCATGTACTTCCTGATGATCCGCCCGCAGATGAAGCGGCAGAAGGAGCACAAGGCCATGCTGGAAAAGATCAAGCGTGGCGACGAAGTGCTGACCAACGGCGGCATCGCCGGCGTGGTCACCGACATCGGCGACAACTTCATCACCATCGAAGTGGCTGACAACGTGCGCATCCGCGTGCAGAAGGGCGCTGTCGGCAACGTGCTGCCGGCCGGTACCCTGAACTCGGCCAAGTAAGCCACTCCCTTTCCGATGCACAACCGCGGCGCCGGGGATGGCGCCGCGCGGGACCCAAGCAATGCTCGAATTTCCACGCTGGAAGTACGTCGTCATCCTGATCGTACTGGCGCTCAGCACCCTGTACGCGCTGCCCAACATCTACCAGAAGGACCCGGCCATCCAGATCACCGCCAACCGTGGCGGGCAGGTTGACGATGCGCTGCGCGACCGTGTGCTGGCCGACCTGAAGAAGGCCGGCATCAACACCATCGGCGCGGAGAAGGAAGGGGAAAGCCTGATCGTCCGCCTGCCGGACCTGAAGACGCAGTCGGCCGCCAGCGATGTGCTGCGCGACAGCGTGGGCGAGAACTACACCGTGGCCCTGAACCTGGCCTCCACCGTGCCGGACTGGCTGGCCAACCTGGGCGGTCGCCCGATGGTGCTGGGCCTGGACCTGCAGGGTGGCGTGCACTTCGTGCTGCAGGTCGACCAGAAGGCCGCGCTGGAAAAGCGCCTGGATGCCTACACCGAAGACGTGCGCAGCACCCTGCGTGATGCGCGCATCGCCTACCAGTCGGTGGAACGCCGCGCTGACAACACCATCGTGGCCAACCTGAGTCCGTCGGCTGGCGCCGATGCGGCCAGCCGTGCCCGCGTGGCGCTGGGCACCGCGCAACCGACCCTGGGCTATGACGTTTCTGGCAACCGCATCACCGTGACCGTGCCGGACGCGGAGATCGCGCAGATCGCCAACGGCGCGATCGAGCAGAACATCAACACCCTGCGCAACCGCGTAAACCAGCTGGGCGTGGCCGAGCCGATCATCCAGCGCCAGGGTGCCGACCGCGTGGTCGTGCAGCTGCCCGGCGTGCAGGACACCGCCGAAGCCAAGCGCATGATCGGTGCCACCGCCACCCTGGAATACCGTGCGGTGGTGGAAGGCAACGCGCAGGACGCCATCGCGTCGGGCCGCATTCCGCCGGAAGCCAAGGTCTACCAGCAGCGTGATGGCCGCGGCCCGATCCTGCTGAACAAGCGCGTCATCGTGACCGGCGACCAGATGGTGGCCGCGCAGGCGGTGACCGATTCGACCAGCGGTTCGCCGGCGGTCAGCGTGACGCTGAACAATGTCGGCGGCCAGCGCATGTTCGACTTCACCAGCGCCAACGTGAACAAGCCGATGGCCGTGGTCTACACCGAGCGCGTGCCGACGGTGACCGTGGTCGATGGCCAGGAAGTGCGTGGCTTCAAGGTCAACGAGGAAGTGATCTCGGTGGCCAACATCAACGGCGTGTTCGGCAAGAACTTCCAGACCACCGGTCTGCAGAAGAAGGAAGCCGAAGACCTGGCCAAGCTGCTGAAGTCGGGCTCGCTGGCTGCGCCGATGGACTTCGTGGAAGAGCGCGTGGTCGGCCCCAGCCTGGGCGCCGAGAACGTGAAGAACGGTATCACCGCGGTGGTCTACGCCTTCCTGTTCACCCTGGTGTTCTTCAGCATCTACTACCGCGTGTTCGGTCTGATCACCTCCATCGCGATGCTGTTCAACCTGCTGATCGTGGTGGCGGTGATGTCGCTGTTCGGTGCCACCATGACCCTGCCGGGCTTCGCCGGTCTGGCGCTGTCGGTGGGCCTGTCGGTGGACGCCAACGTGCTGATCAACGAGCGCATCCGCGAGGAACTGCGTGCCGGCGTGCCGGGCAAGACCGCCATCGTGACCGGGTACGACCGCGCCTCGGGCACCATCCTGGATGCCAACCTGACCGGCCTGATCGTGGGCGTGGCCCTGTTCGCCTTCGGCACCGGCCCGCTGAAGGGCTTCGCGCTGACCATGATCATCGGTATTTTCGCCTCCATGTTCACCGCGATCACCGTGTCGCGCGCGCTGGCGACGCTGATCTACGGCGGTCGCAAGAAGCTCCAGAACGTGGCCATCTGACGGGACGACACGCACAATGAAACTGTTTCCGCTGCACATCCTCCCGAACGACACCAAGATCGACTTCATGCGGTGGCGCCATGTCGCCATGGTGGTCACGATCGCCGTGTTCATTGCCTCGATCGCCATCATCGGCGTGAAGGGCTTCAACTACGCACTGGACTTCACCGGCGGCACCCTGATCGAAGCCCGCTTCGACAAAGCGGTGGACGTCGAGGACGTCCGTACCAAGCTGGAGCAGAACGGCTTCGACGGCGCACAGGTGCAGAGCGTGGGTGGCAACACCGACCTTCTGATCCGCCTGGCGCCGCACGGCGAGCACGCCCCGGGCACCGGTGGCGCGTCGGCTGAAGACAAGGCCACCGCGGCCGCCGTGGTCAAGGCGGTCTCTTCGGCCGACAACCAGGCCACCGTGCTGCGCAATGAATTTGTCGGTCCGCAGATCGGCAAGGACCTGGCGATGAATGGCCTGTACGCCACCATCTTCATGCTGGCCGGCTTCCTGATCTACATCGCCGTGCGCTTCGAGTGGAAGTTCGCCGTGACCGCCAGCATCGTGGCGCTGTTCGACCTGCTGGTCACCGTGGCCTATGTGTCGCTGCTGGGTCGTGAATTCGACCTGACGGTGCTGGCCGGCCTGCTGTCGGTGATGGGTTTTGCGATCAACGACATCATCGTGGTGTTCGACCGCGTGCGAGAGAACTTCCGCAGCCTGCGCGTGGAGCCGATGGAAGTGCTGAACCGTTCGATCAACCAGACGCTGTCGCGTACGGTGATCACCGCGGTGATGTTCTTCCTGTCGGCGCTGGCGCTGTACCTGTACGGCGGCAGCTCGATGGAAGGCCTGGCCGAGACGCACATGATCGGTGCGGTGATCGTGGTGCTGTCCTCGATCCTGGTGGCCGTGCCGATGCTGACGATCGGTTTCCTGCGCGTAAGCAAGCAGGACCTGCTGCCCAAGGCCAAGGACATCGAAGCCCTGGAGCGTCGCCCGTAATCCTTGCGGCACGCAGCACACAGAGAACCCCGCGTAAGCGGGGTTTTTTGTGTGCTGCGTAGAGTCGAGCTTGCTCGACTGAAGCAACATCAAAAGCCTGCATTCCGTGGGATGGCGGGGCGGTGTGGGTGGGCAGGACACGCCGTAAACCCCCAGTCCGGCCCAGCCGCTGGCGGCTGTGCGTTCGGGCGCTTGCGAAGCAGTGCTTCGCAAGCAAAGCGCCCTCACCCATGGGGGCTCGTAGGCGCCTTGCTCGTGTGCGCAATCCTGCGCACACGGCAAGACCGGGGTTGGGCGTCCTGCCCAACCCGCCCGAGGCATGCCTCGGGCCCATGGCGCCTGCGGTCCTGCCCACCCACGCCGCCCGGCCTCTGACAGGTTCACGCGGCTGTTGGTAACGGCGCCTGTTGTTCCGCGCGGCTGTTGGTAGGTGTCGACCTTGGTCGACACATCTGTCAGACATCGAAATCCATCTGGGGTCAGAGCCCGTTGCGGAGCAACGGAATCCGACCCCTGTGTCGACCAAGGTCGACACCTACCAGAGCAGAGCGCTGCTCCGACAGGTTGTTGGTAGGTGTCGACCTTGGTCGACACATCCATCAGACATCGAAATCCACCTGGGGTCAGAGCCCGTTGCGGAGCAACGGAATCCGACGCCTGTGTCGACCAAGGTCGACACCTACCAGAGCAGAGCGCTGCTCGGACAGGTTGTTGGTAGGTGTCGACCTTGGTCGACACATCTGTCAGACATCGAAATCCATCTGGGGTCAGAGCCCGTTGCGGAGCAACGGAATCCGACCCCTGTGTCGACCAAGGTCGACACCTACCAGAGCAGAGCGCTGCTCGGACAGGTTGTTGGTAGGTGTCGACCTTGGTCGACACATCTGTCAGACATCGAAATCCATCTGGGGTCAGAGCCCGTTGCGGAGCAACGGAATCCGAC
>NZ_CP025995.1:1812207-1813389 GCF_003086675.1 Stenotrophomonas sp. ZAC14D2_NAIMI4_7
CACGGCAAAGCCGGCTGCCGGCCGGCAGCCGCTGCCGTGCGCCCTGGGCGTGCCTCAAGCGGGGATCGGTCCGCTTGAGGCGTCGCGCACGCGGGCGTTGAGAATGACCAGCATCTTCCGCATCACGGCCACGATGGCCACTTTCCCTTCCTTGCCGCGGGCCCGCAGCGACCGGTAAAAGTCCCGCAACCGCGGCTCATGTCGCATGGCAGACATGGCCGCCATGTAAAGCACCTGGCGGATCTCGGCCCTGCCGCCGTGGATGCTTCGTCTCCCTCGCATGGTTCCGCTGTCGTGGGAGATCGGCGCTACGCCGACCAGGCTGGCAATGGCCTTTCCGCTGATCTGCCCCAACTCAGGCAGGTAGCTGGCCAGCACCGCCTGCAGTGCCGGGCCAACCCCTTTCATCGACTTCAGCACTGCCAGTTGAGGCTGCTGCGCGACCTGTTCGGCGATCTGTTTGCCCAGCCGCTCGACCATTGATTGCAGGCGGATGATGTTGCCTTGCATCAGCCGGCGCAGCTCGCGGTCAGTCACCAGTTCCTGCTGCTGGCGGGCCACGGTCAGTGCCTGCATCGTCTGTCGACGCGCCCGCACAAACTCGCGCAGCTTCCGTTGCCAGGACTCCAGCGGCTGATAGGAAGGCAGTTCCACCAGCGCGGCCATCTGCGCCAGTACAAGTGCGTCCAAGCGGTCCGTCTTGGCCGCTTTACCCAGCCCTTGAGCCAGTCTGCGAGCGCGCAGGGCGTTGGCGCGGATCACCGGGTGGCCAGCCTTGTGAAGGAAGTCCAGGACAGCCTGCTCATAGCCGCCGGTGGCTTCCAGAACGATCTGAATGGCCGGCCGCGCCCTCAACCAAGCGTCCAATTCAGCATAGCCAGAAGGGCTATTGCTGACCTGCAG
This sequence comes from Stenotrophomonas sp. ZAC14D2_NAIMI4_7, assembly GCF_003086675.1. Taxonomy (NCBI): domain Bacteria; kingdom Pseudomonadati; phylum Pseudomonadota; class Gammaproteobacteria; order Lysobacterales; family Lysobacteraceae; genus Stenotrophomonas; species Stenotrophomonas sp. ZAC14D2_NAIMI4_7. Next base: position 1,813,111 of record NZ_CP025995.1, read on the forward strand.
GGTCTCGCCGTCTGTCGTACCGATATCCAATCGGCGCTTGCTCACATCAATCCCGATCCCGTTCATTGCCCGACTCCGTATAGTCTGGAAGGGTCGAGAGCTCCCCCGCTTGCCCAGTCTTATCGCTTCGAGTGTCCAGCTCCAGCAACTGTTCGGGCGGATCAAGGGAGAATCCGGCGTGGGCGCCAAGCTACACGGCGATCGTCGAGATCCAGGCTCATACGGCGGCCCACGCCGGCTCTCGACACCTACGCTGCCAGATTTCCATCAGATAAGGCT
>NZ_CP025995.1:1813453-2475306 GCF_003086675.1 Stenotrophomonas sp. ZAC14D2_NAIMI4_7
GAGCAGAGCGCTGCTCCGACAGGTTGTTGGTAGGTGTCGACCTTGGTCGACACATCTGTCAGACATCGAAATCCATCTGGGATCAGAGCCCGTTGCGGAGCAACGGAATCCGACCCCTGTGTCGACCAAGGTCGACACCTACCAGAGCAGAGCGCTGCTCCGACAGGTTGTTGGTAGGTGTCGACCTTGGTCGACACATCCATCAGACATCGAAATCCACCTGGGGTCAGAGCCCGTTGCGGAGCAACGGGGTCTGACCCCAGAACGCCGTTCCGACAGATCGCGGAAAACTGTCGAAGGCGGGGTGGGTCCGGTTGCGGGGGTGTCCGCGGCATGGATGCCGCGGCCAAGCCTACAAGGACGTACTTGCGGCGTCCCCCGCAACCGGACCCGCCCCGCCAACCCACGGATAGCCCGCTCTTGAATTTGACGTTGCCGTTGCTTCGGCAGGTGCAGGGCTGCAAGCCCTGCAAAAGAGAAACCCCACCCTACGCCTGCGTCGGTTGTGCAATCGCCCCCCGCGCACTACGATCCTGCGGTTCGCGTGCGCCCGCGTGCGCCGCATCTGCCAACCCGAGGTATCCATGGTCATCAAACCGCGCGTCCGCGGCTTCATCTGCGTCACCACCCATCCGACCGGCTGCGAGGCCGCGGTCAAGCAGCAGATCGACTACATCCGCGCCCGCCCGCCCATCCAGAACGGCCCCAAGCGCGTGCTGGTCATCGGCGCATCGACCGGCTATGGCTTGGCGGCACGCATCACCGCCGCCTTCGGCAGCGGCGCGGCCACCCTGGGTATCTTCTTTGAGCGCCCGGGCAGCGAAACCAAGCCGGGCACTGCCGGCTGGTACAACTCGGCCGCCTTCCACAAGTACGCCGACGAAGCCGGCCTGTACGCCAAGAGCATCAACGGCGATGCCTTCTCCGATGAAGTGAAGGCCAGGACCATCGAGATGATCAAGGCCGACCTGGGCCAGGTCGACCAGGTTGTGTACAGCCTGGCCGCGCCGCGCCGCAAGCACCCCAAGACCGGTGAGATCATCAGCTCCACGCTGAAGCCGATCGGCGAACAGATCACCCTGCGCGGCCTGGACACCGACAAGGAAGTGATCACCGAAACCACCCTGCAGCCGGCCACCCCGGAAGAAATCGCCGGCACCGTGGCGGTGATGGGTGGCGAAGACTGGCAGATGTGGATCGACGCTCTGGCCGATGCCGGCGTGCTGGCCGACGGCTGCACCACCACCGCCTTCACCTACGTGGGCGAGGAGATCACCCAGGCCATCTACTGGAACGGCTCGATTGGTGCCGCCAAGAAGGACCTGGACAACAAGGTGCTGGGCCTGCGCGAATCGCTGGCAAAAATTGGTGGCGACGCGCGCGTTTCGGTGCTCAAGGCCGTGGTGACTCAGGCCAGCTCGGCCATTCCGACCATGCCGCTGTACCTGTCGCTGCTGTTCAAGGTGATGAAGGCGCAGGGCACGCACGAAGGCTGCATCGAGCAGCTCGATGTGCTGTACGACATCCTGTACGGCGGCAAGGCTGACGGCGTGGCCGTCGACCGCCTGCGCCACGATCTGGTCGATGGCCAGGGCCGCAAGGTTACGCTGGTGGACGAGGAAGGCCGCCTGCGTGCCGACTACAAGGAAATGGCGCCGGAAGTGCAGGGCAAGGTGCTGGAACTGTGGCCGCAGGTGACCAACGAGAACCTGTACGAGATCAGCGATCTGGCCGGCTACAAGGCCGATTTCCTGCGCCTGTTCGGTTTTGGCGTGGAAGGCGTGGACTACGAGGCCGACGTCAATCCGGACGTGAAGATCGCCAACCTGGTCGATCTGACCTGAAATCGAAGGTAACGCCGGGCCATGCCATGCCCGGCGGATTCCTACCGGTCCAGCTCTAACGGTAGCGCCGGGCCACGCCCGGCGCATGCCGCTCAACCGAACTCGAAATTCATCACCGGCAGGGCAGGGCCGACGAAATCACCCTGCACGTAATCCACGCCCGCACTGAACAGCAGGGTCATGGAATTGGCGTCGCTGACGAACTCGGCGACGGTGCGGATGCCGGCTTCCTGCGCACGCGCGGTGATCTGGCTGATCAGGTCGATGTTCTCGCGGGTCGACACCAGGTCGCTGGTGAAGCTGCGGTCCAGCTTCAGCACCTGCGGCTGGAAGTGCGCCAGCAGCTGGAACGAATCCAGCCCCGAGCCGAACTGTTCCAGGCCGATGCGGCAGCCCAGTGGGGCCACCTCGGCCAGGAACTGCTGTGCGGCGCGCAGATGGGTGAACACCTTGGCCTCGGGCGCGTGCAGCCACAGGCGCTCGCCCGGCACCCCGTGCGCCTGCAGTTCGCGGCGCAGGGTAGCGATCATCTTCGGATCATCGAAGGATTCGGGCGTCACCTTCACCAGCATCTGCGTGGCATGGCCCTCGCGCGCGCGCGCGCCGAGCACGCTGATCGCGCGTGACACCACCCAGCGGTTGATGTCGGCCAGCAGGCCATGTTCCTCGGCGATGCCGAGGAAGGCCGTGGGGCTGAGCAGCTCGCCGTTGTGTTCCAGCCGCAGGTAGGCCTCGTACAGTTCCAGCGATTCACCCTGCAGGTTCAGCACCGGCTGGTAGTGCAGCTGGAAGCCTTCACCGGCCAGTGCTTCGCGGATGCGCGCCACCCAGCGCTGCACGCGCTCTTCTTCAACGCGGTCGACAGCAGCCGGGTCGAAGATGCGGCAGGTATTGCCCAGCGCGGCGGCGGCCTGGGTGCATTCGCTGGCGCGGGCCAGCACCTGGCCGATGCTGGCGATCTTCTCGCCCACCTGCACGCCGCCCACGCTGACCGTGACCGTGGCCGAGCGCGCACCAATACTGAACACATGCGCGGCATAGGCGGCGCGGATGCGTTCGGCCAGCGCTTCGGTGTGCGCATACGGGCCCGACTGCAGCACGGCAAAGCTGTGTTCGCCGAAGCGCGCCAGCTGCGCCTGGTCACCCACCACCTCGGCCAGCAGCCCGGCCAGGGCGCCGATCAGGGTGTCGGCCGAGTCCAGGCCGATATCGGGGATCAGGCGGGCGTAGTGGTCCGGCTCGACCAGCAGCAGGCCGAACTGGCCTTCGCTGCGGCCGGCCTGGGCCACCGCATCTTCCACCTGCAGCATGAACGTCGGGCGGTTCAGCAGGCCGGTGACCTGGTCGCGCTGGCGCAGGTCTTCCACTTCGCGCGCCAGTTCGGTGTCCAGTTCCAGGCGGCGGCGGAACACCACCTGCAGGCAGGCCTCGCCTTCATAGGTGGCGGCGGTGAATTCCATGGTGGCCGGGAATGCGCTGCCGTCCTGGTGACGGGCATCCAGCTGGTACTGCGGCGGCGGTGCTTCGCCGCGGCTGAGCGACTTCAGCAGCTGCTTGAAGCCATCCACGTGCTGTGCGGCCACCATGTCCAGCAGCGAGATGCCTTCGATATCGTCGAATTCGTCGTAGCCGAACATGCCCAGGTAGGCGTCGTTGGCGCGGATGTGCATGCCTTCATGCACGTAGGCGATGGGGTCGCGGGACGAGGCGATGAGCGCGTCGCAGCGGCGTTCGGTCTCGCGCATCTGTGCTTCGATGCGGCGCAGGCCGCGCCGTGCCTGCAGGTCCACCCACTGGTCACGCACCACGGCCAGCAGGTGCTCGTTGCGCTGGCGCAGGGCCAGGGCCCGCACGCCGTTGCTGCTGGCCTGAACCAGTTCGTCTTCGTCGATGCGGTCGGCCAGCAGCACCAGCGGAATGTCCTTGCCGCTGGCGGCAATGTGCTGGGCCACCAGCGGCAGGGGGATGCCCTGCGACGGCGAGGCCAGCACCAAGTCGATGGCCTGGCTGGCCAGCACCTGGGATAGTTCGGCCGAATCCTGTGGGCGCCACGGGCGAACGGCAATGCCGCTGTTGCGCAGGGTGCTGACGATGGCTTCTGCGTTTTCGCCGCTGTCGTCCACGATCAGCAGGCGGATGGTGATGTCGTTCGCGTTCTGCATGCACTGCTCCCCAATCTGCGAACCTAGATACACGATGCGCGGCGGCACGTCCATGCGCTGGCCCCGGGCGAGCGCCGAACGGCGATGCGGTTCACACCACGCTGCCGGCGGCGTGACCGCTGGCCCAGGCCCACTGGAAGTTGTAACCGCCCAGCCAGCCGGTCACATCCAACACCTCGCCGACGAAGTGCAGGCCGGGCACGCGCTTGGATTCGAACGTGGAAGACGACACTTCGGCCGTATCCACCCCGCCCAGGGTGACTTCGGCGGTGCGGTAGCCTTCGGTGCCGCTGGCCACCAGCGGGAACGCGCCCAGCACCTGCGCGGCCTGGCGCAGCACCGGTTCGTCGAGCTGGCGCACCGGCCGGTCCGGCAGCCAGTGCTCGCACAGGCGCTGCGCCAGCCGCTTGGGCAGTACCTCGCCCAGCACCGTGCGCAGTTCGGCCGCAGGGCGCTCGCGCTTCATCTGCCGCAGCCACTCGCCGGCGTCCTGGCCGGGCAGCAGGTCGATTTCCAGGGTGTCGCCGGGCTGCCAGAACGAGGAGATCTGCAGGATGGCCGGCCCGCTGACGCCGCGATGGGTGAGCAGCATGAAGTTCTGGAAGCTCTTGCCATTGCAGCGCGCCTGCACCGGCAAGGCCACCCCGCTCAGCTCGGCCAGGCGTTCCTGGTGCTTGCCGCTGAGGGTGAGCGGCACCAGGCCTGCGCGGGTGGGCAGCACGTTGTGGCCGAACTGGCGGGCCAGTTCGTAGCCGAAGCCGGTGGCACCCAGGCTGGGAATGGATAGCCCGCCGGTGGCCACCACCAGCGATGCGCAATGGAACAGCCCCTGCGTGGTGTGCACGCGGAAGCCATCGCTGCCGTGTTCGATGCGCTCGATGCTGCACTGGGTGCGGATCTGCGCGCCGGCGGCCTGGCATTCCTCCACCAGCATCTTCACGATCAGCTTCGATGAGACATCGCAGAACAGCTGGCCCAGTTCCTTTTCGTGATAGGCGATGCCGTGCTTCTCCACCATGTCGATGAAGTGCCACGGCGAATAGCGGGCCAGCGCCGATTTGCAGAAATGGGGGTTGGCCGACAGGAAGTTGGCCGGGGTCGTACCCGTGTTGGTGAAGTTGCAGCGGCCGCCACCGGACATCAGGATCTTCTTGCCCACCTTGTTGGCGTGGTCGAGCACCTGCACCTGGCGCCCGCGGCGGCCGGCGGTGAGGGCGGTCATCAGCCCGGCGGCACCGGCGCCGATGACCACCACGTCGCAGCGGGTGATGCTCATGCCTTGGCGCGCTTGCGCCAGCTGGGAATCACGTCCAGCTGGATCTGGTCGTTGAGGATCTGCACTTCGCCATCCTGGATGAGTACGCTGAAACGCATGGCGCGCTGGATCTGCTGGCCCCACTGTTCAACGAAGGCGCCGTCCAGGTCGACCACCGACAGGTTGTCGAAACGGGCCAGACCCTTGCCCTGCTTGTTCCACCAGATATCGGACGCGTTGCCGCCGTAGTTCACCACCTGCACCGAACGGCTGCGGTTGCTGGCCTTGCGGATGCGCGATTCGTCGGGGTGGCCCAGGTCGATCCATTGCAGGATGTCGCCGGTGTAGTCGTGCTGCCACAGGTCCGGCTCGTCGTCGGTGCTGAGGCCGCGGCCGAACTCCAGGCGGTCGTCGGCGTTCACGGCGAAGGCCAGCAGGCGCACCATCAGGCGCTCGTCGGTTTCGGACGGGTGCTGGGCCAGGGTCAGGTTGTGGGTCGCGTAGTAGCCGCGGTCCATGTCGCTGATCTGCAGTTCGGCCTTGCGGATGGTGGCGGTGAGGGCCATGGGCGTTCCGGGGGCAAAGACCGCCCATGATAGAGGTTTGCTGGCGGGGTGTCCGTGGCAGGGGTGTCTGCGCGGTGTCAACGATGGCACTCTGGCTTCGTCTTTCCTTCATGTGTGTCCGATGAGCCTGCCCAGCCGCCTGCAGCTGCCCCCCGGTGACTGGCCGAGCCTGCTGGACGGCCTGTGCGCGCGTTTTCCGCGCATTGACCGCGGCCAGTGGCGGGACCGTTTCGCACGTGGGCGGGTGCAGGATGTGCAGGGCAGGGCGCTTGCGGCCGACCAGCCGTGGCAGGTCGGGCTGGAGATCGTCTATTTCCGCGAAGTCTGCGATGAGCCGGTCATTCCGTTCAGCGAGACCGTGCTGTACCAGGATGCGCACCTGCTGGTGGCTGACAAACCGCACTATCTGCCGGTCACCCCGGCCGGGGGCTACGTGCGCGAGACCCTGCTGGCACGCTTGGTGGCACGCACTGGTAATCCCGACCTGGTGCCCCTTCATCGGCTGGATCGGCTGACGGCCGGGCTGGTGCTGTTCTCGCAACGGCCCGATTCGCGCGACGCCTACCAGCGCCTGTTCCGTGAACGGCGCATCGAAAAGATCTACGAGGCGCTGGCGCCGGCCTTGCCAGGCCTGCCGTTCCCGCAGCAGCGAGCGAGCCGGATCGTGCCGGGTGAGCCCTTCTTCCGCATGGCCGAAGTGGCGGGCGAGCCGAATGCGCGCACGCAGGTGGAGGTGATCGCCGACGATGGCGCGGTATGGCACTACCGGCTGCGCCCGCAGACCGGGCGCAAGCACCAGCTGCGCGTGCACATGGCCGCGCTGGGGGCGCCGATCCTGGGCGATGACCTGTATCCACGGCTGCAGCCGTCGACCGACCCGCTGCAGCCGCCGCCGCTGCAACTGCTGGCGCGGGCCTTGGCCTTCCAGGATCCACTCAGCGGGGAGCCGCGTGTGTTCCGCAGCGAGCGTTCGCTGCACTGGTCGGCCGACCCGGTGCCCGGCGCCTGATCAGCGCGGCCTGGTCACCGTGACTTGGTCACCGTGGCTTGATCACCGTGGCTTGGCCCGGGCCAGCCAGCGATCCAGTTCCGCGGCGAACAGCTGCCGGTCGCGCGCGCCCAGCGGCGGTGGGCCACCGGTCTGCACGCCTGCACCGCGCAGTTCCTCCATGAAATTGCGCATGGACAGGCGCTCGGCCATGTTGTTGGTGGTGTACAGCTGGCCGCGCGGGTTCAGCGCCACGGCCTTCTTATCCAGTACCAGCGCCGCCAGCGGGATGTCCTGGGTGACTACCAGGTCACCGGCGGCCACCCGTTCGACGATGGCGCTGTCGGCCACGTCCAGGCCCTGCGGCACCTGCAGCGAGCGGATCCAGCGCGAGGGTGGGGTGCGCAGCCACTGGTTGGCGACCAGGGTCAGCTCCAGCCCGACCCGTTCGGCGGCCCGGAAAAGGATGTCGCGAATGACCGTCGGGCAGGCGTCGGCATCGACCCAGATACGTGGGCGGGCGTGTTCAGCGGGGGTTTCAGCTTCAGTCATCAGCCCAGTGTAGGGTAGGAAAAACCTGAATAGGGACTCGGGTTTAGCCCCGATCTGGGCCCAGCCCTTGTCACGCCTGGCGGGCGGGGCCCTGCCGCTGAATGCCGGGGCTATCGCTTTTTGCTGAAAACACGCGTATCGTTCGATCCACTGTGTTTGCTAGGGTCACCGTGAATCGTGGCCTGGTGCAGTTGATCTCACGATCCGCTCATCGATCCGCTTTACCAACGCCTGCAACTCAGTCTCGGCCCCGATTCCCGGTGGCTGCGATTTTTTCAACATGTGTTTCAGGAGTTAGTCAAATGTCTGATCGTCAGACCGGCACCGTCAAGTGGTTCAACGACGCCAAGGGCTTCGGCTTCATCACCCCGGAAAGCGGCCCGGACCTGTTCGTGCACTTCCGTGCCATCCAGGGCACCGGCTTCAAGACCCTGCAGGAAGGCCAGAAGGTTACCTTCATCGCCGTCCAGGGCCAGAAGGGTATGCAGGCTGACCAGGTGCAGGCGGTCTAATCCGTCTGCTACCGTTTGGTAGCCAGAACGCCGGAAGCGAAAGCTTCCGGCGTTTTTTTTGCTTGTTGTAGAGTCGAGCCATGCTCGACTGCCCTTCGCATTGCGCCAACAGCAGTCGAGCATGGCTCGACTCTACAATGGGTCATGTCCCTCAGGAGTCTCCGCATGCGCACCGTCCACCACCTGGAAAACTCGCGTTCGCTGCGTGTGCTGTGGATGCTGGAAGAACTCGGGCTGGACTACGAACTGCGGCGCTACCCGCGCGATCCGAAGACGCTGCTGGCGCCGCCGGAGCTTCGGCAGATCCATCCGCTGGGCAAGGCGCCGGTGCTGCAGGACGGTGACCATGTGCTGGCCGAATCCGGCGCGATCCTGGACTACCTGGTCGACCGCTACGACACCCAGCGCGTGCTGTCGCCGTCGCCGGTGCCGGCCGACAGTGCCGAGCGCATTGCCTATCGCTACTGGCTGCATTACGCCGAAGGGTCGGCCATGCCGCCGCTGCTGCTGACCCTGGTGGTCGGGCGCATCCGCAGTGCGCCGATGCCGTTCTTTGCCCGGCCGATTGCACGCAGCATCGCCGACAAGGCCGAGCGCAGCTTCATCGGCCCGCAGCGCCGCCTGCACCTGGACTGGATGGAGCGGCGCCTGGCCGAAAGCCCGTGGTTCGCCGGTGAACGCTTCAGTGCGGCCGATATCCAGATGAGTTTCCCGATCCAGGCTGCTGCCGCCCGTGGCGGCGGGCTGGACGACAAGCCGGCGTTGCGGGGCTTCCTGGAACGCATCGGCCAGCGCCCGGCCTACCAGCGCGCCGAGGCCCATGGTGGCGCACTGCAGGCCCTGCGCGGCGATTGAGGCCGGGGCCGACCGCCCCCATCCTGCTGGCATGGATACCCACGCCCCCCGTTTCGACAACCGCCTGTTGACCGCCCTGCCGGGCGACCCCGAATCCGGCCCACGCCGCCGCGAGGTGCGCGAGGCGGCATGGTCATCGGTGCTGCCGACCCCGGTCGCGGCGCCGACCGTGCTGGCCTGGTCGCCGCAGGTTGCCGCGCTGCTCGGCTTTGATGCCGCCGATGTGCAGGGCGCCGACTTCGCCCAGGTGTTCGGCGGCAACGCGCTGTACGACGGCATGCAGCCGTGGGCGGCCAACTACGGTGGCCACCAGTTCGGCCATTGGGCCGGGCAGCTGGGCGACGGGCGCGCGATATCGCTGGGTGAGCTGGTGGCCGCCGACGGGCGCCACTGGGAACTGCAGTTGAAGGGCGCGGGGCCCACGCCCTATTCGCGCGGCGCCGATGGTCGCGCCGTGCTGCGCTCGTCCATCCGCGAATTCCTGTGCAGCGAAGCCATGCATCACCTGGGCGTGCCGACCACGCGTGCGCTGTCGCTGGTCGGCACCGGCGAAGACGTGGTGCGCGACATGTTCTACGACGGCCACCCGCGTGCCGAGCCCGGCGCGATCGTCTGCCGCGTGGCGCCGTCGTTCATGCGCTTCGGTACCTTTGAACTACCTGCCTCGCGCGGGGAGACCACGCTGCTGAAACAACTGGCCGACGTCTGCATCGCCCGCGATTTCCCTGAACTGCAGGGGGAAGGTGAGGCGCTGTACGGCGACTGGTTCGCGCAGATTGCCGTGCGCACTGCCGAACTGATGGCGCACTGGATGCGCGTCGGCTTCGTGCACGGGGTGATGAACACCGACAACCTGTCCGTGCTCGGTCTGACCATCGATTACGGCCCCTACGGCTGGGTGGAGGATTACGACCCGGACTGGACGCCCAACACCACCGACGCGCAGGGGCGCCGCTACCGCTTCGGCACCCAGCCGCAGGTGGCGTACTGGAATCTCAACCGGCTGGCGCAGGCACTGTCGCCATTGTTCGCCGATGTGCAGCCGCTGCAGGCGGGGCTGGCGGCGTTCCAGTCCACCTTCGTGGCCTGCACCCGGCGTGATGCGGCGGCCAAACTGGGGCTGGCTGCGGCCGACGATGAGGACCTGCAGCTGTACCTGCGCTGGCAGCAGCTGCTGCAGGAAGGCGGCATGGACATGACCCTGGCGTGGCGTGCGTTGATGCAGGTGGATGTGGCCGCGCCGGACGTGGCCGCGCTGGGCGATGTGTACTACGACCAGGCGCGCCGGCAGGCGGTGCAGGCGCCGTTGCAGCGGTGGCTGCAGGACTACGCGGCGCGGTTGCGTGTGGACCCGCTGTCGGCCGAAGCGCGGCGGGCGAAGATGGCCGCAGCCAATCCGCTGTACGTGCTGCGCAACTGGCTGGCGCAGGAGGCCATCGAACGCGCCGAGCAGGGCGACCTGGGGGGCGTGCATGCGCTGCAGGAGGTCCTGCGCGATCCGTACACGCAGCGGCCGGGGCTGGAACATTACGCAGGCAAGCGGCCGGCCTGGGCCGAGCACCGCGCCGGCTGCTCGATGCTGTCCTGCAGTTCGTAGGGGTGTTCTTTTGCAGGGCTTGCAGCCCTGCACCCGCTCAATGCAACGGCAACGGCAACGGCAACGTCAAAAGCGGCATTCCGTGGGATGGCGGGGCGGTGTCGGATCGCGGGGACGCCGCAAGTACGTCATTGTAGGCCTGGCAGCCGCATCCATGCGGCTGACACCCCGCAATCCGACACCGCCCCACCTTCGACAGTTTGCCGCGATCTGCCGGTACTGCACGGGGTCGGATCCCGTTGCTGCGCAACGGGTTCTGACCCCGGATTTATTCGATATCCGACACATTCATCCACGCATGGCGTGGATCTACTGTGTCGACCAAGGTCGACACCTACCAACAGCCGGCGCCGACCCCGGAATTGCTTCGGTATTCGTCAGTAAATCCACGCCATGCGTGGATGATTCATTCGATCCGTATACGCAGCGGCCGGGGCTGGAACATTTCGCGGGCAAGCGGCCGGCCTGGGCCGAGCACCGCGCCGGCTGCTCGATGCTGTCCTGCAGTTCTTAGGGGTGTTCTTTTGCAGGGCTTGCAGCCCTGCACCCGCTCAACGTCAAAAGCGGGCTATCCGTGGGATGGAGGGGCGGTGTCGGATCGCGGGGACGCCGCAAGTACGTCATTGTAGGCCTGGCAGCCGCATCCATGCGGCTGACACCCCGCAATCCGACACCGCCCCACCTTCGACAGTTTGCCGCGATCTGCCGGTACTGCACGGGGTCGGATCCCGTTGCTGCGCAACGGGCTCTGACCCCGGATTTATTCGATATCCGACACATTCATCCACGCATGGCGTGGATCTACTGTGTCGACCAAGGTCGACACCTACCAACAGCCGGCGCCGACCCCGGAATTGCTTCGGTATTCGTCAGTAAATCCACGCCATGCGTGGATGATTCATTCGATATCTGACAGATGTGTCGACCAAGGTCGACACCTACCAACAGCCGCGCGGAACAAGGGGCGCCGTTACCAACAGCCGCGTGAACCTGTCGAAGGCGGGGCGGTGTCGGATTGCGGGGTGTCAGCCGCATGGATGCGGCTGCCAAGCCTACAAGGACGTACTTGCGGCGTCCCCGCAATCCGACACCGCCCCGCCATCCCACGGAATGCCGCTGTTGCTGTTTGCTTTCGCCGTTGCCGTTGCATTGAGCGGGTGCAGGGCTGCAAGCCCTGAAAAGACCCCCTACAACCAACGTATTACCTGTTCAGTGCGATATTCGCACGCGTAGTCGATTACCGCACTTGAATGGTGCAGTGCGATAAACCTAATTTCACTTCCGCAGTTTCATAGCAGTCCAAGCGATCCACCCCTGGCGGGGCGAGGGCAGCATCGGCAACGGTGTTGAAGCCAGGTGCAGGGGAAGACCGTTGGATCTCTTTCACCTGTGCGGAGTGATCGCATGTGCCGTCGTCTGTCTGTCGTTTCCCTGTCCCTGCTTGCCGTGCTGCCGTCGCTGGCGCTGGCCTACCAGGCCGAACCGCCGCGTGAAGCGCTGCAGGTGCTGCGTGTCGATCGCTACGCCGACGACAGCAACGCCGGCTCGCTGCGCTGGGCCATCAACACCGCCAACGCCACGCCGGGCCGCTACCGCATTGAAATCGATGCGGTAGGCGCTGCGCCGTACGTGATCAAGCCGGCCTCGCCGCTGCCGGAAATCAAGGGCCCGGTGCAGATTGTCGGCACGCCGTGGGCACGCGACGGCCAGTTCGTGGCCATCGATGGCTCGGCCTACGTGACCGGCACCGGCACCGATGCCTGCCCGGGCGCCGAGCCGGGCCAGTCCGGCACCAATGTGCGCACCACCACGCTGCCAGGCCTGGTGCTGCGCGATACCCAGGGCGTTGAACTGGCCGGCCTGGAAATCCGCAACTTCTGCATCGGCGTGCTGATCAACCGCGCCAGCCACAGCGAAATCCATGACAACCGCATCGTCGCCAACAAGGGCGGTGCCGGCATCATGCTCACCGGCGACGATGGCAAGGGCCAGTCCACTGCCACCACCACGGTGCACAACCGCATCGTGCGCAACGTGTTCCTGGACAACGGCGATGGCCTGGAACTGACCCGCGGCGCGGCCTGGAACCTGGTGGCCGACAACCTGTTCCAGTCCACCAAGGCCAACCCGGAACCGTCGCAGGGCATCGAAATCCTGTGGGGCAACGACAACAACGTGGTGCACAACCGCTTCGTCGATTACTCCGATGGCCTGCAGATCAACTGGGGCAACCGCAACTACATCGCGGCCAACACCTTCACCGGCAACTCGATCGGGCTCAGCATCACCGGCAGCGGCAACGTGGTCGATGGCAACACCATCACCGGCAACGGCATCGGCATTGGCGTGCGCCCGCAGCCGGTCAGCGCGCCGAACCGCTTCAGCGCCAACCGCATCTTCGGCAACGGTCTGCCGATCGAGCGCTGCGAAGCCGGCGGTGCCTGCGTGAAGGGCCAGCTGCGCGGCGCCATCGTGTTCGGTGTGCCGGGGCTGGAACATGCCAGCTTCGTCGGCTCGCGCGGGCGCGGCGTGGACACCGATCCGGCCAAGCGTGCGCGCATCTGCAGCGCCGCCGGCCAGGCCGACTGCCAGCCGCTGGCCAACCTGGGCCAGGCGGCGCCGCAGCTGATGGCGGTGCAGGGCAAGGGCGCACAGCGCGCCGTGACCGGCAGCTTCCACGGCCAGCCGGACAGCCACTACCAGGTGGAAGTGTTCGGCAACCGTGCGGCCAACGGCAGCGAAGCCGAGCGCGTGCTGGGCACCGTGCAGGCGCGTACCGACAGCCAGGGCAACGGCACCTTCACCTTCCCCTTGGGCAATGGCGCCGATGCTGCGGATCTGGGCGGTGTGACCGCCACGGTCACCTCGCCGCAGGGCGCCACGTCCCCCCTGAGCGCGCCGCTGTCGCTGCGCTGATCACCTTTCCGAGACCCTGACCATGATTCCTGCAAAGCCTGTTTCCCTGACCGTGCTGGCCGCGATGGCCCTGCTGCCGGCCGTCGCCAGCGCGCAATCCAGCAACCGCTATGCGGGCAAGACCCTCACCGGTGACTGGGGCGGTACCCGCACCGATCTGTACGAGCGCGGCATCGCCTTCCGCGGCGACTACGTGGGCGAGGCCATGGGCGTGGTGGACGGCGGCTACGGTGAAACCGGCGCGCGCTACGCGCAGCAGGTGCGAGTGGGCATGGACCTGGACATGGGCAAGCTGGCCGGCTGGGACGGCGGTGCCTTCCACTTCACCCTCAACGACCGTCGCGGCCGCAGCACCTCGGTGGACTTCGTCGGCAACCGCTTCCCGATCCAGGAAGCCTACGGCGGCCAGTACACGCGGCTGACCGAACTGAGCTACGACCAGACCTTCAACGGTGGCCAGTCGTACTACAAGCTGGGCTACTACGCGATGGGCAACCAGTTCGGCCTGCACAGCCTGCTGACCCATTTCGTCAACGCGGCGTTCTGCGCGCACCCGCTGGCGATGTCGGGCAACAGCGGCTGGTACAACTACCCGGTGGCGCGCTGGGGCGGTGAAGTGGCGCAGCAGGTCAGCCCGGCGTTGAACGTGCGCACCGGCTGGTTCCAGGTCAACCCGAACCTGGGTGGCAACATCGAACGCAATGCGTTCCGCCCGTTCGCTTCGGGCACCACCGGTTCGCTGTTCCCGGTGGAAGTGACCTGGACCCCGGCCAAGGGCAGCCGCTACGCCGGCGTGTACAAGTTCGGCGGCTACTACGACACCTCGCGCGTGGACCAGCGCGGCCTGGATACCTCGCCCACCACCGGACGCCACGGCGCCTACGTGCTGGCCGAGCAGCGCCTGACCCAGGAGTCGGCCGACCCCAGCCGCGGCCTGACGGCCTTCGCACAGTACATGGTGTCCGACGCCGATACCGCGCAGATCAAGCGCTGGTATGCCGTGGGTGGCGTGTACCAGGGCATCGGTTCGCGCGCGCAGGACAGCATCGCGCTGGGTTACGTGGGCGCCGATATCAACGACCGTCTGGTGGATGCGCGCCGCGCCTCGCTGGCCGCCGGTGGCGTGCCGGTGGATTCGCCGCTGTACAACCTGAGCCAGGCCGAGGAGCTGTTCGAACTGTCCTACAGCTTCCAGGTCAACCCGTGGCTGATGATCCGCCCCGACGTGCAGTACATCGTCAATCCCGGCACGTTCAATTACAGCGGCACCGACAACGCATGGGCCGTGGGTGTCCAGGCCAAGGTGACCTTCTGATGGCCGCGCGCTCCTTCCACGCCCTGGTGACCGCCATGCGTCTTCCGTTTGCTTCCTTTGTCCTCGCCGGTGCGCTGTGCACCTCCCCCGTACTGGCCCTGGCCGCACCTCCGCCGGCGGTGCTGCAGGTGGGCTCGCTGCGCATCGGCGAGGGCAGCCCGCGCACCATCGTGCCGATCACCGGTGCCAGTGCCGAACTGGCTCTGCAGCAGGCCGCGGCCATCGCCGCCAGCACGCACACCGACCTGGCCGAATGGCGCATCGACTACCTGGATATCGCCACCGATGGCGGCAAGCTGGTGGCGCTGGGCAAGCGCATCCAGGCCACGCTGGGCGGCAAGCCGATGATCGTCACCTTCCGTACCAAGGCCGAAGGCGGTGCGAAGGCGATCAGTGACCGCGACTACGGTGCGCTGTACGCCACGCTGCTGCGCGGTGGCTTTGCCCAATTGATCGATGTGGAAATGTTCCGCGACCCGAACGTGGTGCAGGCGCTGGTGGCGCAGGCGCACAAGGCGGGGGTGAAGGTGGTGATGTCCAACCACGATTTCCAGGCCACGCCGCCGCGCGAGGAGATCGTCGCGCGCCTGCTGAAACAGCAGGCGATGGGCGCGGACGTGCTGAAGATCGCGGTGATGCCGCGCGACGCCGGCGATGTGCTGGCCCTGCTCGATGCCACCTGGCAGGTGCGCCAGCGCAGTGACAAGCCGCTGCTGACCATGTCGATGGGCGGCACCGGCGTGGTCTCGCGTCTGGCCGGGGAAACCTTCGGCCAGGCCCTGACCTTCGGCATGATCGGCACGCCGTCGGCGCCGGGCCAGGTTGAAGTCGAACAACTGCAGGACGTCCTGCAGGTCATCCACGCTTCCAGCCAGGCCGGTCGCTGAGACCACCCCGCCGGATGTTCCGCCGCTTCACGCTGTTGCAGGAAACCGCACCATGAGCCACGCCTCCGCCGCCGCACCGCCGCTCGTCCTGGAACGGATGAGTCCCTTCCAGTGGACTGCCATCGCCATCTGCGTGCTGCTGAACATGCTCGATGGCTTCGACGTGATGGTCATGGCCTTCACCGCGCCGCACGTGTCGGCGGACTGGGAACTGTCGGGCAAGGTGCTGGGGCTGATGCTCAGTGCCGGCCTGGTCGGCATGGCGCTGGGCTCGTTCCTGCTGGCGCCGCTGGCTGACCGCTGGGGCCGGCGCCCGATGATCGTGTGCTGCCTGCTGATCCTGACCACGGGCATGGCGCTGTCGGCGCTGGCCGGCAACGCGTGGCAGCTGGGCGCGCTGCGGGTGTTCACCGGCATCGGCATTGGCGGCATGCTGGCCGGTGTGGGGGTGATCACCGCCGAATATGCCAACGCCAAATGGCGCAGCACCGCCGTGGCCCTGCAGGCAACCGGTTATCCCATTGGCGCCACTGCCGGTGGCGTGCTGGCGGCGTGGATGCTGCAGCACTGGTCCTGGCACAGCGTGTTCCTGATCGGCGCTGCAGCCTCGATGCTGTGCATTCCGCTGGTGCTCAAGTGCCTGCCCGAATCGCTGGATTTCCTGGTGGCACGGCGCCCGGCCGATGCGCTGCCGCGCTTGAACGCGCTGCTGCAGCGCATGCAGATGCCTGCGCTGCAGGCGCTGCCGCCGGCACCGGTGCGTGAGGGTCAGCCGCAAGGCTACGCCGCGCTGTTCGTGGGTGATCTGCGCCGGGTCGCGCTGCTGATCGCGCTGGCGTTCTTCCTGCACATGTTCGCGTTCTACTTCGTGCTGAGCTGGACCCCGAAGCTGCTGGTGTCTGCGGGTGTTTCGGCGCAGCAGGGCATTACCGGTGGCGTGCTGCTGAACCTGGGCGGCATCGTCGGCGGCAGTCTGTTCGGCTGGCTGGCCTCGCGCTGGTCGCTGTCCCGCCTGACCGCCGGCGCACTGCTGTTGGCGATGGTGGCAATGCTGGGCTTCGCTGCGTTCAACACGCAGTTGAACGTGGCCTTCCCGTTGGCATTCGTGATTGGCGCCGCGCTGTTTGCTGCCATGGCAGGGCTGTACGCCGCCGCACCGGTGGTGTTCGCCGCACAGGTGCGCACCACCGGCCTGGGTTGGGCCATCGGCATCGGCCGGGTCGGCGCCATTCTGTCGCCGCTCACCGTGGGCGTGCTGGTGGATGGCCATTGGCCGCCGTCGGCGCTGTACGTGCTGTGCGCACTGCCGCTGCTGCTGGCCGCCTGGGCGTGCCTGGGCCTGCGCGTGGGCGTGGGCCAGAACCGGCGTTGAACCGCCTCCCGTAGCAATGCAGGCAATGTGCGATTATCGGATTGAATGGCCGAATATCGGATTGACCGGGCAGGGGCCTGTGCGCACCATGTCCACGTCAAGTTTTCCCGTCGCAGTGGCCGTGCGCCGCGCTGGTCGGTACCAGCGAAGGGCAGGGCAAGGAGCAATGCAGTGATCAACAAGACCGTGGCCAGCGCCGAAGCAGCGGTGGCCGATATCCACGATGGGGCCACCGTGATGATCGGTGGCTTCGGCACCGCCGGCATGCCCGACGAGCTGATCGATGCGCTGATCGCGCAGGGCGCGCGCGAGCTGACCATCATCAACAACAATGCGGGCAACGGCGATACCGGCCTGGCCGCGCTGATCAAGCACAAGCGGGTGCGCCGCATCGTCTGTTCGTTCCCGCGCCAGTCCGATTCGCAGCATTTCGATGCGGCCTACCGCGCCGGTGAAATCGAGCTGGAACTGGTGCCGCAGGGCAACCTGGCCGCGCGCATCCACGCGGCCGGTTCCGGCCTGGGTGCCATCTTCACCCCCACCGGTTACGGCACCGAACTTGCCCAGGGCAAGGAAACGCGCGAGATCGATGGCCGCCACTACGTGCTGGAATATCCGCTGCCCGCCGACTTCGCGCTGATCAAGGCCGACCGCGGCGACCGCTGGGGCAACCTGGTCTACCGCAAGACCGCGCGCAACTTCGGCCCGCTGATGGCGATGGCCGCGCGCTGCGCCATCGTGCAGGTGCGCGAGGTGGTGGCGCTGGGCGAACTGGACCCGGAAGCGGTGGTGACGCCCGGCATCTTCGTGCAGCGCGTGGTGCCGGTGGCCGCAGCAGGAGTGCAGGCATGAACAAGCTCAGCCGCGAACAGATGGCCGCGCGCGTGGCCCGCGATATTCCCGAAGGTGCCTACGTGAACCTGGGCATCGGCCTGCCGACCACGGTGGCCAACTTCCTGCCGGCCGACAAGGAGATCTTCCTGCAGTCGGAAAACGGCCTGCTGGGCATGGGCCCGGCGCCGGCCGCCGGCCAGGAAGACCCGGACCTGATCAACGCCGGCAAGCAGCCG
Source organism: Stenotrophomonas sp. ZAC14D2_NAIMI4_7 (assembly GCF_003086675.1). Taxonomy (NCBI): domain Bacteria; kingdom Pseudomonadati; phylum Pseudomonadota; class Gammaproteobacteria; order Lysobacterales; family Lysobacteraceae; genus Stenotrophomonas; species Stenotrophomonas sp. ZAC14D2_NAIMI4_7. The sequence goes on from NZ_CP025995.1 coordinate 1,831,345, forward strand.
GTCACCCTGCTCACCGGTGGCTGCTATTTCCACCATGCTGATTCGTTCGCGATGATGCGCGGCGGCCACCTCGACATCTGCGTGCTCGGCGCCTTCCAGGTGTCGGCGCACGGTGACCTGGCCAACTGGAGCACCGGTGCGCCCGACGCGATTCCCGCCGTGGGCGGCGCGATGGACCTGGCCATCGGTGCCAAGCAGGTCTTCGTGATGATGGACCTGTTCACCAAGAAGGGTGAGAGCAAGCTGGTGGCCGAATGCAGCTACCCGCTGACCGGCCTGCGCTGCGTATCGCGCGTGTATACCGATGTGGCCGTGTTCGACCTCGGCGCCAACGGCGCCACCGTGCTGGAAATGGTGGAGGGCATGGACATCGCACAACTGCGTGAACTGACCGGCCTGCCGCTGGCACTGGCCGAAGGAGCCTGAGATGAGCCTGCACGAGACCTACATCGTCGATGGCATCCGTACCCCGATCGGCCGCTACGGCGGCGCGCTGTCCGGCGTGCGTGCCGATGACCTGGGCGCGATTCCGCTGAAGGCCCTGCTGGCGCGGCATCCGCAGCTGGACCCGGCGCTGATCGAGGATGTCTACCTGGGCTGCGCCAACCAGGCCGGCGAAGACAACCGCAATGTGGCGCGCATGAGCCTGCTGCTGGCCGGCCTGCCGGTAAGCGTGCCGGGCAGCACGATCAACCGCCTGTGTGGTTCGGGCCTGGATGCGATCGGCACCGTGGCCCGCGGCATCGCGGCTGGCGAGCTGGGCCTGGCCATCGCCGGCGGCGTCGAATCGATGTCGCGCGCACCGTTCGTGATGGGCAAGGCGGCCTCACCGTTCGCCCGCGACCAGCAGATCGAAGACACCACCATGGGCTGGCGCTTCATCAACCCGCGCCTGCGTGAACTGCATGGCGTGGAAACGATGGGCCAGACCGCCGAGAACGTGGCTGAGCGCTACGGCATCAGCCGCGACGACCAGGATGCGTTCGCCCTGCGCAGCCAGCAGCGCACTGCCGCGGCGCAGGCGCGTGGCTTCTTCGACGGCGAGATCGTGGCGGTGGACGTGCCGGGCCGCAAGCGCGGCGAGACCGTGACCGTCGACCGCGATGAACACCCGCGCGGCGATACCACCGCCGAAGCACTGGCCAAACTGAAGCCGTTGTTCCGCCAGCCGGGCACGGTGACCGCCGGCAACGCGTCGGGCATCAACGATGGCGCGGCCGCACTGCTGCTGGCGTCGGGCGCACAGGTCAAGGCGCTCGGGCTGACCCCGCGCGCGCGTATCCTCGGCTTCGCCAGCGCGGGCGTGGAGCCGGCCATCATGGGCATGGGCCCGGTGCCGGCCAGCCAGAAGCTGATGGCACGGTTGGGCCTGTCGATCACCGATTTCGATGCCATCGAACTGAACGAAGCCTTCGCCTCGCAGGGCCTGGCCTGCATGCGCCAGCTGGGCCTGGCCGACGATGCCGCACATGTGAACCCCAATGGCGGTGCCATCGCGCTGGGCCATCCGCTGGGCATGAGCGGCGCGCGCCTGGCGCTGACCCTGCTGCGCCAGCTGGAAGCCAGCGGCGGCCGGCGCGGCCTGGCCACCATGTGCATCGGCGTGGGGCAGGGCGTGGCCCTGGCCATCGAGCGCGTGTGAGCCCTCGCATTCCGTAATCTGCCCGTAACCAGCATGACAGCCGCGGCCCTCGGGCCGCTCGCCAACAGGAGTACGCCATGAGCGATCCCACCGAACTGCGCGGCTACCGCAAGCCGTATCCCGGCAGCCAGCCGCCGCGCATCCACCTGCCGTACGCCAGCACCGCCAAGCGCGGCCCCGGCACCGACCCGATTGCCATTCCGGTCACCCTCTCCGAAGTGACTGGCCCGAGCATCAACCGCATCACCCTGGGCGCGCATGCTGCCGATCTGACCGCTGGCTTCCCCGGCCAACCGCAGGGTGAGCGCATCATCGTCAGTGGCCGCGTGCTGGACGAGAACGGGCGGCCGGTGCGCAATTCGGTGGTCGAGGTGTGGCAGTGCAACGCCGCCGGGCGCTACCTGCACAAGGGCGACCAGCACGACGCGCCCCTGGATCCGAACTTCAAGGGCACCGGCCAGGTGCTGACCGACAGCGAAGGCCGCTACCGCTTCACCACCATCAAGCCGGGTGCGTACCCGTGGCGCAACCACTACAACGCCTGGCGCCCGGCGCATATCCATTTTTCGCTGCATGGCGAAGGCATCGGCCAGCGCCTGGTCACGCAGATGTACTTCCCCAATGACCCGCTGCTGGCGTTCGATCCGATCTACAACTGCGTGGATGACGCCAAGGTCCGCGAGCGCATGGTGTCCTCGTTCGACTGGGAAACCACCGCGAATGAATTCGCGCTGGGCTATCGTTTCGACATCGTATTGCGCGGTCGCAAGATGACCGTGTGGGAGTAAGACCATGAGCTTCCAATCCACTCCGTGGCAGACCGTCGGCCCGTACTACCGCCTGGGCCTGGAACCGCTGTACCGCGTCGAGATCGCGCCGGCGCAGGCGCAGGGCGAACGCGTGCAGGTGCAGGGCCAGGTGTTCGATGGCGAGGGCGTGCCGGTGTCCGATGCCGTGCTGGAAATCTGGCAGGCCGACGCGCAGGGCATCTACGCGCACGCCGAAGACCCGCGCCGCGACGACCACGATCCCAGCTTCGATGGCTGGGGTCGCGTGCCGACCGACGACCAGGGCCGCTTTGCCTTCACCACCGTCAAGCCGGGCCGCGTGCCCGGACTGCGCGGTGAAGCGCAGGCGCCGCACCTGGTGGTGCTGGTGTTCATGCGCGGCCTGCTGCAGGCCACCCGCGGCCGCATCTACTTCAGTGACGAAGCCAGCAATGGCGACGATGCCATCCTGGCGCTGGTGCCGGCCGAGCGCCGCCACACCCTGGTCGCGCAGGCGCAGGGCCAGGGCGTGTACCACTGGGACGTGCGCATGCAGGGCCCCGATGAAACCGTGTTCTTTGCCTACTGAACGCCCGGGCTGTCGCTTGCCCACGCCGGTCACCGCCGGCGCGGGTAAGCTGGTGCAACCCCGGAAGGATCTTCCTTGATGAACCAGACTCCTTCGCTGCTTGGCGGCCTGTTCGGCGAGCCTGCCGTGGACGCGGCGTTCACCGATGCGGCGCGGCTGCAGGCCATGCTGGACGTGGAAGCAGCGCTGGCACGCGCACAGGGGCGCTGCGGGGTGATTCCGCAGGCGGCAGTAGCGCCGATCGAGGCGGCCTGCAATGCAGCCCATTACGATGTGAGCGCGCTGTCGGCTGCCACCGCGCTGTCCGGCAACCCGGCCATCCCGCTGGTGAAGGCACTGACCGCGCAGGTCAAGGCGAACGACGCCGAGGCGGCGCGCTGGGTGCATTGGGGCGCGACCAGCCAGGACATCATCGACACCGGTGCGGTGCTGCAGTTGCGCGCCGCGCGTGAGCACGTGCTGTCGCGCCTGCAGACGCTGTGTACGGCGCTGGTGCAGCTGGCCGACGCCGAGCGTGGTACCGGCCTGCCGGGCCGCACCTTGTTGCAGCAGGCGGTGCCGGTCACCTTCGGGCTGAAGGCCGCCGGCTGGCTCGATGCCCTGCAGCGCAGCCAGCGCCGCCTGCAGGCCTTGGGCGAAGAAACCCTGGTGCTGCAGTTCGGTGGTGCCGCCGGCACCCTGGCCTCGCTGCAGCACCGTGGCCTGGACGTTGCCCAGGCGCTGGGCGAGGAACTGCAGTTGCCGGTGCCGGCACTGCCCTGGCACACCGCACGCGATCGGGTGGCCGAGCTGGGCAGCGCGTTCGCATTGCTGACCGGCAGCCTGGGCAAGATCGCCACCGACATCGTGCTGCTGATGCAGTCCGAAGTGGCCGAAGCCTTCGAGCCGGCAGGCGAGGGCAAGGGCGGATCGTCGGCCATGCCGCACAAGCGCAACCCGGTGGGCTGCGTGGCCGCCATCGCCGCTGCCACTCGTGTGCCGGGCCTGCTGTCCACGCTGTACAGCGCCATGCCGCAACCGCACGAACGTGCGGCCGGGCAGTGGCATGCCGAATGGGAAACCGTGCCGGAGATCGTGCGCCTGTGTGCCGGCAGCCTGGCCCAGGTCACCGTGGTGGTGTCGGGGCTGCAGCTGGATCGCGCGCGCATGCTGCAGCACCTGGACAGCCATGGCGGCCTGCTCTACGCCGAAGCCGTGGCGGTCACTCTGGGCGAGTGCATCGGCAAGGCCGCCGCGCATGCGCTGGTGGAACAGGCGGCGCAGCGCGCGCTGGGCCAATCGCAGCACCTGCGCACGGTACTGGCGCAGATGCCCGAGGTCACCGCGCAGCTTTCCGCTGCACAACTCGATGCCTTGTTCGCCGCCGACAGTTGGCGTGGCATGGCCGATACCTGGATCGACCGCGTGCTTGCACGCGCCTGATCCCCACGCACTTCGCTGGAGCCAGCATGCCGTTTCTCGAGCTTCCGCAGCATCGACTGCACTACCAGACCGAGGGCCGTGAAGACGGCCCCTGGCTGACCTTCTGCAACTCGCTGGGCACCGACCTGGGCATGTGGGCGCCGCAGGTACAGGCGCTGTCGGCGCAATACCGCATCCTGCGCTATGACCGTCGCGGCCATGGCCAGTCCAGCGCGCCGCCCGGCCTGTACAGCGTGGCCGACCTGGGCGCCGACGTGCTGGCGTTGTGGGATCACCTGGGTATCGAGCGCAGCCACTTCTGCGGGCTGTCCATCGGCGGGCTGACCGGTCAGTGGCTGGGCGTGCATGCCGGCAACCGCCTGCGCACGCTCACCGTGGCCGCCACCGCCGCGAAGATCGGCAGCGCCGAAAGCTGGCAGGCGCGCATCGCCCAGGTGCAGCACGACGGCCTGCTGCCGCTGGTCGACGGTACGCGCGAGCGCTGGTTCACGGCCCGCTTCGCGCAGACCCATGCCAGCCTGGTGGAAGACATCCTGCAGCGCTTCCTGGCCACGTCGGTGGAAGGCTATGTGGGCTGCTGCAACGCGGTGGGCACTGCCGACTTCCGCGAGGTGCTGGCGCGCATCCAGGTGCCGCTGCTGGCCGTCGCCGGGGATGACGATCCGGTCTGCGTGCCGGCCGATCTGCAGGCCATTGCCAGCGGCGCAGCGCAGGGCGCGTATGCGCAGGTCGCCGGCCGGCATATCTGCAACCTGGAATCACCGCAGCCCTTCACCGACGCATTGGCCGCGCATCTGGCGCAGGCCACGCACTGACACTTGCACAGGTAGACGACGATGGACGAACAGGAACGCTACGAAGCCGGCTTGGCGGTACGCCGGCAGGTGCTGGGCGAAGCCCATGTGGAACGCTCGCTGCAGGCGCGCACGGACTTCACCACTGAATTCCAGGAATTCATCACCCGCACGGCGTGGGGCACGGTGTGGACCCGCGACGGCCTGCCGCGGCACACCCGCTCGCTGCTGACCATCGTGATGATGGTGGCGCTGGGCCACGACGAAGAGTTCAAGCTGCATATCCGCGCGGCACGCAACAATGGCGTCACGCCGGAAGAGATCAAGGAAGTGCTGCTGCAGGCGGCCATCTACTGCGGCGTGCCTGCGGCCAACCACGCCTTCGCGCTGGCCAAGCCGATCCTGGAAGAGCAGGCGGCCGACTGAGGGCGGGGTCGGATCCCTTTGCAACGCAAAGGGCTCTGCCCCCGCTCACGACTGGGGTCAGAGCCCTTTCCTGCGGAAAGGAATCCGACCCCGGGGCTTGGCTCAATGCAGCAACGACCCCAGCTGCTGCGCGGCCTCGCGCAGGCGCGGCAGCAACTGCGACTGCATCACGCCCAGGTTCACGCGGCCGGCCTGGGTGCCGATGTTCAACGCGGCAATCACCTCGCCACTGCGCGAACGCACCGGCACGGCGATCGAACGCAGGCCGATCTCCAGCTCCTGGTCCACCAGCGAAACGCCTTCGCGGCGGACCTTCTCCAGCGTTTCCAGGAAATCATCCATGCGGGTGATCGTGCGCTCGGTGCGCGGGCGCAGGGGCGTGCGTTCCAGATAGCCTTCCAGCGTGTCGCGCGGCAGGGCCGCCAGCAGCACCCGGCCCATCGAGGTGCAGTACGCCGGCAGGCGGCTGCCGGCACGCAGGCCGATGGACATGATGCGCACGGTCTCGGCACGCGCGATGTACAGGATGTCATCGCCATCGAGCACGCCCAGGGAACACGATTCGTGCACGTCGTCGCGCAGCGCATCCAGCACCGGCTGTGCGGCGGCGGTCATCGACGAGGACGCCACGTAAGCGCCGCCCAGGCCCAGCACGCGCGGCAGCAGCACATACCCGCGGCCCTGTTCGCCCACGTAGCCCAGCTTTTCCAGCGTGTACAGCACGCGGCGCACCGCCGCACGCGAGATCCCGGTGTCGCTGCTGATCTGTGACATGGTCACTTCGCGCGGATGCTGCGAAAACACGCTCAGCACGGCCAGGCCGCGGCCGAGCGACGTCATGAAATCCGGATCGCCCTGGTTGCCCTGGATCTGCTGCATCAACTCATGGGCCAGCCCGCGCTCCTGTGGCGGGGCCGGGGAACGCTTGGGGCGGCGGCTGGGAGGAACAGCAGGCATGGCAACCGGTTTCATCTACGTAAGCCCTGCATGGTAAGCGCTGGGCAGCAGGATCGGTACCCGCACGCCGTGGCCACGATGGGCCACGGCGTGGGCACGGTTCACTTGCTCTGCGGCAACGCGTAGGCGATCACGTAATCGCCGCGGTCCGGCGACTGGCGCGCGCCACCGGCGGAAATGACCACGTACTGGCGGCCGGTCTTCGGCGAGACATAGGTCATCGGCGTGCCCTGGCTGCCCACCGGCATGCGGGCCTTCCACACTTCCTTGCCGCTGCGGCTGTCATAGGCGCGCAGGTAGTAATCCTGGGTGCCGGCGAAGAACAGCAGGCCCGACTGGGTGGCCAGCGAACCGCCCAGCGTCGGCATGCCGATCGGAATGGGCAGGTGCATCTTGATGCCCATCGGCCCGGTGTCCTGCACCGTGCCCACCGGCACCTGCCAGACCAGCTTGTGGGTGGCCAGGTTGATGGCCGACATCGTGCCGAACGGCGGCTGCTGGCAGGGAATGCCCAGCTTGGACAGGAAGCGGTCGCGCAGAGAGCCGTACGGCGTGCCGGTCTGCGAAGCGGCGCCCATTTCCACGCCACCATCGCCGCTGGTCATCTGCGCACGCGGAATCAGCTTGGTCCACAGGCCCAGGCGCATGTCATTCACGAACAGGTAGCCCGTGGTCGGGTCGACCGAAGCGCTGCCCCAGTTCATGCCGCCCAGCGAGCCGGGCCACTGCAGGGCCAGGTCTTCGCCCGGCGGGGTGTACATGCCGTCGTAGCGGAACTGCTTGAACTGGATGCGGCACAGCATCTGGTCGATCGGTGTGGCGCCCCACATGTCCGATTCGGTCAGCGTCTGCGCGCCGATCTGCGGCAGGCCCACCGACAGCGGCTGGGTGGCGGCGTAGCGTTCGCCCTGGGCGTTGCCCTGCGGTGCGGGAATCTCGCGCACTTCGGTGATCGGCTGGCCGGTCTGGCGGTTCAGCATGAAGATCTGGCCGGCCTTGGTGATCTGCAGCAGGGCCGGCAGGGTGCCGCCCTTGCCGTCGGGCACATCGGTCAGGGTCGGCTGCGCGGGCAGGTCGTAATCCCACAGGTCGTGGCGCACGGTCTGGTAGACCCAGCGCTCCTTGCCCGTGGCCACGTCCAGCGCGACCACGGCCGAGCTGTACTTGTCGTCCTGCGGTGTACGCTCGCCGGCCCACTGGTCCGGCGTGGTGTTGCCGGTGGGCAGGTAGACCAGGCCCAGCTGCGGATCGTAGGCCATCGAGGTCCACACGTTCGGCGTGGCGCGGGTGTAGTGGATCGACGGATCCAGCGGCACGTCCGGGGTTTCCTTGGACAGATCCCAGACCCAGGCCAGCGCGCCGGTGCGCACGTTGTATGCACGCACCACGCCGGACGGTTCGCCTACCTCGATGTTGTCGGCCACGCGGCCGCCGACCACGATCAGGTCACCGGCCACCAGCGGTGCGGCGGTCAGCGTGTAGAAACCGGGCTTGATCTCGCCCATGCCCACCTTCAGGTCGACCACGCCGTTGCTGCCGAAATCCGGGCAGAGCGCGCCGGTCTTGGCATCCAGCGCGAACAGGCGGGCATCGATGGAGGTCATCAGGATGCGCTTTTCGCAGATCGCCGGCTGGCCGACTGCAGCCGCGACGCTGGGGGCCGGTGCAGACGGCTCGACCGTAGCGGCGGGCGCGGCGACGGCGGTGCTGCTGTCGAAGTAGCCCAGGCCGCGGCAGCGCTGCCAGTTCGGTGCCGTGGCCTTGGGATCGAAGGCCCAGCGCTGCGTTCCCGAATCGGCATCGATGGCGATCACCTGGTTGTGCGGGGTGCACAGGTACAGGGTGTCGCCGATCTGCAGCGGGGTGTTCTGGTCTTCTGCGCCGAAGCCGTTGCTTTCCGGCACATCGCCGGTGCGCGCGGTCCAGGCCACCTGCAGCTGCTGCACGTTGTCCGGGGTGATCTGGTCCAGCGCGGCGAAGCGGGTGCCGGCGGTGGTATTACCCCAATGCATCCAGTCACGCTGCTCGCTGCCCTTGGCCACCGGCACTACCGGTGGCACATCGCCGGCGGCGGACACCACCGGGCGTGGCTGGAAGGCCGATACCGCGGTGGCCAGCAGGCCCACCAGCAGCACGGCGGCAACGCCGTAGGCACCGCGGCCGGCCGCTGCGCCACGGCTGCGCCGCAGCACCGGCCAGGCCAGTGCCACCAGCAGGGCCAGCACGGCCGGCATCACCAGGCGCGATACCAGCGGCCAGAAATTCCAGCCGGCATCGACCAGTGCCCACACCACGGTGGCCACGAAGGCGGCGCCGTACAGCAGCGCACCGGCCGGGCGGCGCGCCAGCAGCAGGGCACCGGCCAGTGCCGATGCCAGACCCATCAGCAGGAAATACCAACTACCCCCCAGCAGAGCCAGGCGCACACCGCCGACCAGCAGGGCCAGGCCGAACAGTGCCACCAGAATGCCGAGCAGGACCAGCAGCACCCGGCACAGGGCCGGAACTTTCGTCGTCTCGTCCACGTTGCATGAACCTCGTATCGAAAAACCCCACGGCCGTGGGGGAAGGCCCGCGCGCGCCAGGCGTGGCGGGGACCGTTCGGCATCCCTGGCTGCGGGCCGTCCAGCGGGCGGGCAGGCAGTGACCTGCTTATGGCGCAGGCGGAGTGAATGGCCGGTTAGGGCGATTATCGCACGAGTGTGCGATTTTGGTGTGAGATCGGGCAGGCCACCGATGGAACGTTGCGGCGCGCCAGTGCCGGGAACGGGCAGCGTTCAGGCGAACCGGTTACCCTATGCCGCCATACAAGCTGGTAGCTGCAATGACCGACGCCACCGTGGCCGTCCCCGCCTGGGCCTCGCGCCTGCGCGATATCGCTGATTTCCCCAAGCCCGGCATCCTGTTCAAGGACATCATGCCGCTGCTCGCGCACGGCGAAGACTTCCGCGGCGCGATCACGGCCATGGCCGATCGTTGGCGCGGCCAGAAGCTGGATGCGGTGGTCGGTATCGAATCGCGCGGTTTCATCCTGGGCGCGGCCATGGCGCTGGAACTGGGCGTGGGCTTCGTGCCGGTGCGCAAGCCGGGCAAGCTGCCGGGCAAGGTGCTGCGCGAGGAATACACGCTGGAATACCGCAGCGACTGCATTGAAGTGCACGCCGATGCGCTGCAGGCCGGTGCGCGCGTGGCCATCATCGATGACGTACTGGCGACGGGCGGTACGCTGGTCGCCGCGCTGTCGCTGGTGCGCCGCCTGGGCGTGGACGTGGTCGGCGCTGGCGTGCTGGTGGAACTGGACGGCCTGGGCGGCCGTGGCCGCTGGGAAGCGGATCTGCCGCTGCACACCGAACTGGTGTTCTGAGCGGGGAGCCTGAGCCGGTAGGTGCCGCCCTGATCCGGTAGGTGCCAACCTTGGTTGGCACTGCTGTTCGCGCGACCTGTGGAGCGCCAACCAAGGTTGGCGCCTACCAGATCGCGTTGATTTGCTTTGGTCGGCACCGGTTGGCGCCTACCAGATCACGGTGATCTGCTGTGGTAGGTGCCAACCTTGGTTGGCACTGCTGTTCGCGCGACCCGTGGAGCGCCAACCAAGGTTGGCGCCTACCAGATCGCGGCGACTTGCTCTGGTTGGCACCGGTCGGCGATCACCAGATCGCGGTGATCTGCTTTGGTAGGTGCCAACCTTGGTCGGCACTGCTGTCATCAGCAGCCTACGAAGCGCCAACCAAGGTTGGCGACTACCAGATCGCGGCGACTTGCTTTGGTTGGCACCGGTCGGCGATCACCAGATCGCGGTGATCTGCTTTGGTAGGTGCCAACCTTGGTCGGCACTGCTGTCCGCAGCAGCCTACGAAGCGCCAACCAAGGTTGGCGACTACCAGATCGTGGCGATTTGCTCTGGTTGGCACCGGTTGGCGATCACCAGATCACGGTGATCTGCTGTGGTAGGTGCCAACCTTGGTCGGCACTGCTGTCCGCAGCAGCCTATGAAGCGCCAACCAAGGTTGGCGACTACCAGATCGTGGCGATTTGCTCTGGTTGGCACCGGTCGGCGATCACCAGATCGCGGTGATCTGCTTTGGTAGGTGCCAACCTTGGTTGGCACTGCTGTCCGCAGCAGCCTACGAAGCGCCAACCAAGGTTGGCGACTACCAGATCGCGGCGATTTGCTCTGGTTGGCACCGGTCGGCGATCACCAGATCACGGTGATCTGCTTTGGTAGGTGCCAACCTTGGTTGGCACAGCTGTTCGCGCGACCCGTGGAGCGCCAACCAAGGTTGGCGCCTACCAGATCGCGGTGTTTCGCTTTGGCGGGCACCGGTTGGCGCCTACCAGATCACATCATCCGCACGCGGAAGCGGCGGCCCTTGATCTTGCCGGCTTCCAGCTTGGCCACGGCCTTGTTTGCCTGTTCGCGGGCAATGGCCACGTACGAGCGGGTGGGGAAGATCGCGATCTTGCCGATGTGCTTGCCCGACAGGCCGGCATCGCCGGTCAGCGCACCCAGGATGTCGCCGGGGCGCAGCTTGTCGGTCTTGCCGCCATCGATGCGCAGCGTGCGCATGGCCGCCTGCGGCAGCTCGGCCGGGCGCGAGGTCGCCAACGGGGTCTTCTGCCAATCCAGCGGCTGGCCCATCTGTGCCTCGATCGCCTCGGCACGGGTCTTCTCGCGGCCGGCCACCAAGCTGATCGCCAGACCGCTGGCACCGGCGCGGCCGGTGCGGCCCACGCGGTGCTGGTAGCTTTCCACGTCGGTCGGCAGTTCGTAGTTGATCACCGCCGCCAGTTCTTCCACGTCCAGGCCACGGGCGGCCACGTCGCTGGCCACCAGCACGTTGCAGCTGCGATTGGCCAGGCGCAGCAGCACTTCTTCGCGGTCACGCTGTTCCATGTCGCCATGCAGGGCGAGTGCGGAGAAGCCGAACTGCTGCAGCGAGTTGGCCACTTCGTCCACGTCCTTGCGGGTGTTGCAGAACACCACCGCCGATTCGGGCGTGTACTTCAGCAGCAGGCCGGCCAGTGCCTTCTGCCGGTGCGCCGGTTCCACCTCGCAGAACAGGTGGCGGATGGCCGGGGCCTGGTCGGCGCCCTCCACGGTGACTTCCACCGCCTCGCGCAGCAGGTCGCGGGCGATGGCGCGGATGCTGTCTGGGAAGGTGGCCGAGAACAGCAGGCTCTGGCGGTCCTTGTGGGTGCGGCCGGCGATCTCGCGGATCGGCTCTTCAAAACCCATGTCCAGCATGCGGTCGGCTTCGTCCAGCACCAGCGTGCGCACCGCGCCCAGGTTCAACGCACGCTTGCGTGCCAGTTCCTGCACGCGGCCGGGCGTGCCCACCACCACATGCGGGTCGTGGCCTTCCAGCGATGCCAGCTGCGGGCCCAGCGGCACGCCACCGACCAGGGTCAGCAGCTTCAGGTTGGGAATGCCGGTGGCCAGCTTGCGGACCTGCTTGCCGACCTGGTCGGCCAGTTCGCGGGTCGGGCACAGCACCAGCGCCTGCACGCGGATCAGGCTGGGGTCGATGGCCTGCAGCAGGCCCAGGCCGAAGGCGGCGGTCTTGCCGCTGCCGGTCGGCGCCTGCGCAATCACATCGCGGCGATCGAGGATCGCGGGCAGGCTCTGCGCCTGGATGGGCGTAAGCGTGGTGTAGCCGAGGGCGTCCAGGCCGGGCTGCAGGGCCGGGCTCAGCGGCAGGGTCGAAAAGTCAGTCATGGCGCATTGTACCTGTCTGCGCGGCAGGGCCCGTGGTGCAGCCGTCATCCACGCATGGCGTGGATCTTCCGTCGCCCCCGCTCTGGTGGGTGCCGACCTTGGTCGGCACGCTCTCGCTCAGCCCAGCACCGCCAGCACACCCTGGTGGATCGCCAGCCCGCCGAACAGCAGCCACGCAAACAGGATCAGCGCCAGCAGCAGCGGCTTCAGTCCGGCCTGGCGCAGCGCCGAAACGTGGGTGGTCAGGCCCAGCGCGGCCATCGCCATCGCCAGCAGCACGGTATCCAGCTGCACCAGCCCCGCTTGAAGGCCGGCCGGCAGCAGATGCAGCGAGTTGAACCCGGCCACCGCCACGAAACCAAAAGCGAACCACGGCACCACGATGCGCGCCTTGCTGCCATCGGCGCTGGCCTTGCCGCCCCGCGCCAGCCACAGCGACAGTGCCACCAGGAACGGTGCCAGCAGCATCACCCGCACCATCTTGGTAATCACCGCGGTATCGGCAGCGGCTTCGCTCACCGCGCGGCCGGCGGCCACCACCTGCGCCACTTCGTGCACCGTCGCACCGGTGAACAAGCCGTACTGGCGCGCGTCCATCGCCAGCCACCCATGCGACTGCACCAGCGCATACAGCGCCGGGTACAGGAACATCGCCAGCGTGCCGAACACCACCACCGTCGACACCGCCACCGTGACCTGTGCCGCGCGGCCACGCACCACCGGTTCGGCGGCCATCACCGCCGCCGCGCCGCAGATCGCGCTGCCGGCACCGATCAGCATCGCCGCCTCGCGCTCCATCTTGAACACGCGCATGCCCAGCCAGCAGGCCAGTCCGAAGGTGCTGGCGACCACCAGCACGTCCATCAGCACGCCGGTGACGCCGACATGGCCGATGTCCTGGAAGGTCAGGCGCAGGCCGTAGAGCACGATGCCGGCGCGCAGCAGCCAGTGCTTGGAAAACCCCACGCCGGCTGCGCTGCTCGGCGCCAGCCGCGGGTAGAGGGTGTTGCCGACCACGATGCCGGCGACGATGGCCACGGTCAGCGCACTCAGACCGTGCGCCTGCAGCCAGGGCAGCTCGGCCAGGTACAGCGACGCCGCCGCGATCAGGCCCACCAGCAGCAGGCCGGGCAGGCGCGGCTGCCAGCGCTGGCGCAGGGCGGGCAGGAACCAGGGGGAGAGAGCAGGGGCGTTCATGGCAGGGCAGGGCTGGAGTGATGGGGCAAGCGTGCGCCTCTGTATCTGACCTGTAAAACGAATAATATGGGTGAAACCTACCTATCAAGCGGGTAAATGCCATGCGCCTGACCTTGCGCCAGCTGCAGGTCTTCGTCGCCATCGCCGATCATGGCAGCACCACCGCCGCCGGCCAGGCCATCGCGCTTTCACAGTCGGCCAGCAGCGCCGCACTACAGGAACTGGAGGCGCACTTCGGCACGCCGTTGTTCGACCGCATCGGCCGCCGCCTGGCCCTGAACGGCCATGGCCGCGCCCTGCTGGAACCGGCCCGCGCGCTGCTGGTCAACGCCGCCGACCTCGAGCGCCAGCTCGCTGCCGGTGGCGACCCGGGCCGGGGCGCGCCCTTGCGGCTGGTGCTGGCCGCCAGTACCACCATCGGCAATTACCTGCTGCCGCCACGCATTGCCGAGCTGCTGCGGCAGGCCCCGCAGGCGCAGGTCGATCTGCGCATCGACAACAGTGTCGGGGTGGTCGCCGCCGTGCAGCGGCTGGATGTCGACGCCGGCCTGATCGAAGGCCCGTGCCACGAGCGTGGCCTGCAGGTCACGCCCTGGCAGCAGGACCCGCTGGTGATGGTCGCCGCCGCAGACGCCCCCGCGCGCTGGTCGCTGGACGAACTGCGCGCCGCCCGCTGGCTGCTGCGCGAGCCGGGCTCAGGCACCCGCGAAGCCGTGGAGCAGGCCCTGCTGCCGCACCTGCACGGTTTCGCCCAGACCCTGCAACTGGGCAATACCGAAGCCATCAAGCAGGCCGCGATTGCCGGGCTGGGCGTGGCCTGCCTGTCGCGCCATGCGGTGGAAGAGCCGCTGGCGCTGCGCCGCCTGCAGGTGCTGGACACTCCGCTACCGGCCCTGCAGCGCACCCTTTGGCTGGTACGTCACCCTGGCAAGCAATGGCTGCCGGGACTGCAGGCGTTGTTGGGAGCGGTGGGATAACCACGCTTCACGATGCGGTCAGAGCCCGTTGCGCAGCAACGGGATCCGACCCCGACATGCCTGTTCGCCGGCGAGATTCCGGCTGACCTCCCCAACGCTTACACTATGGGGATGCCTCTGATTACTCTGCAGAACGTCGACTTCAGCGTCGGCGGCCCGTTGTTGCTGGAAAAGGCCGAACTGTCGATCGAGCCGGGCGAACGCATCGCCCTGATCGGCCGCAACGGCGCCGGCAAATCCACCCTGCTCAAGCTGCTGTCCGGCGACCACAAGCCAGATGACGGCGAAGTGCGCGTGCAGCAGGGCGTGCGCGTCACCCGCCTGGAACAGGAAGTGCCGCATGGCGCCGCCGGTTCGGTGTTCGACGTCGTGGCCGACGGCCTGGGCGAACTGGGCCAGTGGCTGGCCGAATTCCACCACCTCAGCCATGCCGAGGAATTCGACGGCGAAGCGCTGGGCAACGTGCAGGCCAAGATCGACGCCGCCAACGGCTGGGGCCTGGACCAGCGCGTGAGCGAAACCCTGACCAAGCTCGACCTGGACGGCGATGCCGAATTCGGCCGCCTGTCCGGCGGCATGAAGCGCCGCGTACTATTGGCCCGCGCGCTGGTGTCCAGCCCGGATGTGCTGCTGCTGGACGAACCGACCAACCACCTGGACATCGAAGCCATCGACTGGCTCGAAGCCTTCCTGAAGGGCTGGAGCGGCAGCGTGGTGTTCGTCACCCATGACCGCCGCTTCCTGCGCGCGCTGGCCACCCGCATCGTCGAGATCGACCGCGGCCAGGTCACCAGCTGGCTGGGCGACTGGGCCAACTACGAGCGCCGCCGCGAGGAACGCCTGAACGCGCAGGCGCAGGAAAATGCCCGCTTCGACAAGCTGCTGGCGCAGGAAGAAGTCTGGATCCGCCAGGGTATCAAGGCCCGCCGCACCCGCGACGAAGGCCGCGTGCGCCGCCTGAAGGCGATGCGCACCGAGCGCTCGCAGCGCCGCGACCTCAGCGGCAACGTCAAGATGGAAGCTGCGCAGGGCGTCAGCTCCGGCAAGAAGGTCATCGACGTCAAGGACATTTCGTTCGCCTTCGGCGAGCGCACCATGGTCCGCGACTTCACCACCACCATCCTGCGTGGCGACCGCATCGGCCTGATCGGCCCCAACGGCAGTGGCAAGACCACGCTGCTGAAGCTGCTGCTGGGTGAGCTGCAGCCGGCCAAGGGCGAAGTCAACGCCGGCACCAACCTGCAGATTGCCTACTTCGACCAGTACCGTGCGGTGCTGCGTGAAGACTGGAGCGCGATCGAGAACGTGGCCGAAGGCCGGGATTTCCTCGAGTTCAACGGCAAGCGCAAGCACGTGCATGCGTACCTGCAGGACTTCATGTTCACCCCCGAGCGTGCGCGTGCGCCGATCACCCGCCTGTCCGGCGGCGAACGCAACCGCCTGCTGCTGGCCAAGCTGTTCGCGCAGCCGTCCAACCTGCTGGTGATGGACGAACCGACCAACGACCTGGACGTGGAAACCCTGGAGCTGCTGGAAGAGCTGCTGGGCGAATACACCGGCACGCTGCTGCTGGTCAGCCACGACCGTGATTTCATCGACAACGTGGTGACCTCCACGCTGGTGATGGAAGGCGACGGCGTGATCGGCGAATACGTGGGTGGTTACAGCGACTGGCAGCGTTACGCGGCCAGCATCAGCAGCCCGGTGGCACCGGTGGTGGCCAAGCTGGCGCCGGCCGTCGCGCCGGCACCGGCCGCTGCCGAACCGGCCGCCGCCAAGCGCAAGCTCAGCTACAAGGAAGCGCGCGAGCTGGAGCAGCTGCCCAAGACCATTGAAAAGCTGGAAGGCGATGTGGAAGGCCTGACCGCGGCCATGAACGATCCCTCGTTCTACACCCGCAGCAGCGCCGAAGTGACCGCGCACACCCAGCAGCTTGCCAAGGTGCAGGCCGAGCTGGACGCTGCGTACGCACGTTGGGAAGAGCTGGAAGGCTGATCGCCGGGGGTTCGTGCGGACCAAGGTCCGCACCTACCAATCAACGGTCCGCGGGTCATTTCACCCCGTGCAGGTCCCGCAGCTGGCTCGGCCGGCTGCCGAAGTATGCCGCCAGATCCGCAATGTCCTGGTCGCTCAGGTCTTTGGCCTGCGGCGTCATCAGCGCATGTTCGCGGTCGCCGGCGCGGTAGGCCTGCAGTGCATGCGCCAGGTAATCGCCGTACTGGCCGCCCAGCTTGGGGTAGGTCGGGTCGATCGGCGCGTTGCCGTCGGCACCATGGCAATCGATGCAGCTCTGGTTGGTGGCCTTGCCCTTTACCTTGGCGCGGGCTTCGCCGGCGGCTTCGCGCCCGGCCGGCAGGCCGGCCGACGATGAAGAGCCGTGCTCGCCACTGGCATGGCCAGGGTCGGCGGCGGATTTTTCGCTGTTTTCCACCTGCGACTGCGAACAGGCGGCCAGCAGCAGGGCGACGGACAGGGCGATGGCGTGACGCACGGGATGCGCGGCTTTCGACATGGGCGGGCCTTACTTGACGGTGGACAGGTAAACAGCGAGATCGGCGATCTCCTGTTCGCTGAAGCTCATCGACTGCGCCTGCATCGTCGGATGCCGGCGCTTGCCCTGGCGGTACTCGGTCAGGGCCTGGGTCAGGTACTGCTGGCTCTGGCCACCGATCTTGGGCACCCGGTAACTGGGGTAGGCGTTCTTGTAGCCGGTGATGCCATGGCACCCCTGGCAGGTGTAGGCCAGCACCCGGCCATTGTCGAAGTTGCCGCTGGGCGCGGCAGGCGCCGGCGTGGCGGCAGGTGCCGGGGCCGGTGTGGCAGGTGCAGAAGCAGGAGCGGGCTGTGCGGCGGCCCCAAGGGGCAGGAGGACGGCCAGAGCGAGACAAGCGGCGAGCGGCTGCGGGCGCATGATGTCGTTTCCGGGGTTCGGGTCTGGTCGTTCCGGCGTGGGGTACGGAACGGTCCCGAGTATAGCCTCAGGTTTCATCTAGCTGAAATGGGGGCGGTCCGACCAGCGGCGTGAAGGCACCATGACCTTTGGGATATGGTGTGGCCGTGAAGTGGTGCATTACTTTGGTAGCACACCTGCCCACACCCCCGTCCACGCATCTTCCAGGGACCTGACGATGTCGTACTCCATCTTGCTGCCGGGCCGCCGCAGCGCAACCTGTGCTGCCGCGCTGCTGCTCACCACCACCCTGCTGCTGAGCGGTTGCGCCGCGGGGCCCAACGCCGAGGCCAAGGCCGAAACCAAGGACGAGAAAAAGGTCGAATCGGTACCGGTGGAAGTGGCCGTGGCCAGCCATCGCGCCGTGGCCGCCAGCTACACCGGCACGGCCGCGCTGGAACCGCGCGCCGAATCGCAGGTGGTGGCCAAGACCTCCGGCGTTGCGCTGGCGGTGCTGGTGGAAGAGGGCCAGCGGGTTTCCGCCGGACAACCCCTGGTGCGCCTGGACCCGGATCGCGCCCGCCTGGCCGTGGCGCAGAGCGAAGCGCAGCTGCGCAAGCTGGAAAACAACTACCAGCGCGCGCAGAAGCTGGTGGGCCAGCAGATGATCAGCGCCGCCGACGTGGACCAGCTGCGCTACGACCTGGAAAACATGCGTGCGCAGTACCGCCTGGCCACGCTGGAACTGTCCTACACCACGGTGGTGGCGCCGATCTCCGGCGTCATCGCTTCGCGCTCGATCAAGACCGGCAACTTCGTACAGATCAACACGCCCATCTTCCGCATCGTCGACAACTCGCGGCTGGAGGCCACGCTGAACGTGCCTGAGCGCGAGCTGGCCACGCTGCGCGCGGGACAGCCGGTCACGCTGTCGGCCGACGCGCTGCCGGGGCAGAGCTTCACCGGCACGGTGGACCGCATCGCACCGGTGGTCGATTCGGGCAGCGGCACCTTCCGCGTGGTCAGTGCCTTCGATGGCGCCGCGCACGCCCTGCAGCCGGGCATGTTCGGCCGCATCCGCATCGACTACGACCAGCGCGCCGACGCACTGGTGGTGCCGCGCCTGTCGCTGCTGGACGATGGCGAACCGGCAGTGTTCCGCGTGCGCGCCGGCAAGGTGTCCCGCGTGCCGGTGAAGCTGGGCTATGCCGAAGGCCCGTGGGTGGAGATCCGCGAAGGCCTGGCCGCCGGTGACCAGGTGGTCACGGCCGGCAAGGTGGCGCTGCGCGACGGTACTGCGGTGCAGGTCATCGCCGATCCCAACGCCAAGGCCAAGGCCAAGCCGGCCACGGTGGCCGCGGCCAAGCCCGCAGACAAGGCCGGGAGCCAGCAATGACCGCCCCGGGCCACGACCACGGTGCCTCGCCGGCGAGCGACGGCGCCGCCTCCGGCATGCGCGGCGGCCTGGTGGAATTCGCCACCCGCCGCCGCGTCACCATCGCCATGTGCACGGTCACCCTGCTGCTGTTCGGCCTGATCGCGCTGGGCAACCTGAAGGTGAACCTGCTGCCGGACCTGAGCTATCCCACGCTCACCGTGCGCACCGAATACACCGGCGCGGCACCGACCGAAATCGAAAGTCTGATCAGCCAGCCGGTGGAAGAAGCGGTGGGCGTGGTCAAGAACCTGCGCAAGCTGAAGTCGGTCTCGCGCACCGGGCAGAGCGATGTGGTGCTCGAGTTCGCCTGGGGCACCAACATGGACCAGGCCAGCCTGGAAGTGCGCGACAAGATGGAAGCGCTGAACCTGCCGCTGGAGGCAAAAGCCCCGGTGCTGCTGCGCTTCAATCCGTCCACCG
Organism: Stenotrophomonas sp. ZAC14D2_NAIMI4_7; assembly: GCF_003086675.1. NCBI lineage: Bacteria > Pseudomonadati > Pseudomonadota > Gammaproteobacteria > Lysobacterales > Lysobacteraceae > Stenotrophomonas > Stenotrophomonas sp. ZAC14D2_NAIMI4_7. Next base: position 1,850,580 of record NZ_CP025995.1, read on the forward strand.
AGCCGATCATGCGCCTGGTGCTGTCGACCAAGGCCGCGCCGGCCAGCGATGAAGATGCGATCCGCGAACTGACCGGCCTGCGCCGCTATGCCGACGAAGACCTGAAGAAGAAGCTGGAACCGGTGACCGGCGTGGCTGCGGTGAAGGTGGGTGGCGGTCTTGAGGATGAGATCCAGGTGGACATCGACCAGCAGAAGCTGGCCCAGCTCAACCTGCCCATCGATACCGTCATCAAGCGGCTGAAGGAAGAGAACATCAACATCTCCGGCGGCCGCCTGGAGGAGGGCTCGCAGCGCTTCCTGGTGCGTACCGTCAACCAGTTCGCCGATCTGGAAGAGATCCGCAACCTGCTGGTCACCACCCAGTCGTCCAACGGCAGTGCGGCCGATTCGGCCCTGCAGCAGATGTTCACCATTGCCGCTTCCACTGGTTCGGCGGCCGCCGTTGCCGCTGCGTCGGCCGCGCAGAGTGCCTCTTCGGGCAGCTCCAGCGTGGTCGCCAACGGTGTGCCGGTGCGCCTGAAGGACGTGGCCACCGTGCGCCAGGGCTACAAGGAACGCGAAGCGATCATCCGCCTGGGCGGCAAGGAATCGGTGGAGCTGGCCATCTACAAGGAAGGCGATGCGAATACCGTTGCCACCGCGCAGGCCCTGCGCACGCGCCTGGAACAGATCAAGAGCACCTTCCCGTCCGACGCCGAACTGACCACCATCGAGGACCAGTCGCGCTTCATCGAACACGCCATTGCCGATGTCAAAAAGGACGCGGTGATCGGTGGCCTGCTGGCCATCCTCATCATCTTCCTGTTCCTGCGCGATGGCTGGTCCACCTTCGTCATCAGCCTGTCGCTGCCGGTGTCGATCATCGCCACGTTCTTCTTCATGGGCCAGCTTGGCCTGAGCCTGAACGTGATGTCGCTGGGCGGTCTGGCCCTGGCCACCGGCCTGGTGGTGGACGACTCGATCGTGGTGCTGGAAAGCATCGCCAAGGCGCGCGAACGTGGCCTGGGCATCCTGCAGGCGGCCATCGTCGGCACCCGTGAAGTGAGCATGGCGGTGGTGGCCTCGACCCTGACCACCATCGCCGTGTTCCTGCCGCTGGTGTTCGTCGATGGCATTGCCGGCCAGCTGTTCCGCGACCAGGCGCTGACGGTGGCCATCGCCATTGCCATTTCGCTGCTGGTGTCGATGACCCTGATCCCGATGCTCAGTTCGCTGAAGGGCCGCCCGCCGCTGGCGTTCCCGGAAGAACCCGGCGCCGACGCGTGGCGGCCGGACAGCCGCTGGCAGAAGCCGGTGGCGCTGGGTCGTCGTGGGTTCGTGGCCAGCGTGCGCTGGAGCTTCTTCGCCCTGGCCTGGCTGGTGGTGCGCGTGTGGCGCGGCATCGTGGCCGTGGTTGGCCCGGTCATGCGCAAGGCCAGCGATATCGCCATGAAGCCCTATGCCGGCGCCGAGCGCGGTTATCTGCGCCTGCTGCCCAATGCGCTGGCCCACCCGGGCAAGGTGCTGGGTCTGGCCGGGCTGGCCTTCGTGGCCACCATGGCCATGGTCCCGATGCTGGGCGCGGACCTGATTCCGCAGCTGGCCCAGGACCGCTTCGAAATGACCGTGAAGCTGCCCGCCGGCACGCCGCTGAAGCAGACCGATGCGCTGGTGCGCGAACTGCAGCTGGCCCATGGCCAGAGCCAGCGCGTGGCCTCGCTGTATGGCGTCAGCGGCAGTGGCACCCGGCTGGATGCCAGCCCCACCGAAAGCGGTGAGAACATCGGCAAGCTGACCGTGGTCATGGCCGGCGGCGGCAACGCGAAGACCGAAGCGGAGATCACCGAGCGCCTGCGTGACAGCATGGGCCAGCATCCGGGCGCACAGGTCGACTTCGCGCGGCCGGCCTTGTTCAGTTTCTCCACGCCGCTGGAAATCGAGCTGCGGGGGCAGGACATGGCCACCCTGGAAGTAGCCGGCCAGCGCCTGGCCGCGCTGCTGCGTGGCAACGCGCACTACGCCGACGTCAAATCCACCGTGGAAGAAGGCTTCCCGGAAATCCAGATCCGCTTCGACCAGGAACGCGCCGGTGCGCTGGGCCTGACCACGCGGCAGATCGCCGATGTGGTGGTGAAGAAGGTGCGCGGCGACGTGGCCACGCGCTACAGCTTCCGCGACCGCAAGATCGACGTGCTGGTGCGTGCCCAGGAAGGCGACCGCGCCAGCGTGGACAGCATCCGCCGGCTGATCGTCAATCCGGGCAGCACCCGTCCGGTCACCCTGGATGCAGTGGCCGACGTCATCGCGACCAGCGGCCCCAGCGAGATCCACCGCGCCGACCAGACCCGCGTGGCGGTGGTCTCGGCCAACCTGCGCGACATCGATCTGGGCGCGGCCATGCGCGAAGTGCAGCAGATGGTGGCCGAACAGCCGCTGGGTGCCGGCGTGGGCCTGCATATCGGCGGGCAGGGCGAAGAACTGGCGCAGGCCGCCACCTCGCTCATCTTCGCCTTCGGCCTGGCCATCTTCCTGGTCTACCTGGTGATGGCCTCGCAGTTCGAATCGCTGCTGCACCCGTTCGTCATCCTGTTCACCATTCCGCTGGCGCTGGTCGGGGCGATCCTGGCGCTGATGCTGACCGGAAAACCCATTTCGGTGGTGGTGTTCATCGGCCTGATCCTGCTGGTCGGCCTGGTCACCAAGAACGCGATCATCCTGATCGACAAGGTGAACCAGCTGCGCGAAGCGGGCGTGGCCAAGCACGAAGCCCTGGTGGAAGGGGCGCGCTCGCGCCTGCGGCCGATCATCATGACCACCTTGTGCACCTTGTTCGGCTTCCTGCCGCTGGCGGTGGCGATGGGCGAGGGCGCCGAGGTGCGTGCGCCGATGGCCATCACCGTGATCGGCGGCCTGCTGGTGTCCACCCTGCTCACCCTGCTGGTCATTCCGGTGGTGTACGACCTGATGGACCGCCGCGGCGATGCCTACTACCGCGAACGCGGCCGCAAGCACGCCGGTGAAGGCCTGCACGGCGCCACCGGCAGCGCGGCGGGCGCGGAGGAACCGGCATGAGCGTTGCCGAGTTTTCCATCCGTCGCCCGGTCACCACCATCATGTGTTTCGTGTCGCTGGTTGTGGTCGGCCTGATCGCCTCGTTCCGGCTGCCGCTGGAAGCGCTGCCGGACATCTCCGCGCCGTTCCTGTTCGTGCAGATTCCCTATACCGGCTCCACGCCGGAAGAGGTGGAGCGCACCATCATCCGCCCGGTGGAAGAGTCACTGGCCACCATGACCGGCATCAAGCGCATGCGCTCGTCGGCCACCGCCGAGGCGGCGTCCATCTTCATCGAGTTCAGCGATTGGGACCGCGACATCGCCATCGCGGCCTCCGATGCGCGCGAGCGCATCGATGCGATCCGCAGCGATCTGCCTGACGACCTGCAGCGCTACAACGTGTTCAAGTGGTCCAGCAGCGACCAGCCGGTGCTGAAGGTGCGCCTGGCCAGCACCACCGACCTGACCACCGCGTATGACATGCTGGACCGCGAGTTCAAGCGGCGCATCGAACGCATTCCCGGCGTGGCCCGCGTGGACATCACCGGCGCGCCGCCGAACGAGGTCGAGATCGCCATCGACCCGAACCGGCTGAACGCCCATGGCCTGAGCATCAACGAATTGAGCGAGCGCCTGCGCACGCTGAACTTCTCGATCTCGGCCGGGCAGATCGACGACAACGGCCAGCGTGTGCGCGTGCAGCCAGTGGGCGAGATCACCGACCTGCAGGAAATGCGCGACCTGGTGATCAATGCCACCGGCCTGCGCCTGGGCGATATCGCCGATGTGCGCCTGAAGCCGGCGCGCATGAACTACGGCCGTCGGCTGGACGGCAACCCGGCGGTGGGCCTGGACATCTACAAGGAGCGCAGCGCCAACCTGGTGGAAGTCTCGCGCGCTGCGCTGGCCGAAGTGGAAGCGATCCGCGCGCAGGATTCCATGCGCGATGTGCAGATCAAGGTCATCGACAACCAGGGCAAGGCGGTCACGTCCTCGCTGCTGGAACTGGCCGAAGCCGGTGCGGTCGGTCTGATCCTGTCGGTCACCGTGCTGTTCTTCTTCCTGCGCCACTGGCCGTCCACGCTGATGGTCACCCTGGCCATTCCCATCTGTTTCACCATCACCCTGGGCTTCATGTACTTCGCCGGGGTCACCCTGAACATCCTGACCATGATGGGCCTGCTGCTGGCGGTGGGCATGCTGGTGGACAACGCCGTGGTGGTGGTGGAAAGCATCTACCAGGAACGCGAACGCATGCCGGGACAGCCGCGGCTGGCCTCGATCATCGGCACCCGCAACGTGGCCATCGCGCTCAGCGCCGGCACCCTGTGCCACTGCATCGTGTTCGTGCCCAACCTGTTTGGTGAAACCAACAACATCAGCATCTTCATGGCGCAGATCGCGATCACCATCTCGGTCTCGCTGCTGGCCTCATGGCTGGTGGCCGTCAGCCTGATTCCCATGCTGTCCGCGCGCATGGCCACGCCCAAGCTGGTGCATTCGCAGACCGGCGTGATCGCGCGCCTGCAGCACCGTTACGCGAAGTTGCTGGACTGGTCGCTGCGCCACCGTGGCTGGAGCCTGCTGGGCATCGTGCTGGTGGTGCTGGTCAGCCTGGTGCCGATGAAGCTGACCAAGGTGGACATGTTCGGCGGCGAAGGCGGCAAGGATATCTTCATCGGCTACATGTGGAAGGGCGCGTATACCTATCGGCAGATGTCCGAGGAAGTGGGCCGCGTGGAAGCGTGGATCGAAGAGAACCGCGAGCGCCTGCACGTGCAGCAGGTGTATTCCTGGTACAGCGAACAGGAAGGCAGCTCCACCGTCGTCACCCTGGACGAGAAGCACGCCAAGGACATCAAGGCGCTGCAGGAGGAAATCCGCAAGGGTCTGCCCAAGTCCGCACGCACCGACTATTTCGTTGGCAACCAGGGCGGCGACGGCGGCGGCGGTGGCAACCAGGGCGTGCAGGTGCAGCTGGTGGGCGATTCCAGCACCCTGCTGCAGGAGATCGGCCAGGAAGTGCTGCCGCTGCTGGCACAGCGCAGCGAGCTGCGCGACGTGCGCATCGACAACGGCGAAAAGGGCGGCGAGCTGAAGGTACACGTCGACCGCGAACGTGCCGCCGCGTTCGGCTTCAATGCCGAACAGGTGGCCAGCTTCGTCGGCCTGGCCCTGCGTGGCGCACCCATGCGCGAGTTCCGCCGTGGCGACAACGAAGTGCCGGTCTGGGTGCGTTTTGCCGGTGCCGAGCAGAGCAGCCCGGAAGACCTGGCCGGCTTCAGCGTGCGCACCGGTGATGGCCGCAGCGTGCCGCTGTTGAGCCTGGTCAGCGTGGATGTCGGTTCGTCGGCCACCCAGATCGGCCGGACCAACCGCCAGACCACGCTCACCATCAAGGCCAACCTGGCCGAGAAGATCACCGCACCCGATGGCCGCAAGGCGATCGAAGCCGTGCTCAAGCCGATGAACTTCCCGGCCGGCTATGGCTACAGCTTCGATGGCGGCGACTACGGCAACGACGATGAAGCCATGCAGCAGATGGTGTTCAACCTGCTCATCGCGCTGGTGATGATCTACGTGGTGATGGCCGCGGTGTTCGAATCGCTGCTGTTCCCGGCGGCGATCATGAGCGGCGTGCTGTTCTCGATCTTCGGCGTGTTCTGGTTGTTCTGGATCACCGGCACCTCGTTCGGCATCATGTCCTTCATCGGCATCCTGGTGCTGATGGGCGTGGTGGTGAACAACGGCATCGTGATGATCGAGCACATCAACAACCTGCGGCGTGGCGGCATGGGCCGTACCCAGGCGTTGGTGGAAGGCTCACGCGAGCGCCTGCGCCCGATCATGATGACCATGGGTACGGCGATCCTGGCGATGGTGCCGATCTCGCTGACCAGCACGCAGATGTTCGGCGATGGCCCGGAGTACGCCCCGATGGCACGCGCGATTGCCGGCGGCCTGGCGTTCTCCACCGTGGTCAGCCTGCTGTTCCTGCCCACGATCTACGCCCTGCTGGACGACCTGCGCAACGCCGCCGTGCGCCTGATCCGCCGCGCCCGCGGCCTCGACAAAACCGCGGCCACCGCTGCGTAGCGTCGAGCTTGCTCGACTGCCGCCAATGGCGGCCACACCGTGTGTAGTGGTGGGGGGAGACCGGTCGTAGTGGGGCGGTCTCCCCTTTTTTTGCCGGGGCGATCAGGCCTTGCGCAGGAACCAGGTCCGGCGCGTGTATTCGTGACCGAAATCGACATGGCCAAACCGCGCGATCTCGCGCTGGCCACGGCGGTAGTAGCGCCACGGGGCTTTCTCCGGCAGCGCGGTCTGGCCGTAGAACACGTCCATGTGGCCCACCGGCATCGACTTGGGCGTCACGTGCATCACCACGCTGCGGCGGGTACCAGCCGAAGGGTGCGGCGCACCGCCGTGGAACAGCTGCGGGTGCCAGACAATCACATCGCCCGGCTGCACATGCACCGCCTGCGCCTGCAGCCCGGCTTCCTCGCACTGGCGCGCCACCGCTTCCTGGTAGCCCGCCCAGCCTTCGCCGGCCATCGGGCTGACCGGGCCGTCACCAAACACTTGCTTTCGCAGTGCCTGCAGGTCGATGGGCGGCAGCAGGTGGCTGCCCGGCACCACGCGCAGTGGACCGTTGCTGTCGTCCACCGCGTCCAGCGCCGTCCACACACCCATGTAGCGCTCGCCCGGCGAAGTGCAGAACACGGGCGTGTCGCGGTGCAGTGACTGCTCCGATCCGCGCTCGTAGTACAGGCTGGTGTAGAGCGTGGTGGGCTCACCGAAGAAGCGGTCGCAGACATCGATGGCCGCGTTGTCGGTCAGCAGCGCGGTCATTGCATCCACCACCAGGTGCAGGTTGACGATCCGGTACAGCCGCTGGTGGTCATCCAGGTTGCGCGTCACCGCTTTCACGTTGCGCTGCTTGAACCGCGCGATGCGCTGGTTGATGTCCTCCACCAGCGCCGGCGCGATCGCCTGGCGCACCACCACGTAGCCATCGCGCATCAGTGCTTCATATGCATCCATTGCTCATTCGTCTCCTCGATACGCATGCCTGCCGCGCAGGCCGTGGTTTCAGCCTGCCACCTTGCCCCATATCCGGCCGGCGGTCAGCCACAGGCCCAGCATGCTGCCCAGGTTGGTCAGCATGAAGGTCAGCACCACCCGGGTCACCCGGTTGCGGTACCAGCCCTTCAGGCTCTGCGCATCGTCGCGCAGCTTCAGGAAATCCTCGTACGCCGGCTTGCGCAGGCGCGCTTCCACCAGCGCCGAGAACGCGCCGGTGGGAATGCTCAGGCGGAACGGCTTGAACGGTGCCACCACGATGGCAGTCAGGATGCTCAGCGGGTGGCTGCCGGCCAGCAGGCAGCCCAGGCCCGCCAGGCCGCCGGTGTACATCGCCCAGGTCGCCAGCAGTTCGGTGCCCACGCCCAGCCCGCCGCGGTAGAAGCCCACGCCAATGCCGGTCACCACGATGGCCAGGATGGCCAGGGTGAACCAGGGAATGTTGCGCTTCTTCGGCACCGCTTCCAGCTCGGCACGCAGCGCTGCCGGTGCGTCGTTGTCGGTTTCCAGGTAGCGCGCCAGGCCGGCCAGGTGGCCGGCGCCGACCACGGCCAGCACCTCGCGCTGCAGCGGGGTGTGTTCCTCGCGCAGGCGGGTGGCCATGTAGCGGTCGCGCTCGCCAATGATGGTTTCGTACAGCGCCGGGCTTTCGCTGGCGAACTCGCCGAAGCTCGATTCCAGCATGTCGCCCTGCTTCAGCTTCTCGATCTCGTTCTCGCCCACTTCTTCGGACGAGAACAGACCGGCGCCGAGCCCGGCCACCAGCTTCAGCTTGCCGAAGAAGCCCAGCCGCTGCGAGGCGCGGCGGAAGGTCAGGCCCACCTCGCGGTCGATCAGGTGCACCGGTAGGTTGCGCTCGCGCGCCAGGTCCACGGCACGCTTCAGCTCGGCGCCGGGTTCGATGCCCAGCTGCTCGGCCAGGCGGCGCTGGTAGGCCGACAAGGCCAGGTTGGCGGCGAACAGGGCCACGCGGCCCTTGCGGATCACTTCCACCAGGTCCAGCTTGGCCAGCGTGTCCGGATCGCTCAGGGCCTGCAGGCGCTGCGGGTCCAGTTCCACGGCCACCGCATCGAAGCGGCCGCTGTCGATGGCCTTTTCCACGGCCTCCACGCTGGCGTGGGAAACGTGGGCGGTGCCCAGCAGGGTGTAGCGCACGCCGTCGCGCTCGACAACGCGCACCGGCTGGCCGGCGAACAGATCGTCGCCGGTTTCGGGAAGGGTTTCAGTCATGGGGTCATTCATTGGAAGGGGCGGTGTCGGCGCCGTCGCCGAGCGCGCGCTGCATCTGCACGGTGTCCAGCCAGCGGCCGTGCTTGCGGCCCAGGCCCTGGAACACGCCCACCAGGTGGAAGCCGAAGCGTTCGTGCAGCTTGATGGAGGCAGTGTTGGTGGGTTCGCCGATCACCGCCACCATCTGCCGGTAACCGCGCGCGGTGCAGGCATCGATCAGCGCCTGCAGCAGGTTCGTACCCACGCCTTTGCCCTGGAAGGCGGCATCGACATAGACCGAGTTTTCCACGGTCCACTGGTAGGCCACGCGGGTGCGATAGGTGTTGGCGTAGGCATAGCCTGCCACCTGGCCGTCGATCTCGGCGACCAGATAGGGGAAGCCGCGGTCGATGATGTCGTGCATGCGGCGCAGCATCTCGACCGCATCCGGAATGTCGTACTCGTAAGTGTTGACGAAATCGGTCACTTCCACCGCGTAGATCGCGGTGATCGCAGCGATGTCGGCCGGGCCGGCATCACGGATGAGGACGGCCATGCCGGGTCTCCGGATCAGTCGATGTAGCGCTTCAGCAGATCACCGTACGCATCGATGCGACGGTCGCGCAGGAACGGCCAGATGCGACGCACGTGCTCGCTGCGCTGCAGGTCCACGTCGCACACCAATACGGTGGCATCAGTGCCGGCTTCGGCCAGGAATTCACCCTGCGGGCCCAGCACGTGGCTGTTGCCCCAGAACTGGATGCCCGACGCGCCCAGCGGCGAGGCTTCGTGGCCCACGCGGTTGCAGCTGAGCACGGGCAGGCCGTTGGCCACGGCATGGCCGCGGTGGCTGAGCACCCAAGCGTCGCGCTGGCGGGTCTTTTCATCCTGCACATCGTCCGGGTCCCAGCCGATGGCGGTGGGGTAGAGCAGCAGTTCGGCACCGGCCAGCGCCATCAGGCGTGCCGCTTCCGGGTACCACTGGTCCCAGCACACCAGCACGCCCAGGCGGCCCACCGAGGTATCGATCGGCTTGAAGCCGATGTCGCCCGGGGTGAAGTAGAACTTCTCGTAGAAGCCCGGGTCATCGGGGATGTGCATCTTGCGGTACTTGCCCAGCAGGGTGCCGTCCTTTTCGAACACCACGGCGGTGTTGTGGTACAGGCCGGCGGCGCGGCGCTCGAACAGCGAGCCGACCAGCACCACGCCATGCTTCCTGGCCAGCGCGCCCAGGCGTTCGGTGCTGGGGCCGGGAATCGGCTCGGCCAGGTCGAACTCGTCCACCGATTCGTGCTGGCAGAAGTACGGGCCGTTGTGCAGTTCCTGCAGCAGCACCAGTTTCGCGCCCTGCGCAGCCGCCTCGGCCACACGCGCTTCGATCACCGCCAGATTGGCGGCGGCATCGCCGTGGTTGCGCTCCTGGATCAGGGCGACGGTAAGGGGGCTGCGCGAGTTCATGCGGGGCGTTCCTGCGGGGGAAAACCTGCATGTTAGCGCGGATGGCGTGCCGCGGCGTGTTGGCCGCTGAATGGGCCGCCTTTGTAGAGTCGAGCCATGCTCGACTGCTCTTGGATCACGCCGCGCGCGAAAGCCGTAGCGTCGAGCTTGCTTGACTGGCGCTTCGCGTGGTCTACGTGGAAAGCCAGTCGAGCATGGCTCGACTCTACAAGGCGGTGCCGGGCGCGGAGCCCGGCGATGGTGCATCAGGCCTTCAGCAGGCCCTGCGGCAACTGCATGGTGATGCAGTGCAGGCTGCCGTTCTGCCAGATCAGCGAGCGGCAGGGCACCTGCACGATCTCGCGGCCCGGGTGGGCCAGGGCCAGCACGTCGCGGGCCAGGTCGTCGGCCGGATCGCCGTAGGCCGGCATCAGCACCGCACCATTGACGATCAGGTAGTTGGCGTACGACGCGGCCAGGCGGCGGCCTTCGTCGATCACCGGCTGCGCCCACGGCAGCGGGAACAGGCGGTACGGCTTGCCGTCCTTGGTGCGCAGCGCGGCCAGTTCGTTGCCCATCGCCTGCAGTTCGGCGTAGTGCGAATCGCTCTGGTCGTCGCAGGCCTGGTAGACGATGCTGTCAGCCGAGGCGAAGCGGGCCAGGGTATCGATGTGGGCGTCGGTGTCGTCGCCTTCCAGGTAACCATGGTCCAGCCACAGCACGCGGTCCTGCTGCAGCCAGTCGGCCAGGTCTGCGCTCAGGCTCTCGCGGTCGCGGTCCGGGTGGCGTTCGTGCAGGCACTTCCAGGTGGTCAGCAGGGTGCCTTCGCCATCGGTTTCAATGCCGCCGCCTTCCAGCGCGAAGGGAATGCTGCGCACCGGTGCGTCGTTGAACACACCGGCCTGGTCCAGCACGCCCACCAGCTGGTCGTCCAGGGTGGCGTCGAACTTGCCGCCCCAGCCGGTGAAGCGGAAGTCCAGCAGCTGGAAACCGCCGTCGGCGCGGCGCAGGGTGATCGGGCCCGAATCGCGCAGCCAGGTATCGTCGTAGGCCGCCGTGGTGAAGCGCACCTTGTCCATGTCGATGCGGTTGGAGCGCAGCCGCATTTCGGCATAGGTCTCCACATCGTCATCGGTCACGCAGATCAGCACCGGCTGGAAGCGGGTGATGGCCGCAACCAGGGCGATGTAGGTCTCCTCCACCTGGCCCAGGCGGTCGGCCCAGTCGGTGTCGGCGGTGGGCCAGGCAATCAGGACGCCGCTCTGGGCTTCCCATTCGGCAGGAAAACGAAGGTTCTGGTTCATGGTCTCGCTACACGGGCCCGCCACGGGCGGGGTGGGGGATCAACGGATCGGCGGTTTCGGGCCGATTTCGTTCGGGTCGGCCTGGTTGGCCACCACATCGATCACCTTCTGCTTTTCAAAGTAGACGGTGAACTGCGGGTAGACCCAGCGGTGGATGGTCGGCCACTGGCGCTTCTGGCCGCCGCGCGGCTGCAGCTGCTCGCTCGGCGCGCCGAACTGCGACTGCACCTGCTGCATGCTCTGGCCGCGGACGGGCAGGGCGGTGGCCGGCTTTTCACGGGCGCGGTCGATCAGCAGGGTGTCGGCCAGCGCCGGCGTGGCGGCGGCCAGGGTGGCCAGTACGGCCAGGGTGGACAGGTAACGCTTCATCTCGAACTACTCCCCAGTGGTCAAGAAAGGCGATTACAGCAAAAACGGCGGAAAAAAGCCGCATAAACAAAAAACCGCCCGAAGGCGGTTTTTTGCATCGGGTCGCCCCGCGTGGGGCAGCCTGGGCCCGAAGGCCGGAAGGCTTAGCGCTGGCGCGCCTTGAAACGCGGGTTCGACTTGCAGATGACGAAGATCTTGCCACGACGACGCACGACCTTGCAGTCACGGTGACGGGCCTTCGCCGACTTCAGGGAGGACAGGACTTTCATGGCATACCTCGGCGTAAACAGTAGTTGTTCGGGTGGAGCGTGGCCGCGATATGCGAAAGACAATCGGCAGTTGACGCTCGTTCAAGCCCGCCATTCTACCGGGCTTTTCTCCGTGGTTTCAAGTGGTTGCACGAAAGTCGCCGCGCAGGGCCTGTGGCAGGGGCTAGAATGGCCCCTTCACACGCGCAAGGACCCCCATGAATCCACTCGCTCCCGTCCTGACCATCGACGGCCCGTCCGGGGCTGGCAAGGGTACCATCAGCCGCATCGTGGCGCGCCGCATGGGCTGGCATTACCTGGATTCGGGCGCGTTGTACCGGGCGGTGGGCGTGGCGGCCAGCTGGGCCGATATCGACACCTCCGACGCCTCGGCTTTGGTGCGCTGCACCTTCGACACCCGCGTTCAGTTTGTTGAACAGGGCGATGCCATGCGCGTGCTGGTCAACGGCACCGATGCCACCGACGAGCTGCGCCTGGAGACCACCGGCGCGCTGGCCTCAGCCATTGCCGCCATTCCCGAGGTGCGTTCGGCGCTGAAAGAGCGCCAGCGCGCATTCAGGGAGCTGCCGGGCCTGGTCGCCGACGGCCGCGACATGGGCACCGTCATCTTTGCCGACGCCCCCTACAAGGTGTTCCTGACCGCCAGTGCCGAGGAGCGCGCCGAGCGCAGGCATAAGCAGTTGAAAGACAAGGGGGTTTCTGTTAGCTTTGATGACCTCCTGCGTGAGATCATGGCCCGCGACGCCCGTGATGCTCAGCGTACCGTGGCGCCCCTGAAGCCGGCAGACGATGCCGTCCTCATCGACACCACAGGCATCGGCATCGCAGATGTCGTTGCCAGAGTGATGGATCTGCTTCCGGTTCCGGCTGCCTGATCCGTTCGCGCAGGAGCGCTGCCAGCAACACCGGTGGTGGTCGCGCAATGCAGTGCTGTACAAGCTCCGTCGCGCAATGATGCGTGGCGGTTTTCCTACTACACACGACCTGCGTTTCCGGGGTCGACCAACAGGCGGGCGGTCGCCATTCCCCTGAAGGGGACGCCACCGACCCATGTGTCCAACAGAGTAAATCTAATGACCGAATCATTTGCCGAACTGTTTGAAGCCAGCCAGGCCAACCTGGCCAAGCTGAAGCCGGGCGCCATCGTCAGCGGTACCGTTGTTGAAGTCCGCGGCGACGTCGTGGTGATCAACGCTGGCCTGAAGTCCGAAGGCATCGTGCCGATCGAACAGTTCCGTAACGACGCTGGCGAAATCGACGTCGCCGAAGGCGACATCGTCAAGGTCGCCCTCGACTCGATCGAGAACGGCTTCGGCGAAACCGTCCTGTCGCGCGAGAAGGCCAAGCGCGCGATGGTGTGGGACGAGCTGGAAGAAGCGTTGGAAAAGAACGAAACCATCACCGGCCGCATCAGCGGCAAGGTCAAGGGTGGTTTCACCGTGGACATCAAGGATGTCCGCGCCTTCCTGCCGGGTTCCCTGGTCGATGTGCGCCCGGTGCGCGATCCGGCCTACCTGGAAGGCAAGGAGCTGGAATTCAAGCTCATCAAGCTGGACCGCAAGCGTAACAACGTCGTGGTCTCGCGCCGCGCTGTCGTCGAAAGCGAGCACTCGGAAGAGCGCGAGCAGCTGATGGACAAGCTGCAGGAAGGCGCGATCCTGAAGGGTGTCGTCAAGAACCTGACCGATTACGGCGCGTTCGTGGACCTGGGCGGTATCGACGGCCTGCTGCACATCACCGACATGGCATGGAAGCGCGTGCGCCATCCGTCCGAAGTCGTGAACGTCGGCGACGAGCTGGACGTGCGCGTGCTGAAGTTCGACCGCGAGCGCAACCGCGTTTCGCTGGGCCTGAAGCAGCTGGGCGAAGATCCGTGGGATAACATCGCCCGTCGTTACCCGGCCAACAGCCGCGTCTTCGGCAAGGTCTCCAACGTCACCGATTACGGCGCGTTCGTTGAGATCGAGCCGGGCGTCGAAGGCCTGGTGCACGTCTCCGAGATGGATTGGACCAACAAGAACGTCAACCCGTCCAAGGTTGTGCAGGTTGGTGACGAAGTCGAAGTGATGGTGCTGGACGTCGATGAAGAGCGTCGTCGTATCTCGCTGGGCATGAAGCAGGTTGCCGCCAATCCGTGGGAAACCTTCGCTGCCACCCACAAGAAGGGTGACAAGGTGTCGGGCCAGATCAAGTCGATCACCGACTTCGGCATCTTCATCGGTCTGGACGGCGGCATCGACGGCCTGGTCCACCTGTCCGACATCAGCTGGAACACCACCGGCGAAGACGTCGTTCGCAACTTCAAGAAGGGCGACACCCTGGACGCCGTTGTCCTGGCCGTCGATCCGGAACGCGAGCGCATCTCCCTGGGCGTGAAGCAGCTGGAGCAGGATCCGTTCGGCCAGTACATGGCTGCCAATCCGAAGGGCTCCAAGGTCGAAGGCGTGGTGAAGGAAGTCGACGCCAAGGGCGCGATCATCGAGCTGGCTGACGGCATCGAAGGTTACGTCTCGGCGCGCGACATCGCCAACGAGCGCGTTGACGACGCCACCCAGCACCTGAAGGTCGGCGACAAGGTCGAAGCCAAGTTCGTGGGCATGGACCGCAAGGGCCGCACCCTGCAGCTGTCGATCAAGGCCAAGGACGACGCTGAAATGCGCGAAGTGCTGGAGGAATACCAGTCCTCTTCGGCTTCCAGCGGCACCACCCAGCTGGGCGCGCTGCTGCGTGCACAGCTGAACGGCAACAAGTCCGAGTAATATCGGCCTGTAGCTGTTCGTTGTTTCCTGGACGGCCCGGGCATTGCCCGGGCCGTTTCAGGCTGAGTGACCCCTGATGTGAGCCGGCGATGACCAAATCCGAACTGATCGAAATCCTTGCGCGCCGCCAGGCGCACCTGAAGGCCGATGATGTCGATCTGGCGGTGAAGTCGTTGCTGGAAATGATGGGCGGTTCCCTCTCTGCCGGGGATCGCATCGAAATCCGTGGCTTTGGCAGCTTCTCGCTGCACTACCGGCCGCCGCGCCTGGGTCGCAACCCGAAGACCGGCGAATCGGTGGCCCTGCCGGGCAAGCACGTTCCCCATTTCAAGCCGGGCAAGGAACTGCGCGAGCGGGTCAGCAGCGTGCTGCCGCTGGACGCCGATCCGGCCTGAAGGTCCTGTCGCGCGACGACGTGCGATTTTTCCCGCCAGTCGGATAAGCTACAGGCTCCTGCCATTGGAGCTGTCGCATGAAGGTTTTCCGTCTGCTGGTGCTGCTGGCAGTCCTGATCCTTGGCCTGATCATCGGCGCGGTCAACATGACCGACATGTCGATCAACCTGTTGTTCACCCAGTTGCATACGTCGGTTGGCGTGGCGTTGATCGCCGCACTGCTGGTCGGCGTGGTCGTCGGTGCCGGGCTGGTGCTGGTAAGCGTGGTCATTCCGCTCTACAGCCAGTTGCGCCGCGCCAACAAGTCGGTGGCCGCCACGTCGGCCCCGGTCACTTCCCCCCAATCTTTTGATGGACGCTGATCGAAGATGGATTTCGTCACCGAGTGGTTCTGGTTTTTCCTGTTCGTGCCGCTGGCTGCTGTTGCAGGCTGGGTGATCGGCCGGCGTGGCGGTCAACGCCACGGTGACAACCAGGTCAGCCGCCTGTCCAGCACCTATTTCCGTGGCCTGAACTACCTGCTGAACGAGCAGCCGGACAAGGCCATCGAACTGTTCCTGCATATCGCCGAACTGGACAAGGAAACCTTCGAGACCCAGGTCGCGCTGGGCCATCTGTTCCGCCGCCGTGGCGAAGTCGACCGCGCCATCCGCCTGCACCAGGGGCTGGTGAACCGCAACGACCTGAGCGATGCGCAGCGCGTGCAGGCGCTGCTGGCACTCGGCGAGGACTACATGAAGTCCGGCCTGCTGGACCGTGCCGAAACCGTGTTCACCGAACTGGCGCAGCTGGACCAGCGTGCGCCGCAGGCGCTCAAGCACCTGATCGGCATCTACCAGGCCGAGCGCGATTGGGAAAAGGCGATCGACAACGCCACCCGCTTCGAAGAGGTGACCGGCGAGCCGATGGGCAAGCTGATCGGGCAGTTCGAATGCGAACTGGCCGAGCGCTTCCGTGGCGCCGGCAAGCTGGACGAGGCGAGGGCGGCCATCGCCCGCGCCTACCAGGCCGATGCCATGTCGGTGCGCGCCGGCATCATTGAAGGCCGTCTGGAAACGGATGCAGGCAATGCCGAAGCCGCCGTGCGCGCGTTCGAACGCGCCGCCCGCAACGACCCCGAATACCTGCCCGAGCTGCTGCCGGCGCTGATGGAGAACTACCGCAAGGTGGGCGACCTCGGCGGCGCACGTGCGTTCCTGTCGGAAATGACCGAACACTACCGTGGCATCGCCCCGGTTTTGGCGCTCACCCGCCTGATGGAAGAACAGGAAGGCGTGGCCCCGGCGCGTGCCTACCTGGGCCGCCAGTTGAAGGACCGCCCGTCGGTGCGTGGCGAATCGGCGCTGATCGATCTGACCCTGGCCGAAGGGGCCGATTCCACCGCCACCCTGCATGATCTGAAGCACATCACCGATCAGTTGCTGGTGCGCAACCCGGCCTACCGCTGCACGCGCTGCGGCTTCGGTGCGCGTACCCACCACTGGCAGTGCCCGAGCTGCAAGGAATGGGGCACCGTGAAGCCGCTGCTGAACTACGCGGTGCTCTGAGCCATGCCGTGGCTGGTGATGGGCGCGTTGCTGGGCCTGGCCCTGCTCAGCGCCGGTTTGACGTGGGCCGCAAGGGGCTACGCCCTGCGCCGGCAGTTGCTGGACCAGCCGGGCGAACGCCGCAGCCATAGCGTGGCCACCCCACGCGGTGGCGGCATCGCCATCGTCATCAGCCTGCTGGTGGCCGCCGGTGCCGCGATGTGGGCCTGGCCCGAAGCCGCAGGCAGTGTGCTGATCGCCAGCCTCGGGCTGGTGCTGGTGGCAGGCATCGGCTGGTGGGATGACCATCGCCCGCTGCCGGCGGTGCGTCGCCTGTGCGTGCACGTGGTCGCCGCCGCGCTGTTGGCCGGGCTGGTGAAGCTGCATGGCGGCAGCTGGCTGCTGGCCGCGCTGGTGCTGTTCTTCACTACCTCGCTCATCAACATCTGGAACTTCATGGATGGCATCAACGGCATCGCCAGCAGCCAGGCGGTGATCGCCGCGTTGGGGCTGGCGCCGTTGCTGCCATGGCCCTATTCATTGGCCGCGATTGCTCTGGGCCTGGCCTGCCTGGGTTTCCTGCCGTTCAATTTCCCGAAAGCGAAGATCTTCATGGGCGATGTTGGCAGCGGCGCCTTGGGCTATGCGGTGTCCGTGGTGCTGGCCATCGCCAGTCTGAAGACCAACATCCAGTGGATGCTGCTGCTGGTGCCGATTTCACCTTTCCTTGTGGACGCAGGCTTCACACTGTTGGCGCGCATGCTTTCCGGGCAACGCTGGATGGAACCCCACACCCAGCATGTCTACCAGCGCGCAGTGCAGGCAGGAGCCAGCCACGCACAGGTCACAGGGATGTACTTTGTTTTGGGCCTGTTCAGTATTACAGTGTTCAATGTCTGCTCCAGTTTGCAGCCGAGGTGGGAGGCTGTCGTAGCGGTCGCGTGGTTTGCCGCGCTGACTCTGCTCTGGCTCCTCCTGCGCAATGGATTGCGCAATCGATAAGGAATTAAGCGAAATATGTCTTCACCTTGGCGGGACAGAATCCTCGGTCTTTTGCCGCGCACGGCCATCGTCTGCCACGACCTGTTCATGGTCTGGGCCTGCTGGCAGCTGCTGCATGCCGGTCGCTACTCGATCCTGGCTGACGCCCCGGCGTTGCCGCTGTGGAATGTCGACACCACGCTGGTGCTGGCGCTGCAGGGCATCGTGTTCTGGCGCGTGGGCCTGTACCGCGGTCTGTGGCGTTTCGCCAGCGTCAGCGACCTGCTGAACATCTTCAAGGCCAGCTTCATCGGCCTGGTCGCCATCGTGCTGGTGCTGGCCTGGAAGCGCTTCAACGGCGTGCCCATGTCGGTGCTGGTCATCTATCCCTTCGCACTGTCGGCCCTGCTGGGTGCGCCGCGCCTGCTGTACCGCGCATGGAAGGACTACCAGTCGCTGCAGTCCGATTCGACCGCGCGGCGGGTGCTGATCCTCGGCGCCGGCCAGGCCGCCGAAACGCTGGTGCGCGACCTGCGCCGTTCCGGCAACTTCGAACCGGTGGGCCTGCTCGATGATGCCCCGCACCTGCGCGGCGCCAAGCTGCAGGGCCTGCCGATCCTGGGCACCCTGGACGATGCCCCGGCGGTGGTGCGCGAAAGCGCGGCCAAGCTGCTGGTCATCGCCATTCCCTCGCTCGATGCGGTGGGCATGCAGCGCGTGGTCGCCATCTGCGAAAGCACCGGCGTGCCGTTCCGCACCGTGCCCAAACTGAGCGACATCCTGCAGGGCCAGTCGCTGCCGGGCCAGTTGAAGGAAGTGGCGATCGAGGACCTGCTGGGTCGCAAGCCGATCATGCCCGACTGGAACCTGATCCGCGGCTGGCTGGGCGGGCGTACCGTCATGGTCACCGGCGCCGGTGGTTCCATCGGCTCGGAACTGTGCCGCCAGTGCGCGCGCCATGGCGCCGGCCGCATCGTGCTGGTGGAAATCAGCGAGCTGCTGCTGCTGACCATCGAAGGTGAGCTGCGCCGCAGCTTCCCCGATATCGAAGTGGAGGCCGTGCTTGGCGACTGTGGCGACCCGGCGGTGATGCGCCACGCGCTGTCGCTGCACCCGGTCGATACCGCCTTCCATGCCGCCGCGTACAAGCACGTGCCGGTGCTGGAACGGCAGCTGCGCGAAGCCGTGCGCAACAACATCCTGGCCACCGAGAACGTGGCACGCGCCTGCCTGGAAGCGCGCGTGGAGCATTTCGTGTTCATTTCCACCGACAAGGCGGTCGACCCGGTCAATGCGCTGGGCGCCAGCAAGCGCTATGCGGAAATGATCTGCCAGAGCCTGGACCAGAAGTCCACGCACACCCGTTTCGTGACCGTGCGCTTCGGCAACGTGCTGGCCTCGGCCGGCAGCGTGGTGCCGCTGTTCCGCGAACAGATCCTGCGCGGCGGCCCGGTCACGGTGACCGATCCGGAAGTGACCCGTTACTTCATGACCATTCCCGAGGCCTGCCAGCTGATCCTGCAGGCGGCCGCGTCGGCATCGCACGGTGCCATCTACACCCTGGACATGGGCGAGCCGGTGCCGATCCGCGTGCTGGCAGAGCAGATGATCCGCCTGGCCGGCAAGCAGCCGTACAAGGACATTCCGATCATCTACACCGGGCTGCGCCCGGGCGAGAAGCTGCACGAGACGCTGTTCTATTCCGACGAAGACTACCGCCCGACCTCGCACCCGAAGGTGCTGGAGGCCGGCGTGCGTACCTTCTCGCGTGATCTGGTGCTGGGCAACGTGCCCAAGCTGCGCGAGGCAACGGTGAGCTATGACACCGGCGCCATCCAGGAAATCCTGTTCGCGACCATGCCCGAGTTCTCGCCAATCGAACAAGATGCATACATCTCGTCCGCTAAAGTCGTGCCATTCCCCGCACGAGAGGCCAGCAGGCACTAATGAGCAAGCGCATTCGCAAGGCAGTTTTCCCGGTGGCAGGCCTGGGCACCCGTTTCCTGCCCGCTACCAAGACGGTTCCCAAGGAAATGCTGCCGATCATCGATCGGCCCCTCATCCAGTACGCGGTGGACGAGGCGATCGAAGCGGGCTGTGACACCCTGGTGTTCATCACCAACCGCTACAAGCACGCCGTGGCCGATTACTTCGACAAGGCCTACGAGCTGGAGCAGAAGCTGGAGCGCGCCGGCAAGCAGGAACAGCTGGAGCTGATCCGCCACGTGCTGCCTGAAGGCGTGCGCGCCATCTTCGTCACCCAGGCCGAGGCACTGGGCCTGGGCCATGCGGTGCTGTGCGCCAAGGCGGTGATCGGCGACGAGCCTTTCGCCGTGCTGCTGCCCGACGATCTGATCTGGAACCGCGGCGCCGGTGCGCTGAAGCAGATGGCCGATCTGAACGAGGCCAGCGGTGCCAGCGTCATTGCGGTGGAAGACGTGCCGCACGAGAAAACCGCCAGCTACGGCATCGTCGCCACCGAGGCGTTCGATGGCCGCAAGGGCCGTATTTCGCAGATCGTGGAAAAGCCCAAGCCGGAAGACGCGCCGAGCGATCTTGCGGTGGTGGGGCGCTACGTGCTGAGCCCGAAGATCTTCGATCTGCTGGAACAGACCGGCAGCGGTGCCGGTGGTGAGATCCAGCTGACCGATGCGATTGCCGCGCTGCTGGCGCAGGAGCCAGTGGATGCCTACCGCTTCGAGGGCACGCGGTTTGACTGCGGTACGCACCTGGGCCTGGTGGAAGCGACGATCCGCTTCGCGCTGGACAACCCGAAGCTGGCCGGTCCGGCCCGCGAGAAGCTGGCAGCGATGCTGGCGGAGTAAGGTTTTTCGAGCGCTCCGTCAGCGCCTTCCTGCCAAAGTGGGGAGCCGTGGGCAGTCCGCTGCAGGACACGCCGTAAACCCATCCCTGGGGCTCGATGGCGCCATCCATGGCGCCAACGGTCCTGCAGCGGACTGCCCACGCCTCTCGACAGTTTCCTGCGAGCGCGGACGGGAAGGGCGGAATCAAGGGCAAGAGCAAAAGCAAAAAGGCAGCCGATGGCTGCCTTTTCTGTTTCCGCGAGCGTCGAGTCGGGGTCAGATCGCTTTGCGCAGCAAAGGGCTCTGACCCCAGCTCTTGCCTTGCCTTTGCTCATCCCTCCGCCGCGCGGAATGATGGATGGCGCGGGTGGGTGAGGCTGACCGGGACTGTCAGCGGCATGGATGCCGCTGCCAAGCCCCCATGGGTGAGGGCGCTTTGCTTGCGAAGCACTGCTTCGCAAGCGCCCGAACGCACAGCCGCCAGCGGCTGGGCCGGACCCCGGAGGGGGGTTTACGGCGTGTCCCGGGCAGCCTCACCTACCCGGGCCCCGCAGCCAACCAGCAGTCAGCCGACAACGCTTTGAACCTTACAGCGCTTCGAAAATACCCGCCGCGCCCATGCCGGTGCCGATGCACATGGTCACCATGCCGTACTTCTGCTGGCGACGGCGCAGGCCGTGCAGCAGGGTGGCGGTACGGATCGCGCCGGTTGCGCCCAGCGGGTGGCCCAGGGCGATCGCGCCACCCAGCGGGTTCACCTTGCTCGGGTCCAGGCCGCAATCGCGGATCACCGCCAGCGACTGCGCGGCGAAGGCTTCGTTCAGTTCGATCCAGTCCAGCTGGTCCTGGGTCAGACCGGCCTGCTTCAGTGCCTTCGGAATCGCGGCGATCGGGCCGATGCCCATCACTTCCGGACGCACGCCGGCCACCGAGAAGCTGACGAAGCGGGCCAGCGGGGTCAGGCCGTAATCCTTGATCGCCTGTTCCGAGGCCAGCAGCACCGCGCCGGCACCGTCGCTCATCTGCGAGGAGTTGCCGGCGGTGACCGTGCCGCCGAACTGGCCGTTGCGGAACACCGGGCGCAGCTTGGCCAGGCCTTCGGCCGAGGAGTCCGGGCGCGGACCTTCGTCGGTGTCGGCGACCTTGTTGCGGGTGATGATGCGCTGGCCATCGGCCAGGTCCGGCAGGTGCGAGACGATCTCGTACGGGCTGATCTCATCCTTGAACTCGCCGTTCTGGATGGCGGCCATGGCCTTCTGGTGCGAGGCCAGGGCGAAGGCGTCCTGCTCTTCGCGCGAGACCTTCCACTCTTCGGCCACCTTCTCGGCGGTGATGCCCATGCCGTAGGCAATGGCCACGTGGTCGTTGTCGAACACGCTCGGCGCCATCGCGATCTTGTTGCCCATCATCGGCACCATCGACATCGATTCGGTGCCGCCGGCCAGCATCAGGTCGGCGTTGCCCAGGCGGATCGCATCGGCAGCCTGCGCCACGGCCTGCAGGCCGGAGGAGCAGAAGCGGTTCACGGTCTGCGCGGCGATGGTGTTGGGCAGGCCGGCCAGCAGCACGCCGATGCGCGCCACGTTCATGCCTTGCTCGGCTTCGGGCATGGCGCAGCCGATGATGGCGTCATCGATGCGGTTCACGTCCACGCCCGGGGCCTGGGCGACGACGCTGCGCAGCACGTGCGCAAGCATGTCGTCGGGGCGGGTGTTGCGGAACATGCCCTTGGGCGCCTTGCCCACCGGAGTACGGGTGGCGGCGACGATGTAGGCGTCCTGGATTTGCTTGGTCATTGCAGTGATCTCTTGAATAGGATTTGTAGAGTCGAGCCATGCTCGACTGCCACATCAGGGTGTGCCCACCAAGGTGGGCACCTACCAGAGGCGGAGGTGTGTCCACCAAGGTGGGCACCTACCAGAAGCAGGTAATCAGTTACGCAGCGGCTTGCCGGTCTTCAGCATGTGCGCGATGCGGGCCTGGGTCTTTTCCTGCTGGGCCAGTTCAACGAAATGCTTGCGCTCCAGGGTCAGCAGCCATTCTTCGTCCACCAGGGTGCCGCGGTCGACCTTGCCGCCGCACAGCACGGTGGCGATGCGCTCGGCAATCTCGTAGTCGTAGGGGCTGATGAAGCGGCCTTCCAGCATGTTGACCAGCATCATCTTGAAGGTGGCGATGCCCACGTCACCGGCCACCTGGATGCGGCGTGCGGGCAGCGGCGGGCGGTAACCGGCTTCGGCCAGCGCACGCGCTTCGGCCTTGGCGATGTACAGCGCCTCGTAGCTGTTGAATACCACCTTGTCGGTGCTGCGCAGCAGGCCCAGTTCCTTGGCGTTGACTGCCGAGTTGGACACCTTGGCCATCGCCACGGTCTCGAAGGTCTTCTTCAGTTCGGCGAACACATCACCGCCCGGGCCAGCGGCCTGCGAGGCGCGCACGGCCAGTTCCTTCAGGCCGCCACCGGCCGGCAGCAGGCCCACGCCGGCCTCGACCAGGCCGATGTAGCTTTCCAGGAAGGCCACGGTCTTGGCGCTGTGCATCTGGAACTCGCAGCCGCCGCCCAGGGCCAGGCCACGCACCGCAGCCACCACCGGCACCAGCGAGTACTTGATGCGCTGGCTGGTGCGCTGGAAGTTGGCGACCATTTCTTCGAACTGGTCGACCTTGCCGGCCTGCAGCAGGCCCAGCGCGCCGGCCAGGTCTGCACCGGCGGAGAAGGGTTCCTTCTGCTGCCAGATCACAAGGCCCTGGAAGTCCTTCTCGGCGCGGCTGACGCATTCCTGCAGGCCATCAAGCACCTGGTCGGACACGGTGTTCATCTTGGTCTTGAAGCTGACCACGGCAATGCCATCGCCGTCGTGCCACATGCGCAGGCCGTCGTTCTCGAACACAGTCTCGCCCGGCGCGAACTGCTCGCCCAGCAGCGGATCGGGGAAGCGCTGGCGCTGGTACACCGGCAGCGACGAACGCGGCAGCTTGGCGTTGCGCGACGGGCTGTAGCTGCCTTCGGCGGCGTGCACGCCGTCGCGGCCATCGAACACCCAATCCGGCAGCGGGGCGCTGCTCATGCTCTTGCCAGCGACGATGTCATCGGCGATCCACTGCGCCACCTGCTTCCAGCCGGCGGCCTGCCAGGTTTCGAACGGGCCCAGCGACCAGCCGTAGCCCCAGCGGATGGCCAGGTCGACGTCGCGCGCGGTTTCGGCGATATCGGCCAGGTGGTAGGCGCTGTAGTGGAACAGGTCGCGGAAGGTCGCCCACAGGAACTGCGCCTGCGGGTGCTGGCTCTCGCGCAGCTTGGCGAACTTTTCGGCCGGGTTTTTGATCTTCAGGATCTCGACCACCTCCGGGGCGGCGGTGCGATCGGCGGCGCGGTAGTCCTGCTTTTCCAGGTCCAGCACCACGATGTCCTTGCCGACCTTGCGGAAGATGCCGGCGCCGGTCTTCTGGCCGAGCGCGCCCTTGGCGATCAGCGCGTCCAGCCACTTCGGCGACTTGAAGAATTCATGCCAAGGATCGTTGGGCAGGGTGTCGCCCATGGTCTTGATGACGTGGGCCATGGTGTCCAGGCCGACCACGTCGGAGGTGCGGTAGGTAGCCGACTTCGGGCGGCCCACCAGCGGGCCGGTCAGGCCGTCCACTTCATCAAAGCCCAGGCCGAACTGCTGGGTGTGGTGGATGGTGGACAGGATCGAGAACACGCCGATGCGGTTGCCGATGAAGTTCGGGGTGTCCTTGGCGTACACCACGCCCTTGCCCAGGGTGGTGACCAGGAACGCTTCCAGACCTTCCAGCACGGCCTTGTCGGTGGTGGTGGCCGGAATCAGTTCGGCCAGGTGCATGTAGCGCGGCGGGTTGAAGAAGTGGACGCCGCAGAAACGGTGGCGCAGCTGCTCGGGCAGCACGGCGGCCAGCTTGTTGATGCCCAGGCCGGAGGTGTTGGAGGCCAGCACCGCGTGGTCGGCCACGAACGGGGCGATCTTCTTGTACAGGTCCTGCTTCCAGTCCATGCGCTCGGCAATGGCCTCAATGATCAGGTCGCAGTCCTTCAGCTGTTCCAGGCTGGTTTCGTAGTTGCCCGGGGTGATGGCTTCGGCCAGCGACTTGCTGGCCAGCGGCGCCGGGCTCAGCTTGCCCAGGTTGGCGATTGCCTTCAGCACGATGCCATCGGCCGGACCTTCCTTGGCAGGCAAGTCGAACAGCACGGTATCGACGCCGGCGTTGGTCAGGTGGGCGGCGATCTGGGCACCCATGACGCCGGCACCCAGCACGGCGGCGCGGCGGACTAGCAGGGAATTGGACATGGTGTAGGGCCTTTGTTGGTCAGCAGTTACTGGGTGGAATCAATGGAAGCGGGCAGGGCGCTGTCGCGTGCGGCGGCGCGGAACCCGGCTTCGGCGAAATGGATCAGTTCGTGGGCGGCATGGGCACGATGCGCCGCTTCGGTGACACCGGTGGGTCGCTTGATCAGCCCGAAGTCGGCCATGGCGTAGGTAAGCGAGCCGGCCAGGAAATCCAGCCGCCAGTACAGCTCTTCCTTGCTCAGGCCGGGCACGCATTCGGCAATGGCCTTGCCGAACGCGCGCAGCACGTGGCCGTAGTGGTCGGACAGGAACTTGCGCAGGTTGTCGTTCTTTTCGGCGTAGGCGCGGGCGATCACGCGCACGAAAGCGCCGCCGCTCTGGCGGTCCTGGGCCATGGCCAGTGCCGGTTCCACGAAGGCGGCCAGCACCGGGCGCAACTGGCCGGGGTGTTCGTTGCGGGCGCGCTCCAGCTGGGCCAGGCGCGCGGCGGTCATCTCGTCCATGCGGCGGCGGAACACCTCGTTGACCAGGTTTTCCTTGGAGCCGAAGTGGTAGTTCACCGCCGCGATGTTCACGTCGGCCTGGCTGGTGACCTGGCGCAGGGAAGTGCCGGCGAACCCGTGCTGGGCGAACAGCTCCTCGGCAGCACCGAGGATCCGGTCCTTGGTCGAGAAGTGGGCGGGTTTGGCCATGGGGCGGCGGACCTTAATCAAACGATTGTTTGATACTAGGTCCAGACGGGGGCGTATGGCATTTTGCAGTGCAGCAAAACCGCCGGGCCGGTTACAGGGCATTCACCCGAAGGACCGGGGTCGGATCCCCGAAGGGGCTCCGACCCCTGGCGGGCAGGGGCGTGGGGTCAGAGCCCCTGCGGGGGTCCGACCCCGGCCGCCAGCCATGGGCTGGCACTACTACGCGGGATCTTTTACAATCCGCGCACGTTTATCAGGCTAAGCCCGCGTCCCGACGCGGGTTTTTTTCATGTTACCCTTCGGGCCATCAGCGGCCCGATTCCATTGGAGACATCCCATGGCGCTGGAGCGCACCCTTTCGATCATCAAGCCGGACGCCGTTGCCAAGAACGTCATCGGCGAAATCTACGCCCGCTTCGAGAAGGCCGGCCTGAAGGTCGTGGCCGCCAAGTACAAGCAGCTGTCGCGCCGTGAAGCCGAAGGCTTCTACGCCGTGCACCGCGAACGTCCGTTCTTCAACGCGCTGGTCGAGTTCATGATCTCCGGCCCGGTGATGATCCAGGCCCTGGAAGGCGAGAACGCCGTCCTGGCCCACCGCGACCTGCTGGGCGCCACCAACCCGAAGGACGCTGCGCCGGGCACCATCCGCGCCGACTTCGCCGATTCCATCGATGCCAACGCCGCCCACGGCTCGGACTCGGTCGAGAATGCCGCCATTGAAGTGGCCTACTTCTTCGCCGCGACCGAAGTCGTTTCGCGCTGAGAGTGATGCCGTGAACGAGGTCGTACAGTCCCCCGCCATCCAGCCGCTGCCGAAGTCGGCACCCACGGCTGGCAAGCAGAACCTGCTCGACCTCGATCGCGCGGGCCTGGAACAGTTTTTCGTCGAAAAACTCGGCGAAAAGAAATTCCGTGCCCATCAGGTGATGAAGTGGATCCACCATCGCTACGTCACCGATTTCGATGAAATGACCGATCTCGGCAAGGTCCTGCGCGCCAAGCTGCAGGCCCATGCCGAGGTCGTTGTTCCCAACATCGTGTTCGACAAGCCCTCCGCCGACGGCACCCACAAGTGGCTGCTGGCGATGGGCGTGGATGGCAAGAACGCCATCGAGACCGTGTACATCCCCGACAAGACCCGCGGCACGCTGTGCGTGTCCTCGCAGGTCGGTTGCGGGCTGAACTGCACGTTCTGCTCCACCGCGACCCAGGGCTTCAACCGCAACCTGACCACCGCCGAGATCATCGGCCAGGTGTGGGTGGCCGCGCGCCACCTGGGCAACGTGCCGCACCAGATGCGCCGCCTCACCAACGTGGTGATGATGGGCATGGGCGAGCCGTTGATGAATTTCGACAACGTCGTGCGCGCCATGAGCGTGATGCGCGACGACCTGGGCTACGGCCTGGCCAACAAGCGCGTGACGCTTTCGACGTCCGGGCTGGTCCCGCAGATCGATCGCCTGTCCGCCGAAAGCGACGTGTCGCTGGCCGTTTCCCTGCATGCGCCGAACGATGCGCTGCGCGAAACGCTGGTGCCGCTGAACAAGAAGTACCCGATCGCCGAGCTGATGGCCTCGTGTGCCCGCTACCTGCGCGCCAACAAGCGCCGCGAGTCGGTCACCTTCGAGTACACCCTGATGAAGGGCATCAACGACAAGCCCGAGCATGCGCGCGAGCTGGCCCGTCTGATGCACCAGTTCGACAACGCAGTACAGGCCAGGGACTCGGGCAAGGTGAACCTGATTCCATTCAACCCGTTCCCGGGCACCCGCTACGAGCGTTCCGAAGAAGCGCATATCCGCGCCTTCCAGAAGATCCTGCTGGACAGCAACGTGCTGACCATGGTCCGCCGCACCCGTGGTGACGACATCGACGCGGCCTGTGGCCAGTTGAAGGGCCAGGTGATGGACCGCACGCGCCGCCAGGCAGAGTTCAACAAGACGCTGCAGGCAGGGAAGGGGAGTGATGCAGCGGCCTGACCGCCGGTTGCCGGCCCTGTTCGCAGGCATGCTGGCAGTGGCTGCCAGCGGCTGTACCACCACTTCTGAAATTCCCCACGGCCCCGGCGACGTGGCCCCGGTGCGCACCGTGCGCGACGACCCCAACGTGCGCCAGCAGTTCAAGTACGACGACATGCTGGCGCTGGCCGCCCGTGATCTGCAGGTCGGCAACCTGGACCAGGCCGAGCGCAAGACCCGGCAAGCGCTGAAGATCCAGCCCAATGGCGTGGATGCGCTGATGCTGCAGGCCGGGGTGGACGACCGCCGTGGCCGCCAGCAGCAGGCCGGCGAAGGCTTCCGCCGCGCCGCCGAACTGGCCCCGCAGCGCGGCGATGTGCTGAACAACTACGCCGCCTGGCTGTGCCAGCACGGCCAGGCCGCCGAATCGCTGGTCTGGTTCGACCGCGCCCTGCAGGCGCCGGGCTATGCCACCCCTGCCGCGGCACTGGCCAACGCCGGGGGCTGTGCGCTCGATGCCGGCCAGGTCGAGCGTGCCGAACGCGACCTGCGGACCTCGCTCCAGCATGCCCCGCAGAACCCGGTGGCGCTGGAAGCGATGGCCCAGCTCAGCTTCCGCCAGGGCCAGTACATGGCCGCGCGGGCCTTCGCCGAACGTAGGATTGCGGCTGCACCGGCCACGCGTTCCGTGTTACAACTTGCGTCTGACATCGAAGCGCGACTGGGCGATCGGGCGGCATCTGATCGCTATCTGCAGCGGATTCGACAGGAATTTCCGCAGGATGCGGGCTCCTAAACTCCAGGGTTGATGCATTGTGATTGATGACCAGACTGTGAGCGCTCTCGATACTGCGGCCGGCTGCGGCACCCGCCTGCGCCAGGCCCGCGAGGCGGCCGGACTGACCCTTGAAGACGTTGGTGCGCGCCTGCGCATGCCCGTCCAGGTGGTGAAGTCGCTGGAAGAAGAGCAATGGCAGAAGCTGGGCGCGCCGGTGTTCGTGCGCGGCCAGCTGCGCAGTTATGCGCGCCTGCTGAACGTGGATATCAGCCAGCTGCTGGAACAGGCCCAGGTGGGTCCGGTGGTGCCGCCCACCCTGGTCAGCCACACCCATACCCCGCGTGCGCGCCGCATTGCCGAAAACCTCGGCCGCCGTGCGCTGTACGTGGGCATTACCGCCGTACTGGCGGTGCCGGTGTGGTTCGCCACCCGTGGCCACTTCGACGACAGCGCGCCGGCGCCCAGCACCGCCTCGCTGGATGCCATTCCGGCCGCCGTGCCGGTCACCCCGCCGGTGGCAGGCAGCGATGCCGCCGTGGCCAGCGCGCCGGTGGCCGCCCCGGCCACCAAGCCGGCCGCGCCGTACGTGGCCTCGCTCACCCCGGTGCCGCGCCCGGCTCCGGCCGCTGCGCCGGCCGCCGCCGCCAACCTGGACATGCAGTTCAGTGGTGACAGCTGGGTGGATATTGCCGGCCCCGATGGCGGCACGGTCGAGAAGGCCCTGATCAAGGCCGGCGAGCGCCGCAGCTTCACCCCAGGCCAGGTAACCCGCGTCACCCTGGGCAATGCCTCGGCGGTGCAGGTTCAGCAGAACGGCGCTATCGTCGATCTGAGCCCCTACCAGCGAGCCAACGTGGCCCGCTTTCAGGTATCCTCTGAAGGCTCCGTTGTCCCGGTTTCACACTGAGACGCGGTTTCACCACCTTCGATAATCCCAATGGTCCCTCCCGATGGGCGGGGCGAGAGTACGCATGGCGATCGACGATCTGCTCGACGAGCACGAACAAAGTGAACGCGTCCGCAGCTGGCTGCGGAGCAATGGCGCCAGCATCATCGGTGGCGTAGTCATCGCCATCGGTGCCATTGCCGGCTGGCAGTGGTGGCAGCAGCAACAGGGCGGCAAGCTGGCCTCGGCCAATGTCGAATACCAGAAAGCCCTGGTGGGCCTGGAACAGAACAAGCTGGACGACGCCGCCAAGGCGGTGAAGGCGCTGGAGGCTGGTCCGTCCAGCATCTACGGCGATCTGGCCGCCCTGCAGCTGGCCAAGGCCCAGGTGGACGCGGGCAAGAACGAAGAAGCGCTGGCCACCCTGCGCGCGGTCAAGGTTGAAGGCGACCTGCAGCGCGTGGTCGACCAGCGCGTGGCGCGCCTGCTGGTGGCTACCGGCAAGAGCGATGAGGCCATCAAGCTGCTGGGCAGTGCCACCGACAGCAGCAGCCTGGAAATTCACGGCGATGCGCTGCTGGCCCAGGGCAAGCGCGATGCCGCGCGCGAACAGTATGAGAAGGCGCTGAAAACGCTGGACGTGGCAGCGCCGCAGCGGCGCCTGCTGGAAACCAAGGTTATGGACGCTGGCGGCACCGTCGCCGCCCCTGCGGAGTCGGTTTGATGAGTCAGAAGGTCATGATCACGCGCGTCGCTTCCGTGCTGCTGCTCGGTATGGCGCTGTCCGGCTGCAGCACCATGAAGGGCTGGTTCGCCGGTAAGGATGCCGCCGCCAAGAAGGCGCAGGAGCCGGCCGAGCTGGTGAAGTTCGAGCCGACCGTGAAGGTCAACAAGGCCTGGTCGGTGAACCTGGGCAAGGGCGAGCAGCGCATTGGCGTGCGCCAGGGCCCGGTGGTGGCCAATGGCCACGTGTTCGCCGCGGCCATTACCGGCGGCGTTCATGCCATCGACCTGCAGACCGGCAAGAAGGTCTGGACCTGGGAACCGACCAAGGAAAAGAAGAAGCCGAAGCTGCGCCTGTCCGGCGGCCCCGGCGTGGGTGAAAACCTGGTGGTGATCGGCACGCTGGACGGCCAAGTCATTGCTCTGGACATCAACGACGGCAGCGAAAAGTGGCGCGCCCGCGTGCCCAACGAAGTCATTGCCGCCCCGGCCGTGGCCAACGGCCTGGTGTTCGTGCGCAGCAACGATGGCCGGGTGACCGCCTTCGATGCCGGCAACGGCACCCAGAAGTGGTTCAACCCCAGCGAGCTGCCGGCGCTGACCGTGCGTGGCAACGCGCCGGTGGTCACCGGTCCGGGCGTGCTGTTCATCGGCAAGGATGACGGCGCCGTGTCCGCGCTGGCCATGCAGGATGGCCGCACCCTGTGGGACCAGAGCCTGGCCAGCGGCGAAGGCCGTACCGAGCTGGAGCGCATGGCCGACGTCGACGGCGCCCCGGTGCTGGAAGGCAATACGCTGTATGTCAGCAGCTTCAAGAACCAGACCATGGCCATCGAAGGCCCGACCGGTCGCCCGCTGTGGGCGCGTGACCACGGCGGTGCCGGTGGCGTGGCGGTGTCTTCGGGCAATGTGTTCGTAACCGACAACAAGGGTGGGGTGTTCGGCCTGGACAAGACCAGTGGCGCTGCCATGTGGTCGCAGACCGCACTGGCTCGTCGCTCGCTCACCGGCCCGGCCCTGCAGGGCGATTACGTGGTGGTGGGTGACTACAAGGGATACCTGCACTGGCTGCAGACGTCCGATGGCGCACTGGCGGCGCGGGCCAAGAGCGGCGGTGACGCCCTGCTGGCCCAGCCAATCGTGGCCGACGGATTGCTGCTGGTGCAGAACGTTGATGGCAAGCTGACCGCCTTCCGGTTGGCCAATTAATACGGAGTAATCGCGATGCTGCCTTTGGTCGCCCTGGTTGGACGGCCGAATGTCGGCAAGTCAACCATTTTCAATGCGTTGACCCGCACCCGTGACGCCCTGGTCCATGACCAGCCCGGCGTCACCCGCGATCGCAACTACGGCGTGTGCCGTCTGGATGAAGACAACCACTTCCTGGTGGTCGACACCGGCGGTATTGCCGAAGAAGAGGAAGGCCTGGCTGGCGCGACCACGCGCCAGGCCCGTGCCGCCGCGGCCGAAGCCGATCTGATCCTGTTCGTGGTGGATGCCCGTGAGGGCACCTCGGCCATGGACGATGAGATCCTGGCCTGGCTGCGCAAGCTCTCGCGCCCCACGCTGCTGCTGATCAACAAGATCGACGGCATCGACGAGGACAACGTGCGTTCGGAATTCGCCCGCTACGGCTTCGGCGAAATGCTGACCGTATCGGCCGCCCATCGCCAGGGTCTGGACGACCTGCTGGACGAAGTGATCCAGCGCCTGCCCGAAGAGGGCAGCGGCGAAGAGCTGGACAACGACCCGAACCGCATCCGCATCGCCTTCGTCGGCCGCCCCAACGTGGGCAAGTCGACCCTGGTGAACCGCATCCTGGGCGAAGAGCGCATGATCGCCTCGGACGTACCGGGCACCACCCGCGATTCGATCGCGGTGGACCTGGAGCGTGACGGCCGCGACTACCGCCTGATCGACACCGCCGGCCTGCGCCGCCGTTCGCGCGTGGACGAAGTGGTCGAAAAGTTCTCGGTGGTCAAGACCATGCAGTCCATCGAGCAGTGCCAGGTGGCCGTGCTGATGCTGGACGCCACCGAAGGCGTGACCGACCAGGACGCCACCGTGCTGGGCGCGGTGCTCGATGCCGGCCGTGCGCTGGTGATTGCCATCAACAAGTGGGATGGCCTGACCGAGTACCAGCGCGAGCAGGCCGAAACCCTGCTGTCGCTGAAGCTGGGCTTCGTGCCGTGGGCCGAATCGGTGCGCATCTCGGCCAAGCATGGCTCGGGCCTGCGCGAACTGTTCCGTGCCGTGCACCGCGCGCACGAATCGGCGAACAAGACTTTCACCACCAGCGAAGTGAACAAGGCGCTGGAAGTGGCGTACGAGACCAACCCGCCGCCGACCATCCGCGGCCATGTCTCCAAGCTGCGTTACGTGCACCCGGCCGGTTCCAACCCGCCCACCTTCATCGTGCACGGCACGCGCCTGAAGGAGCTGCAGGAATCGTACAAGCGCTACCTGGAAAACTTCTTCCGCAAGCGCTTCAAGCTGATCGGCACCCCCGTAAGCTTCATCTTCCGCGAGGGTACCAACCCGTACGAGGGCAAGAAGAACGTCCTCACCGAGCGGCAGGTCAAGGCCAAGCGTCGCTTGATGAAGCACGTCAAGGGCAAGTGATCCAAGAAAAGGCGGCCGCAGGGCCGCCTTTTTTGTTTGCGGGGGTCAGATCCCTTTTCGCAGAAAAGGGCTCTGACCCCGGGGCAGTCCCGCACGTAGCGTCTGCGCGATAATGCCGCCATGAGCATTCCCGAGCGTTCCCCGCAGCAGGCGCACGCGCGCCTGGCCCATGGCGCGGTGCTGATCGATGTACGCGCTGCGCACGAACGTGCCGGTGGCATGGCCGAAGGCGCGCGCGGCGTGGCCAGGGACGATCTGCTGGCCGACCCCGCCGCACACCTGCCTGCCCGCGATCAGGAAATCCTGCTGATCTGCCAGACCGGCAAGCGCTCGGCCGATGCGGCGCAGGCGCTGATCGCGGCGGGGTATTCGAACGTGGCTTCCGTGACGGGCGGCACCGTGGCCTGGCGCGAGCAGGCGCTGCCGCTGGTGCAGCCGCTGCTATCGGCTCCGGATCAGGATTTCTACGACCGCTATTCGCGCCACCTGCTGTTGCCGCAGGTGGGCGAGGCCGGCCAGCGTCGCCTGCAGCGGTCGCGCGTGCTGGTGCTGGGCGCCGGTGGGCTGGGCGCACCGGCCAGCTTCTATCTGGCGGCAGCCGGGGTAGGGCACCTGCGTCTGGTCGACCACGACCACGTGGAGCGCAGCAACCTGCAGCGGCAGATCGTGCATACCGAAGCCAGCGTGGGTCAGGCCAAGGTGGAATCGGCGCGCGAGCGTCTGCTGGCGCTGAACCCGAGCATCGACGTGGAGGCCGTGCGCGAACGGGTCACGTCCGAAAATATTGATCGCCTGCTGCAGGGCGTGGACGTGGTGCTGGATGGCTCGGACAACTTCCCGCTGCGCTATCTGCTCAACGATGCCTGCATCAAGCACGCCGTGCCGTTGGTGTATGCGGCCATCGAGCGCTTCGACGGCCAGGTAAGCGTGTTTGATGCCGGCCGCCAGCGTGGCGTGGCGCCGTGCTACCGCTGCCTGTTCCCGGAACCGCCACCGACGGAGTTCGCGCCGAACTGTGCCGAGGCCGGTGTGCTGGGCGTGCTGCCCGGCCTGGCCGGGGTGCTTCAGGCCACCGAGGTGCTGAAGCTGCTGCTGGGCATTGGCGAGCCGCTGGTCGGGCGGTTGCTGCGGTTCGATGCGCTGGGGCTGCGGTTCCGTGAAAGCCGCATTGCGCCGGACCCGACGTGCCCGGTGTGCGCGCCGGGTGGGGTGTTCCCCGGGTATATCGATTACGCCGCGTTCTGCCGGGGCGGGTGAACGATCCGCCGGGCATGGCCCGGCGCCACCGCGCGGTCGATTTCGGAACGATGATGGGTATTGATCCCGCCATCGTTCCGTTTTCGGCACAATCAAACGCAACGCACATGCTATTGCCGTCCCCCAACTTCCCCTATCGTTGACTCCATCAACGCATCTGGGGAACACACCGCATGGCGGTAGAAGCAGCGACCAGCGAACTGGTCAAGGTCGTCGCCCTGTTGGGCGCAGCGGTGGTCATGGTGCCGCTGTTCCGCAGGCTGGGCCTGGGCTCGGTACTGGGCTATTTCACCGCCGGCCTGGCCATCGGCCCGTTCGGGCTCGGGTGGTTCTCCGACCCGCAGGCGATCCTGCACACCGCCGAGCTGGGCGTGGTGATGTTCCTGTTCGTCATCGGCCTGGAAATGCGGCCGTCGCATCTGTGGAGCCTGCGCAAGGAAATCTTCGGACTGGGCACGCTGCAGATCGTCACCTGTGCGCTGGTGCTGACCAGCATCGCCAAACTGTTCGGGCTGCCCTGGCAGGTCGCCTTCATCGGCGCTACCGGCTTCGTGCTTACGTCCACCGCAGTGGTGATGCAGCTGCTGGCCGAGCGCGGCGACATCGCGCTGCCGTCGGGGCAGAAGATCGTGTCCATCCTGCTGTTCGAAGACCTGCTGATCGTGCCCCTGCTGGCCCTGGTGGCGTGGATGGCGCCCAGCGCGGGCAGTGCCGACGGTGAGGGCTCGCGCTGGTTGTCGGTGGCCATCGGCGCCGGCGCCATCATCGGCCTGGTGCTGGTTGGCCGCTTCCTGCTGAACCCGCTGTTCCGCCTGCTGGCCGAAGCCAAGGCGCGCGAAGTGATGACCGCCGCCGCGCTGCTGGTGGTGCTGGGCGCGGCGCTGCTGATGCAGCTGTCGGGCCTGTCGATGGCGATGGGCGCGTTCCTTGCTGGCGTGCTGCTGAGCGAATCGACCTTCCGCCACCAGATCGAAGCGGACATCGAACCGTTCCGCGGCATCCTGCTGGGCCTGTTCTTCCTGAGCGTGGGCATGGCGCTGGACCTGGGTGTGGTGGCCGGCAACTGGCCGCTGATCGTCGGCCTGGTGCTGGCGCTGATGGCCGCCAAGGCGCTGTGCATCTATGTGGTGGCGCGCCTGATGGGCAGCGACCACGCCCAGGCGCTGGACCGGGGCGTGCTGATGGCGCAGGGCGGCGAGTTCGCCTTCGTGCTGTTCAGCGCCGCCGCCAGCGCCGGCGTCATCAACATGGACATCAATGCCAACTTCACCGCCGTGGTGGTGTTGTCGATGGCCCTGACCCCGCTGGTGGTGCTGGTCTACAAGCGCGTGGCGCCCAAGCCGGAGGTGAGCCTGGAAGGCGTGGACACCGCCGATGGCCTGTCCGGCAGCGTGCTGATGATCGGCTTCGGCCGCTTCGGCCAGGTGGCCAGCCAGTCGCTGCTGGCCCGCGACGTGGACGTGACCATCATCGACAACGATGTGGAGATGATCCACAACGCTGAGCGCTTCGGCTTCAAGATCTATTACGGCGACGGCACGCGTCTTGACGTGTTGCACGCCTCCGGCGCTGCCACCGCACGTGCCATTGCGGTGTGCGTGAACAATGCCGAGGATGCCGACCGCATCGTGGAACTGGTCGCACACGAATTCCCGCAGGCCAAGCTGCTGGTGCGCTCGTTCGACCGCGAGCACTCGCTGCGGTTGATCCATGCCGGCGTCGACTTCCAGATTCGCGAAACCTTCGAATCGGCCCTGCTGTTCGGCCAGGCCGCGCTGATGGAACTGGGTGCCGACGAAGAAGATGCACAGGAGATCGCCGAGCAGATCCGCGAGCGCGACGCCGAACGCTTCGAACTGGAAATGGCTGGCGGCAGCCTGCGCGCCGGTGCGCACATGGTGTTCGGCAGCGCATTGCCGGGCGTGCCGACCCCGACGCCGTTCACCGCACCCAAGCGCAAGGCGCGTACGTTGAATGCGGACCAGGTGCCGGAAGAAGAAGAGGAATGAGGGGGAGGGGTCGGAGCCCTTTGCCTGCGGCAAAGGGATCCGACCCCATGCGCCCCGGGGTCGGATCCCTTTCCAACGGAAAGGGCTCTGACCCCGTCATCGCTGGGGTTCAGCGTTTTGCGATCCTTCTTCCGCCCTTTCTTCCAAAGCGACGGCGATCGATGTACGCCTGCGCCACGGGAAGTCGTCGGCCAACGAAGGATTCCGGAAGCTGCTCGAGCGGCAGGCACGACAGAACGTCGATTCCGAAATTATGGAAGGCATCGGTCCCGACGCGGCTTGCAGTCAGGGCGATGATTTCCCCAAGAAGCGGATAGAGCTGGGCTCTTGCGTTGCTCGTTTCTTCGGTCAGTTTGAGGATGAAAGCCCTCATGACGTCCAACGCCAAGTGGGCTTGGGCCACATGGATGGTATTGCGCTTGCTTGGAAGGCTGTGGAGATTGCAGAGGCGGCTGCGCATGCAGTCGAACGGGTGCATCACCCGTAGTGACGATCCGGCGAAGTAGAGATCGGTGATCTCGATCGCCCTTTCCTTCAAGCGGTCTTCGTCTTTGCCAGCGCAGCCAATGATGTGGCTCAGGTAGTCAATTTCGGCGGCGATGTCGGATTGGCGGAAGATGGTGATCTTCGCGCTGTTGGGCGTGTTCTCAAACGGCTGCGGAAAATGGATTTCCGTCCGCATCCGCTTTTCCGCCGTGGCGATCTCCAGAAACGCGTGATGCTCCAGTGCATCAGCGGCCGAGCCCAGGAAATCCACGTCCACAGTGACGCCGCCGGCCAATGCTGTCGGCAGCGGAACATCCAGGGCATTTACCCAGAGTGCGAGGGCCTGCCCGCCCACGAGCAGTGCCGGGGTGGGCGGTAGGAGGAGTGCCTCGGTTGGCAACTCCAGATCATTCACCGGAACTTATGCGGCCACGCGATCTTGCCGCCGTTCTCCCTGACCTTGAAAACGACAGGCATGGGGCGGGCGGGGTCATTCTTGTAGGCCGCCATTTCACGCGCACGACGCGCGTCGTCCAGGGCCTTGAGGCTCTGGCGTGCGTCGGCAGGCTTGTGAATTTTGGCGCCCATGGAAATTTTCCTCGCCAGCGGCCAGACAAATATGGAAATTCTGAAAAGAAGTCTGCTCACCCAGCCCGAATGCCGCTCCGGCGCCGCCGGAGCGGCATTCGGGCTGGGTGAGGGCAATTCGCATCTAAGACAGTGTAATCAACATACGCCGCAGAATGCCCCCATGCAAGTCCGCCAGAATCGGGTTAAGGCCCGGTTCTCTTGGGATTGCGGACTCCACTGCAGCCCTCGAAGCGGTGGGCGAGGGGGCCTGAATCAGGGACAATAGCGTCCCCGCCGCCGCCTGCCCCCGCATTCGATGAACGATTCCGTCGCAACGCCTCCTGCCCGCATCCTCGATGGCCGCCGTATTGCCGAGGATCTGCTCGACAGCCTGAAGGTGCGCGTTGACGCCCGCGTCGCCGCCGGCGGCAGCCGCCCGGGCCTGGCCGTGGTGCTGGTGGGCGGTGACCCGGCCTCGACCGTGTACGTGCGCAACAAGCGCCGCGCGGCGGAAAAGGTCGGTATTGAAGCCTACGACTACGATCTGCCGGCCGGCACCACCGAGGCCGAGCTGCTGGACCTGATTGACCAGCTGAACGCCGACCCGAAGATCAACGGCATCCTGATCCAGCTGCCGCTGCCGGGCATTCCCGATGCACGCCGGCTGATCCAGCGCATCGACCCGCGCAAGGACGTGGACGGCTTCCACCCGGAAAACGTCGGCCACCTGGCCCTGCGTGAATTCGGCCTGCGCCCCTGCACCCCGCGCGGCATCACCACGCTGCTGGGCCACACCGACCAGCCGGTGCGCGGCCGCAACGCCACCATCGTGGGCGTGAGCAACCACGTGGGTCGGCCCATGGGCCTGGAGCTGCTGATTGCCGGCTGCACCGTAACCAGCTGCCACAAATTCACCCCCAAGGACGTGCTGGAACAGGCCGTACGCAACGCTGACATTCTGGTGGTGGCCGTGGGCCGCCCGGGCATCGTGCCGGGTGAGTGGGTGAAGCCGGGCGCGGTGGTGATCGACGTGGGCATCAACCGGTTGGATGATGGCCGCCTGGTGGGTGACGTTGGGTTTGAAGCCGCCGCCGAGCGCGCGAGCTGGATCACCCCGGTGCCGGGTGGCGTGGGCCCGATGACCGTGGCCACGTTGATGCAGAACACGCTGGAAGCGGCGGAAGCCCTGAGCTGACCCGCGCTTGGTAGGTGCCAACCTTGGTTGGCACGATCTGCCCGGCGTCTGGGCCCAGATAGGGTGCGGGCGTTTGTCGGTTTGTGCCAACCAAGGTTGGCACCTACCAACGGCGGTTCCTGGACGGTGAGGCCGGCGCATGACCCGTTCCTGGTAGGTGCCAACCTTGGTTGGCACACATCCATCAGGTCCATCGGCCCATCTGGGGTACCGGTGCCCGACGGATCGTGCCAACCAAGGTTGGCACCTACCAAAGGCGGTTTTCCGGTTGGGTTGATCACACGCGGTTCCGATTGGGGGTGATCTTGCCGCCGGCCCGGATGGCCCCCTGAACCGATCGTTGCCCGCGCGACACTGCGTCGCATCCACCCCCTCCCAACGGGCGTGAAAAAGGGGTAAAATGTCGCGCTTCCCCACATCTCGGGTATGCCGATGCTGCGCATCCAGGCTGAAGCACTCACTTACGACGACGTCTCGCTCGTCCCCGCCCACTCGACCATCCTGCCCAAGGACGTCAACCTCGAAACGCGGTTGACTCGCGACCTGAAGCTGAAGCTTCCGATCCTGTCCGCAGCCATGGATACCGTCACCGAAGCCCGCCTGGCCATCGCCATGGCCCAGCTCGGCGGCATGGGCATCATCCACAAGAATCTCAGCCTGGAACAGCAGGCCGCGGAAGTGGCCAAGGTCAAGAAGTTCGAGGCCGGTGTCATCCGCGACCCGATCACCGTCGGCCCGGAAACCACCATCCGCGACGTGCTGGCCCTGACCCAGGCGCACAACATCTCCGGCGTGCCGGTGGTGGGCAGCGACGGCCTGCTGGCCGGTATCGTGACCCACCGCGATATGCGCTTTGAAACCGAGCTGGACGATCCGGTCCGCCACATCATGACCAAGAAGGATCGCCTGGTCACGGTGAAGGAAGGCGCCGCCAGCGATGAAGTGCTGCAGCTGCTGCACCGCAACCGCATCGAAAAGGTGCTGGTGGTCAACGATGATTTCGCCCTGCGTGGCCTGATCACCGTGAAGGACATCCAGAAGAACACCGACTTCCCCAACGCTGCCAAGGATCTGTCGACCCGTCTGCTGGTCGGCGCTGCCGTCGGCGTGGGTGGCGATACCGATCGCCGCGTGGAAGCGCTGGTTGCCGCCGGCGTGGACGTGATCGTGGTCGATACCGCGCACGGCCACTCGCAGGGCGTGCTGGACCGCGTGGCCTGGGTGAAGAAGAACTTCCCGCACGTGCAGGTCATCGGTGGCAACATCTGCACCGGCGAAGCCGCACTGGCGCTGCTGGACAGCGGCGCGGACGCAGTGAAGGTGGGCATCGGCCCGGGCTCGATCTGCACCACCCGCGTGGTTGCCGGCGTGGGCGTGCCGCAGGTCACCGCCATCGATCTGGTGGCCGAAGCCCTGCAGGACCGCATCCCGCTGATCGCCGACGGTGGCATCCGCTACTCGGGCGACATCGGCAAGGCGCTGGCCGCCGGTGCCTCGACCATCATGGTCGGCGGCCTGCTGGCCGGTACCGAGGAATCGCCGGGCGAGACCGAGCTGTACCAGGGCCGTTCGTACAAGAGCTACCGCGGCATGGGCTCGCTGGCCGCCATGGAAAAGGGGTCGAAGGACCGCTACTTCCAGGACGCCGCCACCGCCGACAAGCTGGTGCCGGAAGGCATTGAAGGCCGCGTGCCGTACCGCGGCCCGGTGGGCGGCATCATCCACCAGCTGATGGGCGGCCTGCGCGCCACCATGGGCTACGTGGGCTGCGCCACCATCGACGACATGCGCAGCAAGCCCAAGTTCGTGAAGATCAGCGGCGCCGGCCAGCGTGAGAGCCACGTCCACGACGTGACGATCACCAAGGAACCGCCGAACTACCGCGCCTGACGCGGGCCGGGCAAAGAGGAACGAGGAAGCTGATTCCCGTTCCTCTTTTTCCATCTGCTGCTGCAAAACTGATTTCGTTTTCCCTACTGCATTGCCAGGGCGCCATGACCAACATCCATAACGACAAGATCCTGATCCTCGATTTCGGCGCGCAGTACACGCAGCTGATCGCCCGCCGCATCCGCGAGCTGGGCGTCTACTGCGAAATCTGGGCCTGGGACCACAACCCGGCCGAGATCGCCGCGTTTGGCGCAAAGGGCATCATTCTGTCCGGTGGCCCGGAATCGACCACGCTGCCGGGCGCCCCGGCCGCGCCGCAGGAAGTGTTCGACAGCGGCCTGCCGATCTTCGGCATCTGCTACGGCATGCAGACCCTGGCCGCGCAGCTGGGCGGTGCCACCGAAGCGGCGGACCAGCGCGAGTTCGGCCACGCCGAAGTGAACGTGATCAACCCCGATGCGCTGTTCAAGGGCCTGAGCGACCACGGCGGCGAGCCGAAGCTGAATGTCTGGATGAGCCACGGCGACCACGTCTCCGTTGCGCCGCCGGGCTTCACCATCACCGCCACCACCGACCGCATTCCGGTGGCCGCCATGGCCAACGAAGAAAAGCGCTGGTACGGCGTGCAGTTCCACCCGGAAGTGACCCACACCCTGCAGGGCCAGGCGCTGCTGCGCCGCTTCGTGGTGGATGTGTGTGGCTGCCAGACCCTGTGGACCGCCGCCAACATCATCGACGACCAGATCGCCCGCGTGCGCGAACAGGTTGGCGATGACGAAGTGATCCTGGGCCTGTCCGGCGGCGTCGATTCGTCGGTGGTGGCCGCGCTGCTGCACAAGGCCATCGGCGAAAAGCTGACCTGCGTGTTCGTGGATACCGGCCTGCTGCGCTGGCAGGAGGGCGACCAGGTGATGGCGATGTTCGCCGAACACATGGGCGTGAAGGTGGTGCGCGTGAATGCCGCCGATCGTTACTTCGCCGCGCTGGAAGGCGTGAGCGACCCGGAAGCCAAGCGCAAGATCATCGGCAACCTGTTTGTTGAGATCTTCGACGAAGAGTCGAACAAGCTGAAGAACGCCAAGTGGCTGGCGCAGGGCACCATCTACCCGGACGTGATCGAGTCGGCCGGCAGCAAGACCGGCAAGGCGCATGTGATCAAGAGCCACCACAACGTGGGCGGCCTGCCGGAGCACATGAAGCTGGGCCTGGTGGAGCCGCTGCGCGAGCTGTTCAAGGACGAAGTGCGCCGTCTGGGCGTTGAGCTGGGCCTGCCGCGCACCATGGTCTACCGCCATCCGTTCCCGGGCCCGGGCCTGGGCGTGCGTATCCTGGGCGAAGTGAAGCGGGAGTACGCCGAACTGCTGGCCAAGGCCGATGCCATCTTCATTGATGAGCTGCGCAAGGCGGACCTGTACGACAAGACCAGCCAGGCGTTTGCCGTGTTCCTGCCGGTGAAGTCGGTGGGCGTGGTGGGCGATGCGCGTGCTTATGAGTGGGTGATTGCGCTAAGGGCCGTGGAGACGATCGACTTCATGACCGCGCACTGGGCGCATCTGCCGTATGAGTTCCTGGGGACGGTGAGCAACCGGATCATCAATGAGTTGCGGGGGGTGTCGAGGGTTGTCTATGACATCTCGGGGAAGCCGCCGGCGACTATTGAGTGGGAGTAATACAACATTGGCGCTGACTGTTTACCCGCAGCGCGAAGGTGCACCTAAGCCCGCGCCACTGCGGGCTTTTTTTACAGTTTCGCGCGGCGCGCCGCCGGCTAACAATTCGCATCGCTAAGCCGTTTTTTCATGTCATGATGAATGGGATTGGATGCTTCTATGTCATGAGAAGTCGCCAACAGCCCAGAAGACGCAGGACAAGACATGAGCTCCCCAAAGAATGACAGCAACCTGGCGGCCAAGCCGAGAGGGGAGGCTGTACGCCCATGAACGCAGTAGAAATCGAACTAGCCATCACAGATCTCGCGGAGCGGCCCTTCGACCCCGCAGAGTTCCCCTATTTATTCCTTGAAGCCTTTGGCAACAAGGCAACGACCATCAAGCGCTTGCGCGCGGGGGCGTCGAATAAGTCCGACCTCGGCGGTGTTCTCCAGACCAGCAACATCCATATTCTGGCCTGTGACGCTGGGCGGGTGACGCAGACATTGGCTGCCCTTAAGGCCAGTCCCGCGACGGCCAAGGCCAAGGCGAAGTTCATCCTTGCCACCGACGGCTCGGACTTCGAGGCCGAAGACCTGACCAGCGGCGAGACCGTCGCCTGCGCCTTCAAGGACTTCCCGGACCACTTCGGCTTCTTCCTGCCGCTGGCGGGCATCAGCACCGTCCGCCAGATCAGCGAAAACGCCTTCGACATCCGTGCCACCAGCCGCCTGAACCGACTTTACGTCGAACTGCTGAAAGACAACCCCGAATGGGGCACGGCGGAGCGTCGCCACGACATGAACAAGTTCATGGCGCGGCTGATCTTCTGCTTCTTCGCTGAGGACACCGACATCTTCGTCGGCAAGGGACGCTTCACCGAAACCGTCGCGCAGATGAGTGCCAGGGACTCGTCGAATACGCACGAGGTTCTCGCCACACTGTTCCGCGCCATGAACACGAAGCGCGAGGACCGGGCAGCAGCGAAGATTTCCCGATGGGCCGAAGACTTCCCATACGTCAACGGGCAGTTGTTCTCTGGTGGCGACGAGGTGCCGCGATTCAGCAAGATCGCCCGGTCCTATCTGCTGCATGTCGGCGGATTGGACTGGACCAAGATCAACCCGGACATCTTCGGCTCGATGATCCAGGCCGTTGCCGAGGACGAGGAGCGCGGCGAGCTAGGGATGCACTACACCAGTGTCCCCAACATCCTGAAGGTACTGAATCCGCTGTTCCTCGACGACCTGCGGGAGAAGCTGGAGGAAGCGAGCGATAACGCTCGCATGTTGCTCAACCTGCGCAAGCGCATCGCCAAGATCAGGGTCTTCGACCCGGCCTGCGGTTCGGGCAATTTCTTGGTCATCGCCTACAAAGAAATGCGAGCCATCGAAGCCGAGATCAATCAGCGGCGCGGTGAGCCAGATCGTGCATCAGAAATTCCGCTTACCAACTTTCGCGGGATCGAACTACGCGACTTCCCGGCAGAGATCGCCCGCCTTGCGTTGGTCATAGCAGAGTATCAGTGCGACGTGCTGTACCGGGGCCAGAAGCTGGCGCTGGCTGAGTTTCTGCCCTTGCGCAACGAGAACTGGATTACCTGCGGCAATGCACTACGGCTGGACTGGTTGAGCGTCTGCCCGCCGACGGGGACGGACGTGAAGGTGCAGGCTGACGACCTCTTTCAGACGCCGCTCGACCAAGCCGAGATCGACTTCGAGAACGAAGGAGGCGAGACCTACATCTGCGGCAACCCACCTTATCTTGGATCACGCGACCAGAAGGATGAACAAAAGGCAGACCTGCGGCTTCTCTTCGACAAACGACTCCCAAACTGGAAGTCACTCGACTATGTCGCCGGATGGTTCGTTAAGGCGGCGGACTACTCCACAAAGACAAAGTCGATTGCCGCCTTCGTTTCTACCAACTCCATTTGCCAAGGCTTGCAAGTCCCGGTTCTCTGGCCGGAAATCTTCGCAAGTGGTTGTCAGATCGAGTTTGCCCACACATCCTTCCGGTGGGCCAATCTAGCCAGTCACAATGCAGGCGTGACTGTTGCGATCATTGGCATTACCTCGGACCCACGTAGCCCGCGCCGCTTGTTTTCGCTGGACGACACTGGACAAACCATTGAGCGCCAGTGCGCGCATATCAATGCTTACTTAGCAGTCGGCGAAAGTGTCATTGTGGAAAAGGCTAGCCGCCCGCCCGACTCTCGCGGCGACATGACGTTCGGGAACATGCCACTGGATGGCGGTCACTTGCTTCTCTCGCGGGACCAGCGCGATGGACTGCAACTTACACCAACTCAACAGCGCCGCTTTGTCCGTCGCATCTACGGCTCCGCTGAGTTCATTCGTGGCCTAGAGCGTTACTGTCTCTGGATTAACGACGAGGATTTGGCAGAAGCGCAAGGAATCCCGCCGATCGCTCAACGCATTGAGGATGTGCGCAGGATGCGTCTCAATGGTGGCGCGACCGCCAAGGAACTCGCGGATAGACCGCATCAGTTCCAGAGAACGATTATTGGAAAACAGTCAACGCTAATCGTGCCTCGGGTCTCATCTGAAACGCGGGAGTATTTGCCATGCGGTTATGAGCCAAGTGGATCAATCGCTTCTGATGCGGTCTGTGCCATGTATGACGCGCCTCTCTGGAATATGGCGCTGATCGCCTCGCGCCTTCACATCGTTTGGATTGGAGCGGTGTGCGGCAAGATGAAAACCGACTTTCGCTACTCCAACACTCTCGGCTGGAACACCTTCCCGATCCCGATGCTAACCGACAA
Source organism: Stenotrophomonas sp. ZAC14D2_NAIMI4_7 (assembly GCF_003086675.1). Taxonomy (NCBI): domain Bacteria; kingdom Pseudomonadati; phylum Pseudomonadota; class Gammaproteobacteria; order Lysobacterales; family Lysobacteraceae; genus Stenotrophomonas; species Stenotrophomonas sp. ZAC14D2_NAIMI4_7. The sequence goes on from NZ_CP025995.1 coordinate 1,894,557, forward strand.
GAACAGGGCTGATCTCACGCGCTGCGCGGAGGACATCCTGCTGGCGCGGGAGCACCACTTCCCCGCGACCATCGCGGACCTATACGACCCTAAGAACATGCCCGCTGACCTGCGCGCCGCCCATGACCGCAACGACGAAGTGCTGGAGCGCATCTACATCGGTCGACGTTTCAAGAACGACACCGAGCGGCTGGAAAAGCTGTTTGACCTCTATACCAAGATGACCGCTTCGGCTGCACCGGCCAAGGGCAAGAAGCGCAAAGCGGGAGCCAACGCATGAGCGACAAGATCAAGTCCGTACCGTCCGTTTCCGTCACCTACGCCCGAAACGGCGCATCGACCAAAGCCAATGCGCTTGGAATGCGACCCATGCAGGAGAGGGCCTACGAGAAGCGGGGCGAGCAATACCTGCTCATCAAGTCGCCGCCCGCGTCGGGCAAGAGCCGAGCGCTGATGTTCGTGGCACTCGACAAGCTCAAGAATCAGGGCTTGAAACAGGCCATCATCGTTGTGCCGGAGAAGTCCATCGGTGCCAGCTTCAATGACGAGCCGCTGTCGAAGTACGGCTTCTGGTCCGACTGGCACGTCGAACCCAAGTGGAACCTGTGCAATGCGCCAGGCAACGACAACGGCGGCAAGGTCAAGGCGCTGGGCGCATTCCTCGAAGGCGACGACAAGGTGCTGGTCTGCACCCATGCGACATTCCGCTTCGCGGTCGATGCCTACGGCGTAGAGGCGTTCGACGACCGACTGATTGCGGTCGATGAGTTCCACCACGTTTCGGCCAACCCGGATAACAAGCTCGGCTTGCACCTGGGGCAGTTCTTCGCGCGGGGCAAGACGCACATCGTTGCCATGACCGGCTCCTACTTTCGTGGCGACGCCGAGGCCGTGCTCGCACCGCAGGATGAGTCGAAGTTCGATACCGTCACCTACACCTACTACGAGCAGCTCAACGGCTACGAGTACCTCAAGCAACTCGACATCGGCTACTTCTTCTACAGCGGGCCTTACGTTGATGACATCCTCAATGTCCTCGATCCCGCCGAGAAGACCATCATCCACATCCCGAATGTCAATTCGCGCGAGAGCACGAAGGACAAGATGCGCGAGGTGGAACACATCATCGAGGCACTGGGGGAGTGGCAGGGCATCGACGCCGCCACCGGCTTCCAGCTCGTCAAGCGTCCAGATGGCCGCGTGCTACGCATCGCTGATCTTGTCGATGATGATGCTGCCAAGCGTGACCGCGTGTCCACCGCGCTCAAAGACCCGGCGCAGAAGAACAACCGGGACTATGTGGACATCATCATCGCGCTGGGCATGGCGAAGGAGGGCTTCGACTGGATTTGGTGCGAACACGCCCTGACCGTTGGCTACCGCGCCAGCCTGACCGAGATCGTTCAGATCATCGGCCGTGCAACCCGCGACGCGCCTGGTAAGACCCGCGCGAGGTTCACCAACCTGATCGCCGAGCCGGACGCGGCCGAGGAAGCTGTCACCGAGGCCGTCAACGATACGTTGAAGGCCATCGCAGCCAGCCTGCTGATGGAGCAGGTTCTTGCTCCGCGCTTCGAGTTCAAGCCCAAGAACCCCGACAGCGGCCCGACGCCTGGATTTAACTACGGCGAGGGTGGCTACGACGCGGACCGTTGCAATGTCGGTGTCAATGAGCAGACAGGGGCTTACCAGATCGAGATCAAGGGCCTCGCCGAGCCCAAGAGCAAGGAGGCGGCGCGAATCTGTCAGGAAGACCTGAACGAAGTCATTGCGGCCTTCGTGCAAGACAAGCCCACCATCGAGCGCGGCCTGTTCGATGAGGAGCTGGTACCCGAGGAATTGACGCAGGTTCGCATGGGCAAGATCATCAAGGACAAGTATCCCGAGCTTGACGCCGAAGATCAGGAGGCCGTGCGTCAGCACGCCATTGCTGCCCTCAACCTCACGCAGCAGGCCAAGCGGCTAGTCACCGAAGGTGAGAGCGACGGGTCACCCAACACCGCCCTGATCGACGGCGTGCGCCGCTTCGCGATGGACGTGCGCGAGCTGGACATCGACCTCATCGACCGCATCAACCCCTTCGGCGAAGCCTACGCCATCCTCGCCAAGACTATGAGCGAGGACAGCTTGAAGCAGGTTGCGGCGGCCATCTCGGCCAAGCGCACGAGCCTGACGCCGGACGAGGCGAAGGAGATGGCTGTTCGCGCCGTTCAGTTCAAGAAGGAGCGCGGACGCATTCCTGCACTCGATTCCCAGGATGCCTGGGAGCGACGCATGGCCGAAGGCGCGGCCGCCTTTATGCGATTCAAGGCGGAGGGGCGCTATGAGTAACTCCGATCTTGACGAACTCGCTGCGGAGCTTGCCGAGTTCGCACCGCCCGAGGCGAAGGGCGGACGGCCAGCCAGTGAGGAGCGCGTCATCGCGGGCTTCGAGGAAATCCAACGCTTCACCGAGAAGCACGGGCGTGCGCCGCAGCATGGTGAGGATCGCGACATATTCGAGCGCCTCTACGCCGTGCGCCTGGACCGCTTGCGTACGCTCCCGGAATGCCGCGCCCTGCTTGAGCCGCTGGACTATCAGGGCTTGCTTGCCGCTGCGCCAGCCACTGCTGTTCCGGGAGATGAGGCCATCGATATCGACGACCTGGCTGCCGAGTTGGCGGGCGTAGCCGAGGCGGACGACATCACGGTCCTACGCCATGTCCGCACCGGCGCCGACAAGCGCGCAGCCGAGGAGATCGCGGATCGCAAGCCCTGCGAGGACTTCGAGACCTTTCGACCCTTGTTCGAGCGCGTGCAAGCGGAGGTCAAAGCCGGTATGCGCCAGTCCCAGCCCATCGAAGCGGGCCGCCGCGCGATTGAGGCCGGGGACTTTTTCGTTCTCGATGGCATCACGCTCTACGTTGCCGAGGTCGGCGAGCCATTGAAGACCACCGCCGGGGAAGTGGACCGCCGCCTGCGCCTTATCTTCTCCAACGGCACCGAGAGCAATCTGCTGCTGCGCTCGCTCCAGCGAGCGTTCTACAACGACCCCGCCGCGCGGCGGCTGGCCTCGCCCGAGAGCGGGCAACTCTCCTTCGGCGGAGAGCTTGAAGCCGATGATGTCGAAAGCGGCACGATCTACGTCCTGCGCTCCCTCTCCGATCATCCCTATGTCGCGCAGCACCGCGAGATCATCCACAAGGTCGGCGTGACCGGAGGCAGGGTGGAGACGCGCATCGCCAACGCCGAACACGACTCCACCTACCTGCTGGCGAAGGTCGAAGTGGTGGCAACCTACAAGCTCGCAGGCGTCAACCGCACCCGGATGGAGAACCTGTTCCACAGACTGTTCGCGCCCGCGCGGTTGAACATCACGATCAACGACCGCTTCGGTCATCCTGTGCAGCCTGAGGAATGGTTTCTCGTTCCGCTGTTCGTGATCGACGAGGCCGTTGCACGTATCAAGGATGGCAGCATCACCGGCTACGTCTACGACCCTAAGGCCGCGAAGCTAGTGAAGGCGGCGGAGGGGGCGGGGCGCATGAGCAGCGGAGCTATCTACTAGCCTCTTGCTGCCGTCGGAGAGGATAGGGATGCAGCAGTGGACGACACGATGGTTCTTGACGAACGAATCTTGACGACGAGGCCCAGCCATGACCGTGCTTGATGACATCCTGAATTGGTCGCGGGATCGCCCTGCATGGCAGCGGGACGCCCTGCGGCGGCTTGTCGAGATGGGAGAGCTTACCGAGGACGACATTGCCGCCCTGACAGAAATTTGCAAGGCCGCTCATGGGTTAGCCGAGGCGCAAGGCGGCGTACCGCTGGATGCAGCGTACCTCCCAAACAGGAATGCAGCGCAAGGCGCTGTAGCCCTTGAATCCATCGTTCACCACGAGGGCGTCAATGCCCTCGCACAAGACCAGACCCTAAAGTTCGGCCCTCGTCTTACCGTCGTCTATGGCGACAACGGGGCGGGCAAGACCGGTTACACCCGTATTCTCAAGACAGCTTGCCGGGCGCGCGGGAGGGAGCAGATTCTTGGCAACGTCGCGGCGGGCGCGGCGCCGCCCCGTCAAGTCGTCGCCATAAAGTACCGTGTTCAAGGCGATCCGGAGGCGAGGGAATGGGCCGGTCAGGCAGACGACAACTTCATTGCGCGCGTGAGCGTCTTCGACACGCAGAGCGCATCGGTCTATCTCAAGGAAAAGACAGATGTTGCCTTCCGGCCCTTCGGCCTGGACCTGTTCGACAAGCTGGTTCAAGCGGCCAAAGCCGTTCGCACACGAATCGAAGCAGAGCAACGGGCGCTTGGCGAGAGCGCCATATCCGACCTGCTGCCATTGGTACCGCAGGGCACCGCCGTAGCGAGGCTCCTCAACGGCCTGAGCGTTCTCACAGAGACGGAGCACGTCAAGACTCTCGCAACACTGACGGACGACGAGGCCGCCAAACTCGCGTTGCTGGAGAAGTCCATTCTCGATTTGCAGGCGGCTGACCCTGCGAAATTGCTCCAGCAGCTCAAGCTGCGTGGGGCGCGCGTCCAAGCCCTCTGCCAGCACGTCCAGTATGTCGACGCCGCGCTTTCTAACGAGTCCGTGTCCGCCATCTTCGACGCGCGGGCGGAGTGGCGACGTAAGAAGGAAGAGGCTGATCGCCTGCGTACAGCGACGTTTCCTGTCGGGCTTCTGCCGGGCACCGGCTCCGATGCTTGGAAGGGCCTTTGGCAAGCGGCAAGCATCTTCTCGCAGGAAGCGGCATATCCCGGTCAACCGTTCCCGGTTGTTGGTGAGGCCGCGCAGTGTGTCCTGTGCCAGCAGGGCCTAGACCACGATGCCAGTCATAGGCTGGGGCAATTCGCCGCCTTCATCGCCTCCACGACGGAGCGCGAACTGCGCGACGCGCGCGAACTACATGATCGGCAGCGAAAGGCTATCGCCGCGCTCGTCGTGCGCCCCGAAGCTGTCCAAGACACCATCAATGACCTCAGCATAGAGAATGAAGCCCTCGCTGGCCGAATCGACGCGGCGCTTGCCGCCGCTGACGCGCGTCGCCAAGCGGTGATGGCGGCATTGGAGACAGATTCCGAGTTTCCGCAGGACAATCCGGCAGTCGCATCCGTCCTCCCTGACATCACGACACTCTCGGCGCAGCTTGACGAGCGCGTGAAGGCGTTGAGCGGAGACGCTACCGCCGAGAAGCGAAGGCAACTCAATGCCGAGGCGGCAGAGCTGCGCGCGCGGGTCCTCCTCGCCAAGCATGAGAATACCGTGTTGCAGGAGATCGACCGTAAGAAGCGGCTTGCTGCCTATGAACAGTCCAAGAGCGACACCGCCACGCAGGCCATCACAAGGAAGAGTAGTGAAGTGACGCGTGCTGTCGTCACGCAGAAGCTCAAGGACACCTTCCAGAAGGAGTTGCAGGGCCTCGCGTTCCGGCACATCGAAGTCGAGTTGCAGGAAGCCGGCGGCGCGGAGGGTGTTCTTTATCACAAGCTAGGGCTAACGCGCGCGCCGGGCGTTCAACTTCCGAAGGTCGTTAGCGAAGGCGAGCAGCGTTGCCTATCCATTGCTGCGTTTTTCGCCGAACTGAGCACTGCTGACGATCCATCGGGAATCGTCTTCGACGATCCCGTGTCCTCGCTCGACTACCGCTGGCGCGAAGGCGTCGCCCTCCGTCTCGTCGAAGCCGCCAAGACAAGGCAAGTCATCGTCTTCACGCATGATGTCGTCTTTCTTCTCTGGCTAAAGCAGTTTGCGGAGGAACAGCAGGTCGAGCAACTTGACCAACATATTAGACAGCTTTCGGCGGGCGCGGGGGTCTGCACCGAGGAACTGCCGTGGGTTGCGATGCCCATCAGGAAGAAGATTGGATACCTCAATAGCGAGCATCAAGCCGCTGCCAAGCTGTCCCGTGACGGGCATCAGGATGCTTACGAGAAAGAGGCCAAAAACATCTATGGCCTCTTGCGTGAAGCGTGGGAGCGCGCTCTTGAAGAAGTGCTCTTGTGCAAGATCGTTGAGCGGTATCGGCCCGGCGTCCAAACACAGCAGATCGCAAAGCTTGCGGATGTCACCGAAGAAGACTGCCGGCAGGTTGATGCCGCCATGAGCAAATGCTCCCGATGGCTGCGCGGTCACGATCAGGCTGCTGCTGCTCGTGCCCCGGTCCCAGGACCGGACGAATTGAAGGCCGACATCGACGCGCTCGACAGCTGGGTGAAAGCCATCAACAAGCGCCGTGGTTGAGGTCAGCGGTCTCGTTCGAGCCATGGCGTATTGATGGAGGAGAACGAAGCGCGGTTTAAACGAGTGATGTTCCCCGGCCGCCGGTATGGATGAACGCCAGGAGCGCAGGGCCTAACGAAGCTGTACAAAGCCGTCTTGGTCCCGCGGCTATTGTCAAGAGTATCAATCCGGCCTAACCTCCCGACAAGCCCACTCAACCAACCCCCGGCAAGCCAGAAACAACCCATCAACCACTCCCTCATCCAAATGCCGCTCCGGGTCCGCAGCCACCCGGCAGCGGTCCGCGGCATGCAGTACCTCCAGCACCGTCAGCGCCCCCACCATCGCGCGCTCACTCCTGGCGAGGCTGACTCGCCGTCCAGGCGACACATCGTTCTCCGGCCAAGGCAGTCCGTCCGCGCCTTCGCAGCGACGGATGCGCTTGAGGATGCCAATGAGGGAGTTGAGGTCGGGCGGCGGGGTGTCGTCGTTGATGGGCTCAACGGCGGTGTACGAGGAGAAGTTCTCGGAATCGTTCATGGCGTCGGTTTCCCTGGCTGGGCGTGACAGCGCCACCGCGTAAGCGGGGTGGCGGACGATGCGTGGCTGCAAACCGGGACGAAGCAACGAATGACCGGTGGGTCCGAAGACCCCCACGCACCGCCCGCCATAAAGGCCGACGGATTGCCCGCCGGCACCGGTTTAAGACGGTGCCGACGGGCAAGCGTAAACAACAGTCGTTGCTCATCGCGGGTTTGCAGACCCGGAGCCACCCGTTGTCGGTGGCGCGCCATGGTGTTTACGCCGCCGCTCCGAATGCCAATAGAAATTCCCGAAGAAATCGCAGGAATCGAGAGCGAACAACTATTGTGGCACGCACCACTCGTGCAGCACGCGACATCGCCAGACGCATTCGCGCAGGCACTCTGCTGATTGCGAATTAAACTGGCGCAATCGCCCACGCCACAAGCGAATAGCGCGACAGCCTTCTTAACACCCCTTTCGGCTCAAAATCGGATGGCGACGCTGCCCGACCACCCGCCCACCTCAAAAATCGGTTCAATCACGACACCGCCAGCAGGCAGCGCTCCTTAACGAACACCATCCTCAACCGCGCCCGCATTCTCCACCAGCAACTCAATCATCGCCCGCGCCGCCGCCGACTGCCGCCGATGCGGCGCATAGATCACCGAGAACGGCCGCGATCTTCCCCGCAACTGCGGCAGCACCTCAACCAGCTCCCCACGCAGCAGCCGCTCCCGCACGATGAACTCATAGCTCTGGCAGATCCCAATCCCCTGTTCGGCCAGCGACACCACGCCCAGCACATCATCAGAAGTCTCAATTGACGACTGCGGCACCCAGTCCACGTCCCGTCCGCCATCCCGAAACACCCACGGCGCCAACCGCCCAGTCCGCGGCATCACGAACGGCAGGCACAGGTGCTGCTGCAGGTCGTCCAGCGTCTGCGGCGTGCCCCGGCGTTGCAGGTAGTCCGGCGCGGCCACCAGCAGCAGCGGCGCGTCTTCCAGCTTTCGCGCCACCAGCCCGCTGTCCGGCAGCTGGCCCAGGCGGATGGCCAGGTCGAAGCCTTCGGCCACCAGGTCCACGTTGCGGTTGGTGATGTTCAGTTCCACCTGCACCTGCGGGTACTGCTGCGCAAAGCGCGCCAGCACGGGCGGCAGCCGGTAGTGGCCATAGGTGGTGGGCACGCTGAGGCGCACGCGGCCGGCCAGCGCGCCGTCCTGGGCCAGTACGTCGCGCTCGGCGTCGTCCAGCAGGCTGAATGCGGTGCGCACCTGTTCCCGGTAGAGCCGCCCGGCGTCGGTCAGGCCCACGCGGCGGGTGGTCCGCTGCAGCAGCTGCCGGCCCAGCCGCGCTTCCAGGCGGGTGACCGCGCGGCTCAGCACCGAGGGCGTGGTGGACAGCGCCACCGCGCCGGCCGTGAACGAGCCGTGCTCGACCACCGCCAGGAATACCTCCACATCGCCCAGGTAGTCGAACTTGCGGCTCATTTAGCTCTCCGGGGAACAGATGTTTTGCGATGGGGTCAATTTATCGCCGCTGGGGCGATGAATAAAGTGGCGGGCATTCCCCGATAGGAGCTCCCCATGAACCTGATGACCCGGCTGGCCGCAGCGCTGGCCCTGACCGTGGCCGCGACCGGCGCACACGCCGCCAACGTGCTGGTGGTGCTGTCCGACGAAAACCACCTGGACCTGAAGGACGGCAAGGTGCTGTCCACCGGCTTCTATCTCAACGAGTTGATGCAGCCGGTCAAGCTGCTGCTGGACGCCGGCCACGAGGTGACCTTCGCCACGCCGCAGGGGCGGGCGCCGACGGTGGATGCGTCCTCGGTGACGGCGGCGTACTTCGGCAACGACGCCGCGCAGCTGACGCTGCACAAGGATCTGCTGGAGAAGCTGGCGCTGACCTCGCCGACGGCTTCGCCGGTGCTCAGCTTGGCGCGCGTGGAGCAGCAGGGCTACGCGCGCTTCGATGCGGTCTATATCCCCGGTGGCCACGCGCCGATGCAGGACCTGCTGAAGAGCCCGGCGCTGGGCCGCTTGCTGGCCGACTTCCACCAGCGCAACAAGACCACCGCGCTGGTCTGCCACGGGCCGATCGCGCTGCTGTCCACGCTGCCGGATGCGGGTGGTTTCGTGGCGAAGCTGCAGGCCGGTGCGATGCCGGCCATGCCGAAGTGGATCTACAGCGGCTACCAGATGACGGTGATCAGCAACCAGGAAGAAGAGCAGGCCAAGCCGATGCTGGGCGGCGGTGAGATGAAGTTCTACCCGCAGACTGCATTGCAGCGGGCGGGTGCGAAGTTCAGCAGCAACACCACGCCGTGGACCGGGCATGTGGTGGTGGACCGCGAGCTGATTACCGGGCAGAACCCGGCTTCGGCGCTGGAGGTGGGGCAGCGGTTGGTGGAGCGGTTGAAGTAGAGCGGCTTCTTACCGTGGATCTTTCACAGGTCCTTTTCTACTGTTGATGATCTCTACGAGCTGCGGATGCTTCTGCTCGAAATCCCTCTTCTCCTCTTCTGCTTGTCGTGCATTTTCATAGTCCCCAATGGACCGGATACTTCCATCGCCATGCCTTTGGGCGCAGGCCTCGTCTGCACTACAAAGACTCTTGTATTGCCGCACGAGGCTCTCAATGTCTTCGTCGGAGTACAGGCGGCGCAGGTCGTAGAAAGCGGGGTCTCTAACGGGCATGTGTCCATCATCCTTGCGGTCGTGAGGGTCTAGGGAAGTCTGGCCGGTCCAGTCTTAGCCCATGTTTGCATCAAAGTAGGCGCGCAACTCGCTGAGATTGGCCATCCCTATGTTGCTGGATCGGGCAAACGACATCAGTCGCTCTTTCTCCGAGGCGCGTTCAATTGCCTGCGGGTCTCCCGATGCCTTGGCGTCCGCGAGCTCGGTGCGCGCTTCGATGATGAATGATTCCAGTCGGCCCACCAGTGCATTGATTGCGTCGTCAAATGGCATCAATGAAACTTCCAGAGAGCGTTCTGCTGATCGATTCAGAACTTGCTGCAATCGCTCGATATGCTCCGGGTAGTCTTTGAGCAGTTCACGAAGCTCTGTAGGGATTGGGGGAGGGGGCATGGGCATTACTGGCATCCATTAAGGGGTCCGTAGCCTGTGCCAGGAGCGGACCAGGAAACCGGGGGCAGGTCATTGCAGCTGGCAGGTGCAAAGTTCAGCAGCAATACCACCCCGTGGACTGGGCATGTGGTGGTAGACCGGAAGCTGATTACCGGGCAGAACCCGGCTTCGGCTGGAGGTGGGGCAGCGGTTGGTGGAGCGGTTGAAGTAGGGCGGCCCATGGGTAAGGGACTGTTCGGTTGCTGGAGTCGATCTGCGCTCGCTGGTTGCTGTCCTTGGGGCCGTTTTTTTGACGGGACGCGATGGGGAGAGCATCCACGCATGGCGTGGATCTACTGCCGTTCAGTGCGGCGGAGGGCATCCACGTTACCTGATGTTGGCGTCAAAGTAGGCGCTCAGCTCGCTGAGATCTGCCAGGCCAATGTTGCTGGACCTGGCAAAGGACATCAGCCGCTCTTTCTCTTTGGCTCGCTCAAGCGCCTGTGAGTCGCGTGCTGCCGTAGCGGCTGCTATTTCAGCGCGGGCTTCACTCTTGAAGGCAGTAAGGCAGTCTTCCAACAGCCAGACAGCAGCCTCAAACGGAGGGGCGTAATTCTGTCGCCCGTCGCTCACTGAAATGAGAGCCTCCTGCAGCTGTTTGATGTGCTCCGGATAGTCCTTCAGCAGTTCCCGGAGCTTCGCCGGTACCGGTGGGTCGGTCAGAGCCATGGTGGTCACCTTGAGGTTCTTGCTTTCCCGCGCTCTGCAGCTTGGCAAGCAGTGAACTGCTCTTGAGCGTCTGCTGCTCGATGATGTGATGGTCCTGAAGATGCGTGCGGTAGTTAGGCATGATCAGGTTGTTTCTCTAATTGCCGATACTGCCGGTTCAGCGGTTCACAACGTCTTCGAATCAGAGGCCGTTGGACTTCCTGGGCGTGACGATTCCGGCAGCCTCCACGGCATCTTTGAATGTGCGGTCGCAGAACACCCCTCCATGGAACGCCAATCTGAACACGTGGGCCGAATCCAGAATCTCACGCTTGAACGCCAGCCGGACATCACCCGTGAGCCCGTAATACTTTCCGGCTTCAAACTCATCACTAATCTCGATGTCGAGTGTAGACGCCTCCTCATCCAAGGCATCCAACATACGCACCACATCGCAGAGGTAGTAGGTGGGCCCCTTTGAACCGTCGGCCAAACGATAGTCGGTTTCGGCGAAAACGAATGCGTCGGGGTCGACCTCCTCCATCACCTGCTACAGGCGCTCGGAGACCAGCCAATAGCCACTCATCCCGCCTTCCAGATCCTCGGGAAATACACCCTCGCGAGGGTGATAGACCAAGCGTGGGGTCTCGCGCAGTAAGTAGGGCGTCCTCGTTCTCAAAGACTACGCCATGCCCCTTGCCGCCTCGGAAAACATCCGGCTGCAATTGGTAGAACTCGCCTTTCCGAGGCTGATTGGTAGATGTCGATTCCATGCGTTGGGTCCGGTCCTGTCGCTGCGTTATCGGACGTTGTCTCGAGTAGCCTACCCCTGAGCCCGCTGGCGTGCCAAATTGCATCTCGGTGGGAGAAATGAGCCAATGCGTGGGGCCCGTAGGCTACAGCCAGTAACCAAAGAAACAGAAGCCAGGTGCTGAGATCGAGGGTGTGGCAGAGACTCCGCTCAGTGCGCGCTGATCACGACATCGACCGCTGGTTGGATCACCCTGAAGCGGACTGGACCGGCCAGCTTGTCGTAGACACCCGACGTCCCGCGCGCATTGGCTGGTCCAATGGCGTTTGCCAGACGGACGAGGGGGCGGTGGCCCTTCGGGGCTGGTCCGTAGCCGGAACGATCGGATCTGATGCGGATGCGTGAAGGGCATCCACGCGTGGCGTGGATCTACACTGTGGCTCCGTCCCAAGGAGTCTTGCCCATGTTCACCGGAAAGGTCGCGGTAGTCACCGGTTCCACCAGCGGTATCGGTCTTGGCATTGCCACCGCTCTGGCCCGGCAGGGGGCCGACATCGTGCTCAATGGCTTCGGCGATGCGACGGAGATCGAACGCATCCGGTCCAGCCTGGCGAACGAGTTCGGGGTGCGAGTGGCGCACGATGGTGCCGACCTTTCACGCGGCGAGGCGGTGCGGGAAATGATCGCCTGTGCTGTCGCAACGATGGGCCGCATCGACATCCTGGTGAACAACGCTGGCATCCAGCACACCGCTTCGATCGAGAAGTTTCCCATAGAAAAGTGGGACGCGATCCTGGCGCTGAATCTATCGGCGGTGTTCCATGCAACGGCGGCGGCCTTGCCGCACATGAAGCAACAGGGATCGGGCCGCATCATCAACATTGCGTCGGTACACGGGCTGGTGGGCTCGGTGAACAAGTCGGCCTATGTGGCGGCCAAGCACGGCGTGGTCGGGTTTACCAAAGTGACGGCCCTGGAGAACGCGGGCAGCGGCATCACCGCCAACGCCATCTGCCCCGGCTGGGTGCGCACGGCGCTCGTGGAGCGGCAGATCACCGCGCTGGCGGAGCGGGAAGGGACCGATCAGGAGGCCGCCGCGCGTGAGCTGCTGGCCGAGAAGCAGCCTTCGCTGCAGTTCGTGACGCCCGAGCAGCTGGGGGACATGGTGGTGTTCCTGGCCTCGGACGCCGCCGCGCAGATTACGGGCACCGCCCTTCCGATGGATGGGGGCTGGACGGCACGCTAGCGAGTGCACGAGTACGCCGCTGTCCTGGATTCCAGGTCGCCTGTCCCGATTCGGGGCGGGCATTTCGGCACAGGTCGGCCTAGCTGGGACAGGAAGTTGCTTCCTTGAAGCCGAGGGTGTACGGCTGACTATATGGATCGAGCTGTCGCGGCGTCCAGTACCGCAACGTCGCGCTGCAGGCTGGCCTGGATATCATTTGCCTTGGTCTGCTGCATATCCTGTACCTGAGCCAAGCGTTGATCTGCAGGCAACGAAAGTGCATCTTGCATCGGCATACTGGCCCTGTGGGCAGCCGGATCGGGGGAGGGGTGGCCGCATCGCCAGATGTGGAGAAACTGCCCTCTATTCATCGCATCGTTCCCAGTGCTGCACGCAATTCTTACATCGTCCTGCGCTGTGAAACCCTTGTCAGTGGCCATCAGCAGCAAGCTGGCACTCAGTCGGTCGCTGTGCTCATCCCACGATTTTCCAACGCTCGTGTCTAGGTCACGCACCCCATTCCGAATCTTGTCGAACAGTGCAGCGTCGATGTTTTTCGCGCTCTCCGTTTGACTCTTGTCCGGCGTTGGGTGGAACTCGGGCGAGGGATAGATGTGCTCGTGCGAGTCTCGGGTGTGTTGGAAGAGCCCTCGCGTCGGCGGCGTGGTGCTTGTGTCCCAATACTCTTGGGGGATTGTGGCCGTCTCTGCGGGTAAGGTGATTCCGTTGCGTTCAAGTAGGCGTTCGTCGAGCCTGAGGCGCTGCATGTCTAGCTGCAATTTTGGTTCTACACCCGCAACGGGGTGCGCATAAGCCCGATCATATGCAATGGCGCGGCTGACGGCGCCAGCTCCATAGTAATTTGGGTAGTCCGAGTCACCGTGGAATCCTATGCCGATGGTCTGACTTGCAGGGAGCCCCTGGGCACCGAGAGGCGGCTTGTTGAAGTAATATCTCTCTTGAGTGGCGACATTCTCCTCAGTCATGGAAAGTGTGCCGTCGCTATTGAAATTGAATCCCTCGCGTGGCTTGGCATGCCCTGGTCTTGTTAGATCATTTTCGATGAAATCACCAGTGCGGCTGATGCGCAGATTCATCATCGTAGTCAGATCGGCGGCAGGCTCTCTCTGGCGAACGCTGTCAACGAACGCGTTCCATCCGGCAATTTGAGCCTTTGCCTCATCTCGGCGATTGCTAGCTACCAGTTGCTCAATGGGAGCCGTGTAATCATTGGTTGGATTGTTGTCTTCCGCGATTCGCCTTGCAGATCTATCAAAATCCCGATAGGCGGCCGCCACTTCGACTTGATTAAAGGCGTGCTGGGTTTCGTGGCCCAGAACGAATGTCAGGTCCGCAGCTGCTTTGGAGTAGTGAAATGCTGCCGCCGGCTGATCCAGCGTTTTCGGCGGAATGCTCATGGTCTTGCTGCTGGGATTAAATGTTCCTCCAGCGATGGTTCCACTGAGCGGCGCGAAGTGCTCGAGCAGCATATGCGATCCGCCGCTGTCTCTGGACTGTCGATTGCTGTTGTCAACCGTCGTTACAGCGCGCTTCATCTCATTCGCGAGCGTCGGCGACCCATTGATGGTCGTTTGGAGGTTCGAGACCATGTCCTGCGATACGATGCAGTTCTGGCCATCGGAATCCGTATAGGTGCTATGAGCGAACCGAATGCTCATTTCCTGCAGCCGTAAGGCGCCACGTAGCCCTTGATCCAGCCCGGGTCCGGATGCCAAGCCGGGAAGTGTTACGACTCCTGTCGCCTTTTCGTATGTCCCGATCAACTGTCCCTGATTGCTCCGGCCGTGCGAAAATCCCGTCAAGTTGCCTGTCGCCGCCTGCTCGTTGAATCGCTGAGTCAGATCAGAATCACCGCTGATGGTTGCGCGCAACAGTGCCGCCTGCTCAGGTGTAACGCCCGCTTGATTTGAGTATTCAACGAGAATGGCTTGCAATTGCGCATTGGGAGATGTCATTCCTTCTACTCTCCGAATTTATGGATGCTCAGCGAGTTCACGCAGTCGCGCCCTGGTCTGCCCGCTACGGATGGAACGTGGTGCGGAATGATCTGAACGAGAACGTTGTTGCGCGTGTACCTGAGGGCCAGGATCCATCCGATCTCGCTGTAGGAGATTGGTTCTGGCTTGAAGCCAAAGGATTCTATCGAGGCTCTGTAAGAATCAAGCTCGAGTTCGCAAGGGGGATGTCTTTCATCAGCGCCTTCATTTGACTTCATCAGCGTCAATGCGGTGTTCGAGTTTTCGGAGAAGGATCTGTCGAAGGTGTAGGTAACGCTGTACTGCCAATCGCCACTGGGTAGCTTCAGCGTATAAAATCCCGATTTTCCGTCTATGTCGGGAGTGAGCTTCCTGCCGATCGCCTTTTGGATGTAATCGGGCGTCAGTTCTCTGAAGTCACTGGTGTTCTTTATCATTTCGAGAAAACGCTGGCCCAGCTCCTCGGCAGTGATTTCAGTTTGCGCTGTCATGCTCGATTCCGTCCTTTCGGTTCTTGCCTTCATGGCGACGTTTGCGTTGCATGCGGTTGCGACAAGAAGCAACGATGCAATCAGACATCTGTTAATTGCGCCCATGCTTGGCTCCTCCGTTACCTGAAGCGAAATTACTCTACTTCTCTCCGAAAGTGATGTTTCGCTGCGTCGGTGCGCAGTCTGGCTGGCAGCTTTCGGGGTCAGTTCGCCCGGCGTGTCCAGGTACGCCAGCAGAGAGGTCTCGGCTTGCTCGGCATTGCCCTTTGCTTGAGCATGCTCAAGCCATTCCCGGCATTCCTGGGCCAAGGCGTTGAGCGATGGATGGGGAATCAGCTTCATGTGCTCTCTGTCCTTGAGCGACGCCGCTACTTTGCGTCCATGGGCTCGGCTTGTGATGGGCCGAATGCATGTGCACTCAAGGTCCTGACACAGTCGCGTTCCGGTCGGTTGGCGGCGGATGGAAGGTGATGCGGAATGATCTGCACCCGAAGATTCTTCCGTGCGTAGTTGAACGCTACGATCCGACCAAAATGGTTGTAGGCAGGAGGCTCGGCAGCGAACCCCATGGCCGCCAATGAGGCTTGGTACCCCCGAAGCTCAAGCTCGCAGGGCGCGTTGCTTGCGTAGGCCGTCTCCCGGGACCTGATCAGATCGACCGCAATGTTCGAGTAATGCGGGTGAGCATCGTCGAAGTTGTAGACCACGCTGTACTGCCAGTCTCCATCAGGCATAAGCAGAGTGTAGAACCCGCTGCCATCTGCATCTGCATTGAAGGGGACACCCATGGCCCGTTGAATAGACGCTGCCGTCAGCTGACTGAAGCTCTCTGTGTGTTCCAGCAGTGCCAGAAAGCGCCGGCCCAGCTCCGCGGGTGTCAGACCCGTGTGGGCAGTGGCGCTCGATGATGCCACGTGCTGATCGGCTACGGCGCCGGCAGGGCGTGATGCCAGAAAAAGCGCCAATACTATGAAAGCAGTGCGGAGAATCTGCATGCTGGAACTCCATCTCCCCGGTTGTGATGCAACTTCCGTCTCGTGAAATGCCACGACGAATGCGTTGCGCAGGATCAGTCATCGCTGGGAGCAATGTCGAAC
The DNA here is from genome assembly GCF_003086675.1 of Stenotrophomonas sp. ZAC14D2_NAIMI4_7. NCBI lineage: Bacteria > Pseudomonadati > Pseudomonadota > Gammaproteobacteria > Lysobacterales > Lysobacteraceae > Stenotrophomonas > Stenotrophomonas sp. ZAC14D2_NAIMI4_7. The sequence goes on from NZ_CP025995.1 coordinate 1,910,631, forward strand.
GTTACGGTGCGGCCACAGGTCGGCTTGGCCAGGCGATCCACGGCAATGTGCACATACAACGTCAGCTGCGATTCGACCGGTTTGTAGAACATGATCCGGTCATCGTCACCGAAGGTGGGTACATACTTCTTGAACCGATCGGCCAGCAGCGGTGCCTTTAATTCATCAACGCTCAAACACAGGGTGGGTGGGTCGAGCGACAACCGCACAGTGTTCCCTTCGGGAACGAAGCTGGACCTCGATACTGTCCACGTGTAGGTGCCCGTGTCGAACTTACCCGTCGTGCCGCGTCGCTGCCCTTCGGCGTCGTGCGGAAGCGCGATGCCGAGCACACGCTGCACCCGGTCGGGCTCGGTGTCGGCATAGCGGCGCAAGGCGCGGGCCAGTGAATGCACCTGCTCGATAAGCCTGGACGCGCTGAGTGCAGGCCCGGGTTTCAGCGGGGGCTCCTCTTTTAACGTTAAAACGGGTCCGTGGACATCTGGGATCACGCTGTCGACGATCGCGGCCGCCTTGTCCTGCTCGCGCTGCACATCGGCGTTCGTTACGGGCGGGATAGGTTCCGGCCGTTGGGGCGGTGGCGCCTGCGCACCTGCGGGAATGGCCTGGGCCAGCACGCCTGCCAGTAGCAGCAAGACGCGGGGATGTAGATCGCGATAGCTGTCCATTGCTCGCTCACCAAACGCCGAATGCCCGCAGTCTAGCCCGAAGGATTGCAGAGCGGGGTGGGCGGCGTAGGTGAAGCTGCCTTGGCTGTACTTGGCCGGCACACTGTTAGAACACCGGCAGCAACCCCAACTCATACATCCGCATTTCCAGCGCATTCGCCGTTCGCACATGCTTCTTGTCGGCCAGCTTGAACGCCCCATCCACCGACACCACAATCGATCCCCCCGACGCGGGCAGAATCAATGCCGCCTGCGGCAATTCCGCCGCGCTCACTGCCCGGCGCACATACGCCATCCACCCCAGGCAGTGCCGCCCGGGGTAGCTTGCGCAGGCATCGTGGTAATTCACGAAGCGACCATTCAGCCGGTCGTAGACGTCGGCAAATGCGTAGCGGGTGCCCAGTTCGCTTGCCAGCACCGCCAGCATGATGCCGGCGATCCAACGGGTGGGGTTGGGCTGCACGTCGGCGGGCCGGTTGACGACCACGGTCATGGTGCCGACGCCCGGGCTGTAATTGACATTGATCAGCCCGGGCAGGGGTTGGCCGGTTGGCCGGTTCAACAGCGATGCACTGAACGTGCGCACGGTCGCCAGCTCCGCGCGCACCCGCAGGCGGTGCAGCACGGCCTGCGTATCGTCCAGCCGCAGTGGCACCTGACCGGGGGCGTTTACCTCGCAGTACCAGGTGTCGCTACCGGGAAAGCGCTGCAGCATCTCGATCAGCTGCAGGTAGGCGGCTTGATAATCGGTGTGGTGGTGTTTGGCAATCTGAAAGCGGAGAACGACGCTGATCATCCGCGCGGCCGGATGTCCTGACAGACCAGTTCGGCCAGGCTGCGGCAGGCCAGGAACAGGCCATCGACCATGCCTTTGCTCAGGTGCCGATCGGGTGTGGCTACGGCGCGGCAGCGCTCTGCGGCGTGCAATACTTCGGCCACGGTGAGTAGACCGGCGGCGGCGCGGTCGATACGGGCCAGGGCCATGCGGCGGCCAAGGGGCAGGTGTGTTTCCGGCCAAGGCTGGCCGTCGGCGCCTTCGCCCGCACGGATACGGTCGAGGCAGCCGAGCAGGGTGCTGAGGTCGGGCGAGGGGTTTTCGTCGTCGTTGATGGAATCAGCGGGGGCGCTGAAGGGCAGGGCGTTCGGTGCGGTCATGGCGTCGGCTTCCGTGGCAGAGGCACAGCAGCGCCACCCGCGCGGGGCGGGGTGGCGGACGGTACGTGGCTGCAAACCGGGACAGACAGTTGCCATAGACCGGCGGGTCCGAAGACCCCCACGCACCGCCCGCCATAGACGGCCGACGGATTGCCCGCCGGCACCGGTTAAGGACGGTGCCGACGGGCAAGCGTAAACAACTTCTGTCTCGGGTTTGCATGCCCGGCCACCCGTTGTCGGTGGCACGCCATGTTGTTTACGCGTGCACGCTCGGTTCAATCAGAAAAATCCGAAACGTGCTGATGCATCGAGAGAGCGGGAACGATTGTCGCATGCACGATCAGTGGCACATGCGACACGAGAGCGCTCGCCCGTGCCGCGTGCGGGGGTGGCGCGACATGCGATGGCGCAAACAGCGCGGGAAACCCGGAGATGCGTGACGTTTTCCGCTTAAGAGGAGTTGTATGTGGCATGCCGCACGAGAGCGCGGCAGACAGAGCGCGTGCAGTGATGTGGCGCATCGGGCCGATTTGGCGTGCCGAATGCGTCAAGGGCCGCTGCGCTCGCCGGGCCATGCCCGGAGGCGCGATCACGCGGCGACCAACAACATCGGGTCGATCAGCGGAATCTCGCCGCTTTCGGGCATCGCAATGCTCTGGCTGCAGAACACAAACCCCAGCGGATTGACCGCCCGCACCCGCTCGCGCGGGACGCTTTCAATCTCGCCCACTTCATCCACGGCCAAGGCCAGCACCTCCGCGCTTGCCCGCACCAACAGCATCGCCGGGCAGGCGGACTCTATCGCAGCCAGCCCGCTGAGCCGGCGCAGGTCGATCACCTTCAGCGCTTCTTCTCGAACGGTGAGGCTGGGGTGGCCCTCGCCGCGTGCGCGATCGAAGGTTTCGGGGCCACGGATTTCGACAGCGGCCTGCACGTCCACGGCAAACCACTGCTCACCCGCGCGTACGGCCAGGAATTCGAAAAAGTCGTGCGACAACGGGGCCGGTTGACCGGCCGAAGGGGAAGGCGGCTGCAAGGGAAATCCGATGGAAGGGGCGCTGCTGATGCGCGGCAATGATGCCGTGCCGGATTGCCCGGATGTGTGCGCAGCAGATGAAGGCCGACGCACCCATTCAGCTGCTGCTGGGCATGTGCCCTGCGGGCGTCAGGTCTGGGCGTAGGGCGCCGCTTCCAGCTGCTGGGCCAGATCTGCCGCGCTGATCGGGCGGGACAGGGCAAACCCCTGGATCTCATCGCAGCCATAGGCCTGCAGCAGCGCCACCTGTTCCGGGGTCTCGGCGCCTTCGCCCACAGTGTTGTAACCCAGGCCGTGGGCCAGGCTGATGACTGCCTGCACCTTCAACTGGGCGCGTCTATCGGTGGCCAGCTCGTCGATCATCGACTTGTCCAGCTTGATGGTGTGGATGGGCAGTTCGGTGAGGTAGCCGAAGTTGCTGTAGCCACTGCCGAAGTCATCGATGGCCACGCGCACACCGGCTGTGGCCAACTGCTGCAGCTGCTCGCCGGGCAGGGAATCGGCACGCAGCCATTCGCCTTCGGTGATTTCGATTTCCACATCGCTGCAGGACAGCCCCTTGCACAGCAGCGCGGAAATGAAGGCATCGGCGATGCCCTTACGGGACACATCGCGCGCGGACAGGTTGATGGACAGGGTGAGTGTGAGGCCTTCGCGCCTCCATTGCGCCAGCTGGCTGAAGGCGTGTTCCAGCACCCAGGCGGTAACCCCATCCATCAGCGTGGTGCGCTCGAATACGGGAATGAACTCGGCCGGGCTGACCGCGCCCAGCTGCGGGTGGTTCCAGCGCAACAGCACTTCGGCCGCCACCGGGGCGAGATCATGGGCGCGAAAGCGCGGCTGGTAGACAAGGTGGAACTGGTCCTGCTGCAGTGCCTGCTGGCCGTCGGTGGCCAGCCGGTAGCTGCGCTGCAGGCGTTCATCGCGGCTGGGCGAGTACCAGCAGCAGGTGACCTGGCTGGCAAGGGCCGAGCCGAGCGCGATCATCATCTTGCGCAGCACGTCGTCGGCACTGTCACGGCCCAGGGCGGCCTCGCACAGGCCGGCATGGAACTGCGGCGCAAGCGGAATCGATGCCGCCATCAACGGGCGGATGAGATCGTCGTGCAGCAGGTGAACCAGCTGTTCGATGGCCTCGCGCGTGGGCAGTTCCACCACGAAGGCGAAGCGGGTGGCGCCCACGTGGTAGACCTGGGCCACGCCGTCGAGGGCCAGGTTGAGGCGTACCCCGGCACGGCGGATCAGTGCTTCCAGCGGCACCATGCCCAGCACCTGGCCGGCCTCGTGGGCGCGCGGTAGATCCAGGATGTCGATCATTACCGCGAAGCACGGCTGGCCCGGCGTGCGCACCGCGCGCGCGGCGTAGTCGATGGCGAACTGGTGGCGGTTGGGCAGGCCACTGACCGGATCGCGACGGCCGCTGAGGGTGCGCAGCTCCAGTTGGTTCATCACCGCCATGCCCAGCGTCTGCAGTTGCCGGCGGTCATCGGCGGAAAACTGCCGGGGCACGCTGTCCATCACGCACAGCGCACCGATGGGCACACCGTTGGCGGCCACCAGTGGCGTACCGGCATAGAAGCGCAGGTGCGGCGGCCCGTCCACCAGCGGCAGGCTGGAAAAACGCGGATCCACACGCAGGTCGTTGATGACCAGGCCGGCTTTGGAGCCGATGGTGTGGGCGCAGATGGAATCGCGGATATGCGATTCGGCCACGTCCAGGCCTTGGCGCGAGATCAGCCGCTGGCGGTCCACTTCTATGAGTGAAACGAAGGCCACCGGCGCGCGGAAGGTGCGCGCCGCCAGGTCGGTCAGCCGATCGAGCGAGGCGCCCGCGGCGTCGTCCAGGACGTCCAGGCTGCCCAGCGTCGACATGCGTTCTTCGGTACGGGTAGGGGCCATGTGCGTGTTCCGGTTGAACAGGGGCGCCATAGAGCCGAAGCAGGGCCGTGCAGGCGGCACGGCGGTGGTGACAGGGTTGCAGGTGTGGGGCGGTGCCGTTGTGCAGAAACGGCAAGCATCGCGTCAAGACGGGTTTTCGCGCCGCTGGCTGCGACGCCGGTACAGCACGGTGCGGTTGCGGCCGCCGTGCTTGGCGCGGTACAGCGCCTTGTCGGCCTGGCGGATGACCAGGTCTGCGTCGGCCTGTGTTTCAGGGTAATGGCTGATGCCGGCTGAAATGGTGACGTGTCCGACGGTGGGGAAGGCGTGCGCCTCGATCACGCTGCGCAGGCGCTCGGCCACCTGCAGCGCGGCGTCTGCGCTGACCTCGGGCAGCAGGGCGAGGAACTCCTCACCGCCCAGGCGGCACAGCACGTCCTGCGGCCGCGCGTTGGCACGCATGCACTGGGCGATGCCGGCCAGCACGTGATCGCCAGTGTCGTGGCCGTGCTGGTCGTTGACGTCCTTGAAGTGGTCCACGTCCAGGGTGATGACGCCGAACGGCACGCCCGAGGCATTCAATGCGCTGAGCGCGCGTTCGAGCCCGCGCCGGTTGAGCAGCTGGGTGAGGGGATCGGTGAGAGCGGCCTTGTCCAGCAGCCCGATACGCTCGTTGAGGTTGCGGAAGCTGATCAGCACGGCCTGCTTGAGTTGGGCGGCTTCGTGGTACCAGGAATTGACCGCCTTGACCTGGGTGATGGCGGCGCCGACATCGTGGTCCTGTGCGTGGCGGGCCAGTTCCTGCAAGGGCGAGGCGATGCGCCGCGAGCACAGCCAGATCAGCAGCAGGGTCAGCAGCCCCAGCGGCGCGGCATTGCGCAGCACCGTGCCCATCAGGCTGCCCATGGGGGCCACCGCAGCTTCGGCCGGGCGCTGGGCGACGATGCCCCAGCCAGCCGCGGGCACCGGCGCGAAGCCGGCCAGCATGTGCACGCCGTGGCGGTTGCGCGAGTGCAATGCGCCGGCGCGGCCCTGTCCCAGTGCCTCCACGGCGGCATTGCGGGTGGCGGCCTGGCCGACGCGGTCCGGGTCGGGGTGGTAGAGCACGGTGCCATCGCGGCTGACCACGTACAGGTACGAGCCATCGTCGTAGGGATGGGTGCCGAGCAGGCTGTGCAGCGCGTTGGGGTCGCGCAGGTGGATGGACGCGGTGATGTAGCCGGCATAGTCGCCGTCGGCGTTGAACACGGGGTGGGACAGGGTGACCACCAGGTTGCCGGTGTGGGCAACGAACGGATCGCTGACCATCGGCACCCTCTGCTGCAGCGCCTGCCGGTTGGCCGCGCTGGTGAGGGCCTTGCCCTGCAGCTCGGGCAGGGCCGGTGAGGTGCCCACCACTACGCCCTGGGCATTGACCGAGATCACGCTGTTGAAGGCATCGGTCTGCAGCTTGACCCGTTCCACTTCATCGTCGTGCGCCGCGGGCTGGGCGGCGTTGCGGCTGAGACGTTCGGCGCCGACCGCCAGTTGCTGCTGCGCGTTCAGCACGAAGTGCTGGGTGGACTGCGCCAGCGAGTGCGCGTACACCCGGTTGGCCTCCAGGCTCTTTTCAAGCAGCTGCTGGCGCTGTACCTGGTAGCTGGCCCAGACCGCATTGCCCAGCATGACCAGGGCAGAGAGTGCGGCAAGCGCGAGGATCAACCGTTGCAGGTTCACCCGCTGGATCGATGCGTTCACCCTGCGCCCCCTGGCGGTTGGTAGGGCGTCAGGTTACAAGCCGGGGGCAGGGGGGCGCGTGGGCAGGTGTTCACACTGCATCACTACAGCTTCATGCCCTCCCCCGATGCGATAGGTGTCTGGATTCCTACCCCTGGTTAAGTCTCTTGATGAGCTCCTTTGCAGATTCCAAACTGGCTCTGCGCACCTCGTCGCCCATTGATATCACCCGCGGTGACGATTTTAGAAAGTTCTTTGCACGAGCTTCCGAATTTCCACTTCGGGCTATTTTCTTTGCAATTCGAATCAGGTTTGAATCCTTGCCTAATCTGTCTCGCTTTAGGGAGCTCTCCATGAAGGCCCAGAATGAGTCGGAGTCAATTAATTTTTCGACTCGAGCCACTTCATTTGATTTGTTGTAGAAGTCGGGGATGTGTTGCTGGTTCTGGCTCACCCAGGTAAGAATATCTTCGTTGCGGCCATGGTCGAGGATGGATTTCATTAGGGTGACGCGCTTGTTAATGGGGATTTCTTGAGAGCAAGCGAGTTCACAGGCTGGAAGGAGGTCCAGCATCAACATAATGGATGTTCGTTCTATGTTTCCATGTATTAACTCGCCATGAGCAACGTGATTTCGAAGTATGGGGAAGTGGAAGGCGTAGTATTCATAGGACAGAAAGAAATTCATCTTTCCGGAGATGAGCTCAAGCTTCCGGTTGAGCGAGGAGAGGTCAAGCTCTTTCTCGCTTATGCCTAGCTCTCGACAGATATCTGAGAATATTCCTTCGATTTGAAGTGCTGCCATGCTTATGAAAGAAAGTAAGTCTCCTTTTGCGTAATGGTCGAGCAGACGCTCTATTACTTCTTTCCTGCTATGGAGTATGTGGGATCTCGCAATTAGTCTTTTTATTTTCAGATGCACGCTATCTTTATATTGTTCACTCCCTGTTATATAAATCTTGGAAAATTCAAAAAATTCGCTTTCATCTTCATTGAAAAGTTTTCGAATTTCATTGTGACTTCCTGCTCGGAGGTCTAGAAATTTGTTTGATAGTTCGTCGATATATCTAACGTCATAATTAAAGGCGCCGCCAAGCCTTCCGATTGCGTATGGGTAAGGTGTGTCGGGACGGGCGAACATGGTTGTGACCGGCTGTTGAATGGATGTACACCTGGCCAGCGTGTATGCCGTGATGTTCCGGGCTAGGAATTTGTTTATTTCCTCCTGGGCATTTAGGTTCTTGGCGCGGTAATACTCAAGTTTGTTTCTGTAATATCTCTTCTCTGCGCTTAGGATTCCGTTCTGAGTCTTTATCGATTGAATCTTCTGTAGTTCCGTGTCGATGTAATTCAAGTGCTTGTCAATGGAGCTTATGTCATTGATTGCTTGCCGTGCGATGATCGAGAATTCCCTGTCGGGATCGGCTCGAAGGTTGAGTGCATGCTCTGCGATCTGTTCGAATACATCGCCCTTTTCTTTTGATGCTATGTTGCCTTGTTGCTCTAAGAATTGTTTCTTAAGGGTGTCATCGCTGACGTCCCCTTCCTGTTCCAGAAGATGAATTGCAAATAGCCTAGAGAGTGCAATCCGGCTAAATTTAGTTGGATCGTTCTGTTTGAAGAAATCTATTCTTGCTTTGTTTAGTTCGGCTAGCGTTTTTATTATCACTTGGTCCGCTCGTGGTGATGCTTGGATGATTATTTTCTTCGCTTGCATTGGCCGTCAGCTCCCGGGGGGAGCGTGGGTTGAGCGGTAGAATAATCCATTTGGCGCTAAATGGCGCTGAGGCAGCGCTATCGCTATTGCCTTCGTGAGCGAACAACGAGGTGAGACGGACGCCATTGGTATGGAGTGTAGTTGGACCAGGTTGTCGATATATTGTTTCGATCTGACCAGGTTCTTCTATAGGTGGCGACTGCGGAGCTTGTCGCTCTGATTGCTCTGCTCCGCCTATTCGGTCGGTTGCAGTGAGGTGCAGTTTCGCATCTGAATTTAGTGGCACTCGCTGATGGTCTCGGCGGCCCGCGAACAATAGGGCCATCTGGGGAGTGAATGCTCGGCCCGTCGAGGTGGTGCCTTTCTGCCGGCGCAATGAGTGAGGTTGTCCATACTAGGTCGCTATTTGGGAGGGTGCGCGGTATGGCTGACCTTGTAGAGCGGATTCTCCCATTTTCTATTGGCGCTGGTTGTTGGAACGTCTTGCACACCTACGCGCTCGGCTAGTTCAGCTCGGGCCTAATTGTCAGTGGCGAGGCTTACTGCCTCCCATCGAGCGATGCCGGTGGTTAGGTCCTGCAACTTGCCGCGCACCAGTTCCACCGCATCACTGCCCAGCAGCAGGTGCGTAGGCGGTGCCTCGCTGTCGATCACCTGCAGCATGGCCTGCGCGGCTTTCACTGGATCGCCCAGTTGCTGGCCGCTCTTGGCCTCGCGCGCGTTGCGAATGGGGTCGAACAGTGCGTCGTAGTCGTCGATTGCACGTGGTGCACGCACCATGGAACGGCCGGCCCAATCGGTGCGGAACGAACCGGGCGCCACCGCGGTGACATGAATGCCGAACGCGGCCACTTCCTTGCCCAGCACTTCGCTGATGCCTTCCAGCGCGAACTTGCTGCCGCAGTACCACGCAATGCCGGGCATGGTGATGAAGCCGCCCATGGAGGTGATGTTGAGGATGTGGCCACGGCGGCGCGCGCGCATATGCGGCAGCACGGCTTTGATCAGCGCGGCGGGACCGAACACGTTCACTTCGAACTGGAGGCGCAGTTCGTCCAGCGTGGATTCTTCCAGGATGCCTTCGTGGCCGTAGCCGGCGTTGTTGACCAGCACATCGATGGCGCCGATCTCGGTTTCGATGGCGCTGACCAGCGCGTCGATGGCCTGCGTATCGGTGACGTCCAGCAGGCGCCCGAACGCACGGCCGGGGCCGAGGGTTTCAAAGTCGCTGCACGCCGCGGCGCTGCGCACGGTGCCGACCACGCGGTGGCCGGCAAGCAGCGCCTGCTGGGCCAGGGCACGGCCGAAGCCGCTGCTGACACCGGTGATGAGGAAGAGACGGGATGCTGTCATGGCGGAGGGCTCGTGTGAAGGAGCTTGCACGTTAGTGCTTGAGCCCGGCACCGCCCAGGCCTAAGCTTCGCCCGGTCTTGCCTATTTCTACGAGGGTGCGATGTCGCGCGATGAGCCGACCCAGCCGCAGGCGCAGGCGCGCATGGTGGAGCTGCTGCAGGCGCTGGCCGTGGACGAGGGCTATACGCTGACCGCGCTGCCGGGTGTGCGGCTGCTGCGCTCGGACCGGCCACTGGCGCGCACGCCGGTGCTGTACGACCCGGGCATCGTGATCGTCTGCCAGGGCGTGAAGCGCGGCTACCTGGGTGGGCAGGTTTACCAGTACGACCCGCAGCACTATCTGGCCGTGTCGGTGCCGGTGCCGTTCACCATGGAAACCGAGGCCACCGCCGAGGCGCCGCTGCTGGCGATCTACCTGCACCTGGACCTGCAGTTGGCCGCCGACCTGCTGATTGAACTGGGCGAGCGCGCGGGCAGCAGCGAAGCGCCCGCGCAGAGCATGATGGCCAGCCCGATGCAGGGCGCCCTGCAGGCCACCGTGCTGCGCCTGCTGGAAGCCTTGGCCGACCCGTTGGAAGCGGATGTGCTGGGGCCATCGCTGGTGCGCGAGCTGTACTTCCGCGTGCTGACCGGTGCGCAGGGCGCGGCCATGCGCGAAGCGCTGGCAATGCGCGGACGCTTCGGGCGCGTTGGCAAGGTGCTGCGGCATATCCACGCCGCGTACTCCACTGCGCTGGATGTGGATGCGCTGGCCGCCGAAGCCGAAATGAGCGTAGCCACCTTCCACGAGCATTTCCGCAGCATTACCGGCACGTCGCCCATGCAGTACGTGAAGTCCACTCGGCTGCACCAGGCGCGGCTGCTGATGCTGCGGCAGGCGATGACCGCCGAAGCGGCATCGCTGGCGGTGGGCTATGCCAGCCCCTCGCAGTTCAACCGCGAGTTCAAGCGGCTGTTCGGGTTACCGCCGGCTTCCGAAGTGGCACGCATGCGGCGCAGCTTCGCGCTGCCCGCGCCGGTGGAGGGGACGGTGTTTGTGTCGTCGCATTGAGGGGCGGGTACGCCCATCGCCGGTAGCGCGGCAATCAGCACCCCACCAGCCGATCCGCACTGACCGCCCCACGATGCTGGCTGCGGTACTCGGTCGGGCTGGCATCCACCAGCCCGCGGAAGTGTCGGCGGAACGATTCCTGCGACCCGAACCCGGCCTGTTCGGCCACCCATTGCAACGGCCGGTCGGTGGTTTCCAGCAGTTCGCGGGCAAACGCCACGCGCTCGCGGATGAGCCAATCGATGGGCGACAGGCCGGTGGCTTCCAGGAACTGCCGCTGCAGGGTGCGCTGGCTCAGCGCGGCCTGTTCGGCCAGGCTCGCCAGCGAATGTGCATCGCGGATATTGCGGCGCATCCATTCCATCAGTTTGGCCAGCCGCGTGGGTTCGCCATTGGGAATGGCACGGCTGACCCGCTGGCTGCGTTCGGCATCGCGCCAGGGTGCCAGCACCAGGCGCTCGGCCACCAGGTTGGCCACGCGCGCGCCGTAATCCTTGCGCACCATGTGCAGCATCATGTCCATGCCGGTGGCCGAACCGGCCGAGGTGATGATGTCGCCGGTATCAACGTAGAGCACGTCGTCGCGCACGTGCACGCGCGGGAACTCGCGGGCGAGGGTGTCGGTCAGCCGCCAGTGCGTGGTGGCCTGGCGGCCATCGAGCAGGCCGGCCCAGGCCAGCACGAACGCGCCGGAGCAGATGCTGGTGATGCGTGCGCCGCGCGCGTGGGCACGGATGAGCGCATCGAGCAGCGCCTGGGGTGGGCGCTCGCTGGGTTCGCGCCAACCCGGAATGACGATGATGTCGGCATCTTCCAGCGCATCGAGCGTGTAGGGCAACTGCACCTGCGCATTTCCGAGCATGCGCAGCGCACCGGGTTCGCCAGCGCAGACCTGGGTGCGGTACCAGGCCACGCCCAGTTCCGGGCGGATGGGCGCGAACAGACCGACGGCGCAACCGAACTCGAACAGCCCTTGGCCGTGGCAGGCCACGATGGCAACAGTGGGGGCGGCGGGTTCGCTGGGCATGGGGTGATGCTAGCGAGGTGCGGCGGCAAGCGCAGGGATGCGCGGGCATGTGGTGATGCCGCGGCGGCATATGGGGTAGGGGTCAGATCCCTTCCGCAGGAAGGGCTCTGACCCTGGTGGGGCGTGTGGGATGGCGTATGGGGTCAGAGCCCTTTCCTGCGGAAAGGGATCCGACCCCGGTCGGGGATGGATTGCGTGTGGGGTCAGAGCCCTTTCCTGCGGAAAGGGATCCGACCCCGGCTGCGTAACGTCATTACCAGCGGTCATGTGGCTGGCGCGATATGACGGTTGGGTGACGCGATTTCGCCTGTTGCCTGGCGGGCCGGGGCTCTTGAATGGAGGTGTGTCTCCGGCCCACCCCCAAGAGCCCCCATGCCTGCCGCCCACACGCCTGTCCTGAATACCCTTGCGGTTCTGATTGCGGCCACGCTGGCCGCTGCACCTGCCCATGCCGCTGATGCCGCCGCCGATGCACCGACCAGCGCGGCCAGCGTCACTTCTTCCAACCTGGCCGCGTCCACGCTGGATGCGGTGGTGGTGACCGGTTCGCGCACCAGCACGCGCACGGTGAAGAACAGTTCCACCCCCATCGATGTGATCTCGGCGGAGGACCTGGCCTCCACCGGCCAGGCCAATCTGCTGGAAGCGCTGCAGCGCAGCCTGCCGTCGCTCAGCCAGATTGGTGGCTACCAGAGCGACCAGGAAAGCCTGATCCGCGGCTACCAGCTGCGCAATCTGTCGCCGGGCTACACGCTGGTGCTGGTGAACGGCAAACGCCGCAATGCCAGCGCCTACGTGAGTGGTGCCAACGGGGGCGGTTACCCCGGCCATGCCTGGGCCGACCTGGCGCTCATTCCCGTGTCGGCCATCGACCATGTGGAGGTCCTGCGCGATGGTGCGTCGGCGATCTACGGTTCGGACGCCATTACCGGTGTGATCAACGTGATCCTGAAGTCACAGGCCCACGGCGGCGATGTGTCGGTGGAAAGCGGGCAGAGCTTCGATGGTGATGGCACCCGCACCAGCGTGCGCGCGAACGTGGGCCTGCCCTGGGGCCAGGACGGCTTCATCAACCTGTCCGGCGAAACCACGCGCCAGCACCATGCCATCCGTACCCGTCGCTATATCGATGGCTACCTGAGCTACCCGGCAGTGGACGCCAATGGCAACCTGGTGGCGCTGCGCCCGAACAACCGTCTGCCGGCCGGTGCATCGCCGAACCCGGCGGAGGCCACGCGCGATGCGGAAGCCAACACCATCCTCAGTTCGCCGTCCTACGCGCTGAAGGCCTTTGCGGTGAACGTGGGCCACGGCCTGGGCGAGAGCGCGCAGTTCTATGCCAATGCCACGGCCAGCGACCGCACGGCGCAGGCGATCCAGAACTTCCGCCTGCCGGCCACCATCTTCACTACCTACAAAGCGCCGGGCGTGTTGAGTGTGTTTCCCGATGGCTTCCTGCCGGTGCTGGAAACCAAGGAGAAGCAGTACACCGGCACGGCGGGGGCGAAGGGCCAGCTTGCGGGCTGGGACTACGACGCCAGCCTGACCGGCAACCGCAACACGGTGCGCACCTATACGCGCAATTCGGTGAACTATTCGCTGCCATATCCCGGCTCGCCCACCGATTTCTATGACGGCAAGCTGGACTACCAGCAGGGTATCGCCAATCTGGACCTGCGCCGTGGCTTCGATGTGGCGGCCCTTGCGTCGCCGCTGGAAGTGAGTGCCGGCGCCGAGTACCAGCACGAACAGTACGAGCGCGGCGCCGGGCAGTGGGAGTCGTACACCGGTTTCGGTGCGGCGGCGTTCGTGGGCTATTCCACCGCCGATGCGGTGAAGGCCACGCGCAACAGCAAGGCGGTGTATGCCGGTGCGGCCACCAACATCACCTCGCGCTGGTACCTGGACGCTGCCGCGCGTTGGGAAGATCACTCTGATTTCGGCACAGTGTCCACCGGGCGGCTGACCACGCGCTTCGACTTCACCGATGCGCTGGGCGTGCGCGCTACGGTCAGCAACGGCTTCCATGCGCCCAGCCTGGGTGCGCAGTTCTACCAGGCCACTGGCAGCTGCCCATGCGGCACCACGCTGGTGGCGCAGGTCGGCTCGCCGGCCGCCGTTGCGCTGGGCGCGACGCCGCTGAAGCCGGAAAAGGCCACCAACTACAGCCTGGGCGTGACCTGGGACCCCAGCCCGGGCTTCCATCTGGCGGTGGATGCGTACCAGATCGATATCCGCGGGCAGCTGGGGCAGTCCAGCCAGATTGGCTACAACGCGCAGGACCCGGCCCGCATCACCGACAACAGCGGCACCGTGCTGACCGCCGCGCAGAAGAACACCATTGATGCGCTGCTGGGCACGGCCGGTATCAGCATTCTGCCCGGCGACGCGTTCTACGCCAGCTACTTCACCAACGTAGGCGACACCCGCACGCGCGGCGTGGAGCTGACCCTGGAAGCAAACCAGGACACGGCGTGGGGCAAGCTGCGCTGGACGTACGCGGCCAACGTGGGCCGCACCACCATCCAGAAAGTGAGTGCGATTCCGGCGGCGCTGCAGGGCCTGCCCAATATCAACCTGCTCACCCGTTCCAGCGAATACGCATTGCGCTACCGCACGCCGCAGTACACCCAGGTGGCCGGATTGGGCTGGCAGAACGGGCGCTGGCGCTCGAACCTGGACTTCACCTACTACGGGCCGATCAAACGCCTGAACAACGGCGTGGCCTACACGCAGCCGCCGGTGCTGGTGACCAACATTTCCGGTGCGGTGGAGCTGGGCGCGGGCTGGAGTGCCGCGCTGGGGGTGAACAACGTGTTCGACAAGCGCACCCGCAAGGTGCCCGAGTACGCGCGCAGCGCCACCGACGTGGCCAGCATTGAAACCACCTGGGATACCGGTGATGTGCTGAGCACGGTGGGCGCGGTGTGGTATGCGCGGGTGGGTTATCGGTTTTGAGGTGAATGGCGATCGAGGAGAGTCGTGATGTCTTCTGTGGTGAACGTTGTTGCATTGGTGGGGTCGCCGACGGGGTCGGCGACATCGCGTACGTCATTGCTGGCGCGGCATCTGCTGGATGCGCTGCAGCAGCGGGTGCAGGCGCGGGTGGAGTGGGTGGAGCTGGCGCCGATCGCGCGCTCGCTGGGCCAGGCGCTGTCGCGCGATGAGGCCGAACCTGCGGTGGAGCAGGCGCTGCAGACCATCGAAGCGGCTGACCTGCTGGTGGTGGCTGCGCCGGTCTATCGCGGCTCGTATCCCGGTCTGTTCAAGCACCTGGTGGATTTCATCGGATTAGAGGCGCTGGTGGATACGCCGGTGCTGCTGGCCGCCACAGGCGGCAGCGAGCGACATGCGCTGGTGATCGACCACCAGCTGCGGCCGTTGTTCAGTTTCCTGCAGGCGCACACGCTGCCGATCGGGGTGTATGCCACGCCGGCCGACTTTGATGGCGAAATGATCAACAGCGCGGCGCTGCAGGCGCGCATTGTCCTGGCCGCTGAGCGGGCCAGCGGCCATTTGTCGGCGCAGGGCGTGGCGCTGCCGGTGGCGTTGCGCCGCATTGCCTGACATTGCCCGTGATGGCCATGACGCACAGCACTGTGCTTATGGCCAACACGCATCTGCATGGCCGGATCTGACCGCCGATTGTCGCGCACCGATGCAGTGGCGGCGCTCGGTCTCTCTAGCATCGAAGGTGACGCGGCAGGATCACGCCGCATCTGACGAGGACTTCACTGTGGCAGTAGACGCATCCCCCAAGCCCATCCTGTTCCTGCTGGATCGCCAGTTCGAGGATGGCCAGTTGCCCGGCCAGCGCTTCTTCTGCCGGCACAGCCTGTTGCTGGAAGGCGCGCTGTCCAGCATTGACGGTCTGGATGACCAGCTGGACGTGCGCCGGATCGGGTTCGCCCGGCCGCGCCGAGAGCTGATTGCCGAGATTGGTGAGCAGGACCAGTCGCTGCCCAAGCTGGTGCTGCCGCAAGGCATGCACAGCGAACACGCCAGTGGCGCGCACCAGGACCGCCAGGTGGTGTCCGGCGCCGCGCCGATCCTGGCGGCGCTGAATGCCCTGCTGGGCATTCCCGTGGCCCACCCCTGAGCGAGGACGCGCGCATGAGCTACCAGATAAGCGTATTGGACAAGAGCCCGGTGGCAGAGGGCGCAACGCCGGAGCAGGCGCTGCGCAACAGCCTGCAGCTGGCGCAGCGCGCCGAGCAGTTGGGTTACCACCGCTATTGGTTTGCCGAACACCACGCTGCGCCCACCCTGGCCAGCCCGGCGCCGGAAGTGCTGGCGGCCTGGGTGCTGGCGCAGACGCGGCGCATCCGCATTGGCAGCGGCGGGGTGATGCTGCGCCACTACGCGCCGTACAAGGTGGCTGAGAACTTCAACCTGCTGGCGGCGCTTGCGCCGGGGCGTGTGGATCTGGGCGTGGGCAAGGCCCCCGGCGGCCTGCCGGCCTCGACTGCGGCGCTGGCGGCGGGGCGACCGCCGTTTGCCGATTTCGACCAGCAGCTGCGTGATCTGGAGGGCTATCTGGCCGGCACCCGCGAAGACGCGCAGGCACGCCCGGTACCGCAGGTCGCATCCGAACGTTTCCTGCTGGGCGCAAGCCCGCACAGTGCACGTCAGGCCGCCGAACTCGGTTGGCGCTTCGTGTACGCGGCGCACTTCGACGGCGACCCGCGGCACATCGAAGCGGCGTTCGAGGCCTACCGCGCGCTGTCCACGCAACCGCCATTGCTGGCCACGGTGGCCTTCGCTGCGCCCACCGCCGAAGCGGCGGCGCGGCATATCGGCGCGCTGCGCGTGTACAAGCTGCACTTGGCGCCGGGGCAGACGGTGAACCTGCCCAGCCCGGAAGCAGCCGCTGAGTACGCCCGCCAGGTGGGTGTGGCCAAGTTCCGTATCGAGGAAACCGTCCCCAGCGTGCTGTCTGGCGATGCCGCACACGTACGCGCAGAGCTGGACGCACTGCACCGCCGCTTCGGCGTGGGCGAATTCATCCTGGACGCGCCGGTGGCCGACCTGGATGCACGCCTGACCTCCCTTGAACTGCTGTCGCCCGCACCGCGCGCGGCGGTGGCCTGACCTGCAGGAGATTCCCCCATGAGCACGACCCCGCGCCCCATTCCGTTCGGCATCATGCTGCAGGGCCCAGGCAGCCACATGCATGCGTGGAAGCACGCATCGAACCCGGCCGATGCCAGCGTGAATCTGCAGTTCTACATCGACATTGCGCGTACCGCCGAAGACAACGGCATCGCCTTCGGCTTCGTGGCCGATGGCCTGTACATCAACGAGAAGTCCATTCCGCACTTCCTCAACCGCTTCGAGCCGATTTCGTTGCTGTCCGCGCTGGCCACGGCGACGAAGAAGATCGGTCTGGCGGGGACGTTGTCCACCTCGTACAGCGATCCATTCACGGTGGCGCGCCAGTTCGCCTCGCTGGATCTGCTCAGTGGCGGCCGCGCGGGATGGAACGTGGTGACCTCGCCGCTGGAAGGGTCGGGCCGCAACTACGGCCGCCCGCACCCGGAACATGGACTGCGCTACCAGATTGCCGATGAGTATCTGGAAGTGGTGCAGGGGCTGTGGGATTCCTGGGATGACGATGCCTTCGTGCGCGAGCGCGACAGTGGCGTGTTCTTCGCACCGGAGAAGTTCCGCCGCCTGGACCACAAGGGGCGCTTCTTCCAGGTAGAGGGTCCGCTGAACATCCAGCGCTCGCCGCAGGGCCAGCCGGTGATCTTCCAGGCCGGCTCTTCCGACGATGGCATTGCACTGGCGGGCAAGTATGCCGACGCGGTGTTCACCCATTCGCCTTCGCTGGAGGAAACCCGCGCCTTCACCCAGAAGGTGAAGAATTCGGCGATTGCCCATGGCCGCAGCGCGGCGGACGTGAAGATCTTCCCCGGCATCGGCCCGATCGTCGGGCGCACCGCCGAAGAGGCCGAGGCCAAGTACCAGGCCATTGCCGCACTGGCGGGCCTGGACGATGCGCTGGCCTACCTGGGGCGCTTCTTCGACCACCACGATTTCAGCCAGTACGATCCGGATGCGCCGTTCCCGGAGCTGGGAGAGGTGGGCAGCAATTCGTTCCGCTCCACCACCGACCGCATCAAGCAGGATGCGCGCACGCAGGGCCTGACCCTGCGCCAGGTGGCGCTGCAGGCGGTGAGCCCGCGGCCGAACTTCATCGGTACGCCCGAACAGGTGGCCGGCGAACTGATCCGCTGGTTCGATGCCGGTGCCAGTGATGGCTTCATCCTGGGCTTTGCCGCGCAGCGCGAGGGGCTGGATGACTTCGTGAACCTGGTGCTGCCGATCCTGCAGGCGCGGGGTTACCACCAGCGTGAGCTGCAGGGGCAGACCCTGCGTGACAACCTGGGGCTGCCGTACAAGGCCAGCCGCCATGCGGTCGATACCGCGCCAGCGCGGAAGGTGGGGTAAGGCGATGAGCGGAGACATTTCGGTAGCGCCGGGCCATGCCCGGCAGATTTCCGCACCGACCGGCGTGCTGCCGGAGATCGCGGCGCGCGCTGCCGAGGCCATCGCGATCCGCCATGATCTGCATCGCCACCCGGAACTGGCGTTCGAGGAACACCGCACCAGCGCCCGCGTGGCCGAACTGCTGCAGCACTGGGGCTATGCGGTGACCACCGGCGTGGGCGGCACCGGTGTGGTTGGTACGCTGCAGCGTGGCAACGGCACGCGCCGGCTGGGCCTGCGCGCGGACATGGATGCGTTGCCGATCGCCGAGGATTCCGGGCTGGCGTATGCCAGCCAGAACGAAGGCCTGATGCATGCCTGCGGCCACGATGGCCACACCGCCATCCTGCTGTCGGCGGCGCATTACCTGGCCCACCACGGCCGGTTCAGCGGCACCCTGCACCTGGTGTTCCAGCCGGCCGAAGAGACCGGTTCGGGCGCATCGAAGATGATCGACGACGGTCTGTTCGAGCGCTTTCCGGTGGATGCGATCTACGGGCTGCACAACTGGCCGGGCGTGCCGGTGGGGCATTTCGGTTTCGTGGATGGCCCGGCGATGGCATCGGTGGATTGGGCGCGGCTGAAGGTGATCGGCAAGGGCGGCCATGGCGCCGAGCCGCAGGGCAGCGTGGACCCGATCCTGGCCGCAGCGCATATCGTGACCGCGCTGCAGAGCGTGGTGTCGCGTAATGTCGACCCGCGGCAGATGGGCGTGGTGACGGTGGGCTCGATCCACGGTGGCCAGGCGGCCAACGTGATTCCCGATGCGGTGGAACTGACCCTGACCGTGCGCGCCTACCTGCCGGAGGTGCGTGACACCCTGCGGCGGCGGGTGATCGAGATTGCCGAGCAGACCGCTTCGGCATTTGGCGCGCGCGCGGAGATTTCCTTCCCACGTGGCTTCCCCAGCGTGATCAACCACGCCGAGCAGACCGCGCTGGTGCGTGATCTTGCGGTGCGGGCGTTTGGCCGCGAGCAGGTGGTGGCCGACTTCGCACCGCGCACGGCCAGTGAGGATTTCGCCTTCCTGCTGCAGGCGCGGCCGGGCAGCTTCGTCTTCGTCGGCAACGGTGACAGCGCTTCCCTGCACAGCCCGCGCTACGTCTTCAACGATGCAGCCATTGCGCCGGCCGCCAGCCTGTGGGCGCGGCTCGCCGAGCACTATCTGGTGGAGGAGGCGGCATGAGCACGGTCTACGAGAACGAGCGCTTCCTGTACACCGGCGTGGACGATCCGCTGGCACGGCCGCTGTTCGATGGGTTGGAACAGGAGTACGACAGCCGCTACGCCGATGTGCGGCGGCGCATTGGCGGCAGTGCCCGCGAGGAACTGCAGCGCTACCCCGCGCAGGCGTTTGCCGCGCCGGTGGGCGCCTTCGTGCTGCTGCTGCGCGATGGTGTGGCCATTTCCGGTGGCGCCTTCATGCCGCACCGCGATGCCGACACCGCCGAGTTCAAGCGCATCTGGACGCTGCCCGGGCTGCGCCGCCAGGGCATCGCGCGGCGGGTGCTGCAGGAGCTGGAAGAGCAGGCCGCACGCCAGGGCTACCGGCGCGTGTTCCTGACCACCGGCTTCCGCCAGCCCGAGGCCGTGGGTCTGTACCTGAGCCACGGTTACACGGCGCTGTTCGACCTGCACGCCGACCCGGAAACCATTGCGCATCTGCCGTTCGAAAAGTGGTTGCGCGCGCCGCAGCCAAGTGCAGGCGCGGTGGTTGCCGCCCGCCAGGAGGTGCATGCATGAGCACGCCTTCGACCGCGCTGGAAGGACTGGCCACCCGCCCTGCGGCCGCACCGGCATTGAAGATCGTGCCGGCGCGGCACCCGCTGCAGGTTGTGGGCACGCTGCTGGCGTTGGCGCTGATCCTGATCGGCCTGCAGTCTGTGCTGGGCAACCCGCGCTGGGGCTGGGGCACGTTCGCCGAATGGTTCTTCGCCAAGCCGGTGTTGGAAGGACTGGGGCGCACGCTGCTGCTGACCGCACTGGGCACCGGGTTGGGCTTTGCGCTGGGCACGCTGCTGGCGCTGGCGCGGGTATCCGGCTCGCCGCTGCTGGCAGCGGTGTCGTGGGGCTATGTGTGGCTGTTCCGCTCGATTCCGCTGCTGGTGCTGTTGCTGCTGCTGAACAACCTGGGTTACCTGTACAGCACCATTGAACTGGGGGTGCCGTTCACCGGCATCAGCCTGTTCTCGTACCCGACCACGCAGTTGATCGGGGTGTTCACCGCGGCGGTGCTGGGCCTGACCTTGAACCAGGCAGCGTTTTCGGCCGAGGTGATCCGTGGCGGCATTCTGTCGGTGGACCATGGCCAGTATGAAGCGGCGGCCGCACTGGGCCTGCCGCGCGGGCGCCAGGTGCGCCGCATCATCCTGCCGCAGGCAATGCGCTCGATCCTGCCGGCGGCCTTCAACGATGTGATCGGGCTGGCCAAGAGCACCTCGGTGGTGTACGTACTGGCGCTGCCCGAGCTGTTCTACACCGTGCAGGTGATCTATCGCCGCAACCTGGAAGTGGTGCCGCTGCTGATGGTGGCCACGGTCTGGTATCTGGTGATCCTGACCGTGCTGTCGTTGCTGCAGCGGCGGGTGGAGCAGCGCTTTGCGCGTGGCCAGTTGCAGCGCGAGCGCAGCATTTCGCGGGTGTCTTCGGTGCCGCGTGCGCGCGCTGCCGCGCCCGGCGGTAGTGATCGCCCACGCGTGGCCGTGCCGGTGGAAGCCGGGCAGGGCGCGGCAGTGACCCTGCACGGCGTGGGCAAGGTGTTCGACGAGCAGGTGGTGCTGGACGATGTGAGCCTGGACCTGCGCGCGGGCAGCGTGACGGTGCTGATCGGTCCCTCGGGTGCAGGCAAATCCACGTTGCTGCGGCTGATCAACCATCTGGAGCGCGCCGACAGCGGCTATGTGAGCGTGGCCGGGCAGCTGATCGGCTACCGCCGCGAGGGTGACACCTTGTACGAACTGCCCGAACGGGAGATCCGTCGCCGCCGCGCCGAGGTGGGCATGGTGTTCCAGGGCTTCAACCTGTTCCCGCACCTGACCGCGCTGGAGAACATCATGGAAGCGCCGATCGCGGTGCGCGGCGTGCCGCGCGTGCAGGCCGAGCAGCAGGCGCGTGCGCTGCTGCAGCGGGTGGGGCTGGCCGACAAGGCCGATGCATTCCCCCGGCAGTTGTCCGGCGGCCAGCAGCAGCGCATTGCGATTGCGCGCGCGCTGGCGCTGCAGCCGAAGGTGCTGCTGTTCGATGAACCGACTTCGGCGCTGGACCCGGAGCTGGTGGCCGAAGTGCTGAGCGTGATCGAAGAACTGGCGCGCTCGGGGACCACCCTGGTGATCGTGACCCATGAACTGGCCTTTGCCCGCCGCGTGGCCGACCACGTGGTGATGATGGACCAGGGCCGGGTGATCGAGCAGGGCACGCCCGAGGCACTTTTCGAGCGCCCGCGCCAGCAACGCACTGCCGATTTCCTGGCCAAGACCCTGTAACCCTTTCGAGTGAACCCATGAGCCCTGCATCACACCGTCGTCCTTCGCGCAGCACGCTGTTGGTTGTAGGTGTGCTGGTGATCGGCATTGCCGGCATTGTCTATTCGCGCGTGCGCCAGGCACCGGCGCCTGTGCCGGCCGCAAGCGTTACCTTGGCCGGTGCCGACGCGCCGGTGCTGCGCGGCACGCCGGACCCCAAGGCGCAGGCACTGCTGCCGCCCGGCTACCGTTTCGTGACCCCGGGCGTGCTGACCGTGGCCACCCACCCGGCGCAGCTGCCGTTGGCCGACTACGGTGCCGACAGCAAACGGGTGGTTGGCGTGGAGCCGGACATCGCACAGCTGATTGCCGACGGCCTGGGCCTGAAGCTGGTGCTGGTGCCGGTGGCGTGGGCCGACTGGCCGCTGGGGCTGGAATCGGGCAAGTACGATGCGGTGCTGTCGAACGTGACGGTGACCGAAGAGCGCAAGAAGAAGTTCGATTTTTCCAGCTACCGGTTTGATCTGTTGGGCATCTACACACGCATTGACGGGCCGATCCAGAAGATCGAGAAGCCTGCCGATGTGGCGGGGCTGAAAGTGGTAGTGGGCGCCAGCACCAACCAGGACCAGATTCTGCGGCACTGGGACCAGCAGAATATTGCCGCGGGTTTGAAGCCGGTGGAGTACCAGTACTTCGATGATGCGGTGGTGGGCCGGCTGGCGGTGATTACCGGGCGCGCCGATGTGTCGTTTGAACCGAATGCGACCGGTGCCTATTCGGCGCGCGATGGCAAGGTGCGGCGAGTAGGGCTGTTCCCCGGCGGCTGGCCGGATTCGGCGGCGATTTCAGCAACCACGCGCAAGGGCAGTGGGCTGGCCGATGCGATCACCCAGGCGTTGAATACGCAGATTGAAAGCGGCACGTATGCGCAGGCGCTGCGGCGCTGGAACCTGGCTGAGGAAGCCGTGCCGCAGTCGCAGACCAACCCGCCGGGGCTGCCCGGGTTCTGACGCAGGCGCGGTCTGTGCTTTGGTAGGCGTCGACCTTGGTCGGCGCAGTGCGCGAAAGCGAGGGGACTGTGCTTTGGTAGGCGTCGACCTTGGTCGACGCAGGACGTGCCAACCAAGGTTGGCACCTACCAAGGCGGGGCGTGCCAACCAAGGCTGGCACCCACCCGGGTCACGGCCAACGCGCCTCAAGCGTCTTGAAGGGTCTCGCCAGACGCACACCTTCGGCATTGAAGTCACTGACCGGCCGGCCGTCCACGCGCACTTCCTTTGGCGCGGTGCGGCTGGGCCACCACACGCGTACGGGCGTGCCCTTGCGCAGTCCTTTGCCCAGCGACACGGTCAGGTGGCCATCGCGCTGGCGGGCCTGCAGCTGCAGGGTGCCGTAGGCGGTGGGCAGGCGGTCCACGGCCAGGCCTTCACCCGCTACCCAGGAAGAGGGCGCCCCCGGCAGCAGCGACAACGCGTCGTCGTCTTCGCGCATCAGCATGCCGAACAGGGTGCGGCCGTATTCGGCGCCGATCCAGGTGTGCGGCATGTCGCCCAGGTAGCGTGGGAAGCGCAGCCGTGAATGCACCACTTCTGCCAGCACCTGCCACTGCAGCGGCCGGCGATCGTGCAGCAGGCCCTGCAGCAGTTCGTCGGCTGCTTCGGGTTGGCCCAGGTGGACGTAGCTCAGCACGTTGCGGATTTCGTACGGTGTATAGGCATACAGCGCGCCGGGCTGGTTGCGCTTGCGCACATCGTCCAGATAGCGGGCGAAGGTGGTGCGCAGGGCCTCGGCGGGCAGCACGCTCTGCGCGCCGGTGGGGTCCAGTGCGATCGACACACCGGTCGGGTCGCCGTCGCCAAGGTCTGCCGAGGACGGAATGAAGTCGATGCCCTTCCATGCCATGGTCGCGCGGATCGAGGCATGCAGGGCGTCATACAGCGCCTTGTATTGTTCGCGCGCCCACGTTGCGGTTTCGTGGTCGCCCAGCGATTCGGCCAACCACGCGCCGTCATGCCAGCCCTTCAGGCCCCAGTAGTCGTCCCAGTAGCTGTGGGTGGGTGAGGGGTAGCCTTCGTGGCTGATCGACGGGGCAAGAATGCCGGCGAAGCGCTCCGGCGACGGTTGGTTGGCCATGTAGCCCGGCACCAGCGTGCGTTCGCGCAGTTCCTGCAGGAAGCGCAGCGCGGCCTTTACCTTGGGCAGATAGGCGCGCACGCTTTCCGGCCCGCCATCCAGCCGTGCGACATCGGCCACCAGGGTGATGTACTGGCCCTGGCTGTCGTACTCGATGTCCGAGCCGAAGCCGGTGTTCACGCTGCCATCGTCGTTGAGGATGGGGGACACCAGGCCGTTGTCATGCACGCCGTGTTCGCTGTACCAGGCCAGGTAGTCGCGCGCGACCTTGGCTTCGCCCATGCGCAGCAGCACGGCCGAGGTCGCCATGCCATCGCGGATGAAGGAACGGTTGTAGTTGCGTGGGCCGGGCTGCATGGCCGGGCCTGTCTGGTTGATCAGCATGTAGGCGGCCTGTGCGCGCAGCATGTCCACCAGCGAAGGATCCGGCAGGCGCAGGCCCACCTGGCCCAGCCGTGCCTGCCAATCGGCGGAGGCGCGGGTGGCAAGCGTGTCGAAGGCCGTGTCGCCGTCGCGTGGCAGCGATGCCAGGTCCAGGGGCGCTGCCTGCGGCAGCACGCCATTGGCATCAGCGTTGGCGGTGCCCAGCGGGAAGGCCACCACGACGGCTTCGCTGGCACCGGGGGCCAGGCTGATGCGATAGCTCAGCGCCGCCGCGGCCAGGCCGTCGGCATCGCTGGCCTGTTTCGCTGCGGGCAGTTGTCCGCTGGCGATGGCTGCGGTGATCTCGGTGTCGCCCTCGTTGCCGAACGGTGCGCTGCCTGCAGCGTCGACTGCGGTGAGTGAGTGCAGCAAGGTGCGGCCGTTCACGTGTACGGCGTTGCCTGCAACGGCCACCTCGCGGATCGGCGACAGCCCGCCGTTCTGCCACGGCGGGTTCATCTGCATCGGTCGCACCGCGAGGGTCAGCGTGCCTTCGACCGCAGTGGTGCCAGTGTTGTGCAGGCGATGGCGCACGAAGGTGATTGGCTGACCGTCGCGCTCGATGGCGAAGGCCTCGCTGCGCAGTTCCAGCTCCGGCTGCGGCGACCAGGTGGCCGATGGCATTGGCTTCCAGCCATCGCGAAGGGCGTGCTGCACGGGGTGTCCGGCAGCACCGGCGGCGCGACCATCGGCGCTGCGCCAGATCGGTTGAACCAGCGGCGCGCCCTTGTAGGCCTCGATGTTGCCGTATTCGTCGAAGATGGATTTCTGCCGGCCCGCGTGCACGCCCACTGCCGTCCAGTACGTCTGCTGCATGTGCAGCGAGGCAGGGAACAATGCGCGCTGCGCGCCGCTGGCAGCGATCTGGTAGCGCTTCATCGGTGTCATCACGGCCTTCGGGCCGAGCAGGCGGATGCGTTTGATCTGCGGTGCATCACCTTGCACGGTCAGCCGCAGTGCCTGCAGGTCGAGCGGTGCATCGGCTGCCAGCCAACTCTGCTGCTGCGTGGCGGCCTGCGCATCGCGCGCCAGCTCGTGCCAACGACCTTGCGCGTCCTGTGCCTGCAGCCGTGCGCCGCCGTGCACGCTGGCCCAGTCCACCGCCAGCCCGGTGCTGGGCTGCGCGCGGGGCAGGATGATCTCGAGCGTGTGGCTGCCATCCTTGCCAGTGGGTAGGGCCACCGTGTCGCCGCCCTGCCACAGCGCAGCGGTCTGGGTGGCATTCAGACCGGCTACCCGTGCGCTGAGCGCGGTGTCGAGCGGTTCCATTTCGAAGATGGACACACCCCAGTCGGACGTGCGCTGCGGGCTGGCCAGGCGCAGGTAGCGGGCCTGGCGCGGCGCGAAGTACAGGGTCTCGATGCCGCCCAGCGAATCGGCCATGACGTAGGCCGTCTGCCACTGCGTGCCATCGAGCGAGGTCTGCAGCGAATAGGCTTCGGGGTTGGAGACATCCCAGGTGAGGCGCGCGCCTGCCAGCATTGCCGGTTTACCCAGATCGATCTGGAACCAATGGCCGGGGCTGAACGCTCCACCGGTCACCGTCTTCGGATCGTTGTCGATCAGGTGGCTGATCGCCATCGCTGGCACCTGCTGCGATGAAGCGCTGGCCTGCCAATGCGCGCGCGGTGGCAGGTTCTGTGCGCTGACCGCTGCCGCCAGTGCGAGGGTGGGCAGCAGCAGTGCCTGGGCGAGGCGCCGGGGCGGTGGGGGAGTGGTGCAGTGGTCGGCGCAGAGCGTCATTGCGAAGGCCTCACATGAGCACGGCCCGGGAACGGGCAGGGCTACGCTAGCAAGGGATGTAAGCGGTTACATGACGCATCGCAGTATGTGGGCGGGCATGGCGGGGGGAAGGCGTGCCAACCAAGGTTGGCACCTACCGGCGCGGGTTATCGGGGGGATTCCCACCAGCGGGTGCCGGGCGTGGGGGCCTGCATGTCCAGGACTTCGCCCATGATCGGGGTGGCGACGGGGACGTTGTTGGCGGCGGCCAGGGCGGTGATGCGTTCGAACGGTTGCTGCCAGTCGTGCAGGGCCAGGTCGAAGGTGCCGTTGTGGATCGGCAGCAGCCACTTGCCGCGCAGATCCAGGTGCGCCTGCAGGGTCTGTTCGGGCTGCATGTGTACGAAGGCCCAGCGTTCGTCGTAGGCGCCGGTTTCGATCATGGTCAGATCGAACGGGCCGTACTTTTCGCCAATGGCCTTGAAGCCATCGAAGTATCCGGTGTCGCCGCTGAAGAAGATGCGGAAGTCGTCATCCTGGATGACCCACGACGCCCACAGGCTGCGATCGCTGTCGCCCAGGCCACGACCGGAAAAGTGCTGGCCCGGGGTGGCGGTCAGGCGCAGGCCGCCAGCGCTGGTGCTCTGCCACCAGTCCAGTTGTTCCACCTTGGCCGCATCGATGCCCCAGGCGATCAGCTGGTCGCCCACGCCCAGCGGCGCGATGAAGCGCGTGGTCTTGCCGGCGAGCGCCAGCACTGCGGCATGGTCCAGGTGGTCGTAGTGGTTGTGCGACAGGATGACGCCGGCGATGGGCGGCAGTTCGTCGATGCTGATGGGCGGTGCGTGGAAGCGTGCCGGGCCCATCCACTGCACCGGCGAGGCGCGTTCGGAGAATACCGGGTCGGTCAGCCAGTACTGGCCGCGCAGCTTCAGCAGCAGGGTGGAGTGGCCCAGGCGGAACAGGCTGCGATCAGGCGCGCCGTCCAGCGTGGCGCGGTCCAGCGGCTGCACCGGAATGGGCTGCGTGGGCACGGTGCCCTTGGGCTTGTTGAACAGGAAGGTCCACCAGATTTCCAGACCGTCACGCAGGCCCATGGCCGGCTTCGGCAGGACATTACGGAACTTGCCGTCGCGGTACTGCGGCGAGTCGGGGAAGTCGGGCAGGGACCAGGATCTGCAGAACGTATAGGCGGTCACGGCAAGGGTTCCAAGCAGGAGGACAAGGAGCAGGCGCTTCATAGGGGACGTCCGCTGGGTACACTGCACAGTGTAGTTTCCGATGTCAGAAAAGTACACTGGCTGGTGTAAAATGGCGGCGTCCGTTCAGATTCCTGGTACTGCCATGCCCCGTGCCCCGCAACGCCTGACCGACCGCAAACGCGAAGCCATCGTGCGCGCGGCGGTGGAAGAATTCCGCGCGGCGGGCTACGAAGCGACCAGCATGGACGGCATCGCGGAGGTGGCCGGTGTTTCCAAGCGCACGGTCTACAACCATTTCCCCAGCAAGGAAGCGTTGTTCGCGCTCATCCTGGAGGAGCTGTGGGAAAGCAGCGTGGCCAGCGTGGACGTGCCCTACCGCGCCGACCAGCCGCTGCAGGCGCAGTTGCTGCAGTTGCTGGCGAAAAAGCTGGAGCTGCTGGGCGACCCCAACTTCATCGACCTGGCACGGGTGGCGATGGCCGAGATCATCCATTCGCCCGATCGCGCGCAGGCGATCGTCTGCCGCATGGGTGAAAAAGAGGGCGGGGTGAGTGCTTGGGTACGCGCTGCGGTGGCCGATGGTCGCTTGCGCGAGGTCGATCCGGAATTCGCCGACCAGCAGTTGCAGGGCCTGGTGAAGGGTTTTGCATTCTGGCCGCAGGTGACGCTGGGGCAGCCGCCGCTGGCCGCAGCCGAGCGCACGCGGGTGGCCGAATCGGCCGTGGCGATGTTCCTGGGGCACTACGCGACGTGACGTGACGCTGCGCTGTTTTGTCGCAGCTGGCCAAAGATGTGACCGGTCTGCCTGCGCGCTGTAAAGCGTGTCTGCGATAGTGGGTTTGCCCTCCACGCAGTCTGGTGTTCATGTCACTTGCAACGGCGCCGCAGATCGGGGAAGTCCTGCAGCAGTCCTATGGCATCACGCCCACGGCGGTGGTGTCGCGCGCGGTGGGCGCCGATGCCCATGCGGCGGTGTACCGCATTGATGCGCGCAACGCGCAGTGGTGGCTGAAGTGCCGCCGCTACCAGGTGAACCCGGCGGTGTGGGACAGCCTGCACTGGTTGCGTGGCACGCTGGGCATCGAGGAAATCGTGGCGCCGTGGCCGACCCTGGCCGGTGCCGCGTCGGCGCAGCGCTGGGGCCTGCAGTTCACGCTGTTTCCCTATATTGAAGGGCAATCGGGTTTCGAGGCGCCGCTGAGTTCGGCGCAGTGGCAGCAGCTGGGCCGCGTGCTGCGTTGCCTGCACCAGGCGCGGCTGCCGGAGGCGATGGCGAGCGCGCTGCCGCAGGTTGCGCTGGATACCGACGCGCTGCTGACGGTGGGGCAGTGGCTGCAGCAGCCCGGTGCGCTGCCAACCGCCACGGACCGTTGGGGGGAGGCGTTCCTGGCGCTGTGGCAGCAACAGCGTGCGCGCATTGCGCAGCTGCATGCACGCGCCGAGGAACTTCAGCAGGGCCTGCAGGACCAACGCGCAGAACTGCGGGTGTGCCATACCGATCTGCATGCCGGCAATCTGTTGATGGATACGGCGGGCCGGCTGCATCTGATCGACTGGGATGGGCTGGCGCTGGCCCCGCGCGAACGCGATCTGATGTTCGTGGGCGGCGCGGTGGGCGGGCGCTGGGGGCGTGAGCGCCCGCAGGGTTTCGTGGAAGGCTATGGGGAAGACCTGGGCGATGCGCGATGGATTGCCTGGTACCGACATGTGCGCGTGCTGCAGGATCTGATCGAGTTCCAGCAGATGCTGCTGGGGGCGCAGGCGCAGGGACGTGCGGTGCAGCAGCGGCGGCAGGCGCTGCATTTCCTGGGCGAGCAGTTCGCGCCGGGGAATGTAGTGGATGCGGCCGAGCGCGCGTACCGGGTGGCGTGCTGTGTTCTGTAGAGTCGAGCCATGCTCGACTGCGTTCGGCAATGCAGTCGAGCATGGCTCGACTCTACAAAGAGCAGTCGAGCATGGCTCGACTCTACGGGGCGGTGGTGCGCGCGCGGCGGGCCAGTACGGCTTCGCGGTGGGCGATGTAGGCGTTGGCGGCCAGGATGATGCCGGCGCCGATCAGGGTCCAGCGGTCGATGGTTTCGCCAAACAGCAGCCAGCCGAACAGGGTCACCAGCGGTAGCTGCAGGAAGCTGATCGGGGTCAGTGCGGAGACCTCGCCCAGGCGTAGCGCGCGGGTCCACAGCAGCTGGCCCACGGTGCCCATCACGCCGGTGGCCACCAGCCACACCCAGGCCATGCCAGTGGGCCACACCCAGACGAACAACGCCGGGACCAGCGAAAGCGGCACCCAGAACACGTAGGTGTAGAGCACCACCGTATCGGCGCTGTCCACGCGGGTGAGCTGCTTGATCTGGATCGCCACCAGCGAGCTGAGCAGTGCGGCGGCCACGGCCACCAGGCTGCCCGCGGAAAAGCCGGCGGTGCCGGGCCGCACGATCACCAGCACGCCGATGAAGCCGATCACCACTGCCGCCCAACGACGCACGCGCACGATCTCGCCCAGCCACAGCACCGCGGCAATGGTGACGAACAGCGGCGTGGAATAGGACAGCGATACTGCCTGCGCCAGCGGCAGATGGCCCAGCGCCCAGAACGCGCACAGCATCGAGGCCAGGCCGATGGCGCTGCGCACGAAGTAGCGCGGCAGCTGCTGGGTTTTCAGCGGCGCACGGCCCGGGCGCAGCAGCATGGGCAGCAGCGCCAGCAGGCCGAAGGCATTACGGAAGAAGGCTACTTCCTGGGTGGGCACGTAGCGGGTGGCGTAGCGGATTGCCACCGCCATCAGCCCGAACGCCAGGGTGCTGCCCAGCATCAGCAGTGCCGCCCGCAACGGGGCGGCGGCCGGGCCCTGCACGGCGGTGTTCACCACTGGGCGCCGAGCAGGCGCGGTTCCGGTTCAATGGGCACGCCGAACTTTTCCAGCACCGACGCGGAAATGCGCCGGGCCAGGGCCAGCAGTTCTGCACCGCTGGCATTGCCGTGGTTCACCAGCACCAGTGCATGGCTGGCGGCCACGCCGGCATCGCCTTCGCGGAAGCCCTTCCAGCCGCAGGCGTCGATCATCCACGCCGCCGACACCTTGCGCTGGTCCTCGCGCTCGGCCGGGAATACCGGAAGCTCGGGGAAGTGCTGCAGCAGTACCTCGGTCTGTTCCAGCGGCAGCACCGGGTTCTTGAAGAAGCTGCCGGCATTGCCCAGCACATCGGGGTCGGGCAGCTTGCGGCGGCGGATGGCGATGACCGCGTTGGCCACGTCCACTGCGCTGGGCAGTTCCACGCCCTGTGCCTGCAGTTCCTCGCGGATGCCGGCGTAATCCATGCGCAGGTCGTGCAGCAGCGGCAGCTTCAGTTCGATGGCGGTGATCAGGTAGCGGTCGGCCTGCTGCTTGAACACGCTGTCGCGGTAGCCGAAGCCACACTGTTCGTTGTCCAGCCGTACCCATGCCTGGTCCTGGCAATCCCAGGCTTCAACGGCCTGGATGAATTCGCCCACCTGCGCGCCGTAGGCGCCGATGTTCTGGATCGGCGCGGCACCTGCGGTGCCGGGAATCAGCGCCAGGTTTTCCAGCCCGGACAAGCCATTCTGCAGCGACCACATCACCAGGCCGTGCCAGGGCACACCGGCACCGGCGCGGATGACCGCGTGGTCTGCGCGGTGTTCCAGGAAGCTGATATCGCGGTTGCCGAACACCAGCACGGTGCCGGGCAGATTGTCGGCGATCAGCACGTTGCTGCCACTGCCCAGCACCAGCAGCGGGCCGGCGGCAACGCTGGGCAGGGCCAGCACGTCGGGCAGCAGGGCCGGGTCGTGCAGTTCCAGCAGCTGCGCTGCCGTGGCCTGCACATGGAAGGTGTTCAGCGCCTGCAGCGGCGCGTTTTCGGTCAGGGTCCAGCGCAAGGGGGCGGTGCTCACAGCGGTGCCACCGCGCCACGGCTGGGCGCCTCGCGGCGGCGACGGATCGCTTCCACGCAGTCGGCCACCAGGGCCGGGCCCTTGTAGATCAGGCCGCTGTAGCACTGCACCAGCGACGCACCGGCGGCCATCTTGGCCACCGCATCGGCGCCGGACAGGATGCCACCCACGCCGACCAGCGGAATGGATTCGGGCAGGCGCGCGCGCAGGCGGCGCAGCACCAGGGTGGACTGGTCCAGCACCGGCGCACCGGACAGGCCGCCAGCCTCGTTGGCCAGCGGATCGCCGGCCACGCGGCTGCGGTCGATGGTGGTGTTGGTGGCGATTACCCCGTCCACCTGCAGTTCGCCCAGCACGCGCGCGGCGGCATCGATATCGCGCTCGCTCAAGTCCGGCGCCACCTTCACCAGCATCGGCACGCGGCGGCCATGCTGCGCGGCCAGCGCTTCCTGGCGGTCGCGCAGCTGTGCCACCAGTTGGCGCAGCGCGGTTTCTTCCTGCAGCTCGCGCAGCCCGGCGGTGTTGGGCGAAGAAATGTTCACCGTGATGTAGTCGGCCAGCGGATACACCTTGTCCAGGCAGGCGATGTAATCGTCCACGGCCTGTTCGTTGGGAGTGTCCTTGTTCTTGCCGATGTTGATGCCGAGCAGGCCACGGCGGTCACGCGCGCGTTCCACGTTGCGCACCAGCGCATCCACGCCGGCATTGTTGAAGCCCATGCGGTTGATGATGGCGCTGTGCGCGGGCAGGCGGAACAGGCGCGGCTTCGGATTGCCTTCCTGCGGGCGCGGGGTGATGGTGCCGATTTCCACGAAACCAAAGCCGAGCGCGAACAGCGCATCGATGTGCTCGCCATTCTTGTCCAGGCCGGCGGCCAGGCCGACCGGATTGGGGAAGGTCAGCCCGAACACCGTGCTGGGCATCGGCGCGATGCGTGCGGCCAGCAGCGGCGTGGTGCCGGTGCGGTAGGCCAGGTCCAGGGCGGACAGGCCGAGGCCGTGGGCGCGCTCGGCGTCGAGCGAGAACAGGAAGGGGCGGGCAAGCGAATACATGCGGTGGTTTCAGTCCAGCGTGCCGAGGAAGGCTCGGGTTTGATATTCAAAGGCGACCTGGCCGTCCACGGCGTGGGCGGCGAACAGGTCCTGCAAGGCGGCCAGCATGGCATCGTGTCGCGGGTGCCCGGCCTGCGGAGCATACGAGGATGACAGCAGGCGGCCGCGCAGGGCGTCCAGGTCCAGGTGCTGCACGTTGGGCAACTGCACCCAGCCGCGCAGTCCAGGGCCGAACCAGGCCTGCATGGTGGCATCGTCCTGGTAGCGCTCGGCCACAGCGGTGTAGTCGGTGCCGAAGTCCAGCAGCAGTTGCTCGTAGCCGACCAGGAACGGGCTGGCGTCGAGCAGGCGCGAGTTCCAGTACACCAGGGCCAGGCCGCCGGGGCGCAGGATGCGCTGCCACTCGGCGCGCACGGCTACGGTGTCGAACCAGTGGAATGCCTGGGCGGCCGACACCAGATCCACGCTGGCATCGGCCAGGCCGGTGGCTTCGGCACGCCCATCGACGGCGCGGAAGTGCGGGTACTGCGGCGCCAGCCATTGTTCGGCGGCGGCGCGCATGGCGGCATTGGGTTCCACCGCAACCAGCGGATGGCCGGCGGCCAGGAACTGGCGGCTGGAGATGCCGGTGCCGGCGCCGATGTCGGCCACCAGGGCCGCGGTGGGCACGGCCATCGGGCCGTGCAGCCAGTCGATCAGGGCGGCGGGGTAGTCGGGCCGGTAGCGCACGTAGTCGGCCACCCGGCTGCTGAAGCGTTCGGTGCTGTCAGAAGCGCTCATGGCGGTCAGTTCGACATGGCGGCCAGCCAGGCCAGCCCGCCGAAGAAAGCGATGAAGGCCAGGATGCCCAGCAGCACCATGCCCACGCTCAACCAGCCCAGGATCAGCCCGGTCAGGGCCAGGCCATCGCCTTCCAGATCGGTGGGGCGGCGGCGGATTTCGGCGCGGGCCATGTGCCCGGTAATGATGGCCACGATGCTGGCCACGAACGGCAGTACGGTCCAGCCTGCAATGCCCAGCACCAGGCTGAGCACGGCCACGGTGCTGGTCTGTCGGGGTGCCACGCTCATCGGGGTCCTCCTTGGCAGTGTGCACATGATAGTGCCTGCGGGTGGCCAAGCCCAAGGGCGCGGGGGGAACGCTCTGGTAGGCGTCGACCTTGGTCGACGCGGATCGCCAACCAAGGTTGGCAGCTACCGGGGGCGGGGGAAAGCTCTGGTAGGCGTCGACCTTGGTCGACGCGGATCGCCAACCAAGGTTGGCAGCTACCGGGGGCCAGGACTGCCAACCAAGGTTGGCAGCTACCAGGGGCCAGGACTGCCAACCAAGGTTGGCAGCTACCAGGGCCAAGGTCAGCCCATCAACACCTGACCGCCATCGACGTTGAGCACGTGGCCGGTGATCCAGCGCGCCAGCGGCGAGCACAGGAACAGGGCGGCGTTGGCGATCTCCTGCGGCTGGCCGAAGCGGCCGAACGGGATCTTCGCCAGCGTGCCGTGGTACAGCGCGGGGTCTTCCACGCGGCGGCGATCCCACAGGCCGTCGGCGAATTCGATGGAACCGGGGGCGATGGCGTTCACGCGGATGCGGTGCGGGGCCAGCGCCAGGGCCTGCGAGGTGGTGTAGTGCGAAAGCGCGGCCTTGGCGGCGGCATACGGCGCGCCACCGGGGCGCGGTTGCTGCGCGGCGATGGACGACAGGTTCAGGATGCAGGCGTCTGCCGAGGCGCGCAGCCACGGTTGGGCCAGTCGCGAGGCACGCACCGCGGCCATCAGGTCGATCTGCAGGCTGGCTGCCCAGCCGTCTTCATCGTCGGCCATGCCGTAGCCGGTGGCGTTGTTCACCAGCACGTCGATGCCGCCGAGTGTCTCGGCGGCGCCGTGCAGCCAGGCGTCGATCTGATCCAGGATAGCCAGATCGACGGAGGCGGTGTGCAGCGGTGTGCCTTGGGCCTGGGCGTCGGCCTGCAACGCGTCCAGGGCGGTCTGGCCACGCGCGCAGACCGACACCTGGGCACCGGCGCCGGCAAAGGCCAGCGCCAGTTCACGGCCAATGCCCTTGCTGCCGCCAGCGATCAGTACACGGCGGCCGCTGAACTCGAGGGTCGGAGCCCCTGCGGGGATCCGACCCTGGGCCATGGCCGTGACGTCTGCCATCACAGATCGAACTTGATGCCCTGGGCCAGCGGCAGCGAATCGGAGTAGTTGATGGTGTTGGTCTGGCGGCGCATGTAGACCTTCCACGCATCCGAACCGGATTCGCGACCACCGCCGGTGTCCTTCTCGCCACCGAAGGCGCCGCCGATTTCCGCACCGGACGTGCCGATGTTGATGTTGGCGATGCCGCAGTCGCTGCCGGCGGCCGACAGGAACTTCTCGGCAGTCTTCAGGTTGGCGGTGAAGATGGACGAGGACAGGCCCTGCGGCACGCCGTTCTGCATGTCGATGGCTTCATCGATGTTGTCGTACGGCATGACATACAGGATGGGCGCGAAGGTTTCGTGCTGCACCACCGCGTCGCTGTTCTTCAGGCCCGATACGATGGCCGGCAGCACGAAGTTGCCGGCGCGGTCGATCCGGGTGCCACCGGTTTCGATGGTGCCGCCGGAGGCCTTGGCCTGGGCGATGGCATCCAGGAACTGTTGCACGGCGCCTTCGCTGTTCAGCGGGCCCATCAGGTTGGCGGCATCGGTCGGGTCGCCGATCTTGCCTTCCACCTGCTTGTAGGCCTTCACCAAGGTGGCCAGCACATCGGCGTAGATCGAGCGGTGCACGATCAGGCGGCGGGTGGTGGTGCAGCGCTGGCCGGCGGTACCGACCGCACCGAACACGATGCCCGGCACGGCCAGCTTCAGATCGGCGGTTTCGTCGAGGATGATGGCGTTGTTGCCGCCCAGTTCCAGCAGGCAGCGGCCGAGGCGGCGGGCCACCTTTTCATTCACGGTGCGGCCGACCTGGGTGGAGCCGGTGAAGCTGATCAGCGGCACGCGGCGGTCGTCCACCAGGGTTTCGGACAGGGCGGTGCCGGCGTCGTTGATCAGGAAGAAGATGTCCGGGAAACCGGCTTCGCGCAGCGCCTCATTGCAGATGCGCATGGAAGCGATGGCGGTGAGCGGGGTCTTGTTGGACGGCTTCCAGATGCAGATATCACCGCAGATGGCGGCCAGGAAGGCATTCCAGCTCCACACCGCCACCGGGAAGTTGAAGGCCGAGATGATGCCGACCAGGCCCAGCGGGTGGTACTGCTCGTACATGCGGTGGCCGGGGCGCTCGGAATGCATGGTGTAGCCGTACAGCATGCGGCTCTGGCCCACGGCGAAATCGGCGATGTCGATCATCTCCTGCACTTCGCCGTCGCCTTCGGGCTTGCTCTTGCCCATTTCCAGCGCAACCAGCGAACCCAGCGCGTCCTTGTGCTTGCGCAGCGCTTCGCCGCACAGGCGCACGGCCTCGCCACGGCGCGGGGCCGGGGTGGTGCGCCAGACCTTGAAGGCTTCCTGCGCACGGGCGATGACGATTTCGTACTCGGATTCGGTGGTGGCGCGTACCTGCGCGATGGCCTCGCCGGTGGTCGGGTTCACCGGGGTGATCAGCTCACCGCCATTGGCGTTGGACCATTCCCCGTTGCCCAGGTAGGTGCCGGCGTTGATCGCGTCCAGGCCAAGGGATTTGAGCAGCTCGGAAGACATGCAGACTCCTGTATTTCGTTACGTTGTAGGCGCCGCCGCGGGCAGGTGGGGGATGCAGCGGACTGAACCGCCGATGGTAGCAGAGCCGCCCGGATGCCCATGGTGCGGCGCGCCAGCGGGCTGCGAGCCGGGGAGGGGAAACATGAATGCTTGGAGGGCAGGGGGCTTGCCTGTAAACTTGGCGGCTGCATGGCCCCGTAGCTCAGCTGGATAGAGCGTCCCCCTCCTAAGGGGAAGGTCGCCCGTTCGAATCGGGCCGGGGTCACCAGATTCGAAGCACCTTGGCTGTTGCTGCATGGATTGTCTCTGCACAAGCACCTGACGACCGATGTAAGCGAGCAGAACGCGCAGGCCGTTGGGTTCTATCTGCGGATGGGGTTCATCGAGACCGGCCGTTCAGCGTGTGATTCGCAAGGTCGTCCGTATCCCTTGATCCACCTGCGGCACAACGGTTATTTCAGCAGACAGCCCGGGCGCCCGCCTCGTTGTGCAATGGCCCCGGACTGGTCGCCCGAACCGGCGGCATCCAGTTCCTGTTGAACAGTGTCATTGCGGATGCTGTCGATGGCGCGCTGCTGGCTCTCCAGCAATGTTTCACATCGCTGCAGCTCAGACCGCACCAGGTCGATTTTCCCATGTTCGGCCATGGCCGCCGCTCTGATGGCCGCGCCCTCCCGTAAAGGCGCAACCAGTGGCAACCACGTCTTGTAGCGGGCAGGCTTGGTCGCTGTCAGAGCATATGCCTGGCCATGCAGCCACAACGCCGCAGTCTGTGCGCC
This sequence comes from Stenotrophomonas sp. ZAC14D2_NAIMI4_7, assembly GCF_003086675.1. Classification (NCBI taxonomy): domain Bacteria; kingdom Pseudomonadati; phylum Pseudomonadota; class Gammaproteobacteria; order Lysobacterales; family Lysobacteraceae; genus Stenotrophomonas; species Stenotrophomonas sp. ZAC14D2_NAIMI4_7. The sequence goes on from NZ_CP025995.1 coordinate 1,947,099, forward strand.
ATTTCCCAGGTTCTTGAACTGCTCGGCGGACGCGGGTCGCCCGGCTTCCCGCTCGTGCGTGGCCAGGAAATCCCACCAGCCAGCGCAGTTGGCATAGATTCTGGCTGATTCAGCTGCTTCGGCAGCAGCGATGGCAATCTCATTCTGCGAAACGTCGGCGGTAGTCGGCGCAGCCGCGTCCTGGCCGAGCATCAATAGCAATCCAAGCAGATTCACGCCGCTCACGAATGTACCCTCGGGGGGACAGCTGAGCCTGAAAGCTATATGACTCGGTGCGGCCGTTCAATCCTACCTGTCCTGAAGCACCCAACCCGCCTGCACGCCCACTGCACACGGCGTCCAGCACGCTGCGGTCATCCCCTCCACGCAAGGATTTCCGCATGAATACCCCCGGTACGCCCAAGCCCTCCTGGAGACAGCGCCACGGCCTGTGGCTGGTGCTGGTCGTGGTGCTGATCATCTTCGGTGTCACCCTGTTCCTGCGCTGGTAACCGCGCCGCCCCACGGAGACGCCCGTGCAGTTGCCCACCCTGCTTGTCACCCTGGCCGGTGAACTGATCCTGGTGCCGGTCACCCTGCTGCCGATCATCAATCCGCTCAGCACGGCGTCGATCTTCGTTTCCACGGTGGGCAACCGCCGCGCCATGGCCAAGAAGCTGGCGCGGCAGATCGCGGTGAACAGTTTCGTGGTGATCGTGCTGGCGATGCTGGTCGGCACCTATGTGCTGTCGTTGTTCGGCATTTCCCTGCCAGTGGTGCGTATCGGTGGCGGCTTGCTGGTGGCTGCCGCCGGTTGGCGCATGCTGGGCGCGCGTACTGACGACCCGCCCAGCCCTGCGCAGGAGCAGGCCGGAGCGATTGCCGATGCGCAACTGGAAGGCAAGAGTTTCTTTCCGCTGACGTTCCCGCTGACCACGGGGCCGGGCACCATTGCCGCGTGCATCACCCTGGGTACGCACGTGGAATCGGTGACGCCGCTGCACCTGCTATCGGGGGTGATCGTGGCGGTGGGCGGGGCGCTGCTGGTGGTGGGCGTGATCTATCTGATCCTGCGCAATTCCATCTTTCTGGTTACGCGGCTTGGCCCGACCGGTGCGGTGGTGATGCAGCAGTTGGTGGCGTTCGTGCTGCTTTGTATCGGCATACAGCTGATGTGGACGGGGTGGGTCGACCTCAATCACCAGACGTTTGCCGGCGCGGCGTAGCGTCGAGGTTGCTCGACGGATGGGGCAGGAGCCAAGGCAGTCGAGCAAGCTCGACTCTACCGGGCCATTGCGGAATCAGTGCTGCTGCAGCAGCTCCACCAGCTGGCGCAGACGGTAGGGCTTGGGCAGGAATTCAACCTGGTCCGGCAGCGGCGGCAGCTGCGAGCGGGCGTAGCCGGAGGACAGGATCATGCGCGCGTGCGGCTGGTCGCGGGCTACGTGCTCGCTCAGTTCGATGCCCGACATGCCGTTGGGCATGCTGATATCGCTGAACACCACGTCAAAACGGGTGCCGCTCTGCAGCAGCGCCACCGCTTCGTGACCGTCGGCCGTGGTTTCCACGTCGATGCCGAAATCGCGCAGGGCCAGGCCGATCATTTCGCGCAGATCGGTCTGGTCCTCCACCATCAATACGCGGATCGGGTCATCGGTCATGGGGGGAATCCTCTATTGCAGGAAGCAGCAGGCTGACCGTCGTGCCAACACCGGGGGTGGTGGCCACGTCGACGAAACCGCCGCTCTGGGTGGTGAAACCGAACACCTGGCTCAGGCCCAGGCCGCTGCCTTTGCCGATGTCCTTGGTGGTGAAGAAGGGCTCGCTGGCGCGCTCGGCGATGTCCGGCGCCATGCCATGGCCCTCGTCGTGGACACGCAGGGTAACGTATGCGCGCTCCACGTGCCCGTCAGCATCGGGGTCCAGGCGCCGTTCCAGCGCGGTGGCCACACGCACCCGGCCTCCGGGTGGGGTGGCTTCGGCGGCGTTGGCCACCAGGTTGGCCAGCGCGGTTTCCAGTTGCCCCCGGTCCAGGCACAGCGGCGGCAGGTCCAGGGTCATGGACGTGTCCAAGCCGATGCCGGGCGGGCAGCTGCGCTGCAGGGCGTCCAATTGACTGCCGATCAAGGCATTGATGTCCACCCGGTCGCGCACCAGGGTCTGCCCGGAACTGAACGCCAGCAGCTGGCGGGTCAGCAGGGCGCCACGGTCGGTCGCCGCCTGGGCGCTGGCCAGCAGCTCCTGCGCGCGCAGGTCCTGGCCGACGCGCAGCGAGACCAGGTCGATGGCATTGCCGATGGTGGTCAACAGGTTGTTGAATTCATGCGACAGGCCGCGGCTGAGCCGGCCGACGGTCTCGAACTGCTGGGTCTGGCGCAGCGCGCGCTGGGCATCGCGCAGCAGGCGCTGGGCCTGCCAGCTTTCGGTGATGTCGCGGGTGATCTTGACGAAGCCCAGCAGTTGGCCCTGCTCGACCACCGGCTCGATCACGATGCTGGCTCGGAACGAGGAGCCGTCCTTGCGCAGCCGCCAGCCCTCGCTGGCATGGTGCCCATCGCGCGCAGCAAGCTGCAGCAGGCGCTGCGGTTCGCCGGCGTCGCGATCCTTGGCCAGGTAGAAGCGCCCGAAATGGGTGCCCACCACTTCCTCGGCCACGAACCCCTTGATGCGCTGCGCGCCCGGGTTCCAGCTGCAGATGATGCCATCGGGATCGAGCAGGTACAGCGCATGGTCATGCACGCTGTCAATCAGCAATCGCAATTGTCGTGAGGGATCCGTCAGTGCGGAATCCGTGAATGCGGCAGCGACCACGTCAATAGAAAAAGCCCCTGTAAGGGCGCAGACCCTAGGCAGCGCAGCGTGAAGGATATGTGCAGGCGCGGCGTGTGCCATTCGTCGTATGCGGCTGAATGCGACACGGGGTATCCTCATCCCCCTTTTACCGACTGGAAACCACCTGCATGCGTCCTGGTGCAACCGCGCGTGACCGCTGGGTCTGGACGGCTTCGGCCGTGCTGCTGGCGGCAACCGCCGCCATGGAACTGGTAGTGCCGCTGGGCTACGCGGTCTGGCTCGCCTACTTCATGGCCGTGGGTGTGACCGTGTTCCAGCGCAGCGCGCGGGTGCCGTTCATGGTGGCGGTGATCGCCTGCGGGTTGCTGGCCATCGGATACAACGTGGCGCCGGCCAGCAGCAATTCCGCGTTCTCGTTCGTGAACCGCAGCATTGGCGGCGTGGCCTTCCTGATGATCGCGCTGATCGTGTCGCGCGCCATCGAGGCCCGGCGCCAGGCCATGCGCGCGCTGTGGCTGCAGGAGGCCGAGAATGCGGTGGCCTTGAGCCTGCGCGGCGACCTGGGCCCGGAACAGATTGCCGAGGCGGCCATGTCCAGCCTGGCCGTGCAGCTGCAGGCCCAGGTGGGCGCGATGTATCGCCTTGAAGGCGGCCGCCTGCAGTTGACCGGCGGTGTGGCTTTGCCCACTGGCATTGCCGGTGCCGTGGGTCTGCAGGAAGGCCTGCTCGGCCAGGTGGCCCGCGATGGCCGGGTGCTGCACCTCAGTGGTGGCGATGCGCAGGCGCTGGAGCTGCAGTCCAGCCTGGGCCGCATTGCCGTGCGCGAGCGCATCCTGGCGCCGGTCAGCAGCGATGGCAGCCTGGTGGGCGTGATCGAACTGGGGCGCGCCAGCCCGGGCCAGCAGGCCGCGCTGGACACCGAACTGCTGCAGCGCTGTGGCGATACCATCGGCATGGCACTGCGCGCCTCGTTGCTGCGTGCGCAGCTGGTGGTGCTGCTGGAGGAATCGCAGCGCCAGGGCGAGGAACTGCAGGCGCAGCAGGAAGAACTGCGCGTGGCCAACGAAGAGCTGGAAGAGCAGAGCCGCAGCTTGATGCAGTCGCAGGGCCACCTGGAGCAGCAGCAGGCCGAGCTGGAACAGAGCAACGTGCAGCTGGAAGAGCGCACCCACGAACTGGAAGCGCAGAAGCAGGCGTTGCTGGTCGCCCAGGGGCAGCTGGTGCGCAACAGCAACGAGCTGGCCGCCACCTCGCGCTACAAGTCCGAGTTCCTGGCCAACATGTCGCACGAGCTGCGCACGCCGCTGAACAGCTCGCTGATCCTGGCCAAGCTGCTGGCCGACAACAAGGACGGCACGCTGACCGAGGAGCAGGTGAAGTACGCGCGCGCCATCCTGTCGTCCAACAACGATCTGCTGGCGCTGATCAACGACATCCTGGATCTGTCGCGCATCGAAGCCGGCCATGTCGAACTGGCCGATGAAGTGGTGGTGGTGGACAGCGTGCTGCAACGCCTGCGCGAAACCTTCGAACCAATGGCCCGGCAGAAGGGCCTGGCCCTGCAGATCGAAGCCGATGCGCTGGCACCGACCCAGCTGGTGGCCGACAGCCAGCGCCTGCAGCAGATCCTGAAGAATCTGCTGGCCAACGCGCTGAAGTTCACCGAGCACGGCAAGGTCAGCCTGCACGTACGCGCTGGCGGCAACGGCCGGGTGCGTTTCGAAGTGGCCGACAGTGGCATCGGCATTGCCCGCGACCAGCTGCAGGCCATCTTCGAGGCGTTCCGCCAGGCCGATGGCAGCACGCGCCGACGTTACGGTGGCACCGGCCTGGGCCTGTCGATCTCGCGCGACCTGGCCGAGCGCATGGGCGGCGATATCCAGGTGGACAGCGAACCGGGACGGGGCAGCTGCTTCATCCTGGAATTGCCGCTGCAGGGCGCCCCTGCGGTGGCCGAATCGGTACCGCACGCGCCTGCCGAAGTGGCACCCGTTGCCGCTGCGCCTGCCGCGGTGCATGCGCCCGCGCCGCAGCTGGGGGTTGCCCATGGCGCGGCCGCGCCGGTGCGCACCGTGGCCGATGATCGTGGCCAGCGCCGCCATGGCGGCCGCCTGATCCTGGCAGTGGAAGACGATGCCACCTTCGCTGAAGCGCTGGTGGTGCTGGCCCACGAACTGGACTTCGACTGCGTGGTGGCGACCACGGCCGAAGAAGCGCTGGCACTGGCCGTCGAACTGCGTCCCAATGGCATCCTGCTGGACATCGGTCTGCCCGATGTATCCGGCCTGAGCGTGCTGGAACGACTGAAGCGCAACCCCGATACCCGCCATATTCCGGTGCACGTAGTGTCGGCGATGGATCGCAGCCAGGTGGCGCGCGAACTGGGCGCGATCGGTTTTGCGATCAAGCCGACCACCCGCGAACGCCTGGTGGCGGCCATCGAGCAGCTGGAACAGACCAGCCAGCGCGACGTGCGCCGCCTGCTGATCGTGGAAGACGACAGCGACCTGCGCCACAACCTGGAACTGCTGCTGGGCCGCGACCAGCTGCAGATCGTGGCCGTGGGCACCCAGGCCGATGCCTTGCAGCAGCTGAGCACGGTCACCTTCGATTGCATGGTGATGGACCTGGCCCTGCCCGACGGCAGTGGCTACGACCTGCTGGAACACATGGCCGGCAACGATGACGTCGGCTTCCCGCCGGTGATCGTCTACACCGGCCGCGCGCTCAGCCGCGAAGACGAGCAGCGCCTGCGCCGCTATTCGAAGAGCATCATCATCAAGGGCGCGCGTTCGCCCGAGCGCCTGCTCGATGAAGTGACCCTGTTCCTGCACAGCGTGGAAGCCAGCCTGCCCAGCGACCAGCAGCGCCTGCTGCGTGAGGCACGCCGTCGCGACACTGTGCTGGACGGGCGCACCGTGCTGCTGGCCGAGGACGATGTGCGCAACATCTTCGCGTTGTCCAGCGTGCTGGAACCGCTGGGCGTGAGCCTGGAAATCGCGCGCAACGGCCAGGAAGCGGTGGACCGCCTGGCCCAGCGCGAGGTCGATCTGGTGCTGATGGACATCATGATGCCGGAAAAGGATGGCCTGACCGCCATGCGCGAAATCCGTGCGCAGCGGCACCTGCAGGACCTGCCGATCATCGCGCTGACCGCCAAGGCCATGCCCGATGACCGCGAGCGCTGCCTGCAGGCCGGCGCGAACGACTACATCGCCAAGCCCATCGACGTGGACAAGCTGGTATCGCTGTGCCGTGTGTGGTGCTCGCGGCAATGAACGAACAGGCACTGTTCGACCTGGAATTGAAGGTGCTGCTGGAAGCGTTGTACCAGCGCTACCACTACGACTTCCGCAGCTACGCCATCTCGTCGCTGCGGCGGCGGGTGCGCCAGGCCATGCAGCGCTACGAATGCGAGCGCCTGGTGGACCTGCAGCACCGCCTGCTGCACGAGCCGGAGCTGTTCGCCCAGGCCATGCAGTTCTTCACCGTGCAGGTTTCGGAGATGTTCCGTGACCCGGCCTATTTCCGCGAACTGCGCGAGCAGGTGGTGCCGGTGCTGCGCACCTGGCCGTCGGTGAAGCTTTGGGTGGCCGGCTGCAGTACGGGCGAGGAGGTGTGGTCGCTGGCCATCCTGCTGCACGAGGAAGGGCTGCTTGAGCGCAGCATCGTCTACGCCACCGATATCAACCCGGAGGCGTTGGCCACCGCCGAGGCCGGCGCCTATGGCATCGACCGCCTGGCGCAGTTCAGCCGCAATTACCTGGCCGCCGGTGGCACTGGTTCACTCTCTGATTACTACGCCACCGCCTACGATGGCGCGGTGTTCGATCGCCAGCTGCGCCGCAATGTGGTGTTTGCCGACCACAGCCTGGCCACTGACACGGTGTTTTCCGAAGTGCACCTGGTGTCCTGCCGCAACGTGCTGATCTACTTCAACCGCGATCTGCAGGACCGTGCGGTGGGGCTGTTCCGCGAAGCGCTGGTGCACCGGGGCTTCCTGGGCCTGGGCAGCAAGGAGTCGCTGCAGTTCGGCATCCACCACGGCGCGTTCGAAGTCTGCTCGCGCGAACACCGCCTGTACCGGAAGGTGGCCTGATGGCCGAGCCTCGTCCGGCGCTGGTGGTGGTGGGCGCTTCGGCGGGTGGCGTGGCGGCGTTGCAGCAGCTGCTGGGCGCGCTGCCGGCCAGCCTGCCGGTGCCGGTGCTGGTGGTGCTGCATCTGCCGCGGGACCGCAGCAGCCGCATTGCCGAGGTGCTGGCGCCGTACTGCGCCGTGGCCCTGCGCGAGGCCGAAGACAAGCAGCCGCTGCAGCCGGGCACGGTGACCTTTGCGCCGCCGGACTACCACCTGCTGGTGGAAGACACCCAGGCGGTGGCGCTGTCGATGGATGAGCCGGTGCTGTTTTCGCGGCCGGCCATCGATCCGCTGTTCGAATCTGCCGCGGCGGTGTTCGGTACGGGTGTGCTGGCGATACTGCTGACCGGGGCCAGCAGTGATGGAAGCGAAGGCGTGGCCGCGGTGCGCAACGCCGGTGGCCGCGCCTGGCTGCAATGCCCCGAGGAGGCCGAAGCATCGATGATGCCGGCCTCCGCCCTGCAGCACGCCGGCGCCGACGCCGTGCTGTCCCTTGAAACATTGTGCTGTCGCCTGAAGGAAGTTTTCGCATGAACCTGCTGCCGCCCGAGCCTGCCCCGACGCAGTCCCCGGTCAACCTGCTGATCGTCGATGACGTGCCGCAGAACCTGGTGGCCATGCAGGCGCTGCTGCGCCGCGACGGGGTGAACCTGCTGCTGGCCGGTTCCGGCGCACAGGCGCTGGAACTGCTGCTGGAGCACGAAGTGGCGCTGGCGCTGCTGGACGTGCACATGCCCGAGATCGACGGCTTCACCCTGGCCGAGCTGATGCGCGGTTCGCAGCGCAGCCGCGACGTGCCGATCATCTTCCTGACCGCCTCGCCCGACGACCCGGTGCGTGCGTTCAAGGGCTATGAAAGCGGCGCGGTGGATTTCCTGCACAAGCCGGTGGCGCCGCAGGTGATCCTGAGCAAGGTGAGTGTGTTCATCGAGCTCTACCAGCAACGCCAGTTGCTGAAGGCACGCAACGAGGCGCTGGAGCGGGCGCTGAAACTCAACGAGACCATGGCTGCGGTGTTGACTCACGACCTGCGCACGCCGTTGTCGGCCATCCTGCTGTGCGCGGACAAGTTGAGCCTGGAGCTGCCGGCCGACAACGCGTCTGCGCAGCAGACGCTGAAGCACCTGGAGGCCAGCACGGTACGCATGGCGCGCATGGTGGAACAGCTGCTGGACTTCTCGCGCATCCGCACCGGCGGCCTGCGCATGGAGGCAGCAGCGTGTGACCTGGCCGAGGTGACCCGTGCCGTGCTGGCCGAGGCCGGCAGCGCGCATGGCAGCGCCCGCCTGCAGTTCGAACAGGATGGCGACAGCGGCCTGCAGGGCGACCTGGATCGGCTGGGCCAGATCGCGGCGAACCTGGTCGGCAATGCGTTGACCCATGGCGGTGATTCGGCGGTGCAGGTGCAGGTCGATGGTCGCGATGCACATACGGTCACCCTGCGCGTGCGCAACGCGGGCCAGATCGATGCCGCGCTGCTGCCGCGCCTGTTCGAACCGTTCAAGGCCAGCTTCCATCCCAGCAAGGGCCTGGGGCTGGGCTTGTATATCGCCGATCAGTTCGTGCGCGCGCATCACGGGCGGCTGACCGCACGCAACGAGGCGGGCCAGGTGGTATTCGAAGCGATCCTGCCGCGTCGCGTGGATGGGCGTGCCATCGCCGTTTCCTGAATTCTTCAGCAAGTTCCGGCGGCGATTGAGACGCATCCGTCCGCAACTGCTACGGTGGGTGTCTCTCTGGTCAAGGACGCCCCATGCCACTGTGCGCCATCGCCTATGTCAGCCAGGCAAAGGCAGATCTTCCGGTTGAACGCATGCACGCGCTGGTGGACGACGCGGCACGCTTCAACAAGATGGCGGGGGTCACCGGCGTGTTGCTCAACGATGGCAAGCGCTTCCTGCAGTACATCGAAGGCCCGCCCGATGGCATCGATTCGGTGTACGAACGCATCCTGCGCGCGGGCAGTCACCACGATCTGATGGAGCTGGCGCGTGGGCATCTGGGCCAGCGGCAGTTTCCCTATTGGTCGATGCGCGTGCTGCCGGTGGAGGCCTCGCTGCTGCGGCAGTTGGCCGCCGGTGACTGGTCCGGTTTCGCGCGTACGCTGGCAGGGGATACTGGCGGCTCGACCGCCATCGATCTGCTGGCGCAGATCGTGCAGCCGTCGCTGTAACACCCGTCCCGGGCGCACCGCTTCACCCGCAGATCACAAGCGCCGCGCTTTCATCGGCCGATCCCCGGGGAATGGAGCACGACATGGCGCGCATGAAGTGGCAGGGCAGGGCGATGCTGGCAATGGCGCTGGCAGCGGCGGTTTCACCGGCACTGGCGTGTACGCGCGCGGTGTACCTGGGGGACAGCGGCGATGTGATCACCGCCCGCTCCATGGACTGGAAGGTGGACGTGGCCACCAACCTGTACGTGCTGCCACGGGGCATTGAAGCAACGGCCAGGCCGGGCCAAAGTCGATTGCCTGGAAGGCGCGCTACGGCAGCGTGGTGGCGACCGGCTACGATGTGTCCACCACCGATGGCATGAACGAAAAGGGCCTGGTGGCCAATCTGCTGTGGCTGGTGGAATCGGAATACCCCAAGAGCCGCGGCAACAAGCCGGGCCTGGCCATATCGCTGTGGGCGCAGTATGTGCTGGACAACTTCGCGACGGTGCAGGAGGCGGTGGCCGCGCTGGAACGCGAGCCGTATTCCATCGTGACAGACAAGGTGCCCGGCGAAGACCGCCAAGCCACGCTGCACCTGTCCCTGTCCGATGCCAGCGGTGACAGCGCCATCGTCGAGTACATCGGCGGACGCCAGGTGATCCACCACGACCGCCGCTACCAGGTGATGACCAACTCGCCCATCTTCGATGAGCAGTTGGCCCTGAACACCTACTGGCAGCAGATCGGCGGCACGGTGATGCTGCCCGGTACCAACCGTTCGGCCGACCGCTTCGCGCGTGCCTCGTTCTACATCAATGCCATTCCCAAGGCCGAAGACCCGGTGGTGGCGCTGGCCAGTGTGTTCAGCGTGATCCGCAATGCATCGGTGCCCTACGGCATCACCACGCCGGGCGAGCCGAACATTTCTTCCACCCGCTGGCGCACGGTGGCCGACCACAAGCGGCGCCTGTATTTCTTCGAGTCGGCGCTCACGCCCAATACGTTCTGGGTGGACCTGAACAAGATCGACTTCGCCGGGCCGGTACTGAAGCTGGACCTGGGCCCGGACCAGCGCAACACCTTTGCCGGCGATGCACTGTCCCATTTCCAGCCCAGCAAGCCGTTCGCGTTCCTGGGCACCGACGGCTAGGGCGCGGCCGGGCCTTTGCTGTCGCTCGGGTAGACGGCCAGGATATCGCAGCCCGGGCGCGCGAAGCGCGGGCCGTAGGAGCGGGCATCGTTCTCGATGCCCGACGGCTGCAGCACGATGCGATCGCGCGGATTGCCGCAGATCAGCCCGTTCTGGAACCCGGACTGGAAATCGACCTCGGTGGCGCCGGCCAGGATCGAGCAGCTGCTGGCCAGTTCAACCGTGTAATAGCGGTGCCCACCGTTGCGGCGTGGGTTGGTTTCCACCACCACGCCTTCGGGGGTTTCGCTCCAGCCGCGCACGTGGCGGGTGGCAAAGCAGACGGCCGATGAGGTCTGGAAGGTGTGTCGTCTGCGATCGTCGGTGCGGCGCGCCGCGCCCTTGGCTTCCACCATGACCGTAGGCAGGGTATCGGCGAACTGGCGGCTGCTTTCACGCGCGGTGAGGGCGAAGCTGCGGTTGTCGATGGGCGTGACCGCGCTCACCGCGCAACGGCGGCCATCGACCACCACCTGTTCGCCCGGTGTGCCGCAGGCCCAGCCCTGTGGTGCTTCCAGACGCAGTGCTTCGGCTTGGTTCACGCCGGTGCAGGCGGTGCTGAAGTCGATGCGAAAGGCGCGGTCGCGGCCATCGCGCACGGCAATGGATCCGGCAGCATCCTGTTCAACCTGCTGCACGCTGCGGGCATCCACGCAGTGCGCCGCGGGTGGCGTGCGCGCTTCCTGTGCGCGCAGGGAAGACGGCGGCGGGCTGGCCAGAAGCAGCGCCAGGGCGATCGGCAGCAGACGTTCCTTCATCGTGCGATCCCGGTGGGTGTGGATGGCGCCGACCATAGCATGGGCTGATGGCAGTATTGCCGCCGCCTGGCGGCACGCGCACACTGCGCCGATGGGCGCGATCTTCCACCTGCGGCACTACGGCCAGGCCACCGGTCTGGACCGGCACGACTACGCGCAGTGGGTGCTGCCGCTGCAGGGCGAACTGCAGTTCGAAATGGAAGGCCATGGCGGCCGGCTGGACCTGCTGCAGGGCGCCTTCGTGGCCGCCGGCGAGGCGCATGACCAGATGGCGCAAGGGCCGAACGGTTTCGTGATCGTCGATTGCGGCCCGGGCGTGTTGGACGATGCAACCCAGGAGCACCTGTGCCGGCAACGCTGGCTGCACCTGCCGCAGCGCCTGCGCCAGCGCCTGGCCCATGTGCAGGCGGGGCAGGCGGTGCCGGAACTGCTGCCGGACCTGTTGCATGCGTTCGCCCCGGCCGGCAGTGGTGCGCGGCTGCAGGGCCTGTGCGCGGCGGTGCAGCGCGAACCTGGCCAGCCGTGGCCGGTGGCGCGCATGGCGGGGTTTGTCGGGGTGAGTGAAAGTCGCCTGCATGCGCTGTTCCTGGGTGAATTCGGGGTCAGCCCGCAGGCTTGGCTGAGTGCCAACCGGTTGCGCTGGGCCAAGCACCAGCTGTTGACCAGTACCGCGCCGATCAGCCAGATCGCGCTGGCCGCCGGTTATTCGGAACAGAGCGCGCTGACCCGTGCGCTGCGCCGGGAAACCGGGATGACCCCGGCAGCGTGGCGGCGGGGCGAAACGCCCTGACCAGGGCGGTCAATCGCTTTGGTAGCGTCGAGCTTGCTCGACGGCCCTTGCTGGAACGCCGTCGAGCAAGCTCGACGCTACGAAGAGCGGGGGCAACAGCCGCCGGGCGGGGCAAGCGCGGTCGCGACGGGGTGGGGCAGTAGCCTCGGTCAAGACGCGCACCGCAGCGCCGCCTACACTGCGCGGCCTGTCCTTCCCCCGACGATGTGTTCATGCGCAACAACCCGATGGCCCTGGGCATCGCCAATGGCGTTGCTGCCGGCGCGCTGTGGGGCGTGGTCTTCCTCGCTCCGGCCGTGCTGCTTTCGTTCAATGCGCTGCAGCTGTCGGCCGGCCGCTATCTGGTCTACGGCCTGATTGCGCTGGTGCTGCTGCTGCCGCGCTGGAAGCGGCTGGCACCGAAACTGGGCCGCGCCGAATGGCGGGGCCTGCTGTGGCTCAGCCTGGCCGGCAACCTGGTGTACTTCCTGCTGCTGGCTACCGCCGTGCAGTGGGCCGGTGGTGCGGCGGCCTCGCTCATCGTCGGGCTGATCCCGGTGGTGGTGACCCTGGTGGGTGTGCGCGAGCAGGGTGCGGTGCCGCTGAAGCAGTTGTTGCCGGCGCTGGGGCTGTGCGTGCTCGGGGTCATCCTGGTGGGCTGGGAGGCGCTGATGTCCGAACACCTGGCCACGCCGTGGCGGCAGCGCGTGCTGGGCCTGGTATGTGCGTTTGGTGCGCTGTTCTCGTGGGCCGTGTATTCGGTGGGCAACAGCCGCTGGCTGGCGCGGCGGCCCGATCTTTCCAGCCATGACTGGTCCATGCTGACTGGTGTGACCACCGGCGGCCTGGCCCTGTTGCTGGTGCCGATGGCGTTCACTGGCCAGAGCGCGGCGCACAGCCCGGCGCAGTGGACGCTGTTCTGGAGCATCAGTGCCGGCGTGGCGGTGTTTGCTTCGCTGATCGGCAATGCCTTCTGGAACCGCGCCAGCCGTCTGCTGCCGCTCACCCTGACCGGGCAGATGATCGTGTTCGAAACGCTGTTCGCGCTGCTGTACGCGTTCGCCTGGCAATGGCGCTGGCCAACCCTGCTGGAGGCGCTGGCCATCGTCTGCCTGGTGGCCGGGGTGCTGCTGTGTGCACACGCACACCGGGCCCCGCGCGCGATCGCCGAACATGTCGGCTGATTGCGCGCCGTGCGCGACCTGATCGTCGCTTCGTCACAGATGCAACCAAATGGCGGCACGTTGGCAGATGATCGCTGCAGGAGAATTTTGCGCTGCAACACTTGACAGCGCCCCGGCGCACGGTGTTTTCTGTGCGCCATGGTTCTCGATGCCGCCCTCGCCAGCCTGATCGCCCCCGCTACTGCGGGCCGCTCGACTGCGCCGGTCGCCATTACCACCATTACCACCACCACCGTCACCACTGCCCTGGTGCGGCCCGTCGTCTCGTGTAACTCCCGAAAACCACGGCCCCGCACCATCCAGGTGGCGGGGAAACTCGACACCTGCATGCGACGGGGCCTCCCAATGAGGTCTGCATGTCCGCCAACGCCCCCGCCCATTCCGCTGCCCACCTCGATCTGGCCGCGCCGTCTACTGTCGTGCACAAGTTCGGCGGCACGTCGGTGGCCGATGCCGAGCGCTATCGCCACGTAGCCGGCCTGCTGCTGGCCCGCCCTGAAGCACTGCAGGTCACCGTGGTGTCGGCCATGAAGGGCGTGACCGATGCGCTGATCGAACTGGCCCAGCTGGCCGCGCGCGGCGACGCCGGCTGGCGCGATGCCTGGCATGCGGTGCGTGCGCGGCACCGCGGCGCGGCCGTGGCGCTGCTGGGCGAGCAGGTGGGCGAGACGGTGGAATGGATCGACGCGCGCTTTGACCAATTGGCCGATGTGCTGGCCGCACTGGCGGTGATCGGCGAACTGCCGCGCGAGGTGCTGGACCGCGTGCAGGGCCTGGGCGAAGTGTTTTCCGCGCAGCTGCTGGGCAGCCACCTGCGGGCGCTGGGCGAGGACTGCGCGGTGCTGGATGCGCGCGACGTGCTGGTGGTCGGGCACGGCGAACTGGGCGTGGACGTGGACTGGGAGGCCAGCGCCGACCGGCTGGCCAACTGGCGCCTGCAGCACCCGCAGGCGCGGGTGGTGGCCACCGGTTTCGTGGCACGTGACCGCCAGGATCGCATCACCACGCTGGGCCGCAACGGCAGCGACTATTCCGGCGCGATCTTCGCCGCCTTGTTCAACGCCGATGAGCTGCATATCTGGACCGATGTGGACGGCGTGCTGTCGGCCGACCCACGGCTGGTGCCCGAGGCGGTGCAGCTGGAAGCGCTGAGCTACGACGAAGCCTGCGAACTGGCTTACTTCGGCGCCAAGGTGGTGCACCCGCAGACGATGTCGCCGGCAATCCGCCTGGGCATGCCGATCATCATCCGCAACACCTTCCAGCCCCTGCATCCGGGCACGCGCATCAGTGCCGAGCGCTCGCCGCGTGGGCCGGTGAAGGGGCTGACGCTCAGCCCCGGCCTGGCCCTGTTGAACCTGGAAGGCACCGGCCTGATGGGCGTGCCGGGTACCGCCGAACGGGTGTTCTCTGCACTGCGCCAGGCCCATGTATCGGTGGTGATGATCTCGCAGGGGTCGTCGGAACATTCGATCTGCTGCGTGGTGCGCGGCGCCGAGGCCGCGCGTGGCCGCGAGGCGCTGCTGCAGGCGTTTGCCCACGAACTGTCGGTGGGGCAGGTGCAGCGGGTGCAGGTGAGCGACGAAGTGAGCGTGCTGGCCGCGGTGGGTGACGGCATGGCCGGCCAGCCGGGCGTGGCCGCGCGCCTGTTCGAAGCGCTGGGCCGCGCCCAGGTGAACATCCTGGCCATCGCCCAGGGCTCGTCCGAGCGCAATATCTCCGTGGCCGTGTCCAGCGCCGATGCGCCGCGTGCGTTGCGCGCTGCGCATGCAGGATTCTGGCTGTCGCCGCAGACCTTCGCGGTGGGCGTGATCGGTCCGGGTAACGTGGGTGCGGCCTTGCTGGACCAGCTGTTGGCCGCGCGGCCGCAGCTGCTGTCCAAGGCCAATGTCGATCTGCGCGTGCGTGCGCTGGCCTCACGCTCGCGCATGCGCCTGGAAGCGGAGGTGCTGCATGCCGACTGGCGTGCCGCGCTGAATGATAGCGGCCAGGCCAGTGATCTGGATGCCTTCACCGAACACCTGCTGGCCGCGCACCTGCCGCATGCCGTGGTGATCGACTGCAGCGGCAGTGCCGAGGTGGCCGAGCGCTATGCCGACTGGCTGGCTGCCGGCATCCACGTGGTGACCCCGAACAAACAGGCCGGCGCCGGGCCGCTGGCGCGCTACCAGCGCATCCGCGCGGCGGCCGCGGCCAGTGGTGCGCGCTTCCGCTATGAAGCCACGGTGGGCGCAGGCCTGCCGGTGATCACCACGCTGCGCGACCTGGTGGACACCGGCGATGAAGTGCTGGCGATCGAAGGCATCTTCTCCGGCACGCTGGCCTGGCTGTTCAACCGTTTCGACGGCAGCCAGCCGTTCTCGGAACTGGTGGCGCAGGCACGTGGGATGGGCTACACCGAACCGGACCCGCGCGATGACCTGTCCGGCGTGGACGTGGCGCGCAAGCTGGTGATCCTGGCCCGCGAGGCCGGGCATGCGCTCAGCCTGGAACAGGTGCAGGTGGAAAGCCTGGTGCCGACGGCACTGCGCGCGGGCAGCGTGGACGATTTCATGGCGCGCCTGGGCGACTCGGATGCAGAACTGCTGGCCCGCCTGCAGGCCGCGCGCCAGCGTGGTGCCGTGCTGCGCTATGTCGCGCGGCTGGGCGCCGATGGTGCGTCGGTGGGCCTGCAGGAGCTGCCGGCCGAGCACGCCTTTGCCAACCTGCGGCTGACCGATAACGTGGTGCAGTTCCGTACCCGCCGTTACTGCGACAACCCGCTGGTGGTGCAGGGCCCGGGCGCTGGCCCGGAAGTGACCGCCGCCGGCGTGTTTGCCGACCTGCTGCGGGTGGCCGCCGGTGAAGGAGCGCGGCTGTGATCGCACGTGCATTCGCGCCGGGCTCGGTGGCCAACGTGGCCGTGGGCTTCGACATCCTCGGCCACGCCATTGCCGGGGTGGGCGATACGGTAACCGTGCGTCGCATCGTCGACCCGCTGGTGCGCATCGATGCGATCCGCGGCAGCGAAGTTGCATTGCCGTTGGACGCAGCCGGCAACACCGCCGGTGCGGCGCTGATGTCGCTGCGTGAAGCGTTGGGCCTGGAGTTCGGCTTCGCCATCGAAATCGACAAGGGCATTCCGTTCGGCTCGGGCATGGGCGGTTCGGCGGCCTCGTGCGTGGCTGCATTGGTGGCGGCCAACGCGTTGCTGGATTCGCCGCTGCCACGCGCGGCGCTGTACCCGCATGCGCTGGATGGCGAAGCGGTGGCCAGTGGCGGCCGCCACGGCGACAACGTGGGCCCGCTGCTGCTGGGCGGGCTGGCGCTGTGCACCGCCGACCGGTTGGTGCCGGTGCCGGTGCCGGCCAGTTGGCACAGCCTGCTGGTGCACCCGCAGGCCGTGCTGGAAACGCGGCGTGCGCGGCAGGCGCTGCAGGGCAGCTATGCCCTGGGCGAGTTCGTTGCGCAGAGTGCCAACCTGGCACTGGTACTGAGCGGCTGCCATCGCAGTGATCCGGAGCTGGTGCGGGCCGGCCTGCGTGATGTGCTGGTGGAGCCGCGACGCGCCGGCCTGATTGCCGGCTTCGATGCCGCCAAGGAGGCGGCACTGGCGGCGGGGGCGATGGGCGCCGGCATTTCCGGTGCCGGCCCCAGCGTGTTCGCCTGGTTCGACGATGCCGACCGCGCGCGGGCCGCGGCGGCGCCGGTGCGTGCCGCGTTCGCGGCTGCCGGCCTGGACAGCGAGGCCTGGGTCTCGCCGCTCGATGCACCGGGAGCCCACCTGTGCTGAATCCTTCCCCCCTTCTGGAAACCGACGTGATGCATTTCGTATCGACCCGCGGCCAATCACCTGCCGTTGGCCTGAGTGCGGCCATTGCCGCCGGGCTGGCCCCCGATGGCGGCCTGTACGTGCCCGAGCGCCTGCCGTCGCCGCGTGTGCTGCAGGCCGGCGCAACCCTGGCCGACACCGCAGCGGATCTGCTGGCACCGTTCTTCGCCGGTGATGCGCTGGCCGATGCGCTGCCGGCAATCTGCCGGCAGGCTTTTGATTTCCCCGTGCCGCTGCGTGCGCTGGGCAATGGCGACCATGTGCTGGAGCTGTTCCATGGGCCCACGGCCGCGTTCAAGGACATCGGCGCGCGCTTCCTGGCCGGTGCGTTGTCGCGCCTGCAGGCCGGCAAGGACCGCGATCTGACCATCGTGGTGGCAACATCCGGCGACACCGGTGCGGCCGTGGCCGCGGCCTTCCATCAGCAGCCGGGCGTGCGCGTGGTGGTGCTGTATCCCGACGGCCGCGTCTCGCCGCGCCAGGCACACCAGCTGGGCTGCTTCAGTGACAACATCCAGGCGCTGCGGGTGGCCGGTTCGTTCGATGACTGCCAGGCCATGGCCAAGCAGGCGCTGGCCGACACCGCGCTGCAGGCGCACCTGCCGCTCAGTTCGGCCAACAGCATCAGCCTGGGCCGCCTGCTGCCGCAGATGAGCTACTACGCCCATGCCGCGCTGGTGCACCATGCGCAGAGCGGGCGCCGCCTGAACCTGGTGGTGCCGACCGGCAACCTGGGCAATGCGATGGCGGCCGTATTGGCGCGGGCGCTGGGTGTGCCGATCGGGCAGATGGTGCTGGCCACCAACGCCAATGCGGTGTTGCCGGCCTACTTCAACGGTGGCGATTACCAGCCGCAGGCCAGCGTGGCCACCGTGGCCAACGCCATGGATGTCGGCGCGCCCAGCAATTTCGAGCGCCTGCGCTGGCTGTACAACGAGGACGACGCCGAACTGCGTGCAGCGTTCCGTGCGTTCAGCGTGGATGATGTGACGATCCGCGCGACCATCGCCAGCGAACATGCCAGCCATGGCGAACTGTTCTGCCCGCACACGGCCACGGCAGTGAAGGTGCTGCGCGATCTGCGCGTGCGCGGTGCCAAGGGTGACTGGGCGGTGGTGGCCACGGCGCACCCGGCCAAGTTCGAGGCGGTCGTGGAGCCGTTGATCGGTGAAGCGGTGGCGGTGCCGCCGGCACTGGATGCGCTGCTGCAGCGCCCGGTGCATGCCGAGCCGTTGCCGGCCGATTACAACGCGTTGCGCGAGCGGTTGTTGCGTTGATCAAACGGCGCCGGGCCATGCCCGGCGGCCGCGGTCACATCAGCCCGTCACCGGCCAGCGCACGCAGGCCGTCTTCGTCCTGGATCTCCACCACGTTCAGATGGGGCAGGGCGATCAGGCCCTGCTGGCGCAGCTTGGTGAAGGTGCGGCTGACCGTTTCCATGGTCAGGCCCAGATGGTCGGCGATATCGCCGCGGCCCATCGGCAGCTGCACGCGCAGGCCGTCGCCGCCCAGACGGGCCTCGCGTGCGGCCAGGCGCAGCAGGAAATCGGCCAGTTTCTCTGACGGTTGCAGACGGGCCAGGGCCAACGCGGCGTCCTGAGCGGCGTCCAGTTCCTGGCAGGCGCGTTGCAGCAGTTTGCGCTCCAGGTGCGGGTAACGCCCGCGCAGGGCCCGCATCTGCGGCATCGCTACCCGGCACACGCGGCTGTCCGCAATGGCTTCGATATCGTAGCGGTGGTGGTCGCTGCCACTCAGGCCAAGGTAATCGCCGGGCAGCACGAAGCCGCTGATCTGACGGCGGCCATCGGCCAGGGTGCGCACCAGGCGCAGCGCACCGGCAGTCAATGTATAGACATGCAGGCGCTCTTCGCCGCTGCGGGCCAGCGTACTGCCCACGGCCACCTGCTGCGACACCGTAACCTGTTCCAGCGCCTGCACCTCGTCGGGCGACAGCGCCGAACACACCGCCAGATGCCGCACCGAGCAGTGCAGGCAGTCCAGCGTGGTGCAGGACGACGCAGCGGAGGAGGGATCAGCGGGCAGGGCGCCGTCGGGCCGGGACATGGTGCAGGGGCAGATCGCGGGCGGGGGAGGGCCTTATGATACTTCATGCGGCCAGACGGCCCCTGATCGGCGCCTGAGCGATGCGGGGCGCTAGAATGTCGCCCCCTCCCACGTTCCCGTTCCTGCAGGAGTTTGCCCCGTGATCAAGCCCCGTACCCCGCCCGGCACCCTTGAACTGTTGCCGCGCGAGCAGATTGCGTTCCAGCGCATGCTGGACGTCATCCGCCGCAACTACGAGCGCTTCGGGTTCCTGCCGGTGGAAACCCCGGTGTTCGAGCTGTCCGATGTGCTGCTGACCAAGTCCGGCGGCGAGACCGAGCGCCAGGTGTACTTCGTGCAGTCCACCGGTGCGCTGGCCAATGCGGCCGAGTCGGGCGACCGTTCGCTGCCGGAGATGGCGCTGCGTTTCGACCTGACCGTGCCGCTGGCCCGCTACGTGGCCGAGCACGAGCACGAGCTGACCTTCCCGTTCCGTCGCTACCAGATGCAGCGCGTGTACCGCGGCGAGCGTGCCCAGCGTGGCCGCTTCCGCGAGTTCTACCAGTGCGATATCGACGTGATTGGCAAGGACAGCCTGAGCGTGCGCTACGACGCCGAAGTGCTGGCCGTCATCCACGCCGTGTTCTCCGAGCTGCGCATCGGTGATTTCAGCATCCAGCTGAACAACCGCAAGCTGATGCGCGGTTTCTTCGAAAGCCTGGGCGTGGCCGAGGGCGAGCGCCAGCTGGCCGTGCTGCGCGAAGTGGACAAGCTGGACAAGCGCGGCGCCGATTACGTGCGCGACACGCTGGTGGGCGAGGGCTTCGGGATTCCGGCCGAACAGGTCGAGAAGATCCTGGCGTTCGTGGCTGTGCGGTCGCAGGGCCATGCCGATGCGCTGGCCCAGCTGGCTGCCCTGGAAGCCAATGCCGCATCGTCGGAAACCCTGCGCAACGGCGTGGCCGAGCTGCGCGAAGTGCTGCAGCTGGTGCAGGCGCTGGGCGTGCCGGAAAGCGCGTACTGCCTGAACTTCTCCATCGCCCGCGGCCTGGATTACTACACCGGTACCGTGTACGAAACCACGCTGACCGACCACCCGCAGATCGGCTCGATCTGCTCGGGCGGCCGTTACGAAGACCTGGCCAGCCACTACAGCAAGTCCAAGCTGCCGGGCGTGGGCATTTCCATCGGCCTGTCGCGCCTGTTCTGGCAGCTGCGCGAAGCCGGCCTGATCGACGGCATCGAGGCCAGCAGCGTGCAGGCGCTGGTGGCGCTGATGGACGAGCAGGGCATGGCGCAGTCGCTGGACATCGCCCGCCGCCTGCGCAGCGGTGGCATCAACACCGAAGTGCAGATGGAGCCGAAGAAGATCGGCAAGCAGTTCCAGTACGCGGCAAAGGCCGGCATCCGCTTCGTGGTGCTGGCAGGCGAGGACGAACTGGCGCGCGGCGTGGTGGCGGTGAAGGACCTGGTGCGCGAGCAGCAGTTCGAAGTCTCGCGCGACGAACTGGCCAGCACCCTGCAGGTCGAGCTGGAACAGTCGAAGGTGATGTGACTGCCCACGGCAGCACCGAGACGGTCCACGAAACGCCCACCACCCGGTGGGCGTTTTCGTTTCCAGGAAAAGCAGTCGAGCATGGCTCGACTCTACAAAAGCCTGTTCGGACCCCGGGCTCTTCCAACAGCTCGCAGGAAACTGTCGAAGGCGCGGTGGGTCCGGTTGAGGGGGCGTGTTTACGCCGTCCCCCTCAACCGGACCCACCCCCCAACCCTCAGTAACCCAGCTTTTGCCGTTGCTTCGGCTCTGGCTTCTGCTTTGGCAGGTGCAGGGCGCAGCCCTGCCACGACCAACCCACGATTTGACGCACTGCGCAAGAATGCGTTAATGTACTAGCGCGCTATTACATTGATGCAAGAAATCCTCCCCGTGAAAGCCCGCCCCGACATCGCCGCCAAAGACCCGCAGGCCGACCTCGACTCCCTGGCCCAGGCCTTTGCCGCCCTGCGCGAACCCGACCAGGTGCTCGCCTTCCTGCGCGACCTCTGCACCCCGGCCGAACTGGAAGCCATGGCCGACCGCTGGAAGGTCGTCCCCCTGCTGCAGCAGGGCGTGCCCTACCGCGAGATCCACGAGCGCACCGGGGTCAGCGTGACCACCACCGGACGGGTGGCGCGCACGCTCGAGCATGGCCATCGAGGTTATGCCGCCGCCATCGACCGCCTTGCTTCGCGCTGATCCGCGCCCCGTTCCGAACTTCGAGACTTCCCCCATGAGTGCAACCCAGGCAGCGCCGGCACGTGACCGGCTGCGCATCGCCATTCAGAAAAGCGGCCGTCTGGCCGAACCCGCCCGCAACCTGCTCAGCGCCTGCGGCCTGAGCTGGCGCGAGAGCCGCGACAAGCTGTTCTGCTACGGCGAATCGCTGCCGGTGGACCTGCTGCTGGTGCGCGACGACGACATTCCCGGCCTGATCGCCGACGGCGTGTGCGACCTGGGCATCGTCGGCCGCAACGAGCTGGACGAACAGGCCGCCGCGCGCCGCCAGATCGGCCTGCCCGACGCCTACCAGGCCCTGCGCGGGCTGGGCTTCGGCCAGTGCCGGCTGATGCTGGCGGTGCCCGAAGAGTGGGAATGGAGCGGGCCGGCGCAGCTGGCCGGCACCCGCATCGCCACCAGCTACCCGGCCATCCTCAAGCAGTGGCTGGGCGAGCAGGGCGTGGATGCGCAGGTGGTGGAACTGTCCGGTTCGGTGGAAATCGCCCCGCGCCTGGGCACCGCCGACCTGATCTGCGACCTGGTCTCCAGCGGCGCCACGCTGCGCGCCAACCAGCTCACGCCCGTGCACAACCTGCTGGACAGCGAGGCCGTGCTGGCTGGTGCCGTGCGCGTGCCCGACGATGCCCGCGCCGGCCTGCGCAGCATGCTGCTGCGCCGCCTGGATGGCGTGGTGCAGAAGCAGGACCGCAAGCTGCTGATGTTCCGCGCCAGCGAAGACCGGGTGGATGCACTGGCCCAGCTGCTGGCCGATGCCGAGCCGCTGGTGCGTTTGCCTGCCGATGGAGGCGCGCTGCGCCTGCAGACCATGTGCCCCGGTCCGCTGACCTGGCAGCGCATGGAAGAACTGGAGCGCGCCGGCGCCCAGGGCCTGATGGTGTTGAGCGTGGAGCGGTCGCTGGCATGAATCGTCTGATCTGGTCGCAACTTGATGAAGCCGCACGCAGCGAGGCGCTGACCCGTCCGGTGCAGACCGTGGCCCAACAGACCCGCGATGCGGTGGCTGCGTTGATCGCGCAGGTGCGCGCCGACGGCGATGCCGCCCTGCGCGCCATCACCGCCCGTTTCGACGGCGTGGAACTGCCATCATTCGAAGTATCCCAGGAGGAATTCGCCGCCGCCGAAGCGGCCGTGCCGGCGGAGCTGCGCCAGGCCATGGTCGAGGCCGCCGAGCGCATTGGCCGCTTCCACGAGGCCGGCATGGGCCAGGGCTATGCGGTGGAAACCGCGCCGGGCGTGGTCTGCGAGCGCATGCTGCGACCGATCGGCCGCGTTGGATTGTACGTGCCCGCCGGCAGCGCACCGCTGCCGTCCACCGCGCTCATGCTGGGCGTACCCGCGCAACTGGCAGGCTGCCCGCAGGTGGTGCTGTGCACGCCGCCGCGCGCCGACGGCAGTGCCGATCCGGCCGTGCTGGTGGCCGCGCGCCTGACCGGCGTGCAGCGCGTGTTCAAGCTGGGCGGGGCGCAGGCCATCGCCGCGATGGCCTATGGCACGGCCAGCATTCCGGCCTGCGACAAGCTGTTCGGGCCGGGCAACAGTTTCGTTACCGAGGCCAAGCAGCAGGTGGCGCAGGACGGTGCGGCTGCCATCGACATGCCGGCCGGCCCGTCGGAAGTGCTGGTGATTGCCGATGCCGGTGCCAATCCGGCGTTCGTGGCAGCGGACCTGCTGTCGCAGGCCGAGCACGGCCCCGATTCGCAGGTGCTGCTGCTGACCGACGATGCAGCGATGCTGGCGGCCGTTGAAATCGAAGTGGAGCGCCAGGTCGCGCTGCTGCCGCGGCAGCAGATCGCGCGGCAGGCGCTGTCTGCTTCGCGCCTGATCCAGGTCGAGGCGCTGGCCGAGGCCTTTGCCATCAGCAACCGCTACGCACCCGAGCACCTGATCCTGGCGCTGCGTGAACCGCGCGATTGGTTGCCGCAGGTGCAGGCCGCCGGCTCCGTGTTCCTGGGCGACTACACCCCGGAAGCGCTGGGCGATTACTGCAGTGGCACCAACCACGTGCTGCCCACCGCAGGTGCCGCGCGTGCCTACAGCGGTGTCAGCGTGGCCAGCTTCCAGAACCTGATCAGCGTGCAAAGCGCCAGCGCGGCCGGCCTGGCGGCGGTTGGCGGCTGCGCGCGCATCATCGCCAGTGCCGAGGGCCTGGACGCGCACGAGCGTGCCGTGGCTCTGCGCATGGAGGCCGCCGCATGAGCGCTGCCATCGATGACGTGCTGGCGCTGGTGCGCCCGGACCTGCAGGCGTTCGCGGGCTACAGCTCGGCGCGCAGCGCGGCCGTGCAGGGCGATGTCTGGCTGAACGCCAACGAGTCGGCCTGGGCCAATCCTGCCGATACCGCCGGCAGCAGCCGCCGCTATCCCGAACCGCAACCGCTGGCACTGCGCGAGGGTCTGGCCGCGCTGTACGGCGTGCAGCCGCAGCAGCTGCTGGTCGGCCGTGGCAGTGATGAAGCCATCGACCTGCTGGTGCGCGCCCTGTGCGTGCCCGGCCGCGACGGTGTGCTGGTGACCTCGCCGGTGTTCGGCATGTATGCGGTCTGCGCGCGGCTGCAGGGTGCGCCGCTGATCGACGTGCCGCTGGTGGACGGCGAAGTCGGCCTGCGCGCCGATCTCGACGCGATCATCGACACGGCACAGGCGCAGGGCGCCAAGCTGGTCTTCCTGTGTGCGCCGTCCAACCCGGCCGGCAGCGATATCGATCTGGCCGATATAGAACGCGTGGCCACCGCGCTGCGCGGGCAGGCCCTGGTGGTGGTCGACGAGGCCTACGTCGAGTACGCGCAGCGCGCGTCGGCGACCACGCTGCTGGCCGCGCACGCCAACCTCGCCGTGCTGCGCACGCTGTCCAAGGCGCACGCGCTGGCGGCCGCGCGCATCGGCACCCTGATCGCCGCGCCGGAACTGATTGCCGTGCTGCGTCGCTGCCAGGCCCCGTACCCGGTGCCGACTCCCTGTGCCGAGTTGGCCGTGCAGGCCCTGCAGCCGGCCGCACTGGGGCGTACCGCCGAGCGCGTGGCCACCGTCATTGCCGAACGCGAACGTTTGTTCGCGGCATTGCCGGACCTGCCCGGCGTGCGCCGCGTGTACCCCTCGGCTGGCAACTACCTGCTGGTACGCTTTGGCGATGCGCAGTCCGCATTCGATGCCCTGCTGGCGGCCGGTGTGGTGGTGCGTGACCAGCGCGCCGCGCCGCAGCTGGGCGATGCACTGCGCATCAGCATCGGCACGCGCGAAGAGAACGACCGCGTGCTCGCGGCCCTGTCGGCTCGGAGGGCCGCTGCATGACCCCCATTCTGTTCATCGACCGCGACGGCACCCTCATCGAGGAGCCGGCGGACTTCCAGATCGACGCGTACGAGAAGCTGCGCTTCGTGCCGCAGGTCATTCCGGCGCTGCTGAAGCTGCGCGATGCCGGCTACCAGTTCGTCATCGTCACCAACCAGGATGGCCTGGGCACCGAGGCGTACCCCCGCGCCAGCTTCGATGGCCCCAACGACCTGATGCTGCAGATCTTTGAAAGCCAGGGCATCGTGTTCCGTGACGTGCTGATCGACTGCAGCTGGCCGCAGGACAATGCGCCCACGCGCAAGCCGGCCATCGGGCTGATGACCGCCTACCTGCAGGACCGCAGCATCGACTGGTCGCGCTCGGCCATGGTCGGTGATCGCATCACCGACGTGCAGTTCGCCGACAACCTCAACATCCGCGGGTTCCAGTTGCGCACCGAACAGTTCGGGGGCGAGTGGGACTGGCCGGGTATCGCCCACGTGCTGGCCGATGCGCCGCGTACCGCCGTGGTCCAGCGCAACACCAGGGAAACGAAGATCCGCGTCGAACTGGACCTGGACCGTGCCGGGGATGCGCACATCGCCACCGGCCTGCCGTTCTTCGACCACATGCTGGAGCAGATCGGCAAGCACGGCGGCTTCGCCCTGGATATCCAGGCTGAAGGTGACCTGCACATCGACGAGCACCACACCATCGAGGACACCGGCCTGGCGCTGGGCCAAGCGCTGCGCGAGGCACTGGGCGACAAGCGCGGCATCGGCCGCTATGGCTTCACCCTGCCAATGGACGAGACCCTGGCCAGCGCCGCGCTGGACTTCAGCGGCCGCCCGTACTTCGTGTTCGAAGGCGAGTTCAAGCGCGAGCGCGTGGGCGACATGCCGACCGAACTGGTGCCGCACTTCTTCCGTTCGCTGTGCGATGCCAGTGGTTTGAACCTGAACCTGCAGGTGCGCGGTGACAACGACCACCACAAGGTCGAGGCGTGCTTCAAGGCGCTGGCCCGCGCGCTGCGCCCGGCGCTGGCCCGCCAGGGCACGGCGTTGCCCAGCACCAAGGGGGCGCTGTGAGCGAGGTCGCGCTGATCGATGCCGGCGGTGCCAACCTGGGCTCGGTGCGCTACGCACTGGAACGCCTGGGCGCGCGGGTGCGGCTGGTGCGTGATGCTGAAGGCCTTGCCGGTGCGCAGCGGGTGATCCTGCCCGGCGTGGGTGCGGCCGCACCGGGCATGCAGCGCCTGCACGCGCAGGGCCTGGTGGAACCATTGCGGCGCCTGGAAGTGCCGTTGATGGGCATCTGCCTGGGCATGCAGCTGCTGTTTGATCGTTCGGAAGAGGCGGGCGTGGACACCCTGGGGCTGATTCCCGGCGTGGTCCGCAAGCTGGTGCCGGCGTGCGGGATCCGCGTGCCGCACATGGGCTGGAACCGGCTGCTGCCGCTGCGCGAATCGACCCTGCTGCAGGGCGTGCCCGAGCGTGCCAGCGCGTACTTCGTGCACAGCTACGCCGCGCCACTGAACACCCACACCGTGGCCGCCTGCGATCACGGCGGCCTGTTCACCGCCGTGGTGGAGCAGGGCCGCTACTTCGGCGCCCAGTTCCATCCCGAGCGTTCCGGCGAGACCGGATCGCAGATGTTGCGCAATTTCCTCGAGGGCACCGCTGCATGAGCTTCACCGTCTACCCCGCGCTGGATATCCGTGATGGCCGCGTGGTGCGGCTGCGTCAGGGCGACTATGCGCAGGAAACCCATTACGGCGACGATCCGCTGCCGCGCGCGCAGGCCTTTGCCGGGCAGGGCGCGCAGTGGATGCACCTGGTCGATCTGGATGCCGCGCGAGCGGGCGGTTACACCCTGGCGCCCCTGCTGGCGGTGATCCGCGCACAGACGTCGCTGCAGGTGCAGACCGGCGGCGGCGTGCGCGGCCGCGACGATGTGGCGCGCATCCTCGACGCAGGCGCCGGCCGCGTGGTGGTGGGTTCGCTGGCCGTGCGCGAGCCGGACACCGTGATCGCTTGGCTGGCTGAGTTCGGTCCGCAGCGCCTGACCATCGCCCTGGATGCGCGCCAGGACGCGCAGGGCCAGTGGCAGCTGCCGGTGCATGGCTGGACCGAGAACGCCGGGGTCACCCTGGATGCGTTGGCGCAGCGCTACGCGCAGGCCGGCATGGCCCACCTGCTGTGCACCGACATTGCCCGCGATGGCATGCTGGCCGGCCCGAACATCAGCCTGTATGCGCACCTTGCCGCGCTGTTGCCGGGCGTGGCCGTGCAGGCTTCCGGTGGCATCCGCAGCGTGGCCGACGTGGCCGAGGCGCGCGCGGCCGGCTGTGGCGGCGCGATCCTGGGCAAGGCGCTGCTGGAACAGCGCATGGACCTGGGCGAGGCACTGGCATGTTGAGTCGCCGCATCATTCCCTGCCTGGACGTGCGCGATGGCCGCGTGGTCAAGGGCGTGCGCTTCCGCGACCACGTGGACATGGGCGATATCGCCGAACTGGCCCAGCGCTACCGCGACCAGGGCGCCGATGAGCTGGTGTTCTATGACATCGGCGCCAGCCCGGAAGCACGTTCGGTGGACGTGGGCTGGATCGAGCGCAT
This sequence comes from Stenotrophomonas sp. ZAC14D2_NAIMI4_7, assembly GCF_003086675.1. Lineage (NCBI taxonomy): Bacteria > Pseudomonadati > Pseudomonadota > Gammaproteobacteria > Lysobacterales > Lysobacteraceae > Stenotrophomonas > Stenotrophomonas sp. ZAC14D2_NAIMI4_7. The sequence continues at coordinate 1,974,084 of NZ_CP025995.1, forward strand.
CGCCCGCCTGATCGACATTCCGTTCTGCGTGGCCGGTGGCATCGACAGCGTGGAAACCGCGCGCCGTGTGCTGTTTGCCGGTGCCGACAAGATTTCGATCAACTCGCCGGCGCTGGGCCGCCCCGAGCTGATCACCGAACTGGCCGACGAATTCGGCGTGCAGTGCGTGGTGGTCGGCGTGGATTCGGTGCGCGAGCCCGATGGCGAGTGGCGCGTGCGCCGCTTCAGCGGTGACCCCAGCAAGACCCAGGCGGTGCCGTTGCGCACCCTGGACTGGATCGTGGACGCGCAGCGCCGCGGTGCCGGCGAAATCGTGCTGAACTGCATGGACAGCGACGGCGTGCGCCGTGGCTACGACGTGGCGCAGCTGCGCCAGGCGCGTGCAGTCTGCAACGTGCCGCTGATTGCCTCCGGCGGTGCCGGCGCGATGCAACACTTCGCCCAGGCCTTCGACCAGGCCGACGTGGACGGTGCACTGGCCGCCAGTGTGTTCCACAGTGGCGCCATTGCCATTGCGGATTTGAAGCGCTACCTGCGCGAGCAACAGATCGAGGTTCGAGATGTCTATTGAAGTACGCCCGTCGCCGCAGGCGCTGGAAACCCTGGACTGGGCCAAGGGCGATGGCCTGCTGCCGGCCGTGGTGCAGGATGCCGACACGCTGCAGGTGCTGATGCTGGGCTATGTGAATGCCGAGTCGCTGCACATCACCCAGGTGACCGGGCACATGACCTTCTACAGCCGCAGCAAGCAGCGCCTGTGGACCAAGGGCGAGCAGTCCGGCCACGTGCTGGCGGTGCAGTCGATCAGCGTGGACTGCGATGCAGATACCGTGCTGGTGCTGGCGCGCCCGGCAGGCCCGACCTGCCACACCGGCGCGGAGAGCTGTTTCGACGGCGCGCCGAAGGATTTCCTGGGCGGGCTGGGCCAGCTGGTGGCCGTGCGCGATGCGCAGCGACCGGCGGGAAGCTACACCACCTCGCTGTTCGAAGGCGGCATCCGCCGCATCGCGCAGAAGGTGGGCGAGGAGGGCGTGGAGACCGCGCTGGCCGCCGTGGCGCAGGACGATGACGCATTGCTGGGGGAATCGGCCGACCTGCTGTACCACCTGCTGGTGCTGCTGCGCGCGCGGGGCCTGTCGCTGCAGGACGCCCGCGATGTGCTGGAAATGCGCCACCGTTGATGGGGGCGTGCGGACCAACGGTCCGTACCTGCCGGGCGACACTGCGTGCGCGATGTCATCAACGGAATCTACAATGGGCGGTCTTTCTTTCCCGGACCGCCCCCCATGAAACTGCCCGCCGCCTGGCTGTGCTGCCTGTTGTTTACTTCGCCGGCATGGGCCGCCGACACCGTGGTGAGTGGCAAGGTCTACCTTGAGCGCGACGGAAAGCCCGGGCGCGGTGCCACCGATCCCGGCCTGGCCGGCGTGCAGGTGTCCAACGGCGAAACCATCGTCAAGACCGCCGCCGATGGCAGCTACAGCCTGCCGGTGCGCGACGGCCAGACGGTGTTCGTGATCAAGCCCGATGCCTATTCCTTCCCGAAGGCGGCCGATGGCCTGCCTTCGTTCTGGCGCCACTACCGTCCCAACGGCTCGCCGGCGCTGAAGTACGGTGGCATCGCCGCCACCGGTGACGCTGCCCGCAGTTGGGATTTCGCCCTGCAGGCCGATCGCCACGATAACCGGCGCGGCTTCCAGATGCTGGTGTTCACCGATTCGCAGACCGCCACCACGCAGGACATCGGCTACTACCAGCAGTCGATCGTCGAACCACTGGTGGGGCAGACCAAGGCGCGTCTGGGCACCACCCTGGGCGACATCGTCAATGACGACCTGACCCTGTACCCGGCCATCAACAAGGTGACCACCGAACTGGGCGTGCCGTGGTTCCATGTGCCCGGCAACCACGACCTGGATTTCGACGCCGCCAACGATGACCACTCGCTGGACAGCTGGCGCAACATCTACGGCCCGGACACCTATGCGGTGGAAGAGGGCGGTGCCAGCTTCGTGTTCCTGGACGATGTGGTGTACGACCCCAACGCCAAGCCGAAGTACGTGGGCGGCCTGCGCGAGGACCAGTTCGCCTTCCTGGCCGCGTACCTGAAGGGCCTGCACAAGGACCGCCTGCTGGTGCTGGGCATGCATATTCCGCTGTTCGATGCCGCACCGGGGCGCGAGACCTTCCGCCACGCCGATCGCCAGCGCCTGTTCGATCTGCTCAAGCCCTTCCGCAACGTGCTGGTGCTGAGCGGGCACAGCCACACCCAGCAGCACGTCTACCACGGCAGGGCCGAAGGCTGGCAGGGCGACAAGCCGCTGCACGAATACAACGTGGGCGCCAACTGCGGCGCGTTCTGGTCCGGGGTGAAGAATGCCGCCGGCGTGCCGGACAGCACCATGAGCGATGGCACGCCCAAGGGCTATGCGCTGCTGGATGTGGCCGGCAACGGCAGCTACCGCCTGCAGTACCGCGTGGCCGGCGCCCCGGCCAGCGAGCAGATCGGCCTGCACGCGCCCAAGGTGCTGCGCCAGGGTGCCTACCCGGCATGGGGCGTCTACGCCAACGTGTACATGGGCGAGGACGCGAGCGTGGTGGAGTACCGCGTGGATGGTGGCCCGTGGCAGCGGATGAAGCAGGTCAGCCAGCCCGACCCGCGCCTGCTGGTGGAAAACGTGGCCGATGATCTGGCCACCACCCTGCGCGGCTATGATCGTTCGCCGGAAGCCACCGCCTCGCCGCACCTGTGGCGTGGCGCGCTGCCCACCGGGCTGGCGGTCGGCAGCCACAAGGTGGAGGTGCGCTCCACCCAGCCTGACGGTGCGGTGTTCACCGCCACCACCAGTTACAGCCTGCAGACCGCCCAGCCCTGACCGGGCGGGCGGTTGCCACGACGAAAGGACGCGCCATGGAAATCCGCTTCATGGCCGGCACCACGCCGGTCACCCTCAGCCGCCACTGGTTCAGTGGCGCCATGCAGCTGCGCAGTGCCAGCGAGACGGTCTGGGTGCAACACCCGTTGCACCCGGGCACGCATTTTTCGTTCTCGCTGGTGCAGTCCTGGCTGCGCCATATCGCCGGCCACCAGGTGCTGGTGGAACGCACCCGGCCGCTGCTGTTCGCCGGGTTCCGTCCGCAGCGCCTGCGCGTGCTGGTGGACGGGGTGCAGGTGGCCGAGCAGGAAGGCATGTAAGCGGCTGCCGGGCGAGGCATTGCCGCAGCGTTGGCAAAGCGGCGGCGATGGCCGAGAATCGACGCCGATCCGTCGATTCAAGCAGGCCCGTGTGAACGTCGCAGCAGTAGACCCGTCTTCCTCCGACGCCAGCGGCGCCGGCGTTTCGCACAGCGTGGTAGTGGCCGATGTGGGCGGCACCTTCGCCCGTGTAGCGTTGGCCCACCTGGTGCCTGGCCAGACCCCGCGCCTGGGCGGCTATCGCACCTATGCCTGCGCCGACCACGCCAGCCTGGCAGCGATCCTGGCCGACTTCAGTGCCAGCCTGGGCCAGCCCGCGCACAGCGCGGTGGTGGCCATTGCCGGCGTGCTCGATGGCGACGTGCTGATCAACGCCAACCTGCCGTGGACTGTTTCGCTGTCGGCCACCCGCGCGCAGTCCGGCCTGGGCGAACTGCAGCTGATCAACGATTTCGAGGCGGTGGCCCTGGCCGTGCCCTACCTGCAGCCGGAAACGCTGGTGCCGCTGAACGGCCCGGGCGACCCCGCGCAGGCATTCCCGGCGCTGGTGCTGGGCGCGGGTACCGGACTGGGCGCAGCGCTGCGCTTTGCCGATGGCGACCGCCCGGTGCTGGCCAGCGAACTGGGCCACGCCGCGCTGGGGGCCGGCACCGCGCTGGAACTGCAGGTGCTGGCCAAGCTGCTGCAGCGCTGGCCGCACGTGGACAACGAACGGGTGCTGTCCGGCAGCGGGCTGCTGAATCTGTACCCGTGCCTGTGCGAACTGCGCGGGGTTGCACCGCAATGGTCCACCACCGAAGCGCTGATCGGCGCCGCGCGCAGCGGCGAGGATGCGGTGGCGGTGGAAACCCTGCAGGTGTTCTGCGCGTGGCTGGGCAGCCTGGCGGGCGATGCGGCCATTGCCGTAGGCGCGCGTTCGGTATACCTGGCCGGCGGCATTTCCGCCCACGTACAGGATTTCCTGGCCGACGGCCGCTTCCGCGAGCGCTTCCTCAACAAGGGCGTGCTGGCCGATGTGCTGCGCCAGGTGCCGGTGTGGCGGGTGGAACATGGCCAGCTGGGCGTGCTCGGCGCGGCCGTCTGGCACGCGGCGCGGCTGCCGCGCGGGGGCTGAAACACGCAGCCGGCCCGCGGCCGGCATCGCTTTCTGCAAGGGGAGGGCAACATGGTGGATCGCAGGCAGTTCCTGCAGGCCGGTGCACTGGCCGCAGGCATGGCGGCCTTGCCGGGCGCGCAGGCGCGCACGCAGGGCGGGGTGAAGGTGGTTTCAACGTGGGACTTCGGCGTGCCGGCCAACCAGGCCGCGTGGAAGGTGCTGGGCCAGGGTGGCAGCGCGCTGGATGCGGTGGAAGCCGGCGCACGCTGGGCTGAAAGCGAGCTGTGCAATCCTACCGTGGGCCATTGTGGCAACCCCGATCGCGACGGTGTGTTGAGCCTGGACGCCAGCATCATGGATGGCGATGGCCGCTGCGGCGCAGTGGCTGCACTGGTGGACATCGCGCACCCGGTGTCGGTGGCGCGCAGGGTGATGGAAAACAGCCCGCATGTACTGCTGGTGGGCGACGGTGCCCAGCAGTTCGCGGTGCAGCAGGGCTTCGAGCGGAAGCGATTGATCACCCCGCAGGCTGAGGCGGCCTGGCGCGAATGGCTGAAGACCGAGCAGTACCAGCCGCAGATCAACGCCGAGCGCCGTGGCATCCCCGGCAACAGCGACAACCACGACACCATCGGCATGCTGGCGCTGGATGCCAAGGGGCATCTTGCCGGCGCCTGCACCACCAGCGGCATGGCCTGGAAGCTGCACGGGCGGGTCGGCGACAGCCCGATCATCGGTGCCGGCCTGTACGTGGACAACGAGGTGGGCGCCGCCACCGCCTCGGGCGTGGGCGAGGAGATGATCCGCAACGCCGCCTCGTTCCTGGTGGTGGAGTTGATGCGGCAGGGCCGCACGCCCGCGCAGGCGTGCCGTGAGGCGATCGACCGGGTGGTGCGCAAGCGCCCCGAGGCCAGTCGCACGCTGCAGGTGTGCTTCCTGGCGATGAACAAGCAGGGCGAGGTGGGCGCGTACGCGCTGCATCGTGGCTTCGTCTATGCCGTGTGCGATGGCCAGCGCCAGGATGACCTGCGCGATTCGCCGTCGATCTACACGAGCAGCCAGGCGTGAGCGTGCGCCTGGGATTGGAGATCGCCAGCAATTCGGTGGCCTCCGCGCTTGCCGCGCAGGCCGGTGGTGCCGACCGCATCGAACTGTTCGACAACCTCGCCGAGGGCGGCACCACGCCGTCCTTCGCCAGCATCGCCATTGCCCGCGAGCGGCTGACCATTCCGCTGTTCGTGCTGGTGCGCCCGCGTGCCGGCGATTTCCACTACGACGCACTGGAAACCGAGCTGATGCTGCGCGACATCGCACACTGCCGTGCGCTGGGTTGCGATGGCGTGGTGATCGGCGCGCTGGATGTGCACGGTGACATCGACCTGCCGCTGTGCCGCGAACTGGCGCAGGCCGCCGGGCCGCTGCAGGTCACATTCCATCGCGCCTTCGACGCAACCCGCGATCTGTCCGCGGCGCTGGAGCAGGTGATCGACCTCGGCTGCCAGCGCGTGCTGACGTCGGGCGGGCAGGTCAGTGCGGAGGCCGGCAGCAAGGTGCTGGCCACGCTGGTCACCCAGGCGGCCGGGCGCATCAGCGTAATGCCCGGTGCCGGCCTGGGGCCGGCCAACATCGCCGCGGTGGCCCGGCACACCGGCTGCAGCGAGCTGCACGCCTCCGCCAAGGGCCTGCGGCGCTCGGCCATGCAGTTCCAGAACCCGGTGCTGCGCGGTCTCGACCCGGATTGGCACCAGACCAGCGCCGCCACGGTGGCGGCACTGCGCAAGGCGTTGGACGACGGTGCGCACAAAAACGGCAGCCACCTGTAAAAGCGTGGCTGCCGTGGAGGACCGTTGAACGGGGTCGGATCCCTTCGCAGAAGGGCTCCGACCCTGAGGGCAGGTCAGAACTTGTAGGTCGCGCCGAAGTAGATCTGTCGGCCCGAATACAGGTTGGAGATCAGGCGCGACTGGGTGTCGTTGCCCAGGTAGATGCGCTGTTCCGACTTGGTGGCGTTCAGTACCGAGGCGGTGAAGGTCAGTGCTTCGGTGAAGTTGTAGGCCACGTTCAGATCCAGCTGGTCGTACGGCTCGGTGTACTGGGTCATGCCGTTGACCAGGCCGCCGACCACTTCACCGCGACGGTTGTACGAGGCGCGGGCCAGGAACCGGTCGGTTTCGTAGAACACCGTCAGGTTGGCCTGGTTCTTGGCGCTGCCCACCAGCGGCGATGCACCCAGGTTCTCGCCATTGAGCTCGATCGAGGCCAGGTTGGTGTCGTTGTAGGTGTAGTTGGCCTGCACGCCCAGGCCGAAGTCGAAGGTGTACTGGCCGTACAGCTCCACGCCCTGCGACACCGCATCGCGGCCGTTGGCCTGGGTGCTGTAGTTCTGCACCGTCACCATTTCGCCACCGACTTCCATCTGCACGTCACGCACGATCGGCACGGTGAAGTTGCTGATGTCCTTGCGGAACAGGCCGACGCCGGCGACCGCGCCCGGCATGAAGTACCACTCCACGCCCAGGTCGTACTGGGTCGCTTCGAAGGCTTCCAGGTTCTTGTTGCTGCCATTGCCGGCCCAGCCTTCTGTCGGCGCACCGCCGGCAACGCGGCGGTCATTGACGTACTCGGGGCTGTAGTAGCTCAGGCTGCCCGGTGCGGCGATGCTGGTGTAGCTCGGCCGTGCCACCACCTTCGACGCGGCGCCACGCAGCACCAGGTTGTCGGTGATGTCCCAGGCAATGTTGAAGCTGGGCAGCACGTCGGTGTAGGTGCGGTCCGAGCCGATCAGCTCGTAGCTCTTCTCGCGTGCCAGGGCATCGGGAAGGCGCACGAAGCCACTCTCGCAGCCGTAGGTGGGGAAGGCGGCCGCCGCCGGATCGTCGCAGGACATCGGCGCGCCGGAGGCGTTGTCCAGGAAGTAATCGTTGAAGCGTTCGATCGAGTCGCTGGACTGGGCGAACTGCTTGGTGCGCACCACGCGCACACCGACGTTGCCGCGCAGGCGCTCGGTACGGAAGTTGGCCTGGAAGTAGCCGGAGTAGATCTTCTCGTTGACGTTGTAGACGAAGTCGTCCTCAACGCGGTTGTGCGACGAACCGTAGGTGGAGTTCAGGTAGTCGATGTAGGACGGGAAGTTGATGCCCGGGAATACATTCGCGTTGAAGCCACCGGCGATGCCGCTGATCGGATTGGACAGGAAGAAACCGGGCTGGGCGATGCCGGCGGTGTTATCACAGCCGGCCTGGTAGCGGCTGTCATAGTCGGCGGGGTCGGCGCCCTGGCACACCCAGTAGGTGTTGCCGGTGTTGCGGTGGACCTTGCCGTCACGGTACTTGGCGCCGAACTGGATCGAGTCCAGCCAGCCGCTTTCGAACATCTTGGTGACATCGGCCTGGAAGTGGTTCTGCTCGACCTCGGTCTGCATCCACGACGAATCGGTCGAACCGGTGTCGACCTCGGCGATGCCATTCATCAGCACCTCCTGCAGGTTCGGCGAGACGGTCAGCGACGGCGTGCCGGTCAGGTCCCACGCGGTGTACTGGTTGCCCGATTCCCACACGCCGTTGACGCGGCGGCGCGGCTTGGCCGACATACGGAAGTTCATCGACGGACCACCCTCGGACCAGGTACGGCCGCCGCTGAAGGAGGCCTTCCACAGCGGGCTGATGTCCCAGTCGATGGTCAGGTCGGCGGTCTGCGAGAGCGCCTTTTCGCGGCTGTAGCCACCGGTCAGCTGCGGGGTGGGAATGGTGCAGTCGTCCGGGCCCCAGCCACCCGGGGCCAGGCCGGCGGCAGCGGCTTCGTCCTCGCTGCAGTAGTAGGTCTTGCCGGCCAGTTTCTCGAACTGTGCGCCGGTAACCACGGTGCCACTGGGGTCGAAGCTCAGGCCGTTGAGCAGGCGGCCGCCAGCCCAGTTGCCGTCACCGTTGTAGCGCGCCATGTTCCACTCGGGCACCTTCAGCATGTTCTGCGTGTAGTCGCCGTCCAGCTGGAAGCGGAAGTAGTTGGCGGTCAGGGTCAGGTTGTCGACCGGCTTGAACTGGAACGTCAGCTGGCCGCCCTTGCGCTCGCGCTTCTCTTCCTTCACCGCGAAGTTCACCGAGGTGGGCATGAAGAAGTCGGTGTAGTTGCGCCCGAACTGATCGTTGAAGCCGGAGTTGCCCCACCAGTAGTTGATGCCGCCCTGGGTGAGGGCGTTGCCGTTGACATCACGGGCGTCGACGTCGGTGCCGTACCACTGGTAGTTCTCGGTGGTCACTTCCATGGTGCGGCTGGTGCGCTTCTGCTGGGTCACGCCGACCAGCACACCGAAGCGCTCGTCCTTGCTGTGCCACGAGTACAGCGCCGACGCCTGCGGGTCGACATCCTGGTGGGTGTCGGAGGAGACGCCTTCCAGTGTCACGTAGCCGGAGTTGGATTCCATTTCCAGCGGGCGGCGGGTGTGCAGGATGACCGTGCCGCCGATGCCGCCTTCGTCGATACGGGCTTCCGGCGATTTGAACAGCTCGGCGCTGGACAGCATGTTCGACGGCAGCAGGGTGTAGTTGAACGAACGGCTGGCCTCGTCATTGGTTTCGGAGGTGGCGATGTAGTTGCCGTTCAACTGGGTCAGGGTCAGGTCGGGATCGAGGCCGCGCACGCTGACGCTCTTGCCTTCGCCGCCGTCACGGGTGATGACCACGCCGGGCACGCGCTGCAGCGAGTCGGCCACGTTCTTGTCGGGGAACTTGCCGACGTCCTCGGCGGTGATCACTTCGACCACGGCGTTGGCGTCGCGCTTCTGCTGCAGGCTCTTCTCGATCGCATAGCGGTAGCCGGTGACCTGCACGCTGTCCAGCGTGGTGGCATCGGCGCTGCCGGTGGTCGGTTGTGCGCTGGCCTGCTGGGCAGCGGCGCCGGTCGGCGCGACGGCTGCGGCCAGGGCCAGTGCAACGGCGAACGACAAGGCGTCGCGGCCGTGCGTACGAGTTGAATGCTTGATTGCCATCTCTCCCTCTCTCATGGATTGATCCGGTGACTGACGCGGAAACTTGAATCGATCTAATCTGCGGTGCCGATTTTGCTGATGCCGCGCGGCTGCCTGGGCGGCGCGCTGTTGTTCGGGTACGTCCTGTGCCGGTCCCCAACGCCGGGCCATCCCATGGGATCCGCTTGGATCGATCTAAGCGATGGCGGGGCGATTTTTAGCATGGCCGGAGGGTCTGCGCATGCTGCTGCGCAATATTGCAGCGACGTGTCGGCCGAATGATGATTCGCTGAAATGCGCTGGAATCGTTTACATGCGCAAAGGGGAGGGGGTGTTCGGCAGGGCTTGCAGCCCTGCACCTGCCTGGAGCAACGGCAACGTCAACTTCAAAAGCGGGGCTCCGTGGACTGGCGGGGCGGTGTCGGATTGCGGGGACGCCGCAAGTACGTCCCTGTAGGCTTGGCAGCCGCATCCATGCGGCTGACACCCCGCAATCCGACACCGCCCCACCTTCGACAGGTTCACGCGGCTGTTGGTAACGGCGCTTGGTGTTCCGCGCGGCTGTTGGTAGGTGTCGACCTTGGTCGACACATCTGTCGGCTATCGATTGGGTTCATCCAGTTGGCCGGCGGCCAGTAGATCCACGCCATGCGTGGATGAATCTGTCAGACATCGAAATCAATCTGGGGTCGGAGCCCGTTGCGCGGCAACGGGATCCGACCCCGTGCTTTCCCGACAGATCGCGGAAATCTGTCGAAGGCGGGGTGGGTCCGGTTGAGGGGGCGTGAGCCGCATGGATGCGGCGACCGACCTTACATGGGTGAGGGCGCTTTGCTTGCGAAGCACTGCTTCGCAAGCGCCCGAACGCACAGCCGCCAGCGGCTGGGCCGGGCCCCGGAGGGGGACTTGCAGCGTCCCCCTCAACCGGACCCACCCCGCCATCCCACGGAATGCCAGCCTTTGACGTTGACGTTGACGTTGACGTTGACGTGGCTCCCAGCAGGTGCAGGGCTGCAAGCCCTGCAAAAGAACCCCCCTCTTTTGCTGCGGCGCAGAATGCATGGGCGCGCGCTCCCTGTTCTACTTCAATCGATCTAAATCCGCCGGGGTGCGGATTTGTACCGATGGAAACGGGGAGTTCGGCCGCAGCGGCCGCCCCCCGCTGCCGCCCTGCCGCCAAGGAGTCCTGTCCGTGACCAGGTTGTCCCGCCGTCGTTCCCTCCTGCGCCTGCCGGCGCTGTCCCCGCGGCCGCTGGCCCGCGCCACCTGCCTGCTGGCCCTGGCCATCACGCCCTGGCTGCAGGCCGCACCTGCCGCGCTCGAACGCGAGGTCAACACCTTCATCGGCAGCAAGGATGACGGCAACACCTTCCCCGGCGCGTCCGCACCGTTCGGCCTGATCCAGGTCAGTCCGATCGGCAGCCACTATTCCGGCTGGCGCTACGACGATGAAAAGATCCGCGGTTTCGGCCATTCCTTCCTGTCCGGCGCCGGTTGCTGGGAACAGGGCGGCCAGGTCTCCATCCTGCCCGTGACCGGCAGCATCGGCCCGGGCGGCGATTTCGATACCGCCAACCCCAAGCAGTTCGACCACAAGGCCTACGCCGCCAACTACACCCACGACGGTGAAGTGGGCCAGGCTGGCTACTACAAGGTGCGCCTGACCAGCTACGGCGGCATCGATGCCGAAGCCACCGCGCGCACCCGTGCCGCGGCCGAGCGCTACACCTTCAGCCAGCGCAGCGGCGACGGCCATGTGCTTGTGAACGTGGGCCAGGCCAACGAGCGGCATTCGGTGATCGGCAGCGTGGTCGACGTGGTGGGCGACCGGGTCGTGGAAGGCAAGCTGGTCACCAAGAGCTTCTGCGGCGGCCACCAGTACACGACCTGGTTCCGCGTTGAATTCGATCGTCCGTTCAAGGCACACGGCACCTGGGGCGAGGCCGGTGGCCTGCCCAACGCGCGGCACAGCATGGAGGGCGAGCAGAAGCCGAACGGCGCCTGGCTGACCTTCGATCTGGCCAAGGGCCAGTCGGTCACCGCGGTCAGCGCGATCTCGCATGTGGATGCCGAGGGCGCACGTACCAATCTGCGCGCCGAGGGCATGCAGGGAGGCGCACTGATCGGTTTCGACCGCATGCGCGCGCTTTCGCAGAAGGACTGGCGCGAGCAGCTGGCGCGCGTGCGCGTGCAGGGTGGCACGGGCGATGACCGCACCGTGTTCTACAGCGCGCTGTACCACGCGCTGCTGCAGCCGCTCACCGGCAGCGATGCCGATGGCCGCTACCGTGGCTATGACGATGGCATCCACCGCGCCGATGGCTGGACCTACTACGAGTATTTCTCGCTGTGGGATACCTATCGCGCGCAGAACCAGTGGCTGGCGCTGACCCGTCCGGACGTGGCGCGTGACATCGGCCGCACCCTGCTGGCCATCGACGAGCAGGGTGGCTGGCTGCCGCGCTGGGGCTATGCGAATTTCGAAACCAACATCATGACCGGCGATCCGGTCACCCCGTTCATGGTCGACCTGTGGCGCTTCGGTGCGCTGAAGGGGCGTGAATCGCAGGCCTGGGATGCGCTGCGCCGCAATGCGTTCGGTACGCCGCCGCTGAATTCGCGGATGGCCGGCCGCTCGGGCAACCCGACCTACCTGGACAAGGGCTATGTGGTCTACGACCGCGCGTTCCCGTCCAAGGGCATGGACGTGGACCCGCACCACGGCGGCTCGGCCACGCTGGAATACGCACTGGCCGACTGCGCGCTTTCGCAGATGGCCGATGGCCTGGGCCATGCGCAGGATTCGGCCACGCTGCGTGAGCGCGGCCGCAACTGGCGCAAGGTGTGGGACCCGCAGGTGCGCGACGCCGAAACCGGCTTCACCGGCTTCCCGCGCCCGCGCACCGAAGACGGCCAGTGGTACACACCCGCCGACGGCCATTACAGCCCGCGTTCGCACCATGGCTTCCATGAAGGTACCGCCTGGCAGTACCAGTGGCTGGCGCAGCAGGACGTGCCGGGCCTGGTGGACGCGATGGACGGCCGCGAGCAGGCCGGCCGCCGCCTGGATGCCTTCTTCGCGATGGATGCGCTGCAGGCCGATCCGCTCACCGCCGCCCGCAAGGAATGGGTGGTGGGGCCGTACAGCTACTACAACCAGTTCCGCTACAACCCCAACAACGAACCGGACCTGCACGCGCCGTGGCTGTACACGCTGATCGGCCAGCCGTGGAAGACCGCCAACGTGCTGCGCGCGGCGCAGCAGCTGTTCACCAACGCGCCCAACGGCGTCACCGGCAATGATGACCTGGGCACGATGTCGGCCTGGTACCTGTTCAGTGCCATCGGCGTGTACCCGGCGGTGCCGGGCAGCGGCCAGTTCCTGCTGCACACGCCGCGCTTTGCCAAGGTGGAAGTGGACATGGGTAATGGCCGCACGCTGCGCATTGATGCGCCCGGTGCCGATGGCCGCCGCCTGCAGTACGTGCAGGGCGTGCAGCTGGATGGGCGCGCGCATGCCCCGGTGTGGCTGGACTGGAACCAGCTGCAGCAGGGCCCGCGCCTGCAGTTCGCGCTGGATGCACAGGCGCCGACCCAGGGCTGGGGTACTGCAGTGAAGGATCTGCCGGTCTCATGGTGCGCTGCACCAGGCAGCGTGCTGCGCTGAGCCACCGTCGTGCCGTTCGCGGCCAACCAGCGAACGGCACGGCACGAATGGCCTCCGATCCATTAGGCTTGACCCTCCCGAGGAGCCCGGTACAGCGATGAACGACAACGACGGCACTTCCAGCAAGCGTTCCGGCAAGGCGGTGACGGTGACCGACATCGCCCGCGCGATCGGCGTGTCGCGCGCCACCGTCTCGCTGGTGCTGCGTGGCAGTCCGCTGGTCAATGTCGATACCCGGGCCAAGGTGGAAGCCGAACTGCGCCGCCAGCGCTACGTCTACAACCGCGCGGCGGCCAACCTGCGCCGGCGAACCTCCAGCAGCATCGCGCTGGTCATCAACGATCTGTCCAACCCGTTCTTCGCTGAATTTGCCTCTGGCGTGGACGAGGCGTTGGGCGGGCGAGGGTATGTCACCCTGCTGGGCAGCACCGGCGAATCGCCGCAGCGCCAGCAGGCGGTGCTGTCCACGCTGATGGAACACACACCGGCGGGCCTGATCCTGTCGCCGGCCGAAGGCAGCGATGCCACGCTGCTGCGCCAGGCGCTGGGTGCCAACGCCAACGTGCTCCTGTTCAACCGCGAACTGGAAGGGGCCGACTGGGACTTCCTGACCCTGGACAACCAGCACGGCGCCTATCTGGCCACCCGCCACCTGATCGAGCGCGGCCACCAGCAGATCGCCTTCTTCGGCGGCCATGCCGATTCCAGTTCCTGCCACCAGCGCCGCGCCGGCTTCCAGCAGGCCCTGGCCGAGGCGGGCCTGGCGCTGCCGCCGGGCTGGATGATCGAATCGGCGCCCAATCGCCTGGAAGCGGCCGCGCGCACCGATGAACTGTTCGCCGACGGCCATCGACCCAGTGCCGCGGTCTGCTACAACGACACCGTCGCGCTGGGCCTGATGCTGGGCCTGAACTCCCGCGGCATCCGCCCCGGCGGTGATTTCGCAGTAACCGGTTTCGATGATATTTCCGAGGCCTCGGTGGCCGTGCCGCCGCTGACCACCCTGACCGCCGACCCGCGCGAGCGTGGCCGCCAGGCCGCCGCGCTGCTGCTGCAACGCCTGGATGATCCCGATGCACCGCCGCGGCGCACCGTCGCCCCGGTGCAGCTGCGCGTGCGCGAGAGCAGTGCCGCGCGGCCGAGCTGATTTAGCAAGACCTTTTCCCTTCCACGTACCAACGACCTACACGCGCATCGAGGCGCGAAACGCATGCCGATTTCCGCAACGCCCCGTCCATCGGGATCCAACAGCAGCCAGGCGCCGGTGATGAATGCCCGCGCGGCCCTGTGGGTGGCCACCACCATCTTCTTCATGTGGGGCTTCCTGACCAGCCTCAACGATGTGCTGATCCCGCACCTGAAGGCCGTGTTCGAGCTGAACTACACCCGCGCCATGCTGGTGCAGTTCACCTTCTTCGGGGCGTACTTCCTGATGTCGGTGCCGGCCGGTCGGCTGGTGGCGCGGTTGGGTTACAAGCAGGGCATCATCGCCGGCCTGCTGATTGCCGGTGTGGGCGCGCTGGGCTTCTGGCCGTCGGCCGCGCTGCGTACCTATGACGCCTTCCTGGCCTCGCTGTTCGTGCTGGCCACCGGCATCACCGTGCTGCAGGTGGCGGCCAACCCGTACGTGGCCCTGCTGGGCCCGGAAAAAACCGCCTCCAGCCGCCTGACCCTGGCGCAGGCGCTGAACTCGCTGGGTACCACGCTGGCGCCGCTGTTCGGCGGCTTCCTGATCCTGAGCACCGCGGTGAAGAGCGGTGACGAGATCAAGGCGATGCCGATGGCCGAGCAGCTGGCCTACCGCACTGCCGAAGCGCAGTCGGTGCAGGGCCCTTATGTAGGCCTGGCGATCGCGCTGGTGCTGCTGGCGGTGTTCGTCTACCTGTTCCGCCTGCCCAGCTTGACCGAAACCACCGAGCAGGCCGACAGCAGCCACCACACCCTGCTGGATGCGCTGAAGCAGCCGCACGTGCTGTTCGGCGTACTGGCGATCTTCTTCTACGTGGGCGCCGAGGTGTCCATCGGCAGCCTGATGGTGAACTACCTGGCGCTGCCGGAAATCGGCGGCATGAGTGAACAACAGGCCACGCATTACGTGTCGGCCTACTGGGGTTGCGCCATGGTTGGCCGCTTCGCCGGCGCCTGGCTGCTGGCCAAGTTCTCGCCGCGCCGCCTGCTGGCCGGCTTCGCGCTGGCCAACGTGGTGCTGCTGGCGGTCACCCTGGGCTCGGGCGGCAAGGTGGCGCTGTACGGCATCGTGGCTACCGGCCTGTTCAATTCCATCATGTTCCCGACCATCTTCTCGCTGGCCATCGAACGCCTGGGTCCGCTGACCAACAAGGCCTCCAGCCTGCTGATCATGGCCATCGTCGGTGGCGCGATCATTCCGCTGCTGCAGGGCATGCTGGCCGATCGCATCGGCCTGCACCTGAGCTTCGTGCTGCCGGTGGTCTGCTACGTCTACATCATCTTCTACGGTCTGGTGGGCTCGCGCCCGCCGGCCGTCGGCCCGCAGGGAGGCTGAGTCCGAAATGGGTGCGATCGTCTGCTTCGGCGAAATTTTGATCGATCTACTAGCGCAGCCGCCGGCCTCGGCCGACACCCCGCGTGCGTTCCTGCAGTACGCCGGTGGTGCGCCGGCCAACGTTGCCGTGGCTGCTGCCCGGCTGGGTGCGCGCACCCAGTTCGTGGGCATGCTCGGCCGGGACATGTTTGGTGACTTCCTGGCCGACAGCCTGGCCGAGCACCGCGTGGGCACCGACTACATCGTGCGCACCGATGCGGCCAAGACCGCGCTGGCGTTCGTGGCGCTGGACGCGCACGGCGAGCGCAGTTTCAGCTTCTACCGGCCGCCGGCGGCCGACCTGCTGTTCCGTGACAGCGATTTCCAGGGCGCCTGCTTCGACAGTGCCGCCTGTTTCCATGTGTGTTCCAACAGCCTGACCGAAGCGGACATTGCCGCGGCAACCTTCGCCGGCATGGAGCGTGCGCGCGCGGCCGGTGCGGTGGTCAGCCTTGACCTGAACCTGCGCCCGGCGCTGTGGCCGGCCGACACCGATCCCAGCCCGCGCCTGTGGCAGGCGCTGGAGCGTGCCGATCTGGTGAAGCTCTCGCGCGAAGAGCTGGACTACCTGGCCGCGCCGCACGGCGCCGACGGTGACCAGGTCGTGCTGCAGCGTCTGCTGGCCGCACAGGCGCGCTGGGTGATCGTGACCGACGGTGCCGCCACGCTGCGCTGGTACACCCGCGGGCAGCAGGGCCAGGTCACCAGTTTCCGCGTGGCCACGGTGGACACCACCGCCGCCGGCGATGCCTTCGTGGGCGGCGTGCTGGTGGGCCTGCTGGAGCGCGGCGGTGCCGGCGCCGGCTTCGCTGCCTTCTGCCAGGACCCGCAGGCGATCACCGAAACGCTGCGCTTCGGCGCGGCCGTGGGTGCGCTGGCGGTCACCCGCAAGGGCGCCTTCGCGGCCATGCCCTCGCTTGATGAAGTGCAGCAGCTGCTGCAGACCCAGGAACTTTCCGCATGACCCAGACCGCCTCCCGCTTCGCTCCGCAGTTCCGCTCGGCCGAGTTCCTGCGCGCGCACATCGCCGACACGATGGCGTTCTACCACCCGCGCTGCATCGACCCCAACGGCGGCTTCTTCCACTACTTCCTGGACGATGGCACGGTGTATGACGCCGGCCACCGCCACCTGGTCAGCAGCACCCGCTTCGTCTTCAACTACGCCATGGCCTACCGCGAATTCGGCAACGCCGAGTACCGCGATGCCGTTGAACATGGCGTGCGCTACCTGCGCGAGGTGCACCGCAACCCAGCCACCGGCGGCTATGCCTGGACCCTGCGCGATGGCCAAGTCGAAGACGATATGAACCACTGCTACGGCGTGGCGTTCGTGCTGCTGGCCTACAGCTGCGCGCTGAAGGCCGGCGTCGAACAGGCCCGGGCGTGGATGGACGAAACCTGGCAGCTGCTGGAAGCGCGCTTCTGGGAAGCCGGGCACGGCCTGTACAAGGATGAAGCCGACGGCCAGTGGAACTTCACCGGCTACCGCGGGCAGAACGCCAACATGCACATGTGCGAGGCGATGCTGGCCGCGTTCGAGGCCAGTGGCGAGCAGCGCTATGTGCAGCGCGCACTGCAGCTGGCCGACAACATGACCCGGCGCCAGGCCGCCAAGGCCGGCGGGCTGGTGTGGGAGCACTACGACACCAACTGGGAGATCGACTGGAACTACAACCTGGACGATCCCAAGCACCTGTTCCGCCCGTGGGGGTTCCAGCCCGGCCACCAGACCGAATGGGCCAAGCTGCTGCTGATCCTGGACCGCCACGTGCAGGCCGATTGGCTGGTGCCCACCGCCCAGCACCTGTTCGACGTGGCCGTCGAGCGCAGCTGGGATGAAGCGCGTGGCGGCCTGTACTACGGCTTCGCGCCGGAATCGCGGCGCCAGCCGGGCATGGACGGTGCGCCGATTGGCGGCGACAGCTTCGTCTGCGACGACGACAAGTACTTCTGGGTGCAGGCCGAAACCCTCGCCACGGCCGCCCTGATGGCCCAGCGCACCGGCGATGACCGCTATTGGCAGTGGTACGACCGGCTGTGGGCGTATTCGTGGGAGCACTTCGTCGACCACCAGTATGGCGCCTGGTTCCGCATCCTGGATGCGGATAACCGCAAGTACAGCAACGAGAAGAGCCCGGCCGGCAAGGTGGATTACCACACCATGGGCGCGTGCTACGAAGTGCTGAACGTCGTCCGCTGAGGTCTGCCGCGCCGCGCGCTCGCCGGCCATGCCCGGCGCACACAACAGGAGTTTCACACGTGCACCGTCTTCCCCTCGCTGTCCGTCTGCTCCTGCTGCTGTTCGCGCTTGGCAGCTTCCCTGCGCTGGCCGCGCCGCTGCCGGCGCAGTGGGAATTCCGCATGCTGCCCGGCGATGCGCAGGGCGCTGCGCACCCCGGCCTGCAACAGTGGCGCACGGCGCGCGTACCCGGCAGCGTGCACACCGACCTGCTGGCCCATGGCCTGATCCGCGACCCCTACGTGGGCGCGCCGGAGGCCGAGCTGCAATGGATCGGCCTGGCAGCGTGGGAATACCGCGCGCGCTTCGATGTAGACGCGGCGACCCTGGCCAAGGCGCATGCCGAACTGCGTTTCGACGGCCTGGACACCTATGCGGAGGTGCGCTTGAACGGCAAGCCGCTGCTGCGTGCCGACAACGCGCACCGCACCTGGCGCGCGCGTGTGGAAGGACGCCTGCGGCCCAGCGGCAATGAACTGCAGATCGTGTTCCGTTCGCCCATCCGCACCCTGCTTCCGGGCGTGCAGGCGATGCCGCACAAGATTGCCGGCAACTATCCCTCGCCCTACGGCGATGAGCCCAAGGACGCGATGGTCGGCAACTTCGCACGCAAGCCGGCCTACCATTTCGGCTGGGACTGGGGCCCGCGTTACGTGACCGCCGGTGTCTGGCGTGGGGTCGATCTGCAGGCCTGGGACACGCACCGCTTGACCGATCTGGCCGTGCGTACCGATGCCTTGGACGCGCAGCAGGCGCGGCTGGCCGTGCTGCTGCAGGTGGAGCAGGGCAGTGCAGCCGGCTCGGCGAGGGTGGGTGTGGAGGTGCGTGATCCCGAAGGCCGCGTAGTGGCCACGGTGCAGCGCCCGGTGCTGTTGCAGCCCGGCCAGAACAGCGTGGAGATTCCGGTTGAGCTGGCTGATCCGCGGCGCTGGTGGCCGGTGGGGCAGGGCGCGCAGGACCGCTACTCGGTGCGCGCGCAGCTGGGCGCTGGCGGCGACCCGACACTCCAGCGCGAGCAGCGCATCGGCCTGCGCACGGTGGAACTGCGCCGCGAGAACGACGAGAAGGGAGGGCAGGGCTTCGCCTTCGTCATCAATGGCGTGGAGATTTTCGCCAAGGGCGCCAACGTCATTCCCTTCGATGCGTTCCCGGCGCGCGTGGACGTGGCGCGCCTGCGCCAGGTGCTGACCGCCGCGCGCGACGCCAACATGAACATGCTGCGCAACTGGGGTGGCGGTTACTACGAGGACGACGCGTTCTTTGATATTGCCGACGAGCTGGGTCTACTGGTCTGGCAGGATTTCATGTTCGGCGGTGGCATGCAGCCGGGCTACGATCCGGTGTTCCGCGCCAGCGTGGTGGCCGAAGCGCGCGACAACGTGCGGCGCCTGCGCCATCACCCCAGCATCGTGCTGTGGTGTGGCAACAACGAAGAAGAGACCGCGTGGAAGGATTGGGGCCATGGCCGCGACCTGAA
The DNA here is from genome assembly GCF_003086675.1 of Stenotrophomonas sp. ZAC14D2_NAIMI4_7. Lineage (NCBI taxonomy): Bacteria > Pseudomonadati > Pseudomonadota > Gammaproteobacteria > Lysobacterales > Lysobacteraceae > Stenotrophomonas > Stenotrophomonas sp. ZAC14D2_NAIMI4_7. Next base: position 1,993,287 of record NZ_CP025995.1, read on the forward strand.
GGCTGCCGACCCGGCGTTTGCCGCGCGGGTCTGGCAGGGCTATGTCGATCTGTTCGGCAACGACCTGCGCCAGGTGGTGTCTGAGGACGGGTTGGGCGTGCCATATTGGTCCAGTTCGCCCAGCAACGATCTGGACCAAAAAGCCAACGATTCCACCCGCGGCGACAAGCACTACTGGCAGGTCTGGGGCAATCCGGCACTGCCGGTGCAGGCGTACCTGCACGAGACGCCGCGCTTCATGTCCGAATACGGCCTGCAGGCCTGGCCGTCGCTGGCAACGGTGGACCAGGTCGCCACGCGCGCCGAGCAGCGCGTCGACAGTCCGGTGATCCGTGCCCACCAGAAGTTCATGGCCGGCGAAGGGAACAGCCGCCTGCTGCAGTATATCGAGCGCGGTTATGGTGCGCCGAAGGACTTTGAGGACTTCGTCTACCTGAGCCAGGTGATGCAGGCCGATGGCATTGCACTGGCCGCACTGCATCATCGCGCTTCGCGGCCGTACACCATGGGGACGCTGTACTGGCAGCTCAACGATGTGTGGCCGGGTGCATCGTGGTCCAGCGTGGACTACTTCGGGCGCTGGAAGGCACTGCATTTCGCTGCGCGTCGTTTCTTCGCGCCGGTCACCCTGGCGGCCCTGCGTGACGAAGGCAGCACCCGCGTACGCCTGATCAATGATGGCGCTGCAGTGGACGCGCGTTGGCGGCTGCGGGTGATGGATGTGGACGGCAAGGTGCTGCGCCGTCGCGAGGCGGCAGTGACCCTGGCCGCCGCCGGGGTCACGTCTGTGGGTGACTTCGGCGATGCCGAACTACTGTCCGGTGCCGACCCGACGCGCACCGTGGCGGTGTTCGAACTGTTGCAGGATGGCAAGGTCAGTGCGCGGCAGGTGGTGGGCTTCGTTGAAGCCAAGGAACAGGCACTACCGCCGCAGGCGCTGCGGGCCACGCTGGAGATCGCGGGCGATCACTACCGCCTGCGACTGCAGAGCAAGGCGTATGTGCGCGCCGCGTGGATCGACGTTGGTGCGTTGGATGCGCAGGTGGAGGACAACCTGCTGGATCTGTTGCCGGGCGAGACGCGCGACATCGCCGTGCGCGGCCCGGTGGATCTGGGCGCATTGCGTGCCGCCTTGCAGGTGAAAACCCTCAACGACCGTTGAGAGTGGAACACCCCGCTGTGGTAGGTGCCAACCTTGGTTGGCACGCCAGGACAATCGCGCAGGCGTACCCCGCTCTGGTAGGTGCCAACCTTGGTTGGCACGCCAGGAGCATGCCAACCAAGGTTGGCATCTACCGCGATCTTTGGGCGTACGCCAACCAAGGTTGGCATCTACCGCGATCTTTGGGCGTACGCCAACCAAGGTTGGCATCTACTCTCTGCAGTTACAGCCGGATCTGCTGGAAATTCTCGACCCGCTCGTGGCCGTTGGCGGCCTGGCCGGTACGCGGCAGCGGGTAGTCATCCAAGCGGTCGATCAGGCGCGTCTGCAGCCCAGCCTCGCGCGCGGCGTCCAGCTCTTCCACCACATCGGACAGGAACAGGATCTCGCCGGCCGGCACGCCAATGGCCTGCACGATGCGGCGGTAGCTGTCAGCCTCACGCTTGCCGCCCACTTCGGTATCGAACCAGCCCGACACCAGCGGGCTCAGGTCGCCAGCATCGCTGAAGCCGAAGAACAGCTTCTGCGCGGGCACCGAGCCAGACGAATACACGTACAGCGGCAGGCCCGAGGCGTGCCAGCCCTTCAACACCGGCGCCACTTCGGGGTAGAAGTGCGCGGTGTAGTCGCCACGGCGGTAGCCGGTATCCCAGATCACGCCCTGCAGCGCCTTCAGCGCGGTGTGCTTGCGGTCCTGGTCGATCCAGCCTTGCAGGGTTTCCACCACCAGGCTGTCCTGGCAGGCGCCGCCGATCTCGGTGGCCACCGCATCCAGCCAGCGGCGGATCTCCGGTTGCTGGCCGTGTTCGGCCACGAACGCCGGCAGGGCCTGGCGGGCGTAGGGGAACAGCACGTTCTTGACGAACGAAATGCTGCTGGTGGTGCCTTCGATATCGGTCAGGATGACGCGGGGCTGCATGGATCAGGACGCCTGGGTAGGAATGTAACGCGGGAATTTCTGCGCGATGTCGGTGCCGGTGAAATGACCGACCCAGCCATCCGGCTCGGTGAAGAAACGGATCGCCACGAAGCTGGGCTCATCGCCCATGTCGAACCAGTGCGTGGTGCCATCGGGCACGGCGATCAGGTCGTCCTTCACGCATTCGATCTCGTACACCTTGTCGCCCACGTGCAGGGTGAACAGGCCAGAGCCGGCGACGAAGAAGCGCACCTCGTCTTCCTTGTGGAAGTGCTCGTCGAGGAACTTCCTGCGCAGTTCTGCACGGTTCGGGTTGTCCGGGGCGATCGAGGCCACGTCCACGCTCTTGAAGCCGCGCTCGGCCACCAGGCGATCGATGTCGGCGCGGTAGGCGGCGAACACCTCCTCCTGGCTGGCGCCGGGGGCAACCGGCGCGGCGGCCTGCCAGCGCTCGAAGGTAACGCCGATCTTCTGCAGTTCGGCAGCGATGACCGCGCCGTCCTGGGTATCCAGCAGCGGCGAGTCGGGGCGGGTGTCGTCGTAGATGCGCAGTCGGCTCATGGCGGCAGCTTGAACATTCCGGGGGAAGGACAGGGTAGCAGGGTGCAGGCGGCGGCCAGATGGCCAATGGGCATGTGCCTGTGCGCGATGGTTCAGCCGCGCAGCTTGCGCAGTTCCAGTTCGCAGTGCAGCAGGAACTCGAAGGCTTCCATGTGGCGGCGCGCTTCGGCCATGTCGCGGCCCCAGGCGTACAGGCCGTGGCCGTCGATCAGGTAGCCCCACAGCGGCTGGCGGTCCAGCAGGTCATCGACCTGGGCCGAGAGCACGTTCATGTCCTGGGTATTGGCGAACACCGGGATGTCGATGGCCATTTCGTGGGTGCTGTTGCCGGCGAAGGCCTTCAGCAGTTCGTAGCCTTCCACCCGGATGTGGCCCTGCGCGGCGTACAGGCGCGAGGCGATGGTCTGCACCGGGGAGTGAGTGTGCAGCACGCAGCCCACCTCGGGGAAGCGGCGGTACAGCTGGGTGTGCAGCAGGGTTTCGGCGGACGGGCGCAGCGGGCGGCCGACGGCCTGGCCGTCGAAATCCACCACCATGATGTCGTCCTCGATCAGGCGGCCCTTGTCCTTGCCCGAGACGGTGATCGCGGCGTGGCGGTCGTCCAGGCGGTGGGAGAAGTTGCTGCTGGTGGCCGGGGTCCAGCCGGCCTGGGCCAGTTCGCGGACGTTGTCGATCAGCAGCTGGGCCAGTTCGCTCAGGCGCGCGGTGTCGTAGGGGAAGGTGGGGGCGTTCATGCGGGTGATTTTACTGGATTCGGCCAACGGCTGAGCCCCTCGTGGCTCGGTCGCCGTTCTGATTCCCTGGGTTGGCCGGGCGGGGTGGGCTGGCGGGACACGCCGTAAATCCATCCATGGAGGCTCGTAGGCGCCTTGCTCGCGCGCGCAATCCTGCGCGCCCGGCAAGACCGGGGTTGGGCGTCCTGCCCAACCCGCCCGAGGCATGCCTCGGGCCCATGGCGCCTGCGGTCCCGCCAGCCCACCCCGCCCGGCCACGGACAGGTTCCGTGCGCGCCAGCCACGGAGTGAAGAAGGAAGAGCGGAAAGCGGGTCGCGGCGCTGCGCTTGCTCGCAGCCGAGCATGGCTCGGCTCTACAGGAGCATCGTTCGCCGGACAGAGTTCATCCACGCATGGCGTGGATCTACCACCGAAGCATCTCCCAGACAGAGTCCATCCACGCATGTCGTGAATCATCCGGACGCACCGGGAGACTTTCACGGGTGGGGTGGGTTGGGTTCGCGGGGGTATCCGCGCCATGGATGGCGCGGCTAAGCCTCCAGGGACGGATTCACGGCGTCCCCCGCGAACCCAACCCGCCCCGCCAAACCAGCACACCCGCTCTAGCCGTTGCTCTTGCGGGTGCAGGGCCGCAGGCCCTGCAACCCCCCCCCCTTTACTTGCCCCGCAGGCGGCTGTGCCTGAAGCCGTAGCCGAAATAGATCACGAAGCCAACGATGGTCCATACGCCCATCAGCATCCAGTTGTGCAGCGTCATCGCCGACAGCAGTGCCAGGCAGCTGATCACGCCCAGGCTGCAGACCAGCCAGGCCGCCGGAATGCGGAACGGGCGCGGCAGGTCGGGCTGGGTGCGGCGCAGGATCAGCACGCCAGCACACACCGCTGCGAAGGCGATCAGCGTACCCATCGAGGTCAGCTCGCCCAGGATATCCAGCGGGAACAGCGCCGCCAGCAAGGCAATGCCGATGCCGGTGATGACCGTATTGATGTGCGGGGTGCGGTACTTCGGGTGGATCTTGGTGAACACCGGCGGCAGCAGGCCGTCGCGGCCCATGATCATGAAGATGCGCGGCTGCCCGATCACCATCACCAGCACCACCGAGGCCAGGCCGATCAGGGCGCCCACTTCCACCACCCAGCGCAGCCAGCCCAGCTGCGGATGCGCGGCCACGGCGGTCACCACCGGTTCGTCGGTGCCCAGCAGCTGGAACGGCACCAGGCCGGTCATCACGGCGGCCATGGCGATGTACAGCACGGTGCAGATCACCAGCGACAGCATCATGCCGATCGGCATGTCACGCTGCGGACGGTGCGATTCCTGCGCCGCCACCGACACCGCCTCGAAGCCGATGTAGGCGAAGAACACCATGGCCGCGCCACGCAGCACGCCTTCCATGCCGTACTTGCCGGGGCCTTCATTGGCCGGGATGAACGGGGTCCAGTTGCTGGTGTCCACATACTTCCAGCCGACCACGATCACCAGCACGATCAGGCCGGTCTTGAGGATAACCATGGCCATGTTCATCGCCGAAGACTTGCTGATGCCCACGTAGCACAGCCAGGTGAGCAGCAGCACCAGGATGGCGGCGGGAATGTTGGCGATCGCACCGGTCGGGCGCAGCTGTGCGTCCAGTGGGGCGCTGACCAGGGCCGCCGGCAGATGGATATCGAACTGGCTGAGGAAACTGAGGAAGTAGCCGGTCCAGCTGACTGCCACCGCCGAGGCCGACACGCCGTATTCCAGCACCAGCATCCAGCCGATGAACCAGGCCGACAGTTCGCCGAAGGTGGCGTAGGTGTAGGTGTAGGCGCTGCCGGACACCGGCACCATGGCGGCGAACTCAGCATAGGCCAGCGCGCAGAACGCGCAGCAGATCGCGGCCAGCACGAACGACAGCATGATGGCCGGACCGGCGTGGTTGGCCGCGGCCTGGCCGGTGATGACGAAGATGCCGCCGCCGATCACCGCGCCGATGCCCAGCGCGGTCAGGCCCCAGGGGCCCAGGTGGCGGCGCAGGCTCAGCCCGTTGGCGTCTTCATGGGCGGCATGCGGATGCTTGGTGGCCCACAGTTGCTTGAACATGTGTGTCGGTCTTGTCGAAGCGCCGTTCGAGGCGGCGCGGGGAAAACGGACGGGCCGGCGCAGGGCCGGCCCGTAGGGGGATCAGGGCGACTTGGCCAGCTTGCTGTTGCGCATGCCGTAACCCAGGTAGATCAGCATGCCCAGCACGGTCCAGCCGACGAACAGGTGCCAATGCACCACGAACGCCTGCCAGAACAGGAACAGGCAGGTGGCCGCACCCAGCGGGCAGATGATCCACACCGCCGGCACGCGGAACGGGCGGTGCAGTTCCGGGCGGCTGTAACGCAGCACCAGCACGCCGATGCAGACGGTGGCGAAGGCCAGCAGGGTGCCCATCGACACCAGTTCGCCCAGCACGTTCAGCGGCACCAGGCCGGCCAGCGCAGCGGCGATGACGCCGACCACGATCGTGGCCCAGTAGGGCGTGCGGAAGCGGGCATGCACCTTGCCGAAGAACTTCGGCAGCAGGCCGTCGCGCGAGATCGTGTAGGCGATGCGGGTCTGGCCCATCATCATCACCAGCACCACCGAGGACAGGCCGGCGATGGCGCCGATCTCGACGAAGGTCTTCAGCCAGGCCAGGGTGGGGTAGGGCTCCAGCGCGGTAGCCACCGGCTTGTCGGTGCCCAGCAGGTGGTAGGGCATCATGCCGGTCAGCACCGCACAGACGATGATGTAGACCACGGTGCACACCGCCAGCGAACCGAGCAGGCCGATCGGCATGTTGCGCTGGGGGTCCTTGGTTTCGCCGGCGGCGGTGGAGACTGCATCGAAGCCGATGTAGGCGAAGAACACGATCGTGGCCGCGCGGAAGATGCCACTCCAGCCGAATTCACCCGGCACGCCGGTGTTTTCCGGGATGAACGGCTGCCAGTTGGCCGGGTCGACATGGGCCGCGCCGATGCCGATGAACAGGCAGATGACGGTGACCTTGATCGCCACGATGATCGCGTTGACGAACGCGGACTGGGTCACGCCCACGTACAGCAGGCCCGACACGGCCGCCACGATCAGCACCGCCGGCAGGTTGAACAGCTTGCCCGACGATACGAATTCGCTGCCGGTCCAGGCGATGGGCGCGGCGCTGAGCAGGTCCGGGAACGGCATGTGCAGGGTGGTGGTGATGAAGCTGATCAGGTACGCCGACCAGCCCACGGCCACCGAGGCCGAGGCGAACAGGTATTCCAGCACCAGGCACCAGCCGATGAACCAGGCCATGCCTTCGCCCAGGGTGGCGTAGGAATACGAATAGGCGCTGCCGGACACCGGCATCATCGCGGCGAATTCGGCGTAGCACAGGCCCGCCAGGGCACAGGCGAAGCCGGCCAGCACGAACGACAGCATCACCGCCGGGCCGGCGTGGTTGGCCGCGGCCTGGCCGGTGAGCACGAAGATACCTGCGCCGATCACCGCACCTACGCCGAGCAGGATGAGGTGTTTAGCCGTGAGGGTCCGTTTCAACGTGGCTTCGCCGTCCAGGCTGCCTTCGATGGGTTCGCCAGCATCGACGTGCCCGGCCGGTTGTACCGGCTTGACCCTCAACAGAGCTTTCAGCATGCAGAACTTTCCTGATGATCGGATTGGGAGGGCCACCGATACGTTGCCGGCGGCCTGGAATGGTGAAGGCCGTGCGAACGGCCCGCTGTACCTTAGCCAAAGCTGAAGCCACCGCACAAGCGCAATCGCAACAATGAACGGCGATAATGGCCGATGTTTTCCAGATCGCCCCGCATTCATGAACGAATCCGTCCAATCCCTTGCCGTGCTTGATGATCGGCTGCGCAGCCTGCTGCAGGATTACGCCAGCCGGGAGCCGTCCCACGGCGAGCTGGCTGCCGAATTCGGCACACTACTGGACGATCCGGAAGATCCGTTCCGTCGCGAGCGCCTGGCCGGGCATTTCACCGCCAGCTGCTGGCTGGTCAGCGCCGATGGCCAGCGCGTGCTGCTGACCCACCACCGCAAGCTGCAGCGCTGGCTGCAGCTGGGCGGGCATGCCGATGGCGACCGCGACCTGGCCCACGTGGCGCTGAAGGAAGGCGAGGAAGAGTCGGGCCTGACCGGCCTGGTGCTGGAAGACCCGGCCATCTTCGACCTGGACAAGCACTGGATTCCCGAACGCAAGGACGTGCCGGGGCATTGGCACTACGACGTGCGTTTCGTGATCCGTGCGCTGGGCGGCGAAGCCTTCGTGCTGAGCGAGGAATCGCTGGCGCTGGCTTGGCGGCCGGTGGCCGAGGTCGCGGCAGATCCGCAATCGGACGAATCAATGCAGCGCATGGCGCGCCGGTGGTTGGCGCGTTGATGCATTCCGCCGGGCATGGCCCGGCGCTACCGGTAGATCCACGCCATGCGTGGATGGCGCTGTGCCGGGGTTAATACAGAATGCGCGTCCGCAAGGTGCCCGCGATCGCCGCCAGCTCGTCGCGCACCGCGCTGGCCTGTTCCTCGCTGGCGGTGATGTCGATCACCACGTAACCCACCTTCGGGTCGGTACGCAGGAACTGGCCGTCGATGTTCACGTTGTGGCGCGAGAAAATCTCGTTCACCTTGGACAGCACGCCCGGCACGTTCTGGTGGATGTGCAGCAGGCGCAGGCTGTCGGCATGCTCGGGCAGGGTCACTTCCGGGAAGTTGACCGCCGACAGGGTGCTGCCGTTATCGCTGTAGCGCACCAGCTTGGCCGCCACTTCCACGCCGATGTTGTCCTGCGCTTCCAGGGTGCTGCCGCCCACGTGCGGGGTCAGGATCACGTTGTCGTGGCGGGTGAGCGGCGATTCGAAGATATCGCCGTTGCCCTTGGGCTCGACCGGGAACACGTCCAGCGCTGCGCCCCCAATGTGGCCGCTGGCCAGGGCGGCATCCAGCGCATCGATATCGACCACGGTGCCGCGTGCGGCGTTGATCACGTGTGCACCCTTGCGCATCTTCGCCAGCTCGGTGCTGCCGATCATCCACTGCGTGGACGCGGTTTCCGGCACGTGCAGGGTGATGATGTCGGCGCGCGCCAGCAGGTCATCCAGGCTGGCCGCGGCGCGTGCATTGCCCAGTGCCAGCTTGGTTTCCACGTCGTGGAAGATCACCTGCATGCCCAGCGATTCGGCCAGCACGCCCACCTGGGTGCCGATATGGCCGTAGCCGACGATGCCCAGGGTCTTGCCGCGCACCTCGTGGCTGCCGCTGGCCGACTTCGACCAGCCGCCGCGATGGCACTCTGCGTTCTTCTGCGGAATGCCACGGGTCAGCATGATCGCCTCGGCAATCACCAGTTCGGCCACACTGCGGGTATTGGAATAGGGGGCGTTGAACACCGGAATGCCGGCCAGCTCGGCCGCATCCAGGTCCACCTGGTTGGTGCCGATGCAGAAGCAGCCCACCGCGATCAGGCGCTTGGCGTCGGCCAGCACCTCGGCACTGAGCTGGCTGCGCGACCGGATGCCGACGATGTGTGCCTCGGCGATGCGCGCCTTCAGCTCGTCTTCGGGCAGGGCCTTGCTGTGGGCCTCGATCTGGCTGTAGCCGGCGGCGGTGAACACCTCCACGGCGGTCTGGCTGACCCCCTCCAGCAACAGTACGCGGATATCCTGCTTGGGGAACGAGGTCTTCTTCGGCGACATGGGACGGCACGGCCAGTGGGACAGGGGCCGCTCACTATGCCAGATCACCGCCGCCATGGTGCAGTGCGGAAATGGTTGCATTCGAACCTATCCCCGCGTGCCGACAGGACTGGACGCCCGCCCGCGCCGCTGGCACGCTTGCCCGTTCTTCACGCACCGCGCTGGACCGTCATGACCGATTCCCGCATCGCCTCGCTGCAGCAGGCCTGTCCCGGCCTGAAGCTGAAGACCGAGCCCGCCGACCTGGAACACTACGGCCGCGACTGGACCCGGCGCTGGACCCCGGCACCGCTGGTCATCGCGCTGCCCGCCACGGTGGACGAGGTGCAGGCGGTGATGCGCTGGTGCGCGGCCGAAGGCGTGGCCGTGGTGCCTTCCGGTGGCCGCACGGGCTTGTCCGGCGGTGCGGTGGCGGCCAACGGCGAGCTGGTGCTCAGCCTGGAGCGGATGAACAAGGCGCTGGCCTACGATGCCGTCGACCGCACCCTGGTGGTGCAGGCCGGCATGCCGCTGGAGGCGCTGCACAATGCCGCGCTGGAACACGGCCTGATCTACCCGGTGGATTTCGCCGCGCGCGGTTCCTGCTCGATCGGCGGCAACATCGCCACCAATGCCGGTGGCATCCGCGTGATCCGTTACGGCAACACCCGCGAGTGGATCGCCGGCCTGAAGGTGGTAACCGCCAGCGGCGAGCTGCTGGAGCTCAACAAGGGCCTGATCAAGAACTCCAGCGGTTACGATTTCCGCCAGTTGCTGATCGGTTCGGAAGGCACGCTGGGCGTGATCGTGGAAGCCACCGTGAAGTTGACCGACCCGCCGCCGGCCAGCAACGTGATGCTGCTGGCGGTGCCCAGCTTCGACGTGCTGATGCAGGTGTTCGCCGCGTTCCGCGCGCGCCTGCAGCTGCAGGCGTTTGAATTCTTCACCGACCGCGCGCTGGAGCACGTGCTGGCGCATGGGGCGCAGGCACCGTTCGACGAAGTCCACCCGTACTACGTGGTGACCGAGTTCGCGGCCAACGACGAGGCGCAGGAAGCCGCGGCGATGGCGGCTTTCGAAGACTGCATGGGCAATGGCTGGGTCAGCGACGGCGTGATCAGCGCCAGCGATGCCCAGGCGGCCCAGCTGTGGCGACTGCGCGAGGGCATCACCGAAGCACTGGCCCGCTACAAGCCCTACAAGAACGATGTGTCGGTGCGTATCTCGGCCATGCCGGCGTTCCTGGCCGAAACCCAGGGGCTGATCGGCCGGGCCTACCCGCAGTTTGACGTGGTCTGGTTCGGCCATATCGGCGATGGCAACCTGCATATCAACGTGCTCAAGCCCGATGACACCAGCGATGCCGATTTCGTAACGCAGTGCGAGCACGTGACCAAGCTGCTGGCGCAGGTGCTGGCGCGCTTCGATGGCAGCATTTCTGCCGAGCACGGCATTGGCCTGGTCAAGAAGGGCTACCTGGACAGCACCCGTGGCCCGGCCGAGATCGCGTTGATGAAAGCGGTCAAGCGCGCCTTCGATCCGGAAGCACGGCTGAATCCCGGCAAGCTGTTCGACGTTTGAGTCGCGCATCTTCTTCACGATGCCGTTACGCTTCACCCATTCCCACTGCGAACCGCACCCCATGATCCGATCCGCGCTGATGCTTGCCCTGCTGTCCCTGCCGCTGGTCGGCTTCGCTTCCAGCTTCGCCGGTACCTCGGCCGGTTCGGCCACTGGCGCCTCGTCCGGTTCGTCCGGCAGCAGCTCCGGTGATGACAAGGTGGTGCTGGCCGCGCGCGATGATGCGGCGGCCTTCGTGGCCACCGATGGCCAGATCCGTGGTGCGCGCCTGCAGGCGGCGCTGGTGCACCTGCGCGAGCAGGATGCCGGCGCGCAGCAGCGGAGCGATCTGGAACTGGCACGGGCGCTGCTGGCCCGTTGATGCGGGCGCAATGAGCTCGGCCACCACCGTCGCCGGGCATGGCCCGGCGCTACCGTGGCGCGCTGCGGTGGCGGTCGGGATTGCCGTGATGGCGTGGCTGGTGGCGCCGGCCGCGCAGGCCGCCGACCGCCTGCAACTCGACCCGGCCGGACTGACCGCCGCGCAACAGCACACCGCGCAGCAGACTCTGGACGATGTGCAGGCCCTGCTGCCTGCCGGCCTGCTGCAGGCACTGCCAGAGCAGGTGCGGGTGGGCTGGCGTACCGACCTGCCGTCGGACGTGCATGGCCGTGCATTTGCCGGCGGCATCGCGCTGCGCCGCGCGCTGCTGGATGACGGTGCGCCGGGCGCACGTCGCGCGCGGCGCAGCGCGCTGGTGCACGAGCTGGTGCACCTGGCTGATCGCGCGGACGGGCAATGGTCACGCAGCGCGCGTTGGCGTGACCTGGCCGGCTGGCAGCGGCGCCCCTGGCACCTGGGGCGGGGTGACAACGCGTTCACCGATCGCAGCCCGGATGCCTACGAGCGCCACAGCGCGGCCGAGTACCTGGCGGTGAACGCCGAATACTTCGTACTGGACGCAGACTTCGGCTGCCGCCGCCCGGCGCTGGCGCAGTGGTATCGAGCCCACTTCGGTGTGCCACCGTCGCTGCCCGCACCGCAGTGCCCAGTGCAGCTGCCACTGCTGCAGGCCGACGATGAAGAGGGAGCGGCCTCGTTGCTGCGCCTGGACCCGGCGCGGGTGTACGCGGTGGACTATCTGTTTGCCGAGGGCAGTGCGCAGCCGATGAGCCGCTGGGGCCACAGCATGCTGCGGTTGGTGATCTGTCGCCCGGGCCGCGCGCCTGGCCCCGATTGCCGTCTGGATCTGGCCTACCACCGCGTGCTGTCGTTCCGCGCGTTCGTGGGCGATGTGCAGATTTCCAACTGGCGCGGGCTGACCGGCGGCTACCCCTCGCGCCTGTTCGTGCTGCCGTTGCAGCAGGTAGTGGACGAGTACACCAAGGTGGAGCTGCGCGGCCTGCAGTCACTGCCGCTGCAGCTGGACCGCGGCGAGATCGCCAGTCTGCTGGAACGGACCGCGCAGGTGCACTGGAGCTACGACGGCCGCTATTTCTTCGTCAGCAACAACTGCGCGGTGGAAACCGCCAAGCTGCTGCAGGCGGGCGTGCCACGCCTGGGCCAGGCTGGCCTGGCGCAGCTGACGCCGCGCGGCCTGCGCAAGCGCCTGGTGCGTTTGCAGGCGCTGGATGAAACAGTACTGGCCGACCGCGCATCGGCACAGGCGCAGGGCTATTACTTTGCATCCGCACGCGATCATTACCAGCAGTTGTTCACGGTAGCGGCCACGCAGCTTGATCTGCCGGCGGACACGGTGTCGGGCTGGTTGAAGCTGGCGCCGGAACAGCGCGGGCGATGGCTGCAGCGCGGCGATATGCGCGCCACCGCCGCCCTGCTGTTGCTGGAACAAGCGGCACAGCGCCGGGCCGAACTCCGCGCGCGCGACGTGCTGAAGCGGCGGTTGCTGGCGGCACCTGACAGTGCGGCCACCGCGGATCTGCGCAGCCTGCTGCAGCAGAGCGGGCAGTGGCTGCGTCCGGGTGCGCTGCTGCCGGGGCAGGGCTACGGCCTACCGCTTGGCGACGAACAGGCCGCGCTGGCACGCGAGGTCGCGCAGGCCAGTGCGCAATCGGTGCCGGCCTGGCAGGCGCTGCGCCTGCAGTTGCGCGCGCAGCTGCCGCCGAAGCAGCGCGAGCAGATGGATGCGATCGATCGCAACCTGGCCGTGCTGTCCACGCGTCTGCGCGAGCAGGCCGCATCTGCGGGCGACCCTGCCTGAACCGTGCGTCAGTGCGCAGGCCCCGGTTTCAGTGCCCGTTTACAGCGCGATGGTACGGTCAGGGTTCCTGTAGTTGCGACAAGGAGTCACGCCATGCGTGCAGTTTCCGCCTTGATGGCCGTCTCCCTCGCCGCTGTGCTGGCCGCGTGCCAGCCCGCGCGCCCCACCTCCAGTGCATCCCCGGAAGCGCCCGCATCGGGCACGACTGCGGGCAGCGAGCCTGCTTTCCGCGCGACCGGCAATGAGCCGGGCTGGTTGGCCGTTGTCGGCGGACCGGCGCCGGGTCTGCAGGTTGAAGTGGACTACGGCCAGCGCCGTTTCCACGTGCCGGCGCCTACCGAAGGCGCCGATGGCTGGGTGGGCAAGGCCGCCGACGGCACCGATATCAAGCTCAGCTTCCAGCGCACGCCCTGCCAGGACGACATGAGCGGGCAGGATTTCGAGGCCACCGCGATGCTGACCGTGGGCACCCGCCAGTATCACGGCTGCGGCCGCTTCGCCGCGCCCGCCCCGTAGCGTCGAGCAAGCTCGACGGCCTTGCCCGAACGCGCGTGGTCGGCGCCAACCCTGGTTGCCCGCGCCCGTTCCTGGTGGGTGCCAACCTTGGTTGGTTCGCTCGTTCCTGGTAGGTGCCAACCTTGGTTGGCACGCTTGGCGCAGTCGAGCAAGCGCGACTCTACGAATCTACAAACAGCAGCAGCGCCGGGCCATGCCCGGCGCAGTGCGCTCAGTCGGCGCGGCCGGCGAATTCGCCGGTGGTGGTGTTCACCAGCACGCGCTCACCGTTGCTGATGTATTCCGGCACCATGATTTCCAGGCCGGTGTTCAGCTTGGCCGGCTTCGGGCGCTTGGTGGCGGTGCCGCCCTTTAGTTCCGGTGGGGTTTCCACCACTTCCAGGGTCACGTTCTGCGGCAGCTGGATCGCCACCGGCAGTTCGTCAATCACCTGCACGTAGATGCCGTTCAGGCCGTCGGTGATGTAGCCGGCATCGTCGCCGATCACATCGGCATCCAGGGTGTACGGGGTGTAATCCTCGTCATCCAGGAACACGAAGGCATCGCCATCCTTGTACGAGTAGGTGGACTGGCGGCGCAGCAGTTCCACTTCGACCAGGTTGTCATCGGCATCGAAGCTGGCATCGAGCTTGTTGCCGCCCGGCACGCTGTACATGATGAAGCGGAAGCGCACGTTGCCGCCGCGGCCCTGCGGCGAGCTGCGTTCGATGTCGCGGATCTGGTACACGCCGTTGTTGTACTCGACGACGTTGCCCTTCTTGATGTCGTTGGCTTTCATGGTGTTCTAGGTCGGTTGGGGGAGGGCGCCATCCCGGCGCCCGGGGGAATCACTTCGGAGCGAGGCGGGTAGCGCCGTCCAGGCGGATGGTCTCGCCGTTGAGGTAGGTGTTGCCGATGATGTGGCCGACCAGGCTGGCGAAGTCTTCCGGCTTGCCCAGGCGCGAGGGGAACGGGATCGAGGCGGCCAGCGACTGCTGCACGGCCTCGGGCATGCCGTCCACCATGGGCGTCCAGAACACGCCCGGGGCAATGGTGTTCACCCGGATGCCGAAGCGCGACAGTTCGCGGGCCATCGGCAGGGTCATGGCGACCACGCCGCCCTTGCTGGCCGAGTAGGCGGCCTGGCCGATCTGGCCTTCGTAGGCGGCCACGCTGGCGGTGTTGATGATCAGGCCGCGTTCGCCGTCATCGCCGGCCGGGTTGTGCTGCATGCGGTTGGCGGCGGCCTTGGCCACGTTGAAGCTGCCCACCAGGTTGACCATCACCGTGCCCTGGAAGTTGGCCAGCGGCATCGGTGCTTCTTTGCCCAGTACGCGGCCGGCACCGAGGATGCCGGCGCAGTTCATGGCCAGGTTCAGCCCGCCCAGGAAGTCGTGTGCCTGGTCGATGGCGGTGGCCACGGCGGATTCGTCGCTGACATTGACGTTGAAGTAGCGGGCCTTGTCGGCGCCCAGCGCCGCGACTGCGGCTGCACCCTTGTCGTCGTTCAGATCGAACAGGGCGACCTTGCCACCGTGGGCCACCAGGTGTTCGGCCACGGCCAGGCCCAGGCCGGAAACGCCGCCAGTGATCACGGCACGTACGGAAGACAGCTGCATTGCACGGTCCTGCAGGTTCAAGAACCGCCGATTCTAACGGAAGGTTCGGCGTGCGCTGTTGTGCGGTGCTGCAAAGGCGGGTGGGGTAGGTGGTTTACGTAGAGTCGCGCTTGCTCGACTGTTCCAGCAGTGCCAACCAAGGTTGGCACCTACCGGGCGGGAAATCGTGCCAACCAAGGTTGGCACCTACCGGGCGGGAAATCGTGCCAACCAAGGTTGGCACCTACCGGGGCGGGGTCAGCGGCTGCGGGCCAGGTGGCGCTCGAACTCGGCTGGCTCCAGCCCGTGGGCGAACAGGAAGCCCTGGCCGACGGTCACCCCCAGGTCGAGCAGACACTGCCGCTGGGCCTCGTTTTCCACGCCTTCGGCCACCACGCCCAGGCCCAGGCTGCGGGCGATCGCGCAGACCGCCTCGCACACTGCCACGTCCGAGCGGTTGCGTGGAATGCCTTCCACGAACAGCTGGCTGAGCTTGAGGCCATGGATCGGCAGCCGGCGCAGGTAGTTCAGTGCGCTGTAGCCTTCGCCGAAATCGTCGATGGTCAGCATTACCCCCATCTCGCGCAGGCGGGCGAAGGTGCGCAGGGTATCGGGCGCGTCCTCGATCAGCACCCGCTCGGTGAATTCCAGCTCCAGCGCGGTTCCGGGCAGTTCGAATTCGTCCAGCAGGCTGCGCACGTTGCGCGCCAGGTCGTCGCCGGTGAACTGGCGGTAGGACACGTTCACCGCCACCCGCAACACGCCCAGGCCGTCGTCGCGCCACTGCCGCACCTGGCGGCAGGCCTCGCGCAGGGCCCAGTGGCCGATGCGCACGATGTCGCCGGTGTGTTCGGCATGGCGGATGAACAGGTCCGGGCGCATTTCCCCCAGCTGACTGTTCTGCCAGCGCATCAGCGCCTCGCAGCCGATGGTGGCGCCGGTGCGCAGGTTCACCTGGGGCTGGTAGACCAGGCGGAACTCATCGCCGTCCAAGGCCTTGTGCAGGCGGCTTTCGATCTGCAGGCGGTCGTTCTGGCGCTCGGCCAGTTCCTGCGAAAACACCTGCCAGCCGTTGCGGGTGCGGCGCTTGCACTCGTACATGGCGGTGTCGGCATTCTGGATGAGCTGCTGCGGCCGGTCGCCATCCTGCGGGGCGCAGGCGATGCCGATGCTGGCCGTCACCGGGAATTCGTCGCTGCCCAGCTGGAAAGGCGGCACGAAGGCGGTGATGATGCGCTCGGCCAGTTGTTCGGCCTGGTCGGGCTGGTCGCGCAGATCGCAGATGACCAGGAATTCGTCGCCACCAAACCGTGCCAGCAGGCCTTCGGTGCCGATCGCGCGGGCGATGCGCTGGGTGGCTTCGATCAGCAGCTCGTCGCCGGCGTTGTGGCCCAGCAGGTCGTTGACCACCTTGAAACGGTCCAGGTCGATGTACAGCACCGCTACCCGGTCGTGGCCGGGGCTGGCCATGCGCACCTCCAGGTCGCTCAGCACCGCATCGCGGTTCATGATGCCGGTCAGCGGATCGGTGCGCGCCTGCACGCGCAGGGTTTCCTCGGCCTGCTTGCGCTCGGTGATGTCCTGCAGGGTGCCGGCGATGCGCGCGGCATCGACATCCCCCGTGGACACTTCGCCGATCATGCGGATCCAGAACGAATGGCCATCGCGGCGCTGCCCCTGCAGTTCCAGGCCGAAGCTGCTGCGGTGCTCGATGGTGTCGGCCAGGGCCTGCTGCAGGGCCGCACGGTCATCGCTGCGCAGGCAGTCCAGCAGGTCGGGCATGTCCTGCACGTCGTTGGGCTGGCCGACGATGTGGCGGGCTTCGTCGGTCAGGTACAGGCGCTGCAGGCCGCGGTCCCATTCCCAGCCGCCGATATGGGCCAGCGACTGCGCGCGCGAGAACAGCAGGCTGTTGCGCTTCAGTTCGGTGATGTCGCTGAACATCGCATACACATGCCCGGCCTCGTCGCAGCCACTGCTGAACACCGGCACGTTGGTGCACGACAGCCAGAGCATGCGCCCGCGCGGTCGGTGGTACAGACCGATCACCGTGCTGCGGATCACCCGCCCGGCCTGGAAGCAGCGGTTGGTCGGCCACATGGCGGTCGGCAGTGGTTGGCCGTGTTCGTCCACAACAATCCAGGCTTCGGGGTCCAGCAGCGAATGCAGGCCGGTGCCATCGCCGGCCAGGCCCAGGATGCGGTGCGCGGCCGGGTTGGCCGACAGGGCGTTGAGGTTGCGATCAAACAGGATCACGCCCTTGTCGATCGATTCCATCAGCAGCCGGTAGCGCGATTCGGCGCGCCAGCGGCCACTGAGGTCGCGCGCCACCGCCACGATGCAGCGCTCGCCACGGTCACTGAAGCCGGCCGAGTGCACTTCCACCGGGAAGCGGCTGCCGTCACCGCGCATGTTGGTCACTTCAATGACGTAGGTATCGCCGCGGTTCAGTGCTTCCCAGACCGGTTCCAGATGGTCGCTGGGCAGGTCCGGGTTCAGCAGTTCGATGGGCTGGCCGACGATGGCGTCGCGCGGACGGTCATAGGCCTGGATGCCGGCCCGGTTCACATCCAGCACCACGCCTTCGGCACTGAGGATGCTGACCGGGTCGGGCACGGCGTCGAACAGGGCGGTGTAGCGTGATTGATGGTCCTGGGCGCGCTGGCGCTCGTCCAGCAAGGCCTGGCGGGCCTGTTTCAGCAGTGCGGCCTGCGCGGGCGGCGGGGTGGCGGCCAGCGCGCTGTCCAGTGCGGCCAGGGCGACGTCGGTTGCGGCGGAAGGTTCGCCGAGGGCCGGACGGTCGCGCGGGCCGCGGGCGGTCATGTGGCCGCCAATGCCTGGCCGGTGCGGCTGGCGGTGGTGCGGCCCAGCAGCCCGGCCAGCCAGCGGCCGGTGGCGGCCAGGGCATCCAGATCCACCCCGCTTTCCAGGCCCAGGCCGCGCAGCAGGTAGACCACGTCTTCGCTGGCCACGTTGCCGCTGGCACCCTTGGCATAGGGGCAGCCGCCGGCGCCGGACACCGCGCTGTCGACCACGCGCACGCCTTCTTCCAGGCAGGTGGCGATGTTGGCGATGGCCTGGCCATAGGTATCGTGGAAGTGCACGGCCAGCGCGGACATGGGAATTTCGGCGGCCACCGCCTGCAGCATGGCGCGGGCCTTGTGCGGGGTGCCGACGCCGATGGTGTCGCCCAGCGAGATTTCGTAGCAGCCCATGCGGTGCAGCGCGCGGGCCACCCACACCACGTCGGCCAGCGGTACTTCGCCCTGGTAGGGGCAGCCGAGCACGGTGGACACGTAGCCGCGCACGCGCACGCCGTCTACCAGGGCGCGGCGCAGGATCGGCTGGAAGCGGGCCAGCGATTCGTCAATGCCGGCATTGGTGTTCTTGCGATTGAAGGTTTCCGATGCGGCGGTGAACACCGCCACTTCCTGCGCACCCGCCGCCACGGCGCGGTCATAGCCCTGCTCGTTGGGCACCAGTACCGGGTAGGCCACGCCGGGGCGGCGGCTGATGCCGGTGAAGACCTCTGTCGCATCGGCCAGCTGCGGTACCCAGCGCGGGCTGACGAAGCTGGTGGCCTCGATGGTGCGCAGGCCGGTGGCCGACAGGCGATCGATCAAGGCGATCTTGTCGGCAGTGGACACGGCCTGCTGTTCGTTCTGCAGCCCGTCGCGCGGGCCGACTTCGACGATGCGTACGAAATCGTTCATGCGCGTGCCCCGGCAGTGCCCAGCGCAGGGCAGGTGTCATCGGCAGCAGCGGGGCAGGGCAGCGGGAATCGGATCACGTCGGGTCCTGGGGAAACGGGGCGGCCGGTTGTTCCGGCTGCCAGAGGGGATACGCAGGCCGCCCATATGACCGGCCACGCGGTGTGGGTAGCGTGCAGGAAACAGCTCAGGCTTCGGTGACCCAGTGTGGCGCACGTTTGTCCAGGAAGGCGCCCAAGCCCTCCTGGCCTTCGGCCGATACCCGCAGGCGGGCGATCAGGCTGGCATTGTCATGGTCCAGGCGGTCGCGGTCGCGGCTCTCGCAGACCTGGCGGACCAGCTGCTTGGCCGACGCCGCTGCGATCGGGCCGGCCTTGTCCAGCAGGGCCAGCTGGCGGTGCAGGGCGTCGTCCAGGCGGTCAGGTTCCACCAACTGGTGGACCAGGCCGATGCGCAACGCGGTATCGGCGTCGAAATGCTCGCCGGTGGCGAACCAGCGCCGCGCCTGGCGGGCGCCGATGGCCTGGATCACGTAGGGCGAAATGACCGCCGGCAGCAGTCCCAGGCGGCTTTCGGTCAGACCGAAGCGGGCGCTGGTGCTGGCGATGGCGATATCGCAGCAGGCCACCAGGCCCACCCCGCCACCGAAGGCGGCGCCGTGCACCCGCGCCAGGGTCGGCTTGGGCAGCTCGTCCAGGGTGCGCATCAGCCGTGCCAGGGCCAGGGCGTCGTCGCGGTTTTCCGCTTCGCTGGCCGCGGCCATGCCACGCATCCACTGCAGATCGGCGCCGGCCGAGAACGAAGCGCCGTGGCCGGCCAGCACCACCACCCGCACGCTGTCGTCGCGGCCGGCCTCGTCCAGCACCGTGGTCAGCTGGGCGATCAGCCCGGCATCGAAGGCGTTGTGCAGGGTCGGTCGGTTCAGCCAGAGGGTCAGGGTGGCGCCAGTGCGCTCGATCTGCAAAGCATCGTTCATGGGAATCCAGGGTCACTTCATACCTGTATGGATCATAGCGGGCCATTGGTCATGGGCCATGACGCGACGCGGGAATGTTAGAATCGAGAACCATTTACATCCAGCAGAGAACGCGCTAGATGACGCTGTCCGAACTGCCCCTGCACACCCCGGCCGTGGTCGATTCCGTGCAGGACCTGCACGCCAACGATGCCATTGCCCGCCGCCTGCGCGAGCTGGGCTTCGTCAAGGGCGAGGAGGTGCGTCTGGTGGCCAAGGGCCCGGTGGGGGGCGAGCCGCTGCTGGTGCAGGTCGGCTTCACCCGTTTCGCCCTGCGTATCTCTGAAGCCAAGCGCGTCGTGATCGATGCCGCCCGCCAGGAAAGCCGTGCATGACCAGCAACGCCTCCGCCACCCCGCTGCGCATCGCGCTGGTCGGTAATCCCAACAGCGGCAAGACCGCGCTGTTCAACCAGCTGACCGGCAGCCGGCAGAAGGTGGCCAACTACACCGGCGTCACCGTCGAGCGCAAGGAAGGCCGCCTGCGCGCACCGTCGGGGCGCGAATTCGCCGTGCTCGACCTGCCCGGCGCCTACAGCCTGCACCCGGCCAGCCTGGACGAAGCGATCACCCGCGATCTGTGCCGGGGTTTCTACCCGGGCGAGGCGCCGCCGGACGTGCTGCTGTGCGTGATCGACGCCACCAACCTGCGCCTGCACCTGCGCTTCGCGCTGGAACTGCGCGAGCTGGGCAAGCCGATGGTGATCGCGCTGAACATGGTCGATGCGGCGCAGCGCCGTGGCATCCAGATCGATGTGGCCGCACTGGAGCGCGAGATCGGCGTGCCGGTGGTGGAAACCGTGGCGGTGCGCAAGCAGGGCGCGCGCGCCCTGGTCGAGCGGCTGGATGCCATGGTGCCGCACCTGGATGCGCCGCTGGCCGGCGTTGAGGGCGGCATCGATTACCACGGCAAGGTGCGCGACATCCTGTCGGCGGCCGTGCGCATGCCCGCACGCACTGCGAAGATCGATGACACCCTGGACCGTTGGCTGCTGCACCCGGTGTTCGGCCTGGCCACCTTGGTGGTGGTGATGTTCCTGATCTTCCAGGCGGTGTTTGCCTGGGCCACGCCGCTGATGGATGGCATCGAAGCCGGCTTCGCCTGGCTGGGCGAGCTGGCTGCCGGCGCGCTGCCGGCCGGGCCGCTGACCAGCCTGCTGACCGACGGCATCATTGCCGGCGTGGGCGGGGTGGTGGTGTTCCTGCCGCAGATCCTGATCCTGTTCGCCTTCATCCTGGCCCTGGAAGAGTCGGGCTACCTGCCGCGCGCGGCGTTCCTGCTGGACCGCATGATGGCCGCCGCCGGCCTGTCGGGGCGCTCGTTCATCCCGCTGCTGTCCAGCTTCGCCTGCGCCGTGCCGGGCATCATGGCCACCCGCAGCATCCAGGACCCGCGTGACCGCCTGGCCACCATCCTGGTGGCGCCGTTGATGACCTGCTCGGCGCGCCTGCCGGTGTACGCGCTGCTGATCGGCGCCTTCATCCCCGAGGGCAAGGTCGGCATCTTCAACCAGCAGGGCCTGGTGCTGTTTGGCCTGTACGTGGCCGGCATCCTCAGTGCGCTGGTGATGTCGTGGGTGATGAAGAAGTGGCGCCGCGACAAGAGCGAGCACCCGCTGCTGCTGGAACTGCCGTCCTACCGCATTCCGCACCCGCGCGACCTGGCCGTGGGCCTGTACGAGCGCGGCATGATCTTCCTCAAGCGCGTGGGCGGCATCATCCTGGCGCTGACCGTGCTGCTGTGGTTCCTGCTGTCGTTCCCCGGCGCGCCGGAAGGGGCGACCATGCCGGCCATCGACTACAGCTTCGCCGGGCAGATCGGGCACGCGATGACCGCCATCTTCTCGCCGCTGGGCTTCAACTGGCAGATCTGCATCGCGCTGATCCCGGGCATGGCCGCGCGCGAAGTGGCGGTGTCTTCGCTGGCCACCGTGTATGCGCTGTCGGCCGCCGATGACGATGCCGCGGCGCAGGCGCTGACCCCGCTGCTGAGCGATGGCTGGTCGCTGGCCACCGGTCTGTCGCTGCTGGTGTGGTTCATCTATGCGCCCATGTGCATTTCCACCCTGGCCACGATCAAGCGCGAAACCAATTCGTGGAAGCAGATGGGCTTTGCCACCGTGTACCTGTTCGCTGCGGCCTACGTAGCGGCGCTGATCACCTACCAGGTGACCGTGGCGCTGGGGGGCGGCTGATGACCGCCGGGCTGCTGATCCAGTACCTCATCATCGCGCTGGCCGTGCTGGTCAGTGCGTGGGTGGTGCTGAAGAAGCAGTTCCCGGGCGCCGCGCGCAAGCTGCGCGGCAGCGTGGCGCTGGCGCTGCTGAAGCAGGGACGCCCGGGCTGGATGCGGGCGCTGGGGCGGAAGATCGCGCCGCCGGCCAGCGGCGGCGGTGGTGCCTGCGGTGGCTGCGACAGCTGCGGGCCGACCAAGCGGTAAAGTCGAGCTTGCTCGACTGTTTTCTGCGGGGCGCGCATCCACGCATGGCGTGGATCTACTGGACGGGTCGGGGCGCTGCCGCTAGCCTTCCTGCATGAACCAGACCCCCCTGCGATTGCTCATCCATGGCGCTTCCGGGCGCATGGGCCAGGCCTTGTTGCGCCTGGCTGCCGAACACCCCGACACCCTGCAGATCGTTGCCGCCGTTACCGGCCGGGCGCCGGCCCAGCGGGTGGTGGACGGCGTGCCGTTCTTCGCCGCCAGTGAGCTGGCCGGTGCGCCGACCTTCGACGTGGCCATCGATTTCAGCCTGCCGGAGGGCTTCGACGCCATGCTGGCGCTGTGCGTACAGCGCGGGGCCGGGCTGGTGTCGGGCACCACCGGCATTTCCAGCGCGCAGCGGCAGGCGCTTGAGGCTGCGGCCACGCAGATTCCGCTGGTCTGGGCCTCCAACTTCAGCCTGGGCGTAGCGGTGCTGGACGAGCTGGTGGAGCGGGCAGGGCAGGCGCTGATCGGCTGGGACTGCGACATCGTCGAATCCCACCACACGCAGAAGAAGGACGCACCCTCGGGCACGGCGCTGACCCTGGGCGCGGCCGCGCAGCGGGGCGGGGCGCAGCCGCATTACGCCAGCCTGCGTGCCGGTGACATCGTCGGCGAGCACCTGGTGCAGTTCACCGGCCTGGGTGAGCGGATCGAACTGGTGCACCGTGCCACCAACCGCGACATCTTCGCCCGCGGCGCGCTGTTCGCCGCCCGCCAGCTGCAGGGCCGGGCGCCGGGCAGCTACCGCGTGCGCGATCTGCTGGACGCCTCACGGACCTGAACCGCGCGGGGTCGGATCCCTTTCCAACGGAAAGGGCTCTGACCCGCTCATCTTCGGGCGCCTGGGGTCAGAGCCTTTCCCGTACGGGAAAGGATCCGACCCCGTCTCCGGCCCACATACGCCGCCGGATTGAAATGAATACGCAATCGCCTGTTCATAAAGCGATATAAGCGCTGGCGCCAGCGCCCCGGCGGCGCTACAATTCGCACTCGCCGAATCACGAAAGCCGGACCGGTCCCAGACCGTACGTCCGCGCTTTTTTGCAACCGGATTTCCGTGAAGCGCAGGCGTGACTTCGGCCCCCCTTCGGTAGCCAAAGTGAGAATTCCGTGACCCAAGCCGCAATCCTCGTCCTCGAAGACGGCACCGTATTCGAGGGCGAATCCGTAGGCGCGCCCGGCCTGTCCGTCGGTGAAGTGGTGTTCAACACCGCCATGACCGGCTATCAGGAAGTGCTGACCGATCCGTCCTACGCCCGGCAGATGGTCACGTTGACCTATCCGCATATCGGTAACACCGGCATGACCGACCAGGACAATGAAGCGTCCAAGGTGTGGTCGGCCGGCCTGATCGTGCGCGATGTGCCGCGCCGTCCCAGCAACTGGCGCAGCCAGGTGTCGCTGCAGGACTGGCTGATCCAGCGCGGCGTGGTCGCCATCGCCGGCATCGACACCCGCAAGCTGACCCGCATCCTGCGCGAGAAGGGCGCACAGAACGGTGCGCTGATGGCCGGTGACATCGACGTGGAAAAGGCACTGGAAGCCGCCCGCAAGTTCCCGGGTCTGAAGGGCATGGACCTGGCCAAGGTGGTCACCACCGAAAAGACCTACACCTGGACCGAAGGCCAGCTGGACCTGGACGCCAACGCGTTCGTCAGCGTGCCGGCCAGGTTCAAGGTCGTGGCCTACGACTTCGGCGTGAAGACCAACATCCTGCGCATGCTGGCCGAGCGCGGCTGCGAAGTGACCGTGGTGCCGGCGCAGACCCCGGCGGCCGAGGTACTGGCGCTGAAGCCGGACGGCGTGTTCCTGTCCAACGGCCCGGGTGACCCGGAACCTTGCGACTACGCCATCGAAGCGATCAAGACCTTCATCGACGTGAAGATCCCGACCTTCGGCATCTGCCTGGGCCACCAGCTGCTGGGCCTGGCCTCGGGCGCCAAGACCATGAAGATGGGCCATGGCCACCACGGCGCCAACCACCCGGTGCAGGACCTGGACAACGGCCGGGTGATGATCACCTCGCAGAACCACGGGTTCGCCATCGATGAGGCGACCCTGCCGGCCACCCTGCGGGTGACCCACCGTTCGCTGTTCGACGGCACCAACCAGGGCGTGGCCCGCACCGACGTGCCGGCGTTCTCGTTCCAGGGCCATCCGGAAGCCTCGCCGGGCCCGACCGACGTGGGCCCGCTGTTCGACCGTTTCGTGGCCCTGATGGAACAGAGCAAGGCGTGAGCAGTGCGCCGCCGGCCCGCCGGTGGCGTCGCGATGGACCGTAAGCCCCCGCATCGCTGCTGCCCCTGGCGCGGCGCTGCGGATCAAGATTCCTGATCGACAGCGTGCGATCACTCCCCCTTGTCACGCTGTACTGACTTAGAGAAGAAAATGCCCAAGCGCACTGACCTCAAGACCATTCTCATCATCGGTGCTGGCCCGATCGTCATCGGCCAGGCCTGTGAGTTCGACTATTCCGGCGCCCAGGCCTGCAAGGCCCTGCGTGACGAGGGTTACCGCGTGGTGCTGGTCAACAGCAACCCGGCCACCATCATGACCGACCCGGAGATGGCCGACGCCGTCTATATCGAGCCGATCAACTGGCAGACGGTCGAGAAGATCATCGCCAAGGAAAAGCCCGATGCACTGCTGCCGACCATGGGTGGCCAGACCGCGCTGAACTGCGCGCTGGACCTGGCCGACAACGGCGTGCTGGAGAAGTACAACGTCGAACTGATCGGCGCCAAGCGCGAAGCGATCCGCATGGCCGAAGACCGCGAGCTGTTCCGCGTGGCCATGGGTGAGATCGGCCTGGAGTGCCCGACCGCCGCCGTCGCCCATACCCTGGACGAAGCGCTGGAGATCCAGACCCGCGTCGGTTACCCGACCATCATCCGCCCCAGCTTCACCCTGGGCGGCAGCGGTGGCGGCATTGCCTACAACCGCGAAGAGCTGGTCGAGATCGTCAGCCGCGGCCTGGAACTGTCGCCGACCACCGAAGTGCTGGTGGAAGAGTCGGTGCTGGGCTGGAAAGAATTCGAAATGGAAGTGGTCCGCGATACCGCGGACAACTGCATCATCGTCTGCTCGATCGAAAACCTGGACCCGATGGGCGTGCACACCGGTGACTCGATCACCGTGGCCCCGGCACAGACCCTGACCGACAAGGAATACCAGCGCCTGCGCGATGCCTCCATCGCCGTGCTGCGCAAGATCGGCGTGGACACCGGTGGCTCGAACGTGCAGTTCGGCATCAACCCGAAGACCGGCCGCGTGGTCGTGATCGAGATGAACCCGCGCGTGTCGCGCTCCTCGGCGCTGGCCTCCAAGGCCACCGGCTTCCCGATCGCCAAGGTCGCCGCCAAGCTGGCCGTGGGTTACACCCTGGACGAACTGAAGAACGAAATCACCGGCGGCCTGACCCCGGCCTCGTTCGAGCCGTCCATCGACTACGTGGTCACCAAGATTCCGCGCTTTGCCTTCGAGAAGTTCCCGGCGGCCGATGCGCGCCTGACCACCCAGATGAAGTCGGTCGGTGAAGTGATGGCCATGGGCCGCACCTTCCAGGAATCGGTGCAGAAGGCCCTGCGTGGCCTGGAAACCGGCAAGGTCGGCTTCGACCCGACCGGCCTGGACCTGACCAGCGAAGACGACCTGCAGACCCTGCGCCGTGAGCTGAAGGCGCCGGGCCCGGAGCGTCTGTTCTACGTGGCCGATGCGTTCCGCGCCGGCATGAGCGTGGAAGACATCTACGCGCTGTCCTTCATCGACCATTGGTTCCTGGACCAGATCGAAGAGATCATTGCCGCCGAAGGCGAAGTGGCTGCCGGTGGCATCGACGCGCTGGACGCCGCGCGCCTGCGCAAGCTGAAGCGCGCTGGTTTCTCCGACGCCCGCCTGGCCCAGCTGACCGGTACCAACGATGCGGCCATCCGCGCGCTGCGTCGCGCGCACAAGGTGCGCCCGGTCTACAAGCGCGTGGACTCCTGTGCCGGTGAATTTTCCACGGGCACCGCCTACCTGTACTCCACCTACGAGGACGAGTGCGAGGCCGCGCCGACCAACCGCGACAAGATCATGATCCTGGGCGGTGGCCCGAACCGCATCGGCCAGGGCATCGAGTTCGACTACTGCTGCGTGCACGCGGCACTGGCGCTGCGCGAGGATGGCTATGAAACCATCATGGTCAACTGCAACCCGGAAACCGTGTCGACCGACTACGACACCTCCGACCGCCTGTATTTCGAGCCGCTGACCCTGGAAGACGTGCTGGAAATCGTCGAGCTGGAACAGCCCAAGGGCGTGATCGTGCAGTACGGCGGCCAGACCCCGCTGAAGCTGGCGCGCGCGCTGGAAGCCAACGGCGTGCCGGTGATCGGCACCAGCCCGGACTCGATCGACCTGGCCGAAGACCGTGAGCGCTTCCAGCAGCTGGTGGACAAGCTGGGCCTGAAGCAGCCGCCGAACCGCATCGCCCGCAACGACCAGGAAGCCCTGCTGCTGGCCCGCGAGATCGGCTACCCGCTGGTCGTTCGCCCGAGCTACGTGCTGGGCGGCCGCGCGATGGAAATCGTCTACGGCGAATCCGACCTGGCCCGCTACGTGCGCGACGCGGTGAAGGTGTCCAACGATTCGCCGGTGCTGCTGGACCGCTTCCTGGACAACGCCGTGGAATGCGACGTGGACATCATTGCCGACAAGGATGGCAACGTCCTGATTGGCGGCGTGATGGAGCACATCGAAGAAGCCGGCGTGCACTCCGGTGACTCGTCCTGCTCGCTGCCGCCGTACTCGCTGTCGGCCAAGACCCAGGCCGAACTGCGCCGCCAGGTGGTGGAACTGGCCAAGGCCCTGAACGTGGTCGGCCTGATGAACACCCAGTTCGCGATCCAGACCAACGACGATGGCGATGACACCATCTACCTGCTGGAAGTGAACCCGCGTGCCTCCCGTACCGTGCCGTTCGTGTCCAAGGCCACCGGCATGGCACTGGCCAAGATCGCCGCGCGCTGCATGGCCGGCAAGACCCTGGAAGAGCAGGGCGCCACCAAGGAAATCGTGCCGGACTACTACTCGGTGAAGGAAGCGATCTTCCCGTTCGCCAAGTTCCAGGGCGTCGACCCGATCCTCGGGCCGGAAATGCGTTCCACCGGTGAAGTGATGGGCGTGGGCCGCACCTTCAACGCCGCCTTTGCGCGTGCGCAGGAAGCGGGCAGCATCAAGGCCCCGCCGATCGGCAAGGCCTTCGTTTCGGTGCGCGACCCGGACAAGAAGCGCGTGCTGCCGGTGGCCAAGGCCCTGCTGGCCCGTGGCTACAGCCTGGTGGCCACCCGTGGCACCGCCGCGTGGCTGCAGCAGCACGGCATGGACTGCGAAATCATCAACAAGGTGGTGGAAGGTCGTCCGCACATCGTCGATTCGATCAAGAACGGCGAGATCGTCTACATCGTCAACACGACCGAAGGCCGTGCGGCGATCAACGACTCGTTCTCGATCCGTCGCGAGGCGCTGCAGCACCGCGTCACCTACTCGACCACCATCGCCGGCGCCAAGGCGCTGGTGGATTCACTGGAATTCCGTGGCACCGGCCCCGTCTGGTCGCTGCAGGAACTGCACAAGGAGTTGAATGCATGAGAGCCCCCATCACCATGAAGGGCGCGCAGAAGCTGCGCGACGAACTGGACCACCTGAAGTCGGTCAAGCGGCCGAAGGTCATCGCCGCCATCGCCGAGGCGCGTGAGCACGGTGACCTGAAGGAAAACGCCGAGTACCACGCTGCGCGCGAGGAGCAGGGTTTCATCGAAGGCCGCATCAAGCAGCTGGAAGGTGAGCTGTCGCACGCCGAGATCATCGACGTGAGCAAGCTCAACGCCGGCTCGAAGGTGGTGTTCGGTGCCAGCGTGACCCTGGCCGACGTGGAAACCGACGAAGAGAAGAAGTACCAGATCGTTGGCGACCTGGAAGCGGACATCAAGCTGGGCCTGATCGCCATTTCCTCGCCGGTGGCCCGCGCGATGATCGGCAAGCTGGAAGGCGATTCGATCGTGATCGACGCCCCGGCCGGCCAGCGCGAGTACGAAATCGTCAGCGTCAGCTATCTGGACTGACCGGGTGGCAACGGCGACCCTGTTGTTGCCGGCGCGCAGCCGCTTTGCGGCGGCTGCATTGCCTGACGAGGTGGCGCGCGCCCTGGGCCGCGCTACCACGGTGCAGCTGGATGCGGGCGAACGCGCCCAGCTGCAACGCCATTTCAGCGTGGCCGCGCCGCACTGGCCGGTGGCCGCACTGACCCGCCAGCGCGATGTGGGCGATGCTGCCGGTGCGTGCTGGCTGCGGGCCGATCCGGCCTGCATGGTGCCGGACATGCACGGTGCACGCATGATGGGGCACGGCGAAACGCTGCGGCCCACGCTGGCCGACAGCCTGGCCTTGCTGCCGGTACTGCAGCCGCTGTTTGCCGACGCCGGTTTCGTGCTGGATGCGCCGGACCCGGCGCGCTGGTATCTGCGCCTGCCCATCGACATCGAGCTGCCCGATTTCGACAGCCCCGACGATGTGCTGGGCGATGATCTGTTCTCGCACCTGCCCGAAGGCCAGGCCGGACGCCGCTGGCGGGCGCTGATGACCGAGGCGCAGGTGCTGCTGCACAACCATTCGTGGAACCAGCAGCGTGCCGCGCAGGGTCAGCAGCCGATCAATTCGCTGTGGTTCTGGGGCGGCGGCGTCATGCCGGTATCGGTGACCACCGCGCATGCGCAGGTGCGCAGCCGCGACGCCCTGCTGCAGGGCCTGGCCCAGGCCGCTGGGGTCGCCGTGGATGGCGAACAGGCCGTGGATGCCCTGGTGGACCTGCGGCAACTGCGTTCGCTGCAGCAACTGGGCAACGAAGCGATTGTTCCGCTGCTGGCGGCACTGCGTCGCGGCGAACTGCAGCAGCTGGTGCTGGATTTCGAAGACGGCCTGCAGTTCCGCCTCGATCGCGGCCAGCGCTGGCAGTTCTGGAAAAAACCCCGCCAGCTGCACGACTGAGCGGGGTCGGAGCGCGGCGGCACGTTTTTCCCGGTACGTGCCACCCTCGGTTGGCACGCTCCGCTTCGGTAGGTGCCAACCTTGGTTGGCACGCTCCGCCTCGGTAGGTGCCAACCTTGGTTGGCACGCTCCGCTTCGTTAGGTGCCAACCTTGGTTGGCACGCTCCGCTTCGGTAGGTGCCAACCTTGGTTGGCACGCTCTGCTTCGGTAGGTGCCAACCTTGGTTGGCACGCTCTGCTTCGGTAGGTGCCAACCTTGGTTGGCACGCTCTGCTTCGGTAGGTGCCAACCTTGGTTGGCACGTTGGGATCAGTCGAGCATGGCTCGACTCTACAGGGGGGCGGGCGGGCAGGGCGCAGCCCTGCCTACCTTACTTCACCGTGCTGACGATCGTCGGCAGCGTCCAATGCCCGCCGACCACGCCACGGCACTGGCCCGTGGTGAACGCGCTGGTCTTCACGAAGCGCTGGCCGTCCCAGACCCAATCGTGGCCCGAGAAGCAATCGCCGATGCCGCGGCCACGGAATCGCCCGCGCAGCGTCATGTCATCGGTTTCGAAATCCTCCGCATCGGAGGTGACGAAGTGCGCCTGGTACGGCGCCTTGTCCTGCACCACCCAGTAGCCACTGCTGAAGTTGTAGGCGCCCATGAAGCAACTGGTGCTGGCCAGCACGTGCGAGGCGTCCAGGCGCACGATGTCGATCTCGTCCTTCTCGCCTTCGCTCAGGCGCCGACATTCGTCAGCGTTCGGCAGGCTGGCCAGCAGCGCCTTGCGCAGGGCCGGTACATCGGCCAGGGCGGCATCGGTGCTGCGCGCCGCCGCCAGTTTGCCGTGCACGACCACCGGTACCGGCAACGCGGCCGGCACGCTCGCCTCGGCCTTGTCACCGCGACGCACCAGCGCGCCAGGCGTGCCCAGTCGCCCCTGCGCCTCGTCCATCTTCAGCAGCACGGCCGTGGCGCCGCTGTCAGAAATCGGCCAGGCCTTGCCCTTGCCATCGATGATCTCGATGCGCGCCTGGCGGGGCAGGGCGGCGACCAGTGCATCGGTCTGTGCCTGCTGCAGCAGCACCTTCTCGCCCTCGCCGGTGTCGCGCACCGGGCCCAGGTCCTTGCCGTTCAGGCGCAGGCGCAGCGCTCCGGTCGGCGCCGGGTCGTCGCCCTCGCCATTGCGCAGCCGCGCGACCACCTGCGTGCCGGGGCCACCCGCACGCTCCAGCATCAGGCTGAGCAGGTTGCCGGGTTCTTCCGGGCTGTAGCCGGCCGCGCGGCAGGTGCGGGTGTTGTCGCAGGCCAGCGACCAGTCGTTGTGGGTGAACTCGACGCCGGCCTTCGGCTCGGGCGTTGCGGCTTGGGCGGCGGGAGCCAGAGCGGCGGCCAACAGGGAGGGCAACAGGATGCGCAGCATGCAGTGAATTCCATTTCGGGGGTGGCAAGCATGAAAGATCTGGCGGGGAATGCCAAATGCTGGCGATGGGGTTCCGACTGGGTCAGAGCCCTCTGCGGGCAGAGGGGTCTGACCGCGTCTGCGGCCCCGCGTTATCATGGCCCTGTCTTCCGCAACCCGGCGATGCCGATGTCCCTTGCCGCCGATGCTGCGCTGCCTGTGTCCGATACCCCGCTCATCCGCCGCCGTGAGCCGGTGCAGCCAGGTGCCTGGCCGGACGACACCCTGCCGCTGCTGGCGCGCCTGTACGCCAATCGCGGCGCACTGACGCCCGAGCTGGCGCTGCCGCGGCTGGGCAACCTGCATGCGCCTGAATTGCTGACCGGGATCGATGCAGCGGTCGGCCTGCTGGTCGATGCCATCGCCAACGACAAGCGCATCCTGGTCGTCGGCGATTTCGACTGCGATGGTGCCACCGCCTGCGCCGTGGGTGTACGCGGCCTGCGCATGCTGGGTGCACGGCACGTCTTCCACGCGGTGCCCAACCGCATGGTGCATGGCTACGGCTTGTCCCCGTCGCTGGTGGACGAGCTGGCGGCCCTGCAGCCGGACCTGCTGGTCACGGTGGACCACGGCATTGCCTGCCATGCAGGTGTCAACGCCGCCAAGGCGCGCGGCTGGCAGGTGCTGGTCACCGACCACCATCTGCCCGGGCCGCAGCTGCCGCCGGCCGATGTCATCGTCGATCCGAACCTGCAGGGCGATGATTTCCCCAGCAAATCGCTGGCCGGTGTCGGCGTCATCTTCTATGTGCTGATGGCCCTGCGCCGCTGCATGCGCGAGGCCGGCGTGTTCGCCGATGGCAAGGGCCCGGACCTGACCACGCTGCTGGACCTGGTGGCCGTGGGTACCGTCGCCGACCTGGTCGCGCTGGATGCCAACAACCGTGCGCTGGTCAGCGCTGGCCTGCGCCGGTTGCGTGCCGGGCAGGGCTGCGTGGGCCTGAAGGCATTGATCGAAGCCAGCGGGCGCGACGCCGCACGCCTGACCTCCACCGATATCGGCTTCGCGTTGGGCCCGCGCCTCAATGCGGCCGGTCGCCTGGAAGACATGGCGCTGGGCATCGAACTGCTGCTCACCGAAGATCCGCGGCAGGCGCGCGACATTGCCCAGACCCTGGAACAGATCAATGCCGAGCGGCGCGCGGTGCAGCAGTCGATGACCGATGACGCCGAGCAGGCGCTTTCGCGCGTGGTGCTGCACGAGCAGGGCCAGCGCCCGGTCGCGGCATGCCTGTTCGACGCCGAGTGGCACCCCGGCGTGGTCGGTCTGGTGGCATCGAAAATGAAGGACCGCCTGCATCGGCCGGTGATTGCATTTGCACCGGCCGAACCTGGCGCCGACACCCTGCGCGGTTCGGCGCGCTCCATTCCCGGCCTGCATATCCGTGACGCGCTGGCACTGGTCGATGCACGCCACCCCGAGCTGGTGGAGCGCTTCGGTGGCCACGCCATGGCCGCTGGCCTGAGTATGCGCCTGCAGCACCTGCCCGCGTTCGAGGCGGCCTTCGTGGCCATCGTGCAGGAACTGCTGGATCCGGCCGCGCTGCAGCAGCAGGTGCTCAGCGATGGCGAGTTGTCCGCAGACGAACTCGATCACCGCCATGCCGATGCGCTGCGCCTGGCCGGCCCCTGGGGGCAGGGCTTCCCCGAGCCGCTGTTCGACGGCCACTTCGAAGTGGCCAACTGGCGCGTGCTGAAAGAGCGGCATCTGAAGCTGGAACTGCGCCTGCCCGGCCTGCCGGGCACGGTCAACGCCATCCACTTCGGCGGCTGGCACGGCAATGCACCCAGCCGCCACGTACACCTGGCCTACCGCCTGGCCTGTGATGATTACCGTGGCGGCAACGCGATCCAGCTGATCGTGGAGCACTGCCTGCCCGCCTGAGCGGCGGGGCACCGCGCTTCGCGTTCGCCGGGCATGGCCCGGTGCTGCCAGGGGCCCCGCACGCTGCGGTAGCACCGGGCCATGCCCGGCGGGCGCGATAGCGTAGTTGCAGCATGCATGGAAATTGGCCCGCCTCGAGCGGGACTTTTCCTCTCATGCTCTTGCGCGGTGGTAATTCATGAAACGGTATCGCGTATGGCTCATCGGCATCGAAAAGCTTCCACGCCATCAATCACGTGCTTGTCCAACGACTCAAAGGACGTAGGTAGTTCTTTTCCAGAAAAGAACGAATACGTGATTCCATAGTCCTTTCCGTGAATCACACGACTGCAGGCCATGGCGCCCTTTTCCTCGCAGGTTGCCATCAGCTCACTATCAGCGGGTGGGGTTGTCGCAACCGGTTCGCTGGCACGCCATAGGTAAACCGTGGTCGGGTCCAGACGGTCAGGAATGGCCAGAACTCCGCGCCCGAGATGTCGCGCTTGGCCCCATTCCTCTGTAGCTACTTGAAGTAGCGGTGAGGTTGGGTGGAGATCATCAAGTCGCCGACCAGGGAAGTATGGTTTAGCGACCACCGCCACCGAAATGAGATTCTTTGGCCCAATGCACGTGCTTCCGGCCGGGGAGTAGCAGCCATCGAGTGTGAATCCACCGGTGATAGTTTCCCCCTCTTGAAAACGGGGTGGGGTCACATCGATATCATTTGGCACACAGAAGTTAGTCTCTGCTCCGTCCAGATGATATGTGGTCGCCTTGCTCCCACATCCACAGAGAAGCAGGGCGCAGACCAGTCCAAGTACCTTAATTTCCACAGCTGGGGGCTGGGCAGTAGTCATAAATGTCTCGAGTCGTTCCACCAAAAAGGTTAGCTGCGCGCTCTGCGGCGTCCGTTTTGTAGCCCCCAAAGGCCTTCGGGTCGGCACCGTTTTTTTCAAAAACTCTCTCGTGGACATCGCCAATTACGCCTCTATCCAGCATGACAGGGTTGTCAGGCCTGGCGCCTGCAGCATCCAGGGCTTGAACGTGAGCCTTTGCCAGATCAACCCGTATCGATTCCATCTTGAAGGCTACGGCGATGCGCTGGCTGCTGGTCATTGCCTGGGGATTGGCGCCCATGTTCAAGGCGATGCTGTCTGCCAGGATCTTGTTCGTAATAGCCGAAAGTCGTGCATTCAATAGCGTGGCACCTGTGTTTCCAGCAACTTCACCTGCGCGTTGAGCGTATCTGTCGCCTCCGGATCCCGCCAGGCGTTTGTCACGCTGTAGGCATAGTCTTCGCCAGTGATTATCGGTACGTTATTGCAGGTCGCCGGGCCCGAGTCGGAAAACTCCATTTTTTCACTGGTGGCCTGAAGTCGGCCCGTGGACTGATAGGTCCACGCACTACCGTCCGGACGTGAAACGGCGGCGAGCATCCCATTTCCGCTGTAGGCGTACGACCACCGGCCGCGGGCAGAATCGATGTACGCGACTCGGTTCCCGGTGTAGCCTACGTTGATCCAACGTCCATCATTGGAATCAATGCGTGTTACGTTGTTTCCATTGAAAGTGAAGTTGACCCAGTTGCCGAACCTGTCCTCGATTCTGGTGGCGATGAAATAGACCATGGAGCGCGCCATGGGGTTCGTTTGAGGCACCAACGGAGAGCGGCTGGCGGCATAGGTGACTGAGGTGGTGGCTGTTTTGGTTACCACCCAATCCATGTAGTAGCGAAGGCCGTCTGGCGATTCGACCAGGAAGCCTTCCCCGGGATAACCATTCTTTGTGGAGGGGAGGCAGGACACCATCCAAAGATCTTTGGTGCCTAGCGTATAGGTGCGTCCCGTCTGAGGCTTGGTCAGGCCTGCCGTATCGCGCACGTCCAGCAATGTCTTGTTGGCATTGCCGGGAACATTGAGACGGTATCCGTTCCAGAAGTCGGCTGCTTTCTGCGTGGTCGTCGAGCTTTTCGGAAGCGCAGGTATAGAGCATCGGGCGTACGGATTGGTGTCAGTCGTCTGCCAGCCCAGGCTTTGGGCGAACTGACCGTAGATCATCGGGAGGTCCAGGTTCCAATCGTCAAGCCCGCCGAACTCGTCGGACATTCGGGCGTCCCCGGGATGCCAGAAGCGACGCTCGCGGATCACCGTGGAGCGGCGAAATTCGACAGGTATCTGACTGTTGCCTTCCCAAGAGACGTCCGCCACGCTGAAGGAGACGGTTCCGTTGTAGGGAGCCCAGACCTCGCCAAATGCTCCATCGATCTTGACGGCCTGCAGTTCCATCGCGCTTCTGACGCGCTCTATGCCTCGCTCTTCGGCGCCGTAAGCTTGTGCCGACGCCGCATGTGGAAGCAACGAGCCGATCATCAGCAGGACGGCACTGACTTGGTGAAACCCTTTCCCCATCTCCGAAGCCTCCATTCATGGAATTACGGAACTGATCTGACCTGAGTGTCTATCGATGAGGTCGGACGGCGGATGCCGCGATACAGTTCGAAATGGAACGGTGAATCTACTGG
Source organism: Stenotrophomonas sp. ZAC14D2_NAIMI4_7 (assembly GCF_003086675.1). Taxonomy (NCBI): domain Bacteria; kingdom Pseudomonadati; phylum Pseudomonadota; class Gammaproteobacteria; order Lysobacterales; family Lysobacteraceae; genus Stenotrophomonas; species Stenotrophomonas sp. ZAC14D2_NAIMI4_7. The sequence continues at coordinate 2,028,287 of NZ_CP025995.1, forward strand.
CGTGGTACGAGAGCTCGCACTGGCGAAGGAGCGGAATACATCCCGCGCGCCCTCGGGTTTCTTCGGTGCAGAGGCAGCCATCCTTTGGAGTCACTATCGTGATCTAGCAAGATCCAAGATTGATGAGGGCCGTAGAGGCTGGGCGCAGGAGAAATGCCTGCGCCGCCGGGCGAGCTGCTGTGTCACACAGGAAGCTCCCTCGCTGTCGGCTTGATTGCACCCCACTTCCAAAGGATCGAGCAGCTACGCAAAGCGTGCGATTCCCCATCGCGGCCCCCCCGTAATGGCGTCTATGCATAACTGCATCGAGCCAATGGAGTCAACATGGCGGCGTTTGTGTCGGCCGTGCTGCGGGCGGGGGGTGTGTCCCTTTGGCCGTGATTTCTGCTGCCTTCTGGCCTTTCCAGCGCAATGAGGAAGAGAGGATTGGGTGCGACGCCGAGCCTCTGATTTCGGGACGTTCATGCGTCCATTGCGCAAATTTTCATGCGCTGGCGCCGATGGTGAGAATTGCTTGTTCCTTTGTGTATCAGTCCAGATACATTGATCTATGGCGTTGCGTTGGCCGCTGGAACGCCGAATCGCTGTCGCGCCCCTTTGTGCAGTGGTTTCCCTGTGGCCTGTAAATGCTGTTGCGCGAGGTGGGGCAGGGCGATTACGAAGGCAGGCGTGCTGCGCCTACGCCGGCCTTGTCGCCAACGGAGCGCTGCTGATCGCATCGGCCGCCAGGGCGCCGGTGATGGTAGTAGATCATTCGCCATGTCCGGGACGTTCGTTGAGGGCTGTTCCAGATTCTTTGGCGCACATCCTAGTCATCGCTTGCGGAGCTGGGGTAGGAGCCTGCCGACTTTCTTGACGCCAGCAAGAGGCGAGTGACACGGATATTGAACGCGGGGAGTAGGAGTGTGTGAACGGAGGGAGACGTTGGGAGGGAAGTCATGGGCGGGCGTGGGTTGGGGGCACCCGGTCGTTGCGGCTTGGTTTGTTCCGCTAAGATGGGCTTTGCTGGATGTGGCTCCGATGGGGAGATAGGGCGCCGCTGTGGGGAAAATGCTTGACGCGGCCATGTAACGCTTGCTGGATCAAGCGCTTTGCGCTATCCTGAGCAGTCATCTTTTGAATGCATAACCGCCGACATGATCGAACTGAATCCTGTCCGCCAGCGCATCGCCGATCTGACCGATCGTGTGGTGTCGCTCAGGGGGTATCTTTGACTACGACGCCAAGAAAGAGCGTCTTGAAGAAGTAACGCGGGAGCTGGAAAGCCCCGACGTCTGGAACAACGCCGAGTACGCGCAGAACCTGGGCCGCGAGCGCTCCAGCCTGGAAAAGACCGTGGGCGGCATCGCCTCGGTGCTGGACGGCCTGACCGACGCGACCGAACTGCTGGAACTGGCTGAATCCGAACAGGACGAAGATACCGCCCTGGCCGTGGTCGCCGATCTGGACAAGCACCAGGCGCACGTGGAAAAGCTGGAATTCCAGCGCATGTTCTCCGGTGAGATGGACAATGCCGCTGCGTTCGTCGACATCCAGGCCGGTGCCGGCGGTACCGAAGCCCAGGACTGGGCCGAAATCCTGCTGCGCATGTACCTGCGCTGGTGTGAATCGCGCGGTTGGAAGACCGAGCTGATGGAAGTGTCCGGCGGCGACGTCGCGGGTATCAAGTCGGCCACCCTGCGCGTGGAAGGCGATTACGCCTATGGTTGGCTGAAAACCGAGACCGGCGTGCACCGCCTGGTGCGCAAGTCGCCGTTCGACTCGGACAACCGCCGCCACACCAGCTTCACCTCGGTGTTCGTGTCGCCGGAAATCGATGACAACATCGATATCACCATCAACCCGGCCGATCTGCGTACCGACGTGTACCGCTCGTCCGGTGCCGGTGGCCAGCACGTGAACAAGACCGAGTCGGCGGTGCGTATCACCCACATCCCGACCAACATCGTTGTGGCCTGCCAGACCGGCCGCAGCCAGCACCAGAACCGCGACAACGCGATGAAGATGCTGGCCGCCAAGCTGTACGAACTGGAGATCCAGAAGCGCAACGCGGAAAAGGATGCGGTGGAAGCCACCAAGTCCGACATCGGTTGGGGCAGCCAGATCCGCAACTACGTGCTCGACCAGAGCCGTATCAAGGACCTGCGCACCGGCATTGAACGTTCGGACACGCAGAAGGTGCTGGACGGCGACCTGGACGAGTTCGTCGAGGCCAGCCTGAAGGCCGGCCTGGCCGTGGGTTCCAAGCGCATCGATGCCTGATCGGCGCGCCTGCGCGGATATCATCACCCTCGTGCGCAACGCCGAGGGTGCCTGCGCCGTTTTTCTGTAGAGCCGAGCCATGCTCGGCTGCTTTTCGCAGGCTGGAAGATCCGTCGAGCATGGCTCGACGCTACAACACGTGCGGCGGGGGCGATGATGCGCAGCGAAAGTGAACGCAGGGAACTGGGCGGCTTCCTGAAAGCCTGCCGCGCCCGTGTCGACCCCGCCACGCTCGGCCTGCCGGCCGGGCGCCGGCGCACCCCGGGCCTGAAACGCGAGGAAGTGGCGCTGGCCATCGGCGTCAGCGTGAGCTGGTACACCTGGATCGAGCAGGGCCGCGAAGTGCGGGCCTCGCCGGAAGTGCTGGAGCGCCTGGCCAAGGTGCTGCGCCTGAGCGATGACGAGCGCGCCTATGCCTTTGCGCTGTCCGGTTACGGCGTGCCACTGGAATCGCCGGACGAAAGCGTGACCGACGGCCTGCGCCAGTTGGTGCAGGCGATGCAGCCGATTCCCGCCTACGTGCGCAATACCCGCTTCGACATATTGGCCTGGAACCCGGCCATTGCTGAGCTGTTCGTGGATTACAGCCAGTTTCCACCGCACGAGCGCAACACGTTGCGGCTGATGTTCCTGTACCCGCCGTACCGCACGTTGATTCTCAACTGGGAAGAGATGACCCGTGGCCTGCTGGCCGGGTTCCGCGCGGCGATGGCGCAGGCGCCGGACAAGGCGCCGTTCCTGGCACTGGTCGAGGACCTTGCTGCACACAGCGAGGAGTTCCGGCTGTGGTGGCCGGAACACGATGTACGTCGTTTCGACGAGGGTGCGAAGAAGCTGCATCACCCCGTGCGTGGGTTGCTGGACCTGCAGTACGTGGCGCTGGTGCCGGAGAGCCGGCACGACCTCTCGCTGGTGACCTACCTGCCCCGGAAGTAGGGGCGGGTGTCTGGGCAGGTACGTCCTTGCAGGCTTGGCAGCCGCATCCATGCGGCTGACACCCCAATCTACTGGCAATAGCGGCTTTTGGTAGGTGTCGACCTTGGTCGACACGATCTTTCCATCAGATATCGAATGAATTCATCCGTGTCGACCAAGGTCGACACCTACCAGCGCAGAACGCCGTTGCGACAGACCGCGGGAAATTGTCGAAGGCGGGGTGGGTCCGGTTGCGGGGGCGTATTTACGGCGTCCCCCGCAACCGGACCCACCCCGCCAATCCACGGATAGCCAGCTTTTGACCTTGACGTTGCCGTTGCTCCAGGCAGGTGCAGGGCTGCAAGCCCTGCCATAGCCCCGCCCTATACAGGTAAGTGCAGGTCACAGGATAAGCAGACGCCTTGTTGCTGCCCTCGAACAGGTCCACATTCCTGTGCAGGACACGGGCTGCCCGCCCGCTGTCGAGACAACAGGAGACCTGCATGTCCGCTGCCCCCACCACCGCCACCTCCCGCGATCCGGCCACCGGCCAGGTGATCGCCGAGCACCCCTTTGCCAGCGCCGCAGAACTGGAAACGATCCTGCAGCGCGGCCAGGCCGGCTTCGCCGCCTGGAGCGGCTACACCCTGGAACAGCGGGCGGGCATCCTGCGCGCCATGGCCACGGTGCTGCGCCGTGATCGCGAACCGCTGGCCGCGCTGGCCACCGCCGAAATGGGCAAGGTGCAGGCCGAGGCCTTGGCCGAGATCGAGAAGTGCGCCGTGCTGTGCGACTGGTACGCCGACCATGGCGCGCCGTTCCTGCGCGATGAACCGACCCAGGTGCCGGGCGACCAGGCCTATGTGTCCTACCTGCCGCTGGGCGTGGTGCTGGGCATCATGCCGTGGAATTTCCCGTACTGGCAGGTGATGCGCGCGGCGGTGCCGATCCTGATGGGCGGCAATGGCTTCCTGCTGAAGCCGGCGGAGAACATCGTCGGTACCGCGCTGCTGCTCGACGCCGCCTGGCGCGAGGCCGGACTGCCCGAGGGCACGTTCATCGCTGCCAACATCAGCCGCGAGGGGACCAGTGCCGCGATTGCCGACGACCGGATTGCCGCCGTCACCCTCACCGGCAGCGTGGCCGCCGGCCGCAGCATCGCCGCCCAGGCCGGGCAGGCGCTGAAGAAGGTGGTGCTGGAACTGGGCGGCTCGGACCCGTTCATCGTGCTGGCCGATGCCGATCTGGACGCTGCAGTGGATGCGGCCGTGGCCTCCCGCTTCCAGAACACCGGGCAGGTCTGCATCGCCGGCAAGCGCATCATCGTCGAAGAGGCGGTCTACGACCGGTTCGTGGCGCAGTTCTGCCAGAAGGTGCAGGCGCTGACCATCGGTGATGGGCGCGAGCCGGGCAACCGCATCGGCCCGATGGCCCGCCAGGACCTGCTGGACCAGCTGCATGCGCAGGTGCGGGCGTCGGTGGATGCCGGTGCCCAGCTGCGGGTGGGTGGCCATCAGCTGGATCGCCCCGGTGCCTTCTATGCCCCGACGGTGCTGGTGGACGTCGAGCCCGGCATGCAGGCCTTCGATACCGAGACCTTCGGCCCAGTGGCGTCGATCAGCCGTGCCCGCGATGCCGACCATGCGGTGGAACTGGCCAACCAGAGCGAGTTCGGCCTGAGCGGCAACCTGTGGAGCGGCGACCGCGCGCGGGCCATGCAGCTGGCACGCCGGCTGCAGACCGGTGGCGTGTTCGTCAACGGGTTCTCGGCGTCCGACCCGCGCGTGCCGATTGGCGGGGTGAAGAAGAGTGGCTTCGGCCGCGAGCTCTCGCACTTTGGCATCCGTGAATTCGTCAACGCGCAGACGGTCTGGTTCGACAAGCGTTGACATCCGGCTCTCACCCTACCTGCAACCATTCCCCCACAGTCCAGCGAAAGGACGGCATTCCGATGTCCAAGGGTTCAGATCTGCTTGTCGCCGCACTTGAGAACGAAGGCGTCGAGCGTATTTTCGGTATTCCCGGCGAAGAAAACCTCGACGTGGTCGAGTCGCTGCGCCATTCCAGCATCGAGCTGGTCATCACCCGCCACGAACAGGCGGCGGTGTTCATGGCCGCCACCTACGGCCGGCTGACCGGCAAGCCGGGCGTGTGCCTGGCCACGCTGGGGCCGGGCGCTTTGAACTTCACCACCGGCGCCGCCTACGCGCTGTTGGGCGCATGGCCGGTGATCATGATCACCGGGCAGAAGGGCATCGTGGCCAGCAAGCAGGCGCGGTTCCAGATCGTGGATATCGTCAGCACCATGAAGCCGCTGACCAAGCTGGCGCGGCAGATCGTGTCGGCGCGTACGATCCCGACCATCGTGCGCGAGGCGTTCCGGGTGGCCCAGGAAGAGCGCCCCGGCCCGGTGCTGCTGGAGCTGCCCGAGGACATCGCCGCCACCGAGGTGGAAGGGGTGTCGCTCATTCCCACGCATGCGGTGGATCGGCCCATTGCCAGCCCGGAAGCGCTGGACCGGGCGGCGCAGCTCATCCGCGCGGCGAAGCGGCCGCTGCTGATGATCGCCTCGGCGGCCTCGCGGCCGCAGTCCAGCGAGGCGCTGTCGGCCTTCGTGCTGCGCGCGGGCATTCCGTTCTTCACCACGCAGATGGGCAAGGGCGCGGTGGCCGGCGGTTCGGGCCTGTACATGGGCACGGCCGCGCTGACCGAGCGCGACTACGTGCACATGGCCATCGACCAGGCCGATGTGATCGTGACCATCGGCCACGAGGTGACCGAGAAGCCGCCGTTCGTGATGCGTCCCGGTGGCCCCACGGTCATTCATATAGGCTATTCGCAGGCGGCGGTGGAGCAGGTGTACTTCCCCCAGGTGGAAGTGATCGGCGACATCGGCCGCTCGCTGACCCAGCTGGCCGATCGCATCGAGGGCCAGGTGCCGCATGCCGATGCGCTGCTGCCGCTGCGGGCGACCATCCTGGACCACCTGGCCGACCGCGCCGAGGAGCCGGGCTTCACCCCGCAGCGGCTGGTGCATGACGTGCGCCAGGTGATGCCGCCGGACGGCATCGTGGCGCTGGACAACGGCATGTACAAGATCTGGTTTGCGCGCAATTACCGCACCCAGGTGGCCAACACGCTGCTGCTGGACAACGCGCTGGCGACCATGGGCGCGGGCCTGCCGTCGGCGATCATGGCTTCGATCCTGTACCCGCAGCGCCGGGTGCTGGCGGTGTGTGGCGATGGCGGCTTCATGATGAACAGCCAGGAGCTGGAGACCGCCCGACGGCTGGGCCTGAATCTGGTGGTGCTGATCCTCAATGATGGGGCCTACGGCATGATCCGCTGGAAGCAGGCGGTGGATGGTTTCACCGACTACGGTATGACCTTCAGCAACCCCGATTTCGTGAAGTACGCGCAGGCCTATGGCTGCAGGGGCCATGAGGTAACGGCCATCGAGCAGTTCATTCCTACCCTGGAAGCGGCCTTCAACGAGGGCGGGGTGCATCTGGTATCAGTGCCTGTGGATTACTCGGAAAACCAGCGGGTGCTGGTGGACGAGCTGCGGCAGGCGTTCCCGGGGAACGGCTGAGGCTTGCCCCGCGCGCTCTCTGGTAGGTGTCGACCTTGGTCGACACACGGGGCGCCAACCAAGGTTGGCGACTACCAGGGCGGGGCGCCAACCGCGGGGCGCCAACCAAGGTTGGCGACTACCGTGGCGGGGGCGCTGCCGGGGCCGGGGCAGGGCGGTTTTGGTATGCTGTGCAACCGGCTGTGCCGGCGCAGCATCCCCCCTCACTAGACGATTCCCGCAGATCCATGAGCGAAGCTACCGATACCCCCCCCGTCGACGAAAACAAGTTGATTGCCGAGCGCCGTGAGAAACTCAAAGCGCTGCGTGGGCAGGGCATCGCGTACCCGAACGATTTCCGTCGCCAGGAGTTCGCCGGCCGCCTGCAGGATGAGTTCGCCGATGCCGAACAGTGGACCGCCGAGGCGCTGGAAGCCACCGGTCGCACCGTGAAGATGGCTGGCCGCCTGATGGCCAAGCGCATCATGGGCAAGGCCAGCTTCGCCCAGATCCAGGACGAATCCGGCCGCATCCAGCTGTTCCTGCAGGGCGCGGTGCTGGGCGATGCCTACACCGCCTTCAAGGGCTGGGACGTGGGCGACATCATCGCCGTGGAAGGCGGCCTGACCCGCACCAAGACCGGCGAACTGTCGGTCAAGGCCGAATCGATCCGCCTGTTGACCAAGTCGCTGCGCCCGCTGCCGGACAAGTGGCACGGCCTTTCCGACGTCGAACAGCGCTACCGCCAGCGCTACGTCGACCTGATCGTGACCCCGGAATCGCGCGCGGTGTTCATCAAGCGCTCGAAGATCATCCGCGCCATGCGTGCGTGGCTGGACAACCGCGACTTCCTGGAAGTCGAAACGCCGATGATGCATTACATCCCCGGCGGCGCGGCGGCCAAGCCGTTCACCACCCACCACAACGCGCTGGACCTAGACCTGTACCTGCGCGTGGCGCCGGAGCTGTACCTCAAGCGCCTGACCGTGGGCGGCCTGGAGCGGGTGTACGAGATCAACCGCAACTTCCGCAACGAAGGCGTCAGCACCCGCCACAACCCGGAATTCACCATGATGGAGCTGTACGAGGCCTATGCCACGTACAACGAGATCATGGACCTGACCGAGGGCGTGATCCGCGATGTGGCGCAGACCGTCAACGGCGGCACCACGGTGGAATGGGACGGCGCCAACATCGACCTGGGCCCGGCGTTCCGCCGCTGGCGCATGGACGAGGCGGTGCGCCACCACAACCCGGAAATTTCCGCGGCCGACTGCACCGACCGCGACGCGCTGCTGCGCCATTGCGAGCGCTTGAAGATCCGCGTCAAGCCGTCTTACGGCTGGGGCAAGCTGCTGCTGGAAATCTTCGAGGCCACCGTCGAGCACACCCTGATCCAGCCGACCTTCATCACCGACCACCCGGTGGAGGTTTCGCCGCTGGCCCGCGCCAACGACAACGACCCGGGCTACACCGACCGCTTCGAGCTGTTCATCAACGGCAAGGAGCTGGCCAACGGCTTCTCCGAGTTGAACGACCCGGAAGACCAGGCGCAGCGCTTCCAGGCCCAGGTGGCCGCCAAGGAAGGTGGCGACGACGAGGCCATGCACTACGACGCCGACTACATCCGTGCGCTGGAGTACGGTATGGCCCCGACCGGTGGCCTGGGTATCGGCGTGGACCGTCTGGTGATGCTGCTGACCGGCAGCAGTTCGATCCGTGACGTTCTGCTGTTCCCTTACATGCGTCCGGAGCACTAAGCTCGGGTTCGCACTCTGCATGTGCGCGCCGTCCCGGAATGGGATGGCGCGATTGACGCTTTCCGCACACGGCGTATGGTGATTGCACCGCCTTGACATCCCCTGTGGCAAACAGGGGCTGGGGTGGAGGCAATGCGAAGGACCGGCTTCACATTGTGATGACGATCATGAACCGGCGACATCGTGACGGGAGTGGGGCCGATGCAGGGTGCCAGTGTGCACAGCGGCGGAGTATCCTCGCCGGCTGAGTTTCCAGCGTGGTCGAAAAGGAAGGCAGAGAGCGCGTTGAATATCGTCATTGTCGACGACCAGACTTCTGCACGGACGATGTTGCGGCATGTCATTGAAGACATCGCACCGGAACTGTCCGTGTACGACTTTGGCGATCCGCTTACGGCCCTGGCCTGGTGCGAAGCGCATCCGGTCGATCTGTTGCTGCTGGACTACCGCATGCCGGAAATGGACGGGCTGGAATTCGCCCGCCGCTTCCGCCGCCTGCCCAAGCACCGCGACATTCCGGTGATCCTGATCACCGTGGTGGGCGATGAACCGATCCGCCAGGCCGCGCTGGAAGCCGGGGTGATCGATTTCCTGGTCAAGCCGATCCGCCCGCGTGAACTGCGCGCGCGCTGCTACAACCTGCTGCAGCTGCGCCAGCAGAGCGAGAACGTGAAGCAACGCGCCTTGTCGCTGGAGCAGCGCCTGCTGGCCAGCATGCACGAGGTGGAAGAGCGCGAGCGCGAAACCCTTTCGCGACTGGCACGGGCGATCGAGTTCCGTGATGCCGGCACCAGTGCGTATCTGGAGCGCATGGCGCGTGTGGCCGGGCTGATTGCCGAGCAGCTGGGCCTGCCCGAAGACGAAGTGAAGCTGATCGAGATGGCAGCGCCCCTGCACGACATGGGCAAGATCGCCATTCCCGATGCGGTGCTGCTCAAGCAGGGCAAGCTGACCGATGACGAGCTGGCGATCATGCGCCGGCACCCGCGTATCGGCCACGAACTGCTGAGCGGCAGCCAGAACCGCTTCATCCAGGTCGGTGCGCTGATCGCGCTTCGCCACCACGAGCGTTACGACGGCAGTGGCTACCCCGACGGTCTGGTGGGCGACGCGATTCCGCTGGAGGCGCGCATCGTGGCCGTTGCCGATGTGTTCGACGCACTGATTTCGCCGCGTCCGTACAAAGAAGCGTGGACCTTCGAAGCGACCCTGGCCTATCTGTACGCCCAGCGCGGGCGCCTGTTCGACCCGCGCTGCGTGGATGCCCTGCTGCGTGGGCGCAACCAGCTGGAACAGATCTGCGCCGAGCATTCCACCGCCTCGGCGCGGCCGGGGATGGGCGCGTGAAACGGTTGCTGTCGCGGCTGCGCCAGCGCCTGTCGAACCGGCAGGACAGCGAGCATGGGCAGCAGATCGTCCGCATTGTGCTGATCAGCCTGATCCTGGGCTACGTGCTGCTGCCCAGCGTGCGTTTCGACCTGCCACACGACCAGTACGTGGGCGTGCTGGCCATCGTGCTGACCGGCTTGAGCCTGTCCCTGCTGGCATTCGGCTGGCTGCTGTGGCGGCCCGGCCGCTCCGACCCGCGCCGCGTGCTGGGCATGCTGGCCGACTATGGGTTGATCGCCGCCGGCATGATCCAGATGGGCGAGCCGCTGTCGTGGGTCTACATCGTGGTGATGTGGGTGACCGTCGGCAACGGCATGCGCTTTGGCAACACCTATCTTTACGTGGCCGTGGCGATGGCCATGGTCAGCTTCGGCGCCACTGCGCTGCTGACCCCGTACTGGCAGCAGAACCTGCGCTTGGCCATCGGCCTGTGGCTGGGCCTGGCGGCCGTACCGCTGTACTTCTCGACGCTGCTGCGTCAGTTGACCCATGCAATGGCCGAAGCGCGCCGGGCCAGTGAGGCCAAGAGCCGCTTCCTGGCCAACATGAGTCACGAATTCCGCACCCCACTCAATGGATTGAATGGCATGACCGAAGTGTTGGCGACCACGCGCCTGGATGAAGAACAGCGCGAGTGTCTGAATACCATCCAGGCCTCTTCCCGCAGCCTGCTGGCGCTGGTGGAGGAAGTACTGGACATCTCGGCCATCGAGGCCGGCAAGCTGCGCGTGGTGGCCGAGGATTTCGTGCTGTCCGACGTGATCCAGGCCATCGGCCTGATCCTGTTGCCGCAGGCCAAGGCCAAGCGGTTGGATTACCGGGTGAAGGTGGCCGCGACGGTGCCGCAGACCCTGCGCGGCGACGTGGGCCACCTGCGGCAGATCCTGCTGAACCTGGCCGGCAACGCGGTGAAGTTCACCGACCAGGGCCGGGTGGAAATCCGGGTGAACGTGGTGCACGCCGACACCCACGGTGCGGTGCGCCTGCGCTTTGACATCATCGATACCGGCATTGGCGTGCCGGTGGCCATGCGCCCACGCTTGTTCGAGGCCTTCGAGCAGGCCGATGTGAGCATGGCCCGTCGCCACGAAGGCACCGGCCTGGGCACCACCATCGCCAAGGGCCTGGTCGAGGCCATGGACGGGCAGATCGGCTACCTGGACAACCCCCCGCAGGGCAGCCACTTCTGGGTGGAACTGCCGTTCGCGCCGCCGCAACCGGTCGAGCCGGGCCTGGTACCCAGCGTGGCTGCGGGCGAGGACGTCGGCCCGGGTGGCAACGTGATCGCCTTTGCCGATCCGTTCCTGCGCCACCGTGCGCGCGTGCGCAGCATGCAGATCCTGGTGGCCGACGACCACGAAGCCAACCGCATGGTGCTGCAGCGCCTGCTGCAGAAAGCCGGCCACCGGGTGATGTGCGTGGACGGCGGCGAAGCGGTGCTGGATGCGCTGGCCGAGAGCGAGTTCGATGCGGCCATCGTCGACCTGCACATGCCCGGCATGAGTGGCCTGGACATGCTGAAGGAACTGCGGGTGATGCAGTCCGGCGGCGGTCCGCGCACGCCGGTGATGGTGCTCAGCGCCGATGTCACCCCCGAAGCGATCCAGCGCTGCACGCAGGCCGGCGCGCATGCCTTCCTGGCCAAACCGGTGGTGGCCGTGCGCCTGCTGGACACGCTGGCGGAGATCGCCAACAACGCGAACCTGAAAAATGCCGCGCCGCTGGTGGTGCGTGCGCCGGTACAGCTGGATGGCGTGCTCGATACCGGCGTGCTGGACGAACTGGCATCGCTGGGCATGGGCGATGGCTTCGAGCGTGAGTTCATCCGCCAGTGCCTGGAAGATGCCGAGGCCTGCCTGCGCAAGGCAGAGGCCGATGGCGAAGCCGGGCGCTGGGGCCAGTTCCGCGAGCAGTCGCATGCGATCAAGGGTGTGTCCGGTAACCTGGGGCTGGTGCGTGCGGCCAACCGTGCCGGTGAGCTGATGCGCATGGCCGACTGGCAGTTGAAGGCCGAATGGCAGGCGCGCCTGGCGGTGCTGCAGGGCGCGATCAAGGAAGGCCGGCAGGCGCTGGATGCACGCGCCGAACGCAAGGCCCGCGGAGCGGCCGACGACGCGCCGTAGAGTCGAGCTTGCTCGACTGCCGTCGATAGTCGAGCAAGCTCGACTCTACGTTTTGGGGGCCGCGCGAAAAAAAGCCCGGTGGCCAGCCGGGCTCCAAGCCAGCAGGGGGAGGGCTGGAATCAGGCCGCATCCATCGACGCACGACGCGTCTGTGCCTTGATCAATCGATCCATGGTGCGCAGCGAGCGGTCACCCAGTGCCAAGGCCGAATCCACCCAGACCTTGGTGATTTCCAGCAGCTCGTCGTAGCTCACGGCCTGGGCCAGGTTGCGTGCGGCGTTCATGGCCAGGTACGACTGCGGCAGGCGCTGCTGGTGACGGATCATCTCCTGCACGGCGACACGGCCTTCGCCCTTCTTCACCAGCACGTCCACCACCCCCAGCGCATGCATTTCCTCGGCACTGTAGATGCGGCCGTCCAGGATGATCTTCTCGGCCAGCTGCGGGGCCACGCGGCGGCACAGGAACGAGTACGCGCCCATGCCCGGGAACAGCCCGAACAGCACTTCCGGCAGGCCCATGCCGCTGCCTTCTTCGGCCACGATGGTGTGGCAGGCCAAGGCCATTTCCAGGCCGCCGCCCAGGGCATCACCCTGGATCAGGGCGATCGAGCGCACGTCGCCGCCAAAACCAGTGTGCAGGTGGTGCACGCCTTCCACGCAGCGTTGGGCATAGGTCAGCAGCAGGTCGCGGTTGCCTTCGCGGATCAGGCGGGTGAACAGGTCCAAGTCACCGCCCAGGTTGTAGGCGATGGCGTCGGAGGCCAGCACGAAGTGCCGCAACTGGCCGCTGTGGCGCTGGGCCGGGCCGCGGGTGATGGCGTTCATGTAGCTCCACATTTCGTCCAGCATGTCCTTGCGGCAGCACGGGCGGATACCCGTGGGCGCATCGGCATGCATGAACAGCCAGTGGGCAGCGCCGTCGTCGCTGTCTTCGGTACGGATGGTGGCAAACGGTGAACCGCTGGTCGGCAGTTTTTCGATGGTGCTCATGGAAGGGTCCTCGGCAGGCGGCCCGCGTGAAAACGTGGTGGCCGGCGGGCCGAACGGTCCACACACGACGCGATGCTACAACGGGTGCAGCTTTTCACATGCGAAAAGGCCCGGGGCGTTTCCGACCCGGGCCTGACGGCGTTGAAACCTGTGGAAACCCTTACGTGGCGGGCGTATCGCGCAGCTCGCGACGCAGGATCTTGCCCACGTTGGTCTTCGGCAGCTCTTTTCGGAATTCTACGATCCTGGGGTGCTTGTAGCCGGTCAGGTTGGCCCGGGCATGTTCCTTGACCATTTCGGCGGTCAGGTTCGGGTCCTTCTTCACGATCACGACCTTCACCACTTCGCCGGACTTTTCGTCCGGAACGCCCACCGCGGCCACTTCCAGCACGCCCGGCATCATCGCGATCACGTCTTCCACTTCGTTGGGGTACACGTTGAAGCCGGACACCAGGATCATGTCCTTCTTGCGGTCGACGATGTAGAAGAAGCCCTGCTCATCCATGCGCGCCATGTCGCCGGTGTGCAGCCAGCCGTCGGCGTCGATGGCCTGGCGGGTTTCGTCCGGGCGCTGCCAGTAGCCCTTCATCACCTGCGGGCCCTTGATGCACAGCTCGCCCACGTCGCCCAGCGGCAGGGTGTTGCCATTGTCGTCCTTGATGCAGGCATCGGTGGACGGAATCGGCAGGCCGATGGCGCCGTTGTATTCCTTCAGGTCCAGCGGGTTGATGCAGGCGGCCGGGGAGGTTTCGGTCAGGCCGTAGGCCTCCACCAGGGTCACCCCGGTCACCTTCTTCCAGCGCTCGGCCACCGCACGCTGCACGGCCATGCCGCCGCCCAGGGTGACCTTCAGCGAGGAGAAATCCACGGTGTCGAAGCCGGGGGTGTTCAGCAGGCCGTTGAACAGCGTGTTGACGCCGGTAATGGCGGTGAAGCGCACCGACTTGAGCTCCTTCACGAAGCCCTTCATGTCGCGCGGATTGGTGATCAGGTGGTTGCAGCCACCGAACTTCATGAAGACCAGGCCGTTCGCGGTCAATGCGAAGATGTGGTACAGCGGCAGGGCGGTGATGATCCACTCCTTGCCCGGCTCGATGCCCGATGCGCCGATCCAGGCCGAGGCCTGCTGCATGTTGGCGATCAGGTTGCGGTTGGTCAGCATGGCGCCCTTGGCCACGCCAGTGGTGCCGCCGGTGTACTGCAGGAACGCCACGTCATCGTGGTCGATCTCGACCTTGGGCAGGGTGTGGCGGCTGCCGAGCTTGAGCGCCTGCTTGAAGCGGATGGCGCCCTTCAGATGGTAGTTGGGCACCATCTTCTTGACGTACTTCAGCACGAAATTGACGATCGCACCCTTGGCGCCGAGCAGGTCGCCCAGGCCGGTGGTGATGACCTGCCTGACCTGGGTTTCGGCGATGACCTGCTGCACGGTGTCGCCGAAGTTGTCCACGACCACCAGCGCGGTGACACCGGCATCGACCAGCTGATGCTTCAGCTCGCGGGCGGTGTACAGCGGGTTGACGTTGACCACGGTGAGGCCGGCGCGCAGCACGCCGAAGGTCGCGATGGGGTACTGCAGGCAGTTGGGCATCATCAGGGCAACGCGGTCGCCCTTTTTCAGCTTCAGTTCGCCCAGCAGGTACGCCGCGAACTGCTCGACCAGGGCATCGGTTTCACCATAGGTGAGCACCTTGCCGAAACTGGAGTAGGCGGGGCGGTCGCAGAACTTCGCCACGGAGGCGTCGAAGACCGAAGCTACCGAATGGAACTCGTTGACGTCGATTTCGGCGGGAACGCCTTTCGGATAGCTCTGCAGCCAGGGACGATCCAGACTCATATTCCCCCTCCAGGAATCGTTGTGATGGGTGCGGCGCGGACAGTATCCGCCAGAACCGCTCGCAGCAGCATACCGTTCCGTAGGGAAAACGCGAAGAGGGCGTAGCGGTCAGCGCGGCCGGTTGTTGGTAGCTGCCGACCTTGGTCGGCAGTGCGGGTGGCGCGTGCCCACCAAGGTGGGCACCTACCGGGCGTGTGGACGCGCGCGTGGGGATATGCGGACCGGTTGTTGGTAGCTGCCGACCTTGGTCGGCAGTGCCGGTGGCGCGTGCCCACCAAGGTGGGCACCTACCGGGCGTGTGGACGCGAGCGTGGGGATATGCGGGCCGGTTGTTGGTAGCTGCCGACCTTGGTCGGCAGTGCGGGTGGCGCGTGCCCACCAAGGTGGGCACCTACCGGGCGTGTGGACGCGTGCGTGGGGATATGCGGGCCGGCCGGGCGTGTGGGCGTGGCATTCGCGTCAGCGTGGGCGGCGTACCGGGGCGCCGTTGGCCTGGTAATACGGGGCGGTGCTGCGGGCCAGCGCGGGGCGCCCGCGGATCACGTCGGCCAGCTTCTCGGCCATCATGATGGTCGGCGCGTTGAGGTTGCCGGTCACCACCTGCGGCATGATCGAGGCATCGACGATGCGCAGGCCGTCCAGCCCGTGCACGCGGCCCTGGCCATCGACCACCGCCATCGGATCGTCGGCGTGGCCCATCTTGTTGGTGCACGAGGGGTGGTAGGCGGTCTCGGCGTGCTCGCGCACGAAGCCATCGATCTGCGCATCGGTCTGCAGCTCGCGGCCCGGCGAAATCTCGCGGCCGCTGTAGGGGGCCAGCGCCGGCTGCGCGAAGATCTCGCGGGTGATGCGGATGGCGGCGCGGAACTCGCGCCAGTCCTGTTCGTGCGACATGTAGTTGAACAAGATGCTGGGATGTTCGCGCGGGTCCTTGGAGCGCACGTGGATGCGGCCGCGGCTGGGCGAACGCATCGACCCCACGTGCATCTGGAAGCTGTGCGCCTTGATCGGGTTGGAGCCGTTGTAATTGATGGCCACCGGCAGGAAGTGGTACTGCAGGTTCGGCCAGTCGAATTCGGCATCGCTGCGGATGAAGCCGCCGGCCTCGAACTGGTTGCTGGCGCCGATGCCGGTGCCCATGAACAACCACTCCGCGCCGATGGCCGGCTGGTTGTACAGCTTCAGTGCCGGCGCCAGCGATACCGGCTTCTTGCATTCGTACTGCAGGTACATTTCCAGGTGATCCTGCAGGTTGGCGCCGACGCCGGGCAGGTGGTGCACCAGGTCGATGTCCAGGCTGCGCAGCAGGTCGGCCGGGCCCACGCCCGAGCGCTGCAGGATCTGCGGCGAAGCAATGGCGCCGCCGCACAGCAGCACCTCGCGGCGGGCGGTGGCGCGCTGCGGCTGGTCGCTGTGCAGCCACTGCACGCCCACCGCACGCTTGCCCGAGAACAGGATGCGGTCGGTCAGGGCGTGGGTGACGATGGTCAGGTTCGGGCGTGGCTTTGCCAGGTCCAGATAGCCGCGCGCGGTGCTGGAACGGCGGCCCTTCGGTGTGACCGTGCGGTCCATCGGGCCGAAGCCTTCCTGCTGGTAGCCGTTCAGGTCGTCGGTGCGCGGGTAGCCGGCCTGCACGCCGGCCTCGATCATGGCGGCAAACAGCTCGTTGTTGCCGGCCTTGGGCGTGGTGACCTGCAGCGGGCCCTGGTCGCCGTGGTAGTCGTTGGCGCCGATGTCGCGGGTTTCGGCCTTGCGGAAGTAGGGCAGGCAGTCCAGGTAGGTCCAGTCTTCCAGACCCGGCATGCTGGCCCAGTTGTCATAGTCCATTGCGTTGCCGCGGATGTAGCACATGCCGTTGATCAGCGAGGAGCCGCCCAGGCCCTTGCCCCGGCCGCAGTCCATGCGCCGGTTGTTCATGAAGGGCTCCGGGTCGGTCTTGTACGCCCAGTTGTAGCGCTTGCCCTGCAGCGGGTAGGCCAGTGCGGCCGGCATCTGCGTGCGGAAGTCGAGACGGTAGTCGGGGCCGCCGGCTTCCAGCAGCAGAACGCGCACATCGGCGTCTTCGGTCAGGCGGGTGGCCAGCACGTTGCCGGCCGAACCGGCGCCGATGATGATGTAGTCGTACTCGTGGGTGGTGCTCATGGTTGTCTCCTGCGGTCGGGGCGCGCTGCTCAGAACACGCTGGCGAAGTCGCCCAGTTCCACCTGGACCGATTTGATGCGGGTGTAGTGGCCCAGCGTGGACAGGCCGTTCTCGCGGCCCACGCCGGATTCCTTGTAGCCGCCCACCGGCATTTCGGCGGGCGATTCGCCCCAGGTGTTGATCCAGCAGATGCCGGCCTGCAGGCGGTGGATGATGCGGTGGGCACGACTGATATCGCCGCTGACCACGCCGGCGGCCAGGCCGAACGGGGTGTCGTTGGCGCGCCGCACCGCTTCGTCTTCATCGTCGTAGGCCAGGATGCTCATCACCGGCCCGAAGATTTCCTCGCGCACGATCTTCATGTCGTCGCGGCAGTCGGAAAACACAGTGGGCTGCACGTACGCGCCCTCGGCCAGTGCGCCCTCGGTGGCGCGGCCGCCACCGGTCAGCAGGCGGGCGCCTTCGGCCTTGCCGCTGTCGATGTAGCGCAGCACGTTGTCCATGTGCGGGAAGCTGACCATCGGCCCGAAGTTGGTGTCCTGCGCGGTCGGGTCGCCCATGCGGATGCGCTGCACGCGCTGCACCACTGCCGCTTCGAAGGCTGCCAGCATGGCCCGCGGCACGAACACGCGGGTGCCGTTGGTGCAGACCTGACCGGAGCTGAAGAAGTTGGCCATGACTGCGATATCGGCGGCACGGTCCAGGTTGGCGTCCTCGCAGACCAGCAGCGGCGACTTGCCGCCCAGTTCCATGGTTACTTCCTTCAGTGACGAGGATGCAGCGGCCGCCATCACCTTCTTGCCGGTGGTCACGCCGCCGGTGAAGGAGATCTTCTCGATCACCGGGTGTTCGGTCAGCCAGTTGCCGATCTCCCCACCCGGGCCCTGCAGAACATTGAACACACCGTCGGGCACGCCGGCTTCGGTGTAGATCTCGGCCAGCTTCAGCGCGGTCAGCGGGGTCACTTCGGAGGGCTTGAACACCATCGCATTGCCCGCG
This sequence comes from Stenotrophomonas sp. ZAC14D2_NAIMI4_7, assembly GCF_003086675.1. Classification (NCBI taxonomy): domain Bacteria; kingdom Pseudomonadati; phylum Pseudomonadota; class Gammaproteobacteria; order Lysobacterales; family Lysobacteraceae; genus Stenotrophomonas; species Stenotrophomonas sp. ZAC14D2_NAIMI4_7. The sequence goes on from NZ_CP025995.1 coordinate 2,046,277, forward strand.
GCCAATGCCGGGGCCGACTTCCACAGCGCGATCTGGATCGGGTAGTTCCAGGCGCCGATGCCGGCCACCACGCCCAGCGGTTCGCGGCGGGTGTAGAAGAAGCTCGATTCGCGCAACGGCAGCTGGATGCCTTCGATGGCCGTGGCCAGGCCGGCGTAATACTCCAGCACGTCGGCACCGGTGACGATGTCCACGGTGGTGGTTTCGGCCAAAGCCTTGCCGGTGTCCAGGGTTTCCAGGTGGGCAAGCTCGTCATTGCGTTCGCGCAGGATCTCGACCGCGCGGCGCAGGATGCGCGAGCGTTCCATGGCGGTCATCGCGGCCCACACCTGCTGGCCTTCGCTGGCGCTGCGTACGGCGCGGTCCACGTCGGCCTGGCTGGCAATCTGCACCTCGGCCAGCACCTGGCCGTTGGCCGGGTTCACGGTCTGGAAGGTCTTGCCGCTGGTGGCGTCGACCCGGTGGCCATGGATGTAGAGCTGTTGGATGGGCAGGGTGGGCATGGGGTACTCCTTGGAAGGGGCAGGGTCCTGCAGCGCTTATAGCGCGTTGGCCTGCAACTGGAAGTCGATGTAGGCGTAGGCGATGTGACGGGCGTTGTCGCCGTTGATCTGGCCGCCGACCAGGCTGCCGCGCAGCCACAGGCCGTCGATCAGCGCGGCCAGGCCGCGGGCGGCCTCGCGGGCGGGTTCGGCCGGCAGGCTGCGGCGGAACTGATAGGCCAGGTTGGAATACAGGCGCTGGTCGTTGATGCGCTGCAGTCGGGCCAGTTCTGGCTGGTGCATGCTCGCCGCCCAGAAGGTCAGCCAGACACGCATGGCCGGCCCGCTGGTCTGGCTGGGGTCGAAGTTGGCATCCACCAGCGCGCGCAGTTGTGAGCGCGGGTCTGCGGAGGCCTGCCCGCGGTGCTGGGCGAAGGCATTCTTGAGCTGGCTCAGGATCTGCCGCATGGCGGCGTTGAGCAGGCCGGCCTTGTCACCGAAGTAGTGGGCGACGATGCCGGTGGACAGGCCTGCCTTGCGCGCGATGGTGGCCACGGTGGCGTCTGCCAGGCCGATCTCGTGGATGACCTGGAAAGTGGCGTCGATCAGCTGTTGGCGGCGCAGGGGTTCGATGCCTTTCTTGGGCATGGGCCGGTGCCGTAGGGATAGGGGCGATCAGTATGCGGGTTCTTGATTGAACGTCCAATCAATAAAAAGTGAAGGCCGCGTCAGAGCGCGTCGGACGCCGGTTTCGTAGCGTCGAGCTTGCTCGACGAGCCTTTGGGATCGGGGTCAGAGCCCTTTCCTTTGGAAAGGGATCCGACCCCTGGCGGGGGCTTTGGTAGCGTCGAGCTTGCTCGACGATTGGAAAGGGATCCGACCCCTTGGGTCACAGGCGCAATGCGGCTTCCAGCAGGGGCGTGGCCGAGGCCGGGGTGGCGGCCAGCTGTGCCAGATCGTCCCGCTGCGGGAAATGCACCTGGCCATCTTCCATCTGCAGCAGCAGCCGGGGGTCGGGCACGGCCTCGCCGGGGGCGGCTTCGGCGCTGTTGTCGTAGACCTGCAGCTGGGCCAGCACCGGCATCAGCCGGATCAGGTTCTGCTGCGCCAGCGGCCAGCGGCGGCGGATATCAGCTTCGTTGATCGGGTGCCCGCCCGAGCGCACGCGGGCCTGCACCCGGGCAATGTGCTGTTCCGGGCTGGACAGGCCGCAGAACCACATCAGCACATCGTGGCTGTGGCTGGCTTCATGCAGCAGGGCGGCGATGGAATTGCCGCCCAGGGTGGTTTCAAAGGCATGGTTGCGGCGCCGGTCCAGCGCATCGCGGATGCGGTTGACGCCTTCCTGCCAGGCCTGGGCATTGGCCTCGGCCTGCGATAGCCCGGTGATGTCGCGCAGTTCGCGGGCGAAGGTGTCGGGGTTGAACCAGTTCAGCCCGGCCTCGCGCAGTACGTGGCCGCCCACCGAACTCTTGCCGGCGCCATTGACGCCGGCAAGAACGTACAGGAAAGGCCGGGCCATCAGTGGCCGGTGCCGGCCTTGACCTGCCCGCCAAGGCGGGCGGGGCGACGCAGCAGGTCACGTGCGCTGCTGCCGGCCTGTGCCTGCTGCAGCACGGTCAGGCGCTGGTCGAAGCCGGCGCGCAGTTCGGCCAGGCCCGGGGCCTGGTCGCGCAGTTCCTCAAGCGAGGCTTCCAGCGCCTCCACGCGTGCCTGCAGGGCGCGGTACTGCTCGATGGAGACGATGACCGCCTGCGGCTCGTTATGGTTGGTGACCACCACCATGCGCTGGTCGCGGACCTCCTGCATGACCTTGCGCCAGTGTTCCTTCACCGACGAGGCGGTGGTGTGGGTCAGCTCGTTGATCGGGTCGAAGCGGACGGGGAGGTGAAGCATGGCGAAGCTCCAGCGGGGGTATGGGCCCACCTTACGCCTGTTTCATGCGAATTGCATGAATCGGGAAAAATATGAAAATAATCCGAATTGCGGAAACGGCCGGATCGTTGTCGATCCGGCCGTTTCAGGTGCGTCAGTCGAGCATGGCTCGACTCTACCTACGCGAATGCATTCGCGTTATTTGCTTGCCAGCTGGCGCAGCACGTACTGCAGCAGGCCGCCGTGGCGGAAGTACTCGACCTCCTTCGGGGTCAGCAGCATCACCGACACTTCGAAGGTCTTCTGGGTGCCGTCGGCCTTGGTTGCGGTGACGGTGGCGCGCTTGCTGGCGCCGTCCTGCAGGCCGGTGATGTCGATCACTTCCGAGCCGTCCAGGCCCAGCGACTGTGCGTTCTCGCCGTTGCGGAACTGCAGCGGCAGCACGCCCATGCCCACCAGGTTGGAACGGTGGATGCGTTCGAAGCTTTCGGCAACCACCGCCTTCACCCCCAGCAGCAGGGTGCCCTTGGCCGCCCAGTCACGCGACGAGCCGGTGCCGTACTCCTTGCCGGCCAGCACCACCAGCGGCACCTTGTCGGCCTTGTACTTCATCGCTGCATCGTAGATGGCCAGCTTTTCCGGCTGGCCGCCAGCGGCGGGGTAGTACAGGGTGTTGCCACCTTCTTCGCCGCCGAACATCAGGTTCTTGATGCGGATGTTGGCGAAGGTGCCACGCACCATCACATCGTCGTTGCCGCGGCGGCTGCCGTAGCTGTTGAAGTCGGCCGGCTGTACGCCGCGTTCCTGCAGGAAGCGGCCGGCAGGCGAATCCTTCTTGATGTTGCCGGCCGGGGAGATGTGGTCGGTGGTGATCGAATCGCCGAACAGGCCCATCACGCGTGCACCGTGCACGTCGTCGATGCTGCCGGTCTGCATGGTCATGCCATCGAAGTAGGGCGGGTTCTTGATGTAGGTGGAGGCGTCGCTCCACTCGTACAGATTGCCGTCCGGCGAGGCGATGGTGTTCCAGCGGCTGTCGCCCTTGAAAACGTCGGCATAGTTCTGCTTGAACATATCCGGTCCCAGGGTGGCGGCGATGACATCGCCGATTTCCTTGTTGCTGGGCCAGATGTCGCGCAGGTACACCGGCTGGCCATCGCTGCCGGTGCCGAGCGGTTCGGTGGTCAGGTCGATGTCGGTGGTGCCAGCGATCGCGTAGGCCACCACCAGCGGCGGGCTGGCCAGGTAGTTCATCTTCACTTCGGGGTGCACGCGGCCTTCGAAGTTGCGGTTGCCCGACAGCACCGAGGTGACGGCCAGGTCGCCCGCGGCGATGCCGGCGCTCACTTCGGTCGGCAGCGGGCCGGAGTTGCCGATGCAGGTGGTGCAGCCGTAGCCGACCACGTAGAAGCCAATCTTCTCCAGCTCCTTCAGCACGCCGGCTTTTTCCAGGTAATCGGTCACCACGCGCGAGCCTGGGCCGAGCGAGGTCTTCACCCACGGCTGGCGGTTCAGGCCCTTGGCCGCCGCGTTGCGCGCCAGCAGGCCGGCACCGATCATCACCGCCGGGTTGGAGGTGTTGGTGCAGGAGGTGATGGCGGCGATGACCACCGCGCCATCCTTCAGCCGCAGCTTGCGGCCTTCGATCTCGATGTCGGCCTGGCCCTTGGCCAGTTGTTCGTTGCCGACCGCCGTGCCGCCCCCTTCATTGGTGAAGTTGGCGATGGCCGCGTCCTTGCGGTCGCGGTTGGCGGTCAGGCCGACCAGGGCTTCGCGGTAGTTCTTCTGCACGTCTTCCAGCAGCACGCGGTCCTGCGGGCGCTTGGGGCCGGCCAGCGACGGCTTCACCGTGCCCATGTCCAGTTCCAGCGTGGTGCTGTACTGCGCCGGCGCGCTGCCCGGTTCGTGCCACAGGCCCTGCGCCTTGGCATAGGCTTCGACCAGGTTGATCTGTTCTTCGCTGCGGCCGGACAGGCGCAGGTAGTTCAGCGATTCATGATCGATCGGGAAGATGCCGCAGGTGGCGCCGTATTCGGGGGCCATGTTGCCGATGGTGGCGCGGTCGGCCAGCGGCAGGTGCTGCAGGCCGTCACCGAAGAATTCGACGAACTTGCCGACCACGCCCAGCTTGCGCAGCATCTGGGTGACGGTCAGCACCAGGTCGGTGGCGGTAGCGCCCTCAGGCAGCTTGCCGGTCAGCTTGAAGCCGACCACCTGCGGAATCAGCATGGACGAGGGCTGGCCGAGCATGGCCGCCTCGGCTTCGATGCCGCCCACGCCCCAGCCCAGCACGCCGATGCCATTGATCATGGTGGTGTGGCTGTCGGTACCGAACACGGTATCGGGGTAGGCCACGTCCTTCCCGTCCTTCCGCGCGGTCATCACCACGCGGGCCAGGTTTTCCAGGTTCACTTGGTGGACGATGCCGGTGTTGGGCGGCACCACCTTGAAGTTGTCGAACGCCTTCTGGCCCCAGCGCAGGAAGCCGTAGCGTTCCTGGTTGCGCTGGAATTCGATCTTGCCGTTCAGGTCCAGCGCATCGGGCTTGCCGAACACATCCACCTGCACCGAGTGGTCGATCACCAGTTCGGAGGGAATCTGCGGGTTGATCTGTTCCGGCTTGCCGCCCAGCTTGACCACCGCGTCGCGCATGGCGGCCAGGTCGACCACGCAGGGCACGCCGGTGAAGTCCTGCAGCACCACGCGTGCGGGCATGAAGGCGATTTCGGTATCCGGCTCGGCGCTGGGTTGCCAACGGGCGACCGCTTCGATGTGTTCGGGGCCTACGGTGGCGCCACCATCCTCGTGCCGGAGCAGGTTCTCCAGCAGGATCTTCATCGAATAGGGAAGGTGGGAGATGTCGAAGCGCTGGCCCAGCTTGGGCAGGCTGTAGTAATCGTAGGCCTTGCCGCCAACATCGAGCTGGCTGCGGGTGGAGAACGAATCGCTCATGCAGATGACTCCTCTTGCGGATGGCTTGCTCTGGCCCGTGCGTATACGGGCCTGCTTGCGGTCGCCGCGGGCCTGCTGGCCCCGGTGCGCCCCAGTATGAATGCATTCACCTGGGCGCGGGCCGGCCTGCGGCATCGGGTCCAGACTACAGCGGCAGGTGTATGGCGTATGTCATGAATGTGGCGGATCCTTTGCGGCTGTAGGGTCCGGGGCGGGCCCGGCCGGGTGCGGGGTGGAAGTATGCCCGGCAAAGTATGTATAATTTGTGCATACCGAAGAGGGCCTACTCATGGAAGCCACTGTTGCAGAGCGCGGACAGATCACCCTGCCCAAGGCGGTGCGTGACGCGCTGGGCCTGACCAAGGGCACCCAGTTGAAGGTGGAGCTGGACGGCAGCCGTATCATCCTGCGCAAGAGCGTGGACGATGCGATCTCCCGCGCCCGCGGCAAGTTCGCGCTGGACGGCTTCGAGTCGGCCGAATCGGCGGTACGCGCGGTGCGCGACGAGGAATAAAGCGTGATGATTGCCGTCGATTCACCGGTGCTGGTGGAACTGCTGAGCAACGGCCCGCAGGCCGATGCGGTCGAAGCGATCCTGCGGCAGAGCCTGGTCGGTGGCCGCGTGGTGGTCTGCGGCGCGACCCTGGCCGAAGTCTGCGCCTCGCTGCGCGGCGGCGCCGAGGTGCTGGAAGCACTGGAAGAAATGGGTGTGCACTTCAATGCGCTGGAGGCCAAATCGGCCCTGCGCGCCGGCGAGATGCACCGCCGCCACCGCCAGCGCAGCGGCAGGCGCCGCAGCCTGGACGAATTCATGGTCGGGGCCCACGCATTGCTTCAATGCGACGGCCTGATCACCTGGAACGACACGTTTTACCGCGACTACTTCAAGGGCCTGAAGCTGATCGTGCCGCAAGCCTGAGCCCATCTTTTTTTCAACCTACGCATTACCCGGGAGTTGTCATGTTGGAAGCCTACCGCCACCACGTCGCCGAGCGCGCTGCGCTTGGCATCCCGCCGCTGCCGCTGAGCGCGCAGCAGACGGCCGATGTCATCGAACTGCTGAAGAACCCGCCGCAGGGCGAGGCCGAGTTCCTGCTCGACCTGCTGACCCACCGCGTGCCGGCCGGCGTGGATGACGCTGCCAAGGTCAAGGCCTCGTACCTGGCCGCCATTGCGCTGGGCAGCGAGCAGAACCCGCTGATCAGCCGCGAGCGTGCCACCGAACTGCTGGGCACCATGCTGGGCGGTTACAACGTGGCCCCGCTGGTGCAGCTGCTGGACGACGCCAGCGTTGGCACCATCGCCGCTGACGGCCTGAAGAAGACCCTGCTGGTCTTCGATGCCTTCCACGATGTGCAGGAAAAGGCCAAGGCCGGCAACGCCAACGCGCAGTCCGTGCTGCAGAGCTGGGCCGATGCCGAGTGGTTCACCAACAACCCGGAAGTGCCGCAGAGCCTGACCGTCACCGTGTTCAAGGTGCCGGGCGAAACCAACACCGACGACCTGTCGCCGGCGCCGGATGCAACCACCCGCCCGGACATTCCGATGCACGCCCTGGCGATGCTGAAGAACAAGCGCGACGACGCGCCGTTCACCCCGGAAGAAGACGGCAAGCGCGGCCCGATCCAGCAGATCCTGGACCTGAAGGACAAGGGCCACCTGGTGGCCTACGTGGGCGACGTGGTCGGTACCGGTTCTTCGCGCAAGTCGGCCACCAACAGCGTGCTGTGGTGGACCGGCGATGACATTCCGTTCATCCCGAACAAGCGCGCCGGTGGCGTCTGCCTGGGTTCGAAGATCGCCCCGATCTTCTACAACACCATGGAAGATGCTGGCGCACTGCCGATCGAGCTGGACGTGTCGAAGATGGAGCACGGCGATGTGGTCGAGCTGCGTCCGTACGAAGGCAAGGCGCTGAAGAACGGCGAAGTGATCGCCGAATTCCAGGTCAAGTCCGAAGTGCTGTTCGACGAAGTGCGCGCCGGTGGCCGCATTCCGCTGATCATCGGCCGCGGCCTGACCGGCAAGGCGCGCGAAGCACTGGGCCTGGCCCCGACCGATCTGTTCCGCCTGCCGGTACAGCCGGCCGACACCGGCAAGGGCTTCTCGCTGGCACAGAAGATGGTCGGCCGCGCCTGTGGCCTGCCGGAAGGCCAGGGCATGCGCCCGGGCACCTACTGCGAACCGAAGATGACCTCGGTCGGCTCGCAGGACACCACCGGCCCGATGACCCGCGACGAGCTGAAGGACCTGGCCTGCCTGGGCTTCTCGGCTGACCTGGTGATGCAGTCGTTCTGCCACACTGCCGCCTACCCGAAGCCGGTGGACGTGAAGACCCACCACACCCTGCCGGAGTTCATCTCCACCCGCGGCGGCATCTCGCTGCGCCCGGGCGATGGCGTGATCCACAGCTGGCTGAACCGCATGCTGCTGCCGGACACCGTCGGTACCGGTGGTGACTCGCACACCCGTTTCCCGGTGGGCATTTCGTTCCCGGCCGGCTCGGGCCTGGTGGCCTTCGCCGCCGCCACCGGCGTGATGCCGCTGGACATGCCCGAATCGGTGCTGGTGCGTTTCAAGGGCCAGATGCAGCCGGGCGTGACCCTGCGTGACCTGGTCAATGCCATTCCGCTGTACGCCATCAAGTCGGGCCTGCTGACCGTGGCCAAGGCCGGCAAGAAGAACATCTTCTCCGGTCGCATCCTGGAAATCGAAGGTCTGCCGGAACTGAAGGTCGAACAGGCCTTCGAACTGTCCGATGCGTCGGCCGAACGTTCGGCTGCCGGTTGCTCGGTGCGCCTGAACAAGGAGCCGATCATCGAGTACCTGACCAGCAACATCACCCTGCTGAAGTGGATGATTGCCGAGGGTTACCAGGATCCGCGTTCGCTGCAGCGCCGTATCGAAAAGATGGAAGCGTGGCTGGCCAACCCGGAGCTGCTGGAGCCGGATGCCGACGCCGAATACGCTGCCGTCATCGAGATCGACCTGGCCGACATCCATGAGCCGATCGTGGCCTGCCCGAACGATCCGGACGACGTGAAGACCCTGTCCGAAGTGGCCGGCGCCAAGATCGACGAAGTGTTCATCGGTTCGTGCATGACCAACATCGGTCACTTCCGCGCCGCGGCCAAGCTGCTGGACGGCAAGCGTGACCTGCCGACCCGCCTGTGGGTGGCCCCGCCGACCAAGATGGATGCTTCGGAGCTGACCAAGGAAGGCGTGTACGGCACCTTCGGCGCCACCGGCGCACGCATGGAAATGCCGGGCTGCTCGCTGTGCATGGGCAACCAGGCGCAGATCCGCGAAGGTTCCACCGCGATGTCGACCTCGACCCGCAACTTCCCGAACCGTCTGGGCCGCAACACCAACGTGTACCTGGGTTCGGCCGAACTGGCCGCGATCTGCTCGCGTCTGGGCCGCATCCCGACCAAGGAAGAGTACATGGCCGATATTGGCGTGATCGCCAAGAGCGGCGCGGAAATCTACCGCTACATGAACTTCGACCAGATCGAGGAGTACCAGGACGTGGCCAAGACGGTCGCTGCCTGATCCTGCTGATCGGTTGATGCGGTAAACGAAGAACCCCCGGTGCGAGCCGGGGGTTTTTTGTGGTCGTTCAATTGGGGTCAGAGCCGTTTTCCTGCGGAAAACGGGTCTGACCCCGGCGGCCTCAGCGGTAGCGGAATGGCCAGGCGTCTGGGCCGTCATTGCTGCGTTCGGCGCAGACGTCGCGGAAGGTCTGCAGGAAGGCCTGCTGCGGCCGCGTCGGGTGCCAGTCGGCTCGGGTGGTCAGGCCGATGCGGCGGCGCAGGGCCTGACCGGCCAGGCCCAGGTCGGCCAGCAGGCCGGCCTGTCGTTCGATCAGGAACTGGTCCCGCGACATCAGGGTCAGCCAGTCGTCTTCCAGCAGCAGGCCGCGAGTGATCACCAGCGAGCCACACTCGATGCGCAGCACCGGCGGTTCGTGGCCGTTGTCGCGGAACATCCGTTCCCAGCGTGCGCGTACCGGTGCGCCGGTGGCCGGGATCACCCAGGGGTAGTCGAGCAGCTGCGCAAAGCGCCACGGCTGCTGTGCGGACAGCGGATGACCGGCGCGCCCAACGATCACCGGATCATCGTCGAACAGACCTTCCTGCACCACGTCGGGCACCGCGCTGAGATCGCGCATGGCGCCGACCAGCAGGTCCAGACTGCCCTGGCGCAGGTCGGACAGCAGTTCCGAGAACGGCCCTTCCACCACGCTCACCGTGGCGCCCGGCCACGCCCGCGCGAAGCGTGCCAGTGCCTGTGGCAGCAGCAGTGCGCGGGCCAGCGGCATCACCCCGATGGCCAGGCGCCCACCATGCTGGTCGCGCAGGGCGGCCAGCTCGTCCACGCCGGTGGCCAGTTCGGACAGCGCCAGCCGCACCCAGCGCAGCAGGCGGGTGGCGGCCGGCGTGGCCAGCAATGCCTTGCCGCGCCGCTGCAGAAGCGGGACCTCGATCACCGCTTCCAGATCGCGCGCGGCGCGATGCATGGCCGGTTGTGAGACGCCGGCGCGCGCTGCAGCCAGGGTGAAGCTGCCGGCGCTGTCCACCGCAGTGAGCGCGCGCAGCTGGCTGAGGGTCAGCCGGCGCTCGACCGCGGCCAGTGCCGGAAGCCGCGCGGCGCGACGGGCGGCGCGCACGCCGCGGGCCAGGTAGGCCAGGGCGCGTTCGATGCGTGGCACCAACAGTACCGTGGCCTCGGTGGCGACCACGCCGCCGGGCTGCCGGTCGAACAGCGCCGCATCCAGTTGCCGCTCCAGCCGCGCGATGGCCTGGGTGAGCGCCGGCTGGGACACATTGATGTGCGGTGCCGCCGCGCTGATGCCGCCGTGGGCGTGCACCGCCAGCAGCGCGTGCAGGTGCTTCAGGTTCAGCTCGGGCAGTCCGCTCATGGCACAACTATAACCAGATTGAATGGCATGGACGAAAAACGATCTTGAGGGGCTATGAGCCGCGGAACAGACTGCGGCATCGCCAACGAAGGATGGATGGATGTCCCGCGTCATCACCCGCATCGAGCGCGCCGCACCGGCGCTGATCCAGTCACTGGCCGAGGCCGGCGTGGCCACCGTGCACGAGGCGCAGGGCCGCAGCGGCCTGCTGCACCCGCGGCTGCGCCCGATCTACAGCGGTGCGCGTATCGCCGGCAGCGCGGTGACCGTGTCGGTGCCGCCGGGCGACAACTGGATGATGCACGTGGCCATCGAGCAGCTTGGCGAGGGCGACATCCTGGTGGTGGCACCGACCAGCGACTGCAGCGATGGCTACTTCGGCGATCTGCTTGCGACCTCGGCGCAGGCACGCGGTTGCCGCGGCCTGGTGATCGATGCCGGGGTGCGCGATGTGCGCGAGCTGACCGCGATGGGCTTCCCGGTCTGGAGCCGCGCGATCCATGCGCAGGGCACGGTGAAGGAAACGCTGGGTTCGGTGAACGTGCCGCTGGTCTGTGGCGGCGCCCTGGTGAATGCGGGTGACGTGGTGATCGCCGACGACGATGGTGTCTGCATCGTGCCGCGTGCCGAGGCGGCACGGGTGGCTGCCGAGGCGCAGGCGCGCGAAGCACGCGAGGCCGACAAGCGCGAGCGCCTGGCCCGTGGCGAACTGGGCCTGGACATCTACGCGATGCGTGAGCGCCTGGCCGCCAAGGGTCTGCGCTATGAGTAAGGGCGTGCGCGCGATGTGGATGCGCGGCGGCACGTCCAAGGGCGGGTTCTTTCTCGCCCAGGATCTGCCAGCCGACGCCGCTGCGCGCGATGCCTTCCTGCTGCGCGCCTATGGTTCACCGGACGTGCGGCAGATCGACGGCATGGGCGGCGGGGACCCGCTGACCTCCAAGGTGGCGGTCGTCTCGCCCTCGCAGCGCGGGGACGCCGATGTGGATTACCTGTTCCTGCAGGTCTTCGTGGACCAGGCGCTGGTCAGCGACGCGCAGAACTGCGGCAACATGCTGGCCGGCGTGGGCCCGTTCGCGATTGAACGCGGGCTGGTGCCGGCACGCGATGGAGTGACCGAGGTACGCATCTTCATGGCCAACACCGGCACCCTGGCCACCGCGAGCGTGCAGACGCCCGCCGGCCGGGTGAGCTATGCCGGTGACGCGCGCATCGACGGCGTGCCTGGCACCGCCGCGCCGGTGCCGCTGGCCTTCGAGGACACCGCCGGTTCCAGCTGCGGCGCGCTGCTGCCGACCGGCAACGCGGTGGACGTGATCGAGGGCGTGCAGGTGACCCTGATCGACAACGGCATGCCCTGCGTGGTGCTGCAGGCATCGGATCTGGGCATCAACGGGCATGAGGACCGCGCCACCCTGGATGCCGATGACGCACTGAAGGCGCGCCTGGAGGCGATCCGACTGCAGGCGGGACCGAAGATGAACCTGGGCGACGTGGCCGAAAAATCGGTGCCGAAGATGATGCTGGTGGCAGCGCCGGCCGACGGCGGCGCAATCTGCGTGCGCTCGTTCATCCCGCACCGTTGCCACGCCTCCATCGGCGTGCTGGGCGCGGTGACGGTGGCCACGGCCTGCCTGTTGCCGGGTTCGCCAGCCCACGCCCTGGCCCGCTTGCCGGGCGGGCAGGTACAGACGCTGGCGGTGGAGCACCCCAGCGGGGCAACCGCCTGCGTGATCGAACTGAACGAGGACGGGCAGGTGGCCCGCGCGGCGATGCTGCGCACCGCACGGAAGCTGTTCGACGGCGAACTGTTCGACTGAACAGGCAACGCCTTTCTATTCTCTGCGACCTGGGAGGGTTGTTATGACCGTGGTAGGGAAGCGGCCGGGCCGCTTTGGAATATTGGGCCAGTTGTGGTTCCAGGTGCTGGCCGGCACCGTGATCGGCGTGTTGCTGGGCTGGCTGCAGCCGGACCTGGGTTCGGCGATGAAGCCGCTGGGTGATGGCTTCATCAAGCTGATCCGGATGATGATCGGGCCGATCATCTTCGTCACCGTGGTGCACGGCATCGCCGGCATGCGTGACATGCGCAGCGTGGGCCGGCTGGCGCTGAAGTCGCTGATCTATTTCGAGGTGATCACCATCCTCGCGCTGATCGTCGGCCTGGTGGCGGTGGATCTGTGGAAGCCCGGCGCCGGCATGAACATCGATGCGGCGACCATCGACATGGCCAGCATCCAGGGCTATGTGCACACCGCTCACGACCAGTCGATCGTGGCCTACATCATGGCCATCATCCCCAATACGCTGGTCAGTGCCTTCACCGAAGCACATGTGCTGCAGGTGCTGTTCGTGGCGGTGCTGTTCGGCGTGGCCCTGGCCGCCGTCGGTGAACGCGGCAAGCCGGTGATGGACGTGATCGAGAGTGCCTCCGGCGCGATGTTCAAGATCATCGGCTACATCATGTATGTGGCGCCCATCGGTGCGTTCGGCGCCATCGCCTTCACCGTGGGCCAGTTCGGTGCCGCCTCGCTGCTGTCACTGGGCGAGCTGATCATCGAGTTCTTCGTGGTCTGCGGGCTGTTCACCGTACTGGTGCTTGGCACCGTGTGCTGGTGGACCGGGGCCAGCCTGTGGCGCCTGCTGGGCTACCTGCGCGACGAGATCATCATCGTGGCGGCCACCACCAGCACCGAGACCGTGCTGCCGCGCCTGATCGAGAAGATGAAGAAGCTGGGCTGCGAGGAAGGGGTGGTCGGTTTCGTGATTCCCGCCGGCTACTCGTTCAACCTGGACGGCACCTGCCTGTACCTGACCACGGTGGCGATCTTCCTGGCCCAGGCCACCAATACCGAACTGACCGTGTGGCACCAGCTGGGCCTGATCGCCGTGCTGCTGCTGACCTCCAAGGGCGCGGCAGGCGTGGCCGGCGCGGCGTTCGTGGTGCTGGCCGCCACCCTTGGCACCACCGGCACCATTCCGGTGGCCAGTATTGCCCTGATCCTGGGCATCCACCGCATCCTGGCCGAGGGGCTGACCTTCGTGAACCTGATCGGCAACGCGATTGCGGTGCTGGTGATCGCCAAGTGGGAAGGCAAGCTGGATGAGAAGACCATGGCGGCGCAGATCGGCACCCGCCGCACGCGCCAGCGTCTGCTGGGCGCACAGCCCGCCTGAGGCAATGGCCTGAGCCCTGACGGCCACCGCGCGGGGCCTCCATTGAATGCAACGACCTGGCGCCGGCGGCGCCGGGAAGGGAGAGAACATGTCGCAGTTCCTGCGCACCCCGCTGTACCTGCTGCTGGCCAGTGTGTTGGCCGCGCCGGCCTTCGCCGCTGACCGCAGCGTGCCCGAGGGTATCGACCTGACCCTGGACCTGGTCGGCAACGTAGCCCACAACCCGGTGGGCGGTGTCGAACAGGGCACCGAAGGTTCGTACTGGGTGATGGCCCAATCGAAGTTCGACCTGGACAAACTGTTCGGCGTACACGGCACCGAGGTCGATGCTCAGTGGGCCTGGTTTGCCGGGCGCAATCTGGCGCGCGAGAAGATCGGCAATTCGATCAGCGCTCAGCAGACCTGGCGGCCGGTGGCCGGCGGCCGCCTGACCCGGCTGACCCTGCGCCACCGCTTCGACAACGGGTTGAGCATCACTGCAGGCCGCGCGCCGGTGAACAGCTACTTCAACAACTCGCCACTCAACTGCGTGTTCATGAGCAATGCGATGTGCCTGACCCCGTACGGTGCGATCACTGACCTCGGCATCACCGCCTACCCGAACTCTTCGTGGGCGGGCATCGTGCGCTACGACGTGGATGATCGCTGGTATGCCCAGGCCGGCGTGTTCGATTACAACAACACGCTGAACGAGGCCGGCAAGAACGGCCTGGATTTTTCGGTGGGCGAGGGCACCGGCACGATCAGTGCCTACGAAGTGGGCTACCAGACCAGCTTCGCCAACGATCGCCTGCCGCGCACGTACCGGCTGGGCATGTACCGCAACAGCGATGGTGGCAAGAGCCCGTACTTCGATGCCAACGGCAACTCGGCGGCGCTGACCGGCAAGCCGACCGCGGCGCAGGACGGCGCACGCATGGGCTGGTACGCGATGGCCGACCAGACCGTGTGGCGCGGCGAGGGCAAGCGCAACCTGGCGGTGTTCGGGCGTGTCTACCTCAACACCGGCAACGAGGCGCCGGTCGACCATTTCGTGTCGGCCGGCTTCGTCAAGACCGGCACGTTTGCCAGCCGCGACCAGGACACCCTGGCCCTGTTCGTGTCCAACACCCACTTCAGCGACGAACAGATCGGTTTCCTGCGTGATCGCCGCAGCCGCCATGGCGGCACGGGCGCGCCGCATGCCGATGAAATCATCACCGAACTCAGCTACGGCTGGGCGGTGAAGAAAGGCATCCGCCTGATGCCGAACCTGCAGTACGTCATCAACCCCGACCCGATCTATGCGCCCACGCGTACCACCAACATTCCCGATGCGCTGATTGTTGGCCTGCGCGTGGATGTGCATTTCGCCCAGCTGTTTGGCTGGTGATCCATCGCCCCAGGAGATCCCCCATGATCATCGACTGCCACGGCCACTACACCACGGCCCCGACCGGCCACGATGCGTTCCGCAAGGCGCAGGTGGCCCACTACAACGATCGCTCGCTGCCGGCGGCGGTCTATCCCACCATCAGCGACGATGAACTGCGCGACAGTGTGGAGGCCAACCAGCTGCGCCTGCTGCGCGAGCGTGGCGCGGACATGACCATCTTCTCGCCGCGTGCCAGCACCATGGCGCACCACATCGGCGATGAGCAGGTGAGTTCCGAATGGACGCGGCACTGCAATGACCTGATCGCGCGGGTGGTGCAGCTGTATCCCGAGCAGTTCATCGGCGTATGCCAGCTGCCGCAGTCGCCGGGCGTGCCGATCGCCCATGCGGTGGCCGAGCTGGAGCGCTGCGTGAACGAACTTGGTTTCGTCGGCTGCAATCTGAACCCGGATCCGTCCGGTGGCCACTGGGATGGCCTGCCGCTGACCGACCGCTCCTGGTACCCGTTCTTCGAGAAGATGGTGGAGCTGGACGTGCCGGCCATGGTGCATGTGTCGGGCAGCTGCAACGCCAACTTCCATGCCACCGGCGCGCACTACCTGAACGCCGATACCACGGCCTTCATGCAGTTCCTGCAGGGCGACCTGTTCCGTGACTTCCCCACGCTGCGCTTCATCATTCCGCATGGCGGTGGTGCGGTGCCGTACCATTGGGGGCGCTTCCGTGGCCTGGCGGACATGCTGGGCAAGCCGCCGCTGGCTGAGCATGTGATGCGAAACGTCTACTTCGATACCTGCGTGTACCACCAACCCGGCATCGACCTGCTGTTCGAGGTGATCGACATCGACAACATCCTGTTCGGTTCGGAAATGGTGGGCGCCGTGCGCGGCATCGACCCGCAGACGGGTCACTTCTTCGATGACACCCGCCGCTACATCGATGCCCTGGCGCTGTCCGACGGCGACCGCTACAAGGTCTTCGAAGGCAATGCGCGCCGTGTCTACCCGCGGCTGGATGCCCAGCTGAAGGCCAGGGGGCTGTGATGGCCGCCTTCCAGAAGGATGCCGACTGGCTGGATTACTGTGCCTACCCGAGCCGCCCAAATTTCCTGCCGCCGCCCGGTGCGGTGGATGCGCACTGCCATGTGTTCGGTCCGGGCGATGTGTTTCCATATGCGCCCGAGCGCAAGTACACCCCTTGCGACGCCGGCAAGGCGCAGCTGTTCGCGTTGCGCGATTTCCTGGGCTTCAGCCGCAACGTAATCGTGCAGGCCACCTGCCATGGTGCCGACAACCGCGCCTTGGTGGACGCGCTGCAGGCCAGCGGCGGCCTTGCCCGGGGTGTGGCGACCGTGCGCGATACCGTCAGCGATGAAGAGCTGCAGCAGCTGCATGCGGCTGGGGTGCGGGGCGTGCGCTTCAACTTCGTGCGCCGTCTGGTCGATCCGAAGCCCGACGCCTATTACCACGCGATCATCGATCGCATCGCGCCGCTGGGCTGGCACGTGGTGGTGTACTTCGAAGCGGCCGATCTGGCCGAGCGCTGGAAGTTCTTCACCACGTTGCCGACCACCGTGGTGGTGGACCACATGGGCCGCCCGGACGTGAGCCAGCCGCTGGACGGGCCCGAGTTCCAGCGCTTCGTGCGATTGATGGCCGAGCACGGCAACGTGTGGAGCAAGGTCAGCTGCCCCGAGCGGCTGTCACGGATTGGGCCGCCCGGGTATGCCGATGTGGTGCCATTCGCCCGGCACCTGGTGCAGCAGTTCCCGGACCGGGTGCTGTGGGGGACCGACTGGCCGCACCCGAACATGAAGGACCACATGCCCGACGACGGCCACCTGGTGGACGTGATTCCGCACATCGCACCGACGCCCGAGTTGCAGCGCAGGCTGCTGGTGGACAATCCGATGCGGTTGTACTGGGGCGAGTAGATCCACGCCACGCGTGGGTGGGGATGCGCGCGATGCGTCCGGGGTCAGAGCCCTTGCCTGAGGCAAGGGGTCCGACCCTGGGCTGGGGTCAGGCCTGGGTAACGGCGGTCGCGTCTTCGGCCACCGCCGGTGCGTCTGCCGGCGGCTCCGGTTCTGCGGCGGTCTCCGGCAACACGCCATGGTCGGGGAACAGGCGCGGCAGTTCGGCGACGAAGCGGGCGATGCAGGCCTCGGCGAAGTCGCGCGAGGCGGCCTTGGCCTTGGCATAGTCGTCGGCCTGCCATTCCTGCAGCGGGGCCACCTGTGCCTCGTCCTGGCAGTGCACGCCCTGGCCGCCACTTGCGCTGCGGAACAGCCTGCGCACCACCGGGAAGCCGATCGTTGCGTCGTGGCGCAGCTCGTAGGGCGTGTCTGCATCACCGAGCTTCTGGTACACCAGCGACCACTGGCCGGCGCTGGCTTCGACGGTACGCTCGTCGCTGGGAATGGCGCCGGGATGGGCGGCGAAGTAGATCGCCAGCTGTTCGCGGATCATGGCCGGCAACAGCCCGAACGCGGGGCTGGGCACGGCACCGATGCTGTCGCCGCGCACGTTGTTCTTGCTGAAGGTGCTGGTCTGGCCGCCGATGCCGGCCAACGTGCCCAACGCAAACAGACCGACCTTGGCGGCGGTTGCCCCAGCGGTGTCACCGCGCATCACCAGGCGCAGGGCCGGATCGCCGTAGCGATTGCCGTCGGGCCCGGTGCCCAGCCCGGAGGTGATCTTGATGCGCCGCAGGCTGCTGTAGTCCATCACGGGGGCCCCAACCGGCGCAGCAACGGCCTCGGCTGCCGGTTCCGGCATGGCCTCGGTTGCCGGCTCGGCCGCGGGTTCGGGCGTCGCCACGAGGGTGGTTGCCGCGGCAGTGCCGGACGCGGGTGCTGGGTCGCTGGCATGGGCCGACGCGGCCAGCAGCAAGCTGGCGGCGATTGCGGCGGTGAGACAAGCGGGGCGTACTGCCATGGTGATACTCCTTGGATAAGCGGAACGGGCGCGCTGCGGCTTACTGCCCAGCGAACTCCTTGACCGGGAAGGCCTTGCAGCGCTCGACCGCCGCGGCGATGTCCAATGGCGCATCGGCGGCGGCACCACGGCGCAGGTTCACCGACGCGGCTTCTTCCCACAGGCTGGGCAGCACCTGCGGCGCGTCCAGCACCCGTTCGCGCACGGCATCGTGCAGGACACTGCTGTAGTCGGATGAGGGCGCTACCACGCACAGGCGGGTGCCGGGGGTGCTGCTGGCCTGCTGCAGCATCTGCTGCAGGGCCTCGCTGCTGCCTGCTTCGTCAGGCAGCTGCTGCGCGGCGCTGCCTTGGCTCGCGTCCTGGATCTGCAGCTGGCCGGGACTGAACAGCAGGACCTGCATCTCCTGTCGCGGTTCGACGCGCACCGGCGCACGCGTGCGCTCGCAGATGGTGGGGGTCGGTCGGGCCTGCTGCGGCGTCACGCTGCCATCGGCGTGGACCTGGCGGACATGCAGCCGGCACATCTTGTCGGCCACTTCAAACTCCACTTCATAGTCCTGGCCAGGTTTGGCCACGAACTGGCCGGACAGCGTGCCCGTGCAGTACAGGCCGCTCTTGGGATCAAAGGCCGCCTCGAAGATCAGCGGCTTGCCACCGGGCACTTCGTACTCCTGATAGCTGAGCGTGGAGAACCGCTGGTTCTGCTTGCTGCGCAGGGCTTCGGTGCTGGGAATGCCGAGCAGGCCCTTGTCACCGGCATTGTTGTACTTGACGTCGATGCGGTCGCGGTAGTCGTCGCGGCACGACGCATCGGTAAGCAGGGTGGTGGTCCGGCCGAAATCGGCGTACACGCGCACCCGTGCCGGCGGCACGACGCCATCGGCGTAGGCGCTGAGATCCTCAGCCGCCAACGGGCGCGGGTACATGGCCGGAATGCGCTTGATCAGCTTTTCGATGCACTTCATGGTGATCATCTGCGCGGCGCTCTTCAGCCGGGCGTAGTCGTTGGCCTGCCAGGTGCCCAACGTCGCGCGCTCGTCGCTGTCGCTGCAGCGGATGATTTCGGCCAGGCTGCCATCGGCGCGGCGCTGCTGGATGGTGCTGGTGTGGTTGAGGCGGTACAGCGGATCCTTGCGGGTGTTGCCCTGGTGTACCAGCGCCCAGGTTTCGGCATTGAAGCGCAGGGTGCTGGTCTGGGTCGGCAGTGCGTCGGGGGCGTAGCGGAAATAGCCGCCCACCAGGGCCTTGGCCACGTTCGGCATCAGCGTGATGGCCGGGCTGGCCTGGCCTTCGATGATGCTGCCGGGCAGCTGGTTGCGCCGGATGTAGTCGGGCTCGTTGCCACTGAACAGCAGGGACAGTCCCTTCGGCGTCAGCGCCTCGCTGTCGTCGGGAGTGACGATGCGCAGCGCCACGTCCGGCGCGTGCAGCGGCTTGGCGGCGGTATCCGGACCGCTGAGGATCTGCACGCGTTCGCTCCACGCGTCGGCACCGGCGGTGGCGGGCGAAGCAGTGGTCGGTGCCTGCGGCGGGGTGGGTTCGGCGGCCGCAGCTGCCGCAAGCGGGGCCAACAGCGCGGTGGCCAGCAGTGGGATCGGGGTGGGGAAGCGGCGCACGGCCATGGTCAAGCTCCTTGAACAGCAGAAACAGCCACGCCGCCCCTTCCGGGGCCGGCGTATGAATTCGTCGGCGAAACGCGGCGGTGCCCTGCGGGCTCAGCCGCGGGCCAGCGCCAGCAGGCGTTCGGCGATGCGCTCCAGCGGCACCTGCTCTTCGGCGGCGCCCAGCTTGAACGCTGCGCCGGGCATGCCCCAGACCACGCTGGTGGCCTCGTCCTGCACCAGCGTGGGCGCGCCGGCCTGGCGCATTTCCAGCAGGCCGCGCGCGCCATCGTCACCCATGCCGGTGAGGATGGCACCGATGGCATTGCCACCGGCGCTCTGCGCGACCGAGCGGAACAGCACGTCCACGGCCGGCTTGTGCCGGTTCACTGCCGGGCCGTCGTCGATGCGGCAGCGCCAGCGGGCGCCGTCGCGGATGATGCGCAGGTGCTTGCCGCCGGGCGGCAGGTAGGCATGGCCCGGCAGCACGGCCTCGCCATCGCTGGCTTCGCGCACAGCCATGGCCGAATGGCGGTCCAGGCGTTCGGCGAAGGCCGTGCTGAAGCTGGCCGGCAGGTGCTGGGTCATCACCACGGCCGGGGCATCGGCGGGCATGCCTTCCAGTACCACGCGCAGCGCTTCGGTGCCGCCGGCCGAGGAGCCGATGGCAATCAGCCGGTCGGTGGTACGGAACTGCGGTGCGGCCGGGCGCAGCGACGGTGCCGCGTCCAGCAGCACCTTCGGCGCCGACGCACGCACCAGCGGTCGCACCCGCGAACGCGCGGCCATCTTGACCTTGCCGATGATCTCTTCGGCGTAGCCCTGCAGCCCGCGGGCCACGTCAAGCTTGGGCTTTGAAACGAAATCCACCGCGCCCAGTGCAAGCGCCTGCAGCGTGGTGTCGGCGCCGCGCTCGGTCAGCGAGGAAATCATCACCACCGGCAACGGATGCAGGCGCATCAGGTTTTCCAGGAACGCCAGGCCGTCCATGCGTGGCATTTCCACGTCCAGGGTGATCACATCCGGGGCCAGGCGCTTGATCTTCTCGCGCGCCAGCAACGGGTCGGCGGCAGTGCCGACCACGTCGATGCCGGGGTCGCTGGACAGGATTTCGGTGAGCATCTGCCGGACCACGGCAGAGTCGTCGACGATCAGTACCCGGCAGGGGGCGTTGCCAGGCCCGTTCATTCGAACAGCTCCACGCCGCCGGTGACCGGGGCCTTGGACAGGCGGGCACGCACGGCCGATTCGGTAGCGGCCACTTCGGCCTCGTGCGCGTGCGGCAGGCGCTGCACCACCACGCGGCCGGTATCGGCGAAGAACCAGATCTTGCGTGGATGGATGCCGCACAGGTCTTCGGCAATGATCGGAATGTGTTCGGCCTGCAGGTACTGGCGCACGAACTCGGCGTTGCGGGTGCCGACCGGGTTGCTGGTAAAGCCCTTCAGCACATTGGCGCCGCCGAACACCTTGGCTTCGATGCGCTTGCGGTGGGCGCCGCGCTTGAGCATGTCGTTGATCAGCAGTTCCATGGCGTAGCTGCCATAGCGTGCGGGGGCGCCATCGCCGGCGTTGCCTTCGGGCAGCAGGAAGTGGTTCATGCCGCCGATCTTCAGCACCGGATCGCGCAGGCAGGCGGCCACGCAGGAGCCCAGCGTGGTGGTCAGAGCGGTGGTGTCGTCCACCACCAGGTACTGGGTGGGCAGCAGCTTGGCCGCCACGGTCTTGAAGCGTGCGTCCTGGTAGCGCATCACATCGTCGGTGCGCAGTGATGCATTCATGCGCCGGCTCCCTGTGCGCGTCGGTACAGCGTGCGGCCGCACGGCTGGATCAGGTCGGCCGCGTGCAGATAGTTTTCCGAATGCCCGGTGTAGAGCAGGCCATCGTCGGCCAGATGGTTCACCAGCCGGCCCAGGATGGCGCGCTGGGTCGGCTTGTCGAAGTAGATCATCACGTTGCGGCAGAACAATGCGTCGAACGGACCGCCCACGTCGTAGCGCGGTGCCAGCAGGTTCAGCGGGCGGTATTCAATCAGCTCGCGCAGGGCCGGCAGCACCCGGCACTGGCCTTCGTTGGGGCCGCTGCCGCGCTGGAAGTAGCGACGGCGCAGGTCCGGGTCCAGGCTGGCCACGCGGTCGATGTTGTAGACGCCGCGGCCGGCGGTGGCCAGCACCTGGGTGTCCACGTCGGTGGCGATGATGCGCACCGGCGGCTTCAGCGTACCGAAAGCCTCGCACGCGGTGATCGCCATGGAGTAGGGCTCTTCACCGGTGGATGCCGCGCACGACCACAGCAGCAGCGGACCGCGGCCGGTGCGCTTCTGCAGTTCTTCGCGCAGCTTGTCGAAGTGGTGCGGCTCGCGGAAGAACGAGGTGAGGTTGGTAGTGAGCGCGTTGGTGAACGCCTGCCATTCCTCGCCCTCGCCCTGTTCCAGATGGTCCAGGTACTGCTGGAAGCTGCGCATGCCCAGCGCGCGCAGGCGCCGCGACAGGCGCCCGTAGACCATGTCCCGCTTGGCGGGGGCCAGGGCGATGCCTACGCGCTGGTAGATCAGGTCGCAGACGCGGCGGAAATCACGGTCGGCGAACTCGAATTCGCGGGGGCCGGTCACGATGGGGGTTGGGCTCTGCACGGGGGAGGTGTCCATCGGGTGGGCGGCGGCCGAAGCCGCCGCGGGGGATCAGAATTCCTGCCAGTCACCGTCGCTGGAAGCGACCGGGCTGGAAGGCGTGCGCGGTGCCGCGGTGCGCACGGCCTGCGGGCGGGCAGGGGCGCGGACAATGGCGTGTGCGGGCGGGGCGACGCGGGCGGCCACAGCCTTCACCGCTGCCGACACCTGGTTGTCCAGCCGGAAGATGGCCACCGCATCGGCCAGCTGTGCGGCCTGGTCTTCCATGGCGCGCGCGGCAGCGGTGGCTTCTTCCACCAGCGCGGCGTTCTGCTGGGTGGTTTCGTCCATCTGCACCACGGTCTGGTTGACCTGTTCGATGCCGGCGCTCTGTTCCTGCGAGGCCGCGGAAATCTCGGCCATGATGTCGGTCACGCGCTGCACCGAGGCGACGATCTCGCCCATGGTCGCGCCGGCCTGGTGGACCAGTGCCGAGCCTTCGTTGACCTTGCCGACCGAGTCGTCGATCAGGCCCTTGATCTCCTTGGCCGCTGCAGCCGAGCGCTGCGCCAGGGTACGCACTTCGCTGGCGACCACGGCAAAGCCACGGCCCTGTTCGCCGGCACGCGCGGCTTCCACCGCAGCGTTCAGCGCCAGGATGTTGGTCTGGAAGGCGATGCCATCGATCACGCTGATGATCTCTGCGATCTTCTTCGACGAGGCTTCGATGGCCGACATGGTGGTGACCACCTGGCCGACCACTTCACCGCCCTGCGAGGCGACGCCGTGTGCGCCGATGGCCAGCTGGTTGGCCTGGCGGGCGTGTTCGGCATTCTGGCGCACGGTGGAGGTCAGTTCCTCCATCGAGGCGGCGGTTTCTTCCAGGTTGGCGGCCTGCTGTTCGGTACGGCGCGACAGATCGCTGTTGCCCGAGGCGATTTCGCCGGCGGCCAGGGTGATGCTGGAGGTGCTGGCCTGGATCTGGCCGACGATCTGGGTCAGCTGGGCAACGGTGCTGTTGGCATCGTCGCGCATGCGAGCGAACACGCCCTGGTAGTCGCCGTGCATGCGGGTGGTCAGGTCGCCTTCGGCGATGGCCGACAGCAGCTGCGAGAGCTTGCCCAGGTTGTCATCGCTGACCGCCATCATGGCGTTGAGGTTTTCCAGCATCACGCGGAAATCGTGATTGAAGCGCTGGGCGTCGCCGCGCTGGCTGAAATCGCCGGCGGCGGCCGCGGCGGCCAACTGCTTGATTTCGGCGTTGATGCGGCCCAGGTTGGCCTTGACCGTATCGACAGTGGTGGTCATGGCGGCCTTTTCGCCGGGGTAGCGCGCCACGTCGCGGCTGAGGTCGCCCACGGCGTACTGCTGCACCACGTCCAGCACATCGTGCAGGGTCTGCACGTGGCTGCCGACCAGGGTATTGGTTTCCTGCACCATCAGACCGTATTCGCCGGGGAAGGCGGCGGCGTCGATGCGGTAGCTGAGCTCACCGCCATCGTGGCGGCGGGCCATCTCGCGCTGGGCGGTGATGACCGCGTGCAGCTGCTGCTGCATGCGCGACATCGATTCGAGCAGGCGGCCCGGTTCGTCGTGCGGCTGTGGGCCGATGTGGCTGTCCAGCTTCCCGCGTGCGATGCCTTCGGCGACGGCGGTGGCCTGCTTCAGCGGCAGGGCGATGCGGTTGCCGATGATCCAGCTCAGGCCCAGCACGATCAGCACCAGCAGGCCGCCGGACAGCGCCATGATGCCGGTGAAGGCCCAGGCGTCGCGCTGCACGTCGTCCATGTAGACGCCGGTGGTGACCACCCACTTCCACGGTTCGTACATGCCGGCGTAGGTGATCTTGTCGATCAGGCCTTCCTTGCCGGGCTTGGTGGTCTGGTAGTAGGTGTAGCCGCCGCCGAGGCGGGCCATGCCGACCTGCAGGTAGTAGATCGGCACGCCGTCATCGGAGGTGTAATCCTTCTGCACGGTGCCTACGCGCTTGGGCGCGAACGGGTGCATGAGCACGCGGTACTGGGTGTCCAGCACGTTGTAGTAGTCGGCATCGTTGTTGGCGCGCATGACTTCCAGCGCCTGCAGCGCGGCGGCCTTGGCGGCTGCTTCGGTCAGTTCGCCGGTGCCGGCCAGGCGCTTGTAGTGGTCCAGCACGCCGTAGGTCAGTTCGACCTGGGTGCGCAGGGCGTCCTTGCGCGTTTCGGTCAGGTCCAGGTACTGCATGCGGGCGGCGATCACCGACAGCGCGATCACGCCGATCGCGATCATCAGCGTAAGCAGGTTGAGCTTGCGCCGGACGGAGAGGTTGCTGAAGTAGTGTTGCCAGCGATGCAGGAGGTTCATGAAGCGGGACCAGGTCGAGACGGGCGGGCGGCGCCAGTACCGGTGACGGCGCGACCGGCCGTGACAGAACGGTTATCGGCCGGGGGCGCGGAGATTTGAGGGTGGCGCTATAGGCGTATTCAGGTTTTCCTGCGGCGGCGGCTTCGGCGCTGCCTGCGGCAGGCTTCTTTGGAGCCAGGTCAACAGCAACAGCAACAGCAACAGCGCTTGGTCGGCTGTTCGTTTCCATCGAGGGAGGCGGGCCGGGGTGGGCAGGCGGGACACGCGGTGAATACGTCCATGTAGCGCGTAGGCGCCTTGCTCGTGTGCGCTTTCCTGCGCACACGGCAAGACCGGGGTTGGGCGTCCTGCCCAACCCGCCCGAGGCATGCCTCGGGCCCTTGGCGCCTGCGGTCCCGCCTGCCCACCCCGACCCGCCTCTTCATGCATCGCGGCGGCGGACGGCAAGAGCGTTTGGTGTTATCGGGTGGGGAATTGGGGTCAGAGCCCTTTTCCTTTGGAAAAGGGATCCGACCCCGTAGAGGGCCCGCAGCGTGCAGCTGTTGCTGTTGCTCTTCTTTCATCAATCCGGGGTGGACGCGCAGGGAACTGTCCGAGGCCGGGTGGGTGGGTCGCGCAGGGACGCAGGCGCCATGGATGGCGCCTACGAGCTTACAAGGACGTACTTGCAGCGTCCCCTGCGCGGCCCACCCACCCGGCCACCCCACGAAACCCAGCACAAGAGCGTCCACCCCGAGGGGCTTCGCCGTTGGCTGGATCTATGGATACCCCGGAAACGAAAACGCCCCGGCACGGGCCAGGGCGTCTTCGGAAGGCTGGGGGTCAGAGCCCTTTTCCTTTGGAAAAGGGATCCGACCCCGTAGAGGGCCCGCAGCGTGCAGCTGTTGCTGTTGCTCTTCTTTCTTCAATCCGGGGTGGACGCGCAGGGAACTGTCCGAGGCCGGGTGGGTGGGTCGCGCAGGGGCGCAGGCGCCATGGATGGCGCCTACGAGCTTACAAGGACGTACTTGCAGCGTCCCCTGCGCGGCCCACCCACCCGGCCACCCCACGAAACCCAGCACAAGAGCGTCCACCCCGAGGGGCTTCGCCGTTGGCTGGATCTATGGATACCCCGGAAACGAAAACGCCCCGGCACGGGCCAGGGCGTCTTCGGAAGGCTGGGGGTCAGAGCCCTTTTCCTTTGGAAAAGGGATCCGACCCCGGGCAGGGATCAGAACTCCTGCCAGTCGCCGTCTGCCAGTTCGGTGGCCATCGGGCGACCGCCGGTGCTGCGACGGGCCGGTGCGGCGGCTGCGACCGGTGCGGCCGGCGCTGCTGCACGCGGTGCCGGGGCGCGCGGGGCGACCACGGCTTCGACTTCGTCCAGCACGAAGATCGAGACAGCTTCGCTCAGGTGGCCGGCCTGTTCTTCCATGGCACGGGCGGCAGCGGTGGCTTCTTCCACCAGCGCGGCGTTCTGCTGGGTGGTTTCGTCCATCTGCACCACGGTCTGGTTGACCTGCTCGATTCCCGCGCTCTGTTCCTGCGAGGCCGCGGAAATCTCGGCCATGATGTCGGTCACGCGCTGCACCGAGGCGACGATCTCGCCCATGGTGGCGCCGGCCTTGTGCACCAGTGCCGAGCCGTCGCTGACCTTGCCGACCGAGTCATCGATCAGGCCCTTGATCTCCTTGGCGGCAGCCGCCGAGCGCTGGGCCAGGGTGCGCACTTCGCTGGCGACCACGGCAAAGCCACGGCCCTGTTCACCGGCACGCGCGGCTTCCACCGCAGCGTTCAGTGCCAGGATGTTGGTCTGGAAGGCGATGCCATCAATCACGCTGATGATCTCTGCGATCTTCTTCGAAGACGCTTCGATGGCCGACATGGTGGTGACCACCTGGCCGACCACTTCACCGCCCTGCGAGGCCACGCCGTGTGCGCCGATGGCCAGCTGGTTGGCCTGGCGGGCGTGTTCGGCATTCTGGCGCACGGTGGAGGTCAGTTCCTCCATCGACGCGGCAGTTTCTTCCAGGTTGGCGGCCTGCTGTTCGGTACGGCGCGACAGGTCGCTGTTGCCCGAGGCGATTTCGCCGGCGGCCGAGCTGATCGCACGGCTGGACTGCTTGATGCGGGTGACGATTTCGCTCAGCTGCGCGGCCGTGGCGTTGGCATCGTCACGCATGCGGGCGAACACGCCCTGGTAATCGCCATGCATGCGCACGGTCAGGTCGCCCTGCGACAGGGCGGCGAGCAGGCCGGAAATCTGCTCGATGCTGCCGGCGTTGGCGTCCAGCAGGCCGTTGATCTGCTGGGCCAGCTGCAGGAAGAAGCCTTCCTTGCCGTCGGCGTCGATGCGGCCGGACAGGTCGCCGGCGGCGGCCTGGGCGATGACGCGCGCCACTTCGGCTTCCACCTGCGATTCCTGGGTGCGGTCGCGCCACTCCACCACGTAGCCGACGGTGTCGCCGTCTTCGTTACGGATGGTCGACACCACCTGGGCGAACTGCGCATCCCCGTACTGCATCGGGCGACGGGCTACGCCGTGCTGCTTCAGGTTGGCCAGCAGGGTGTGGTCCATTTCGCCGCGGTGTTCCAGCACGGTCACCGGCTTGCCGATCAGCGACGCCTGGGCATCGAAGTCGGGCAGGTCGCGGCGCAGCTCGTCCTGGTACTGCGACAGGGTCTGCTGCAGGGCGCGGTTGCTGTAGACGATGGTGTTGTTCGGGTCGGTCAGGTACACGCCGGTGGAGCTGTAATCCAGGGCGGTACGGATACGCAGGTTCTCGCGGGCCACGGCGGCATCGGTCTCGATGCGCTCGCGCAGGTCGCGCTGCATGCGCTGCATGGCCTGCATCAGCTCGCCCACTTCGTCCTGGCGGCTGACATCGATATGGCCATCGAGCTTGCCCCCGGCCACGTCGTTGGCGACCGAGACGGCACCACGCACGCTGCCCACCAGGGCACGGGCGAACAGCCAGACCAGGACCAGGCCCAGTGCGGCGCCACCCAGCAGGGCGATGACGGTCAGTACGGCCGAGGCCGAATAGGTGCTTGATGCCTCTTCGCGGGCGGCGCGGGCCAGGCGGTTGTCTTCGGCAATCAGCGCTTCCAGCGAGGCGGTGGCCTTGCGGTGCTTGGTGCGGGTTTCGCCGACGAAGGTATCGATGGCGTCGTCCGGCAGGTCCAGCTCGAGCATTTCAGCCACGCTGTCGTAGGACGTCAGGGCGTCCTTCCAGTCGTTGGCGAACGTTTCGAACAGCTTCTTCTGCTGCGGATTGTCGATCAGCCCGGGGTAGGTCTTGATCGCCTTGTCCAGGTTGGTGCGCAGCTCGGCCACGCGCCCATGGGCTTCGGCCTTCACTTCGGCGCTGGCGCGCACCAGCTGCTGGTATTCGGAGTTGCGGATTTCGCCGATCATGCCGCGCATCTCGCCGGCCAGGCGGATGCTCTCCATGCGCGTGCCGGCCAGCTCGGTGGTGACATTGTTGAGCGAGTGCAGGCCGCGATAGGCGACGATGCCCTGCAGCAGCATCACCAGCAGGAGGACACCGAAGGTCAGCATGAGCTTCGGCATCAGTTTCAGATTGTTGATCCACGGCATGGGCGTTGCGATCTCCATAGGCAGACGCGCGCGGGCATCGGGCCCGCTTGCAGCAACCACGCCGACCGATGGCCGGCGTGGCAGGACGGACAGCGGATTACTTGATGTTGGCCAGCTTCAGGCTGGACGGCGAGCTGACTTCGATCTCAGCGCGCGAGGCGTCGCGCTGGATCTTGCCGATCACGCAGACGGTCTTGCCTTCCAGCGATTCCAGCGGGAAGTTGAACTTGCCGCGGTTTTCGCCGGCGATGCGTGCCGAGAAGGTGTGGCGCGGGAAGGCGCCGCCCATGTACAGGAAGGTCGGCTGGCCTTCGGAACCTTCGGCGAAGCGGGCCTTTTCCACCTTGCCGCAGACCATGCCGTCCTTGCCGACCTGGCGCGGGGCCAGTTCCGGCGGAATCATGTCGGCCGACTGGGCGAAGGCAGAAGCAGCAGTGGTGGCCAGCAGGGCAGCCGAAACGAACACAAGCAGGGACTTCATCGAGGTGATTCTCCGGGGATGGTGTGGACGGTCGATCCGGGCTGATGCGCTCCTGCGCACCCGGCTTCTGTCCCCCTATCGGCAAGCTGACGGGGAACTGAAGGGGACCTTTGTCGAAGTGTGAAAAATGTCCGCCTGCTCAGGCGGCAGCGTCTTCCAGCAGGGCCGCCTGGCCCATGTCGGCGCTGTCGAGCAGGGTTTCGATGTCCAGCAGGATGAGCATGCGGTCGTCCTGGGTGCCGATGCCGGAAATGAAGCGGGTGTCCACGGCGGCGCCGAATTCCGGGGTCGGGCGGATCTGCTCGGCGGCCAGCGGGATGACGTCGGAGACGCTGTCCACCACGATGCCGACCACGCGGTCTTCCACGTTCAGCACGATCATCACGGTGAAGGCGTCGTAGCGCGCGTTCTCCAGGCGCAGCTTCAGGCGCAGGTCGATGACCGGCACGATGGTGCCGCGCAGGTTGATCACGCCCTTGATGTAATCCGGGGCATCGGGCACGCGGGTGACCGCGTCGTAGCCGCGGATTTCCTGCACCTTGAGGATGTCAACGCCGTAGTGCTCGGCGCCGAGGGTGAAGCTGAGGAATTCGCCACCGGCGCTGGCGGTGGAGCTGGTCTTGTCGTTCATCGAGGGTCCTGGTTCGGCCGGTAGTCCCGGTGTCAGCCTCGATATCGGCCCCGCGGCGGGGGACTTTAGGTGGGGTTCGGGGCATCCACGCAGGGCGTGGATCTGCCGGGGTGGGGTCGGATCCCTTTCCGCAGGAAAGGGCTCTGACCCCGGGGCGGGCGCTTTAGAGCTCGCCGTTCTGGCGCGCCTTGCGCTGGCGGTCGATGCGGAAGATGTAGCGCTGGATGGCGCTGTCGCCGCCGCGCGGCAGATCGTCGAAGCGCATGCCGATGCGCTTCACCTCGATACCGTTGGGCTGGCGCTGCGGCAGCATGTTGCAGACCACCAGGCTGATCGGCAGGTCCGGGCCGTCGGGCATGGACAGGGTGGCCGCGTAGCGCTTCTGCAGGGTGAACAGCGCACAGTCGCTGGGCACGGTGATGGCCAGGCCACCGCCGCTGATATCCACCACGCGCATCGACAGCGCGTCGGCACCGGCTTCACCGGCGGCCAGGCTCAGCTGCGGCGAGTCGGTGATGGGGGTTTCCAGGCGGTACAGCTCGCGGCGTTGCAGGTGTACCAGCTCCTCGGGCAGGTGCGCGCGGAAGGCGACGTGACCGTCGTTGTCCACGCGCTCCAATGCCTGCAGCCGGAACCGCACCAGCACCCGTTCCAGCTGGGCAAAGCACAGCAGATGGTCGGCCTGTTCGGCGGCGCGGTTGGACGCCTCCTGCGGACTGCCGTCCAGCAGCAGGGTGTCTTCGTCCTCGTCGATGTCGAGCAGGGCGGTGGGGAAGGAGCGATCGCGCCCGTCGATATGGGCGTTGATCAGGGAACGCTGGTCGATCAGCGAGCGCAGCAACTGGCGCAGCTGGCGCGGATTGCGGACCAGGAACCGCTCGTCGGCGGCGTCGGCCGCGTGGGTGTCACTCAATGCAATGTCGTGGCCGTCGGACATGGAATCTTGGGTCTGGGGCGGGCGCCAGCGCGTGTTGGCGCGCGGCTTACTGGGGGTATCGGCCGCGCGCCGGAAATATGTAGCCCGACAGACCCGTTGCCGTCGTCAGCCGGGCAGGCGGGACACTGGTCGTGGCCCGCGTTCGACGCTGCGCAGATGGCGGCTGTTGTCCAGATGGAAGCGCGCCACCGCCTGCGCCAGCACGGTGGCCTGCTCACCCATGCCCTGGGTGGCATGCGCCGAGGCTTCCACCAGCGTGGCGTTCTGGCGGGTGTTGGCATCCATCTGCGCAATGCTCTGGTTGACCTGTTCGATGCCGGCGCTCTGTTCCTGCGAGGCGGCCGAAATCTCGCCCATGATGTCGGTCACCCGCTGCACCGAGGCGACGATCTCGCCCATGGTGTCGCCCGCGCGCCGCACCAGGGTAGAGCCTTCGTCGACCTTGCCGACCGAATCATCGATCAGGCCCTTGATCTCCTTGGCCGCCGCTGCCGAGCGCTGGGCCAGGGTACGCACCTCGCTGGCCACCACCGCAAAGCCTCGGCCCTGTTCGCCTGCACGCGCCGCTTCCACGGCGGCATTCAGGGCCAGGATGTTGGTCTGGAAGGCGATGCCATCGATGACCGAGATGATGTCGCCGATCTTTCGTGATGCGGCCTGGATCGCGCTCATGGTGCTGATCACCTGGCCCACCACGTCGCCGCCCTGGTGGGCGACGGCGGCGGCGCCGCTGGCCAGCTGGTTGGCCTGGCGTGCGTGATCGGCATTCTGGCGCACGGTGGCAGTCAGTTCTTCCATGGTGGCGGCGGTTTCTTCCAGGCTGGCCGCCTGCTGTTCAGTGCGATCGGCCAGGTGGTCATTGCCGCGGGCCAGGTCGGCGGCCGCGCCGGTCAGGCTGCCCGAGGCGGTCTGGATACTGCCGACGATGGCGGTGAGCTGGGCGATGGTGGTGTTGGCATCATCGCGGATGCGGGCGTACACGCCGTGGAAATCGCCCTGCATGTGCGCGGTCAGGTCGCCGCGCGACAGGGCCGCCAGCAGCTGCGAGATCTGCTCGATGCTGTAGGCGTTGGCGTCCAGCAGGCTGTTCAGGCGCTGCGCCAACTGCAGGAAGAAGCCGTCCTTGTCCGCCGTGCCCACGCGCTGGCTGAAATCGCCCTGGGCGGCCGCTTCAACGATACGCCCCAGCTCTTCTTCCACCTGCAGTTCGCTGGTGCGGTCGGCCCATTCCACCACGAAGCCCTGGCGCTGGCCGTCATCACCCATGATCGGATTGATGATCAGGCGCATGCTGCGGCCGCCAACGCGGATCTGCGCGCGCCAGGTGCCGGTGAGCTCGTCCAGCAGCCGGGCCTGGTGGGCGGGATTGCGATGGAAGATGTCGATGCTGCGGCCGATCAGGTCGGTGGCGCTGAACTGCGGCAGGTCGCGGCGCAGGTCCGCTTCGGCCGCGGCCAGCATGTGCTGCAGCGGGCGGTTCACGAACACGATGTTGCGCTCGCGGTCGGCGATCATCACGTGGGTGGTGACATCGTCCAGCGCGGTGCGGATGCGCAGCGATTCGCGCGTGGTCTGCTGCTCGCTTTCGCGCCGCTGCAGCAGGCGCTCACCGGTCTGCACCAGTGCCGCCGCCAGCGAGTCCGGCGGGAACCGGGCGTCCTGCAGGTGCGCGGGCACGGGCTGGTCCTCGGCCAGGCCGCGCGCCAACTGTGCCAATTGCTGCGGATCGTGGCCCAGCAGCAGCAACTGGCGGCGCATCTGCACGGCCATCAGGCTGAGCAGGCCGGCTTCAACCACCACGTAGAGGGCGTGCAGGGCGAGGGTGCCCAGCCCGCTGCCGGCCGCAAACACCGGGTAGGGCAGGCCTTGCACCTGCAGTGCGTAGAACAGCACGTGATGCACGGCAATGGCGCCGGCGGCCACCACGATCGGCAGCCAATCGCGGTAGTACAGCAGCAGTGCGATCAGCACGATCACCGTGAAGTGCGTTTCCAGCTGCCCGTGGGTCTGGTGGATGAGCGTGGCCGACAGCACCATCCACGCCAGTGCCACGGTGCAGCGGCTGAGCCGGGTGCCGGGCAGCCAGTAGACCTGCAGCGCGGTGACCAGCAGTGCCGGCAGCGCGACCCCCAGCCATGGTGCCCACGCACCATTGCGTACCGCCAGCACCAGCGAGGCCAGCACCAGGCCGGCGGTGACGAGCAGGAACAGTCGGTCGGCGGTGGTGGACAGCGCGCGCAGGAACGGCAGCGATCCGGCGTCGACGGACGTTGCGTGAGGGGCAGGGGATGCGTGCATGCACTACTCCTTGAGGCATGGGCATGGGGTGGTGAGGATCACCGGCGCCTGCGGTTGTGCCAGCAGATGGTTCACCAAGCGCGCGGCCGCAGGGCCGGTGCCGCCGCAGCCAGGGTCGAGCCGGGCGGGGCCGGCATAGACCAGTTGCTGCTGGTGCAGGACCAGCCAATCGAACGGCAGGGCCAGGGTGCTGGTCTGCATCGCGCTGCCAGCGGGCAGTACATCCTGCCCATCACAGGGGCAGCGGTCGGGCAGGCGCAGCAGCAGGGGCTGCTGGGCGCTGGCGGTCAGCACGTCGTGCGGTAGCTGGGCGAGCAGGTCGGTGGCATTCCAGCCGCCCGGTTCAGGTGCTGCCGCGCGCGATTGCGTCCACAGCAGGGGCAGGGTCCAGCCCAGCCACAGCGCCAATACCAGCATCCCGGCCAGCGGGCGCCAGTCACGAACCGGTTTCGCAGGGGCGGTGGGGCGGGCGGACATGGGCGTGCACGCGTTGGGCCGTAGTTCGTTAGCGGCCGGGGCGGCGTGAAGCTGAAGGGCGATCGCATCACGGCGCCGGGGATTGCCCGGCGCCTTTCCCACGGGGAAGCCGAGCATGGCTCGGCTCTACAACACCGGCGCCGGGCATCCCCCGGCGCCGGCGCTCAGAACTCCTGCCAGTCACCGTCACCGGCCAGGGCCGGCTGCGGTGCCGCTTTGCGTGCACGCGGCGCGGCCAAGACTGGTGCGCTGACCGCCTTGCGCGGTTCGGATACCGCCGGCGCAGCGACGCGGGCCGGTGCGTTGGTCAGGCCCGGGGTGGCCAGGCGGAAGCGCGCCACGGCTTCACCCAGCTGCGCGGCTTGGTCTTCCATGGCGCGTGCGGCAGCGGTGGCTTCTTCCACCAGCGCGGCATTCTGCTGGGTGGTTTCGTCCATTTGCACCACGGTCTGGTTGACCTGCTCGATGCCGGCGCTCTGTTCCTGCGACGCCGCGGAGATCTCGGCCATGATGTCGGTCACGCGCTGCACCGAGGCGACGATCTCGCCCATGGTCGCACCGGCCTGGTGGACAAGTGCCGAACCTTCGTTGACCTTGCCGACCGAGTCGTCGATCAGGCCCTTGATCTCCTTGGCGGCAGCCGCCGAGCGCTGGGCGAGGGTACGCACTTCGCTGGCGACCACGGCAAAGCCACGGCCCTGTTCGCCGGCACGGGCGGCTTCCACCGCAGCGTTCAGTGCCAGGATGTTGGTCTGGAAGGCGATGCCATCGATCACGCTGATGATCTCGGCGATCTTCTTCGAAGACGCTTCGATGGCCGACATGGTGGTGACCACCTGGCCGACCACTTCGCCGCCCTGCGAGGCAACGCCGTGTGCACCGATGGCCAGCTGATTGGCCTGGCGGGCGTGTTCGGCGTTCTGGCGAACGGTGGAGGTCAGTTCCTCCATCGACGCAGCCGTCTCTTCAAGGTTGGCGGCCTGCTGTTCGGTACGGCGCGACAGATCGCTGTTGCCCGAGGCGATTTCGCCGGCGGCCAGGGTGATGCTGGAGGTGCTGGCCTGGATCTGGCCGACGATCTGGGTCAGCTGGGCGACGGTGGTGTTGGCATCGTCGCGCATGCGGGCGAACACGCCGTTGAACTGGCCGTCCATGCGTGCGGTCAGATCGCCCTCGGCGATGGCCTGCAGCAGGGTGGACAACTGGCCCAGGTTGCCGTCGGCCACCTGCATCATGGTGTTCAGGTTGTCGATCATGGCGCGGAAGTCATGCGCGAAACGATCGGCATCGCCACGCTGGCTGAAATCGCCCGCGGCGGCGGCGCTGGCCAACTGCTGGATCTGCGTGTTGATGGCCAGCAGGCTGGACTTGGCCGCATCCATGGCTTCGTGCAGGAAGGCGCGGGTGCCCGGCAGGCGGCGCGCATCTTCGGTCAGGTTGCCGGCGGCATACTGGTTCAGCACGTCGATGGCATCGCGGATGGCATCCAGGTGTTCGAAGATGACGGTATTGATGCCGCCGGCCAGCTGGCCGTACACGCCGGGGAAATCTTCGGGAATGCGGTGGCTGATATCCGGGCCGGCATGCATCTGTGCCATCAGCTGGGTCTGTTCCGAGAAGCGCCGCAGCATGGCGGTCATCTCGCTGGTGGCGGCCAGCATGCGCCCGGCCTCGTCGTTGCTGGTGGCCTGGGTGGTGACGCTCAGGTCACCGCGCGAGACGGCCTGGATGGCCTGCACGGCCTTGCCCAGCGGGCCGGTGACGGCACGCGAGATCACCACGGCCAGCGCCGCGGCGACCAGCGACAGCAGCACGATGCAGCTGATGATGGCGATCAGGCTGTTGCGGTGGGTGGCGTTGGCGGCGTCGATCTTGCCCTGCATCTGCGAGCTCAGATACGCGCTGAGCGCCTTCATGTCTTCGAAGGCCTTGCGGCGCAGCGGGCGCGACTGCTCGTCGGACACCTGCTGGGCCAGCGCGGCGTCACCGGCGGTGGCTGCGTCACGCAGCTTGCTGTTGGCGGCGAAGTAGGCGTCCACGTCGGCCTGCACCGGCTGGTACAGCGCGCGCTCCTTCTCGCCCGACGGCAGGGCGGCATAGGCGGCCAGCTGCTCGCGCACGATCTTGGCGGTGTCAGCCATGCGCGTGTTGTACTCGGCCACCTTTTCCGGCTTGTCCAGCATGCTCAGCTGGGCCATCTCGTAGGTGCGGAATTCGCCCAGCTGCGAGCGCACTTCGCCCAGGTACTGCACGGACGGAATATCGTTGGTGGCCATGGCGCGCAGCTGCGCGTTGGCCTCGGACAGGCGTACCAGGGCGAACACGCCCAGGATGACGGTCATCAGGGTGGTCAGGGTGAACCCCACCGCCAGCTTGCGGGCGATGGGCAGATCGTGGAACCACTTCATGCAGGGTGCTCCGGATGGGCAGGTGCCGGCGCGGGTGCGGCGGCGTAGGGGGTGGTTGCAGGAGGGAACGGTCGTGCCGGTGGGGGTTCGGTGAATGCCGTCAAAGCCAGATAGCGGCGCTGCGCGCGGGGACTTTATGGATGGATTTCACATTCGCTGGCGTAGGGATGGGCGCCTGCAGGCCTTGTGGGGCGGGGGCCTTGGGGTGTGTGGGTGGTTGCGGGGGAAACTGCTGGGGCGACCGGTGTCACGTTTGGGGTCAGAGCCCTTTCTGCGAAAGGGATCTGACCCCGGGGATCTGGCCCCGCAAACAGAACCGCCGCCCAGGTGGGCGGCGGTTGGGTGGTGCACGGCGATGTAGGCGGCGGTCAGGCGGCCTGCGGCATGCGCAGCGAGCGCACCAGGCCACCGATGTCCACGATCAGGGCCACCCGGCCATCGCCGAGGATGGTGGCGCCCGATACGCCGCCGATGCGGCGGTAGTTGTTCTCGATGTTCTTGACCACCACCTGCTGCTGGCCGACCAGTTCGTCCACTTCCAGCGCGATCTTCTGGCCATCGCCTTCCACCACCACCACCAGCGATTCGCTGTTGGCGCGGCGGTTGCCGTAGCCGTAGTACTCGGTGAGCGACAGGATGGGCAGGTATTCGCCGCGTACCCGCAGCACGCGGCCTTCGCCGGCCATGCTGCGGATGTCTTCGGGCTGCGGCTGCAGCGCTTCCAGCACGTAGGCCAGCGGCAGGATCAGCGTTTCGCCGGCCACTGCCACGGTCATGCCGTCCAGGATCGCCAGGGTCAACGGCAGGCGGATCAGCGTGCGGGTGCCGCTGCCCAGGCTGCTTTCGATCTGCACTTCACCGCCCAGCGCCTGGATGTTGCGGCGGACCACGTCCATGCCCACGCCGCGGCCGGACAGGTCGGTCACTGCATCGGCGGTGGAGAAGCCGGGCTGGAAGATGAGATCCCAGACCTGCGAATCGGTGGGGTTGTCCGGCACGCTCAGGCCGCGCTCGTGGGCCTTGGCCAGGATCTTCTCGCGGTTCAGGCCGCGGCCATCGTCGCTGACTTCGATGACGATATGGCCACCCTGGTGCGAGGCCGCAAGGGTAATGGTGCCGGTCTCGTCCTTGCCGGCGCCGCGACGCACGTCGGGCATTTCCAGGCCGTGGTCGATGGAGTTGCGCACCAGATGGACAAGCGGGTCGGCGATCTTTTCGATCAGGCCCTTGTCCAGCTCGGTGCCTTCGCCGATGGTGCGCAGGCGCACCTGCTTGCCCAGGCGGCTGGACAGGTCGCGCACCAGGCGCGGGAAGCGGCGGAACACCGCGTCCACCGGCAGCATGCGCACGCCGATCACCGCTTCCTGCAGGTCGCGGGTATTGCGCTCAAGCTGGTCCAGGCCGGCGAAAAGACGTTCGGCATGCACCGGATCAATAGCATTCGATACCTGCTTGAGCATGGCCTGGGTGATGACCAGTTCGCCGACCAGATTGATCAGTGCGTCGACCTTGTCCACGCTCACGCGGATCGAGGTCTCTGCTTCGGCAGCGGCCGGCGTGGCTGCAGCGGCAGCCGCAGGTGCGGCTGCAGGTGCAGCGGCCGCCGTGGCGGCGGGTGCCGGCGGTGCCTGGGTGGCCAGGCTCGGCGGTGCGGCCGGGCGGATATCCAGTTCGCAGTCGTCCAGTACCCAGGCGAAGGTGTCTTCGATCTTGCTGCGCGGCACCTTGCCGACCAGGCCAAGGTCCCAGGCCAGGTGGGCTTCCAGCGGATCCAGCTGGGCAAAGCCCGGCAGGCGATCCATGCGTGCGGCCACCTGCAGCGCGCCCAGATGTTCCAGCTCGCGGATGATGCGCAGCGGGTCGTTGCCGCTCATGAACAGCGACGGCGCCGGGGTGAAGCCGATCTGCCAGGCCTCGGGGGTGTCATCGACCGGGGTGGCCGCTGCGACCGGGGCGTTGGCCGCGGCCTGCCCGGACAGCACCGCTTCCAGGCGTGCCTTCACTGCGGCCACCGACGCCGGGTCGGCGGCCTGGCCATGTTCGGCTTCACGCAGCAACGCGCGCAGTACGTCCACCGACGACAGCATGGCGTCCACGGCGGTGGCTTCCAGGGCCCGCTTGCCGGCGCGCAGCTCGTCGAGCAGCGTTTCCAGCACGTGGGTCAGGCCGGCAATGGTGTCGAAGCCGAAGGTGCCGGCGCCGCCCTTGATGGAATGGGCGGCGCGGAACACCGAATTGATGATTTCCGGATCCTGCTGCCCCGATTCCAGGGCAAGCAGCCCGGCCTCCATGGCGTCGAGGCCTTCGCGGCTCTCCTCGAAGAAGGTGGCGTGGAAGCGTTGCAGGTCCATGCTCATGGCAGAGGTAATCCGGAAACGTGGGGAAGGGACGGTTCAGCAGTGCCGGGCGATCAGCCCAGCACCTTCTGTACGGTGGCGACCAGCTGTTCGGGGTTGAACGGCTTGACCAGCCAGCCGGTAGCGCCGGCGGCCTTGCCTTCGGACTTCTTGTCCGCAGCCGATTCGGTGGTCAGCATCAGCATCGGGGTGAACTTGTAGTCCGGCAGCTGGCGCAGCTCACGGATCAGGCTGATGCCATCCATGTTCGGCATGTTGACGTCGGTGACCACCGCGTTGAAGCGCTGGCCCTTGGCGCGGCCCAGGGCCACGGCGCCGTCTTCGGCTTCTTCGACGGAAAAACCGGCCGAGGTGAGGGCGAAGGAAACCATCTGGCGCATCGACGCCGAATCGTCCACCACCAAGATACGTGCGCTCATGCAGCGTTCTCCACAGATTTCAGGTTGTCATGGGGTACGTCCAGGCCCAGGGCCTGGGTGACGCCCAACAGGCGTGCGGCGTCACGGAAGGTTGCGGTGCAACCGTGGAAGCCGGTGTCCAGCCCGGCCTCGCGGCGGGCCTGCACGAAGGCGCACAGCACCTGCACGCTGGCGGTGTGGATGCGGCCGACCTGGCTTGCGTCCAGGGTCAGCTCGCCTGCTTCCGCCACCAGGGGCGAAAGGCGGTTCTTGAGCTCGGTGCTGCTCTCGATGCCGAGATCATCACCCAGTTCGACAGTGCTCATGATTGCTCCGGACAAACGGTTCCGAGATCCATAACGGCACACCGGCGGGGTTCTTTAGGATTGTTTCGGCAGGAGGGGTATCCACGCGTGGCGTGGATCTACCGGGGCGATCATGGTGTTGATCGCCCCGGGCAATGCCGGTGTGGGCCACGCCATGCGTGGAGGGTGTTCGGTAGATCCACGCCATGCGTGGATGGGCT
This sequence comes from Stenotrophomonas sp. ZAC14D2_NAIMI4_7, assembly GCF_003086675.1. Classification (NCBI taxonomy): domain Bacteria; kingdom Pseudomonadati; phylum Pseudomonadota; class Gammaproteobacteria; order Lysobacterales; family Lysobacteraceae; genus Stenotrophomonas; species Stenotrophomonas sp. ZAC14D2_NAIMI4_7. The sequence continues at coordinate 2,084,642 of NZ_CP025995.1, forward strand.
TCACCCCAGCAGACGGGTCGCGTCGAGCAGGATCATCGGCCGTTGGCCGATACGGGCTACGCCGCGGAACAGGTCGTTGGAAATCTGGCAGATGCGCGCGGTGTCCGGCGGTTCAATCTGCGAATCGGTGAGATTGGCCACGTCTTCCACGGCCGACACCCGTAGGCCGAGGATCTCGCCGTTCTCTTCCAGCACCACGATGCGCGTCTGCGCGTCGTCTTCGGCGGTGGTGGTGCCCAGGTGCAGGCCCAGGTCCATCACCGGCACCACCTGGCCGCGCAGGTTCATGATGCCCAGCATGGCGGCGGCGGTGCCGCGCAAGGGCAGCAGGGGCACGGGAAGCACGACTTCCTGCACCTTCAGCAGCTCCAGCGCGTAGGCCTGCACGCCGCAGCGCAGGCGCAGCCAGCGCGAAGTGCGTTCGCCGGCGCGGCGGGCCTGCGGGTGCGGGCTGCTGGCCGGCTGGTGGGCCTGCGATTGCAGTTCCTGCCAGCTGGACGGGCGGGCGCCTGCCGGGGCGTTGACGGCCACGCGCGGCGGCGGCGCCACCGCGGCGCGGGCGACCGGGGCTGCGACGGGCGCGGCGGCCGGAAGCGCTGGCGCCACCGTGGCGGGGGCAGGCACGGCCACCGTTTCACCTTCTGCGGCGGCTTCGAAGGCGGCCTGCAGGGCGGGGCTGTCGATGTGGGCCAGGGCGTGGCTGTCGGCGCTGTCGGTTTCGTAGATCACTTCATCCGGCAGGTCGTCCCAGGTGGGTTCGGGGCCGGTCGGGGCGGCGGCGGGTTCGGGCGCCGCTGCGCTCGCCGGGCGTGGCCCAGCGCTAGCGTCGGTGTTTCCGGTTTCGTAGATCACTTCGGCCGGCAGGTCGTCCCAGGTCGGTTCGCGTTCGGGAGCGGCCACGCCTACGGCCACGGCGTCGAAGGCGGCCTCCAGCGCTGCACTGTCGCACTGCGCGGCGGCTGGAACGTCTTCGGTTTCGTAGATCACTTCGGCCGGCAGGTCGTCCCAGGTCGGTTCGCGTTCGGGAGCGGCCACGGCCACGGCCACGGCGTCGAAGGCGGCCTCCAGCGCTGCGCTGTCGTTCTGCGCGGCCGCCGGAACGTCTTCGCTTTCGTAGATCACTTCGGCCGGCAGGTCGTCCCAGGTCGGCTCGCGTTCGGGAACGGACACGGCCACGGCAACCGGCGGCGGCGCCACGATGGCTTCGCCCAGCAGTTCGTCCAGATAGTCGTCCAGCACGCCGGTGGTGCTCATGCCGCCTGCTCCAGTGCGCGCTCGTCTTCGCCCAGGATCCAGTTCAGGGCGCGGCGGTACGCGGCCAGGCCGCGGCCCGGGTAGTCCTCGCCCACGCTGGGCAGGGTCAGCCCGGGGGCGTTGCTGATGCGGGTGTCCAGCGGAATGGCGTCTTCCCAGACGCGGCCGACGTGGCGGTCCTGCATGCTGCGTAGCGATTCGTTGCCCGCGCGGGTGCGGCGGTCGAACAGGGTCGGCAGGATCGAGATCGGCAGCGGGCGGCGGCGCGAGCGTTCGACCATTTCACCGGTGCGTACCATGCCGTCCAGGCCGTGCAGCGCCAGCGGTTCGGCCTGGGTGGGAATGATCAGGCGATCGGCCGCGGCCAGTGCGTTGATCATCAGCAGGCCCAGGGTGGGCGCGCAGTCCAGCAGGATGTAATCGTGCTGGCCCTGGTGGCGGGCCAGTGCGTTCTGCAGGGCCAGGCCCAGGCCGGGCTGGTTGGCGCTGCGGCGTTCCAGCGTGGCCAGCGAGGCCTGCGCGCAGACGTAGTCCAGGCCGGTGATCGGGCTGGGGTGGCTGAGCGTTGCCAGATCGGCCGGCGGTGCGCCGAACAGTTCCAGTACCCCGGCAGGCGCCGGCTCGACCGGCACGCCGAAGGCGCGGGTGAGCGAGGCGTGCGGATCCAGATCGATCAGCAGGACCCGGTGGCCGAGTGCGGCCAGGCCGCGACCGAGGGCGAGGGTGGTGGTGGTCTTGCCGACACCGCCCTTCTGGTTGGCGACTGCCCAGATGCGCATCGGATTACTCCTTCATTGCAGGGGGAACGGCGGCGCCGACATGGCTGCCTGCCGACACCGGCGGCAACTGCACCGGTGCAAGGGGGGAAGGGGGCGCCGGACGCGCGGTTGCGGCAGCGGCGGTGCTGGCCGCAGGTGCAGCGGCATCGGTCTGGCCAGTGGCGGCGTTCAGGCGCTCACCCAGCGGGTCGACGGCGTGGCTGGTGTCGGCCAGGATGATGACCATGACCCGGCGATTGCGGTTGCGGCCCTGCGCGCTGTCGTTGGCATCGCGCGGGCGGAACTGGCCGTAGCCGACCATGGCCAGGCGCGAAGGCTGCACGCCCTGGTCGGCGAACAGGTGGACCACGCTGGCGGCGCGGCCGGCCGACAGTTCCCAGTTCGACGGGAAGGTGGCCGTGGCAATCGGAATATTGTCGGTGTGGCCTTCCACGCGCACGCTGTTGGGCACATCGCGCAGCACCTCGGCCAGGCTGGCAAGGGTCTGCCGCGCATGCACGTCCAGTGCGGCCGAGCCGGTGGGGAACAGGATGTCACTGTTGATCTCGACCTCGATCCACAGCTCGGTGCGGCGCACGCTGATCATGCCGCGGTCGATCAGCGGCGACAGCGCGGCGGTCAGGCGGTCGGCAATGCTGCTGAGCTGGCGCTCGGCACGGGCGATCTGTTCCTGGTTGTGCACCGACACCGGCATGCGCATCTGCGAGGCCATCGACGGCAGCAGGGTGGGGTCGTGCGAGGGCGCCGGCGCGGATGGGCCGATCTTGGTGCCGGACTTGATGACCGAGGGGCTGTCCCAGCCGCCGCCCTGCACCTGCTTGTTGCCCACCTGCACCGGATTGATCGTGCGCGGGGCGCCGCCGAAGGCATCGGTCAGCGCATCGGCCATGATGCGGTACTTGCCCTCGTTCACCGAGGAAATGGCGTACATCACGACGAAGAACGCCAGCAGCAACGTCATCAGATCGGCATAGGGGATCGCCCATGCTTCATGGTTGGCGTGCTCTTCGTGGTGCTTGCGGCGGGCCATGTCAGTGCAGGAAGCCGGAAAGGTTGGTTTCGATGTTGCGCGGGTTCTCGCCTTGGGCAATCGAGATCAAGCCTTCGATCACCATTTCGCGGTCGCGCGAGTTGTGGGCGATCACGCCCTTCAGCTTGGCCGCAATCGGCAGGAACAGCAGGTTGGCCGAGGCGATGCCGTAGATGGTGGCGGTGAACGCGGCGGCGATGCCGTGGCCCAGTTTGCTGGGGTCGGCCAGGTTCTTCATGACCGCGATCAGGCCCAGCACGGCACCGATGATGCCCAGCGTGGGCGCATAGATGCCCATGGCTTCGAACACCTTGGCGCCGGCCTGGTCCTGGTGCTCCTGGCTGCCCAGTTCGATTTCCAGCATGTGCCGGATCGATTCGGGCTCCACGCCGTCCACCAGCAGCTGCAGGCCCTTGCGCAGGAACGGATCGCGCTGCGCTTCCACCTGCGATTCCAGGCCCAGCAGGCCCTGGCGGCGGGCGATGTTGCTCCATTCCACGATCTGCTGGATCAGTTCGCGACGGTCGCTGTGCGGCGGGCGCACGACCCAGCGCACGATCTTGAAGGCGTGCTTGAACACGGCCGGGGCGGTGTGCAGCAGGATGGCCGCCACGGTACCGACGATCACGATCACGAAGGCGGCCGGCGACCACAGCGAGGCCAGGCCGGCGCCCTTCAGGATGCTGCCGCCGACCAGTGAGGCCAGGGCAAGGAAAAGTCCAATGAGGCTGAGTCTATCCATGGGTCCGGTATCGGCGTGTGTGAATGGGACTTGAGACACCGGTGGCGCGTGTACAGACGGTAGTCACAGTTTTCGGGGTGCCGGGCAGGGCCCGGCCGGGTTCATCTCAGCCCGTCCACGTCCAGGATCAGGGCCATGCGGCCATCGCCGATCAGCGTTGCCCCGGCGTAGCCGCGCAGGCCGCGCAGCGCCTTCGGCAGCGGCTTGATCACCACTTCTTCGCGGCCGCGCACCTGGTCCACCACCAGCCCGAAGCGGGCCTCGCCGGCCTGCAGCACCACGATGGTCAGCAGGCTGGAGGCGGCCGGGGCGACATCCAGCCACTGCCGCAGATCGATCAGCGGCAGGGTGTGCGAGCGGCGGTCGAGCACGGCACGGCCATCGAACCAGCCCAGCGAGGTGCGCGGTGCATGCAGCACCTCCATCACGCGGGCCAGCGGCAGGGCGTAGACATCTTCGCCGGCCTGCACCAGCAGGGTCGGCAGGATGGCCAGGGTGAGCGGTACGCGGATCAGGAAACGGCTGCCACGGCCCAGTTCGGACTGGATCTGGATCTGCCCGCTCAGTTCGCGGATGCGCGACTGCACCACGTCCATGCCCACGCCACGGCCGGAAATGTCGGTGACCTGCTGCTTGGTGGAAAAACCGGGCAGGAACACCAGGTGCAGGCATTCCTCGCTGCTCAGGCGGGCGGCGGCTTCCGGATCGATCAGGCCCTTCTCGCGCGCCTTGGCGCGCAGCTTCTCCGGATCGATACCGGCGCCGTCGTCCTGCACTTCAATGCTTACGTAGTCGCCTTCCTGCTGCGCCGAGAGGCGCACATGGCCCATGCGCGGCTTGCCCTGCGCTTCGCGCAGGTCCGGCATTTCCACGCCATGGTCGATGGCGTTGCGCACCAGGTGCACGAGCGGATCGGCCAGCGCTTCCACCAGATTGCGGTCCAGTTCGGTTTCGGCGCCGATCAGTTCCAGATCGACTTCCTTTTTCAACGAACGGGCCACATCGCGGGCCACCTTGGGGAAGCGCGAGAACACCTTGCCGACCGGCTGCATGCGGGTGCGCATGACCGCCGACTGCAGGCGCGCGGTGGCGATATCCAGGGTAGACACCGCACGGTCCAGCTCTTCATCGCGCAGGCGGGTGCGCAGGGTCTTCAGGCGGTTTCGTGACAGCACCAGTTCGCCGATCAGGTTGACGATGGCGTCCAGGCGCTTGGTGTCCACGCGCACGGTGTGTTCGGCTTCGGCCAGCGGCTTGGCCGCGGCGGGCTTGGCCGGCGCGGCGGCGGGTGCCGCAGTGGGGCGCGGTGCCGGGGCGGGCGCCGGCACCGAGGCCACCGGCTTGCTGCCGGGTGCGGCGCCACCATGCAGCTGGTCCAGCAACGCTTCGAACTCGTCTTCGCTGATAAGGCCATCGTCGGCCTTCTTCGCCGGGGCCACGGCCGTGGGTGCGCCGCCGCCATGCAACTGGTCCAGCAGCGCTTCGAACTCGTCGTCGGTGATCAGGTCGCTGCCGCCGGCAGGCGGTGCGGCTGCCACCGTGGTGTTGGCAGCCGGCGCAGCGCCGCCATGCACGTCGAACTGGGCGATCAGTTCCGGCGGGGCGTAACCCGGCTCGGTACCCGATGAAACAGCGTCGAGCATGGACTGCAGGTAATCCAGCGACTGCTGCGCGGCGTCGAAGTGGTGCGACTGCAGCACGGCCTGGCCGGCACGGGCCGAACCCAGTGCCTCTTCGGCGGCATGGCACAGCTCGACCATGGCGGTGATGCCGAGGAAGCCGGCGCCGCCCTTCAGCGTGTGGTAGCCGCGGAACACGGCATTGAGCTGTTCGCTGTCCTGCGGTGCCTGTTCCAGCGACACCAGCTGTTCGCCCAGGCGATCGAGGATCTCTTGGGCTTCGATGATGAAATCGGCAGTGATGTCGTCGGCAACCGCGCTCATGCTTACAGCCCCAGGTCCGACAACAGGTCGTCGGCGTCGTTCTGCGAGACCGCGTGGCGGTCCAGTCCCTTCAGTGCCGGCCCGGCCAGTTCCGGGTCGGTGCGATGCTGTTCCGGCGGCAGGCCGAGCGCGCCGAAGCCTTCGTGCACGCGGCGGACGATGCCGACCACGCGACGGATGATCTGCCCGGTCAGGTCCTGGTAGCTCTGGGTCAGGGCGATCTCGGTCAGGTTGTGGCGGATGCGCTCCAGCTGCACGTCCTGGCCCGGCTGCAGGCCGTCGGCGCGCAGCTGTTCGGTCAGGGCGCGGCATTCTTCGGCCAGGTCCAGGGTGCGGTGGGTGGCCTGCTCGGTCATGGCCACCACGTGGTCCAGGCGCGCGCAGGCGTCATCCAGCTCGCCGGCTTCGTCGGGCACGGTCGGCAGCTCGCCCAGGGCCTGGCCCAGTTCGCGGGCCAGCCGCGAAAGGCCGCTCATCATCGGCTGGGTGCGCGCGGCCACCAGGCTGTCAATGCGCTGGCGCCAGGCGCTCTCGTCGCCTGCTTCCAGCGCATCCAGTGCTTCCTGCAGGCGCAGGGCCAGGGCGCTCTTGTCGACCGTGGTATCCATCAGGCGCTGGCCGCCAGGCGTTCGAAGATCTTGCCCAGCTTCTCTTCCAGCGTCTGCGCGGTGAACGGCTTGATGATGTAGCCGTTCACCCCGTTCTGTGCCGCTTCGATGATCTGCTCGCGCTTGGCTTCGGCGGTGACCATCAGTACCGGCAGGGTCTTCAGCTTGGCGTCGGCGCGGATGGCCTTGAGCAGTTCGATGCCGGTCATGACCGGCATGTTCCAGTCGGTCACCACGAAATCGAAGGGCTGGCTCTGCAGCAGTGACAACGCAGCATGCCCGTCCTCGGCTTCGGCGGTATTGGTGAAGCCCAGATCGCCCAGCAGGTTCTTGACGATGCGACGCATGGTCGAAAAGTCGTCAACGATCAGGATGCGCATGTTCTTGTTCAAAGCAGAGTTCCTTTGTTGTTCAATTCTCGAGGCCGGCGTCGGCCGCCTCGAAGACTTTCAGTCGGCCACGCAGGCGCAGCACTGCCTGGCCATGGATCTGGCAGACCCGCGATTCGCTCACGCCGAGCACCGCGCCGATCTCTTTCAGGTTCAGTTCCTGCTCGTAGTAGAGCGAGAGCACCAGTTGTTCGCGTTCGGGCAGGTGGCCGATGGCCTTGCCCAGTTCGCGCCCGAATTCGCCGCGCTCCAGCACCTGCTGCGGGGTGGGCCCGCCTTGGGCGATGGTGTCCAGCTCGCCCTGGTCTTCGATGCGCGATTCCAGGCTCAGCACCTGCCCGCGCGAGGCGTCTTCCATCAGCCGCAGGTAGTCCGGCAGTGGCATTTCCATGGCCGCGGCCACTTCGGTGGCGCTGGCGGCGCGGCCGCTGCTCTGTTCCAGGCGGCGGATGGTGGCGGCGGCATCGCGGGCGCGGCGGTGCACCGAGCGCGGCACCCAGTCGCCACGGCGGATCTCGTCGATCATCGAGCCGCGGATGCGGATCGAGGCATAGGTTTCAAACGAAGCGCCCTGGTCGGCGTCGTAGCTGCGCGAGGCTTCGATCAGGCCCATCATGCCGGCCTGGATCAGGTCGTCCACTTCAACGCTGGCCGGCAGGCGCGCGGCCAGATGGTGGGCGATGCGCCGCACCAGGTCCGAGTGCTGCACGATCACATCGGTGGCCGAGGCGCGCTGCACTTCTTTGTACTGGGCTGCGCCTTTCATGCGGTCACCCCGCGCTGCTTCAGGATGCGTTCCAGGAAGAATTCAACGCCACCGCGCGGCTCGGTCGGGGCCTGCCAGCGGGCGGTGCGGCGGGCGATTTCGGTGATCGCCAGCGCGGCCGGGCTGGACGGGTAGGCCTTCACCACCGGCTGCTGGCGTTGCACCGACAGGCGCAGCCAGTCGTCCTGCGGCACGCAGCCCAGGTAATTCAGCGAGACATCGGCCAGGAATTTCTCGCAGACACGGGTCAGCTTTTCATACAGTACGCGGCCCTCGTTGGGGTCGCGCACCATGTTGGCCACCACCTGGATGCGGTCCACGCCACGTTCGCGCGACAGCACCTTGATCAGTGCGTAGGCGTCGGTGATCGAGGCCGGCTCATCGCAGACCACCACCACGGTGTCCTGCGCGGCCTGGCAGAAGGTCAGCACGCCGTCATTGATGCCGGCGGCGGTGTCCACCACCATGATGTCCAGCTCGCGTTCCAGTTCGGAGAACACGTTGACCAGGCCCACGTGCTCGGCCGGGGCCAGTTCGGCCATGTGCCGGCGGCCCGACGCGGCCGGGACCACCAGCACGCCGTTGGGGCCTTCGATGATCACATCGTCCAGCGAGCAGCGGCCGGCCACCAGGTCGGCCAGGGTGAAGGTCGGGTTCAGGCCCAGGATCACGTCGATGTTGGCCAGGCCCAGGTCGGCGTCCAGCAACAGGGTGCGCTTGCCCATGCCCGCCAGCGCCACGGCCAGGTTGGCCGACACGTTGGTCTTGCCCACGCCGCCCTTGCCGCCGGTCACCGCAATGGTGCGCACAGGGCCCAGCGGCTCGCTGCGGGTGGCCGTCAGCGGGAAGGTGGTGGTCAGCTTGGCGTACTCACGCGACGGCATGGTTCAACTCCGGGTTGCAGGGCATATCGGCCGCTCGGCGCAAATCTTCAAGGCGAAGTACAAGATTGGCTGCAGATGCACGGTGCAGGTCGTCCGGCACGTCCTGGCCGTCGGTCACCCAGGTGATCGGCAGCTGGTGGTCCACGGCAACCGACAGGGCGTTGCCGAAGCGGCCGGTCTCGTCCAGCTTGCTCAGCACCAGGCCCTGCAGGTTGGCCGCGCCGAAGCGGCGGACCACCTCGTCCATGTCGCCGAAGCTGGTGTTGGCCGGCAGCACCAGCAGGGTGCGGACCTGGCGGGCGGCGCGCAGCCACTGCAGCTGGGCGGCCAGCGCGCGGTCGCGCGGGCCCAGGCCGGCGGTGTCGATCAGCACCAGCTTGTAGTCCTTCAGGCGCTCCAGCAGCTGGTCCAGGTCGGTACCGCTGTTGGCTTCGTGCACCGCGATGCCGAGCTGGCGGCCGTAGCCGTACAGCTGTTCACGGGCACCCACGCGCAGGGTATCGGTGGTGACCAGGGCCACATCGCGGGCGGCGTGGCTTTCGGCGAAGCGCGAGGCCAGCTTGGCGATGGTGGTGGTCTTGCCAGCGCCGGTGGGGCCAACAAGGGCGATCACGCCGCCTTCTTCCAGCGGATCGACCGGGGCGATCGGCAGCTTGCGCGAGATCAGCCCCAGCATCAGGCCGCGGCCGCGGTGGGCCTCGGTTTCGGCCGGAATCTGCATGGCCACGTCGCGGGCCAGGCCGGCATCGAAACCGTACTCGTCCATCAGGTCCAGCGCCGCACCGCGCACGGCGTTGCCACGCAGGCGTTCGTCGGTGAAGCGGTTCATCTCGCGCTCGATCACCTGGCGCATGCCGGCCACTTCCTGGCGCAGCTGGCGGATCTCGGCGTCATCCTGGGCCACCACGGTCACCACCGGCGCCGGCATCAGCTGCGGGGCGGGTTCGGGCTGCGGCGCGGCTTCGGTCAGTGCCGGGGCCGGCTGCTCGACGGTCACCGCCGGTTCGGCGGCGATCACGGCGGCCGTCGGCGCTTCGGCCGTCATCGGCAGCGGCGGCGGCAGGGCGGCCGTGTCCTGCGGTTCGTCGTGCGGCGGATCGATCAGGAAGCGGGCGCGGTTGATCGGGGCCGGCGCGGCGGGCGCAGCGGCCGGTGCCGGCGGGGCGACGATGGCGTCGGCGAACGGGGCGAAGATCTGTTCCGGCAGTGCCGGTTCGTTGACGCTGGCGCGGGCCAGGGTGTCGGCGAAGCCGGTGCTGCCGCGGGTCGGCACGATCTCGTCGGCGCTGTCCAGGGTGCGCCCGGTGGCACCCACGGCAGCGCGGGCCAGGGCGGCCACGGCCGAGGTGGTGGCGGCGATCGGCTCCGGCGCCGGGGTGGCGCTGCGGCGGCGGGTGACCGCGGCGATGACAGCGTCGGCGGCGGTGCGCGGCTTCGGTGCCGGCGGCGGCGCGACATCGCGGCGCGAGGCATCCAGTGCGCGCTGCACCACGCCTTCGTCGTAATGGGCGGCGGCCACGATTTCGATGCCTTCTTCGATCCGGCGGTTGGACAGGATCACGGCATCGGGCCCGTGTTCCTTGCGCACCAGGTTCATGGCCGAGCGCATGTCGGCGGCGACGAAGCGTTTGATTTTCATGCTGTGATCACGGGTCGAAGACGGCGGATTGGCGGTCGGAGAACGCGGGTGGTCGGTGGTCTGCACGGTTCGGGTTCCCCTTGGAATCTGTCGGTTGCTGCAAGTGAAGAGTGGTGTCTGTTTTCTGGCGCTGCGGAGGGCGGCGTCAGCTGATCGTTCCGACCAGCTTCAGGCGCTTGTCCTCCGGCACCTCGCTGTAGGCCAGGACCGACAGCGACGGAACGCTGTGGCGGACCAGGCGGGCCAGCGCGGCGCGCACCGGGCCCGGTACCAGCACAACCGCGGGCTCGTTGCGGGCTTCCTGCTTGCTGACACATTCGGCCAGGCTCTGGTGCAGTCGCTCAGCGAGTCCGGGTTCCAGCGCGGCGCCGTTGCCCTGCGTGGACTCCTGCAAGACACGTTCCAATTGCGGGTTGAGGGTGAACACCGGCAGCTCCGCCGACATTCCGGCGATCTCCTGCACGATGAAGCGGCCCAGCGCGTTGCGCACGGCGGCGGTGAGGGTGGCCGGGTCCTGGCTGGACGGGGCGTGCTCGACCAGCGCTTCGGCGATCTTGCGCAGCTGGCGGATCGGAATGCGTTCGATCAGCAGGTTCTGCAGCACGCGCACCACCGCCGACAGCGGCAGCGCCTTGGGCGTCAGATCTTCGACGAGCTTGGGCGCGCTCTTGCCCAGGTTGGCCAGCAGGTGCTGCACTTCTTCGTGGCCCAGCAGTTCCGGCGCGTGTTCACGGATCAGGTGCGACAGGTGGGTGGCGACCACGGTGGCCGGGTCGACCACGGTGTAGCCCAGGGTTTCGGCCTGTGCGCGCTGGTGCGGCTGGATCCAGGTGGCGTCCAGGCCGAAGGCGGGGTCCTTGCCGGCAATGCCATCCAGCGGGCCCAGCGCGCTGCCCGGGTCCAGCGCCAGTTCGCGGTCGGGGTGGATTTCGGCGGTGGCCACCGGCACGCCGTGCACCAGCACGCGGTAGGCGTTGGCGGCCAGTTCCAGGTTGTCGCGGATATGCACCGAGGGAATCAGGAAGCCGACGTCCTGGGTCAGCTTGCGGCGCACGCCCTTGATGCGCGCCATCAGTTCGCCGCCCTGGTTGCTGTCCACCAGCGGAATCAGCCGGTAGCCCACTTCCAGGCCCAGCGGATCGACCGGGCGCAGTTCGTCCCAGCTCAGTTCAGCGGTGGGAGCCGGCGCGGCGGGGCGGCCCAGCGCGTTCACCGGGCCGTTCTCGCCGGCCCTGGCGGCGGCGTCGGCGGCCGGCAGCTGGGTCTTGCGGTACAGCTTCCAGGCGATGAAGCCCAGGATCGCGGCCAGCGTCAGGAAAGCGACGTTGGGCATGCCCGGCACCAGGCCGACCAGGCCAATGATGCCGGCGGTGATGGCCAGTGCACGGTACTGGCCGAACACCTGGCCGGTCATGGCCTGGGCCATGTCCTGTGAACGCGAGGCGCGGGTGACCAGCATGGCCACGGCGCTGGACACCAGCAGGGCCGGCAGCTGCGCCACCAGACCGTCACCGATGGACAGCAGAGTGTAAGTGGCGGCCGCATCGCCGAAGGGCATGCCATGCTGCAGCACGCCCACGGCCAGGCCGCCCAGCATGTTGATGAACAGGATCAGGATGCCGGCGATCGCATCGCCGCGGATGAACTTGCTGGCGCCGTCCATCGCACCGTAGAAGTCGGCTTCCTCGCGCACTTCCTCGCGGCGGGCCTTGGCCTCTTCACGCGTCAGCAGACCGGCGTTCAGATCGGCGTCGATGGCCATCTGCTTGCCGGGCATGGCGTCCAGGATGAAGCGCGCGGTCACTTCGGACACGCGGCCGGCACCCTTGGTGATGACCACGAAGTTGATGATGGTCAGGATTGCGAAGACCACGATGCCGACCGCGTAGTTGCCACCGATCACGAACTCGCCGAAGGCGGCGATCACCTTGCCGGCTGCTTCGTGGCCGTTCTGGCCGTTGAGCAGGATCACGCGGGTGGAGGCCACGTTCAGCGCCAGGCGCAGCATGGTGGTGACCAGCAGCACGATGGGGAAGATGGTGAAATCCAGCGGGCGCTTCACGTAGACCACCGCCAGCAGCACCATCAGCGAGATGGCGATGTTGAAGGTGAACAGCGCATCGAGCACCGGGGCGGCCAGCGGTACCACCACCATGGCCAGCAGGGCCAGCACGATCAGCGGCGCGCCAAGACCCTGGCGGATCATGTCGAGCACGCGGCGGCTGTTGAAACCAGAGGTCTGGGCGTTCATGGGCGGCCTCCAGTGCCGAATTCATCCACGTCGATGTGGGGAGTGGACGGCATCGGGCCGGTCCGCCAGCTGCGCAGCTGGTAGACGTAGGACAGCACCTGGGCGACGGCTGAATACAGTCTCACGGGAATTTCCTTGCCGAGTTGACCCTCCCGATACAAGGCGCGTGCCAAAGGCGGGGCCGAGACGATGGCCACCTTGTTGCCGTCGGCTACTTCACGGATGCGCAGGGCGGTTTCGTCCACGCCCAGGGCGACCACGGTGGGGGCGCTCATGCGGCTGCCTTCGTACTTCAGGGCCACGGCGTAGTGGGTGGGGTTGACCACCACCACGTCGGCGGTGGGCACCGCCTCCATCATGCGGCGGTTGGCCATCTGCTGCTGCAGCTGGCGGATGCGCCCCTTCACTTCGGGGCTGCCTTCGCTTTCCTTCATTTCCCGGCGCAGCTCTTCACGTGTCATCTTCAGCTTGCGCATCCAGTTCCAGCGCTGGTACGGCGCATCGATGGCGCCCAGCAGCAGCATGGCGCCGGCGGTGGCCAGCAGCAGCTTCAGGGTGAACGCCAGGCCGTGGCCGATGGCCGATTCCAGCGGCTGGTGCAGCAGCCCGCGCAGGGCATCGAAGCTGCTGGCAAACACCAGCGCGGCCGCGGCGCCGACGAAGCCCACGCGCAGCAGCGACTTGGTGAACTCGGCCACGGCCTCGGCACCCCACATGCGCTTCAGGCCGGCGATCGGGCTGAGCCGCTTGGGGTCGGGCATCAGCGATTTGTTCGACCAGCGCAGCCCGCCCATCACCAGCGGGGACAGGAAGCTGGCCAGGAAGCAGACCACCAGCAGCGGCCAGCAGGCCATCATCAGGCGCAGGAACAGCCAGCCGAAGTGGCCGAACAGGGCCTGCGGGTTCTGCCACAGGGCCGGCTCGGGGCTGAGCGCGGCGCGCATCCAGGCATGGCCGCCAGCGGCAATGGAGCTGCTGGTGGCCATGATGGCGATGACCGCCGCGCCGAACACCGCCACGGTGGCCAGCTCGCGCGAACGCGGGATGTTGCCCTGTTCACGGGCATCGCGCAGGCGCTTTTCTGTTGGCTGTTCGGTTTTTTCGCCTGCGTCTTCGTTCTCGGACATCGCGGTGCACTACGGCGGGGAGTGCCGGGGTGCGTGCAAGAACTGTTCCGTGACGGAAGAGCGGTGCCAACCAAGGTTGGCACCTACCAGGGCAGGGCGGTTGGCACCCACCAGAGCGGGGCGGTTGGCACCCACGGGAGGAGGGCGGTAGCGCCGGGCCATGCCCGGCGGGCGCACGCCTCAGCGCGGCGGTGGGTTGGCCAGCTCCACCCGCGGCCGCGGCAGGTCGTGCAGTTGCATGAAACGGGCCGGGTCCACCGGGCGGCCCAGCAGGTAGCCCTGCAGGTAGTCACAGCCCAGCCGTTCCAGATAGGCGCGCTGCGGGGCGGTTTCCACGCCCTCGGCCACGATGTCCATGTCCAGCGCATGGCCCAGCGCCACGATGGCCGACACGATCACCACGTCTTCCGGGCTGTGTTCCAGATCCCGCACGAAGGCGTGGTCGATCTTGATCTCGGTAGCGGGCAGACGCTTGAGGTACAGCAGGCTGGAATAGCCGGTGCCGAAATCATCGATGGAAATGCCCACGCCCAGCGCCGACAGGCTCTGCAGCAGGCGCAGGCTGGTGTCGGTATCGCGCATCACCGTGCTTTCGGTGATTTCCAGGACAAGGTGGCGCGGGGTGATGGCGTAGCGTTCGATCACGTCCTCCACATCGCGCAGCAGGTGCGGCGAACTGAACTGCACCGGCGACAGGTTCACTGACATCGACCAGCCGTCATGGCCGGCATCGTGCCAGCGGCGCAACTGCTGGCAGGCCTGTTCCAGCGCCCAGCGACCGATATCGTGAATCGCACCGCTGCGCTCGGCCAGGCGGATGAAGCGGTCAGGCGGGATCAGGCCCTGTTCGGGATGGCGCCAGCGGATCAGCGCCTCGGCGCCAGCCACGGCCTGCGAAGCCACGCGGATCTTCGGCTGGTAGTGCAGGAACAACTGGTCGGTGCCAATGGCGCGGCGCAGGTCGGCCAGCAGGCGGAACTGCTGTTCTGCGCTGTCGTTCATCCAGTCGGAAAACAGCACGAAAGCGTTGCGGCCCGATTCCTTGGCCTGGTACATCGCCGCATCGGCAAAGGCCATCAACTGGCGCTCGCTGGCGGCGTGGTCGGGACAGATCGCGATGCCGATGCTGGCGGTCACCTGCAGTTCGTTGTCGGCCAGCAGCGGGCCGCCGCCCACGGCTTCCAGAATGCGCCGGGCCAGGGTCGGCAGGTCTTCGTCGTGTTCGATGCGCACCACCAGCACGAACTCGTCGCCGCCCAACCGGGCTAGCATGTCGTTGGGCCGCAGCAATTGGCGGGTACGCTCGGCCACGGCCACCAGCAGGGCATCGCCGGCCTGATGGCCATAGGCATCGTTCACCTGCTTGAAGCCGTCCAGATCCATGAACATCACCGCGAAGCGGCTGCCGCCCTGTTCGGCCTCGGCCAGCGCCTGCACGATCCGGCGCTGCAGCAGCAGGCGGTTGGGCAGGCGGGTAAGCGGGTCGTGCAGGGCGGCCTGGGTAAGCTCCTGCTGGGCGTCGGTCAACGAGGTGCTGAGCAGCGAATTGCGCAGCCTCAGCAGCTGCGCCTCCACCCGTTGTTCCAGCCAGGACACCACCAGCACCACCGCCAGGATGGCCACGGTTAGTACCACCACCATCACCGCCAGCCACGTGCTGCGCAGGCCGTCGCCAACCGCGGCACCGCAGACGCTGCCTTCGGGGAAGCGGGCGGCGGCCATGCCGGTGTAATGCATGCCCACGATGGCCAGACCCAGCAGGCCGGCGGCGGTCAGCCGATCAACGTTGCGGGTGTTCTGCGCGCGCAACCGGAAGGCCACGTACAGCGCAGTCCACGATGCAGCCACGGCCACCAGCAGCGACAGTGCCAGCCACACTGGCTGGTAGTCGATGCCCGGCTGCATGCGCAGCGCGGCCATGCCCACGTAGTGCATGCTGGCAATGCCGCTGCCCATCAGCACCGCGCCACCGGCCAGGCGGCCATGCGGCAGGGTGTGCAGTGACACCAGCCACAGCGCGAACACCGACGAGGCGATGGCCAGCGCCAGCGACACCAGAGTGATGGGCAGGTCGTAGCCCAGCGGAATGGGCAGGTCGAAGGCC
This sequence comes from Stenotrophomonas sp. ZAC14D2_NAIMI4_7, assembly GCF_003086675.1. NCBI lineage: Bacteria > Pseudomonadati > Pseudomonadota > Gammaproteobacteria > Lysobacterales > Lysobacteraceae > Stenotrophomonas > Stenotrophomonas sp. ZAC14D2_NAIMI4_7. The sequence continues at coordinate 2,100,158 of NZ_CP025995.1, forward strand.
AGCATGCCGATGAAGTGCATGGACCAGATGCCCAGCCCCATGGCGAAGCCGCCGCCCAGCCGCCACCACCAGGTGGCACCGCGGCCAGGTGCGGTCACCGTGCGCCCGGCCATGGCCAGGGCGGTATACGAAGCCATGACGGCAACCAGCAGCGAGGTGGCCACCAGCCATGGGTTGTACGTGCCTACCAGCATTCGTCAGTCTCCCGGACCTGCCTGTCAACGGAAAAACTACGGTGGGGCAAGGCTACGGCAAGCGGCCGTGCAGAACGCGGGCCGCGCGCGGCGTCCCCCTGGTCGCCGCCCATTCACTGTAACGCGTTACAGGGGGGGCAGGGCAATCAACAGGATGTGATGAAGTTCTCACTGAGTGACGGCGCCAGCGGCCTCGAACGCCGCATCGAACATGCGCTGCACCGGTGGCCCCATTTCACCGGCCAGCAGGGCCAGCAGGAACAGGCCCAGCAGCAGCGACACCGGCAGGCCCAGCTGGATCGGGTTCAGTGCGGGCGCGGCACGGGCCAACACACCGAAGGCCAGGTTGACCGCCAGCATGGCCACCACCAGCGGTATGGCCAGGGTAAGGCCGCCGCGCAGCACGGTCAGCAGGAAGGTAGGAGCGATGCTGAAAAAGGCATGCGGATCGGGCAGCGGCGCGCCGATGGGCAGGGCGCGGTAGCTGTCCACCACCAGCGAGATCAGCGCCAGGTGCCCGTTGGCGGTGAAGAACAGCAGGCCGAACAGCAGGTAGAACCACTGCCCGATCACACCGGAGGTGCCGCCACGCAGCGGATCGCTCATCTGCGCGAAGGCCAGGCCGGTGCCCTGCGCGACCAGTTCGCCCGCCAGTGCGCCGGCTTCGAAGATCAACCGCAGCAGGAAGCCGATGGACACACCGATGGCCAGCTCACGCGCAATGGTTAGTACGGTGGCGGCGTCGAAGCCGGTCCAGTCCGGTACCGGCGGCAGCAGCGGGGCCAGCGCGATGGACAGCGTGGCCGCCAGCATCACCCGCACGCGGGCCGGCACTGCGCGGGTCCCGACCATGGGCATGGCCATGGCCACCGCGCCGAAACGCAGCAGTGTCCACAGCACGGTGCCGATCATGCCAAAGGCCTGCAGGCCGTCGGCGGCCATCTGGGTGGCGGCGTCCATGGCGGCGCGGTTCCTAGCCGATCAGGTGTGGGATGCGCTGGAACAGCAGCGTGGTGAACTCGACCAGGTGGCCGATCAGCAGGCTGCCGAGCGCAAACAGTACGGCGGTCAGCGCCGCGGCCTTCGCCACGAAGGCAATGGTGGGTTCGTTCAACTGGGTCGCGGCCTGCACCACGCCCACCACCACGCCCACCACCAGCACGGTCAGCAGCAGCGGGCCGGCGACCCACAGCACGGTAATCAGGCCGCCACGCAGTTCAGTCAGGGCAAGTTCGGGAGACATTCGGGTTCCATCTGCTCATGTAGAGTCGAGCCACGCTCGACTGCCTTTCAATACCGCCGGCTTGAATCAAGCCGGATTGAAGCTGGCCGCCAACGTACCCACGGTCAGCACCCAGCCATCGACCAGTACGAACAGCAGGATCTTGAACGGCGCCGACACCAGCATCGGCGACAGCATCATCATGCCCATCGACATCAGCACGCTGGCCACCACCAGATCGATGATCACGAACGGAATGAAGATCAGGAAGCCGATCTCGAAGGCGGTCTTCAGTTCGCTGGTGACGAACGAGGCGACCAGCACCGGGAACGGAATCGCATCGGGGCTGGCATAGGTGCCGTGGCCGGCAATGCCGGCAAAGGTCATCAGGTCGGTTTCGCGGATCTGCGCCAGCATGAAGGCGCGCAGCGGCTGGGTGGTCAGCGTCCAGGCGGTCTGGAAGTCGATATCGCCGTTCAGGTACGGCGCCATGCCGGTGCTCCACGCCTTGTCCCAGGTCGGCAGCATGATCATCGCGGTCAGGAACAGGGCCAGGCCCAGCAGCACCTGGTTGGACGGCGTCTGCCCGGTGCCCAGCGCCTGCCGCAGCAGGCCCAGCACGATGATGATGCGGGTGAACGAGGTCAGCACCAGCAGCATCGACGGGATCAGGGTGATCGCCGTCATCAGCAGCAGGGTCTGCAGCGGCAGGCTGACCGGCGCGCCGCCGATCTTGCCCACGTTTACATCGGGCAGCGACGGCGGTGCGCCCGGCGCGGCAAACGCCAGCGCGGGCAGCAGGCACAGAGCGATCAACAACAGCCACGGCATCAGGGTGGCGAAGCGGGAACGGGTCACGCGCATGTCAGGGGTCCTTGCGCAGCCGCTGTTGCAGCAGCTGGGCGAAATTCGGCAGGTTTTTCAGGTCCGGCACGCGCACCGGCGCCGGCGGCGGCAGGGGCTCGGACAGGGTGTGCAGGGTGTTGATGCTGCCGGCGGTGACGCCCAGCAGCAGCTGCTGGCCGTTCACTTCCACCACCACCACGCGTTCCTTGGCGCCCACGGTCAGGCTGGCCACCAGCTTCATGCCTTCGGCCGGGCGGAAGCCGCTGCCGGGCAGGCGCTTGAGCAGCCAGCCCAGGCCGATCACCAGGGCCAGCACGGCCAGCAGGGCCAGCACCGCACCGAACAGACTCGGTGCGGTGGCGGCATGCTGGCCGATCTGCGGCGTTGCCTTCGCAGCGGCCTGCGCGGTGGCGAGCAGCAGGCTCAACGCAGTCTCCGGATCCGCTCGCTCGGGCTGACCACGTCGGTCAGGCGCACGCCGAAGCGGTCGTTGATCACCACCACTTCGCCGTGGGCGATCAGGGTGCCATTGACGAACACGTCCAGCGATTCGCCGGCGCCGCGTTCCAGTTCCACCACCGAACCCTGGTTGAGCTGCAGCAGGTTGCGGATCGGCAGGCGGGCGCGGCCGACTTCCAGCGACAGGGTCACCGGCACGTCCAGGATCACGTCCAGGTTCAGGTCCGGACCCGGGGTTTCATCGGCCTGCAGGCTGCCGAACTGGGCCGGGGTCGGTTCGAGGGCGTCGATATCGTTCATTGCGGGTCTTCCTGGATGACGGGTACGCGCGGGCGGGTCCCCGGCGGATGGGTAGCGGTGACTTTCACGGCGTTCATGCCGTTGGCGATGCCGAATTCGCCGGTGAACACGGGAATGTTTTCAACGCACAGCGGCACCTGGGTGTTCAGCTCGATCGGCAGGATGTCGCCCACCTTCAGCTGGGTCAGGTCGCGCAGGGTCATGCGCTTGCTGGCCAGCACGCTGGACAGGGTGACTTCGGCGATGTTGAGCTGTTCGCGCAGCATCACGCCCCAGCTGGCATCGCGGTCGTTGCGATCGCTCTGGATACCGGCGTCCAGCAGCTCGCGGATCGGCTCCAGCATCGAATACGGCAGGGTGACGTGGATATCGCCGCCACCGCCGTCCAGTTCCACGTGCAGGCGGCACACCACCACGTATTCGCGCGGGGTGACGATGTTGGCGAAGTGCGGGTTGATTTCCGAATTGATGTATTCGAAATCCACTTCCATCACCGGCGCCCAAGCTTCGCGCAGATCGGCGAAGGTCTGCTTCAACAGCAGGTGGATCACCCGCATTTCGGTGGCGGTGAATTCGCGGCCTTCGATGCGGGTGGGGTAGCGCCCGTCGCCGCCGAAGAAGTTGTCGACGATGGCGAACACCAGGGTCGGCTCGAACACGATCAGGCCGGTGCCACGCAGCGGCTTGAAGCGGATCAGGTTCAGGTTGGTCGGCACATACAGCGAGTGCATGTAGTCGTTGAACTTGATCAGCTCGATGCCGCGCACGGACAGTTCGGCCGAGCGGCGGATCAGGTTGAACAGACCGATGCGCCACAGGCGGGCGAAACGCTCGTGCACCATTTCCAGCGTGGGCATGCGACCGCGGATGATGCGGTCCTGGCTGGCAAAGTCGTACGAACGTGCTTCGCCGGACGGCGGCTCCGGATCGGTTTCGACCGCGCCGCTGTCCACGCCATGCAGCAGGGCATCGATCTCATCCTGGGACAGCAGGTCATTCATCGGTAGGCCCTTACTGGGTCACGAAGCTGGTGAACAGCAGATCGTCGGCGCCGTTGCTGCCGGTCTCGGCCTTCAGCACTTTCTGCACGGCGGCCAGCGCTTCGCCCTGCAGCTTCTGCTTGCCGGCCACGTCGGCAATCTGCTCGGGGCTGACCTGCGAGAACAGCATCAGCAGGTTGGCGCGCAGTGCCGGCGCATGGGTCTTGATCGCCTCCAGCGCGGCGGCGTCGCGGGTCATCAGCTGCACTTCCACCTGCAGGTAGCGCGGGCCATCAATGGGGCCGTTCAGATTGACCACGAAGGCCGGTTCCAGCGCGAAGTACTGGGCCGGGGCCGGGGTGGCGCCCTTCTTCGGGGCTTCGGCGGTGGCCGGTTCGTGCTTGCTCTGGGTGAAGAACCAGACGCCGGCGCCGGCGGCACCTGCGGCCAGGACGGCCACCAGGGCGGTGATGAGCAAAGGACTGCGCGGCTTGGCGCTCTTGTCCTTGTCGGCGGTCTTCTTGGTTTTGTCAGCGGCTGCGGCCACGGGGTGAAGCTCCTCAGGGGTTGCTTCACAGGGCTATGCAAGGGGTGTGCCGCAGTGGCGGGGAAGGGCGGCGACGGAATTCCGTCGGCGCCCCGGTTCCGGTATGGGCCAACCTGGGTTGGCCGCCGGTTATGCGTAGGCGTCCAGCAACCCGCGCTGGCGGATCAGCTGCGCCGCCGACACCGTGGTGTCGGCCAGCGACGGTTCTCCGTCACCGATCCGGCCGTTGCCGCTGCCGGAGTTCTGGCCCGACGTTCCGCCGTCGCCGCTGCTGTGGTGGCCCACATCGGCGTGGGCCAGCTGGAAGCCCTGTTCGCCCAGCAGTTCGCGCAGCCGCGGCAGGCTGCTTTCCAGCGCCTGGCGCACATCAACGTGCGGGCTGCTGAAGCTGGCGTGCACCTTGTCACCGTTCATCTGCAGGCGCACGTCCACCGGGCCCAGGTCTTCCGGGTTCAGGGTGATGTGGGCGTGGCCGATCTTCTGGTCCGCCAGCCAACTGACGCGTGCACCGATGGCCTGGTCGAAACCATCATCGCCCAGCACCGGGGTAGGGGTGGGTTCGCCGTTGAACACCGGCGGGCTGGCCAGCGCGGCTTTCAGGTCCTGCAGGGCGGCGGGCAGGGCCACCTGCAGCGGTGCGGTCACGCTGCGATCGCTGCCGTCCGCATCGTCTGCGCCATCCAACGCGCTCTGTGCCAGCACGGTGCCGGGCAGTGGCAGTTCGATGGCTTCGCTATCGGCATCCGGTGCGGTAGTGGTGGCGGCTACCCCCGTGGCCGCAGGCGCGGTGGCCGGTGTAGCGGCGGTGGCCGCGGCGGGCAGCGTGGCAAGCGCAGCAGGCGCAGCGCTGGGCAGGGCGTCGGCGCCGGCGCCCGTGGCGGTGGGCAAAGCAGGCACGGTGGGGTCGGCGACCGGCGCCACCATCAGCGCCAGCCCGGCCAGGCCCAGCGGCGGCCAGGGTGCGTCGTCGCTGTCGGTCGCTGCGTCCTTGTCGGTGGCCGGCGCGGGGGTGTCAGTCGTGCTGGCGGCCACCTCCGTCTTGGCGGCGTCGGGGTCGGTAGCATCGGCGGAACCGGCCGGCGTGCGCGCATCCGCGGTGCCCGCGTCGCTGTTGCTCGCCTTGTTCGCCGGCTTCGACGGGGCGCTGGCGGTCTTGGCCGCAGGCGTATTGCCGCCGCCCTGCAGCATCTGGTCGAAACCGTTGCCGCTGCTGCCGTCGCTGCGGCTGCTGCGTGAGCTGCTGCCGGTGGTGCCGGTGGTGCCGGTGGTGCCGGTGGCGGTGCTGTTGCCAGTCAACAGGGAAGGCATCACGCGCGGCCTCCCTGCGGGTCGCTGTCCGGGTCTGCGGCCTGCGCCAGGCGCGCGCGGCGTGCGCCGATGTCATCCATCTCGCGCTGGTCGCGGCGGTCGGTCACCACCTTTTCCTGTGCGCGGTAGCTGGCGGCCAGCTGCTCCAGCACGGCCTTGTCACGGCTGGCCAGGATCAGACGCGCGCGTTCGGCTTCCACCTTTTCGCGGTTGCCGTTCACGGTCTGCTGCTGCTGTTCCACCGCGCTGTCCAAGCGGTCCAGGAAGGCACGGCGGTTCAGCAGCTGCGCCGGACTGGTGGCGGCCATCTGTGCGTTTGCGTATTCCTCGGCATAACGGCGCAGCTCATCCAGCCGCGACAGATGGGTGTCCAGCACGCGCTGGCGCTCGGCCAGGTCGCGGGCCACCGCGTCTTCGTGTTCCTGCGCCCGCTTCAGCAGCGGGTCGATGCGCTTGGACTGTGTCATGGCTTAGTTCTCTTGTTCCACCAGGCGCTGCAGCGCGGCCTGGCTGTGCGGAAGATCGGCGGCCTTGGCCACGTCCTGGCCGAGGAATTCCATGATTTCCGGCCAGCGTTCCAGTGCTTCGTCGGTCGCAGCATCGTTGCCGCGCTGGTAGGCGCCAATGGCGATCAGATCGCGGTTGGCCGAATAGGCCGACACCAGGCGCTTGAGCTTGCGGATGCGCAGGCGCCACGGCTCGTCGGCGATTTCCGTGACCACGCGGCTGACCGACGATTCCACGTCGATGGCCGGGTACAGGCCACTGTCGGCCACCCGGCGCGACAGCAGGATGTGGCCGTCCAGGATCGCGCGTGCCGCATCGGCAATCGGGTCCTGCGGGTCATCGCCTTCGGTCAGCACGGTGTAGAACGCGGTGATCGAGCCGCGGCCCTTGGCGCCGTTGCCGGCACGTTCCACCAGCGCCGGCAGCTTGGCGAACACCGACGGCGGGTAGCCGCGGGTGGTGGGCGGTTCACCCACCGACAGGCCGATCTCGCGCTGCGCCTGGGCGAAGCGGGTGAGCGAATCCATCAGCAGCAGTACGTTCAGGCCCTGGTCGCGGAACCATTCGGCAATGGCGGTGGCGCGGTAGGCGCCGTGCAGGCGCGCCAGCGGCGGGCGGTCGGCCGGGCTGGCCACCACCACCGCGCGGCGCAGGCCTTCTTCGCCCAGGGTGGTCTCAACGAAATCGCGCACTTCGCGGCCACGTTCACCGATCAGCCCGACCACGATCACGTCGGCGGCGGTGTAGCGGGTCATCATGCCCAGCAGCGTCGACTTACCGACACCGGAGCCGGCGAACAGGCCCACGCGCTGGCCACGGCCGATCGGCAGCAGCGCATTGATCGCGCGCACGCCCACGTCCAGCGGCTGGGTGATGGGCTCGCGCGCAAGCGGGTTGATCGACACACCGGCCATGCCGACATGGCCTTCGGCACGGATCGGGCCCTTGCCATCCAGCGGCACGCCGTCGCTGTCGATCACCCGGCCCAGCAGGCCTTCGCCCACTTCCACACCGCCACGTCGCGCCGAGGGCACCACCCGTGCGTTGGGCAGCAGGCCGTGCAACTCGGCGCTGGGCATCAGGTAGGTGCGTTCGCCGGCGAAGCCGACCACTTCGGCATCCACCCAGCCACCATCGACCACTTCCACTTTGCAGCTGGCGCCCAGCGGGGCTTCGCAGCCCACCGCTTCCAGGGTCAGGCCCACCGCGCGGCGCAGCACGCCCTCACGGATCAGGCCGCGGCCGTGTGCGGTGTCCACGCGCAGACTGTCCAGACGGCCGGCCAGGCGCAGGTTGCGGGCCACGGTCCAGTCCGCCGGCGGCGGCAGGTGCGGTTCGGTGTTCATGCATTGGCTCCGGTCTGGCGGATCACCGCATCCAGGGCACCACGCAGGCGTGCTTCCAGGGTGCCATCCACGCGCACCGCTTCGGCGTGCACGCGCAGGTCGCCCCGGCTCAGGCTGGTGTCGGGCACCAGCCGCTGCTGCGGTGACAGGGTCAACAGCGGCGACAGCGCGGCGATGTCATCGGGATGCAGGCGCACTTCCACCTCGCGGGTAGCGCCGCCCACCGCGTCCACGGCTTCACCCACCAGCTGCGCCAGCAGGGCGGGGTCGGCCTCGTAGGCGCGGCCGACCAGCGCGCCGGCAATGCGCACGGCCAGCTCGCCCAGCGCACCGACCACTTCATTTTCCAAGCGCACCAGCGGGCGGCTGAAGTTGTCCAGGATGCCTTCGATCTGCGCGACCAGGCGGCGCACCTCGGCCTGGCCCTGGCCGTAGCCATCGCTGTGGCCCTGGGCAAAGCCTTCCTTTTCCGCGCTGTCCTGGATCGCCTGGATCTCTTCCAGCGTGGGCAGCTGCAGTACCGGCTCCGGCTCGTGCTCCGGGTCGGGCTCGGTCAGCTCGAACACATCCTCCTGCTCCAGCTCGGGTTCGGGCTGGGCCAGCAGGTCCGGGGCGAGCCAGCGCACGACATTGCTCACAGCATGGCCTCCGCGCTGCCGCCGATGGTGACCGTGCCTTCATCGGCCATGCGCTTGACGATGGCCAGGATCTCGCGCTGCGCGCCTTCCACGTCGGACAGGCGCACCGGGCCGCGTGCTTCCATGTCTTCCAGCAGGATTTCAGCGGCACGCTGGGACATGTTGCGGGTGATCTTGTCGCGCACCTTGATGTCGGCACCGCGCAGGGCCAGGCCCAGGCGCTCGCCGCTCACTTCGCGCAGCACCAGCTGCATTTCGCGATCGTCCAGATCCACCAGATCGTCGAACACGAACATCAGGTCCTGGATGCGGCCGCTCAGCGGCGCGTCGATGCGCGCGATCTCGCCCAGGATCGCCTGGTCCTGGCCGCTGTCCATGAAGTTGAGGATGTTGGCCGCGCACTGCACGCCGCCGATGTTGGACGACTTCAGATTCTGGTTGCCGGCGAACTGGCGTTCCATGATCTCGTTCAGTTCGTTCAGCGCGTTGGGCGGAATGCCGTCCAGGGTGGCGATGCGCAGCAGCACGTCCACCCGGGTGCGTTCGGGCAGCAGCTTCAGTGCATCGGCGGCCTGGTCGGTTTCCAGGTGGGCCATCACGATGGCGATGATCTGCGGGTGCTCGTTGCGCACCAGATCGGCCACCGCGCGCGGGTCCATCCACTTCAGCGCATCCAGGCCGGTGGTGTTGCGGCCCAGCAGGATGCGGTCGATCAGGTTGCCGGCCTTCTCGCTGCCCAGCGCCTGCACCAGCATGTTGCGGATGTAGTCGTCCGAACCCACCCCCAGCGAGGTTTTCGAGCCCAGCTCCTGGCTGAACTGGTCCATCACCCGTTCCACCTGCTCGCGGGTGATGTCGGTCATGGTCGCCATGGCGATGCCGATCTTCTGCACTTCCTTGGGTTCCATGTGGCGCAGCACCTCGGCCGCATCCAGTTCACCCAGGGACAGCAGCAGCACGGCAGCGCGCTGCACGCCGGTCAGTTGTGCCTCAGTCATTGGCCACCCACCCCTTGACCACCTGGGCCACGCGCTTGGAGTCGGTCTTTACGGCTTCACGGGCCATCCGCAGTCGTTCCTCATATGAATCCACCGGCAGGGCCAGTGCTTCGGCCCCGCCCAGGCTGACCCGGTCGGCGCCCAGCGCCGGCAGCGGGGTGCCATCGTCATCCACCAGCTGCACCTCCGCGCTGTGCGGTTCCAGTGCAGCGTCGTCGTCCTTCTTGGTCTGCCCGGTGATCGCGCGCAGGGCAGGGCGCAGCACGCCAAACAGCAGCGCCAACACCACGATGGCACCCAGCAGCATGCGACCGGCATCGTGCACCCACGGCAGTTCCCACCAGGCCGGGCCTTCCACCGGCGTGGTGTCTCGCACGAACGGGGCGTTCATCACCGACACGGTATCGCCGCGTTCTGCATTGAAGCCCACGGCCTGCTTCACCAGCGCTTCCACACGGGTCAGCTCGGCGGCCGACAGCGGCTGCGGGGCGACCTTGCCGTTGGCACCGGCGCGCGGCACGTTGTCCACCAGCACCGCCACCGACACGCGCTTGATGCGGCCGGCCGGCTGGCGGGTGTGCTGCAACGTGCGGTCCAGCTCGTAATTGCGGGTGGCGTTCTTGCTGCTTTCGGTCGGCGTCTGCGCGGTGGGCGGTGCCGCCGGCTGGCCCGGCGGGCTGTTGCTGGTCGCGCCCGGCACGCCCTGCGGGCCCGGCGTGGTGCTGGTGTTCTCGCTCATCTGCTCGCTGCGCAGCTTCTGCGGTTCACCGTTGTAGAGTTCGCGCGCCTCCTCGGTCACCGAGAAGTCCATGTCCACGCTCACTTCCGGATTCACCCGGCCCGGGCCGGTCATCGGTTCCAGCAGTTCGCGGATGCGCTGGTTGAACGAGGTTTCCTGGCGGCGCACCTGTTCGAACTGTGCGGCGTTGACGGCCGCTTCGCTGTTGGGGTCGCTCACGCTCAGCATGCGACCGCTCTGGTCGACCACGGTCACCCGTTCCGGCGCCAGGTCGGGAATGCTGGCCGCCACCATGTGCACGATGGCATCGACCTGGCTGCGTTCCAGCTGCTGGCCGCCGCGCAGTTCCAGGGTGACCGAGGCGCTGGCCACGTCACGCTGGCGGGTGAAGGCGCTGGGCTTGGGAATGGCCAGGTGCACGCGCGAATCGCGCACCGGGCGCAGGGTGTTGATGGTGCGCGACAGCTCGGTTTCCATCGCGTGCTGGTAGCGCGCGCTTTCCACGAACTGGCTGACGCCGAAGCCCGGGTCGCGCTCCATCAGTTCAAAGCCCAGTTTGCCGCTGTCGGTCAGGCCGGAACCGGCCAGCTTCAGGCGCGCATCGTGCAGGTTCTTTTCCGGCACGGTGATGCCGCCGGTGGCCGGATCCAGCTCGAACGGAATCTGTGCGGCGCGCAGCAGGTCGGTGGCTTCGGCGGTGGCCTTCTGGTCCAAGCCGGTATACAGCGGCACCATGCCCGGCTTCTGTGCCCAGAAGAACACGGCAAGGCCTGCCGCCACCGCCACGGCGATCATCGCCATCAGACCCAGGCGGCGGGTGATCTGCAGACTTTGCAGCCGATCGAACCACTGCCCGGCCTTCTCGGCGTTCAGGGATTCCTTGGAGAGCGTCAGTGCCATGCGGTTGGATCCTTACAGCGGCATGTTCATCACGTCCTGGTAGGCCTGGACGAGACGGTTGCGGACTTCCACGGTGGCGCGGAAGGCGATCTGGGACTGTTGCGAGGCGACCATCACCTTGGCCAGGTCGGCGCTGGGGTCGCCCATTTCGAAGGCCTTGGCCAGGGCGCCGGAGGTCTGCTGGGCGTCGTTCACGCTGGACAGGGCGCCGCGCAGGGTTTCGGTGAAGCTGGGCGGCTGCACCTGCGGGGCGTCCAGCACCGCGTTGGGCAGGGCATTGCTGCGCGGCGCTTCGGCCAGCGGGTTCAGCGCCGGCTGTCCCATCTGGGTCTGATAGGAGCGGATCTGGGAAAGGATCGAAGTGACGGAGTGGGACATCTGCAACGGTTCCAGAAACAGGGATGGGGGCGTTCGTCTGGAAGCAGTGCAAGCGGCGTGCCGAAACCGGTTTTTGATTCAGTGTGGTGAGGGTGGGGTGTGTTCCTGGCAGGGCTTGCAGCCCTGCACCCGCTGTAGAGTCGAGCCATGCTCGACTGAAGCAGCGTCAAAGCTGGCATTCGACAGGTGCTCGCGATCTGTCGGAGTGGCATCGTGCTCTGGTAGGTGTCGACCTTGGTCGACACAGTAAATCCACGCCATGCGTGCATGGAGCGGCGCCATTTAACCGGCGTCGGTTTTCTGGCCTATGGCTGCGGGGTCCAGCGGCCGGAATTCTGGCGCTGCCGGGGGGGGGCGATGGGGCCGTCGTGCTGGGTGTAGATGGAAGCGGACCTGGTGGTCGGTCAGGCAGGTCAGCAGCAGGGTGTAGTGGGCAGGGCCGGCCGGGTGGGCTTCGTTCATCTGGATTTCCGCGATATGCGGGGCCAGGTGCCGGTGACGGTAGCTGCCGCCGATGGCCAGAGACGGACAAAGCAGGGCGATGAACAGCGTGGAGCGAGGCATGGTGGGATCTCCGTAGGTTGTCCCTGCCATGCTCCGTAAAGCGATGCCGATGCCTTCAGGAAAACGTGCAAATGCAAAGGGGTCGGACCCCTTTCCAGCGGAAAGGGCTCCGACCCCTCTGGGATCGCGTGGGGTCAGAGCCCTCTCTTGGAGAGGGATCTGACCCCTATGGCGCTCAGCTGGCCAGTTCGGCCGGTTCGCGTTCGATGCCGTACTTGCGCAGCTTTTCCACCAGGGTGGTGCGGCGCAGGCCCAGCAGCTGGGCGGCGTGGGCGACCACGCCCTGGGTGCGTTCCAGGGCTTCGTTGATCAGGCCCAGTTCGATGTTGGCCATGTGGTTGCGCAGGTCCAGGCCGTCGTCGGGCAGGGCTGCCGGGGCGTTGGCGCGGTTCACCGCAATGCCGTGCTCCAGTGCCGGCTGGCCGCCGCTACCGGGGGTGTGGAAGGAGAAGCTGCGCAGGTCCAGGCGGTCTTCGCTGGCGGCCACGGGTGCCGGGGCGGGGGCGGGCGCTACCGGGGCCAGCGCGGCGTCGCCGCGGTAGCGGGCCGGCAGGTCCTGCACGCGCACCGAGCCGCCCGGGTGCAACACGGCCAGGCGCTCGACCAGGTTGGTCAGCTCGCGCACATTGCCCGGCCATTCGTAGCCGGCCAGCGCCTGCAGGGCCTCGGGGGTGAAGCGCACTTCGCCCCGGCCGGTGCGGGCCAGCTGCGCGGCGATGGTTTCCACCAGCGCAGGCAGGTCTTCGCGGCGTTCGCGCAGGGCCGGTACATCGATCGGGAACACGTTCAGGCGGTAGAACAGATCCTCGCGGAACTTGCCTTCGGCAATGCGGGTTTCCAGATCGCGATGGGTCGCGGCAACCACGCGCACGTTGCAGCGGATGGTCTGGTTGCCGCCTACGCGTTCGAAGCTGCGTTCCTGCAGCACGCGCAGCAGCTTCACCTGCATGGGCAGGCTCATGTCGCCGATCTCGTCCAGCAGCAGAGTGCCGCCCTCGGCCATTTCGAAACGGCCCTTGCGCGCGGTCAGTGCGCCGGTGAAGGCACCTTTTTCGTGGCCGAACAGTTCGCTTTCCAGCAGGTCGGCCGGAATGGCGCCGCAGTTGATGGCGACGAACGGGCCGTCACGGCGCGGCGAGCGCTGGTGGATGGCGCGCGAGACGACTTCCTTGCCGGTGCCCGATTCGCCCAGCACCAGTACGGTGGTGTCGAAGGCGGCCACCTGTTCGATCATGGTGCGCAGGCTGGTCACCGCCGGGCCGGTGCCGGTCGGGCCCTGGTCCTGCACGGCGCCGGCCTGGTGTTCGGCATCCAGCCGCTTCAGGCTGGCGCGGCGCAGCAGGGCTTCCATCTGCGCATGGCGCAGTGGGGCTTCCAGCGGCCAGATGTTGGCTTCATGCAGGCCATGCTGGCGGGCGAACGTGGCGGCATCGCCATCGGCCAGCAGCACCGGCGGCGGCAGGCTGCTGCCACCCAGCCACGCGTACAGCGCGGTGCTGGCAGAGCTTTCGTCCAGGCTGCCGACGATCACCGCCATCCAGTCGTTCTGGCGCTGGCGGCCCAGGTCGAAGTCGGCTGCGTCGGAGACCCAGCGCGGGTTGAAATCCATGAATTCCAGCAGGGCAACGGTGCGCTCGGCGCGCACGGCATCGTTGTCCAGTACCAGGATGCGCGATTCGCTCACGATCTATCCTCCCTGAGGCCTTCCAGGATGGGCATGACTTCCTGGATATAGGACAGCTTGCTGACGAAGTTGTCGGCGCCGGCGCGCAGCGCGTGTTCGCGGTGCTCGACGTCGTCGAAGTGGCTGGCAATCACGATGTACGGGGCATCATCCTGCGATTTGATCAGGCGGGTGGCCTGCAGGCCGCCCATTTCCGGCATGGCCAGATCCATCAGCACCACCTGCGGGCGCAGGCTTTCCGAGCGCTCGATCGCTTCCAGGCCGTTGCCGGCGCTGCCAACGATCTGCAGCCAGTCGATCTTGCGGAAATGACGCATGGCGGCGTTGATGAAACCTTCATGGTCATCGACCAGCAACACTGTGAGCTTGTTCATGTCCAACATCCTTTTCAGCCCACCCGGGCCAGCTGGGGTTGCCTGGCGCTGATCCGGCGCCGTTCGCGGGCCGGAGCGATATCCAGTTGTTCGCGGTATTTTGCGACGGTTCGGCGGGCAATGTTCACCCCCTGTCGCGACAGCAGGCCGGCGATGGCCTCGTCGGCCAGCGGGCGACCGGCCGGTTCGGCGTCGATCAGGCGGCGCACCATGGCTTTCACGGCCTGCCCGGACACGCTGGCGCCCTCCAGTCGCACGGCGAAGAAGTGCTTCAGTTCGAACGTGCCGCGGGGGGTCTGCAGGTACTTGCCGGTGGTGATGCGCGAAACGGTGGATTCGTGCATGCCGATCTCTTCGGCCACTTCCTTCAGCGTCAGCGGTGCCATGGCTTCGTCGCCACGGACCAGGAAGGCGGCCTGGCGTTCGACGATCACCCGCGCGGTGCGCAGCAGGGTGTCGTAGCGCATGGACAGGCCGCGGCTGAACCAGCGGGCTTCCTGCAGCATTTCGCGCAGGGCCGGGGCAGCATCGGCGGTGTCGGCCAGGGCCTGTTCGTACTGGCTGTTGATCGATACCCGGCGGCTGGTGGCCGGATTCAGCGCCACCTTCCACTGCTCGTCGGCATGCCAGGCCACCACATCCGGTACCACGGCCACGTTGGTGTCGGTCTGCAGGCTGTCGCCCGGGCGCGGCTGCAGCGACAGGATCAGGCGCACCGCTTCACGTACGTCGTCCACTTCGGCGTCGTGCTGGCGGGCCAAGGCCAGGTAATCGTGGGCGGCCAGAGCGTCGAGCGCGCCTTCCAGGATGCGCCCGGCCAGGTGACGGCCCGGGACCAGGCCCTGCAGGCTGTACAGCTGGGCCAGCAGGCATTCGCGCAGGTCCTGCGCGGCCATGCCGGCCGGTTCGCCGTGCAGCAGCTGCTGGCGGATGGCTTCCACGCCTGCGGCGTCGATGTCGAACTGGGCGCTGGCCAGCAGGTGCAGCTGGGCCAGCGGGGCCTGCAGGTAGCCGGCGTCATCGCAGTGTTCCAGCCAGAACGCGGCGATGGCCAGGCCACGGTCGTCCAGGTCCAGTGCCAGGCGCTGCAGCACGCGCAGCTGCGGGTCGCTGGATTCGCCGGCGGCAATGCGCGCCATGCGGTCGTCGTCGCCGTCCTGCCAGCTGGTGCCGGCCACGTCCCACATGGACGATTCGGGCAGCTCGTCGAAGGCCGCCGTTTCCAGGGTGGTGGCGGCGGCGTCGCTGGCGTCGGCAACGGGCGCTTCGGCTTCTTCGATTTCCAGCAGCGGATTGGAATCGAGCAGGCGCTGGATTTCCTGTTCCAGGTGCAGGCCATCGAGCTGCAGCAGGCGGATCGACTGCAGCAGCTGCGGCGTCAGGTGTAGTTGTTGGCCCAGCTGGGTCGAGAGTGCAGCCTTCATCGTGGTTCCCCGGCACCGCTCCCCGGCGCCTTGTGGAACACATCTTGCTTTTGATCCGGCAGGTCCGGAATCGGGGGGTTCCTGAGGCGCCTGGTTGAGTTCCCGACACGCTGTAGGGGAATTCCCTACGAAAGCGCGGGAAGTTGACGATGGCCGCGGCTAAATCGTTGATTGCTGGTGCGCGAGGCCGGGCAAAGGTGGGTCAGGTTGTACGGAAACCTGTCAGGGCCTGTCGGGGTGACGGGAAGTCGTCGCCGATGCAGGGCCCGGGTCGGTAGGGTCGACCGTTGGTCGACCGCCGCACCAAGCGCGGGTTTTCCGGCGGACGATCATTCCAGCTCGTGCTGGTGGCGGGCGGCCAGCAGCAGCAGATCGTTGGCGCGGCGGCAGCCCAGCGATTCCATCATGCGCGCACGGTGGGTCTCCACCGTCTTCACGCTGATGCCCAGGTCGGCGGCGATTTCCTTGTTGCTTTCGCCCTTGCCGATCTGCCGCAGGATCTCGCGCTGGCGGGGCGACAGCGCGGCAATGCCGGTGGGCTTTTCGCGGCCCAGCATGGGCGCCAGCATCTTGGCCGAGATCTGTGGGCTCAGGAATACCTGGCCGGCATGTGCAGCGCGCAGGGCCAGTTCCAGTTCCTGCGGCGCGGCATCCTTCACCACGAAACCCACGGCGCCGCGGTCCAGTGCATCGCGCACATGGGCAGCATCGTCATGCATGGTCATCATCACCACCCGGGTGCCGGGTGCGCGCAGGCGGATGTCGCTCAGCGCTTCCAGTCCGGTGCGGCCGGGCAGGGAAAGGTCCATCAGCACCACGTCGGGTGCATGCTGCAGGGCCAGTTGCAGCGCCTGTTCGGCGTTGCTCGCTTCGGCCACCAGCTGCACGTCGGCAAATCCCTGCAACAGCCGCGCCAGGCCGGCGCGAACCAGAGTGTGATCGTCGACGATGAGAACTCGCACAGGCACGCAGCAGGTCCGTGAGGGGAGTCCACCTTAACTTAGCTGAACGGGCCCGCCAAGGCCCGTCGGCCGCGCACTACGGTGACAGCGTTCAGCGCGCCCGGCGCGCTTCGGCAACCTGTCGACGGTGTAGACGGAAAAGGTGGCGTTCCATGGCCATTTCCAGGCCATCGCCCAGATGACTGAAGCGCAGCCACAGGAAGTGGCCACCGCTGCCGTCGGCGGCCTCGGCCACCACCTCCACCGGCAGGTCGATATGGTCGGGCAGCCAGTCGCTGGGCTGCAGGCGGACGACGCCGGCCTGGCCGGGGCTGGCGCCGCTGCGCGGGCCCAACTGCAAGCGGATGCCGCGCCGCGACCAGCGTACCGGGCGCAGGGGCAGGTCGTGGCCCTGCTGGCGTACCAGCCGGCCCAGCAGCACCATGGTCAGGTCCAGCTTGGCTTCCAGGCGCTGCAGCTGCAGGGTGGCCTCGCTGCGCTCCTCGTGCTCGTCCACCCTGCTGTCTTCCACCAGGGCCAGGCTGCGCAGCAGCGCTTCGGCATTGCCGGTACGGCCCAGCGCGCTACCGGCCTGGAACTCGGCAGGCAGGGCCAGTTCGCAGCTGAGCGTTTCGTCGAACAGCTCGCTTTCGGCCGGGTGGTGCAGCGAGGTGGTCGGCAACAGGGTCATGCCAGTGATTCTGCCTGCAGGTATGCATGGGCGGCGCGAAGGGAGCGCTGGCCATCCTGCAGCTGCACGGCAACTGCATCGCGGCGCTGGCGCAGCAGGCCCAGCAGGCTCTGCTGGCGGTCCAGCAGTGCCGACAGCGGGGCGTGGTCGGCACTGGTCAGCGGCTGGCTCAGCAGGGCGTGAAGGGTGCCATCGTGGCCGTCCAGCAGGCTGTCGGCCTGGTCGAAGGCATCTTCGTTCAACGCCTTTTCAAAGGCGTCCAGCTGCGCGTGCAGATCGTTCAGGCTCACGGCGCCACCGCCGCCGGACGGCGCTGTTCCTGCGGAATCGCGTTCCACGCACCGTCGATCTCGCTCAACAGCTGCAGCGATTCATCAAGGGCGACCCGATCATTGTGCAGGTTCGCTTCGGTCAGCCGCTGCAGCACGTAGTCGTACAGGGACGACAGGTTGCCGGCGATCTCGCCGCCGGCTTCATGGTCGAGCGAACCATTCAGGTGGCCGACGATCGCACAGGCCTCACCGATCGCCTTGCCCTTGCCGGACTGGTCGCCGCGTTCAAGGCTGGCCATTGCACGACGCACGCGTTCCAGCGCACCGGCCAGCAGCAGTGCCACCAGCTTGTGCGGATCGGCATCGGCGACCGCACTGGTCACACCCACCTGGCGATACTGTTCGGCGTATTGACGGCTGGAACCGTACATTCGTGATTCTCCCTTGCGCTGTGTGCCGCCGACGGATCGTCAGGATCCGTGCCGGCGGCACTGCGGTGATTGCTGATGCTTCTGTTATCGGTGCGAACGTGGCCAAACTTGAGCCGCGTTCGCCTGCAATCAGCCGCTCAGCTGGGCCAACTGCTGCGACAGGGCGCTGCTGCTCTGCTGCAGCTTGCCCATCAGGCTGTCCAGCGCCAGGAACTGCTTTTTGTAGCGCTCGGCGACGCCTTCCATGCGTGTGTCCAGGTCGGCGCGGCGCTTGTCGATGTCGGTCAGCGTCTTGTTCAGGCTGTTGGTGCGCGACACGAAGGCGCCTTCCTTGCCCACCGTGGTGCTGACATAGCCGTCGACCATCGAATAGAGCTTGCCGGCGCCGCCGGTGTCGCCGGTAATGGCCTGGCGGATCTTCTCCGGCTGGTTGGCCAGTGCGGCGGCAAACTTCGTGGTGTCCAGCACCAGGCTGCCGTCGGCATTGGGGTAGCCGCGCGTCTGCAGGCCCAGCGTCTTCGGGTCCAGGCCTTCGGCTGACAGATCCTTCAGGATGCTGCTCATCTGCGCGCGCAGCTGGCTCATGGCGCCACGCATCTGCGCGTCGCCGGTGAGCGAGGCGGCTTCCTTGGTCTTGGCGTCGTAGGCGGTTTCGGTGTTGATGGCCGCCAGCGCCGCGTTGTAGGCAGTCACGAACTCGTGCATCACCTTGGTGGCAGCAGTCGTATCGGTGCTGATGGTGACCGTGCTTTCACCCTTCATCTTCAGGTTGAGGGTCAGGCCGGGCACCGCGTCAGCCACGGTGTTGCTGGCACTGACCACTTCCACACCGTCGATGGTCAGCTTGGCGTCCTTGGCAGCGGTGTTCTCTTTCAGGCTGCCGACCAGCGAGGTCAGGCCGGGATCACTTCCCGCGTATTCCAGCTTGATGGCGTTGGCGGCGCCGGTTTTTTCCTGGGCAATGGACAGGTACTGGTTGTCGCCCGAGCTGATCAGCGTGGCCTGCACGCCTTCCTTGCGGCCGGCGGCATCGATCTTGTTGCGGACCGTGGTAAGCGTGTCGCCTTCCTCGACCTCGACGTTCATGGTCTTGGCCTTGTCACCCACGCCAACGGTCAGCGTCAAGGTTCCGGCGGCGAAGGTCTGGGTCTTCGGTACCGAGGTATCGGCAATCAGCTTGTGCGCGGTAGCCAGTTCCAGCACGTTGACCTTGTGCGTGCCATTGGACGCGGCGGCCTTGGTCGTACCCACGTCATACAGCGCCACCGTTGCCGTCAGGATCTCGTCGGTGCTGTTGGTGCCGCCCTTGCTGGCGGTAACGGTGCGGGTATCGAAGGCAGTGGACGCCTTCAATGCGGTCAGTGCGGTCTTCAGCTTGTCGAAGGCCGAGGTGATGGTGCCCACAGACGAGAGCTGTAGTTTTGCCTTGGACTGCTGAAGGTTCAGTGCGTTGTCGGCCGGCTTGCGGTCGGCTGCCACCAACTGGCTGACCATGCCGGAAATATCCAGGCCCGAGCCAATGCCACCGTATCCAAAGTCTGCCACGTCGTTTCTCCTGGTAGCCGGGACCACCCGCTGTGCGGTGGGCCGTTGTCAACGAAAATAGCGGCCTGCGCCGCCGGGTCTTGAGGACTTCGTTGATGCATGTCCCGTGCCACTGCCCGCAGGGCGGTTCTGGCACGCCGGTTGCAGGAGGGTAGGGGCAGGGTGCGGGTATGTTCACCGCGGGCTGCCGGGAGTCTGCAAAAAGCCCTCCCCCAAGGTAGGGGAGGGATCAGGCTACTGACAATCGGGGGGAGACGAAGCCACCCGGTACGTACAGTCAAGAGTACAGCGCTGAAAGAGAGGTCCGCAGGGGCGGGCGATGCCAAGCCGGTTCGGGGTGTTCCCGGGCCGGGCATGGCCGGCATCTGCGATGGCCTTGTCCTTCTGGTTGCCGCTACCGTCGGTGTGAACCGACGGTAGCGGCGCCTTCTTGCCGGGGATCAGCGCAGCAGGCTGAGCACGCCCTGCGGTACCTGGTTGGCCTGGGCCAGCATGGCCGTACCGGCCTGCTGCAGGATCTGGGTACGGGTCAGTTCGGCGGTTTCCTTGGCGAAGTCGGTGTCCTTGATGCGGCTACGCGAAGCCGACAGGTTTTCCGACGAGGTCTGCAGGTTGGCCACGACCGAGGTGAAGCGGTTCTGGATGGCGCCGAGGTCAGCGCGGGTGCTGTTGATCGCACTCAGGGCCTTGTCAACGATTTCCATCGACTGCTGCGCACCCTTCACGGTGGACACGTCGATCTTGTCGGCGAACTGCTTGGTGGCAGCGGCACCGGCGGTGAAGCCCGCAACGGTCGAAGAGAAGGCGGTTGCCACACCAGCGTCGTTGACGCTGTCCTTGACCGAGGTCAGGGTCACTTCACCGGCCGCGTCGGTTTCGGCGTAGACGCCGGTTTCACCGATCTTGGCGTTGATGTGCGCGGCCAGTGCCTTGCCGGCGGCGGCCTCGTTGGCGGCTGCCAGGCCGACGCTCTTCACGTCCAGCTTGTCGAAGTTGACGACGGTGCCCTTGCTGTCGGTGATGGTGAAGGCAGCAATGGCGACGTCGGTGTTGTCAGCGCCGGTCACGGCATCGATGGTGGCGGTGGCGAACTGCGCGCCGCCCAGGGCATTGGCCTTGGCATCGATGGTCTTGTCGATGGCGATGGCCTGGCCTGCATTGGCGCCGACCTGGAACAGCTGGCTGGAGAACGAACCATCCAGGAGCTTGGTGCCGTTGAAGTCCGACTGCTTGGCGACGCGGTCGATTTCCGAAACCAGCTGGGTCACTTCGGCCTGCAGCGCCTTGCGGTCGCTGGCGGAGTTGGTGGCGTTGGCGGCCTGCACCGACAGCTCGCGGACGCGCTGCAGGTTGTTGCCGATTTCGGTCAGCGAACCTTCGGCGACCTGGGCCAGCGAAATGCCATCGTTGGCGTTGCGGATGGCCACGTCGGTGCCGCGGATCTGGGTGCCGAAACGCTCGGAGATGGCCAGACCGGCGGCGTCATCCTTGGCGCTGTTGATGCGCGAGCCGGACGACAGGCGCTGGATCGTGGTGGCCAGGGAGGCGCCGCTGGTGCTCAGGTTGCGCTGAGCATTCAGGGACATGGTGTTGGTGTTGATGACTTGTGCCATGGTGCTTTTTCCTTTGGCGGAGGTGGAGCGTGATTCAGTTTCAGAATCCGGGCACCGGCTCAGCCGGCGCCCGGAGATGGATCAAGGTGCGGATCAGCGCAGCAGGCTGAGCACGCCCTGCGGCACCTGGTTGGCCTGGGCCAGCATGGCCGTACCGGCCTGCTGCAGGATCTGGGTGCGGGTCAGCTCGGCGGTTTCCTTGGCGAAGTCGGTGTCCTTGATGCGGCTACGCGACGCCGACAGGTTTTCCGACGAGGTCTGCAGGTTGGCCACGACCGAGGTGAAGCGGTTCTGGATGGCGCCGAGGTCAGCGCGGGTGCTGTTGATCGCACCCAGGGCCTTGTCGACCACTTCCATCGCCTGCTGTGCACCCTTCACGGTGGACACGTCGATCTTGTCGGCAAACTGCTTGGCGGCCACGGCCGGGGCAGTCTGGCCAGCGGTGAAGGTGCCACCGGTGACGGCCACGGCGAAGCCCTTGAAGGCGCCGTCCTTGTCCACGCTGTCCTTGACCGAGGTCAGGTCCACGCCGGTGCCGGCGGTGTTGACTTCGGCATAGACGCCGGTTTCGCCGATCTTGGCGTTGATCGCCGCCGACAGGGCAGTGGCGGCAGCCTTCTGGGTGCCAGCGGCGGTGCCGGTGGCTTCGACCTTCAGGTCGGCGAAGGTGACAGCGTTGCCCTTGCTGTCGGTGATCGACAGGCCGGTGATGTTGGCAGCGGTGGTGCCGTCAGCCGGCAGGGTGACAGCCAGGGCGCCGGTGGCGAACTGCGCGCCGCCCAGGGCATTGGCCTTGGCATCGATGGTCTTGTCGATGGCGATGGCCTGGCCCGCATTGGCGCCGACCTGGAACAGCTGGCTGGAGAACGAACCGTCCAGCAGCTTGGTGCCGTTGAAGTCCGACTGCTTGGCGACGCGGTCGATTTCCGAAACCAGCTGGGTCACTTCGGCCTGCAGCGCCTTGCGGTCGCTGGAGGAGTTGGTGGCGTTGGCGGCCTGCACCGACAGCTCGCGGACGCGCTGCAGGTTGTTGCCGATTTCGGTCAGCGAACCTTCGGCGACCTGGGCCAGCGAAATGCCGTCGTTGGCGTTGCGGATGGCCACGTCGGTGCCGCGGATCTGAGTGCCGAAGCGCTCGGAGATCGCCAGACCGGCGGCGTCATCCTTGGCGCTGTTGATGCGCGAACCGGAGGACAGGCGCTGGATGGTGGTGGCCAGCGAGGCGCCGCTGGTGCTCAGGTTACGCTGAGCATTCAACGACATCGTGTTGGTGTTGATGACTTGTGCCATGAGGAGAGGTCCTTGAGCGGTTGCACGTGAGTTGGGTTAGACGCCCCCGACGTGCTTCGGGGGCGGCTCATGTCAGCGCTGCAACAGGCTGAGCACGTTCTGGGGTACCTGGTTGGCCTGGGCCAGCATCGCCGTGCCGGCCTGCTGCAGGATCTGCGTGCGGGTCAGTTCAGCGGTTTCCTTGGCGAAGTCGGTATCGCGGATGCGGCTGCGCGAAGCGGACAGGTTTTCCGACGAGGTCTGCAGGTTGGCCACCACCGAGGTGAAGCGGTTCTGGATCGCGCCGAGGTCGGCGCGCACGCTGTTCACCGATTCCAGTGCCTTGTCGACGATGGACAGGGCCTTCTGCGCGCCCTCGGCGCTGCTGACGTCCAGGTCCTTGACGAAGGTGCTGGTGACGCCGGTCAGGGTGCCGCCGTTGGTGCTGGACTGGGTCAGGCCGACGTTGGCCAGATCGGTCGGGACCGCACCGGTCACCGTGGAAGCGGGGCCCGCGGTACCCAGGGTGAAGGTCTGGCCATCCTTGACTGAGCTGAGGCTGATCACCCCGGCGTCGACCTTGGCCAGTACACCGGTTTCGCCGATTTTGTTGTTGATCGCGGCGGCGGTGGCAGCGCTGATCGATTCGCCGGCCTTGACCGAGATATCGCCGATGTTGACCGTGGTGGCACTGCCGCCCGGCGGGGTGACGATGACCTGCAGCTGCGAGTAGGTGGTGTCTGCAGCCGCCTTGTCGGTGGCCAGCGCAGTGCCAACGAAGGCATTTGCGAAGTTGACCGCGCCCAGCGCATCGGCCTTGGCGTTGACCACGCTGTTGATCGCGATGGCCTGGCCGGCGTTGGCGCCCACCTGGAACAGCTGGCTGGTGAAGCTGCCGTCCAGCAGCTTGGTGCCGTTGAAGTCGCTCTGCTTGGCAACCCGGTCCACTTCCGAAACCAGCTGGGTCACTTCGGCCTGCAGGGCCTTGCGGTCGCTGGCCGAGTTGGTGGCGTTGGAGGCCTGCACAGCCAGTTCGCGGATGCGCTGCAGGTTGTTGCCGACTTCGCTCAGCGAACCTTCGGCGACCTGGGCCAGCGAGATGCCGTCGTTGGCGTTGCGGATGGCCACGTCCAGGCCGCGGATCTGGGTGCCGAAGCGCTCCGAGATCGCCAGGCCGGCGGCGTCGTCCTTCGCGCTGTTGATGCGCGAACCAGACGACAGGCGCTGGATGGTGGTGGCCAGCGAGTTGCCGCTGGTGCTCAGGTTGCGCTGAGCGTTGAGCGACATCGTATTGGTGTTGATTACCTGTGCCATGGGGTCGTCTCCTCTTATATGGAACCCGTTGGTGAATGAAACGAAGCGCCGCCTGTTTTTTTTGTTTGGCTGTGTGCTTCGCCGTTGCCAAATGAATAACGGCGCTTTGTCAACAACCTTTAGGCGGGAATTTCGTCGGGGCCGTAATTCGTCGCGTGGGGCTGCTTTTTCCGGGGTTCTGCCTGCTCTGGGACAGGGCGGGGGAGGACCCCGGAAAGGGCGGTCGGGGTGGATTCGACCGGCGCCAGTAGAGGTATCGGCGCTGGTGGGCGAAGCTGAACGGCGATGTGTTTCGCCGGGCATGGCCCGGCGCTGCAGCGCACCGGCAATGCAAACGAAAAAGGCCGCGATGCTGGGCATCGCGGCCTTGAGGGGTTCAGCGGTGAAGGGGCCAGGCCCCGTCGGCTCAGCCGAGCTTGTTGAACAGCGACATCTGCTGCATCTGTGCGAACAGGGTCTGTGCGGCCTGCAGCGCAGTGTTCTCGAGCTGGTACTGGCTCAGCGCGTCGGCGTAGTCCAGGTCGCGCATCTGCGACAGGGTGGTCTTCAGGGTCACGCCATTGGATTCACGCATGTCCGCGGCGTTGTCAAGCGCCTTCAGCTGTGCGCCGCCCGAGGCGCGGGCGTCGATCATCCGCTCGGCGGCGCGGGCGACATCGCGCAGGCTGCTCTGCAGCGCGTTCTGCTGTACGGCCAGGGTCTGCGGCGTTCCCGTGTCGGCTTCCAGCGCGCCGATCAACGAATCCAGGGTGCCGAAGATGTCGCGGCTGCTGGATGGCGTCACCGAGAAGCTGTCACCGGCGGCAGGCTTGCCATCGATGTGCAGGCGCACACCGTTGACCACCAGGTCATCGCCGGACTTCATCGTGCCATTGCCCACCACCGTGCCACCTGCATCCAGCACCTCGTAGGTGTCGGCAGCGGTGAAGCGCACGCTGAAGGCCTGTCCGTTCCAGTTGTCAGTGCCATCACGGGTGATGTTGGTCAGCACGCCGGTGCCGGTGTTGCCAGCGGCCGGGCCACCATCGACGAAGCCGTCTCCGGTGGGGATGCGCAGGAAGACCTCGCTGCCCGGCAGTGCGTCACGCACGTAGGTATCCGGGCCGACTTCCACCTGGCGTTGGGTCTGGTCGCCGCTGTAGACAACGCTGCCACCCACCCGCGAGAACGGCGGGTTGCTGTCGTTGGTACCGCCGAACAGGTAGCGGCCGGTGCCATCGCTGGAGTTGGCCAGTGACAGCAGGTTGTCCCGGATCGCCTTGATCTCGGTCACCATGGACTGCTTGTCGGCCGGGGCCAGCGCCGGATTGTTGGCGTAGATGGTCAGCTCGTTGATACGGCCCATCATGTCGCCCACCTGGGCCAGGGTGTTTTCCTGCACGCCCAAGCGGTTCTGCACGTTGCCTGCGTTGAGCTTCATGCGTTCCAGCGCCGCCAGGGTGCGATCCAGCCCCACGGCGGCGCCGGCGTTCACCGGGTCGTCCTTGGCGGTGACGATCTTGCTGCCGGTGGCGATCTGCTGTTCCAGGTGGCTCAGTTTCGCCTGCTTGGACATCATCAGCGACACGGACTGGCTGAACATCATGCCGGTGGAAATACGGTTGTTCATCAACGCACCGCCTGCAGGATGGTCTGGAACATGTTGTCGGCGGTGGAGATCAGCTGTGAAGCCGCCTGGTAGGCCTGCTGCAGGCGAAGCATGTCAGCGGCTTCTTCGTCCAGGTTGACCCCGGAAATGGAATCGCGCGCCGACTGCGCCTGGTCGGTGATGACCTGCTGGGCACTGAGCGAGTATTCGGCCGAACGCGCGGCGGCGCCCACCTGGGTAGTCAGCCCGCCCAATGCACCGTTGAGGGTGACCGTGCCACCGTTGAATGCCTTGGCATCCTCCACCTTGGACAGGGCGATGGCGTTGCTGTTGTCCGATGAGCCGGCAGGGGTGGGCGTGATGTTGAAGGTGTCGCCGGTCTTGGGCGCACCATCCAGCACGAAGCTCCATCCATTGGCGCTGATCGTCTCGCCGGGGGTGTAGGTCTGCGGCGCGCCACCATCGATGGTGTAGGTGGTGGCCGAGGTGAACACGATGGCCGCCGGATTGCGGAGATTGGCATTGCTGGCGTCGGTGACGGTCACGCCGCTGAGCTTTCCGGTGCCCGTGTTGGCCAGCGCGGCCGCGCCCTTGATCGCGGCCGCCGCGGCAATGCGCGAGGCATCGGTGATTGCCACGCTCAGGCTGCCGGCGACACCTGCGGTGGGCTGTAGCAGGAATCGATCGTTGGTGGCCGGGGTACCGCCCACCACCAGTTCCACACCGCTGATGACCAGCGGGTCGGCAGCGGTGCCGGTGCCGGTCATGGGAATGGTGGCGCCGGTATCGGCTCGGCTGGCCTGCCACTGGGTACCGTCGTACTTCAGCACGATGTTCTGGGCGTCCAGCTTGGACAGGTCACCGTAGCTGGCGCTGATGGTCGCGGTGCCGGTATTGGCGGCGTTGCCGGTGACGCGGGGGGCGCCCAGATTGAAGAAGTCACCGCCCATCTGGCCATACAGATCCACGCCGTTGCGGTGGCTGCTGTTGAAGGTCTCGGCCAGGCCGACAGCCATCTTGCCCAGTTCCGCCTGCGCCGGGGTCAGTACGGTGTCGCGGAACTCCATCAGGCCACCGATCTGGCCACCGACGGCCTTCGGGTCCAGGGTGATGGTGCCACTCTGGGTCTGCAGGGCAAGCTGCAGCCGCTCGGGCTGGTAGGGATCGGCGACGGTGGTCACCTTCGATGCCGTCGTGCCCACCACCAGGGCGTTGCCGCCGGCGGTATAGACATTCATGAAGCCACCGTCCTGGATGACGGCAGTGCCACCGGTGTAGCCCACCAGCTGCGCGACCAGCTGGTCGCGGCGATCCAGCAGGTCCGGCGCGGCGCCGGCGATGTTGGTGCCGATGGCGCCGTTGATCTGCGCGATCTCCGATGCCAGGCGGTTGACCTCGGTGGCACCGCCGATCAGGCCGTTGTTGACCTCGCCGTTGAGATTGTTCAGGTGGGTGTTGAGCTGCTGGAAGCGGTTGGCCAGCGCATTGGCGCTGTCGAGCATGTTCTGCCGGTCGGCGGTGCCGGCGGCGTTGGACGACAGGCCGCTGACGGTGTCGAAGAAGTTCGACCACATGCCCGACACGTTGGTGGCGGTGTCCGAGAACAGCGCATCGACGCGGTCGGCCATGGTGGAAAGCTGCTGCAGCCGCGCCAGTTCGCCGCTGCTGTCGAGCAGGCGGGAGATCGCCAGCTGGTCGGCGGCGCGTCGGATGTCGACGATGCGGGTACCGTTGCCAACCTCGCCATACCCGAAGTTCTGCGGGGTGGCGGTGGCAAAGTCGACCTTCTGCCGGCTGTAACCGGGCGTGTTGATGTTGGCGACGTTGTGGCTGGTCGTCGCCAGCGCACGCTGGAAGGCGAGCAGGGCGTTGGTACCGGTGGAAAGGACGCTGGACATGGGGTTCCTCAACGGCGGGTGATACCCAGCGCCGCGGTTGCGGTGCTGGCGAAGGTCTGGCCAAGGCGGGCGCCGGCATCGGTCACCGCGGCAACCGCGCGTTCGATGGTCGGGCCACCGGCAATGGCGGCGATCTTGGCGGCGTAGCTCGGGTCGGTTGCGTAGCCGGCGCGCTGCAGGCCACGGGCGAAGCCCTGCACGTCGGTGCCGGCCTGCAGGGCCTGCTGGTAGCGCGGGCTGGTCTTCAGCAGGCGCACGTAATCGGCGAAGCTTTCGGCCGGCGAGCTGTAGGCGCGGAAGCTGGCGGTTTCGTTACGGCGCACGCCATCCACGTATTCGTGGGTGCCGGCCACCGCGCTCTGGCCTTTCCAGCCCGTGGCCTTGATGCCGAACAGGTTGTGCGAGGTGCTGCCGTCGGCATGCTTGATCTGGCGCTTGCCCCAGCCGGTTTCCAGCGCGGCCTGGGCGACCAGGGCGCGGGCATCCACGCCCAGTTCCTTGGCCGCGTTCTGCGCGTGCGGCCAGATGCTGGCCACGAAGCCTTCCGGCGTGTGCGCGCCCAGCTGGGCCACGGCGGTGCGGCTGGCCAGCGCGTCGGCGGCGGTGCCGGTGCTGCCACGGTTGCTGGCCGTGGGCGCCCATTGGTCGCTGGCGGCGGCCCAATCGGCGCCGCCAATGCTGCCCGCATACGGATCCTCGGTGCCCAGCGCACGGTGCGCGCTGCTGCTTTCGCGGCCGGCAATCAGGTCCAGCGCCTGTTCCATCGGTGCCACCGACGATTGCGCGCCGTCCTGCACGCCGGCGGACATCTGCTGCAGGATGCGCAGTGCATTGCTGGCATCTTCCAGCGGCAGCGGCAGCGGCAGCGACGGCGCCTGTGCCGGTGTGTTCAACTGGTAAGCACGGCTGGCCTTGGCCGGGTCCACGCGGGTGTCCAGCGCCGGGGCATCGCCCTGGTTGCCAGACAACTGGCGGGCGATGCTTTCGTGCAGCCCCAGGCCCTTGCCGCGGGTCAGGGTCTCGGCAATCTTCTGGTCGTACATGTCCCGGAAGACCTTGTTTTCGCCCGGGAACAGCGAATCGCCGAAGCTGGCATCGCGCATGCTCTTCACCAGCATCTGCGCGAACTGGCCTTCCAGCTGGCGTGCGACCTTGTCGATCTTGGCCGGATCGTTCTGCTGCGTCGGGTGCAGCTCAAGGGCGGGGGTGATACGCATGTCAGATCACCTCAAGCTCGGCGCTCAGCGCACCGGCCTGCTTCAGGGCTTCCAGGATCGCGATCAGGTCGCCCGGCGCGGCACCTACCGCGTTCACCGCGTGCACGATCTCGTCCAGGCTGGTGCCGCCGCTGAACTTGAACATGCGGCTGCCATCGTTGGTGGCGGTAATGGTCGATTGCGGGGTCACCACGGTCTGGCCACCGGCCAGCGCGTTGGGCTGGCTGACGTTGGCGTTTTCCTGGATGGTGACAGTGAGCGAGCCGTGCGAGATCGCCGCCGGGCCCACGCGCACCTGCTGGCCAATCACCACGGTGCCGGTGCGCGAATTGACCACCACCTTGGCCGGCGCACTGCCCGGGGTCAGTTCCAGGTTTTCAATGCGGGCCAGCAGGCCGATGCGCGCACCGGGATCCGTCGGCGCGCGCACGGCCACGGTCACGCCGTCCACCGCACGAGCGGCACCTTCACCGAAGGCATTGTTCAGCGCGCCAACCATGCGCGAAACGGTGGTGAAATCGTTGTTGTGCAGGTTCAGGGTGATCTCGCCGTTGGCGCCGAACACATCGGGCAGGGCACGTTCAACGGTGGCGCCGCCGGGAATGCGGCCCACGCTGGGCACGTTCACCGACACGCGCGAACCATCCTTGCCCTGCGCACCGAAGCCGCCCACGATCAGGTTGCCCTGGGCAATCGCATAGATCTGGCCGTCGGCACCGCGCAGCGGCGCCATCAGCAGCGAGCCGCCGCGCAGCGATACGGCGTTGCCGATGGAAGACACGGTGATGTCGATCGGCTGGCCGGGCTTGGCGAACGGCGGCAGTTCGGCGTGGATCGCCACGGCGGCGACGTTCTTCAACTGCGGGTTTACGTTGGCGGGCACGTTCACGCCCAGCTCGCCCAGCAGGTTCTTCAGGCTCTGCACGGTGAACGGCGCCTGGCTGGTGCGGTCACCGCTGCCATCCAGACCCACTACCAGGCCGTAGCCGACCAGCGCGTTGCCGCGCACGCCGCCCACCTGGGCCAGGTCCTTGATGCGCTCGGCACTGGCGGGCGATACCACCGCCATCACAAGGAAAATCGATCCGTAGAGCGACGCCATGCGTCGCTGCCACGTGGAAGAGAAGAGAGAGTTCATGACAGTACTCAGAACGGCGCCAGCGCCGAATTGAAGAAGCGGCTCAGCCAGCCCATGGCGTTGGACTGCGCCACGGCGCCACGCCCGCCGTAAACGATGCGGGCCTCGGCCACGCGGCTGGACGGCACCGTGTTGTCCTGGTTGATGTCGCCGGGGCGCACGATGCCCTGCACCTGCACCAGTTCGTCGCCCTGGTTCAGGCGCAGGTTCTTCTGCCCCTGTACCACCAGGTTGCCGTTGGGCAGGCGCTGCACCACGGTGACCGTCACGCTGCCCTGCAGACGGTTGCTCTGCGCGCTGTTGCCCTTGCCGGTGAACTCGCGTTCGCCATTGGCGCTGGCGCTCAGGATGTCCTTGCCACCCAGGGTGACCGGCGCGCCGAACAGCGAGGGCGAGCCGATGGTCAGGCCCGATTCCTTGCTGGTGGCGGTGTTGGCGCTGGTCTGCGCGGTGGTGTTTTCCAGCAGGGTGATCGTCAGCAGATCGCCGACATCACGCGCGCGGCGGTCTGCATACAGGTTCAGCGTCGGGCCGGCGGCGTAAATGGCGCCGGCAGTGGGCGGGGCCTGCATCGGCACGATCGGCTGCACCGGCGCCATGGCCGGGTAGGGGCGCACGTCGCCGGCGATCACGCAGCCGCCCAGCAGGGCAGTAACGGCGCAGCACAGCGCGGTGCGGGCGAAGGTAGTGATGGACGACATGGCGGTATCCCGATGGTCTCGATCAGACGTTCTGGTTCAGATAGCCCAGCATGGCGTCGGTGGTGGAAATGGCCTTGGCATTCATTTCGTAGGCGCGCTGGGTTTCGATCATCGACACCAGCTCTTCCACCACGTTCACGTTGCTGCCTTCCAGCGCACCCTGCACCACGGTGCCCAGGCCGTTCAGGCCGGGGTTGCCGTTCTGCGCCGGGCCCGAGGCGGTGGTTTCCAGGAACAGGTTTTCACCGCGGGCCTGCAGGCCGGCCGGGTTCACGAAATCGGTCAGGGTCAGCGCGCCCACTTCCACCGATGCGGCGTCGTCGGCCATCTTCACGCTGATGGTGCCGTCGCTGCCGATGGTGACCGACTGCGCGCCTTCGGGAATCTGGATGCCCGGCTGCACCGGATAGCCGGTGTTGGTTACCAGTTCGCTGTCCTGGTTGATCTTGAACGAGCCATCACGGGTGTACGCGGAACTGCCATCGGGCAGCTGCACTTCGAAGAAGCCGCGGCCGTTGACCATTACGTCCAGCGCGCGGCCGGTCTGCTGCTGGCTGCCCTGTTCGAAGTTCTTCGAGGTGGCCACCACGCGCACGCCGGTACCCAGCTGCAGGCCGGTCGGCAGCTGCGTCTGTGCCGAGCTGGCGCCGCCAGGCTGGCGCACCTGCTGGTACAGCAGGTCTTCGAAGCTGGCGCGGTCCTGCTTGAAACCGGTGGTGTTGGTATTGGCGAGGTTGTTGGAAACCACCGACATGCGCGTCTGCTGCGCATCCAGTCCGGTTTTTGCGATCCACAATGCCTGGTTCATCTTCGGAATCCTGTCTGGCTGAAGCGGGCCGCGCGGTGCGGCCGTTGGTGAAGGCTGTGCAAGCGGTGTGCCAACGCCGGCCAACGCCGGCGCCGGAATTCCGTCAGCCGCCCAGGCGCAACAGACTGTTGGCGCTGCGCGCGTTGTCGTCGCCGTGCTTGATCACCTGCACCTGCATTTCGTACTGCCGCTGCAGCTGGATCATCTGTACCAGTG
The DNA here is from genome assembly GCF_003086675.1 of Stenotrophomonas sp. ZAC14D2_NAIMI4_7. Taxonomy (NCBI): domain Bacteria; kingdom Pseudomonadati; phylum Pseudomonadota; class Gammaproteobacteria; order Lysobacterales; family Lysobacteraceae; genus Stenotrophomonas; species Stenotrophomonas sp. ZAC14D2_NAIMI4_7. Next base: position 2,131,208 of record NZ_CP025995.1, read on the forward strand.
CACCTGCAGCATCCACGTTGCTGCCTTCCAGCTGGCCGCTGTGCACGGTGGCGCCCTGTGCCTGGGCGAAGGGCTGCTGCGGGTCGGTGTTGCGGAACAGGCCATCCAGGCCACGCTCCAGGCGCTCATCCGGCGCCTGCACGATCTTGATGCGGCCGATCATGGCCATGGTCTGCGGGCCTTCGCCCTGCGGAATGATCGAGATCGTGCCGTCGTTGCCCACTTCCATCGCCTGGTAGGGCGGAATGGCGATGGGATTGTTGTTGTCATCCAGCACCGCACGGCCGCTGGAGGTCACCAGCTGGCCGTTGGGGGTGACCGACAGCGCGGCACCCCGGGTATAGGCTTCGCTGCCATCGGTGGCCTGCACGGCCAGCCAGGTGCCGGTCTGCAACGACAGGTCCAGCGGCTTGCCGGTGATGTGCTGCGCGCCGGCGCTGCGGTTGAAGCCGGCGTCGACGTGCAGCGCATCCACCCGCGAGGCGTAGCCCTGCCCACGGATCGGGAAGGCTTCGGTGTTGGCCAGCGCTTCCTTGAAGCCGGGGGTGTCCGAGTTGGCGAGGTTGTGGCTGAGCGTGCCCTGCGCCTGCAGGGAGGCGCGGGCACCGGTCATCGCCACGTAAAGGGCTTTATCCATGCGGGGAGTTCCGTGACAGGGTCAGCAGCTCATCAACGGATGTTGATGACGGTCTGGGTGATCTGGTCCTGCGTGGTGATCATCTGCGCGTTGGCCTGGAAGTTGCGCTGGGCCACGATCATGTTCACCAGCTGCTCGGTCAGGTCCACGGTGGACGATTCCAGCGCGCCGGCCTGGATCTTGCCCATGTTCGAGGTGTCCGGAGGGCTGGTGCGCGGGGTGCCCGAATCAAAGGTCTCCACCCACAGGTTGTTGCCCTTCTGTTCCAGGCCCTGGGTATTGTTGAAGGTGGTCAGTGCCACCTGGCCCAGTGCCTTGTCATCGCCATTGGAGTAACGGGCGAACACCACGCCGGTTTCCGACACGGTGACCTCGTTGAGCTTGCCGGCCGCGTAGCCGTCCTGCTGGGTGTTGCGCAGGGCGAACTTTTCGCCGTACTGGGTCGACCCGGACACGTCCAGGGTCATGTTCAGTGCGCCAGCGCCGGTCGGCGGGGTGAACGTGCCCAGGCTGATCTGACCGTTGGCAGGCACCGTCAGCTTGCCGGCGTTGTCGAAGGTCAGGTCGGTCGGAGTGCCTGCGGCCACGCCATCGACGTAGTTGTGCACGCGCCACTGGTTCACACCGGCGAGCTTTTCGAAGTAGGACACCTGGGTGTGACTGACGCCCAGCGAGTCGTACACGGTAATGCCGCCGCTGGAGTGGTTGTAGCTGTTGGAGTCGGTGGGGTCGAACGGGTTCACCGTCGGCACTTTGGCGTTGGCCGGCAGGGTGAAGCCCACCTTTACTTCGCTGGTCTGCTTGGGCGGGCTGTCGGTGGTCAGCAGCTGCAGATCCACCAGGCGGCCGGCATCGAAGTTGGTGCCATCAGCGTTCGGCGCGAACACCTGCAGGCGGGCGCCCTGCGGGTTGACGACATAGCCGGACGGATCGGTCTGGAAGTTGCCGGCGCGCGAATAGACCCGGGCACCATTCATGTTCATGGTGAAGAAGCCTTCGCCGGAAATCGCCATGTCCAGGCCACGGCCGGTCTGTTCGTTGTTGCCCTGGATGAACTGCTGGGCGACGTTGGAGACGCGCACGCCCGAACCCACCTGGTTCTTGGCCAGGCCATAGCTGGTGGCCGAGAACAGATCGGCGAACTCGGCGCGCGATTCCTTGAAGCCGGTGGTGTTGGCGTTGGCGACGTTGTTGGCGGTGACGCTCAGGTCGGAGTTGGCGGCATTGATGCCGGACAGCGAGATGTTGAAGCCCATGGGATGCTCCTGGTAGATGCGGGGTGTGCGGCTCAGCTGACGCGGAGCACGTAGTCGATCGGGGCCGTGCCCAGGCCCTTCAGGTTCAGGTACAGGCCGTCAGAGCCGACGGTCACGCTTTCAACTGGTGCCTGCACATAGGTGGACAGCTTGGTGCTGGTGCCGGCGGTGTCGACGTGGTTGGCGACAATGGAATACTTGCCCGGCGCCATGCGGTTGCCGTTGGCATCCTTGCCGTCCCACTGGAATGCGACTTCACCGGCGGCTTTGGCTTCCACGCTGATCGAGGTCACCTTGGCGCCGTTGGCGTCGGTCACGTCGACGGTGACGATACCGGCGGCCGGTGCCGCGACGGTGCCGCTCACATCACCTTCCTCTTCCAGCACCAGCTTCTCGGAAGGCACCAGCACTTCGTGGCCAACCAGTGCGGCGCCACGCAACACCTGGTCGCTGGCCATGGACGCCTGGAAGCCCTGCACGGTGGTGTTCAGATCGGTGATGCCCTGCACAGTGGACATCTGCGCCATCTGCGCCACCATCTGCGTGTTGTCCATCGGCTTCAGCGGATCCTGGTGCTGCAGCTGTTCGGTCATCAGGCGCAGGAAATCGGCCTGGTCCAGGGTGTTCTTTTTCTTGGTATTGGTGCTGTTGGGGGCGTTCAGGCCAAGGGCGGCGTAGACGTCCTGGTTGGTCTGGTTGTTGACGGCAGTGGTCATGGCGGTATCCGGTACAGCGGGCCTCAGCGGCCCATGGTCAGGGTGGCCAGGGCCAGTTCCTTGGCGGTGGTCAGCATTTCCACACCGGCCTGGTAGTTGCGCGAGGTCGAGATCAGGTTGACCATCTGCGCCACCGGGTCCACGTCCGGCTGGTAGATGTAGCCTTCGGCGTCAGCCAGCGGGTGGCCCGGCTCGTAGCGCTTGATCGGCGCTGCCTCGCTCTGGCTGATTTCCTTCACCTTCACCGAGGTGACATTCGGATCGGTCTTGCTGGTGACCGCCTGGAAGATCGGCTCCAGCGGCTTGTACACCGCGTCGGCCGAGCCGGCGATGCTGTCAGCGTTGGACAGGTTGGAGGCGATGGTGCTCATGCGCACCGACTGCGCCTGCAGCGCGGAACCGGCGATATCGAAGATCGGCAGATTGCTCATGGCTTATTGCCCCGTGATCGCGGTCAGCATGGAACGCACCTTGCTTTCGACGAAGCTGAGCGAGGCGCGGTATTCCAGGGCGGCACGGCCATAGGCGGCGCGCTCTGCGTCGGGGTCGACGGTGTTGCCGTCCAGGCTGGGCTGCACGCCTTCACGGGCCACCTGGAACGGGTTCAGGCCACTACTGATTTCGTAGTGCTGCTCGTTGGTGGTGGTCATCAGGCCGTTGGCATCCAGCCCCTGGGCGTGGCGCAGGGCGGCATCGAAGTCCAGGTCCTGGGCCTTGTAGCCGGGGGTGTCGGCGTTGCCGAGGTTGCTGGCAATCAGCTTCATGCGCTGTTCGCGCAACGGCATGGCATGGGCGTGGACGCCCAGGTAATCGGTAATCAGGTTGCGCACGATGCACTCCCACAGGAACGTTGCCCGGGAAGCTGCAAGCGGTGTGCCAAAGCGTGATGGGGTCAGATCCCCGCAGGGGCTCTGACCCCATCGGGGCAAGGCGCGGGGTCAGAGCCCCTGCGGGGATCCGACCCCATAGGCAGCCTCAGGCCGCCATGGCCACCTTGCGCAGGCGGTCCAGCACGAAGTCCGCCAGTTCGTGCGGCGAATACTTGGCCACGAAGGCATTGGCGCCCACGCGTTCGACCATTGCATTGTTGAATACGCCCGACAGGGAGGTGTGCAGCAGCACATACAACCCGGACAGGCCGGCGTGGCGCCGGATTTCTGTCGTCAGCGTATAGCCGTCCATGGCCGGCATTTCGATATCGGAAATGACCATGGCGTAGCGTTCGGCCGGGTTTTCGCCCGAGGCGTGGATCTGCAGCAGGTGGTCCAGCGCCTGCTTGCCGTCGGACAGCAGGGTGGCGCCCACCCCCAACTGGTCCAGCACGCTGCGGATCTGCTGGCGGGCCACCCGCGAGTCGTCCACCACCAGCACCTGCAGCTGCGGCGCGTCGGCAGGCATGGCCATGGCCGGGTCCAGCACGGCTTCGCCACGCACCTGGGCAATGTCGGCCAGCACGCTTTCCACGTCGATCACCTGGATCAGCTCGCCCTGGAAGCGGGTGACGGCGGTCAGGTAGCTCGATTCGGCGCCCAGCTCCGGTGGCGGGTGGATGTCCTCCACCGCGATGTTCACGATGCGTTCCACCCCGCTGACCAGGAAGCCCTGGATCGAGCGGTTGAACTCGGTCACCACCAGGTAGCCCGGCGCTGTGTCCGCATCCGGTTCACGCTCGGGGTGGCCGATGGCCAGGCCCAGGTCCAGTACCGGCACCGAGCGGCCGCGCACGTCGGCCACGCCGGCGAACTGGCCGGGCAGGCCGGGCACCTGGAAAAGCTCGGGCCGGCGCAGCACTTCCTGCACCTTGAAGACATTGACGCCAAAAAGCTGACGTCCGCCGAGACGGAACAGCAGCAGCGCCAGGCGATTGTGGCCGGCCAGTCGGGTCCGCTGGTCGATCCGGTTGAGCAGGTCATGGGACATGGCTGCTGTATCGGCGAGGTGGGCGGCGAACTTGAGGGCTTTTGTAGAGTCGAGCCATGCTCGACTCCTCTGCTGCACGGCACATCAGTCGAGCATGGCTCGACTCTACAAAAAGAAGTCGAGCATGGCTCGTCGCTACAGAGGCGGGCTGGCACAGCGTTTGCATCGCCCCGGGCCAAGTCCCATCGAACGCAGGAGGCGCCATGCGCCGGATGACATTACTCGTAGCCGCCGCGCTTGCGCTGGCCGCGCCGTGGGCGCAGGCCGCGCAGTGGCAGCCGGTGGCCAGCATCCGTGCGGCAGCGCTGTCCACCCTGGCGGCCGGTAGCGAAGGCGAAGCCATCGTGGCCGATGCGCTGCGCCTGCCGCAGTGTGGCAAGCCGCTGGCGGTGCAGCCCACCGCCAACACCACCGTCGAGGTCAGTTGCCCCGATGCAGGTGGCTGGCGCCTGTTCGTGCCAGTGAAGGTGCGGCACAACCAGACCGTGCTGGTGCTGACCCGTGGCATCGCCACTGGAGAAACCATCAGTGCGGCCGATATCAGCACTGCCACGCGTGACGCGGCTCGTATTGCCGGCGCCGTGCTGGCCGACCCGGCCGCGGCGGTGGGGCGCATCGCGCGCCGTCCGCTGGCGGCAGGCAGCCTGCTGTCGGGCAATGATCTGCTGGCGCAGCGTCTCATCAAGCGAGGAGACAATGTGGCCCTGGTGGCCCGCACCGGCGCCGTGGAAGTACGTATTGCCGGCCGCGCCCTGGGCGATGCCGGGCACAACGACCGCGTTTCGGTCGAAAACCTGTCCACCCGCCGCATCGTGCAGGGCGTGGTGGATGCGGCTGGTGACGTAATCGTGGCGCGTTGAAAAAGTTTGGAAAATCCCTAAAGATCACGGCCCAGCGGCCGTTATCCCTTGTGTACGGCAACTCCAGGACACCCCATGAGCCAGAAAATCGACGGCAATCTGCAGATCCCGCAGGCCCTGCGCGGCGTGACGACCCCGGCCAGCAAGCCCGGCGTCAGCAGCGATTCGGCTGCCCGCCCGGTGGAAGCAGCTGACAGCCTGCGCCTGACCGGCGAAGCGACCAACCTGCAGGCCATCGAACGCGACCTGAGCACCGCCCCGGCGATCGACGCCCAGCGCGTGGCCGCAGTGCGCGAATCGCTGCAGAACGGCACCTACAAGATCAATCCGGACGCGATTGCTTCGCGCATGCTCGAGCTGGACCAGCAGCTGCAGGGATGAGCGCGGCCATGAGCGAGCCGCTGCAGCGCCTTGCCGAGGCCCTGGACGTTGAACGCCAGGCCTTGGTCGAGCACGACGTGCATGCGTTGATCCGGGCCACCGGGGCCAAGCTGGAAGCGCTGCGGGCGCTGGAAGGCACGCCGCCGGTCGGGCAGGGAGAACAGCTGCAGGAACTGGCCGAGCGCAACCGCGCCAACGGCGTGCTGCTGTCGCGCCGCCGCCGCGAGGTCAACTGGGCGCTGCGCCAGCTCGGCCGCACCGAAGACGCCTCGGCTTACGACGCCAAGGGCCAGTCGCACACGGTTACCGCGCGCCGGCCGCTGGCCGTCGCCTGATTCCCCGCCGGCCGTCGGCCGCCACCGGGCGGGCTGTGACCGGCAGCGTGAGCGCGTATATTGGGCGCCTGTTCGCAAGCCCCCGAGTCGCCGTGTCCGCCGCCAACGCCCTGGTTACCGCCCCCCTTCCTTCCCAGCCCGTGCTGCAGGCCCTGTTGGAACGCCTGCGCGAAGGGCTGTTGCTGTTCACCGCAGACGGGCAGGTGGCATTGGCCAACCCGGCCGCCCAGCACCTGCTGGGCAACGCCGACAGCGCGGCCGCACCGGCCCAGCGCCTGCGCGAGCTGCTGCCCCCCGATGCCCTTGAACAGGCCCGGCAGCAGGGCGCCTGGAGTGGCAGCCTGCCGCTGGGCGAGGGCGTGGTCATCGCCCATCTGTACCACCATGGCGAGGGCGGGCAGAGCCACTACCTGGCCCTGTTCCAGCGCATTGAAGGGCAGGAAGACTACGAACGCGAGCTGCAGCAGCGCCACGCCGAACTGCGCCAGGCCTATCTGCGCCTGAACGGGACCCAGGAAAAGCTGCTGCAGTCGGAAAAGATGGCCTCCATCGGCCAGCTGGCCGCCGGCGTGGCGCACGAGATCAACAACCCCATCGGTTACGTGCACTCAAACCTGGGCAGTCTGCAGGAATACCTGCGCAGTCTGTTCACGGTGATCGAGGCCTACGAGCGCGCCCTGCGCGCGCCCGATCCGAAGGCATTGATTCCGGAAATCGACGATATCCGTGACCGCCTGGACATTGATTTCATCAGCCGCGACCTGCCGCAGCTGATGGCCGAATCACGCGAGGGCATCGAGCGGGTGACCCGCATCGTGCGCGACCTGAAGGACTTCTCGTATTCCGGCCGCGATGAATCGTGGAAGCTGGTGGACCTGCATGCCGGCCTAGAATCGACCATCAACATCATCTGGAACGAGCTCAAGTACAAGGTCACCCTGGAGCGCCAATTCGGCCAGCTGCCGCTGGTGGAATGTCTGCCTTCGGAACTGAACCAGGTGTACATGAACCTGCTGCTCAACGCAGGCCATGCCATTGCCGAGCGCGGCACCATCACCGTGCGTACCGGCGTGGATGGCGAGACCGTGTGGGTGGAGTTCGAAGACACCGGCGGCGGCATCTCGCCGGAACTGCGCCAGCGCATCTTCGATCCGTTCTTCACCACCAAGCCGGTGGGCAGCGGCACCGGGCTGGGCCTGTCGATTTCCTACAGCATCATCAACAAGCACCACGGCCGCATCGATCTTGACAGCACCCCCGGCGTAGGCTCGCGCTTCCGAGTGGTACTGCCGATCAAGCAGCCGCGCTGACCTCGCTTCTGTGGAGTCGAGCCCTGCTCGACTGCTTTTTGCCGTAGTCGAGCATGGCTCGACTCTACATATCGGTCAACGCAACGGCGAACGATCCTCGCCGCCTTCCAGCGGCTCGGCCAGCGCCGGGCCTGCATTGCTGCGGCGCTGCTCTTCATACGTGCGGAACGCCTGGTGGATGTGCTTGCGCAGCTCATCATCGTTCCACGGCTTGGTAAGGAACCGGTAGATTGCACCGCGGTTGATCGCATCGGTCACCGTGTTCAGATCGGTGTACCCGGACAGCACCAGCCGGATCGTGTCCGGGTACAGCATCTTCACCCGGCCGAGGAATTCGGTGCCGCTCATGTCGCTCATGCGCTGGTCGGACAGGATCACCTGCACGTCGTTGATCGCCAGCAGATCGAAGGCGTCGCGCACGTTGCCGGCGGCCAGGATGCGGTAGCCGTCGCGGCGGAACAGGCGCACCAGCGAACGCAGCACGTTTTCCTCGTCATCCAGCAGCAGCAGGGTGCGGTCAGGGCGCGTTTCAGCAAAGGCTTCCGGGCGCAGGTAGCGGCGGCGCAGGGTCATGCCGGCGGCGTCGGCCGACATCGGCTCGCCGAACAGGTAGCCCTGGAACACATCGCAGTCGTTGCGGCGCAGGAAGCCCAGCTGGGCCTGTGATTCCACGCCGTTGGCAATGACCGTCATGCCCAGCTGGTGGCCCATGGCGATGATCGCGCGGGCGATGGCCGCCTCGCGATTGCCGGCCGGGGCGCTCTTGATGAAGCTGCGGTCGATCTTCAGCTTGTCCACCGGGTAACGCACCAGCGCGCTCAGGCTGGAATCGCCGGTGCCGAAGTTGTCCAAGCTCAGGCTGATGCCTTCGTTGCGCAGGTTGGCCAGGGTTTCGTGCACGAAATTGACGTTGTTGGTCAGCGCACTTTCGTTGATCTCCAGCGTCAGCATGTGCGCCGGCACGCCGGCCGCCTGCATCAGCGACATCACCTCGGCGAAGAAGTTCGGCCGCAGCAGCTGCAGGGTGGACACGTTCACTGCAATGGTGAAATCGTCAAAGCCCTGGTCGCGCCACAGACGCGCCTGCTTCAGTGCGCCTTCCAGCACCCAGGTGCCGATCTGCACGATGATGCCCAGCCGCTCGGCGGTGCGCATGAAGCGTTCCGGTACCAGCATGCCCAGGGTGGGCGACTGCCAGCGCAGCAGCGCTTCCATGCCCACCACGTGGCCATCGCGTGCGCTCACCAGCGGCTGGTAGCGCAGCTTCAGTTCGCCATTGGGAATGGCATCGACGATCTGCCGGGCAATGATGCTTTCACTGTGCGCGCTGGGCGGGGTGTCCACCGCGTGGATGCGCACCGCGTTGCCGCCTTCGCGGGCTGCCTGGTACAGCGCATCCTCGGCGTGGTCCAGCAGTCGCGACGCACTGCTGGCATGTTCCGGGCACAGGCTCACGCCCAGCTTGCCGGTCATGAACAGGGTGTAAGGCAGTACAGAGAGCGGCAGCTCCATCTGCTGGCGGATCTCTTCGGCGAAGTCTTCCGGCAGCGGCAGGTCGGCGGTGCGCGGAACGGCAATCAGGAACTCATCGCTGCCGTGCCGCCACAGCTTGCCGCGCCCGCGCAGGTACGACTGCAGGCGCTGGGCCACCAGCACCAGCGCCTGGTCACCCACTTCGGCGCTCATGTTCTCGTTCACCGAAGCGAAGTGGTCGATGTCCACGTGCATCAGCATCAACGGGGTGCCGCCAGAGGCCGCCTCGGCCACCATGGCCTGCAGTTCGGGATTGCCGGCGCCCAGCCGGTCGGGGGCGTCGTCAATGCTCACCGGGGGCAGGTTGGGGTTCCACATGGTTCAGTGTTCCGAAGACTCGACGGCCGCCGTCATGGCGGCCTGGTAAGGAAGGTGGACGTCGACCAGGGTGCCGGCGCCGTGCGCCGAAGCGATATGCACGTGGCCGCCCACGCTCTGCGCGCGTTCACGCATCACGATCAGGCCCAGGCCGCGCGGGCCATCAGGGTCGAAGCCCTCGCCATCATCGCGGATCTGCAGGTGCAGTCCGCGCTGGCCCAGGTCGCGCAGCTGCAGCTGCACCTGGCTGGCGCGCGCGTGGCGCAGGGCGTTGGTCAGGCTTTCCTGCGCAATGCGGAAGCAGGCCTGTTCGATGCTGTTGTCCGGGCGGGTCGGCAGCGCGTCGATGTCGGCCAGCAGTTCCACCGGCGACGAGCGGAACAGCACCCGCGCCTGCCAGCTCAGCGCGGCTTCCAGACCCAGCGCATCCAGCTGTGGCGGGCGCAGCAGGGTGGAGATATCGCGCAGCTTGGCCACGGTGGTGTCGGCCAGACTGACAATCTGCGCCAGATCCTCGCCGCGGCGGGCGGGATCCTGCTCGTCCTGCGCGGCGTAGGCCGACAGCTTCATGGCGGTGATCGCCTGGCCGATGTCATCGTGCAGGTCGCGCGAGATCGCCCGGCGCTCGTCCTCCTGCAGCGAGAACAGGCGCCCGGCCATGGCCTGCAGTTCGCGGTTGCTGTTTTCCAGCGCGCTGCGGGTGCGTTCGGCTTCACTCAGGTCGCGCACGATCAGCAGCTTGCAGTCGCGGCCACCGTAGCGCACCTCACCCACCGCCAGGCCGGCATGGAAGTGGCGGCCGTCGGCGCGCTGCATGACCGCCACGCTGCTGTGGCCCGGGCTGTGCTGCGGCTGGCCGGCCCGCAACTGGGCGCGCACCCGCTGCAGATCGGCGCCGTTCACCAGCGCCGACAGCGGTTCGCCCAGCAGGGCATGGCTGCCGTAGCCGAACAGCGCGGCGGCCCACGCGTTGGCATACAGCACATGTTCTTCGGACAGGATCACCACGCCGTCGGGCAGCACCCGCACCAGCTCGCGGAACTGTTCTTCGCGCTCACGCAGCAGGCGCCGGGACTGCTCGCGCTCGGTTACGTCCTGCAGCGTGCCCAGCACGCGTTCGCGGCCAGCTTCATCGCGACCGCTGGTCGCGCGCAGATGCACCATCAGGGCGCGCCCATCCATGGCCAGCAGCGGCAGCAGTACGTCCACCTGGACCGGTTCGCCGGCGCACAGGTCGGCCAATAGCTGTTCGGTCTGCGCGGCAGTGGCCGGGTCGGCCGGCACCAGCAGTTCATCGAAGCGGTGCCAGCGCCGGGCCTCCGGCGGGCGCCGCCCCAGCAGGTGGTAGACCTGGTTGGAATAGCGGCCCAGGCCACTGGCGGGGTCCAGCTCCCAGGCGCCGATACGCGCCAGCTCGTGGGCTTCCTCCACCCGCGCCAGCGCCTGGTCGCGGCGCAGCTGCGCCAGGTCTTCGGCGGTGCGATCGATGGCAATCAGCAGGCGGGCGTTGTGGCCGTCATAATCGATGGCATTGGACCGCAGTTCCATCTGCCGCAGGCTGCCATCGCGCAGCTGCAGCTGCGCGCGCAGGATGCACAGCTGCTCGGGCGCTTCGCGGATCGCCTCCAGCTTGTGCTGCAGCGCCTGATCCTGGCCGGGCGGCCACAGGATCTCGATGGTGCGGGCCAGCAGTTCCTCGCGTTCCCAGCCGAAAGCCAGGCATGCCGCGGGGTTTGCATCGAGGATGGCCAGGCTGTCAAGGTCATACACCAGGATCGGCCCGGGGTTGCCCTCGAACATCTGCCGCAGCCGCGTCTCGGACATCTGCAGCCGCGCGTGGGTGGCCAGCACGTGCTCGGCCAGCGGCCGTAGCAGCAGGTAGAGCAGGCCGGCGCTGGCGAAGACGAAGAACGCGCCCTTCACGCTCTGCCAGAAGGCGGCCTGCTGGGGGTCCAGCACGAACGCGTTCACCGCACCATCGGAGGCAATGATCCAGGCCAGCGCCATCATCAGATAGCTCAGCACCACCCGGCGGCGGTCGCGCCGCAACGACTGCGCCATCCGCGGGGCGGAATCTGGGTCGGTGCCGGTCGGGTCTGCGGGCATGGACAGGGGCAGTAGGGACGGGTGCCAGCCATCTTACCGCGCGGGTGTGCGATGGCCACTCAATTATCCCCGCAGCGGGCCGTTAAGGACTGCATGCCCCGCTGTCGGGCGCGTCTTTCCGGAGCTAGATCGCGTGGACCAAGGGATCATCGCCAGCCTGCTGCAACATCCGCTCGCGTCGGCACTGGTCATCGTCGACCGCAGTGGCCGCCCGCTGGCGGCCAATCCGGCCGCGCGCGAACATGGGCTGCCGGCCACCCTGGCGGCCTATGCCCCCATGCTGGAAGACCTGCGCCTGCTGGCGGCCGACGGCGGCATCGTGCCGTGCTCGCTGCCCGGCGGGCCGCAGGGGCACTACGACGGCCACCTGCGCGCCGTGCACGATGGCAGCGGCAACCTGCTGGCGTTCACCCTCAGCGTGCCTGAACCAGTACCGCTGACCGGCGGCGGCCGCTGGGCGCTGGCCCTGGAAAGTGCCGGCCACAGCCTGTGGGACTGGGATATTCCCACCGATCGCGTACTGCGCACGCCCGCATTGGGCGATGAAGGCGCAACCGAGATGCTCGGCCGGGTCCACCCGGACGATATCGCCGATGTGCGCGCGGTGCTGGACGAGCACCTGCGCGGGCACAGCGAGCAGTACAGCGCGCAGTTCCGCTTCCGCCAGGGCGATGGCCATTGGCGCTGGGTGCTGGATCGCGGCCGGGTGGTGGCGCGTACCGCCGACGGCCAGCCGCTGCGCATGGTCGGCACGCATACCGATATCGAGCAGCAGAAGCAGCTGGAAGCGCTGCTGCAGGAACAGCAGCTGCACCTGAGCGAGGCCCAGCGCATCGCCAGCATGGGCAGCTGGTCGTTCGACCCGCAGAACCACCGGTTCTGGTGGTCGCCCGAGCTGCGCTCGCTGCTGGCGCTGGAGCAGGGCAGCGTGCCCGGCCAGCGGCGCTGGTTGAAACAGCTGCATCCGCGGTCGCGCGGCGCGCTGCGTGCCGCATGGCGGCGCCTGTGGCGCGACGGCCGGGCGGCCAACCTGGACCTCGAGCTGACCCGTGGCAGCGAGCCCTCGCAGCACCTGCGGTTGTGGATGCAGCCGCTGCTGGACATGGACGGGCAGCCCAAACGCCTGCTCGGCCAGGTGCAGAACATCACCGAACAGCACCAGACCGATGCGCTGATCCGCTGGCGCACCGAGCTGCTCAATCGCGTGTCGGCGCTGGGGCGCATTGGTGGCTGCGAAATCGAAGTGTCCACCCGGCACATGCAGTGGACCGAGGAGTGCTACCGCATCCATGGCCTGCGCAAGGAACCGATCACGCTGGACCAGGCGCTGGCGCTGTACACCGAGGACTCGCGCAACGCGTTCGAGGCCGCGCTTGGCCGCATTTCCAATGGCGGGCTGCCCGAGCAGCTGGACCTGTGCTTCTACCGGCAGTCCGGCCTGCGCGTGTGGGTGCAGGTGCTGATCGAACTGGATCGCCGCGACGGCCTGCCGGCCCGCTACGTGGTCCTGTTCCGTGACATCACCCGCGAACGCGAGGCCAGTGAGCGCATCGAACTGCTGGCCCACTACGACCTGCTGACCGGCCTGCCCAACCGGGTGCTGCTGGGCGAGCAGACTGCAGAGGCCATCGAAGAGGCACGTGACCGAGGCACCTCGCTGGCCATGCTGTTCATCGACCTGGACGGCTTCAAGAACATCAACGACAGCTTCGGCCACGCCACCGGCGATGCGCTGCTGAAGGCCGCAGCCGCGCGCCTGCACCAGAACCTGCGCAACAACGATCTGTTCGGCCGCTTCAGCGGTGATGAATTCATCGTGGTTTTGCGTGATCTGGCCGAGCCGGAAGATGCCGGCCATGTGGCACGCAAGCTGATCGGCTCGCTGGCCGAGCCGCTGCGCCGTGGCGACACAACTCTGAAGGTCGGGGCCAGCGTCGGCATCGCCATGCTGGGTGAATCACAGACCGATTTCGATTCGCTGCTGCGCGCCGCCGATGCGGCCATGTATGCGGCCAAGGAAGCCGGGCGCAACACCTACCAGTATTACAGCCAGGATGCCCTGGCCCGCATCCAGCGCCGCCTGGAGATCGAACACGGCCTGCACGGCGCGATCGAGCGCGAAGAGTTCAGCCTGGCTTACCAGCCGCTGCTGCACGCGCACAACGGCGAACCGCCGGCAATCGAAGCGCTGCTGCGCTGGCACCGCCCCGGCATCGGCTACTGCAGCCCGGCCGAGTTCATTCCCATCGCGGAGAAGTGCGGCGAAATCGTCCGCATCGGCGATTGGGTGCTCAACGAAGCCTGCCGCCAGGCCGTGGCGTGGGACCGTGCGGGTCTGTGCTTCGCACGCGTGGCAGTGAATGTATCGGCCGTGCAGTTGCGTGACCGCGGCTTTGCCGAACGCGTGATCGAGATCTGCCACGCCCATGGCTGGCCGCCGCAGCGGCTGGAGCTGGAGCTGACCGAATCGGCGCTGATCCGTGACACCGACATCCTGCGCCACTGCTTCGATGTGCTGGAACGGCATGGCGTACCGCTGGCGGTGGACGACTTCGGTACCGGCTTCTCCAACCTGAACTATCTCAATCGCTTCCCGGTGGGGCGGCTGAAGATCGACCGCAGCTTCGTGCAGGGCATGCTGCACGATTCGGGCACGGCCGAAGTGACCCAGGCCATCGTGCACCTGGGCCACGCCCTGGGCATGAAGGTGGTGGCCGAAGGCGTGGAAACGCACCAGGAAGAAGACATGCTGCGCCGCCAGGGCTGTGACGAGATCCAGGGCTACCTGTACTCGCGCCCGCTCACACCGCGCGACCTGGCGCAGTGGCTGCGCCAGCAGCGCGCCGGCAGCGAAGTCGCCCTGGCCCGCTGACGCCATCCCCGCACGCCGACGCACCGCTCTGGTAGGTGTCGACCTTGGTCGACACGAATGCCGGTGCTTGCGATCATCCGCGCATGGCGGGGATCTACCAACCACGCACGTGCGCCCAACAATGCACCGCATTGAACGGCCTTGGTAGGTGTCGGCAGTGGTCGACGAAATGCTTGTGCTCGCCATGGTTCACGCATGGCGGCACAACTGTGATCCGATTGGGCCGTGATTCAATCATCAGAACTGATGCGACCAAATGCCATCTGCTGAAGCTCGGAAGGCATCAAATGCCAGCCAGAATTTGAAGTCTGTCAATGCAATGAGAGGCTCAAGAGTCATTGCCTCTTCATCCGAGATGGGCTGCTCGTTCGATCCCATGGCGTTGATCTTCTTCCAATTCCTCTCTATTCCATAGCAGAAGAAGTAGCTTTCAAAGCGGGAAATGTCGCCAGCATCCAACTGGCCGATGACCCGCCAGTCGCCATGTGCGTCAATCTTCCGGTCAAATATTGCGTAGCTGTCAAGAATAATCGGGGGAATAGTCGCCTTGGCTTGCAGCAGTTCGCTCCTGCCTATCACAGGCGCGCTTTTACATAGATCGAAGATCTGCACGCAGTGACCTACAAGCGCCTTCGATATGATCTGTCCGAAGTAGAATTTTTCATCATTGCGAGTAAAGCAGAATACGTCGCCTACACGGATGAAGCGGAGCATTGTTCGACGCTTCTGCGTCCAGCCATTGAGAAGTTCGCCGGTAGTTCCAGTTTCCCGTATCGTCCTCTTTGGTGCTGGCGTCGCCATATGGATCCACTCAATGTCCGGTTCAAGAGACGTCAAGTGTTGACGAGGCGTGTTGCCAGGACCATGCAAACATTCCGAAATGCATGGATCGCGGGGCATCATCCACGCACGGCGTGCAACTACTTACCGCGGGTATCCAGTTCGGTTGGTCGCGCCCTGGTCACTGTCGCAGCAAGTGCTTTCAGCTCACCGAGGCGATATGTCTTCACCAGATGCGCCGCATTCCAGCCATCTTCGGAAACTGCGGGCGAAAAACTGTAGATCTCATCCGGTGCCAATGGTCCAAGTCGGTCACGTGCATGGGCATGCAGGGGCTGCTCATCGTCGTCGGTGATGTCAAGATAGGGCCCAATCAGGGCCTCCAGCAGGAACGCCAGTTTCCAGTTGCGTTCCACTGCATCGGCGGGGTCTGGTAGATCCGATTCTGTTGAGACTTGTCCCCTGGGCGGATCGATGCTGATCTGCGCGGAGGTGTTCTCCCCACACAGCAGATCTGGCCGAAAGCCGTCACCGCGTAGACATGGAAAGTATCGGCACCCTCCATGGGATTACCTTGCAGAAACGCGGTAGCAATCTCCGCATACAGGTGGGGATCGACCAAGGCGGGCCTGTCGTCGCGATAGCGTGCGAGCCCATCGCGTCGCCACAGTGCCAGCAGCAGGTTGGGTAGCACGCCTTCCCATGTCGCCAGGGTGGCTTCGGGAACTGCTTCAACCTTGGAGCTCGGAATGAAGCCCTGAAAGAACTCGTCAGGATTCAACTCCGTCACTGGCAACGCGGTGTTCGGTACGGCCAGCGCATTCCAATCCGTGCTGATTGGCAGGTAGTCCAGGAAGGCGAGCAGTGTCTCCGCCCGTGCAAGTTCCGGGCTGCCCTCGTGGGTTGGAATGACGGTCACCGAGCTTCCGGAGACAAGCAGCAACGTGCCCGCGGGAAGGTCATGCCAAGCCTTGTCCAGCACCAGATACCGCTCTTGCGCCTCGTCGATATCAGCGTCCAGGATGATGATCTGTGCGCCACCCTGCAGGCAGCCGGCGGAGACCTCGACGGTTGCGTCGGTCACACCTGCATCAGGATCATTCACATTTATGGGCGCGGAGTACGACTACTGGAAATCGCCGAATGACTGTAGAGCTTGATGAAGCGCAAGCAGGGAATCGGGATCCAGGGCAAGCGGGTCTGGGGCAACCGGGAGTTGCAGGGCAAGTGAAAGGCAGAGGGCGGCGCTGGTCACGGGCTGTGGGCTGATCTGAACTGAAATCGGACCTGCGCGATGAGGGGCTGTCCGGCCCAGGTCCATGCAAACAATCCGAATCTGCGCGTCTTTATCGGCTACATCCACGCATGGCGTGGATCTACCGGGGGCGGTCCTTGAACTGCCAGGGAAACTCGTTGCGCACCCGCGCCCTCACCGCGTTCACGACGGCGGCATAGCGCTTGCGCTGGATGTAGTAGCCCGTATAGAAGATCAGCGGCACCGCCAGCATGGGCCACGCCATCGGGCGCAGCAGCGCGATCGGCACCACCAGCAGGGTCAGGACCAGTGCGAACCAGCTGCAGCGGCCCATCACCCGCACCTCCCGGCGCCGCCTGTCCACCACGATCCGGCCATGCATCAGCGGGAAGTAGCGCCCGCCGAAACCTGGCGCGAAGCTTTCGCGGAACGCCACGCTGCCATCGGGCAGGGTGCGGAATGACAGGCGCGCCCATCGTTCGGTCGGCAAGTCGTATTCGAGCCCGCCCAGAGAAAGTCGTTTCAGATCGTCAGGTGACGCGGCAATGCGCTGGTTGAACAGCACGATGCCGGTGCGGAAGAAGAACGGCGCCCACAGCACAAGCAGCAGGACTTCGATCAACAGCACGGCGATCAGGGCGATGGCCATCGGTCTTCCATGAACGGGACCTGCGCATCATGCCACAGCGATTTCGCCACCCCAGTAGATCCACGCCATGCGTGGATGTTGCCCGGAACCAGCTACCGTCCTCGCGGGGCGGTCCAGTGAATCGAGCAGTCTCCTGGATTCAATCGTCTTCCACCAGATCGCTGAGATCCAGAATCTGTGGATCAACACTGTGCGCGACGATGCTTCGGAGCATTCCAGCCTTTGGGCGTAGGGCATAGCAATGCATCGTATGGATGGGATTGAATTCCAGCCACGGGCAGGATGAGTGCCCCACGATAACCGGCATGTTGAAATTGATGTCTTTTGGATCATCCAGTGGCAGGGTCCATTTGCCGCCGTGATGCTCCCACACTACATCGCCCAGATATCGTGCAAACACAATCCTCAGGCCATCCTGTTCGTCCTCCGACAACGTTGCAGCCATCGTCGTGTACAGCGTCTCCAGGCGATCAAGGCTCTCCAGGCTGCCGTCAAGGTCGACGCCGCGGAGCTGTGCTTGTTCGATCAGCCATTCAATCTGATCGTCCATGATGATCAGAAACTGTTCGAAGGTTTCTCGCGCTTCTTCGGAATTGAATGCCATGCGGCCACCAGGGAGGGAGAGCGACGAGTGTGCCCCGGGCCTGTGATCCACACCATGCAACAAGTCCGAAAGGGTGGAGGGGCGATCGCATGCACCCACGCATGGCGTGGATCTACCGTTTCATCAATGCGATGCCTGCAATGGAATAGCTGGCGATCAACAGCCCGAACGCGTACTCCGCGACGATGATCAGCCAGGAGGTCATCGGCTCGATGTCCCGCCATGCATCAATGGTGCCGGACCGGTGATGGCTCAGATGAACATGCCCGGTGTTGATGGCAGCTGCCGGCGCCCAGGCAAATAGAAAGGCCATCGGCATGAAGAGCAGGCTGCCGAACAGGAATGCGACAGGTCTATGCCGGGGTGGCCGCAAAGTGGCGTAGGCGGGGCGCCAGGTGAAGGTGACCGCGATGAGCACCATCACAGCAAATCCCAGCCAAGTCATGAACGTGGTGCTCATGCGACGACACTCCGTGTCCAGCCGTAGGTGGCATGGGCGGATCATGCCATGGGTTTGGAGCGGGTGGTGGTGAAGGCCATCCACGCATGGCGTGGATCTACCTCAGGGCTTCGCCATCCAGCCCCAGGTCCCACGCCAGCCCCAGCAGCTCCTCGTCCGCGCGGGACGGCGCGGGACGTGCATCGGCCAGCTGCTGCAGTTCGCGGATCTCTTCGCGGGCGACCTCTTCCAGCTGCTGCAGCTGCTCACGCACGCTCGCATTGCGCGGGCGTTCGGTGTCGGCCAGGGAGGGCAGGGCGCGGATCAGGGTCATGGTGCGTGGGGCAGGGGCATCCAACGGCAGGCTACAGGCAAAGGCCCCGGAATGACCGGGGCCTTCGGCGCTGCCGGAAAAGGCAGCGGACATCAGGGTCAGAACAGCTCGACCGTACCGGCGCCCATGTTCTGCTGGGCAACCGGCTTGTGCGGCGGACGTTCCCATTCGCTGCGCAGGTCGCGCAGGCGGTTGCCGGTGCGCTGCAGAGCGGTGGCGATTTCTTCGTCGAACACGCCCCCATTGCGGTGCAGCAGCTCCTGCAGGGCCACCGCCTCACGGTTGATCGCGGTCAGGCGATCCAGATGGGTGTGCACGCCGCCCAAGGCCTGGGTGGCGATATCTTCGAACTGCAGGGCGCGCACGGCCTCGGCCACGCTGCCATCGATCGAGCGGGCGCATTCGGAGACTTCGCGCATGCCGTCACCCAGCGACGCGTTGATCTGCGCCACGTTGTCCAGCATCGTCGCCGCTTCCTGGCGGGCTTCGCGGGAGCGGTCCATGTCACGCGAGGCCATGTGCGAGACGGTCTCGCGCACCTTGGCAATGGCGTCCTTGGAGCTGTGCGCCAGCTTGCGGATCTGTTCGTTGAACGTGGTCGAGCGCTCGGACAGGTTCCGCACTTCGTCGGCCACCACCGCGAAGCCACGACCGGCTTCACCGGCGCGGGCCGCTTCGATGGCCGCGTTCAGCGCCAGCAGGTTGGTCTGGTCGGCAATCGACTTGACGTCTTCCAGCAGGGCGAAGATGCCGTCCAAGTGCTGCGCCATCTGGTCGATGTGCTGCACGGTGGTGCTGCTCTGGCCGCTCACCTGTTCCAGGGCTTCCACCAGCTGTTCCATACGGTTGCTGGCGTGCTGGGCGAAGCGGGCGACGTCGAGGCCGGCACTGCCTTCATCGCCGGCGCGGTCGACGATGCGCGACAGGGCCTGGCTCTGCTGGCGGGACTTGCGGTTCATGGCATCGAAGCTGCCACCCAGGCTGGACACGGCCTGGCGGATCAGGTCACGGGCGCGTTCGACTTCGCCACGCGAGCCGTCGATCTCGTTGCCGACGAAGCTGCGCAGTTCGGTCAGCAGCTGGTCCTGCTCACGCAGGACACGGGCATGTTCCGGGGAACGATGGGCCTGGGCGCGGGTGGTCCACCACGCGAAGCCGAGCCAGCTCAGCGTCATCGTGGTCAGGATCGCCCAGCGCAGGGCGGCCGGCCATTCGAAACCGATGGCGAAGGGGAGCAGCAGGGTCAGAGCCAGGGGGGCGGCCAGACGGATGAAAATGCGTGAGTACATGGACGTTCTCGGGAGGTGCACGGAGGATGTATCGGCCGTACCCCCTTTCTCTTTAACGTCGATGTGCTTTCTGAATGCGCCGGATTTCTGGCGCGATTCTGGATGGTGGGGTCAGAGCCCTTTTCCGGGGAAAAGGGATCCGACCCCGGGGCAGGCGGTGATGGGGTCGGATCCCTTTCCGGCAAGGAAAGGGCTCTGACCCCCGGTCCTGATCCCGGCTCTCAGGCCAGCTGGCGGTCCACCGCTTCGATCATGGCCTTGCGACCAATCAGGAAGTCCCAGTAGCTGCCGCCCACCTGCCGCCACAGCACGGCGGCGCGCACGGCGGCCAGCAGCAGGGCGCGGATCTCGGCCACCACCCCGGCCTGGGCCAGGTAGTGCGGGTTGCCCTGCACCATCACCCGCGGCTTCAGGTGGCTGATCGTGTCGGCGTACAGGCCGCCCAGGTTGGCCAGCACGTCCGGGTGGCCGCTGTCGCCCAGCTCGGCAGCCTGGTGCTGGGCACGCTCGATGCCCGAGGCCACTTTGTTCACGGTGGCCCCGTCCTGCACGAAGCGGCGCTCCAGCTGCAGCACCGACAGGGCCAGCTTGGGCAGCACCGGGTCCTGGCCCTGGTTGCGGAAGTAGTTGTGCAGCAGGCGCAGGCCGCTCTTCAGCGCATGGCGGTCACCAAAGACCTCCTGCGGCGAGCCGGCATCGATGCGGAACACACTGTCCACCGCGGTACGCACGGCAGAGGCGTCGGAATGGCCGGTATCGGCGATACGGCGGACCTGCTGCAGGGCCTGGGCAATGCCGGCCAGGGCCAGTACGCGGTCGTCGACAGTGAAACTCATGCAGCAATTACCTCGAAAGGAGAAGGGGTGGTGCGCAGGCGCTGTTCCAGCGGCGCATCGGTGGCGGCGATCACCGCACCGCCCAGACAGACCTCACCGTCATACAGCACCAGCGACTGGCCGGGGGTGACGGCGCGCTGTGGCCGGGCGAAGGTCACCAGCACGCTGCCATCGTCCAGCACCTGTACCGTGCACGGTTCATCAGGCTGGCGATAGCGGGTCTGTGCCGTGCATTCAAAGCGCCGGGCCGGCGGCGCGCCGGCAATCCAGTGTGCGGTTTCCGAGCGCAGGCGGTTGGACAGCATCCACGGGCTTTCCCGGTCCTGGTCCACGTACAGCACGTTGCTGGCCACATCCTTGCCCACCACGTACCACGGCGCGGCCGGGCGACCACGCACGCCGCCGATGTTCAGGCCTTCGCGCTGGCCCAGGGTGAAATAGAACACGCCGGGGTGCTCGGCAATCACGCTGCCATCGGCCGGGTCCAGGATCTGGCCCGGGCGCGCGGGCAGGTAGCGGCCCAGGAACTCGCGGAAATCGCGCTCGCCAATGAAGCAGATACCGGTGGAATCTTTCTTGGCATGTGTGGGCAGGGCGACATCGCGGGCGATGCGGCGCAGATCGCTCTTTTCCAGATCGCCAATCGGGAACAGGGTCGCGGCCAGCTGTGCCTGCCCCAGCTGGTGCAGGAAGTAGCTCTGGTCCTTGCTGCGGTCGGCACCACGCAGCAGCAGCCATTGCTGGCCGCGCTGGGCCACCCGGGCGTAGTGGCCGGTGGCGATGCGTTCGGCGCCCAGTTCGCGGGCAGCGTCCAGGAAGTGCTTGAACTTCACCTCGCGGTTGCACAGCACGTCCGGGTTGGGCGTGCGGCCGGCCGCGTACTCGGCCAGGAAGTGCTCGAACACGCCCTGCCAATATTCGCTGGAAAAATCGCGGAAGTGAAACGGAATGCCCAGCAGGCCGCAGACCGCCACGGCGTCGCGGCGGTCATCCTCGGCGCGGCAGTCGCCGCTGCCATCGTCGGCCCAGTTCTGCATGAACAGACCGGCCACGGCCTCGCCCTGCTGCACCAGGCGCCAGGCGGCCACCGACGAATCCACGCCGCCCGATACCCCCACCATCACCCGTGGGCTGCTCATGCGACCTCCTGCACCAAGTGCAACGGGTGGCGCTGGCCGCCCAGATAGTCGGCCAGCACGCGCCACACCAGCGGGCTGCGCAGGCGCTCGCTGGCGGCCTGCAGCTCGCCCGGTGTCATCCACAGCGCACGGTCAATGCCGGTATCCAGCGGTTGTGCCGGGTCATGGCTGATCGGGCGGGCGGCATAGCAGAAGCGCAGGAATGCGGTGCCGTCGCCGGCGGTCCACTGGTAGCAGCCGATGAAATCGGTCAGCTCCACCGTCCAGCCGGTTTCTTCCCGGGTTTCACGCAGCGCCGCCTGGGCCAGGCTCTCGCCGGGTTCCAGGTGGCCCGCCGGCTGGTTCAGCACGGCGCGGCCCTCGATGGTTTCTTCCACCAGCAGCACGCGGCCGCCGTCGACCACCACGGTGGCGACGGTGGCGTGGGGTGCCCAGCGCATGTCCTGCGGGGTATTCAATTCAGAGGTCGTCCTTCTTGGTCAGTTCCAGTTCCATCGCATCGGCGGTACGGATCGCCGCGTCGATGGCATCGCTCAGTTGCTCAGTGCTGGCATCGGCATCGATCTTGACCACGAACATCGCGGTCATGTCCTGCTTCACCCAGCCGCCCATCTTGGCGTCCTGCGAATCTTCCAGCAGCCGGTTGGCCACGTCGGCCGGGAACTGCTTGCTCTTGCCGGTGTAGCCCGGCGACCAGATCTCGCGGATGTTGTGAGTGCCGAAATCTTCCACGGCCGAGCGCACGTACACGATCTGGGTACGGTCGCCTTCCACGTCGAACACCATCTGGTAATCGCCGTCTTCGTCCACTTCGTAGGTATAGCCCAACTTGTCCAGGTGGCGCCCGATGGCGGCATCGGCCTTGGCCGCGCTGTTGCCGGCGGCGTTGGCCGCGGCGGCCATGGCCGGGGTGGCCAGGGCGATCAGCAGGGCGGGCAGAAGGATCCTTTTCATGAAATTCCTGTGAAACACGTTGGGGAAGGCGGTAATTGTGACGGTGCCGGTGCGTGTCGTCCATTCTGCGGCAGGCCAACGCGGCTGGCCGCCAGCGCTTATAATAGGGGGATGCCCCGCGAGTCTTCCCCCGATTCCCACCACGAGCACGGCCTTGCCGTGGAGCCCGCGCGCCCGGAAGTGGCGCCGCCGCCGTTCTACCAGGTCATGCTGCTCAACGACGACTACACCCCGATGGATTTCGTGGTGGATGTGCTGCAGCAGTTCTTCACCATGGACCTGGACAAGGCCACGCAGGTGATGCTGCACGTCCACACCCGTGGCCGCGGCGTGTGCGGGGTGTTCACCCGCGAAGTGGCCGAGACCAAGGTGGCCCAGGTCAACGAGTACTCGCGCATGAACCAGCACCCGCTGCTGTGCACGATGGAAAAGGCCTGAGCCCGTAGAGTCGAGCTTGCTCGACTGCCGCAGCGCTTCCGTAGAGTCGAGCTTGCTCGACTGCCGCAGCGCTTCCGTAGAGTCGAGCTTGCTCGACTGCCGCAGCGCTTCCGTAGAGTCGAGCTTGCTCGACTGCTCTGGCCAACAGCAGTCGAGCAAGCTCGACTCTACGACGGCTTTGGTCGCGCGCCCCAATGACCACGCCGTCCCCGATCGGACCGCCCCAACGGCAGCGCCGTGCACTGGTCGCGCCGCCGCTGCCCCGCCGCTGGCCGCTCCATGCCACAGCCTGCGTGCTCTCCTTCAGAGCCATGGGGATGGTCCATTCACGTCACAATCGCCCGCGCCTCGGGTAGGGTGCGCTCAGGCCCCCGTGGGCTGCCCGTGGAGTGAATGATGATCAAGCGGTTCGTACTGCTAACGCCATCTGAACGCTGCAATCCGCTAGGGTGATGGAAATCGCGTAGTCAGGCCGCATATTGTCTCCAACTGCCGCCGGAGTAATCCATGTTCAGCAAAGACCTCGAACACACCATCGGCCAGTGCTACAAGCGCGCCCGTGAGGCCCGGCATGAGTTCATGACGGTCGAACACCTGCTGTTGGCACTGCTCGACAACCCCTCCGCCCAGGCGGTATTGAAGGCCTGTGGCGCCGACGCCGAGCGCCTGCGCCAGGAGCTGGAACAGGCCATCGAGGCCTCTGTGTCCCGCCTGGCCGAAGATGATGGCCGCGATACCCAGCCCACCCTGGGCTTCCAGCGCGTGCTGCAGCGGGCCGTGTACCACGTGCAGTCCTCGGGCAAGAAGGAAGTGACCGGCGCCAACGTGCTGGTGGCGATCTTCGGCGAAAAGGACTCCCACGCGGTCTATTACCTCAACCAGCAGGATGTCACCCGGCTGGACGTGGTCAATTACCTGTCCCATGGCATCGCCAAGCTGGGCGAGGAGGGCGAGCAGCCGTCCTCGCCGGAAAGTGAGGGCCGCATGGAGGGCGGTGAGGGCGAGCCCAAGGGCGACGCGCTGACCGAATTTGCCAGCAATCTGAACGACCAGGCCCGCGCCGGCCGCATCGACCCGCTGGTCGGCCGTGCCGACGAGATCGAGCGCACCATCCAGGTCCTGTGCCGCCGCCGCAAGAACAACCCGCTGTACGTGGGCGAGGCCGGCGTGGGCAAGACTGCGATCGCCGAGGGCCTGGCCCGCCGCATCGTGGAAGGCTCGGTACCCGACGTGCTGGCCGATGCCATCATCTACTCGCTCGATCTGGGCGCGCTGGTGGCCGGCACCAAGTACCGGGGCGACTTCGAAAAGCGTCTGAAGGGCGTGCTGACGGCCCTGAAGAAGGTGCCCAACGCCGTGCTGTTCATCGACGAGATCCACACCATCATCGGTGCCGGTTCGGCCTCGGGCGGCACCATGGATGCCTCCAACCTGATCAAGCCGGCCCTGGCCTCGGGCGAGCTGCGCTGCATCGGCTCGACCACCTTCCAGGAATACCGCGGCATCTTCGAAAAGGACCGGGCACTGGCCCGTCGCTTCCAGAAGATCGACATCGTCGAGCCGACCGTGGGCGAAACCTACGAGATCCTGCAGGGCCTGAAGGCCAAGTACGAGGCCCACCACGGGGTCACCTACTCGGACGAAGCGCTGCAGGCTGCCGTGGACCTGTCGGTCAAGCACATCGGCGACCGCCTGCTGCCGGACAAGGCGATCGACGTGATCGACGAAGCCGGCGCGCGCCAGCGGCTGATGCCCGAAGGCCAGCGCAAGGAGCTGATCGACGTCGAGGAGGTCGAATCGATCGTGGCCAAGATGGCGCGCATTCCGGCCAAGCAGGTCAGCGCGACCGACAAGGATGTGCTGCAGCACCTGGAGCGCAACCTGAAGATGGTGATCTTCGGCCAAGACCCGGCCATCGACACCCTGGCGTCGGCCATCAAGCTGGCCCGCTCGGGCCTGGGCAACCCGGAAAAGCCGATCGGCAACTTCCTGTTCGCCGGCCCCACCGGCGTGGGCAAGACCGAAGTGACCAAGCAGCTGGCCCTGCAGCTGGGCATCGAGCTGGTCCGCTTCGACATGTCCGAGTACATGGAGCCGCATTCGATCAGTCGCCTGATCGGCGCGCCCCCGGGCTACGTCGGTTTCGACCAGGGTGGCCTGCTGACCGAGAAGATCGTCAAGACGCCGCACTGCGTGCTGCTGCTGGATGAAATCGAGAAGGCGCATCCGGACATCTTCAACATCCTGTTGCAGGTGATGGACCGCGGCGTGCTGACCGACACCAACGGTCGCGAAGCCAACTTCAAGAACGTGGTGCTGGTGATGACCACCAATGCCGGTGCGGCCCAGGCCTCGCGGCGTTCGATCGGCTTCACCAAGCAGGACCATGCCACCGACGCGATGGAAACCATCCGCCGCGCGTTCACGCCGGAATTCCGCAACCGCCTCGACGCGGTGGTGCAGTTCCAAGCGCTGGGCTTCGAGCACATCCTGCGCGTGGTCGACAAGTTCCTGATCGAGCTGGAAATGCGCCTGCAGGAAAAGCACGTCAGCCTGTCGGCCACCCCGACCGCGCGCGACTGGCTGGCCCACCACGGTTTCGACCCGCTGATGGGTGCGCGCCCGATGGCCCGCGTCATCCAGGACAAGATCAAGCGCCCGCTGGCCGACGAGCTGCTGTTCGGCAAGCTGGTGAACGGTGGCAAGGTCAGCATCGACGTACGCGACGACGAACTGGTGGTGGAAACCCAGGCCGAGCCCGAGCGGCTGCTGCCGGCCACGGTGGAATAAGACCAGCGGCCGGGATTACTCCCGGCCACTGTTGGGGGGTAGGCAAGGGCGGCTTCGGCCGCCCTTTTTTGTGCGCGGTTGTCGCTGGCTGCCTTGTCCGGTGCTGGGATCGGTGGGAGTGTCTGCCGTTCAGCGATACTGCACACCTGTTGTATCGCGTAACGATACGGGATACAGTTGTGATCATCAGCTTTCGGCACAAAGGTCTAGAGCAGCTCTATCGAACAGGCGCCAGCCGAGGTATTCGTCAGAGTCACGCGGCGAAGCTGCTGATGATTCTCTCCATTCTTGACGTCGCATCCTGCCCTCACGATCTGGCGATGCCCGGCCTGCGCTTGCACGGCCTGAAAGGTGCATTGCAGGGGCACTGGTCGATATGGGTGAACGGCAACTGGCGGGTCACATTTCGATTTTCGGGCGGTGATGTTGAGCTGCTGGATTACCAGGACTACCACTGAGGCGCACATGATTCACCACCACCCCCATCCGGGCGAAACTCTCAAGACCATGGTGTTCGATCCGGTCTCGCTGTCTGTCACCGAGGCCGCCGAGCGCCTGGTCATGTCGCGTGTTGCGCTGTCCCGTGTCATCAACGGCAAGGCGGGAATCAGTCCCGATCTCGCAATTCGGCTGGAGCTGGCCGGCGTCAGTACGGCGGTGTTCTGGATGGGCCTGCAGTCGAACTACGATCTCTGGCTGGCGCGGCAGCGCACGCAACCGAATGTGCAGTCGCTTGTAGCGGCGCGCTAGCGCTTTCGTTTCGTCGCTGCATCAACAAGGGCGGCTTCGGCCGCCCTTGTTGTGTGCCCACTCAGCGGCTGCGCTGGCGCGCCTTCTGCTTGAAGGTGTCGGCATCAATGGCTTCCACGCGGGCCACGGTGCACTGCCCGCGGTCGGTCTGCAGCTGGGTGCGGCCGGCCCCGCACACTTGTCCGGGTTGGCCGTCGGTGCTGAAGGCCAGCTTGCGCGAGTAAGCCGCCTTGGAGCAGTCTTCCTGGAAGTGAACCCGATAGTGCTCGCTGCCGTTGCGTAGCAGCACATCGCGCGAGGCGTTGGCGCGGACCAGTTGCTGGTCGTTGCCCAGCTGAACGCAGTCGCCCGCGCTGGCAGCGGGGGCATCAGCGGCGTTGGCGGTGACAGACAGGGCGGTGACAGACAGGGCGGTGACAGACAGGGCGCCGGCAGACAGCGCGGCGGCAGCAATCAGGGCGTGCAGGCGGGGCGTGTTCATGGCGGGGCAGGGGTGGCGGTCCGGACTGGACCGGGTGCCACGATGCCGCCATCGGTACGAATGCGAATCTGCCGCAAGCACGGCTGACCGATGCCACGGTGAGCTCGGTCACGGTGACCTCCGGCAGGGCCAGATGGCAGGCATGACAAAAGGCCAGCAACCAGGGCTGGCCTTGTCGGGGTGGCGCAGTGCGCCGACCGCTTACTTCATGCGGTAGGTGATACGACCCTTGGTCAGGTCGTACGGGGTCATTTCAACCTTGACCCGGTCACCGGTGAGGATGCGGATGTAGTTCTTGCGCATGCGGCCGGAGATGTGGGCGATGATTTCGTGCCCATTTTCCAGACGAACGCGGAAAGTGGTGTTCGGCAGCGTCTCGCTGACGGTGCCCTCGAACTCGATGGAATCGTCTTTCGACATGTAGTCCTGTGCGGTTCAGAAAACGGCCACGCTGGGCCTAAGGCGCAGTATTTTACGCGCACTCGCGCCAGCTTGCAAAGTTTGTGTTAACCCCCGGCCAGGGCGCGCGCAGGCAGGCGCCCCAGGGCCTGGGTCCAGGGGCTCTCGCGCCCCGGCTGCTGCACCGCATGGCGCATTTGCTGCAGGAATTCCTGGCGCGGCAGGTGGATCGCGCCCATCCGCAGCAGGTGCGGGTTCTCCACCTGGGCATCAATCAGCGGCCAGCCCCAATCGTTCAGCGTGGCCGCCAGTGCCGCCAGCGCCACCTTGGAGCCGCCACTGGCGCCGCTGAACATGCTTTCGCCGAAAAACATCTGGCCGATGGCGACACCATAGATGCCGCCGACCAGATCCTGCCGGTCCCAGACCTCGAAGGAGTGGGCAAAGCCCAGGTCGTGCAGATGGCTGTAGGCGTCGACCATGGCGGGGCTGATCCACGTGCCATCCTGACCGGCCCGGGGCGCCCCGGCGCAGGCGCGCATCACCTGGGTGAATGCCGTATCCGCCGTCACTTCCCACGGGCTGGCGCGCAGCTGGCGACGGAAGCGGCTGGACAGGTGCACGCCATCGGTGCGGAACACCATGCGCGGGTCGGGCGACCACCACAGGATCGGCTCGCCGTCGCTGAACCACGGGAAGATGCCGCCGGCGTAGGCGTTCAGCAGCCGCAGCGGGTGCAGATCGCCGCCCACCGCCAGCAGCCCATCGGGCTGGCGCAGCGCAGTTTCAGCGGGCGGGAACGGCGCGTCCGGCGCATCGGCCAGACGCCAGGGCAACTGGCGGGTCATGCGGGCATTGTAGCGACCGCCGCACCGGTAGCGCCGGGCCATGCCCGGCGGCGCTTTGAGCACGTCGCTCAGCTTTGGTAGGTGCCAACCTTGGTTGGCACGCATCACGGCTCCGCGCGGAACGGGCTGTGCACCTGCAGCGCCTGTTGGTACCGCCGCACATCCCGCCTCTCCTGTCTGCACCAGTCCTGCAGCGCCTCGCCGAACTCCGCACCGGCCACCCAGTGCCGGCTGCGCACCAGCGTCGGCAGGAAGCCCCGCGCCAGCTTGTGTTCGCCCTGTGCGCCCGGCTCGAAGCGGGTCAGGCCCTCGCGCAGACAGTACTCGATGCCCTGGTAGTAACAGGCCTCGAAATGCAGGCCGGGCAGGGTGGCGCCACCCCAGTAGCGCCCATACAGGGTGTCCCCGCCACGCAGGCACAGGGCGCCGGCAATCGGCTCGCCGTCCTGCTCGGCCAGGAACAGCACCAGCCCGCGGCCCAGTGAAATCGCCAGATGGCGCAGGAAGGCCTCGGTCAGCGCCGGCGCGTTGCCATATTCCAGGAAGGTCTGCAGATAGAAGCGGTACATCGCCTGCAGGTCGGCGCGGCTGGCTTCGTTACCATGTACCACGCGGAAGCTGATGCCCTGGCGGGTGACCTTGGCCCGTTCCTGGCGGATGTTCTTGCGATGCTTGTGGTTCATCGCGCCCAGGAACTGCTCGAAGGTGGTCCAGTCACCCGGGTTCTGCCATTGGAACTGGATGTCTTCGCGCAGCAGCCAGTCGTCGCTGAAGGCGGCCTCATCGCTGGCCGTGTGGAAATTGATGTGGGCCGACGAAACATCCAGCGCCGCCAACTGCGCGCGCAGTGATGCCAGCAGCTCGCCGCGCAGCGAATCGTGACGGGCCAGCAGGCGCGGGCCGGTGACTGGCGAATAGGGCACCGCCCCTAGCCATTTCGGGTAGTAGTCGCGGCCGTGGCGGGCATAGGCGTTGGCCCAGGCGTGGTCGAACACGAACTCGCCGTGCGAATTGGTCTTCAGGTAGCCCGGAATGGCACCGACCAGCGTGTCGCCCTCCCATAGCGTGAAGTGCTGCGGCTGCCAGCCCCAGTCCTCGCGCAGGCAGCCATGTTCTTCAAGCCCGGCCAGGAACGCGTGGGTGACGAAGGGGTTGCGGCCGTCGTGCAGGGCGTCCCAGTCGGTGTCGGGAATGGCCTGCAGGGAGTCGAGGAAGCGGGGGAGATGCATGGAGGGAAGGATAGGGCAAGCAGGGCGCGAGCGGGATCGACAGCAATGGACTGGCTTTCACTGGCCGCGCGTCATGGGGCGTCAACTCGCATGGTGGTGCGTGTTGGCCCCGATTGCTCCAAATCGTGTCTATCCAGGTCCGGGTGCTGTTGTCGTACCTGGTCCAGTCCTGGCGAGCAGCTTGGAACAAGTGTGTCGTTTCAGCCCTGCCTGGCGCGAAGAAGGAGATCCTTGCTGCGATCAGTCAAGTGCCGAGCAGAAGGGCGGCGCCCGGGTAACGGACTTCATTCTGGCGTCATCTGCATCGGCCAACGAAACGGAATGTGAGGAGCTTCACAAACGTTCAGTTCGATGCGTGCCATTCGGAGTTGTGAAGCGTGCTGAGAATCTTACGCGCCACGCTGAATGCGACGTGCTTCGAGTTGAACGTCCAGTCTCAGCGTCGCTAATTTTCTCGCGCCGAGCTTGTCGGTGCTTATTACAGCCAAGGAATTCCCCATGAGGGTGGCAGTTGTACTTGCGGTGATTTTCATGTCTTCGATGTTCTTTTCAGGCAGTGTCGCGGCAGCCGACAGGGTGGTTCTTGATGGAAGGGAGGTTAGTTGCACCAACCGCTGCGTTGCCAGTCGAAATCCGGGTGGTGGATGGAATGTGTCCGACTGTTGTGGCGGTCGTGTCCACTGGGTAATCAATCCGGTCCGTACGCGTCCGAGTTGATCTGATCTGCGTCGCTTCTCCGGGCCGCGCTCATGCCGGGTCCGGAGATCACGCTGTTGTGAATACGTAATGCATGGGAATTCAATAAACGTGAGAAGAATTAATGGATTTCTCACTCTTGCGCTCCTTCTGGTGAGCCTGCCCGCATGCGAGCCAGCGGCGGATCCCAGGGATTCCACGGCTGGCCGAATGGAGCGTTTGGGGCGATCCGGCGAGGTTGGAAGCGCGGGGGGCGTGGGCGCGACTGAAAGCAGAAAGTCACCACCGAGCGCTCTGCGGGAGTTGATTGCAGGAAACACAGCGCTCTCAAGCGAAACAGGAGCCGCTTTGCCTTCGGAGACGTCATTCATCGTCGCGGATGGGCTCTCCGAATCGCACATCAGTCTGGTCATCCAATCGGATGATCAGTTCCGCAGCGCCATTCGGGCACTGGAAAGGGATGCGGCCACCGATGCCGATGCTCAGTTCATCAGCAAACACTATCGGTTGTCGGCCGAGGCGGCGCTGGATGGGATGGGAAGGATCGCTGCACTGTCGTGCGGCTATGTACTCTGCATTGGTGAAGTCTGGCTGCAAGGAGAGCAGGCCTATCAGAGATGGGATGCTGAGTTCGGCGCACTCGGCAGCAGCACTCCTGTCTATTCCATGTCTGAAATGTCGGTGCCATCTTCATCAAAAGAACGAATAGTGCGATTCGTTGCTTCGATCGACTCGGACAAGAATGCACTGTCTACGGAATAGGCAAGGCGCGTCTGAAGCTGCAGGCTTGGGAGTAGACGGCCTTCGTCGCTCCCAGTTAGGAGGCGCTGCACATGGGTGCACGAAGGCCTCCCGGCGTGTCGGATAGACGGCGCATCTGGCTGGGTAGCTGTCCGTCTGTTCCGTCGCAGGCGGCAATGATCGCAGCGTCCGGTCCCGGATCGTTGCTTGCTCGCCGCAGAAAACCGAAAGGCCGGCGCTCCCGCGCCGGCCTTTGTTTTGCATGGTTCAGTCGAGCATGGCCCAGTCGAGCATGGCTCGACTCTACAGACCGGTGGTCAGCTGGCCTTGCCCTGTGCGCCCAGGTGGCGTTCGGCGTCCAATGCGGCCATGCAGCCGAAGTCAGCCGAGATGATCGCCCGGCGATAGTGCGGGTCGGCCGCGTCGCCAGCGGCAAACAGGCCTTCCACCGATGTCTGGGTGGCGTTGCCACCCTGACCGGAGCGGGTTTCGAGGAAGCCGTTGCTCATGGCCAGCCGGTCGCTGGCGGGAATGGCCTGCAGGGAGTCGAGGAAGTGGGGGGATTGCATGGAATGACGGATAGGGCAGATGGAATGCGAACGGGGCTGGCGAGATCGGACTGGCCAGCTTCGGCGGCGCCGTGAGGAAAGTTGGAAATCCTTGGTTGTGCGTGTTCGGTGGAGGGCCGCAGGTGCGGTGCAGCGCAGGGTGAGTGGGCGTCGCAGGAGCGGCGCATCCATTTCATGCGAGGAGTAGTCATGATGACCCGGAGTTCTCAGCGAATCGCCCTTCCTCTCTTGCTTGCACTTCTTGGAAGCGCAGCCGCCCCGTGTTTTGCTCAAGCCGACGATTCTCCCGCGATCGCTCGGCGCGATGCCGAGCTGGACAACCTGCTGACCCAGAAGGCGCGCGACATCCTTGAGCGCGTCAAGCTGGTCGATGGTCAGGTGCGCAGCCGTCGCGTCGATGTCGTTGCTGATGTCGCCGCGGGTGTCGTAAGGATCTCGCTGGATCGATCATTCCTTCCTGAAACCCATGGGGCTTCGTATGAAGATCAGACCAGCGAAATCAACTTCGGACTTCTGCACTGGGCTGAGCAGGTGGCGCCGTTTCATCGCGTGATACATCTGTACGACGGCCAGCCGGCTGAGTACTACTATCCTGAGATCAAGGCTGCAGATGATGCAGCAAGAGAGGCAGGGGAGGCGATTCGGCAGCGGCCCGCGGGAGGCGGATCGGGAGTGGCGTTCGTTGCTGCTGGGCGCGGGGCTTGCCCTGATCGGAGCACTCCGGTCCGAAGCGTTGCTGGCTTGGCGCAGTAAACGAAAAGGCCGGCGCTTTCGTGCCGGCCTTTGTCTTGCATGGTTCAGTCGAGCATGGCTCGACTCTACAGACCGGTGGTCAGCTGGCCTTGCCCTGTGCGTCCAGGTAGCGCTCGGCATCCAGGGCGGCCATGCAGCCGAAGCCGGCCGAGGTGATTGCCTGGCGGTAGTGCTGGTCGGCCACGTCGCCGGCGGCGAACACGCCTTCCACCGAGGTCTGCGTGGCGTTGCCGCCCAGGCCTGAACGAATTTCCAGGTAGCCGTTGTTCATGGCCAGCTGGCCGTCGAACAGCTGGGTGTTCGGGTGGTGGCCAATGGCCACGAAGAAGCCATGGGCCTCGATGTCGCGGGTGCTGCCGTCCAGGGTCGACTTCACGCGCACGCCGGTCACGCCGGCGTCGTTGCCCAGCACTTCTTCCACCTGGTGGTGCCAGACGGTCTCGATCTTGCCGGCGGCGACCTTGGCAAACAGCTTGTCCTGCATGATCTTTTCCGCCTTCAGGGTGTCGCGGCGGTGCACCAGGTAGACCTTGCGGGCAATGTTGGACAGGTACAGGGCTTCTTCGACAGCGGTGTTGCCGCCGCCGACCACGACCACATCCTGGTCGCGGTAGAAGAAACCGTCGCAGGTGGCGCAGGCGGACACGCCGCGGCCCTTGAAGGTTTCCTCGGTCGGAATGCCCAGGTACTTGGCGGTGGCGCCGGTGGAGATGATCAGCGCGTCGCAGGTGTACTCGTGGCTGTCACCGATCAGCTTGAACGGGCGCTGCGACAGGTCGGCCGTATGGATATGGTCGAAGATGACCTCGGTCTCGAAGCGCTCGGCGTGGGCCTGCATGCGCGCCATCAGGTCCGGGCCCATCAGGCCGTGGGCGTCGCCCGGCCAGTTGTCCACTTCGGTGGTGGTCATCAGCTGGCCACCCTGCTGCAGGCCGGTGATGACCACCGGCTTCAGGTTGGCGCGGGCGGCATAGACCGCGGCGGTCCAACCGGCCGGGCCGGAACCGAGGATGACGAGGCGCTGATGGCGGGAGGGCAGGCTGGTGCTCATGTAGACTCGCGAAAAGGTAGATGGGACAAGGCGCGGCTGCGGTTTGCGCGGCAACCTTGGCTGGTCATAGAGTGGCGGCTGGGGCAGGGCGATTCAAGCCGATGAACAGAACGCGGTCGCCCACGGGCGGATTGACGCCGTTCTGGCGCCCGTTCGGCTGCGGTGACTGAAAACTGACGCCGTGTCGTTTATTATCAACCACTAACAGCGCATTCCAAAGGTATGGTCTAAGGTGGCGAAGCAGGTGCCCGAACGCTCCAAGTCCGACGACAGCAAGGCGTCGCGTCGCACGGCGGCCGCGGCAACGACCGACAATCCACGGCGGCAGCGCTTGTGGCGCGACCTGGGGCTGATCGCGATCGCTCCGGCGCTGCTGTACCTGGCCGCCAGTCTGTTTACCTATTCAGCCAGTGATCCCGGCTGGTCGCACACTGGCAGCGTGGTCGCACCCGTGCACAACATGGGCGGCCGTGCCGGCGCCTGGATTGCCGATGTGCTGCTGCAGTTGTTCGGCTACATCGCCTTCCTGCTGCCGGTAGTGCTGGGCGCCCTGTCGTGGATCGCAATGTTCGGGCTCAAGCGCGAAGCCAAGGGCGACAACGACCTCGACCCGGCCTTGCGCCTGGTTGGCCTGGTCGGCTTCCTGATTGCCGGCACCGGCTTCCTGCACGTGCGCCTGTTCAGTGGCGATGTGTCCAGCGCCGGCGGCATCCTCGGCAAGCTGGTGGGTAATTCGCTCACCGTGGGCTTCGGCGCGCTCGGCGCCAATCTGTTCGTGCTGGTGCTGCTGCTGGCCTCGATCACTCTGGCCACCGGTCTGTCGTGGTTTGCGGTGATGGAAAAGATCGGCCGCGGCGTGATGTCGCTGGCACCGCTGCTGGAGCGCAAGAAGGAACAGGCCACCGAATGGAAGCAGACCCGCGCCCTGCGCGAGGAGCGCCAGGAAGTGCGCAAGGCCGATGCCGAAGTGCGTGCCAAGCGTGAACCAGTGAAGATCGAGCCGCGCCCGGAGCCGGTGATCGAGAAGAGCGACCGGGCCAAGCGTGACAACCAGATTCCGATGTTCCGTGGCGTCAATGGCGACGGCTCGGACCTGCCGCCGCTGGCCCTGCTGGACGACCCCAAGCCGCAGCCCAAGGGCTACGACGAGGAAACGCTGGAAACCCTGTCGCGGCAGATCGAGTTCAAGCTGAAGGACTTCCGCATCGATGCGCAGGTGGTCGGCGCCTATCCGGGTCCGGTCATCACCCGCTTCGAGATCGAACCGGCGCCGGGCATCAAGGTCAGCCAGATCAGCTCGCTGGACAAGGACATCGCCCGCGGCCTGTCGGTGAAGTCGGTGCGCGTGGTCGATGTGATTCCAGGCAAGTCGGTAATCGGCCTGGAAATCCCCAACGTCACCCGCGAAATGATCTTCCTGTCCGAGCTGCTGCGCTCGAAGGAATACGACAAGGCGGCCAGCGTGCTGACCCTGGCGCTGGGCAAGGACATCGCCGGCCGGCCCACCGTGGCCGACCTGGCGCGTATGCCGCACCTGCTGGTGGCCGGTACCACCGGCTCGGGCAAGTCGGTGGCGGTCAACGCCATGGTGCTCAGCCTGCTGTACAAGGGCTCGCCGAAAGACCTGCGCATGCTGATGATCGACCCGAAGATGCTGGAACTGAGCGTCTACCAGGGCATTCCGCATCTGCTGGCGCCAGTGGTCACCGACATGAAGGAGGCCGCCAACGGCCTGCGCTGGTGTGTGGCCGAAATGGAGCGCCGCTACAAGCTGATGAGCGCGGTGGGCGTGCGCAACCTGGCCGGCTTCAACAAGAAGGTGAAGGACGCCGAGGACGCGGGCCAGCCGCTGATGGACCCGCTGTTCAAGCCCAACCCGGAACTGGGCGAGGCACCGCGACCGCTGGAAACCCTGCCGTTCATCGTCATCTTCATCGACGAATTCGCCGACATGATGATGATCGTCGGCAAGAAGGTGGAAGAGCTGATCGCCCGCCTGGCACAGAAGGCGCGTGCGGCCGGCATCCACCTGATCCTGGCCACCCAGCGCCCGTCGGTGGACGTGATCACCGGTCTGATCAAGGCCAACATCCCCACCCGCATTGCCTTCCAGGTCAGCTCGAAGATCGATTCGCGCACCATCCTGGACCAGTCCGGTGCCGAAACCCTGCTGGGCCACGGCGACATGCTGTACCTGCCGCCGGGCACGGCCATGCCCGAGCGCGTGCACGGCGCGTTCGTGTCCGACGATGAAGTGCACCGCGTGGTCGAGCACCTGAAGGCGATGGGCCCGGCCGATTACATCGACGGCGTGCTGGACGAAGTGCAGACCCTGGGCGATGGCGTGGTGGTGGGCGCTACCGGCCTGCCGGAAACCAGCGCGGCCGGCGACGAATCGGACCCGCTGTACGACGAGGCCCTGCGCGTGGTGACCGAAACCCGCCGCGCCTCCATTTCCGGTGTGCAGCGGCGCCTGAAGATCGGCTACAACCGCGCGGCACGCCTGATCGAGGCCATGGAAGCGGCCGGTGTGGTCAGCGCGCCCGAACACAACGGCGACCGCACGGTGCTGGCACCGCCGCCGCCGAAGTAAGCCCTGCCACCGCCACCACGTCCAAGGAACCGACGCATGCATCGACTTCTTCCCCGCGTGCTGGCGCTGGCCTGCGCGCTGGCGGTCGGCCCCGCTTTGGCTGACGCCGGCGTGCCACAGCCGGCGCCGCCGTCCACCAGCAGCGATGCCGAGGCCAGCAACAACTTCAGCTTCGTGCGCTATCGCGCCGACTACCAAGTGCGTGCCGACGCCGGCAACATCCAGACCGAAACCTACGAAATCCTGCTCAAGACCAAGGCGGCGGTGGAGCAGTTCAGCCAGGTGCGGCTGAGCTACAGCGAGAAGATGGAAACGCTGGAGGTGGTGAGCGCCTACACGCTGACCGCCGACGGCCAGCGCCGCGAGGTGCCCGCCGACCGCATCTACACCCAGGAAAGCTATTCCAGCGCCGCGGCTGCCATGTACGCCGACCGCAAGGTGCGGGTGATCGTGTTTCCCAACCTGGCGCCGGGAACGCGGCTGTTCTACCAGGTGCGGCGCACCCAGCTGACGCCGTATTTCCCGGGCTACTTCGGGCTGTGGGAAACCTTCAATGTGTTCACCCAGTACGACGATGCCGAAGTGACCCTGAGCGCGCCGGCCAACCTGCCCATGTACGTGGACAGCCGCGGCGTGCAGGGCAGCGACCGCCCGCAGGTGAAGAACGGCCAGGCGCAGTGGCGCTGGCGCTACCAGCGGCCCGAACCGATGCAGGCGCAGAACTGGTCGGCGGCGGTGTGGGAGTTCGGCCCGAACATCATGGCCAGCACCTACAAGGACTGGGCGCAGATGGGGCGCGCCTACCAGCTGAAGGCGGGGGAGGCGGCACAGGTGACCCCGCAGATCCAGGCCCTGGCCGATGAAGTGACCGCCGGCATCAGCGACCGCAAGGCGCAGGCCGATGCGCTGTACCGCTGGGTGGCGCAGAACATCCGCTACGTGGCGGTGTACCTGGGCAATGGCGGGCTGGAGCCGAACAACGCGCAGAGCATCCTGGACAACCACTATGGCGACTGCAAGGACCACGTGGCGATCCTGGAAGCGTTGCTTGCGGCCAAGGGCATTGCCAGCTCGCCGGTGCTGATCGGCGCCGGTGGCGGGCCGACCCTGCCGAAGATTCCGGTGCTGGGCCGCTTCAAC
This sequence comes from Stenotrophomonas sp. ZAC14D2_NAIMI4_7, assembly GCF_003086675.1. NCBI lineage: Bacteria > Pseudomonadati > Pseudomonadota > Gammaproteobacteria > Lysobacterales > Lysobacteraceae > Stenotrophomonas > Stenotrophomonas sp. ZAC14D2_NAIMI4_7. The sequence continues at coordinate 2,168,209 of NZ_CP025995.1, forward strand.
CACGCCATCACCTACGTGCCGGAATTCGATCTGTACCTGGATTCGACCAGCGCCTGGGCGCGTTTCGGCCAGTTGCCCGACGGCGACCTGGGCGCGCCGGTACTGCACACGCGCACTGCCAGCGTGGCGCGCACCCCGGCCAACGACCCGCAGCGCAATGCCACGGTGATGGACGTGCGTTTCACCTTCGATGCGCAGGGCAACCTGCGTGGCGAGACCGTGCCGCAGCTGGGCGACAACGCCGAGATCGGCATGCGCGCGCAGTTCGCCCAGCTCAATGCGCAGAACCGCGCACGGGCGGAGGAGTCGATCATGGCCGCGTCCGGTTTCGATGGCCGCGGGCAGCTGCAGCTGCAGGGCGTACCGGTCGACCTGACCCGGCCGTTCGGCTACCGCATGGCGTTCCAGGCCGAGGACTACGTCGATTTCGCCGTGGCCGGTGGCATGGCGGTGCCCGATCCGCCCGGTGGTGAATCGGTACGCGGGCTGTACGCAAGCGCTTCAGCGCCGGACAACCAGACCCCGTTCTACTGCAATGCCAGCCTGCGCGAGGAAACCTACCGCCTGCAGTTCCCGGACAACGCGCCGATCATCGCCATTCCGGCCAGCCAACGCTTCACCAATGCGGCCGGCGACTACCGGGTGGACTGGAGCCGCAACGGCCAGGAGGTGACCGTGCACCACCGCCTGCAGCAGAACGCGGTGCGTGGCCCGCAGGCGCTGTGCCAGCCGCAGGACTATGCCGCCTTCCGGGCGCTGTATCGGGAAGTTCGCCGCGGTTTCCGTGGGCAGGTGCTGTACGGCAGATTGCCGGCCGGCGGCAACTGAATCGCCGATGCACGCGCGGGGCGGCATAATGTCGCCCTGATCGCCCATTCATCTTTGCCCGGGCACACTGGCACCCAACTTTCCTGGCGCACGCGCCCACAGGATTCCCGCATGAACATCCGCTTCCGTCGTTTCCTTGCCACCACCACCTTGGCCGTGGCCTGCGCCGCCGCCGGCAGCGCCTGGGCCGGCGCCCGCGATGACCTGAAAACCTTCACCAGTGGCCTGAAGGGCCTGGATGGGCAATTCAGCCAGCAGGTGTTCGACAGCCGCGGCAAGGTGAAGGAATCGACCAGCGGCCGCGTTGCGCTGTCGGCGCCGCGCCTGTTCCGTTGGGAGTACGTGCGCCCGCACGAACAGCTGATCGTGGCCGACGGCAAGAAGGTCTGGATGTACGAGCCGGACCTGGAGCAGGCCACCGTGCGCGAGCAGGGCAAGGAAGAGCAGAACAGCCCGCTGACCGCGCTGATCAACCCGGCGCTGCTGGAACAGCAGTACGACCTGAGCGAAGAGGCGGCCAAGCGTGACGGCCTGCAGTGGCTGTCGCTGTCGCCCAAGCGCGACACCGAAGCCAGCTTCCAGTACGCCGCACTGGGCTTCAATGCGCAGGGCCTGGCCAAGATGGAAATCACCGATGCCGTCGGCCAACGCACCGTGATCACCTTCAGCGGCTGGAAGCGCAACCCCGGCTTCGCCGCCGGCACCTTCAGCTTCACCCCGCCGAAGGGCACCGACGTCATCGGCAATTGATGCCGCAACCGCTCTGGTAGGTGCCAACCTTGGTTGGCACGCTCTCGCGGTACAATGCCCCGGTGCCAAGACATCGTTCCACTTCCTTCCCCGGCCCCGATCTGCTGAGCGTTGATCGGGATCACCTGCGCCCGCTGGCCGAGCGCATGCGCCCGCGCACCCTCGACGAAATGGTCGGGCAGAAGCGCCTGCTGGCGCCGGAAAGCGCGCTGCGCCGTGCGGTCGAATCCGGCCGCGTGCATTCGATGATCCTGTGGGGCCCGCCGGGATGCGGCAAGACCACGTTGTCGCTGCTGCTGGCCGAATACTCCGACGCCGAATTCCGCGCTATCTCTGCCGTGCTGTCCGGCCTGCCGGAGGTGCGCCAGGTGCTGGCCGAGGCCGCGCAGCGGTTTGCCGAAGGCCGCCGCACCGTGCTGTTCGTGGACGAAGTGCATCGCTTCAACAAGGCGCAGCAGGATGCCTTCCTGCCGCACATCGAACGCGGCACCATCCTGTTCGTCGGCGCCACCACCGAAAATCCCTCGTTCGAACTGAATTCCGCACTGCTGTCGCGCTGCCGCGTGCACGTGCTGGAAGCGGTGTCGCCCACCGACATTGTCGAGGCGCTGGAACGAGCGCTGGGCGACCGCGAGCGCGGCCTGGGCGAGGAGCGCATCGAGGTCGCCCCCGAACTGCTGCTGGAAATCGCCACCGCCGCCGACGGCGACGTGCGGCGTGCGCTGACCCTGCTGGAAATCGCCGCCGAGCTGGCGGGCGGAGAGGGCGGTCGCATCACCCCGCAGACCCTGACCCAGGTGCTGGCCGACCGCACCCGCCGCTTCGACAAGGGCGGCGAGCAGTTCTACGATCAGATCTCGGCACTGCACAAGTCCGTGCGCAGCTCGAACCCGGATGCGGCGCTGTACTGGCTGACCCGGATGCTCGATGGCGGCTGCGATCCGTCCTACCTGGCGCGCCGGCTGACCCGCATGGCGATCGAAGATATCGGCCTGGCCGACCCGCGCGCGCAGAGCATGGCGCTGGAAGCCTGGGACATCTACGAGCGGCTGGGCAGCCCGGAAGGCGAGCTCGCCTTCGCACAGTTGGTGCTGTACCTGGCCAGCACCGCCAAGTCGAATGCTGGCTATGCGGCCTTCAACCAGGCCAAGGCCGATGTGCGCGAGAGCGGCACCGAAGAAGTGCCGCTGCACCTGCGCAACGCACCGACCAAGCTGATGAAGGAGCTGGGTTACGGCGCCGAGTATCAGTACGACCACGATGCCGAGGGCGGCATCGCGCTGGACCAGACCGGCTTCCCCGATGCGATGGGCGAACGGGTGTACTACAACCCGGTGCCGCGCGGGCTGGAAATCAAGCTGAAGGAAAAGCTGGACCGGCTGCGCGCCGAGCGCGAAGCAGCCAGGGCGGCGAAGCGTCTGTAGCGTCGAGCTTGCTCGACTGCGTTTCGCTCTTCGCTTTTCGTAGAGTCGAGCTTGCTCGACTGCTCTCAATACGGCAGTCGAGCGAGCTCGACTCTACAAGGGCAGGGCCTCAGTCGAGCAAGCTCGACGCTACCAACGCCAATCGCGGTCGCTGCGCTTGATGGCGATCGGTACGCCCAGCAGCAACCAGGATTGCGGTCCGACCAGGCTCACGCCGACCGTCGCGCGGTACACAGCGTGACGTTTGATCTAGGTGATAAGCATTCGCATCTAGGATAGACTGCGGTCCCTTGATGAAGAGGCGGCCCGACCCGCCGCATCCGTCACCCATGATGTTTTCCGTACGCTCCGTCGGCTGTCTGGCCGCCCTGATGATGGGGGTCCTGATGGCCGCTCCCTACGCCCATGCACAGCAGCGCAACCCGCAGCAGCTGATGGGCCGCACCGTGCTGGACGAGCCCGCTTCCAGCTACCGCTTCGAACGTTTCGTGATCGACAGCCCCGACCAGCAGCGCCGCTGGCGGGTGAACGTAGCGATCCCGGCCAAGGCCGGCAAGACCCCCGCGCCGGTGCTGTACGCACTGGACGGGAACGCCGTCGCGATGGTGCTGGACCAGCCGCTGCTGGCCGAGCTGGCTGCGCGCAAGGCACCGCCGGTGCTGGTGATGATCGGTTACGACAACGAACTGCGCATCGATTCGCCGTCGCGTACCCGCGATTACACCGCCTGGATCGATCGCGCCGACGATGAGGCCGGCACCACCCAGGCCACCGGTGGCGGCGCCGCGGCGTTCCTGGATGTGATCGAACGCCGCATCAAGCCGGAAGTCGAGCGCCGCGCCAGCATCGACCCGCAACAGCAGGCGCTGTGGGGCCACTCGCTGGGCGGTCTGTTCGTGCTCAATACGCTGTATACCCGCCCGGCGGCCTTCCAGTACTTCGTGGCCGCCAGCCCGTCGCTGTGGTGGGCGCAGGGCGCTGCGCTGGGCGACCCGGAACAGCAGTTCGTGCAGAACGTTCATGGCCAGCCGGCCAAGGTCTGGTTGATGCTGGGCGGTGCCGAGCGCGTGGGTGACCGCGGCAAGCGCGATATGAACAACCCGCGCGTGGTCGCGCACCTGCGCCGCATTGGTGGCGCCACCCCGGATGCGGCCATGCAGCTGTCTACGCGCCTGGCCAAGGTGCCGGCGCTGCAGGTGCAGTACCGCGAGTTCCCGGGGCTGGGCCATGGCCCGATGCTGCCGGCCTCGTTCCACGCCGCCCTGCATGAGCTGTACGGCGTGGCCGACCGCAGCGAAGCGGATGGCAAGGCGCCGGCCGCGGCGAACGCCACTGAATGACAACCGCGCACGGCCAACCCGTGCGACCCCACTACCCAGGCTCGGCTGTCGATGTGCAGCGGCCCAGGCAACCGATGAATCCCGCGCCACGCGGCGCGGCCTACGTGTGCAAGGAGCCTTCCATGTCGTCCCGTTCTTCCTTCCGTCTTACTTCCCTGGCCGCCGGCCTGTTGCTGGCCGTCACTGCATCGGCGCAGCCGGTGTTCGACCAGCCGGCCAATGCGACCTTCAAGGGCCAGGTGGTCTCGCGTGGCGAGAACGTGGTGCCGGGCAGCACCGCCGATGTCACCGGCCGCGGCTTCGTGCCCGGCCAGCAGATCAGCCTGGTGCGCGGCGATACCGTGCTGAACAGCCAGCCGGTGGTGGTTGATGCCGATGGCAACTTCAAGACCCAGCTGGCCATCCCGGCCGATGCGGTGCCGGGTACCCACCCGGTGGTGGTGCGCGCCAGCCAGCCGGCGGCCGCCACCGTGCTGAAGCTGCGCATCTCGCCGCAGCTGCCGCTTTCCGGTCAGCAGCAGTTCGCCACCCAGTCCAACAAGCTGGTGCCGGGCCTGTACCAGTCGGCCTACAGCGCCGCCAGCAACGCGGTGTTCGTTACTTCGGCCGTGGGCCGCCCGCCGGTGACCCAGTCGCAGCTGCTGAAGCTGGACCCCAAGAGCCTGAAGGTGACCAAGGCGATCACCCCGGCGCAGGTGCCGGGCAGCACCAGCGGCGCGGTCTACGCGGTGTACGGCGTGGGCGTGGATGACACCAACGGCAACGTGTGGGTCACCAACACCCGCCAGAACACCGTGGCCGTCTACCGCCAGAAGGATCTGTCGCTGGTCCACCAGTTCCCGGTCGATGCCGTGCCGCACGCGCGTGACGTGGTGGTCGATGGCACGCACGGCAAGGTGTTCGCTTCGGCAACGGGCGAAGACCACCTGTCGGTGTTCGACGCCAAGACCCTGAAGCCGCTGGAATCGATCACCCTGGAATCGGGCGTGGACGAAGGCAAGTTCACCCCGATGAGCCTGGTGCTGGATGAAAAGGCCGGGAAGCTGTTCACCGTCAGCATCGGCACCCCGGAAGCGGCGGTGATCGACGTGGCCAGCGGCAAGGTGGACAAGGTGATCGACCTGGGCAATTCGATCAGCGCCTCGGGCGTGGCCTTCGATGCGCGGCAGAACCGCCTGTACGTCGCGTCGCAGGGCACCGACAACCTGCTGATCGTCGATGTGGCCAGCGGCAAGGTCGTGCACGACGTGCCGGTCGGCGCCGGTGCACTGAACGTCGCGTTCGATGACAAGAGCGGCCTGGCCTACGTCACCAACCGCGGTGCCGGTACGGTTACCGCAGTGAACCGCGATGGCAAGATCGTCGGCAACCTGGATGGCGGCACGCTGCCCAACCACGTGCGTGCGGACGGCAAGGGCAACGTGTTTGCCGTGAACAAGTCGCGTGGCGCCGAAGACCCCAAGGGTGACCGCATCACCCGTATCAGCCTGCGCCAGCCGTAACCCCCGTGCCGGGCGGGGGCAGTGCCTTCGCCCGGCCAGCAAGGAGAATCTGCATGAACTTCGCTTCCCCTCTGCGCCTGTGTGCGCTCCCGTTGGCCGTTTCGCTGGCGCTGGTCGCCTGCGGGGGCGGTGCGCCACAGGCTGCGACCGATGCCGCTGCGCCGGCAGCTGGTTCTGCCACTGCTGCGGCCGCCGCCACGCAGGAACTGCCGGCAGGCTGGCAGCGCGTGGCTGGCGTGGATGTGCCGGCCCTTCAGGACCAGAAGGCCGTACTGCCGACCACGGTGGCCAGTGATGACGGCGCGCAGGTGGAAGTGAAGGATGCCAGCCGGATCATTGCCGGCGGCGATGACGTGATCGCGGTGCTGGAAGCGCTGGGCGCTGGCAAGCAGGTGTTTGCCGCACCCACCAACACCACCACCCAGGCAGGCCTGGCCGCGCCGCATCAGTTCCTGTTCAACCGCACCACGGGCGTGGAAGGCGTGCTGAGCCTGCAGGGTTCGCTGTTCCTGGGCAACAGCCTGCGCCGCCACACCGAACTGTCGAAGAAGCTGCGTGAAGTGGGCGAGCCGGCCGTGGTGGTGGACGACCTGCAGCCTGCGCCGGACAAGGTGCGCAAGATCGCGGCGGCGATTGGTCTGGCCGATGCCGGTCAGACCCTGGCCACCCAGGTGCAGCGCCAGCTGGATGAAGCGGCCGGGATCGGCAAGGGCCTGGCCCATGCGCCGCGCGTGATCCACGTGTCGGCCACCGGCGCGGGCGGCCTGCCCACGGTGGCCGGTGCCGACAGCGCCTCGGCGCAGCTGATCGCGCTGGCCGGCGGTGTGAACATCGGCACCGAAGCCGGGGTGAAGAATTATTCGCAGCTGAGCAACGAGGGGGTGGTTGCCGCAGCGCCGGAGGTGATTCTGGTCACCGAGCACGACCTGCAGCAGTTCGGCGGTGCTGATGGGCTGTGGAAGGCCTATCCGACCCTGAAGCAGACCCCGGCAGGCGCAGCCAACCGGGTCTGGGTGCTGCCGGATGTGCAGCTGAAGTACACCAGCGTGGGCTCGGGCGCGGGCGCGCTGGCGCTGGCCAAGGCCTTTGCGGCGCTGCCGCCGGCATGAGCCCTGCGGATCGGCGTCGCCGTCGCGGGCGGGTGATGTTGCTGGTTGCGTTGCTGGCACTGCTGGGGGCTGTGCTGGCGTCGTTCGCCGTGGGCCCGCTGCGCCTGCCGCCGCTGGAGGTGCTGCAGGCGCTGGGGGTGAAGCTGGGCCTGGTCGATCCGCAGGCCGTCAGCAGCCGCGACCTGGCGGTGGTCTGGCAGCTGCGTATTCCGCGCGCCCTGTTGGGGGCGATGGTGGGCGCAGCGCTGGCCATGGCCGGTGCCAGTCTGCAGGGGCTGTTCGGCAACCCGCTGGCAGACCCTGGCATCGTCGGTGTCAGCCAGGGTGCGGCGCTGGGCGCCGTGGCGGCCATCGTGCTGGGCGCGGCCGGTGCCGCCGGCTGGCTGGTGCCGGTGGCGGCCTTCGGCGGGGGCGCGGCGGCCATCGGCCTGACCTATGCGCTGGCACGGCCGGGCAAGGGCACCGGCAATGCCACGCTGCTGCTGGTGGGCATTGCCATGGCCGCGTTCTGTTCGGCGCTGATCGGCTTCCTGACCTATATCGCCAGCGAAAGCGAACTGCAGTCGCTGGTGTTCTGGCAGATGGGATCGCTGGCACGCGCCAACTGGTCGGACGTGGCGGCGGTGCTGCCGCTGTTCGCCATCGGCGTGTTCGCGCTGCTGCGGCTGGCCACACCGCTGGACATGCTGGCACTGGGCGAGCGCCAGGCGCAGCACCTGGGCCTGGACGTGGCGCGCACGCGCCGCCGTCTGGTGGCCTTCAGTGCATTGCTGGTGGGCGCGGCGGTGGCATTTGCCGGCTCGATCAGTTTCGTTGGCCTGGTGGTGCCGCACGTGGCGCGCCTGCTGGTGGGCCCGGGGCATCGCTGGCTGCTGCCGGTATCGGGCGTGCTGGGCGCGCTGTTGATCGTGGTGGCCGACACCGCCGCGCGTACGCTGGATCCGCCGGCGGAGATTCCGCTGGGGCTGTTCTCGGCCGCACTGGGCGCGCCGTTCTTCCTGTGGCTGGTGCTGCAGCAGCGCCGTAAGGACACCCCATGAGTGATTTCCTGCAGTTGCGCGATGTGGTGGTGCGCCGCCAGCAGCGCGAGATCCTGCATGGCATCACCCTGGCCTTCGCGCCGGGCACGGTGACCGCACTGGTTGGCCCGAATGGCGCGGGCAAGTCCACGCTGTTGGCCGTCGCGGCCGGCGACCTGCGCGCTGATGCGGGCGAGGTGAGCCTGCTGGGCAAGCCGCTGGCCAGCTACAAGGCCGGACCACTGGCGCGCGAGCGCGCGGTGATGCCACAGGAGCACGGCGTGCGCTTTGCCTTCAGCGTGGAAGAAGTGGTGGCGATGGGGCGGTTGCCGCATCCGCCGGATCCTGTGGTGGATGACGCCCAGGTGGAAGCGGCAATCGATGCCGCGGAACTGCAGGCGCTGCGCCTGCGCGAGGTGCAGCAGCTGTCCGGTGGTGAATCGGCCCGCACCACGTTCGCGCGCGTGCTGGCGCAGGACACGCCGCTGTTGTTGCTGGATGAGCCCACTGCTGCGCTGGATCTGCGCCATCAGGAGCGCACGCTGCGCAGTGTCCGCGCCTGTGCCGAGGCCGGTGCGTGCGTGATCGTGGTGCTGCACGACCTTAATCTGGCCGCAGGCTACGCCGACCGCATCGTGCTGCTGGAGCAGGGCAGGGTGGCGGCAGACGGCACGCCGATGCAGGTGCTGACCGAAGACAATCTTCAGCGCGTGTACCAGCAGGATGTGGTGGTGCTGGAGCATCCACGACGTGGGGTGCCGCTGGTGGTGGTGACCTGAGCGAAGGCCGTCAGGTTGATCCGGGTATCATGGTTGCTTCGTTTTCTTCAATGGACTGATGCCATGATCCGTGCCGTTACGCGTGGCGTGCTGCTTGCCGCGCTGGTTGCTTCGGTGTGCGCTGCCAATGCAGCGTCGGCCTCCCAGGTTTCGCTGGCCAATGCGGCCGAGCACGCCTCGCTGATCGAGACCCGGCATTCCAGTGGCGACGGTGCCGCTGTGACGTCGATGAAGACGCAGTACTTCGCCAACGAGGAAATGTCCGTGAGCTGGGACGACCAGCAGGTGCTGGTACTGTGCAGGGAGACGGCTTACCTGAAGATTCCTGCCGCCAAGCTCAAGGCCGGAGCGTTGACCGCCGAGCAGCGGCAGATGATCGTCTATCAGGCGCTGATGTCCGGCCTGGGGGCTGTCGCGGGCGTTGTCGGGCCGGCAGGCGAAGTGGTAGCCGTGGCCGATGACGGTGGCGAGACCCGCAGCGTTGGCGAAAACAGCTGGGCCTATGGTGTTGAGCGATACGAGGTGATCACCCAGCGGTTGCCGGACGGTGCACTTCGGGTCCGGACCCGCAAGACTGAAACCGTGAATACCACGCCTCCGGCGGGCCCGGACGATATGTTCAGCACCGAGGACGACCAGGCGGCACGCTTGTCCGAACTGGCGCCGGTGGGCAGCTGGACCGAAGTAGTGGTGCGCGGTGGCGCGCGCCAGCCGCATGTGGATCCGGCGATGTCGCTGCAGGGCTGGATCTCGATGGGCGATGACCGGGCTGCGACGGTGGCCGAGGCGCGCAAGCTGCACGGCTGCAAGTAAGGGCCGCCAGGGGTCAGATCCCTTTGCCAAGGGCAAAGGGATCTGACCCCTATCATTGCCGGCCTCATCGTTCCATTTATGTGCTCAATATTCACTTGCGCGCCAGATTGGCAGGTCTAGAATGCGCCCCATGAACCGGATGCCGCTCCTGAAGTTTTTCACCCTGACCCGCGCAAGCGCGGAACGGGCGTGTCTGCCTGGAGTGCCACGAAGCCGTTGATACGGCCATCGTTGGACCATCCACAGAGCGCCCTCCGGGGCGCTCTTTTCGTTTCCGACATTCCCATTTCCACAACCTGCTGTACCGCAAGGAGAACGTGCCATGCACCAGATCGCCGAGACCGAACGCTAGCCGCGCACCCTGTCGCCAACCGGGGTGTGCGGCCCCTGGAGTTGGCTTTGCAGGAACCTATCTCATGAACACCCACGTCCTTTCCCGCCGTCGCAACCTCGGCATCATTGCCCACATCGACGCCGGTAAAACCACGCTGACCGAACGCCTGCTGTGGAAAAGCGGCGAAATCCATCGCGTCGGCGAAGTGCACGACGGCAATGCGACCACCGACTTTTCGGCCATCGAGCGCGAGCGCGGCATCACCATCGGCGCGGCCGCCGTGCAGGCGCAGTGGGCGCCGCGCGATCTGCCGCCGCATCGGCTGACCCTGATCGACACCCCCGGCCACATCGACTTCGCCATCGAAGTCGAGCGTTCACTGCGCGTGCTCGACGGTGCCGTGGCCGTGTTTTCGGCCGTCGATGGCGTGCAGCCGCAGTCGGAAACCGTGTGGCGCCAGGCGCGCCGGCATCGCGTGCCGCTCATTGCCTTCGTCAACAAGATGGACCGCGTCGGCGCATCGTTCGAGCGCGTGCTGGAGCAGCTGCAGGACAAACTGCAGGCGCGGCCGTGGGCACTGGGTGTGCCGCTGGGCAGCGAAAGTGCATTCAACGGCTGGGTGGACCTGGTCGATGAGCGCGTGCTGCAGTGGCACGACGATGGCAACACTACAGTTTCGGCATGGGACGATGCCGCGCGCACGCAGTGGCAGCCGCGCCGCCAGGCCCTGATCGAGGCGGTGGCCGACCACGACGACGCGCTGGCCGATGCGTGGCTGGAAGGTCGCGCCATCGATGCAGAGCTGCTGCGCGCTGCGCTGCGCCGGGCCACTCTGGCCGGTGCGGGGGTGCCGGTGCTGGCCGGTGCGGCGTTCAAGGACAAGGGCATCGAGACACTGCTGGACGCGGTGGTCGACTACCTGCCCTCGCCACTGGATCGCCCCGCGGTTACGGCCGTGAGCGAGCAGGGTGATGTCGTGCTGCCGCCGGATCCGGACGGTCCACTGGCGGGCCTGCTGTTCAAGATCACCCACCAGCAGCACGGCGCGCTCAGCTTCGTGCGGCTGTACTCGGGCACCTTGAAGGTGGGCGATGCCGTGGCCAGTTCGAAGCACCCGCAGGGGCGGCGCGTCAGCCGCCTGGTGCGGGTGCAGGCCGACCAGACCCACGACATCGAACAGGCCGTGGCCGGCGACATCGTGGCGGTGCTGGGCTGGAAGGATGCAGTCAGCGGTGAAACGCTGAGCAGCCGGGCACGGTCGCTGCAACTGGAAAACATCCAGGCGCAGGCACCGGTGTTGGCGTGGCGTTTGAGCCCGGCGCGGGCAACGGATCTGATCCGTATCGCGCAGGGCCTGGCCAGCCTGGCCCAGGAAGACCCGTCGTTCCGTGTGGAAACGGATCGCGACAGTGGTGAAACCCTGGTCTGGGGCATGGGCGAGCTGCACCTGGAGGTGATGGTCGAGCGCCTGCGCAGCGAATGGAAGGTGGATGTGGGCGTGGGAGCGCCGCGCGTGGCCTACCAGGAAACGCCGCTGAAGGCCGTTTCCGGTGTGGTGGGCCGGGTGTCCAAGCAGAACGGCGGGCAGGGTCAGTTTGCCCACGTGGTGCTGGATGTCGCGCCGCGCGAGGATGGCGAGGTGGTCTTCAACGACCGCATCGTCGGTGGCGTGGTGCCGCGTGGCTTCATCGCCGCGGTGGAAAAGGGTGTACGTGCGGCGCTGTCCGATGGCCCGCAGGGTTACCCTGTGGTGGGCATCGAGGTGACCCTGGTCGATGGCGAAACCCATGCCAAGGACTCCTCGGAACTGGCCTTCCATCGCGCTGGACTGGAAGCGGTGCGGGCGGCACTGGCTGGCAGCGGCACCCAGGTGCTGGAACCGGTGATGGAAGTGACGGTGCATTCGCCCTCGGCATCGGTGGGCGACGTGGTGGGCGATCTGAATCGCCGCCACGGCCGCATCGCCCGTATCGACGATCAGGACGGTCGTGCCGAGGTGAGTGGCTTTGCACCGCTGGCCAACCTGGTGGGGTACACCACCGCGCTGCGCTCGCTCAGTCAGGGGCGGGCCAGCAGCGAAGCGCACCTGCACGGCTACGAGCCGGTGCGCGCCGCGTAGCAGGCAAGGCAGGGGAGTCCGTTCGCGGGCTCCCCATCCACGCCATGCGTGGATGCGGGCGTCATGCCCGCTGCAACGCAACAAAAGCGCAGAAAAAGCTGGATTAAAGTGATGCCTCACGATAAATTGCGCACCCCCTGTTGAATTACCGCCGATCGCACCCGCCATGCGTGATGACAATGACCCCGGAACCCTGGAGTTGACCTTGCCGCGCAAACGCGGTCGGCCGCCCAAGTTCGGGTACGCCATGAGCGATGCACAGCGGGCGGCGCGCTACCGCGCACGCAGGGCAGGGCAGGCCAACCACGCCGACGTGCGTTCGTGCAGCGACATGGTGCTGCTGGACAAGATCCGCGCGGCCGTCAGCGCCCGTGACACCGAACTGGCCGGTTTCCTGGTGCACGTTCTGTGGCAGCGCTACCCGCTGCAGTTGAAATAATTCGTGGTCGGGGTGGCCGTGGCCACCCAGCTTGTTGATAATGCGGGGTTCAGGTTGTTCCCGCTGGCGCGCCCGGGATGGCAGGCGCGCATGATCGACATGGTTTTACGATGACCACTACCAGCGACACCACCACCGAAGCTGCACCGAGCAGCGCGCCCCTGTTCTACACCCGTCCGGTGCCGCTGCAGGCCGACAAGCATGCCGATGTGCGGATCCTGCCGGGCAAGCTCGAATTTGCTGCCAGCAGCAACTCCATCCCGCTGGTGCTGGGCGAATTCTCGCTGGCGCTGCACCACTTCCCGATCCTGTTCGCTGGCCCAACCGCGGTGCCGATGGCGGCGGTGGGCATCACCAACGACAACCTGTTCATCACCGATGGGCTGTGGGCCGATGAGACCTACATCCCGGCCTACCTGCGCCGCCACCCCTTCATCTTCATCGACACCGGCGAAGGCAACGACTTCCTGCTGGGTATCGACGAAGACAGCGCCCGCATCGCCCGCGGTGGCGAAGAAGGCCAGCCGCTGTTCGCCGATGGCAAGGCCACCGAGCTGGTGCAGCAGGCGCTGGAATTCTGCGGTCAGTTCACCCGCGAGCACGAGCAGACCCAGGCCTTCTCCAAGGCGCTGGTGGACAACAACCTGCTGGTGGAGCGCAATGCCAACGTGCGCCTGCCCGATGGCCGCGAGTTCAACCTCAACGGCTTCTTCGTGGTGGACGTTGAAAAGTTCATCGCGCTGCCGGACGCGACCGTGGTCGAATGGCACCGCAGCGGCTGGCTGGCACTGATCCACCAGCACCTGATGTCGCTGGGCCGCTTCAACGACCTGACCCGTCGCCAGATCGCGCGCAGCGCGGCCTGAGTCAAGGCGCCTGCACGGCTCCGGAAGTGCCGGGGTCGTGTCCGGCCTGCAGCTGCGCGGCAAGTTGCCGCGCAGCGTGCCAATCAGGCACGCCAGCGCGCGCCAGGGTTGCCAGGTCGGCTGCTGCTTCTGCCAATACTAGCCGACCCTGCATCTGCAGCACGCCGTGCATGCGATGGGCATGGTGAGCCAGCGCTGTCGCATCGCGCTCACCGAGCGCCTGATCCACCGCTTCATATTCGTGCCGCAGGTCCTGCTGCAGCGCCTCCTGCCACCCCGCCTGCAGCTGCAATGTTCCGCCGGCCTCGCTTGCGCTGTGGCCCAGCGCCTGCAGCAGTGCGTCCATGCGCAGGGGCTTGCCCAGTACCGCATCGAATCCGGCGCGACGGCAGCGGCGCTGGTGCGCCGGGCCAGCATGTGCCGACAGCGCGATGATCCGCAGGTCCGCGCCTTGCGGCCCCGCGGCGGTGCGCAGCTGGGGCGCCAGCCGGTAGCCGCTGCTCTGGCCGAGCTCGATGTCCAGCAACACCACCGCGTGCGGAAAAGCGCGCTGGTGCAGCAGCGCCGCATCTGCGCTGGATGCTTCGTGGACCGTGGCGCCGCGCTGCCGCAATTGTGCCGCCAGCGCACGCCGCGCCATCGCGTGATCCTCCACCAGCAGGATGTCCACGCCCGCCAGGACGGGCTCAACGGGTGCAGCTGCGCAGGGTGTGCCGGGCCCGGGCGGCAGCGCAACCGCGGTGGCGGGCAGGCGCAGGCTGAAGCGGCTGCCGCGGCCGTGTACGCTGTGCACGCCCAGTTCGCCCCCCATCGAGCGCGCCAGTTCCCTGCAGATCGACAGTCCAAGCCCGCTGCCGCCGCGGGCCCGGCCTTCATCGCCGGGTTGGAACGGCTGGAACAGGACCTTCATCTGCGTCGGTGCAATGCCAATGCCGCTGTCGATCACGTGCAGCAGCAGATGCTCGGGTCGCGTGCCGCCTTCCAGCGTTACGCGCACATCGATCCCACCCGCGTCGGTGAACTTCAGGGCGTTGCCAAGCAGGTTGTCCAACAGCTGCCGCAGGCAGTGCGGGTCCAACAGCAATCCCGGCAACGGTGCGGGATCAACGTGCAGCTGCAGGCGCAGCCCTTTGCTGCGGGCCGCATGATCGATCGCCTGCAGTGCCTCTTCGCACACCGCAACCACGTTGCAGGGCGCGGCAGTTGGGGTGAAATGGCCTGTTGCGAGTCGCGAAAAGTCGAGCGTGCGGGTGAGCCGGGTGCGCAGATCCAGGCTGGCGCGATTGGCCGAGGCGACCAGCTCGCGCGCCGTACCCGGAAGGTTGAGCTGGCGCAGCAGGTCCAGCGAAGACAGCACCAGCTGCGCGGAATTGCGCACCTCGTGGCTGATCATGCCGACCACGTAGGCGTGTGAGCGGGAGCGGCCGCGCCAGAGCCTCCACACGTGACGACGCAGAACCATCGCTGCCAGCGCCAGGAACGCAAACGGCAACAGCCACGGCGCGGCGCGTGCCCCGATCTGCTCCAGTGCGTCGGCCAGCGAGGACGGCAGTGTCTGCACCGCCCAGCGCTGGGCGAGCCCCGCGTGCTCCTCCAAGCTGATGCTGTCCAGGGCCTGCTCGATCTTGGCAAGCAATGGCCGATCGTCGTTGCGCGCCAGCAGGTGCAACTGATCCGGAAAGCCGGAGCGGATCGCCTGCATTTTCAGGCTGCCACTGAAATGGCGGCGGACAATGGGGCGCAACGAGGCATCCATGCCGATGGCGGCGTCGGCTGCGCCGGCTTCGACAGCGGCCAGTGCCGCATAGACATTGGGCACCGGCAGCACCTGGACGGGGCCAGCGTACTGCGCAAGCCATCCGGGATAGGCGCCCCCTTCCACTGCGGCCAGCGCCACCGTGGGCAGCCCATCGACATCGCGCGGCAGGCGTTTCGTGCGCGGCCCCGCCAGCGCCGTGCCCGCACCGGGGAAGCCGCGGTAGCTGGCCTGCATCGCGCACGGTGGATGGTGGTCGTCAGCGCCGCCCTGGACCAGGATCACGTCGGCATCGCCCGTGCAGACCGCCGCCAACGCCTGCTGCAGGCTGGGGAAGGGCCTATCGATGAACCTCAGCCCGGCGTGGCGCGCCACCAGTTCGGCGTACCCATGTGCGATGGTCGGCAGCCCCCGGCGGCTGCCCGGTGCATCCGGCATGGGGCGCAGGGTGGGGTAGGTGGCAACCCGCACCGGGTCTGCCCTCGACCAGGCATCCCGCTGCGCATCGTCCGCCCGGGAACGCGGCAACAGGCTGAGCGCCGTCACGACCGTAAGGCACAGCCAGATGATCCGTCTTCGGCTCATAGTGCCTCCAGTTCGCGGCGTAGAGCGTAGATCTCAGCATCGTTGCGCAGTCCGAGCTTGCGCAGCGCTGCCACCTTCTGCGTGCTGACCGTCTTTACGCTGCGATGTCGGCATTGCGCAATCTCTGACACAGTCATGCCCGCAAGCAGCAGGCGCAGGACCTCGCGCTCGTTCCGGCTCAGCTGGTCATGTCCCGGCAGCTTTCTGCACGCCGCAGGAATGCGATACAACCCCTGCGACACCCGCACCACCGCTTCGGCCAGTTCGGTCAGGGGCTCTGCTTTGCCGACGTAGCCGCTGATGCCGGCCGCCAGCAGGTGGCTGATCGCCGCCGCCGAAGCCTGCCCGGCAAAGGCCAGCAAGGGCGTGTGCGGAGCACGTTCGCGCAGATGTTCCACCAGGGCGACGCCGCTGAGGTCGCCGGGCGCCAGGGTGATGTCAACAATGCCCACGTCCACCCGGTTCTGCTGCAGGGTGCGGACAAAGCCTTCGCTGCTCGAGTGGCTGGCCACGATCTGGAAACGGAAATCGGTGCCCAGGTGCAATGCGGTTCCTCGGCGGACGACATCATGGTCATCCAGCAGAGCCAAGCGTAAGCGGCGCGGTGCAGGGAATCCGTTCATGCGCTTAGGGTGATCGGCGCCAGTGGGGCGTGGCGCACATTCTGGCGCTGTGATCGGTGCAAACATCGAATCCGTTCGAGTTTTACGATTATTCCTATTTCAGGGCGCGCGCGTCATGGCGGTCACGTCGCGCAGCGCTCTATCTGAAGCGCCAGAAAAAGACTGTGCGTTGCGTTCGCTTTTCAGCCATGACCTTCCGCACGCTGTGGCGCAGCAAACGCGCCCTATGATTCGCAGCGCTGTGCATGCCGGACGCGGGGGAGCGTACGGCGCCGAATGTGCGTCTGGCGAAAGGCCTTGGGGAATGGAAATGCGTGTCACCGTTGCGGGCTGTGTTGTAAAGGTTTTCAGTCGAAACCATCGGTTGAACCTCCCGCTGTGCCAGCACACGTGGGCAAGGCGATGGCGCGCATCGCGCCTGCACCTGCACTGACCCCTCTTTTTCTGCGCCGACGCCGTGCAGCTTCACGCCGCACGGCGCCGCGTGCGCTCCCGATCTGTTTCCGTCTGCATGGGAAGTCTCTATGAATCGTGTTTTTCGTCTGGTCTGGTCGTGTGCCTCCCATAGCTGGGTGGTTGTTTCCGAGTTGACCGCCCGCGCTGGCAAGGGGCGCGGGCGCGCCGGGCGCAGCGTAGACGCGCGCGGCGGGCTGTACGCGGCCAGCGGCACACCGTTGCGTGCGGCGTTGCTGGCAGCGCTGGCACTGACGGCCGCCTCGGGGGCACAGGCCGCCGATCGCTATTGGGACGTCAACGGCGGCTCCGCCGGTAGTGGTGGCACTGGCACGTGGGACACCAGCACCAGCTACTGGAACTCCGCCGCCGACGGTGTCGCCGGTCCGTTCGTCAACTGGAACAACGCAAGCCTGGATCGCGCCTTCTTCGCCGGCACCGCTGGCACGATCACCCTAGGTGCGCCGATCACTGCCAATGCCCTTACCTTCAACGTTGGCGGCTATACCCTCAACGGCAGCACGCTCACCCTGGCGGGCGCCACGCCCACCATCGCCGGCGCGGCCACCATCAACTCCGTACTGGCCGGCACTGCGGGCCTGACCAAGACTGCGGCCGGCGCGCTGGCCTTGAATGGCGCCAATACGTTCAGTGGCGGCATCACCGTCAATGGCGGCTCGCTGGCAGTGACCAGCGATGCCGCGCTGGGTGCGGCCAGCAACGGCATCACGCTGGCTGCGGGAACCGGATTGGCCGCCAGTGGCGGTCAGCTGGCGGCTACCCGCAACGTGACGCTGAGCGGCGGCGTCGTCACCCTGACCGGCAATGGCGTGGGCTACGCGCGCTTCACCGGCGATGGCCGGGTGAACATCGGCAGTGGCGTGACGATGGGCAACGCAGCCAGTGACTACAACGGACAGACCACGTTCTATTCCGGTGGCACCTACGCCATCACCTCGGTTGGCAACCTGGGCGAGGCCAGCGCCGTGGGCGCGCCGACCACGGCGGCGGATGGGTTGATCGTGGTGCAGGCCGGCGGCGGCCTTGGCGGCACCCTGAACTACGCAGGTACGGGCAGCAGTTCCAACCGCGACTGGCGCTTCGCCAACACCAGCAGTGGAGGCACCGCGCTGCGTAACATCGGCACCGGCACGCTCTCACTCAGTGGCAACGTGGAACTGGTCAACAGCTGGAACCTGGGCCACAGCTTCCAGGCCGTTTCCGCCGACATGGACGTGCTGGGCGTGGTCAGCAGTGCCTCGGACCGCACGGTCGCGTTCACCGGCGGGGCGGGGCGCAGCATCACGCTGGGCGGAGCCAACACTTACAGCGGCCCGTCCACGGTCACCACCATCAGCGTGTTCGCACCGGTACTGAACGATATCGGCACGGCCAGCAGCTTCGGCACCGGCACCGCCGGTGGCATCAACCTGGTGAACGGCGCCGTGCGCTACACCGGCGGCGCGACCAGCAGCAACCGCGCCTTCACCTCTGATGGCACCACGACCCTGGCCAACGATGGCAGTGGCGCACTGGTACTGAATGGCACGGTCAATTTCATTGCCGGCGGCGTGGACACGCTGACCTTGGGCGGCAGCTACAGCGGCAGCAATATGCTGGCTGGCCCGCTGACTGGCACCGGCAACCTGCTGATGAACGGCGCCGGCCGTTGGGTGCTGCAGGGGAACAACAGCTACGCCGGCACCACCACGGTGCAGGCCGGTACGCTGGTGGCGGGCAGCAGCAGCGCATTTGGCCTGTCCAAGGGCCTGGTGGTCAATGGCGGCACGCTGGACCTGGACAACCTGGACATCACCGCGCCGTCGCTGGCCGGCAGTGGCGGCAACGTCGCCCTGGGCAGCGGCACGCTCACCGTCAATGCCACCAGCGGCAGCACGGCCTATGCCGGCAGCATCGGCGGCAGCGGCGGCCTGACCAAGCTGGGGGCGAGCACGCAGACCCTCAGCGGCAGCAATACCTACACCGGCGCCACCACCCTGGGCGGCGGCACGCTGGCGCTGGACTTCGCCGCAGCCGGGGCACCGGCCAGCAACATCATCAATGCCGCCTCCGCACTCACGCTGGGCGGCGGCACGCTCTCGATCAAGGGCGGCACCGGCAGCAACGCGCAGGCATTCAATGGCCTGTACATCACCGCCGGCAGCAACCGCATCGCCGCCAATGCGGGCACGGGCGGCACCCTGACCACCCAACTGGGTGCGATCAACCGCAGCGGCGGTTTGGTCGATTTCGCGTTCAATGCCGGCAGCACGCTGGCCACCACCCACGCCGATGGCGCGCTGGGCGGCTGGGCCACGGTGAACGGCACCGATTACGCGCAGGTCAGCGGCGGCGTCATCAGCGCCTTCACCAGCTACGCCAACAAGGACGACGCCAGCCAGTGGCTGGACGGCGACATCGTCAGCGATGAGGGCGGCGCGGCCAACAGCGCGTACTTCGGCACGCTCACCGGCAACGTGGCCTTGGGTGGCCTGAAGGTCGCGGCCGCCGCGGCGTCGACGGTGAATGTCGGGGCCGGCAACACGCTGGGGGTGGACGGCAGCATCATCATCTCGCCCACTGCGGGCAGCGCCAGCCAGACCCTGCAGGGCGGTGCGCTGACTGGCGGCGCCAGCGGCAGCCCGCTGGGCGTGCTGCAGAACAGCGCGGGCACCTTCACCGTGGCCTCGACCATTGTCGACAATGGCGGCGCCACCGCGTTCACCGCCGGCGGATCGGGCAGCGGCAGCGTGGTGCTGGCCGGCGCCAATACCTACACCGGCGCCACCACGGTCAGTGGCGGCACCCTGCAGGTGGGCAGCATCGCCAGCGGTGGCGTGGCCAGTGCCATCGGCGCGTCCAGCAATGCAGCGTCCAACCTGATGATCGAGAACGGCACGCTGCGCTATACCGGTGGCAGCGTCCGTTCCGATCGCGGCTTCACCCTGGTCAACGGTGGCCCATCGCGCACGATCCAGGTCGATGGCAGTGCCGAACTGGCCTTCGACGGCGTGGTGACCAGTCCGGATGATGCCGGCTTCAACAAGACCGGCACCGGCACCCTGGTGCTGGGCAATGCAACGAACGACTTCGTGGGCCCGGTCACGGTCAGTGCTGGACTGCTGTCGGTGGCCGCGCTGGGCAACGGCGGCAGCGCCAGCGGCCTGGGCGCAGGCTCAGCCGATGCCAGCCAACTGCTGCTGCAGAACAGCGGCGGCCTGCAGTACACCGGCGCCAGCAGCAGCACCGACCGCGGCTTCACCCTGGCCTCTGGCGTCGGCCGGGTGGATGTCACCCAGGCCGCCACCACGCTGACCGACAGCGGCAGCGTGGTTGGCGCCGGCACGCTCAGCAAGGACGGCGCAGGCACTCTGGTACTGAGCGGCACCAACACCTACACCGGCGGCAGCACGGTCAACGCCGGCACGCTGCGCGCAGGCAGCACGCGCGCGTTCGGCGGCACCGCCAGTGGTAGTGGCGCCGGGCGCGCGACCGTAAACGCAGGCGCCACGCTGGATCTGGATGGATACAACGTATGGGTGGGCGGCCTGCAGGGTGCCGGCACGGTCACCCTGGGCAGCGGCACGCTGCAGCTGAGCACGGGTGCGGTGTTCACCGGCGCCATCAGCGGCAGCGGCGGCATGCAGGTCAGCGGCGGCACGCAGACGCTGAACGGTTGCGGCAGCAGCTACACCGGCGGCACGACCATCAGCAGCGCCAGCATCAGCACCGACTGCCTTGCCGACGGAGGCCAGAACAGTGGCATCGGCGCGTCCGGCGCCGCATCGGCCAACCTGACCCTGATCAGTGGCTCGCTGATCTACACCGGCAGCAACGCGACCACCGACCGCGGCATCCAGCTCACCGGCAACGGCGGCATCATCATCAACGATGCCAACACCACCCTTGGCTTTGGCGGCGTGGTGCAGGGCGCAGGCCAGTTGCAGAAGCAAGGCGCAGGCACGCTGGTGCTTGGCAATACCAATACCTACACCGGCGGCACCTATGTGCGCGGTGGCAGCGTGCAGGCCGGCGCCAACAATGCGTTCGGCACGGGTTACCTGTCGCTGGACAACGTGGCCGGCGGAAGCGTGATCCTGGATGGCCATGACGCCAATGCCAGCTACCTGTCGGGCGGCGGCACCACCGGCGGTGACATCGCGCTGGGCAGCGGCGTGCTGACCGTCACCAATGGCACCCTTTACACGGGGTCGTCCACGTTTGGCGGGGCCATCAGTGGCAGTGGCAGTCTGGTCAAGGCGGGAAGCGGCATCCAGTACCTGGCGGGTTCGGCCAGCACCTATACGGGTACCACCACCGTCTCTGGCGGTCAGTTGCAGGTGGCGGTGCTGGCTGACGGCGGGCAAGCCAGCTCCATCGGTGCATCGTCCACTGCGGCCAGCAATCTGGTCCTCAATGGGGGCACCCTGACCTACGTCGGCGCGGGCAACAGCACCGACCGCCTGTTGTCGCTGGTCTCGGGCACCAACAGTGCCCTGGATGCCTCGGGTACCGGCGCGGTGCACTTCACCAACACCGGCGCACTGGCCTTCAGCGGCGCCAGTTCCGCCCAGCGCGTCACCCTGACCGGCACCAGCAGTGCCGACAACAGCCTGGCGCTGCAGATTGCCGACAATGGCAGCGACCGCACCGCGCTCAGCAAGACCGGCACCGGCACCTGGATCCTGCGCAACCAGGCCAGCACCTATACCGGCGTCACCGCCATCAGCGGCGGTGTGTTGGGCGTGGACCGGCTGGCCGACGGCGGCCAGGCCAGCAGTATCGGACAGTCGTCCAGTGCTGCGGCCAACCTGGTGATCGGCAGTGGCGCCACGCTGCGCTACACCGGCACCGGCGACAGCACAGACCGCCTGTTCACCCTGTCCACCGGCAGCAGCGTGATCGAATCGTCGGGCACCGGCGCCATCGTCTTCAGCAATACCGGCTCGGCGGCCTATGCCGGCAGTGGCAGCCGCACCCTGGGTCTGGGCGGCAGCAACACCGGTCTGAATATCATGGGCGGCAGCATCATCAACGGCGCCGGTGGCATCACCACCGTTGCCAAGAACGATGGCGGCACCTGGGCACTGACCGGCAACAACACCTACACCGGCAACACCGTCATCAACGACGGCATCCTGCAGATCGGCGCAGGTGGCACCACCGGCAGCGTGGCCAGCAACAGCATCATCGTGGCCGGCGGCACGTTGGCCTTCGCGCGCGCCGACGGCCTGGTACTGGGCAGCACGATTTCCGGCGCTGGCAACGTGGTGCAGCAGGGCATGGGCACTACCGCGCTCACCGCGGCCAACACCTACACCGGCGGTACCCGCATCAGCGCGGGCACCCTGCAGCTGGGCGATGGCGGCGCCAGTGGCAGCCTGCTGGGCGATGTCAGCAACGATGGCACGTTCGCATTCAACCGCAGCGATGCCTACACCTTCGCCGGGCTGGTGTCCGGCAGCGGCGGGTTGCTGCAGCGTGGCAGCGGCACCACCGTGCTGACCGGCGCCAACAGTTACACCGGCGCCACCACGGTGCAGAACGGCACCCTGCTGGTGAACGGCAACCAGAGCGCGGCCAGCGGCCAGGCCACCGTGCAGAGTGGCGCGGTGCTGGGCGGCACCGGCACGCTGGGCGGCAATGTCAGCGTGGCCAGTGGCGGCACGCTCAGCCCCGGCGCAACCGGTGCGGCCGGTACGCTCACCGTCAATGGCAACCTGGCGTTGGCCGCAGGCGCGGCGCTGAACTATCAGTTCGGCCAGGCGAACGTGGTGGGCGGCGCGCTGAACGACCTGACCGTGGTGCATGGCGATCTGGCCCTGGACGGCACCTTGAACGTGTCCACCACGCCCGGCGGCAGCTTCGGCCCCGGTCTCTACCGGGTGATCAGCTACGACGGTGCGCTCTCCGGTTCCGGGCTGAGCCTGGGCAGTACGCCTGTGGGCAGCTACCAGGTGCAGACCGCCATGGCCGGGCAGGTGAACCTGCTCAGCTCCAGCGGCCTGACCCTGAACTTCTGGGATGGTGCGTCCGGTCACGGCAACGCGGGTATCGATGGCGGCGATGGGCTGTGGCAGAACTCGGCCGGCAATGACAACTGGACCGACCAGACCGGCCAGTACAATGCGGCCTATACCGATGCCGATTTCGCCATCTTCGCCGGCGCGGCCGGCACGGTCAGCGTGGACAACACGCTGGGCAACGTAGTCAGTTCGGGCATGCAGTTCGCCGTGGACGGTTACCGCGTGCAGGGCGATGCGGTGCAGCTTGCCGCAGGCCAGAACACCCTGCGCGTGGGCGATGGCACAGCTGCCGGCAGCGCAATGACGGCCACGTTGGACGTGGTGCTGGCCGGTGCGGGCGGCCTGCTGAAGGATGATCGCGGCACGCTGGTGCTGGCCGGCGTCAACACTTACAGCGGCGGCACCACGGTGCGCGACGGCGTGCTGCAGATCGGCACTGACGCCAACCTCGGCCAGGCTGCGGGTGCGCTGGCGTTCGAAGGCGGCACGCTGCGCAACACGGGCACGACCAACAGCAACCGCGCGGTTACCCTTGCCCAGCAGGGCGGCACGTTCGAAACGCTGGCCGACCTGCTGTTGGCCGGCAGCATCAGCGGCGCCGGCGGGCTGACCAAGACCGGCAGCGGCACCCTGACCCTGGCCGGCAACAACAGCTACCTGGGCGGCACCGTGGTAGATGCCGGGCGCCTGGTGGTCAGTGCCGACGACAATCTGGGCAACGCCAATGGCGCACTGTCGCTGGGTGATGCCGTGCTGCAGGCCACGGCCAGCTTCACTGCCGTGCGCGATGTTGTACTGAATGGTGCGGGCAGCACGCTGCAGGCCGATGCCGACCTGACCCTGCAGGGCAGCGTGAGTGGCAGCGGTGCATTGAACAAGACCGGCGGCGGCGCACTGGTGCTGGCCGCTGACGCGACCTACAGCGGCGGCACCCATATTGCCGATGGAACCCTGCAGCTGGGCGACGGCGGCAGCAGTGGTTCGTTGCTGGGCGATGTGCGCAACGACGGCGCCTTGCTGTTCAACCGCGCCGACAGCCTGGCGTTTGCCGGGCAGGTGACCGGCAGCGGCTCGCTGCTGCAGGTTGGCAGCGGCACCACGGTGCTGTCGGCCAACAACAGCTATGCCGGCACCACCACCGTGGCGGCCGGCACCCTGGTAGTGAACGGCGACCAGCGTGCTGCCACCGGCGCCACCAGCGTGGCCGGCGGTGCCACGCTGGGCGGCAAGGGCACACTGGGCGGTGATGTCAGCCTGGACGACGGCGCCATGCTCAGCCCAGGCGACCTGGGCACTGCACCCGGCACCTTGACCGTGGCCGGCAACCTGGCCATGGCCGATGCCACCACCCTGGCGGTGAACCTGGGCCAGGCCAACGTGGTCGGCGGCCCCTTGAACGACCTGGTGAAGGTGGAAGGCGACCTGCAGCTGGATGGCGTGCTGGATGTTTCCGTCAGCTCCGGCGGCAGTTTCGATCCGGGCATCTACCGCATCGTCGGTTACGCCGGCAGTCTGACCGACAACGGGCTGGTGATCGGTAGCGTGCCCACGCCCGATTACTTCCTGCAGACCTCCATCGACCACCAGGTGAACCTGGTGAACACTGCCGGCCTGGACGTGAATTACTGGGACGGCAATGGCGCACGTGGCGATGGCAACGTGGCCGGCGGTGACGGGCTGTGGCAGGCCACCGCGGGCAACGACAACTGGACCGTGCTCGACGGTTCCATCAACGCCCCGTACCGGGACAGCGCGTTCGCGGTGTTTGCCGCTGCGGCCGGCACGGTGACCGTGGATGCCAGCCTGGGGCAGGTGCGCAGCGGCGGGATGCAGTTCGCCAGCGACGGCTACCGCGTGCAGGGCGATGACATCGTGTTGGCCAGCGCCGACAGCGTGCTGCGCGTGGGCGATGGCACCACCGATAGCAGCAGCATGCAGGCCACCATCGCCTCGGTGCTGACCGGCACCAGCAACGTGACCAAGAGCGACCTGGGCACCCTGGTGCTGGCGGCCGACAACACCTACGTGGGCACCACTACAGTGCGCGATGGCGTACTGCAGCTGGGCGAGGGTGGCACCACTGGCTCGATCCTGGGCGATGTGGTGAACAACGCCACGCTGGCCTTCGATCGCAGCGACCGCTATCGCTTCGACGGCGCGATCAGCGGTGCCGGCGGCATCGTGCAGCATGGCAACGGCACCACCGAACTGAGCGCCGGCAATCGCTACAGCGGTGACAGCGTGGTGTCTGCGGGCACCTTGCTGATCAATGGTGACCAGAGCGCCGCCACCGGCACCACCTGGGTGCAGGCGGGCGGCACGCTGGGCGGGCAGGGCATCATTGGCGGTGCGGTCTCGGTTGCCGATGGCGGCACCCTCAGCCCTGGCGCTTCGGCGGGCACGCTGACCATCAATGGCAACCTGCAGTTGGCCGCGGGCGCACGCCTGCAGTACGAGCTGGGCCAGGCCGGCACCCCGGGCGGCGCGCTGAACGACCTGACCGTGGTGCATGGCGACCTGTTGCTGGACGGCACCCTGGATGTGACCGCCAGCGCCGGCGGCAGCTTCGGCGCCGGCGTGTACCGCATCTTCAACTACGACGGCAGCCTGACCAACAACGGCCTGGCGCTGGGCAACGTGCCCGGCAGTGACCTGTTCGTGCAGACATCGATTGCCAACCAGGTGAACCTGGTCAATACCGATGGCCTGACGCTCAGCTTCTGGGACGGCGAAGGCCACGCCAACAATGGCGGCATCGAAGGTGGTGCCGGCACCTGGCGCCTGGCCGACAACGATTACTGGACCGAAGCGACCGGCGCGCTCAATGCGCCGTACAGCAACGGCAGTTTCGCGGTGTTCGGCGGCAACGCCGGCGTGGTGCAGGTGGACAACAGCCTGGGCCAGGTGACGGCCAGCGGCATGCAGTTCCAGAGCGACGGCTATCTGCTGCAGGGCGATGCCGTCGTGCTGGCCGGCGGTGCATCCAGCATCCGCGTGGGTGATGGCACCGCACCGGGCGCGGCCTACGTGGCCACCATCAACAGCAGCCTGCAGGGCAGTGGCCTGCTGGTGAAGGATGATCTGGGCACCCTGGTACTGGGCGGTGACAACACCTACACCGGCGGCACCACCGTGCGTGCCGGCACGCTGCAGGTGGCGCGCGATGCCAACCTCGGCACCGCGTCCGGCATGCTGACGCTGGAAGACGGCACGCTGCACACCACCGCCAGTTTCAGCAGCGACCGCAGCGTGGGCCTGGGCGGCAGTGCCGGCTTTGCGGTGGCTGCCGACACCACATTGACCCTGACCAACGCGATCTCCGGCACCGGCAGCCTGGACAAGCGTGGCGCAGGCACCCTGCTGCTGCAGGCCGCGTCGGCCTACAGCGGCGACACCACGGTGAGCGACGGCACGCTGGCCGCCGGCGCCGACGCCGTGTTCAATGCATCCAGTGGCTACAGCGTCTTGAACGGCGCCACCCTCGATCTTGCCGGCTTCAATCAGACCGTGGGTACGCTGGCCAACGCCGGCCAGGTTGCGTTCGCTGGCATTGCGGGCACCACGCTGACCGTGCAAGGGGATTACAGCGGGCAGGGCGGCAGGCTGGTGTTCAACACCGTGCTGGGCGATGACAGCTCGCGCACCGATCGCCTGGTGGTGAACGGGCAGGCGACGGGTACCACCACCGTGCGGGTGAACAACGCCGGCGGCAACGGCGCACAGACCCAGCAGGGCATCAAGCTGATCGATGTGCAGGGCGCTTCGTCCGGCACCTTCGCGCTGCAGGGCGATTACGTGTTCCAGGGTGACCAGGCCGTGGTGGCGGGCGCCTACGCGTACCGCCTGTACCAGGGCAGCACGGACAGCACCGACGGTGACTGGTACCTGCGTTCTGCACTGAATGAGGGCAGCACGCCCACCGACCCGCAGAATCCGACCGAGCCGACCGAGCCGACCAGCCCGCTGTATCAGCCCGGTGTGCCGCTGTACGAGGCTTACGCCGGCCTGCTGCGCCGGGCCACCACGCTGGGCACGCTGTTCCAGCGCACCGGCGATCGCCCATGGGGCGGCGCAGCGGGGCAGGGTGGCATGGACGCCGGCGAAGGGCAGGGCGCCTGGCTGCGCGTGCACGGCAGCGACCAGACGTTCAAGCCGGATTACTCGACCAGCGGCACCCGCTACGATCTGAACCAGTGGACCACCGAAGCCGGCGTGGATGGCACCGTTGCTGAAAACGGCGACGGACGCTGGGTGGCCGGCGCCACGCTGCAGTACGGCCGCTATCAGGCGCATGTGGATTCGGCGTTCGGTCAGGGTCGTTTGAAGGGTGACAGCTATGGACTGGGCGGCAGCCTGACCTGGTACGCCAGCAACGGGGTGTACGTGGATGGCCAGGTGCGTTGGACGCGACTGGATACCGATCTGCAGTCCACCACGCTGGCGCGGTTGATGGAACGTGGCAACCAGGCCGACACCTACGCCGCAAGCGTTGAGCTGGGCCAGCGCATCGCGCTGGATGATGCCTGGTCAATCATTCCGCAGGCGCAGCTGAGCCATGGGCGCTCGCGCTTCGATGCGTTCGACGATGCCTTCGGCGCGCGGGTTTCGCAGCACCGCCAGGATGGCAGCAGCGCACGGTTGGGCGTGGCGTTCGACTACGCCAGAACCCGCAGCGGCACCCACGGTGCGGTAGCCACCCGTGTGTACACGCTGTTGAACCTGTACCAGGACATGGGCGGACGTTCGTCGCTGCAGGTGGCCGCCACCACGCTGGCCACGCAGAACCCGCGCTTCTGGGGTGGACTGGGCGTGGGCGCTGCACGTGACTGGGCGCAGGGCCGTTACTCGCTGTTCGGCGAAGTGCAGGCATCGACCGGACTGGAAGACTTCGGCGATTCGCATGCAGTGAACGGCACGCTGGGCTTCCGCATGCGCTGGTAACAGCGTTTGGGTGAATGTCGGGCCCGACAGGACGTCGGGCCCGGCACTATTAACGTGACGCATCACGGCGGAGCGGGGTGCGTATGCGAGGGGAGGGCAGAGCCCTGCCTATCGCCATCGGCCAATAGCAGATAACCACTGGGCATTTCTGCATTGGGGCGCGAGCGGGGTTAATGAATGTGCAATGTCTGGCGCGTCGATTGCGGCGCGTGGGCAGCGCTTCCCCCACTACCCGTACCGAAACACGATGACGACAGCTCGTTCTTCACTGCGCCCGCGTCTGCTGGCGTTGGCGGTGGCGCTTGCCACCGCGTCTCCCGCGCTGCATGCGCAGTCCACCACCGGTGCCATCGCCGGCCAGGCGCCGCCTTACACGCAGCGCATCTTCGTTCGCAGTGACACTGGCCTCAGCCGCGAGGTGGCGGTCGATGCGCGCGGCCGCTTCAGCATCAGCCAGCTGCCGCTGGGCCGCTATTCGGTGGAAGCGCGCGATGCCGAGGGCAAGGTGCTGGAATCCCGCCAGGAAGTGGCGCTGACCGTGGGCGCCAGCACGGAAGTGTCCTTCGCCGGCATCACCCGGCTGGATGGCGTGCAGGTCAGCGCGGATCGTGCCGCCGCGGCGATCGATGTCAGCAGCGTGGATTCGCGCACCGTCATCACCGCAGAGCAGTTGCAGCGGCTGCCGCTGGGGCGCTCGGCCGAGGCCATCGCCCAACTTGCGCCGGGGGTGATCGGCAACAGCGGCAACGGCAGCTATGCCGGCCCGACCGGCGCACAGCTGGTGAGCTTTGGCGGTTCGTCGGCCGCAGAAAACGCGTACTACATCAACGGCTTCAACACGACAGACCCCTTGCGTGGCCTGGGCGGCCTGACCCTGCCGTACGGCAGCATCGACCAGCAGGAAATCTACACCGGCGGCTACAGCGCCAAGTACGGCCGCTCCGATGGCGGGGTGATCAACGCCGTTGGCAAGCGCGGCACCAATGACTGGCACTTCGGCGGCCAGATGACGTGGGAGCCGGCCTCGGCGCGATCGGACAAGGACGATGTGCGCTACCCGGGCGACGGCGCGCTGTACGCGCCCGAGAGCAAGGATCGCGAGTGGGTAACCACGCAGAGCGTCTATGCTGGCGGCCCGCTGATCGAAGACCGGCTGTTCTTCTTCGGTTCCTACGAACTGGAGCGCCGCGAGGGAACCGACGTGAAGAACGTTGAGGCCACCAATTCCTACTCAACGTACGAGTACAGCCGGCCGCGCTGGTACGCCAAGCTGGACTGGAACATCACCGACAACCACCTGCTGGAATTGACCGGCGCCTCCAGCCGCAACGTGTTCCGCGGCGACATTTTTGCCTATGACTACCAGACGCTGAGCCGGGGCGAGCAACGCGGAAAGGAAGACACCACCAAGACCGGTGGCGACCTGTGGACGGCCAAGTACACCGGCTACCTGACAGACCGCCTGACAGTGAGCGCGCAGTACGGCGAAATGAACACCGATGACTACATCGGCAATCCCGCCTACGACGGCAGCTTGACCTACATCAACAGCGCGTCGCTGCAGAACCCGGCCATTACTGGCGGCACGCCCATCACCAATGCGCAGACCACGTCGCTGCTGGTGAACCCGGACCGTGGCAATCGCAGCAACAACCTGCGGCTGGACGCGAACTACGTGTGGGGCAACCACAGCATCACCGTGGGTATCGACAACCAGAACGCGCGCGCACTGAATCGTGGCTCGGTGGCATCGGCCGACGGCTATTACTGGATCTACGGCCAGTCCAACCCGAACGTGCCGATCAATACGGGCCTGGGCGTGCCGGCCACCGGCGGCATCCGCAATGGTGAAGACGGCTATTACGTGCGCCAGTACATCTACAGCGCACTGGCGTCGGTGCGCGCCTCGCAGCGGGCGCAGTACATCGAAGACAACTGGCAGGTGACCGATCGCCTGCTGTTGAACCTGGGCCTGCGCCTGGATCAGTTCACCAACTTCAACCGAGATGGCGACGCCTACATCAAGCAGACCAGCGGGCAGTGGGCGCCGCGCCTGGGCTTCAGCTGGGACGTGGGCGGGGACGGGCGCTTCAAGGTATTCGGCAACGTGGGCCGCTACTACCTGGCACTGCCACTGAACCCGGCCTTCAATGCCGCCGGCGCCACCCTGGCAACATCCACGTACTACACGTACGGGGGCATCGACAGCAACGGCTACCCGACCGATCTGACCGCGTTCTCTGGCGCGGTATCGTCCAACAACAACTACGGCCTGTTGCCGGATGCAAAGACGGTGGCCACCTCGGGCATCGAGCCGTCCTACCAGGACGAGTTCATCCTGGGCTTCAGCAAGGCACTGGGCCAGAACTGGGTCTACGGCGCCAAGGCCACATACCGCGTGCTGCGCAGCGGGGTGGATGATTACTGCGATATCGACGCCGTGCTGGGCAAGGCCAGCAGCCTGGGCTATAACGTGACCAAGGACAGCAACCCGGTCAGCTGCTGGCTGATCAACCCGGGCCGGGCGAACACCTTCAACCTGGTCGATACCGGCGGCAATTACGTATCCGTGCCGCTGAGCAACGCGGAAATGGGCTTCCCGCGCTTCAAGCGCAACTACTACGCGGTGAACCTGTCGCTGGAACACCCGTTTGACGGCCGCTGGTACGCCCGTGCCGATTACACCTGGTCGCGCAGCTACGGCACCACCGAAGGCCAGTTGCTGTCCGGCATCGGCCAGACGGCGGTGTCCACCACGCAGGCCTGGGATTACGCGCAGTTGATGGAGCACACCAACGGCCCGCAGAGCAACGACCACACCCACCAGGTCAAGCTGCACGGTTACTACCAGATCACGCCGGAATGGCTGGTATCGGCGAACATCAAGGCGCTTTCGGGTACGCCGTTCAGTGCGCTGGGTTCCTACGGGCCGAACTTCGAAGATCCGTCGGGTTACGGCATTGCCTACCACTTCTACAACGGGCAACCGGCGCCTCCCGGTAGTCAGGGCCGCCTGCCGTGGCTGAAGCAGCTGGATCTGGGCGTTTCCTACCGTCCTGCCGCTGCAGATGGCCGGCTGGGCTTCAATCTGGACGTTTTCAACGTCTTCAACAGCCAGAAGGCGCTGTGGAAGTCGCCGTATTCGGAGCTGGACCCCGGCCAGCCGGACCCGCTGTATGGCGCGGCGACGGTACGACAGGCACCGCGATCGCTGCGGGTCAGCGTGAGCTACGACTACTGACCAAGGGGGCAGGGTGGGCCGGGGAGGGAACCCCTGCCCGCCATGGGGCGGATCCTGTCGCAAAGCGAAAGGCTCCGCCCTATTTCAGCTTCAGGCGTAGACCGCAGTACAGTCTGGAGCGTCAAAGTTCAGACCCGGAGTTGGACCGTGCGCTGCCTGAAAGGATTGACCTGCCGACTGGCCTTGGCCCTGACCACTGCAGCCTGGGCTGCGGGGATTGTGGTGGCTGCCGAACCTGACGCGGCTACGGCCGACGCCATGGTCCAGGTTGCCGGTGAGCTGGAGGTTTACGCTGGTGGCCACGGGCTTGGGCTGGTCAGATTGGACGACGGCAGGTGCTTCGACCTGGCGCTTCCTTCCGTTGTACTGAGGAACAGCCAGCGCTGGAGCGGCAAGCGCGTTTCAATCAGTGGCTCGATGCAGTTCCGCCCGCAGTTGGATGAGTTCATGTGGTTCGACATCAAGGACCGGAAGATCGAAGGCTTCGGGTGCTCGGAGGATGTGATCTATGTGGAGCGGATCGAGAGGCTGGAGGGCTGATACGCGGGTTTGCCGCGTAACATAATATACATTATGCGCAATGGCATGTAGCTTCTGACCGACCGCTAGACCTCCCGAATTCCAGCTAGACTCGCCTCGGGTTCCAGCCGCCACCCAGGACTGAAAGCGGCCCTCAGACCAGGACTGTCGCCATGCGCTCATCCGCATCACTGTTGCTCTGCCTTTCCTTCGCTTTGGTCACGCTGCCTTTTGCCGTCGGTACCGCACAGGCCGGGCCATCCATAGACTCGCCTGAGTACGCCGAACGCAATGGCATCCAACTGCAGGTTGAGGCTTTGCTGGCCAAGGAGGATTTCGCGGGTCTGGAAGCCTTGGCCAACAAGTACCGCCGTACCGGGGAAACCACCACCAGCGGCACGCTCAAATTGACCCATTTCTACGAAGCGCTGTCGGCTCTGTACGAAGCCGACCGGATTCCGCTGGGTCAGGATGACCCGATGCGCGACCGGATCACGCGCTGGGTGAAGAAGCACCCGCGTTCTGCAACGTCCCACCTGGCCATGGCCGCCACAATGCTCGGGCGCGGCATGGCGTACCGCGGCTATGGCTATTCCAGTTCGATCAGCGCTCAGGATTCCGCCCACTTCCATGCCTACACCGAAGCGGCCAGCGACTATCTGGCCGAGCACAAGAAACAGAGCGCGAGCGACGCAGGCTGGTACGAGCTGGCATCGTCCGCTGCCGTGCGGTTGAACTGGGAAGCGACCGACCTGATGGCGCTGGTGGATGAAGGCATGGCCAAGCACCCTGGCAACCTGACGATTCCGTTCGTAGCCGCGCAGTACTTCTCGCCCAAATGGGGTGGCACCCCGTATGCGGTGGAGTCGATGGCGCGGCGCGCGCTCGAGACGGTGCCGGAGCGCGACCGCCCTGCCCTCTATGCGCGCATCTACTGGTCCACGGCAGGCAGCTATTACAGGAGCCCGTTCACTGAAAAGCAGGTGGATTGGCCGTTGATGAGCCAGGGCATTGACGATGTGCTGGCCCGGTATCCGTCTGACTGGAACCTGCAGAACTTCGCCTATTTTGCTTGCCAAGCCGGCGACAAGGCCAAGACGCGCGCCCTGATGGACCGCATTACGCGGCCTATGGAATTTCATGCCTGGTGGGATGGGGATGTATACGAGCAGTGCCGGCGATGGTCGCGGGAGGACTCTTGAGTTCTGTCCCACATTTTCATTGCAGCACTAATAAGTGATCAGGTCACAATGGCCGTCACGCTCAACGGGAGAGGCAAGAATGCCGCAAGTAAATATGCAATTTCCTCCGACCGATAACTGGCAGGATTTCGAAAGAATCACGCGCGCTCTGTGTGCTGACGAATGGGGTGACCCTCACGCTTATATTCTAGGTCGCGAAGGCCAGGCGCAGCATGGTATCGACGTGCTTGGATGGGACTATCGCAATCGACGCAGAATTAGGGTGGGGGTTCAGTGCAAGAGGCGGTCAATAGCGAATGCTGATGGAAGCGTCTCTTGCATAGGCGTCGTTAAGATGAAGGACATAGTTGAATCACTAGCATTGACCGAATCGCTTAGCACTCCTCTAGATTTGTTCGTCCTTGCAACGACATCTCAGCAAGATGCGCCGCTGCAGGAAAAGCTGGCTGCATTCAACTTGAATCGAAGACGTGAAGGTAAGTGCGAGGTTGTGCTTTGGTTCTGGGAGTGGTTTGAGGAAAAGTTGAATAGGAATCTTCTCGTGGGGCTCCAGTTCTATCAGTCCGTGCTAGAGCGGCACGGCCTTTTGAGTGGAGATCGAACGATCGCGGCCAAGCTAAGGTCGGCTTTCAATCGTGCATTGATGAAAACCAAGATGGAGAATGAGAATGAGATTGGCAGCATCATCGAAGCGACCTCCGTTCTACAGCACCTGCTTGCAACCGGCTATTTGCGTGACGCCGACAGCAATTTCGTAGACTCATGCCATCCGCCGAGAACGATGGCCTCACGTGAGGACGTTCGCAGCATTGATATCATCGAGGCCGGCCTTCAAAGACTTCGCGAAGATGTTACTTCGTGCGCCGCTCGCGGAGATATGCGAGCTGGCGGTGGCGATTGGATCGTATTCCATGATCCTGCGATTGCACCGCGGTTGAACGCACTTCGCGCTGATGTCTTGCGGGAACTCAATCGGCTTCTGGAAAGGCACGAAATTGAGCCGCTCGACTCGGCGCTTCTCCATCCTTAAGTGGCGACCAAGCTCTTCGGTGCCTAGCATCTCCCTGCCAGCGGTGCGACGCGCCACATGGCGCCTATATGGAAGATTGAAGTCAGTCCTGGCGCCCGCGCCTCATCAGCAGCGTTACAATGAGTCGCGGGCGTAGTGGATTCCCTGGTGTCAGCGGGCCCGGCGTGCCTTAAGCGCAGATCTCGGAAGCACTGACGGCAACCTCAAGCGCCATTCGTTGTCGACACACCCAGCATCTCACGCATATAGGTTAGCGGGGGCGATGCGCGCTGGAAGTGCTCTGTTCAAGATGCTGATCGATCAGGGAAATCAGCTCCGTCCCGGACTGCGTTGCTCTGCTATTGGCCTGTTTCAGTAGGGCCGCATAGGCTGCTGCCTGCTTCCAGCACAGGATGGCCTCGTTCGCAGCTACGGATTCGTCCTCTGACACACATGTGCGATGGACAGCAGTGGCGTGCTCAAGGTGTTCGGAAAGGCGGCTATTCAGGCGCACAGTGTCGAATCGTGCCTTGAAGTGCACGTATGTTCTAATTATCTGGCTACGTAGCTCGCCGTCTGCAATTCGTCCGATTTTGTCGGCATTGACTTCAAATGCTGTGAAGTAATGACCCGAGACTGGATAGAGCAACTCGATCGGTGCAGCAACGGAGGCGGCATCGATTATTCCTCCAGCAGATGCCATGTGAACTTCCGTTAGTTCAGTGACCTCGACTCTTATTGCCTGCAGCGTGGCGTGAACCACTGCCCTGTCGGTTTCGAAATCCCTGCTCTTTTGTGCCGAAACAGCAAGAAGCCCGACAATCAAAGTCGCCAGCCCGCCGACAATTGCTCCGGCCAACCCCATTTCGCCTGCCCACATCGTCGTGTCCATGCACCCTGCCCTCGCGAAGACTATGTCAATCTAAATTGTTCCGACCAGTTTTCCGCAACGCCCTTGCTTGAGATCGAGACGTCTCACATCCGAAGTCAATCGCCACTTCCGAGATCATTTCGCGTCCATGGACTTCAAGGGGATCCGGGCCGCCTTGAAGCGACAAGCGTTCCAAATTCAATCTTCTTGTCATCTTTCAGGTAGATGTAATCGTGTGGCTCTCTAGGTGCGTACGTGAAGCTAATGGCCCCGGGCGGAACCAGGGTCTGCTTCTTGATTTTGGTCCTGAGTCCTGCTTCGTCAAACATAATGCGGGTTCGGGATGGTGGCGTTCTATCCTCCAGTAAGCTGAGCGCCGGCTGGTCGTCAATAGTTGCTGTAAGTGATTCCACCACGGCGACGTCACCAATCTCGGTAATCGCGACTTCAATCCTAATGACAGGAAGAGGCTGATCCGGAAGCCACCAGAATCTTTCCCTGACATGAATAATCTGCGATAGGAAAAATTGCCGCGCTGGCGACCACTTTGATGCAGAAAGGAATTCGAAGATAAGCGGAAGATAGTCGACTTTGAAGCTAACCCTCTCCGCGCCTCTGCCGTCAAAACAACATTCGTAAGCTGCGCCGGCAAGGAACGCTTGGTCTTGGGTGGATGCATC
The DNA here is from genome assembly GCF_003086675.1 of Stenotrophomonas sp. ZAC14D2_NAIMI4_7. NCBI lineage: Bacteria > Pseudomonadati > Pseudomonadota > Gammaproteobacteria > Lysobacterales > Lysobacteraceae > Stenotrophomonas > Stenotrophomonas sp. ZAC14D2_NAIMI4_7. The sequence continues at coordinate 2,203,437 of NZ_CP025995.1, forward strand.
TACCGCCCATTCGTCGAAGTCCAGCAGGAACCTGTCGGCACGCCATGCGCTTCCGTCAGCGGCTTGCAGGACGGCTCGCCCTGCGATAAATGCTGCGCCGGGCGCCTCGGGCATTCCGGCCTTCATGAGATCAAGAATCGCAGGGTTTTGAACATACCAATTATGACTATACAAGTCAGCGACGATACTCTTGTATGGCTCAATGAGTGAGTTGGTGGCAAATACTTTTTCGTCTCTCATCGCCTCGGAGGGAATGACCACGTCGGCGGCAACCTCTCCCTGCCTCGTCACGTGCGGGACGCTCGGTGGCGAATGCGCGTCGCCTTGGTCCTCCTCGTGCACGTCGCCTGAGCCATCCGAGATCGAAGTCGGTTCGGCTTGCGTCGCGCTCGAGACACTTGCATCGGACTGTGCCACCTGCTGTTGGTAGGCGAGAATGAAGCTGCGTACGTCCGAATCGAGCGCGATCCGAGGCGATTCTGAGCTGGAAAGGCCGCTCGCAATGTGCTCCAGTCGAACAAAGGCAATGTTGCGATGACCAACTCGCGCCTCAAATTCACTGGCTAGCCTCGGGTCAATCAGCGTAAGGCTTGGATCTTTGTTGGGTATGCTCTTTTGCTTTGCTCCCTTTGCGCCCTCGTCAACTTTACGCCTTAGTGGTGAATATACAAAATCAGATTTTTTCTCTTCGCAGATCACCATCGTGCACTTGAACTCGCCCGAATTCACCGGTTTTAGCGTTTGGGATCGCTCGAGGATCTCTAGCCAGATGGCCAGGTCGCCATCGACATTTCCCGCGGCGACTCCACGCTTCTCGCTTCCCTTTGCTTCATCAGTAAGTCCTGGAGGAATCCTGTTCAAGCGGCGACGCGCCGCCTGCTCCTCCACAAGACTAATGTGGTCGCCAAAATCAAGTGGAAGGCATTGACTCTGAAGGTGATCCATAAGCTCTTGGTGCACCACATCTGGATCCCGATCCTTTCCGACCGCATCAATCAAGTTTCGACACTTATCGAGCAAAGCGCCGAGCTCTTGTAGTGCGTGGCCAGCGGTGACCCCGAGCTGTGCCGCAAGCGCATCGATCTCATGCGATGATGCTGCCTGCGCAATGAATCCTTTAACAACCTTGCTTGAGGGAATGTTGCCAATTGACTTTGTCGCATCTGACGAAAATCCGTGATGCGATGAATTCTTTGCATGCAGAACGCCGTTAAAGTAATACTCATTGCAGGCCCAGCCTGGAACAAATAGACGGTTTTCCGCAACTGCATTGTCGAGTATTTTAAATAGCCCCCGTCTTGCCTCGCTAGGCATCCGAAAGGGAACGCTTAGAACATTCGTGTCCAAGAACACCAGGGTTTCTGAGTCCATGAAGGCCTCAAACATTGCCGTTGCATATTCTTGGTATGCGAATGGAAAGTCGCGAAAACCCAGTGGCGAGTTGATCTCAGAAATGCTTTTCATGGGACTTCCTTGTTGCCTTCCTTGGTTTGAGATTAAAGAAGTATAGCCACCTAGGCCAGCCGATCACTCACTCCCATCCCCGAAAGGCACTTGGATTCGCAGGCCCTCGCAGCGGTGTTACATCGATCGGACTTTTGGATTTCGACGAGCTCTGGCCCACTAACGTGACGCGTCACACCCAATCAACACCCCATTGGCGCCCCACCCCACTCCCACTATAGTGCCAGCCCTCACAAGGACCAGGCACCCACATGCCCTATATCGGAATCGGACTCCACGTACTGGCCGCCATCTTCTTCGCGGTGCACGCCATCCGCTCAGGCCAGAGCCTCTACTGGCTCCTGCTGCTCTTCTCGTTCCCGCTCCTGGGCAGCGTCGTCTACTTTCTGGCGATCTACTTTCCGGAAGCCCGCCACTCTCGCGGCGCGCGGCAGGCCATCCGCTCCGCCAAGCAGCTGGTCAACCCAGGCCAGGATCTGCGCAACGCGCGGGCCGAGCTGGCGCGCACGCCCACCGTGCAGAACCGGGTTCGCCTGGGCATGACGCTGCTCGATGCCGGCCAGGCCGAGGAAGCCAGAGACCTGCTGGAGCACGCCGCCAGCTCGCCGCTGGGCGACGATCCTTACATCCTGACCGGCCTGGCCCGCGCTCGCCTGGATTCCGGCCACGCCGCGCTTGCGGTCGAGACGCTGGACGGTCTGTTCGCCCGCCACCCGGATACACGCCGCAAGCCGGAACAGACCCTGCTCTACGCGCAGGCACTGGCCGAAGCCAAGTCGCCCGACGCCCGCGCAGCGTTCGAGCGCGCGGTGGACTGCGGGAACGATGCCGCCGCACGTTGCCTGTATGCCGAATGGCTGATGGCACAGCCGCAAGCGGCCGATCGGGATCAGGCCCGCAGCTTGTTCGACAGCATCCTGGACGATGCCAAGCATTGGTCGCGCCACGCGCGAAGCCACAATGCCACATGGCTTCAGCGAGCCAACGTGGCGATGAAAGGCCGCTAACGGCTCTAGTCCGTCGGCGAGAGGCTCTGAGCTCCGGGCGTCTTTCGCCACTGGATCCACGCGATCGCGGCGACGAAGAAGACGCTGCACAGGTAACTTCCTTCCGGCCCTTCCGCGCCGCCGGTCAGGGCGTCGAGGCCTTGCGGGCGCAGCGCCACCAGCAGCGCCGGCAAGTGCGCATCGATGCCGGTGACCGGCAGTTCGAAGCCGCTCGCGAGCAACCAGTTCCACCCCGCGTGCCAGCCCATCACGCCCCAGATATTGCCGGTCCGCAGCGCCCAGGCGCAGGCGAACAGCGAGAACAGGAACATGCCGAGCGTGACCCGGAGCGGCTGGTGCGGACTGAAATGCAGGAGGCAGAAAACGAGCGACACCAGCAGCACTGCCACCGCGACATTGGTCTTGCGCGCCACCGCCGACAGCATCCAGCCGCGGAAGATGATCTCCTCCACGCTCGCCTGGAACATGAAACTCAGTAGCAGCAGACCGATATGCAGCAGACTGATGGGCGATCGCCAGGCCAGCCCCACGCCTGCCGCCTGCATGCCGCCCGCCATCCAGATCGCGACTACTACCAGCGCGATCGTGCCGAATCCAACGGCCATTCCGCGCAGGAAGGTTTTCAGTGGCGCCGGACCGGTCAGCCCGATACTCGCCAGCGAGCGCCGTTCAACGAAGTGCACCCAAGCGAGCACGGCCACCAGCGTCGGCCCGAAGCCAATCCACAGCAGCGCGTGCAGGCCAGCGAGTCCGATCGGATCGCCGCCCGGCGTCGCCCAATGCTGCGACTGCATCCACCCGTCCAGCGCGATCACCGGCACCGCGTTGAACAGGATCATGAGGATCGGCGCCAGCCAGGCCCAAGGCAACCAGCCGCGGGCCGGTTCCGGCGAATACAGGGCAACGGGGGTCATGCGGGCTCCAGGTCGACGTGATCGCCGCTGGAAGTTGCCACCCGCGCAGAGGCGTGGCAACCCGTTTGCGACCAAGCCAGAGAAGCCGCCGATGAATGGCCCGGATCGCCGACCGGATGGCGCTGATTGGTCGCGCCACGCGCGAAGCCACAATGCAGCATGGCTTGAGCGGACCAAGGTGGCCATGAAGGGCCACTAACAGCTGCTGGCCGAGGGCATCGGCGTGTCGCATCTGCCTTGCCCTCGGCGGCTGCGGTCAGTTCGCGACAACGCACTCGCCTGAGCCGTCAATGCCGGCCGAGGCCTTGCGTACCAAGGCATCAGAATCGCCGCGCAATTTGCAACGATTCTGAAAATGTTGAAAGTAGTGACGGCATCGGCCCTACTGCCTTGGCATTGAGCGCAACCGGGCGTATTCCTTGCCGGGCCACCAAACACCGGTGGTCGGGGCTCGAAATCCCGGTTTTATGCTGATGTTTGCGCTTGCCGGCCGACACCACCCTCGCGTGGTGTCGGCTGGCAATCCGTTTGCCGACTATGGCGGGCGGTGCGTGGGGGCTTCGTGCCCACCGGTCTCAGCATAAACCGGATTTCGAGCCACGCACCGTCCGCCACCTTTATCGGTGGCGGCTTCTGCCTGCACGCAAGGAGCCCGCCGTGACCAAACCCTACTCCCCTGCCCCGCATTCCATTCAGGAACCGCCGGCAGCCGATCCCGCGCCAGACCCCAACACCCTTACGCAGTTGCTGCGCAGCATCGGCGCCGGTGCCGCCGCCGATGGCCAACCCTGGCCCGAACGCCACCCGCTGCGCAGCCGACAGATAGCACTGGCCGATGCCGATTGCGCTCTGGCTGGCCAGCGTGTGGTGCAGGAACTACTGCTGGCCGCCGAGCGCGCCCGCCAGAACGGAAACCCCGACCAGGACGTGGGCGACCGGGTAATGGAAGGCCTGGCCATGGCCTGCCTCGCGCTTAATGTCTTCATCCAGGAACGCGTGCGGCCGCTCGGTGCGGGGCGTGAGTGAAGTCATTCGTGGCGTCTGGCGTGATTGTCATCGGTGCGCTGGCCGCTATCGCCTGGCTGCCATGGCCGCAGGGCACCGCCGAAGCGACGCGGGCCTACCCGAAGGCAGGATTCGTTGAATACGGGCAGCTCTATGGCAGTGCGCACGGGTTTGTTTCCACGCGGCGCGCACCCGGCTTCACGGTCTACCCGGCGGATGCGGCAGCACCCTCTTTCCAGGTGCGCTGCCGGGGTGTCGTGGTGCTGCAGGTGGAGAGCACCACAACGGCGGTCACGCTTCGCCTGCCGGCCGACGCGCTGCAGCGCGCACCCGAAACGGAGGCGCTGTTTCTGGATCTTCAGCAGTTGATGATGTTCGCGCAGATTGAGGGCGTCAGCATTCCCGATGGGTACGCCCGGCCGTGGTGGAAGGCCGGGCCGGCGGTGCCAGAGGATGAGCGCTGTGCGCTGCCGTCTGGCGGCCGGCTGATTGACTGGTACCGTGCGGTGCGTTCGGTGGTGCGGGCATTGGTGGTGCGTGAACGATTCTGGTGACGGGTGTTGGGGCTTCAGTCTGAGCAAGCCCGACTCTGCTTGCCAGGGAATCTGCCGGTGATCCAGTAAGAAAAGTCTGATTCCCGGCGTCCCAGCCCAGCGCTAGACTTCGACGGCCTTCAATCGGAGCCGCCCACCATGGATCAGGACCCGTACCGCGCAACCCCGCCCCATCCGGCCACACCAGCAGACAGCTGGGTCATTGAGATTCCGGGCTCCATCACTCGCCCCATCAAGTACATGTGGCTGATGCTTGCCGTGCTGAGCGTCATCTCGCTTGCTGCGGCCCTGGTGCTGCTGTTCGCCATCCAGCGCCATGGCACCTTCATGGCAGCAGGCCTTGGGCTGACGACTTGCATGTATGTGCCCTTGGCAGTTGGTGTCTACAAGCGAATCCCGCTGGTCGCCGTAGGCACACTGATCATCAGTGTGATTGGGTTGCTTGGGGCGTTTCTGCGGGCGGCGATGGGCGATGTTTCGATCCCGGCGCTGGTCGTATCCGCCCTGATGACGCTGGTAAGTGTTCGTGGCACGATCGCCATCTATGCGTTCCACCGTCTTGTGGCCGATGCGCGCCGGCGGCCTCCGGGCCAGCCATTGAGTAACGACCCGGCGCTTGCGCAGAATCCGGAATCGTAACGCCGGTCGCGTCGGCGAGCCTGGCGCCCGGTGGGTTCAGCTGATGGGGCGAGGGGCGGCAGGCGCTTCAGTCGAGCACGCTCGACCCTGCCGCGTGGTGTGGCGCTTCCCAACAACATCCCCCGTCCTGAATCACTCCAGCTTTCTGTGGAAAATCCAGAAAGCGTCTCTTTGAGGAAGCTGCGGACGCGCTACGGTTCGGACCTGAACCGCCACATTGATCTGCCGAGCAAAGTCTGCAACCACCTCCGTTTCAATGCAGGAGATAGCGTCTTCAAGAAGATCGTCAGCGTCCCGATCCAGGAAGAAGTGCAGAGTGAAATCGTCCGGGCCCGTCACGAAGGCACAGACCGCTACCAGTGAAGGAAACACTTCACCGATCAGGGCGCGGCTGACGCTGACGAATATCTCCACCCGGAAACTGGATGCCATTCTTTGCATGTTGGATCATTCCATACCGAGGGGGCCTGGCAGTTCCGTGTTACCCCTACGCTGCAGGCCAATCGGTTCCGTCAGGGTCACCTTCCCGGCGCACGTCAGTGATCATGCCTGTGTATAGCTCCTTCAAGCGCTCAAGCACACCGTCCAGTTCATCAATGGCCTCAGCAGTATCGCCCTCGGCCAGAGCCGATCTTGCGTGCGTGAGATCGGCCATCAACCCCTGCAGGGTGTCTGACTGCATCGCAACTGCTGGATTCCTGCGACCAGGAAAATGCACGGTTGCGTTGTTTCCCGGCTCACCGTAGACCGAAATGAACATCATCGTCTTCATGTTTCAGGGGGGCTCAATGCAGGGGCTGGATCGGTGTTTTGGGCCGATGAGGAGGCAGGGGGAACAGTCGAGCAGGCTCGACTCTACAGCATGGGGCCTCGAATGCTTGCCGGCTGAAAGTCCTCGTAGTCGAGAGAACGGCTCGACGGATATCGAGCGGCGTCGCAAAACCGCTTCGTCACACCCTGCCAATGTGGTTGAACCATTCAGAAGATCGCTCACATTGGCCGCATCCAACCTCGACTGCTGGCACGTAGATAGGTGGACAACGCGCCAGGGCTGCTCGCACTGGTGCGTGATCCGCAGGATTGCCTGCACCCATCCAGAGGCCTGATGGCCTTTGCAAGCGAGGACACACACATGCGTACCCAGATTCAGCGTCTTGCCATTGCCGCCGGCATTGCAGTTGCCTGTGCGGTACCCACTGCGTTTGCCGCCGATAACCCGATGGTGGGGGGCGTGCCGATGTATGCGAACAAGAGCATCGTGGAAAACGCGTCCACCGCGAAAGACCTCAGCACGCTGGTAGCTGCGGTAAAGGCCGCCGGTCTGGTGGAAACCCTCAGCGGCAAGGGACCGTTCACCGTGTTTGCGCCCACCAACCAGGCGTTTGAAAAGCTGCCTGCCGGCACGGTCGATACGCTGCTGAAGCCGGAAAACAAGGCAAAGCTGACCAAGGTGCTGACCTACCACGTGGTATCGGGCACCTATACGGCCGCGCAACTGACCGCGGCCGCGCGGGGTAACGGTGGCAGCAGCACGCTGAAGACGGTGCAGGGTGAGCCGCTGACCGTGAAGCTGCAGGACGGCAAGGTGTGGGTTATCGACGCCAAGGGCGGCAAGGCGTCGGTCACCACGGCGGACGTAAAACAGTCCAACGGTGTGGTGCACGTGGTGGATACCGTGCTGATGCCGAAGTAAACCGTTTGCGCGGCGCGGCGGGATGTCCCCTGCCGCGTCCGCGCGCGCACTTTCCAGGGTCGCCCGAACAAGCCCGCCCCTCAGAAGCGCAGCGCCTCCAGCACCAGGCTGAAAGCCGGCGAAGGCTGCCGGCGGCTGGGGTAGTAAAGGTGGTACCCCGGAAACAGCGGGCACCAGTCCTCCAGCACCCGCACCAGCCGCCCGCTTTCCAGGTGCGGCTGCAGCTCGTCCTCTGGCAGATGCACCAGCCCCAGCCCATCCAACGCGGCATCCACCATATGGGGTGAGGTACTGAACACCAGCGGGCCGTCCACGCGCACGTTGAGCGCGCGTCCTTTCTTCTCGTACTCCCATACGTACAGCCCGCCGCTGGTGGGAAGTCGGATGTTGATGCAGCGGTGACCCGTCAGATCGCCGGGTGCCTTCGGCTTTCCATGCGCCGCGAAGTACGCCGGTGTGCCTGCCGTGGCCATGCGCAGGCGCGGGCCGATCGGCATGGCCACCATGTCCTTGTCGATGGATTCACCCAGGCGCACGCCGGCATCGAAACGGTCCGCCACGATGTTGCGCAGCGCGTAGCTCACGTCGAACTCGATGCGCACATCCGGGTACTGGTGCAGCAGCGGCATCAGCTTGGGCAGCAGCACCGTGCGCAGCACATGGTCGCCGCTGGTGATCTTGACCAGGCCACCCGGGGTATCGCGTAGCGCGGTGAGCGCGTCCAGCTCGGCGTCGATGTCGTCGAAGTGGTTGCCGATGGACTGCAGCAGGTGTTCCCCGGCCGCCGTGGGCGAGACGCTGCGGGTAGTGCGAGTAAGCAGGCGGATGCCCAGGCTTTCTTCCAGCGTCTTGATCGCTTGGCTGAGCGCGGATTGGGTGACGCCCAGAACGCCGGCGGCACGGGTGAAGCTGCCCTCGCGCGCGACGGTGACGAAGGCCAGCAGGTCGTTGAAGTTGCGTCGTGCCATGGGCCCAGTCTGCCACGGTTTTTAATTAGCACGGCTAATTGACCCATTCGTCATTCATTACCTAATCAAACGCCGGTGACGGGCGTACGCTGGCCTTCCTTTCCCCTCCCCTGCAGGCGCGCCGCCCCCGCGGCCCTTCCTGCAGCTATCGGCCCCTTGGGGCTTGGAATGCATTCATGAGTTCATTCAACCCTCCCCCGTCCGGGGCGGCCCTGGCAACGCCTGCCCGCTCGGCCACCGCCAAGGAATGGGGCGCCGTGCTGGCGCTGTCGCTGGGTGCCTTCGCCCTGGTCGCTTCCGAGTTCATGCCGGTAAGCCTGCTGACCCCCATTGCCGCCGATCTGCGGGTGACCGAAGGCCAGGCCGGCCAAGCCATTGCGGTCTCCGGTGCCTTCGCCCTGATGACCAGCCTGCTGGTCTCCCCGCTGGCGGGCCAGCTGGACCGTAAGTGGCTGCTGCTCGGCCTTACCGCCGCGATGATCATCTCCGGCACGCTGGCCGCCCTGGCCCCGAGCTTTCCGGTGTTCATGGTGGGCCGCGCGCTCATCGGCGTGGCCATCGGTGGCTTCTGGGCGATGTCGGCGGCTACCGCCATGCGCCTGGTGCCTTCGCACCAAGTGCCGCGGGCACTGGCCATCGTCAATGGCGGCAATGCGCTGGCCACGGTGATTGCCGCGCCCATGGGCAGCTACTTCGGCGCGATCATGGGCTGGCGCGGTGCGTTCTTCTCGCTGGTGCCGGTGGCCATCGTGGCCCTGCTGTGGAAGGTGGTCGCGCTGCCGCCGATGAAGGCGACGGCCGGGCGTGGCTCGTGGAATGTGTTCGCGCTGCTGAAGCGGCCGCCGGTCGCTTGGGGCATGGTAGGCGTGAGCCTGTTCTTCATGGGCCAGTTCTCGCTGTTCACCTACCTGCGGCCATTCGTGGAAAGCGCGCTACACGTATCGCCGTCCACGCTGTCGCTGTTGCTGTTGTTGATGGGGGCGTGCGGCATGGCCGGCACGCTGTTGATCGAGCCGTTCGTACACAAGGCGATGTTCCGCACGCTGGTGCTGCTGCCGGCACTGATGGCAGTGGTGGCCGTGTGCATGATCGCCTTCGGCAAGACGTTGCCGGTTGTCGCGGTGCTGTTCGCGCTGTGGGGCTTGTTGGGCACGTCTGCGCCGGTGGCCTGGTGGTCGTGGCTTGCCCGCACTCTGCCCGACGACGGTGAAGCCGGCGGCGGGCTGATGGTGGCGGTGGTGCAGATGGCCATCGCCACTGGTGCCACGGTGGGTGGCCTGCTGCTGGACAGCCACGGCTACCGCGCCACGTTCGCGCTCAGCGCCGCGCTGCTGCTGGGCTCTGTCGTGACCTCATACATCGCTGCGCGTTCGGCGCGGCGCCATCGGCTACCCAGTCATCGTTGAAGGAGACGTCCATGCAGTACACCCATCTGGGCCGCTCTGGCCTGAAGATCAGCCGTCTGGGCCTGGGCACCATGAATTTTGGCGAGCTTGCCGATGAGGCGGAAAGCTTCGCCATCATGGATGCTGCCGTGGATGCCGGCATCAACTTCTTCGACAGCGCCGACGTTTACGGCGGGCCGCAATCGCCCGACATGGCGCAAGGCTTTGGTCTCTCCGAGGAAATCATCGGCCGCTGGCTGAAGCGGACGGGTAAGCGCGACGACCTGGTGCTGGCCACCAAGGTGTACCAGCCGATGGGGCTGGGGCCGAATGACCGGCGGCTTTCGGCGTACCACATCCGCCGGGCCTGTGAAGCCAGCCTGCGCCGGCTGCAGACCGACCATATAGACGTGTACCAGATGCACCACGTGGACCGGGCCACGCCGTGGGACGAGATCTGGCAGGCGATGGAACAACTGGTGCGCGAAGGCAAGATCACCTACGTGGGCAGCAGCAACTTTGCCGGTTGGGATATTGCCACCGCGCAGGGCGTGGCCAGCGCCCGGAACACCGTTGGCCTTGTAAGCGAGCAGAGCCTCTACAACCTTACCCAGCGTATGGTGGAGCTGGAAGTGATTCCGGCGCTGCGCTACCACGGGCTGGGCCTGATTCCGTGGAGCCCGATCGGCATGGGCCTGCTCGGCGGCGTACTGAAAAAGGTGGCCAACGGCCGTCGCGCGACCCCGCAGCTTCAGCAGCGCATCGATCACCTGCGTCCGCAACTGGAAGCCTACGAGGCCTTCTGCGATGCGCTGGGCGAAGCACCGGCCGACGTGGCGCTGGCCTGGCTGCTGCACAACCCCGTGGTGACCACTGCATTGAGCGGCCCGCGCACCGTCGATCAGCTTCTGCAGAACCTGAAGGCGCCTGGCGTGAAGCTCTCAGCTGAGTCGTTGGCCCGCCTGGATGCCATCTGGCCCGGCCCCGGTGGCGAAGCGCCCCGCGCGTACGCCTGGTAATTCCACCCCCTGGAGTAATTCCCATGTCCCTGCTTCTGAGTGCATTGATTTCCATGGCCGCCCCGTCCACCAGCGAACCGGCCATGGACCCGCTCCGCGTTACGCCTGCGGGTGCTTTGCCGTCTGTTGCCGGCCCTGCGGAGTACTTCACGGGCCGCGTGCGCATCGACGGCGGCTTCCAGCGCCCTGCCCCGGCCAGGGTGGGCGGGGCGACGGTCACCTTCGAGCCGGGCGCACGCACGGCGTGGCATACGCACCCGCTGGGCCAGACGCTGATCGTGACTGCCGGCGTGGGCTGGGTGCAGCAGTGGGGTCAGCCGCGCCAGCAGATCCGCCCCGGCGACACGGTGTGGATCGCCCCGGGCGTGAAGCATTGGCACGGCGCGAGTGCCGATGCGGCGATGACCCATATCGCCATCGCCGAGGCCGTGGATGGCAGCCCGGTGACGTGGATGGAACAGGTCAGCGACGCGCAGTACGACGGCGGGACGTGACCTGTTGATTCATCAGCCACGCTGATAGGGGCGTTCTGGATTGCGCCGTAGTCGCGCTGGACCACCCAAGGCACCATCCCCCATATCCCCTGCGAACAGGTGAAACATGTGCAATTCCTGCGGTGACACGAACGATACCCACGCGCAGCCGGCGATGCCCGAACGCAGGCGCGCGCTCGCCTTGGCCGGTGCGGGCCTGGTGGCAGCACCGGCGCTTGCGGCCTTGTCTTCCGGCCGTGCCGACGCGGCTGCCGGTGCTCGCGCAACTGCTTCAACCGGACCGAGCACGGTAAAGGCCTACGGCACCCGCACCATGGGCCAGCGCATCGCGCCGATGGAGATCCAGCGCCGTGCAGTGGGTCCGCACGACGTGCTGATTGACGTGCTGTACGCCGGCATCTGCCATTCGGATGTGCACACCGTGCGCGGCGACTGGGGCACGCCGGCCTTCCCGTGCATACCCGGCCACGAGATCATCGGCCGCGTGCTGGCGGTCGGCGCGAAGGTCACCAAGTTCACCGTCGGGGAGATCGCTGGCGTGGGCTGCATGGTGGATGCCTGCGGCACCTGCGAGAACTGCCTGGCCGACCGTGAGCAGATCTGCCTCAATGGCACCACGTTCACCTACAACGCACCGGACAAGGTGTCCGGCGGCTCCACCCTGGGCGGCTATTCGGAAAAGATCGTAGTTTCCGAGCGGTTCGCGATCCGCATTCCGCCGGGCATGGACCTGGCCTCGGCCGCGCCGATCCTGTGCGCGGGCATCACCACGTTTTCGCCCATCCGGCATTGGGGCGTGAGGCCGGGCCAACGGGTGGGCGTGGTCGGCCTTGGTGGGCTGGGCCATATGGCGGTGAAGCTGGCCGTGGCCCAGCGGGCCGAGGTGACCATCTTCACCACCTCGCCCGGCAAGCTGGCCGATGCCACGCGACTGGGGGCCAGGCAGGCTGTGCTGTGGAGCGACGCTGCCGCGCTCAAGCCGCTGGCGAACAGCCTGGACGTGGTCATTTCCACCGTGCCCTACCCCTTCCAGGTGCAGCCGCTGCTGGACACCCTGAAGCTGGACGCCACGCTGGTGAACGTGGGGCTGGGTGAGCCGCAGGGGCTGAATCCTACGGCGATGGCGTTCGGGCGCAAGAGTCTGGCCGGCTCGATGATTGGCGGGATCGCCGAGACGCAGGCGGTGATTGACTATTGCTTTGCGCGGAACATCCGGCCGGATGTGGAGTTGATCTCGCCTGATCAGATCAATACGGCGTTTGACCGGGTGGTGGCCAAGGATGTTCGGTATCGCTTCGTAATCGATTTTGCGAAGAACAAGGTTTAAGCGATATTACCGTTTCATGTTGTGTGTGTGTGCTGTCGGCGCGCGGGCCACCAGCCCGTCCACGCCCGGCCTTCAACGAGTCACGGCGCCCGGCATCTGGAACGTGAACACGGTTCCGGTGCCTTCACTGGACGCCACCTGGAGCGTGCCGCCGTGAGACTTGGCAATTTCCGATGCAATGTAGATGCCCAGCCCCAGGCCGGGCCTGGGCAGCTCGCCCTGCTCGCGCGAAAACGGGCTGAAAATCCTGTCCAGTCTTTCCGACGGAATAATGCCTGCGTTGTGCACATCCAGCTTCAGACCATTGGAAGCTGCGTGAACCGTCACCGTGACAGGCGCACAGCGCTCACCATGCTGGGCAGCATTGGTCAGCAGGTTGGCCAGCAGTTGCGAAAGCCTGCTGGAGTCGCAGACCACGCTGCCCTCGATCTGCATCTGAACGTTGATGTCCCGGCGACCGGTAGCGATCGCCACCTCCTGCGCAACGCGTTCAAGGTCAGCCTGCAGGGAATGGCTTTCGCGGAGCGCGATCGGAATGCCGCCACCCAGCCGACCCCGGGCGAAATCAAGTACATCGTTGATCAGCCCATCCATGCGGGCTACGCCGGATGCGATGTACGCCAGCATCTGCTGCTGGCGCTGGGATGTCATCTCGATTTCCAGCGAATCTGCGGCTACGCTGATGGCCTGCAGGGGACTGCGCAGGTCATGCCCCAGCACCGCAATGAATTGGTCGCGCAGGTCTGAAAGCCGCTGCGCTTCGGACAGCGCTGTCGCTGCTTCCTTCAGGCGGTCCTCCTTGTCCAGGTAGCTCCCAACAAGGTCGGCAAGCAGCTCCATGGATCGTCGCACGTGGGCTTCATCAAAGTTGCCCGGCGACGAATCGATGGCGCAGAGGGTCCCGAAGAAACTGCCATCGGGCCGGTGAATTGGAACGGACGCGTAACTCTCAAGCCCGTAGATCCGCGGGGTGTGATGCTTGGAATACAGCGGATGTGCACTGGCCTGGGCAAACACAACCGAGGTGGGCGACTGCCTGATCTCGTCGCAGATGGTGGTTTCCAGCACCAGTTGCCCGCCGGGAACGAGGCCAAAGCCCAGGGTGTCCAAGGTGGCGCAGGCCGTCCAGGTCGTTTCTGTCACCCTGGCGATCGCAGTAAATCTCGATCCCGTTATATGGGCGACGGTTTCGAGGATGCGCGGTACCGCCTCGATACGACCGATCTCAGCGATGTCGTTCAGCAGGTTGGGATCGGTCAGGGCGTGCATGTGCTGGCAGTCTGGCGGGGTGGCGCATCATCCCATGAAACCGCCATGGCAGCCGGGGCAGCCCACCAGAAGCGGGTATTGGGTCGGTACCGCAGGAAACGGCAGCCCTGCCGCAGGTGTCACGAACTGACCTCGTCCGGCGTCCTTGGCCGTAGGAGGCGCCTTCGCGCCCGCCAATGTCGAAAACAAGGAAACCGCAGGCTGAAGCCACGGGCCAAGCCCTCCGCTGGCTAGTCGCCGGTGGCGCGCCAGAGATCGTTCTGGCGCGCCCAATCAGTATCGACGCGCAAGCCATCACTCGCCCTGCGCCCAGCGGGCCAGGTTCTGCCTTAGTGAATCGATGCCCTCCCACGGATCCTTGCGGCGCCGTTTCAGTTTGGCAGGAACATCCTTGATGGTGAATGCATCGGCACGCTTCAGCTTGGCCAACTCGCTCCATGCCAAGGGCATTGCCACCGGGGCGCCCGGTCTGCCGCGCAGGGAATAGGAAGCCACCGCTGTGGCCGCCCTGCCGTTACGCAGGTAGTCAACAAAGATCCGCTTGTTTCGCAGGGCCTTCGTCGCGGTAGCCAGGAACCGCTGCGGTTCCGACTGCGCCAGCGCGTCAGCAAAGCCCTTGGCGAAGCGCTTTGTCAGCTCCCAATCGCAACCGGGATTCAGAGGCACCACCACGTGCAGGCCCTTGCCCCCTGATACGCGCAGAAAGGACTCCAGCTCCAGCTGGGCCAGAAGCTTGCGGATATCGGTAGCGGCCTTCTTCACCTCCGCGAAGGGCACATCCGGCCCCGGATCCAGGTCGAATACCACCCGGTCGGCCCGCTCAGGTTCCTCGGCATGGCTGCCCCACGGGTGGAACTCCAGTGCGTTGAACTGCACCAGCTCCAGCAGACTGGCGGCGTCGCGTACCACCAGGTAGTGGGCATTGATGCCGCTGTCTTCCTTCAACTTCACCGAGTCCACCAATTCCAGCCCTGCAGTATGGTGTTTCTGGAAGAAGCACGGCCTGCCGGTTCCGGCCGGGCAGCGAATGATCGACAAGGGTCGGTTGATCACCTCGGGCAGAAGGTGGTCCATCACCGCCGAGTAATAGTCCCAGACGTCCTGCTTGGTATATCCATCGCCGGGGAACAGGATTTTGCCGGGAGAGGAGAGCGTGGGAGGCGCACGATTGGCAGGAGGCTTTGCGGCGGCCTTCCGAGCAGAGGAAGTCGTCGGTGCTCGCCTCCCTCGCCCGGGTCTTTCCTGGGCGGTACGGTCCGGGTCCAGCAGAGCATCCACGTCCTTGTCGGCCCGCACGGCCTTCAACGAAGCCTGTCGCAGCAGCTGCTGCCCGCCGATTCCCCGGAAGAAAACCTCTACTACAAACCGCGGCTCGAACCACGTCGCGGCCCGCAGGTCCGTGTCCTCGGTCGGCACGTAGGCTGTGGGCTTTTTCCCACCGCCTTGCAGCTTCGCGCCGATCTCCTTGATCAACGGGTCGGAAAAGCCCGAACCCACCCGCCCCACGTAGAGCCAGCCGTGCTTGCGATCGGGCCTGGCCAGCAGCAGCGAACCGAATCCACTTCTACTGCCCTTGGGCGCGGTATAGCCGACTACCGCAAACTCGTCACTGGCAAGCTGCTTGGTCTTGCGCCAATCATCGCTTCGGCCGCTGTGATAGGCGCGGTCGGCTCGCTTGGAAATGATGCCTTCGAAGTGCTGCTCGCCCGCCATCCGGTAGGCCTCATCGCCGTTACCCTGTACATGCGAACTGAAGGCCAGGTGCCCGGTCTGTCCTTCCAGCAGTTCCTGCAGCAGTGCCTTGCGCTCGACGAGGGGGGCGCCGGCCACATCGACACCATCGATGTGCAGCAGGTCGAAAAGCGCATAGGCCAGGGCCCCTTGACGCTCTCCGGACAAGGTTGCCTGCAGCAGGTTGAAGTCCTCCTTGGTGCCGGATCTCGCGATGAGCTCGCCATCCAGCGCGGCGGACGACAGCCCCAGCGCCGCGACGGCATCGCGTATCTCGGGAATCTTGTCGGTCCATTCCAATGCGTTGCGGGACCATAACCGGACGGCGCCATCAGCGACGGTCGCCAGAATCCGGTAGCCGTCCCATTTGATCTCGTGGACCCATTGGTCGCCTTGCGGCGGCGCGTCGCCGAGCTTGGCGAGCTGGGGCTCGAAGGGGCCTGAAGGGGCCGCTGCCCTCTTCGCCGTGGGCAAGGACATCGCCTTCCTGGCCCAGTTCCTTCGTCGCGCCCGCTGGGTGGGCACGGTCGTGAGTTTCTTCTTGTCGGCCTTTCCACCGCCCGCCCGTTTGAGGTCCTCGGTCGGCGGCGCAGACACGTCCGCCAGCAGATCGTCCGCTTCCAGATCGCCGGCGAACGCGTCGTCGTCCTTGAACAGCAACCATTGCGGCTGGCGCGCGGGCTTGCCAGAGCGCACCAGGTGCCACCCGCCTTTCAGCTTGGTGCCAAACAGCTCGAAGCGCAGATGGCCCTTGGCAAGCTGCGCTTCCGGGTCGCCATTGGTCGCCCAGACACCGTGATCGAACTGCGCCACGTGGCCGCCGCCATATTGCCCTTTGGGAATGGCGCCTTCGAAGCTCGCGTAGTCGACCGGATGATCCTCCACCTCGACCGCCATCCGCTTGACCTTGGGGTCGTAGCTGGGGCCTTTGGGGACGGCCCAACTCTTGAGCGCGTCCCCCACCTGCAGGCGAAAGTCGTAGTGCCTGCGGCTGGCGTGATGAAGCTGAACCACGAAAATGGCGCGCTGGCCTTTGGGCACCACTTTGCCAGGCTCCGGCTCTGCGGTCTGGTCAAAGCGACGTTTGCGACGGTACTCGACCAAGGACACGTTGAGTGCTCCTTATTTGCCCAGGTGTTCGCGCACCGCTGCGGCCGTGGGGCCCACCGCCTTGACCGCTGCACGGAGCTCGTCGGCGGACACGCCCAGCGCCTGGGTCCAATACTGAAGTTCGTAGTCTTCGTTGACGTTGATGCGGTCACGGTCAGCCGCACCGGTTTTGGTCTTGTCGTCTGTCATCGTCGGATCCTCGCGTCTTCATCACGTCAGCAGGCAATTGCACATGCGCCTGGCCAGGGCCATCGCGCCTCACGGTTCCCGCGCGGGGGCCTTCGTCGCCCCTGCACCATTGCCGGCCGCTAGTTCTGCGCCGGTGAGTGGTGCTTCCTCCGGGTCAGACAGGGTGCGCAGGCTCACCGCCTCGAGTGCGAGTGCTTCGCGCTCGGAAAGGCCGACAGCGCAATTACCATCGCCGCCATCCAAGGCCGCCTGCGCATCGCGATCGCTCACCCGCTCCCACAGCTCACCGCTGTTCCAGCTGCCTTCAACGTCACCCTCGCCTTGCGACATGTCCATGTAGAGATCGGTGAACGCGGGATCTCCTGGCAGCTTGCCGGGCGGGAAGTTGGGACGGATGCTGTACAGTGCTTTCTCGAAGGATTTCTGATGAGCGATCTCGCGCGTCATCAAAAAGCGTAGTGCATCCTTGATCCCCGGATCGTCGGTCACATTGATCAGGCGCTCGTAGACGATCTTGGCTCTCGCCTCGGCAGCGATGTTGGAGCGCAGGTCGGCCGTCGGCTCGCCGATGGAGTCGATATAGGCTGCGTTCCAGGGCACCCCGCTGGAGTTCACCAGCGCGGGACCTCCACCGTAGAGAATTTGCTGGGTATGGCTGGTACTGTTGCCACCCAGGTTGCGCATGTCTTCAACTTCGGCCATGCCTTCGGACTGCACGGCCTTGGGTCCCTGGTTCAACATGGCGATGATGGTGCCGATGATCTCCAGGTGGCTGATCTCCTCGGTGGCAATGTCGAAGAGAAGGTCTTTCCGCCCCGGGTCCGTTTCCCCCAGCGCCTGGGTGAAATAGCGCATCGCTGCAGCGAGCTCGCCCTGCGGCCCGCCGAACTGTTCCAGCATGAGCGTGGCGAGTGCGGGGTCGGAGCGTTCAACCCTGACGGTGTACATGAGCTTCTTGTGATGCAGAAACATGGCGTGATCCTCTAGCGACGGCTGGGACGTGCATGGCGCGGGTGGGCGCGTCTACTTCTTTGCCTCGACACCCGGGGTGGCGTCGCGGACCATGAATTCCTCGGTAATCTCGGGCAGGTGGGCTGCCAGCCAGTCGGCCATGGCTTCTTCCTGCACCAGGATGTCCTCGCAGACCCTCACGGTTTCGGCGTCGCCGGCGGTCTTTGCCGCAGCGATCAAGGCGGTGTAGGAGGCAACCTCGAAGTGCTCGAAGACGTAGCCGGCCATCGCGCCTTTGACGATTTCATCCGAAGCGGTCATGCCACCGACGGCCTGGCCGAAAGCGGCCATCTTGCCCATCACGTCCTTCAGGGTTGACGGGGAGCCACCCAGACGCGTGATGCATCCTTCCAGCAGCTCCCGCTGCCCAATGGTTTCCTCGATGTGCTCTTCGATACGCGCCTTCAGTACCGGGTAGTGCTCGATGCGCGACGCCTGCCCTTTGAGCATGGTTTCCGCCTGCTGCTCCATCGCATGTGCGTCGCGCAACCAGTCCAACAGGTGCTCTTTGAACTCTGCCATGGGGATCTCCCTCGTTGATGGACCTCCACCGTAAAGCGTGCGCCATCGCAGCTCGGCGACCACCATGTGAAGGCATGGCGAACGCACCTCGTTTTTTACTCAAGCAATCCCAACAAAGACCGGTGCGCGGCCACGCCAGCCAATGCGCCCTCACCAATGGCCAGGGCAATGTTGCCTGCGAACCGGGCTGCATCCCCGCAAGCGAACACGCCCTCCACCGTGGTCTGCTTTGCAGCGTCGGTAGAAATGCAGCCCGCCGCTTCTGTTCGGCAACCCAGTTGGTGCGCGATGGGAGAGCCCAGCGCCGTCTCCGGATGCAGGAACAAGGCGCGCAGCACCGTCCTGCGACCGTCTGCGAGATCGGCCGTCGCGTGGCCCGAGACAGACAGCAGGGGCGAGCGCTCCAACGTTGCCCCGATGCCACTCAGCCCCGCGTGCAGGGCGTCCAGCGCCTGCGAAGCCTGATCGCCCCGGTGAAATACCGTAACGTGCCCCCACTGCTGCAGGGCCTTGGCATGGGCCAGCGCATCGTCGCCTGGTGCGACCAGAAGACCCAGCGAACCCCCGCAGAGCTCGTAGCCGTGGCAATAGGGACAGTGCAGCACTCCCTGCCCCCACCGCGCCTTCAGGCCGGGGATAGCCGGCAGCTGATCGATGACCCCATGCGCCAGAATCAGACGATGCGCCGAAACCAACCGCCCGGAAGCGCAGATCACCTGAAATCCGCGGCCAGCCGAACCTTGTGCACCCGCAGCCTCATCGGTGATCCAGCGCACGCTGCCATAGGCTTCCAGCTGCTGCCGGGCAGTGCGCAGGAGATCTCCAGGTGCGCACCCGTCCCAGCCCAGGCAGCCGTGTGCGCGGCTGGCGGTGCGATTGCGCGGCTGCTCATGGTCAATGATCACCACGGATCGGCATGCTCTGGCGAGCTGAAGCGCTGCCGACATGCCGGCATAGCTTCCGCCAATCACGACGACATCTGCGGGTACAGGAGCAATGCTGTTGGTCATCGGCATTCCAGGAACGGGGCAGTGAGTGTCCACGGTCCTTCTTGCGGGTCACGGCGTCGTCGGGCTGTGTAGAACAATGGCGTCAGCGCAACGGTTCCGTCACACAACACCCCTGTGCCGATACAGCGACGCGACCTGTCCTAGGCGATCCGCTGGGCAGCCAGGACGCAGCCGTGGCTGGCCACCAGCCCGAGCAGCCTGTCGATGGCCGTACCGCTGCGCGCCACGCCCTGCGGGCTACGTACCAGTGCACTCCAGTCCGATAGCCCAGTTGGGGAAGCGCCTTGCATCTATCTGGCCCCGGGCCAGCTCCATCATCTCGTGGTGCGATGTTGCCTTGCAGACGCGGGCATATGCTGCCCGCAGGTCAACGTCTGGCCCCTCGATGTATTGCAGGAAACGAGAACCGTCGTAAAGAAGCACGCCAGTAATGCCGTGCTCCCCGTTGAATGCAGCAGCCTCCTGCACCAGCGCACTCAGGTGGTCCGGCGTAAGCACAGGAACAGCTTGGCTGGCGTAAACGATTGCATTCAGTGGCATGACGGCGGTCTCCAGAGGCTCTTGCTGCCCGCACGGCGTCCTTGCCGTGGGTGTGAGGGTCATCGCGCCGCGCGCGAGGATTGAAACGCTTGCTGCGGCGGCAGCCTCAGCCGCCCTCCTTACCGCTGTTCCTGGCGCGCGCCTGTCGCTCGCTTTCCACCAGGAACTCGACGATGCGCTCGTGATAGTCCAACCGATGGGAAGGCCGTCCCGACCCGGCCATGCCGTGGCTGCCGCCCGGATAGATGACCATCGCTGCGCGTGGGCACCCCAAGCGCAGCATGCGGGTGAACAGCTCCTCGGCTTGACCTATAGGGCAGCGTTGGTCCTGGTCACCGTTGAGAAGCAGGACCGGCTGGCTGACCTTGCCGAAGTACTCAACCGGTGACAGGGCGTCGTAGCGCTCGCGCACCTCGTCTGTTTCACCGCCCATTGCGTAGGGCGCGACGTAGTAGCCACTGTCCGAGGTGCCGGCATGCGATGCCATGTTGGCAACGGGCGCACTGATGACCGCCGCGCTGAAGCCCGGATCATTTGCGATGGCCCATGCACTGAGGAAGCCCCCATACGACTTGCCGGCGCAGGCCACGAGCTGACCGGCTCGACCGTCCTGCCGCAGTGCACCGACAATGGCCTGCATCTGCGGGAAGTCCAGCGCACCCCAGCGGCCGCGCAGCCGTCTGGCGAACGATTCACCGTATCCAGACGATCCCACGGTATTGGGCGCGATCACCCGCCAGCCGCGGGCAACCATGGCATAAAGATAGACATGGCTTGCAAAATCCATCAGCGCCACGCTGTGCGGGCCGCCATGCATGTCCAACAGCAGCGGTAGCTGCTTCTCCTGCCTGCCCCACGGGCTGAACACCCACACATCCACTGTTTCGCTGCCGCCATCACCATCAGGCACGTCGAACCGTTCGCGCACGCAGTGCATGCGGAGCTGTTGGGTGAGCGCGGCGTTCAGCACCGTGCTGCAGCACGATGGCCTCGCCGGCTGCCAGGAAAGCAGATGCACCTCGTCCAGGGCGCACCATGTGCTGGATACACAGACGGGCCCAGCGCTGCTGACGGCAAGCAGGCTCAGCTGAACATCGCCGAGATCCCGTAACACCGGATCTGAGCCGTCAACTTTGATGTCCAGCAATGGAAACAACCCCTGGTGACTGGCGACTGCGGCAAGGCGCTCGTCGTCCGGCGCCCAGATGATCTGACCGGTTTCCAGCGGATGCGGGCCCAGCGGCCCCGTTATGGTCTGGTCGCTGTCCCACACATGCAGGTAGCTCGCCGAATCTCCCTCCACCGTATTGCCAGCGAAGGCGAGTCTTGCACCTGCATTGGACCATACCGGTCCGATCACCGTCGCCATGTGCTCCGTCACTGGCTGCGGCGCCTTGCGGTCGTCCACGACCCACAGGTTGCTGCGATGCCGCTGCGCGCCGTTGCCCCGCGCAACATAGGCCAACCGCCTGCCGTCTGGCGACCACGCACCCGTAGTGACGTCATGATCGCCGCTGGTGAGCGGCACCGGTGGCGTGCTGCCATCGATGCTCAGCTCGAACAGATGCCGCCGGCAACCGACGGTGTAGCCGCTGCCATCCAGCTTGAAAGGCGCGTGCCGGATGACATGAGGGCGCGCCGGGTGATCGACATCGTCGCGGGAATCCTCGGCATAGGGCAGCGACACCAGCGCCAGCAGCTGGCGGCCGTCACTGGACCATTGCAGCAGCTGCGCCACCTGCAGGCTGTCCAGGTGCGGTACAGGCCAAGCTTCCCCGCCCTCTGGATGGATGAGGTACGGCACCGGTCGCTGCGCGCCATGGCGCTGGGAGAGAAATGCGATCAAGGTGCCATCCGGCGAGATCCGGGGCGACGAGACACTGCCTTCATGGGTGAGTCGGTTCACCTGGCAGTACTGTGCGTCGGACCGCAGGGTCCACAGTGCGGACGCGTAGGCGTCACTGGCGCGTTCAGGCTGCGACGTGCAGAAGGTCACCAGATCCGTGGTCGGCAATGCGTCAAGCGCAAGAATCTTCGTGTGCTTGAACAGGTCGGAGGCAGAAAGCGCAGGCATGGCGTACTCCTTCACGAATTCAGAAACCGAGTGCCCCGCCCTCCCCGGGCACCGGCCGTGCTCATCGCCTTAGCGATCGTCGCGCTCGTTGCGCTCGTCACGCTGGTCCTGGCGGTTGTCTTCCTGGTTGCGCTGGTTCTCGTTGCGCTCGTTCTGGTTGTCGCGATTGTTTTCGTTGTTGCGGTTGTTTTCGTTGTTGCGCTCGTTCTCGTTGTTGCGCGTGTTCTGGGTCATGTCGACATCCTCATTGGGCCCGCCGGAGCATTTCCTGCGGGGTGGATGCACGGTGCGCCCCACCTGCGGTCGGCAGCGTCTGACATGCGTGTGGCAGTCGTGAGGACGGCGGTTGACCTTGTGCACGCTACCATCGCGAGTCATGCCCTCCTCCACCTGTGCGGGTCAGGCAGCCTGCGCCGCGTGAACCAGGGCACCTGCCTGGGTGGACGCCAGTCCTGTGGCGCCGACTTCCGTGCAGGCATGCAGCGCTGAATGAGTAAGGTCGCACCAACGGCGGGAACTGCCGCAACGACCGGCAGGCCTCGACGCTCCCTGCACCGCCCTTTGCACGCACCGCAAGATTCCGCAAGCGCCCTGCCCTGCCCTGCGCTACGCTTCCACCCGGTCATCGACAGGGAACGGGCGTCATGGGAGCGGCACGCAAGGCCTTGTGGTACATCGAAAGCCACTTCGCCGAGAACCCCTCGCTGGCCCAGATCGCCGAGGCGGTGGAACTCTCGCCGTTCCACCTCTCTCGCTTGTTCCAGGTCAGCACCGGCACTTCGATGGCGCGCTACCTGCGCGCACGCCGACTGACCGAAGCGGCACGGGTTCTGGCTGCAGGCAGTGAGCCCATCCTGGACGTTGCCTTGGCCGCAGGCTACGCCTCGCATGCAGCCTTTACCCATGCCTTCGCCGAGCAGTTCAAGCGCCCGCCGGAACAGGTGCGCCGGAACGGTCTGCACGGCCTGGCACTGGTGGATGCCATCAAGCTGGACGCCCCGCCCCTGCCTTGCGAGGTCGAACCTGAACGTCGCAGGCAGGGCCCGCTGCGCGTGGCGGGCATCCGCGCCCGCCATACCGCGGCGACCGTGGCCGCCATTCCCTCGCAATGGCAGCAGTTGGCGCTGACCCGCGAACTGGGCAAGGACATCGCCTTCGGGGTCTGCTGCAATCGTGATGGCGAGGGGGCCTTCGACTACATCGCGGGCATGGAGATCGCTGCGACCGCCGCTGTGCCTTCGGCATGGCGCGCCGTCTCCATTCCGGCCGGCGACTACCTGGTGGCGTGGCATGCGGGCCACATCTCGACCATCCGCTCCACCTGGTTTTGGCTGTTGAACGACTATCTGCCCCGCTCCGGTCTGAGCCTGGCCGACGCCCCCGACTTCGAACGCTATGACGCCCGCTTCGACGACCGCACCGGCAACGGCGGCGTGGAGATCTGGCTGCCGCTTTCCGTCCCGAGTTGATCCAAGGAGACCCTTCCGTGCGAGTTGTGCGCTACACATTCTCCCTGCTGACCTGTCTGTTGGCGCCGCTTGCCTGGGCGGCCGCGCCCTCCCCTGTAGTGGGTGAACACCATGGCGTCGCGCATACCCCCAGCGCAGCGGTCCGCGATGCCGGACACAACGACAACGTGCGGTACACGGTGTGGTACCCGGCACAGCCCGATAGGGAACAGCAACCGCTGGTGATCGGACCGCCGGGCGCGCCCCTGTTCGAGGCGGGCGCTTCCGCGGTCGATGCCGCCGCTGCGCCAGGCCGCTGGCCGGTAGTGTTGCTGTCCCACGGAAACGGCGGCAGTGCCCGCATGATGGGCTGGTTCGGCACGGCCCTGGCGCGTTCGGGCTATGTGGTTGTGGCGGTGGACCACCCCGGCAACAACGGCGTGGACGCGATGACCGACGCCGGCAGCATCCTGATGTGGAACCGGGCCGATGACCTTGCCGTGGCATGGGCCGCGGTGCAGGCCGATCCCATGCTGGCGCCGCATCTGGATTCGGGGCGCTTGGGCCTGGCGGGCTATTCGGCCGGCGGGTTCACTGCGCTGGTAGCGGCCGGCGCGCGGCCGGACATGGGCAGGTTGGCCGCCTTCTGCAAGGCATCGCCGCAGGATGGGGTATGCCTGCCGCAGGCCGAAAATCCGGAAATGACACTTGAGCGGCGGATGGCGGCGGCGGCGACGCCGACGCTGGCGCCCTGGGTAGCCCGATCGGCGGAGGATCGCCGTATTCCCAACGTTCGTGCGGTGTTCCTGATGGCGCCGGCGATGGTGCAGGCGTTTGCGCGGGCTGAGCTCGCACGGCTGGATGCTCCGCTATCGGTCGTAGTGGGTGAGGCAGACACGGTTGCCTTGCCCGCCACCAACGGCAACGTGATTGCCGAGGCGAATGCCACTGCGCGCGTCAAGGTGTTGCCCTTGGTAGGGCACTACGACTTCCTGGCCGAATGCACGGAACTGGGCCGCCAGCGGGTAGGTGCACTGTGCGCGGTCAAGGCCGGCAAGACCGGTACGCACCAAGCAGCGATCCAGCAGGCCACAGCGCTGTTTGATTCCGCACTTCGCTAGGTGCACCCCCAGGCGGCACGCACGGGCAAGGAGAGAACATGGAAAGCCAGGACGGTGTCGCCCTGATGCCGGCGACACCCGAAGAGGTTGAACACCTCTGCACATCGCTTCAGCAGTTCAACGGACCCTTCACCGGTGGCTGCCAGGAAGCCGAGCTGAGGCTGGTGGCACGCGACGCTCAGGGCGCGCTGCTGGGGGGCATTCTGGCGGAGGTGGCACTCGGCTGGCTTGAGATTCACGTGCTCTGGGTTGAGCCTGCGCAGCGATCCACAGCACTGGGGGCGGCATTGCTGGAGGTGTGCGAGCAGCGGGCGTGTGCGCTGGGCGCCCACTCCGCCCGCCTGGATACCTTCGATTGGCAGGCCGAGGGATTCTACGCGCGCCATGACTATCGGGTTTTTGCGCGGCTTGAAGATTACCCAGCGGGGCACGCGCGGGTTTTCATGAGCAAGCGGCTGGCGTGAACCCTCCGGGCCTGGCATCTTCCTGGGCCGGTGCCACTGCCACATGGATGACTTCCGGCATTCGCCACCGCCGCCCCGCGCATCCATCGTAGGCGCTCATTCAAGCCAGGGGATGGCCGATGCACCGTGGTGCGCTGTGGGCGTTGTTGCTCCTGATTTCTCCCATTATCGCCAATGCGTCCGCAGCCGGCGTGATTGCCTGCGTGGATGACGCGTCGCCCGCTTTACGCGGATCGCAATGCGCCACGGTGGAAGTGCCACTGCGCCATTCGGACCCTTCTGGCGAGCGCATATCGTTGTTCCTGCGACGCATACCCGCTGGCGCCGCCATGCCGAGGCGGGGTGAAGTCTGGCTGCTCTCAGGTGGCCCGGGCGAGTCAGGGGCCTCCCTGTATCCCATGATCCAGACTTACCAACAGGCATTTCCCGGGTTTGATCTGGTGATTCCCGATCACCGGGGCACGGGGCGGTCGTCACGGATCTGTCCTGTCCAGGAATCCCCTGACAGCCCGGAAGGCACCGGGCTGGCGGGAGCCGAATGGGGCCCGTGCATCGGCAGCATGTACACCAACGCGCAACGGACGTTGGCGTTTTCCATTACCGAGGCCGCCCAGGATCTGGGCATGTTGATGCGGCAGGAGACTCGTGGCGGCAAGGTAATGCTGTATGGCGTCTCCTACGGCACCCAGCTCGCGCTGCGTGCGCTGCAGGTCAATGATCTGCGGGTGGATGCCCTCCTCTTGGATGGGCTGGTACCGCCGGAGACCACCGAGCGTTGGGATCTCAGCCGACGCACGGCGCTTGTTGACCACGTGGGCCGGCAGAGCATGGATGAGCGCAGCCTTGAACGCTACCGGGCACTGCTTGCAGTGAAGGAGGCCGCGTGGCTGAAGGACGTGCCAGGCGGCGACCTGCGCCGGTTCTTCGGTGCGCTGCTGAGCTTCCCGCTGCTGCGGGATCGAATTCCAGCGATCGTGCGGGATCTCTCCGATGGCGATGCACGCTCGCTGCTTGCCACGGTGAAGGACTGGCAGACGGCACTGGCGCGGCTGGGTCAGGCAGGAAACAATCAACCGGCGTTGCCGCTGGTGATGCTCATCGCCGCTTCTGAGAACAACGCACGTCCGGCACTGACCCTTGAAATGGTCCATGCGGAGGCCGAGGACGCGCTGTTCGTCAGCCCGATTCCCGGCCTGCTGGTGAACGCAAGCGTGCCGCGCTACCCGCGCGATGCGTGGTTCGGACAATCTCCTGCCACCCTGCCCCGAACGTTGATCCTGCAGGGCACCCTGGACCCGAATACTGCATACGCCGGCGCCCAGGAACATGCTGAGGCGCTTGGCAGGTCGGGGGCCGTGACGTTCCACACGATCGACCGCGGCGCCCATCTGTTGGCGCTGGTTGCGCCGCGCTGTTTTGTTGCCGCAGTTGGACGATTTGTTGATGGCAAGGCGGTGGACGAACGCTGTGCCGAGTCCACGGATCAGGAGATGCTTCGATGATGAGGAAATCCTGGTTTCCGGTGCAGACGCTCAGCTGCAGTTGCTAACGCCATGCGACGAAGGCGTGGCGGGCCGGGATGGTTTCTTCACCGGGTCTTTGAGCCGGGTTGCCAGCCCGCCCTCTACGCTGTGTACTCCTTCAACGCTGGAGTGCACCCGCATGGCGATCAAGACTGCAGAAGACCTGTTCATCCATGAACTTTCCGATATCTACAGCGCGGAGAAGCAGCTGACAAAGGCCCTGCCTCGCCTGGCCCGCGCAGCCGAGAATCCTGACCTTGCCGCGGCCTTCGAAATGCATCTGGAAGAAACACAGGGGCAGATCGAGCGGATCGACCAGGTGGTGGACGTGCTGGGCATCCGCCTGAAGCGCATCAAGTGCGCGGCCATGGAAGGTCTGGTGGAAGAAGGCAAGGAAGTGATCGATGCCATCGACAAGGGGCCCGTGCGCGATGCCGCACTGATAGGCGGCGCACAGAAGGTCGAGCACTACGAGATTGCGTCCTACGGCACGATCGCGGCCTTGGCCAAGCAGCTGGGCTACAAGGACGCGCTGCCGCTGTTGCTTGAAACCCTGGAAGAAGAAAAGGCCACCGACGAGAAACTGACCCTGCTGGCCAAGGGGGGCGGCAACGCCAAGGCGGCGCAGGCGGCGTGAGCCCGAGTCCTCCGTTCCACGGCGCCGCCGAGGAAGGCGGCGCCTGACTTACGGCATGCCCCTGGGAGGCCTGCATGCATCCAGATGTCTTCGGCTGGGCCGCAACCGCAGTACTGATGGCTACACTGATCCGGCAGATGGTGAAGCAGTGGCGGTCGCCCCACCCCGAAACCGTCTCGAAGTGGCTGTTCCTGGGCCAGATGACTGCCTCGGCGCTCTTCACCATCTACAGCGTGATGCTGGGCGCTACCGTTTTCGTAGTGACCAACGCGCTGCTGCTCATGACCGCGATCGTAGGCCAGCTGATGGCCTGGCGCCGGCGCAAACTTAGCGGCGAGGTACCGCACAAAGAGGTCGTGCCATGAGCTCACGCAGTGCGTTGATCATCATTGACCTGTTCAGCCTGTTCGACTTCCCGGGGGGACGTCGCATCGCGCCCCTGGCCGTACAGGCTGCTGAAAAGGCTGCCGCGCTTCGCGCCGCGTTCGATAAGCGCGGCATGCCGGTGATCTACGCAAACGACAATTTCGGCGACTGGAAGCGCGACTTCCCCGGGCTGGTGGCATCCTGCCGCAAGCAGGGCGGCGCGGCCGCTCAGATTGCATTGAAGCTCGCGCCGGAACCGTCCCATTACTTCATTCTCAAGCCAAAGCACTCGGCGTTCTTGGCTACGCCGCTGCCGGTGCTGCTGGCCAAGCTGCAGGTTCGCCGCGTGGTACTTGCGGGCATGGCGCTGGACGCGTGCGTCCTGGCCACGGCATTGGACGCCAATTCCCGTGAGTACGAAACCGTCGTCGCATGGGAGGCGACTGCCGCTCTGCCCGACCGTCGCCAGCCCGCGCTGCAGCTGCTGCAGCGTTCAGAGGCCGCCCAGGTGCTCGGCAATCGCGAAGTGGTCGCACTGTTGGAGGGTGCCGAGGACGATCAACGCACCGATTGATCACGCCAGATGCGGTTCGGCCACGGCAGCGAGATAATCCATGGCCGCCCAAGGGCTGCCCTCCCGCCCTGCCCGTTTCACAAAGCCGCGCCAGTCGGCATGGGCGGCCTGGCTCAGTTCACGGTCACCCGTGGGCAGCAGACGCATCGACCAGTACGGAAACATGCGCCGCCCTACGCGCCCGCGCGCAAGTTCGATGATCTCCCGGTGGCTGCTGGCCGCAAGGATTCGACTGTAAGCGATCTTCAGGGCATCCTCCGGCCCCTCTAGGTATTGCAGGAAGCGCTGCCCATCAAACAGCAGGACGCCGGTGATGCCGGCTTCGCGGTTGAATCGTGCAGCGTCGTCTATCAGGTGGGCCAGACGGTCGGGGTCGAGGCTGGAGACTGCCTCGCTGGCATAGGCGATAGCGCGGTTTACCATGGTGCGAAGAGTGGATTTTGCCTGGGGAGTGAATGTACGCATTGCGCGTCAACGCGCAGTAGTCGAGCCGCCATTCAGCTGTGAAAACCGCCTCAGCGCGGCCTCGTTCGGCGCGTTGGTTGCAGAAGTCCCTGCAATTCCAACGCATTGGCGACGGCATGGCCCTGGGCAGTATTGTCCAGGATCACCCATGCCGGCCCCGTCCTCGCCGATTCGCTGCAGCGACCTGCGAGGTCCCTCAGATCAGCCGCTTCATAGGCGCTGTAGTACATGCGCGGGCGGCCGTGCCACCGCCAGTAGCTCCAATGCCGAGCACCGCCGGGTTGCCCGGCGAGCGGGTACCGCGCGGGATCGGCTGCTACCCGGGCCACATCATGGCGGGCCATCAGTGAATCGGCTTGCGCGGTGAACCAGCTTTGGTGGCGCGGCTCACAAGCGACCGGAGCGCTGCTGCGGTAACGCAGGGCACGGAAGAATGCCGAAGCCACCCGCCCGTTGTAGGCTGCGCTGGGCGGAAGCTGTAGCAGCAGCACCCCCAGCCGGTCACCCAGCCGCTCCACGCCCCGCAGAAATCCATCCAACAATGGTGCGGCACCCAGCAGTGCACGCTCATGGCTGATCGTCTGCGGCAGCTTCACACAGAAGCGGAAGCCGGCTGGGACACTCTGCGCCCAGCGCGCATAGGTCTCTGGCTTATGCTGCCGATAGAACGACGAGTTTATCTCCACCACGTTGAACCGCGTGGCGTAGCGTTGCAGGGCAGTCTGGCCTGGGCCGAATTTGCCCGCGTTCGCAGATGGCAATGACCAGCCCGCGCAACCCACACGCAGGTCGCTGGGAGCTTCCACTGTGTCTTGCCTGCTCATGCACTCGCCGTGTTCATGGGCTGATCGCGGCCAATGGCAAAGCATGCGATCCCGAGAGGCCCTGTGGGCTGGAAGCGTCCCGCGCCTGGCTTCGCTCGCTGGCCAGGGCCAAGGCCTGGTTGATGCGGTGTGCATACCCGCGCTGCGCCGGCTCGACACCGATGATGTAGACAAAGCGGCCGTCGCAGCGCGTGCGTGCCGACTCCAGTCCATCGGTAGACGCCAACACCCGCTTCAGTGCCTTCGCCCAGGCCTTGCCTGGGGCGCAGGCCAGCTCCACCACGACGACCGATTCGCCGCAGTCCAGCGGCATGGTTTCCAGCCGGACAACCTTGGGCTGCTGTGCGCTTTCCCGGCAATTCATGGGCAACGGCTCCCGAAATGGCGACGGCCGAAGTATCCACGGGCTGCGCCAATGGCGCGTCAACAGCGCGCAGTGGACGCGTGTACGAGCCTTCTTCGCATGTTGCACACGGCGAAAAGCCGTGATCTTGATGGGCCGAAGTACACAGTGGGGATAACGCAAGAGATAGAGCAGTAAACGACATGCACGACACAACACGCGGCGCGGAAGCAGGATGCAACCTGCTGTTGGTGGAAGATGAATTCGATCTGGCTGAACTGGTGGAGCAGGCCCTGGTAGACCAGGGCAACGAAGTGACCCACGCCTACAGCGTTTTCGAGGCGATCAGCCTGCTGAAGGATGGGCATTTCGACGCCGCCATTCTGGACATTGAGCTGCGCGACGGCGTGGTGTTTCCGGTGGCTGATCGCCTGGCCGATCTTGGCGTTCCCTACCTGTTTGCCTCCGCCGTATACGAACAGGTGGTGCCGGCCCGGCACCAACGTGCCCGTTTCGTGGCAAAGCCTTTCCACATTCCCCAGTTGCAGGAAGCTGTCAGCGCCACGATCCAGAGGGGTCGGCTCGGCACCCGATCCAGCGGATGATCGACTACCAGGAGACGCCCATGAGCACGCTGCCTTTCAATCCCACTGGCGACGCCAGCGATCAGGACAAGGCGCACACCCCGGACAAAGTGCGCACTGACCGCAGTTGGAAGAAGGAAAAGAACATGCCGGAACAGGACGAGACCGCACACCCGGAGGATTATGAAGCCCCGCCGGCAGATCCCACCGGCAACAAGCGCGGGTGAGAGCTGCCGGATTGCAGCACTATGCAGCCGGTGGCGAGGCAAGATGCTGTGAGACCAGGCCGCCCAGGCGGCGGACGCCGCCATTACGGTTCAGTCCAGTCCAGTCGCCCGCGCAGATGATGCGGATATCGGTCGGCTGGGCCGGAAGCCAGCGCATGGACCAGTAGGGAAAGAACCGGGCGGAAATGCGCGCCCTGCCCAGCTCTACAAGCTCATGATGGCTGCGGGCGGAGAGGATGCGGTCATATACTACGTTGATGCTGTCATCCGGCCCTTCGATGTACTGCAGGAAGCGGGAGCCGTCGTACAGCAGGACGCCGGTCACACCTGCTTCCAGATTGAAGCGGGCGGCGGCACGAGTGAGGTCATCCACATTGTCGATGGACAGCCCTGGCACCGCCTCACTTGCGTAGGCGATGGCGCGTAGGGGCACGATATTCTCCAGCGAACGCAGCAATCTGCTGCACGTCAGAATCTCACACGCGCTGTAATACTGCGTGAGTTTCAGGTTTTCTCGAACCAGTCTGCGTACGGGCTGTTTTTCACCAGGTGACGGTTGTAGTCCTGGTCTCCATCTTGCCACCAGACCGGTCCCCGCTCGCCCAATCCGCGCTTGGCCTCGTCCACTGCGCGTCGCGCCCTGCGCAGCGCTTCGCGATTGCCCGCCCGCATGGCCGCCTGCACTGCCCGTCGACCCGTCATCAGCCGTGCCACCCACTGCTCCCGCTCGGCTGCTGACAAATGGGGATTGCTGGCGCGCCACAGACGCCCACGCACCACGATGTAGCGGCCATCCGGGGTTATCGGCAGTGAACCGTTCATATGCGCGTTCCCGCAGCGGAAAGGCAACGCCGGAGTTCGTACAGCCACGGAATCCCCACGATCAAGACAGCAGGGAGCAAGCTGGCCCACCACAGCCACGGGGGTGCTGTCTGCTGCTGCAGCGTCCAGGCTGGATCGGCCTGCAATGCGATCCACAGCAGAAAAGCCCACGGTGCGATATCCAGGACACTGTGCACGTGCTGTTCGGCTGGGCTGATCCGCCGGCGGCCGTCTGCGCTGACGGTGTCGAGATAACCGACTACCGCATGCATCGTGACCAACGCGAAGAGCAGCAGGGCCAGACCCCGACTGGGAGCAAGTAACAGCCATGCCAGCACGCCTGCCCCGATCAGAGCCAGTTGCACCCCGTGCAGCGCGCTCTCGCGCAGCCCGGACGTATGTGCGATATCCGTGCGCCGATGGAAGTGAAAATCCACCGTGCCTGCCAGCAGCCAGATGGCATACAGGCAGGCCATGGTGCCGGCCGTCGTCATGGGGTCAGCACGATTTTCCGGCAATCGTCGTCCTTGGCGTCGAACATCGCATAGCCCCGGGCGGCTTCGGCAAGCGTCATACGGTGCGAAATGATGTTCCCGGGGTCCAGCTTTCCTTCCAGAATGGCGGTCAGAAGTTCGGGCATCAGTCCCTGCACGTGCGTCTGCCCCATCTTGAAGGTCAGCCCCTTGTCGAACGCATCGCCCAGCAGGAAGCCATGGATGAAACCGGCATACACGCCCGGAATGCTCACCACCCCGCCGCGCCGGGCTGCCGCAATGCACTGGCGAATGGCCACGCCACTACTACCCTCAAGCTTCACGGCGGTCAACGCACTTTCCAGCGCGCTGCCCTCTGCCTCGAAGCCGACCGCCTCGATGCAGGCATCCACGCCGCGCCCGCCCGTCTGGCTGACGATGTAGTCGGCGGGGTCGTCCACCTTGCTGAAATCGATGGGCGTAACCCCGTACGTACGCCGGGCGAAGTCCAGACGGTACGGAAGATGGTCTACCATGAAGATCGTTTCAGCGCCCAGCAACCGGCAGCAGGCCGCACTCATCAGGCCTACCGGGCCGGCGCCGAAGATGGCCACTGTCGAACCCGGCTTCACCCCAGCATTCAATGCCGCCTGGTAGCCGGTAGGCAGGATGTCTGACAGGAACAGTACCTGTTCGTCGGCTGCGCCTTCCGGAATGCGCAGCGGCCCGACATTTGCCTTGGGCACGCGCACATACTCGGCCTGTCCGCCGGCAACCCCGCCATAAAGATGGCTGTAGCCGAACAGTGCGGCCGGCGGCATCAGACCCTTGGCATTCAGCGCCGCACCCTTGCCCGGGTTGGTGGTTTCACACGCGGCATATTCGGCCAACTGGCAATGGAAGCACTCGCCGCAGGCAATCACGAAGGGAATGACCACCCGGTCACCCGGCTTGACCTGGGTGACGCCGCGGCCGACTTCTTCGACCACGCCCATGAATTCGTGCCCCAGCACGTCGCCGGTGTGCAGGTCGGGAATCTTGCCGCGGTACAGGTGCAGGTCGGAGCCGCAGATGGCGGTGGCGGTGACCCGCAGGATCAGATCGTCGTCGGCCGCCAGTACCGGGTCAGGTACGGTTTCGACCCGAACGTCCTTGCGGCCGTGATAGGTCAATGCCTGCATGGTCAATCTCCGCGCGGTAGGAAGTTCAAGGGTGGCACCTCACGCTGGCAGACCGGGTGACCCGAAGGTATGCACGATGTCTACCAGCTGCATGGCTGGCTTAACAGTTCTGTCCAGCAGCGATGGTCACTTCGGCAATGCGCGGTGTTCACCGACGCTTGCGACGCGTGCGCGCAGGCTCTGCCGGCATCAACTGGTGCGAGGTGTGCACATGTGGAAGCACAATGGGCTCTCTTTGGTCCTGCTGGCCCTGATGCTGCTCTTCCTGGGCGGCCAGATCGCGGCAGGCCTGCAGGTGCACAACGAAGAACTGCTGCAGCACGGCCGCGCCCCCGTGGACGTTTGGCACTATCTGGGCAGCGGTCATTTCATCAGCGCCACCTTCGAGAACTGGGAAAGCGAGTTCCTGCAGATGGGCATGTATGTGCTGCTGACCGTTACGTTGCGCCAGCGTGGCTCTGCTGAATCGCGACCGTTGGATCCTGCGCAGGAGAACCCGCGCGTCGCCCCGGGCCCTACCCCATGGCCTGTGCGGCGGGGTGGCGTGTGGAAGACGCTTTACGGGCACTCCCTTGCCATCGCATTCGGGTTCATGTTCCTGCTCAGCTTTGCCCTGCATGCGGTGGGCAGCTGGCGGGCGCAACAGCTGGAAAAGCAGCTGCAGGGCTTGCCACCGCCTGGGTTCCTGCAGCATGTTTCAGGCAGCACCTTCTGGTTCGAGTCCATGCAGAACTGGCAGAGCGAGTTCCTGGCGGTGCTGGCGCTGGTGGTGTTGACCATTTTTCTGCGGCAGAAAGATTCGCCGCAGTCGAAAGCAGTGGAGGCACCGCATTCACAGACCGGTGACTGAGGCGCTCACCGCTGCCGCGAATCGACGCTGATCTCGCCGGACGTTTCCAGCATGGCCAGCGCGATCTCGTGGTGGCCATCACAACCGGCCTTGCGCATGGCCACATCCAGGTCTTCCGGCGCCACGTTGCAGCGGCGCAACTGCTCCCAGAACACCTTGCCGTTGCGCACCAGTACCACCGGCGCACCTTCAACCCAGCGGTGCAGGCGACGGTTGCGTGCCGTCGCAAACCCCACCAGCCAGTTCAGTCCCAGCAGCGTCGCGGCCAGGATGAGCCCACCCAGCAGTGAAGTGTCCTCACCGATCAGCGAGTTCTGCACCGCGGTGCCCAGCAGCACGATCACCAGCATATCGAACGGCGCAGACTGCCCGATGGAGCGCTTGCCGCTGAGCCGGGTGAGCAGCAGCACGACGATGTAGACCGCGCTGGCGCGCAGCACGAATTCGAACCAGGGCATTCCCAGATCCAACAGGTCAGTCACGATTTTCTCCCGGCATGGTGTTGCAAGCAGGCATACCCAAGCGGACGTCCACGCCTTGTGACCTGCCTTTCTGGCCGCGTCTACAGCGGATGCAGCGCCCACTGGCCGCTGCACAGGCCCTTGCGCAGGATGCGGTAGGCGTCGCGGTCAAACTGCGCAGGCCCACGGCGCAGGCGCCGGGCTGCAGACAGGGTCTTGCCGCTGCCGTGATAGAACCACCCATCCACCACGTGGAATTGACGCAGGCCCTGGCCGCGTTCCTCGATGGCGACCGGGCCTGCATACGGCCATTGCGCGACTTCCAGCAGGGCCAGTGCCTCAGTCAGCCGGCGCTGGTGCTCGGCCAGGCTTTCGCGCCCGGAGCATGCGCCAAGGCACTGGCCCAACATCGACCGGAAGCACGGCCGCCCGGTTGGCAGGCGCTCCAGGCCCAACAGCGAATAGCACAGGCGGTTGTCGTCAGCCAGGCGTCGCAGCGCTTCGCGGGCGGAACGCTCACTGGAGTAGACGCCGTACAGCAGCGGCGCCGATGTCAGGTCGACTTCGGCCGAATGCAGCACGCTCACTTCGCCGCGGTAAAGGCGCAGGCTGAATTGCCGCGGCACCCGCCGCAGCAGTCGGTTATAGAGCGGTCGATGCGTCTTGACCATTGTGGCTTCCAGCAACTGTGCGCCCAGATCACCGGCCATCGGCACATGGCTGATGCGTTCGGATTGACGCAGCATCGCGGCTTCTTCCTGGGTGCGCAGGTGATCAAGCACGCGGGTGCGCAGGTTCACGCTCTTGCCGATATACAGGGGCAAGCCACCCTCGCGACCGTGGAAGGTGTACACACCCGGCTGGGCAGGAAGGGCACGGGCCTGCTCACGCAGGTGCTCAGGAAAGACATAGCCGGCGGTGCGGGCAGAACGGCGCGCGGCCTGTGCGCTTGAAGGCATGTAAGGCGGCAATCGGAATCGATGAATGCAGTGACCCATCATAGGCACCGGGCAGACTGGCGCCAATGCGGGGTCAGACACCGCGCTGAATGCTTCACGTTGACGCGCCGCGCACCCGGTCTGCACGGTGGTGGCTGCCTGGCACGCCCACTCTGTAGCGCCCCTTTGAAGGTGCCACGAGATGACCGATGGCAACAATGCCGCGCTGGGCAGTACCCGCTGGGCCATTGCCGAAGGCTACATCCCCGGTTGGAGCAATGGGCCCGAGCCTGAACTGCAGAGCCACGAAACCTGCTGCATTCTCAATGCGGGCGGTGCCGATGCGCATATCAGCCTGATGCTGTACTTCGAAGACCGCGATCCGCAGGGTCCCTATCGCTTCACGGTGCCGGCGCAGCGCAGCTGCCACAAGCGCTTCAACGACCTGCAGGACCCGGCGCCGGTGCCGCGTGGCGTGGGCTTTTCCTGCGTGATCGATTCAGACGTGCCGGTGGTGGTGCAGCACACACGGCTGGATTCGCGCCAGGCAGAGAACAGCATCATGACCACCATCGCCTACCCGCTGTAGGCCGCGCCGTGCACATCACGGCGACACCACCGGGCCACTGCGTTTACCCACTCAGGCAGACAGTAGCGACTCCCCTTCCGAAGGAGTCGTCCGATGGCTGCCCCCCAGTATCCGAAGCCGCCGTTCAAGGCACAGCAGCAGACTTTCCCCGGCAAGACCAGCAAGATGGAACCGCGCCCGGACCACGGCGAGCAGAGCTACAAGGGCCATCGACAACTGGAAGGCAAGAAGGCGCTCATCACCGGCGGCGACAGCGGCATTGGCGCTGCCGTGGCCATTGCCTACGCCCGCGAAGGCGCTGATGTGGCCATCGCCTTCCTGGAAACCGAGAAGGACGATGCGGCCGCGATCGGCAAGCTGATACAGGAGGCCGGCCAGAAGTCGGTGCTGATTCCCTGCGACATCAGTGATGAAACGCAGGCCGAAGCGCTGGTGAAGCGCGTGGTGCATGAGCTGGGCGGCCTGGACATCCTGGTTAACAACGCGGCGTACCAGCGCTATTACGAGTCGTTCGATGACATCACCATGGACGACTGGCGCAAGACGTTCGACACCAACGTGCATGCGGTATTCAACCTGACCCGGCTGTGCGTGCCACACCTGCAGGACGGCGGCACGGTCATCAACACCGCGTCGGTCAACTCCAAAAAGCCCACGCCCAACATCCTGCCCTACTCGACCACCAAGGGCGCGGTTGCGAATCTGACCATCGGTTTGGCCGGCCTGCTGGCAGAGAAAGGCATCCGGGTGAACGCGGTATTGCCTGGCCCGATCTGGACCCCCTTCATTCCCGCCGGCATGGCCGCCGAGGAGGTTGAGCAGTTCGGCAGCCAGACGCCGTTTGGCCGGCCAGGGCAGCCGGCAGAGCTGGCTTCGGCCTACGTAATGCTGGCCGCCGACAGCGCCAGTTACACCTCTGGCGCGCTGCTGACCATTTCCGGTGGCGCCGTCACGCTTTGACCCGTCCCCTCCCTTCCTCCCCCAAGGAACGCTGAAATGACCCGCAACCAGTACGAGATGCAGAATCCACTCACCCAGTTCCCACAGCCGACCTACCCGGCGCAGGTGCAGACGCCCCCCGGCACCGTGCATGAGCTCAGCCCAAAGGCCGACCACGGCGAGAAGAGCTACATAGGCCTGGGCCGCATGAAGGGCCGCAAGGCGCTGGTGACCGGTGCAGATTCGGGCATCGGCCGCGCCGTGGCCATTGCCTTCGCTCGCGAGGGTGCCGATGTAGCGTTGAACTACCTGCCCGAGGAAGAGGCGGACGCCGCCGAGGTGGTCGCGCTGATCGAGGCCGAAGGTCGCAAGGCCATTGCCCTGCCCGGCGACCTGCAGGACGAGGCGTTCTGCTGCGACTTGGTGGCCAAGACCGTGGATGCGCTGGGCGGCCTGGACGTTCTGGCCAATATTGCCGGTAAGCAGCTGGCCGTGGAGAAGATCGAGGATCTGGACACCGAGCAGTTCGAGGCCACATTCCGTACCAACGTGCATGCGCTGTTCTGGGTGTGCAAGGCGGCCCTGCCGCACCTGCCCGCAGGCGCCACCATCATCAACACCGCCTCCATCCAGGCTTATCAGCCTTCGCCCAATCTGCTGGATTACGCGCCGACCAAGGCGGCCATTGTCAACTTCACCAAATCACTGGCTCAGCAGGTCGCCGAGCGCGGCATCCGGGTGAACGCCGTAGCCCCGGGCCCGATCTGGACCCCGTTGCAGCCGGCGGGCGGTCAGCCGCCAGAGGCCATTCCAGAGTTCGGAGCGCAGACACCACTGAAGCGTGCTGGCCAGCCGGTGGAGATGGCGCCGGCCTACGTGCTCCTGGCCACCCAGGAATCGAGCTACATCACCGGCGAGGTGATTGGTGCCACCGGCGGCATGCTGCTTCCGTGAGGTCCGCGCCAGACAGCGGGGTAAGCCCCGCACGTGACGCGCAGGGGCATGCACCCATCCATGCCTACGCGGCCATCGGCGATGGCCGCTCCACGGCACTGATTGCACCTGATGGCTGCATCGACTGGTGGTGCGCGCCAAACATGGATTCGCCCCCGCTGTTTGATCGTCTGCTGGACGCCATGGCCGGCGGGCGCTTTGCGCTGCAGGCTCGGGACATCGTATCTGTACACCGGCGCTACAAGGCCGACAGCAACGTGCTTGAAACGGAGATCCGCACTTCCACCGGATTCGCCCGTGTTACCGAATCGCTGAACAGCGGTCCGGCCGGGCGCCTGCCGTGGTCCGAGCTGGCCAGGCGGGTGGAAGGGCTGGAAGGCGAGGTGATCTTCGACCTGCACTACCAGCCGGGCACCCGGGCCGGCACCTGCACGCCGTGGATGAGCGATACACCCAATGGCTGCGTACACCACGTGGGTCCGGTGATGACGATGCTGCGCTATCCCGAAGACACCCACATCACGCTGTGTGACGACCGCGACGTGCAGGGGCAACTGCGCGTGACGGCGGGCTACCGCTGTATTGTCGCGTTGCTCGCGTCGCAGGACGAGGTGCTTCCCGTTCCACCATTGGACGATATCGACACCCGCATTGACCGCTCTGATCGCGAATGGCAGCAATGGGTCGCGGATCTGCACTGCGACAGCCGCCAGCGCAGCGAAGTGATCTGCTCGGCGCTGGCGTTGAAGTTCCTGTGGTTCTCACCCACCGGCGCCATTGCCGCAGCCGTGACCGCTTCACTGCCGGAACGCCTCGGCGGTGACAAGAACTGGGACTACCGCTACGCCTGGGTGCGCGATGCCGCCTACATCATCAAAGCGTTCCTGCGCGTGGGCGCCCTGCCCGACGCCAAGGCCGGTTTCAGCTGGTTGATGACCACCATCGGCAGACATCGCCCGGCGCTGCGGCCCTGCTACACCTTGGGCGGCGAGACGGTTGAACAGGAGCGTTACATCGACATCCCCGGCTATCACGGCAGCCAGCCGGTGCGGGTAGGCAATACCGCAACCGACCAGTTGCAGACCTGCGTCTACGGCGATGTGATGGAAATGGCCAGCCGCATGATCGAGGCAGGCCATGTTCTGGACCCGGCCACTGCCCGGCTGTTGTTCGAGCTGGCCGACGAATGCGCCGACCGCTGGATGCGCAAGGACTGCGGCTTCTGGGAGCTGGAGGACCTGCAGCACTACACCATGTCAAAGGTAGAATGCTGGATGGCGCTGCGCCGTGCGTGTGAACTGGCCGAACAGGGCCACATCACCCGCGCCCGTCTGCCCCGCTGGCAGCGCGAGCGCGACCGCATTCTGCACTGGATCGACACGCATTGCTGGCACGAGGAGAAGCAGAGCTATGTGATGCACGCCGGCAGTGACCGACTGGATGCAAGCCTGATGCTGGCATCCCGCTTCGGCCTGGCACAGGCGCGACGCGAGCGGTTCATCGCCACCCGCGAAGCGCTGCGCCGTGAACTGAGTGATGCCAGTGGCGATCTGCTGTGGCGCTACAGCGGCATGCAGCAGTGCGAAGGCACGTTCATCAGCTGCGCGTTCTGGATGGTGGAGGCATATGGCTTGCTGGGAGAGCAGGAGGAAGCGCATCGGCTGTTCCATGCCCTGTTGCAGCGTGTTCGCAACGACGTGGGACTGATGCCCGAGATGTGGGACGCTTTTACCGAGCAAGGGCTGGGGAACACCCCGCAGGGCCTTAGCCATCTGGCGCTGGTGCACGCGGCGTTCGCGGTGGATGGGCAGTGAACCTTTGCAAGCCTCAGCTGGCCAAGGCCAGCTGGGGCAGTACGCCATGCTCCTGCGCCGCAAGGGCTGCCAGATGATCGGCAAAGCCGCCGCTGGCGCGCCCGACCAGACGGGCACTGGTGCTGACCACCGGATCACCGGCCCAGCAGATGGATGCGCCGCTTGCCTGCAGTCGTTTCACCAGATCCACATCTTCCGAACAACGCTGCGCCGCGAAACCACCGGCTGCCAGATAGGCCCGCGTGCAAACGCCCATGTTGGCGCCGTGTATCCGGCCGTGCCCATGGCCCCAGCGCTCTCCGCGCAGGAAGCAGCTGCGGAGCCAGGCCTGCCGGGGCGCGAGATCGCCCAGATCCACGACCCCGCAGAAGACGTCAGCGCCCGCTTCGCGCTGCGCCACCAGCCAATCGGCTGGCACCTGGCTGTCCGCATCGGTGCTGGCCAGCCACCGTGCGCCCATCCGGATGAGAGCGTCCGCTGCCGCCGCTCGCGCTGCACCGACGCAGCGGGCCTGCACGTGCACCATGCCGACGCCATGGCGTTGGCAGATGTCCGCACTGGCATCCGTGCACGCATCCAGCGCCACCATCACACGAACCGGCTCGCTGCTCAGATGCGGGTGCGCGGCGGCAATGGACAGTGAACGCAGGCACGCCTCCAGGCACCCCGCCTCGTTGTGTGCCGGCACCAGCACCCCGATCATCGCAGGCCCTCTTCGCTGGCCAGCGACAGTGGCGCGCGGGTCCAGCCCTGCAGCACGAAGTCGCTGTCCCGGTAGCAGAAGGCTTCCTGCAGCCCGTGCCCCAGCCGCTCATGCACGAGCGCGGTGCGGGTGGCGCGGCCGCTGAAGGATGGCAACCAGTGGCAAGCCACCAGCAGTCCGTCATCCTTCAATGCAGCGTGGACACCGTCGCGCAGCTCCACCAGCGCGTCCGGCCCAAGGTAGTAGCCCATCTCGCTGCAGACGATCAGGTCGAAGCGGCCAGCCGGCCACTGTTGCGGATGCTGCGCGCAATGCACCTGCACGTGCGGCAGGTGTGCCAGACTGCGGCGCGCCTGGAACGTCGCCCGCGGGCTGATATCGGTGGCCAGCAGGCGCTCGCAGCGACCGGCCAACGCTTCGGTCAGCACCCCGTTGGAACAACCCAGTTCCCACCCGCGATGGAAGCTGCGGCGCGTCAGGCTGGACATCAGCACGCCGCGCTTGCGCTCCTCGTACCAGCGGCTGCGATAGCCGAAGGGATCATCGATGGCATGCACTTCGTCGAAGTACGGCTGGGCACTCATGCGAAATAAACCTCCTGGGTACGGTGGAAACGGTCGAGCACGTGCGCGGGCAGGATGGGCTCGGCCTGCAGCCGGGGCACATCGCCGGTCTGTGTACGGAAACGGGTGATGGCCTGCCGCTTGTGGGCGGCCACCGTGGAAATGTCGAGCAGGCGTGGCGACTCCCATGCCATGTGCGCGCAGCCCGGATCCAGCCAATGCCAACCCCAGACGGGGTACTCAAGCAGGCGGCAACCGACGGCCCGCGCGGCCCGCCACGCGGCGCGTCCGGCAGCTTCGTGGTCGGGATGGCCATCGAACCGCCACGGCGCCAGCAGCAGATCGTCTTCGCGCAGGCATTGCCAGAGCCAGTCTTCCAAACCCGTTTCGTGATCGGTCACGCCGCCATCGGCGATGCCCAGATGCACGATGGACTCTGCAGCAATGGACAGCTCGGACAGCGCATCGCGCAGCTCCTCGCGCCGGGCTTGCCGCAGGCGCTTCGGCGTCCACCACTGCTCACCGGGGTAGCACGCTTCACCGTCGGTCACCGCCACCACCTGCACCGGCATGCCCATGCGGGCGGCGGCGCACATCAGGCCTCCGCAGGCCAACACCTCGTCATCGGGATGCGGCGCAACCACTACAATCCGCCCTGCCCCGGCACACAGCTCGGCCACGGTCGATTCGGGTTGCTGCCAAAGCCAATCACAGCGATCCCATGCGCTCGCTTCGGAACCGCGCCCGTTGATGATGGCTACAGCGCCCATGGTTTCACCTGTGCTGCGCACTGCTGTCCCAGCCATGCCCAGTCCTTGTCCGCGTGGCTTTGCCGCAGGAATACGCTCAGGTCGGCCCAGCGGCGCGCGTGCGCGTCCTCCATGCACATGGGCGCTGGTCCAAGCGCGCGGCCGGCAAGGTCCAGGATCTGGGTGGCCGCGCGTTCCACCACGCTGC
Source organism: Stenotrophomonas sp. ZAC14D2_NAIMI4_7 (assembly GCF_003086675.1). Taxonomy (NCBI): domain Bacteria; kingdom Pseudomonadati; phylum Pseudomonadota; class Gammaproteobacteria; order Lysobacterales; family Lysobacteraceae; genus Stenotrophomonas; species Stenotrophomonas sp. ZAC14D2_NAIMI4_7. Next base: position 2,245,182 of record NZ_CP025995.1, read on the forward strand.
GCGCACGCACCACCTGCACGCGGTGGGTCAGCTGCGGGGCCAGGTCGATCGCGGCCGCCAGTTCGCGCAGCAGCGCCGCGGCCGGCGCCAGAGCGAGGTCCGCCTTGCCCAGCAGACGCGCGCGCAGGCCTTCGCTGCAGGCATGTTGCATGCGCTCTGCAAGCGCGGTGGCCGCGCCGAACCAGACGGCCGCGATACCGGCACCGCCATGCCAGAACCCCGGGCGATCCAGATAGGCATTGAGCGGACCGATGGCCTCAGCCTGGGCATCGTCGAAACGCACGGTGGTGGAAGGTACGCCGGCCATGCCGGGGGCGGGCCACGGCTCACCCTCCAGTGCATGCCACTGCGATGCATCCACGCGATAGAGCTGCACCCCCGTATCGCCGCGCACGGTTACCAGTGCGGCATCCACCAGCTCGCTGCCGGAACACCACGGCTTGTCGCCGCGCAGCCTGCCGCTTGCATGGGCACGCAGGGTGCAGGCGGGCCCTTCTGCGGCCCATACCGCCAGCAACTGGCCGTCCGACGGTGCTGCACCGAGTTCGTGCAGGATTGCCACGGCGTCATGATGGGCCTCAAGCACCTTCGCCAGGCACAGGTCTTCATGCCCCAGGGCAGCCAGCCCGCGCCAGCGCTCCAGCGTACGCCCTTGGCCAGGCAATGGCAGTGTACCGACCTGCAGCAGTCGCTGCCGGGCCAGATTCGAAAGCGGTGACGGCAGCACGGTAGCGAGCATTCGCAGGCATGTCTGAAGGCGGGCCTTCAACGTAAGCGGCGTGAAGTCACACGACCGTCTTGCGGATGTAGCGGGCACATGAACGCGCGGTGGCAGCATCATCACACCCCCTGCGCGCGGCGACTCGTCACGCGGCCTGTACCATTCATGATTGACGCTGTGGGGAGGTATTCAACAGGTCTTCACATGTCCCGCAGCGAGCTGCCCGTCTCTTCGCCCGATTCCCTCGCCTATCGCCTGCTGCAGGACAGCGATTGGGCGCACGGCGGGCTTGCAGATGCGGCGCCGGACGAGCTGCGCACCGTATTGACAATGATCCTGGATTGCCCCGAGCCGCTGTGGATTTCGTGGGGCCCGGACAATCTCTTCTACTTCAACGACGCGTTCTCGCCCTGGATGGGGAACAAACTGGCCGGCGCAATGGCCACGCCGGTGAGAATCGTCTGGCACGACGTGTGGGAAGAGTTGGGCGGGGCCATCGCCGATGCCATGGCCGGTACTCACCGCAGTTTCCGCAACCTGCGCGTTTTCATGGACCGCGATGGCACGCGCCGCGAAACCTTCTGGACCTTCTCCTATTCCCCCATCCGCGTGGCCGATGGCAGCGTGGGCGGCATTCTATGCGTGGTCAGCGACCAGACCGAGTTCGTTTCCGAGCGCAACGAGCATTCGCGGCAGGTCGAATCGATCAGTGAGGAGGCAAGGCAGGCCCATGCTGAACTGGTGAGGGCACGCGAGCAGCTGCGGCAATCGCAGAAGCTGGAAGCCATTGGCCAGCTGACCGGCGGCGTGGCGCATGATTTCAATAATCTTCTGCAGGTCATCACTGGCTCGGTGGACATGCTCCGCTATGGTGAACCCCGCGACGAGCAGCAGCGCCGGCACATCGAAGCCATCGGCGCAGCAGCAGACCGGGCGACCAGCCTGGTTTCGCACCTGCTGTCTTTCTCGCGCAGGCAGACCCTGTCACCGGAGGTGTTCGATCTGGGCAAGGGGGTGGAAGGACTGGCCGACATCATCCGCACCCTGCTCGGCAGTCGGGTGGCGCTGCAGTTGGACCTGCCCGACGAACCGCTGCACGTGCTGCTGGACAAGACCCAGCTGGATACCGCCTTGATCAACCTGGCGGTGAACGCCCGCGATGCCATCGGCAGGAACGGCAACGTACGCATCTGCGTACGCCGGGTCGACACCATGCCTTCGGTACGGTTCGCGCCGCCATTGAAGGGCGCTTTTGCGTCGGTTTCGGTGAGCGATGACGGCTGCGGCATCGAGGAGACCGTCTTGAGCCAGGTCTTCGATCCTTTCTTCACGACCAAGGGTGTGGGTGAAGGTACTGGCTTGGGACTCAGCCAGGTGTTTGGCTTCGTAAAGCAGTCCGAAGGCGAGGTGGATGTCACCAGCACCGTGGGCGAAGGCAGCACGTTCGTGTTGTACCTGCCGCTGACCGACCAGGAGCCCGTCTCAATGGAGGGTTCGTCGCTGCATGCACTGCAGGAAGCGAAGGGCTTGAACGTGCTGGTGGTGGAAGACAACGTGGATGTTGCGGCATTCGCGGTTTCGGCACTGCGGGAACTGGGCTGCGGCGTGCAGTTGGCGCGCAACGGCGCAGAGGCTCTGGCCGACCTGGAGCGGCATCATGCGCGCTACGATGTGGTCTTTTCGGATGTGGTAATGCCGGGCATTACCGGCCTGGAACTGGCCAGGACAGTGCATGCCACCTATCCTGGGCTGCATGTGGTGCTGACCAGCGGCTACAGCGAACTGCTGGCGCGGGAGACCGACCATGGCTTCGTAGTGCTGCGCAAGCCTTATACCTTGGGTGGCCTGGCCGAGGCGATCAAACCGCCGGTGGGTACAGGAGAGGCCCTGGTGGAATTGGGGACCGACGAGCGTGTGTGGCGCACGGTGAGTTGATTCACGAGCGCGGCGAACCATTGCTGCCGGCGAGCGCACGGCTGTATAAATGGCCGCCGATCCGGCTTGCCAAGATCCACCCTTCAGATGCCGATAGGCTATGCCCTGATCCTGATCTTTCCCGTGCTTGCGGCGGTATTCCGCATCTGGGCCAGTGCAGGCATGGATGGAAGCGCCCGGATCTCTGCGTGGGACTGCGCCGTAGATCAATTCAAGGGCGGGGCCCTTTTCGTGGCTGTGGGTCCGCTGGTGGGCACGCTGGCTGCCTACCTCGCCGTCTCACTGAAAGCGGGCACTGTGCTTAACCCCTTGGCCGTGCTGTTCCTGTTGTTGTTTGCCTATCCAATGGGTGCCATTCCGGCGATGGCGACCGGTGCCTTGATGGGGGCCTTGAAACCCTGGCTGTGGGGCTGGCGGGCCTTGGCAGTGAGCAGCGCGATGGGGGCACTGCTCTCATCGATTCCGTCACTTGCTGCGGGCAGTGCGCGCGGAGTGAGCGATGCTGCATTGTTCGCCGCCTGCGGCGCCGTTGCAGGATTGGCTTGTGCGCGTTTGTTGTTTGGGGCGCCTGGCAACGCAAGCAGTTGACTGGGGCCGTGGACGGCTTCAGTCGAACAAGCTCGACTCCACGGGCGGGGCTGGCGGATGCGCGCTCGCACGGCGTCGATCAGCTCGGCCAGGTTGTCGTAGCGCGGCACGCCATAGCGGTCGCCGGTGATGTCCAGGTTGACGCAGCAAGCTCCCACTGCACCTGCTGGCGGAACGTCGCGTCGCTGGCCCAGGGCTTCCACGCCGGATTCCAGTCTCGATTCTACGAGGATCTCGCGATCCGGTCGTGCAGGCGATGCAAGTTGGTGAGCGCCGCTGGAGCTTTAGCGCTAAATCACTCATATCACCTTTCTACCCCGCCCCGCAGCAACGCCGGGGTTGGGCAACCAACTTGGTGAGGGAGTGGTTTTGAAGCGTATTCCGTTTGCAGTACCCCATGCGCTGGGCAAGCGCACACTGGCCGCAGCGATGGCCTTGGCCCTGGGTTCACCGCTGTTGGCGGCCGCCGCGCCGTCAACGGTTGAAGCATCGGCCGACAGCCGCGCGCAGGCGCTGGTGGCCCGCATGACGCTGGATGAAAAGATCCAGATGGTGCACAGCTACTTCGGCATGGACAGCGAAAAGCTGAAACAGCCCAAGGGTGCGCTTGGCTCGGCTGGCTATGTGGCGCCGATTGAGCGCTTGGGCATTCCGGCCCAGCAGATCGTTGATGCCGGCATGGGGGTGACCAATCCCGGGGGCATCCGCAAGGGCGATTTTGCCACCGCCATGCCGTCGGGCCCGGCCAATGCAGCCACCTGGAACCCGGAACTGGCCTTTGCCAACGGCGCGACCATGGGCCGCGAGGCTTGGCGGCAAGGGTTCAACGTACTGCTGGGCGGTGGCGCTAACCTGCACCGCGACCCGCGCAATGGCCGCAATTTCGAATATGCCGGCGAAGACCCGCTGCTGGCCGGCATCATGGCCGGCAACGTGATCAAGGGCGTGCAGAGCGAAAAGGTGGTGTCTACCTTGAAGCACTTCGCGTTGAACGACATGGAAACCCGCCGCAACTTCCATGACGCGCTGCTGGGCGAGAAGGCCCTGCACGAGTCGGACCTGCTGGCCTTCAAGATCGCCATCCAGACCGGGCAGCCCGGTTCGGTCATGTGTTCCTACCAGAAGACCAACGGCACCTATGGTTGCGAGCACGGCTATCTGCTGGGCGAGGTGCTGAAGCAGCAGTGGGGCTACCCCGGCTACGTGATGACTGACTGGGGCGGCGGCCACAGCTCGGCCAAGGCCGCCATGGCGGGCCTGGACCAGCAGTCGGCCGGCGAGGTATTCGATCCGGAGGTCTACTTCGACAAGCCGCTGCGCGCCGATCTGCAGGCCGGGCGCGTGCCCATGGCTCAGCTGGATGACATGGTGGCGCGCATCCTGCGCAGCTTCATTGCGGTCGGCGCGCTGGACCATCCGCCGCAGCGCCAGCCCATTGATGGCCCGGCCGGCGTGGCCACCGCGCAGCGCATCATTGAAGAAGGTGCCGTGTTGTTGAAGAACAGCCGGGCGCTGCTTCCGCTGCAGGCGCCGAAACGTGTGGTGGTGATCGGCGGCCACGCCGACAAGGGCGTGCTGTCCGGTGGCGGCTCGTCGCGCATCGACTTCACGATGTTCGGCGGCAACGCAGTGCCGGGCCTGACGCCCACCTCGTGGCCGGGCCCGGTGGTCTACCTGGCCTCGGCGCCGCTTGCGGGTCTGAAGCAGGCCCTGCCGCAGACGCAGATCGAGTTCGTGGACGGCACCGATCCGGTGCAGGCGGCCGCGCTGGCCGCCAAGGCCGACGTGGCCATCGTGTTTGCGACGCAGTGGGCCGCCGAATCGGTGGATCTGCCCGACATGGATCTGCCCGACGGCCAGGACCAGCTGATTGCGGCCGTGGCGAAGGCCAATGCCCACACTGTGGTGGTGCTGGAAACCAACTCTGCCGTGCGCATGCCGTGGTTGAACGAGGTGGGCGCGGTGCTGCAGGCGTGGTATCCGGGCGTGGGTGGCGGCGTGGGTATTTCCCGCGTGTTGACCGGCGCGGTGTCGCCCAGCGGCCGCCTGCCGATCACCTGGCCGACCGGGCTGGAGCAGCTGCCCCGCCCCAGCATTCCTGGCCTGGGCTTCAACCCCGCATCGCCGTCCAATGACATCTTCGATTACCGCATCGAAGGCGCCAACGTGGGCTACAAGTGGTTCGAGGCCAAGGGCATGAAACCGCTATTCCCGTTCGGCCATGGCCTGAGCTACACCACCTTCGCCTACGACGGGTTGAAGGTGACGGCCACGGGCAGCGAGGTTACGGCCACGTTCCGCGTGCGCAACACTGGCAGGCGCCAGGGCGCGGCGGTACCGCAGATCTACGTGCGCCTGCCGCAGGGCCATGCAACGCCGGTTCGGCTGGCAGGTTGGTCGAAGGTTGCACTGGCCGCCGGCGAAGCCACGACAGTGACGGTGAAGGCCGAACCCTTGGCACTGGCCGATTACGATGTGGCCGCCACGAGCTGGGTGATCCCCGCCGGCGAGTACACCGTGGAGCTGGCAGATTCGGCGACCGATGTGGCGCAGAAGGCAACCGTGGTACTGCCGCAATCCAGGCTGAAATAATGGCGCAATGCAGGAGGGGCGTCGCTGCGCCCCTCCTGTCTCTTTGCCTATGCCAGGACGAACTGGGCCGCAGTACCGGTCGTGCAGGACGGCGCAATCCAGACATCGAACGTACCCGGCTCGGCACGACGCACGCCGTCCACGCCGGTGAACTCGAGCATCGCCTCGTTCAACAGGAAGGCGACTTCGACCGTCTCACCCGCTGCGATGGCGATCTTGTCGAAGCCCTTCAGTTCACGGATCGGGCGCACGCGGCTGGCGACGCGGTCGTGGATGTACAGCTGGACCACCTCCTCGATCTGGCGGCTGCCGGCGTTGTGGATGCGGGCACTGACACGGATCGCGCCACCGCGTTCCAGCACCGGCGCGCTCAGCTCAGTTGCGCCATAGTCCACCTTGCCGTAGGTCAGGCCGTGGCCGAACGGGTACAGCGCTTCGTGGGTGATCTCGCGCCAGCGCGCCTTGAATTCCTTCATGTCGGGAAGTTCGGGGCGGCCGGTGCGGGTTCGGTTGTAGTAGTAAGGCTGCTGCCCCGATTCCTGCGGGAACGACACCGGCAGGCGCGCCGAAGGGCTGTAATCGCCGAACAGCACGTCGGCGACGGCATGGCCGGTCTGCGAGCCCAGGAACCAGGTTACAAGCAGCGCATCGGCGTTGCGCACGCCACCATGCAGCGCCAGCGCACGCCCGTTGCGGACCAGCGCCACCAACGGCGTGCCTGCAGCGGCCACGGCGTCGGCCAGGCGTTGCTGTGCCGGCGGCAGCGTGATCTCGATGCGTGACTGTGCCTCGCCCGAATAGCGCTGCGGCTCGCCCAGCGCCAGAATGACCACGTCGGCGGCGCGGGCGGCGTCGACAGCGGCTTCGATACCGCCTTCGATCTCCTCTTCGAGCCCGCAGCCATCGACGAACTGCAACAGATCGGGCGCATCGACGGCAGCGCGCAGGCCGTCTTCCAGCGAAACATAGCGGCTGGCGTCACCAAACAAGGTCCAGCAGCCTTCGATATTGTCGCGGTCGCGACCGAACGGACCGATGACCGCGATGCGCTGGCCGGACTTCTTCAGTGGCAGCACGTCGCCGTTGTTCTTCAGCAGGACGATGGAACGCTTGGCCGCATCACGCGCCAACGCCTCGTGTTCGGCGGTCTGCGCGGCGCTGATATCCGGGCTGCGCAGCGAACGATAGGGATCATCCAGCAGGCCGATGCGTTCCTTCAGTTCCAGCATGCGCCGTACCGCCTGGTCCAGGCGCCACATCGGCACCGCGCCTTCGCGCACCAGATCCGGCAGGTGCTCAAGGTACAGGCCGCTCTGCAGACTGAGGTCGAGTCCGGCCATGAAGGCCTTCAGCACCGCATCCTTCATGTCTTCGGCGTAGCCATGGGCCACCAGCTCCATTTCCGAGGTGTAATCGGAAATGGTGATGCCGTTGAATCGCCATTCGCCGCGCAGCACGTCCACCAGCAACGGTTTGTTGGCACTGGCGGGCACGCCGTTGATGTCGTTGAACGAGCTCATCACGCTGGCCACGCCGGCATCCACGGCGGCCTGGAACGGCGGCAGGTGCACATCACGAAGCGTCTGCGGCGCGATATCCACGGTGTTGTAGTCCAGGCCGGCCAGACTGGCACCGTATGCCACGTAGTGTTTGGCGGTGGCCAGCATCGCGTCTTCCGCGCGCAGGTCATCGCCCTGGAAGCCTTCCACCCGCGCAGCGCCGAAGCGACAGGCCACCAGGGTGTCTTCGCCGGTGCCCTCGGCGCCGCGGCTCCAGCGCTGGTCACGGGTGACATCGATGGCCGGTGCGTAGGTCCAGTGGATCGCAGCCGCGGTCGCTTCCACTGCCGTAGCGCGCGCAGTACGGCGGGCCAGGTCCGGCTCAAAGCTGGCCGTTTCGCCCAAGGGAATGGGGAAAACCGTGCTCATGCCATGGATGACATCGGCGGCCAGGATGACCGGAATGCCGAGCCGGCTTTCCTCCACGGCCACCCGCTGCAGTTCAACAGCGCCCTCCCTGCCCTTGCCATTGAACAGGGAGCCCACCTTGCCCTGGCGGATCAGCTGCAGCACCTGGTCGGCGTTCTGTTCGTTGGCCACCGGGTTGATGTCCGGGGCAAACGGGCGAACCATGTCTGCGGTGACGTTGAGCTGCCCGACTTTCTCTTCCAGCGTCATCTGCGCCATCAGCGCTTCAATGCGATTGCTCATTCCTGCCTCATGTAAACGGTTACATGAGGCCAATGAAAACGGGTGTAGCGCTAAACCTCCACCCCGCCTGCTGTCGCTGACGAGGTTCGCACGTGAAGCGAATGCGGCAGCACGACCTCGCCTGCGGGCAGTTCCGCCTTCCCCACCAGGTTGGCGATGATGGCGGCAACAGCGGTGTCGGTCATGCGGTCGATCGGCTGGCCTGCTACGGTCAGTGGCGGCCAGGCCCGTCGCGCCGCGGCGGTATCGTCGAAGGCCACCACCGCCAGGTCGTGCGGCACGCGCAATCCAGCACGCTGGGCGACCCACAGTACCCCCAGCGCCATGTCGTCGTTGCTGGCCAGCACGGCACTGGGCCGCTCCGATGCGGCCAGCAGGGCTTCGGCCGCCTCGCACCCCGATTGGAACGAGAAGCGCCCGTTGCGAATGAACGCAGGGTCGATCTGCAGCCCGTGGCGTGCCATGGCGTGCTGGTACCCCTGCAGCCGCTCGTGACTGTCGCCGTGATCCATGGGGCCGGTGATGAAGCCGATGCTGCGATGACCGGCCTGCACCAGATGCGTGGTGAGCTGATCGGCGGCGGCACGGTTGTCGATGCGCACTGTCTGCATGCCCTGCAACGCGGTAGCACCGGCGATGGCCACGGACGGCATACCCAGGCGCTGGAAGTACGACGAGCCGGAAAGCAGCTCGGCATACGGCGGTACCAGCAGCAGCCCCTCGGCCCCGGCCTCGATGGCGGCCATCAGCAACTGCTCGGCATGTTCCGCCGTGGCGTGGCTGCCTTCCCGGACCAGCAACTGCGCGCCGACAGCGTTGGCGCTGGCCAGCGCGGCCAGCAGCACTTCGGTCAGGAAGGGCGAGCGCACATCCGGGTACAGCAGGCCAAGCCGCGTGCCTGCGGCGCCAGCCAGGCGGCGTGCGGCAACGTTGGGGATGTAGCCGGTCAGCCGGATGGCCTCTTTCACCCGCGCGCGGGTTTCAGCGCTGACCTTGCCGCGGCCGTTGATGACATTGGAGACGGTCATGGTGGACACGCCCACGCGGTCGGCCACGGTCTGCAGTGTGGCCGGCGGGCGAAGAGCGGTGGAGCGGCGTGCAGGCATGTAGATCTGGAGGATTTAGCGCTAAATGAATGTCATTTTACTTCAGAGCGCGCGGGCTGTAATCGATTACAGCCCGCGAAATGGCCTAACCGTCGCTTAGCCATTGGGCAGCGGCGGGGCCCTTGCCCCCGCCGCCCCTCAGGCCCCATGCTGGGGCCAGCCCAAGACACCATGTCGTGCAGGGGGGCCGTACTTGAGCCTGATTCGAGCAACCGCCCGCCGCCGCGCTGTTACCGAGGCCATCGTGATCGCCGCGCTGGCCGCCGCCGCCCTGCTGGCCGGGGCGCAGGCCGTGCTCTATTCAGAAGACAATGCCACGTCCGAACGGATCGCCCAGGCGGTGTTGGGGCGCTCGGAGACCATTACCCGCGTGCGCCGCGATGTGATGGATGAGGCGCAGCGCGTACCGGGCACGCCCTGCTCGGCCGAAGAACTGAAGCGTTTCAAGGCCCTTACCTTCCACTCCAGCTTCATTGCCGATCTTGGGCGGCTTGATGAGGGGCGTTTGGCCTGCTCTGGCACCTGGGGGGATCTGGCTGCACAGCCCCTGCCGCCGCCCACGTTCCACCTGGCTAACTCGCGGGTGTGGTTGAGCGAGGAGCTGGCCGGAACCCCGTATGAGGGCACGACGCTGATTGCCCGCGACGGCATTTTCAGTGTCTCCTCCACCTCGGCATTCGACGGCATAGACGGGCTGGCCACCAGTACCAGCACGCTCAGCATCGTCGCGGGCGAACGCAGCTACACCATCAGAAGGCTGCAACCCAATACGGCTGCCGCTGCGCAGGTTGCGACCGTGCACAGCCGCATCTGCAGCACGCAGAACACCGTCTGCGTGGTGGTGGAAACCCCGCGCCGGTCCGTGGCCGGGCTGCCGACCTGGGTGCTGGCGCTGATGCTGTGTCTGAGCGCCATCGCCGGTGCGGTGGGCGCCTACGTTCTGGCGCGCCGACGCAGCGCGCAGGATGGCTCGATCCACGCGCGCCTGGACCAGGCCATCAAACAGGGCGAGATAAAGCTGGTCTATCAGCCGCTCTGCCGTATACGCGATCAGCAACTGGTCGGCTTCGAAGCCCTGAGCCGCTGGCATCCGGACGCCGGCGAGGACATTCCTCCTTCGGTGTTCGTGCCCATTGCGCGGCAGTTCAACCTGACGCCGCTGCTGTTCCGCCACGTGCTGGCCCGGGCGCTGCAGGAACTGGGGCCGTCACTGCGCCGCCACCCGCAGCTGTATGTGAGTGTGAACGCGGAACCCACCGATCTGGCTCAGGACAGTGTGGTGCGCTATCTCGATGCGTTGTTGCACGAGGCAGGACTGCGCCCATCACAGATCCGCATTGAAGTGACAGAACGGGAGCAATTGTGCGATGTCGGCAAGGCCAACATCGGCGAGCTTGAGGCCTTGGGTTACAAGCTGCTGATCGATGACTTCGGTACTGGTAGCGCGAACTTTTCGCACCTGGCCGAATCACCGTTCCAGAGTGTGAAGATCGACCGGATGTTCGTGAGCGCCATTACCGAAGAATCGCCGCTGCGTTCGGTGTTGCCGGGGATGTATCAGATTGCCCGGAAGCTGGGGATGGATGTGATCATCGAGGGCATTGAAACGCCACAGCAGGCCAGCCTGCTGCGTGACCTGGCCGCCGATGCCGTGGGCCAAGGTTGGCACTACGGTTATCCATTGCCGACCGCCGACGCAGTGGAAATGCTTGCGTGATAGGTCCGCGGGATGGCAGAGGGACGAGCAAGCGCAAACGAGGGATAAGGAATGGCTGAGGAAACATACTGGTTTACCCCGAAGCGCTATGGCTGGGGCTGGGGCTGGCCGTGCGCCTGGCAAGGCTGGGTGGTCTACGGCGTGGCATTCGTACTGCTGGTGGCCGGGCCGTTCCTGTTTTCGCCGTTCAGTCGCCCCCTGGCCTTCATGCTGTACACATGGGGGGTCTCACTGATCCTTGTGCTGGTGTGCTGGCTGAAGGGGGCGCCGCCGGGTTGGCGGTGGGGTAAGTAGGAGCAGCCCGAAAGCAGTATAAAAACGGCACTTACGGCCATGGTTCGGGGAACGATTGCCATGGCGTCAGTCGAGCAAGCTCGACGCTACGGGTTCGTGGTGCAGGGAGGCTTCGAGCAGGTTCACGTAGGTATCCAGTCGGGCGCGCTGGATGATCAGCATCCAGCCGATGACGTACAGCAGCACCATCGAGAAGATCAGGACGCCGCCGGGCCAGCCCACGTCGAATACGCCTTGCCAGCCGCTGGTCTTCCAGCTTCGGTACTGCACGTAGAGCGCAACCAGCAGCGGGAACGGACCCAGCTTCTGCAGCCCGCCGTAGAGCAGGCCCATGCGCTCGCCCATGCTGGCGCGGAGCACAGTGACAAAGCGCAGGCGTTGTTCGCGCTCACGCCGGGGGAAGCGCTGAAGCTCGGCGACGATGACCTGCCAATGCCCGAACTCGTTGTCCATTTCCCTGGCATGCGAAAGCCGGGGCTGGATGTACTGGCGGTACTCCCGGCGCGCCATCAGGATACCGCTGATGACAAAACCACCAACCTCCACGGTCAGGCATACCAGCAGAATCGGCAGCAGCACATTGGCAGGCACCCAACGGTCCAGCACCAGCCCAGTCGTGAGCCCCAATAGCGCCGCACCTGCTCCCACCCGCACCGACCAGCGCTCAACGGCCCCAGGCTTGGGGTAGATGCTCTGGCCTGTCAGCCCCTGCACGCGGCGGTAGAGTGCGTGGAAGGTCAGGCCCTCATCGGGCGCGTGCGCGGAAGCTGGGATCGCTTCCAGGTACTGCGTGTCCATTGCGTCGCCCATCCTGCGCTCCTTGCTTGGGGCTGCATGCTAGCGCAGGTGGGCGTGCTGGTGGCTCAGTCGAGCAAGCTCGACTCTACAGACGGTGCACGGCCTCGAATACCGGGGTCTGGCCTTCGGTCAGCTCAATGACGCGGCGGCTGACCTGCGGCTGTTCCACCAACGCCAGCAGCGCCGCGGCCACATCCGCACGCGGAACCTCGCCATAGGCAATGGCTGGTCCTGCGTGCACCCGGCCCGTACCCGCTGCATCGGTCAGCGTGCCGGGGCGCAGGATCACCCAGTCCAGGGGGCTGCTGGCCAGGTGCACATCGGCCGCCTTCTTCACCGCCATGTAGTTTTCGAACGTATCCGACAGGTGCTTGCCGCGACCGGCTTCCGGGAACGCCGACACCAGCAGGAAGCGCGGCACTTTTGCGAGGGTTGCAGCGGCCACGGCCAGTTCCAGGCCGCGCCCGTCGATGGCATCGGTCATGGCCGTGCCGCCCTTGCCACCTGCGCCGGCGGTGAACACCACCACGTCACTGCCCTGCATCAACGTGGCCAGCGCATCGGCCTGCAGCTGCAGCAGGTCGCCTTGCACGGGCTGCGCACCCAACGCAGACAGCTCGGCCGTCTGTTCGGCGGAACGGTGCATGGCCACCACGCGGTGTCCGCGCGCCGCCGCCTGCTGCACAAGCGCACGGCCGACTTTTCCGGCCGCGCCAATCACGAATATCCGGCTCATTGAAGGTCCTCTGCGAAGACAATGCCACGTAGTGTGCAATGCCAGAATGAAACCAGGCGTGATCACCGCTATGCTGCGCCTTGCGCCATCCATCACCGACAAGGAAGCTATAGTGAAAACGTACCATCGCCATAGGCCGCTGTTTGCATTGATGATCGCTGGCTTGTTGCCGGCCGCAGCGCATGCCTCCGCCCGCTGCGAAGTGATTGCAGATTCGATGGCTCGCCATCCTGCGGCGGTTGCCGAACTGAAGTATCCCGCCACTGCCCTTGCACCCGCCCACGAGGCGAAGCTGCGCGTGCAGGTGGCCGCCGACGGCACTGCCAGGGACGTGGAAGTGGAAAGCCCGCACGATGCGGAGCCGGTGCGCCGTAGTGCGCGCCAATGGCGTTACCGCTGCGAAGGCAACCAGGGCGGCACCGCCGAATGGGCGGTCCCCTATGCGGCCCAGCACTGCAAGGTGGACCTGACCAGCAAGGCGCACAATCCTCCCCGCTATCCGCCCGCCGCATTCCGCGACAACGTGCAGGGCACCGTGCTGTTGGCGCTGCAACCGCAGGGCGATGGCAAGACCGCGCGACTGGCCTACGTAACCCAGAGCAGCGGCTCACCGCTGTTGGACGATGCTGCGCTGGCGGCAGGCAAGCGCTGGACGTTTGCTTGCGGCGCAGGGTTCGATGCCTCGGAACCGGCGCAGGAAGTGCCGATCCGCTTCGTGCTGAACTGACGGCAGGTTCGCGACGTGGCAGGGCCGAGCGCGCGCTCGGCCCTGCCCGCTGTACTCAGTACTTCTTTTCCAGGTTCAGCTGCACGCCGTGGTCGGTGTCGCTGCTGCTGCCGAACAGGCCGCGGTACTCCAGCCGCAGGCTGAACTCACGCTCGGTCTGCAGCACTGCGCCCAGGCCGAACACGAGGCGGTTGGTCTTCAGGCCATCGATCGCGCTGCGATAGAACGGCCCGCCCGGCAGATCGGCGTAGTTCATGATCACCGTACTGTCGTCCTGGAAGTCATGCTGGTATTCCAGCCGCAGCTGCGGCGTGAACGTGCCGACGCTGACCGGTACGTGGTAGTCCATGCGCAGGCCCAGGCTGGCCGTGGTGGTGTCCACGTCCTGGTCCTGGTAGTGCAGCGCATGGATCGGGTCGCCCTGCTCGGTGTAGGCATCCAGGGTGGCCCGGGCCAGGTCCAGGCGCGCATACGGGATCAGCGACAGGCGGTCGCGCTGGTAGTCACCGCCCAATGAAAGCGACGCCAGCCACTGGCTGCCATCCCGCTTGCCCTGCACCATCGCGCCATTGGCCGTCACGTAACGGCGCGAATCGAACGACAGCAACTGGTAGCCCAGCAGGGTGTCCACGAAGAAGTGGTCGCCCGGGTGGTAGCTGCTGTACACGGCCAGGGTGTAGCTCTCGCCCTTGCTACGGGTGTTGTTGTGGCCGACATCGGTGGTATCGCGGCCATAGCCGATGCCCGCGCCGATGGCGAAATTGCTGCTCAGGCGGGTATCGGCACCGGCGCTGACGCCGCTGGTCTGGAAGTCGAAGCCGGCGCTGCCGGAACGACCATCGCGGTCACCGTTGTTGATCGAACCGCCCGTCCACAGCGTCAGGCTGCCGCCCTCGCCGCCACGGCTGCGCGGCGCCGCTACGTTGCCTGCAGTTGCGCCTGCACCTGCCGCGGTGTCATCGGGCATGCCGAGCGGGCGGCAATCGCTGCCCGGCGTACGCCACCCGTCCTCCTGGCAGCGGCGATCCACGCCGAAGCTCAGACCGTTTTCGAAGCGTGCGCCCCCCCCGCCCTGGTGCAGTCCTTCCATGCGGCGCTGGAAGTTGCCGATCTGGGTGGTGGCAAAGCGGCGCGCGGTTGCCGTCTGCGCGCCCAGCAGGCCCATCACTTCGGCATCCCGGGTCGGGTCCGGCCGACTGATCACATCGAAGGTGACGGTGGCCGGGGCCGAGGTGGTGAAGGCATTGGCCAGGGTGAAGGTGGCTGTCGCGGTGCCCGAGAACGCCGCGGCCGGGGTGAACGTCAGGCGGTAGCCGGCACTGGCGCCGCTGCCCGAGGCGGCGATGGTGGCGGTACCGGCATTGGCCGGCGACAGCGACACCAGCGATGCCGCGGTGAACGGGCCACCGGTCGCGCCGGTGGTGAGTTCCACCACGACCGGCACGCCCGCATTGGCGGTGAGTTGCTGCGAAGCCGCCACCGGCACCGCGTTCACCGTCACCGTGGTGGTGATGGGCGCCGATGCACCGAAGCTGTTGTTCAAGGTGTAGACGATGTTCTGCGGGCCGGACGTGGTGGCCAGCGGCGTGTAAGTGATGATCGTGCCATCCACCGTGGTGCTGCCGGTGGCCGGTGCGGACACCAGGGTGACCCCGGTGAAAGGGCCGCCGCTGGCGCCCACGGCCGCATCAATCAGCACGGCCTGGCCGGCCAGTGTGGCCACGCCCGCGCGCGGCTGACCCACGGGCACCGGCAGTGCATTGACCGTAATGGCTACGGTCGCGGCAGCCGAACTGCCCCCTGGCCCGATGGCGATGTAGGTGAAACTGTCGGCGCCGAAGTAATTGGCTGCTGGGGTGTAGACCACATTCAGACCGCTGACGACGGCCGTGCCGCGCGCGGGCGCGCTGACCACGGCAATCGCTGTGATCACACCCGTGTCATTGCCCGTGACCGGAATGGTGACCGCCTGTTGCGCCAGGGTGGTGGCCGTATCGTCGGTGGCGACCGGCAACGCCTCGCTGATGACCAGGGTGTAGCTCTGGGTGCTGTTGTATCCGGCGTCGTCGGTGGAGCGCAGTACGAATGTGTAGCTACCGGCGGTTGTCGGAGTGCCGCTCAGCACGCCAGGTGAACTGAGGGCGAGACCGGGTGGCAACGCGCCGGAAACCACTGCGTAGGTGTACGGTGCGATACCGCCGCTGCTGGACAGGCTCTGCGAGTACGCCGTGGCAACCACCCCACCGGGCAGCGTGGCCGGGGCAATCACTACCGTGGCCGGGTCAACCGCGAAGGTATAGACGCGGCTGGCGGTCTGCCCGTTGGTGTCGGCCGCCTGAATGGTGATGCTGAGGTTGCCATCCGAACGCGGAATGCCGGTCAACGCACCCGTGGAACTGAGCGACAGCCCCACCGGCAGCGAACCCGCCAGCAGCGAATAGGTGTACGGCGCGGTGCCGCCGTTGGCACTGAACTGCGCGGCGTAGGCCACTGCCGCAGTGCCGTTGGGCAGTGCGGGCGGATCGATGCTGATCGCCGGGACGCTCACCACGATCGTGTAGCTCTGGTCGATCTGGAAAGGCGCACCAGTGCCGGTACTGGAGTCCCTCGAGCGGACCGCGATGTTGTAGTTGCCCGGCACCGTTGGGGTACCGCTGAGAACGCCCGCCGAACTGAAACTCACGCCCACCGGCAGCGAACCCGCAGCCAGCGAATAGCTGTATGGCGCGGTGCCGCCACTGCTGGCGAAGTTGATGGTGCTGGCGGTGCCATACGGCATGGGCAGGTTGCCTGGCGACGGCGTCATGCCGAGCGTGGGTGCGCCTATCGAGAGGACGAAAAACTGCCCCACGGTATACGGCCCGTTGCCGGTGCTGCTGTCGGTGGCGCTGGCATTGAGCGTGAAGCTGCCGGCCGCAGCAGGTGTGCCGCTGACCGTAACGCTGTTTGCCGTTGTTCCGGTGATACTCAGACCTGCGGGCAGTCCAGTGACTGCGTAGTTGTTGTAGGGCGCAGCGCCACCGGTCCATGTGAACGTCTGGCTGTAGCTGGTACCGACCGCTGCACTGAGCGGACCGGTGGCCGAGACTGAAATGGTCGGGGTGCTCACGGTGATGGACACCGTGGCCGGCGCAGAGGTTCCGGCACTGTTGGTGGCAGTGTAGGTGAAGGTATCCGGGCCGGCGTAGCCGGGGGCGGGCTGGTAGGTCACGCTTGTGCCACTGGCAATGGCCGTGCCATGTACGGGTGGCGTGCCGATTGCCACGGATGTAGCGGCGCCACCGCTGATGCTCAAGGAAATCGGATTGGCCGGGCTGTTGTAGGCCACGGTTGCCGATACCGGGTTGGCGACCGGCGGACTGCTGATGACCTGCAGCACGTAGCCGCGGGGGGCAGAGTTGTACGGGCCGCTGCCGGTGGCGCTGTCCGTCGCGGTTACTGCGAAGTTGAACGTGCCCGCCGCCGTGGGCGTGCCGGACAGTGTGCCAGCCGCGGAGAGCGCGACACCGGGCGGGAGTGCACCGGCAGTGACTTGATAGGTATAAGGCGCCACGCCACCGCTGGCGGGGTTGAGTGAAGCACTGTACGCCGTGTTCTGGGTCGCATCGGCCAGGCTGGTAGCCGGAAGATTGACCGTGGGCGGCGCAATGACCAGCGCATACGCACGGGAACCGGTGTACGGGCCGGTGCCGCCTGAGCTGTCGGTGGCGGTCAGGGTGAAGTTGAACGTGCCACCAGCCGTAGGCGTGCCAGCCAGTGTGCCGCCGGAACTCAGGGTAAGACCGGCAGGAAGTGCGCCGGCTGTCACCGCGAAGGTGTGGGACGGCGTGCCTCCGCTGGCCGTAACGAGCTGGCTGTAACTCGCACCCACCGTGCCGTTGGGCAGGGTCGCAGGTGCGACGCTGATCACCGGCGCGTTCACGATAACGGTATACGCACGCGTACCCTGGAAGCCGCTGGAATCGGTGGCGCGCGCGGTGAAGTTGAAGGTGCCTCCCGCGGTGGGAGTGCCGCTCACCGCACCGGACGTGACATTGAGGGTCAACCCTGGCGGCAGGGTGCCAGCACTGAGGTCAAAGGTGTAAGGCGCGGTGCCGCCGCTGCCGCTAAGGCCCTGGCTGTACGCCACGCCCACAGCTGCATTGGTCAATGTGGCCGGGTTCACCACGATGGTGGGCGGCGCCGCCACCACCAGCGTGACCGTTTCCACTTCGGCATAGAAGCCGGAACCGCTGCTGTTGTCGGTCACGCGGATGCCGAATGTGTAGGTACCTTGTGCGCTCGGTGTGCCACTGAGCGTATTGCCACTCAGTGACAGACCTGGCGGCAGTGCACCGCTAGCGGCTTCATGGGCCAGGGTGTAGGGCGCCACGCCGCCACTGGCGGTGAAGGTGACCGAATAGGCAACGCCCTGGCCGGCCGGCGGCGGCGACGCGGGCGCGAGACTCAGCACCGGGTTGGCCGTGGTGCCGCTGAACGCGCGCGTGCCACTGACTCCGACATTGTCAGTTGCGCGCAGGGTGAAGGAATATGCACCGCGCTGGGTGGGGGTGCCGCTGAGCGTGTTGCCGCCCAGGGTCACGCCGGGGGGCAGCGCACCGGTGTCGAGGGTAAAGGTATACGGCGACGCGCCACCGCTGGCGCTGAGGGTGCTGCTGAACGCGGTACCCGCCTGCAGGCTCACGGCCGGGCTGGCGTCCAGGGTAATGGCCGCCGCCGGGCCGATGGTGACGGTAACGGTGATGTCGCCACCCGAGTCATCCTGGATGACGAAGGTATCGCTGGTGCCGTTGTCGCCGTTATGGGTGTAGGTCAGCGGCTGCGCATTGACCGTCTGCTGGCCCACGGTGCGGGTGCCATGAGTAGTGGTTGCTGTACCTGCAGAAACACCAAAACCGCCGTGGCAATGGTCGATGTCGATGGTCTGCGAGCCGCTATGGGCCACAGACATGCTCAGCGTTGGGCAGAACGTGGACGGTGCAGCGGCGGCCATCTGCGGCCACAGACCGCAGATGCACAGCAGTGCAATCGCCAGCCAGGAACCGACCCATGAAACCAGGGCATGCGGACGCGCACGCGACGCCCCCACGCTGTGCGCTGACGAAAGTTGCATGTTCTGCCCCTGTTGGCACTGCACAGGCGCGAACACTCCCAGGCGTCCGTGCCGGTACAGCGAGACCCTACCCCTGTCCGCGGACGCCAGGTCGGTGACCCGGGCCGCACCCCTTTAGAACGGCTGCGCCATATTCAAACAGTATTCCGGGGGTAAAGGGAAGTGCCCCCCTTTCCCGGCTTTCGATATTGCTGCGCATGCACAAAAATTTCACTTGAACGGCCCATGCTGACTGAGCGAGAGTAAATGCGGCCCGGACATGACGTCCGGCCATCACGCTATCGGGGGAATCAAGGCATGACCGAAGTCTTCCTCGGGCAGATAATGCTCACGGGGTTCTCGTTTGCACCCAAAGATTTTGCTCTCTGCAACGGCCAGTTGCTTTCGATTGCACAGAACCAGGCCCTGTTTTCGCTGCTGGGCACGCAGTACGGCGGGAACGGCACGACAAACTTCGCGTTGCCCAACATGCAATCGCGGACGCCGGTCGGCGCCGGGCCGTCAGCCGATCCAGGCTGGAATCCACCGCAGTATCAGCAAGGCCTCGTGGCTGGCCTGGAAAACGTGACACTGATCAGCAACGAAGTGCCCGCGCACACCGCGCAGGCCTATGGCACCACCGCGGCGGGTGCGGTACGCAACCCCACCAACGGTCTGTACGGCAACGACAGCGGACTTCTCTTCGGCCCGGACAACGGCACGTTGGTTCCCCTGCAAGGCGTTGGCACAGGGGGAGGCAGCCAGCCCCATCCGAACCTGCAGCCCTATACGGCGATCAATTTCGTTATCGCAATTCAGGGCATTTACCCCTCGCGCAGCTGACCGCGCCGACGACTGCTCAAGGAGCTTCACATGAGTACCCCTTACGTCGGAGAAATCCGCATGTTCGGCTTTCAGCGCGTGCCCAACGGTTGGTTTACATGCGATGGGTCACTAAAGTCAATCGCCGAGTATGAAGTGCTGTACACGCTGCTGGGCACCACCTACGGTGGCGATGGCATTACCACCTTCGGCGTGCCCGATCTGCGCGGCCGGGTACCGATCCACCAGGGACAAGGCCCAGGACTGAGCCGCTACGTGCTGGGCCAGATGGCAGGCACTGAGCAGGTCACCGTGCTTCCCGTGCAGATGCCTGCGCATGCGCCGCCACTGATGGCCACCACCGCCCTTGCTACTACCGGCACGGTAGGAAACGGCGTGCTGCCGGCAACGGTGGCGGGCGACAGCGTCTTCGTGAAAGACATCACCGGCGCCAACGCGGCCGTACTGGCCCCCAATGTGATTGTCAGCCAGGGCGGCAATCAACCGCACGAGAACCAGATGCCCACGCTGACGGTGCAGTTCTGCATTGCCTGGGCGGGCGTTTTCCCGACGCAGGGTTGAACCCCTCTTTGCATCCGACAAGGAATTCACCATGACCGAACCCTTCTTCGGCGAGATCCAGCTGTTCGGCTTCAACTTCGCCCCGCGGAACTGGGCCACCTGCGATGGCACGACGTTGCCCATCCGGCAGAACACTGCTCTGTTTTCACTGTTGGGAACGAGCTACGGCGGCGATGGCGTAAACACATTCAAGTTGCCCAACTTCGTCAATCGCGCGGCTACCAGCCAAGGCCAAGGCCCGGGCCTGACACCGCACAGCATTGGCGAGGTCTTCGGTACCAACGCTGTGGCCCTGACCCAGCAGACAGTTCCGGCGCACAGCCATTCGCTGACGCTCTACAACCAGCGCGACAGCAGCAAACGCAATGCGACGCCCGAGGCGGGCAATTACCTCGGCGTGCCTGCTACAGGCATGCCCTTTGTGACCAACGCCACGGCCAATGCGCAGTTCAGCCCGAGAATGATCGGCGCTTCCGGGGGCGGGCAGCCCCATGAGAACCGGCAGCCCTATCTGGCGACCAACTTCTGCATCGCCTTGCAGGGCGTGTTCCCCAGCTTCAGCTGAGCCGATGGCCGCGCCCGCACCGCTCCCCGCGTTTCCGCCAAGCCGCGATGCCTGCCCCACCCTGCCCGCGCTGCTGCTGCAGCGCGGGTATGGCCTGCGGCCGCTGGTTGCGGATGATCTGCCGTGGCTGCGCGAGCTGTATGGCAGCACCCGCGCCGAGGAACTGGCGCCGGTGCCTTGGCCCGACAGCGCCAAACGCCTGTTTCTGGACAGCCAGTTCGCGCTGCAGCACCAGCACTATCTGGCCCACTTCGGCGACTCGCACTTTCTGGCTATCGAGCGCGATGGCGCCGCCGTCGGGCGCTACTACCTGCATTGCGGAGCGTCGCACGACCTGATCGTGGACATCAGCCTGTTCCCCGCCGAGCGCCGTCGCGGTGTTGCCACGGCGTTGATCGCGCACAGCCAGCACGAAGCCGGCCTGCGCGGCAGAGACATGCAACTGCACGTGGACGGTGCCAATGCAGCCGCGCTGCGCCTCTACCAGCGTCTTGGTTTCGTGGGGGTCGAGCAGCAAGGCACGCATCTACTGATGCGCTGGCAGCGCGCCTGCGCACAGCAGACCGGCAAGATCAGTTGAATACAGCCTGATAAAGGAACCCGGCCTGTTCACGGGCGATGGGCACCAGGAAGATACCGACCTCGCCTACTTCCGGGTGGCGCATTGGATAGATCTGCTGCGGAAACAGGAACGCAGACGCGTTACGGAACAACAGCGAGAACGGCGCACGTGCGGCGCCCGGCATCGCACGCGACGCGTCCAGGGCGCGGGCTTCCACCAGCACGAACGGCACTTCACCGTCATTGATGACGGCCGAGAAGGTCTGATCGACGTGGCGGGCGAAATGATCGAGCGTCAGCAGTTCCATTGCAGGGTTCCCCAAGGCCGACCTGCATGGTGGGCCGCGTCAGCGCCGGATGCAAGCGCGCCGCGCGGCGCGCCTGCCAACCGGATGACGTGCCCGCTTACTTGGTGCCGGCGTGGCGTTCGCCTTCGCCGTTCTGCCCTGCGCTCTGGCGGCTCTGCGCGAATTCGGGGAAGGTTTCGGCAATGGATGCCTTGTCCGGCAGCACGTAGAACACGCCGCCCTTTTCGAAGGTGGACTTCACCACCTCGTCGTAGAACATCGGCGAGACATTGATGCAGCCGTGGGTCACGCGGTTGTCGTCTGGCGTGGCCGACGCCAGCCGCTCCGCGCGCTTTTCCTTCGACGTACCCTTGGGCATGGGATGGATCGAAACTGCGGATTCGTAATCGACCCACAGCACGCGGCCGGCATCGATGGACGGCCCGAAGCCGCCGATGAAACGGCCCGCCGGCGTGGTGCGGTCGCGGCCGGGAATCTCGCGCAGGGCCAGACCCGCTACACCGGGGGCGATGTGGTCACCCTTGGCCGAGCCGAACAATGCCGGCGCTGCGCCGCGCAGTTTGCCGTCGCCGCCAAACACCAGGATCTGTGCGGCCGCCTTGTCCATGATCGCAAACGGATAGCCTTGGCTGTCCTTGCTGGCCACCACCCAACCGGCCAGTTCAATCACCGTATCGGACACGCTCTGGCCTTCAGGCAGTTCATCAACCGCCGAAGACGGTGCCGGCGGCGTGCCGTTCTTTGCGCTTGCCACACTGGTGCCGGCAAGGGTCAACGCCAAGGCCATGGCCAGCGCAGCGCGCAGCGGCCGGTTTGCAGGGGTGGGGAACATAGGGATGGCACGACTCCTTGCTACATGTACTACGGGGTGGGCACCGGTGGCCCGCGAAGGCCACCGGTGTCCGGGTCAAACAGTACGGGTACTGCGTGGGGGAGCGATCACCCGCGCGGGGTACGGCGCGGTGCCGATTCAAGCTGCTGTACGCGGCCTTCGATCTGGTCCAGGCGCTGGTTGGCCTGCTGTGCCGACTGGTTGGCCGACTCGGCGCTCTGGGCTGCGCCCTGCACCTTCACATCAAGCGCGTCGAGACGCGAATTGATGGTGGCGAATTCGTCCTTGTAGGTGGCGCAACCACTGAGAGCGGCGGCGGCGAGGATGGCTACACCGAGCGTGCGGGCCAGGGTCTTGTGTTGCTGGTTCAGGAACATTGCACTCCCTCCTTCGTCTGGGGAAGCCCGAATATAGCGGCCTTTTCGGCAGTTGACCGAGCGCCTTTCAGCTACGGTTGGACGAGGTGGAGGGGCTGTGAAGAAATGTGAAATGGCGTGTAAATGTTCATGGTCCAGAGGCTGTTCAAACGGCGGTTGCAATGGCCGCTATTGCTGCGGCCAGCGTTCCTTGTAGCCGAAACGCACACGGTTGTCGGTGGCCTTGATCCAGGACGGAACGAATTGCCAATACACCGGCGACAGCGCTACCGGCGGTTTGAAGCGCTGCTGGTACAGCACGGCGCCGCCGTCGGTTCTGGCCTGCGCGATCGGCGTGGCATGGCCGCGCATCTGCAGGCCGCGCAACTGACCGATATCGGCGCCGCCGCCGGCCACGGTCACCACCACTTCGGAATTGCGCAGCATCAGAGTGCCGTGCTCCGTGGCCGGATCGGTTACCAGCACCAGCCGGGTGCGGGCCGGGTCGAACACGTAGAACAGTGGCGCGGCCCACTGCCGGTCGCCATCGCAGGCGGCCAGGGAAAGTACGTGGAATTCGGCCAGCAACGCGTCGATGCGTTCGCTGAATGCGGGGGAATTGGGCATCTTGGCTCCAGGCGCTGATGCCGGCACCGCGAATTTGCACGGTGCCGGCACCCTCAGTCACGCGGTACGGGTGTCGTCGGCCCAATGCGCCAGGACGCGCTCGCGCACTTCCGCGCTGTAGCCCTGGGCGAACGAGGCATGGCGCATGCGGCCGGCGCCGATCGGCAGCTGCAGGGTGTCATACACCACCTTGGGGCCGCGGCCGCTTTCGTACTCGTCGTCTTCGTAGCAGTGCGCCAGCGAGACCACGCGCGCATCCGGGAACACCACCTGGCGGCGCTGCGGGTGCACGCGTGTGGCCAGCGCCCACGCCACATCGGCGATCTTCGTGGGATCGATGTCCTCGTCCACCAGGAAGATCTTGGGGATGAAGACCAGCGAGCTGGCCGAGAACAGCACCTCGCCTACCCGGCGCGCGAACTGCTCGGTGGTGGTGTCGGGCAGCAGATCGCGCCAGTGGTTGGGCACCACCACCACGAACCAGTGCACCGCCGATTCTTCCGGCGCCCACGCCGTGGTGACCGGCAGCCCGGCCGCGCGCAGCAGTGCCATGGCATCGGCGGCCATGCCCATCGCCCAGATCGTGTGCGATTCATCGGCCGGCCGGCCAGCCACCACCAGCGGCCAGATCGGATCGTCACGGTAGCTGATCGCTTCCACATGGAAGGTGGGCTGCATGGACGATTCGCTGCCCAGATAGCCGGAGTACTCGCCGTAAGGGCCTTCCGGGCAATCGCGCTCGATCGACACGTGGCCTTCGATCACCACCTCGGCATGGGCCGGCACGTCCAGGTCCACGCTCAGGCCCGGCACCACTTCGATGCCCTCGCCCCACAGCGCGCCCACATAATCGGCCTCGTCCACGTCGGCCGGAATCGGAATGCCCGCCGCACAGGCAATGGCCGGCGCCACACCCTGCACCAGCGCGTAGGGCATCGGCTTGCCCAGCTTCACCCACTCGCCCCAGATCTGGCCGATGTGCTGGCTGGGCACCATCAGCCCGGCCATGCGCTTGCCGTCCACCTTCATCACCCGTGCGATCGACCAGTTGGTCCAGCGCCCGTCCGGCGTGCGGGCGATCAGCATGCCCCAGGTATTGGCGTAACGCCCGCCATCGCTGTCGTGGGCGAAGGGAATCGGGAAGCGGTCCAGGTTGGCGTCTTCGCCGCGCAGGATGTGCTGGCGGCTGGGCGCGCTGGCCGCGTCCACGCGCACCGGCTTGATGCCGGGGCGCCCGCGGTTGGCCAGCAGCGCATCGACAATCTGCGGCACGGTGGATTCCGGCGGCAGGCCCAGCGACAGCGCGACGCGTGCATAGGGCATGTCCTTGCGCGACGACCGCGCTGCCGGCGCCCCCAGGATGCGGAAGCCCGGCGCAACGCCACCGATGTTTTCCATCAGCGGGGCCGGCGCATCGGTTTCGCAGGCCAGGCGGGTAATCGCACCCGGCTCCATGTCGCCGTCCACTTCGCGGGTGATGTGGGCCAGGTCACCAATGGCATCCAGCGCGTCCAGATAGCTGCGAAGGTCTTTGTAGTGGGTCATGGTGTCTCCTTGGTAAGCGTGCGCGCCCCGTTCCAGCGGCGAGTGAGCGTGTTGTCCAGCCCGAACTGGTCCAGCAGGCGCGAGACGATGTGGTTGACGATGTCGTCCACCGATTCGGGGCGGTTGTAGAAGGCCGGCATGGGCGGCAGCATCTGCGCGCCGGCATGGGTGAGGGCCAGCATGTTGTCCAGGTGGATGGCATTGAGCGGCGCTTCGCGCGGCACCAGCAACAGGCGGCGGCGCTCTTTCAGCGTCACGTCGGCGGCGCGCGCCACCAGTTCGTCGGCGTAGCCCATGCGGATGGCGGCCAGCGTTTTCATGCTGCAGGGAACCACCGCCATGCCATCGGTACGGAAGGAACCGCTGGAGATCGCTGCGGCCTGGTCGCGCTCGCTGTAGACCTTGCTGGCCAACGCCAGGATCTGGTCGACCTTGTAGTCGGTTTCCATCTGCAAAGTCGCGCGCGCCCATTTGGATACCACCAGGTGGATCTCCACCCCCTGCGCATGCAGCGCCTGCAGGAACCGCACCCCCAGGATGGCGCCGGTGGCGCCGGTCATTCCCACCACCAGGCGCATGCCCGCCGCGGGCCGCTGTGCCTCGCTCGAACTATTGTTTGAACACGTACTATCCATGTGGAGTACGATACTGTTCGTGTTCAAACAATGTCAACAGGACCGATGACGAACGAAGTCGATCTGATCGATGGCGCCCCGCTGTGGCCGAACGGGCCGACATCGCTGATGCACCTGATCCGCCGTGCCGCGCAGCGCACCGCCACCTGTTGGAGCGCCGAGGTGGTCAGTGGGCTGTCGCAGGTGCAGTACGCGGCGCTGATCGTGCTGGACGAGTTCGAGACCTGCGACCAGCAGACCCTGTGCAGCCGCGTGGGCATCGACAAGGCCACCGGCACCTATGTGGTGGAGAAAATGGTGCAGGCCGAGCTGGTGGAAGCGCGCGCCGACCCGGAAAACCGCAGGCGCAAGTTGATCACCCTCACCAGCGAAGGCCGCAAGGCGCTGGCCGGGACGGTGCCGCAGGCGCGTGCGGCCAATGCGCAG
The DNA here is from genome assembly GCF_003086675.1 of Stenotrophomonas sp. ZAC14D2_NAIMI4_7. Taxonomy (NCBI): domain Bacteria; kingdom Pseudomonadati; phylum Pseudomonadota; class Gammaproteobacteria; order Lysobacterales; family Lysobacteraceae; genus Stenotrophomonas; species Stenotrophomonas sp. ZAC14D2_NAIMI4_7. Next base: position 2,270,957 of record NZ_CP025995.1, read on the forward strand.
GTGGCCGCCAATCTAAGCGCCGATGAGTTGGCACAGCTGACCCACCTGTTGAGTCGTTTGTCGGGTGTGCGTGAGATTGATGGCTGAGTTCGCCGGCGGCGGATTCAGCGCCAGGCGCGACCTGTGCAGCGAAGTTCGATTGCTGCCAACGCGTACCACGCGAACGCGGGCAGTGCCGCCAGCCGCTGGGTCAGCCCGCGGTAGGCGGCCGGGTCGAACCCGCACACCATCATCCACAGGTACAGCACGCCGATAAGCGAAACGGTCCGCGAGGCAACGCGCAGCCACGCCGAACCTGCCTGCCCGTACTCGCTGATGAACAACAACGGTGTAAGCACCGAGAACATCCCGATGCCATAGAGCCCGTGCAGTGGGCTGCCCGTAGTGAAAACCCCGTTGCTGATCATGCAGGCGGCAAACAGCGCCGAGGTAAGCGCGGAGCACGCGAAGCGGCTGCCGTGGGACAACAAGGCCACGCTGAATACCAGGATCGCGGCGCCGCTGACGACGGCGGCGCACCGCTCCACCCACCTCGGCCACCCCGGCAGCAGCCCCAGCTCGCTCATGTGCTGGCTGAGGGTGCTATAGCCCGGCACCAGCAGCCCCGCCAGGGCCAGCACCCCCATGGCAAGAAGGGGGACGAACGATAGGTGCCGCAGGGTGACGGTGCGCATGGACCAGACGTCTGCCAGTTGGGGTGTGGTGCGCTTGGATGCAATGGGCCTGCCGATGGTTTAAAGCGTCGCACCGTTGACGCCCCGCATCCCCGGTCGCGCGCATACTGCTGCCCCACCCCACTGCGGAGCGTTACATGAAGGTCCTGATGGTTCTGACGTCGCATGATCAACTGGGCGACACCGGCAAGAAGACCGGCTTCTGGCTGGAGGAGTTCGCTGCGCCGTACTACGTGTTCAGCGATGCCGGTGCGCAGATCACCCTGGCCTCCCCCGCCGGTGGCCAGCCACCGTTGGACCCGAAGAGCGACCTGCCGGACTTCCAGACCGCACTGACCGAACGCTTCAAGGGCGATGCGAAGGCGCAGCAGGCGCTGGCCAGCACCGTGAAGCTGGACAGTGTGAAGCAGGAAGATTTCGATCTGGTGTTCTATCCCGGCGGCCATGGGCCGTTGTGGGACCTCGCCGAATCGAAGGCATCCATCGCGCTGATCGAAGCCTTCGAGCGTGCGGGCAAGCCGGTGGGATTCGTCTGCCATGCGCCGGGCGTGCTGCGCCATGTAAAGGCGGCCGACGGTTCGCCCCTGGTGAGGGGACGCAAGGTAACGGGCTTCACCAACAGCGAGGAAGCGGCGGTCGAGCTGACCGATATCGTGCCGTTCCTGGTGGAAGACGCGCTGATCGCGCTGGGCGCTGCATATGAAAAGGGCGCGGATTGGGCACCGCATGGCGTGACCGACGGCCTGCTGGTGACCGGGCAGAACCCGGCCAGCTCCGAATGGGTTGCCAAGGAGCTGCTGCGCCTGGGCTCGGCCCGGTAGAGTCGAGCTTGCTCGACTGACGCTCGCGATAACCCACGGAGCATCCACGCATGGCGTGGATCTACTGCGAGCCATCCATGGGGTCAGAGCCCTTTCCTGGCGGAAAGGGATCTGACGCCTGCCCGGCTTACAGGAAGTCGTAGCTGAGGGTGAAGCGCACGTTGCGGCCCGGCTGCGACCAGCGGCCGATGCCTTCGTAGCTGGTGGCACCCTGGAAGATCGCGGTGCCGCCACCGGCGGTGCGCACGCGGTTCCACAGGTAGTATTCCTTGTTGAACACGTTGTAGACACCGGCGGTCAGGTGGATGCGCGGGGTGATGCTGTAGCTGCCGAACACGTCCAGCAGGGTGTACTCGCGCGCCTTGTAGGCATACAGCGGCAGCACTTCGGCGCCGTAGCTGGCGTTGGTCACGCTAAGGCCGTAATCGGACGGGTCCTTGCGGTCCTGGTGGGTGACATTGGCGGTCACGCTCCAGCGCCGCGACGGGGCGTTGTAGGTCAGCCCGGCCACGGCCTTGGCCGGAATGATGCTGGCCAGCGGGCGGCCGTCATTGTCGGTGCCTTCGTTGTACGAATAGGCCACGCGCGCCAGCCAGTCGTCGGCCAGCAACCACAGGCCCTCGGCCTCCACGCCCTTCACCACCACTTCGCCGCGGTTGATCGGCATGGTGTAGGTGTAGCCATTGGTGACCGTGGTAACGCCGCGCACGGTGGTGCTGTACTGGGTGCCGGCATCGCCGACGAACTGGGCGGTGTCGATGAAGTTGCTGTACTTGTCACGGAACAGCGACACGCCCAGGCGCAGGCGATCACTCTGGTAGCGCCAGCCCAGTTCCAGGTTCAGGCTGCGCTCGGCGTCCAGGTCCGGGTTGCTCTTGCCGTCGGGCACGGTGACCGTGGCGCCATCGGACACCCGGGTGACTTCGGTCGTGGACGAGGTGCCGTACATGTCGTTCACACCGGGTGCGCGGAAACCACGGCCCACCTGGGTCCACAGCGACTGGGCATCGGTGAACTTGAACTCGGCGCCCAGGTTCCAGGTCGGCGCGGCGAACTTCGAGGTGCCCACGCTGCCGCCGTCATCGACATAACCAGAGTCACCGTTGCCACCGGCGGACGTTTCCGGGGTGTACTTGTAGCTGTCGTAGCGCAGGCCACCGGTCAGGCTCAGGCGATCATCCAGCAGGCGCACGCGGTCACGCACGTAGGCGGTCAGGTCGGTTTCCTTGGTGTCTGGCCACAGCGACGGGTCGGTATCGCGGGTGAACAGCGAACCATCGTTGCCCCAGCGCGAATCCACGGAGTTCCAGTGGATCTTCGCCTGCTGCCACGCTGCGCCGTATACCAGGTCGTGGCGCACGCCACCGGCTTCGATGCTCTTGTCGAAATCCAGCGCCACGCGGTTGCGCTTCTGCGTATCCCAGCGGTCTTCCTGGCGCGCACACGGTGCGGCCACCGAGCAGCGCGTGCCATAGGTGGCCGCCGTGCCGTTGGCCACCAGCACGTTGGTCTGGCCCTGGATGTAGTTCTTCTGGTGGTCGGCGGTGGCTTCCAGGCTGTCGAACAGCGCGTTGTTGGCGCGCCAGGTGTACTTCAGGCCGTAGCGGTCGCGGTCACCGCGGTCTTCGGCGCTGCGGAAGTAGTACGAGCCCACGCCATCGCTGCGGGTCCAGTTGTCCACGTCATTGGTCGCGCGGGCGCGCTCGTAGACGATGCCCAGCGCCTGCGTGTCGGTGGCCAGGAAGTTGACCTTGGCCAGCAGGTTGTCGCTCTCGCGGTCCACCGGGTCCGGCGTGCGGCGGTCCGGGCCCAGCTGGGCCCGGGTGGTGTCGTACCACGATTCGGTTTCGTGGCCATCGCGCTTGGTGTACACCAGCAGCGATTCGACACGACCGGTGCGGTTGGCGAAGGTCAGCGACCCCATGTTCTCATCGCTGGAGCCGGTGTAGCCGTACTTCACCGAACCAAAGCTGTCGTTGCCGCTGGCCTTCAGGAAGTCGGACGGGTCCTTGGTGGTGAACATGACCGCGCCGCTGAGCGCGCCGCTGCCGGCGGTGATCGCATCGGCACCCTTGATGATCTCCACGCTCTTCACCGCCTCCAGGTCGACGCTGCCGCGACCGGAACGGAAGAATTCATAGGGCTGGTAGGTGCCCGGGTCCATGCTCTGCGGGAAGCTGAGGCCGTCCAGGGTGATGGCCACGCGATCCGATTCCAGGCCACGGATGTTGAAACCATTGAAGCCGGCGCGACCCAGATCGACCATCTCCACGCCGGGCACGTAGCGGATGGCGTCTTCCATGCTCTGCGCACCCTGCTGCTGCAGGGTCTTGGCCGAAAGTGTGGTGACGTTCTGGTTGTCGGATTTCTTGCGGGTTTCGGTCACCTGGATGGTATCCAGGGTGCTGTCCGCATCGGCAGCGGCCGCACGGGAAACAACGGGAAGCGAGAGGCTGGTGGCTACCGCCAGCGCAAGCAGGGAAGGTGAAAGTTGCATGGATGACTCCGCAGAGGGGTGGAAAGGGGCGTTCCGTCGCTCCGGTTGGAGCGGCGGTGGTTTCCTGGCTGCGGGGCGCCATCGCGATGGCGTTGCGTGCGTTGCTGGGAAGGGGTACTGAGCGTTCGGGGTAGGAGCAGGACCGCGGCTAGCGCCCGGTCAGGTGCAGACTGAGCGGGCCGATCTCGCTCTGGCCACGGTGCTGGCTGTCCAGCGCCCTGCCCTGTTTCAGCGTGAACGGCAGTGACAAAAACTCATGCCCACCGGCCTGGCGCGCGGCCTCGACCTGCAGCAGGTACTCGCCATCGGCGACGGTCTGGCCACGGTCGTCGCGCCCATCCCAGGCCAGCGAGTATTCGCCCGGCAAGCGCGTGGGCCGCGCGATGCCCTGGATGGCGGGCAGATCGTCGCGGCCATAGCGCCGCCACCACTGCGGCAGCGACTGCAGGTAGCGCGAACGCGTGCCCAACACGAGCAGCTGGCGCACCGGCGTGCCGTCGACCGTGGTCACCCACAGCGCCAGGTACGGCGCGAAGTAGCGCTCGGCCGCGATCTGCGGAATCTGGTAGTCCACCACCAACCGCTCAATACTCTCGGCGCGTGGCGCAGTGTCGGCAAGCAGCGCCGGCCAGCGCTGCGATACGAACGGAATGCCGGTATCACTCAACACAAATGCGGCGACGTCCGGCAATGCATCGGCCAGGGCCAGCCCATCGCGGATCGGCATGACCGACAGCGCGGTGGCCAGCACATCGGCGCTGGCCGCGTCGGGCGCCACCACGGTCGCGGCGGGCGCGAACTGCATGGGCCAGCCCGAGAACGGGTCCAGGATGTGGCTGTAGTGGCGGCGGCCCACGGTGTAGCCGCGCGTGGCATGGCCACTGCCGGCAGTCGCGCCGTCGCGCAGGGCCAGCGTGGCCAGGGGGGTGCCGTTATCCCGCGGGCGGCGCGCATCGGCCACCTCGACCTGCCACGGCGCGGTCTCGCCGGCGGCCTGCCAGTAGCGCGCATCACCACCGATATCGATCTTGATGGCACGCGCTACCGGTGCGGCCTTGCGCGCCACTTCCAGCGCCCGGTCCAGGATATAGCCCTTGGCCACGCCATCCACGTCGAACACCACCGCCTCGGGGCGGGTCAGCGCACCATTGCGCGCCAGCTCGAACTCGGCCTGTGCCGCGGCCGATGCCAACGCACGCAGTTCATCGCGCGGCGGCAGCACGCCGCTGGTCGCGGCCTGCCGCCAGCGCTCGGCCACCCGACCCAGCCGGCAACTGAAGATGCCCTCGCTGCGCTGCCGCCAGTGTTCGCACAATTGCAGCACCGCACGCAGATCGGGCGACACCGCCTGCGCGCCGCTGCGCGTGTTGAAGCGGGTCAACTCGCTGTCATCACGCCAGCGGCTGAGCACGCCGTCCAGGCGCGCGGTCTCGGCCAGCACGGCCTGCAGCGCGGCCTGCGAAGGCGCCTCACTGGCGTCCACGCTGACATCCAGCGAGGTACCCAGCACATCGTCGCGATGGAAAGTCTGCGGTGCGGCCACGGCCGCGGGCACGGCAAGCCAGCACGCGGCCAGGGCCAGCAGCAGGCGGGGGGTACGACGGAACATGGGAAGCAACTCGGGAGTGCGCGGATATCCGCAACAACGGGGCCCGTGGCAACGGGCCCCGCACAGGACTCAGCGGCGCGGCGCAGCCGGCGGCGGCAGTGCCGCATCGGTCGCATCGACCACGCCATCCTTGTTGCGATCGGCGGTGTCGAACAGTCGCTTGCCCGACACCTGGTACTCGGCGAAGGTCATTTCGCCGCTCTTGTCGGCATCGAGCACGCCGAAGCGCACGTGAACCTGGCGATCATCGCCCTGGGTGAGCGAGGCCGCGCGGCGGTCCAGGCGCTCTTCGAACTCGCCCAGGTATTCGTCCAGCGACAGGCGGCCGTCACCGTTGCGATCAGTGCGCGCGAACTGTTCGTCGCGGGCCTTGTCGAACTCGGCCTTGTCCACCTTGCCATCGCCATTGCCGTCGTACAGCTCCAGGAAGCCTTCGGCGGTGTGGCTGGTGGGCATGTTCAGGCGGCTGCGGCGGTTGTCGAAGCGCTGCGCACCGGCCGCGGTGCGAGCCTCGGTGCCACCAGCGGCCGGCGCGGCCTTGTCCTTGCCACGGCTGGCCAGCGCCTTCTGCCCACCCTGCCAGGTCTTTTCACCGGCGGCGTCGAACTCGGCACGCGACACGCTGCCATCCTTGTCGGTATCCAGTGCGGCGAACCGGGCACGGGTCTGTTCCACCTGACCGGCACGTTCGCGTTCGATCTCGGCGGTCATGCGCTGGTCGAACTCGGCCACGTACTCGTCTTCATCCACGGTGCCGTTCTTGTTGCTGTCGGTGGCATCGAAACGGGCGCGCCGGAACGCCTCGAACTCGGCCCAGGTGACCTTGCCGTCGGCGTTGTCATCATGTTCGGCGATGAACGCGGTGACATTGTTGCCGTGGCCGCCGACCAGCGGGCGCGGTGCGGTCTGGGCGTGGACAGCGGACGACAGCAGCAGCGTGCACGCGCACGCACTGGCAAGCAGGGTGATCTTCATGGTGACCTCAGGAACGAACGATGGAAGGGATCAGGGGTTCAGCACGCGGAAGCTGAGCGTGTAACTGTTGCTGTACTCGGCCACCGCGGCCCCGGCCGGCGCGGCCGTGCGGTGGCGGGTCAGCGCAATCCAGGTGCCGGCAGCTGTCAGCGGGAACCTTCCATGGCCCTTGGCGTCGGTGGTAACGGTCACCACCTGCGGTGTGCGGTCACTGCTCCAGACCGCTTCGGTGATCTCGATCTTCTGGTTGGCCAGCGGCGCGCCGTCGTACTGGGCAATGAACTCGAACGCCTCGCCCACGTACAGATCATTGGGATGGGTGACCGGCACCAGCTCGATGCCCTGGTTGTGCGGCGCCAGCGCGGCACGGTCGGGGTTGCCGGCCGTCACGTAGGTCTCGGCCAGCGTGCGCGACTGGAAATCGGAAATGACCTTGGCTCCGGCCGGAATCTTTACCGTCGGATCGCGCGAGCTTTCACGCTTGCCATTGATCTCCCACGTGCGGAACTGTGCGCCCAGACGTTGGCCGGTGCTCAGGCGGTAGGTGCCGGCGCCAGCCGGCAGCGTGTACTCGGCCACGGTGCGGGTCTTCATCACCTGCGCAGGCAGCGCGGTGGTCCTGCCGTCCGGGCCGGTTACGCTGAACTGGCTATCGTCGAACGCGGTTTCGGGCACGAAGAAGACTTCGGCGAACGCGGCGTCCAGCGCCACCGTCTGCCCCGCACGCGGCGCATAGGTGCTGGACGACAGGTACGGCGTGTGGGCGTGAGCCGGCAGGGATGCAGCCAGCGCCAGCGCGGCGCCGGCAAGCAGGGAAAGAGTCTTCATGGGGCCTTCGTGTCGGGGAGCGTGGGCGCTGGCGAGACGAAGGTCCGGGGCTGGCGGACGGAATGCTATGCCAATTCAGAATGGTTATCAATTAGTGAAATCTTGCGAAATGTGTCGTTGATGCATCCCCTCCGGCACAACGCGCATGCCGGAGGGGGTCCTACCCATCAGAAATCGAGGGTCGCCGACAACGTGTACGTCCGCGGTGCACCCAGCGCCAGGCTGGACAGCAGCGGCTGGCCCCAGTACGCCTTGTTTGTCAGGTTGTTGATCGTGCCGCGCAGGGTCAGCGGCCGCCCAGAGATCTGCGTGCTGTAACGCGCTCCCAAGTCGTACACGGTATGGCCCGCTACCCACTGGGTATTGTCGGCACTGATGAACTGCTTCGACATGGAGGTGACGCCGGCGTTGATGCTGGCACCTTCCAGCATCGGCAGATCCCACTCGGCGCCCAGCTTGCCCTGCAGTCTGGGCAGGCCGGTGGCCAGCTTGCCCTGGTTGATGCCGCTCTGGGTACGGGTCAGCTTGGGCTGCACATAGGCCACGCCGCCCATCAGGCGCACGCCGTCCAGCGGTGAACCGAAGAAGCTCCAATCCGCGCCCCGGTTGCGCTGTTCGCCGCCGAAGGAATAGAGGTTCGACACCGGATCGGTGAAGCCGCTGGGCCGCTTGATCTGGAACAGGCTGAACGAATGCGCGAAGCGGCCGGCATCGAGTTTCAGCCCCAGCTCCGCCTGCTTCGTCTTGAATGGCGGGAACACTTCACCCGCATTGGCTGCGGTGGTGGGTGCAGTGGCGCCCTGGCTGAGGCCCTCGATACTGTTGGCATACAGCGAAACCCTGCGGCCCAGCTTGAACAGTATCGCTGCCGCCGGCGTGGTGGCGCTCTGCTTGTAACGCGAGGACAGTGCGCCGGTACTGATGTCGAACGCATCGCTCTGCACCTGCTGCCGGCGCACGCCCAGGGTCAGCTGCAGGCGATCACCGGCAAAGCCCATCGTGTCGGCCACACCGATGCTGCGCAGCTTCACCTCGGTCTGCATGATGTGCGGGGTGATGAACGGCGGCGCCTCGTTCCATACCGGGGAATAGAGGTTGGTGACCCAGCTCGCTTCAGGCACGCTGCGGCGACCGTAGTCATCCTGCTTGTGCTGGTAGGCGGTGGCATTGGCGGCCAGCTGGTGGCCGACCGGCCCGGTGTTGAAACCGGCGCGCACACCCACATCGGCCGACTGCTTGCGGGTGTGGAACGCCAGCTGCGCCACGGTGGTGCGGAAGTCGCCGGCATCGTTGAGCACCAAGGCGCTGATGGCACCGTTGTAGCTGTAGCGTGTGTCGCTGGCGCCGAAGGCCGCGTAGCCCATCACGTGGTCGTTGAAGTCGAACTCGCCACGGGCGATCGCGCCCTTGTCGCGGCTCTCCACCCTGCCCCAGTCGGGGTTGATCAGCACGTCCGCGCGTGGCGGCTTCGGTATGGCCACGCCGGGCGCCAGGCTGACGCCACGGGTGGGGCCGTGGATGCGGTCCTCGGCGCTGTAGACATCCAGCGATGCACGGCTGCGCTCGCCGCGCCAGTCCAGGGCGAGCGCGCCCAGCTGGTAGCCTTTGTCCTGGTGGCGGACGGCACCTTCGCCGTCACGATACACACCGTTGAAGCGCACGCCCCATTGCCTGCTGTTGCCGAAGCGGCGGCCCACATCCACGTGGCCACCGAACTGAGCGTCAGAGCTGTAATCCGCGCTTACCCGCGTCAGCGGCGCATCGGCCGCGCGCTTGGGGATCAGGTTGATGGTGCCGCCGACCGAGCCGCCCGGCGGCATGCCATTGAGCAGTGCCGAGGGCCCCTTCAACACATCGATGCGCTCGAACATCTCTGGGGAGGTGCGGTAGAACGGCGCCATGCCGAACATGCCGTCCACGGTCATGTCGGTGGTGCTGGAGGCGAAGCCGCGGATGGAATAGTTCTCGCTCCACGCGCCCGAGGCGTTGTTGGTGAACACCGTGGGGTCGGCAGCGGCGATGACCGAGGTGATGTCGCGCGCCTGCCGGTCGGCGATGTACGCCTCGGTATAGCTGATCGTGTTGAACGGCGTTTCCATGAAATCGCGGTTGCCGAGCAGGCCCATGCGCCCGCCCGAGGCCACCTGGCCGCCGGCGTAGGGATCGGTGACACCCCGGGTCTCGCGCACGTTCACCGAATCCAGGGTCGACACCGTGGGTGCGCTGGTGGTGGCTGCGGCAACGGCCTGGGCCAGCACCGAGGGCGCCGGGAGCACGAGCATGGCGGCGAGCGCGAACCGCAGCGGGCTGGCTGCACCTGCGCGCCCGCAGTACAAGGGAGGGAGGCAACGGACATCGGACGTCATCGGTATTCCTGGGCATGACGAAGCCTGCGCCGTGGCTTGGAGCCCGACGGGGGAGTGCGTTGGTGCAGGCGGAGGTTGTTGGCTGGGCCGATGCCTGGCTGGGAGCAGGTGGGCGCGATTGCTACGATCACGCTTTGGCGCAGGCGATGTGCTGCGCGATGCGATTAATTATCATTGCTATAAAATAAATGGTCAAGGCAGCCGGCGACGGCGCCCAATGGCCCTGCCCGCAACAATGGAAGATCGATGACCGACAGCCAGCAAGCCCCGGCGCGGGGGCGCCCGAGGAAACTCAGCCATGCACGCATCGTCGAAGCCGGCATGGCCATGGGCCTGCGTGACCTGACCTTCGTTGGGCTGGCCGGGCAGCTGGGCGTCACCCATATGACGCTGTACAACCACATCCCCAGCCTGGAAGCACTGAAAGCTGCCGTGGCCGATGCAATCTTCGAGGGCTGGACCATGCCGCCGGTCGACGATGGCAAGGGGCAGGACCTGCCGCGTTACCTGATCGCTTTCATCGCATCGCTGCGCGATCTGGTGATCGCCAACCCCGGCCTGGCCCCCCATCTGCTGCGCCGCTCGGTAGCCTCGCCGTCGATAAGTGCTCGCATCGCCGCGCACCAGCAGACCGTTGCGGCCGCCTATGGCCTGCCGCTGGCGCAGGCACGCTGGCTGCTGTCGACCGTGGCCTTCCATTGCGTGGCCGCGGCCGACACCTTGTACGGCGGGACGCGGGAAGATGGGCTGTCGTTCGATGAGCGCGCGCGTGATGCGGCGGAAGTCGAACGCGAGTTCGCCCAAGGCATGCATGCGCTCGTGCTGGGTGCGATGCAGATCGTGCGTGGTGAAGCCGATCTGCAGGCGCTCTCGCTGCTGCCGCCCGCCCGCGGCTGAGGTGCGGCGGTGATTCATCCCGCGCTTACGCGCGTGTTCTAGCATGGTCGCGTCCAACGCCTGCCCGGGAACGCAATGACCGACCACGCTTCGACCGCCCTTTCCGAAACCGAACGCCAGCGTGCGCTCGATGCCCTGCACATTGTCGGCAGCCTGCCCGAGCCTGCCTACGATGACATCGTGAAAGTGGCCGCCGCCGTATGCGGCACGCCGATGGCCCTGGTCAGTCTGGTCGATCGTGACCGCCAGTGGTTCAAGGCACGCACCGGCGTTGATGGCGGGCAGACGGATCGCGACGTGGCGGTCTGCGACCACGCGATCCGTGAGCCCAGCCAGATGCTGGAGGTAGGCGATCTGAACCAGGACGCGCGCTTCGCCGACAACCCTTTGTTGAAGGAACTCGGCGCGCGATTCTACGCCGGCATGCCGCTGGTGACTGGCAGCGGCGCCGCCGTGGGTACCGTGTGCGTGCTGGACCTGTCACCGCGTTCGCTTACCCCGGTGCAACGCGAGGCCCTGCAGGCGCTGGCCCGCTTGACCATGAATCTGATGGAAGCGCGCAGCCGCGAGCGCGAACAGGAAGTGGTGGCCCTGCTGGAGCAGACCGTTGCTGCCGAACCCATCGGCGATGACACCGCTGCGGCGGGCACGCCCTACACCATCGTGATCCTGGAACTACAGGATCTGGCCGCGCTGGCCGAACAACTGGGCGAGCGTGGCCTGGACCGCCAGTTGCAGCAGTTGGATGCGGCGCTGGAGCGTTGTCTGCAGACCGAGCGTGGCGACAGCATCAACCGGGTCACCGGCAGCGGTGAGTTCATTGCCGTGCTGGGCTCCGACCAGGCCGATGCCACACTGCATGCGCTGCAGGGTGTGGCCGATGAAGCCGCCGGCCGCCTCGGCCGCCCGTTGCTGCTGGGCGTGGCCACCGGTACGCGAGAGGAAAACACCACCGCGGTGTTCGTGCGCGCTGACCAGGCACTGGCCAGCGCCAAGGACGCGCTCGGCTAATCGGCGTTGGCGTAGCGCCAGGCCACCGTGCTGCGCAGGTGCTGCAGCAGGTGGTCCAGGAACACGCGCACGCGCGGTGCCAACTGCTTGCCCGAACCATGCACCGCGCTCAACGGCGAGGTGGCCAGGGCGTGGTCGGGCAGCACTTCCACCAGGCGCCCGGCCTGCAGGTCTTCGGCCACGTCCCAGATCGATTTACGGGCAATGCCGGCGCCCTGCAGTGCCATCAGATGCGCCGCCTCACCGTCGTCGCACAGCGTGCTGGCCTGCAGCGGCAGGGCCAGCGCGGCATCGCCCTGGCCGAAGCGCCAGTGGCTGACCGGCGGGCTGCCCGAGGCAATGCAGTCGTGCTCCTGCAGTTCGGCGATGCTGTGCGGCATGCCGCGCCGTTGCAGGTAATCCGGCGATGCGCACAGCACCCGCCGGTTCGGCGCCAGCTGCCGGGCGACCAGGCGTGAATCGTCCAGCGTGCCGTAGCGCAGGGCCAGCTCGATGCCCTCGCCCACCAGATCGACGACCTCGTCGCGCAGCGACAGATGCACGCGCACGCCGGGATGGGCCATCTGGAACCGCCGCACCGCCGGCACCACGTGGCGCCGACCGAAACCATTCGGGGCGGTGACCCGCAACACGCCGGCCACGAGGTCCTGGCGCTGCGCCAGGGCCGCTTCGGCCGCCTCCACCGCCTGCAGTACCTGGCGGCAGTGCAGGTGAAACACGCTGCCCTCGTCGGTGAGCGAGACCCGGCGCGTGCTGCGGTTGAGCAGGCGCACCTGCAACCGGCGCTCCAGCGCTGACAGCCGCTTGCTGACCACGGCCAGCGACACCCCCAGGTCGCGCGCGGCGGCCGACAGGCTGCCGCCATGCACGATGCGATCGAAGGTGCGCAGCTCTCCCAGGTCTTCGATCATCGCGATTCTTTCCATTCAGGCAACAGCACCTTTCCCATATTGCCATTCCGGAAAGCATCACGCAGCAACACAATGGATCGATCCATGTCGGCCTGGGAGCGGTCGGCGCCGGGCCCGATGTCGAGCAAGCCACCGCGACAGGACGCGCGCGAAGCTGTGCACCAGCCACCCCACAGGTAGCCACCCTGCAATGAACGATGACGCCGAACCGATGGCGCCGGCGCTGAGCCGCCGCCGCTTTTTCCAGGGCCTGACCCTGATTCCCGTGGCCGCCGCGCTGCCTGCCTGTGCGCCCGGCACGACGGCGGCAGAGGCGCAGGCACCTGCCGCTGATACTGCCGACTACCGCCCCGAATTCTTCAACGCCGCCGAATGGGCCTTCATCGTTGCGGCCTGCGATCGGCTGATCCCCGCCGACGAGACCGGTCCCGGCGCGGTGGAATCGGGGGTGCCCGAATTCCTCGACCGGCACATGCAGACGCCTTACGCCGCCGGCGCCATCTGGTACATGCAGGGCCCGTTCCTGGAAGCGCCCAGCGAATTCGGCTACCAGGGCAAGCTGCCGCTGCGCGATATCGTGCGCGTGGGTATTGGCGCCGTCGATGCGCATTGCCGCGCACAGTTCCAGGGCAAGACTTTCGCCCAGCTGGACCACGCCCAGCAGGAAACCGTGCTGAAGGCCGCCGAGGGCGGCAAGCTGGAACTGGACGCCATCTCCAGCAAGCTGTTCTTCTCCAACCTGCTGGGCGAGGTGAAGAACGGCTACTTCGCCGACCCCAAGTACGGGGCCAACAAGGGCATGGCCGCGTGGAAGATGATCGGCTACCCCGGCATGCGTGCCGACTACCTGGACTGGATCGGGGTGCGCGACAAGGCCTACCCGCTGCCGCCGGTGGACCTGGCCGGGCGGAGGGGCTGAGCGCATGGCCATCACGAAACCGAAAGTAGACGCCGTGATCGTCGGCATGGGCTGGACCGGAGCGATCCTGGCCAAGGAACTGACCGACGCCGGCCTGCACGTGGTTGCGCTGGAACGCGGCGGCGACCGCGATACCCAGCCCGATTTCGCCTACCCCAACGTGGTGGACGAGCTGGAAGGTTCGGTGCACCGCCGCTACCTGCAGAGCCTGGCGCAGGAAACGGTCACGATTCGCCACACCCCGGCCGATACCGCTGTCCCCTATCGGCAGATGGGATCGTTCAAGCCCGGCACCGGCGTGGGCGGTGCGGGCAGCCACTGGTCGGGCGCGCATTTCCGCCCGCTGCCGGAAGACATGAAGCTGCGCACCAACGTGGAAGAACGCTACGGCAAACGCTTCATTCCCGATGACATGACCATCCAGGATTTCCCGCTGACCTATGCCGAACTGGAACCGCACCTGCACATGTTCGAGCTGGTCTGCGGCACGTCCGGCAAGGCCGGTGTGATCAACGGCGTGGTGCAGCCCGGCGGCAACCCGTTTGAAGGGTCGCGCTCGGCCGAGTACCCGCTGGGCCCCAACCCCAATTACCTGGGCGGCGAACTGTTCTACAAGGCGGCCAAGGAAATGGGCTGGCATCCGTATCCCATTCCGGCCTCGAATGCCTCCGGCCCGTATGTGAACCCCTACGGCTGCCAGCTGGGCCCGTGCAATGCGTGCGGCTTCTGCAGTGATTACGGCTGCCTGAACTATTCCAAGGCCAGCCCCAACGCCTGCATCCTGCCGGTGCTGCGCCAGCGGCCGAAGTTCGAACTGCGCACCCATTCGCAGGTGTTGAAGGTGGACCTGGACAGCACCGGCAAGCACGCCACCGGCGTGACCTACCTGGACGCGCAGGGCCGCGAAGTGCAGCAGCCGGCCGACCTGGTGCTGCTGTGCGCCTTCCAGCTCTACAACGTGCATCTGATGCTGCTGTCCGGCATCGGTACGCCCTACGATCCCGAATCCAACACCGGCACGGTGGGGCGCAACTACTCCTACCAGAACCTCAACCGGGTGGTGCTGTTCTTCGACAAGAACGTGCAGGCCAATGGCTTCATCGGCATTGGCGGTGCGGGCACCACCATGGACGATCTGAACGGCAATCAGCTGGACAATGCCAAGGCCGGCTTCGTTGGTGGTGGCCTGGTCTGGGCACGGCAGCCCGGCGCCGGCCCGGTGCGCGGCATCAACGTGCCTTCGGGTACGCCCAGCTGGGGCGCGGCATGGAAGAAGGCGGCCGCGGACAACTTCCGCCACAACTTCTATTACGAAGTACAGGGCGCGTGCATGGCCTACCGCCAGCATTACCTCAGCCTGGACCCGAACTACACCGACAGCTTCGGGCGGCCGCTGCTGCGCATGACCTTCGATTGGCACCCCAACGAGATCAAGGCCTCGCAGTTCTTCGTCGGCAAGGCCATGGAGATGAGCCGCGTGCTGAATCCGCTTTCCATGAGCGGTGATGCCAAGAAGGACGGCGAGCACTACAACATCACCAAGTACCAGAGCACCCACACCTGCGGTGGCGCGATCATGGGCGCCGACCCGAAGACCTCGGCACTGAACCGCTACCTGCAGAGCTGGGACGTGCCGAACGTGTTCGTGATCGGCGCCAACGCGTTCCCGCAGAACAACGGCTACAACCCCACCGGGCTGGTCGGTGGGCTGGCGTACTGGGCGGCCACGGCCATCCGCGAAAAGTACCTGCCCGATCCGGGCCCGCTGGTACAGGCCTGAGGAGACGCCCATGAAGAAGCTTCTCCTGTGGATCGTGGTGCTTGCCCTGGTGGTGCTGTTGCTGGCCCTGGCCTACGCCTTCGTGCCGACCCGCACGCGGGTGCTGGGCGATGCGCCGGCGGCCGATGCGGCGCTGATCGAACGTGGCCGCTACCTGGCCGCGGCTGGCGACTGCACCGCCTGCCATACCCGGCCCGGCGGCAGGCCGTTCGCCGGCGGTCTGCCGGTGGCTTCGCCGCTGGGCAACATCTACAGCACCAACATCACCCCGGACCGCGACACAGGCATTGGTACCTATTCGCTGGATGATTTCGACCGTGCCGTGCGCCACGGCATCACCCCCGATGGCCGCACCCTGTACCCGGCCATGCCCTACCCCTCTTATGCACGCCTGACCGATGACGATGTGCGGGCGCTGCATGCCTATTTCCTGCACGGTGACATCGCCCCGGTGAAGGAGGCCAACCAGGCCGCCGACATTCCGTGGCCGCTGTCGATGCGCTGGCCGCTGGCGATCTGGCGCAAGACCTTCGCCCCCGAAGCAGACGCGGTGGCCTTCGACCCCAGCCGCTATGCCAGCGCCGAACTGGCACGCGGCGCCTACCTGGTGCAGGGCCTGGGCCATTGCGGCAGCTGCCACACCCCGCGCGGGCTGGCGTTGCAGGAACAGGCACTGGATGAATCGGGCAGCGCGTACCTGGCCGGCGGGCAGATCATCGATGGCTGGAATGCGGTGAACCTGCGCGGCAACAATGCCGATGGCCTGGGCCGCTGGAGCACGCAGGACATCGTCGATACCCTGCGCACCGCACGCAACGCACACAGCGCGGTGGTGGGTTCGCCGATGGCCGACGTGGTGGTGCACAGCACCCAGCACCTGACCGATGCCGACCTGCAGGCCATGGCGGTCTATCTGAAGAGCCTGCCGGCCAGCGCGCACGATCCGTCGGCGTACGCGCAGGACGATACGACCGCGCGCAAGCTGCAGGCCGGCGTGAACGACAGCCGTGGCGCCGAACTGTACGTGGACAACTGCGCTGCCTGCCATCGCACCGACGCCAAGGGCTATGCGAATGTGTTCCCCGCCCTCGCCGGCAACCCCACGGTGCTGGCCGATGACCCGACCACGCTGGTGCGCCTGCTGCTGCATGGCAGCGCGCTGCCTTCCACTGCGCAGCGGCCGTCCAACCTGGGCATGCCCGGCTTCGCCGATCGGCTGAGCGATGAAGAGATCGCGCAGTTGGCGACCTTCATCCGCCAGGACTTTGGCAACAAGGCCAGCGCGGTGAATGCGGCGCAGGCGAAGAAGCTGCGGCAGGAAGCACCGTAGCGTGGGTGCATTGCCCCGGTAGGTGCCAACCTTGGTTGGCACTCAAGCGCAAAGCGTACCCACCAAGGTGGGCACCTACCCAAGCATCGGGGAGCATTGCCCTGGCAGGTGCCAACCTTGGTTGGCACTCAAGCGCAAAGCGTACCCACCAAGGTGGGCACCTACCAAAGCGTCGGGGTGCATTGCCCTGGTAGGTGCCAACCTTGGTTGGCACCGAAGCGCAAAGCGTGCCCACCAAGCTGGGCACCTACCAAATCGTCGGGGTGCATTGCTCTGGTGGGTGCCAACCTTGGTTGGCACCGAAGCGCAAAGCGTGCCCACTAAGGTGGGCACCTACCCAAGCGTCGGGGTGCATTGCCCTGGTAGGTGCCAACCTTGGTTGGCACCGAAGCGCAAAGCGTGCCCACCAAGGTGGGCACCTACCAAAGCGTCGGGGTGCATTGCCCTGGTAGGTGCCAACCTTTGTTGGCACCGAAGCGCAAAGCGTGCCCACCAAGGTGGGCACCTACCAAAGCGTCGGGGTGCATTGCTCTGGTAGGTGCCAACCTTGGTTGGCACCGAAGCGCAAAGCGTGCCCACCAAGGTGGGCACCTACCAAATCGTCGGGGTGCATTGCCCTGGTAGGTGCCAACCTTGGTTGGCACCGAAGCGCAAAGCGTGCCCACCAAGGTGGGCACCTACCAAATCGTCGGGGTGCATTGCTCTGGTAGGTGCCAACCTTGGTTGGCACTCAAGCGCAAAGCGTACCCACCAAGGTGGGCACCTACCCAAGCGTCGGGGTGCATTGCCCTGGTAGGTGCCAACCTTGGTTGGCACTGCCGCGCAGCGGCGCCGAAGCGAAAACCGCGCCCACCAAAGCCGCAGCACGCGCTGCCCTAATTGAAGTAAAGCATCATCGCCGGACCGCGGCAGCCTGCTGGCATCGGCTGGGTCAGCATCTGCGGCAACGAGGATAGCTCTCCGCCGCCAAAGGTGTGTGTCTGCCCAAACGCCACGACAGTGTTGCTGGACGTGCTGCGTACGCCGATAGGCACACCGTCCTGCCTGGCCAGTTCAAAATAGTCTGGCCACAGCGCCAATCGACGTTGTCCCGATGCACTGACAAAGTACACGCACTCGCCTATCGGCTCGATGGTGCCGCTAGCCGCAGCGGTCAGCAGAACTCTCGTTTCGGCCGGCACCAGAGTGACCAGACGCAGATTCGTCGACGGCGGCCGTGCGAAGGTGCTGCAGCCTGCCGCAGCGACTGCCAGCAGCAAGACCGCCGTGCGTGCCATCGTGATCGCCTTCATTCGCCCTCCTGGCAGTGCGTCATCGAGGCAGTCTACCCCGCGCGGGCCGTTGTAGGTGCCCACCTTGGTTGGCACTTAGGCGAACAGCGTGCCCACCAAGGTGGGCACCTACCAGGGCAAAGCGCCTGCATCATCGGCGTGCGAGAATTCCGGACTTCGCTTTGCCCGGAGTCCCCATGGTCCCCTTCCCCTTCGATGCCGTGCTGTTCGACTGCGATGGTGTCCTCGTCGATTCCGAGCCGCTGGTCGCCCGCGTGCTCTCGGACATGCTGACCGAACGCGGTTGGCCACTTACCCAGCAGCAGGCCGCCGATGTGTTCCTGGGCAAATCGGTCGCCAGCTTGGCCGGTCTGATCGAAGAACGCACCGGCAAGCCGTTCACCGAGGCGTGGCTCGATGAGTTCCGCCGCCAACGCAACGTGGCGCTGGAGCGCGATCTGACCGGGATTCCCGGTGCGCCTGCCGCCGTGCGGGCGCTGCAGACCCTCACCCAGGGCCGCATCGCGTGCGCGTCCGGTGCCGATCTGCTGAAGGTACGCCTGCAACTGGGCAAGATCGGCATTCTCGATGCCTTCGACGGGCAGATCTTCAGCGGCCAGGACCAGCCGCGGACCAAGCCTTACCCCGATGTGTATCTCGCCGCCGCCGCTGCACTGGGCGTGGACCCGGCGCGCTGCGCGGTCATCGAAGACACCGTGACTGGTGCGACCGCCGGCGTGGCCGCCGGTGCCACCGTGTTCGGCTACAGCCCGGGCGGCCAGTACCACAGCACGCCCGAGGCGCTGCGTGCGGCCGGTGCGCATGTCATTTTCGAATCCATGCACGACCTGCCAGCGGTGCTGGCGGCGTATACCGGCCGTACGGCGGCCTGATCGCCAACGCCGCTCTCGTGCGAGAGCGGCGTCAGCACTGCATCAGCCCGCGCAGATCACCAGGTGAAACGCGCGGTTGCGGTCACCGTGCGGCCGGTGCCGTAATAGCACGAGGACACGCCGGTGCAGGTCGACACGAAACGCTTGTCGGCCAGGTTGCTGACATTCAGTGACACCTGCGTGCCGACGTTGCCGTACTGACCGATGTCATAGCGGATCGCGGCATCCCACAGGGTGTACGACGGAATCAGGTACAGGTTGGCGCTGTCGCCGTAGCTCTTGCCGTTGTAGCGCACGCCGGCCGCCAGGCTCAGGCCTTCCAGCGCACCGCCCTGGAAGGTGTAGTCGCCCCACAGCGAGGCGGTCCAGTCCGGCACCATCGCCAACTGCTTGCCGCGGTAGCCGTTGTTGCTGCGGGTCACTTCCGAATCCATCCAGGCCGCTGCACCGATCACGCTGAAACCGGCCAGCGGGGTCACCCGGCCCTCCAGTTCCACACCCCGCACGCGGCCTTCGCCATCCTGTACCTGGCACTGGCTGGTGCCAGTGGTGCCGCAGGTGTTGTGGCTGCTGTCCGGATCATCGGTCAGCACGTTCTGCTGGCGCAGATCGTAGGCCGACAGGGTCACCAGGCCATCGAAGTTGGCCGGCTGGTACTTCACGCCGGCCTCCCACTGCTTGCCAGTGATCGGATCGAACGGCGTGCGGTCGAACGACTGGGTGGCGGTGCTGCCGGCCGGCTGGAACGATTCGGCGTAGCTCAGGTACGGGGTCAGACCGTTGTCGGCCACGAACAGGACGCCGGCGTTGCCGCTGAAGGCCTCGTTCTTGATCCGGCTGGGGGTACGCGCGCCGAAACGGTTGCTGGCCACGGTATAGGTCTGGGTCCAGGTGTCATCCTTGGTCCAGTCGTAGCGGCCGCCCAGGGTGAAGCGCCACTTGTCCAGCGCGATCTGGTCCTGCAGGTACACACCGGTCTGGCGGTTGATGCCACCGGAGTAGCTGATCGAGGTGGTGGCCGGAATGTAGCCGGTGTAGACCGGGTTGAAGATGTCGATGGCATTGGGCGTATCGGTGGCCGTGCCCATCGCACCGCGCGCCGCATCCCAATCGGCCTTCTGCCAGTCCACGCCCAGCAGCAGCGTGTGCTGGGCCGCGCCGGTGCTGAACTTGCCGGTCAGGCGCGTATCGGCGGTATCGCCGCGCGAATCGCCTTCACCCCAGGTCGCGCGGCGCTTCTGCGTGCGGCCGTCGGCATTCAGTGCGCCGTTGGTCACCACGGTGCGGAAGGTGGAATCGACGTTCAGGCGGCGCGCGCTCTGGCTCAACGTCCAGTTCTCATTGAACGCATGTTCGAACATCCAGCCCGCCGACCAGATGGTGCGGTCGTAGGTGTTCCAGCGCGGTTCGCCAATGAAGGTGCTGTTCTTCATGTGGCCATATGGCGTGGCGTTCAGCGTGCCGTCCATCGGCAGGAACTGGTAGGTGGAGCCGCCATCGTCGCGCTGGTACAGGCCCAGCAGGGTCAGGCGCGTGCGCTCGGCCATCTGGAAGGTGTAGCTGGGCGCCAGGAACCAGTGCTCCTGCTCGGTGTGCTTGATCTGGGTGTCGCCATCGCGGTACAGGCCCACCAGGCGGCCCAGGTGCTGCTTGTCCGCCGATGCGGTGCCCACGTCGAAGGCGGTGCTGTACTGGCCATTGCCATCCACGCCCAGCTGCACGATCTGCTGCTGGTCCGGCGTAGGCGTCTTGCTGACCTGGTTGACCATGCCACCCGGAGCCACCTGCCCGTACATCACCGCCGACGGACCCTTCAGCACTTCCACGCGGTCCAGGTTCCAGCTGTCCACCATGGTGCGGTTCCACTGCCCGCCCTGCGGCGCGCGCATGCCGTCGATGGTGACGTTGTTGCTCCAGCTGCCGGCATCGAAGCCGCGGATGCGGAAATCATCCACGCGGTTGTCGATACCGCTGCTTTCCAGCGATACACCGGCCACGTAGCGCATCGCCTCATTCAAGGTCTGCACGCCGCGCGCATCCAGTTCCTCGCGCGCGATCACCGACACCGACTTGGCCATCTCCGCAACCGGGGTGTCGGTCTTGGTGGCGCCAGAGGTGTGGGTGAGCGTGCGGTAGGCGTTCACATGCACCGCATCCAGGTCGGTGGGGCTGCTGCCGTCCGGCGTCTGCGACTGCGCCTGGGCGGCCAGCGGTGCGCACAGTGCAAGGGCCAAAGCCAACGCGGTGCTGAGTGGTGAGCGGACGGGAAATACGGGGGAATTCATCGGGGAACCTGCCAGGAAGGGGCACCAGCGGTGGGCCGCGGCACTGTTAAGGACGCATGAAATGATATCAAATGCGAATGGTTCGCACTAACGTCCGTGATTCAGGCGGCCTGCTGCCGGACGGTCGGCCGTACCGACGCCGCGTTAACCGCGCTTTTCGATACTGGGCCAGCGCCGGGCGCTCGCGCCGGGTTGCACCCATGGAACGCAACGAGGACATTGGATGAGCAAGCTGCACACCCTGGCCGCCACGGCCGCCCTGCTGGCCCTGAGCCCCCTTGCCTGGGCCGAAACGGTGAACCTGACCAACAGCGCCGATGGCGCCAACCGCGATGCCGGCATCACCGCGGTGAAGAAGAAACTGCAGGACGCCTGCACCGAGCGCAAGGGCACGCCCGCTCCCGACACGTTTGAAGTGGTGTTCGAGAAGACCAGCGAGAACCCGAACGTGCCCAAGCCGTACTACGTGGACGGCAAGATGCAGTGCGAACTGCCCGGTTAAGGGCCCACAGGGAACGCCGGGCATGGCCCGGCGCTACATCAGCGCGCCAGACTGCGCGCTGTCTCCTGCTGCTGCACCTGCTCCTGCTCGCGCTGCTGCGCCACCTGTGCTTCCGGTGCGGCACGCTCTGGCATCTGCTGCAGTTCGCGCACGTGGTCGGCCACCGGTGTGGCCACCGCCTGCGCGGTATCGGTGCGGGCAATCTGCCGGTCGGGGGCATGCGCTTCGCCCTGCACCGCGAAGGCGTAGCGGCCATCGTCACTCAGCACCGCCTGGTCCACCCGTTCCATGCCCTTGTGGGTGGCGGCCACCAGCAGCGCCATGCCCAGCCGCTCACTGGCCTGGTCGGGCTGCCGCCCCATGGCCTGGTCCAGACTGTTCACCGCACCCTGCGTCTGCAGCCACAGACCGTGCCGTGGGCTGGCTTCATTGCGCGGGTCGTGCGGAGGCAGCAACGGTGAAGGCGGCGGCAGGTCCTGCAAGGCCTGCGACTGCACGCTGGCCTCGATCGGCTGCAGTTCGCGGCCTTCGGCAGACGCGACGCGGAACAAGCGCTCGCCCAGCCCATGGGCCGAATGGCCCTGGTTGCGTGCCAGCGCGGCGGCGAACGCATCCACATCCTGCTGTGGCCTGCCCTGCCCGTCCTCGGCCAGCAGGCGCCAGTCGGGGCCCAGCATCGGATTGTCTTTCACCATGGCCTGGGTGCGCTCCATCAGGGCGCGCATCTGCGGCTCATCCAGTACCAGGGTGTTCTCCACCCCGACATGCAACGGACCACGATCGCCGGCCGCGTTGCCGGTCAGCGCGGCATTCACCATGCCGGCAACCTGTTCGCCGTGTTCGTGGTCACGCAGGTCGATCTGGAACTGATAGCGGCGCTGGGCGATGTCTTCCTGGCCATCGGCACCGTAGGCACTGAAACGGCTGACGGGTACGTTGCCGCTGTATTCCACGCTGCGGTGTTCGGTGAAGCTGCCGTCCTCGTGGCGTACGCGCACCACGTCGCCGCTGTTGCGCTGCCCGGCAACGTCCAGGTTGAACGCATCGCCCACGCCCACCTTCAGGCGCGTCTGTGAACTCATGCCCAGCCGTTCCACGGTGGCCAGGTCCTGCACGCCGGGGGTGTGCGCATCCATCACCCCGGTGTCGATGAAGTGCTGATAGGCGGCGCGGCCATCCACCTGCTCAAGATCGAAGGTGGCGGTGCGCACCGTGGATTGCCCCAGCGCGTCCTGGCGCCCGGCCACGGCGGCCAGCTTGCCCGCTGCAAAGCCAACGCCGTTGAACGCTTCCACCGCCTGGTTCGGGCCGGTGGTGACGCGTACGCGGCCATCGTCCAGGTGATCCACGCGGTAGCTGGCGCCCTGCGCCTCGGTCACCTGGCTCTGGATGGCAATATTGCGGAAGCGTCCTTCCAGCGCGGTGCCACTGAAATGTTGCCCGTCCAGGGTGACGCTGCCACCCTTGGGAATGCTTTGCGGATCGAAGGGATTCACCGTGGTGGGATCGGTATCCAGCGCACCGTGCGGCAGGCTGACGCGGTAGCGACCACGTGCGCCGGCGCTGTCTTCCTGGGTGAAGCCGCCGGCCTTCATGCGGTTGCCCACCACACTGTCGACCGTTACCAGGTAATCCGTGCCGTCGCGGGTGGGCGTGGCTGCAGCGGCCACCGACGCACCGCGGAACTGCGTGCCGGGACCGGTGCCTGACAGCTTCTTTTCCTGCGCCAGCTTTACCGACTGGTCTTCGCCGTTCACGGTGATGGCATGGCCGGCGCCCTTCAACTGCGCTTCGCCATTGCCGGATACGTAGGTGGGATCGAACGCCGCGCTGGCGTTGGCCGCGTGCGCGTCCTGAGTGGCTGCGCCTTCCGTGCGGGTAGTGGCATTCATGCCGTGGGCTCCTTGAACGTAGACCGCTTGATTATGGCAGCCGACGCGCAATTGCGTTCACGCGGCACCGCCGCAGTGTTCGAGATAGTGAACCACGTCCCATCGAGAAGGCCCGCATGCCCCGCCGCATCTTCCACTTTTCCACCTGGCCACGTGGTTGGCGGCTGCTGGCGTGGTGCCTGCTGGGGGTGCAGGCGCTGTATCTGCTGGCCGGCAATATTTTCCTGAATACGCCGCTGTTCGATGCGGTGACCAACCGCAAGCCGCACAAGTTCGTGATGTCCACCGGCCCGGCCATTACCCTGCTGCCCGGCCATGTGATTGCCTGGAACGTGCATATGCGCGGCCACGTGAACCACACGGTGTATGTGCTGCACGCCGACCGGGCCAGTGCGCGGCTGGCGGTGCTGCCGCTGTTCCGCCGTGAGGTGCGCGTACCGCACCTGCAGGCGACCGGGGTGTCGGCGGAAATAGAGCGTGTGCAGGACGTGGTGCCCTCGCCGCCGCGTGGTGACCAGGGCTGGACACTGCGCTTCGACGCGATCCACAGCGACAGCATCCGCAGCGCACGCTTCGGCAAGCTGCTGCTGCAGGGCGGCGGCAGCGGCACCGTGGGCTTCGTCAAGCAGCTGCGGGGTGGGCCGTCGCAGTTGCTGGATTCGCAGGTCGAATTCAACGATGCCTTCGCCAGCTACGACGGCGTACAACTGCTGTCGGGCATGCAGTTGAAATCCACCTTCCGCTACCCGCGGCACTACCGCGACCAGGCACCGGGCATCCGCAAGTTCACCCTGGTGGAAGGCACGCTGGACATCACTGCGCGCAGTCAGGGACTGCGCATGAACACCGACGCCCAGCAGGTCGCCATCGCCAGTTCACCGTTGGCCGGCCAGTTGCAGGCGCACGTGGCTCTGCAACGCGGCGCGCTGATGCCCGGCACCCGTGCCATCTGGCGGGTGCCGCTGCAGCTGGGTGACGGCGCGCCCGATCGCGGCGTGCTGGCGCTGCAGCTGGATGTGGCGCAGGACATGCGCGTGCAGGCGCGGTTGCCGCCACGCCCTGAGCGCGGCGCGGCACTGGATGCCGACCTGCACATCCGCGGCCACCACATTCCCTTCGACGATCCGGCCAGCCTGCTGGAGCGCACGTCCGGCCAGGTACAGGGCGAATGGACGTTCACCTCGCTCAACTGGATTCCGGCCCTGTTCGTGCGCAAGCCCTGGTTCCAGCTGGACGGCGGCGGCGTACTGAAGGCTGACCTGCGCGTGCAGGATGGTGAGCTGATGGCCGGCAGCACCGTGGACCTGCCCGCGGCCGAAGCCGTGGCAGAAGTGGCCGGCGTGCGCATGGCCGGCACCGCCAGTGCCCACGGTGAGTTGAAGGCCGGCACCCCTACCCGCGCCGAACTGGACGTGCGGCTGCCGCGTTTCTCCGCGCGCACCCAGAGCAAGGATGCGGCCACCCTGTTCGAGGGGCGCGATCTTTCACTGCAGCTGAGCGGTGACGGTCGGCTGCGTGAGCTGCGCCGCGGCGTGCGTGCCCGGCTCCGCTTCAGCGATGCGGACATTCCCGATCTTTCGGCCTACAACCGCTTCCTGGGCAATGGGCAGGTGCGCCTGGTGTCGGGCACGGCGCGCCTGAGTGGTGACGTCCGGCTGGATACCGATGGCCGCATCGGCCAGGGCACGGCGCGTCTGCTCGGCCAGGGCGCGCGCCTGCAGCTTGCCGGCCTGGACCTGCGTGCCGACACCCGTGTGGACGGCACCCTGCAGCGCGGCGACTTCCGCCAGCGCTGGTTCGACCTGGCCGGCAGCGCGGTGGAACTGCGCAACGTGCAGATTGATGGCCGGCCGGGACCGCAGGGGTGGCAGGGCCGACTGGACGTTGACGAGGGCCGCATCGATGCCCAGTCCCCCTTCCAGGTGGACGCGCGGGCGCGGGTGGCCATGAGCGATGCCGGCCCGCTGCTGGCGGTGTTTGCCGAACGCGGCGACTACCCGGGCTGGGTATTGAAACTGCTCGATTCCGGGCGGGTGGAGGCAAAGACCGCGCTGCGCTGGCAGCCCGGCCACCTGGTGCTTGATGACCTGCAGGCGGAGAACGACCGGTTCTCGCTGCGGGCGCGGCTGGATCTGCTGCAGCAGCGCCGCAAGGGCGATCTGTATCTGCGCTGGGGCGTGCTCGGCGCAGGCATCGAACTGGATGGCGATCGCCGCCAGTGGCACCTGGCCGGCGCGCGCGACTGGTTCGACGGCCGTCCTGCGTTGTTGGCGCCGGCACCGTGACGGCGCCGGCCGGGCTCAGGCCGCGGCCGGTTGCCAGTCGCGCAGCACGCGCGGCCTCAACGCGTGCTCACCACAGCCTTCCGGGCAGCGCAGGATGCGCGCCACCGAGGTACTGATGAAGCCGGCGCCTTCGTGGGCGGTGAACACCTGCGCGCAGCCATGGCAACGCGCCACCAGTGAGTACAGATGGACGATGCGCCCGCTGCTGGGGTCCTTCAGCGCATCGATCTGCAACAGATCGAACCGGCAGGTATCAGGCAAGGTGTGCCGGAAGGAGGGGCGTGCGGGGGTGGGCTGCAGGTTCACGGGATGGCCAGCGGGGAGGTAGGCGCCCACCGTAGCGTTGCCGGCGTGCAGCCGGTGTTCACTGCCGGTGCAACCCAGGCGAAATCTCTTCACCGCGTTTACACTGCTTCTGCTAGCGTTACGCCAATGTCCGTCCCCACCCCCTGCGCGCAGCGCGCTGCCTCCTCTTCTGCCCCCTACGAGTCGCTCAGTGCGATGCTGAAGACGGCCACGCGCAGCACCCACGAGCGCCTGGACCAACGCCTGATGGCCTTGGGCATCTTCGATGATCGCCGCGACTACCTGCGCTTCCTGCAGGTGCAGGCGCAGTTCCATGGCGCGGCGGCAGCGCTGTACCGGCGGCCGGATCTGCCGATGGCGGCATCAGAACCGTGCAAGCACACGCAGGTGCTGGCCGATCTGCAGGATCTGGGTGCACACGCTGCGATGCCGTCCGCCGACGCACCGGTGCTGGCCACTGCCCCGCTGCCGGTGGCGCTGGGCTGGTGGTACGTGGCTGAAGGTTCCAGCATGGGCGCGGCGGTACTGCTGCACCATGCAGCCCGCCTGGGCCTGCACGTGGGTTTCGGCGCACGCCATCTGGCGCCCGCCACAGCCGGGGTCGCCGCGCATTGGCGCAACGTGCGGGCCGCGATGGACGCGCTCGCGCTGACGGATGCGCAGCGCGTACAGGTGGCCGCTGCGGCCTGCGCGGCCTTTTCGTTTGTCGGGCGACGCGTGGATGAAGCGTTCAGAAATGCCTGATCCAGCCGTTGACAGCAGTGCGATAGTGGGCAGATGCCTCTTGCTGTCCTTGTTCCAGGCGCGCGCCCGCGCCGCCTCACCACTTCCGGGTTCCTGTCTTCATGTCCAACGCCACTGACGCCGTGAACGATCTGGCGCTGTCCGTCTGTGCCCGCGAGCCGATCCACACACCCGGCGCCATCCAGCCCTACGGGGTGCTGCTGGTCGCCGATCCGGCCACGCTGCAGGTACGCGAGCGCGCGATCAGCCAGGACTCTCTGCTACAGCAGTTTGGCGAACCGCTCGGGCAGCCGCTGGACGCGGTGCTGGGCGGCGTGCTCGCCCCGTTCCTGCCGCAGCTGCGCCGCACGGCGGTCGACAGCAGCGTGCACGTGGGCGCTGTGCACCTGGACGGGCATGGCCGCCACCAACTGCTGGTGCACCGCTCGCAGCACGATCTGCTGGTGGAACTGGAAAGCCCGGTGCCTGGCCAGCCGAGTTCGCTGGAGGAGCTCTATCCGGCCATCCGCCGCCTGATGTCCGAGATCGAATCGGCTGCCACCGTGGCCGATCTGTGCCAGCTGGCCGCCCAGCACATGCGCGCGATGACCGGCTTCGACCGCACTCTGGTCTATCAATTCGACAGCGCCTGGAACGGCACCGTGGTGGCCGAGGATGGAAACGGCGTGCTGCCTTCTTACCTGGACCTGCGCTTCCCCGAATCTGACATTCCGGCGCAGGCACGCGAGCTGTACCGGCGCAACCGGGTGCGCCTGATCGCCGATTCGGACTACACCGCCGTGCCGCTGGTGCGCGATGCAGCGGCCGCTGACGCAGCGCCCACCGACCTCAGCCTGGCGGTGCTGCGCAGTGTTTCTCCGGTGCACCTGCAGTACATGCGCAACATGGGCACCGGCGCGTCGATGTCGGTCTCGCTGATCCACGAAGGCCGCTTGTGGGGACTGGTGTCCTGCCATACCGCCAATGCCCGCCGCCTGCCCTACCCCGTGCGCACGGCCTGCGAGTTCATGGGCCAGATCCTGTCGCTGCAGATTGCGCTGAAAGAGCGCGGGCGGGTGGTGGAAGAGCGGGTGATCCGCCGTTCGCTGCTGGTCAAGCTGCTGGGCCGCATGGCCGGCGATGAAGACTTCATGGCGGCGCTGCGCCAGGACCACAGCAATCTGCTCGCGCTGACCGAGGCCGCCGGCGCGGCGATCGTGCACAAGGGGGACTGCATGCGGGTCGGCCAGTGCCCGGCCCGCGAGGACATCCTGCGCTTGGCGCACTGGGTGGCTGCCGAGCACCCGGGCGAAGAAGTGTTCCACACCGACCATCTTGCCGGTGTCTGGCCGTCAGCCGCGGGCCTGAGCGACGTGGCCAGTGGCGTGCTGGCGGTGTCCATTTCGCAACTGCACGACAGCTACCT
This sequence comes from Stenotrophomonas sp. ZAC14D2_NAIMI4_7, assembly GCF_003086675.1. Classification (NCBI taxonomy): domain Bacteria; kingdom Pseudomonadati; phylum Pseudomonadota; class Gammaproteobacteria; order Lysobacterales; family Lysobacteraceae; genus Stenotrophomonas; species Stenotrophomonas sp. ZAC14D2_NAIMI4_7. Next base: position 2,299,158 of record NZ_CP025995.1, read on the forward strand.
GATGTGGTTCCGGCCCGAAGTGGTGCGCACCGTGCGCTGGGGCGGCGATCCGCGCAAATCCAGCGATCCGGGAACGGCGCTGTCGCCACGCCATTCCTTCGAAGCATGGAAGGAAACCGTGCAGCAACGCAGCCTGCCCTGGACTGACGCCGACGCCGAGGCCGCGCACGAAATGCGCACGGCCATCGTTGATATCGTGCTGCGCAAGGCCGAAGAGATGGCCGAACTGAACGAACAGCTGGTGCGCAGCAACAAGGAACTGGAAGCGTTCTCGTACTCGGTCAGCCACGATCTGCGCGCCCCGTTCCGGCATATCGTGGGTTACTCCGAACTGCTGGGCAGCTCGGCGGCCGAGCGCCTGAGCGAGAACGAACGGCGCTTCCTGGACACCATCGTGGAATCGGCCAAGTCCGCCGGCACCCTGGTGGATGATTTGCTGAGTTTCTCGCAGATGGGCCGTTCGACCCTTGGCCGCATGCATATCGACATGGGCGCGCTGGCGCAGGATGTGCGCCGGACCCTGGCGCTGGACTATGCCGGTCGCAGCATCGATTGGCGTATCGGTCCGTTGCCGGTGGTCGAGGCCGATCCCACCATGCTGCGCCTGGTCTGGCAGAACCTGCTGTCCAACGCGGTCAAGTTCACCCGCGACGTTGCCGACGCCGTGATTGAAGTAGGCCACCACCGCAGCGCCAGCGAAGACATCTTCCATGTGCGCGACAACGGCTGCGGCTTTGACATGCGCTACGTGGACAAGCTGTTCGGCGTGTTCCAGCGCCTGCACCACGAAGACGAATTCGAAGGTACCGGCATCGGCCTGGCCAATGTGCGCCGCATCATCGGCCGCCATGGCGGCCGCACCTGGGCCGAAGGCACGCTGGGTGAAGGTGCCACGCTCTATTTCACCCTTCCCCTTTCTACCGGAGAACACCCATGAGGGATCTGCGGCCGATCCTCCTGGTCGAGGACAGCCCCAAGGACGCCGAACTGACCCTGGCCGCGCTTGCGCGCTGCCAGCTGCTCAACGACGTGGTGCACGTGCGCGATGGCGCCGAAGCGCTGGACTACCTGCGCAGCCAGGGCAATTTCGCCGGCACCTTCCACGGTGGACCCGTGGTGGTCCTGCTGGACCTGAAACTGCCCAAGATCAATGGTCTGGAAGTACTGCAGCAGGTGCGCGAGGACCCGGAACTGAGCAGCACTCCGATCGTCATGCTGACCTCATCGCGCGAAGAGCAGGATCTGGTCCGCAGTTACCAGCTGGGCGTCAATGCCTTTGTCGTCAAGCCGGTGGATTTCAAGGAATTCTTCGACGCCATCCAGGGCCTTGGCATGTTCTGGGGCATCACCAACCAGCCACCTCCGCATCGCGGCGGCAACGGGAACTCCCCCACCCATGAATGACCCCGCGCCTGCAGGCGGCCGCCTGCGGATCCTGATGCTGGAAGACAGCGCGCTGGATGCCGAACTGATCACGGCCCAGCTGCAGCGCTCCGGCCTGCGCTTCGATACCCACCGGGTGTGGGCGCACGACACATTCCTGGCGGCCATCACATCGGCACAGTTCGACGTGATCCTGGCCGACCATGTGCTGCCGGGGTTCGACGGCGATACCGCACTGGCGCTGGCGCGCGAGCACGCGCCGCAGATCCCTTTCATCTTTGTCTCCGGCACGCTGACCGAAGAACTGGCCGTGCAGGCACTGACCCGCGGCGCGCGCGATTATGTGGTCAAGCAGCGGCTGCAGCGACTGCCGGACGCGATCCGGCGTGCCCGCGATGAAGCCCGCGAGCGCAACCAACTGGCGCAGGCGCGCACAGCGCTGGAGCACAGCCAGGCACAACTGCAACAGATCACCGATGCCATTCCCGCACTGATCGCGCACCTGGGTGCGGACCATCGCTACCGCTTCGCCAACAAGGCCTTCCTGGACTGGCATGGCATTGCCCTGGACGACCTGCTGGGCAAGCAGCCGGCCGACATCGGCAACAGCGCCTCGTTCCAGCAGGCACTGCCCAGCCTGGAACGGGTACTGGCCGGCGAGCGCGCCAGCTTCCAGATCACCCTGACCCACCGCAGCGGCGAAGCGCGCTTCGTGCAGATGGACTGCGTGCCCGAATTCGCTGCCGACGGCACGGTGACCGGCTATACCTGCCTGGGCAGTGATGTGTCCGGGCTGAAGCGCGCCGAGCTGGCGCTGCGCCAGGACAACCAGTCGCTGGAGCAGCAGGTGCAGGCACGCACCGCCGAACTGCAGGCCAGCAAGCGGCGCCTGCAGGCCATCTTTGAGTCCAGCTTCCAGCACCAGGTGCTGCTGGATCTGGACGGGCGGGTGATCGATGCCAACGTGGCCTCGTTGGCAGCGGTGCTGGCCAGCAAGCCGGACGTCGTGGGCGCGCAGTTTTCCAGCACCGCCTGGTTTGCCGCGACCCCGCAGGCCGCGCGCACCGTCACCGAGGCAGTGCAGAATGCGGCCGCAGGCACCCCGTCGCTGCATGCGTTCGAACTGGAACTGCCCACCGGCAAGCGCAGTTTCGACTTCTCGCTGCGACCGCTGCTGGGCCCCGACGGCCAGGTGGCGGCGGTGGTCTGCGAAGCGGTGGAAACCACTGCACGTGTGCAGGCCGAACATGCGCTGCGGCAATCACAGAAAATCGAAGCCGTGGGCCAGCTGACCGGCGGCATCGCCCACGACTTCAACAACATCCTGACCGTCATCGCCGGCAATGTGGAACACGCCATGCTGCTGAACCAGCGCAATGGCGAACCGGCCGGCATGACCGCGCGGGCGCTGGACAACGCCTTGAAGGGCGTCAACCGTGCCGCCAGCCTGACCCAGCGCCTGCTGGCCTTCGCCCGCCGGCAACCGCTGCACAGCCAGGCGGTGAATCTGAATGACGCCGTGCACGGCATGCAGGACATGCTGCAGCGCGCCCTGGGCGAGCTGGTGCAGCTGGAGATCCGCAGCGCTGACGACATCTGGTGCGTGGAACTGGATGTCAGCCAGCTGGAAGTCTCGGTATTGAACCTGGCCGTGAATGCACGCGATGCCATGGACCACGGCGGCCAGCTGGTGATCGAAATCGACAACAGTCACCTGGACCATGACTACGCCGCCCTGTTCCCCGATGCAGCGCCTGGCGAATACGTGATGCTGCGGGTGCGCGACAACGGCCACGGCATGTCGGCCGAAACGCTGGCCAAGGTGTTCGAACCGTTCTTCACCACCAAGCAGGTGGGCCGCGGTACGGGGCTGGGGCTGTCGATGGTGCATGGCTTCGTGAAGCAGTCCGGCGGCCATGTGCTGATCGATTCGATCCCCGGCGGCGGCACCAGCATCACCATGATGTTTCCGCGCTCAACCCTGCCCCTGCCCAGCCAAGCGGCGCCGACGCAGACCGGTTGGGCCAGCTACGAAGCGCGCGAGGAGTCGATCCTGGTGGCCGAGGACAACGACGACGTGCGCGCCTACACCGTGGATGCACTGCGACAGCTGGGCTACCGCGTGCTGGAAGCACACGATGGGCCGTCCGCCCTGCGCCTGCTGGAGCGGCCCGACACCCAGATCGATCTGTTGTTCTCGGACATCGTGATGCCGGGCATGTCCGGCTGGGAACTGGGTCGACAGGTGCGCGAGCGCTGGCCCTCGGTGGCCGTCCTGTTCACCTCGGGCTACCCGCGCGACCACGACACCGTAGGCAGCCCCGGGCGCGGCGCACCGCTGCTGTCCAAGCCATTCACCCGCAGCGACCTGGCCGAATCGGTGCGCAACGCACTGGCGCCCTGACCCCCCGGCCCCACCACATGCCCTGGTAGGTGCCGACCTTGGTCGGCACACGCCCCGCGCCCCGGTAGGTGCCGACCTTGGTCGGCACACGCACCGCGCCCTGGTAGGTGCCGACCTTGGTCGGCACACGCTGCGGGCCAACCAAGGTTGGCCCCTACCAAGGCGCGGTAATGCGGGCCAACCAAGGTTGGCCCCTACCAAGGCGCGGTAATGCAGGCCAACCAAGGTGGGCCCCGAAAATGGCAGGGAAATGCACGCCAACCACGGTTGGCTGCTACCGTTCCGCCCTCGCGAAACGGTGGATCTGCGCGCACTCCACCACGTCGGGGGGCTGCGCCATGCCGGCCAGTGCGATCATCGCCTCACCGATCGCGCGGTTGCTGACCGTCAGCGACGGCAGCACGCTTCCGGCCAGCCCCATCAACGGCGCGGCCACCCAGTAGAATGGCTTCATCAGCGCGTGCCGGGGCCCGGTGCCCGCCACCGGTTGTACGCCTGCGGGCCGCAACATCACCGTGCGCACCGGCAGTCGCGCCAGCGCCTGCTCGATCTCACCTTTCACCCGCAGCGGCATGATGCGACTGGCCGGGTTGGCATATGCCCCGGATACATACAGGAAGCAGCCCTGCGGATTGGCGGCGGCCCACGCGCGGGCGACGGCCAGCGTGGCGTCCACCGTCACCTGCCGGTATTCGGCCTCGGGCGTGCCCAGTGGCGGCGCACCTGCGCAGTAGAAACACGCATCGCATCCCGCCCACGGCAGATCGGCGTGCGCGGCCTGCAGGAAGTCGGGCAGCACCCGTTCCTCGAACCCCGCAGGGGCCGCGCCCTCGCGACGCACCAGCGCGGTGACCTGCGCCACCTCGGCAGACGCCGTGCACGCCTGCGCAACACCCTGCCCGACCAGACCGCCGCTACCGACCAGGAGAATCTTCATGGATTGCGTGTTGTCAGCGCTCATGCACGGGTCCTGCGGCGCGCTAGAGTTTCACAAAACGCTGGATCTTGCGCGCCAGCCAGCCGCTGAACACCAGCGGCGCGTCCAGCGCGGACACACAGATGCACGGCACGCCCGGCGCGGTAACCGGCTGGTGCTCGACCTCTTCATCAAGGTCAGCCACATCGCCCGGCGCGAACAGGCCCAGTGCATCGTTGTAGCTGCCCCGCAGGATCTGGGTCAGCTCACTCTGACCATGACTGTGCATGGGCAGGCACTTGCCCGGGGCGATCTTCAGCATGATCAGCGACGGCATCTGCGCCGCACGGATGCAATACACCCCCGGCGCGATCCAGCGCCAGCGCAGCTCCGACAGCGACGCACCGAAGTAGGGATGCAGGGCCGCCGGCAGGTGATCCGGGTTCGCCTGCGGGCGTTCGCTCGGTACTTCGCGGGCCGCCACGCAGGGCACAGCCAGTCCGCCATCGGCCTGGTCCATCTGCGCCAGCATGGCCATGCGCAGCTGCGCATGGCGCGCCTCGTCCACGGCAGGCTGGGTCTGCTCCAGCAGCACGGCACCGATCGCCTCGGCATCCCGCAGCCGCTGGCGACAGGCCGGGCACTGTTCCAGGTGCGCGGCTGCGACCACGCTCAACGCCGTCGGCAGGCCGCCGGACGCATAACTGATCAGCGTCGACTCGTGCAGATGGTGGCGCGGGCTCACTGGCCACCTCCCACCTTCGACTGCAACTGCAGGAAGGCCCGGCGCAGGTGTGACTTCACCGTACCCAGCGGCATGCCCAGCGCTGCAGCAATCTCACCGTGGCTGCGCGCCTCGAAGTAGGACATGCGCACCAGCCGTGCCTGCACCGCCGGCAATTCATTGATGCGCTGGCGCAGCCGTATCTGGTCGGCGTACTGTTCGGCACTGCTGCGCTCGACCACGTCGAAGCTGGCGGCATCGGCCACCGCGGCCTGCGCCTGCAGCCAGCCACGTTCATGGCGCACGCGGTCGATATGCAGGTTGCGCGCAATGCGGAACAGCCAGGTGCTCAGCGCGCCCTGCGCGGCATCAAAATCGGCCGCGCGCAGCCACAGGCGCAGCAACGCCTCCTGTGCCAGCTCCTCGGCGATCGCCGGTGTAGCCCCCAGGCCCCGCAGGTATACGCACAGGCGCGGCATGAAATGGTCGTAGATGCGCAGGAAGCAGGCACGGTCACGCAGCCGGGCCACACCGTCCATGTCACCGGTCCAGTTGGTGGGCTCACTGCTGGGCTGCTGGGCACTGGACACGAGACGGGCGGCGTCGAAAGGGCTGCGGGGCGGGCGGCGTTCAACATACATGGGCAGGGGCAGCAATCTGGTGAAGGCGGTTCCTGTGCCTCTACGCACGTAGGCGCCGTTTGGATGCAGCGGCCGTTGCATCCACCGGCCACCCCGCCACGTAGTACTGGCACACCTGAGGAAAAACGCCCATGCGCACCTGTGCCTACCTGCTGCTGTTGCCTGTCTGCGCCCACGCCGAACCCACCCTGCTGCGCAGCGAAGGGGTGGCCACGGCGGCGGACGGGCGCCTGGCCTACCGCGAGGTGCACTGGCAACAGGGCCCCGACGAAGGGGCGCAGCGCTGGGTGGAGTACCGCTGCGGATCAGGCCAGCCCTTTGCCCGCAAGCAACTGCCCGCCACCAGCCGCCCCGCCGCGCGTGGCTACAGCCTGCAGGACAGGCGCAGCGGCCAGGCTGCCACGCTGGACGTTTCCGCAACGGCCGTGCAGGTGCACTGGCGAGAAGCCGGCAACGCGGCGCCAGTGCAGGCACGGGTCGCGCTGCCGGCAGACGCGGTGATCGATGCCGGCTTCGATGCCGCCGTGCGCCAGCACTGGGACAGCCTGCTGCGCGGACAGCCGGTCACCCTGTCCTTCCTGGTGCCGGGGCGGCAGCGCTTCTACCCGCTGAAGGTGCAGTACCGCGGGGCGCTGCAATGGCAGGGCCAACCGGCGCAGTCCTTTGCCGTGCGCCTGGATGCCTGGTACGGCGCAGTGGCGCCCGGCCTGAGCCTGGTCTATGCCAACGCCGACCGTCGCCTGCTCGAGTTCAATGGCACCAGCAACCTGCGCGACGGCAAAGGACGCTACCCGCAGGTGCGCGTCGCCTTCAGGAATCCACCGGTCCCCGCCAGCCGCAGCCAGTGGCAGCGCGAGCAGGACGCGCCACTGGTCGCTGCCTGTGGTGTTACGACCAAGTGAATTGCTGCATGGATGCAAATGCGCTGCATCCAATCGCCCCACTGCTGCGTAGGAACCTGAAAACGCGCCTTCCGGAAACCGAACATGTCTGCAGCTGCGCCCCTGCCCCACCGACGCGCCCGCTTGCTGCGCACCCTGCGCCGCTGGTTCGACACCGGCAGCAGTGCGACCGAGGTGCCTGCAGCGCAGGCCGGGCGCATCGACTGGCTGCGCGCGGTGCCGTTCGTGCTGCTGCACGTGGCCTGCCTGGGCGTGATCTGGGTGGGCGTGTCTTGGATCGCCGTTGCGGTGGCGGTCGCGCTGTACGCCGTGCGCATGTTCGCCATCACCGGCTTCTACCACCGCTACTTCTCCCACCGCACCTTCCAGACCTCGCGACCGGTGCAGTTCGCGTTCGCGGTGATCGGTGCCGCCAGCGTGCAGCGCGGGCCGCTGTGGTGGGCCGCGCACCATCGCCATCACCACCGCCATGCCGACCAGCCGCAGGATCCACATTCCCCGAACGAAGTCGGCTTCTGGCGCAGCCACATGGGCTGGTTCCTGACCCGCGAAGCCTTCAGCACCGATCTGAGCCGCGTGCCTGACCTGGCCCGCTACCCCGAGCTGCGCTGGCTGGATCGCTTCGACATCGCCGTGCCGGTGCTGCTGGCGGCGGCCCTGTTCGGGCTGGGTGAACTGCTGCAGCACACCGCACCGGGCCTGCACACCAGCGGCCCGCAGCTGCTGGTGTGGGGCTTCTTCATCTCTACTGTGGTGCTGTTCCACGCCACGGTCACCATCAATTCGCTGGCCCATCGCTTCGGCAGCCGCCGCTTCGACACGCGCGATGACAGCCGCAACAACCTGTGGCTGGCCCTGCTCACCTTCGGCGAGGGCTGGCACAACAACCACCACTTCTTCCCCGGCACGGTGCGCCAAGGCTTCCGCTGGTGGGAAATCGACCTGACCTGGTACGGTCTGCGCGCGATGGCCGCGGTCGGCCTGGTGAAAGGACTCAAACCCATACCCGACTGGGTGCTGGCCAAGGCGAGGCACTGACATGCGCATCGCAATCATCGGATCGGGCATTGCAGGGCTGGCCAGTGCCTGGTGGCTGGACGGCGAACACGAAGTCACGCTGTTCGAGGCCAACGACTATCTGGGCGGGCATACCCATACCCATGACGTCACCGTCGATGGGCGCCCGCTCGCCGTCGATACCGGCTTCATCGTCTTCAACGAGCAGCACTACCCTCTGCTCACCGGCCTGTTCAATGAACTAGGCGTGGCGTCGCAGCCCACCACCATGAGTTTTTCCATGCACAGTGAGCGCAGCGGCGTGGAATACAACGCCACCTCGCTCGATGGCTTGTTCTGCCAACGCCGCAATCTGGTCTCGCCGCGTTTCTGGGGCATGTTGGCCGACCTGCGCCGTTTCTATCGCCAGGCGCCGGCCCTGCTGCAGGAAGAACACGGCCCCACTCTGGGCCAGTACCTGCGGCAGCACGGCTACGGCCAGGCCTTCGTCGATGAGCATCTGCTGCCGATGGCTTCGGCGCTGTGGTCATCGCCCACCGCCACGGTGCTGGACTTCCCGGCGCGCTACCTGGTGCAGTTCATGGCCAACCACCAGATGCTGCAGATGACCGGGCGCCAGCCGTGGCGGGTGGTACGCGGCGGCTCGGCGCGCTACGTGGATGCCCTGCGTGCGCGCTGGCAGGTGCGCGAGCGTCTGGAATGCCCGGTGCACGCGGTGGAGCGCCTGCCGTGGGGCGTGCGCATCCATAGTGCCGCCGGCGTGGAAGGCTTTGATGAAGTGATCCTGGCCTGCCACAGCGACCAGGCACTGGCCCTGCTGCAGCAGGTGGACCCGGTGGAACGCGCCGTGCTGGGCGCAATCCGCTATCAGCCCAATGAAGCCGTACTGCACACCGATGCATCGCTGTTGCCGCGCAACCGCAAGGCCTGGGCCGCATGGAATGCCCATGTGCCGCGCGAAGCCGATGCGGCCTGCACGGTCAGCTACTGCATGAACCTGCTGCAGGGTCTGCCCGGCGATACGCCGTTGGTGGTCACGCTGAACCGCAGCGATGCCATCGATCCAGACAAGGTGCTGCGTCGGCTGCAGTACGCGCACCCGGTGCACGACCACGCCGCCGTGCGCGCGCAACAGCGCTGGGGCGAAGTCCAGGGTCGCCACCACACCTGGTTTGCCGGCGCGTACTGGGGCTGGGGCTTCCACGAAGACGGCATCCGCAGCGCCCGCCGCGTGGTGGATGCGCTGCGCGAACGTACCGCCCAGGCCAGCAGCACCTTCGACGTGGAGGTGCCCGCATGAGCGGCAGCGCCCTCTACTTCGGCCATGTGCTGCACCGCCGCCACCAGCCGCACGCGCATGCGTTCCGCTACCCGATCGCCCAGCTGCTGCTGGATCTGGACGAACTGGACAGCGTGTTTGCCGGGCGCTGGTTGTGGTCGGTGAACCGCCGCAACGTGGCCGAATTCCGCCGCAGCGATTATTTCGGCGATCCGGACCAGCCGCTGGCCGATGCCGTGCGCGCCCATGCGGCCCGCGAGCTGGGCTATCGCCCGCAGGGCCCGGTGCGGCTGCTCACCCACCTGCGCTTTGGCGGCCATGTGTTCAATCCGGTCAGCTTCTACTACTGCTATCGCGCCGATGGACAGACCCTGGACTGCATCGTGGCCGAGATCACCAACACGCCGTGGAAGGAGCGCCACGCTTACGTGCTGCCGGTTGCGCGCGCCCTGCATGGCCACCAGGACCTGCGCTGGCAGTTCGACAAGGCCTTCCATGTGTCGCCGTTCATGGCCATGGATTGCCACTACGACTGGCGCTTCAGCCTGCCCGGCGAGCAACTGCGCGTGCACATGCAGGTCTGGCGCGACGGTGTGCGCCAGTTCGATGCCACCCAGAGCATGCAGCGCCGCCCGCTGGACGGCCCCGGCCTGGCCCGGGTGCTGGCCGCCTACCCGTTGATGACCGTGCAGGTGGTGGCCGCCATTCACTGGCAGGCCCTGCGCCTGTGGCTGAAGCGCAACCCCGTGCACGACCACCCTTCCCTTGCCGAGAAACCGCGATGAACGAACTCACTCCCTCGGTGGCCCTGGCCCCGCCCGGCGCGCTGGACGCCTTCCTGCGCCGCCGCCTGCTGGACCAGCTGGCACCGCTGCGCGAGGGCAGCCTGCTGGTGCGCGATGCCTTCGGCGAACAGCGGCTGGGCCAGGCCAGCGGCGAGCTGCACGCCACGGTGACCATCGAAGACCCGTCGTTCTATCGCAAAGTGGCGGCACAAGGCAGCGTGGGCGCGGGCGAGAGCTATATCGACGGTGATTGGCGCTGCGATGATCTGGTGGCGCTGGTGCAGCTGCTGGTACGCAACCGCGACCTGCTGGACGGCATGGAGCGCGGCCCGGCACGGGTGGGCGGCTGGCTGCTGCGCGGCTGGAACCGCCTGCGCCGCAACAGCCGCGCTGGCAGCCGGCGCAACATCGCCGCCCACTACGACCTGGGCAACGACTTCTTCAGCCTGTTCCTGTCGCCGGACCTGATGTATTCCTCGGCACTGTTTGCCAACGATCAGGAAACGCTGGAAACCGCATCGCGGCGCAAGCTGGACCGCATCTGCCAGCAGCTGCAGTTGCAGCCGGGGGACCGCGTGGTGGAGATCGGCACCGGCTGGGGCGGTTTCGCCCTGCATGCCGCACGGCACTACGGCTGCCATGTCACCACCACCACCATTTCCGCCGAACAGCACGCGCTGGCTCAGCAACGCGTGCGCGAGGCCGGCCTGCAGGACCGTATAACCCTGCTCACGCAGGACTACCGCGACCTGCAGGGGCCGTTCGACAAGCTGGTCTCGATCGAGATGATCGAAGCCGTCGGTGCCGAATACCTGGACACCTATCTGGCCACCCTGCAGCGCCTGCTGAAGCCCGATGGCGTGGCCCTGCTGCAGGCGATCACCATCGAAGACCATCGCTACGAGCAGGCGCGCCGCAGCGTGGACTACATCAAGCGCTTCGTGTTTCCCGGCAGCTTCATTCCCTCCATCAACGCGATCATGGCGGCCAAGACCCGCAGCAGCGACCTGCAGCTGGTGGCCCAGCACGACTTCGGCCATTCCTATGCCTTGACCCTGCGCGCCTGGCGGCAGCGCTTCCTGGCCCAGCGCAGCGCCGTGCAGGCACAAGGCTTCGACGCCCGCTTCTGCCGCCTGTGGGAGTTCTATCTGGCCTACTGCGAAGGCGGCTTCCTGGAGCGTTCGATCGGCGTGTCGCACCTGTTGCTGGCGCGCCCCGGCTTCCGCCCCGCCGGCAATGCCGGGCAGGCGGTGTGAGATGCGCCGCACCTGGATCAACCTGCTCGGTAACCAGGCGGTCTGGCTGTGCGCCGTGGCCGGTGCCGCGCGCGGCTGGCAGTGGCCGGCCCTGCTGGCCGCGACGATCTATATCGGCAGCCAGTTGATGACCTCGCCGCAGCCCCGGCTGGACCTGAAACTGCTGGCGCTGGCCCTGGCCTGCGCGTGGCTGGTGGACGGCGTGGTGGCCGCCACCGGCAGCGTGCGCTATGCCGCCGCCCCATTCGGCTGGGTACCACCCCCGTGGATCTGTGCACTGTGGGCCGCCTTCGCCATGACCCTGACCGCATCGATGGCCTTCCTGCAGCGGCATTGGCTGCTGCCGATCCTGTTCGGCCTGCTGCTGGCACCGCTGGCCTACCTGTCGGCCGCACGCGGCTTCGATGCGGTCGCCTTCGCTGAACCCCGTTGGCGGGGCCTGGCAATGCTGGGCCTGGGCTGGGCGGTGGCACTGCCGCTGCTGGTCGGCATGGCCCGCCATGGCGCCCGCGCACCGCGCCGGCCCCTGCTGCAGAGGGCGCGACCATGAGCGGCCTGCTGTGGGTGCTGCTGTATGCCGCGCTGGTGATGAGCTGGGGCTGGGCCTGGCAGCGCCGCCACGACAACATCGGCGTGGTCGATGTGCTGTGGGCCAAGGGCGTGGCGGCCGCTGCCCTGCTGCTGGCCTGGTTGGGTGAGGGTGCTCCGGCACCGCGCATCGCGCTGGCGGTGCTGGGCGGGCTGTGGGGCGCCCGGCTGGCCCTGCACCTGTGGCGGCGCGTGCGCCACGAAGACGAAGACGGCCGCTACCGCTACCTGCGTGAGCACTGGCACGGCCACCAGGGCAAGATCTTCGGCTTCTTCATGGCGCAGGCGCTGCTGGTGCTGCTGTTCGCACTGCCGTTCGTTGCCGTGGCCGCCAACACCAGCACGAAAATGGGCGGCTGGATCGCCGCGGCAGTGGCGGTCTGGCTGCTCAGCGTGGGCGGTGAAAGCCTGGCCGACCGCCAACTGGCGCGCTTCCGCGCGAACCCGGCCAACAAGGGCCGTACCTGCCGCGACGGCCTCTGGCGCTACTCGCGGCATCCCAACTACTTCTTCGAATGGCTGCACTGGTTCGCCTACGTGCTGCTGGCCGTGGGCTCGCCGCTGTGGTGGCTGGCCTGGGCCGGGCCGCTGCTGATGTACGTGTTCCTGCGTTATCTCAGCGGCGTTCCGTTCACTGAAAAGCAGGCGCTGCGCAGCCGTGGCGAGGACTACCGCCAGTACCAGCGCAGCACCCCGATGTTCTTCCCGTGGTTCCCCCGCTCGCCCAAGGATCCCTCGCCATGAATGCGGTCACTTCGCTCACCCCACCCACTCTGGTTGAAACCGGACTGACCGGCTGGGCCGAACGCGGCTGGCTGCCCGATGCTGCGCTGCGCTTGGGCATCCGCCGCATGTGTGCGCAACGCCTGGCCGAAGAACAGGCCGGTGGCCTGCAGGCGCAGTCTCAGCGGTTCCAGCAGCGTCTGCAGGAACTGTCCAGCAGCCCGCTTGCACTGCACGTGGATGCGGCCAACCGCCAGCACTATGAAGTGCCGGCCGCTTTCTTCCAGGCATGCCTGGGCCACCGGCTGAAGTACAGCAGCTGCTATTACCATACCGGTCACGAAACGCTGGACCAGGCCGAGGATGCGATGCTGGCGCTGTATGGCGAGCGCGCCGGGCTGGCCGATGGCCAGGACATCCTGGAACTGGGTTGCGGCTGGGGTTCGCTGACCTTGTGGATGGCCGAGCGTTACCCCAATGCCCATATCACCGCGGTTTCAAACTCGCACAGCCAGCGCGCGCACATCATGGCCCAGTGTGAAGCGCGCGGCCTGCGCAACGTGCAGGTGCTCACCCGCGACGTGAATCTGCTGGAGCTGCCCGGGCACGCCTTCGACCGCTGCGTGTCGGTGGAAATGTTCGAACACGTGCGCAACTACGCGCAGCTGCTGGGCCGCATCGCGCGCTGGCTGCGCCCGGACGGCGCGCTGTTCGTGCACATCTTCGCGCACCGCACGCTGATGTACCCGTTTGAAACCGAAGGCGATGACAACTGGATGGGCCGCCACTTCTTTACCGGCGGCCTGATGCCGGCAGCCGATACGCTGCTGCACTTCCAGCACGACCTGCAGCTGCAGCAGCGCTGGCTGCTGGACGGCAGCCACTACCAGCGTACGGCCAACCATTGGCTGGCCAACCAGGATGCAGCGCGCGAGCAACTGCTGCCGCTGCTGGCCCAGACCTATGGCAGCGACGCCGCCGCACGCGTGTGGTGGCAGCGCTGGCGCATGTTCTGGATGGCCTGCGCCGAGCTGTTCGGCTACGACAATGGCCAGCAGTGGCTGGTTGCCCACTACCTGTTCCGCCCCCGCTGAGCGAGGCCCACCATGCGCATGCCCCCGCTGTTTTCCCTGCTGGCCGTGGCCCTGTTCGGCGCCGGCTGCAGCAGCCAGGACACCCGCCCCCTGCCGCGCCCGGCATCGGTGGATGTGCCCCGCTTCATGGGCGACTGGTACGTGATCGCCCATATTCCGTCCTGGCCCGAGCGCGAGGCTTTCGATGCGGTGGAAAGCTACGCACCGCGCCCCGATGGCCGCATCCAGACAACCTTCATCTACCGCAAGGGCAGCTTCCAGGCACCGCTTAAGACCATGCACCCCATTGGCCGGGTGCAACCGGAAGGCGCCGGCGCGGTCTGGGGCATGCAGTTCGTCTGGCCCATCCAGGCCGAATACATCATCGCCTGGGTGGATACGGACTACGGCCAGACCATCGTTGGCCGCAGCAAGCGCGACTACGTCTGGTACATGGCCCGCACCCCGCAGGTAAGCGAAGCCCAGTACCAGCAGGCGGTCGCCCGCATCCAGGCGATGGGCTATGACATCAGCAAGTTGCGACGGGTGCCTCAATCCGTGCGCTAGGAACGCGAAGTGCCGTTCCAAAGGCCCATGGGCTGCCCCATAATCGCGCCTCCAAAATGGAGGAAACGTTTTCATGGAGAATGCAGCACCCGCCAATCCGCCCAAGGATTACCTGTTCGCCGCCATCCTGAGTATCTTCTGCGGCTTCTGGCCCTTCGGCATCGTGGCCACCATCTACGCCAACAAGACCTCGTCGCTGAAAGCGACCGGGCAGATGGGTCCGGCCGCCGTCACCTCGCGCAAGGCCCTGCGCTGGATGATCGCCTCGTTCGTGACCCTGCCGGCCCTGCTGGTGGTGCTGATCGGCTGGGGCCTGATCAACCGGGCCATGATGTAACCGCCGCACCGGGGGTGGTTTCCACCCCCAACGCGCCCTGCCCGCGCTGATATATAGTCTGCCCAGACAACCACACGGAGCAGGTCATGGGTCTGGTACAGGCGGTCAAGGGTGCGGTAGGCGGTGTTCTGGCCGACCAGTGGAAGGATTTCTACACCGTGCCGACGGGCCTGCCGTCCACGGCGGCGCTGTTCGCGGCGGTGCCGCGCGGCACCAATGCCGGGCGCGGCTCCAACACCAGCGGTTCGTCCAACATCATCAGCAACGGCTCGAAGATCGTCGTGCCCGAAGGCTATGGCCTGCTGCTGTTCCAGGACGGTGCCATCACCGCCTTCGTGGCCGAGCCCGGTGGCTATGAATGGCGCTCGGACGATCTGAATTCGCAATCGATCTTCGCCGGCGATGGGCTGGTCAGCACCTTCATCAAGCAGAGCTGGGAACGCTTCAAGTTCGGCGGCCAGCCCGGTTCGCAGCAGGCAGCGTTCTTTGTCTCGCTGAAGGAACTGCCGGACAACCGCTTCGGCACCCAGTCGGAAATCTACTGGGACGATGCCTTCCTCAATACCCAGGTCGGCGCGGTCACCCGTGGCTCGTACACGCTGAAGATCGTCGACCCGATCCTGTTCGTGAAGAACTTCGTGCCGGCCAGCTACCTGCAGCCTGGCCAGGTGTTCGACTTCACCGACATGGACAACGCCGCCGCCACCCAGCTGTTCAATGAAGTGGTGGGTTCGCTGGCGCCGGCCTTCAGCCTCTACAGCAACGACCCGGCCAAGGGCAACCGCATCACCAAGCTGCAGCAGGATTCGATCGGCTTCGCGCAGAGCCTGTCGGCCGCGGTGGAACAGGCCTACCAGTGGCAGAGCGATCGCGGCCTGGCCATCGTCAAGACGGCCATCGTCTCCATTGAATACGACGCCAACACCCGCGAACTGCTGAAGACCGTGCAGCGCGCCGATGCGCTGTCCGGTGCGCGCGGCAATTCCAACCTGCAGGCCAGTGTGGCCCAGGGCATCCAGTCGGCCGGCGAGAACGGCGGTGCGGCCGGCCTGGTGGGCGTGGGCATGGCCTCGGGCATGTTCGGTGCCGGCAACCTGCAGCAGCCCACCGCACCAGCGGCGGAAGACCCGGTGGCCAAGCTGAAGAAAGCCAAGGAAATGCTGGACCTGGGCCTGATCACGCAGAGCGACTACGACGCGCTGAAGGCCAAGGCGCTAGGGCTGTAACCGGCAGGACCGACCATCACCATGTCCGACCCACGCAACAGCCCGCCGCCCCTGCCCGCCGCGCCGCCCGCCGCACCCACGCCGCCCCCCCTGCCCGGGGCGGCGCTGGATGGCCCCGGCTCGCCGCAGGACGTCCCGCCGCCGCCCGGCAGTTTCCCGCTGGACACGTCCAAACTTCCGCAGGCGATCCGCGATGAGATCGAGGCGCCCGACCCGCTGGCCATCGATACCGCGGCCAGCGAACTGAAGGACGGCCTGAACCGCTGCCCCAAGTGTGGTGCCACCGATATCCGGCCACGCCTGGGCACCGACATCCTGGTCTGCCAGTTCTGCCGTCACGAATGGCATGGCGCCCGTGTGGAGGAAGCCTTTGGCCTGGGCGAGGCCATCGGCGAGCTTCGCGGCACGGTGATCGCCAGCGGCGCGCGCGACATCGATGCCGACCTGTCGGCACTGATGACCTTCAAGTGCACCGGCTGCGGCGCCGAAGTGACGGTCAACACCGAAAGCACCATGACCGCCCGCTGCCACTGGTGCCGGCACGTGTTCGGGGTGAACGAGCAGATTGCCAACGGTGCGGTGCCCGACGCGGTGCTGCCGTTCCATATCAGCAAGGACGACGCCGTCGCCCGCATCCGCCAGTTCGTGGACAAGCGGCGCTTGTTCGCGCTGAAGGCGTTCAAGGACCAGTTCACCCCGGAAAACGTGGTGGGCGTATACCTGCCCTACATGATCGTGGACGGCAACGTGAGCGCGGCGGTGGCCGGCAAAGGCGAGATCAAGACCCGCGAATACACCCGCGGCACGGAAAAGAACAAGCAGACCTACTACGACGCCGACATCTACCAGGTGGAACGCCAAGTGGATTTCACCGTGGACGATCTGCCGCTGGAATCCTCGGCCGACCGCGGCAACCTGGATACCCGCGCCAACACCAACAACATCATCAACACCATCCTGCCGTTCGATACCAAGAACGCAGTGAAGTGGAACGCCTCCTACCTGGCCGGCTTCACCTCGGAAAAGCGCGACCTGGACGTGGAAAAGCTGCGTCCGCGCCTGGAAGACCAGCTGCTGTCCATTGCCCGCGCGCAGGTGGAGCGCAGCGTGAACCGCTACGACCGCGGCGTGCGCTGGGAACAGGAACAACTGCAGGTGCACGGTACCCGCTGGGTGGCGATGTACCTGCCGGTCTGGCTGTATTCGTACCACCAGCCCGGCCGCAACGGCGGCATGCTGCACTACATCGCGGTGAACGGCCGCACCGGTGAAACCATGGGCAGCGTGCCGGTGCAGCAGTGGAAGCTGCTGCTGGCCGCGCTCACCACCGGCACGATCATCGAAGCCCTCGCAATCGCCTTCCTGATGGCAACGACATGAGTGATGACGCTGGTCTCTGGTTGCTGGCCGCAGGCCCGGCAGGCGCCACGGCGCTGTACTGGGCGCTGTACCGCTACTACCGCAACACCGACAAATCGCACGGGTTCGAACACGAAACCGAGATCGACGCCAAGCCGGTCACCGGCTCGGACCGGCGGGTGGACAGCATCACCGGCACCCAGGAACGGCGCGTGCGCGGTGACAACGTGCATGACTACCGCAAGCGGGTGGCACGGGTCGCGCCCGATCCCGACCGCAACGGGCCACCGGGCACCACGCCCTGACCACACCCGGCTGATCTAGACTGGCGCCCCTGCCGCTGGCGGCCGGGGCCCATTCTTTACCTGCCGAGACCGCCGTGAACGCTGCACCCCCGAACGATTCCCCTGCGGCACGCGCCACGGCCAGCGTGAACATGGCCCTGGCCGCCGGCGCCATCGTCGGCACCTGGTTCTGGGACGTAACGAACGACCAGCTGACCGTGGATGCCTACCTGGCCCGCGCCTTTGGCCTGGACCCGGCACTGGCCGGGCAGAAGCTGCAGCTGCACGATGTGCTGGGCGCCATCCACCCCGACGACCTGCCCGGGCTGACCACCGCCATCGATACCGCGGTGCGCGGCGGCGAACGCTTCGCCCATCCCTACCGGGCGCGCGGCGAAGATGGCCAGTACCACTGGCTGGAAGGCATCGGCCGGATCGAGCGCGATGCCAGCGGCCGCGCGACCGGGTTCCCAGGCGTACTGATCGACATTGACGAGCGCCTGCGCGTGCAGGCCGAGCGCGACCAGGCACAGGCGCTGCTGCGCTCGTTCATGGAAGCGGCGCCCGGCGTGATGTACGCCAAGGACCGCCAGGGCCGGCTGCTGATGGGCAACCATGGCGCCACCGAACTGATCGGCCTGCCGCCGCAGCAGTACGTGGGGCGCACCGACGCCGAACTGCTGGGCGACCCCGCGCAGGCCGCGGCGGTGATGGCCACCGACGAACGCATCATGGCCAGTGGCCGCACCGAACAGCTGGAAGAAAAGATCAGCTTCGCCGATGGCCGGCAGGCCTGGTGGCTGTCCACCAAGGCGCCGCTGCGCGATGCCGATGGCACCGTCATCGGCCTGGTCGGCACCTCGCTGGACATCACCGACCGCAAGGCCGCCGAAGCCCAGCGCCTGGATATCGAGGAGCGTTACCGGCTGGCCGCACAGGCCACCAACGATGCCATCTGGGATTGGCGCATCGTCGATGGCCACGTGATCTGGAACGAAGCGGTCAACCACTTGTTCGGCCACGCGGTGAAGAGCTCCTCGGCGCAGTGGTGGCTGGACCACATTCATCCCGACGACCGCGCACGGATCGACAGCAGCATCCACGCGGTGATCGATGGCCGCGGCAGTGCCTGGACGGACGAGTACCGCTTCCGCCGCGCCGATGGCAGCTACGCCGATGTGCTGGACCGCGGCGCCGTGCTGCGCGATGCACAGGGCCAGCCGCTGCGCATGATCGGTGCCATGCTGGATCTGTCCGCGCGCAAGGCCGCCGAAGCCGCGCTGGCCGACAGTGAAGAGCGCCTGCGCCTGGCCACCGAAGCCAGCGAACAGGGCTTCTGGGATGTGGACCTGGTGCGCGACCTGCTGATCTGGCCGGCCCGCACCAAGGCGATGTTCGGCATCTCCGCCGGCGCACACGTGACCATGGACGACTTCCGTGCCGGCCTGCACCCCGACGACCGCGAAGCCACATTGGCCGCGCTGGACGCCGCTGCTGATCCGGCCCGGCGTGCCAGCTACGATGTGGAATACCGTACCGTCGGCAAGGAAGACGGCATCGTGCGCTGGGTGGCCGCCAAGGGCCGCGGCATGTTCGAGCACGGCCAGTGCGTGCGCATGCTGGGCGTGGCCATCGACATCACCCGCCGCAAGGCCGCCGATGCACGCCTGCAGGAATTGAACGAACAGCTGGAAGCCCGGGTGCACGCCGAAGTGGCCGAACGCCTGCGGGTGGAGGATGCGCTGCGGCAGAGCCGGAAGATGGAAGCGGTAGGCCAGTTGACCGGCGGCATCGCGCATGACTTCAACAACATGCTGGCCACGGTCATCGGCCCGCTGGATCTGCTGGCACTGCGTATCGACAGTGGCGACAGCCGCGCCCACCGTTACATTGAAATGGCGCTCGATGGCGCCCAGCGTGCCGCGCAGCTGACCCAGCGCCTGCTGGCGTTCTCGCGGCAGCAGCCGCTGCAACCGGTCGCCCTGGACAGCAACCACCTGCTGGCCGGCATGAGCGACCTGCTGGTGCATTCGCTGGGCAGCAGCATCATGCTGGAAACCGTACTGGGCCGCGATCTGTGGTGGACCCACGCCGACGCCAACCAGCTGGAAAACGTGATCCTGAACCTGGCCGTGAATGCCCGCGACGCCATGACCGGCGGCGGCCGCCTGAAGGTCGAGACCGGCAACTGCCGCATCGACATCGGCAACGCGGCGTCCCATCCCGGCATTCCTGCAGGCGACTACGTGCTGATCGCGGTCAGCGACACTGGCACCGGCATGGCGCCGGACGTGCAGGCGCGCGCCTTCGATCCGTTCTTCACCACCAAGGACGTGGGCCAGGGCACGGGCCTGGGGTTGTCGCAGGTCTATGGCTTCGTGCAACAGTCGGCGGGCCATGTGGCGCTGGACTCCAGCCCCGGCAACGGCACCTGCGTGCGCGTCTACCTGCCGCGCCTGCTGGGTGAAGCGGCGCCGTCGGCGCGGCCGCCGTCACGCAGCCCGGCCACGCCGCCGGATGGGGGCGCCGAGCGCATCCTGGTGGTGGACGATGACGAGGCGGTGCGCCGCTTCTCGGTCGATGCGCTGACCGAGCTGGGCTACGACGTACTGTCCGCCGATGGCGCTGCCAGCGCCCTGCCCCTGCTCGATGCCCATCCGTCCATCGCCCTGCTGTTCACCGACGTGGTGATGCCCGAAGTCAACGGTCGCCAGCTGGCCGAGCAGGCGCTGGCCCGGCACCCCGGCTTGAAAGTACTGTACGCCACCGGCAACAGCCGCAATGCGCTGGTGGACGACGGTGTGCTCGATGCGCGCGTGCAGCTGATCGGCAAGCCCTTCACCATCGATGAACTGGCCACCCGGGTGCGGGTCGCACTGGCGCAGACCGGCTAGTTCACGCCTCCGATGCAGGGCCGGGGCCAGGCTGGGCGCACGCGCCCTTCCGCCGCTCCCCTCGAGGCACCGACCATGGCCATCCGCACCCGTTCCGTGCTGCTGTTGATGTCGTCCAGCCTGGCCCTGGCAGGCCCCCTGCCCGCCGCCGCGCAGGAAGTCCCGCCACCGGTCGGCGAACAGACCACTACGACCGAAACAACCTCCAGCGAAACCAGCCAGACACGCAGCAGCAGCGGCGAGTTGGACATCGCCATCGACGCCGCCGGTGACGACGACTGGGGCCACGGCGCACGCCACCGGCGCGACGATGTGGACGAGCGCGATCTGTTCGGCCAGTGGACCCTGGGCCAGGAAGGCGGCAACAGCTGCACCATTGAACTGAAGGACAGCACCTGGTTCGGTGGCTACGGCGCCTGGGTGCCGGCCGGCTGCCCCGATGGCGTGTTTTCGGTAAACCGCTGGCTGCTGTCGGGCAACGACCTGCTGCTGACCGATACCAACAACACGGTGATCGCGCGCTTCCGCCAGAGCGGCAGCGGCCGCTGGTCAGGGCGCCGGGTCGCCGACGGCGCCCGCCTCTACCTGAATCCCCAGGGATCGCGCTGACCACCGGCACAGCGTCTTTCCGAGTGTGCCCTGCTGCCCAGAACCGGCCGCAGGCGGTGCCTATACTGCGGCCGCCTGCCCCCGGGTTGCCGCTGCGCGACCGCCACGGGCAGGCAACGGACGGGATGTATCCGTTGGGCCCGCGGCCACGCCGCTGGCCCCCGCCGTGCTGTGCGACCCCATGCGGTTCCACCACACACCAGGAAGGATGCCATGCGCCTCACACGACGTGATTTTCTCGCAACCACCGCCAGTGCATCGCTGGCCTCGCTGGCGCCGGCGGCACTGGCCGACGATGCCCCTGCTGCCGCCGCAGCCGGCGCGGCGCGCTTCCAGCGCTACAACGTCACCAGCCCGCAGGGCCAGCGCATGCTGGCCAGCTATGCGCGCGGCATCCGCGCCATGCTGGCATTGCCGCCCGACGACCCACGCAACTGGTTCCGCAATGCCTTCGTGCACCTGATGGACTGCCCACACGGCAACTGGTGGTTCTACGTCTGGCACCGCGGCTACGTGGGCTACTTCGAACAGACCATCCGCAGCCTCAGCGGCGATCCGCAGTTCGCCATGCCGTACTGGGACTGGACCGAACTGCCGAAGATTCCACCGTCGATGTTCGAGGGCGTGCTGACCCCCACCGACGCGGCCTATTCGCGCTACACCCGCAACCTGGCGGTGTTCACCGATTTCATCAAACCGGCCCTGCAGCGCTACTGGGCCACCCTGGATCCGGACCAGCGCAAACAGTTGTCGCTGCGCGGCTACAACAGCATGGACGATGTCTGGAACGATGTGACCGGCTACAACGCCAAGGAACAGACCGGCATTTCCGGCAATGCCGCCTACGCGGTCACCTGCGGCGCCCGCTACCTGTGGAACGAACACCCGCAGCTGGACCCGAAGACCGCCTCGGCGGTATCGCCCGATACCATCCGCGCCGGCCCCTCACCGCAGGATTTCAACAACCCCGACATCAGCCGCAGTTTCACCAGTTCGCGCACCGCATCGCACGTGCTGCAACCCGACGGCGCCACGAAATTCTCGGTGCTGGAGGGCTTCCCGCACAACAAGGTGCACAACTGCATTGGCGGCGTCGGTGCGGTCGATCCCGGCCCTTACGGCAACATGACCAACTTCCTGTCACCGCTGGATCCGATCTTCTACCTGCACCACGCCAACATGGACCGCCTGTGGGATGTCTGGACCCGGCAGCAGCAACGCTTCGGCCGCCCGATCATGCCCACCGATCCGGCCACCCGCGAACAGTTCATGCGCGAACCCTTCCGCTTCTTCGTCGATGCCCAGGGCCGCCCGGTGGGAAACAAGACGGCGCGTGATTTCTTCACCACCCAGGCCTTCGACTACGACTACGCGTACGCTGCCGATACCGGCGCGGTGGCCGGCGCTGTTCCGGGTGCCGCCGAAACGACACTGGTGCGCGGCACCCGTGCGCAGGACGCGGTGCGTGTGGCCGTACCGCATGCGGCGGTGCGTGCGCACCTGGCTGCCACTGAACCGCGCCAGCTGATTGCCGAAGTCACCCTGCAGCGCCCGCACGGCCTGCAGAATGCGCGCGAGTTCGACGTGCTGGTGAACGCCCCGGCCGGCGTGCGCAGCGTGGATGCGGACAGCCCGTACTATGCCGGCACGGTGTCGTTCTTCGGTCCCAGCATGCCGGGCATGGACCACAGCCATCCGACCACGTTTGCGGTGCCCTTGCCGCAGAAGCTGGCGGCCTTCAGCAGGCTTTCGGCGGCCGCGGGCGGCAGCACCACGCTGGAAATCCGCCTGGTCGCCTCCTCGGGGCAGACGCCGCAGACGCTGCCGGTGCTGGATGCGGCGATCCTGGTGGCGCCGCCGCGCTAGCGTTCGACCTGCGGCAGCATGGCCACCGCGCCGTCGATCAAGGCCTGCATGCCGCGTTCGAACTCGGCTTCGGCCGCCGCTGCATCGTACGGGCGGCGGTCGGTGTCGATGGGCAGGTGGCGCGAGTACACCGTATCGGACAGCGCAACACAGTGGTAGGCCACGGTGGACAGCAGCCACGCCGCCTGCGCAACCGACAGACCATGTGCAGCGGCGAACGCGGCCTGGTGCTGCTGGATGCGCAGCACCATCTGCTCGGTCTTGGCACCGTGGGTGGCCAGGAACGGGGCCAGCCCCGGGTTCTGGTCCACCAGGGCGCGCAACGAACGATGGAACGCCAGCAGGTCGGCCTGCAGCGTACTGCCCTGCCCTGCGGCTATGGCCGGCGGCTGCCAGCGCTCGAAGATGACCTCGGCCACCAGGCTGCGCAGCGCGGCCAGGTTGGCCACGTGCTTGTACAGCCCAATGTGGCTGACGCCCAGCAGCCCGGCCACGCCCACGATGCTCAGCTTCGGCAGGGTCATCGCAATGCCGGCATCGGCGATCCGCTCGCGGGTGATCGACGGCGGTCGGCCGCGCGCGGCAGGTGTGTGGGGTGCAGCCATGGAACTCCGGTGCGGCAGATGGGCAGGAACCCGGCCATGGTGGTCACCGCGCGGGCGCAGGTCAATGCGCGCGATAGCGGCCGCGTTGCAGTGCCGTGAATTTAGTTTACTATTATGTAACTAATTCGCATTCGTACCCGGATTGGATTGCCGATGTCTGTTCTTCCCACCGCCGCGCCCGGCCAGGGCACGCTGCGCGGCGCCGACCACGATCGTGGCCTGCAGGCGCTGCAGGTCACCGTGGCCCACACCTGCCACGCCACGCCCAGCCTGCTGCGAGTGACCTGCGGTCTGCCGGCGCATGCGCCGCTGGCGCCCTGGCTGCGCGCCAACACCGCCGTGCGCATCCAGCTGGGCGCCGCGTTCGACGATGTCTCGCGCATCTACACCGTGCGCAGCGTGGATGCCGCACAGCGCCAGTTCGTGTTCGACGTGGTGCTGCATGCCGCCCCCGGCCCCATGCTGGCCTGGGTGCGCGCCCTGCAGCCGGGGGATGTGTTCGCACTGACCGGCCCGCGCCCGCACCTGCAGGTGCCCGAAGCGGCCGGCGGCCATGCGCTGCTGTTTGCCGATGCCAGTGCCGTGCCGGCCGTGTCTGCCCTGCTGCAGCAATGGCCAACCGCACTGCGGGCCGATCTCTGGATCGCCAGCGACGACGCGCAGGCCGTAGACGAACTGCCGGCCATCGAGGGCGTGCACCTGCACCGCCTGGCTGCCCCCGCGCCGAGCGACCCCACCCCGTTGCTGCGCACCGCCCAGGCCTGCGTGGCCGACAGCCGCCGGAGCGTGGTCTGGGCCGCCGGTGAGCGCGAGGAAATGCGTGCGCTGCGCCGTCATTTCCTGCAGCACGCGGGCCTGCCGCGCGAGGCCGTGGCCGTGGCCGGCTACTGGAAGCGCGGCGAAACCACCACCGAAACCGACCAGCGCCGTCGCCTGAACTACCAGCGTGTGCTGGACCAGGGCGGTGGCCTGCAGGATGTCGACGACCTCGCCGACGACATCTGACCCCTGTTCCAGCTCCGTGCCCGTGCAAGGTACGGAACCGTTGCACCCAGCCACAGTCCGCGCCCCTGCCCGCCGCAGGAACGGCGTGCGTTCTGCCAGCCACCTTGCCGTCTACGTCGCCCTGTGCGCAGGCCCGCGACGGCGTAGCCCTGGCCGAACCCACTCCCTCCCCTCGACGAGTATTGCCATGTCCCGCGTCATCGTTTCCCCCTTGCCATCGCTGCGCCCGCTGGTGCGCGCCGCACGCCTGGCGCTGCTGCCCTCGCTGCTGCTGGCCGCCACCGCGCACGCCGAAACAGGCCACACCGGCGGCGCCGCCGACCCTGCCACCGAACTGCCCTCGGTGAACGTGCGTGCCGACAAGGCAGACGACACCGGCACCTATGCCGGCGGCCAGGTCGCCCGCGGCAGCCGCGCCGGCCTGCTGGGCGAACTGGACTTCATGGACACTCCGTTCAACACGATCAGCTACACCGCCGACTACATCCAGAACCTGCAGGCGCCGGACCTGGTGCGGGTGATCGCTGCCACCGATCCCAGCGTGTACAACGGCGGCTCCACCGGCGGCATCACCGACTACTTCAGCATCCGCGGTTTCAGCGTTGCTTCCTCGGACATCGGTTTCGGCGGTCTGTACGGCCTGATTCCCTACTACCGCGTCTCGCCCGAGCTGGCCGAACGGGTGGAAGTGCTGAAGGGGCCGTCCGCGCTCTTGAACGGCATGCCGCCCGGCGGTTCGGTGGGCGGTGCGATCAACCTGGTGCCCAAGCGCGCCGACGATGTGCCCTTGACCCGCTTCACCGCCAGCTATGGCAGCGATGCACAGCTGGGCGGCCATCTGGATATCGGCCGTCGCTTCGGCGCGGACAAGCAGTTCGGCGTGCGCCTGAACGCCGTGCATCGTTCCGGCGACACCGCCACCGACAACCAGCAGCATCGCGCGCAGTTGGCGTCGCTGGGGCTGGACTGGCGCGGTGAGCGCAGCCGCGTATCGATGGATGTGTTCGCCAGCCGTGACCACGTGGATGGCCTGAACCGCGGCGTCTCGCTGGCCACCGGCCTGGCCGTACCGCGCCCGCCGAAGGCCGACACCCTGTTCGCACCGGACTGGACCTTCAGCAACGTCAAGGACCGGGGCGCCGCGCTGCGCTGGGAAATGGAGATCAACGACCACCTGTCCGCGCACGCCGCCTATGGCCATGGCAACACCGATTTCGATTCCATCGCCAGCGGTACCACCCTCATCACCAACGCCGCCGGCGACTTCCGCAACAACTTCGCCCACCAGCGCTTCAAATACAGCAAGGACCCGCCGAAGCCGGCCTGACGGCGCGCCTCCGCACCGGCGCGGTCGACCACGCGGTGGCCGTCAGCGCGGCCTGGTACCACCACGACTACCGCTTCGGTTTCCTGCGCAACATGCTGGCCAGCGATTGGGTCACCAATATCTACGATACCCATTGGGGCCCGGCCATCGACCGCAGCTACAGCAACGCCGCGCTGCCCAGGACCGGCGAAGTGCGTACCACCACGGTCGGCATTGCCGATACCCTGTCCTTTGCCGACGAACGCGTGCAGCTGACCCTGGGCATCCGCCGCCAGAACGTGCTCAGCGATACCCTGGACGGCAGCAGCGGCAAGCGCACGGCGCGCTACGACGCCAGCGCCAACACGCCGGCCGCCGCCTTGCTGTTCAAGGCCAGCGAGCGGCTGTCGCTGTACGCCAACTACATCGAAGGTCTCAGCCAGGGCAGCACCGCACCGGTCACCGCCGCCAATGCCGGCGAAGTATTCCCGCCCTACAAGACCCGCCAGCGCGAAGCCGGCGCCAAGCTGGACCTGGGGCGCATGGCCAGCGCGTTGAGCGTGTATGAGATCGAAAAGCCAGCGTCCTACACCGACCCGACCAGCAATCTGTTCTCCTTTGGCGGCCAACAGCGCAACCGTGGCGTGGAATGGACCGTGTTCGGCCAGGCCACCGAACAGCTGCGGGTGGTCGGTGGCATCGGCTGGCTGCAGCCCAGGCTGACCCGCACCCAGGGCGGCATCAACCAGGGCCGCCTGGCCACGGCCACCCCGCAGTGGCAGGGCAAGCTGGGCCTGGAATGGGACGTGGCCGGCGTGCCGGGCCTGACCGTCACCGGCAATGCCATCAGCCTGTCCAAGGGCTATATCAACGCCGACAACAGCCAGTGGGTGCCCGGCCGCACCGTCTACGACCTGGGCGCGCGCTATGCCACCCACGCCGCAGGCAAACCGCTGGTACTGCGCGCCAGCGTGCAGAACCTGACCAACAAGGCGTACTGGGCCGGCAGCCTCGGTTCCGGGCTGGGCGCACCGCGCACCGCCGTGCTGTCGGCCACGGTTGATTTCTGATCCCTGCCCGCGCCACGTCCGCGCGGCGTGGCGCCCTGGAGGTTGTTCCGGTGATTGATTCCCGCTGGGCAGCGCTGGCCGCATGGCTGCCGCTGCTGTCACGTATTGTCGCCGCCCTGCTGGGTGGCTATCTGCTGGCCGCGCTGTGCTGCGTGGCCGCGCTGTCGCTGCCCATCGATCCGCAGCAGGCAGTGTTCACCGGCATGTTGGCCAGCTTCCTGCTGTATGCCGGCGCGGTCGTGTGGGTGTTCGCCGTACGCTCGGCGCGCCGCGCCTGGGCCGGCCTGGCGCTGGTGGCGGTTCCACTGTGGCTGGCCGCGCTGGCCGTGCCCGGCACGGGGGGCGCATGAGCACGACCACTGCCCCACGTCCCGGCAAGCCCCGTGGCATCCGCCAGACCATGTCCGACCTGCATATCTGGGTGGGCCTGCTGGCCGGCTGGATCCTGTACGCCATGTTCCTGACCGGCACCGCCAGTTATTTCCGCGACGAGGTTTCGCGCTACACGCGGCCGGAGATCGCCACCCCGCAGCAGCTGCCGCCCGCAGCAGAAACCAGCGCACGGCTCATTACGCAGCTTCAGCACGACAGCCCCGGCGCCCGCCAGATCAGCCTGACCCTGCCCACCACGCGCACGCCCTGGGTAGCGGCCATGTGGGCCCCCGCGGGCGGGGGTGGCGGTCGCCATGGTTTCCAGTCGGGGCTGTTCGATGCGGCCACCGGCACGCCGCTGCCCGCGCGCGATACTGCCGGTGGCGACTTTTTCTACGCCTTCCACTTCAACCTGCACTACATGCCCGCGTTGTGGGCGCGCTGGATCGTCGGCCTGTGCGCCATGTTCATGCTGGTGGCCATCGTCAGCGGGGTGATCACCCACAAGAAGATCTTCGCCGACTTCTTCACCTTCCGCTGGGGCAAGGGCCAGCGCTCGTGGCTGGATGGCCATGCGGCGGTATCGGTCCTGGGCCTGCCCTTCCACTTCATGATCACTTGGAGCGGGCTGGTCATGCTGGCGGTGCTGTACATGCCCTGGGGCCTGTCGAAACTGCCTGACAAGCGCCAGCAACAGCAGGTGACCAGTGAAATGCGGCTGTCATTGCCGCGCCAGCCTGCCGCCGGCGTAGCCGCCGCGCTGGTCGATGTCGCGCCGCTGGTAGCGCAGGCCGAGCAGCGCTGGGGTGTCGGCAGCATCGGCGGCGTGCAGGTGCAGAACCCCGGCGATGCCGCCGCGCGGGTGGCGGTGGTGCGTGCGCAGTCCAGCCGTGTGTCCACCACGCCGCATTACCTGCTGTTCGATGGCAGCAGCGGCCGCCTGCTGCAGGCCAAGGAGCATTCCGGCGCGGCCGCGCAGACCCAGGGCGTGCTGTACGGCCTGCACCTGGGCCGCTTCGCCGACGCCGCCACGCGCTGGCTGTACTTCGTGGTCAGCCTGGCCGGCACGGCGATGGTCGGCACCGGCCTGGTGCTGTGGACGGTGAAACGGCGAAGCCAACTGCCGGACCCGCAGCGCCCGTACTTCGGCTTCCGTCTGGTGGAACGCCTGAACATCGCCACGGTCGCCGGATTGTCGGTGGCCATGGCCGCGTTCTTCTGGGCCAACCGCCTGCTGCCGATCAGCCTGCAGCAACGGGCCGCCTGGGAAGTGCATGTGTTCTTCATCGTGTGGGCGGCCACGCTGGTCCATGCCTGCCTGCGCACGCCCAAACGCGCCTGGGTGGAGCAGTTCTGCCTGGCGGCGCTGCTGCTGGCCCTGGTGCCGGTACTGAACGCAACGACCACCGCACGCCCGTTGTGGGTCACCCTGCCCGCCGGCGATTGGGCCTTTGCCGGCACCGACCTGACCCTGCTGGCACTGGCCGGCCTGCACGCTTGCTTGGCCTGGCGCACCTGGCGGTTCACCCCGCGCACCACCCGTGCACGCGCGCCACGCACTGCGGCTGCGGCTGCCAGCGGGGTGGCCTCGTGATGCACGCCCTGCTGTTGCTGCTGTGCGGCGCCGGCTTTGCCTGCCTGGCGCTGGCGATGGAACGGCACCAGCGCGACCTGCTGGGCCGCTGCCTCGTACCGGCAAGCTCACTGCGCTGGCGATTGGCCGGCTGGAGCCTGCTGCTGATCGCGCTCGGCGTGGCCATTGCACTGCGCGGCGTTGGCCTGGGGCTGGCGCTGTATTCGGGCCATACCAGCGTGGCCGCCGGTGCGGTGGTGCTGGCCCTGGTGGCGCACGCCAGGCGTTGAATGCGGCAATGCAACAGGAAGCGTGCGGCGCGCGTGGCTGCACTGCTTCGTGAACTGCGTCAATGCGCCCGTACCCCGCATTGACGCACGCTTCACTGGTGTGCGCATCAGCATAACCCGTTCATTGTCAGCATCGGACCGCAGGTCGCAGCACCACTTCCCTTCACAGCACACGCTTGCCATGGATGAAGTCGCCCGACTTGAAGAACTGAATCGCCTGGGGGTGCTGGATACCGCACCGGAACCCGTGTTCGATGCCATCGTGGCGGCCGCGCGTGCCGCCACCGGCATGCCCACGGGTCTGATTTCGCTGATCGACCACGACCGCCAGTGGTTCAAGGCGAACATCGGTCTGGAAG
The DNA here is from genome assembly GCF_003086675.1 of Stenotrophomonas sp. ZAC14D2_NAIMI4_7. NCBI lineage: Bacteria > Pseudomonadati > Pseudomonadota > Gammaproteobacteria > Lysobacterales > Lysobacteraceae > Stenotrophomonas > Stenotrophomonas sp. ZAC14D2_NAIMI4_7. The sequence goes on from NZ_CP025995.1 coordinate 2,328,571, forward strand.
GCACCTGCGAAACACCGCGTGACATTTCCTTCTGCACCCACGCCATCGAACAGCGGGGTCTGATGGAGGTTCCCGATGCGCTCCAGGACCCGCGTTTCCAGCGCAACCCTCTTGTGCTGGGCGGGCCGCGCATCCGCCACTATGCCGGCATTCCGCTCGAAACCGCGCACGGTGCACAGATCGGCACGCTGTGCCTGCTCGACACCCTGCCCGGCGTGCTCTCGCCCTCGCAGCGCGAGCTGATGGTGCACCTGGGCCGGGTCACCACCCAGGTGCTGGAACAACGCAGCGCGCTGCTGGCCCAGGTTGAGCAGGCCCGCGTGCTGCACCGCGAACTGAAGCGCAGCGAAGATTTCCTGGAGCGCACCAACACCGCCGCGCGCGTGGGTGGCTGGGAACTGGAGCTGGCCACCGGCGAAGTGCGCTGGACCCGCGAAACCAAGCAGATCCACGGCGTGCGTTCCAGTTACGAGCCCACGCTGGCCACCGCCCTGTCCTTCTACCGGCCCGACACCCGCGGCATCATCCAGACGGCGGTGAAGCGCTGCGTGGACGAAGGAACGCCATATGAACTGCAGCTGCCGATGACCACCGCCGACGGGCGCGACATCTGGGTACGCGTGGTCGGCAACCGGCAGATTGTCGAAGGCCGCCAGCGGCTGGTCGGCGCCATCCAGGACATCAGCGAGGAACGCAGCACCCGCGATGCGCTGGAAGCCAGCGAAGTGCGCTACCGGCGCCTGTTCCACTACAGCCTGGGGCTGATCTGCACCCATACGCTGGATGGCACGCTCACCTCGGTGAACCCGGCCGCCATGCAGTCGCTGGGCTACGACGAAGCACACGTGGTCGGGCGCAGCCTGGGCGAGTTCATGCCCGAGGAGAAGCAGGACCATTTTGCCGCTTATCTGCGCCGCATCGGCGCCAACCACACCGATTCGGGCGTGATCGAACTGATCGCCGCCGATGGCACCCGGCGCTACTGGGCCTACCACAACGTGCTGGATTCGGAAGCGCAGCCGCCCTATGTGCTGGGCCACGCGCAGGATGTCACCGCCCTGCGCACCCAGGAACAGCAGCTGCGCGAACTGTCCTTCAAGGACCCGCTGACACAATGCAACAACCGGCGCTACCTGCACACCCTGGAAGCGCAGACCGGACAGGCCTGGGCCTGCCTGGTGTTCGACCTGGACCACTTCAAGCAGATCAACGACAGCGAAGGCCATCGCCGCGGCGATGCGATCCTGGTCGGCTTCGCCACCTTCCTGCGTACACCGCTGGGCAAGGACGAGGCCGTGGTACGGCTGGGTGGCGATGAATTCCTGGTGGTGTCCAACAACCCGGACCCTGCCCGGCTGCAGGAACTGGAGCGCTGGTACAACGATCATTGCAGCGATTCGCCCTGCGCATTCTCGATGGGCGCCGCCCAGCATGTGCCCGGCGAAAGCGTGGCCGACACGATCCACCGCGCCGATGACCATCTGTACCGCGCGCGAGCCCGCGTGCGCCGGTCACCACGCGGCGCCAGCCACGGCGATGGCGGGCACTAGTGCAGCAGGAAACGGTTCATGCGCTGCAGTTCATCGTCCAGCGCATTGCTGAACGCCGTACCGCGCGGTGCGGCGCCGCCGATGTAGCCGAACTGCGGAAGCACTTGGCCGCCGCCCACCGTCACATTCGCCCAGCCAATCACCTGCTCGTGCCACAGCAGCGGCAGCGCGTAGTAACCGAAGCGGCGCTTGGGTGCAGGCGTATAGGCCTCGAACCGGTAGACCCATCCCCACAGCTGTTCGAAGCGGCGACGGTCCCAGACCACCGGGTCGAATGGCGCCAGCAGGCGCACGGCCTCATCCACTGCGTGGCGTCGCGACTGCGGGTTCTCGTCGGCCGGCCAGAACCAGACCGTGCCATCGACCGTGCAGCTGGCCAACTGCGCGCGCGCGTCGCGCAGGGCCTGCTGCAGTGGCGCGGCCAGGTGCGGCGCGCCGTAGCCCAGCAGCCGCACCAGATAGGTCAGGCTGGCCGCCGGCAGCGGCGCGTACTTGCGCACCACCAGGGCCAGCAACGCCTCGGCACGCTGCTGCGCGGTCAGGTCATCGGCCTCAAGCGGCGCGTGCAGCGCCGGTGCATAGATGCGCGTACCACTGTCACGCCGCTGCACCCGCAGCAACCCGCGGTAATGCATGCCATCGAGCAGCTGCGTGCTGGCGTTGCTGGTGCCGCCCCAGTAATTGGTTACCCGTCCATGCGCAAAGACCTGGTCAACCTCACGCGGGTGCACCGCACCCTGCGCCTGCACGAACGCCAGCACCTGCTCGGCGCGGCGCCGGGTGGCCGCATCCCAGGCGCGCTTGGGCACGCGCGGGTGCATCAGCGCCACGTGCTCGCGCGGCAGGAAGCCGTAGTTCACCAGGCAGTCTTCTTCCACCGGCAGTCGCGCATAGCGGCGCTCCAGGTCACCAGCGCGATAGTCCTTCACCCGGTGCCGCAGGGTCAGGTCCTGGGCACGGGCAGGCGCGCGGATCGGATCGGCCTGCACGAAGCCCAGGCGACGGATCGCTGCCATCAGCGTGGTGGGCGTGAACAACGTGCGTGACACCGCGTAGCGGCGCAACTGGTCCAGGGTGGGCGAAGCGGCCATGGGCCATTGTAGATCGGCGCGCAGGGTGGAGGGCGTTGGCCGGATGGCGGCGACTGGGTGGCATCGACGGGATAGAGTCGACTGTTGGTCGACTGCTCTTGCCAGGCCACCGACAACCCGCGCTTCGCGCGATAGTCGACTAACATTCGACTCTACCCAGCCGGGCATATCCAGTCGGCCATACCCACCGTTTCCCCCGCGCAGGGCGCAGAGCATGCGCGGCCGTTCTACAATCCGGGCAGGCCGTCACCCAAGGATCTGCGTGCCCCCGTTCAATCTGTTCCAGCGTCTTTCGCAGGCGCCGACCAATCCCCGCGCCGAACCGGCGCCACGCAGCTTCGATGTGGCCGAACTGTACGCGGGCCCGGTGGCACTGCCCGGTGATGCCGCTGCGGCCCCGCTGGCGCTGGACGAGAAGCTGCGCCAGGCCTACTTCTGGATCGTCAACAACGCGATCATCAGCCCGCACTACGACATCGAGTACCACGACGGTCCCTCGCCGCGGTTCAACGTGGGTGACAGCCGACGTCCGCTCACCCTGCCGTCGGCGCAGAGCTACTCCAGCTACGTGCTGCTGCCGCTGCTGACCTTCGCCACCCGCCGCAAGTGCCTGTTCGTGGGCGGGCCCGGTCGTGGCAAGACCGCCAGCGCCATCCTGATGGGCGTGCTGGCCGGCTACCCGGTGCGCGAGGTGCGCCGCGCCATGCAGCACGGCCACCCGCAGATGACCATTGCCGACCTGCTTGGCAACCCGCTGCCGGCCGATCTGGTCGCCGCCCAGGACATGAACCAGATCCGCATCGCCTGGCGCAGCTGGCTGAGCATGCGGGTGAAGATCATCGACGAGTACAACCGCATTCCCACCCGCACCCAGAGCGCCCTGCTCACGGTGATGGGCGACAACTACGCCGAAATCCTCAACCACGTCTACGAATGCCCCGAATCTGCGTGGTACCTGACCGCCAATGACGATCGCGGCGGCGGCACCTACCAGGTGATCGAGGCCCTGCGCGACCGCATCGACGTGGTCGTGCAGGCGCTGGCCTTCAACCCGCGCTTCCTGGAAGAGATGCTGCTGCGCATCGAACAGGACATCCGGCCCGAAGAAGTCGTGCCGCGCGACATCATCTTCACCGAGGCCGAGGGTGACCAGCTGCTGCAGGAAATCCGCGCGGTCGAGGTTCCGCAGGACGTGCGCCGCCGCATCGAATTCTTCAGCAGCCAGTTCGAGCTGATGGAAACCGCCGGTGCGCAGTTCGAATACATGACCAAGGACACCGCGCGCCTGTCTGGCGCCGACTGGGCGCAGCTGACCGCCGCCGACAGCGGCCGCGACCGCATGAAGGACCTGGGCTGCCAGACCCGCAACGGTCTGTCCGTGCGCAACCTGATGACCCTGCTGATGTTCGCCAAGGCCATGGCCTACTTCCGCGGCAACACCGCCGTGGCCCTGGACGACGTGCGCCAGGTGCTGCCCTTCGTGCTGAACGACAAGCTGCAGCCCGACCCGGATGCACCATTCTTCGCGCTGCCGGAAAACGCCGCCTACCGCAGCGACCACCTGGGCTGGCTGCGTTGGCTGTTCGATGCGTCCACCGCCGAGTACGACCGCCTGGACCTGGACCGCGACGATCCGGTGGGCGCGCTGTCCGAGCAGTTCGCGCAGGGCCTGGACGGGCTGGGCGAAGGCGAGACCCGCAAGCGCCTGACCCGCATCGAACGGCTGGTGGAAGAGCGCGTGAAGGGACGCAAGCTGTATGGCCACCTGTACGACGATCTGCTGAAACTGAAGTACCTGCACCAGCGCTACACCAATTACCTGCACTGGCTGCGGGCGCGCTGAGATGGTGTCGCCCACTCTGGCGTCGCTGCTGGCATCGCGGCGTGCGCTGTTCAACCAGGCCGTGGCCGATGCACGCCACCGCTGGCCAAGCCTGGACCTGGCCGCCTTCAGTCAGTTCGTGCGCGAAACCCTGGATGCGCTGTGCCAGGCCGTGGACGGCGAAGACCCGGCGTGTACCGCCCAGGTGTGCGAGGTGGCCTTCGAACTGGGGCTGCAGCTGGTGGCCCATGGCCAGGCCGGCCCGCGTGCGCGCCTGCCTTGGGTCGATGCGGCCTGGTCCACCCTGGCGCCCGCGCTGGCACCGTTGCTGCGGCGTGAACCGCAGGCGGTGCTGGGCACGGTGGCCAACGCCGTGCTGCGCATGGCCGAACAACCCGGCGTACGCGTGGACGCGTGGATTGCCACCGTGGCCGCACACGGTGCGCAGTGCAGCAACGCGCAGCAGCTGCGCGACCTGGGCGCACTGGCGGCCTGGCGCGCGGGCATGGCGCAGCTGCGTGAGCCGGTACTGCAGCAACTGGACAGCCTTCCGCTCGCAGTGACCGCCGCGATCATCGGCGCCCCTGCCGCCAGCGTAGACGACCTGCTCCCGCGGCTGCGCGCCGACCGCTGGTACCCTCCAGCGCCGAGCGCCGCGGTCGGCCACAGCACCGGCGCGTTCACTGGTTTTGGCGGATCGTTCAGCGCACCGCCTCAGGTGCGGGCGACACCGCAGGGCTTTGTCATCCGCAGCGGCGAACAGCACTTCCTGCTGCTGGCCGATGCCTTCGGTGCCGCCCTGCTGCCGGCCAATGCCGAGGAGTACGATGCGGCGCCGGCCGGTACGCTGCCGGCCGCCACCGCCGCGCGCCTGGCCGACCAGCACCTGCCGCACGCGGCTGCACGCCATCAGGTGCAGGCCGTAGCCAGTGACGCCGGCATCGTTCTGTTCTCGGCCTGGTCGCATGCGCTGCACGTGCTGCCACCGCAATGAAGCCGCCGCCGCTTCCTGGTTCCCTGCTCGCATGGCAGCAGGCGTGGCCACAGGCACTGGCCGCCTGGAGCCGGTTCACCCGCCTGCAGGACCCGCGCCTGTGCGACTCGCACGTGCAGGCCGCAGCAGAGGGCTTGACCGGCAGCTTCGCCGCCATCCGCCTGGCCGACCAGCGCATCGTGATTGATCTTCAGCAGGTGCAGCAGCTCGGCCTGCAGCCCTACGCGGTGGAGATTTTGGCGCACGAGATCGGCCACCACGTGCTGGCCCCGGCCACCGCCAGCGACCATGCGCGCATGCTGGCCCGTATCCGCCGCGCGCTGCCGACGCTGGAAGCACACGCGCCGATGGTGGCCAACCTCTACACCGACCTGCTCATCAACGACCGCCTGCAGCGCCAGAACGGACTGCACATGGATGCCATCTACCAGCGCCTGGCGCAGGCGGCCACCCAGCCGGCATCCACGGTCTGGCAGCTGTACATGGGCATCTACGAGGAACTGTGGCAGCAGCCGCGTGGCGCACTGGGCGGTTCCCCGGACGATGCGGCCGTGCACGCCGACGCATGGCTGGGCGCGCGGGTGGTGCGCGTCTACGCCAACGACTGGATGGCCGGTGCCACCCGCTTTGCGACCCTGCTGCTGCCCTGGCTGCTGCAGGCGCAGACCGATGCACGGCTGGATGCCCTGATGGACACCCGGCACGCCGGCCACGGCAGCCAGCCGGCGGGCCTGGGGCAACTGGATGACGATGAGCTGTCGCCGGTCCTGCACCCGGCACACGACCCGCTCATCACCGGCCAACCCTATGAGGCAACCGCCGAAACGGGCCAGGCGCAAGCGCCGCAGGACACCGCGGCCGCCACCTCGCGCGGGCAGATGCGCGAACCGTTCGAATATGGGCAGATCCTGCGCGCGGCCGGGCTGGATCTGGATGACCACCAGATCGCCATCCGCTACTACCGCGAGCGCGCGCTTCCGCACCTGATCCGCTACCCGAGCGCGCCGCAGCCGCAGGCACTGGAAGCACTGCCCGAAGGCCTGGAGCCGTGGGAACCGGGCGATGCACTGGATGCGGTGGACTGGCTGCAGTCGGTACTGCAATCGCCGCACGTCATCCCCGGCGTCACCACCGTGCAGCGGGTGTACGGGCTCGCGCCCGGCCGCGAGCCGGTGGCCGAACCCATCGATCTGGATCTGTACGTGGACAGCTCGGGTTCGATGCCCAACCCGCAGCAGCACACCTCCTACCTGGCCCTGGCCGGTGCCATCATTGCGTTGTCGGCGCTGCGGGCCGGCGCGCGCGTACAGGCCACATTGTGGAGCGGCACCCACCAGCACCTGCACACCGATGGCTTCGTGCGCGCCGAAGACCCCATCCTGCATGTGCTGACCGGGTACTTCGGCGGCGCCACCGCCTTCCCGATCCATCGCCTGCGCGACACCTATGCCACGCGCACGCCGCGCGACCGCGCCGTGCATATCCTGCATATCTCCGACGACGGCATCACTACCATGTTCGACCAGGACGAGCGTGGCGGCAGCGGCTGGGACATCGCCCGCCATGCACTGCAGGCCGCACGTGGCGGCGGCACCATGGCGCTGAACCTGTACAGCCCGCTGCCGGCACGCCTGGCCGATGCCGCGGCCACCGGCTGGACCGCCGACCTGCTGCGCGCGCGCGCGGCCGGCTGGGATATCCACGTAGTGCGCGACATGGCGGATCTGCTGCAGTTCGCGCGCGCCTTTGCCCAGCGCCACTACGCGCCGGGCCCGGCCGGTCCACGACCGTGATCGTGCTGTGGCGGCTGACCACGCTGTGCAACCTGGCCTGTGGGTTCTGTGCCTACGACCGCCGCGTCCGCCAGCCCCGCGTGCACATGCCGGCCGCAGAGGTGGAGCGTGTCGCGGACCTGTTCGTGCGCTACCAGCAGCGCAGCGGCCAGCCGGTACTGCTGAGCTGGCTGGGTGGCGAGCCGCTGCTCTGGCCCGGCCTGCTGCCGCTGTCGCAGCAACTGCGTCGACAGGGCCTGCGGATCAGCATGACCAGCAACGGCAGCCGCGCCTGGCAACCGGGTGCTGCGCAGGCGCTGGCCGAGGCCTTCGACGAGATCACCTTCAGCATCGATGCCCCGGGCCCCGTGCATGATGCGCTGCGCGGCTGGCCCGGCGGTGCGCGCAGGCTGGAACAGGCGATCCGCGCCCTTGCTGGCCTACGTGCCAGCGACAACCAGAACCGCCCCCGCCTGCGTGCCAATGTGGTGCTCATGCACCCCACCCTCGAACTCTTCCCCGACCTGTGCCTGCAGTTGGCCGAGTGGGGCGTGGATGAGATCACCTTCAACCAGTTGGGTGGCCGCGACCGCCCGCTGTTTCACCGCCAGCACGCGCTGACGGGCGCCGATGTGGCGCAGCTGCGTCATGCCCTGCCCGCCCTGGCCGGTCAGCTGGCCGAGCGCGGCGTGCAGCTGCATGCCCAGCCGGCTTACCTGGACCGCTTCCACGCCAGCGCCATCGGCGCCGCGCTGCCGGTGCTCGATTGCGAGGCCCGCCGCCCGACCCTGTTCATCGACGAACGCGGCCGCATCGGCGCCTGCAGTTTCACCGTCGACACCCACGCCATCGACAGCCGCGACCTGCGCCAACCCGAAGACCTTCATACGCTGCGCGAGCGGCTGCGGCGACAGCGCCTGCAGGCGCCGGCCGCAGTCTGCGGTGATTGTCCTTCCACCCAGGTGTTTGCAAAATTCGGAACATGACCATGACCACTGGCCCTGCCCTTGATGTCCTGCTGCGCCGGCTGCTGGAAACCCCGCCGGATTTCCTCGCCGTGCCACGGCGTGCCGGCCAGGGCAGCGTGCACGTGGCAGCCGTGGTCGGCGATGTGTTCGCCCTGCACGGCGTGGACCTGCCCCCCGCGCTGCGCGCCACCCTGTCCGGTGATCTGCCCGGCGTGGGCGCCAACCAGCTCAGCGTGGCCGCCGTTGCCGCCTGGCTGATGGCCGACCCGCACTGGCAGCAGATCGCCCTGCAGAAGGCGCTCTGGCCAAGCCTGTTTGCAGACGCCATCCCCGCATTGGCGGCCAGCGCCCCGGCCGAGCAGTTCGTGTTCGAGGCCGACCGCCGCGAAGAACTGGCGCGCACCACCATTGCCCGCCTGGGCCTGCTGCCGGACGGGGAAACCGCCGCCCAGGCCGCCGACCGCCTGGCCCGCATCAGCGGCGTGGAACGGCAGCGCCTGCTCGACGCCAGCCGCGCCACCGAGGCGCGCGCCCGCGCCATCCGCGAGGCGCTGGCGCGCAAGGCCGCCGAAGAATCGGCCGACAAGTGGACGCGCGAGTAACCCGTTGGCCATGCACACCGAACCGACCGATGCCGATCGTTACCCCACCCTGAGCGATGCCGGCCGCGCGATGCTGCGGCACATGCGCGAGCACCCGGCCGCGCCGCTGTTCCGCAACGCCAGCGGCAACCGTCTGTTGGCTGATGAAGTGGCCGCGCTGCGCGTCTACGAGCGCGACATCGCCCAGGCGCGATTCGAGTGGCACCCCGGCAGTCCACCGCCGTGGCTGGACGCGTTCGTGGCAGACACCTTCGCCCAGGTGCCGAACTACCGGGCACTGCCGCGCCCGTCAGCGTTCCAGGACATCCACAGCGTGCACCGCGGCGACCTGGCCGCCGACGTGGCCCGCTTCGTACCCGACCCGGTGCCGCTGCAGCGGATGATCAACTTCCGCACCACCGGCACCACCGGCCATCCGCTGGTGCTGCCCTCGCATCCGGTGGTGGCCGCGCGCTACCTCGCCTACCACAAGCGCGCGCTGCACCGCTTCGGCATCACCCTGCGGCACGGCGCCGGGCAGATGGGGGTGATGCTGCTGGGCATGCAGCAGCGCTGCTTCACCTATGTGTCGGTCACCCCCAGCATGGGCGAATCCGGGTTGGCCAAGATCAACCTGCACCCTGACGACTGGCGCCATCCCGATGATCGTGCGCGCTACATCGACCAGATGCAGCCGGAGGTGATCGCCGGCGATCCGATCTCGTTTGCCGCGCTGCTGCAGTTGCCGGTGCAGCACCGCCCGCGCGCGCTGCTGTCGGTGTCGATGGCCCTGTCTCACGGGCTGCGTGCGCAGCTGGCCGAGCGTTTCGGTTGCCCCGTGCTGGACGTGTATTCCATGAACGAGGCCGGGCCGCTGGCGGTGTTCGATGCCGACGCAGGCGGCCACGTGCTGCTGCAACCGGGCATGTACGTGGAAATCCTGGATGCCGAGGGCGCCGCACTGCCGGCCGGGCAGACCGGCGAGATCACGCTCAGCGGCGGCTTCAACTTCTGCCTGCCACTGCTGCGCTATCGCACCGGCGATCGCGGCGCATTGGCCATGGCCGGTGACACTCCGATGATCGTCGGGCTGCAGGGGCGCCGCCCCTTGCGCTACCGCACCGCACAGGGCCGATGGATCAACAACATCGATGTGACGCATGCGTTGGCGCCGTTGCCGCTGTCACGATTTGTCGTGCACCAGAACGCCGACGGCAGCGTGCAGCTGTCGCTGCCGCCGAGCGAACTGCGGCATGCCGACGACGCTGCACGGCGGCTGGCCGCAGCGCTGGGCGGCCAGCCCGTGCAGGTACTCCCGCTGCAGCACGACGACAAAGTCCTGCAGTACAGCAGCGATCTTGCCGGCAGCCACGCGCAGTAACCGCTCAGCGCAACATCTGAGCGTACGCCGCCAGCACTGCCAGATGCCCCACGTAGTACACGTAGAACCACCAGCGCGTGCGCGGAATGGCCCAGGGCCAGCGCGCCATCAGCCACAGCAGCGGCGCCGCCAGCAGTGCCCACGCGTTGCCGTTGAACCAGCACACCGCGGCCAGCGCCGGCAGCGGCAACCACCACACCCGGTGGCGGAACGCGATCCAGCACAGCAGCACCAGCCCTACCCCGGCCCAGCGGTAATCCACGAAGAACGGCAGCACGCCTGCGGCCAGCAACAGCCACCACGGTCGATTCTGAACAAGCGCCTGGATGGCGAGCGCCGCCAAGGCGAAGGTCAGCAGGATGTTCACCGGTAGCCAGCCGCCGAACGCCCACGCATGCAGCGGCTGCGCCAGCACGCCCCACAGCGCCAGGCGGCGGATCGACTTGCCCAGGTCCGCGCCGGGCTGGGCAAGGTTGCACGCCATCACCGCCGCAAACAGCGGAAACGCGATACGCCCCAGCTCGCTCCCCACCGGCACGTAGCCTCCATGGACCACCTTGGCCACGTGATCGCCGGTCATCAACAGCAGCGCCAGCCACTTCAACGCCTCGCGCGCGCCGCTGGGCAGCACGTAAGGAGCGGTGGTCGGGGCCGCGGTTGCATCCTGCATGGGTGTTGGGTTCCTGGTTGCGCCCCAAAATCTTGCCACGGCTGGCTATGCTTGTGCGTCCTGCACGTGAGGCACCGCCATGCGCACCCTGTATCCGTCCATCGCACCCTACCGCCAGCACAGCTTGGCCGTGGATGCGCTGCACACCCTGCATATCGAGGAATGCGGCAACCCACAGGGCCAGCCCGTGGTGTTCCTGCACGGTGGGCCCGGCGCAGGCGTTTCGCCGGTGCACCGCCGCTTCTTCGACCCGGCCCGCTACCGCATCGTGCTGATCGACCAGCGCGGCTGTGGCCGCTCCACCCCCTTTGGCGAACTGCGCGACAACACCACCGCCCACCTGGTGGCTGATATCGAGCGGGTGCGCTCGCACCTGGGCATCGAGCGCTGGCTGGTATTCGGTGGCTCCTGGGGCTCCACGCTGGCGCTGGCCTACGCGCAGGCGCACCCGCAGCGCGCCAGCGGGGTGATCGTACGCGGGGTCTATCTGGGCCGCGCTGAAGAGAACCGCTGGTTCGCCGAAGGCGACGGCGGCGCCCGCTGGATCTTCCCGGAGCGTTGGGCACGCTACGAGGCCTTCATTCCCGAAGACGAACGCGGCGACATGATCGCGGCTTACTGGAAGCGCCTGGACAGCCCGGACCTCTCCGTTCGCATTGCCGCCGCGCAGGCCTGGCTGGGCTGGGAAGACAACGCGGCCACCCTGCTGCACGACGTCAACGCCGTTTCCGATGAAGACCCGCAGCAGGCCCTGGCCAAGGCCCGCATCGAAGCGCACTACTTCCGCCACAACGCATTTCTGGAACACGGCCAGCTGCTGCACAACATCGATCGCATCCGACATCTGCCCGGCGTGATCGTGCAGGGCCGCTACGACATCATCTGCCCCGCCCGCAGCGCTTGGGATCTGGCCCAGGCCTGGCCCGAAGCACGGCTGGAGATGGTGCTATCCGGCCACAGCGCCACCGAAGCGGCCACCACCGATGCACTGATCCGCGCCACCGATGCAGCCCTCGGCAGCCACGCCGGCTGACCTACCCGCACGCGCGGATATACCCACGTATACCCGCGCTGTACCACGGGCCTCTAGGCCGGTCACGGCCAGCGGCGGACAATACCGGCCTGCATCCACTGCGGAGTCGAAGATGGATCCCGAACCTGTCCGGTGCGCTGCACGCGCGCCCCTCCCCCTTGTCCCTCTCTGCTGGTGCCTGGCGACCGGTTCGCTTCTCGTTGCGTGACCGGGGCTGCGGGCATCGCCTGCCCGGAGCCCACCCATGTCCTACAAGATCCTCTACATCACCCTGCGTCGCCTGATCGGCGAACGCGCGGTACCGGCGCTGCGCAGCCAGCTGCTGCAGCACGGTCCGGTGCTGTTTGCGCGTGCGCTCGCGCTGGGCTCACCCCGCGTGGTGGCCGACGCACTGTCGCTGCTGCCCATGGGCGAACGCATCACGGTACTGCGCCACCTGCCCGCGCCGCTGCGCGAAGCCATGAAGCCGCTGTGCATCGGCAGCAGCCCGCGCGTCCGCCTGCAGGTAGGCAGCGTCGCCGCATTCGTACTTCATCACCCCTGACCGGCTCCGATCCGTGGAGGGCTGCACCCCATGAACCTAGATCTGCACCTGCCGGCGTTCGATGCCGGCGCAACCCTGGCATCCCTACTCAGCCTGTCCACCGCCTTCGTGCTGGGTGGCGCCATCGGCCTGGAACGGCAGGTGCGCCAGCGCACCGCCGGTCTGCGCACCAACACCCTGGTCGCGGTGAGCGCCGCGGTATTCGTCGATCTGGCCGTGCGTTATCACGGCCTGCACGGCGGCACACCGTCACCGCTGCACGTGGTCGCCTATGTCATCTCTGGCGTCGGCTTCCTCGGCGCCGGCGCCATCATGAAGGACGGCGCTCAGATATCGGGTCTGAACACCGCCGCGACGCTGTGGGGTTCGGCCGCAGTTGGCGCCTGTGCAGGCCTGAAGCTGTTCCCCGAAGCGCTGCTGGCCGCCGTCTTCGTCCTCGCCTCGAATACCCTGCTGCGGCCAGTGGTCAACCGCATCCAGCGCCAGCCGCTGCCGGAAGCCTTCAGCGAAGCAACCTACGCCATCAACGTGGTCTGCCAGCGCGAACAGCAGGCCGAGGTACTGGACCGTCTGCTGTTACTGCTGGAACAGGCCCAGTACCCGGTGCGTGCCGTGGACCAGCGCCCATTCGGCGAGCGCGACGTGGAAATCGAAGCAGTGCTGTACGCCACCACCGTCGATGGCACTGAACTGGATGCGGTGCTGGCCGAGCTGGCGGCGCAGCCGGGCATGTTGCAGGGGTTCTGGAATGCCACTCTGGAAGAATGACAGGCGCGCCGGCGGCCAGCGCTCCCCATTCCCTTTGCTATCCTCGCGCCTGCCCGCCCGGGAACCGTTGACGATGCCCCGCCCTCCGCTCCGCCGCCCGCTGGCCCACCTGGCCCTGATCGTCGCCATGGCGGCGATCTTCCTGGTCGACACCTTCAGCGACTATGCCGTCGCGGCCGCCTGCTTCTACGCCGCGCTCATCCTGGCCATGTCGCGGCGGCTGCTGCCGCGCACGCTGCTGTGCCTGGCCCTGGCCTGCGTCGCCCTGACGATCACCAGCTTCCTGCTCACCCGCGCCGGGGCCTATCGCATCGGCCTGGTCAACAGCGCCATCGGCATCCTGGTCATCGGCATCACCACCTACCTGTCGTTGAAGATGGAGGCAGCCAAGGCCGCCGTGCAGGACGCGCAGACGCGGCTGCTGCGGGTGGCCCGCGCGTCCACCGTGGGCGAGCTGACTACGTCCATCGCGCACGAGGTGAACCAGCCCCTGGCCGCCATCGCCAGCAGTGCGGAGGCCGCCCAGCGCTGGCTGGCCCAGCAGCCGGCCAACGTGGACCGGGCGCAGCAGGCACTGGCCCGGATACTGGCCGATGCGCACCGTGCCAGTGACGTGATCGCCCGCGTGCGCGGGCTGACCCGGGGCGCAGCGCCACAGCGCGAAGTGTTCGACCTGAACCAGGCCGTGCAGGACATGCTTGCGCTGTCGCAGGCCGAACTGGAGCGCCAGCACGTCACCGTGGCCACGCTGCTCGACCCGGCGCTGCCCACGGTGCTGGCCGATCGCGTGCAGGTGCAGCAGGTGATCGGCAACCTGCTGCTGAACGCCATCGAAGCCATGGCCGGCACGCCGCTGCCCGAGCGCCGCCTGTCCGTGCTCACCCACGCCCGCGACCAGCACGTGCGGCTGAGCGTACGCGATCGCGGCGCCGGCCTGCCCAGCGACGCCATCGAACAGGTGTTCGACGCGTTCTGGACGACCAAGCCCGACGGCCTCGGCCTGGGGCTCAGCCTGAGCCGCAGCATGCTGGAAGCCAACGGCGGCCGGATCCACGCCGAGCGCGCCAGCGGCGGCGGTGCCTGCTTCATCATCGAATTGCCTGCCATCGAGGACGCCGCACATGACCCGCGCCGCGCACACTGAACCCGATGCCGTGGTCTACGTGGTGGATGACGACGCTTCGGTGCGTGCGGCACTGGAGGATCTGCTGGCCTCGATGGGTCTGCAGGTACGCAGCTTTGCTTCAACCCAGGCGTTGCTGGACGCGGCGCGCGAAGATGCGCCGGCGTGCCTGGTGCTGGACGTGCGCATGCCGGGCCAGAGCGGCCTGGACTTCCACCGGCAGATGGCCGCCCACGGCCTGCACCTGCCGGTGGTGTTCATCACCGGCCACGGTGACATCGCCATGGGCGTGAACGCCATCAAGGACGGCGCGCTGGAGTTCCTGACCAAACCGTTCCGCGACCAGCAGTTGCTGGACGCCATCCAGAAGGGCATCGCGCAGGACCGGCAGCGCCGCAGCGAGCACGACGAAAAGGCCGCCCTGCAGGCACGCTGGGCCACGCTTACCGGCGGCGAGCGCGAGGTCGCGGAAGGCGTCGTTGCCGGGCGCTTGAACAAGCAGATCGCCGCCGATCTGGGCGTGAGCGAGATCACGGTAAAGGTCCGGCGCGGCCAGCTGATGCGCAAGCTGGGCGCACGCACCCTGGTCGACCTGGTCCGCCTCTACGACCGCGTGCAGCCCGAGCGCCCGTAGCGTCGAGCGTGCTCGACTGCTCCACGCGGAACGCCGTCGAGCAAGCTCGACGCTGCGAAAGCGGCTCGACGCTACGGCTTCACCAACAACCGGGCAATGCGCTCGGCCACCTGCGCGCGCAGCGCCGGCTCCAGCTTCCCTTCATACATGGCTTCATAGATCCACAGCCCATCGGCGGCCAGCCGCGCCACGAATCCATCCATCCCCGCCGCGTCATCCACGCTGGCCGGCGGCGCGGGTGCCCACCGCTCCATTACCGGCGCCCACGGGCGCTCACCGGCCTCCGGGTCCATCGATTCCAGCATGAACAACAGCTCGGCGCGGGTAGCACTCTGCGCCGAAACGCGCACGAAGGTCTGGTAACGCTCCAGCGCACTGGCCTCTTCGGCGCGCTTGCCCAGCAGCACCTCCATCGACGCTTCCCACTGCTGCACCAGGTGCTCGTCGATTCCGCGCAGCAATGCTTCGCGCGATGGAAAGTGGTACAGCAGCCCGCCACGGGTCAACTGCGCTTCGGCAGCCACCGATTCGAAGGTGACCGCACGCACGCCCTCGCGATTGATGACGGCCACGGCGGCGTCGAGGATGCGTTGGCGCTTGCTGGTTCTCATGCGCGCTACTTTACGCGATCAGCCGCGCCCTCGCGGCTGCCGGCGCGGCCACGCAGCAGTCGGCCGGTGACGATCGCGCCGACCGCCAGCACCACGGCCACCACCCACAGCACGATGCGGTAGCTGCGGTCGTAGGCCGCCGTGGCCTGCACGAACCACGCCTCCGGCCCGCTCTGTCGGGCCACATGTACGGCCTGCACGAAGCCCTCGCGCGCAGCATCGGGCAGCCCCGTCGCCGGCAGGAACGCGCCGTAAAGCGCCGCACTCAGGCTGCCCAGCAGCGCCACCGCCAGCAGGCCACCGAACTCGTAGGACACCTCTTCCACCGAAGAGGCCATGCCGGCACGGTGGGACGGCACGTTGTTGAGGATGGCCGCCGACGCCACCGAGATTGCCGCGCCCATGCCGAAACCGGTGATGGCCATACCTGCAATCACCCAGCCCAGCCCCAGCGGGAACCCGAACGCGACCACCGCCACGCCCGCCGCACCGATGCCCAGACCGCCTGCGATCAACGGCCGCAGGCCCAGCCGATGCACCAGACTGCCGCCCAGCAACGCACTGGGCAGGCTGCCGAGGGCGGCCACCGACACCAGCAGCCCCGCATGCAATGGACTGAAGCCGGCCACCAGCTGGAAGCGCTGGGTGGTGACCAGCTGCAGCCCGGCCAGGGCGAACAGCGTGAACACCGCCGACAACGTGCCGGCCAGGAACGCCGGGTTCTGGAACACACTGAAATCCAGCAAGGGGTAAGGCAAGCGTCGCTGACGGCGCGCGAACGCGTATCCGGCTATCGCGGCCAGCAGCAGGGCCGCAGCGCCCAAGGCGTAGGCTGGCGGCGCGGCAATCCACGACTTGATCGCCAGCACGAGGCCCGACAGCGCAGCCAGCGCCAGCAGCGACGACCAAAGATCCCACGGGCGCGAGTGATCGCGCTGGCCTTCCGGCGCCAGTACAAGCGTGGCCACGAAGGCGACCACGACCACTGGCACGTTCACCAAAAACACCGATCCCCACCAGAAATGCTGCAGCAGCCAACCACCGATGATCGGCCCCAACGCCGCACCCACCAGCGATACCGAGCCCCAGATCGCAATGGCCATCGTGCGCTCGCGCGGGTCGTGGAAGCTGAGGCCGATCAAGGCCAGCGTAGCCGGCATCATCGCCGCCGCGCCCACCGCCAGCAGCGCCCGCGCGCCGATCAACTGCGCAGCGCTGCCCGCATAGGCGGCCACCACCGAAGCCAGCCCGAACACCACCAGCCCGATCAGGAACATGCGGCGGTGGCCAATGCGGTCGCCCAGCGTACCGGCGCCCAGCAGCAGGCCCGCCATCACCAGCGGATAGGCATTGATGATCCACAGCGCCTGCGCGGGCGTCGCCGCCAGCGCCTCGCTCAGCGTAGGTAGCGCGGTGTACAGCACCGAATTGTCCAAGGTGACCAGCAGCAGGCCCGCCGCCACGGTGAACAGCAGCGCCCAGCGCCGGGGACGCGACAGGGCCGGAGCACCGGCCAGAGACTGGGAAACCGCCATGGAACGCGCCCGCAAAGAGAATCGACGCCCATAACTATACCGGACGTCCGGTATAGTTATATGAATCCAACCCGCCCTGAGACCGGCGATGACCCATAGGGCCGAGCTTGCCCGGCCGCTTCGCGACTCTACGGCCCCAATCCCGGTCATCGCGGGGACCCGGTTCCCCTTATCACGACGCCCGAACGGTCACAGCGCTGCATCCTCCACCACCACCAGCTCCGCATCCCCCACCTCATACGAAGCACTGGCTGAATCCGCATCGAACCGCTGCACGTGCAGCGTGCCGGTCAACTTATACGCATCCCACAACGCGCCCGGCGCCATCGGCTGCGCCAGGCGCACGTGAATCACCTGGTTCGGCGGTGGCGGTGGCACATGGATGCACGCGCCGTAGAACGGCACGAACAATCCCTCGCTCACCCGCCCAGCATCGTCGCCGCCCAGCGGCACCAGATAGCCCTGCAGGCGCACCGGCCGACCGTCCACCGCCTCCACCACCGCCGACGAACCAAACTGCTTGGCGCGTACCGGGCTGGAATGGTCGATCACCGTTCCCGGCGCACTGCCGGCACCGCTGTCATCGATCAGCCCGCCAATGCCCTGCATCCCGTTGCCGCGTGCAACACCGATCTGCGGCGGGGGTCGCTGGAACACATCCCGCTCTGGCATCAAGCTGTCCCATTGCGTGATCACCACAGCCTCGGGCGGAACGCTCGACACCGCGGCGGCACTGGGCGCCACCGCCGCTTCGCGCCCGCAGGCCCCGAGCAGACACAGCATGAAGATCAGCAAGCCTCTACGGTTCATACGGCCTCAGCGTTGGTTCGCGCATGCTGTAGGCCGACCCACCCAGGTCGTCGTCCACCCGCTCGGCCTGCAGATGGCCAGCCAGGAAATACGGCGCATACATGTCCGGCATCGCGATCGGTTCCGGCAGGCGCACATGCACGATCTGGTTCGGCGGCGGTGGTGGCACATGGATGCACGCGCCGTAATACGGCACGAACAGGAATTCACTCAAGCGCCCGTCGGCCGCGGTGCCCAGCGGCACCACATAACCGGGCAACCGCACCGGTCGCTGCAGCACCGCGTCCACCGTGCGGAAGGTACCGAACTGCGCCATGCGCCGGTTACCGCTGTGCTGCACCTCCGGCCCGTCGCCGCGCTCCAGCGCCGCCAGTTCATCGGGCGGCAGCATCTGCAGCCAATCCAGTTCCTGTTCGACCGCCGTCGCAGCGGCAGGCGCATCCTGCGGTAGCGCCGTCACGCCGGTATCCACCGGACGCTGGCAGGCCGCCAGCAGCAGCACCGACAATGCAAACACGTGGCGCATGTTCATATCGCCGGCGCCAGGCCATCGGCCAGCGTGCGCCGGTAGGCCAGCAGTGCCGGCACCAGCCCGGCCACTGCGCTCAACGCCACCACCGCCGCCGCCCAGGCCAGTTCGCGCAGATCCGGCCACACATGCGTGATCGAAAGCCCGTAGTGGGTCAGCGCCCATTCGCGCCCTGCAAGACTGACCGCCGCCAACACGCCCAGCGCCAGCACTATGGCCACCGTGCTGCTGGCCACCGCTTCCAGCACCAGCAATCCAGCTACCGCGGCCGGGCGCGCACCGCAGGCGCGCAACACCGCCATCTCGCGACGGCGCTCCTGCAGCGTGCTGACCAGCATTGCCACCAGCGACACCAGGCCCAGCAGCACGACCATCGCGCTGATCAGCCGCAGCGCCCGCTCGGCACCGCCCAGGCTCTGCCACAGCTGCTGCAGCGTCACCCCGGGCAGGATCGCCATCAATGCCTCATCGGGGTACTCGTTAATGCGCCGCTGCACCGCAAACGTCGCCACCCGCGAGTGCAGGCCCAGCATGAACGCGGTGATGCTGGTCGGGGTCAGGTCGCTGTGGCGCGCCGCATCGGCACTGATCTGCTGGCTGCGCATCGGCACGCCCGAGCGCCAGTCCAGATGGATCGCTTCGATCGCCGGCAGTGACACCAGCACCGACGTATCCACTGGCGTGCCGGTACGCTGCAGCACGCCACTGACCCGGAACGGCTTGTCGGCATGCGTGGCCAGGGTCACCGCCCCGGTACCGTGGGCCAGCACCAGCGTATCGCCCACCCCCACCTGCTGTGCGCGCGCCACATCGGCGCCCAGCACGGCGTCGTACAGATCATCGAAGACCACACCGTTGGCCAGCTGCAGGGCATGTCCGGCGCCGTAGCGGTAGTGATCGAAGTAGTCGGTGGTGGTGCCGATCACCCGGTAGCCACGCCACGAATCGCCCAGCGACAGTGGCACCGCCCACTTCACCTGCGGCAGCGCCGCCAGTTCCTGGTAGGACTGCCAGGACACGTTGTTGGTCGCATCCCCCATGTGGAACACCGAATACAGCAGCAGGTTCACCGGCCCCGAGCGTGCGCCCACGATCAGATCGGTGCCCGACACCGTGCTGGCGAAACCTTCATGCGCCTGCGTGCGCACCCGCTCCACGCCCAGCAGCAGGGTCACGCTCAGGGCAATGACCAGCATCGTCAGGCCCGCGCCCAGCGCACGGCTGCGCAGACTGGCCCAGGCCAGTTCAAGCATGGGCCACCCCCGCGTGGTTGATCGCCTGCAGGTCCAGCACCTGGTCGAACAGCGCCGGCAGACTGTCATCGTGGCTGACCACCACGGCCGTGGTTCCGGCCGCCTGGCATTGCGCGGTCATCAGCCGCAGGAAGGCGTTCGCTGCCTCGCGGTCCAGCGCCGAGGTCGGCTCATCGGCCAGCAGCACGGCGGGCCGACCGATCAGCGCACGTGCCGCCGCCACGCGTTGCTGCTGGCCCACGCTGAGCGTTCCCGCGCGCCGCTGCATCACGGCCGGGTCCAGCTGCAGCGCCTGCAACAGCCGCGCGATCTCGTCGGTCAGGCCGCCGTGCACGCGGGCGCTGCGTGCCTTCGAAAAGCGCACGCCCAGGGCAACGTTGTCGTGCACGCTCAGGAACGGCAACAGGTTGAACTGCTGGAATACCACGCCCAGCTGGTCGGCACGGAAACGGTCACGCGCCGCACTGCCCAGCGCGTGCAGCCCATGGCCGGCCACCTGCACGCTGCCCTGCTGCACCGGTAGCACCCCGGCCAGCAGGCCCAGCAGCGTGCTCTTGCCCGAGCCGCTGGCCCCGCGCAGCAACACGCTGCTGCCGGCGGCAATGTGCAGCTGGGGTATATCCAGCACCATGTGCGCGCCGTAACCGAAGCGCACCGCGTCCAGAGCGATGATGGGCGTGCCGGTCATGGCGCCAGCACCACCCGCAGATTGTCCGGCGTCACGATACTGCGTCCCTGCCCGGCGGCCGTGGCCGTATTGACGATGACCTCGCGCAGACCCGGGAACACGTTGGGCAGGGTGACCACCACCACCCTCAGCGCCGCAGGGTTGGCGCAGCGGTAGGCCAGCGATGCAGTAAAGCCCGCATGGGCGTGCGTGGTGCTGCCGGTGTTGCCGGTCTGTGGCTGGAAACCCTCGGCCTGGGCATCGGCGCGGATGCGCGTGCACTGCGCGGCGCTGGGCAGGGTCAACCAACGCCCCTCACGCAGCACCGTCAGGGCGCGCTGCAGCGCCGCGCGCTCGGCTTCATTCGTCGGCGGCCGTTCGTAATCCAGCACGCCCATGCCCGGCGCGGCCAGGGTCAGCTCCAGGGCGCCGTTGTCCACGGCCAGATCAACATTGGCCTGGCCGTGTACGTGCGCGCCCAGCTGCCGGTGGTCATGTGCGTGCGCCGCAGGCAGGGCGCTCAGCAGCAGGAATGCAAAGGTGGACTTCATGGGGGATCCTATTTGTTACTATGTAACATTATGGACCACATCACCACGCTTCCCGCAAGCCACGCCACCCAACCGCCAGCATCGGCACGCTGGCATGCCCGCTTCGATTCCGGTGCCGCCTGGCTGGCCATGGCGTGCGCCGCGCACTGCATCACCCTGCCGCTGCTGCTGGCCTTCGTGCCTGCGGCACTGATGGCGCTGCGCTCGTTCCAGCACCCGGCGCACGGCCTGATGACCGCCCTGCTGGTCATGTCGCGCTGGGAATGGGTGTTCGCGCTGCTGGCCTCTGTGTTGGCGGTGGCCAGCACCACGTTGGGGCGGCGCCGGCATCATCGGCGCCTGCCGCAGGGCCTCGCGTTGGCAGGCGCCGTGGCGCTGCTGCCCTCGGCGCTGTATCTGCCGCTGAAGGAATCGCTGCTGTGGCATGGCCTGCTGACCGCATGCGGTGGCGTGCTGCTGGCCGCCGCGCATGTCGCAAACCGCCGCGCGTCGCGTCGGGTTCGCTCGACCTCCTACGCCCGCGCAGGGCCGTAGAGTCGACCACGCTCGACTCTACCGGTCATGGGCCACCCAGCATGTTCAGCGTACTCCTCGCGCGTCGCGCTTATGGCTGCCATGAAAAATACGCGAAACGGCCCGCGCGGCCCGCGTGATAGCGTCCCCATTGCCATCACACCACCCACCGCCATGCGCGCACTCGCCCTGATCCTGCTCACCGCCCTGCCCTTCGCCGCCACCAGCGCCGAGCCCGCTCCGCTGGCCCAATTGAAGGCCTACACCGTCGACAGCGCCTGGCTGCAGCCCATCGCGCCGCTGCAGATTGCCGACCACACCTGGCAGATTGGCACCGCCGAACTCACCGCGCTGCTGGTGCAGACGCCGGAAGGCGCGGTGCTGCTCGATGGTGGCATGCCGCAGATGGCCGACCACCTGCTGGCGAACATGCAACTGCGGGGCGTGGCACCGCACGATCTGCGCCTGATCCTGCTCAGCCACGCCCATGCCGACCACGCCGGCCCGGTGGCCGAACTGAAGCGCCGTACCGGCGCGCAGGTGCTGGCCAACGCCGAAACCGCCGTGCTGCTGGCACGCGGCGGCAGCAACGACCTGCACTTCGGCGATGCCATCACCTTCCCGCCGGTGCAGGCCGACCGCATCGTGATGGATGGCGAAGTCGTCGAATTGGGCGGCATCCGCTTCACCGCGCATTTCGTGCCCGGCCACACCCCCGGCAGCACCGCTTGGACCTGGACCGACACCCGCAATGGCGCACCGCTGCGCATCGCCTATGTGGACAGCCTCAGCGCGCCGGGCTACACGGTGACGGACAACCCGCGCTACCCGCACCTGCCGCAGGACTTCCAGCGCAGCTTCGCCACGGTGCGCAGCCTGCCCTGCGATCTGCTGCTGACCCCGCACCCTGGCGCCAGCGGCTGGAATTACCGCGGCGGCAACGACGCGGCCTCCAAGGCGATGACCTGCAGCGCGTATGCCGATGCCGCCGAGCGCAATCTGCGCAAGCGCTGATCCGGCTTCAACAACAGGGGCTGGCTACGGAACCGCGCGCACCGCGTCCGGCGCCAGCCCGGCGGCATCGCGTTCGCGCTGCAGGTCGGTGAACGCCTTCAGCGCCGGCGGCACGTGCCGGCGCCCGGGGAAGTACAGGTACAAGCCCGGGAACGGCGGGCACCACGCGTCCAGCACCGGCACCAGCGCGCCGCTGTCCAGGTCGTCCCGGATATGCCATTCGGACAGGAATGCCAGGCCCACGCCGGCCAACGCGGCCGCACGCGCCGCCTGCAGTTCGGCCACCACCAGCCGCGCCGGCGGATCAACCTGCAGCACCTGGCCACGGTGCTCCAGCTCCCAGCGGTACAACCCGCCATGCGACAGGCGCATGCGGATCGCTGCGTGCGTGGCCAGCGCGTCCGGGGTGTCCGGCGTGCCGTGCGCGGCCAGATAGCCCGGCGCGGCCACCACGCGCATGCGCTGCTGGCGGTACAGCGGCACCGCCACCATGTCCTGCGGCACCTGCTCGTGCAGGCGCACGCCAGCATCGAAGCCATCGGCCACGATATCCACCAACCGGGCCTCGGCTGCCATTTCCAGCCGTACGCGCGGGTAGCGCTGCACGAACTCGGCCACCAGCCCGGACAGCATGCGCGTGCTTTCCGGCGGCATGTTGATGCGCAAGGTGCCGCCGGGGTCACGCTCGTCCTCGTGCAGCGCGTCACCCGCGCCGCGGATCGCCTCCACCGCCGGCCCGATCTCCGCCACATACCGCGCGCCGGCTTCGGTCAGCGCCACGCTGCGCGTGGTGCGATGGAACAGGCGCGCCTGCAGCCGCGCTTCCAGGCTGGCAACTGCATGGCTGAGCGCCGAAGTGGACATGCCCAGCTCGCGCGCCGCCGCGCGGAAGCTGCCACGCCGGGCCACGGCCAGTACGGCCTCCAGCTCCACCAGTCCGGATCGATACACGGTAGCGCCCACATAATCCCGGAAATCGGGATTCCCCATCCACCATAGACCGGATTCCCCGCATGGTCGAGTGGGCACAGACTGGCCGCACCTACCCTGGGAACCCCACCATGCAACGCATCGAGCAGCACTACATCAACGGCGCCTTCGTCGCCTCGCACGGCCAGCAGCTGGCCGACCTGCACAACCCCGCCACCGAGGCGGTGATCGGCCATGTGCGGCTGGGCGATACGGTGGACGCCGAGCGCGCCATCGCCGCCGCCAACGCCGCATTGCCGGCCCAGGCCGCGCGCAGCGTGCAGGAACGGCTGGCCCTGCTGGGCCGCTTCCGCGATGCCATGGCCGCCCGCCGCGATGACCTGCATGCGGCCGTACTGGCCGAGTACGGCGCCCCGTCGGCGCGCTCGCGCTGGATGGTGGAGCACCCGGTGCAGGTGATCGACGACGCCATGAAGGTCCTGGCCGACTTCCCGTTCCAGCGCAGTGTGGGCCAGGCCCAGGTGCATTACCTGCCGGTGGGCGTGGCCGGCATCATTACGCCCTGGAACAGCAACGCCGCCTTCATCTGCGCCAAGCTGGCCACCGCGCTGGCGGCCGGCTGCACGGCGGTGGTCAAGCCCAGCGAACTGTCGGCCCTGCAGACCCGGGTGGTGATGCAGGCCCTGCACGCCGCGCAGTTGCCGCCGGGCGTGGCCAACATCGTCAACGGCGCCGGGCATGATGTCGGTGCCGCGCTGAGTGCCTCGCCGCAGGTCGCCAAGATCTCATTCACCGGCTCCACCGGCACCGGCCGCGCGATTTTGCGTGCGGCGGCGGACAGCTTCAAGCGGGTCACCCTGGAACTGGGCGGCAAGTCGCCCACGATCATCCTCGACGATGCCGACGCGGACAGCGCCGCAGCCCTGGCGGTGCAGGCCGGCTTCATCAACAGCGGCCAGGCCTGCGTGGCCGGCACCCGCATCCTGGTGCCGGAATCGCGCCGTGCCGAATTCGAAGACGCGCTGGCGCGTGCGGTACACGCCGTGCGCAGCGGTGACCCGCAGGATCCCGCCACCCAGGTCGGACCGATGGTCAGCCAACGGCAATGGGAGCGCGTGCAGGGCTATATCCGCACCGGTCTGGGCGAAGGCGCGCGGCTGCTGGCCGGTGGCGAAGGCCGCCCCGACGGCCTGCAGCGTGGCTGGTTCGTACGCCCCACGCTGTTCACCGATGTGCGGAACGACATGACCGTGGCCCGCGAGGAGATCTTCGGGCCGGTGCTGTGCATCATCGGCTACCGCGATGGGGCCGATGCCGTGGCCATTGCCAACGACAGCGCGTATGGCCTCAGCGCCCTGGTGATCGGCACCGACAGCCAGCGCGCCACCGCCGTAGGCCGGCAGATCCAGTCCGGCCGCGTGCTGGTGAATACCCTGCAGCACGAATCGCTGGCCCCGTTTGGCGGCATGAAGCACTCGGGCATTGGCCGCGAAAGCGGTCAGTGGGGCCTGGAAGCGTTCTTGGAGCCGCAGACCGTAGTGGCCGCGCAATAACCCGAACGACGGATGGGTAGATGCCCACCTTGGTGGGCACCCCGCTGCCCTGGTCGGTGCCGAACTTGGTCGGCACGCCGCTGCCCTGGTAGGTGCCGACCTTGGTCGGCACCCCGCTGCCCTGGTAGGTGCCACCTTGGTCGGCACCCCGCTGCCCTGGTAGGTGCCGACCTTGGTCGGCACGCTGCTGCCCTGGTAGGTGCCGACCTTGGTCGGCACCCCGCTGCCCTGGTAGGTGCCGACCTTGGTCGGCACCCCGCTGCCCTGGTAGGTGCCGACCTTGGTCGGCACCCCGCTGCCCTGGTAGGTGCCGACCTTGGTCGGCACCCCGCTGCCCTGGTAGGTGCCGACCTTGGTCGGCACCCCGCTGCCCTGGTAGGTGCCGACCTTGGTCGGCACCCCGCTGCCCTGGTAGGTGCCGACCTTGGTCGGCACCCCGCTGCCCTTGTAGGTGCCGACCTTGGTCGGCACCCCGCTGCCCTTGTAGGTGCCGACCTTGGTCGGCACCCCGCTGCCCTGGTAGGTGCCGACCTTGGTCGGCACGCTCGTGCCCACCAAGGTGGGCACCTACCAGGGCGAATTCCTCGTGCCCACCAAGGTGGGCACCTACCGAAGCAGTTTCCGCCCTATCGGCGCGGTTACCGGCTCATCGAATACGGGGCCTGCGCGCCCTGCCCCGGCCAGTCCTTGTTCGGCTCGGCCTGCATGGTGAACTGCAGCTCGCCACCGGCCAGGATCTCGTCGTGGCGCAGGAACGTGCGCTGCAGCGGCTTGCCGTTCAACATCACCCCGCCCACATAGGTGTGCTTGTCATCCAGCCCGTCGGCCACGATGGTGAACGTCTTGCCGTTGGGCAGACGCATCGCAGTCTTCGGCAGGAACGGCCGGCCCAGGATGTACTCGCCCGAGCCCGGCGCCACCGGGTAGAAACCCAACGCGGTGAACACATACCACGCTGACATCTGGCCCACGTCATCATTGCCCGCCAGGCCATCAGGGCGATCGGCGTACTGGGTGTCCATGATCTGCTTCAACCGCGCCTGCGTGCGCCACGGCTGCCCGGCATACGAATAGAGGTAGGCGACATGGTGGCTGGGCTCGTTGCCATGCGCGTACCAGCCGATCAGCCCGGTGATGTCTTCCATATGCTCGAAGATGGAAGGATCGACCTTGGCGTTGAACACTTCGTCCAACCGCGCCAGCAGCTTGTCGCTGCCCCCGTGCGCGGCGGCCAGGCCGGCCACGTCCTGCGGCACGTACCACGAATACTGCCAGGCGTTGCCTTCGGTGTAGTCGGTGCCGTAACCGCTGGCGCTGGGGTCGAACGGGGTACGGAAGCTGCCATCGCGCTTGCGTGCGCGCATGAAGCCGGTGTCCTTGTCGAAGGCGTTGCGCCAGTTGCCGGCGCGCTTGTCGAAGGTCGCGGCCACATCGGTCCTGCCCATCGCCTGGGCCATGCGCGCGATGGTCCAATCGTCGAACGCGTACTCCAGCGTCTTGCTGGCCGCCTCGCCTTCTTCATCAATCGGCACGTAACCCAATTCACGGTACTGCGCGATGCCGTCGTACGGGCCGTAGCTGGCGGTTTCCACCATCGCCTTCAGCGCCTTGTCCGCATCGAAACCACGAATGCCCTTCACGTAGGCATCGGCGATCACCGGTACGGCGTGGTAGCCGATCATGCACCAGTCTTCAAGCCCGTGGAACGACCACACCGGCAGCATGCCGTAGGGGCTGTGCTGGTGATGGGCCAGCATGGAATTGACGAAATCGCTGTTGCGCTTTTCCGGCTGCACCAGGGTCAGCAGCGGGTGCAGCGCCCGGTAGGTGTCCCACAGCGAGAACGTGGAATAGTTCGTGTAGCCCTCGGCCTTGTGCACGGCATTGTCCGGGCCACGGTACTGGCCATCGGCATCCATGAACAACGTGGGCCCCAGCAGCGTGTGGTACAGCGCGGTGTAGGCACTGCGGCGCGCATGCTCGGGCGCGTCGATATCCAGCACCGAAAGCGCCTGGGTCCATTCCCGCCTGGCCTGCGCACGCACGCGATCGAAATCGAAGTCGGCCATTTCGGCGTCCAGGTTGGCAATCGCACCGGCCTCGTTCACCGGCGAAATGGCCACCTTCACCACCAGCGGCGCATCCAGCTTGCCGAAGTCGAAGGTGCCGACCAGCTGCCGGCCTTCAATCTGTGCGCGCTGCTTCGGGTCCTGGTGGCCCGGCGGCGGGAAGCCCTTGTAGGCGATGTCCTGTTCGGTGTTGTGCAGCTCGTGGGCGGTCAACGGGCGTGAGAAGCGCATGGCGAAATACAGCTGGCGGCCCGGTGCCCAGCCACGGGTTTCGCGGAAACCAGTGATGGTGCCATCGGCACGCACGCGCACTCGCGACCACAGCACCTTGCCCGGGTAGTCGTACATGCTGGTGCGCATGTCCAGCAGCACCTTGGCATCGGCGCCCTTGGGGAAGGCGTAGCGGTGCACGCCCACGCGCGCGGTGGTGGTCAGCTCGGCGCGCACCTTGTAATCGTCCAGGGTGACCGCGTAATAGCCCGGCTCGGCCTTTTCATCGTCGTGGCGGAAGCGCGAGGCGTAGCCACTGCGCGGCTTCTCCGGATCACCGCGCTCCAACCCGGGAGTGCCGGTGAACGGCATCACCAGGATATCGCCCAGGTCGGAATGGCCGGTGCCGGAAAAATGCGTGTGCGAGAAACCGACGATGCTGCTGTCGTCGTAGCGGTAGCCCGCCGCCCAGCCATACGCCTTCTCGCGCGGCTGGATGCGCGTATCCGGGCTGAGCTGGACCATGCCGAACGGCAGCGTGGCGCCCGGGTAGGTGTGGCCCTCCCCGCCTGTGCCGATGAACGGGTCCACTGCGGCATAGGCCTTGTCGGCGGCGGTTCGGGTCGGGGCCGCACAGGCCAGGCCGGAAGCGAACATCGCCGTGGCGGCGACAGCGATCAGGAGACGACGGTCCAGCATGGGCATCGGCATTTGGATCGATTCAGGTGGTGGTCAGAGAGTAGCACCGGGCCGCGTTGCTGGCATGTTGCGCTGCGATTGCCCCCCGCGCAGCACTCAGCGAGTCGCTTTTGGCACGTACGTGCGTACCACGCGCGCGCGCCAAGCCTCATTGACCACGCAACGGGTCACATGCATCGGCCCCGCCATGCCACTACCTGTCGCCTTTGGAATGCCTCGCTTTCACTGCGCTTGACGCGCCACGTTTCCGCAAAGCACCCTCGAGCAAAGGCATGGAAATCTCGATCAAGACCTGCGCACGATGCCCCCGCAGCGGATACACCGCTGCCGGGTGTGGAACCCCGAAATGAGTAACGGGAACTGCCTGCCATGACTACGGCGGGCGGTGCGCGGCGGCCGCATGGCCCTCGGCTTCTTCCCGTTACTAAGCCGAAGTTCCAACCCCGCATCGCCCGCCACCTTACCGGTGGCCTGTCCTGCCAGGAGCCATCACATGTCACCGCAACCGCCTGTCCTGACCCCGGAAGTGGAATCCCTGTTGTCCCGTATCGACCACGCCCTCCGTTCGGCCGAGGGTATGGCCTTGATGATCAGCGACAACGAACCGACCGACCCCACCGCGCACACGCGGCCGGGCTACAACGTGCAGAAGATCAGCGTGGCGATGATGGCGCTCAGCCAGCATGGCCGCAGGCTGTTGAACGAACTGCGCCAGCAGTACCTGAAAGTCACCCTGCATTGAGCTATCGGGCGATCGGCAAATCGTTCAGCCGCCCACGGCCGCGATCCAGTGCGGCAGGTTGTAGTAGTTGGTGATGCGCGCCACCTTTCCATCACGGATCTCGAAGAAGGCGCCGGCGGGCAGCACGTACGCCTGCCCGGTGGCTTCGGGCAGGCCTTCGTCGGTGGCCAGGTACTGGCCATTCACGGTGAATTCGGCCGCACCGCGGGTGCCGTCGGCATTGCCGAACACTACGATGTCGGTCAACTGCTCACGGTAGGAACGGGCCATCTTCTGGCAGAACGCACGGAACGCGTCCTTGCCCACTTCGCGGCCACCCTGGTTGATGTCGTGCACCACATCGTCAGTCACCTGGGCCACGAAGGCCTCGATGTCCCCGCTGTTGAAGGCGGCGTAGTACGCGTGGATGACGTCGGTGGCGCTCATGGGGAATGTCCTGAGGGTGGGCGGGCTGCGGAGCATAGCCTATACTCACCCCCAGTATCCACGGGCTTGAGCGATCGTGCGCATCACCACGCTGCAGGGGGCCGCCGCCGCCCCATACCTGGACGACCTGGCGCACCTGCGCATCGGCGTCTTCCGCGCCTTCCCCTACCTGTACGAAGGCGACCTGGGCTACGAGCGCGACTACGTGGCCACCTACGCCGCCGCCCCCGGCAGCATCATCGTGCTGGCCCAGGACGGAGACACCGTGGTGGGCGCGTCCACCGCCCTGCCCCTGTGCGAAGAAACTGACGAATTCCAGGCGCCCTTCCTCAACGGCTCATGGAACCCGCAGCGCATCTTCTACTTCGGCGAATCGGTGCTGCTGCCGACCTACCGCGGCCAGGGGCTGGGCGTGCGCTTCTTCGAGGCACGCGAAGCGCATGCACGCCAGGCCGGCGGTTTCGACATCTGCTGTTTCAGCGCCGTGCAGCGCTCACTGGACCACCCGGCCCGCCCACGCGATTACGTTCCGTTGGACGCCTTCTGGCAAAAGCGCGGCTATGTACACCACCCGGAACTGCACACCACCTTCCGTTGGCGCGACGTGGGCGAAGACCACGCGAGCGCCAAGCCGATGTCGTTCTGGCTGAAGGACCTGCGCGCATGATCCGTTTCGCCGCCAGCCAGTACGCCATTGAACTGATTGAACAGTGGGACGACTACGCCGCCCATCTGGACGCGTGCGTGGCCGAAGCTGCCGCCACCGGCGCGCAGCTGGTGCTGCTGCCCGAGTATGCGGCCATGACCCTGACCGGCCAGCTGCCCGCTGCGCAGCGCAGCGATCTGGCCGCATCGATCGCCGGCATGCAGGCACTGCTGCCGCGCTGGCAAGCACTGTGCGAACAGATCGCGCGGCGCCACCGGATCTGGTTCTGCCCGGGCTCGGCACCGGTACTGGACGATGATGGGTGCTACCGAAACCGCGCCTTCCTGTTCGGCCCGGACGGTCCACTGGGCCACCAGGACAAGCAGATCATGACCCGCTTCGAGCGCGAGGAATGGAACATCGCCGGCGGCCGCGATGGGCTGCGTGTGTTCGACACACCGCTGGGCACCTTGGCCATCCTGATCTGCTACGACACCGAATTCCCAATGCTGGCGCGGCGCTTGGCCGAAGCCGGTGTGGACCTGCTGCTGGCGCCCAGCTGTACCGACACCGAAGCCGGTTACCACCGCGTGCGTATCGGTTCGCAGGCGCGGGCGCTGGAAAACCAGCTGCCGGTGCTCGTGTCAGCCACCGCCGGCCTGGCGCCATGGAGCCCCTCGGTCGACGTGAATTTCGGCCGCGCGGCGCTGTACGTGCCTGCGGACCGCGGCATGCCGGCCAACGGCGTGCTGTGCGAAAGCGAAGCGGTGTTCACCGAACAGAGCCGCTGGCTGATCGGGCAGATTGATGCAAAGGCCGTGGCCGCCGTGCGCCGCGAAGGCCAGGTGGCGCTGTACCGCGACTGGCCCGAGCAGTTCGACATACACGTGCAACCAGCCCCGTAGACTCGAGCCATGCTCGACTGCTCCTGTAGAGTCGAGCCATGCTCGACTGCTCCTGTAGCCATCCTCGACTGCTCTTCCAGCCGAGCAGGGCTCGGCTCCATAAAGGCAACGGCAGTCGAGCATGGCGCGACTCTACAAAGGCAGCGCTGCCTGCAGCGTGGACAGATCCGCGCGCTCCACCGGCCGTACGACGCGCGCTACCTCCTGGCCATCGCGCAGCAACACCACCGTCGGCCACAGCTTCACACCGAACGCGCGGCCCAGCGGCCGCCCTTTGCCATCCTCGATCTTCCAGTGCGGCAGGTCGTGCGCATCCACGAACGCCTGCAATGCCGGTTGCGCGGCCTGGCAATGACCGCACCACGGGGCGCCGAATTCGAGAATCAGCCAGCCCGCCTGCGCCTGCACATCGGCAGGCGCAGGTTCGGCAGCAAGATGGCTGCGCATGAACGGCATGGCTCAGGCCGCGATGGCGCGCTGGATGTCTTCCAGCGGCGCGTTGGTGAAGTTCTTGGCGATGTCATTCAGCAACCGCGCCTGGGTTTCCTTGTGCAGCAGTGGGCGAATGCGCCCCAGCGTGATCGGGTCGGCCACCAGGATCAGATGCGAGAACCGGTTGTTCAGCGCATCATCGTTCAACTGCTCGGCCACCTGCTTGGCGAAGGTTGCTTCATTCAACTGCGAGATCGACATGTCCTTGGGCACCGCACCGGACGGCCCCTGTCCGGACACGCCCTGTTCGCTGATATCGGCCAGGCGCAGCTCACCTTCCTGCTTCAGGGTGATCTGGTGCTCGTTACCCACGTTGGTGAACACACGTGCGGAACCGCCATCGGTCACCACCACCAGGGTGCCTTCGGGAATGCGTCGGGTCATGCGATGTTCCTTCTGGTTACGTTGCAGCTCCACCGTAGAAAAACGCGTGTGAGCGGCACGACCACAGAGCGTTCAATCATTGTCAGCATGAACAGGGGCGATGGAACACAGCGTCTGTTTCGTCCGTATTGTCGGCACGCTCACGTTGTAACCGGTATCATGAACGGATGATCGACACGACCCACTGCGTCGCGGGCACGCCCGTTACGTGGAAAGCACTGCCGACCGGCGCCTCGCCTGCCGCAACCGCATCCGCCCCGAAATTCCACCGACTGGCGCTGGATCCCGGCGGATGATGGTGCAGGCCTGATCCTTCGTTTGCGCGGTTTTTAGCCGCGCCGTTTCTCTGTGTTTCGCGCCTTGGTCGAGCATGCTCGACTCTACTGCTGCGCGCTTTCCCGGCCGTTTGGCCCCCGCCCCGATGCCCCTGCGCCAGTTGCGCCCGCATCGCCGTTTCCGTTTTTCGGGACACACCACACCGTCTATTCCGCACTGCATTCACCCAATAAGGAGTCCCCATGCAGGACAACTCCGATGCCCATGCCCATTTCGGCTGGTTCAAACGCCGCCGCCATCTGAACGTCGACGAGATCACGGTTGTCGACAAGCCCATGCTCAAGCGCGCTGTTGGCGCCGCTGCACTGGGCAACGCGATGGAGTGGTTCGATTTCGGTGTCTACGGCTATCTGGCCGTCACCATCGGCCAGGTCTTCTTCCCCTCCAGCAACCCCACCGCGCAGGTCATTGCGGCCTTTGCCACGTTCACCGTGGCGTTCCTGGTGCGCCCGCTGGGCGGCCTGGTGTTTGGCCCGCTGGGCGACCGCTACGGGCGGCAGAAGGTACTGGCCTTCACCATGATCCTGATGGCGCTGGGCACCTTCGCCATCGGCCTGATTCCGTCCTACGAGCGCATTGGCATCTGGGCACCGGTGCTGTTGCTGCTGGCGCGCATCGTGCAGGGCTTCTCCACCGGTGGTGAGTACGGCGGTGCGGCCACTTTCATTGCCGAATATTCCACCGACCGCAACCGCGGCCTGATGGGCAGCTGGCTGGAATTCGGCACGCTGGGCGGCTACATCGCCGGTGCCGGCACCGTTACCGCGCTGCACATGCTGCTCAGCAGCGAGCAGATGCTGGATTGGGGCTGGCGCATTCCGTTCCTGATTGCCGGGCCGCTGGGCCTGCTGGGTCTGTACATGCGCATGAAGCTGGAGGAAACCCCGGCCTTCCGCGCCTTCGCCGAGGAAGCTGACAAGCGCGAACATGAGCGCCCGGGCCTGGGTGCGCTGTTCCAGGTGCACGGCCGCCAGTTGCTGGTGTGCATGGGCCTGGTGCTGGTCTTCAACGTGACCGACTACATGCTGTTGACCTACATGCCCAGCTACCTGAGCGTGACCATGGGCTATGCCGAGAGCAAGGGTCTGCTGCTGATCATCATCGTGATGCTGGTGATGATGCCGCTGAACGTGGTCGGCGGCTTGTTCAGTGACAAGCTGGGCCGCCGCCCGATGATCATCGGCGCCTGCATCGCGCTGCTGGTGCTGGCCGTGCCGTGCCTGCTGCTGGTTGGCAGTGGCAACGACTGGCTGATCTTCCTGGGCCTGATGCTGCTGGGTCTGGCGCTGGTGTGCTTCACCAGTTCGATGCCGTCCACCCTGCCGGCGCTGTTCTATACCCCGGTGCGTTACAGCGCGCTGTCGATTGCGTTCAACGTGTCGGTGTCGCTGTTCGGTGGCACCACGCCGCTGGTCACCGCGTGGCTGGTGGAACGCACCGGCGACCCGCTGGTACCGGCGTACTACCTGATGGGCGCAGCAGTGATCGGCCTGGTCACCATGTTGTTCGTGAAGGAAACCGCGGGCCTGCCGCTGCGCGGTTCGCCGCCGGCCGTGGGCAGTGACCGCGAAGCCGCCGCGTTGCTGAAGAGCGACATCCCGGTAACGGTCGACCCGACCCTGCCGCCGCTGCCGGAACCGGCCGAGCCGGAACAGGCGCGCCCGGCCTGACCGGATAGGGGTCGGATCCCTCTGCCCTGGAGATGGATCCGACCCCGCGTTGGCAGCGTCGAGCTTGCTCGACTGGCCTGCCACGTTCAGTCGAGCTGGCTCGACGCTACGACTCGGTGCGTTTCAGCGTTCCTGGCGTCCATTGCAGGATCCACTGCGCATCGCCTTCGGGTGGGCAGACATGCCTGGAACCCTCATGCTCACAGACAGTGGCGCCCGCTCTCACGGTGAAATCGACCCGGACCCTGCTGCCCTCGATCCGTATGGACCGCACGTCCCCAGGAATCTGCAGCCCAGCGTCATCGGCGTAGCCAGATGCGCGAATTGCCGCAAAATCTTCCGCTTCCACCGGTGAAAGACTTTTCGGGTTTTCTTTTCCACGGGGGTCATCGGCCGTCAGAGCGGTCATGACCATCACCGCATTGCTCTGGGCGAACGTTCCACCTGTGTAGGTAGATGTGTAGAAGTAGACGATCTCCGGTTGACCGTCTCCATTCAGATCGGCCACACCGGTCCAGGCGGGCCGGAAGTCGCTTTCTATATCGTCGCCTGGAATACGTCGCAGCGATGCCTCTGCGGCGTGCAGGGCCTGTACCAGGCTGGGCTGAGCGTTGGCCTTCCGTTCCTTTGCCATCACCAATGCGGGCAGTACCAGAACGAAACTCCCAAGTACCATCGCTACGCGTGCCATCCCATGCAT
This sequence comes from Stenotrophomonas sp. ZAC14D2_NAIMI4_7, assembly GCF_003086675.1. Lineage (NCBI taxonomy): Bacteria > Pseudomonadati > Pseudomonadota > Gammaproteobacteria > Lysobacterales > Lysobacteraceae > Stenotrophomonas > Stenotrophomonas sp. ZAC14D2_NAIMI4_7. Next base: position 2,362,747 of record NZ_CP025995.1, read on the forward strand.
GTGATCTCTCCCAGATAAGCGACATTGCTTTTGTAGAGTTGAGCTTGCTCGACTGCACGTGCACCGCCAGTCGAGCAAGCTCGACTCTACAAAAGTGGATTGGCCCCGCCCATTCCGTCAATCAGCGCGGGCCAGCTTCCCTGCGGTCCAGGCATAGGTCCACGTGTGGCGCCCATCCGGCGGGCAGGCCATGCGCCCCTTGCCGACGCCACACAGGCGTGTGGGCCGCGTACTGTTGAACGTCACCACGATCCGCCCCGCATCGAACGTCACGCTTTCCACCTCGCCTGGCACGTGCACGCTGGCAGCGTCGGCATACCCCGATGCACGGATCAACGCATAGGTCTCATCGTCGTACACGCTCTTGCCGGGCGCTGGTGCCTGCGCGCGTGGGTCGCTCTCGGCCAGCGCTGTCATCACCACCAGCTCGTTCAACTGCTGCGCCGTGCCGGTCTGCGCGGCCGTGTACACATAGACGATCTCCGGGCGGCCATCGCCATCCAGATCGGCATTGCCGGCCCACAGCGGTCGGTAATCGTAGGTGCTGTCGGTGGCCGGGTGCAGCCGCAGCGAGGCCTCGGCGGTGCGCCGCGCCTTGTCATAGCTGATGCCCTCGGCCGGTGCCGCCGCCCCTTCTGCCGGTGTGGTCTGTGCCGCCGCCGTGGTCGCCACCAGCGCCAACATCACGGTGCACGCGGCCTGCAACCGCCCCTGCCTGCGTTCGTTCATTGCAGCTCCCTTGGCAATGCCATCCCTGCGCCGATGATCGCACACCACACGCCCCGCATTTGACCCAGATCACAGCCCGCACGCGCCGTAGCTGCCACTCTGAAGTCCCCACACCGCACCACGGTCTTATGTCATCCCCCGCTCCCACCGCCCCCGTGGCGGTTGCAACCCCCGGTTCCAGCTTCGCCCTGCAGGTCATCAGCCTGGATGGCGTGCACTGGGACGGCGATGTGCGCGAAGCCAGCGTGCCCGGCGCCGCCGGTCGCCTCGGCTTCCTGCCCGGCCACACCCCCTTGATGGCACCGCTGTCCGCCGGTCTGGTGCGGCTGTTTCCTGCCGACAACACCGCCATGGTGGAAATCCACGTGAGCGGCGGCTACGTGGAAGTGCAGCCGGACCGGGTGATCGTGCTGGCCGACCTGGCCGCGCGCAGCGATTCACTGGACGAGGCGCTGGCCGAAGAGGCCCGTGCCGCCGCGCACTCGCCCATGGCGGCCGCCTTCACCGATGTGGACTACGCGCAGCTGCATGCGGAGCTGGCCGCGCAGCTGGCCCAGGCCGCACGCCTGTCACGCCCGCGCTGATCGCCCGTGCCATCATGGCGCGGCAGATGCCGTGCCCTCCCCTCATCCGCCAAGGAAGCAACGATGCTCGCGCGCATCAAGGCCGCACTGCAGTACTTCAACCAGGCCGTTCCGTTCCGCCTGGTGCCCGCCCTCATCACCACGGCGGTGCTGGTCACCCTGTTGCTACTGCCCTGCCCGCAGGGCCTGACCGCCGATGGCTGGCGGCTGGTGGCGATCTTCCTGACCACCATCGTGGCGATCATCCTGAAGGTGATGCCGATCGGGGTGATGGCGATGATGGCCATCGTCATCGTTTCGCTCTCGCAGGTCACGTCCAACAGTTCCAAGGGCGCCATTACCGATGCGCTGAGCAGCTTCGCCAGCCCGCTGATCTGGTTGATCGTGGTGGCCATCCTCATTTCCCGCGGCCTGAAGAAGACCGGGCTGGGCAACCGGATCGGCCTGATGTTCATTGCGCTGCTGGGCCGGCGCACGGTGGGCATCGGCTACGGCCTGGCGGTATGCGAGCTGCTGCTGGCACCGTTCACGCCCAGCAACACCGCACGTGGCGGCGGCATCGTGCACCCGGTCATGCGCTCGATCGCAACCGCCTTCGATTCCGATCCGGCCAAGGGCACCCAAGGCAGGGTCGGCACCTACCTGGCACTGGTGAACTACCACGCCAACCCGATCACCTCGGCCATGTTCCTGACCGCCACCGCGCCCAACCCGCTGGTGGTGGATTTCGTGGCCAAGGCCAGCGGCCAGCAGCTGCAGTTGAGCTGGACCACCTGGGCGCTGTGCATGCTGCTGCCCGGCCTGTTGTGCCTGCTGCTGATGCCGCTGGTGGTGTATCTGCTCAGTCCGCCGCAGTTGAAACACACCCCCGACGCGGTCACCTTCGCGCGCGGCGAACTGGCCGCGATGGGCCCGCTGGCCGCCAAAGAGAAGGTCATGCTCGGTACCTTCGGCCTGCTGTTGCTGCTATGGGCGAACGTGCCGGCCATGATCTTCGGCTCCGCATGGACGCTGGACCCCACCGTGGTCGCCTTCGTCGGCCTGTTCGTACTCATCATCACCGGCACCATCGACTGGAACGATGTGCTTTCGGAAAAGAGCGCCTGGGACACCCTGATCTGGTTCGGCGCGCTGGTGATGCTGGCCGAGCAGTTGAACAAGCTGGGCGTGATCGACTGGTTCTCGCAGGGCATGAAGGGCGCCATCGCCAGCAGTGGCATGGGCTGGCAGGCCATCGCTGCGGTGCTGGTGCTGGCCTTCGTGTTTTCGCATTACCTGTTCGCCAGCACCACCGCGCATATCAGCGCCATGCTGCTGGCTTTCCTGGGCGTGGGCGTGCAGCTGATTCCGGCCGAGTACATGGTGCCGTTCCTGCTGATGATGACGGCCGGTTCGGCCATCATGATGACCCTGACCCACTACGCCACCGGCACCTCGCCGATCATCTTCGGCAGTGGCTACGTCACCCTGGGCACGTGGTGGCGGGTGGGCTTTGTGATGTGCGTACTGGAACTGCTGGTGTTCGCCGTGGTCGGCAGCGCGTGGTGGAAGCTGCTGGGCCTGTGGTGATGCGGCGCTAGAGAGGCAGTTCGGTGGTCTGCTTCACCCGCTGCATGGGGATTTCGGTCTTGGTGTTCTGCACCCCGGCAATGCGGTTCAAGTGCTGGATCTGGAACTGCCGGTAGGCATCCAGATCGGCAACCGCCACCCGCAGCAGGAAGTCGCAGTCGCCGGCCATCAGGTGGCACTCCAGCACTTCCGGGAAGGATTTGACGCTGTTGATGAAGTGGTTGGTGGTGTCCTCATCCTGCCCGCGCAGCCACACCCGCACGGACACCGTGAACCCGCGCCCGACCTTGGCCGGGTTCAACAGGGCCACGTAGCGGTCGATGTAGCCGCCCTCTTCCAGCAGGCGCACCCGCCGCAGGCAGGCCGAGGGCGACAGGCCCACCTGCCGCGCCAGTTCCAGGTTCTGCAAGCGGCCATCGTGCTGCAGGGCCTGCAGGATGCGCTTATCCAGGTTGTCCAAGGCGTCAAGCATCCGATTCCACCATTTCGCGGTCCTGACGCATCATATGCGGAACTTGCTTGTAACTGCCGCATCAACGCAACCCGATTCTGCGCCGCGCCCGCTAGCATGGACCACCCCCATGCAAGCACGCTCCATGGACGCCCGCACCACCCTGCCCCTGCCCGAACCCGCCTGCCAGACCAGCACCCGCAGCGAATTCCTGCGGGGGCTGCGCGCCGCCGTTCCGGTGATGATCGGCTTCCTGCCCTTTGCCCTGGTGCTGGGCGCACAAGCCGCACAGAAGGGCCTGAGCGCGCTGGAAGTGCCCTTGATGACCGGTCTGAACTTCGCCGGCGGCTCCGAATTCGCCGCCGTCGAGCTGTGGACCTCGCCGCCGCATATCGCGCTGATCGTGGCCATCACCGCGCTGGTCAACAGCCGCCACCTGCTGATGGGCGCCAGCCTGGCCCCCCTGCTGCAGCACCTGCCGCGCCGCCGCGTGCTGCCGGCGCTGTTCTTCATGTGCGATGAGAGCTGGGCGCTGGGCGTGGCCGACGCGCGCCGGCGCGCCCTGGGGTTCAGCCTGGCCTACTACCTGGGTGTTTCAGCCGGGCTGTACACGGTGTGGGTGCTGTGCACCTGCATCGGCGCACTGGTTGGGCCGCTGCTCGGGGATATCCACGCTTACGGCTTGGACATGGCCTTCCCGGCAGTGTTCCTGGTGCTGCTGCGCGGCATGTGGCAGGGCCTGCGCGCGGCGCGCCCGTGGCTGGTCAGCCTGGTAGTGGCAGCGGCCACCTACCTGCTGGTGCCGGGGGCCTGGTACGTGGCCAGCGGCGCGCTGGCCGGCCTGGCGGCCGCGTGGTGGCTGGCAGGAGACGAAGCATGACCTTCGACGGCCTGCTGCACTGGACCTCGCTGCTGACCATCGTGCTGATGGCTGCGGTGACCTACCTGACCCGCATCGTCGGCTTCCTGGCACTGCGCAACCGCACCCTGAGCAAGCGCGCGGTGACCGTAATGGAGGCAGCGCCGGGCTGCGTGCTGATCTCGGTGATCGCACCGGACTTCGTGGCCAACAACCCGGCCGACCTGGCCGCGCTGGCCATCACCCTGCTGGCGGCAACGCGCTGGTCGATGCTGCCCACGGTGCTGATCGGCGTGGTGTCGGCGGGCGTGCTGCGCTACGTGCTCGGATGAACCCTGCGCCGGGCATGGCCCGGCGCTGCCCGTTATCCCGCACACGGCGTCATCCCGTCATCCGGCCCACCGGACCGGTAGCGCCGGACCATGCCCGGCGTCTGACGCAAGTGTCGAGATTGGCTCGGCCTGCGGATTTTCCCAACGTGTCAAAGGTAGCCCAAAGCCAACCGCCGGAGCCATTTGAAACAATTCCGATTGCCCGATTGCGCTCAAGCCGATATGGATCGAATACCGAATCAGCAGCTTGAACTGATCGGTCAATCGAAGTTCAACCTGGAGAATATCAATGAGCAATCTACGAGTAGTCGTGGCAGCAATTGGTATCACCCTCACCGCGACTGGGTGTGGGCCAACGGAGTGGCAGTTGAGCGCATCGTGCGACGAGAGCAAGAAGTGCCGAATAGAAGGCAAGATCGGAGGCAAGATCGGCGGCGGTGAGCGCAACGGCCTACATTGGTTTGATCGAGTAATGCTGGCGTCGATAGCAGAAGTACCAGATGCGGCGCAGTTCGAAATCGACGTCTCGGGTTCCTCCGTAGCATTTCCAGCCACTGGATCTGTAACCTTGCAATTGTTTGATCCCCGGCAAGGCGTCACGATTGCCTCCAGGCAGTTCGAATGGCATCGCACAGGAAACACTCTTCGACTTGTCGATCCAGATGGGGTGAACACGTGGGCCGCAGCTGAGTCCGGTCCAGCCACCGAGCTGCGGTATGATCTGGCAACATTTGATGTAGGTGCGGCCCCTGGGCCAAACACCATTGCGGCAGCTTCTCGATACGGCGGAGCCACCAAGGCGGCCTCCGTTTCGGACTTTCAAGTCTGTACGAAGTACCCATCACCCTATCAATGTGGGCTGACACCCTGATGCAGTGCCGCCAGTCCACGCGCAGCCAACGGGGCTTCGCCGTCGGGGGCCACGCAGGGCTGGCGGCCGTCCTTGTGGCCACAAGTGCATGCCATTCCATCGAGCTTCCTCCCCGTGACCTGGTAGGCGCCGAGGGCGGATATGCCACCGTGCTGCGAGGCCCTGCTTCCCGTCTGAAAGTCAGCACAGTGTCTGTGCTTCCCGGCCCGGAAAGCATGGAGCGTCCCAATCGATCCACCGAGTGCGGATGGTCCGCCATTTCAACACGGGTTCTCTGGGCAGATGACACGCTTTCAGCCAAGCAGGCGTCACAGCTCTGCGAGGCGGCCGCACGCTCTGCTGGGCTACCGCTGCAGGCCGTTGGGCTTGAGTGGACCCCGCTGCGCTATCGCCTCACGATAGTGAGCGACGGAGGTGGCATCTGGCGGCAGTTGCCACACGCAAAGCCGCCGGGACAGACCGTCAGTTTCTGGTTCCCGCACGGCCCGGACACCGATGTGCTGCGCCGGCGCGTGATCGCCACCACCGCGCACGAGTTCCAGCATATCGCCAGCGCGCTGGCAGGCCACGCCCGGCGCTCCAGGCAACGCGAACCCGATGCCTATCTGGCCGGCGCCTGTGCCCAGCTCCTGATCGAAGGCGCTCTTGCACGTGCCGATCTGCCAGGCGGTCACGATCCGCGCGCTGATGCGTTCCTGTCAGAGGCAGCCAGACGCTCCGGGCATGCCGGCATCGAAACCGGAGCGGCGCTATCGCAGTTCTTCGGCGACGCAGGGATTCTGTACATGAGGGGTGCAGGCCGCGACCTTGCGCAGCATTGCCATGAGAAGATCGGCTTCCCCTTGCAGCGGTGAACCCTGCGCCGGGCATGGCCCGGCGCTACCCGTTATCCCGCGCCCAGCGTCACGCCGCGCTGCTCGATGCCAACAGGCACAGACTGCGCGCCGGCAGCGTCCATTGCCCTTCCTCGTCCATGTCCAGCGGCGCCTCATCGGTCTGCAGCACCACCCGGCGGAACGAAAGCACCTGGTCGGACGGGCGGAACTGCTGCGGCTGGTCGCTCGGATTCAGCAACAGGGCCAGGCTGACGTGGCGTCCGGGTTCGCGCAGGCCGCTGTCCGGACTGCGGCCATCGAGCACGATCAGCAGGGCACGCTGCTCCGCATCGTGCCAATCACTCTCGCCCATGGCCTCGCCGTCCGGCCGCCGCCATTCGATGTCCCGCATGCCCAGTGATTCATCGTAGTCACCGGTGAGGAAGCGATTGCGCCGCAGCAGGCCATAGCGCCGGCGCAGTGCAAGCGCGCGCCGAACGAACGCGGCCTGCGCCTGCGGCCCGGGCAGCGCTGCGCGTTCCCAGTCGATCCAGCTCAGTGGATTGTCCTGGCAATAGGCATTGTTGTTGCCGCGCTGCGAATGGCCGAACTCATCGCCGGCCAGCAGCATCGGCGTGCCCTGCGCCAGCAGCAGCGTGGCCAGCAGATTGCGCATCTGCCGTGCACGCAGGGCGAGGATGCCTTCGTCGTCTGTATCGCCTTCCACGCCGTGGTTCCACGACAGGTTATGCGAATGGCCATCGCGGTTGTCCTCGCCGTTGGCCTCGTTGTGGCGGTCGTTGTAGCTCACCAGATCATGCAGCGTATAGCCGTCGTGGGCGGTGACCAGGTTGATGCTGGCCGACGGTCGGCGGCCGTGATGGTCGAACAGATCGGCCGATCCGGTGAAGCGCGCCGCAAACTCCGGCAGCTGCCCGGCATCGCCGCGCCACAGCGCACGGGCGGTGTCACGGAAACGGTCGTTCCATTCGGCCCAGCCCGGCGGGAACTGCCCCAGCTGGTAGCCGCCCGGGCCGATATCCCACGGTTCGGCAATCAGTTTCACCTGGCTCAGCACCGGGTCCTGGCGCACCGCATCAAGGAAGCTGCCCGACGGATCAAACCCATGGCGTTCGCGGCCGAGGATGGTGGCCAGGTCGAAACGGAAACCATCCACGCGCATCTCGGTCACCCAGTAGCGCAGCGAATCCATGACCATGCGCAAGGCACCGGCATTGGTCAGGTCGAAGGTGTTGCCGGTGCCGGTATCGTTGATGTAGTAGCGACGGTCCTCGGCAAGGCGGTAATAGCTGGCGTTGTCGATGCCCTTGAACGACAGCGTGGGCCCCAGCTCATTGCCTTCGGCGGTGTGGTTGTAGACCACATCCAGAATCACCTCGATGCCCGCGCTGTGCAGCCGCGCCACCATCTGCTTGAACTCGGCAACGGTCTCCAGTGACAGGTATCGCGGTTGCGGTGCGAAGAAGCCGATGGTGTTGTAACCCCAGTAGTTCCGCAGCCCCCGCTCCAGCAGCTGCTGGTCGTCCACGTAGGCATGCACGGGCAGCAGCTCGATCGCGGTCACCCCCAGGTACGCCAGGTGGTCCACCACCGCGTCGTGGCGTAGCGCCGAAAACGTGCCGCGCTCGGCCGGCGGTACGCCGGGGTGCTGCATGGTCAAGCCACGCACGTGTGCCTCGTAGATCACCGATCGGTCCCAGGCGGTCGCTGGCGCGCGCTCGCCGCCCCAGCTGAAGGCCGGATCGATCACCGCACAGCGCGGCATGTACGGCGCGCTGTCGCGACGGTCGAAACTCAGGTCCGCATCGCGGTGGCCCAGGGTATAGCCGAACAGGTGCGGCGCCCACTTGATCTCACCCACGATCTGCTTCGCATACGGGTCCAGCAACAGCTTGTTGGGGTTGAAGCGATGCCCGTCCCGCGGGGCGTACGGTCCATGCACGCGGTAGCCATAGCGCTGGCCCGGCCGCACATCCGGCAGATAGCCATGCCACACCTCGTTGGTGTACTCGGGCAGCACGATCCGTTCGACTTCCCGGTTGCGCGCATCGAACAGGCACAGTTCCACCTTGGTGGCATGCCGCGAGTACAGCGAGAAATTCACTCCCAGGCCGTCCCAGGTCGCGCCCAGCGGGAAAGGGCGGCCTTCGCGCACGCGCGAGGTCTGGGTCCACTTACGCGTTGCCATCGTGTTCGTCCTCAGCCGCATGCAGGGCCGCTATTTCTGCTTCAACAAGGCGTTCTGCCATGTGCCAATGCCGCTGCTGCTGGTCATCCGGGCGCCCTTCGGCCTCCCAGATCTGGTGCGCCAACAATTCGATGCGGCGTCGCCGCTCACTGCTGTCCATCTGCCCCACTCTCCTGGCTAATCCACACCGCCACCGGACTGCCCGCAAACAGCAGCGCGTCGGTGGCGGAACCGTTGAACATCTGCGTGCGACCATCCAGCACGTTGCGCATGCGTCGCTGCGGCACCCCCGCCACCATCGGCTGCGCCGCGTCCTGCCAAGCAAGGCCCGGGCCGGCAGGCTGTTCCATCCCCGCCCGCCTGACCGCCACCAGCAACTGCTGGCCCCTGTACTCACGTACGAAGACCAGGCGCGTGCACTCCGCTTCGGACAGCCTGCGCAGCGTGCCCTGCAGGAATAGCGGGGCATTGTCGTTGCGCAATCGCAGCAGCGCGGCCAGCAGCCGCAGCTTGGGCGATCCACTGTGCCAGTCCTGCAGCAACGCTGCCCACGATCGATCATCGGCCAGTGCATGTGCGCGCTGCGCGAAATCGACCGCGCGCCGATTGTCCGGGTCGACCAGGCTCAGATCCCAGAACTCGGTGCCCTGGTAGATGTCGGGAACACCTGGCAGGCACAACTGCAGGCACAGCTGTGCAAGCCCGTTGCTGGCGCCGGCAGGCGCGAGGCGTTGAACAAACGCAGCCAGAGCGGCGCGGACATCCTGCAGGCTGCTGGCGGTAAGGAGTGACTGCAGCCACGCACACGCCGGATCTTCCAAGGAAAGATCGGGGTCGAGCCAACTGCTGATCCGCTTGCCCTCGCGCAGGGCCTTGCGCAGCCACTGTTGCATCCGGGCTGCGAAATCCGCCTCTGGCCTGCCCTGCATCGGCCAGGCTGCGACCAGCGCCTGCCAGAGCGCATAGGCTTCGGCAGCGGGCAGTGGCATGGCCATGCCCACCGCATCACAGCGCCGCTCCCAGTCCGCCAGCGCCGCCTGCCACCCGGCCACATCACTGCTCAGCAGCGCCAGGCGCGCCCGCGCCTCCGGTCCGCGCTTGTGGTCATGCGTGGCCAACGCCAGCATCGCCAGCGGGTGCTGCTGCGCACGCGCCTGTGCCAGCGCAAGCAGCTCGCTGCCATCAAGACCGATCCGCTGCGCGTCGCTGCCCACTTCATTGCGCGACAGCAGGCGGTAATAGCGATAGAAGGCGGTATCCTCCACCGCCTTGGCGTTCAGCGGTGCCGAGAGCTGGCCGAAGCGCACGCGCAGCACGTCCGCTTCCGGGGCCTGCAAGGCATCCACCAGCAGACGCAACGCTGTGCGTCCGGCTTCATCCAGCCCTTCGGCAGCCGCTTTACTGGCGCGCTGCAGGGCAGCGTGCTCGGCTTCGGTCTGCAGATGATACGGGCGATACACCGGGTAGCAACGCAGCAGCGCACACACCGCCCTGCGCAGCATTGCGTCACTCACATCGGCCTGCCGTGCCGCTGCATCCAGCACCTGCCGCATGCAGACCCCTAGTCGCTGCAGATCCGCATGCAGGGAACCGTCCAGCAGCGCGTCGCGGGCCGTCCGCTGCACCTCATCAACCGTACGCCGGTCCCCCGCACGGGCGTGCCACTGTGCAGTCAGCGCGCCGGTCCCAGCATCGTCATGCAGCCATGCGCCCACCTGGTCCATGAAGTCGTAGCCGGTGGTGCCATCGCAGGACCACCGGCCTGGCAAGGATTCGCCCTCGGCCAGGATCTTCTCCACGTGCAGGGTGATCTCATGGCCCGCGCGGCCGCCCTCTGCCGCCGCCGCGTCAAGGCAGGCGCGCAACCGCGCCAGATAGGCGTCCGGGTCGGACAGCCCATCAACGTGGTCGATGCGCAGCCCATCCACACGGCCCTCGCGAACCAGGCGCAGCGGCAGCGCGTGCACCGCCTCGTACACGTCCTCACGCTCCACCCGCAGCGCAACCAGCGTCGTGATGTCGAAGAAACGCCGGTAGTTGACCTGGTCACCGGCGGTGCGCCACCACGCCAGATGGTAGTGCTGCCGGTCCAGCAGCGCATGCATGCGCTCGGCAGAACGATTGCAGCGCGCCACCCAACCCTGCCGCCCACCACCATCCAATGGATAGCTGCGCGGTGACAACGGCAGGCGCAGGTCGTGGTGGCGCAGCACGGGCAGATCGCCGTCCTCCTCCACGCGCAGCACGCCGGACCCGATGGCCGCTTCCAGCGGCCGATCCAGTACCGGCAGCCACAGGCGCTGCCCGCAGGCTGCGGCATCCCAGTCAATATCGAACCAGTATGCGTAACGGCTGCGTCGGCCATGCATCAGCACATCCGACCACCAGGCATTCTGTGGCGCGGCCGCCAGGTGGTTGGGCACCCAGTCCAGGATCAGGCCCAGTCCATGCGCGTGGGCGCGGCGAGCAAGGTGGAGGAAGCCCGCTTCACCGCCCAGTTCCGGGCTGATGCGGGTGGGGTCGATGCCATCGTAGCCGTGGCCGGAACCGGGCATGGCCGCCGCAATCGGCGAAAGATACAGATGACTGACGCCCAGCGACGAAAAATAGGCTGCCTGGTCCGCGGCAGCAGCGAAGTCGAAGCCGGCGTGCAACTGCAGGCGGGCGGTGGCGCGCAGCGCGGTCATCGGCCTGCTCCGCCGCGACCGGCGCTGATGCGCCCTAGCCGCGATTGCAGTGCAGGCTCATCCCCGTGCAGGGGCAGTCGCCGCCGCCAGTTCGGGTGGACGCCGACGGTGCCGGGCAGGTTTACCTGCGTGCGCAGCCCCAGCGCGTCCTCCAGCGGCAGCAGCGCCAACCGTGACGGCGTGGCGGCCAGCCGCTCCAGTGCAGCGTCTTCCACGTCGTCACCGTGCGCGGCCTGCGCAAGCGCCAACGCATCGGCGCGACGCTGTGCCATGGCAGCGGGTAGATCGGCCATCTCACCCAGGCGCGCCCGCCAGCGCAGATCGCGCCCGCGCAGCCATCCCGCCAGTGGCGGCAGGTCATGGGTTGAAGGCATCGCGACGGCGTCGCGCCGCCAGGCAGCAGGCGCCAGGAAGCCGCTCGCATCGCGCGTGAACGGCAGCACGTCCACGCCCAGCACACCACGGCTGGCCAGCTGCTGGCGGATGCCTGCGGGCACCACCCCCAGGTCTTCGCCGATGACCACGCACTGATGCCGCCAGGACTCCAGCACCAGCAGGTTCAACAGATCATCCAACGGAAACTGCAGGTAGACACCCTCGCCGGCAGAAGCCCCGCGCGGCAGCACCCACAGCCGATGCAATCCCAGGATATGGTCGATGCGGATACCGCCCCTGTCGGCCATCACCGCCCGCAGCAGATTGATGAACGGCGCGTAGCCCTGGTTGCGCAGGGCCAGCGGCGAGAAGCCGGTGATGCCCCAGGCCTGGCCCTGCGTGTTGAAGGCATCCGGTGGCGCGCCCAGTTCCAGACCGGCCAGCATGGCCTGCGGCTGCGAGCGCGCCTCGGCACCGTCCGGCGCGCAGCCGACGGCCAGATCGGCGATCAATCCAATCGCGGCGCCATCGCGACGTGCCTCCTGCTGCAACTGCGACCAGCAGCGCCGCGCCATCCATTGTGCGAAGGCGTGATCGTCAGCATCGCCGCTACGCGGGTCGGTGGCGAGCGCGCAGTACGCCTGCAACGTGGGCCCGGATTCGGAGCGCCACTGGCTGATCTGACGCCATAACACCGGCTGCTGGTGCTGCACCTCCGCCCTGGCCCGGCGCAACCATCGCCACTTCAGGTCGGCCGCGCCGGGCCAATCGATACGCCGCGCCGCTGTGGCGGCCAACACGGCCTCGACCAGGGCGGGCTCGCTTGCCAGCGCGGCACGGGCCGCGTCCGGCACCCCCTGCAGCAGCGATGCCTGCAACGGGTCCAACCAGCGGCGGTCGCTGGGCGAATACGGGCTGTAACCCGCCGTCGGCGGCAAGCCGGCATGCATCGGGCTGAGCGCCAATGCGTGCCCGCCTTGCTCGCGCAGGCGCTGCAGCCACGGCGCGCACCCGGCACTGTCACCGATCCCCGCGTCGGCCTCGCCGCGCAGGCTGTACACCTGCGCCGCCAGGCCCCAGACGCGGCCAAGCTGCGCTGGCCACCACGCCTGCTGCGGCGCCACCGCGATGGCGATGGACCGCTGCCCCTGTTGCCAGTGCCAATAGCCCGGTTGATCCGGCACCGTCCAGCCACCTCGGCCATCCGGCCGCGCGTCGTGTGCCCAGCCCGCCTCATCCACCCAGCCTGCCGCACCCGAAGCAGCGGGCAACACCACCGATTCACCACAGACAGCGGTAAGCAGCGGGGCCTCCACGCGTTCCGCCTGCGGCTGCAACTGCGCCAGCACCGCGCGCAACACATCCGGTGACACCGTGCAGGGACGACCTGAAACGTCCTCCCACTCGGCCAGCAGCCCGGCCGAACGCGCAGCGGCCTGCAGCGCTGCATCGGCCCTCATGCCGGCACCCACCGCAGCTGCAGGCCACCCCGGGCCGCAAGCCGTGGGCCGTCCGCAAGCGGCAAGGGTCGCTCGCCCTCGGGAAGCGAGTGCGCCACCGGCGCGGGGCCCGCGTTGGTGGCGATCCACCACTGCCCGGAAGGCAGCTGCCAGCCCGCCTGCACAGCGCCGGGGCCGAGTACCGTCGCGCCCAGTGAGCGCGCGTGCTCCAGCTCCGGCTGCAGATAGCGTCGGCGCAACACCAGCAGCGTGCGCAACCCCGCCAATGCCGCCTGCGACGCGGGGTCATCGCCGGGCGGCATCACGCAGGAGGCGTGCAGCGTGGCCGGATCGTTCGGATCGGGAATACGCGCGCGCGATGCGGCATCGGCAAAGGCACTGAACCCGGCAAACTCGCGCCGGCGCCCCTCGCGTACTGCTTCGCCCAGCGGCGGCTCGAAATCGGTGAAGAACAGGAAGGGTGACCTGGCCTGCCACGGCTCGCCCATGAACAGCAGAGGCACCATCGGCGTCAGCACGGTCAGCGCGGTGGCCATGTCCAGCAGCGGCGCTGCAACCAGCATGCTCAACCGCTCACCGAATGCGCGGTTGCCCACCTGATCATGGTTCTGCGCAAACACCACGAAGCGGGACGGCGGCAGGTCCGTGCTGGGTTCGCCCCTGGGCACGCCGTGCAGATCCGGCTCGCCCTGCCAGGCGAAGCCTTCCCCCAGGCAGCGCGCCAACAGTTCCTCGGCGCGGCCGGCGTAGGCAGCGTAATAGCCTTCATGCTCGCCCGTCAGCAGCACGTGCAGCGCATTGTGGAAGTCGTCGTTCCACTGTGCCTGGTAGGCACCGCGCAGCCAGCGGGCCTGGTTCCGCTCGTTCTCCAGCACCAGGTGCGCATGCGGCACCTGCGTCCGCACGGTATCGCTGAGCTGCCGCAGGAAGCGGTCGTCAGCGATGGCATGCACGGCGTCCAGGCGCAGGCCGTCGAACCGGTACTCCTGCAGCCACATCAGTGCGTTGTCGATGAAGAAGCGCTGCACCTGCGGCTGCGTGAAGTCGATCGCCTCGCCCCACGGCGTGCTCTGGCCGCTGCGGAAAAATGCCTTGGCGTACCGGGACAAGTGGTTTCCCTGCGGCCCGAAATGGTTGTAGACCACGTCCAGCAGCACCGCCATGCCCGCCGCATGGACCGCGTCAACAAACTCTTTCAGTGCGTTGGGGCCGCCATAGGCCTGCGCCGGGGCATACGGGAACACACCGTCGTAGCCCCAGTTGCGCGTGCCTGGAAACTGCGCAACCGGCATCAGTTCGATCGCGGTAATGCCTGTCTCGGCCAGCATGGGCAGCTGTGCGATGAGCGCGGCGAAACCACCCGCCGCACCAACATGCACTTCGTAGATCACCATGTCCTGCCAGGCAACCCGCGGGCCCGGTCCGGTCAGCCAGACGTGGCGGTCTGGCATGACCACGGCACTCGGTCCCTCCACGCGCTCCGGTTGCCAGCGCGATGCGGGGTCCGGCACATCAGTGCCGTCGGGCAGACGAAAGCGGTAGCGGTCGCCATGCCCCGCAGCGGAATGAACCCAGTGGGTGCCATCCGGCTCCCGGCGCATCGGTATCGCTGCACCAGCCAGCACAAGCTCGACCTGCGCCACATCCGGGGCCCACAGCCGGAACGCCACTGCGCCATCTTCCACCGGCCACGCGCCCAGGCGCGCGTCTGCGGTCATCGCGCAACCTGCAGATACAGCGTCGACATTGGCGGCAGCGTAAGCCGCAGCGATTGCGCATGGCCATGCATGGGACGCGCCTCGCTCACCAGCGCGCCCAGATTGCCGGCATTGCCGCCGGCATAGTGGTGGCTGTCGGTATTCAACCGTTCCGACCATCGGCCCGCTGCCGGCACCCCGACCCGGTAGCCATCGCGCTGCACCGGGGTGAAGTTGCTGACCACCAGCAGCGCGGGCGCGACGCCTGCAGGATCCTGCCGCACGAACGCGAATACGCTGTTGCGGCTGTCATCGGCCACGCTCCAGGCAAAGCTGCGTTCATCACACGGGTCCCGATGCAGCACCGGCTGCTGCCGCAACTGCGCGTTCAGGTCAGCCACCAGCCGCATCAGTCCGCCGCCTTCGGGCGTTCCGGCCTGGCCCCACTCCAAGCCGCGTTGGTGGGCCCACTCGCCGGCCTGGCCGAATTCCCCACCCATGAAGAGCAGCTTGCTGCCGGGGTGTGCCCACATGAAGGCGTAGTACGCGCGCAGCTGGGCGAACTGCTGGCCGCGCTCACCGGTCATCTTGTTCAACAGCGAGCCCTTGCCGTGCACCACCTCATCATGCGACAGCGGCAACACGAAACGCTCGGAGAACGCATACACCAGCCCGAAGCTGATTTCGCTGTGATGGTGCTGGCGGTGCACCGGATCGCGCCGCAGGTACTGCAGCGTGTCGTGCATCCAGCCCATGTTCCATTTGTGGGTAAAGCCCAAGCCACCCTCGGCGACCGCGCGGGTGACCCCCGGCCAGGCCGTGCTCTCCTCGGCGATCATCAGCACATCCGGGAAGCGCTCACGCACGGTCTGGTTCAGCCGCTGCAGGAAGGCCACCGCTTCCAGATTCTCGCGCCCGCCCTGTGCATTGGGCACCCATTGCCCGTCGGGGCGGCTGTAATCGCGATACAGCATGGATGCAACGGCATCCACGCGCAGTCCGTCGATGTGGAAGCGCTCGATCCACTCCAGCGCGCTGCCCACCAGATAGCCCGCCACTTCGTTGCGACCGTAGTTGTAGATCAACGTGTCCCAGTCGGCATGCTTGCCTTCGCGCGGATCGGCATGTTCGTACAGCGCCGTGCCATCGAAGCGCGCCAGGCCATGGGCATCATCCGGGAAGTGCGCACCCACCCAATCCACGATCACGCCCAGGCCGGACTGATGGCAGCGGTCGACGAAGCGGGCAAAGGCCTCCGGGCTGCCATAGCGCGCCGTGGGTGCATAGATGCCGAGCGGCTGATAGCCCCACGAGCCACCAAAGGGATGCTCGCTGATGGGCAGCAGCTCGACATGGGTGAATCCCAGGCTGGTCACGTGCGGGATCAGCCGCGCGGCCAGCATGTCCCAGTCCAGCACGCTGCCGTCTTCCTGGCGCTGCCACGATCCGGCGTGAACCTCGTAGATCGACAGCGGCGCCTCGACCCCCAACTGGTTACGCCGTTGCAGCCATGCCTGATCGCTCCACGCCAGTGGCGCATCGGCAACCACCCGCGAGGCCGTGGCAGGCGCCCGTTCCGCCCAGCGTGCCATCGGATCGAGCTTGTCCGGCAGCACCTGGCCCTGCGCACCGGTGATGCGGAACTTGTAACACGCGCCCGCCTTCACGCCCGGAACAAACAGCTCCCACACGCCAGCCGCATGACGCAGGCGCATTGGGTGGCGGCGGCCATCCCATCCATTGAAATCGCCGACCACGGCCACGCGTCGGGCATTCGGTGCCCACACGGCAAAGCGCACGCCCTGGATGCCGTGCAGCGTCATCGCGGTCGCGCCCAGTGTGCGCATCGCCTCCGCATCGCCATGGTGGATGCGTTGCAGCAGGGCCTCGTCCAGCAGCGGGCCAAACGCATAGGCATCGTGCACCTGCTCTATACCGTGCGGGAAATGCAACGCCAGCAGTGGAACCGCATCATCGCCAGCAGGTCCCTCAAACAGCCCCGGCAGTTCCGTGCTGCGCAGGTCCCAGCGCGTGCCATCGGATGTGACCACCTCCACCCGCCGTGCGTCCGGCACCAGCACGCGCAGCGCGCGCCCGCCACGGTCATCGGCATGCGGTCCCAGCCATGCAAAGGCGTCCGCAGGGCGAGCATGGAACAGATCATGCAGCTCCGGCGGCAGCGGCCCCGCGCTTTCACCCAGCACCAGGGGCTCGTGCTCCGGCGCGTCCACGCCGCGTCCTGCGTCGGTCATGCGGCCACCCCGCAGGTCTGCTGGTACAGCGCCAGGTAAGCGCGCCCGGCGCTTTCCCATCCACCGGGCCGCAGCATGGCGGCGCGTCGCATGGCCTGCATCAGCGCCGGCAACCGGAACGTGCGCATCGCCCGCTCCACGCAGCGGCGAAGCCCGTCGGCGTTGGCGCCGTGGAACAGGAATCCGGTCACGCCATCTTCCACCGTGTCCACCAGGCCGCCGGTGGCGTGCGCGACCGGCAGGCAGCCGAAGCGTTGGGCGTACATCTGGCTCAGGCCACAGGGCTCGAAGCGCGACGGCATCAGCAGGAAATCTGCCCCGGCGAACATCTGCCGCGCCAGGCCTTCCTCGAAACCGATGAACGCGCCCACCCGACCGGGGTAACGCTGCGCCAACGCCTGCACCTGCGCCTCGACCTGTGGCTCTCCGCCGCCGATCACCACCAGCTGGCCACCGGCGGCCACGATCTGCGGGGCGACATCGCAGGTGATGTCCAGGCCCTTCTGGTGGACCAGCCGCGAGACCACCGCAAACAGCGGCCCCTGCGACGATTGCAGGCCGAAGGCCTGGCGCACGGCCTGCGCATTGGCATCGCGACCAGCGCACTGGCCAACGCCGAAGCGGGCCTTGAGGTGGGTGTCTCGACGCGGATCCCAGCTGGCGTCAATGCCGTTGACGATCCCGCTGAGGTGGCCGCCGGCAGCGCGATGCGCCAGCAGTTCGTGCAGGCCACAGCCATCCTCGACCGCCGTGATCTGCTGCGCGTAGCGAAGGCTGACCGTGTTCAGCCGCGTTGCATTGGCAATACCGCCCTGCAGGAAAGACATCTGACCGTGGAAGTGCAGTTCGTCCAGACGCTCGGCCGGCACGCCCAACGCGGGCGCCAGTGCGAAGGGAAACAGCCCCTGGTAGGCCAGGTTGTGGATGGTCAGCAGGGTCGGCACGGCGGTGCGATCCCAGCGCACGTAGGCCGCGGCCAGCGCTACTGGCCAGTCATTCAGATGCAGCAGTTGCGGCGTCCAGTCCAGTCCCGCCCTGCCCGCCGCGAGCTCGGCGGCGGCATGCGAAAGCGTGGCGAAGCGCACCGCGTTGTCCTGCCACTCCCTGCCCTGCGCATCCACATAGGGCGAGCCTTCGCGCTCATACAGCGCCGGCGACAGCAGTACGTAGATCGGCAGCCCGTCGGCCTGCAACGCCATGCCGACGGTGCAGGCGGGAAGCCCCGCGCGGCCGTCGATACGGCCCACTTCCCGCAGTTGCGGCAGGCGCTGCAGCACTTCGGGATAGCCCGGCAGCAACACCCGCGCATCACATCCGGCCCGTACGGCCCGTGGCAGCGCCGCAGCGACATCACCCAGGCCACCGGCCTTGATGAAGTCGGCCATCTCGGTCGCCACGAACAGCACCCGCTGCACCAGCGCGGGTAGTTCAACGGGCTCTGAGGGGCCGCGACGGGTGCCGATGGGCACAGCACCGGGCGCTGGCAGCACGGTGTCTGCCACGGAGTCGTATGGGGAACCGGCGACGAGATCGAGGGCCATGATGGTTCTCTGAATCAGTCAGGCAGACGCCAGCGGCGCCCTGCTGGGCGCGTGTGCTGGAAAGGAAGTCGTCGCGGAACGTGGGGGACGTGCGCGTAGGCTCTACGCGAATGTGCCCTGTTCCATATCAAACAGCTGTGAAGTGATGGCGATCTATTTGTGACAGTGCTGCATGAGCTCAGTACACATTCTTCGATGCGGCCTGCCATTGGCCTGCGGTGCCCAACTGGCCGGCGCGGGGGCAGGCCTTGCGACGGGGGCAACGGCGTCCCCTTGGGCCGTTACGCGCGGGGCTGGGCCGGCACGACCAGAACCTGCACCTGCAGCGTGCTGCCATCGTCCAGGTACAGCACCTGCTGCACCGGCGCCGTCCCCCGCTCTGCCAGCGGCTGCACAGTTGCACGGGGCAATACCAGCCGGCAGAACGTGCCGCCATCCAGCAGCACCGGCTGTTCACCCGCATGCAACGACAGCGCCAGGCCCCAACCTTCCAGGCCGCCGAAGCGGGTCATGTTCTCCACGGATTCCCCGCTCAGCAACGCAGTCAGTTCGCCATGGTCCAGGCTCAAGCGCAGCGATTGGCGCTGCAGTTCAACTTTCATGCGGGTACCTGGGCGGCGCGGTGCGCAGACATCATGATTCAAGGACAGAACGAGTGTGGGCGTGCATGGTAAACGAGCCATCACGTTGGAGAGCGACACGCGTATTGGGGTGCTTGCCGCCACAAATGTGATGTTATAACATCCGGTCTCTTTTCCGGGGGATGTATGCGTCGTAACGTTCTTGCTGCTGCTGTACTGCTTGCTGTCCATGGCGCCTGCGCCGCCGAAAACACCACGCTGCCCACGCTGGATGTCCGCGCCGATCGCCTTTCCAAGGTCGACTCGGTTGTGGTCGTCGAAAATACCGATGGTCCCAGTCGTACGCTGGGCGAGATGCTGGAACACGTGTCGGGCGTGCAGAGCAGCGCCTTCGGGCCCAATGCTGGCGCGCCGGTGATCCGCAGCCTGGGCGGCAACCGCGTGCAGCTGCTGGAGGACGGCCATTCGATCCTCGGCATGAATGCCATCAGCGGCAACATCAACGTGCCGTTCGACCCGCTGTTCGTGAAGCAGGTAACGGTGAACAAGTCTTCGGACAGCGTGCGCTACGGCGGCAACGCCATCGGCGGCAGCGTCAACATCGATACCGGGCTCATCTCGCGGCAGATGGAAACCACGGACCAGGAAATGGAATTGCTGCTGCGCCAGGGCTTCAACGCCGCCGACGCGCAGGGCTTCCGCATGAACTTCAACAACCAGCGCAATGTGTCCACCAACCTGCAGATGTCGGTGCAGCGCATCTCCCACTACGATATTCCCGGCAACAGCAAGGCCAGTGTGTGCGACACCCAGCTGTTTCCCGCCGCTGGCGGTGTGAACAGTGCACTGGCCGATGCCTGCCAGAAGGAAGCGCGCGTGCAGCGGGTCTACAACAAGGCCTCGCAGCCCTTCATCGACCAGTTCATGACCGAGAACCCGGACTGGGCGGACGGTGATTTCTCCTTCTTCACCAGCCAGCCTACCTCGGTGTGGATGGGCAAGACCTACGTCAACCCGGCCAACCCGCAGTACGTGCAGGGCACACCGTCGTACGTGCAGCAGCAGATCAACCGCGATGTCACGCCGAACTACTCCGGCACGTTGGGCAACAGTTACTTCCGCAATACGCATCTTGCCGTGGGCACGACCTATTTCTTCGATCACGGCTACGTGGCCGCCAGCATCGACAGCAAGGACAGCGAGTACGGCGTACCGGGCTTCTCGATGGAGAACCTGTCCTTCGGTTCGGACTACAGCCAGGGCCGCCCGGTGGGCGTGAAGCTGCAGCAGGACACCTATACGGTGCTGGCCAACGTACGCGAACCACTGCCACTGCTGGACGGCGCCGAAGTGAATCTGTCCAAGCTCAGCAGCACTGCCGGTGAATACCTGGGCGCCAGCAAGGCCAACCAGTACGCTTTTGAAACCTACCAGGGCGAGCTTGTGTTGAACCATCGCCGCGTGGGTGCGTTGACCGGCCAGCTGGGAACCCGCTATCAGTCCCGCTCCGTCACCGGCAGTGGCCCGCAACGCTACCTGCCCGACGTGGATACGCAGGCAAAGGCGCTGTTCGTGAAGGAGACGCTGACCCTGCCGTGGGCCACCTTCGACGCTGGGTATCGGCACGAAAAGATCGATCACAAAATCCAGGCCAGCCGCTTCCAGAGTGGCCGCAACTCCCCCAACGGAAGCTTGAAGGACCGGGATTTCAACCTGGAAAGCTACAGCGCAGGTGGCTACTTCAAGCTGGGCAAGTGGTTCGCGGCGACCCTGCGTTACGCCGATTCACAGCGCGCCCCCGACGTGAACGAGCTCTACGCCAGCAATGCGCACTACTCCACCATGACCCAGGAAGAAGGAAACCAGGCGCTGAAACCGGAGCGGGCCAAGACCCAGGAGTTCACGCTGGCCTTCAGCAACGCGGGCTTCGACGCCACGGCCACCGCGTATGAGATGAAGTACGAGAACTATCTCTACCTGGGCTATTCCGGCCTGCAGACTGCCAACCGCCTGCCGCTGAAATACTGGAAGCAGACCGACACCACGGTAAAGGGGTTTGAGGTGGATGTGTCGCAGGCACTGGAACTGGGGCGTTACGGCAGCCTGCAGCTGTCGGCGTTCTCCGATCTGGTGAAGAACAAGGCCGACCACCCCGATTCACTGCGCGCCCACAACGATGGCCAGTACCTGCCCAACATGCCCACCAACCGCTACGGCGCGAACGTGGCCTGGCAGCGCGGCGGCTGGAAGGCACACCTGTCCGGCACCTACTACGACACCCAGCAGTACCTGGGCCGGAACGTAAGCGAGGAAATTCCGCTGCCTGCCTTCACCCTGGTCGATATGCAGGTCAGCTATGCCTTCCCGATCCGCAATGCGTATGTGTCGGCGTTGGAGGTCTTCGTCAACGGCAGCAACCTGCTGGACGAAGATGCGCGACCGCACAACTCGCCGTTGAAGTACATCGCACCGTTGCCGGGGCGCGGCTTCCAGATCGGGCTGAACGTGAAGCTGTAAGGGCACTATCCGCGTGTACAGCAGACCGAGACTGCGCGCCTGCCTGCACGGGGCGGCCGCAGGCTACTTCGTGGCCGTGCTTTGCGCTGTCTGGCTGCCCCAGCGGATGCCGGGCCACCTGCCCCACGCACTTTGGGCCGCAGGCGGCACCGGGGTGCATGGCCTGTGCACACCGCTGGTCTGCGCGGGCGTAGTGATCCAGCTCTGCCGCGGATTGTCGCTTGGGCAGGCGCCGGTGGCGCCGGTGTTGGCCAGCGCTGGCGCTGCGCTGCTGCTGTGGGCGCAGTTGCCCGTGGATGCCAGCACCGCGCCATTGGCACGGCTGCTGGCGGCGTCGGCGGGCGTCAGCCTGCTGCTGGTGGCGCAGCACATGGGCTGCGCCACTCCGGCTGGGACTACCGCGCTCAGTTTTCCTGGTAGTCGCGCTCGTCGTACTCACCCGGCACGGTGCAGGTCAGCGTAACCGGGCTGCCTTCGCTCACCATCAGCGAACCCAGCGCGGTCTCGCGGCCACCGCCGGCATCCAGCTTGGCCGCCTTGCGCACGGCGGCAACGCTGGCACCCAGTTCGGCAGTGTAGCTCTGGCCCATGCCGTCGCTATCGTCGATGTAAGCGGTGATTTCCTTCACCGGCAGACCGAACAGCGTGAACCCGGCGGTCGGGGTGATCGGCTTCAGACTGCCGTCTTCTTCGCGCGGCAGCGCCTTCCAGGCGGCGTTGTTGGTATCGGGGGCGGCGCGGCATTCCAGCGCGGCCTGCAGCGACGGCGCAACGGCCTGCCACTGGCTGGCGTTCACGGCGTGGGCGGCCGGTGCGGTAGTAGCGACGGCCAGCAGCGGGGCCAGCAGCTTCAGGCGCGTGCGGCGTCCACGCGACAAGGAGGGGGTTGCGTTCATTAGCTACATTCCATTTGCAGTGGGGTTCCTTGCCGCTGGCGCTGCGGATGCAGGCGCCAACGGCGAAGGAATTCTACGCTTCCACGTGCGCCCGGTCTGCTTCAACGATTGAGCGTGTAGTTGGCCGGCACCCAGCGGTACTCGTACGGCGCGCCTTCGGCGATATGGCCGATGCCGGGGAAGGAGATATGCGCCGCGGCGATCCACCAGCCGTTCGCAACCGCCTGCTGGTACAAGGCATCGCGCGAGGCGATCGCCCGGGTGCTCTGCCAGTCGTAGCGGATGGCCACCTGTGGGTCATCGAACTGCACCGCCGCCACATGCACGGTGTCACCCCAGAACAGCATGGCCTGATCGGCATCGTGCAGCAGGTAGACACTGTGGCCGGGGGTGTGGCCGGGGGCTGGCAGGGCTCGCAGCCCCGGCAGCAGATCCTGGCCAGCCGGTTCGAAGGTCTGCACACGCCCGGCCGCACGATACGGCGCCAGCACGCTCTGCGCAGCAGCGAAGAACGGACGCTGCAGCGGGCCCACCTGATTCTGGTTGCGGCTGTTGGTCCAGAAGTCGAACTCGCGCTTGGCCACATGCACCGTGGCATTGGGGAACACCGCCTTGCCATCGCGCAGCAGGCCGCCGGCATGGTCCTTGTGCAAATGGGTGATGAAGATGTCATCCACATCGGAAGGCTGATGCCCCGATGCCTGCAGTGCCGCGACCAGGCCGCCGCCATCCGGGCCGTACAACTCGCCGGCGCCGGTATCGACCAGCATCACCCGACCGCCCTGCTCGATCAGGAAGGCGTTGATCATGCCTTCCACCGGTGCCTTCAGATACTGCTGCGCCAACAGCCGATCCACTTCACCGGGGCGCGCGCCCAGCAGCAACTGGTCCACGGCGAACAGATGCGTGCCATCCAGCAATGCGGTCACCTGGAACGTGCCCAGCTGCATGCGGTAAAAGCCCGGTGCCTGCTGCGGCTGCTGCACGGCCGCCGCAACGGGTTCGGCCGCCATGCCAGCCATCGGCAACGCCGAGGCAGCGGCCAGCAACAGTGCGGCCGCAAGTGTGTGTTTCTTGTGCATCATTGCATTCCTGCATGTGTTGAACGGAAGGGCCGACGGGCCCGGGGATATATGGCGATCCACTGCGCCGTGTGCAGCCGTGTTTGCAGCAGCCTTGTTCATCAGCCCCTCCAGTCCTGCAGGAACTCCATCAGCAGGCCGTTCACCACCTCCGGGCGTTCTTCATGCGGCAGGTGGCCACAGCGTTCGATGGCAACCGCACGCAGGTTCTCGGCCATTTCCGCCCAGACCTGTGGCATGTCGAACATGCGCCCCACTGCCTCGAACTCCGCACCCCACAGGGCCAGCGTCGGGCAGGCAATGCGCACGTGCGCGTCTTCCAGGTCCTGCTGTACATCCACGGCGTTGGCGCGGTAGTCCGACATCGCCCCGCGTACGGCACCAGGCGCACTGTAGGCACGCACATAGGTGTCGAAGGCTTCGCCGCTGATCGCGGCCGGGTCGTAAGCCCAGTCGGAGAAGAACCAGCGCAGCCATTTCGCTTCGTTGCCGGCAATCAGCGCTTCGGGCAGGTCCGGCACCAGGTGGAACAGGAAGAACCAGTACGCCTTGGCGATGGAGGCGTTCAGTTCACGCGCCACGATGCGGGTGGGCACGTTGTCCATCACCACCAGGCGGTCCACGCGCTGCGGGTGATCCTTGGCAAGGCGCGTGGCCACGCGGGCGCCACGGTCGTGCCCGACCAGCGCGACCTTGTCGATGCCGAGCATATCGAGCAGGGCCACGATGTCCTGCGCCATGTTGCGCTTGTCGTAGCCGCTGGCCGGCTTCTCGGTTTCACCGTAACCGCGCAGATCGGGCGCAATCACCCGATGGTTGGCCGCCAGCACCGGAATCTGGTGACGCCACGCGTAGTTGGTTTCCGGAAAGCCGTGCAGCAGTACCACCGGGGCGCCATTGCCGGCGTCGATGAAGTTCTGGCGGATGCCATTGGCGCGCACGGTGTGGCTGACGAACGCGGTCATCAGAGTGTCCTTTCAACGTGGGGGGAAAAATGAGGGAGGTGTTCAGCGCACTGCGGCGCGGGTGCCGAGCTGCAGTGCGGTGGCCAGCGCCGCCAGGCCAATCGACAACGCCACCACGCCACGCCAGCCGTCCAGCGACCAGGCCCAGCTGGCGGCCGCAGCACCGGCGGCACCGCCCAGGAACATCGAGCCCATGAACAGCGTGTTGAGGCGCGAACGGGCTTCCGGCCGCAGTGCGTAGACCACGTGCTGCTGCGAAACCAGTACGCCCTGCACTGCCAGGTCCAGCAGCACGCAGCCTACGACCAGGCCGATGATGGACGGCCACAGGCCCAGCAGCAGCCACGACAGCAGGGTGAGCGCGCTGCCGGCGATGATGGCCAGGTGCGGGCCACGGCGGTCGGCAATGCGGCCGGCCAGCGGTGCAGCCAGGATGCCGACGGCACCGACGATGCCGAACAGCCCGGCCACCTGTGCGCCGTAGTGGGCATTCACCTGCGGCAGGCGCAGCGACAAGGTGGTCCAGAACGCGGCGAACGCCGCGAACAGCAACCCTTGGGTGATGGCGGCGCAACGCAGTACCGGCAGCTCACGCCACAGGCCCACCAGCGAACGCATCAGCGCCGGATAGCTTGCACCCTGCGTGGGCTGGCTGACCGGCAGCAGCGTGCGTGCCAGCACCGCCGCACCCAACGCCAGCGGTACACCCAGCCAGAACATGGCGCGCCAGCCTGCGTGGTCGCCCACCGCGCCGGACAGGGTGCGGCTGAGCAGGATGCCGCACAGCACGCCGGACATGACGATGCCGATGGTGGCGCCGCGGCGTTCGGGAGCGGCCAGTGCGGCGGCCAGTGGCACGATCTGCTGGGCCACGGTAGCGGTTACCCCCACCAGCAGCGAGGCCGCCAGCAGCATGGTCCCGCTGGGCGCCAGTGCGGTCAACGCCAGGGCCACGGCCAGCAGGCTGAACTGCACCACGATCAGGCGGCGGCGCTCCACGCGATCGCCCAGCGGCACCAGCGCGAACAGACCCAGCGCGTAGCCCAGCTGGGTGGCGGTGGGCACCAAGCCAGTCAACGTGCCCGGCAGCTCGCGCTGCATCAGGCCCAGCATGGGCTGGTTGTAATAGATGTTGGCCACGGCCAGGCCCGCACACAGGGCCATCACCAGAGTGAGGGCCGGGGTCAGGGCCGGTAGCGCGGCGGGTTGTGTTGGTGACGTTGCAGTGCGCATGGATCGGGCTCGGTTCGCACCCGGAGTGGGCGTGGCGAAACTATGAGCGCGTATCGACTCATGCAGTAGACTGCCAATCAGTTAGGCCAGCCAAACGGAAATCGTTACAATGAACCTGAGCGATGTGCAGGTGTTCGTGGAAGCCGTGCGCGTGGGCAGCCTGGCCGGCGCGGCGCGCAAGCTGGGCCTGACCGCCATGTCGGCCTCGCGCAGCCTGGGGGCACTGGAAGCCGAGCTGGGTGCGCGCCTGCTGCACCGGACCACCCGTTCCCTGTCGCCCACCAGCGATGGCGAGGTGTTCCTGCCCTACGCGCAGGCCCTGCTGGAAGGCCAGGCCAATGCCCTGGCCGACCTGCACCCCGATGGCGGCGGCCTGAGCGGCCAGTTGCGCATCACCGCGTCCACCGCATTCGGGCGCCGGGTGGTAGCGCCGCTGCTGCCGGCCTTCATGACCGAGCACCCGCGCCTGCACGTGGATCTGCACACCACCGACGAACAGGTGGATATCGTCGCGCAGGGGATTGATGTGGCAATCCGAATTGCGCCGCTGCGCGACAACCGGCTGGTGGCGCGGCGCCTGGCCGACAACCCACGCGTGCTGATCGCTTCGTCTGCGTACCTGCAACAGCGCGGACAGCCGCAGCTGCTGTCCGATCTGGCGGCGCACGAGTGCCTGGCGGCCAGCGGCACCCGCCACTGGGCGTTCCTGCGCGACGGCAAGCCGCTGCGGCAGCGGGTGGCGGGCCGGCTGACGGCCAGTTCGGTAGAAGCAGTGTATGAAGCTTGCGCGGGCGGGCTGGGCATCGCCAATCTCTCGCAGTGGTATGTGCGCGATGCGTTGGCGCGTGGCGATGTGCAGGCGATCACGCTGGATGATGCCGCGCCCGAACCGCTGGATATCTGGGCGGTCTACCCCAGCGCCAGCCGGGTGCCGCCGAAAGTGCGCGCGTTCGTGGCGGCGGTGCAGGACGCGCTGGGCTAGGTCCTTGTCGCAGGCGCCATGTTGTGGACGGCGTGTGTAGGTGTCTTGGGCGGAACTGTGTCGCAGATTGCCGTTCGGGCGCAGCGCCACGCGCCACATCGGATGGGGATTACTTAACAGCCTGCGACAATGCCGAAAGCGTCGCTATCAGAGTGCGTTCTTCAACTTTTCTGATTGGCATTCGGCATCACCGCGGTTACAGATGGCGGGCCATCGAAAACGGATGGCCGGGCTTCGAATCCCGCATTAAAGCTGAGTGATTGCGCTTGCCAGTCGGCGCCGCCGTGTGCGGCGTCGGCTGGCAATCTGCCTGCCGGCCATGGCGGGCGGTGCGCGGGGGCGTTCGCGCCCGCCGGCTTGGCTTTATCCGGATTCGAACCGCGTACCGCCCGCCACCTTTGTGTGGCGGTTCTTGCTTGCCCCTTTCGGTGCCACGCCATGGCCACGCCTGATGTTTCGCCGCTGCGCCCTGCCCGCCCAGCGGCCGCCGACCCCACCACCTTTGCCGCCACGCTGCGCCGTATCGGCCGCGGTGCTGCCGCCAACGGCCAACCCTGGCCCGAGCACCACCCTATGCCCACGCGGCGCGTGCAACTGGCCGATGCCGATTGTGCGGAGGCCGGCCTGCGCGTGGTGCAGGGACTGCTGCTGGCCGCCGAGCGGCTGCGGCAGAGCGGCAACGACGAGCAATGCCTGGGCGACCGCGTGATGGAAGAGCTGATGATGGCGTGCGGGGCGCTGAGCGCACAGGTATGTGATCGCCTGCACGGCGATGGCGCAGGCGCACGCGCATAGCCTTGACCCGCGGCTTGTTCACGCCACCTGCCGGGCAGGTTTGGCAAACGCGCGCTGGCCAGCGGTGAATGCCCGCGTTGCGGGCAGGAACTGTTCAGCGGTTAGCCTCTGGCGCCCTGGTCGCGGTCGTTCCCGCGCGCGATGGCGCGAACGGACTGCGTCAGGGCGCCGCTTCCACTGGCGACTGAGCGGCATGTCGTGTGCGAGCCGCTGCGGCTGAACCACCGCAAATCCGTGCCGCGTCTTCGTTACCGCTGCCGTCGGCACGGCGCCACCAGTCACATGCGACACGAGCTGCAAGGTTTCTGATTGACCGCCCTCGTGGCCCGGCAATGGAATGTGGGCACCGCGGAAGGAGCCGTCATCGCACGGCGCTGGAACCGCAGGTATCCCGCCCGGTTTGCAAGGATTGCCATGACCCGCACCTCACCCGTTCGTTCCCGCGCGATGCGCCTGCTGGCGCGTGCCGCCGTTGCCACGCTGCTGCTGGCCGGGCCCGCGCATGCCACCTGGACCGTCAACGACCCGCAGTCGATGGCCAAGGCCATCGAGCAGTACAAGCGCCAGGTCGAGCATTACAAGCAACAGGTCGAACACTACAAACAGCAGCTGATCCAGCTCAATCCACTGCCGCGCACCAATTCGGTGATGACCGACAGCTTTTCCGAGCGCAGCGAGGACTACCAGCTGCAAGAGCGCTGCCCCGGCGCAGCAGGGCGGGGGATTGGCGGATTGACGAGCCGGCTCGGCGACCTGCTGCCCGGCATCGGCGGCGATGCCGCCAGCGAGCAGACGCGCATCTGCGCCCGCATCGTGCGCGCCAGGAACACCCAGTACAACGCCACCGTGCGCATGCTCGATCGGCTGGCCCAGCGCAACCAGCAGTTCGAGGCCATCCAGAGCCAGCGCAGCCAGACCGGCAACAGTCAGGGCAAGCTGGCCGCCAATGACAACGAAGTGCACCGCTTCGCTGCACAGAACGAGATGGACCTGCAGCATTGGCAGGCCCAGATGAAGGCGTACGACGGCTACATCAAAAGCCTGACCGAACAACGGGCGCAGCTGGCGCGCCAAGCGCTGGACGGCAAGCCCCCCAGCCTGCTGGGCCAGTTGGTGCAGGCGGCCGTGCTGGAACGAGCGCTGTCGAACTGAGGGCTCGGCTCTTTCCTCCCACCCCACCCATGGACAGATCGCATGAATGGACTCGTTGACAGCGCCGCGTTCGGCCTACCGCTTCTGGCGGACATCACGCCGGGGAACTTCCTGTTCTTCCGGCTGGTGAGTGACTACTTCGACAGGGAGATCGCCGAATTCGGGCTGGACCTCACCCGCCGCGCCGCGCATTGGGTCACCTTCACCGCGATGACGCTCACCACCTTCTGGGTACTGGTGCAGGGCTACGCGCTCGCCGCCGGGCGGTCGCAACAGTCGGCCATGGCGATCATGGGGCGGGCGGCAAAAGTGGCATTGGTGGTCATGGCCGCCACCGCCGCGGGGGCCAATGGCACGGCACTGCACAAGGCGGTTACGGACAATCTGGACAAGGAGATCCACCAGCTGTTTACCGGCAAGCGCAGCGGCGGTGCGGCCGATGCGATTGACGAGAACCTGATGTACACGCAGCTGGCGCTGTCTGCGCTGGACGCCATCCACGTGGATGAAAGCGATCCGGAGCTGATCGAAAAGAAGGGCCGCGCCATGCAGCTGGCCAGCTTCGGTACCGCCAGCCCGCCCATGGCCGCCGGTGCCATGTTGCTGCTGTTCAAGTTCACCATGGCCTTCCTGATGGGCATCGGGCCGATCTTCATCCTCGCCCTGATCTTCGAGCAGACCAAGGACCTGTTCAAGAAGTGGCTGTTCTACGTGCTGGGCACGCTGTTTTCGATGTCCATCCTGTCGGTGGTGTCGGCCATGGTGCTGAAGTTCACCGCCAAAGTGGCCGCCGCCTATTGGGTGATGGAACTGATCCCGATTGAAACTGGCGAAGGTCTGTCATCGCAGGCGCTGCAACAGGGCGGCATCGGGCTGCTGATGACCGCCCTCATCATCACGGCGCCTACCATCGGCGCGGCCATGTGGCAGGGCAACATGGGCGCGTTCATGGCCTATTCGCCGTTTGCCAGCCCGGCGCCGCCACCGGGCACGTCGGGATCGCCTGGGCCTTCCCCGGCACCGGCACCGGCACCGGCACCGGCACCCGCAGCAGCGCCGGCCATGACTGCGCAGGACGCGCTGCCGATGGGCACCTTCGCCGCATCGCCGTCCCCGTTGCCGGAAGCAACCGGCCTTCGCGGCAATGCCGACCATGACCGCAGCCGCACCCTGTGAAGCGAAGGGAGAACATGCAATGAGGAGAACACTCGGCATCTGCGCGCTGGTGCTGCTGCAGCTGCTCGCCCTGCCGGCAGGGGCGCAGTCGGACAACTACTACGAGCCCATCCCCTACTACAACGACAACCCCTTCCTGTTCTGCACCCTTGGCGTGCCCGGCGACTGCTGGGCACCTGTGGACCCGGCCACCGGCACCTTCACGATCACCAATATCTATTGCTTCAATCCGATCTCGGCCCTGCAGTTCGCACGGGTCTGCCCCAGGGCGTTCCCGAAGGGGCCCCAGGGCGCAGGCGTCGCCACCGAGTGACCGCAGGCCCGTGCGGTGCTAGTGTGCGCAGCAGATCGCCCCTGCCCCGCGCGGACCGCCGCATGAAAGCACACGCCCTGCTGTTCGCGATCGCCACATTCGCCCTGGGTGCAGCCAATGCCCAGGCCCAGGAGGCGCGATTCATCTCGTTTGAGCCGTCGCCGTTCGAGCGCTCGGTCTTTGTCGCGCCGAACGAAACACGCTTCAGCGGCAGCGCCACCGTATCGGGCACGCTGCAGGTGGCCTGGGAGCCGGAAAGCGAGGGCTTTGGCGGCGTCTACCGGGTGGTGCTGAAACCGGACCCGGCCAGCCAGCGGCGATTGCCCCACGATGCGGGCCGCGGCCCGGTCAGTGAGATCTGGATCCGCAACACCGACACGATCATCAGCGCGCTGCTGTCACCGGCCCAGCGGAAGGCCGGCTTGAAGCAGCAGCACTACTTCAGCGGCCCGGTACGGCTGGTGTTGAATTCCTACCGCACCGGCGTGGACTGCGACATGCGCGGCTACAACGCGCTGTTCGTTGCCGTGGCCGACGAACGCCCGGCCCTGGCCTTGGCACCGCGCCCGGACGAAGTGCCCAGCTGCTAGGTCGGGTGGCCGTACCCGCAACGTCGTTGCAGCCGTCAGCTCCAGTGCGCGACGGCCAGCTTGGTGATGGTGGCCGCGACAATGGCCCAGCCGAAGCTGAGCATGGTGCCGATGATCACGTACTCGGTGTGCGACCGCGCCTGACGATCGGCGAAGCGCAGCACCGATTTGGCAGCAAGCATCAACCCGACGCCCTCGGGCTGGCCCAGCAGCAGGAACAGGAAGATCAATCCCCGTTCCAGTCGCCCGATGTAACGGCCTGCGGTCTGCATGCCCTTGTGGTCGTCGTCCTCTGCGGCTGCGGTCGTAGCCGCTGACTCGGCGCGCCCCGACTTGAGGCCTGTCGTGAAAGGCGCAAGCAGCTTCTCCACCAGCACACCGCCAACGTTGACCACCAGGATCAGGCCGCTCACGATCGACAGGCCCTGGTACAACAGCAGTTGAACCCGAGTGGGGATCATTCCGTACCAGCCTTCACGGGCAACGTAGGGGAACAGAAGCACGATCAATACGATGAAGGCGACATGCACGCATTGGTCAATTACGAATGCGTATACACCGTTCTTGAGCCAATGGACCTTGACCCAGTCCATCACCGCATGACTGACACCGATGAGCAGATAGACCCAGGGGTTGGTTGTACCGGTCAGTGCGGCTGTGACCAGCAGCACCACTGCCACGTGCACCAGCAGGCCCTGCAGTTCCTGCTTGCGCTCGATCATCTTCGTCGTCTGCAGCACGAAATCGGCAATCAGATGGGCGGTCAGCAGTACCAGTAGCGTTTCAAGCATGTCCTTTTCACCTGTATGGTCTTGCCGTGGATCGCGGTCCGGCAATCCAGATAGCCATCAAAAGCAACGAAATTCGGTTGCTTGATCAATAGCAACGCTATTTCGTTGCTTCTTTGCCACTCCCGGCACGCTGATGCGGCAGCAACAGTGCGCGTTCAACCGACGTAATCAACTCCAACAACGCAAACACGCCAGCATCCCGGTAGACCCGATTCACCGCCTGCCGGTGCCGGTTCAACGCGATTGCCGCTTCCAACTGCGAGGGCGCGTCGGGGGCCAGAAACATCTTTGCCACCTCCGCCTGGCTGCGGGTCCAGCGCGAGACAATGAAGTCACACGAGGACACCACGGCTGTCAGCCAGTCCAGATGCCGCAGTTGCGCGGGCAGTGCCACATCCATGTCTTGTGCGCGCCCCATGGATTCCAGCAGCCGACCAGAAAGGACGAATGCCTCGCCCAGCGAGCGCGACACCGCTCGCTTGTTCAAAGCCTCCACCGCGCCCAAGCCGATCGCGATCCGCGTGCGCGCCCTCGACTCCGAGGCAGCCAGATGGGCCTTGATCCAGGTTGCGAGTCGTAGGAAACAGAATGGCTCGGTAACCGCCAGCTGCCAGGCATCGCCCCGGTAAAACTCTGGACCGACGACGTACGGCAAAGGCCACTGCACGGCTTCGGCCACGGCCGCGGAAATCACCTCACGGACTCCATCGATGGTGGCCGCATCCATCTCCGTGGACTTGACCAGATCGCCAGACAGGACAGCAATCAGATCGGAAGACGTGTCGGGCATTGTCACACCTTGGGCTGCACAGGCTGCTGATCACAGGACATCTGCCGCGACACGGCAGCGCTGGTCGCACCCGGGCCGTGTTCGCTCAACTCCATTCTACCGTCGTAGCGGTTGATCACCGCCCGCAGTGTTGGCTTACCGGCGTTCGGCGGAAAATCCAGCCGATACACCATTCCCTCCACCGTCAGCGTGCCGGCGCGCGCGCTCGGTTCATTGGCCCAGACCACCGATGCCTGGCCCGAGTCCAGGATCAACACCATCGGCGCTTCGGACGCGGCGCTTCCGCTACTGCATGACAACTGGACCACACGCGGCGGCGCAAGGTCGAGCGCCGACAGCTTGCAGCCGCTGAGTGCGGAAGTGGCCACCACCGCGAACAGCAGTGGCGGCCGGAGTAGAACCTGGATGATCGTCATGTCCTGATCGTAACCCGCGAATCCACCCAACGGCCTGGCGAGGCAGCCGGGACCTTCAGGGATCCGACCCCATTCCCCAATGCCCCTCAGTTCGCCAGCGCGAAATCCAGCCCGGCGCACACTGCCGCCACCTGGGCGTCGTTGCATTCGTGCGGGTTGGTGCGCGGGCTGTCCGGGTAGACCTCGGTGGTGGTGGCATACAACGCATCGGTAAAGCCGGCGCAGGCGCCGATCGAGCGCGATTCGCCCCAGACCACACCCGGCGACTGCAGCGGCAGACCGACCAGGTTGCCGTCGGCGTCGGCCGGGGCGATATGGGTGATCGGCGCCACGGCGGCAATCAGCGCCTTCTGGAATTCCGGCTGCGGGTCTTCACTGTTGCCGATCACGTAGAAGCCATCGGGAATGGTGTCGCGCTCGAACGACTTGCCGTCGCGGGCGCAGCGTGCCGGGTCGAACTCGTGCAGGTCGCTGTCGGTGGTTTCGTGCAGGTCCAGGTGCACCCGGATGTCCGGCTTGCGCTCGGCCAGCCAGCGCATCAGCGCCGCCGCTTCCTCGATCTGGCCGCCGTCACGGAAACTGCGGTTCGGGTCGATGGCGTCCGGGTTCCAGCGCTGGATGCGCTCGTATCCCCACGGGCTGACGCAGGGCGCCACGATCAGGTTGTAGCGGCCCAGATAGCGCTCGGCCTGCTCCTGCAGGAACTGCAGGGCGCCATGCACGCCGCTGGTCTCGTAACCGTGCACGCCGCCGGTCACAAGCGCGGTGGGCAGCGCCGGGTTCCAGTCATGGTTGACCACCGCAAACAGCGGGTAATGGTCGGGCGCGTAGTCCAGCTGGCCGTACTGCACCACGTCGAAACGCTCGTCCAGGCGTTCCAGCTCGGCCACCACGTCGTCGTGGTAACTGCGCTGCTTCTGCTGGCGGGCCCGCCACTGTGCGCGTTCAGCATCGCCCCAGGGCTGGCCGGGGGTGCCGATGGGGTAGAACTGCGCCAGGGTCATGCGGAACTCCAGTGGGTTCAGGTGCGGTAGTGCAGCCGGCCATTGTACGCCCGCCGGCGGGCGCGGGCGGCATACCGCCGCCCCTTTCATACGGCCTGGGTCATCTGGCTGTAAAATCAGCGGTTTTGGCCCCCAACCCCTTGATGGCGAACGCAGTGCAGCCGGTCCTGGGCGGACCGGACTTCCTCCGCCTGCTCGCCCGTCTCAGTGACGGCGCGATGCCGGCCACCAGTCCTGCCCTGACCGATCGCCTCGGCCAGTGGGTGGACTGGAGCCGTGCCGTGGCTCTGTCCGGGGCGCTGGATGGCCGCCTGCCCGACCCCGCCGAGCCGGCCGAAGCGCTGGAGGACCTGCTGGCCGACTGCACCCAGGCCGAAACCAGCCTGCTGGCGTCGCTGAACGAGGATGCCGAGGCCGAGCGCCTGCTGGACCTGGCCGAGGCGGCCGCCACCGCCAATTTCGCCTCGCTGCGGCAGCGCTATCTGGTGCTGCAACGGGCGATGCAGACCGCCACCGGCCGCCTGCGCGGCCGCCTGCGTGACCAACTGGTACATACCTCGCCCGAACTGGCGCGGCTGGCCGAGGTCGACGCGGTGATGGAGCAGACCCTGAGCCCGCGCGAACACGCCCTGCTGGCCACCGCTCCGGCCGTGCTGGGCGCGCGCTTCGAGCGCGTGCATGGCCAGCCCGGCTGGCGCGCTCCCTTCAGGAATGACATGCGCAGCCTGCTGCTGGCCGAACTTGAACTGCGCTTCCACCCGATTCATGGGCTGCTTGCAGCCCTGCGCCCCCACTGACCGGAACACCATGTCCAGAACCGTCTTCCCCGTCGTTGTCTTCCTTGTAGGCCTGCTGGCCGTGTGCTGGATCGGCATTGGCTATGTGGCCGTGCATCCGCTGGGCGCGCTGGTGGCAGCGGTAATCGCGGCCTGCTATGTGGCCGGTGGCGTGGAGCTGTACCGCTACCGCCAGGCCAGCAACGGCCTGCGCGCCGCACTAGCCGATGTGTCGCTGGCCAAGGACAGCCTGCAGCCGTGGCTGGAGCGCGTGCCGGCCGGCATGCGCAACGCCGTGCGCCTGCGCGTGGAAGGCGAGCGCACCGCCCTGCCCGCGCCGGTGCTGACCCCGTACCTGGTGGGGCTGCTGGTGCTGCTGGGCATGCTGGGCACCCTGCTGGGCATGATGGACACCCTGCGCGGCACTGGCCTGGCGCTGCAGAGCGCCACCGACATGGCCGCCATCCGCGGTTCGCTGGCGTCGCCGGTGCAGGGCCTGGCCGTGGCGTTTGGTACATCCATTGCCGGTGTGGCCAGCTCGGCCATGCTGGGCCTGCTGGCCGCCCTGCTGCGCCGCGACCGCCTGCAGGCCGTGCAGCAGCTGGACCGCGCCATTGCCGGCGACCTGCACCCGCACTCGCAGGCCTGGCAGCGCGCTGAATCGCTGCGCCTGCTACAGGCACAGTCCACGGCCCTGCCCGCACTGGTGGACCGCCTGCAGGACATGACCCGTGCCTTCGAGCAGCACAGCAGTGCCGCCAACGAGCGCCTGCTGGCCGGCCAGGGCGAGTTCCTCACCCAGAGCCAGGCGCTGCAGGAGAGGCTGGCGGTTTCGCTGCAGCAATCGCTGCGCGAAGGTGCCGAAGCCAGCGCCAGCGCCATTGGCGGCGCCCTGCAGCCCTTGGCCGAAACCACGCTGGCTGGTCTGGCCAGCCACGGCCAGGCACTGCATGTGCGCGTCGAACAGGCCGTGCAGCAGCAGTTGGCCGGGCTTGCCGACGGTTTCGAGCGCAGCCGCGTGGCCACCGAGGCCAGCTGGGCGCGCGTGCTGGATGAGCAGACCCAGGCCCAGCAGGCGCTGGTGACCGAACTGCGGCAGCACCTGCAGGCCTTCAGCGATGGCCAGGCCCGCCAGAGTGAAACGCTGCTGGCCAGCCTGGGTGAGCGCCTGCAGGGCGATGCCCAGCGCCATGCCGACACCTGGCGCATGGCCGCCGAGCAGCAGCACGCGCTGAACCGCGAGCTGGCCGAGCGCCAGCAGCACGCGCTGCAAAGCGCCAACGACACCCTGCACACCCAAGCGCAGGCCCTGCTGCAGACGCTGGATGCCCGCCATGCCGACAGCCAGGCGCTGCTGCAGGCGCACGAGCAGCAGCGTACGCAGGACTGGCACAGCGCACAGGCCGCCGCGGCCGCCGCGCATGCCGAACTGCAGGCCAGCCTGGACACCCGCGAACAGCAGCGCCAGGCGCGCTGGGATGCGGTAAGCGCTGATCTGCAGCAGGCCCACGCCGCCCTGCGGGCGCAGTTGCAGGCCAGCGATGAGCAGCGCCTGCAGCGCTGGACCGACGCACTGCAGGCAGCCTCTGCCGACCTGACCGCGCAGCAGCAGACCGTGTGCCAAGCCCTGGCCGACACCGCTCAGCAGATTGGCGACAACGGCCGCGCGCAGGCCAGCGCCACCCTGGCCGAAGTGTCCACCCTGCTGCAGACCGCCGCGCAGGCGCCGAAGGCGGCCGCCGAAGTCATCAATGAACTGCGCAACACGTTGTCGGAAAGCCTGGTGCGCGACAACGCCGTGCTGGAAGAGCGCGGCCACCTGCTGGCCACCGTGCAGACCCTGCTGGAGGCCATCAACCATGCCTCGCACGAACAGCGCAGTGCGGTGGACGCACTGGTGGGCGGTTCGGCCGAGCTGCTGGAACGCGTGGGCAGCCGCTTCACCGATCACATCGCCGCCGAGACCGGCAAGCTGGATGGCATTGCCGCGCAGTTGAGCGGCAGCGCCGGCGACGTGGGCCAGCTAGCCGGCAGCTTCGGCGCGGCGGTGGAACAGTTCGGCAGCGCGGCGGTCGAGCTTTCCGGCCGCCTGGAACAGATTGGCGGCGCGCTGGATGCCTCGCTGGCACGCAGTGACGAACAGCTGGCCTATTACGTGGCCCAGGCCCGTGAAGTGGTCGACCTGAGCCTGCTGTCGCAGAAGCAGGTGATGGACGAACTGCAGCAGCTGGCCGCGCGCCGTGGCAAGGCCGGCAGCGCATGAGCGACGAACTGGAGGTCGATGGCGGTTCGCACGCCCCGATCTGGGCCGCCTTTGGCGATCTGATGTCGGTCCTGCTGGGCGCCTTCGTGCTGATCCTGGTGGGCGTGGTGGCGGTGCAGCTGGAGTTGTCGCAGCGCCTGGATGCCGAAGTGAAGCAGCGCCAGGCCGAGGCGAAGCGCCTGCAGACGCTGGAACAGGCACTGGCCGGGCCGTTGGCTGCCGGCCGGGTGACCCTGGTCGATGGCCGCATCGGGATCAGCGGCAACGTGCTGTTCGCGCTGAACTCGGACCAGCTGCAGCCGGAAGGCCAGGAACTGCTGCGGAGCCTGGCCGCCCCACTGTCGGCCTACCTGGGCTCGCGCGATGAAATCCTGATGGTGAGCGGCTTCACCGACGATGCGCCGATCCGCGATGGCAACCGCCGCTTCGCCGACAACTGGGAGCTGTCCGCGCAGCGTTCGCTGACGGTGACCCGTACCCTGATTGCCGACGGCGTTCCAGCCGATGCCGTGTTCGCCGCCGCGTTCGGCAGCGAGCAGCCGGTCAGTTCCAACGCAGACGAAGCCGGCCGCGCGCGCAATCGCCGCGTGGAGATCGCGCCGATTGCCAAGCCGAAGGCCGCCGATGGCAAATAAGCCGGTTGCCAGCGCTGCGCGTGAGGGGTTGCGTGCGTTGGTGCGCGATCTGGATGCCGGCTCGCGCGCGCGCGAACACTACCCGCAGGTGCCGATGCTGGAAACAGTGCGCCGCGAGTGGTCGGCCCTGCGCAGCGAACTGCAGGTGAAGCGATCGCTGCGCGTCGAAGCCCCGGCGGACGGCGGCCCGCTGAATTCGGCGGTGCTGGTGCAGCGCATGCTGGACACCATGCAGGGCGCCAGCCCCGGCTACCTGCGGCATTTCATTGACTACGTGGACACGCTGTCGTGGCTGCAGGCCCTGCAGGACGGTGTAGCCAGCGGCAGCGATGCGGCAAAGCCAAAGCGCACGCGCAAACCCCGAACCGCAGGCTGACGGTAGCTGCCCCATCGCTGGGTAGGTGCCAACCTTGGTTGGCACGCGCAGCGCCCCATCGCCGGGTAGGTGCCAACCTTGGTTGGCACGCGAGGCACACGTGTGCCCACCAAGGTGGGCACCTACCGGAAATCGGCCGCCCCAGAATGTGCCCACCAAGGTGGGCACCTACCGGAAATCGGCCGCCCCAGAGCGTGCCCACCAAGGTGGGCACCTACCAAGCGTTCACCCGCGCAGGGTAGCGCCGCCGTCCACGTACAGATCACTCATGGCCACGTGGCCGGCCTGCTCGGACAGCAGGAACATCACCGAATGAGCGATGTCGTCCGGGGTGGCGAGCTTGCGCAGCGGAATACCTGCCTTGTAGGTATCCAGGTTGCCCGCGATCACCCGTTCGGCGCCCTGCGCGTCTTCCCACATGCCGATCTGCATGGGGGTGAGCGTGGAACCCGGGGCGACGATGTTGCAGCGGATGCCCAGCGGGGCCAGCTCCAGGCCCAGGCAACGGGTGAACATGGTCGCCGCCGCCTTCGAGGCGGCATACGCAGCCATGCCATGGCGCGGCACACCGGCCGCGTTCGAACTGACCGTCACCAGCGCCCCCTGCCGACGCGGTGACATCACCCGCGCCACCGCGCGGCTGACATGGAACACGCCTTCGGCATTGACCGCGAACACGCGGCGCCAGTCGGCATCGGTGGTCTGCACCACCTCGCCCACGTGCAGCACGCCAGCCAGATTCGCCACCAGCGCAATCGGCCCGATGCGCGCTTCCACCTGGTCCACCAGCGCATCGACTGCACCGCTGTCGGTCACGTCCAGTGCGAAGGCGTGTACCTCACGTGCCTGCGCCACGGGCGCGGCAAGATCGGTGGCCACCACCGTGCACCCGGCCGCCGCCAGCAGTTCAACCAGCGCCGCGCCGATACCCCCACCGGCGCCGGTCACCAGCGCCACGCGGCCTGCAAACCCGGTCAACTGCATGTTGCGATCTCCTGTTGTTCATCCCAGTGCTGCAGGCGTGCCGACAGCCACGGCGCCAGCTGTGCCACCGCATCACGGCCAGTCAGTTCGGCGTGCAGGAACGGCAGTTCCAGCGCCTGTACGTCCAGCGCGTGCGCCTGCCAAAGCGCCGACTGCAGTTGCGGGCGGGCCACGTGGTCGCGCCCTGCCCGCACATGCACCAGCGTGCCCACGTACGGGCGATGGTGGTGGGCCCGAATCAGTCGGTTGGTGCCGGTCACCGCGCGTACCACGCCTTCCAGCACCACATCCGGCAGACTGCCCAGCGCGCTGCCGCCCTGGCGCAGGAAGGCCAGGATGGCCTCGCGGCTGTCCAGTTCCGGGTGCGCGTCGGGATCGTGCCCGGCAATGGCCAGCAACGCCCGCAGCGCGGCAATCGGGTCGGGCTCAGGTTCGGCCCGCCAGCATTCAGCGGGATACGCATCCAGCAGCACCAGTTCGCCCACCTCACGCCCGATGTCGTGCAAGCGCACGGCCATGGCCTGGGCCAGGATGCCACCCACCGACCAACCCAGCAGATGCACAGGGCCGCGCGGCTGCAGGGCCACCACGCGCTGCACGTAGTCGTTGGCCATGGCATCGATGCTGCCCGGCAGCGGCTGCGCGG
Organism: Stenotrophomonas sp. ZAC14D2_NAIMI4_7; assembly: GCF_003086675.1. Lineage (NCBI taxonomy): Bacteria > Pseudomonadati > Pseudomonadota > Gammaproteobacteria > Lysobacterales > Lysobacteraceae > Stenotrophomonas > Stenotrophomonas sp. ZAC14D2_NAIMI4_7. The sequence goes on from NZ_CP025995.1 coordinate 2,402,141, forward strand.
GATCCAGCGCAGGCGACTGCAGGCCATACACGGGGCGCGCCGGCTGCAGGGCGCGCGCCAGCGTGCGGTAATTCCAGGCGATGCCACCGGCCGGGTGCAGCACGAACAGCGGTGCAGCAGTGGCTTCGCCCTCCGGCGCTGCCAGTGCGATCACCGGCCCCAGCGCGTGGTCGGCGTTGGCCGGCGGTTCGGCCAGTCGCGTGGCCAGCGCGGCCACCGTGGGCTGGGCGAACAGCGCACCCAGGCCCAGCTCGCAGCGCCAGCGTTGTTCGATGGCCAGCAACAGATGCACCGCCGACAACGAGTCGCCGCCCAGGCTGAAGAAGTCGGCGTCCACCGGTACCGGTGCATCGCGCCCCAGCGTCTGCGCGAACAGCTGCGCCAGTTCCTGTTCCAGCGGCGTGCGCGGCGCCAGGCCAGCAACTACCACCTGCGCAGGCGCGGGCAACGCTGCCCGGTCCAGCTTGCCATTGGCGGTGACCGGCCACTGCGCCACCCCCACGAACAGCGACGGCACCATGTAGTCGGGCACGCGCGCGGCCAGATGGCTGCGCAGCGCCGCCGCATCGTCCAGGCCAGCAGGCACATAGGCCACCAGCCGCGGCTCGGCCGGCGCATCGTGGCGCAGCAGCACTTCCACGCGCTGCATGCCGGGCAGTTCGCGCAGCGCCGCCTCGATCTCGCCCAGTTCGATGCGCAGCCCGCGCAGCTTCACCTGGTGGTCGCTGCGGCCGAGGTACTCGACCGCGCCATCCGCGCGCCAGCGCGCCACGTCGCCAGTGCGGTAGATGCGCTCGCCGGGCAGGAACGGATCGGCCAGGAAGCGTTCGGCGGTCAGCTCGTCGCGGCCCAGATAGCCGCGTGCCAACTGCACGCCGCCCAGGTACAGATCGCCCGGCACCCCCACCGGCTGCGGCCGCAGCGCGGCATCGAGCACGTACAGGCGGGTATTCCAGACCGGGAAGCCGATCGGCACCGGGTGCGACGCATCGTCCGCCGATGCCGGCCAGTAGCTCACATCCACGGCGGCTTCGGTCGGCCCGTACAGATTGTGCAACTGTGCCTGCACGCGCGCATGGAAGCGGTCGCGCAGCGAGGCATCGAGGGCTTCGCCACTGGTGAACACGCGGCGCAGCTGCAGGCCCTGCGTATCCGGCGCGGCCAGGAACGCATCGAGCATGGACGGCACGAAATGCGCGGTGGTGATGCCATGCGCACGGACCAGTCGCGCCAGCGCGGCAGGATCGCGATGCGCCTGCGGCGGGGCCAGCACCAGGGTCGCCCCGCACAGCAGCGGGAGGAAGAATTCCCAGACCGACACGTCGAAGGTGGCCGGTGTCTTCTGCAGTACACGGTCGTCGGCACTGAAGCCGTAGTGTTCGCGCATCCACAGCAGGCGGTTGACGATGGCGCGGTGCTCGATGACCACGCCCTTGGGCTCGCCGGTGGAGCCGGAGGTGTAGATCACATAGGCCGCATCGTGCGCGTCGGGCCCCGGCCATGGCGCGGCGAAGCTGACATCGGTCCACTGCGTGGGTGCCAGTACCGGCACACCCGCCAGGCGCGGCGCGGTGTCCGCCTCGCTCAACACGCACAGCGGCCTGGCCGAGCGCAGGATGCGCGCCAGGCGCTCATCAGGATGGTCCAGATCCAGCGGCAGGTAGGCGGCGCCTGCGCGCAGCACGGCTACCAGCGCGATCACCAGTTCCAGCGAACGCGGCAAGGCCACCGCCACCCGCGTGCCCGGGCCGGCGCCCAGCGCGCGCAACTGCGCGGCCAACGCGAAGCTGCGTGCTTCCAGGGTGGCGTGGTCCAGCGTCTGCGCGCCCAGCACCAGCGCGGGCGCCTGTGGGTCGCGATCCATGCCCTGACGCAGCAGCTCGGCCAGTGTGGTGTGTGGCAGCGGGTGGTCGGTGGCGTTGAAGCCATGCACCAGCTGCTGTGTTTCTTCGGGCGTGGCCAGTGGCACATCGCCGATGTCGTCGGCCTGCAGGGCCGCCGACACGAAATGCAGCAGGCGCTGCGCATGCGCCTGTAGATCCTGCGCGCCGTACAGCGCAGGATTGGCTTCGATCTCAAGATCCAGCATCTGCTGGCCATCGCCACGGTAGCCCAGGGTCAGATCATCCACCGGGCCGGTGCACAGCACCTCCAGGGTGGCCTGCACACCGGGCACCGCCAGCGGGCGGTAGAACGGCTGCACGTTCACCAGCGGCCCATGCAGGCGCTGCTGCGCCCCCACCAGACCCAGGTCGCGGCGCAGCTGTTCACCCCGATAACGGCCATGCTTGCGGCCCTGGCTGAGCTGGCGGCCCAGTGCGCGACAGTGCGATTCCACGCTGCCTTCGGCGGCGGCAACGCGCAGCGGCAGCACGTTCATCACCATCGCCGGCACGCGTGCCGAGGCGTTGCCCAGACGGCCCATGTAGGGAATGCCCAGCACCATTTCGTCGGCCGCGCCCATGCGCCGCAGATACTCGGCGGTGAGCGCGGTCAGCACATCCGGCCATGGCTGCAGCCACGCCGCAGCGGTCTGCAGCAGGCGCTCACGGAAGCTGCTGTCCAGTGGCTGCACCCAGCGCAGCGCATCGTCGCTGGCCGCTGCGGTGCCCGCCAGGCCCGTGCCCGCCGGCGCCCCCTGCAGCTGGGCATGCCACCACTGCCGGGCCAGGTCACGCCGTGCATCGGCACGATATGCGGCATCGTCGGCCAACACGGCATCCAACGGCGGCAGCGCCTCACCGGGTCGGCCGGCATGCAGCGCGCACACGCGATCGCTGAACAAGGCCATGCCATAGCCATCGGTGGCCAGATGGTGCACGCGCAGGTACCAGACCCAGCGCTGCGGGCCCAGCTGGAACAGCACCTGCCGTGCCAGGCGGTCGCGGGTGGGATCCACCGCCGTCAGTCGGTCCGCCTGCATCGCCGCGCGCGCGGCCGCGTCCGGATCGGCCGCAGCGGAAACATCGTGAAGCTGCAGCGTCGGCACATGTGCCGGATCGTGCCATTGCAGGGGCTCGCCCTGCGCGTGCTGGCCGAAGCGGAGTGCGAAGGCCTGCGCCTCGGCCGCCGCCTGGTTGGCCGCGGCCGCGAAAGCGGGCACGTCCAGCGCACCGTCCATCCACACCGCATGGGCGGTATTGAAGGCCGGGCTGTGCGGTGCCAGCCGCTGCGCGTACCACAGCCCGGTCTGGGCTTCGGTCAGGGCAACGGCCGTGGCCAGCGCCGCGGCGCTCATGCCGCCTGCGCAGCCTGCAGCCGCTGCACCACCGTCCACCACTGGCGCAGCGTGCTGTGTTCGGCCAGCTGCGAGAATTCCAGCGGCAAACCCGTGTTGCCCCAGGCCAGCACCAGGCCGAGCATGCGCATCGAATCCAGGTCCAGATCCATCAGGTTGTCATCGTCACCGATCTCGGCCGGCGTGCAGTCCAGCACCCGCGCCAGGTCGGCGCGCATGCGTTCCAGGGTCAGCGGTTCAGTGCCTGCACTCATCACAGCAGCTCCAGCAATCGGTCGGTAGTCATCGGAACCCCGCAGGTGCGGGCGATCCAGTACAGCGCCTGGTCGTGGTCGGCACGCGAGAAGTCGGCCACGGCATCGGCGGCGATGAACGCTTCGATATCGCGCTGGAAGGCCTCGGCCACGGTCGCCGTACAGCCGATATGGGCGTAGACGCCGGTGACCAGCAACTGGTCGCGGCCGCGCACGCGCATCAGCGTTTCCAGGTTGCTGCGCTGGAACGCGCTGTAGCGGTGCTTGACCAGCACGTGCTCGCCTTCCTGCGGCGCCAACGCGTCGATGATCGCTTCATGCGATTGCCCGCGCTGCATGCCCGGGCCCCACAGATCGGCCTGCAGACCACGGTCGCGCCGGTCCTGGTTGCCGTGCTGGGCGGTGTAGAACACCGGAATGCCGTGCGCGCGGCAATGCGCCAGCAGCCGCGCGATATTGGCCACGGCCGGCTGCAGCGGTGCCTGTTCGCCATCGAAGGCGGCCAGGAAGTAGCGCTGCATGTCGTGCACCAACAGCGCAACGCGGTCGCGCTGGGGCTGCCAGGGGCCACGCGCAGGCGGCAGTTCGCTGGCCGTCGGCAGCGCGTAGGGGGTAATGCGGGGCAGCGCCATCAGCGCGTTCCTCCTGTCTGTTGCAGATGACGCGCGCGCAGCTGCGCACGCAATTCGCGGCGGCTGATCTTGCCGACCGCCGTGGTATCGAAACTGTCCACGAACAGCACCTGGTCGGGCACCTTGAACGCGGCCAGGCCACGGGTGCGCATCCAGGCCTTCAGCGCCGGCGCCTTGATCGGCTCGCCCTGGGCAATGACGAAGGCACAGCTGCGTTCGCCCAGGTACGCATCGGGAATGGAGACCACGGCCGCGTCGAACACCGCCGGGTGCGCCAGCAGATGGTCTTCGATCTCTTCAGCGGAAATCTTTTCACCGGCGCGGTTGATGTGGTCGCCCGCCCTGCCCTGCACCACCAGATAGCCGCCGGGCAGCTGCTGCACGCGATCACCGGTGCGATAGAAACCCTCGCCGGTGAAGGCGCGTGCATTGGCCACCGGATCGTTGTGGTAGCCATTGATGGTGTACGGGCCGCGGGTGATCAGGTGGCCGACTTCGCCTTCGGCCACCGGCTGGTCGTGGTCATCGACCACGCGCACTTCGTCGTCGGGACTGATCGGCCGGCCCTGGCAGGCCACGATCAGCTCCAGCGGATCGTCCAGCCGGGTGTAGTTCACCAGCCCTTCGGCCATGCCGAACACCTGCTGCAGCGTGCAGCCCAACCCGTCCACCACGCGCCGCGCGGCTTCGGGCACCAGCTTGGCACCGCCCACCTGCAGCACCTGCAGGCTGGAAATGTCTTCGCTGCGGCTGGCCGCGGCCTGCGCCCACAGCAATGCCAGCGGTGGCACCAGGCCGCAGCAGGTCACATTTTCGCGGGCAATCAATGGGAATGCGGCGTCGGGCCCGGGGCCCGGGCTCATCACCACGCGCGCACCGGCGTACAGCGCACCGAAGAAGCCGGGCGAGCTCATCGGGAAATTGTGCGCGGCCGGCAGGGCCACCAGGTACACGCTGTCGCGGTCGATGCCGCAGATCGCGTTGCTGGCGCGGAACGAATAGATGTAATCGTCGTGCGTGCGCGGAATCAGTTTGGACAGGCCGGTGCTGCCGCCGGAGATCTGCAGGAAGGCCACCGACTGCGGGTCAGGGTCTGCCGGCAGCGTGCCGCGGTCGCCTTGCAGCGCATCCAGCGCGGTGAACTCGGCTGCCTCACCATCGATCACCACCTGCTGCACGGCTGGCACCGCCGCCTGCAGGGCCCGCGCCAGTTCGCGATGATCGAAGCCCTCGTGCAGCGCCGTGGTGACGTAGGCACTGACCTGGGCCTTGGTCGCGAAATGCACCAGCTCGGTGATGCGGTGCGCCGGCAGCGCGTACACCGGAACCAGCCCGGCGCGGAACAGGCCACAGGCCACGCTGATGAAGCTGGCGGTGTTGCCCAGCTGCAGCAGCACCCGGTCACCCGGTTGCAGCCCGAGCGCAAGCAGACCGGCGCCGATGCGCCCGGCTTCATGCCACAGTTGCGCGTAGGTCACGCGGGTATCCCCGGCAACCACGGCAACATCGTCGGCATAGCGTTCGGCGCGCTCGCGCAGGAAGCCAGGGAAGGTTTCGCCGCGCCAGTAGCCGGCCTGGCGATAGCGCTGCGCGCGCTCGGCCGGCCAGACCTGCTGCAGCGGAACACGGTGGGCAACGGCATGCGTGGTCATGACAGGGTTTCCTGCAGCGGCGCCGGGTCGTGGACCCCCAGCGCATTCAACAAAGCGGTGAACTTGGCCGCCGTTTCGGCCACTTCGGCCTGCGGCGAGGATTCGGCGACGATGCCGGCGCCGGCGTACAGCCGCAGCTGGCGGCCCTGCAGGCGCGCACAGCGGATGGCCACGTACCAGTCACCATCGCCCTGGGCGTCGAGCCAGCCTACGGCACCGGCATAGAAGCCACGCGGCACCGGTTCCAGTGCACGGATACGCTGCAGCGCGGACTGCTGCGGCGTGCCACACACCGCCGGGGTGGGATGCAGCGCGGCCAGCAGCAGGGCCGCCGGCGTGGACGGATCATCCAGCGTGGCGTGGATGCGCGTGCCCAGGTGCCACATGCTGGCGGTGGCATGCAGCACCGGGCGCGGCTGCGCGTCCACCTGCCGGCACCACGGCGACAGCGCGGCGACGATGGCCTCGACCACGTGGCGGTGTTCGTCGTGATCCTTGCGCGAGGCCAGCAGCGCCTGCGCAGCGGCCTGGTCCTGGACGGGATCGGCACTGCGTCGGGCCGAACCGGCCAGCGGATGCGACAACACCTGGGCACCGCGCTTGCGCAGCAGCAGCTCCGGCGTTGCGCCCACCAGCCAGGCCGGCGGCTGCGCCGGATCGACCGGCAGCGGCACCGCGTAGGTCGCCACCGAGGGGTCGGCGCCCAGGCGTGCCAGCAGCGCGTCCGGCGCCAGCGGTTGCTGCGTCTGCGCCAGCAGGCTGCGCGCCAGCACCACCTTGTGCAACGGGTCGTCGCTGTCACGCAGGGCCAACACCGCCTGCGCCACCGCATCGGCGTAGGCCTGTGCGGACGGCTCGGCCTGCAACGCACCCTGCAGTACCGGCGCAGCCTGCGGCCGCAGCGGCAGCGCCGGCAACAGGCGCTCGGGTTGGTACAACGCATCGTCGGCGCGCGGCTCGAACGGCACCGCGCCCACCAGCAGCCCCGGACCACCGCGCTGCTGGCTGAAGAAATCCGCTACGCGGTCGGCCAGCGTGGTCAGTGCACCGGCAGGGAGCCGCGCACGGCAGCCGCGCGCATGCACCTGCTGGCCCGCCTGCTGCAGCACGAACAGGTCGGCCTGATCGGCGTTGATTGCCGTGTCGACCAGCGCTGCATCGGGGTTGCGATCACCCAACACGATCGAATCGTTCATGCGGCCTCCGCGCGACGGTGGGCCAGTGCCAGTGCGCACAGCAGCAACAGCAGCACGCCCACCATCAGGTACGGCAGGCTGGCATTGGCGCGGTACAACAGCGTGCCCAGCATCGGCCCCACTACCATGCCCACGCCTTGCGCGGCGGCCACGGTACCGGCGGCGGCACCCTGCTCATGCGGTTCCACTGCATCGGCAGCCAGCGCCTGGAAGGACGGGAATACGAAGCCCATGCCGAACGCCGCGAATGCGTAGGCCGCCGGCAACTGCCAGGGTTGCTGCACGGCCGCCACCGAGGCGAAGCCCAGGCCGCCGATCAACGCGCCCATCGCGATCCAGCGCCGCGGATGCACGTCCAGCTTCATCACCAGCATCTGCGCCAGGATCAGGCCCACGCCCACCGCGGTGAGTGCGATGCCGGCCATGCGCGCGCCGGCGGCGGCGTCCAGCGCCAACCGATCAATCGCAAAGAAACCGACCGTAACCTGGGCGATGGTGACCGAAATCATGGCCAGGAACGCGGTCAGCTGCGGCAGCCGCACGCGTGCATCCATGCGCGCCAGCGGCGTGCGCTTCTGTGCCGCGTTGGCCGCCACCGGTGGCGTGGCCGGCAGGCGCCAGGCCAGCAGCGCCAACGCCAGCAACGGCAACAGCGCGGCGGCATACAGCGCCAGCGGCAGATTGCGGTAGGCCAACCAACCGGCCGCGGCCGGGCCCAGCACCATACCCAGCGCATTGGCGCTGCCCAGTCGCGCCAGCAGCTGCGTGCGCTGGCCCGGCGGTGACTGGTCGGCGATCAGCGCCGCGGCAGTCGGCGGAACGGCGGCATAGAACAGGCCGATCAGACCGCGCGTGCCGACCAGCACTGCCACCGATACCAGCACCGCCGGCACCGACTGCAGCGCATGGTCGATGAATACCGCCAGGCCGATGTAGACCACCGTGTAGGCGCTCATGGCCAGCAGCAGCACGCGCTTGCGGCCAATGCGGTCGCTCAGCAGGCCCCACGGGCGGGCGGCGAGCATCCACAGCACACCGGCGGCGGTGACCGACAGACCGGCATGCCATTCGGCCAGGCCCAGCAAGCGCACCACCGGGCCGATGACCGCGACGAAAGACATCATCGCCATGGTGCCGATCAGGGCAGCCAACACCAATGCCGGCAGACCGGCGACGACGGGACGTGCATTCATGGAACACCAGCCGTTTCAGGAAAGGAACGCGGGCGCCTTGCGGGCCCGTCTGGCGCGACACCGTCAGGCGTGCATCCAGCCCTCAAATGATAACGGCTCGTATTTGCATTTGATACCCATTCACTTGAACGGGACGGCAACGTGCGCTTGCGCAGACTCAGCCGACGCTACGCGCCGACAACAGACCCCGGCGGCGGAACCACCATTCCAGCGGCAGCGTGACCAGCGGCGGAATCGCCGCCAGCAGCGCCAGCCCGGTGGCCCACCACGGCCAGCGCAGGCGCAGCGCCGCCACCAGGCTGACCGCTACGTAGACCAGGAAGGCCCCGCCATGCAGCGGACCAAACACCTTCACCAGCGCCACGTTGTCGGCCGGCCCGTACTTCAGCCACATGCCCAGCAGCAGCCCGGCCCAAGTAAGCGCCTCGATGAAGGCAACGATGGCGAACGCGCGCCCGAACGGGTGCAAGGGGGAACGTGGGGTCACGAAAGGCTCCGGGCCGGGGAATCAAACGCGAATGATACGCAGATGCGAACGCCAGCAGGAACCCGCCCCGCCCATCGTCACAGCCCGACCGACGCGATTTCTTCAAGCACCGCCTGCACCGGCCGCCCGTTGTCGACCAGGTTGAACATCACATGCGCCACGCCCTGCGCATGCACGCGCTGCAGATACGCCTGCAGACCGTGGCGGCCGACTTTCATGCCCAACGGCAATGGCACGGCCGGCGCGTGCGGATCGGCCTGCAGATCCAGCTGCATGGACTGCACGAACGGCTTGGCGGTGCCGGCCTGCGCCAGCGCCTGCTGCCACAGCCCGATGCGGCCTTCCTGTGCGCCTTCTTCGCGGTGATAGGTGGCCCAGCCCTCGGCGTCGCGTGCGATCCACTGCAGGCTCTGCCGCGCCGTTCCCACCACCAGCATGGGAATACGCTGCTGCGGCGGCGGCAGTACCGCAAAGCCGCCGGTGGCATCGGCCAGCTCGGCCTGCGCGTGCGCGTCGGGCGACAGCGCCGCGCGCAACACCGACCAGCGCTGGCGGAACGCCGCACCGCGATGGTCCAGGTCTTCGCCGAACGCGGCGAACTCTTCCGGGCGGTCACCCGAACCCAGACCAAGGATGAAGCGCCCTTCGCTGATCCGGTCCAGGCTGCGCGCCGCCTTGGCCACATGCAGTGGATGCCGCAGCGGCAGCACGATGGCCGCGCTGCCCAGCGCGATGCGTTCGGTGGCGCCAGCCAGCGCCGCCAGCCACAGGAACGGATCGTCCAGGGCACTGGCCGTGGCATCGGGCCCCTGCGGCACCATCAGCGGCACATCGCGCGCCCACAACGCGGCAAAGCCCAGATCGTCGGCCAGCCGTGCATGCGCACGTGCGCTGCGCAGATCGGCCAGACCGTGCGCGGCCAGCGGGGTCATCAGGCCCAGACTGAGGCCCTGCGATGGAAACACCCGCGCATGGGCGGCATTGAAATCGCTCATGCTGGCAGCTTAGCGTGTCAGGCTGACCACCACGCCACTACAGGAAGAACACTGCATGCACAGGATCCGCCCCGCCCTGGCCCAGGACACCCCGGCGATCAGCGCCGTGTGCATGGCCGCGTTCGAACAGGCGGTGGCGCCCACCCTGAGCGCACAGGGCCTGGCCACGTTTGCCGCGGTGGCCGCGCCTGCCGCCTTCGGCGATCGCCTGCAGGGCGACAACCACATCCTGGTGGCCGAACAGGACGCGCGCATCGTGGGCGTGGTGGAACTGAAGGAGGGCCGGCACCTGGCGATGCTGTTCGTGGCCCCGGCCTGCCAGGGCCAGGGCATCGGCCATGCGCTGCTGCAGGCGGTGCTGCCGCACCTGCGCGCGCCGCAGATGAGCGTCAGCGCGTCACTGAATGCCGTGCCCACCTACCAGCGCTATGGCTTCGTGCTGGACGGCGAAGTGGCCGAGTCGCACGGACTGGTCTACCAGCCGCTGACCCTGGACGCCCCGCCCCGGCACTGACTGCGCCGATCAGACGAACATGCCGCCGGACGCTTCCACGCGCTGGCCATTCACCCAGCCGGTGGCCGGCGATAGCAGCGCCACCACCACCGGGCCGATGTCATCGGGCAGGCCGGCGCGGCCGAGCGCGGTGATCGACGACACCATGGCATTGGTCTGCGCATCGTCGCGCACGCGGCCGCCACCGAAGTCGGTCTCGATGGCACCCGGCGCCAGCGTGTTGGCGCTGATGCCACGCGGGCCCAGTTCGCGTGCCAGATAGCGGGTGAACACTTCAATGCCGCCCTTCATCATGGCGTAGGCGGAACTGCCGGGCAGCGAGAAGCGCGCCAGCCCGCTGGACACGTTGAGGATGCGACCGCCATCAGCGATCAGCGGCAGCAGCGCCTGGGTCAGGAAGTACGGGCCCTTCAGGTGTACGGCCACGGCGTTGTCGAACTGCGCCTCGGTGGTGTCGGCAATCGCCGCGTACAGGCCTTCGCCGGCATTGTTCAACAGGCCCTGCAGCGCCGTGGCACCCCAGCCCTGCAGCACGTTCTGCAGTTGCTGGGCGAAGGCGGCGAAGCCGGCGCTGTCGGCCATGTCCAGCGGCAACGCGGCGGCACGACGGCCCAGCGCCTGGATCTGCTGCACGACCTGTTCGGCCGCGTCGGCCTGCGCGCGGTAAGTAATGACGATATCGGCGCCATCGGCGGCCAGCGCCAAGGCGGCGTTGCGGCCCAGGCCGCGGCTGCCGCCGGTGACAAGGACAACACGGGAAGACGACGTCATGACGGTGCACCTGGTTGCGGAGGAAGTGGGACCAGATTATTGGGATTGCCGGGCGCCATAAATCGCGCGATCCTGATTTGACTGTTCAACCTGGCCAAACAATCCATGGACCGCCTTGATACCCTGCGGGTCTTCCTGCGCGTGGCCGAGCTGGGCTCGTTCACCCGCGCCGCCGACGGCCTGGGCCTGCCCAAGGCCAGTGTTTCCCAGGCGATCCAGCGCCTGGAGGCCGAACTGGGCACCCAGCTTCTGCACCGCACCACCCGTCGCGTACACCTGACGGCCGACGGCACCCAGCTGCAGCAGCGCGCCCACGATCTGCTGGACGACATGGAAGAACTGCAGGGCCTGTTCCGCCGCCAGACCAGCGAACTGAGCGGGCGCCTGCGCGTGGACATGCCCGGCGGCCTGGCGCGCAACCTGGTGATTCCGCAGTTGCCGGCCTTCCTGGCCCAGCACCCGGCGCTGGAAGTGGAACTGAGCGCGACCGACCGCCGCGTGGATGTGGTGCGCGAAGGCTTCGACTGCGTGCTGCGGGTCGGCAACCTGGACGACAGCAGCCTGGTCGCTCGCCCGCTGGGCCACATGCACATCGTCAACGTGGCCAGCCCGGCCTACCTGGCAGCGCGCGGTGTGCCGCGCGGACTGGCCGATCTGGACCAGCATGCGCTGGTGCATTACGTGGGCAGGCTGGGCCAGCGCTCGCCGGGGTTTGAATACTTCGATGGCCAGCAGTACCGCAGCTGGCCGATGCGCGGCGCGCTGACGGTGAACAATGCCGACAGCTACAGCGCCGCCGCACTGGCCGGGCTGGGCATCATCCAGGTGCCGGAAATGGGCGCGCGCCAGGCGCTGCGCGAGGGCCGGCTGGTGCAGGTGCTACCCGACTGCGTGGCCGAACCGATGCCGGTGAACCTGGTCTATGCGCAGCGCCGCCATCTGCCCCGCCGCGTGCAGGCCTTCATGCACTGGCTGGCCGGCCTGCTGGCCGACGCGCTGCAGGCGGCGCGAGCCCCCTGACCCGCATATGCCGGCAGGCACGGCCGTCATGCCCAAACTGCATCAACCGCAGGGGGGCGGCCTTCCTACAATGAATCATTCCCCCCAACGGACCGCCCGCCGATGCGCACGACCCTCTCCGTACTGCTGCTCGCGTCGGCACTGAGCGCCTGCTCGCCCGCGCAGGCCCCGGTTGCTTCGGCCAATGCGGCCACCGCCGCGCCAGCCACGGCCATCGCCTGGCGCCAGGGCGACGTGGACGATGCCTTCAACGAAGCAGCCGAGAGTGGCAAGCCGGTGCTGCTGTACTGGGGCGCGGTGTGGTGCCCGCCCTGCAACCAGCTGAAGGCCGGGCTGTTCAAGGATCCGGCCTTCATCGCCCTGACCGGCAAGTTCGTGCCGGTCTACCTGGATGGCGACGAGCAAGGTGCGCAGGCCTGGGGCGAGCGCTTCGGCGTGCGCGGCTATCCCACGCTGATCGTGCTGGACCCGCAGCGCAATGAGATCACCCGGGTGGCCGGCGGCAACGATGCGGCCGAACTGACCCGGGTGCTGACCGTGGCCGCCGGTCGCCGCAGCGCGGTGGCCGACACCCTGGCCACCGCCCTGGCGACGCCCGCCAGACTGGGCAGGGAGGACTGGCAGGTACTGGGCGACTACGGCTGGGAAGTGGACGCCAACAAGCTGGCCGGCACGCGCAGCAGCACGGATGTCCTGAACGCACTGGCCGCTGCCGCACCGGAGCCTGCGTTGCAGCGCCGCTTCGCGCTGCTGGCGCTGGCCACGGCCGAGACGCCGCGCAGCGCCCCGACCGCCACCCGCGAACTGCTGGAGGCCGTGCTGGCACAGCCAGCCGAGGTGCGCCGCAATCGCGAACTGCTGGGCTATGCCGGTGCCAGGCTGGTGAAACTGGCCAGCGCCGGCCCCGCCACCGAACAGCGTCTGGGCCAGCAGCTCCTGGTCGCGCTGGAACGCGCCGACGCCGCGCAGGGCAACCGTGCCGACGATGCCCTGTCGCGTGCGCTGACCGAACTGGCATTGGCCCGACAGCAGCAACCCGAAGGCGCGCTGCCGCCCGCACTTGTCGCGCAGATGAAGCAGCGCGTGGCCGCTGCCGATGCCGCCGCCAGCGATGCACATGCACGCCAGGCCACGATCAGCAGCGCGGTGTACGCGCTGCGCCAGATCGGCGATGACGCCGGTGCCGAGGCGCTGCTGCTGGCCGAGATCAGGCGCAGCGAGCAGCCCTACTACTACATGCCCGAACTGGCCGAACTGGCCGAGCAGCGCGGCGACACCGCCGGTGCGCTGGAATGGCTGAACCGTGCCTATGAGGGCGCGCAGGGTCCGGCCACGCGCGTGCAATGGGGCGTGCTGTACGTGGAGGGCCTGCTGCGGCTGGCACCGCAGGATGCGTCCCGCATTGAACAGGCCACCGATGCGTTGATTGCCGAACTGCAGAGCCAGCCGTCGGGCTACCACCAGCGCACGCGACAGCGCTTCGAGCGGCTGGCGGCGCAGTTGAAGACCTGGAGCGGCAAGCACCAGGGCGCGCAGACCCTGGCCCGCCTGCAGCAGCGCATGCAGCAGGCCTGCGGCGAGCAGAGCGACGGCGCCTGCCGGAACTGGTTGAGCTGAGCGATCACGGCGTGTCCACCAAGGTGGACACCTACCGGCGGATTGACCGGTAGCGCCGGGCCATGCCCGGCGAGCGTCCGGCGACCACTGCGTGTCCACCAAGGTGGACACCTACCGATGGACAACGCGGCGGCTGTCGTCAGGTCAGGTCGATCGCTCTGAACTGCAGCTCGCGGTAAAGCACCTTGATGCCTTCAGCAGACGCCTCGACCAGACGCTTTTCGTCGTAGCTGGCCAGCGTCTCGACCCGATAGTCCGCGCTCAAGCGGTCCACCAGCTCGCGCAGGTCCGGCAGTGTGCAGGTCGTTGCCGTTTCAAAGTGCCCGAGCAGGCGATCGCCCCGGTACAGGTTCAGTCGGTACACCGTCATGCCCCGCTCCCCTCGCCATGGGAAGGCCAGTAATGGGAATCAGGCGTGGCGCGGGCGCCGAAAATGGCCTGTCCAACGCGGACAACGGTTGCGCCTTCTTCAATGGCGATCTCGTAGTCGCCCGACATCCCCATGGACAACTCCTGCAGTGACACCCCGTCGATCGCCTCGTGCTGCAGGCGATCCCTCAGCTGCCGCAGGCGGATGAAGCACGGGCGCACCTGTTCGGGTTGCGCGGAAAGCACGGCCAAGGTCATCAAGCCCCGCACGCGCAGCGAACGGTAGGGTGCCAACTGGCGCAGGAATCCCTGCACGCTGTCGATGTCCAACCCGTACTTGCTGGCTTCACCTGACGTATTGACCTGCACGAAGACGTCCAGGCCACGTCCCTCGATCTGCAGCCTGCGGTCCAGCGCTTCGGCCAGTTTCAGGCTGTCCAATGCCTGGAACTCATCGGCGAACCGGGCGACCACCTTGGCCTTGTTGGTCTGCAGGTGGCCGATGATCGACCACTTCAGCGCCGGAAGGTCCTGCGTCGCTTCCCATTTCGCCACCGCCTCCTGGACCTTGTTCTCGCCCAGCATCCGGCAGCCCGCGGCAAAGGCGTGACGCACGGTGGCCTCCGGCTTGGTCTTGCTGACCGGCAGCAGCCTGACGCTGGCCGGGTCGCGCCCAACGCGCAGGCAGGCCGCGTCGATCCTGGACTGCACCGTGGCCAGGTTCGCCACGATGTCCTGCACCGAGGTCGCCTCGGGCCACAGACCGTGGAGGTCGTGCCGTGTGGCTGTCTGTGGGTTGTCGCCGGTCGTCATTCAATGCCTCACATGGGGTGGTTGCCACTTCGCGCCCTGCGCGACGGCATCCGTGTTATTGTCCTAGGCCAATACGCTATCACGTCCCAGGACACCGTGGAAATCGTAGGCACCTCGGCTGCGGCCATCTTCGAAAGCCTTCGTGGCCTGGTCCAGGCCGGGCAGCTGCGGGCCGGGCAGGAGCTGCCGACGGTGCGGGATCTGGCGGCCTCGCTGGGCGTGAACCGCAATACGGTTTCCAGCGCGTACAAACGCCTGGTCAGCGCCGGGGTTGCGACCACACAGGGCCGCCTGGGCACGACCATTCGTGACCCGATGCGCCTGGGCGAAGCCGAAGGAACCGTTCCGGGATGCAGGTTGACTGACCTGGCCGGAGGCAACCCGAACCCGGAGTGGCTGCCGGACATCGTGCAGGTGCTTGGCCAACGTCCCCAGCTACCTGCGCTGTACGGGGCACCGGCGGTGCATCCCGAGCTGGAAGCGCTGGCCACCGCCTGGATGCAGGCCGACTGCCCGCCCGCGCTCCAGGTGGACATCACAGGGGGCGCGGTAGACGCCGTGGAGCGGCTCCTCGCCTGCCATCTGGTGCCCGGCGACAAGGTGGCCGTTGAGAACCCCTGCTTTGTCAGCAGCGTGAACACCCTGCGCGTGGCGGGTCTGCAGCCATCCCCTGTCGGCATGGATGCCGAGGGCATGCTCCCGGCGGCGCTGGAGGAGGCGCTTGCCCGCGGCGCCCAGGCCGTGATCCTGACGCCCCGTGCGCAGAACCCCACCGGATGTTCGCTTGGCGCTACGCGCGCAGCCGAGATCCGGGCCGTACTTTCGCGCCATCCCAACGTCCTGGTGATCGTTGACGATCACTTTGCACTGCTCGCAACGAACGACTATTTCGATGTGATTCCTGCCGACGCGCGGCGCTGGGCACTGGTCAGGTCCGTATCGAAAGCCTTGGGCCCCGATCTACGGCTGGCCCTTGTTGCCAGTGACGCGCAGACCTCCAGCCGACTGCGGCTTCGATTGGCTGCCGGCACCCAGTGGGTCAGCCACCTGCTGCAACAGGCGGTGATCGCTTGCCTTGGCTCGCCCACGGTCAACGCCCAGGTTGCAGCCGCACGCGACGGCTATGCCGACAGACGCTCCCGGTTGGTCCAGCTTCTGCACGAACGCGGTATCACCACCGCTACGTCCAGCGATGGGCTCAACGTCTGGGTTCCCCTTCAATCGGACAGCCAGTCGTTGGTCATCGAACTGGCCAAGCGTGGCTGGCTGACCCGGGGTGGAGAGTCGTTCGGGGTGCAGGCGCCGTCACATGGCCTGCGCCTGACCATTTCTTCACTCGCACCCGATGATGCGGTGCGCGTTGCCGATGACCTGGCCGCTGCAATGCAACGCCTCGCGCTGTAGCGGGCCGTCCTCGCACCACCCCACACTCCCACCCTCGACGAGTGCCCGCATTTCAATGCCGCGGCAGAGACATCCTTGATTGCAGCGTTTGCCGCGGCGGGCAAGCCGGTGGTCGGCGTCTGCCTCGGTGCGCAGTTGATCGGCGAGGCGCTGGGTGCGGCCTTCGAGCACAGCCCGGACAAGGAAATCGGCACGTTCCCGATCACCCTGACTGCCGCAGGCCGTGACAACCCCAGATTCGCCCACTTCGGCGATACGCTTGACGTTGGCCATTGGCACAACGACATGCCCGGCCTGACCGCCGATGCCACGGTCATCGCCCGGAGCGAAGGCTGCCCACGGCAGATCATGCGGTACAGCCCCTTGGTGTATGGCCACCACCGCGTGTCCACCAAGGTGGACACCCACCGACAATGAAGATGGAAGGCCACCGACGGGTCTTGACCTCAACCAAAGTTGAGGTGCGATAACAGTGCTCCCTCGGCCAGACACCTGGCCACCCACGGAGACTGTTGCAATGCCGTACTCGCTTCCCGCCTTGCCCTACGCCTACGACGCGCTGGAACCGCACTTCGATGCGCTCACCATGGAAATCCACCATGGCAAGCACCACCAGACCTATATCAACAACCTCAACGCTGCCCTGGAACAGGCCGGGCTGCCGGCCACGCCGGTGGAAGACCTGATTGCCGATCTGGATGCCCTGCCCGAAGCGCTGCGCATGCCGGTCCGCAACAACGGTGGCGGCCATGCCAACCACAGCCTGTTCTGGTCGGTACTGAGCCCGAGCGGCGGCACCCCCGGCGCAGCAGTGGCCGCAGCAATCGAACGCGACCTGGGCGGTTTCGATGCGTTCAAAGACGCCTTCAGCAAGGCCGCGCAGACCCGCTTCGGCAGCGGCTGGGCGTGGCTGACCAGCGATCGCAGTGGTCGGCTGCAGATTGAAAGCAGCGCCAACCAGGACAACCCGTTGATGGGCGCGGCCGTGGGCCTGTCCGGCAACACGCCCCTGCTGGCGCTGGACGTCTGGGAACACGCCTATTACCTGCATTACCAGAACCGCCGTCCGGACTATATCGGCGCGTTCTTCCAGATCATCCACTGGGCCGAAGTGGAGCGCCGCTACACACAGGCGATGCACGCATGAGCGCGGACGGCATGCCCTATGCCGGGCCGTGGGCGGGGGTCTACCCCGCCCCGGCCGTGCAGCCGTCGGTCGCGCTGGCACCGCGTGCCCTGCGGCGGTTGCTGGGCCACTACCCCACCGGCGTGGCCATCGCCACCACCCGCGACGCGCGCGGCAAGCTGCACGGCCTGACCATCAACTCGTTCGTGCCGGTTTCGCTGCAGCCGCCGCTGGTGTCGTGGACCCTGGCACTGCACTCGAATAGCCTGAAGGCGTTCCAGCGTGCACCGCAGTTTGCGATCAGCGTGCTGGGCGCGCAGCAGGTGGCGCTGGCACGCCAGTTCGCCGACCCGCTGGTGCGCGATCGCTTCGAAGGCGTGGCACTGCTGGACGAGGAGGACGACCTACCGCCGCGGATTGCCGGCGCGGTGGCACACCTGGTCTGCAGCCGCCACGCGCACTGGCCGGTGGGCGACCATCTGCTGCTGGTGGGCCGCGTGCTGCAGGCCAGCGACGCCGACCAGGCCCCGCTGCTGTTCCATCGCGGGCGCTTCCAGGCCGGATCGCTGCAGCCCGTGTTCGAGGTCATTCCATGAACGTGCAGGCCCTGGAAGCACTGTTGGCAGCGGGAAAGGACAGCGCGCTGCTGCGCTTCGGCCTGGGCAAGGGCTGGCTGGATGCCGGTGACGCGCTGCGCGCGGCGATGCACCTGGGCCGCTGCGTGGCGCTGGACCCGCAGTACTCGGCCGCGTGGAAGCTGCTGGGCAAGGCATGGCTGGCCGGTGGCCAGCCGGGCGCTGCGCGCGAAGCGTGGCAGCGCGGGCTGTGCGTGTCCGGCAGCAAGGGCGACCAGCAGGCACAGCGGGAGATGCAGGTATTCCTGCGCCGCCTGGACCGCGCCGGCGGCGCCACCCAGGCACAGGCGGGCTGAGCGATCAGCCCGCGTTGGCCGGCGCCGGGCCGGGCGGCGACAGGATGTCGGCCAGCGGCAGGCGGCGCGGCTTGCTGGGGAACGCATGGCGCAGGATGCGCCAGACCACCTGGCCGAACTGGCGCGGCAGCGAGCCGTTGTTGTAGTGCTGGCCGTAGCGGCGGCAGATGTCCTTCACTTCCTTGGCAATGGTCGCGTAGCGGTTGGCCGGCAGATCGGGATAGAAGTGGTGTTCGATCTGGTGGCTCAGGTTGCCCGACAGCACGTTGATGATGAAGCCACCGCTGATGTTGGACGAGCCGCGCAGCTGGCGCAGGTACCAGTGGCCGCGCGATTCATTGCGCAGGCATTCCTTGGGGAAGGTTTCCGATTCGGCGGTGAAATGGCCGCAGAAGATGATGACGTAGGTCCAGATGTTGCGCAGGCCGTTGGCCACCAGGTTGCCCAGCATCACCGGCAGGAAGAACGGGCCGGCCAGCAGCGGGAAGAACACATAGTCTTTCAGCACCTGGCGCAGCATCTTGCGCGCCACCGGGCGGGTCTGCAGCCACATGGCGCGGCTGCTGATGCGGCCCTTGAACCAACGGCCCAGGCGCAGGTCCTGCGCGGCCACGCCCCACTGGAACAGCAATGCGAAGATCGGCGCGATGATCGGCTGCAGCAGGTAGAACGGCTTCCAGCGCTGTTCGGGGAAGATGCGCAGCAGGCCGTAGCCGATGTCATCGTCCATGCCGCGCACGTTGGTATAGGTGTGGTGGCGGAAGTTGTGGGTCTTGCGCCAGTTGTCACCGGTGGCGACGATGTCCCACTCGTAGGTGTTGCCGTTGAGCTTGGGGTCGCCGGTCCAGTCGTACTGGCCGTGCATCACGTTGTGGCCCAACTCCATGTTTTCCAGGATCTTGGCCAGCGCCAGCAGCAGCGTGCCGGCGATGCAGGCCGGCCACAGCAGCGGCGCCCAGAACAACGGCGAGAACGCGCCCAGGAACAGCAGGCCACGACCGAGCACGCCGGACCAGCGCACGGCAGCAGCCACGCGGCGGATGTAACGGGTGTCGGACGCGCCCAGGCTGCCGATCACGCGGTCGCGGATCGCGTCGAGTTCCCTGCCGAAGGCATCCATCTCCACGGGGCTCAGGGCACGGTCAGTAGCGCGGGTCATGGCAACGGTTCCTCAGAGATCCAAAGTCAGGTCGGTGGTCGGCGCACTCACGCAGATCCGTACCGGCGCGGCCGGGCCAGACTGGGTTTCGCCGGTGCGCAGGTGGCGGGTGCCGCCACTGACGCCTTCGCAGGTGCAGGTATTGCAGATGCCCATGCGGCAGCCGTGCTTGGGCTTGATGCCCTGCGCTTCCAGGCTTTCCAGCAGCGAGCGGTTGCGCGGCACTTTCAGCTGGCGGCCGCTGCGGGCCAGGGTCAGGGCCACTTCGCCCTCGCTGTCGGCGCCGGTGATCGGCGCCGGCGGGGTGAAGGCCTCGGCCTGGAAGCCGGCCACCTGGTGGGCAAGGCGCGCACGCGCGGCGGCGACGAAACCGTCCGGGCCGCAGGCCAGTACATGGCGCTGGGCCAGCGGAGTGTCATCGCCGGGCACCATCAAGGTGTGGCGATCAATGCGCGCAGCCGGGGCATCGCCCTCGCGGGTGGTGAGCAGGTGCACGCGCAGGTTCGGGGTGGCCGCGGCCAGCGCCTGCAGTTCATCACGGAACTGCTGGGTTGCAGCCGTGCGTTCCCAATAGAACAGATCCACCGGCGCCGCCAACGGGCGCTGGCAGGCCTCGCGCAACAGGCTGCGCATGGGGGTGATGCCGCTGCCGGCGGCCAGCAAAAGCACCGGCGCCGCGGCGGGCATGTGGAAATCACCGAAGGCGGCATCCAGGCGGAACACATCGCCCGGGCGCGCATGGTGCAGCAGATGCTGGCTGACCTGCCCGCCTTCCACGCCCTTGACCGTGATGGCCAACTCACGGCGACCGATCATGGTCGGGCTGTAGCTGCGGCGCAGGATGCGCCCGCCCAACTCCACGCCTAGGGTGACGTGCTGGCCGGCGCGCATGCCCTTCCAGTGCCGGTTGCAGCGCAGCACCAGGGTGCTGGCGCCCTCGCCGGCCGGTTCACGCCGGACCATGCGGGCCAGCGGCTCGCTCAGCGTCCACAGCGGATTGAGCTGGCCGGCCCAGAAATCGAACAGCGACGGCGACAGCCAGCGGTACGGAGAGAACAGGGACGGACGGATGACAGCGCTCATGGGGCCACTATACGGGCGCACATACACCTGTGTATACATGTGTATATTGAACCGGATTGGGTATGATTCAGCCTTGTCCCTCCGGAAGTCCCATGGCCGCTGCCACCGTCCTGACGCCGCCCGAAGATGCCAACAGCCCGGCCCGCCGCACGGTGAGCCGCGAGGACCTGTTGGCCGCCGCGCTGAAACTGATCGGCCCGCACCGCAGCCTGTCCACGCTCAGCCTGCGCGAAGTGGCGCGTGAGGCCGGCATTGCGCCGAACAGCTTCTACCGCCAGTTCCGCGACATGGACGAACTGGCCGTGGCGCTGATCGACGTGGCCGGGCGCTCGCTGCGCACCATCATCGGTGAGGCCCGCCAGCGCGCCACGTCCAGCGCGACCAGTGTGGTACGGGTGTCAGTGGAAACCTTCATGGAGCAGCTCCGCGCCGACGACAAGCTGCTGCACGTGCTGCTGCGCGAGGGCGCGGTGGGGTCGGACGACTTCAAGCACGCGGTGGAACGCGAGCTGCACTACTTCGAAGAAGAGCTGCAGCACGACCTGGTGCGCCTGGCCGCGCTGGATGGCGCCAAGCTCTACAAGCCTGAACTGGTGGCTACCGCCATCACCCGGCTGGTGTTCGCCATGGGCGCCACCGCCATGGACCTGCCGCCGGAAAAAGACCCGGAACTGATCGAACAGATTTCCACGATGATCCGCATGATCATCGTCGGCGCCCGCAGCCCGGCCGCGTTCCGCCGCAGCCGGTAAGAGCTTGGCTTGGCCGGCGGCCAGTAGGTCCACGCATGGCGTGGATCTACTGTGTCGACCAAGGTCGACACCCACCAGAGCCGAACACCTTTCCAACAGCTCGCGGGAAACTGTCGAAGGCGGGGTGGGTCCGGTTGAGGGGGCGTGAGCGCCATGGATGGCGCGACCGAGGCTACATGGACGTATTTACGCCGTCCCCCTCAACCGGACCCACCCCGCCCTCCCACGGATAACCGGCTTTTGCCGTTGCCGTTGATCTGCAGCGGGTGCAGGGCTGCAAGCCCTGCGCACAAACCTCAGCCCTCGGCCTTGCGCACGAAGGCTTCGAACAGCGCCAGGGTCTGTTCGCTCACATGGTGTTCGATGCCCTCGGCATCGCGGCGGGCGGTATCCGGGTCGACACCCAGTGCCAGCAGGAAGCGCTCCACGGTCTGGTGGCGCTGGCGACTGGCGTGGGCCAGGGCCTCACCTTCCGGGGTCAGGAACACGCCACGGTACGGCCGCTGTACCACCCAGCCATCGCGCGCCAGCCGGCGCAGCATCTTGGCCACGGTGGGCTGGGCCACGCCCAGGCGGGTGGCGATATCGACCTGGCGGGCTTCACCGCCGTCGGCCAGCAGGTCCGAGATCAGCTCGACATAGTCCTCCACCAGCTCCATCCGGTGCGCCTCGCGCACCTGGCGGAAGCTCTCGACCTGGCGCTCGGCCTCGATCAAGGGAGTGGCTTTTGCCGTTGTCGGATCGTCCTTCCTGCGCACGCGTCTGCCCGCCCTTCCAGTCATGCCTGTATTCGAAGCTGAATTCTGGACCAGTGACACGGTAAAGACGATTGTTTCACATTGCTAATCGGTATAGCAGTGGCTATATTGCACCTATGAGCACTGTCGCGCAAACCGACTCCCCGGCCGCCCCTGCGGCCAGCCTGGGCGCGCTCAACGCGTCGGTGGCCGTGCCCGACAAGGGCCACTGGTGGTTCCGCCTGCTGGCCTTCATCGGCCCGGGCTACATGGTGTCGGTCGGCTACATGGACCCGGGCAACTGGGCCACCGACCTGGCCGGCGGCTCGCGCTTCGGTTACCTGCTGCTGTCGGTCATCCTTATCTCCAACCTGATGGCGGTGATCCTGCAGGCGCTGTCGGCGCGGCTGGGCATCGCCACCGGCATGGACCTGGCCCAGGCCTGCCGTGCGCGTTACCCCAAGCCGGTGAACCTGGCGCTGTGGGCGCTGTGCGAGGCGGCGATCATCGCCTGCGACCTGGCCGAGGTGATCGGCACGGCCATCGCCCTGAAGCTGCTGTTCGATCTGCCGCTGCTGTGGGGCGCGGTGATCACCGCGCTGGACACGCTGCTGGTGCTGCTGCTGATGAATCGTGGCTTTCGCGCACTGGAAGCGTTCGTGATCGCCCTGCTGATGGTCATCTTCGGCTGCTTCCTGGTGCAGATCGCACTGGCCGCGCCCCCGGTGACGGAGGTGCTGGGCGGCTTCATTCCGCGCGCGCAGGTGGTGACCGATCCGCACGCGCTGTACATCGCCATCGGCATCATCGGCGCCACGGTGATGCCGCACAACCTGTACCTGCATTCGTCCATCGTGCAGACCCGTGCCTATCCGCGCACCGATGAAGGGCGCCGCAGTGCGCTGCGCTGGGCGGTGACCGACAGCACCATCGCACTGACCCTGGCGCTGTTCATCAACGCCAGCATCCTGATCCTGGCCGCGGCGGTGTTTCATGCCAACGGCCGCCTGGATGTGGAAGACATCGAACAGGCGCATCAACTGCTGGCACCGATGCTGGGCGTGGGCCTGGCATCGACCCTGTTTGCCGTGGCCCTGCTCGCCTCGGGCCTGAATTCCACGGTGACCGCCACCCTGGCCGGGCAGATCGTGATGGAAGGCTTCCTGCATCTGCGGCTGCCGCCGTGGCTGCGGCGCTTGATCACCCGTGCGCTGGCGATCATCCCGGTGGTGGTGGTGATCGTGCTGTTCGGCGACCAGGGTGCGGTGAAGCTGCTGGTGCTGAGCCAGGTGGTGCTGTCGATGCAGCTGCCGTTCGCGATCATCCCGCTGGTGCGGCTGGTGACCGACAAGGCCACGATGGGCGCCCTGGTGGCGCCGCGCTGGCTGGGCGGCATCGCCTGGGTGATCGCCGTGGTGATCGTGGCGCTGAACGTGAAGCTGCTGGTGGATACCTTCGCCAGCGCGTAATGCGAACGGCAGTCGAGCACGGCTCGACTCTACAAATGCAACGGGTAGATCCACGCCATGCGTGGATGCGAGCCATGCTCGACTTCACGCCATGCGTGGATGCCCTTGTAGAGTCGAGCCATGCTCGACTTCACGCCATGCGTGGAAGCATCACAGATGCAACGCGATCGCGGCTGCAATCTGCTGCGGCGACTGGAAACCGGCCAACCGCGCCTGCTCGTCACCATCACGGAACAACGAGAGCGTGGGCGTCTGCCGCAGGCCCAGCTGCCGGAAAAACGCTTCGCCCACCGCTTCCAGCTGCACCCGCAACAGGGTGGTGCCCTGCCCGGCCGCGCTGGTGGCCACCCGGTGCAGCGACATGTCCAGCATGCGGCAGCCGGGGCAGTCATCCTTGTGGAAATCCACCAGCACCCGCGGGTGCTCGGCCAGCAACTGCTGGAACTGTTCAGGCGTGGTGGCGTTGATGATCTGCATCGGCGGTACTCCAGTAATGCGCCAGGACCGCGGCGGTCCATTCGGCGATGGCAGCTGCATGGCGCTCACCATGCGGCATCTGTTCAATCCGCAGCGGCGGATAGGTGCTGTTGAAATAGCGAATCAAGCGCTTGACGGCCCCGCAGTAGTACTCCTGCCCCCACTGCGTTTCACCGGTACCGAACACCGCCACCTGCGCTGGCCGCTGCCCGCGCTCGGCGGTGGCGGCAATCCAGGCCTTCATTTCCGAGGGCGTGCGCCCGGCGTTGTCGGTCCAGCTGCCCAGCAGCACCAGATCGGCCTGGTCTGCGGCCAGCGCCTCCGACGGGTCTGCTGCATCGGCCTCCTGCCAATGCACCACGTGCCCCGCCGCGCGGCAATGGCCGGCGATCATCCGCCCCAGTTCACGCGTATTGCCACTGAGCGAGGCCACCACGATCAGGATGCGCAGCGCGACGCGCGGCTCACAGATCGTCGAAGCCGTTGTCGACGTTGGTCTTCTTGTAGCTTGCATTGCGCATCTCGAAGAAGTCGGTCTTGGTTTCGGTGAAGTTGTCGGCGTAGGCCTTGATCCAGGGCATCACGTTGTCGGTGGTATCGCTGTACAGGCGCTCGATGCCCAGCATGCCGGCCATCTTGTTGGCCCGGTACTTCACGTAGCGCACCATCTCGTCCACGTCGATGCCATCAATGCCGTCGAGCACTTCACTGGACCACTGGGTTTCCAGCTCGATGGCGTGCTGGAACGCCCCATGCACGTAGTCGCTCAGCTGCTGGGTCTGCAGTTCCGGGTTTTCGCCGATGATGGCGCGGATCAGTTCGCTGATGAACTTGGTATGGGCCAGTTCGTCGCGGTTGATGAAGCTGATGATCTTGCCGGTGCCGGTCATCCGGTTCTGCCGCACCATGTTGTAGAAGTACGCGAACCCGGAATAGAAGTTGATGCCTTCCAGGATGGATGACTGGATGAGCGACTTGAGCAGGGTCTCGGCGGTCTTCTCGCGCATGAAATCGTCATAGGCGCCCATGATCGGCGCGTTGCGCTTGATGATGGTCGGGTGGGTGCGGGCGATCTCGAAGATGCGGTTCTGGTTGGGCAGGTCGGTGATCGAGGCCAGCACGTAGCTGTAGCTCTCGTTATGGATGACCTCCTGCTGACCGATGATCGCCGCATTGGCATGCGCGGCCGGGTCGGTGATGTACTCGGCCACGTTGTAGATGAAGCGCGTCTGCGGTGAATCCAGCGTGGCCAGCAGGCCGATGATCGAGTCGTAGGCGTTCTTTTCGCGGCCGGACAGTTCGCCGTACTGGCGCGCGTCCAGCTTCATGTCCACCTCATCGGGAATCCAGAAGTTGGTGGAGAGCTCCTTGTAGGCGCGATAGAACGAGGGGTAAGGAATGTCGTTCCAGTTCAGGATGCCGCTGGTGCGCCCGTTGATGATGCCGGTACTGCGGTTGGGGTGGCGGGGTTCCAGGATCTTGATGCGGTCGAGCGGAGTTGCCATTGTCGTTCCTGCAAAGGTAACGCCGGGCCACGCCCGGCGGAATGTGCGGTGGTCGCGCGATGCGCTCGCCGGGCATGGCCCGGCGCTACCGCGGCCGAAGTCGGCCGATCAGCTGGAGCACCACTCGCATTCGCTCACGTCGATGTCGTTGGAGCGCACGTAGTAGGTGGTCTTCAGGCCCAGGCGCCACGCGCTCAGGTGCAGTTCCAGCAGGGTGCTGGCGCGGATGCTGCTGGGCACGTACAGGTTGAAGCTGATGGCCTGGTCCACATGGCGCTGGCGGCGTGCGTTCTGCCGCACGCTGGCGAACTGGTCGACCTTGTAGGCGCCCTTTTCGTAGTACGGCCAGGTGTCCAGCGACAGCCCCGGGGCGGCTACCGGACGGCGGAAGTCCTTCTTTTCTTCGTAGTAGAACGCGCTGTAGATCGGGTCGATCGAGGCGGTGGAGCCGGCAATCTGCGCGGTGCTCATGTTCGGCGCAACCGCCAGCAGCCAGCCGTTGCGCAGACCCTGCGTAGCCACGGTCTGCGCCAGCGCGCCCCAGCCTTCGCCTGCGTACTGACGGTCACGGAAGTAGCGACCGGTCTGCCAGTCGCTGCCGGCGAACATCGGGTAGCTGCCCTTCTCCTGCGCCAGCGCGGCGCTGGCCTGGATGGTGAGGAAGTTGATGCGCTCGAACAGGCTGTCCGACAGCGCCTCGGCCTGCGGCGATTCCCAGTGCACGCCCTGCTGCGCCAGCAGGTGGTGCCAGCCGAAGGTGCCCAGGCCGATGGCGCGGTACTTGCGGTTGGTGATGGTGGCCTGCGGCACCGGCAGTGCGTTCAAGTCGATCACGTTGTCCAGCATGCGTACCTGGATGGGAATCAGACGTTCCAGCACATCGCTGGCCAGAAGATCGTCGGCTGCAGTGATCGCCCGGCCCAGGTTGATGGAAGACAGGTTGCAGACCACGAAGTCCCCTGCCCTGCGCGTGGTCACGATCTGGTCACCGCTGACGATCTCCTGGATCATCCGCGTGGGGCTCATGTTCTGCAGGATCTCGGTGCACAGGTTGCTGGAATAGACCATGCCCGCGTGCTTGTTCGGGTTCTTCCGGTTCACCTCATCGCGGTAGAACAGGAACGGATTACCGGTTTCCAGCTGGCTGAGCATGATGCGCTTGAACAGGTCGATGGCCTTCACCGTGCGCCGGCTGATGCGTTCGTCGGCCACCAGTTCGGCATAGCGGTCGCGGAAACTGCCCTGCCCGCGCTGCTCGTCGTAGAAATCCTGCAGGTACCAGCCCTTGGCCTGCTTCACTTCGTGCGGGTCGAACAGGTACCAGTCGGCGCGGCGCTCCACTGCTTCCATGAACAGGTCTGGCACGCACACGGCGGTGAACACATCATGCGCGCGCAGGCGCTGGTCGCCATTGTTCAAGCGCAGGTCGAGGAAGGCTTCGATGTCGCGGTGCCAGATATCCAGGTAGACCGCCACCGCGCCCTTGCGCTGGCCAAGCTGGTCCACCGACACGGCCGTGTTGTTGAGCTGCTTGATCCACGGCACAACGCCACCCGACGAATTGGGCACGCCACGGATCGGCGCGCCGCTGCTGCGCACGTAGCCCAGGTACGCACCCACACCGCCGCCGTGCTTGGAAACACGGGCGATATCGGTGTTGGAGTCATAGATGCCCTGCAGGCTGTCGTCCACTGTATCGATGAAGCAGCTGGAGAGCTGGCCACCGACCTTGCCGGCGTTGGCCAGGGTGGGCGTGGCCACGGTCATGTACAGGTTCGACAGCGCCCAGTAGGCCTCGCCCACCAGCTGCATGCGCCGTTCGCGTGGCTTTTCGTCCTGCATCAGGTACAGGGCGATGGTCAGCCAGCGCTCCTGCGGCAGTTCGTAGACCTCGCGCGTGCGGTCGGTGGCCAGGTAGCGCGTGGCCAGCAGATACAGGCCGTTGTAAGCGAACAGGCGGTCGCGATCGGGATCGATCATCTGCCCGGCCTGCTGCAGTTCTTCCTTCGAATAGCAGCGCAGCACATCGTTGCTGTACACGCCGCGGTCG
Organism: Stenotrophomonas sp. ZAC14D2_NAIMI4_7; assembly: GCF_003086675.1. Taxonomy (NCBI): domain Bacteria; kingdom Pseudomonadati; phylum Pseudomonadota; class Gammaproteobacteria; order Lysobacterales; family Lysobacteraceae; genus Stenotrophomonas; species Stenotrophomonas sp. ZAC14D2_NAIMI4_7. The sequence goes on from NZ_CP025995.1 coordinate 2,429,585, forward strand.
GCCAGGCTCTCCTGCAGGCCGACGAAGGACCCGTACTTCAGCGCGACATCGTAGAAGCGGTTGCGGCTGGCGCGCTTGTACAGGCGGCGCAGGTACAGGCGGGCAGCGAACTGCTCCCATTCCGGCGCGGTCAGGTCCACGCGCGATTCGGCTTCGCGGATCAGCAGGTCGACCAGGTCGTCTGCGCTGATGCTGGGCTTGCGCTCGACCATGGCCTGGACCACGCGCCGGTAGTCGGTCACATCCAGCTGCGGGAATTCGGCGTGGATGCTGTCGATGCTGCGCTGCAGGCGCTCGGCGTCGAACGGCAGGCGACGGTTGCCGGCTTCCTTGCTGATCCAGGTCGGTACCTGTTCGCCGCCGGCAGACAAGGCTTCGCCGGCGCCGGCCAGATCGGCCGTGCGATAGGGGGTGTCGTTCATGGTGGTGCGTCTCCAGGCCTGCACGCGGACAACGTGCAGCGCCGTGGCGGCCCAGAGCGCGATACCGGCGCACGGGGCTGTCGGTTGGGGATGCCCATGCGCGGGAACACCAGATCGTCGGCATGCGCCTGCGCCTGCGGCCGGTATCCGGACCGTGGGGGCGACCTGGGTCCGCACGAAGGCGGCCGCGTCGACACGGCAAGCCATCAGGGGCGGGCCGCGGGACGTCTGTTGCATCGTCCGGCGGCGGCGGCTGACCGGGAGTGACGGCCACAACATAGTGGGGATACTGCAGATCGTCAACACAAGATGCGGTAATCACGCCGTCTCGCGACGAACGGTCGCAGGATACGGTGTTGCACACACCAACGCTTGTCGCCAGCGGCGTTGGCCCCACATCAGATCTCTCTTTCCACAGGACTTTTCCCATGCGCGCAGCCCTGCACTCTTCCTTCGGCGATCCGGCCACGGTGTTGGCCGCCGGTGACGCCGACCTGCCGGTTCCCGGCCCCGGCGAGGTGCGCATCCGCACCGTACTGGCCCCGATCCACAACCACGATCTGTGGACCGTGCGCGGCCAGTACGGCTACAAGCCGTCGCTGCCGGCCATCGGTGGCAGCGAAGGCCTGGGCACCATCGACGCGCTGGGCGACGGCGTGCAGGGCCTGCAGATCGGCCAGCGTGTGGCCGCCGCGTCGGTGCACGGCACCTGGTCCGAAGCGTTCATCGCCCCGGCGCGCATGGTCATTCCGATGCCCGAGGCGATTGCCGATGAAACCGCCGCGCAGTTGATCGCCATGCCGTTGAGTGCGCTGATGCTGCTGGAATACCTGCAGGTGGAACCGGGCCAGTGGATCGTGCAGAACACCGCCAATGGCGCGGTGGGCAAGACCCTGGCAATGCTGGCCGCCGCGCGCGGGGTGAATGTGGTCAACCTGGTGCGGCGCGATGCCGGCGTGCAGGAAATGGCCGCGCTGGGCATCGCCCATGTGTTCTCCACTGCCAGCGATGGCTGGAAGGATGCCGTGCGCGCGTTGCTGGGCGATGCCGGCGCGACCGCGGCCGTGGATTCGGTGGGTGGCACGGCTGCCGGCGATCTGGTCGGCCTGCTCGGTGACGGCGGCACGCTGGTGTCGTTCGGTTCGATGACTGGCGAACCGATGCAGATTTCGTCCGGCGATGTGATCTTCAAGCAGGCCACGGTGAAGGGCTTCTGGGGCAGCAAGGTCAGCCAGGCGATGGCGGTGGAAGACAAGCGCAGGCTGGTGGGCGAGCTCCTGCAGCGCGCGTCCAGCGGCGAACTGAAGCTGCCGGTGGAAGGCATCTTCGCGCTGGACGACGTGGCCGCCGCGGTGACCGCCAGCGGCAAGCCCGGCCGCGGCGGCAAAGTGTTGCTGCGCCCCTGAACAACGATAGCGCCGGGCCATGCCCGGCGTTCGCCCGCAGAACCGTAGAGTCGAGCTTGCTCGACTGCCGTCGCCAAAAGCAGTCGAGCAAGCTCGACTCTACCAAGCATCATGCACGCCGGTAGCGCCGGGCCATGCCCGGCGGCCCGGCCCCCATCACCGGCTCAGATGCAGGAACTGCAGGTGCCGTTCGTACTGGCTGATGATGTCGTTGATGATCTGCTTGCGGCTGTATCCCACCAGGTCGTAATCCTGGCTGCCTTCGAACAGATGCACTTCGGCCCGGTAATAGCGCTGGTTGCGCAGCTGCTGCGCGGCGAACGACGGCGTCAGGTAGCCGCTGAGGATCACCCGGTAAAGGAAGTCCTGCTGCTCGCCATGGTTCACCGACAATTCCATGTCGCCAGCTTCGAACCGTGTACTGACCTCCCAGCCCTGCCCGCTCAGCTGTTCGGCCACCGCTTCCATCGCCGGCTTCACCGTGTCATCCATGAAGCGATACACCTGGTCGCGCACCGGGAAGTGCATGGCCTGGCTCAGGCGCTGACGCCAGCCCTGGTGGTGGCGGTCATCGCCAATCAACGGCGACGGCCGGAACTGCTGCGCCCGCTCGCGGTGTGATTCGTCACTGAAGGCGCGGGTCAGGCCCCACATCATCAGCAGCAGCACCGCCGAGAACGGCAGCGAGGCCAGCACCACCGCAGACTTCAACGCATCGATGCTGCCGGCCAGCAGCAGGCCGGCGGTCAGCACCGCGATCACCGTGCCCCAGAACACGCGCAGCCAGCGCGGGCCGTCATCCTCCGGCGCGCCGCCATGCGAAGACAGCGTGGACAGCACCACCGCGCCCGAATCGGCCGAGGTCACGAAGAAGATGAAGCTGACCAGCACGGTCACCGCGATCACCCCCCGGCTCCACGGGTAGCCGTCCAGCAGCGCGTACAGCACCGTGGGCGGGTCATCCACCGCCAACTGTGCCAACTGCTGCTGGCCATGGTGCAGCACCTGGTCCAGCGCGCTGTTGCCGAAGATCGACAGCCACGCCAGGGTGAACCCCAGCGGGATCAGCAGCACGCCGAACACGAACTCGCGAATGGTGCGCCCGCGCGAGATGCGCGCGATGAACAGGCCCACGAACGGCGCCCAGCCGATCCACCACGCCCAGTAGAACACCGTCCAGCCGCCCAGCCATTCCGGCCGCCCGCCGTAGGCGTAGACGTCGAAACTCTTGCCGACCACGCTGCCCAGGTAGTCGCCCAGGTTCTGCATCAGCGTGCTCAGCAGGTACTGCGTGGGGCCGGCGCACAGCATGAACAGCACCAGCGCGATGGCCAGCAGCATGTTGATGTTGGCCATCCAGCGCACGCCCTTCTCCACGCCGGACACGGCCACCACCACCGCCGCGCCCATCATCGCCACCACCAGCAGGATCTGCACCAGGTTGGAATGCGGCACGTTGAACAGGTGGGTCAGGCCGGCGTTGAGGTGCAGCACGCCGAAGCCCATGTCGGCACCGATGCCGAACACGGTGGCGACGATGCCCAGCGCATCCACCGTATAGCCGATGGGCCCGTTGATGCGCTTGCCGATGAGCGGGTACAGCGCCGAACGCAACGCCAGCGGCAGGTTGTGGCGGTAGGCGAAGTACGCCATCGCCATCGCCGCCAGGGCGAATACGCCCCAGCCATGCAGGCCCCAATGCAGGAACAGCAGCTGCATGGCCTGGCGCGCACCCGCCTCGCCGGCAGCGGCATCGCCCTGTGGCGGTTGCAGGTAGTGGGTCAGCGGTTCGGAAACACAGAAGAAGAACAGGGTGATGCTGATGCCAGCAGCGAACAGCATGCCGGCCCACGACAGATAGCTGAACTCGGGCTCGTCATGGTCGGCGCCCAGCTTGATGCCGCCATAGCGCGACAGCGCCACCCCGACCACGAACACCAGATACAGGGTCATGGCCAGCAGGTAGTACCAGCCCACGTTCAGCGCGGCCCAGTCCTGGGCCTTCACCAGCAGGCGGCCGGCGCCCAGCGGGAACACACTGACAAACAGCGCGAACGCCACGACAACGATCGCCGCGAAGGCGAACACAGGCCGTAGGGTGCGCACCGGGGAAGGTTGCGGCTCCAGTGCTTCCATGGGGCGGCGGTCTCCGGTCGATCAAAGAATGAGCCGGCCGAGTCTGGCTGAACCGCAGTGGACGCCGCATGAAGTGCCCCGCGCGATGACAGCGGGGGGACAGGCCGGGCGTGCTATGGCGCGCGGGACCGCGCGCCTCGACCAATCCGCCGGTAGATCCGCGCCATGCGTGGATGACCGCCCCGCGATCAACCCTGCGCCAGCGCGTACTCCAGCGCCGAACACACCGCGGCCACCTGCGCATCGTTGCACTGCTGTGGCGTAGCGCGCGGGCTGTCGGGGTAGACCTCGGTGGTGGTGGTGTACTTCGCGCCGGTGATGCCTGCGCATAGGCCCAGCTTCCGCAGCGGGTATTCGATCACCCCGTGCGCCACCACCGGCGAACCGATGATCTCGCCCTTGTCGTCGGCCGGGGCGATGTGGGTCACCTGCTCCACCGCAGCGATCACCGCCTGCTGGAAGGCCGGCTGCGGGTTCTCGCTGTCATCGACCAGGTAGAAACCATCGGGAATCAGGCCTGGCTCGAACGGCTTGCCATCGCGCGCGGCCAAGGCCGGGCGGAACTCGCTCTCGTCGCTGTCGGTGGTCTCGTGCAGGTCGATGTGCAGCACGAACTGGCCCTGGTACGGGGCGATCAGCTCGATCAGTGCGGTCGATTCGCGGGCCGGACCGTCGGCGCGGAAGTTGCGGTTCGGGTCGATCGCATCATGGTTCCAGCGGTTGATGCGCTCGTAACCCCACGGGTTCACGCACGGGGCCACCAGCACATTGGCCTGGCCGGCGTAGCGACCGGCCTGCTTTTCCAGAAACTCCAGCGCGCCCATCACCCCGCTCGTTTCGTAGCCGTGCACGCCGCCGGTGACCAGCACGGCCGGCAGCGCCGGGTTCCAGTCGCGGCTGCGCAGGGCGAACAGGGTGTAGGTCTCGCCGGCGTAATCCAGCTGGCCATAGGCCACCTTGTCAAAGCGATCGGCCAGCGCCTCGATGCGCGGCAGCACGTCCTGGTCGTAGCGGCGCAGGCGCTGCTGGCGCGCCTGCCACTGCGCACGCTCGGCCGCGCCCCACGGCTGGCCAGGGGTTCCGACGGGGTAGAAAGCGGCGTGGGACATGCAGTTCTCGCGGTATCAGGAAGCAGCCCAGCACTTTAGCACCGGGGCCTGGGCACTGAACGATGGAGCGATTCCCTTCCCGCAACCAATCAGCAATAATTCTCATTTACCACCCTCCTGACCTGCCGCGATGCCTACCCCTACCCTGCGCCCCGGCGCGCGCCTGCCGCTGGCCGCCGCCCTTGCCCTGTGCCTGACTGCCACCGCCCAGGCGCAGGACAGCGCCACCACCCTGGACAGCATCCAGGTCTCGGGCAGCTGGCTGGGCACCGGCCTGCATGACAGCGTGAAGCGCTTCGCCGGCGCCCGCACCGTGGTCGACCGGCAGAGCATCGACGCCAGCGGCGCGGCCAGCATCGGCGATGCCATGCGCCGCATTCCCGGCGTGCAGGTGACCGACAATTCCGGTACCGCCGGCAGCTCGATTTCGCTGAACATCGGCGTGCGCGGCCTGACCGGCCGCTACTCGCCGCGCTCCACCGTACTGCTGGACGGCGTGCCGCTGGCGGTGGCGCCGTATGGCCAGCCGCAGCTCTCCTTCGCGCCCACCAGCCTGTCCAACATCGAATCGATCGACGTGGTGCGTGGCGGCGGCGCGGTGCGCTACGGGCCGCAGAACGTGGGCGGCATCATCAACTTCAGCACCCGCGCCATTCCCACCGAAGCCGGCCTGCACGGCGAGGCCGGGGTGCGCTACAGCGCCAATGACCACGGCGGCGGTGACAGCACCCAGTACAACGCCTTCCTCGGCGGCACCGCGGACAACGGGCTGGGCATGGCCCTGCTGTATTCCGGCCAGGATGGCCGCGGCTGGCGCCAGGGCAGCGATGACCGCTTCGACGATCTGGCGCTGAAGTTCGCCTATGCGCTGGACGAGCGCCAGCAGCTGCGCGCCAAGCTGTCCTACTACAACGTGCGTTCTCTCACCCCTGGCGGCCTGACCCGCGCCCAGTACGAAGCGGACCCGTTCCAGAACACCCGCCCGACCGATTTCTGGAAGGGCCACCGCGCCGGCATCGACCTGGGTTACACCAACACCCTGTCCGATACCCGCGAATTCGAAGTACTGGCGTATTACAACGAAAGCAATCGCGCCAGCGCGCTCATCAACGCCGCCAACACACAGATCACCGTGCAGCCGCGCGACTACCGCGTGCTGGGCATCGAGCCGCGCTATACCCAGCGCCTGCAGTGGGGCAGCACCGTGCATGACGTGACCGCCGGCTACCGCTTCCTGCGCGAACGCGGCAATGACCGCAGCTACACCATCACCCGCCGCACCGGCGCGGAAAGTGCCACCACCCGCTTCAACAACGCTACCGACGCGCATTCGTTCTACATCGACGACCGCATTGCCGTGGGCCAGTGGCGCATCACCCCGGGGGTGCGCATGGAGTGGATCGACATGGACCGCCGCCAGGCCGGTGGTGCGGCCACGTTCAGCAGCCGCAACGACAAGGCGCTGCCGTCACTGAACATCGCCTACCTGCTGACCCCGCAGCTGACCGTGTTCGGCAACTACACCACCTCGTTCGGGCCGGTGCAGAACATCCAGTTGAATTCGCAGACCGCCAGCAACCCGCTTAACCCGGAAGTGGCCAAGACCACCGAACTGGGTGCGCGCTGGCAGGACGGTGCGCTGCGCGCGGAAGTGACCGTGTTCAAGATGCGCTTCGACAACCAGATCCTGCAGGTGCCGGGCATCACCCCGGCCACCTTCCAGAACATCGGCGCCACCGACCACAAGGGCGTGGAAAGCGCCGTGGCCTACCAGTTCGCCGAAGACAGCGCGCTGGCCGGGCTGGAACTCTACGCGAACTACACCTGGACCAAGGCGATCCAGCAGTCCGGTGACAACCGCGGCCTGGATGTGCCGTTCTATTCGCGCGACACCGACAGCGTGGGCGCCCGCTACGCCCTGGCAGGCTGGACCTTCAACCTGTCCAGCACCCACCAGAGCGGCCAGTTCTCCGATGCCGCCAACACCTGGGCCGAAAGCGCCGATGCGCGCGTGGGCCGCGTGCCTGGCGTGCGCCTGTGGAACGCGCAGGTGGCCTGGCAGGTGCCGGGGCTGGGTGACAGCGAGATTGCGCTGGGCGTGAACAATCTGGCCGACAAGCGCTGGTACACCCGCAACGTGGATGGCAATGCCGGCCGCATGGTGGCCGCGCCGCGCACGTTCTACGTGCAGGGCCGCTACCGCTTCTGAGCGCTTGGCCGCCTGATGCGGTGACGGTGGCGACCACGGTGGCGGCGTATCATGCCACCACCATGTCGCCCACCGCTTCGCCATCGCGCCTGCATCTGGCCTTCCAGGGCCTGCGCCTGCGCCTGCGCGGCAGCGACCTGTGGTTCATTGCCCTGGCCCTGGTGGTGGGCCTGATCGCCGGCGGCCTGACCCTGCTGCAGGCCGGGCTGGCGCGCAGCCTGCAGGCCAGCCTGTATGGCCTGGACGACGGCATCCGGCTGAGCTCGCTGCCTTCCCTGCCGTGGACCGCGCTGCTGGTGCTGCCGCTGGGCGGCCTGCTGGTGGGCCTGGTCAGCCTGGCCGCCAGCCGCCTGAAGCGCCCGCTGCTGGATGCGGTGGAAGCCAATGCCCTGCACGGCGGCCGCATGTCGATGCGGGACAACCTGATCGTGCTGGTGCAGACCCTGCTGTCCAACGGCAGCGGCGCCTCGGTCGGCCTGGAGGCGTCGTACACGCAGATGGGTGCGGGCAGCGGCTCGCAGCTGGGCCGGGTGATGCGCCTGCGCCGCAACGACGTGCGCACCCTGGTTGGCGCAGGCGCGGCCGGTGCCATTGCAGCAGCGTTCGGTGCGCCCTTGGCCGGCGCGTTCTATGCCTTCGAAATCGTCATTGGCGCATACACGCCTGCGGCCCTGGCGCCGGTGGCGGTCGCCGCGCTGGCCGGTGCCTTCGTGGCCGACCAGGCCGGCATGGATGCCTACCTGCTGCCGGCCGCCGCCACCATCGATGTGCGCGCGGCCGACTATGCGATCTACGGCTTGCTCGGCTGCTGCTGCGCGATGGTGGGCATCGTCATCATGCGCCTGATCGCCTCGATCGAAGGCGGAGTGAAGCGCAGCCCCCTGCCCGCCTGGGGCCGTCCGGTAGTGGGCGGCCTGCTGCTGATTCCGCTGGCGCTGGCCAGCCCACAGGTGCTGTCGTCCGGGCATGGCGCGCTGCACCTGGACCTGACCACCCACCTGCCGCTGATCTGGATCGGCGGGTTGCTGACCCTGAAGTGCCTGGCCTCAGGCATTTCGCTGGGCTTCGGCTTCCGTGGCGGGTTGTTCTTCGCCTCGCTGTTCATGGGCACCCTGGTGGGCGCGCTGTTCGCCGGGCTGTTGGCGCAGGCCACCGGCGTGCCGGTGATCGATGCCACCTCGGCCGCACTGGCCGGCATGGCCGCGCTGGCCGCAGCGGTGGTGGGCGCACCGATGACCATGGCCATGCTGGTGCTGGAAGGCACCCACGACTTCCTGCTGACCAGCGTGGTGATGAGTGCGGTGCTGGTATCGAGCACGCTGGTGCGGCAGTGGTTCGGCTACTCGTTCTCCACCTGGCGCATGCACCTGCGTGGCGAGAACATCCGCAGTGCCCGCGACGTGGGCTGGATACACACCCTCAGCGCCGGGCGGATGATGCGCAAGGGCGTGGCCACTGCGCCGGACAGCCTGGATGCGGCCACCTTCCGCCAGCGCTTCCCGCTGGGCTCTGGCACCCGGGTGATTCTGATCGACAGCGAAGGCCACTACGCCGGCATCGTGCAGATCGCGCGCCTGTTCGGCGACGGGGTGAAGGCCGAGGCAGCGGTCACCGACTTCGCCGAGAACCGTGACGTGGCCCTGTCAGCCAGCGCCGACGTGGTGAGCGTGATGCAGCGCTTCGACCAGACCCAGGCCGATGAACTGGCCGTGGTGGCCAGCGATGGCCAGGTACTGGGCGTGGTGTCCGAGGCATTCGTGCGCAAACGCTATGCCGAAGAACTGGACAAGCGCCAGCGCGAACTGATGGGCGAACGGGTGGACGACAGTGAGTAGGCGCGGCGCGCGAGCGAGGCTACAACGCTTCGCCTGCGTCGGCCAGGCGCGATTCGATCAGCGCGTGCCACTGCTGCAGCAGGTCCACCAGCATGTCCAGTTCGGCATCGGCGCGCTGCGCCCGGCCACTGCGCAGGCTGGCCTGGGCTTCCTGCAGCTGGGTCAGGAAACCCAGCACGGTGTCGGCCTGCACGATCAATCCGGGCAGGCGGCGGCCGGGTATGCGCACCACCGCGTGGTTGCCCAGCGGCCCGTACACCGTCAGCGTTTCATCGGTCTTCATGCGCAGGGGCAGGAATTGGGCATTCATCGTGGGCACCGGGTAAAGCCTGGACCACCGGCAGGCAGGGTGACGGGGGAGACGTAGCCCTGCCCGCCGGTAGACCAGGGGGAAAACACGCCGAACAACGCACCGCCGCTGGCAGGGGTTTCAATGCGGCTGCGCCACACCGGCAATCTGCACGCGCCGGTTCGGTGCCAGGCACGCGATCAACTGGGCGCGATCGCGCTGCGCGCACTGCACCAAGGGGTCGGCAGCGCCGCGTCCTTCCGCACGGATGCTGGTGCCAGGGACCCCTCCCTGGACCAGCGCACTGCGCACGGCCTCGGCGCGCCGTTGCGACAGGTGCTGGTTATACGCGGCGCTGCCGATTCGGTCGGTGTAGCCCACCACCTGGATGGACTGCACCTGGCTGGCTTCACGCACCTGCCCCAGCACGCCCTGCACCACCTGCTGCCCATTGGCACTCAGGGCGGCGCTGTCGAAGGCAAACAGCGCATCGGCGGACAGATGCAGCGGTTGTTCCGGCAACGCGGCAGCCTGCGGCGGCGGCGGCGGCGGACGCGGCGGGTCGAGCACGGCGGCGCAGGATTCAGGCTTCCAATAGCCGCCCTGGGCAATGCCCTTGTCATCGAAGCGCACCTGGAACTGGCAGGTGAAGTATTCGGCGCCTTGCGCGGTGCGGAAGTTGAACAGGTAGTTCCACTGGCGCACGCCCCACATGCCCTCGTTGAAATGCGGCGTGCCCAGCAGGGTGTACAGCTGGCGCTTGCTCATGCCCGGCGCGAACCGGCGCAGATCGGCGATGTCCGGATAGATGCCCTCCTTCAACGAGGCCTTGCGCGCCTCCGGGAAGACTACGCTGGCTTCGGCCGGGCCATCGCCTGCCGGCGCGTGGCTGCGGCAGGCGGCCAGCAGGCCAACCACCAGCAGCAGGACCAGCCAGGCCACGATGCGGCGCGATTGCAGGATGCGATGCAGTTTCATGTGCTTCCCCCTGTTGTACGGAACAGCGCCGCCGGGATGCGCGGGCACCCCGGCGGCGTGCTTCACCACTGGATGCCGGCACCGACGGCCACGCCGGCTTCGCCGCGGCTGTTGGTGGAACCGCTGAACTTGTAGATCCAGCGCCCGCCTTCAGAGACACCGGAGATACCAACCGCCACACCCGATTCGCCGTTGTAGCTGCCTGCAGCGAACGAGGCCATGTTGCGGCCGGCTTCGCTGGGCTGCGGCAGCGAGGCGGTGGCCATGGCCGAGGCCACGCCTGCCGAGGCACGGCTGTCGGTCTTGCGCAGGTTGCGCTCGAAGCCGCCCATGCGCTCATCGGTATAGGCCTTGGACCAGTCCAGGGTCTGTGCCATGCCCGACTTCAGCTGGTCCACGTTCACCGCATCGGTTCCGGCCGTGCCGGCGGCCACGTTGCGCACCGTGGTCGGGCCGCTGCTGGTGCTGCCCAGGGTGACGCTGTTGTAGTTGGTGGCACCGTTGGTGGTGGTGTCGTAGCGGATGTTGCCCTGCTGCGAGGCCTGCAGCTGGCGCACGTTCACCGCATCGGTGGCGGCGCTGCCGTCGGCCACGTTCACCACCTGGCGTTCTGCCCCGGCCGCGCCGACCGACACCGTGTTGGCACGGTCAGCCACCGAACCGGCGCCCAGCGCCACCGCATTGTCGGCCTGCGCCTGGGCGCCGTTGCCCAATGCAGTGGAATTGGCCCCGGCAGCCACCGAACCGGCACCACCGGCGGCGGAATTGGCGCCTGTGGCGGCCGGATCGGCCAGGTTGTTGCTGTTGTTGGCGCGGAAGCTGCCCGCCACGTTGGTGATGTTCTGGATCTTCTGGTCGGTGTAAGCCTTGGACTGGTCGATGGCGTAGTTCACGCCGTTGTTCAGTTGGCCCACGTTCACCGCATCGTAGGTATCGGAGCCATCGGCCACGTGGGTCACCTTGCGTTCGCTGCCGGTGCTGCCCACCGACACTTCGCCGGCCGAGTTGCTGGCGCCGGCCTGGCCATAGGCGCCGGTGTAGCCGCTCTGCGCGCCCACGCTGGCCACCGCGCCGCTGCCCAGGGCCACGCTGTTGTCGGCGCTGGCACTGGCCCCGTTGCCCACCGCCACGCTGCCGGCACCGGCCGCACTGGCCTGCGGCCCCAGCGCCAGTGCTTCGGCACCAGCGGCGGTCGCGGCGGCGGCGCTGGAGTTGACCGCCAGATACGGGCTGCTGCCGCCGCTGCTGATGCGCTGGTTGAGCACCTGCAGCGAACCATCCACGGCCGAGAACGCGGCGGTGACGTTGCTGTAGTCGTTCTGGATGAGCGTGCCATCAGTGGCGATGGAGGAGATGCGGAAGCTGGGCGCCACCCACAGACCGGTGTTGCCGTCGTAGGTGGTACTGCCGCCAAAGTAGTTGGCCACCGTGGTGTGGGTGGCAAACAGCTGGTCGCCGGTGATGGCATCGCTGCTACCGGCCAGGATGCTGCCGGCGGCCACGTTGGTCACTTTCACCGGTGCGCCGCCGGTACCGCTCAGGGTGATCGAATCGATCACGTTGCCGCTGCCGTCCACGTCGTACTTCACCGCGCGCGCATCCAGCTCGTCGCTCTGCTCGGCCACGTTCGCCAGCGAGACGCTCACCGCATCGAAGGCGGTGCCGACGTCGTTGTAGCTGCCCTGGCTGAGCGAGCCATCGGCGGCCACGTTGTTCAGGGTGTAGGTGGGCGCCAGCACCACACCGCTGGCATCGACCGTAGCACCACCGCCCAGGTGGGTGGCCAGGGTCTGGTTGGCCGCGAACAGCTGCGCGCCATTGATCGCTTCGGTGCTGGCCGCGCTGACCTGGCCCGGGCCCAGGTTGCGCAGCGTGGTGGTCGTGCCGACCTGGCCGAGCGTGGCGCTGGCATAGTTCACGCTGCCATCGCCGTTGAGGTCGTAGCGCAGCGCGCCTTCTTCCGAGGCCTGCAGCTGCGACAGGTTCACCGCGTCGGTAGCCGCCGTGGCCGCGGCAACATGGGTGATCTGCCGCTCCGCACCGGCCGCGCCCACCGACACCGTGTTGTCACGGTCGGCCAGGCTGCCGGCACCGACGGCGATGCTGTTGGCCGCGGCTGCCTGCGCATTGCTGCCGACCGCAATCGAATCGGCGCCCGCGGCCAGCGCTTCCACGCCGGTGGAGTTCACCCGCAGGTACTTGGTGCCGCCGTTGCGGATATCGGTGATCTGCGTGTTGAGATTGACCAGCGAGCCATCCACGGCATCGAAGGCGTCGGTGGCGTTGTCATACAGGCCCTGCGCGATCGCGCCGTCACTGCCGATCGTGCTGATCTGGAACAGCGGCGCGGTGAAGGCACTGGTGGCCGGATCAAACGCGGCCTGGCCGCCGAAGAAGCGCGCGATGGCATCGTTGCTGGCGTAGAGCTGCGCGCCATTCACCGCTTCGGTACTGCCGGCATTGATCGCGCCGGCGGCCAGGTTGGCCACCGTGGTGGCGCCGGTGCCATTGCCCAGGGTGACGCGGGTATAGATCGGATCGCCGGCACCGTCCAGATCGTAGGTCACCGCCGCATCGCCCACGGCCTGGATCTGCGAGATGGCGCCCTGCAGCTGGGCCACGTTCACCGCATCGGTGGTGGCACTACCCGCGGCCACGTTGGTGATCTGGCGTTCGCCGCCGTTGGCGCTGCCCACCGACACTTCACCGGCCGACACCTGCGCGGTGGTCAGGCCGTAGGCGCTGTAGCTGGCCTGCGCACCGCGCACCGCGGCCGAGCGGAAGCCCAGTGCCACCGAATTGGCCTGGTTGGAGGTGGCTTCGGCACCCAGCAGGGTCTGGCCGTTGGCGGTGCCGACCGCGCTGTCGCCGACGATGACCGAATGGCCCATGCGTGCGGCGTAGTCGGCGGTGGGCACGCCGGTGGGATTGCTGGGGTCATTGGTGCCGTTGCCGGGGAAGGCCACGTTGGCATCGACCTGCGGCAGTTCGTGGCGGGCGTTGGCGCCGATCACCACTTCGCGCGAGCCATTGGCGTAGGCGCCGTCGCCCATCAGTACCTGGTAGTCCTGCGCGGCATTGACCGCCCAGCAGGAGATGTCGGCCAGGCCGATGTCCAGGCACTTGCCGGCCCACTCGGGCGAATCGGAGGGCAGCAGCAGGCCCAGCAGGCCGCCGGGATTGCCGTTGTTGATGTTGTAGATGTAGCTGTCGGAGGTCACCCCACCGATCAGCGTGAGATGCGAATTGCCGCCGGTGACCGCGCCGCCCAGGCCGTTCAGCGTGCTGCCCACCGGCGACGCGTTGACCAGCGGAATGCCCAGTGCGTTGACCGCCGAATAGGTCTGCATGACGTTGGCGGTGCTGACCCGCAGGTTGCCGTTGCTCAGGTAGCCATCGCCACCGAACAGGCCGTTGGTGGTCGGGCCGATCAGCGCGCCCAGGCCACCGACCACGCCGCCGTTGCCGATGATCAGCCCGGCGTTCGGATCGCCGGCCACCGGCGCCTTGCCGGTGTTTGCGGCAATGGGCGACGGCGAGGACAGGCCCAGGCCGCCGACCACCCCACCGACCAAACCACCCACGGCGCCGGTCAGGTTGCCGACCGTTCCGTTCAGATCGCCATTGAGCAGGCTGCCCACCGCATCGCCGACCCCGCCCAGCGCCGAACCGACGCCGTTCAACAGGCCGCCCAGGCCGAGCGCCGAGGTCTGCGCCGTGGCAGTCGCGTTGGCGGCCAGCTTGAGGTTGCGGTCGGCCACCACCGGCTGGCCATCCAGGCCCTGCACGCGCACCTTGCCTGCCACGCCGGTATCGAAGGCGGCGGTGATCGCGCGGTCGTCGGTATCCCCCGGGGTTTCTTCCTTGGCCGGCAGGGTGACCGCAGCGGTTGCGGCCACATCGGCATCGCCTTCGATGCGCTGGCCGATGACCGCCAGCTTGGCACCCACATTGCCTTCCACCGCCGCCTTCAGCGCGGTTGGGTCAACGCTGCCGCCCAGGGTGACGCGCGGCGCAGCGTCGACGGCGGCCACGGTGTGCCCGCCCACGCCGACGTTCGCCTTCGCGTTGGCCTGCACCGTTGCCGCCAGCGGCGCCTGCGCCGAAGGCTGCAGTGCCGCGGCCACGCCCGTCTGCAGCGCGACTGCTTCGCTGCCGCCCAGCGCGACGGATGCCTCGAGTTGCGCGCCCAGCGCCGGTGCCGACTGCTTTGGCGCAGCCAGCGTCACGTTTACCTTGGCCGGCAGCACAGTGCGCACGATCGGCAGCGCGCCGGTGTTCAACTGCAGCGCAACGCGCGCATCGGCATTGGTTGCAGTGTTGGCCTGCGCCGCCCGTGCCGCCAACGCCACTTCGGCATCGACCTTCACCGGCACCGTCTGCGTGTACTTGGCTGCCAGGGCCTGCAGGTCACGCAGCGACTGGTTGCTTTCGGTCGCGTGCGCTGTACCGCTGGCCAATACGCACAGCAGCGCCAGGGCGAGCAGGCTCGGTGCCGGCATCGCGCTGCGCGCGTCGTGCAGGGTGGCGCCGGCGTTATCACCGGTGGCCAGTTCCGAAGCGACCACCATGGCATTGAGCTGGCGGTTCCAGACGCGTCGGTAGATGCGGTTCATGAGCAATTCCCCCGTAGGCGTACAGCTTGAAAGTCAGTGGAGTGCCGCAAGGCAGGTGACTGACATTTCGCGCCTTTCCACGCGCACGGGGCACTTCATTCCGGCACGGCAATCGCGCATTCCGGCAAAACGACGGCCAGATTCGGCAGCCGGATATGCAAAACCGGCAGAACCGGGTATTCAGCAACGCAGGCAGTAACTCAGGCCGGCTGGCCGATCTGTGCCGGCGCGCGCATCAGCGTGTCGCGCGGCAGTTCGCCAAATACCTTGCGGTAATTGTCTGCAAACCGCGAAAGATCCCACAGCCCGCAGCTCAGGGCGATGGCCTTGACCGAACGCCGGCTGGAATCGGCCATGGACAGGCTGCGGCAGGCCGCGCACAGCCGCAGCATCGACAGGTAGCGGTTGGGCGAGGTACCGAACAGATCTTCGAATGCGTAACGCAGGCCGCGCTCGCTGACCCCGGCGGCGTCGCAGATTTCATTCATATATATATTGCGACGCAGGTTGAGTCGCATGAAGTTCTCGGCGCGCTGCGCGATCAGGTAATGGGTGCGGCGCGCACGGCTGCACCCGGGGCGGTCACCGGGGCCGGTGGCCAGCAGCGCCTGCACGTGCTCATGCAGCAGGCGCTCGGTTTCTTCGGCCTGCAGCACCCCGCCCTGGCCCAGCTGCTGGTGCAGCTGGTGATAATGCCGGGCCAGCGGCAGCTCATCGGCACCCAGGGTAAACAATGAGAGGGCCTGCCCCGCCGGCGGCGTGCTGCGCAGGCTCAGCTCGGCCAGCTTGCGCTGCACGCGCTCCACCGGCACCAGCATCAGGGTCATCTGGGTGCCGGGGCTCAGGGTGAATTCGCTGATGCCTTCGGGAAGAATGGTCAGTGCCATGCCCGGCGCCAGCGGCACGCCGTGGCACCAGCTGAGCGTGTCGTCGGTGGTATGCAGATACCCCAGCATGGCCCAGTCCGGCGGCAGCATGAACCGGCCACGGCAATGGAACCCGCAGTGCAGACTGCAGAACAAGGCTTCTTCGTGCACCCGCGAAGCGAATGCCGCACGCGGACCGTTGCCATCCAGCAGCAGCAGTTCCACATCGCACACCCGCAGCACACCGCTGAGTGTGGCCAGGTCGATCGACCTGAGCCCGCTGTCTGCGCTGTCCGCCACCCCACCATCGACCATGACAGTGTTTTCCCCTGTTGGTTTGCCGCGCAGCACCGCCCCCACTGCCTTACAGGGCGTGCACTGCTTCCACGAACCTCCTGGTGCATGCCGACGGCGGTCTTCACAGATACCGCCCATCGGAAACCACATAACCTTGAATGGGAGTATGCCCGATAATCGGTGTCCGTAAACAGATCACACTTTCGTTGCGGCCAACGTGTTCATTCCTGAATATAAACAGGAAAACGGCACAGTTTTCGCATGCAGCCATCACATAATCACAATACCTGCACTTTCGTGAATCGTTTTGCCAGACAACGGATATCGATCACAAAAGTGGCCTGAAATCTTCATGATTTTTCCGGATCTGCCGAATTTGCATATAGGTTCCGGTTGCAGCCCACCCTCGTTCAGGCAAAGTCGATAGCACGGTGATCCGGCGTTGCAGCAGCGGCCGCACCCAGGGGGAAGACGATGGACATGCGCAGCAGCACAACATGCACGCTCGACGGCCATGACCGGTCGGTTGCGCGCGCGGCTGCGCCGATGATGCCCGCCCCGGGGAGCCGGATCTTCGCAGACGCGCCAGGCGGAACCATCCGCCCGGCCTCCTCCGCCAGGACGGCGAAGGCCCAGGGTTGATCCCGGCGGAGCCGGGCCACCACCCATGCAGTGCCCTGCAACACCATCTGACAGGTAGAGGGAGATCACCGTCATGAACGCTTCCATCAAGAAGTTCCTGAAAGAAGAAGACGGCGTTACCGCGCTGGAATACGGCCTTCTGGCCGCCGTGATCGCCGGGATCCTGGTGGCGGTCGGCAACGACCAGATCCGCGATTTCTTCGAAACGCTGTTCACCACCCTCAAGAACGTGGTCACCAACGCGGCCGGCTCGGCCAGCGGCGGCACCGGCAGCTGACCGATCGCGCAGCTGCCGCCGGCCCGGTGCCGGTATCGCACCGCGATGCCGCGCCCGGGGCAGACGGAACAAGCGGGAAATGGACGACGAGGGTGCGTGATGACACTGCTGGGACTGCTGGCCATTGGACTGTGCCTGCGGGTTGCGATCAGCGACCTGTACGCCCGTCGGGTGCCCAACGCCTGGCTGCTGGCCACGTGCGCACTGGCGCTGCCGTGGTTGCTGGTCAGCCAGCTGACCGCCACACCGCAACCGCTGGCCGCGCACCTGCTGGGCGCGGTGCTGGGCTTGCTCACGCTGCTGCCGTTCCATCTGCTGCGCATGATGGGCGCCGGCGACGTGAAGTTCTTCGCCGTGCTGGGATTGCTGCTGGGCTGGCAGGCGCTGTTGCCGGTCTGGATGGTCGCCAGCCTGGCTGCAGGGCTGCACGCTGGCATCGTCGTGGCCTCCCGTCTGCTGGCACCACGACTACCAGCAACGCTGCAGGCGCGGCACTGGCAGGCCCACCCGGCCCTGCGCGGCATGCAGCTGGCGCGACAGGGACGTACGGGCGCGCCCTATGCGACCTATCTGGCCCTGGCGGCCATCGGCTGGCTGCTGGTCACCACCTATGGAGGCGCCCCATGAAGCGCTGCGCGCCACGCCGGCAACACGGCGCTGCCACGATTGAATTCGCGCTGATGCTGATGCTCGGGCTGATTCCGCTGCTGATGTTCACGTTTTCCGGAGTGATGATCATGGCCGCGCAACAGACGCTGGCAACGGCGTCTGCCGAAGGCGCACGTGCATCGCTGCGCTATGCCAGCGCCAACGAGCGCCGGGTCGCCGCCTGCACTGCAGCACGCCGCTCGATGCAGTGGCTGTTGCAGTTTTCCAGCCAGGAACCGGATTGCAGCGCTGGCGGCAGTGGCGCCATCGTTGTCTCCCCCGTGGCCGCATGCAGCGGCCTGGCCAGCGCGCAATGCGTGACGGTCACGGTCAGCTATGACTATGCCGCCCACCCCTTCCTGCCCGGCACAGGCACCGTATACGGCTGGGTGATGGGCGATCCGATCCGCAGCAGTGCCGTGGCCCAGCTCGATCTGGGCAGCAACTGACCCACGTACCAGGAGAGGCGAATCATGTTGAAGCTGACCCGCATCGCCGCCATCGCGCTGATCGCATTGGCCGTGCTGCTGGCCCTGGTCGCCTTCGTTGTGGGCCGCACGCCCGCCACCGCGCCGGCCGCCGCACCGATTGCCAGCCAGCCCGGCGCCGCGACCATAACCGTGGTGGAAGCCATTGCCCGTCTGCCCGCCGGTGAGCCGATCACAGCGGCCGGGGTACGCCTGGCCCAGCGCACCCAGCCGGTACCCGGCGCCCCCACGGAACTGGCGGCGGTGGTCGGCAAGGTGCCGGTGCAGGACATTGCAGAAGGCAGCGCGATCAGCCAGGGGCTGCTGGCGCAGGGGTTCTCGCTGCAGCTGCGGCCTGGCGAGCGCGCGCTGGCGGTGCCGGTGGACGAGCTGGTCGGCGCCGGCAACCGCATTCTTCCCGGCGATTTCGTCGATGTCTTCATGAACCTGCGCAGCAACAACAATGCGATCAATGGCACGCAGGAGGTGGCACAGACCCGCCTGCTGCTGTCGCGATTGCGGGTGCTGAGCTACGGCCAGCAGGACATCGTTCCCGTTGCGGCGGAACCGGCGGCGGCCACGTCCGCCGACAACGACCCGCGCGCGGCCGACATCACCGGCGCAGGCAGTTCCAGCAGCCCCAGCAAGGGCAGCGCCGAGGCCACCCAACCGGCGCGCAGCGCCGTGCTGGCCGTGCCGGTGGCCGAGGCGAACCGGCTGCTGCTGGGCGCGCAGCAAGGCAAGCTGTTCCTGGCCCTGCGCAACCCGGCCGACACCGGCCTGCCCGATGTGGCGCTGTTCGCGCCGGCCAAGGGCGTGCTCGATCCCGTACGCGGCCTGGCCCCCGAACAGCAGGCAGCGCTGCAGCGCCCCGAAAACAACGCCTTTGCCGGCCTGGACGGCGAAGCACTGGCCGGCAAGGGCCTGACCGAACGCACGCCCGCCGCACCCACCGCCCGCGCCAGCGCGCCGCGGCGTAGTGCGCCGCGCCCGGCCGGCATCGAAATCATCCGCGGCGATAGCGCTGCGCCCCGCGGTTCCCTCTGACCGGATTCCGGAGCCTCCATGACCCAACGCCGCCACCGCCTTGCCCGATCACTGCACCAGCGCTGGCTGGCCCTGCTGCTGGTGGTGCTGGCACCCGCCACCAGCCTGGCCGCCGACGACCTGGTGCTGCAGGCACGTGAGCAGCGCCCGTGGACCCTGCCTGCCGATCTGGAACGGGTGGCCATTGCCGACCCCGGCGTGGCCGACATCGTGATGCTGCGTGGGCAGCGCCAGGCCCTGCTGGTCGGCAAGGCACCGGGCAGCACCACGCTGCTGCTGTGGCACCGCGCCCGCGCCGAACCGCAGCGCGTGCAGGTGCGCGTACAGAGTGCCGTGCAGGGCGCTGCGGGAACCGCCGACAGCGGACTTTCGTTCACCCAACAGGACCAGCAGGGACTGTTGCAGGGAAGCACCGACAGCGTGCTGTCGCACATGCAGGCACAGAAGACCGCCGCCATGGCGCTGGGCAAGGACGGTCTGCTGGCCGATGCCTCCACCATCGCCAGCGGCGGCGTGGTGCAGGTGGAAGTGAAGGTGGTGGAGTTCAACAAGACCGCGCTGAAACAGATCGGCATCAACTTCCAGAACAAGAACGGTTCGTTCGCCTATGGCATCGCCCGCCCCGGCGGCCGCCTGCCCGGCGACACCGGCTTGCTGCCGGGCATGGAAGAAGGCGGCAGCGCCAACGAGGATGATTCGCCGCTGTCCTCCGCCTTCCGCCTGGTGTTCGGTTCCACCAAGCACCGCTGGAATGCCGACGTGGACCTGCTGCAGGCCAACGGCATGGCCCGCGTGCTGGCCGAACCCACCCTGGTGGCGCTTTCCGGGCAGAGCGCCAGCTTCCTGGCCGGCGGCGAACTGCCGATCCTGGAACCGCAGGGACTGGGCACCACCACCATCACCTACAAGCCCTTCGGCATCGGCTTGACCGTCACCCCCACGGTGCTGGCACCGAACCGCATTGCGCTGAAGGTCGCGCCCGAGGCCAGCGACCTGGACTACAGCAACGCGATCGCACTCGATGGCGTGCAGATCCCCTCCATCACCACCCGCCGCGCCGATACCACGGTGGAACTGGGCGATGGCGAGAGCTTCGTGATCGGCGGCCTGGTCAGTTCCAGCGTGGCATCGACGGTGAACAAAATCCCGCTGCTGGGTGACCTGCCGATCATCGGTTCGTTCTTCCGCAACTTCGACTACAAGCGCCAGGACAAGGAACTGGTGATCATCGTGACCCCGCGCCTGGTGCAACCGCTGGCGCGCGACACCGAACTGGCGCTGCCCGGCGAACAGGAAGCACGGCCGAACCTGCCCGAATGGGGCGCCTGGCTGCTGGGCCCGATCAGTCGCGACCCGGTACCGGGCTTCTCGCGCTGACCGGCCACCGCAAGGACACCCCCATGCCCTATGCCACCGCACATCCCCTGCATGCCGCCGGACCGTCGATGAACCTGGTCCTGTACGGCGTGGACCGCGACCTGCTGCCGCGCCTGGCCGCGAAGTTGCCGCCGGGCACGGCGCTGCATTGGCAGGACAGTACCCAGCCGACCTCCGCGCAGGACCTGCAGCGCGGGCAGCAGAACCTGGTGCTGCTCGACTTCCGGCCCGAGCACGCGTCTGCGTCCACCGTGCTGGCCCAGCAACTGCAGCAGACCCAGCCGGACCTGGTCCTGGTGGCGGTGGGCTCGACCAGTGCCGGCCAGGTGGAAGGGGTGGTGCTGGCGCTGCGCGCGGGGCTGCGCGATGTACTGGACATGGACAGCGACAACACCGGTATCGAGGCCGCTCTGCGGCGTGCGCTGTCGCCACGTACCGCCGCCGTCCCACAGCAGGCGCACAAGGCACGGCTGATCGTGCTGCTGGGTGTGCGCGCCGGCGTGGGAACCAGCACCCTGGCCGCGCATCTCTCAGTGCTGGCGCAGCAGACCCACCTGCTCGCACAGGGCGAGACCAACCCACAGGACGGCCTGCTGCTGGAACTGGCGCAGCCGGCCGGCGATCTGGCCCTCTACCTGAACCTGGACAGCCGCTTCCACTACGAAGACGCCCTGCGCAACGCCAGCCGCATCGATGCCACGCTGGCGCGCACGGCCATGGCGCGCCATACCTGCGGCCTGGTGTTGCTGGATCGCGCCAGCGGCAGCGACGCGGTGCCGCCCTCCGATCCCGGCGCCTTGCTGCAGCGCCTGCGCGGGGTGTTTGCCAGCGTGCTGTGCGATGCCGGCGGCTGCCCGCTGCGGCAGCTGCCGCCACTGCTGCTGGAACAGGCCGACGAGATCTGGCTGATCGCCGATGCATCCATCGCCACCCTGGTGTCGCTGGACCACGCGCTGAAGCATCTTGCCGGCCAACGCGACCGCGAAAAACGGCTGCAGCTGGTCATCAACCGCCATGACGACAGCGCCGGCATGAGCCCGGAACAGATTGCACGACGCTTCGAACTGCCCCTGCTGGCCACGCTGCCCGAACGCTCGCGCGTGCGCACCGCCGCCAGCCACGGCCATCTGCTGCTGCAGGACGCCCCGCGCGACCCGTACCTGCGCGCCCTCGCCCCGCTGGTCCAGCGCCTGGACCCTGCTGCCTGCCCGGTGCAGCCGCACGGCCTGCGGGAAAGACTTGCCCTTGCCCTGGGTGGATCGCAATGGAAGACAAAGTAACCCTGTTCCCGAACGCCCTCGCCCGTGCCAGCGCCCCCGACGCGGCCCCGGGCGTGCTGCCGTTCGCGCAGACCGAGCAGTACCAGAAGGTGCTGTCGGCCGCGCACGAACACCTGCTCAACAGCATTGAAGACGAGCGCATCGACATCGATTCCTGGGCGCCGGACACCATCGCCCGCTGGGTGCAGGTGCAGACGGTCAGCTTCATCCAGGAATGGCGCATTCCCATCAATGAAGAAGAAATGCAGGTGGTGGCCGAAGGCCTGGTGAAGGAGCTGACCGGCTTCGGGCCCTTGGACGACCTGCTGCATGACCCGACCATCGAAGACATCCTGATCAACGGCTTCAAGGATGTGCATGTCTCGCAGGGCGGCCAGCTCAAGCGCGCCACCCAGCGCTTCACCGACGATACCCACCTGCTGCGCATCCTGCGCCGCATCCTGGCCCCGCTGGGCCGCCGCCTGGACGATTCCAACCCGATGGTGGACGCGCGCCTGCCCAACGGCGGCCGCCTGAATGCCATCATCGCGCCACTGGCGGTGGACGGCCCAATGGTCTCCATCCGCAAGTTCCGCAAGGACCCGTTCACCCCCGACGAGCTGCTGGCCAAGGGCACGTTCGATGCACCGATGCAGGCGCTGCTGAAAGCCATGGTGCTGGGGCGCTGCAACATCCTGGTGTCCGGCGGCACCAGTTCGGGCAAGACCTCGCTGCTGAACGCGCTGGCCAGCTACATCCCGGCCAACGAGCGGGTGATCACCGTGGAAGACACCGCCGAACTGTCGTTGAACCACCCGCACGTGGTGCGACTGGAAAGCCGCATCGGCGGTGCCGACGGCCACGGTGCGATCAGCATCCGCGACCTGGTGCGCAACAGCCTGCGCATGCGTCCGGACCGCATCGTGGTGGGCGAAGTGCGTGGCGCCGAAGTGCTGGAAATGCTGCAGGCCATGAACACCGGCCACGATGGCTCGATGGCCACCATCCACGCCAACACCCCGCGCGATTGCCTGTATCGCATCGAGATGCTGGCCGGTTTCGCCGGCTTCCAGGGCAGCGAAGACAGCCTGCGCCGACAGATCGCCAGCGCCATCGACTTCATCGTGCAGATCTCGCGTCTGGGCAGCGGCCGCCGCGTGCTGGTCTCGATCACCGAGATCACCGGGGTCAGCGACAACCTGATCACCACCCAGGAAATGTTCCGCCACGAGGTGCAGGTCGACGGCAGCGGGCGCGAAACCGACCGCTGGATCGGGCTTGGCTTCCACCCGCATTCGCACAAGCTGGAGCCCTTCCGCCAGCAGCTGCGCGATTCGCTGTACGGAGACCTGTAAGCATGGGCGCCGGCGTACTGCTGATGGTGTTGAGCATCGTCTCGGTGCTGCTGGGCCTGGCCGCCTGGTTGTGGAGCAGTGCGCACAGTCGCGAGCAGCGGCAGGCGTCGCTGCAGCATGCCGAACAGCAACTGGCCCGCGGCGCCGGCAACCCGGTGGCAGACAGCGCCCGCGCTGCGCCCGTCGCCGCGGCCGCTGCAGCCAGCAACCGCCGGACGCTGCCATGGGATCCGTTGCTGCAGCGGGCCGGCCTGCAGCCGGGCTGGAAACTGCCGGTACTGCTGCTGGTGCCCGGCCTGGTGCTGTCGGCCATCGCGGTGGCGCGGCTGGGCACCGCGTGGATGTTCCCGCTCACCCTGGGCCTGTACCTGATCGGCTGCTGGCTGTGGCTGCTGCGCCGCATCGGCAAGCTGCAGGCCAAGCTGCTGCATCAGCTGCCGGATTTCCTGGACAACCTGGTACGCCTGACCGCCCTGGGCAACAGCCTGCAGGCCGCCTTCCAGGTGGCCAGCACGCAGACCGCCGCGCCCCTGCGCGAGCTGCTGGACACTACGGTGCGCTATGCGCGCGGCGGCATGGAACTGGACCGCGCCCTGTCGCTGGCCGCGCAGCCCTATCGCATGGACGTGCTGAAGGTGCTGGCGGTGGTGATCGGGGTCAGCGTGCGTATCGGCGGCCGCTCGGACCAGATCCTGCAACGGCTGGGCGACTTCATGCGCGACCTGGAACAGGCGCAGCAGGAACTGGCCGCCACCACCTCCGAAACGCGCATGTCGGCCTGGGTGCTGGGCCTGCTGCCGCCGGCCAGTGCCGTGCTGATGGCCATTTCCAGCCCGGATTTCTTCCAGCCGATCCTGCACCACCCGCTGGGCCACAAGATCCTGGCGCTGGCCATCGGCCTGGAACTGGTGGGCGCCTTCCTGCTGTACCGGCTGGCCAAATCGCTATGACCCCCCGTACTGCAAGCGCAGGTGAACGATGAGCGCCAACACCTGGTGGATGTGCGCGTTGTTGCTGCTGGCCGCCGGCATCGCCCTGCTCGGCCTGGGCGGCTGGGTGCGCGGGCAGCGCGAGGCGCGCGGTGAAGCCACGCTGAAAACGGCTCTGCAGCCGCGTGATGCCGAGACCGAAGCGAACCGCCGCGATTCGCTGGGCTGGCTGGAACGCCTGGGCCGGCAACTGAGCGGTGGCCGCCTGGAGGCCGCGCTGTTGGCCAGCGAAGACCGCCTGCTGCTGGATCTGGCCGGCTGGAACACCCGCCGCGGCACGGCCATCTACCTGGGCCTGCGCCTGCTGCTGGCCGCCGTGGTGGTCGCACTGGCAATCGCAGTCAGCGATGCGCACGGGCTGGCCAAGGTGATGGTGGTGGTCGGCGCACTGGCCGCCGGCCTGCTGCTGCCCAAGTTCGTGCTGGGCGCCTGGGTGAAGCGCCGCCGGCGCGCCGTGCACAACGAACTGCCCCTGCTGATCGACCTGCTGCGCCTGCTGCAGGGCGTGGGATTCAGCATGGACCAGAGCCTGCAGACCCTGGGCGACAAGCTGCGCGACGCACTGCCGGTGCTGGGCGGCGAACTGCAGGAAGCCAACGTGGCCTACACCCACGGCCGCAGCCGCGCGCAGTCACTACGGCGCTTGAATGAAGTGTATGGCGATGACGATCTGTCCAGCCTTGTGCAGCTGATCCTGCAGGTGCACGCGCACGGCGGCGCGGTACAGGAGCCGTTGAAGCAGTTCAGCCTGCGCCTGCGCGAGCAGCGCCGCAATACCCTGAAAGAGAAGGTCGGCAAGCTGTCGGTGAAGATGACCGTGGTGATGATGCTGACCCTGCTGCCAGCGCTGATGCTGGTGCTTTCCGGCCCGGCGCTGGTCGCGCTGGCCACCACCATGTCGAAGATGGGATGACGTCCATGCCTGCTGCACGCCCCGCCCTGCTGCTCTTCACCCTGGCCACCCTGGCCAGCGGCTGTGCGTCCAGCACGGCCAAGTACCTGCACACCCCGACGCTGGCCGAACCCACGCCGGCACCGCAGGACAGCCGCAATACCTATCTGGAACTGATTTCGCGCATGCAGCAGCAGGGCGCGTGGTACGCCTCGCTGGCGCACGTGGATGCGTTCCGCCAGCGCTACGGCGACCTGCCCGCGCTGCGCCTGCTGCAGGCCGACGCGCTGCGCGAAACCGGGCAGACCGCCGCCGCCAGCGCGCTGTACCAGCAACTGGCCAACGGCGCGCAGGCCGCTGCCGCCGCGCACGGGCTGGGCCTGATCGCCGCCCATGCCGGGGATGACGCGGCGGCCGAGCAGGCACTGGCACGCGCCAGCCAGCTGCAACCCTTGAACACCGACTACCTGGGCGACCTGGGCTATGCACGGCTGCGCGCCGGGCAGTTCGAACAGGCGCGCGAACCGCTGGCCAAGGCGCTGGAACTGACCCCGGGCAACGCCAAGGCCACCGCCAACCTGTCGCTGTGGGCGCTGCTGCGCGGTGACACCGCCACGGCCGAACAGCTCGCGCAGCAGGCCAACCTCAACGACGAGACCCGCCGCAGCATCCAGCAGCAGGCGCAGCAGATACGCAGCCGCCTGCAGCAGCGCCAGAGCGCCGCCGTGGCACCGCCCCCGGCGCCGGCCACGGCAACGCCGGCGCGCAGCCTGCGGCTGACAGCGGAAGCCCGGCGCGACAGCACCACCGACCGCGATCCAGCGCACCTGCCGCCGTCCATGCTGGAGCGCTTCGGCTCCGCCCGCCCTGCCAACGAGGGAACCCCATGACCCTGCCCGCCCTGCTGCGCACCGTGCTGCCCCTGGCAACCCTTGCTATCGCCCTGTCGACGCCGCGCGCATCGGCGCAATCCACCCAGTCACCGCTGACCGGACAGATGCTGGGCGAGCGGATGACACCGGCACAGGCGGTGCAGTCCGCGCAGCCGCTGGCCACGGTGGATACCACGGCTGCGCCGCCAGCCCCGCCGCCGCCCACCTATGTACATGCCAGCACCACCGCACGCCCGCAGCACGGCGACAGCGTCCGCAACCTGCTGCGGCTGCAGGCCTCCGGTCAGCAGGCCGGCGCACCCCTGCCGATCCTGGGCGACCAGGCCACGGCCAGCTATGCGCGCTACCTGAAGAGTTTCGAGCACGAGATCCCCGACTTCTTCGATCCTGACGTCGGTCGTTCCAGCAACCGTTCCAGCTCATCACGCTGAGGTCGGCCATGCACCGGTCACGCCGCATCACCTTCAACCGCCAGCGCGGCGGCATGTCGGTCACCCTGATGCTGGTGATGATCGCGCTGGTGGCCATGCTCGGCCTGATCGAAGTGGGCTACCTGTACTGGGCCAAGCGCGATGCACAGAAGGTGGCCGACCTTGCTGCGCTGGCCGGCGCGCAGCGCCTGGACCTGTGCAGCGCCGACAACAGTGACAACACCGCGGCACGGCAGAACGCGGTCAACCAGAACCGCTTCCCCGGCCAGGTACAGGTGCAGTGCGGCAACTGGAATGCCGCCCACGCCGCCGAGGACCACTTCAGCAGCACCGTGGATGCGGCCAATCCGCGCAACGCCGTGCGCGTGACCACCGAACGCAGCGTGCTGCCGTTCTTCGGCCAGAACAACACGCTGCCCACGGTGCGCACCCAGGCGGTCGCGCGCCGCGCCGAACCCACCGCGGTGTTCAGCGTGGGCTCGCAGCTGCTGCGCAGCAATGGCAATTCCCCGCTGATGGCCACCCTGCGCCTGGTCGGGCTGGACGTGAGCAATGCCACCGTGCTGTCCTACGACGGCCTGGCCCAGGTCAGCGTTACGCCTTCGGGCCTGCTGC
Source organism: Stenotrophomonas sp. ZAC14D2_NAIMI4_7 (assembly GCF_003086675.1). Taxonomy (NCBI): domain Bacteria; kingdom Pseudomonadati; phylum Pseudomonadota; class Gammaproteobacteria; order Lysobacterales; family Lysobacteraceae; genus Stenotrophomonas; species Stenotrophomonas sp. ZAC14D2_NAIMI4_7. The sequence continues at coordinate 2,456,640 of NZ_CP025995.1, forward strand.
AGGCGCTGGGCATTCCGGTCACCGCCGACCTGAGCGTGGCCGATTTCAATCGCCTGCTGGCGGTGCACCGCGTATCGCTGGCGCAGCTGGTCAACGCCACCGCCGAAGTGGTGGGCCGCAGCAGCACCGCTGGCGTGCAGCTGCAGGCGCTGTCCAGCCTTGTATCCACCGGCCTGGATATCAACCAGCTGAACATCGCGCTGGGCAGCGAAAGCGGTGGCGGCGGTCTGTTCGCCGAAGTCATCTCGCCCGACGGCACCATCGGCAGCGCGCTGGAATCAAAGGTCAACGTGCTGGACCTGTTGAACACCGCCATTTCCATTGCCAACGACAACAACGGCGTGCAGATCAGCGGATTGAATCTGGTCGGCATCGAGGTCAAGGCGGGGGTGATCGAGCCTCCGTCCATCGCCATCGGTGGCGTCGGCGCGCGCGCCTACAACGCCCAGGTGCGGCTGATGGTGGACGTGGACAGCAACCGCGTGCCGGCCGTAGGCGCCCTGCTGAACCTGCTGGGCACCCGTCTGAAACTGCCGCTGCACGTGGACGTGACCAATGCGATGGGCACGCTGACATCGCTGCAATGCGGTGCCGCGCCACCCACGGCGACCATCCGCGTGGATTCGTCGGTGCTGCGCGCCTGCGTGGGCAAGGTGGCCGAGGCTGATCGCTTTTCCAGGCAGAACGTCTGCGATGCCTCCCTGCAGAGCGAGCAGTTGCTGACCCTGCTGGGCCAGCCGCTGATCAACGACCGCATCAGCCTGCCGGCGCTGACCGCGCAACAGGACCTCACCCTGGCCGCCGGGCAGACCGGTTCCACACAGATCAATCCATTGGCGGTGGGCACGGCGGTGTCCGATCTGGTGAACGAGCTGCTGCGCGTGCTGTCGGGCATGCTGCAGAGCCCGCAGCAGGGCATGAGTTCCAGCGATACCGCCAAGGCGCTGGCCGACCGCTACCTGGCCGCCGCGCATCCCACCGGCGGCCGCTACGACGTGGACAAGGTGATTCCGCTGCTGCGCGACGGCGATGCCAGCCGCCAATTGAATCCGCTGGGCACCTGGACCGTCACCCAGGGCGTGCCCTACGCCTGCCCGCCGCTGTACCTGACCACCTGCCGCAAGGATGGCCCGGTGTGGGATGGCTACCGCACCACGGTCACCGGCCAGGGCCTGGGCGTGCTCGACGGCGTGTTGGGTTCGCTGCTGGGCGGGCTGCTGATCAACCGCTGCGACAGCCTGGTCAGCAACCTGCTGAACTACAACGGCTGCGTGCGCAACAACCTGGCCGCCTACATCCAGACCGCCCCGGCCGGTTTCCTGGACCAGTACGCCGGCGGCGGCGTGACCACGCCGGGCAACGCGGTCAGCTGCAGTGGCCTGCTGTGCGCGGTGCTGACCCCGGTGCTGGCCGCGCTGAAGCCGGTGTTGAACAGCGTGGGCGCACTGCTGAGCGGCACCCTGGCCAGCCTGCTGGGGCTGGAGCTGGGGCGCACGGATGTGCAGGTGCAGTCGATCCAGTGCACGCCCGCGCAGCTGGTCTACTGAGCGCCGCCGCCCGGCTTGGCGCCGCGCCCGCCCATGCTAGACTCCCGGCGGGGAATCACATTCATCTCAACCACACTACGTTCGTGGATGGTCCAGACATGCGAGAAATTTCAGGGGGCACTGTCTTCGCCCGGTACCCGCGCGCGGTAGCGCTGCTGGCCACGGCCATGATCCTGGCCGCACCGTCGGCCATGGCCGCCCGTGGCGACCGCCAGGCAGCCGCCGAACCGGCACGCCCGGCCCCGGTGGTGCGCAACACGGTGGATGAACTGAAGCAGTTGATGGATGCCCAGCAACTGACCGAACTGCGCACCACCTACAACGGCAACTACGGCGCCAGCCTGCTGTTCAACGCCAATACGCTTACCTACTACGTGGCGCTGTTCCAGGAAAAGAACTTCTGGCGCGTGATCAAGACCGATGCGGTGGACAACGCCGAGCGCGTCTACCGCACCTTCGTGCAACAGACCGAGCAGCTGGCCCAGGTATATATCGACACCACGCGCCTGGAAGCGGGCAAGCGCTACACCGAACGCCTGGTGGCCTATAACGAGGAGCGCCTGCGCACCCTGCAGCAGGAAATGGAACAGCAGCAGGCGCAGTCGGCGCAGGTCAGCGCGGCGCTGCAGCAGGCGCAGCAGCAGGCGGTCAGCCTGAGCACCGATGTGCAGAGCACCAACAGCCAGCTCGATGCCCTGCAGCGTCGCATCCAGATCCTGCAGGCCGAACAGGGCAACCCGGAACTGAGCCTGCCCAAGGCCGATGCCGCGTCTGGCGCCGGTGCGGGTGGAGACGGCCACTGAGCCCGCTCGCATTCCCGCAAAGCCTGTCGCAAACGGCACCCTCGGGTGCCGTTTTCATTTCCGCTCAGCGACAGGCCGCGCGCACAGCGTCGTCCAGCTGGCGCTGCTGCAGATAGTCCGGCCGCAGCGCATCCGCCCGCCGCTGGCGCGCATGGCTGCAACCGGCCGGATCGCGCTCGATGGGAATCAGCACCGCCCGTGCCGCTCCTGCGCGCCGCTTGCGCGGGCGAGCGGCAGCCGCCGGCGCGGTCGGCCTGGCCGATGACGTGTCCGATGGCACCTGCCACTTCCATTCCGCCTGGCCCTGGCACGGGGTCTGCTGGTAGACCGCATGCGGACCGTCAATACATTTGTAGACGTTGGTCTGTGCCTGCACCGGCACGGCCAACAACAGCGCGAGCACCGCGCCTGCCACCACTCGGCTCATGACGCCCTCCTTGCCCGCATGGTTCCGCCCAAACCAGTGCGCCGCCAGAGGCCAATGCGACTTCCTGCCACAGCCGTGCAATGCCGGCGGAACAGGCTGCGCTGTACTGCGCGCACACCGGTCGCCGCGACCGGTGCCTTCCACCTTCCGCCAAAGGAATCCAAGATGAGCAACTTCGTTACCGTCAAAGACGGCGCCCGCATCTTCTACAAGGACTGGGGCACCGGCCAGCCCGTCGTGTTCGCCCACGGCTGGCCGCTGTCGTCCGACGCCTGGGACCCGCAGATGCTGTTCATGGGCCAGAACGGCTACCGCGTGATCGCCCATGACCGCCGCAGCCACGGCCGTTCCAGCCAGACCTGGGACGGCAACAACATGGACACCTACGCCGACGACCTGGCCGCGGTGATCGAAGCACTGGACCTGCACGACGCCATCCTGGTCGGCCATTCCACCGGTGGTGGCGAAGTGGCCCACTACGTCGGTCGCCACGGCAGCAAGCGCGTGGCCAAGGTGGTGCTGGTCGGCGCGGTGCCGCCGCTGATGCTGAAGACCGCCAGCAACCCGGCCGGCACCCCGCTGGAGGTGTTCGACGGCATCCGCAAGGGCACCGCCGGTGACCGCTCGCAGTTTTTCAAGGACCTGACCACGCCGTTCTTCGGAGCCAACCGCGACGGCAACGCCGTCACCCAGGGCATGCGCGATTCGTTCTGGCAGCAGGGCATGCTGGGCGGCGTGAAGGGTCAGTACGACTGCATCCACGAGTTCTCGGAAGTGGATTACACCGCCGACCTGCAGAAGATCGACGTGCCGGCGCTGGTGGTGCACGGCGACGACGACCAGATCGTGCCGTTCGATGCCTCGGCCAAGCTGTCCTCGCAGATCATCAAGGATGCCGAGCTGAAGGTGTACGCGGGCGCGCCGCACGGCCTGACCGTGACCCACGCCGACCAGTTCAACGCCGACCTGCTGGCGTTCGCACGCAAGTGATCCATCGCGGCGGCGCCCAGCGCGCCGCCGCCCCCTGCACGGTAGCGCCGGGCCATGCCCGGCGACCGCTCTCAGATATCGCTGTGATGGTGCGGCACGTTGGCCGGCAACGGATCCTGCCCACCCACGAAGTGCCGCACGATCGGCGCACGCTCGCCACGGTGCAGGCCACGCAGCGTTTCCTGGATCGCCTTGTCGTCGGCGGTGATGCGCTCATGCTGGCGCAGGTGCTCCAGCCACGACGGGGTCACTAAATACTCCAGGTGCACGCCAGGCGTCGCCACGTCTTCCACCACGCCCCACACCACCGCACCGTCGCGGCGGCGGATCGTGCCCAGCGCGCGCATCTGCGCCTGGAACAGCGCACGGTCGCCGGCTTCGATGCGGTATTCCACCGTCACCAGCACCGGGCCACGATCATGCGACACCGGCACTGCCAGCTCCGGCGCCGGCCAATGCCCGGCCGGGCGCAGGTTCAGTTCCTCGGTGCCGGCAATACGCACGCGCCAGACCAGCAGGCCGCCCACCACCGCGCCCACGGCCGCCACCAGCAGCGCCAGTTCCGGCGAAGTGCGCTGGGCCAGCGCGCCCCAGCTCAGGCCACCGGCGGCCATGCCCGCCGAGAACACCATGATGTACAGCGCCAGCGCACGTGCACGCACCCACGCCGGCACCGCCGTCTGCGCCGCGATCTGCAGCGAGGACAGCACGGTGATCCAGGCAAAGCCATTGACCAGCATCACGGCAGGCAGCACGTACCAGCTGCGGGTCAGCGCCAGGCCGACCAAACTGCACGCCAGCGCCAGCGTCGCCAGCAGCACCAGCAGGTCGCGATCAAGCCTGGCGCGCAGTTTCGGCAGCAGCAGCGCACCGCCCACCGCACCGATGCCAATGCAGCCCAGCAGGATGCCGTACTGCCCTGCCCCGCCATGCATCTGCCCACGCACCACCACCGGCAGCATCGCGTTCATCGCTGCGGCGAAGAAGAAGAAGCCCACCGACTTGATCAGCACCGCCTGCAGGCGACCGGCGCGGCTGGCATAGCGCAGGCCGGCCTTCAAACCCGCACCGAAGCCTTCCGGCGGCAGGCTCGATGCCTTCGGGTCGCGTTTCCAGCCCCAGACCACGAACAGCATGGCGGCGAAGGTGACGGCATTGAAGCCGAAGGCCCACACCGCACCCAGCTGCGCCACGATCACACCGCCGATGGCCGGGCCGATCGAGCGGGCGATATTGATGCCGATCGAGTTCAGCGCCACCGCCGAGGCCAGCATCGGCTGCGGCACCAGTTCGGAGACGATCGCGGCCTGCGCCGGCATGGCCATGGCCGCACCACAGCCCATGCAGAAGGTCAGCAGCACCAGCAGGTTGGGGGTCAGCAGGTCGAACGCGGTCAGCGTGGCCATCACCGCCGCCACCAGCAGCATCCAGCCCTGGGTGAACAACAGGTATTTCCGGCGGTCGACAATGTCGGCCAGGGTACCGGCGGCCAGCGCCAGCAGCACGATCGGCACCGTGGTGGCCGACTGCACCAGGGCCACCATCAGCGGCGAGCCGGTGCGCTCCGCCATTACCCAGGCGGCGGCGACGTCGTTCACCCAGGTGCCGATGTTGCTGGCCAGGATCGCCAGCCACAGCGCCCGGAACATGCTGATCTTCAGCGGGGACCAGGCACCTGCGGCCTGCGGGGAAGGTTGTGACGCGGTTGCGTTCACCATTGCCATGCTCCAACGATCGAGGCGAACAGCGTGTCCTGGCCACCGGCCTGCTTCAGTGCAGGACCGGCATCGACCCAGGCCAGCTGCAGCTGCCATTGCCAGTGTTCGCTGGCTTGCCAGCGGGTTTCGGATTTGTATTGGGTGCCGATGCGGCGTGCGCCACCGGCACTGCCGGGCAGCGCCGACAGCGGTGCTGGGGTGGTGTAGACCGCATCGGCGCGGCGGTGCTTCCAGGCCATCTGCACGCCCAGTTCGGTGGTGACCTTCGGGTCCAGCCGCAGCGCCAGTGTCGGCTGCACGTCCATCAGGTTGGCCGGCGCCAACAGGCTGGCCTCGCTGAAGTAGGCCGATTTGGGGAACAGCGCGTTGAACGTGCCCAGCCGGCCGTCATGCAGGTTGCCATCGCCACTGGCCAGGTCGGCCTTCAGGCCCAGCCGTGGTTGCAGCGGCAACGCGGCCCAGCGCCAGCCGGTATCGGTGGCGAGGGTCCACGCACGGATGTCCAGATCGGCGCCGGCCGTGCGCAGCTCACCGCCTTGGGCCACCAGTTCGGTGTTCCAGTCCAGCCCGCCGGCCTGGCCGAACCAGCGCGTGCCCACGGTCTGTCGCCGCTCCACGCCCGTGCCGGCGGCGAAGCGCGCGCCGTCGCGGCGGTAGTCCAGCGCGTAGACATCCCACTGCCCGACACCGTGCCCACGCGCGGTGGTCGCATAGGCGCCCCACAGGTGGGCACCGTGTTCGCCGCGATCGTCGAATGCACCGGGGCGGTTTTCCACCGGGCGCAGCGCCATCAGGTCCAACTGTCCCAAGCGCCCGCGCCAGCCAACGCGCGCACCATCGAAGGCCAGGCGGATGTTCGGCCCATCGCGCACGGACAGCAGCCGCGAGCTACCGTAGCCGGCTTCCTGCCGGCCCAGCTGCACGTGCCAGCCTTCGCCCTGCCAGCGCCAGTAAGCCTGCTGCACATCCAGCGCGCTGCGATCGGTGCGACCGGGGCCACCGGCCTTGCCGTCCTCGGCATGCACGCCCAACTGCAGCTTGGCTTCCCAGTCATCCCTACGGTAGGTGGCCGCTGCCAGCGCGCGCAGCAGGCCGTAGCCATCCTCGCCGCCGCCCACGCCGAAGCGCGTGGGGTCGTAATACAGCCCACGCACGCGCACCGACGCATCCCACTGCAGCAGGCCATCGCCCACTGCCGTGCAGGCACCACCGTCGCAGGCCAGCGCCAGCGACGGCGCGGCCAGCGCAGCCAAGGTCAGAACGCGAAGCACGAGCACCCCATGGCGCCCCAGAACGCGGTCAGATCATCGGTCGGTGCGGCATGGTGCGCGGCATGGCCGTGCGCACCGTGGGTGCCGCAGGCGGCGCCGTGATGATGGTGGTGGGCCGCGGCCAGTCCCGTGGCCGCGCCACCCACGTGGTAGCCACCGAACTTGTTCACCGGCGACCAGTCCGGCATGGCCGGCGGCAACTGCGGGGCCAGCCCGGCGTAGTCGCCGTCGGCATGCACGATGCGGCCGCCGACCACGGTCAGCAGGCTGGTGATATCGGCAATCTGCGCATCGTCCACGCGGAAGAAGTCGGCCGACAGCACGATGAAATCCGCCAGCTGGCCCTCTTTCAGCGTGCCCTTCACCGCTTCGTCGCCAGAGAACCAGGCACTACCCTGGGTCCACAGGCGCAGCGCCTGTTCGCGTTCCAGCAGGTTCTCGTCGCCGTACAGCGCCAGCCCACCCACGGTGCGCCCGGTCACCAGCCACGACAGCGCCACCCACGGGTTGTAACTGGCCACGCGCGTGGCATCGGTACCGGCACCCACCGGCACGCCCTCGGCCAGCATGCGCTTGACCGGCGGGGTGTGGCGTGCGGCCTGCACGCCATAGCGCTGCACGAAGGCCTCGCCCTGGTAGGCCATGCGGTGCTGCACGGCAATGCCGCCGCCCAGCGCACGGATACGTTCGATGTTGCGCGGGGTGATGGTTTCAGCGTGGTCGATGAACCAGTGCAGGCCATCGAACGGCACCTCGCGGTTCACCTGTTCGTACACGTCCAGGATGCGGGTGATGCTTTCATCGTAGGTGGCGTGGATGCGGAACGGCCAACGCTTTTCCACCAGCAGCTTGACCACGTCGTGCAGCTCCGGCTCCAGCTCCGGCGGCAGTTCCGGGCGCGGCTCGTTGAACAGCTCGAAATCGGCCGCCGAGAACACCAGCATCTCGCCGGCACCGTTGTGGCGCAGCAGGTCATCGCCCTGGCGCGGCTGCAGGATCTCGCTCCAGCCACGGAAATCGTTGACCTCGTTGCCCTTGTTCTGGGTGAACAGGTTGTAGGCGATGCGCACCGTCAGCTGGTCATCGCGATGCAGCTGCTCGATGACCTGGTAATCCTCGGGGTAGTTCTGGAACCCGCCGCCGGCGTCGATCACCGAGGTGATGCCCAGGCGGTTCAGCTCACGCATGAAGTGACGGGTGGAGTTGGCCTGGTATTCCACCGGCAGGCGCGGGCCCTTGGCCAGCGTGGCATACAGGATGAGCGCGTTGGGCTTGGCCAGCAGCAGGCCGGTCGGGTTGCCCAGCGAATCGCGCACGATCTGCCCGCCCGGCGGGTCCGGGGTGTCCTTGGTGTAGCCGCAGGCGCGCAGCGCGGCACGGTTCAACAGCGCGCGGTCGTACAGGTGCAGCAGGAACACCGGCGTATCCGGCGCGATGTCATTGAGTTCCTGCAGGGTCGGCAGGCGCTTTTCGGTGAACTGGCTGGCGGTGAAGCCGCCGACCACGCGCACCCATTGCGGCGCCGGCGTGCGGTCCACCTGCGCCTTCAGCATGGCCATGGCGTCGGCCAGCGAACGCAGGCCATCCCAGCGCAGCTCCAGGTTGTAGTTCAGGCCACCACGGATCAGGTGGGTGTGGCTGTCATTCAACCCGGGAACCAGGCGACGGCCCTGCGCATCCAGGATGGTGGCCTCGTTGCCCCAGCCGCGCATGATCTCCTCATCACTGCCTACGGCGACGATGCGGCCTTCCTGCACGGCCAGTGCCTGCGCGTGCGGGCGTTGCGGGTCCAGCGTGGTGATACGGGCATTGCGGATGACCAGCGTGCTCATGCGGCGCTCCCTGGATGTTGATTCGATGGCGCCGGCGGCAGTGCCGGCCAGGCCCAGCGCCAGCGCGGCGCCGGCACCCAGCAGCACATTGCGGCGGCCGGGATGGTGGGGGTCGGAACTCATGCAAGGTCTCCCTGCAGCAGCGGGCCATCCAGCGCCCAGGCACCGGGCCCGGCGCAGGCAATGGCCAGCAGGACGAAGGTCCACATCAGCGGGTATTCGACGCCACCGCGCATCCAGAACCAGCCCTTGGGCAGGGCCAGCAGCGCGGTGAAGCCAATGAACGCGGCCGCCGCCAGGGCGGCCACGCGGGTCTGCCAGCCCAGCAGCACGGCCAGGCCGGACAGCACCTGCAGCAGCGCCAGCAGCAACGGCAGGGGCGCGGCCGAGGGCAGGCCGAAGCCGCGCAGTTCGCCGGCGAAGCCGCCCAGGCCGGGGCCGCCGAACCAGCCCAGCAGCTTGCCCAGTGCGTGCGGCAGCAGGAATCCACCTGCCGCCACGCGCAGCATCAGCAAGGCCAGGTCCAGGCCGTGACTGCCGGTCATGCTCAGTGACCGCCTTCCTGTGCGCCGAACATGGTCTTGGCGTACTGGATGCCGATGCCGTAGCCGCCGGCGTGGTCGCGGGCGATGCCGGTGGTCAGGCCATAGGTTTCACCGCGCGCCCAGTCGCGCTGCAGTTCCAGCAGGTACTGCACGCTGGTGATCGGCACGGCACCGGCCTGCACCATGCGGGTGATGGCGCGCTCGTGCGCTTCGTCGCTCACGTCGCCACAGGCGTCGGTGATCACGTAGACCTCGAAGCCCTGCTCCAGCGCCGACAGGGTCGGGCCGACGATGCAGACGCTGGTCCAAAGGCCACCCAGCACCAGGCGGCGCTTGCCGATGCGGTTGATCTCATCGATCACCGGCTGGTCTTCCCAGGTGTTCATCGAGGTGCGGTCGAACACGGTCTGGCCGGGGAAGATCTCCGGCAGTTCGGGGAACATCGGGCCGGAGAACGACTTCTCGGCCACGGTGGTCAGCACCACCGGCACGTTGAAGCCCTTGGCGCCCTTGCTGATCAGCGAGACGTTGTTGCGCAGGGCCGAGATGTCGATGGTGTGCGTGGCGAAGGCCATCTGCGATTGGTAGTCGATCAGCACCAGGGCGTGGTCGGTGGGCGACAGCAGGGCCTTGGCAGGGGTGGCGGTTGCGGTGGTCATGGTCAGACTCCAGGGGTGGTTGAAGGCAGGGGCGTCAGGCGGCCGCAGGCGCGCTCGGCAGGCAGCCGCAGCGCGGCGTCACCGGCCAGGTACTGGCCTGGGCTGCAGCCGGTCTCGGCGCGGAAACTGCGCACGAAATGACTCTGGTCGAAGAAGCCCAGGTGTTGGGCCAGGTGGGACATGGAACCGGTGCTGTCGGGCAGCAGTTGCCGGGCCCGTTCAATGCGCCGGCGGCGCACATAGCGCAGTGGGCTGGCACCGGTACCGGTGCGGAACAGGCGCACCAGATGGAAGCGGCTGACGCAGGCCACTTCGGCCAGCTCGGTCACCCGCAGCGGCTGCGACAGGTGTTCGTCGATGTAGCGCAGGGCGCGCTGCAACGCGGCCGATTGATTCGGCGCAAGCGCGTCTGCCGCGAACGCAGGCGGGGTTTGCAGGGCCATGCGAATGCACCGCGACGGGGGCCTTCATGGTGCGCTGCGGTCGTGCCGCGCCCTACCCCCGACGGTCCAGCGCGGCACTCACCCTTTTGGGGGAGGCCCACGCTCCAGCACACGCCGGCCGAACTGGCGCGCATCCACTGAATAGGCCCCCGGGCCCAGCAGGAACAGCGCCACCGGCAGTGCCAGCAGCGCCCACGGCGCGGCCTGCAGCCACAGCCCAAGCAGGGCCAAGGGCACCGCCAGCGGGGTCAGCCAGCCCAGCAGCAACAGCGCCTGCGCGGCCACGCAGACCAGCCAGCCCCCGCTGCCGGGCGCCTGCGCCGGCCACAGCGCCGCCACCACGCACAGGCGCAGCCACAGCAGGCCGATCCCCGGCGCGCGGTCGGGGAACATCACGAACAAGCGTTGCATCGGTGGCCTCCCTGCTCCATGCCGATGTGATAGCGCACCCACCCGCCGCGCGCCTGCCCCGTTCGGGTCACCCTGCACTGCCCCGCACCTGCCAGAATGACGGCATGCGCGCCCTCCCCCGCTCTTTCCTGCAGTACCTGCAGGGGCTGATCTGCTGCCTGTCGCTGGCGTTGCCGGCGACCGCGCTGGCCGTGCAGCAGCCGCCGGTCAGCACCGGCATGCCCGGCTACCAGCACACGGCCTGGCGCGTGGGCCAGGGCGCACCTGGCGATATCTGGGACATCGCCCAGGACCGCGACGGCCTGTTGTGGCTGGCCACCGGCTCGGGTCTCTACCGCTTCGATGGCCGCCGCTTCGAGCGCCAGGCAGCGCCGGCGGGCCAGCGCTTCCCCTCCACCAACATGGTCACCCTGGCACGCGACCCGCAGCAAGGCCTGTGGATCGGTTATTTCCAGGCGGGCATCAGCCACAGCCAGCCCGGGCGGCTGGACAACTACGGCCGCGCCCAGGGTATTCCCGTGGGCGTGGTGCCGCGTTTCGAGCACGATCGCAATGGCAGGCTGTGGGCCGCAGTGAACGGCGGCCTGCGCTGGTTCGACGGGCAGCGCTGGCAGTCCGATGCCAGCACCGGGCTGCCCGACCGCCGCGTGCAGTGGGTGTTCCAGGACAGCCACGGCACATTGTGGGTACTGGCCGACCAGCAGGTCTGGTCGCGCCCGGCCGGCGCCGCGCGCTTCACCTCGACCGGCGTCGCCGTCTCGCAGATGTCCACCCTGGCCGAGAGCCCGCGTGGCGAAGTGTGGCTGGCTGACCGCAACCGCGGCACCCTGCCGCTGGCCGACCGCAACGGCCTGCTGTCGGCCAGCGAACGCGAGGCGCGACGCCTGCCCGGCCTGCTGGCCGCGCGCATGCAGTTCACCGCCAATGGCGACCTCTGGGCGACCTTCAGCCCGCACGGTGGCGTCGCCCGGGTCAGCTTCGACGGCGACACTGCCACCGGCATCGAGCGCTTCGATACCGCCGAAGGCTTGACCGCCACGTCGGCGGTACCGGTGGTGCTTGATCGCGAAGGCAACATCTGGGTGGGCACCAACCTGGGCCTGAACCGCTTCCGCGCACGCAGCGTGCAGACCCTGGCCGCCGGACCCACCGACCCGTACCGCTCGCTGGTGCGCACCGACGATGGTCGCGTGTATGGCTATGGCGAGGACCTGCAGCCCTACGATCTGCGCCGGCAGCTGCTGGACCGCAGCGCGCAGGAGCTGCAGGCGGCCGCGCGCCGGGATGCGCGCCCGATGTGGCAGTTCGACTGGGTGAACCTGGCCCGTACCCAAGCCGGGAAGACCACGCGCATTCCGCTGCCTGCGCCGTTCACCGGCCAGCCCAGCCACGCCCTGTTGTTCCCGGACAACGACAATGCGTGGATCTGTGCCGGCGAACAGGCCGTGCTGCATTACCAGGCCGGGCACTGGCTGCGCGAACCGCGCCTGCCCGAGCGTGCCTGCTCCAGCCTGGCCCAGGGCAGCGATGGCAGCCTGCTGCTGGGATATGCCGATGGGCGCGTGCGCCGCCTGGACAGCACCGGCGTGGCCACCTACGGCACCGCGCAGGGGCTGGACGTGGGGCCGATCACCGCCCTGCTGCAGCACCGTGACCTGCTGCTGGTTGCCGGTGAGTCGGGCCTGTCGGTGCGTATCGGCGCCGGCAGGTTCATGAGCGTGCGCACCGACCTGGCCGGCGTGCTGGAGGGCATTACCGGCATCGTGGTCGATGGCCGCGGCCGGGTCTGGTTGAACGGCAGCCGCGGCCTGGTACGCCTGCAGGAAACCACCCTGCGCAGCGCGCTGCTGCAGGGCACCCCGCTGAGCCCGCGCCTGTTCGACGCGGTGGATGGCATGCCCGGCATCGCCCTGCAGAGTGGCCCCATTCCCACCGCGGTACTGGCCTCCGACGGCCTGCTGTGGCTCGCCACCAACCAAGGGCTGGCCTGGCTGGACACCACCCAGAACCACATCGACACCCAGGCACCCGGCGTGCGTATCGGCGACGTGCTGTATGGCGATACGCACCAGCCGCTGACCGAAGGCCTGCACCTGCCGGCCGGTACCACCCAGCTGCAGATCGATTTCGTGGCGTTGTCACTGGCGCGGCCCGAACGCAACCGCTACCGCTACCGCCTGTCCGGGGTGGATGACAGCTGGCAGGATGCCGGCAGCAGCACCCGTGCCTACTACACCAACCTGACCGCCGGCAGCTACCGCTTCGAAGTGGAAGCGGCCAACGAGGACGGCGTCTGGAGCCAGGAGCCCGCCAGCCGCAGCTTCCGCATCGCCCCCACCTTCGTGCAGACGGTGTGGTTCAAGCTGCTGTGTGCGCTGGTGGTGCTGCTGGTGCTGGCCATGGCCGTGCGCGTCCGCAGTGGCCAGCTGGCCGCGCTGTTCCGCGCCCGCCTGCAGGAACGCCACGGCGAGCGCGAGCGCATCGCCCGCGACTTGCACGACACCCTGCTGCAGGGCAGCCAGGGGCTGATCCTGCGCCTGCATGCCATCAGCCAATCCGAACGCACCCCGGAACCGGTGCGCGCGCAGCTGGAATCCGCCATGCAGTTGGCCGAGCGCAACCTGGCCGAAGGCCGCGAACGCGTGAACGCGCTGCGTGACGGCCCGTTCAGTGGGCGCGACCTGGCTACGGCGCTGGCCGATGTGCACGCCGAGTACGCGGGCGAAGGCACCAATCCGCTGCGCCTGACCGTGGAAGGCACCCCGCCGCCCCTGCAGACCGACGCCGCCGAGGAAGTGTTCCTGATCGGCCGCGAGGCCATCCGCAACGCCTTGCGCCATGCCCAGGCCAACGCGATCGAAGTGGAACTCTCCTATGGCCCACGCAGCTTCCTGCTGCACGTGCGCGACGATGGCATCGGCATTGCCGACCCGGGCGCCAGCCACGGCCACTGGGGCCTGCAGGGCATGCGCGAACGCGCGCAGCGGCTGGGCGCCGAGCTGCAGCTGTGGACCCGCCCAGGCCTGGGCACCGAAGTTGCGCTGGCCGTACCCGGCCGCCGCCTGTACCAACGACGCGCGCCACGCTGGCGCTGGCCCTGGAGCCGCCACACCCATGACTGATTCCCCCGAACCCATCGGCGTACTGGTGGTCGATGACCACCCCCTGCTGCGCGATGGCCTGGCCGCCCTGCTGGGCGCGCATGCCGACCTTCGCCTGCTGGGCGAAGCCGCAGACGGCGAGGAAGCCGTTGCCCGCTACCAGCAGCTGCAGCCCGACGTGGTGCTGATGGACCTGCAGATGCCACGCCTGGATGGCGTGGAAGCCATCGTGCGGATCCGCGCGCTCGATCCGCGCGCGCGCATCATCGTGCTGACCACTTACCGCGGCGACGTGCGTGCGGTGCGCGCACTGCAGGCCGGCGCCAGTGCCTATCTACTGAAGGACATGCTGCGCCACGAGCTGGTGGATACCATCCGCACCGTCGCCGACGGCCGCCGCGCGGCCATTCCGGCCGAAGTGGCCGCCAGCATCGCCGCGCACGTTGTGGAAGACCGCCTGTCGCCGCGGGAAACCGAAGTGCTGCGCCACGTGGCCAGCGGCCTGTCCAACAAGCGCATCGGCGAGCGCATGCAGATCTCCGAACAGACCGTGAAGGCGCACATGAAGAGCCTGATGGACAAGCTGGGCGTGGGCGACCGCACCCACGCGGTCACCCAGGCCCTGCGCCGCGGCATCATCAGCCTGGACGACGGCCACCCGTAGCGTCGAGCTTGCTCGACGGCCTTTGCCTCACCGTAGCGTCGAGCTTGCTCGACGGCTTCTGCCTCACCGTAGCGTCGAGCTTGCTCGACGGCTTCTGCCTCACCGTAGCGTCGAGCTTGCTCGACGGCTTCTGCCTCACCGTAGCGTCGAGCTTGCTCGACGGCCTTTGCGCTCAGTCGAGCAAGCTCGACTCTACCGTGCGGCGGCATTCCACGCCGCCACCTTGGCGCGCGTATCGGCCAGCATCTTGTCCAGCGCGGCGCGGTCATACACATCCCCGCGCAGGATCACGCTGTCGATCTTCTGCGTTGCCGCGATGTCCTGCAGCGGGTTGGCGGTCAACAGCACCAGATCGGCCGCCTTGCCCGCGGCCACGCCACCGTAGCGGTCCATCTGCCCGAACCACGCCGGGCCGGAACGGATAGCCGCCGACAACGCCTGCGGTGCGCTCAACCCTTCCTTCACGAACAACTGCAGTTCCTGGTGCAGGGCGATGCCGGGGAAATTGTACGAATTGAGGAAGCCTGCGTCGGTGCCGGCAATGATCGTCACCCCCGCTTCCTGCAGCATCGGCAGCACCGCGGCCACCTGGTGGTACTGCGCATGGCGTGCCTCGATCTGCGCCGGGCTGGCCTTGGCCGCACGCTCCACGCGCCAGGTGTAGGTCGCGCGCAGACCGGGGCCGATGTAGGCCAGATAGGGATCATTGGCATGGTCATCCTGGTCCAGGAAATCCAGGATGCGCCCACCGTTGAGGGTCGGGGTCACGAATACGCCGCGCTTGGCAAACTCGCGGTAGGCATGCATTGCCGTATCGCGGTCGAAGCTGGCATCCAGGCGGCGGTTGGCTTCGGCGCGATCGATGCGGCCGGCGCCGAAGTCGGCAGCGATCCGCGCCTCATCCTTGCTGCCGGCCTTGAACGCGTAATCGAGGTGCTCGATGGACGCCAGACCCGCATCCACCGCCTGCTCCACGGTCAACGCCATCGGAATATGGCCGGATGCCTTCAGGCCCGCCTTGCGCGCAGCGCTGGCCGCGTACAGGAACAGGTCCGGCTTCAGCGTGCTGTCGGTGATCTTCACGAAGTCGACCTTGTCGTGCTGCAGCCGCGTGATCGCCTGATCCACCTGCGCCTTGTCACCGACTTCGATGGTGCCCTTCCACACCGGCTTGATGCCTTCGATCTTCGCCCCTGAACTGAGCAGGCGCGGCCCGAACAGGGTGCCGTCGGCAATCTGCCCGCGCCACTGCAGCACCTGTTCCGGCAGATCACCGGAACAGTCACGAATGGTGGTGATGCCGTGGGCGATGTACAGCGGCAGCAGCGCCTTGTTTTCCTCCACCAGGGCCGGGCCGCCGCCGAAGTGCACGTGCATGTCCCACAGGCCCGGAATGAGGTACTTGCCCTTGGCATCGATCTGCCGGCCTGCGCTCCATTGGCTGCGCAGCTGCGCGTCGGGGCCCACTGCCACGATGTCATCGCCACGGATCACCACGCTCTGCCCGGACAGGCTGCGCGCGTGCTCGACATCGACCACGGTGGCGTTGCGGATCAGCAGGTCGGCACGTTCGGCCGCAGACGCCGACAGCGGCGCGACGGCAACAAGGATCGCAAGGGACAAGGGGCGGGAACGGAGCATGGATGGCATCCTGGCAGGCACGCAGACGTGCGGGGTGGAAGGGGTATCAGTGGGTCGCGCCGTGCTGGCGCAGCAGGGTTTCGATGGCGGTGTAGCCGCGCTGGCGGGCATGCGCCAACGGCGTCACGCCATCGCCGTCGGCCAGATGCGGATCGGCGCCGGCCTCCAGCAGCAACTGCACGATCTGCACGTGGCGTGGGCCGCCATCACCGAGCAGGATGGCCTCCAGCAGCGCGGTCCAGTGCAATCGGTTGACGTGGTCCACGGCCACCCCGGCACGCAGCAGCATGCGCACCGTGGCCACGTGGCCGCGCTCGGCGGCGGGAATCAGGGCCGTGCCGCCATAGCGGTTGGTACTGCGCAGATCGGCACCGTGGGCCAGGGTCAGCGCGAGGATCTCATCCAGCCCGCGCGCGCCGGCGTACAGGTAGGCGCTGTCCTGCATCGCATCCTTGGCGTTGACGTCGGCACCGGCGTCGATCAGCACGCGCGCCGCCTCCAGCCGGTTGCCGTGGGTGGCCAGCAACAGCGCCGTACGGCCCTGCGCGTCGCGCGTTTCCAGCGGGGCACCGGCATCCAGCGCCGCCCGCACGGCCGCGGCGTCACCGCGGGCGGCGGCTTCGCGCAGACGCACATCGGCCGCGCCGGTGCTGGCCGAGCAGGCCGACGCCAGCATCGCCAGCACGCACAGCAGCAACAGCCGCCCCAGCGTGGGACAGCGGCGGCAACGATGGATGCGCATCTGCGTTTCTCCTCTGCGGCGGGGCCGGTGCGGCGCTGCGGCCCGCTTGCCGCACCCTTTCCTGCATGGTAGAAGTCGCAGCAATCATCCAGAAGTGAAATGTTCAAATGGCTGACAGTGCCAAATCGAATAGAACACTGTTCGAACTGGACCTGCTGCGGGCCCTGGTGATGGTGGCGGACTGCGGCAGTTTCACCACCGCCGCCACCCGCCTGCACTCCACCCAGTCCACCGTGAGCCAGAAGGTACGGCGGCTGGAGGAACTGGCTGGACACCGCCTGCTGGAACGCGGCCACCGCGATGTGCACCCCACCGACGCCGGCCACACGCTGCTGGGTTACGCACGGCGCATGCTCGATCTGAACGAGGAGCTGGCGCAGGCACTGGCCGGTGCCACGGTGGAAACCGCGGTGCGCATCGGCGTGCCCGAGGATTTCGTCAACCCGCAGACCACCCGCATGCTGGCCGCCTTCAGCCGCCGCCACCCGCAGGTGAAGCTGGAAATCAGCAGCGGCCTGAGCCGCGACCTGGCCCATGGTTTCGACCATGGCGAGCTGGACCTGGTGCTGGTGAAGCAGCGCCGCAACACCCGCCAGGCGGTGCACTGCCGGCGCGAGCCGATGCACTGGATCGACAGTGTGCGCAGCAGCAGCCTGCAGCACGATCCGCTGCCGCTGGTCACGTTCCCGCCACGCGGGCTGTACCGCGACGAGATGATCCAGGCGGTGGAAGCGCTGGGCCTGCGCTGGCGCATTGCGTTCACCAGTTCATCGCTCAGCGGCATTCAGGGCGCGGTGGCCGATGGCATCGGCATCAGCCTGCTGCCGCGCCGCGCGGTGGGCCGCGAGCATCGCATCATCGATGGCGAACGCAGCCTGCCGGTGATCGACAACTACGAGCTGGGGTTGCTGCACCGCCCCGACGCAGACGAAGCCGTACGCGCGCTGGCCGCCGAACTCTGGCGCCAGGTGCAGCGCGAATCGGATTAGTTCGTTGTTTGCAGGGCTGCGCCCTGCACCTGCCCATTCAACGTCAACGTCAAAGGCTGGGTTCCTGGGGATGGCGGGGCGGTGTGGGTGGGCAGGACACGCCGCAAGTACGTCCGTGTGGCTCGTAGGCGCCATCCATGGCGCCTGCGGTCCTGCCCACCCACACCACCCCGCCTTTGACAGCTTCCCGCGATCTGACGGAACGGCACGGGGTCGGATCCCGCTGCTGGGCAACGGGCTCTGACCCCCGATTGAAATTGATATCCAACACGTGCATCCACGCATGGCGTGGATCTACCAACAATTGTTTCGATATCTGACAGTAGATCCACGCCATGCGTGGATGAATCTCTACCGAAATCGAAAATTTCGAATCGAGTTCGACACCTGCCAACAGCCGAGTGAACCTGTCAGAGGTGGGGCGGTGTCGGAGTGCGGGGTGTCAGCCGCATGGATGCGGCTGCCAAGCCTACACGGACGTACTTGCGGCGTCCCCGCACTCCGACACCGCCCCGCCTTCGACAGTTTTATGTGGTCTGTTGGAACGGCTCTTGGGGTCAGACCCGTTTTCCGCAGGAAAACGGATCTGACCCCGGATTCATTTCGATATCTGACAGAAAAATCGTGTCGACCAAGGTCGACACCTACCAACAGCCGCGCGGACAACCATCGCAGTTCCCAACAGCTGCAGGAATCTGTCAGAGGTGGGGCGGTGTCGGAGTGCGGGGTGTCAGCCGCATGGATGCGGCTGCCAAGCCTTATCTGATGGAAATCTGGCAGCGTAGGTGTCGAGAGCCGGCGTGGGCCGCCGTATGAGCCTGGATCTCGACGATCGCCGTGTAGCTTGGCGCCCACGCCGGATTCTCCCTTGATCCGCCCGAACA